>NZ_MAQX01000017.1 GCF_001682865.1 Bacillus sp. FJAT-26390
AGTACGAGTCCAAGCTTTACCGATAATTTTCTATTCACTGCGTTGACGCCTCCCTTGTTATGTATAGATGCTTCCAAAATGCTGTAAGCGCTTAATATCATGGGTTTATTATAAATTATATTGTTATATGTTTATATACTAAATAGAATATAAAAAAATACCCCGTACATAATGCTGTACGAAGGTATTTCCTCTTATTCTATCGCTTACTTTTTACAAAACTTTACCGGAACAACGATTCGCTGCGGCTCGTACTCTCCCTGTAATTGCGCATGAAGCAGCTCAACCGTCACTCTGCAGATCTCATCTTCATTTTGCTGCAAATACGATACGTCTTGAAAATCCGGTTGATCGAAGCAAACGAGCTCCATATCGTCCGGCACCGATTTTCTCAGCCGCTTAGCTGCATAATATGTATAGTTTGTCAGTTCTACGTTGACGACAAATGCGGCTGAAACCGCTGGCCGCTCACTCATGAACGACTCGATAATAGGCTGGGCGTTTCCGTTGGAAATATCCTCGATCTTCAAGATGCACCATAAATCCTTATCAATCGGCAGCTTCTTAGTGAGATAGGCTTTCTCAAACCCAATCAACCTCTCCTCGGTCGCCGTATTCGTAATTTCAGGTGTAATGAGCGCGATGTGCTCATGGCCGTTGTCCAGCAAATGGGTAATTGCTTGTTCCGTACCATTAACATTATCCGAGCTGACGCTGTAGGTTCGAATCTCTTTCAAAAAACGATCTATCAACACATGCGGAAATTTATCGAGCGATAGCCGCAAAATACTATCGTTATAGCGCTCCTCTTCCGTAGGGAACACAATTAAACCGCGTACTCCGGAAGCTACCATCGATTCAATGGCTGCACTCTCTTCCACTTGCGACTCTCTCGTAATCCTAACCTGCAAGTTGTAACCGCTGGCCGTTACATACTTCTCGATTGAATCGAGTATTTTCTGGTCAACCTTAGTTTTCATGCATGGCAAAATAAGTCCGATAACGTCCCGTGCGCCGCTTGGAACCTCCACTGCTGTTGCCGCTTCACCATGCTGCCTTACAAACGTGCCTTTGCCCTGTACCCGGACAAGTACCCCTTCATCCGCTAATCCTATCAATGCGTTTTTACTCGTAATTTGACTAACCCTATATAGCTCCGCAAGTTCTTTCTCGGAAGGGACACGATCGCCGGGCCGAAGCTTGCCAGCTTTGATTTGACCTAGAATATCAACTTGAATTTGCTTATACAAAGGGTGATTTTTCATGGCGCCGCTCCATTCTTATATTAATATATTAAGTATACTAAATTAATCGTAACCTGTCAGCTTTAAGTTTATGTATGTATGGATGCATACAAAAAGCTGCGCCTTCAGGTTAATGACCCAAAGGCGCAGCTTCTTTGATTAAATACACAACTTACTTATTGCCTTTGTCATAAAGC
>NZ_MAQX01000018.1 GCF_001682865.1 Bacillus sp. FJAT-26390
TTACTTATTGCCTTTGTCATAAAGCTCTTGAAGCTTCGGCTGCAATTCCTTCGCCCATTCCGCAGCCGTCATCTTGCCGTCATACACTTTGCCGGCCTCCTGCCACATCGTATCGATCCATTTGGTGTCCTTCGAGCCAAAATCAATCGTCGGGTGCCCGTAGTCTTCAATAATATCCAGAAATACTTGGCGGTTTGCAGGTGCTTTGTCATAGCTCACAAACTCGCCTTTTGCCATATCAATCAGGTTAGGCACCGCTTGGCCCAGCTCGTAGTTTTGCTTCTGGCCTTCATTATCAAGCGCGAGGAACGCTGCCAAGTTAAAAGCTTCCTGGGCATGCTTCGATTTGCTCGATACCGAATAACCCATCGATCCAACCCATGTGCCCGCTTTGCCTGTTGCCGGGTTCACCGGCCATGCCGCGATATCCCAGTCGAACGGCAAGTCCCAGAAGCCCGGTTGATCCCATGGCCCCATCGGGAACATGCCTACTTTGCCAGCCACGAAACGGGAGTAAGCGTTCATTGCTTTCTCATCCTCTGGCGACGGTGTCACGTTGTGCTTCAGGCGAAGGTCGGCTACCCACTGCATGGCGCTTGCGAATTCAGGCGTATCGATCGTGATCTTCCCTGTTTTGTGATCGATGAAATCTCCGCCGCTTGCCCATACCGCGCCTTCCAGCGTGAAGTTAGCTCCGCCGTAAATATCGACTTTACCGTCCCCATTCTCGTCTTTCGTCAGCTTCTTCGCGGCATCCAGCCAGTTATCCCATGTCCACTTGCCAACCTCCGCTGGCGGCAGCTCTACCCCAGCTGCTTCAAACATCGTTTTGTTGTACGCCATTGCCCACGGACCTACATCCTTCGGCAAACCATAGAGGTCGCCTTGCCCAACCATCTTTCCGTCATATCGGTAGCGATCCAGCGCTTGCTTCCATACGTTGTCCTCTTGGAACAGCTCTGTCGTTTCTAGAAACGGCTGCAAATTTTGGATCGTGCCAGCTTCCGCATATTTGAAAAATTGCGGCCCCGATACGTAGAATACATCCGGCGTTTTGCCTGATGCGATTAACGTCGACAGCTTTTGGTTGTACTCTGCCGGCGGCACGCTTGTATATTCGACCTTTACGTTCGGATATTTCGCTTCATACGATTTAATAAGCTTTGCGAAGATATCCTTCTCCTGCGGGCTGCCATGGCCCATAAACGAAATTTTTACGTTCTCTTTCGGCGCGTTTGCCGCGTTAGTCTCTTCCTTCGGCGTATTCCCGCTCGTCGCGGAACCGCTTCCATTATTGCCCGATGAGCAAGCCGTAAGCAGCATGACGAAGCATAGTATAAGTACGAGTCCAAGCTTTACCGATA
>NZ_MAQX01000019.1 GCF_001682865.1 Bacillus sp. FJAT-26390
TATTAAAATAATTAATAAAATGCATTTACAAATTGAATATGTTGATTTATAATTCAAAAAAAGAGAGGAGTAGAGTATGAGATATCCTATCATCACACAGTGTCCCGTATGCGACCATCAACTGCACGCCGTCAAGCTGGAATGCGGACATTGCCGGACGACGATTGAGAACACGTTTGAATTATCAAAGCTTGCTCTGCTCTCGCCGGAACAGCTCCATTTTGTAATCACCTTTCTAGTCAACAGGGGCAACATAAAGGAAGTTGAGAAAGAGCTCGGCATATCTTACCCGACGGTGCGCGGCAAGCTCAATGATATTATTACGGCCCTCGGATACGATACGCAGAAGAAGCCGGAAGTCGATGAGAAGAAGGTCATTTCCATGCTTCAAAATGGCGAAATCACCGCGGATGAGGCGGTCAAAATGTTGAAGAGTGAATAAGGAGGCGGAAGAAACGATGAAAGAAGAAATCGGCAAAGTACTGTCCATGATGCAGGAAGGTAAAATTGATTCAAACACGGCTTCGGAGTTGATTGACGCGCCGAAGGAGAAGCAAGCGGCTCATACATCGCAAGCCGTACAGATGCTGGGGAAACCAGACTATTTCAAGAAACAGTCATCGGCATCCGGCCGTTATTTAGACAAAACGTTGAAAATTCGGGTAACATCCCAAGAAAACGATAACGTCAACATCAATTTGCCGATTAAACTGGTGAAGGCTGTTCTCGGAGCGGGGCACAGCATCGCGTCCAATATTCCGCAGGCTGCGAAATATGTGAAGGATATCGATATCGACCTGCTGATCGATGCAATTGAGAACGAGCTTGACGGGCAAATCATTGACATCCGCTCTGGTGAAAAGGATACCGTCACCGTAGTGATTGAGTGAGAGGTCATGATGATTGTGAAGGTTAAAAGCAAGGAGCACGCTTTTACGATTCCGGTCCCGTATGCTATGTTGCGCATGGGGAGCGGTATACTGACTTCTAAATTAGTCCAACGCATTGTGAAGGATTGGATGAACAAGCACGGCAGACATGCGGATGGGCACTTGAGCCGGAAGCATGATTTTGAATCGGACAGCAGCCAGTTTGGGATTGAACTGGTGCTGTCGATTCTCGAAAACCAAAACACGAAGCAAGCGATCAGGCAGCTCATCAAGGAGTTGCAACGCTGCAAAGGGGCGGTTCTGGTCGATGTCCAGACCCAGGACGGCACGGAAGTGTTGATTAAATTATAGGCAAAACCTTCATTTAAGGGAGGCAACAAATGCAGACCATGCAATCCAATTCCATTCAAGTAAAAGGACTTGCGGAAGATATGACGCATGGAGTGCCCAGAATATCATTA
>NZ_MAQX01000020.1 GCF_001682865.1 Bacillus sp. FJAT-26390
TCATTGGTCAAGACCCCATATAGCGGACACTGAATAAAAGACCCTACCTAACAAGCTGGAGCCGGTACTGAATCGGAGCCAGCTTGTTTAGTTTTCTTTGCGGACGCTTGTTGTTGTAAAAGTGTATATATTCTTCAATTCGGCTTTGTGCTTCTTCTACAGATCGAATATCATAAGGGTAGAGTGCTTCTGTCTTCAAATGCGAGAAGAAGCTCTCCATTGAGGCATTGTCGTAACAATTGCCTCGCCTGGACATGCTGATTTGGGCGCCAACCTTTGGTAGCATGTCGTGGTAATCGTAGGACGTGTACTGGGACCCCTGATCGCTGTGAACGATCAGCCCAGTCACGTCCTTTTCCTTTTCAAACGCCTTAGAGAACGTCTGTAGAACAAGTTGCTTGTCATTGTGATGACTGGTTTGGTAAGCGACAATTTCGTTCTGACACAAATCTTTAATGGCAGAAAGATACAACCAAACATCACCAATTCGATACTGTGTGACGTCAGTTACCCATTTTTGATTGGGCGCTTCCGCTTGAAAGTTACGTTCCAGTATGTTCTTCGTAACGCGATCACCGATGTTCCAGCTTCGAGTACAGTGACGGTACTTACGACGTACTCTAGAGCGCAGCTCCATTTCTTGCATGAGCCGGAGAACCTTCTTGTGGTTCATCCACACGCCATGATCTTGGAACATAAACAATTGAATTTGGCGGTACCCATACACGCCTTTATAGTATTCAAAGGTATCATGAATGACCTGTTTATCCTGCTTATTCTTATCTGTCTTCAAGCGCTTCACGTATGCGTAGAATCCGCTTCGGGAGACTCCGATTTCTTTACAGAGTTCTTTGACGCTAAATCGTTCACGAAGTTCGTAGACGAGTCTATACTTCTCTGGTACACCTCCTTCTTCGTAATTTCCAACCACTTTTTTAGGACAGCATTCTCCATCTCCAATCGCTTTAAATAACGTTCCTGATCCTTGTACTGTTCTCGTCTGCCTCGGTGTTCCATAAGCCCATATTCGCCTTGTTCCTTATACTTCCTCATCCACACCTTTAATCGCCCAATATCTGCGATCCCAAGCTCATCCTCTACCCTCTGCTTGGTCATTCCCCCATGTCGTAGCTCGATAGCCTTCTTCTTTAATTCAAAACTATACGTCTCAAATTTCTGTCCTTTTCTCGCCATAACGAAAAGCACCCCCTATAATATCCATCGGTTTAAACACCAGGGTGTTTTTACAATGTCTACTATAAGGGGTGCACTTCACAT
>NZ_MAQX01000021.1 GCF_001682865.1 Bacillus sp. FJAT-26390
TCGCATAATAACAGTTATACGACAAAATTAGACACAAATAATAAAATCAACACTTACTATTATATGCCATTAATACCATCTTTACAACGTGGTTTGCATTTTATATAGGCAATAAGAACCTCCTTCACTAGTCTGTTAGATATAGGCGATCAATAATTCTTCTACATAATCAGAAGCTGACTTCGTAAGTTGTTCGACGGTATGCAAATATCGCTGAGTCGTATTGATGTGCGAATGGCCAAGCGTTTCCTGCACCTGCTGCAAAGAAGCTCCGTTTAATAACGCAAGTGTGGCGTTTGTATGCCTTAGCCAGTGAGGGGTAACCGGCTTGTCCAAACCGCATTTTAAGCAAGCGGCTTTAATCATCCGCTCCACTTGTCTGGAAGTAATGCTGAACACTTGCGAATCAGAGCTGCTGCTTAGATGCGGCTTAGTACCTAAGTAGCTGGAAAATAGAAGCCATAAATGTCGTGGTACTTTTATATCTCTTATTTTACCACCTTTTCCTCTGGTGACGGTTAACCAAACGTTTGATTCCGTGGCATCTGAGTAAAAATCGCACCAGCGGATAGAGCATAATTCGGACACTCGCAAGCCCAGAAGAAGAAGGCTTAATGCTATTAAATAATTACGCTTGTTATCATATTGCAAAAATTGCAGCAGCTTGCCTACCTCATTCTTAGTTAGAAAATGCTTTTTGCTCATTAACGGAATGACGGGGAGGCGGACGCTGCTAGTCGGATTCTGCTGGAACAATCCGATGTTTGGATCACTGCCCCATTTATAAAACGATTTTAGAGCGGCGATGGTTGCGGATACGGAGGCTGGAGCAAGCGGCAAGCCTGTTTTTTCATTTTTGAGCGATAGGAGATAAACCTTGAAAGCCTCGATTTCTCTCCACGTAACATCGTTCATGTTCTTGTAGGATATGAACATCCGGAATCGTTCAATGGCTCTGTAGTAGCTCTTATAAGTATGCTGCGATCTGCTGCGGTTGCTCAAAAACATCTGGATTTTTTGTTCATCCGTAAATGTTATTTCTTTCTCCTTTACTACCTGTAAAGCTAGTCTTTCCTCTGAAAATGACCCAACTATCATCAGAATTCCTCCTCTTGTTGTCGTATAACTGTTATTATGCGA
>NZ_MAQX01000022.1 GCF_001682865.1 Bacillus sp. FJAT-26390
GCTTTATGACAAAGGCAATAAGTAAACCAACGATTTCATAGTGAACTTAAATAACGAATAGCTAGTGCGAGGATGTGTACGCATGAAAAAAAGTAAACCTAGTTATATCCGCAAAGAATACGCATGGGCCTACTTGTTTGTAGCGCCCCCTGCGCTTGGCTTTCTCATTTTTGGAGTGGCACCGCTTCTCTACTCGGTTTGGCTTAGCTTCACGTCATGGGATTTGGTTACCCCGCCTAAATTTGTAGGCTTTGAAAACTATGTAGAGGTATTTCACGATGAGAAGGTATACAAATCTTTGTATAACACCGTATTTATGATGCTCGGGATCCCAATCGGGATGGTCGTGGCACTGCTGCTTGCGATTATGATGAACCGTCCGCTCAAAGGCATATCGTTCCTTCGGACGATTTATTACTTGCCCGTTATATCACCGATCATAGCGGTATCCTTGCTGTGGCAATGGATTTTGAACCAAGACTTTGGCCTTTTCAATCAAACGCTTTGGAGTTGGTTTGGCATTCAGGGGCCAAACTGGCTTGGCGACGCGAATTGGATTAAGCCTTCCATGATTTTGATGGGGGTATGGGGCGGCGTTGGCGGCACGATGGTTCTTTACTTAGCAGGGCTACAATCGATTTCGTCTACTTACTACGAAGCCGCGGAAGTAGATGGCGCGAACGCGTTTCAAAAGATGTGGCTGATTACGATTCCGCTGCTGACGAATATTCATTTTTTCGTTGTTGTTATGGGTGTTATCGGAGCGTTTCAGTCGTTTAGCCAAATTTACGTGCTGGCAGGCGATGGCGGCCCGGAATACAGTGCGGCTACCGTTGTGTTTTATATTTTTGAAAATGCGTTCAAGTATTTCAATATGGGTTATGCCAGCGCAATTGCATGGGTGCTTGGACTGATTATCTTCATCGTTACACTCATTCAATTTCGACTGTCAAAAAAATGGGTGTATAACGATTAATGCTTTACCGTCACAGTTTGCGAGGGGAGTTTGATTTCAAATGCAGCAGAAACGTTTAACAAACCTATGGGTGGCACTCATTCTTTGTATCGGCTCGATTGTTATGCTGGCGCCGTTCGTATGGACCATATCCACTTCCTTAAAAGATCAACGCAATGTGTTTGAAATTCCGCCAAAGTGGATTCCAGACCCGGCTACATTTAAAAACTATGCCACCGCTTGGAACGATTCGCCGCTGCTTAGCGGATTTATGAACAGCATGATTATTGTTGTATTCGTTCTTGTCATTGGTTTATTCGTTTCAACGATGGCTGCCTATGCTTTTGCAAAGATCGATTTCCCATTTAAGGATGCCATCTTTCTATCCTTGCTTGGCACGATGATGATTCCTTTTTCGGTTGTCATGATCCCACAGTTCATCGGGTTCTCGTCGATCAACTGGACCGATACGCTTCTGCCGTTAATTGTGCCTGGATTATTCGGGAATATCGTCGTTATTTTTTTCCTGCGGCAGTTTTTGGCGGGCGGCCTACCAAATGAACTCGTTGAAGCGGCCAAGCTTGACGGCAGCAGCTTCTTCCGAACCTTTTGGACTATTGCGCTGCCGGTTGCCAAACCAGCGATTGCTGCTCAGGCAGCGCTAAGCTTTATGGGCATATGGAATGATTTTATGGGACCGCTTATCTATTTGAGTTCCCCGCAGAAGCAAACGATTCAAGTGCTCATAGCATCTATGCAATCGCAATACATGGGCTCCTCTAATTATCCGGTTATTTTGGCGGCCTCAATGATATCCATGGTACCTGTCATACTCGTCTTTTTCTTCTGTCAACGCTATTTCATCGAGTCGATGGCGATTAGCGGGTTGAAAGGTTAATAGGATGAGGATGAGCAGATTAGAAAATAAGAGGATGATAATGATGGTCGTCCTCCTAGCTGTATCGCTAATGCTAAGCGGATGCCAGTCAGAACCGGAAGAGGCGGAGGTAATCTTGTTGAAGGAGGATGCGAAGATGTATACAAACTCGTTTAAACTCGATCAGGAATGGGAGGATTATGGTATTGGCGATCCTTTCATCATGCGGTACAATGGCAAGTTTTATTTATATTGCAGCACAAAGGATTGGCGTCCGGGGATTAAAGCATGGAGCTCTGAGAACTTGGTGGATTGGAATTATGAAGGCTTAGTTACGGAGGATGTTATAACGACAGGTGCATATGCTCCCGAGGTATTCTACTGGAACGGCAGCTTCTATTTATATACTTCTCCTGCTGGCCAAGGGCATTATGTGCTGCAGAGCGATAGCCCAACGGGTCCTTTCGTTGTCAAAACCGACAATTTAGGCAATACCATTGACGGCTCTGTCTTTATCGATGATGACGGCAAATGGTATTTCACGAATGCGGGAACACAGGGCATAGTTGCCCATGAAATGCCTGATCCGTTTACCATCGATGTTGGCATCACGACGAATGCCTTTCTTGGGCATTGGACGGAAGGCTCCATGATATGGAAGCGCAATGGCTTGTACTACATGACTTATACCGGCAATCATGTATTTAGCAACGGCTATCGAGTCAATTATGCCATTTCAAAGGATGGACCCTTCGGCGATTATACGGTTCCGTCTAACAATCCGATTGTCATTAACGTGAAGGATGAGTTTAAAGGGCTTGGTCATAGTGCGACAGTACTCGGTCCGGATATGGATTCCTATTATTTAACTTACCATAACTTAGTTGGGCGCTCCGCGGAGGGTCCGCCAGTTCGTGAACTGAACATTGATCGCCTTGCTTATAACGGCGACAAGCTGGTTGTAATGGGTCCGACGCATGACCATCAGCAGCCCGCGCCTGCGATGCCTGCATGGTATGGCTGGCTTTCAGAGGGAAGCTCGAACTTAACAGAGTCGCTAAAAGAAGGCACGGTACTCAGCACTGAATCGACAGATGAGACTTTTATCGCCGAATATAATTTCCGATTGAATAGTACTGTCGCATCAGTGGGCAATGGCAGCATTGCAACCGTTTTTTCATATTTGGATGAATCTAATTATGCAGCAGTCAAGCTGCTGCCTGCCAAACATGAGGTTCGATACGTCATCGTAAAAAATGGTGCGGAGGAGCAGATCGCTCATGCAGCGCTTCCAAACGAATTTGATTACACGAAGCTGCATACGATTCGTGTTGAGCGGCGTGAGGGCAGCGTTCTCGTTTTCTTCGATGGGATGAAGAAGATGGAGGAGGGTGCAGCTGAGTCAGCAGGTGGGAAAATGGGATACATTGCCGATCAAACGAAGCCAATCTATGAATATACCGCATTTACGAATGACGCTGACGGCAGCAGTGATTTTGAAGCATACAAGCCGGTGCCTGGAGCAATAGAGGCCGTTCATTATTTGAAGGACGCTGAGCGAGGTTTCCATACGGAGCAGAAGACAATAGAGGCGAGCGATTACCGGAGAGCTGATGGTGTGCCGATTCGCAAGCAGGAGAATGGCAGTTATTCGGTCAGTTTGCTGCAGAGCGGAGACTGGTTGAAATATAAGATCAATGCGAACGAAGCAGCAAATTACGGAGTCGGGCTCACGCTTCGGAAGCCGAAAAAGGATGTTGTGCTGGAATGGTCAATAGACGGTGGAGAAGCAGTGAAAACGACGATCAAAGCAGATCATCCTGCCTTTGCCGAGGATATAGCGAAGCTTCGAATTGGAACAATAGACATCTCGGCAGGTTTTCATGAGCTAAAAGTGAAGCTCAAATCCGGGCAGGCCGAGCTTCTAAACTTTGAATTCTTCGCTGCTGAGAAGCTAGAGACGCAGCAGCTGTTCGATCAATCGCTTAGTCAAACGGGCATGGGATTGTTTGGACCGATTGAAGGCGGCTATACAGGCAGCGGTACAGAGGATGACATGCTCTTTATAGGCAGCGATAACTGGGACGACTACGAATTGTCAGTTGACGTTCAGTTAAATGAAGCAGCAGATGCCGGCGGCGTATTCGTTCGCGAGACGAATGAATCCTACCATCCAAATCAAGTCAGGGATGCGGCGATGGGCTATTACATCGGCATTTCATCTTCGCAATTGACCTTGAATCGTTTGAATTATGACATGATGCTAATGACAAGTGAAACTGTAGAGCTAGAGATAGGACGGAGATATCCGCTAAAAATCGTCGTAAAAGGCGGCAGCATTCGAGTTTTCCTAGACGGTGAATCGAAGCCGTTAATTGACTACACGGATGCTAATCCATTTTTGCATGGCAAAGCAGGGATACGTTCCGAACGTTCTGCGATGGCTTTCTACAATATGATGGCGAAGCCGCTAGAGGATTAATATAAAAACATAAGCAATAGAACTGGAGTGGGAGCATGGCATATCCTTTACGCAATGAATATCCAAGACCGCAATTTGAGCGGGCATCCTGGTTAAATCTGAATGGGGAATGGGAATTTGCTTACGATGATGCAAATATAGGAAACGATAATAAATGGTATGAAGGGAAGCCGTTTGACCGTAAGATTCAAGTCCCTTTTTGTTACCAAAGCGAGCTGAGTGGAATTAATGAGCAAGCATTTCACGATATTGTATGGTATCGCAAAGAAGTCCAGCTTCCTAATGAGTTTGCAGGCAAACGAGTGATCCTGCATTTTGGCGCAGTCGATTATGAGGCAAAGGTGTGGGTGAACGGACATTTAGTAGCGAGCCATGAGGGCGGACATACGCCATTTCAAGCAGATATTACAGCCGTTTTGAATACGCTTAGCGTAAATACGATAGTCGTTCGTGCTCAAGATTATAGCAAGGACGTCACGCTGCCTAGAGGAAAGCAGTATTGGAAGGAAAAGTCGGAGCAGGTCTTCTATACGCGGACGACTGGAATTTGGCAAACCGTCTGGATCGAGGCGGTAAATGCCGCGCATGTGAGCAGCATCAGGCTGACACCGGATATTGATACGAATAGAATTCATATTCGCAGCTTTATAAAAGGAACGGAATTATATAATGGCTTGCGTCTCAGCATTAAAATATCTTTCCAAGGTGATTTGATTGCTGAGGATGTCATACGGGTTATGGCTCAGGAAGAGGAAGTATCGATAAGGCTGCATGACTTCAACGATCATGGACTCGGACGTTGGTGGTCGCCGGAGAAGCCAAACTTGTATGACGTGGAAATGATGCTGCTTGACGGCGAAAGAGCTCTCGATCAAGTGAAAAGTTATTTTGGAATGCGGAAAATTTCGATTGAGGATGGCGTTATTTGTTTAAATAATCGGCCTTATTACATGAAGCTGATTTTGGATCAAGGTTATTTTCCAGGCGGGGTCCTCACAGCTCCAAGCGATAAGATGCTGCGTTCAGACGTGGAGCTGACCAAGCAAATGGGCTTCAATGGGGCAAGGAAGCATCAAAAAGTCGAGGATCCGCGCTATCTATATTGGTGCGATAAGCTAGGCCTACTTGTCTGGGGGGAGATGGCAAATGCTTATCAATTCTCCGAGCAATACGTGTCCCGTATCATGAATGAATGGCAAGAGGCGGTCCATCGTGATTACAATCATCCATGTGTAGTCGTATGGGTTCCGATTAATGAAAGCTGGGGTACGCCCAATATCCTAATAGATAAAAGGCAGCAGCATCATGCTTCCTCGCTCTATTATTTGACCAAATCGCTTGACGATACGAGGCCGGTCATTTCAAATGACGGCTGGGAGCACGTGAAATCAGACATTTACACCATTCATGATTACGAGAGCAGGCAAGAGATATTGGAGAGCAGGTACTCGACCAAGGAGCTATCGGTCAAATGCGATCCGCAAGGGAGAAAAATTATTTTGCCTGGTTATTCGTATCAGGGCGAACCTGTTCAATTGTCGGAGTTCGGCGGCATTTCATACATGCAAGATAACGGCGACGGCTGGGGATACTCGGCTGCAAAAGACGATCAGGATTTCTTAAATCGTTTGATGGCCGTCATGAGTCCGATTATTGCAGCGGGTGGACTTCAGGGCTATTGCTATACGCAGCTGACCGATGTGGAGCAAGAGAAAAATGGGTTGCTCGATTTCAACCGCAGGCCTAAGCTTCCAATTGAGGTGTATCGGCAATTAAACGCAGGCGAGACACCTCGTCTATAAAATGTTCCCCTTGGAGCACGCAGTGAAAAAAGTTCATGTTAGACTGAACTTTGCACTGCCTGCCCCAAGGGGATTTTTATTAGGTGCATTTCCTTCGTATATAGATCGTCTAGTTTCTTATATCTGTTTTCTACATAGAACTAATCTCCCTCTTATAGTAAGCTATTATCGATTCTAGTCGACGATAGGAAAAGGAGGCTCTTCGATTGGATACGATGTTCCGTTACAATTGGCAGGTCAGGGAAGAGTGGTATCGGTGGTGTGAGGACGTGCCGGAGGAGGAGCTGCTTCGCAGTCGGACTGGCGGCGTTGGGGGCATTTTGCATACGCTATTTCACATTGTTGATGTGGAGTGGAGCTGGATTCGAGCCATTCAAGGGAAATCGGATTTCCAAGAAAGCTTTGAAGGCTACCGTACACTTAAGAAGGTTCGCCAGCTCGATGCTGAATTTCATGCAGAGGTTGAAGCGTTTGTGCGTTCTTGGGATGTGAGTATGGAGAATCGGCCTTTTTATGACGAGCGGCCGGACGGGAGCGTGGTGATCGATGCATGGGGGGAAATTATGCGCCATGTGATCGCCCACGAAATTCACCACGTCGGTCAATTGTCTGTCTGGGCGCGCGAGTTGGGCAAAAAGCCGGTTTCAGCTAACCTTATCGGCAAAGGGCTAATGAAAATATCCGAATGCTGAAGCAGCGGATGTCCAAACAAGGGGGATTTAAATGGACAATATATTCGATGTTGCTCATACGCTAGTTCAACATGTGAAGGCGAACTGCCCGGAAGACATTGCCTTAATCGCGTATTACGGCTCTTATGCGCAAGGGACTGCCACCAAACGGTCGGACTTGGATTTCTTTTTCATTCCAGCTGACGAGGGCGGTTACCGTGAAAGCATCCAGTTTGTGTTAAACGACACAAGCTTTGATTTCTGGCCCATCAGCTGGGAGCGGGCGGAGAGAATGGCGGCATTCGACCAGCCACTCACGACCATTATCGCAAACTGCGAGATCTTATACGTTCGTTCGGAAGAAGACCGAGCTCGTCTCTTAGCGCTGCGCGAGAAGATTATTCATACGTCTGAGCAAGGTTTGAAAATGACCGGGAAAGCGGAAGCGCAGCTGCGGGACGTTTATGTGCATTTGTATAAAATGAGCCAGCTTGTGGATTCCGGTGGCATCTCCCTGTTTAGAACGGAAGCATATGGAGCTTTAACGACGCTGCTCGAGAGCCTAGCGCTGTTGAATCGAACGTACTTTACGAGAGGGTGGGGCAAAAACAAGGAACAAATAATGCAGCTTCCTCTTAAACCCGATCGTCTCGAGCAGCTTATGCAGCAAATAATGATCTCCCAAATACCAGCCGAAATTCAAAAAGCTTGCGAGCAGCTAACGCAGGATATACTTGAATTGGTATTGAAGCAAAAAGAAACGTATTCCGAAGGTGAGTCCTATCCAACGAGAATGGCAGGCTTTTATGAGGAAATCAAAGGTGTGCTCGATAAAATCCGTACCGCTTGCGAAAACAAGGATTATGACGCTGCTTTTTTTGCTGCTGTCGGCGTGCAGGATGAAATTGCCCGTTTCCTTTATTATGCGGAGCATGGATATTGGCCGGACCTAAGCTTGAACTACCAAGCCCTTTATGGCCAATTAGGCTTTCCGGATATGGCTTCGCTGCTCGATCCCCATGAGTTCGCGCCATTAGAGGAAGCGGTGGAGCAGCTTGATCAGCTTTTGAAAAACCACCTGATAACAAAGAGCGTAGTCATTCGGAATTTTGAAAGCATAACTCAACTCGAGCAATTTTTGAGGAACAGGCATGTAGAACCGAGCGCATAGAATAGTGCAGAAATACAATAATAGATGGATGGCGAACGCCTTTACCATGGATTGCTAAGCTAAGGAGCGCAACATGAACATACTTATTGCCGATGATGATCCTGACATGCTCAAAATCGTGGGCGCTTATTTTAAAAAAGAAGGCTTTCAAATCTATTCCGCGCAAAATGGGCAGCAGGCTCTTGATATAAGCATCAATCACAAGATAGACTTAGCGATTCTCGATTGGATGATGCCTGAGCTAAGCGGGATCGAGGTATGCAAAATATTAAAAAAACAGCAATTCGCTAAAGTGCTCATACTAACCGCAAAAGGCGAGCAGGAAGATGAACTAAAGGCTTTGCAGACCGGTGCGGACGATTATGTGCGCAAGCCCTTTGAGCCACGTATTTTGATTTTGCGAGCGAAAAAGCTGCTGAATATGGAAGAGGATATTGTACTCGGTCGCTTAAGAGTGAATATGCGAGGCGGGAAAATTTATAAAGACGGCGTAGATTTAGAGGTTACCAATAAAGAGTTTCTGCTGATGAAATGCTTGATTGACCACAAAGGCCATATATTAAGCCGAAAAACGCTGCTCGACAAAGTATGGGGCTTCGATTATTTTGGCGAGGAAAGAACGGTAGACACCCATGTTCGGCGGCTTAGGGAAAAAGTGGGCGAGAAAGTAATCAAGACGCACCGGGGCAGCGGTTATAGCTTGGAACTGAACGATGAGTAAGCTAAGCCGGAAGCTGTTTTGGCGTATGGCTATCATGATATGCTCGGTATTCCTTGTTTCCTTTTTGGTGAACACGTACTTTTTGCCGAAATATATGCTGTACCAGAAAAAGGTGAATTTAGCCGAGCTGACGGCAACCGTTCAGCGTACAAGTACGGATGAGCTAGCCAAAGCGGAGGCCGAGCTGGAGCAGCAATACAACGTAACGATCGTAAGCTCGGAATTTGAAAGCAATCTGAATGATTTGAATGAAACGATACGAAGGAAGCTTTATGCCGAGGGCGTTTCGTTATCCAAGTTTTGGCTGTCCGAAGAGAGTATCAAGGAGCTAAAGCAAAATAAACCGGTCCATAAGCTGTACAACCAGACGAAGCTGAACACGAGCTTTCTTGTCACATTCCTCCGAGTGGATGATAAGCTCGTTCTCATAGGCACTTCTGTTGCCCATTCGGATCAATCGCTGCGTGCCGTCAATACGTTCAATCTATTTATCGCGGTAGGCGCACTGCTGTTTACGCTAGGATTAGCTTGGCTAATAGCAAGGCAGATCATTCGCCATTTGAAGGAATTGGCCAAAAACGCCGAGGATATCTCCAATCTTGATTTCCATAAAACCGAGTTAAAGACAGGGGATGAGATTGAGCTGCTGGCGGCAAGCATCAATCAAATGAGCGATAAGCTGAAGGATGCCCACCTTGCTCTGGAACAAAAAAACGATAATCTGCAAAGCTTCATTTCCGATATTTCGCATGAGTTTAAAACACCGATTGCGTTGATAAAAGCATATTCCTCCGGCATTCGGGATGGGCTTGACGACGGCACCTTTCTACATGTCATTGACAAAAAAACGGATGAAATGGCCCTTTTGGTAGACAAGCTGCTTCACTTAGCCAAGCTTCAAAACGAGCCTTATCAGATGGCGGATTTTAATCTCTTGACGCTGCTTGAGCATGCATTGGAAAACTACGAGGTTGCGATCCAACACGCGGGCAAAATGGTTGAGGTCGATGATCGTCGGCTGCATCAGCCTATCGTTCGAGCAGACCAGCAGAAAATCGGCATCGTATTGGACAATTTTATAAGCAACGCGCTTAAATATTCGAATGAGCCTAGGGTGCGCATTGAACTAGCGAATGAAGGGGAGCGGTTGTTGTTTACGATCCGCAACAGCATTCGTTCTTGGGATGAGAAGGATTTAAAACAAATCTGGCAGCCCTATTATGTGATGGAGAGCTCAAGAAATAAGCAGCTAAGCGGCTCAGGCCTAGGACTGTCCATCGTGCGAGCGATCTTAGAGAAGCATGAGGCGCCTTACGGTACTATAGCTGAGGCGGAAGAAATACAGTTTTATTTCTCCTTGCCTGTTCGCTCGGGTTAAGCAGAGACATAGCAGCGACCCGCGGCGATGTCTTTTTTATTTTGTCATATTGGCGTAACAATGAGGGGCTATGATCATCTTCGAGGTGATTCATAATGAATCAAGCATTGAAGAAAGGCGGATGGTCCATCGTAAGAAATAGTATGCTTACGTTGGCTATTCTAGCAGCAGCCGCCGGCTGCAGCACAGACTCGTCCAAGCCATTAGAAACTAGCGGGCCAATTACCAGCGAAGTGGACAAAATAAACCTTCCTTCGGAGAAGATGGGCTATTGGAATTTTCAGCGAAAAGGAACTAATTTTATGAACTCCGCTTCGCTTCCGGTCAATTATCAAGAAGCGAAGGAGCAAGGCATTGCATTCATTAGGCTCGCTCCCGACAAATGGGGCAAAGAACGAGATTACCTGTTTAACGATAAGCCGGATAACAAGCCGAAGGAAGATTTTCTAATAGGCAGCGCAGATCAATATGAGGGAATTGTGGAAGAGGATTTTGCAAGGCTGGAGGCGGATTTAGACGCGGCTGAAGCAAAAGGCGTAAAGGTCATATTGACGGTCCTTAGCCTGCCGGGAGATCGATGGAGACAGTTCAATGGCAATAAGAATGACGATCGGATTTGGGAGGACCGCGAATATCATAAGCAGTCTGCCCTCTTCTGGAAGGACCTTGCGTCAAGGCTAAAAGACCACCCTGCCATAGCCGGCTACAACCTGATCAATGAGCCGCATCCCGAAACCGCAGCCGGCTTCAACGACTTTTGGACTCAGAATTACACCGAGTGGTATGCCAAGGTAGAGAATACGGCAGCGGATTTGAACGTACTCTACGATGAGATTGTCAAAGCGGTTCGTACGGTTGACAAGGATACGCCAATTATCGTTGATTCTGGACTCTATGCGACGCCGTGGGCGTTTCAATATTTAAAGCCGATTGACGATCCTAACGTCCTGTACGCTTTCCATATGTATGAGCCTTACGAGATGACGAGCCAAAATAATAAAAAAGGGTTCAAGTATGCTTATCCGGGGGCAGTCAAGGTCGGAAATGAACAGAATGAAATCACGTTTAACCGCGATGCCCTTAAACAGTTTTTGGAGCCTGTGACGAAGTGGGCAACCGATCATAAAATCCCTGCAAACCGGATTATAGCGTCGGAATTCGGAATTAATCGTATGGTAAGCGGCGCGGATCAATATATGGCGGATCTCATTTCGATATTTAATGAACAGGGATGGCACTGGTCGTTCTACGCGTTTCGCGAGGATACGTGGGATGGCATGGATTATGAGATGGGCAGCAAAAAGCCGGATTGGAAATACTGGGATGCTAGAGACAAAGGGGAGCTGCCGGTTCGTAAACCGTCGGATTCCGATAATCCGATATGGAACGTGATTAAGAATGGCTTAACGAAGTGATTTTCAGAAAAATCGCTCTAGCCTTTTCTTCGATCCTGCTTTTCCTATGCGGAACGGGGTTCTACGCGATAGAGATTGAGCCTAACACCCTGTCAGTGACCCGGATCAATATCGTAAACAAACAAATAAAGCAGTCTTTTAATGGATTAAAAATCGTTCAGTTTTCGGATACGCACTTAGGCCCGGACTTTACGGTAGATCAGCTTCAAGCGCTTGTTGACCGCATCCAGCTGCTCCAGCCCGATATTGTCGCATTTACTGGTGATTTAATAGATCAATATAACGAGTACGGCTCGAAAAATAGAGAGAAGGCTCAGAAGGTGCTGGCAAGCATAGAGGCTCCCCTTGGCAAATATGCGGTGTACGGCAATCATGATCGAGGCGGGGGCGGCAACCGGGTGTACAAGCGATATATGGAGGAAGCGGGGTTCATTGTCCTTGTGAATGAGGTTCACACCCTTACATCCGCTGCCGGAGAAAAGCTGTCTCTGGCAGGGCTTGATGATTTTTTGCTCGGTAAGCCGCAGAGTAAGCGTACGCTCCAATCGCTTCGCGAGGAGGATTTTAATTTGCTGCTCGTTCATGAGCCGGATACCGCGGACCGATTCACGGATTATCCGGTAGATTTGCAGCTCTCGGGGCATAGCCACGGCGGGCAGTTCCGTATCCCTTTTCTAAAGCCGATGATTACAACCTCATTAGCCGATAAGTACATCGAAGGGCAGTACACGCTTCAAGGAAAAATAAGGCCGCTAACGCTGTATGTCAACCGAGGGATCGGAACGACAAGGCTGCCTCTGCGACTATTCGCCAAACCAGAGCTGACGGTTATTCATTTGTTTGCCAGCTGACAAGCGCAACCATGTATTCATATTAACGTTTAATGAAGATAGTAGTGACGATGGGGGGAATAGCCTTGAAGGAAGAACGGACAGTGCCTCAAATAAAGGGCAGCAACATTGATTTGCGGATGGCGCGGGAATCCGATTTGGAAGCTTATTATGCTTTTTTGCAAGATTCCGAGATGAATCTGCTGACAGGCTCGCAAACGGAGTTCACCCGTGAAACAATCGAAGCATGGATTCGAAAAATCAGCGTTGTGGATGAGGAGCGCGTTGATTTTATTATTATTTTGAAGGAAACGAATGAGCTGCTGGGCGAGGTTGTGTTGAATGAAATCGATACGACCAACCGGAGCGCGAATATACGGATCGGCATTCAAGGAGCGCAGCATCGCGGCAAAGGTTACGGTACGGAGGCGTTGGTCCATATGCTTCGGTACGGATTTGAGACGCTTAAGCTGCACCGGATTCACCTCGGCGTTTACGCTTTTAATCCCCGTGCTATCCATGTCTACGAGAAACTCGGCTTTCAGCGCGAAGGAGTAGAGCGGGACGCCCTTTATTTGGACGGGAAGTTTCATCATATGATTACGATGTCTATGCTGGAGGATGAGTTCCGCGCCTTATATGGAGCGGAGTAAATCGTATAAATAAAAGAGCAGCGGCAGTCTAAAGCATGAATTTCATGGTTTAGCTGCCGCTGCTTTTTATGGTTTTGAAGCGATAAGTGCGAGGAAGGAGTCGACGAGCTCGGGGTCAAAATGCTGCCCGCGCTGCCCGCTAATATACGCCAGCGCCCGCTGCTCAGACCATTTTTCTTTGTACGGGCGGATGCTCGTCAACGCATCGTATACATCGACGACGCTTACGATTCGCGCTTCAATCGGAATGTCCTCGCCCGCCAGCTGATGCGGGTAGCCGGTGCCGTCCCATTTTTCATGATGGTACAAAATAATGTTTTTGCCGAGCTCAAGCTCCTGGTTAAATAAATCATCATTCAGCTCAGCATAGATTTTATCGATGATATCAACGCCGATTTGCGTATGCATCTCGATGATTTGCCGCTCGTAGTAAGCGAGGGGGCCGGGCTTGTATAGAATGCCCTCCGGGATGCCGGATTTGCCGATATCATGCAAGATGCTGGAATGGGATATCCGGTTCACCAGCTCTTCCGACCACCCTAATTGCATCCGTTCGTTATGAAAATGCGTCAGCCTTTCGGTCAGCTCCCGAACGCGAACCAGATGCTGCTCGATGCCGGGGTCTCTTATCTCGCAAGAGATGGCGAGTACCTTCAGCATGGAGCTTTGAATGGAGCCGATCCGCTCCTCCGGCAAATAAAAGCCGCTTTTCAGCTTCTCAAGCTCACGGAAGATGCCGATATAATATAGCTCGTTCCCATCAAGCAGTGGCGTGATCGTAATGGATGAGTGCCAAATGCTGCTGTCTCTTCGCCGGTTCGTCAGTACGCCTGACCATGGCAAGCCTTGCTTAAGCGCGAGCTTCATTTGGTCATGCGTTTCCTTTGGCGTGTAGGATGTCCGCAATATGCTTGCTTTTTTTCCGGTAATTTCCTCCGAGGAGTAACCGGTAATTTTCTCATACGAGCGATTGACCGCCAAGATATGATGATCGATATCCGTTATAATAACGGCGTCCGCCAGCTTTAGATACGGGGCTAGCTGTTCACTAGTGCTGATCATGCTGCTTGTCTTCTCCTCACATGGTCTTATTGCTTCTTCTTCGGCAGTATTTTCGTTCCTTGCTCCATAGGCGACTGGCACAGCGGGCATGGCCGAGACTCCGCTTGCGAATCCTCGTACGTAATAATCCGCTGCCATACCTCACAGGAATCGCTGGTGCAGAGCCATGCGAGTGCAGATTCGGAATCGCTCTCTTCCTCTTTCATGAAAGCGGAGCGGATAAAGCGCGACAGCTCTGCCGGTTTGCCTCGGTATAAGGCAGGTGAGCTGATATAAAGCTCCTCCTGAGCTCTCGTTACGGCGACGTAAGCAAGGCGCCGCTCTTCCTCGAGCGCTTCGGCAAGCGCATCATCGCCGGTCTGGATCGAGGTGCGATCGCTATGCTTATCGGCTGCAAGCGCTGAGCTATGGGGCAATATGCCCTCCGAGGCGCCAATGACGAAAACGACCGGAAATTCGAGTCCCTTTGATTTGTGGATCGACATCAGCGATATGGCGCTGCGGTTATGCGCATGCTTCTGGAGCTGCTGCACGGCAGCGTGCTTGTCCGTGATATCATCGATATAGGCTAGAAAAGCTTCGATCGTCTCAAAGTTGCTAGCCGCAGCCTCGAACTCATCAAGCACTTCCTTAAGCCCTTCCTTATGCTCCGTCATTTCATGGCGCTTGCTCGTTTCAAGAAATTGGTCATAAAAGGCTTGTCGAAGCTGCATAATAGCTGATGCAGGCAACGCATCGGTCAACGACTTGATCAGCTTGATGCGCTCTTTGATTTTGTCCTTCTGAAATTCTTTCAGCTGCGGAAATTCAAGCAGATGAATGAGCGGCCACTTCTTCGCGCGTACCTTGTCTTGGTTCCATATGAAGGCCATCGCCTGCTCGCGATTGACATAAAGCGAAGGAAGCAAAACTTCCATCGCATCAAAGTTTCGGCGATCCTGTACAAGCCGCAAATGCGCAAGCAAAGGCTTTATAGCCCATTGATCATAAAAGAGCTGGCCATCGCCGAAATCGATGAAAGGAAGCTCCTTGGTCAGAAGCAGCTCGGTTAGCGCCCTGCTGCTGCTCGCCGTACGGAACAAAACGGCAAAATCGCCGAAGGAGCGTTTCCCTTGTGCCGTATGCGATATAATGGTTTCTGCGATGAGCTTGGCTTCGTCCTGCGTCGTTTTGAGCCGGGCGTAGGAGGGATTAACTCCCTTTGGCTTTACAGCGAGCAGCGATTTTTCCTTGCGCAGCTTGTTATATTGAATAATTGCATTGCCAAGGCCAACGATCGTGCTGGTCGAGCGGTAGTTGATATCCAAAACATAAGTCGCCGCGCCGGGATATTGATGCTCGAAGTTCAAAATATAATCATTTTTCGCTCCGTTGAAGGAATAGATCGTCTGATCGTCATCGCCTACGACCATCAGATTGCGGTGCTTATCGGCGAGCATTTGGATGAGCACGTATTGGACTTGATTGGTATCTTGGAACTCGTCGATCATCAAATATTGAAAGCGTCTTTGCAGCGTAGCAAGAAGCTCTGGATCATCCTTCAGCAGCTTGTACGCTTCCAGCAGAAGATCATCGTAATCGAACTTATCCAGTTCCTTCTTCCACTGCTCGTAGCGGGTGAAGAGCAGCTTCAGCTCCCTTTCCTCCGTTGTCGCTGACGGAAGGTCGCTAACGTTGATCATTTGCAGCTTAATCGCCGACAGCTGAGCGAGCAGCGTCTCGGGCTCGTAGTCATTTTGCAGCAAAAGCTCGCGCATGAGCCGCTTGAAAAAAATATGCTTTTGCCCGGTTTCGCCAAGAATGCCTTGGCGGTAACCTCGCCCTCTGAGCAGCTGGAGGCAGAAGGAATGAAACGTTCGCGCCTCGACGCCGCTAGCTGCCTGCGGACTAAGGACAGGAAGCGAGCGAATGCGGCTTCGCATTTCATCTGCCGCTTTTTTGGAGAAGGTCATCAGCAAAATCTGCTGCGGCTGGACATGCTGCACGGCGAGCAGATAAGCAGTTCGGCATACGAGCACGGACGTCTTGCCCGAGCCGGCACCCGCAAGCGTAAGCGCAGGCCCCTTGTCGTGGCGAACCGCTGCAATTTGGGGGCGATTGAGCGAAATGCCGTACTGCTCCAAAGCGCGGAAAAACCCGGCATCCTTCGCATCAGCACCAACAAGCTGGCGGCTTGTCTCGGCCTCCGCCTTTGGGGCAGAGGGAACCTCGCTGTTTCGAATGCCTATGGGGAATGTATAATAGTCATTACTCACTACTTCATCACCTTCAGAAACAATATTTATCTATTATAACAGAACATAAAAAGAATGAGGGATGCCATCATGATAGGACCAGCCAGAAGAGAAGACGTACATGAGGTATTGCCGCTTATGCTTGCAGCGATCGGCAACATTGCTTACACGCTAGCAGGAACTGAGGATCAAGCTGAAGCAGAGCGCATTTTAGCCGGCTTTTATACGCGTGAAGACAATCGGATCAGCTATAAGCATGTGCTTGTCGACCGAAGGGAAGAAGGCATTGCAGGCATGCTGATCAGCTATGCAGGCGATGGGGCGGCTGCGCTTGATGTGCCTTTTGTGACGCGGCCTGGCCGGGATAAGGGACCTCGCTCGAACGAGAGCATCGCCGTGGAGGCGGAAGCAGGCGAATATTATTTGGATTCTATCGCTGTCGATGAGCGTTTTCAGGGACAAGGCATTGCCAAAACGCTTATCGGCGCCTTTGAGCAGAGAGGCTTGGAGGAAGGCTACAACAAGCTGTCGCTAATTGTTGAACCATACAATACAAGAGCGCGCGCCCTATACAAAAAGCTGGACTTTACCGAGGACGGCTCGCTTGAAGTAAGCGGAAGCGAGTATATTCGAATGGTGAAGCATATCTAGTTATTTTAAAAAAGTTATATATGGAATAATAAGGGTTTGTACGGTAAGATGAGAGAGTTATAAGCGAGGTTTATAATAGACTTTCATCGTAACCGGGAGCGTGTTGTTTATGGCCACTGCAAGCTTTAAAGCGAAATTAGCTTACAGCTCAGGAAATTTATCCGTTAATTTAATTGCACAAGCTTTTGCATCCTACATCGTTTTTTATTATGTGGATGTGCTAGGCGTAAGACCGGCCTTAATCAGCGTTGCCATGGTTATTCACGGTATCGTGAATGCGGTATTAAATCCGCTGTTTGGACATCTTTCGGATCGGACGAGCTCCCGTTTTGGCAGGCGGATACCGTATATGCTCTTTGGCATGGTGCCGCTTGCGGCATTATTTACGGCGATTTGGTTTCCAATCGGCACAGGCTCTGCTTTGTTCTGGTATTTTTTAACGATCGTATTGCTATATGATATTTTGTTCGTCATGGTCGTCTTGAATTATTCGGCGCTGTTTCCAGAAATGTTTACGACGATCAAGGAGCGCGCGCAGGTATCGTCGTGGCGCCAAATGTTCGGCATACTTGGGATGATCATTGGCGTGGCGCTGCCTCCTCTCGTTTATGGGAAGCTGGGCTGGGGACCGATGGGTGCCATTTTTGCGGGTATCGCGCTCATTTTCTTTATCGTCATGGTATCGGCCAGCAAAGAAAAAATCGTCGTGCAGCGCGAAGAGGTTGGGTTCGTTCAGTCTTTGAAATTTACGTTCTCGAACAAAGCGTTTGTGCTATTCGTCATTGGCAGCTTCTTTGCGCAGTTCACCTTCGCGATGCTGCCCGCTGCCATTCCTTTCTTCACCAAATACGTGCTTGGCGCTGCGGAAGACAGCAATACCATTTTGCTTGGCGCGATCTTCGTTGCAGCTATACCGTTCGTATATATTTGGGGAAGATTGCTGCAAAGATGGGGAGCGCGCAAGACGGTAATGGCTGCCATTATCATCTATGCGCTTGCGATGATTCCGTTCTTATTCGTATCGAGCGTAGCGCTTGCTGCAGCTGCTGCAGCGGTAATCGGCGTTGGCTTAGCGGGGCTGCTCGTTTTGCTGGACGTGCTGTTATCCGAAATTATCGATGAGGATGAGACGCGCACGCGGGTTCGCAGGGAAGGCATGTACTTTGGGATGAACGGCTTTATCGTCAAATGGGGCATCTCGCTGCAAGCGGTGGTGCTTGGGTTTATATTGGAAGCTACCGGCTACGTGAAGGATGCCGTGCAATCGGATGCAGCCGTATGGGGGATCCGTTCGATGCTTAGCGTTATTCCGTTTGCCGCGCTGCTTATCGCGCTTCTATTTTTCTATTTATATCCGATTCGCCAGTCTAATTCTAATGCAAAAAGCGGTGACGCACAGTAATGACTCGTACGATCGATTGGATGAAAAACAATCCCATGCTCTTGCTGCTGTTCCTAATCGGAGCAGCAGTGAGAGTTCTTTACGCCGGCGCCATACCGGGCGGCTTGAATCAGGATGAGGCTTCGATCGGCTACGAGGCCTATTCCATTCTTCATTACGGAATCGATCGGAATGGCGTCTCGCTGCCGGTTCATTTGATCGCTTGGGGAAGCGGCCAAAATGCGCTTTATGCTTATCTGTCTATGCCCTTTATCTATTTATTTGGTTTAACTCCGCTATCGGTTCGAATGCTTAGCATCCTGTTTGGGCTGCTTGGGACGGTGCTTTTCTATTTAATAGCTTTACAGCTATTTAAGAGAAAACACGCGGCTGCCGCAGCGGCTTTTTTTATCGTCATCTGTCCATGGCATATTATGATATCCAGATGGGCGCTAGAGTCGAATATTTTCCCGACTCTGGTGCTGCTCGCCGTCTTTTTTTTGTTTAAAGCGATCCATCAGCCGAGATGGCTGATCGGCTTCACCGTAACGCTTGCCGCCTCGCTGTATGCGTATGGCACGGCCTATTTTTTTGTGCCGGTGTTTGGCGTAAGCGTGTTGGCCCTGCTCGTTGCGAGGAAGGTGTTCAAGCTGCGCGACCTGCTGTGGAATAGCCTCGTCCTCGTCATTTTAGCAGCGCCAATCGGCTTGTTTCTTCTAATAAACAGGTTCAATATGTCGACGGTACAATGGCTGTTCTCCATACCAAAGCTTACCGTTCCAAGGGTGGAGCAGGTATCATCGGCATTCGAAGGCAACGCCTTATCGATGCTTGCGCAGCATTTTAACCAGTTTCTAAAGCTGTTTATTACGCAAAATGACGGCCTGCTGTGGAACGCGATACCTGAATACGGCTATATGTATCCGATCGCTTTGCCGCTTATCGCCATAGGAATCGTATACGGCGTCTATAAATTAGTAAAAGAGTTCCGCGCCGAGACTGCGATAATGGCGATTTGGTTCGGAGCAGCCCTTCTTATGACGCTGATTACGGATGTGAATATCAATCGGATCAATATCATTTTTTTCCCGACCGTGTACTTAGCCGTTGCCGGCTTGATGTGGCTGCATAAGCAAATCAAATATTCGCTGGTCGTGGCGATCGGTGCGTTCACCGTGTTCTTTCTATTGTTTTGCGGACAGTATTTCACTGCTTACGCGAAGCAAATAAGCCCGATGTTCTTCGAGTCCTTTGGCGAAGCGATCACGTACGCCTCGGATGAGACGGAAGGGCAAGTTTATGTGACGGATCAAGTGATGATGCCTTATATTTACGTATTATTTTATGAAAAAATCGAACCGCGGCAGTTTATAGACACGGTGGACTATATAAACCCTGGGCAGCCCTTTCAGTTTGTCCGCTCCTTCGGCAGATACCATTTCGGGAAGCCTGAGCTTAGGCCGGACGAGGAGGCCGTTTATATTTTTAGCAATAACGACGCTATTCCGGACGAGAACTCGGGCTATCGGATCAAACGGTTCAAGCATTATACGGTCGTCAGCGGAAAAGGAAGGATAGCAGCGCCGAAGGTTCATGAGGCTTTTCAAAATGGAGGTTTTGAAGAGGGACAGCGGTATTGGTCGTTTACTGCCGGGGCTGGAATCGGAACCAACCGGCCGTTCAGCGGCACGAATCTCATGTACATCGATCCCGGCACCGAGCATATCGCCACTCAGACATTTATAGGCGCTAATGCCGGAGAATACTCACTGTCCGCAAAAGTAAGTGCTGGCGGGGATGGCGGCACGGTTGGCATATCTATTAATGGAGTAATGGTTCAAGAGCTGGCAGTCCCGTTACAAGAAGAGTACGTCGAGATAAAGCTGCCAGCAGTGCCAGTTGCTGCGAACGATTCGGTTTCTGTTTATTTTGTGGGGGGAGCGGGCTGGTTGAATGTTGATGATGTGGTGTGGAGCAAGGAATGAAGGCGACAATGCGATGCTGAATAAGCAAGTGGGCATGAAAGAAGCCGTATCCGCCTAAAAACCAATCAGGCAAGATCGCGATGGTGTAAATGAGCTCTTTAGCGGACAGAGAATCCTTTATTTTTCTTAATCAACGATTTTTGTAGCGTTCGCGGACTCAGGTACCGCTAATCACTCAGTAAACTCAATTGGAACCTCGTTTAAATGGAGATAACGGATCTCCTGTCCGCATAATTCGCCCTAAATGGTCAAAACGCAAATATAACGGAACGACAGTCCGCTCATTACAAATTCATGTGTTAAGATTCATCAGACGATCTCAACTATGAATGGAAAAAGCCTCCAACCACACCTTGAAAGTGGAGTTGAAGGCTTAGCTCTCTTATGATCCGCACTTCTGCGGTGGACGAAAGAAGCCATGATAAGGCTTTGGGACAGCCTCTTCCGAGGAAGCATTTTCGGGTCATTGCTGGAAAATAACCTCAATCAAGCGAAGCATAGAAGTATGCTATTCTTCCACAGGCTCGGCATTAATATAATAGCTGTCCTCGCGGTACGCATGAAACACGATTTCGATTTCGGATATGCCGAGCTGGCGGACAGCATCTGTGACGGCCACCGCGAAGCGATTTCGGATTTGCTGCCCGCGCTCGAACCAGCCTACCTCGATGAAGGCGAAGCCGGCTTCGCTTTCCGGGCTTCCGAACACGTTTGTTGTATGCTGGCAAGCCATCGTGAAATTGTCGGTACCGCAATCGCAAATGGCTGCAAGCTCATCCGCAAGCGGAGCGGTGACGGATTGCAGCTTCTCGGCAGGCACTCCGCGAAATAATAGATGTGGCATAATGATCATCCTCCTTATGGATAAAAGAAGCATCGGCTGCGTGTTACAGGCAGCCGATGCTTCTTTTTTGGTGCTGCCGCTACTCGGTTACATGGAACGGCTTGAGAAACAGCTTCGGAATTTCGGTTTCGAAGCGCACAAGCTTGCCTGTAATCGGATGCGTGAAGGCAAGTACGCGAGCATGAAGTCCGAGCCTGCCGATGATTCGCGTGCGGGCGCCGTACTTTTTGTCTCCTACGACCGGATGGCCGATGTCCTCCATATGGACGCGAATTTGGTTTTTGCGGCCGGTTTCGAGATTCACTTCGAGCAGTGAGAAGTTTTTGTTGGCGCGCAGCACCTTGTAATGGGTGACGGCGTGCAGACCGTCATTCGCGTGGGCGCTTGAATACATTTTGAGCGTCTTGCTTTCCTTCAGCCATGAAGTGATGGTTCCCTGCTCCTTCTTAACGGCTCCTTCGACTAGCGCAACATAGATCCGCTCTTGAACCGAATCCTGCCAGCTGTTTTGCAGCTGCTGCTGAACCGCTTCGCTCTTTGCGAACATCATAACGCCCGACGTATCGCGATCGAGCCGGTGCACGACAAAAATCCGATTTTTCGTATTTTCCACCCGTACGTGCGCCGTCAGCTGGCGGTAGGCAGTAACTTCATTCTCCGGTGCGGCGTCTGACGATATGGACAGCAGCCCGGCTTCCTTCTTAATGACGATAATATGCTCATCCTCAAACATGATGGTGAGCCCTTCGAGCGGAATCTTTTCCTGCGGCCGATCTCTGCCAACGGTAACCGTCTGGCCGGGCTGCAGCGGATAGTTGTATGCGGTAGTCGATTTTCCGCCAACGGAAACCTGTCCGTGCGCGAGTATCGACTTGACGACGTTGCGTCCCGCGCCTGAAATGTTTTTTATTAGAAAAGGAAGCAGCTCCATCGGCTCGGTAACCGGATAGGACTTGCTCTTATCTGCTTGTGATTGAGGAGCTCCGCGCTTTTTCCCCCTGTGCATGCTGAAAACCTCCTAGATTCAATGCTCCTACTATACCACGAGTCATGGCATCAATTCTAATCTTCTATTTGGCTGCCGGATGCCCACTATGAAAATCGATTTCATAGACAAAGCATCAGCAGGAATGGTAGGATAAATGGTAGAGATATCATATGGTGAAATTGTGAAATATTGGAGGAAGCTACCGCGTGAAAACAAAACTTATTCAGACTATTCTCAGTCCCTTGCTTGTAGCAGGATTGCTGCTTGCACCATTGCCGGTACTCAGCGACAGCACGGCTGCGGCGGCTAGCGCTCCGAGCAAGACGACGGTTGCCACAACTAAGCAATTGCAGGTCTTTGTAGACGGCAAGAAGCTTTCGCTCTCGGCAGCTGCGTATGCAGAGAAAGGCGTGACCTTCGTACCGATGCGCGATATTTTTACGGCTCTGGGCGCTTCGGTAACCTGGGAGAGCAAGACGGAGACGATTATTGGACGTAAAGGCAATGTTTCTATATCTCTTAAAGTAGGCGTCAAGCAAGCCGTTATTAATGGCAAGACAGTGAAGCTAGACGCACCGGCTGTCGTGCGCAAGGGCGTTACGTTCGTGCCGGTACGCTTCATATCCGAATCTCTCAGCGCTGCAGTCAAATGGGATAATGCGGCTAATGCAGTTCGGATTACATCGCCGGAAGCTGCCGAGGAAGCCGAGTATAACGAATGGCTGGAGCAGCAGAAAAATCTGCCTAAGCTTACTAGTAAAGATATAGTAGATAAATTTGACGCGAGCGTTGTGTTGATCTCGACGAATCGTGGACAAGGCAGCGGCGTAGTTATCGACGATAACCTAATTCTGACGAACTATCATGTGATGGTTGACGCTGCCTCTGCAACAGCGCTTACGCTTAATGGCGAAGAGCTGAAAATTGTTGGCGTAGCCAAATATGACGAAAAAGCGGATTTAGCCATTATCAAAACGGAAGAACCGATTGGCCTGCCAGTGGTAGAGCTGGGCTACGGCTTCAACGCTTATAAGGGCAGCAAGGTTACCGCAATTGGAAGTCCGCAAGGCTTGCAAAATACGGTTTCCGACGGTCTAGTCAGCAACATTATTTTCGAAGACGGCATTCGTTACATACAGACAAGCGCGCCTATCGACCACGGAAGCTCCGGCGGAGCGCTGTTTAATGAGTATGGAGATCTTGTTGGCATTACGACAAGCGGTTATGCGGATACGGCAGCTGATTTGAACTTTGCCGTATCGGTTATTCATGCGGCTAACCTGAACAGCGAGACGACCGATAAAGATATAGCGAACGCTAAATTTTTGCCGCCTAGCCTGCCGGAAACGCTTGTGGGCGTTCCTTTGACAGATATCGAGAAGCTGCTTAAGGAGCAATATTCCTCGTTGTCGGCAACGGCAGGAGAAGCAAAGTTTACCAAGTGGGAAGCGAAGCGAGATGCTGGAGGCTGGCTTGTGCTGACAGCTGATATTGATCCGTTGTTCTATATGTATTACGGTGCGAAATCGGCGGAGGAGCTGCGGGTTTGGACGATTAATCTGGGCTACGAGTTCCACAGAATGCTGCCTAACGAAAAAATTCAAGTCGTTATTTCCTTTGAACGCGATTACGGCTTCGAGCCGCGCGGCTTTGCTGCGGGCGAGGTTACGTCACTAGGCAGCGATAAATGGCGGGTCCGTTATCCGGTCATCGACATGCAGCTTAAAGATGAGCTTTTCATTAAAGTAAGAGTTTAAGGAGATGAGGCATCTGCTGCCGCGATATGCGGCAAGCGGGTGCCTCTTCTTTTTTTCTTTTTTTTTCTGTACAATAGAAGGCATCTTGCTATAGGCGCCATTCATCATTTGGAATCGCGCTTCATAAGCAAATGCTTAAGTTAGAGAGGTTATGCTGCTATGAAAGTGGTACTGTCCACATTAAATGCTAAGTTTATACACACATCACTGGCGCTGCGCTGCTTGAAGGCGTTCAGCGGAGACCGATTCGATATTGATATTGCTGAGTATACAATCAAAGATCCGGTAATGAACATCGTGTCGGATATTTTCTCGCGCAAGCCAGATGTAGTAGGCTTCTCCTGCTATATATGGAACATTGAAGAGACGATTACCGTCATCAATATGCTGCGCAAAATCATGCCGGAAATTAAGATCATCCTCGGCGGACCTGAAGTCAGCTATGATATGGACTACTGGATGGAACGCGTGCAAGAGGTTGATTTTATCGTAGTCGGGGAAGGCGAGGAGACGTTCCACCACTTGCTGACCGAGATTGAAGGCGACGGCAAATACCATATGGTATTTGGGGTTACCTACCGGAAGCAGCGCGAGGACCGCGTCGAGGTGCTTATTAATCCGCCCCGTCCGAAGCTGAACCTGAATGAGCTGCCTTCGCCGCATCGCTTTGAGGAGGATATTCCTCATTTGGGAAGCCGCGTCGTTTATTTTGAGACAAGCCGCGGCTGTCCGTTCAGCTGTCAATTTTGTCTATCCAGCATCGAGGTTGGCGTTCGTTACTACGATATGGAGCGGACGAAAGCGGATATTTTGTATTTGATCGAAAAAGGCGCAAAGCTTATTAAGTTTGTCGATCGAACGTTTAATATTAAGCGGGACTACGCGCTCGAAATATTCGAATTTTTGATCAAAAACCACCAAGGCTGCGTCTTCCAATTCGAAATTACGGCTGACATCATGCGGCCGGAAGTGCTTGACTACTTGGCTGAGAATGCGCCTCCCGGCATATTCCGCTTCGAGATCGGCGTGCAGTCTACGAATGATCCGACGAATGAAGCCGTTCAGCGCCGCCAAAATTGGATGAAGCTCGTTCGTACCGTCATGAAGGTGAAAAACTCGCAAAAAATCGATCAGCATCTCGATTTGATTGCCGGGCTTCCGCTTGAAAACTACGATACGTTCCGCGGTACGTTTAACGACGTATTCGAGCTGCGTCCCGAGGAGTTGCAGCTAGGCTTCCTCAAAATGCTCCGAGGCACTGGACTGCGCCGCGAAGCGGACAAATGGGGCTATATTTATATGGACAGATCGCCGTATGAAATGTTAGGCAATGATCTGATGCCATTTGGCGATATCGTCCGCATTAAGCGGGTCGAGGACGTGCTCGAGAAATACTGGAATGCGCATCGGATGGACCATACGCTGCTCTATTTGGTAGATCGGGTATTCCCTTCGCCGTTTGATTTCTTCCAAGCGTTCGGCGATTTCTGGGAACGGAGCGGCTGGCAGAAGATCGGCCATCAGCTTGAGGATTTGTATTCGCGTCTATGGGCGTTTCTTGATACGCTGCCGCTGCCCGGCAAGAAGGCAATCGGCTCCCTGCCATCGCCTGAGGATGACTCGTCGAAGACGGCTTACACCTTTGACGAGGTGCTGGCAATTGCGGGATCGCGTCTTGATTCGGATGTGGTGCTTGGGCTTATGAAATATGATTATTTCCTTAATCATAATTACAAGCCGCGCAAAACCTGGTGGGAGTTCACGATGGACAAGTCCGTATGGAGCGGCTGGATGCGCCGCCTAGCGGACCGTCCCGAAGAGGTATCGCCAGAATTCGCTGCACTTGGTTTCGGGGAGAAGGAGCTTCAAAAGCATGCTGTGATAGAGAGAGTGCCATTTGATCTTGCGGCATTCCTCGCAACGGGAGAGGTAGTAAGGGAGCGTCATACGCTGCTTGTCGTCTTGTACGCGCTTGAGGCTGGCAGCAGCAAGCCGAAGCCGCGTCCGTTCACGTTGTCGATCGAAGTTGAGCAAGGAGCTTTGCAGGGGTAAACCAAAATAGAATAAAAGGGGCATGCCATAGGTCTAAGCAGAGCGCAGACCCATTGGCACGCCCCTTTTTTTTATCCGCAGGCACCTATTTTTGTCAAAGCGGTGATTGGCGATGAAGCTCCACATATGCAATAAATCGTTTGGCCGCTGGCGACAAGTAGCGGTCTTCCCTCCATTTTAGGCCAATTTCCCAAAACCAGCCTTCGTCCGTAATCGGTATCCACACCAGTCCGTCCAGCATCAGCCCAAGCGTTTTCGGAAGCACCGACACGCCAAGCCCCGCCTTAATGAACCCCGCGACCGTCGCCAAATCTTCAGCCTCATAGGTGGAAGCCAGCGTAAAGCCTGAATGATGAAACCGCGACAAAATCGTTGCTTTGAGGCTGCAGTTGTTTTTGAGTCCGACGAACGGCTCGCCCGATAAATCCATGAGGCTTAACGAAGCGCGCTCCGCCAAGTGATGGCTGGCAGAAACGACAATATATAGGGGCATCGTTTGAATGACGAGCCATTTATGATTATCCATGATGGATTCACGCGAGGTAATCATCAGATCCGCATAACCTTTCTCCAGCTGCTCATCAATATCCCCTAGATTTCCTTGGTTCAGTTCAAAACGAACTTTTGAATGAATGAGCTGGTAGTCCCTTACGAGTGTGGGCACCAGATCAACCCCTAAAATATTGAGATAGGCTATCGAAACGACACCGGTTTCCGGATTGGAAAATTCCTCGATTTCTTGCATGCCGTCCTGGATATTTTGCAGCGCCTGCTCCACCCACTTGCCAAACATGAGCCCATACCGGTTAAGCCGGACGTTCCGGCCATTGCGTTCGAAGAGCGGAACGCCCAGCTCGCTTTCCAGCTTGGAAATGGAATGGCTTAAAGCAGGCTGGGTAATGCTGAGCGCTTTGGAGGCCATCGTCATATGCTGAAGGCGAGAAACGGTCAAAAAATATTCAAGCTGCGTAAGCTCCATGCGAGCACCTTCTTTATATGAAAATAATTCATCAATTTTATTATTATTATAAATTGGACGTTATAAGAGGGTCAAGGTAAGATAGCGATGTGCTTAAATAACCAAAGAAAGAAGGGCAGCTATTGTCAGCCTATATCATCTTTATACGTGAAAAAACGATCGATAAGGAAGAGCTTGGTCTTTATTCGCAAAAAGCGCCTGCGGGCTTGGCCGGGCATCCTGTCACGCCGCTTGCTGTATATGGAACCTATCAAGTGATCGAAGGGCCGGATGTGGAAGGAGCTGCCATTCTATCGTTTCCATCTTTGGAGGAAGCGAAGGCTTGGTATTATAGCCCAGCATATCAGGACGCGCTAAAACATCGGCTCCGCGGCGGGATATACCGCGGCATTATTGTAGAAGGCATTTTGAATAACGGGAGTGAGAAGGATGAGCAATAGATCATGGAATGAATTCGAAAACAAAAAAGTGCTGGTCACCGGCGGAACAAAAGGAATGGGACAGGCAGTCGTCAAGAGGCTTTCCGGCGCCGGAGCAACGGTGCTGACAGCAGCTCGCACTATGCCGGCAGATTTCCCGCAGCCAGAGTTGTTCGTTCAAGCGGATCTAGCGACGCAGGAAGGAACGCAGAAAGTCATTCAAGGAGTGAAAGAGAAGCTAGGCGGCATTGATATCGTTGTGCATTGCGTTGGCGGCTCGACGACGCCGCCCGGAGGAGCGCTCGCCTTAAATGACGAAGACTGGATTCATTCCCTGAATTGGAATCTGCTTGCCGCGGTACGCGTGGACCGCGGGCTGCTGCCGCTAATGGCAGAGCAGGGCTCCGGCGTCATTATCCATTTTACCTCGATCCAAAGGCGGCTGCCGCTTTACGAGACAACGCTAGCCTATGCGGCTGCCAAGGCTGCTCTTACCAATTACAGCAAAGGGCTGTCCAACGAATTTTCCCCGCGGGGCATTCGGATCAACACGGTATCGCCGGGCTTTATTCAAACGGAGGCTGCGGATGCCATGATCGACCGGATAGCAACGGCAACTGGAAGCAGGGAAAGCGCGCTGCAGCAATTAATGAGCTCGCTCGGGGGCATTCCGCTTGGACGGCCGGGACTGCCGGCGGAAGTAGCCGAGCTTGTCGCGTTTCTAGCATCCGATCGTGCATCGTCGATTACGGGCAGCGAATACGTGATAGATGGCGGTACGATTCCGACCGTCTGAATAAAAAAAACGACTCCGCTTATTTTCTCAGCGGAGTCGTTTTTATCATTTCAACCCTTGTTGCTATTTATGCAGGAACAACGCTGCGCAGGACGGTCATGCTGCCCGAAAGCGCATAGTCGCCAAGGTTAGCTGGAAGCAGGAAGCACTCGCCTGCTTTGACCGATTGCTCGCCGTCTGCCCATTTCAAAAGGCCTTCGCCTTCTGCGATAACGAGGATAACGAAGCTCTCGAGTGAAGTGGACAGCTCCCAAGGAGCGGCTACGATTCCTTTTTCAACGATAAAGTAAGGGGAAGAAGCGATGCGCAGCCATTCACCCGCAACCGCATCGTCGGTCTTCATGCGCTGAGCGCCGGCACCCTCATAGGCGATAACGTTTAGCGAATCTTCGATGTGAAGCTCGCGCAGCTGACCGTCAAGACCTGGGCGGTCGTAATCGAACAAACGATACGTTGTATCGGAGTTTTGCTGAATCTCAGCTACAACAACACCGGAGCATAGCGCATGAACGGTGCCGGCAGGAATATAAAACGCATCGCCAGCTTCTACGGAAACCTCTTGCAGCGTATCCATGATGCGGCCTTCTGCAATCGCAGCTTCCATCGAGGCGCGGTCAACGCCGTCCTTCAAGCCGTAAATGATTTTGGCGCCCGGCTTAGCATCAAGGATGTACCACATTTCCGTCTTGCCCAGCTCACCCTCGGGAAGACCCTCATATACGTCCGTAGGATGCACTTGAATGGATAGATCATCATTGCAATCCAGCAATTTAATAAGGAGCGGGAAACGTCCGTTTTTCTCGGAGAAGCCCTTCGAACCGAACCAAACGCGGCCGTATTCCTCGCGAATTTGGTCAAGGCCGGTGCCCGCAAGCTCGCCGTTCATCACTTTTGTTGTGCCGTTCGGGTGGTCGCCAATCATCCAGCCTTCGCCGATCGAGCCTTCTGGCAGCTCAAGTCCGAAGCCTTCAAGCGCGCGTCCTCCCCAAATGCGTTCTTTCATTTCAGGCTTAAATTGTAACGGATAAGGTTTTACAGTCATTGGTTATCTCTCCCATGTCAATTGTATGTATTGGTGTAAGCGATCAACTATCTTTAAGCATAGGTTGAACATTTAACGGTGAAAAGGGACGTTGTTACCAAAATCATTGCATGATCTGCCTATTTCTCAAGCATGCCGCACCAAGCTAATCAAGCTTTCTGCGGCCGTTTCTCTAAAGCAACGAGATAGGGTGCCGCAGGCCGCTGCGACTGGCGGTACGTTACCGATTGTGCTAGCGATTGCGGCAGCTTAGCTGCCCAAGCTTCCACGGAAGCGGCTTCCTCAGCGCCTCCCGGATGGCCTGGATAAAGGACGCAGGTTATGATGCCACCTGGCCGCAGGAGCCCAATAGCAGCGTCTAGCGCAGCCAGCGTCGATGCAGGCTCCGTTATAATCGTTAGATCGCTGCTTCCCGGCAAATAACCGAGGTTGAACATGACCGCGGAGACTTGTCCAACGACAGCCGGATCAACCGCATCAACTAGGTTTGCGTGATTCTCAAGCACTAGCTTAACCTCAGGCAGCTTGTTGTCGTTGCTTTCGACAGCATGGAGGCGCTCTCGTGTACGGTCAAGCGCTTCCTGCTGGATATCAAAGGCATACACGGTGCCCTTTGGCCCGACGAGCGCTGCAAGCGCCAGCGTATCGACGCCTCCGCCAGCGGTAGCGTCAATGACGGTATCGCCAGGGGCGGTGCGCTCGGCGATCCATTTGTGAGCCATGCTCAGCACCGACAGAAAACCCATGGCGCACCTCCGATCGCGGCAGCTTGCAGGCACATGTTTTTGCTTGTGCGCAAAGAGCTGTTAAATTTACTATTGTGCATTGTGTTTAGACCTCGGCTGCCATTGTTTTCCCTGCCAAGTGTTGCGGCGCTTCAGCTCATCGTCGAAGGCGTTGAGCACTTGCCATTTTCTAAGGCTCCACATTGGACCGATCAGCAGGTCGCGCGGCGCATCGCCGGTGAGGCGGTGAACGATCATCTCGGGCGGGAGAAACTCCAGCGTGTCGACGATTAGCTTCACGTACTCATCTTGCTCTAGGAATCGGAGCAGCCCAGCCTCGTACTGGCGGACCATAGGCGTCTTGCGCATGAGGTGAAGCAGGTGGATCTTAATGCCCTGAACATCCATCTCAGCGACGGCGCGGCCGGTATCGAGCATCATTTCATGCGTTTCTTGCGGAAGGCCATAGATGATATGCGCGCATACCCGTATGCCGCGCTCGCGAAGGCGTCTCACGGCATCGACGTAGCAAGCTGTGTCATGCGCCCGGTTAATCAGCTCGGAAGTAGATTCATGAACCGTCTGAAGGCCCATCTCGACCCAAAGATAGGTTCGCTCATTCAGCTCCGCCAAATAATCGACCACGTCATCAGGTAAGCAGTCAGGACGGGTAGCAATCGATAACCCAACAACGCCCGGCTGCTGCAAAATCTTTTCGTAATATTCGCGCAGCTCCTCAAGCGGCGCATACGTATTCGTATAAGCTTGGAAGTAGCCGATGTACTGCGCATCCGGCCATTTCTGATGCTGGCGATCCCGTATGGTATTGAACTGCGTAACGAGATCATCACGTCTGCTGCCCGCAAAATCGCCTGAGCCGCGCGCGCTGCAGAACGTACAGCCGCCTTTGGCAATCGAGCCGTCGCGGTTCGGGCAAGTAAAGCCGGCATCAAGCGTAACCTTGAATACTTTGCCGCCGAACTGCTCCCGCATTTCGTAATTCCATGTATGAAATCGTTTATCGCCCCATAGCGTTGGCTGCTGTGGCGATGGTTGTAGTCCAATCATCGTTTTCTCCTTCTTTCAAGACGTACACCCTATATTTTAGCGAAAAATCAGCGGAAAAGCCACGTTTCTTATAGGGAGGGTGGATGAACGTTCGGAAACCGCTTTATTTGGAAATTATCTTTGAAACGGGGCAATTTGGGCTTGCATAACCTTACATGAAGTGTTATATTAAAAGTGCGACAAAACAACAAATAAACCTGACATAGCCCAATTGCACCTGCATTCATGAAACGTCGATTAGATGGAAATACTGTTACAATAAATCGATGAGGTGATTAGAGATGAATAACGTATCCAAAATATTGCGCGGCGACGACACGGTAACGGTTGAGCTGACTGTTAAAGAATTGATGGCGCTTACGGGTGTCCGTTTTCACAATAACCATGGCGTAGAAATTTCTGCACGGAAGAAATTGAACGAAGTGCTGGTTGAGACTTATGAGCGTGACCAGCAGGAGAATGGACCGATTCCTTACCAACTGCTTCTTTAATCACTTAAGCAGCGCGACAAAATACACAACATGCAAGCCGCAGTGCCTGGAAACGGGCCGCGGCTTTTTTCTATATGATGAGGGTTTGTCCGCTTTGCTTCACCATTTCTCTTTACTTTGGACACATTCTTGGGCACAATAAGGACTAGTCTAATTCGTTGCAACGTCTACGATAAATGGAGGAATCACTGTATATGCGTTTAAGAGGAAGAAAAGGCATTCGCGAGAGTCTAGAGGGACAGCCGGAGCTAGTTGTGCTTGATGCTGCGCCCCACAAAGGAAAATGGAATGAGTTTTTCGGCAATGACAACCCCATATATGTTGAGCTGGGCATGGGCAAGGGGCGTTTCATCAGCCAGATGAGCGCGCGTTATCCGCACATCAACTTTATCGGCGTTGACATGTACGACGAGCTGCTTCGCCGGGCAAGCGAGAAAGCACGCATCATTTGGGAGCAAAAAGGGGAGTCGCATCCGCCAAACCTCGCGCTTCTTCGCGCTAATATCGAAGGAATCGAGACAATGTTTGCACCGGGCGAGATCGAGCGCGTTCACCTTAACTTCAGCGATCCATGGCCAAAGAGCAAGCACGCGCGCCGGAGACTCACGCATCCAAGGCTCGTTGCCAAATATATCGAGCTGCTGAATGAGCGCGGCGAGATTCATTTTAAGACGGATTCACAATCGTTGTTCGAGTTTTCGTTGAACAGCTTTGCGGAGATGGAGCTTATCATGCGCAATATTTCGCTTCATTTACACAAAGAAGGCCCCCGAGAGGACCTTGTGTTTACTGAATATGAGATGAAGTTTATGGAAAAAGGGCAAAATATTTACCGGGTTGAAGCCGTGATCGGCTCCGAGGCGCTGCGAAAGCACCGCGAAGCGAAGCAAGAGAAGTCGATTAAAGAAGAGGCGGAAGCGAGCGAAGCTGCTTTGAACGGTTCCGATTCTGATGACGAGGACAACTAGTTTAGTCCCACCGCGGGTACAACCCACGAATAATTGACTGCAAGGGCGGTCACCGTTCCGATGAGTGCGCCTGCCGCAACGTCGGACGGGTAATGCAAGCCAAGATACATTCTCGACCATCCAACCGATACTCCGATTATTAAGGCTGCTGGCACAAGCAGCGTCAGCCAAATGCCGCTTGTGAGCAAAATAGGTACGAGCCAGGCAAAAATAGCTGTTGTATGGCCGGATGGAAAGGAAGAGTCCACTAGCGGTTTGTGGCATGTATTTACGCCCTGCAACGCCTGATAAGGCCGAAGCCGCTTAAATTTTCGTTTGACGATTGCAACTGGCAAATGGCTAATGATGACGGCAGTCAAGCATTGCCAGCCAGTTATGCTCCAAGGAGCAGGTGCTAGTATTGCATATATAAGGGCGGTTGCGAGCGTAAAAGTGGCGCCGCCCATATGTGTGACTGTGCTTAACCATTTGCCAAGGAGTCGATGTCTTTTCCCCCCTGCAGGTCTCCGATTTGCCCAAATCAGCATTTTTTGCTCACTTGTCTTCAGCCAGCCTATCATTCGTTCCATCGCTGTCGTCCTCCTAACGGTGGCTAAGATTGAAACTTCATCCTTCTTCTATTGTAATAAAATCAATTTTAACATGTTTTTGTTCGCTGGGCGTAAACTATTTCTTGTCCCATTATTAAAGTTTAGCATAGCTCGGGTATAAATATTGATTTTCAAATTGCTGTTTAATAATGTGTGGTTGATGGTAAAACTGTAATGGACATATTTCCAGACGTTAAGACAAATAATGTCGAAACAGCGAAAGGTGTCACAACGATTAAGCTTGTTCACCTGTTCGTCACATAGTCACCTAACAATCCCGGAAACATTTTCACACATTTTATCGTAAATAAGGACGTTAGTGCTAAAAAGTCAGCAAATGGTTGAAAATAAGACTGAGTCGTCGTAAAAGGAGGTAATGCGTTCATTCGTGTGCAATGCAAGCGTTTTTCTGACGGGATTAAGCATAATCGAGACTAATTCAACTTTTGACAAAGAAGTTGTTTCTGTGGAGAATCAATAAAGGTCCGCGAGTGTTTGCAGAGAAACACTCATAACAGAGAGAAAATATATAATAAAAGCTTGCAGCAGCCGTGAACGAATGCTGAGAAAAGCAAAAAAAATGGGGTCTCAAGGGGGCAGTACCGCATGGTTCTAAGTGTTATTTTTATTGCGTTTCAGGTAGTGATGGCGTTAATCGCGGTTTATCAATTCAGCATTTCCATTTTCGGTTTGGCCAAAAACAAAAGCCGGAAGCATCACGCACCGCAAAAATCATTTGCCGTGCTAGTCGCAGCTCACAACGAAGAAAAAGTAGTCGGGGCGCTTATTGAAAACTTGAAAAAAATGGACTATCCAGAAGAGCTATACGATATATTTGTTATTTGTGATAATTGTACGGACGGCACGGCTGACATTAGCCGGAGCCATGGCGTAAATGCTTGCGAGAGAACCAATCAGTTGCTGCGCGGTAAAGGCTATGCGATTGAATGGATGCTCAAAGAGCTTTGGGCCTTGCCCCGCCAATACGATGCAATCGTTATGTTTGACGCGGATAACTTAGTAAATCCAGATTTCTTGCAGCTGATGAACAACGATTTGTGCGAGGGCCATCAGGTCATTCAAGGTTACTTGGATACCAAAAATCCGGATGACTCATGGGTTACCGCAGCATATGGCATTACTTACTGGTACTGCAACCGTTTGTGGCAGCTGTCCAGAACGAATTTGAAAATGGCTAACTTTCTCGGCGGAACAGGGATGTGCTTTGATTCGTTGCTGCTAAAGGATATGGGCTGGGGAGCGACAAGCCTAGTTGAGGACTTGGAGTTCTCGATGCGCTGCGTGCAGCGCGGCATCTATCCCGTGCTGAACTACGATGCCAAAGTATATGACGAGAAGCCGGTTTCGTTCAAAGCTTCCGCAAGGCAGCGTCTGCGCTGGATGCAGGGACACTTTAACGTGGCGCGCAATTATTTCTTTCCGCTGCTTTGGGCGAGTATCAAGGAACGCAACTTCGTAAAGTTTGACTCGGCGATCTACTCGATCTCCGTTTATAACACATTGCTCGGCTTTATTTTGACGATGATCATTTGGATCGATATCGCGCTGCCGTCTTCGAATTACTTGGATTCGCTTTACAACTACGTGCCTTGGTGGGTAGTCGGTATCGCTGCTGTCGCGTCGATCATCCAATTCCCGCTTGCGCTTATGCTAGAAGGCGTGAAATCGTGGAAGATGTACGCGCATCTGCTTACATTGCCGCTGTTTCTTATTTCTTGGTGGCCGATCACGTTTTATGCTTTCTTTACCCAGAACAACAAAACGTGGAGCCACACGCAGCATACGCGTGTCGTTCGCATTGAGGAAGTACAGAGCAAGTAGGAGAGAGCGGGATTTTCTCTTGCAAAATCATTTCCCGCAGCTGTTGACACAGCTTCGCAAGCCATGGTATAGTAACACGGTAACATTTTCAACTAACTAAATGACGCACAAGCAGAAGCACCCGCTTCTCACCTTTCGGCTTAAGCTGGCTGGTTCGCGATAATCGATTGGTCACTCCATTGTTTCGAATAGAAATGATGCACTGACATACATGTACGGTTATGAGATGCGGGTTCGAGCGAACCCGCATTTTTTTATTGCGTAAAAACATGAAACAAACCATTTTTGGAGGTGGCACGTTATTAGCAGAGAACATCAAATCAATGATGAAATCCGGGCCAGAGAAGTACGGTTAGTCGGCGCTGAGGGCGAGCAAATCGGTATCAAATCGATTCGAGACGCATTGCAGATGGCAATTGAACTGAATTTGGACTTGGTGAACGTCGCTCCGACGGCTAAGCCGCCGGTATGCCGCATCATGGACTACGGTAAGTTCCGTTATGAGCAGCAAAAGAAAGAAAAAGAAGCTCGTAAAAACCAAAAGATCGTTGATCTTAAAGAAGTTTGGTTCCGTGCTAACATTGATGAAAATGACTACCAAACGAAATATCGCAACGTAGTTAAGTTCCTAGGTGAAGGCGATAAAGTGAAAGCTTCCGTTAGATTCCGCGGCCGTGAGATTGCGCATGCATCTCTTGGACAAAAAATCTTGGACCGCCTTTCCAAAGAGGTTGCCGAATTATGCAGCGTTGAGCGCGCTCCTAAGCTGGAAGGCCGGAGCATGATTATGATTTTGGCACCCAAAACCAACAGCTAACAACTGATGAAGAACTTTAAGGAGGATAACTGATATGCCTAAGATGAAAACTCACAGCAGTCTGAAAGACCGCTTTAAAATTACTGGAACTGGTAAAGTAAAACGTTACAAAGCTTACCGTAACCACTTGCTTTCACACAAATCCGGTCGTCAAAAACGTGTACTTGCTGGCCAACCGCTTATGGCTGCTGGCGATGTTCGTCGTTTGAAGCAAGGCCTTTCCAACTTGTAATATTAAGCAACAACAAATAAGCTAATTCAACCTACAGGAGGTTTCCACTCATGGCAAGAGTCAAAGGCGGATTTGTCCGCACTCGTCGTCGCAAAAGAATTCTAAAGCTAGCTAAAGGTTATTTCGGTTCGAAACATCGTCTGTTTAAAACAGCGAAGGAGCAAGTTGGTAAGTCCCTTATGTACGCTTACCGTGACCGTCGCAACAAAAAACGTGACATCCGCAGACTGTGGATCGTTCGTATCAACGCGGCAGCTCGCATTAACGGACTTTCGTACAACAAATTCATGCACGGCTTGAAACTTGCGGGCGTAGAAGTTAACCGCAAAATCCTTGCTGACCTGGCAGTTAACGATATCACTTCGTTCAACTCGCTTGCAGGCATTGCAAAAGAGAAAATTAACGCGTAGACGTTAACGTATAAAGGCTGTCCAGGTTGTCTCTCTGACGACTCTTGGACAGCCTTTTTTTATTATAAGAGATTGTTATCGATGAAGAAGCCGGATGCTGCAATCGGCTCTAACGTTTCTACCATTTCTAGCAGGCTGTGCGTACATTTATTTCCATAGAGGACAAACAAACAGTCGGAACCTGCTTTCCCCGAATAAGCTAAAGGACAACGGGAAAGGAGGGATTTCGCATGCGTAACGTTTCCAAACAAGAAGTACGGAAACTGGTCGGCAAATCCATTTATGCAGTACGTCCTGACGGCTCAGTCGTCACGGGCAAGCTCGTTCGTGTTAGCCAAAACAAACTGGTCGTAGCTCCCCTAAAAAGAGAAAAGGGCAAGGTTGTGCAAACCAAAGCTATTATACCTCTGGTCTTGTTCGATCTTCTTGCAATCGGCACGCTTCCTTTCTTAGGAGGCTTCGGTGGTGGCTTCGGCGGCGGTTTTGGTGGTGGCGGCAACTGCTGCAACAACAACTTTAACCAATGCGGAGGTTACGGCAACCAAGGTTTCAACAGTTATGGCAACCAAGGCTACAACGGTTATGGGAACCAGGATTTTAATGGTTATGGCAACCAAGGCTTTAACGGGTATTAATGGCGGTTAGGTGATCATAGCGGGGCAAGCGGCTTAAGCAGCTCGTAGCAGCGAAGCTCAGGATAGTAGTTTACGGTACTGTAACCAAGCTTATTGTATAGATGATGGGCTTTATCATTTACTTGATCGACAAAAAGCCTGGCAACTTTGCAGTTCTGCTTCCTGCCGTAAGCCTCGCTTTGCGCCATTAATTTACGGGCCCATTGTCTATTGCGATGCTCGGGATGCGTGACAAGCATATCTAAATAAAGCACCTCGCCCATCACTTCAAAATGAATGAAGGAGATCGGCGGGCTTTTTTTGGACAAGGAAGCTACATAAGTAACACCGCGCCGGAATCGCTTCGGAAGCTCGCGAATCGTCTGGGCGTCATGCTGGTGAACCGTATGCGACATCGGAATCAGCTCATTGCGAATGAGGCGGACAACCTCCGCTTGATCCAGTCGAGGGTCATAAAGTCTTATCATCGACATCATTCCATTTCTGCGGCGCTGAATAGACTGGAACGCTGCATGAGTTTGCCGTTTGAAGGCTAAAATAGTATATGTGCCAAGGCAGCAAAATGCGCCGACTACAAATTATGCGAAGAGTTGCTCAGGGTTCTTGACGAACGGAGATTCGCGGCATATAATAAGGAAAGTCTTATCTACCACGTACTGGTGTACGCACCATGTGGTACATACACAATCAGCAATGATGAGGACGAAGTGCTAAGGGCTCTTTTGAACAGAGAGCGGATGGATCAGCTGCAACCATCGCCAAAACCCCTTTTCTACGAGCTCACCTCGGAGCTGTTTCCTTGAAAAGCAACAACGCAAGCTGTTGCCTAATAGGGGAAATCGCAGGGCAAGCGTTACAGTGCCAATAGTATGAACGTATGTGCACGACGTTCTTACTTGTGGAGGTTATGCATCGGGAGATGTATAACGAATTTGGGTGGTACCACGGAAGATATACCTTTCGTCCCTCGTTGCTTCGTTATGAAGCATGAGGAGCGAAAGGTTTTTTTGTTTTTTCTGAGAGGAGGATGACTGATGGTAACGCAAGGTGCAACACTGAAGTCAAAAGAGGAATTGAAGGAAAGGCTCTCGAAGCCTGAGGTCATTACTGGGTCAGAAATATTGCTTCGCAGTCTGTTGCTTGAGGATGTAGATTGTGTGTTCGGCTATCCTGGTGGAGCAGTGTTGTACATTTACGACGCGATGCATGGGAACCCCGACTTCAATCATTTACTCACTCGTCACGAGCAAGGCGCGATTCACGCAGCTGACGGCTATGCCCGCGCAAGCGGCAAAGTAGGCGTGTGTATCGCAACCTCCGGTCCAGGCGCAACAAACCTGGTTACGGGTATCGCAACGGCATATATGGATTCCGTGCCTTTGGTCGTTATTACGGGTAACGTTATTTCCAGCCTAATCGGAAGCGATGCATTCCAAGAAGCGGACATTACTGGCATTACAATGCCAATCACAAAGCACAGCTACTTGGTGCGTGACGTAGAAGATTTGCCGCGTATTATCCATGAAGCATTCCACATTGCCAACACTGGCCGTAAAGGTCCAGTATTGATTGATATACCAAAGGACATTTCAGCGGCTAAAACGTTGTTCAAGCCTGTAACCGATGTAAGCATCCGAGGCTATAACCCAACGGTTTCGCCGAATAGGAATCAAGTCGACAAGCTTATTAAAGCAATCGAGCAAGCGGAGCGTCCGATCATTCTTGCTGGCGGCGGCGTAGTCTACTCCGGCGGCCATGAAGAATTGTTCGAGTTCGTAACGAAAACGCAAATTCCGATTACGACGACATTGCTTGGACTTGGCGCTTTCCCAAGCGGCAACGAGCTGTTTCTAGGCATGCCAGGCATGCACGGCACCTACACGGCTAACAAGTCGATTCAAAGCGCGGATCTGCTTATCAACATCGGCGCACGCTTCGATGACCGTGTAACCGGCAAGCTGTCCGGCTTCGCACCGCTTGCGAAAATCGTTCATATCGATATCGATCCAGCGGAAATCGGCAAAAACGTACCGACGGACATTCCGATCGTAGGTGACGTGAAGACGGTTCTCCAGCTTGTTAACAAGCAAGCTAAACGCGCGGATAAAGCGGATGACTGGCGTGCGAAGCTTAAAGCCTCATGCGCAGAATATCCATTCAGCTATAATGATTCATACGTTGAGCTGAAGCCGCAATGGGTAGTGGAGCTAATCCACGAAACTACAAATGGCGATGCCATCGTTACAACTGACGTTGGCCAGCATCAAATGTGGGCAGCGCAGTATTATAAATTCAATAAGCCGCGCTCGTGGGTAACCTCCGGCGGTCTAGGCACGATGGGCTTTGGTTTCCCGTCCGCTATCGGCGCTCAAATGGCGAATCCGGATCGCGTAGTCGTTTCTATCAACGGTGACGGCGGCTTCCAAATGTGTGCGCAAGAGCTTGCGATCTGCGCAATCAATAATATTCCAGTAAAAGTGGTTATCATTAATAACCAGGTGCTCGGAATGGTTCGCCAGTGGCAGGAGCTGATTTACGATAACCGATTCAGCCATATTGATCTAGCCGGCAGCCCTGACTTTGTTAAGCTTTCCGAAGCTTACGGCGTGAAAGGTTTCCGCGCTACGAACAAAGAGGAAGCTCGCACCGCATGGGAAGAAGCGCTTCGCCATCCTGGTCCAGCAGTCGTTGAGTTCGTCGTTCGCAAAGATGAGAACGTGTATCCAATGGTTGCGCAAGGAAGCACCATCGACGAAATGATCATGGGGGATGCGGAATGAAAAAACACACGATCGCAGTAATCGTAAACGACCAGCCCGGCGTTCTGCAGCGTGTATCCGGCTTGTTCGGACGCCGCGGGTTCAATATTGAGAGCATTACGGTTGGTTCCAGCGAAGAGGCAGGTTTGTCGCGTATGGTCATCGTCACTTCGGGTGATGACCATACCCTCGAGCAGGTAACAAAGCAATTGTACAAGCTAATTGATGTAATCAAGGTCATTGATCTCAGCTCGAACCCAATGGTTGCGCGCGAGCTGGCGCTTATTAAGGTAAACGCAGAGCCGTCTTCACGCCCTGAAATTCTAGGCGTAGTCGAAACTTTCCGCGCAGCGGTTGTTGACATCGGCACTCATTCGCTTATGGTACAAGTAGTAGGTGACACGGAAAAAATCGACGCAATGGTCGAGCTGCTTAAGCCTTATGGCATTCGCGAACTGTCACGTACAGGGGTAACAGCACTAAATAGAGGCAACGCCAAGTAATTATTACCACTCATTCAACATCCCGCTTTGAGCGGGAGTTTAAGGGGAGAACCGCTGCTTATGGGTCATTCTCTGCTTAAACACCCGCTCAAAAGGGTTAAATTAAAGGAGGCAATTATTAAAATGGCAGTTACAATGTACTATGAAAAAGACGCGGATCAAGGCGTACTACAAGGTAAAACAATCGCAGTTATCGGTTACGGCAGCCAAGGCCATGCGCAAGCGCAAAACCTTCGCGACAGCGGCTTGAAAGTAGTTATCGGACTTCGTCCAGGTAAATCCGCAGACGTTGCTAAGAAAGACGGCTTCGAAGTACTTACAGTTGCTGAAGCAACTAAAGTGGCTGACGTTGTTCAAATCTTGCTTCCTGACGAAACACAAGCAAAAGTTTACACAGATGAAATCGCTCCTAACCTCAAAAAAGGCGCGGCTCTTATGTTCTCACACGGTTTCAACATTCACTACGGCCAAATCGTTCCTAACGCAGATACAGACGTATTCCTAGTTGCTCCAAAATCTCCTGGTCACATGGTTCGCCGTACGTACCAAGAAGGCTTTGGCGTTCCTGGTCTTATCGCAATCGAGCAAGATGCTACTGGCAATGCTAAAGCTATCGGTCTTGCATATGCTAAAGGTATCGGCTGTACACGTGCAGGCGTTATCGAAACTTCTTTCAAAGAAGAAACAGAAACAGATTTGTTCGGTGAGCAAGCTGTTCTTTGCGGCGGCGCTTCCGCACTAGTTAAAGCAGGCTTCGAAACGCTTGTTGAAGCTGGTTATGCTCCAGAAATGGCTTACTTCGAGTGCTTGCACGAGCTTAAGCTGATCGTTGACATGATGTACGAGGGCGGAATTTCGTCGATGCGCGATTCTATCTCCAACACTGCAGAATACGGCGACTATGTAACGGGTCCTCGCATCGTTACTGAAGAGACGAAGAAAGAAATGAAACGCGTATTGGAAGATATCCAATCCGGCCGTTTCGCTCGCGACTTCATCTTGGAGAACCAATCGAACCGTGCTATGCTTACAGCTACACGCCGTAACGAAGCCGCTCACCCAATCGAGCAAACAGGCGCACAGCTTCGTGAATTGATGCACTGGATCAAGAAGTAATAACAGATAGAATGAACGACCATATCCCGGTTCGCCGGAGTGCAAGGCGAAGCGGCTTACGTTTCGCCTTGCAACTTCATAAGCGAGCCGGGATCATTCTGTTCACGGAGGTGCATGGCACAAATGCGGAAAATTTATGTTTTCGATACAACGCTTCGTGACGGAGAGCAATCTCCAGGTGTAAACCTGAACACGAAGGAAAAGGTAGAAATTGCCCTTCAGCTTGAAAAGCTTGGAGTGGACCGTATGGAAGCTGGTTTCCCAGCGGCATCCCCCGGCGATCTTGCGGCGGTTAACGCGGTTGCGCGCGCAGTGAAAAACGCTACGGTTATTGGTCTATCACGCTCCCGCGAGCAAGATATCGATGCGGTTCGTGAAGCGCTAATCGGCGCACAGGACCCGTGCATTCACGTATTTCTTGCTACAAGCCCTATTCACCGCAAGCATAAGCTTCGGATGGAGAAGGACCAGGTTCTCGAAACGGCAGAGCGCGCCATTCGTTATGCCAGAAAATATTTTGACAAAGTTGAGTTCTCAGCAGAGGATGCCGGACGTACGGAGCTGGATTTCCTATGCCAGGTTACGGAGATGGCCATCAAAGCGGGAGCATCTGTCGTTAATATTCCGGATACGGTTGGTTATTTGAATCCGCAGGAATTCGGCAACATCTTCAAGACGCTCAAAGAAAACGTTCCGAATATCGAAACGATTCAGCTTAGCGCGCATTGCCATGACGATCTTGGCATGGCGACAGCCAACTCGCTTGCAGCGATTCTAAACGGCGCTGATCAGGTTGAAGGTACGATCAACGGAATTGGAGAGCGTGCAGGCAATACAGCGATCGAAGAGATTGCTATGGCGCTTGCTACGCGTCCTGATTACTTTGGCGCTCAAACAACGCTTAACCTGAAGGAAATCGCCAAAACGAGCCGCCTTGTCAGCAAGCTGACAGGCATGGTCGTGCCAGGCAACAAAGCGATTGTCGGAGCGAATGCGTTTGCGCATGAGTCAGGCATCCATCAGGACGGCATGTTGAAGGAAAAAACAACGTACGAGATCATTTCTCCTGATACGATCGGCCTTAAAGAATCGAAGCTTGTGCTTGGCAAGCACTCCGGACGCCATGCGTTCCGCGAGAAGCTGGTTGATCTTGGCTACGAGCTTGAGGACGAAGCGCTTAACGGCGCGTTCGCTAGATTTAAGGATTTGGCTGACCGCAAAAAAACAGTGAGCGATGAAGACATTCTCGCTTTGCTTGAGGAGAAGCTTATCGATACGCCGGAAGTGTTCAGCTTGGAGACGATTCAAGTGAGCTATGGCAATCAATCTACGCCAAGCGCTTCTGTTCGGATTCGCAAAGCCGAGGGCGAGGTCGTAGAAGAAGTGGCAATCGGCAACGGTTCAGTGGATGCGATCTATAACGCTATCGATAAAGTTACGCAGGAAAATGTAGAGCTTGAAGATTATTCCATCAAATCGGTCTCGCAAGGCAAGGATGCACAGGGCGAGGTACATGTTGTATTGAAGCAGGATGAAGTTTCTGCTCAAGGACGTGGGCTAAGCACCGATATTCTTGAGGCGAGCGCGCGCGCGTATATCGACGCGCTTAACCGCCTGATCGAGAAGCGGAAGTCTCCAGGCCGTCGCGATAAAATGAGCTTGATTTAAGCTGATCATTAAAATAGACAGTTCGCCGAGGCTTAACCTCGTGCGTACTGTCTATTTTTTTTGCCGCTGCGCTCACTATAGTCACAGCCTATAAAGTCAATAGATTTTATATCTTTGTAATCACTCCGGATTTATGGTACAAATGATAATAGAATGAGAATGAGTGTATAACTTGTCGAATTCACGGAGCAAACCAAGCTGCGATGGAACGGATAAGTTTAATCGAAAACGAGGAGTGTTACTTTTATTATGTCAGAAGTTAAAAAAATTGCAGTTATTGCCGGCGACGGTATCGGACCTGAAGTTGTTGGCGAAGCGCTTAAAGTACTTAAGAAAACCGAAGAGCTTTATGGCTACAAATTCGAAACGGAACACGGCTTGTTCGGCGGTATTGCCATTGACGAGAAAGGAACTCCGCTTCCACAAGAGACGCTTGACCTTTGCAAAGGTGCAGATGCGGTATTGCTAGGCGCTGTAGGCGGTCCAAAATGGGACAACAACTCGAAGGAGCTTCGTCCAGAGACTGGCCTTCTCGGCATTCGTAAAGCGCTTGGCTTGTTCTCCAACATTCGTCCAGCTACAGTATTTGATTGCTTGAAAGAAGCTTCCACATTGAAGCCGGAAGTTCTTGAAGGCACCGACCTTATCGTTGTTCGCGAATTGACTGGCGGCATTTACTTCGGTGAGAAGTTCCGCCGTGAAGGCGCTGGCGGCGAAGAAGCGGTTGATACTTGCGTATACAATGTGCAGGAAATCGAGCGTATCGTACGCCAAGCATTCGATATCGCAATGACTCGCGGCAAACGCCTTGCATCGGTAGACAAAGCGAACGTACTTGAAACATCACGTCTATGGCGTGAGGTTGTAAACCGGATCGCTCCTGAATATCCAGAGGTTGAGCTTGAGCATGTACTAGTTGATAACTGCGCTATGCAATTGCTTCGCCGTCCATCGAGCTTTGATGTTATCGTAACGGAAAACATGTTCGGCGACATCCTTAGCGATGAAGCTGCGATGTTGACTGGCTCGATCGGTATGTTGTCTTCTGCTTCGCTAGGCGAAGGAAGCTTTGGCTTGTACGAGCCGGTACACGGCTCCGCTCCTGACATCGCAGGACAAGGCATTTCTAACCCAATTGCAACGATCCTCTCCGTAGCGCTTATGTTCCGTCTTACGTTCGGCTATCACGAAGCAGCAGCTGCAATTGAAGCTGCCGTGAAAGAAGTGCTGGATGCAGGCCACCGTACGGGCGATATTGCTGTTGATAAAAGCCAAGCAATCGGAACGACTGAAATGGGCGATCTGATCGTAGCCGCACTTAAAAAGTAATTGGTAGATTATAATAATTATAAATAAATAACGATTATAATATTGACTTCATTCTAGACTAGTGATACTATTTACTAGGTAAGTCACACAGACGAAGTGACATAAACACTAAAATTTATGGATAGGTCAAGGAGGTTTTCTATAATGGCAGAGCGTTTGGTAGGCCGCCAGGCCCCAGATTTTACGATGGAAACAGCAACTGGTGACGGTAAAGATTTTGGTACGGCTTCACTAGCAGATTACAAAGGCAAATGGTTGGTATTGTTCTTCTACCCACTAGATTTCACATTTGTTTGCCCAACAGAAATCACTGCACTTAGCATGGCTGCAGCTGAATTCAAAAAATTGGACACTGAAATTCTTGGTGTCAGCATTGATAGCAAACATAGCCACCGTGCATGGATCAACACGCCGGTTAACGATAATGGCCTTGGCCAACTAGAATTCCCGCTTGCTGCTGACATCACGAAGAGCGTTGCTCGTGACTACGGCGTATTGATCGAAGAAGAAGGTATCGCGCTTCGCGGCCTATTCATCATCAACCCAGAAGGCGAAGTACAATACCAAGTTGTTAACCACAACAACGTTGGCCGCAGCGTCGACGAAACGCTTCGCGTATTGCAAGCTTTGCAATCCGGCGGACTTTGCCCTATTAACTGGAAACCAGGTCAACAAACATTGGTATCGAAATAGTAGACATCATTTCGATCTACTCAAAACCCGCGCCATGGGATGGCGCGGGTTTTGTTTTTTGTTTAGGCCTAGAGACGGATATTATGATGCAAAAGCAGGAATTTCATCCATGGTGATCGAATAATGTATACTTAGTCACAGAGCTCAAAAAAATACTTGGTTTGCATTCGCAAACCTAAGTTGATGCTTACGAAGTAGGTTTGCACCGCAAACCTTGGAGGAGGAGTCGTCAATGAGTTTTTGCTGTGGAGCTAGTATGATTGGAACAAAAGGAACGCTGAAGCATTTTCGAACGCATATTCATAATGTGCCTATTATGTTTTGTCCGGTATGCCACCGTGTAGACATTCATTATTTAATCGAAAATGAATATGAAATATTAGCCGAATATGCACATGGCGACGGCGCCGCTGAAGTTGATTTTCAGGAGTATGTGGAGCAAGAAGGCAAGGCGCTGCTTGAGAACTGCGTAAATAATGAAAATGAAGATCCTATGGATGTTGTTCATAGTCAAATCGATATGGCGCTTGATTTGCTAAGCTTCGCGAAGCAGATTGAAGATACGGAATGGCAGCTTGTACTTAAGAAGCGTCTTGGGATGCTGAATAACAGAAGGAATAAACTCCGTCAACGCCGTACATCCGTTTAATTTTGAACACGAATGGTGAGCCTCCTTTTCGGGGGGCTTTTCTTTTTTAAAATAAATGAAGATCTTCTCATAATGTACCCCCTGAAACCGGCCAGACAGAAACGAATCATACTAGTAGTGAGGTGGAGCGGTTGTTACTTGTATTGTTCAAACGCTTTCTGCGGAAATCTGTTTCCACAGATGCTGCGGAGGATGAGCAGAAGCTTACTCCCGAACAATGGGTTGCTCAAATTCGTCAAGGTGACGAGCTGCTGCGTGAGCAGTTTATAGCAGATTACAAGCCTTATATAATGAAAGTTACAAGTCGATTTTGCAAACGGTACATCGATCCGAATCAAGATGATGAGTACAGCGTGGCGCTGCTTGCTTTTAATGAAGCGATCAATCAGTTTTCCAGCCATGCGGGCAAATCGTTTATCGGATTTTCTGAAACCGTCATTCGCCGTCGGCTTATTGACCATGTCCGAAAAGAACAAAGGCATTCCCAAGTAGTCCCCTATAGCATGTTCGATTCGGAGGACGAGGAGCAGCCGCAATACAATTCCGTTGAGACAAGACAAGCTATGAACGCTTTTGAGGTGAAACGGACCGAAGACGAGAGAAGGCAGGAAATCGGCGAGCTGAATCAAGAGCTTCTAGGGTTCGGGATTTCATTTGCAGAGCTGGTCGAGCTCTCGCCCAAGCATGCAGATTCCAGAAGGCTGTTGATCGGAATTGCGCAAACGCTTGTGAGCGAAGCGAGTTTGTTCGACTCGTTAAGATTAACCAATAAGCTAGCGGTAAAAGAGCTTACCGAAATGTGCGGCGTTTCCCGCAAAACGGTCGAGCGAAACCGAAAATATATTATCGCAATCGCACTTATTATTTCTGGTACATATCCGTATATGCATGACTATTTACATTTAACCGACGACGGAATGAATTTGAGCAAGGAGGCTAGCAAATGAAACGTGGAGTCGTTATGAGCATTCATAAGCAGCATGCTGTTGTAATGACGGCAGACGGTCAATTTTTGCAAGCACCTATTCAAGGAAAACCGGAAATCGGCGAGGAAATCGTATTCGAAGAGGAATATAAGAAGCCTCGCACCGTTAAAGCCGCGTATTGGTATGCGGGTGCCGCAGCCGTTATGCTGCTCGTTTTCCTGCCGCTCTTATTTTTTATGCAGTCGGATAATCATCCCGTTGTCGCTTACGTAAGCATGGATATTAATCCGAGCGTGGAGCTTGGCGTGGATAAAAACGATAAGGTGCGCGAGCTGCGTGCGATAAACGCGGACGGCGAGCTTATCATTGAAGGGCTCAATTACAAAGGCATTGATGTAGAGACAGTAGCCTCTTCTATACTGGAGAGGGCTAAAGGCTCACATTATCTGGATACGCCAAACAAAAATATTTTTATCACGAGCATGTTATTAGACGACAGCTCTGCACTTAAACTCGATTTTGAGAATATTTTGACGGGAAAAGTCGACCGGACACTACGCACTCTTCTGACGCAGCTGGCAGCAGAGGCGGCTAGCGCAAATATTACAACGCTGTCGGTACCGAATGAAGTGCGTGAGGAAGCGGCTTTGAACGGTATCTCCTCAGGCAAAATGGCTGTGTATTTGATGGCGAAGGACGAGGGCTATAACGTTGATATCGAACAGCTTAAGCAGCACTCGATCGATAAAGTGACGGAGCCGCTTGGCGGTCTTAAGAAGATCGTCGATAATTCGGAGAACTTAAGCAAGGAGAAGCTGAAGGAGCTTGTTGCGCGCGAGAAAGAGGATAAAGCGAAGCAGCAAAAGGGCGATCAGAAGACGGACACGGTTAAGCCGTCAGCTACTCCTAAAACAAATAAACCGGTGAACGCGGTTAAGCCGGAGAAGCCTGTCAGCGGCAATGGGAATAAAACGCCCGTGACCGCGAAACCAGGTAAAAATGAGCCATGGGGCAGCAAGCCGTCTGTAACGCCAGGGAAACCGAATAAGCCAAGCTCGCCTAACAAACCCAAGGATGATAAGAAGGAAGATAAAGACAAGGACATAGATAAAGAAAAAGAAAAAGAAAAAGAAAAAGAAAAAGAAAAAGATGATGATAATGACCGAGAGCGGGACCATAATTGGGACCGCTCTAATGGCGGTCATAATGATCGAAACAGCAAATGGAATGAAAATAATAAATGGAATGACAATCGCGGCAGCGACAACAACGATAACGACGATAACGACGACAAGAGCCGCTGGAGTGACCATTGGTATGATCGGAACAGCAAGGAAAAGAATAAGCGTAACAACTGAATTAACTAAACTAGAATAGTAACGACCTTAGTCGTTAGCTTGCATGCTTTTAGGGGGAAAAAGGTTAAAAAGCAGTGGGGGGACTCGAGCCCTAATCGGCGTAGGGGATGACTTTACGCCTATTTGCTTCTTAAAATTCGACAGGATTTCCGATTGACAGCGATTGTAAACTCGTCCTATGATTAGTAGTAACTGTAACCGCTATCTATAGATGTTGCCGGGGAGGAGTACATGATGCAGGCCATTCGAAAGCGCTATTTCCCGGCGCTTGCCGAGTATATACGAAGTGGTAAGGAAGTATCATTATTTCATGCCAACGAGCTGGGCAAGGAGCTTTACGGAATTAACCCTGAGGAAATTATTGCTGTACATGAGGAGTGCATTCAGTCTTTAGCTGCCAATGTTGATTCGGATGAAGCAGTAAGATTATACAATCGCTCTTTCGTATTTTTAATGGAAATTATGGTAGCATGCCGTTTTCGACTGCAGCCTGAGCGGACGAATGAGCAGAAATTCAGTGAGATGCGAGAGATGCTGTATCGTTCCAACCGATCCTTCGAAATGGTTAAAAATAAGTACGAGAACGTATTGCAGCACATGGACAGCGGGATCGCGTTATTTGACAGCGATGGCATCTTATCTTTTATAAACGTGCAAATGGCCAAGCTGCTTGATATTCCTCGGAAGACTTTAATAGGCTGCACGATTAAAGAAATATTAAGGCATAGGCAGCTTACCGGCACAACGAAAAGAACGATTTTAAGACTCTACAAAGAAATGTTTCTTATGCATAGTCGCTACTATGAATTCCAACACAAAGACGGCAAACATCTGCTGGTGACAGTTACATACGGCGATCAATTAGACGGTGATTTCCTCATTAGTGTCAAGGATGTTTCGGAGTATAAGCAAATTGAACAAACGGCATTACAAAATGACAAGCTTGCCATGCTCGGTAAAATTGCCGCCGCAATCGCCCATGAAATACGCAACCCCTTAACAAGTATTAGGGGTTTTATTCAACTGCTTCGGCCTTACTTGCTGGAAGTAGGCAAAGAAGAATATGCGCGTATTATTTTAACGGAAATTGACCGAGCAAACGATATTATTTATGAATTTCTAAATTCGTCTAAGCCGTCCGCGCCAATGAAACAGATCGTCTCCATTGATCATTTGATCAGGGAAGTGGTGCTTCTTACGGAAAGCGAAGCGCTCATGAGAAACTGCGAAATCAAAGCGGAGTGTTATTGCTCGGAGCATCTCGTATCGATAGATGTGAAGCAGGTAAAGCAGGTCATCTTGAATATCGTCAAAAATTCGCTTGATGCCATAGAAGAGGTACAAAGCGAACGAAGAGGCTTGATCGATATCATTACGCGCAGCAGCGGCCAATTTGCCGAAATTGTTATTAAAGATAACGGCAAAGGAATGGACAAGGCGACGATGAATCGGCTATTCGATCCTTTCTTTACGACGAAGCAGTCCGGTACGGGTCTTGGTTTATCGGTGAGCTATCGAATCGTTCGCAATCATAACGGAACCATTCGGGTTGACAGCCAAGCCGGGGTTGGGACTGAATTTATTATTACGCTGCCGCTTGCAGAGTGAAGGCATGAGATGAATGAAAAGATAGAAGCTCTTCTCCCTATTAGCGGAGGGGGCTTTTTGCTTTATCGCTTTATTATAAACATGGAAAAGTCGCAGGACGTTCGGTATAATGAGTTTGAAAAACGTGTTGATTGTATCAATTAAGCAGGATACATACATGGATATATCGACTAAGAAAGCGAGGGAATACAAATGAGTGTTCAATTCACATATGGGGTTCGCGGTACAGAACAAGCGGTTAATGATGCAGTCATTCGTTTTGTCAGCAAGAAAGAGCTTATTCAAGGAGGAACGGCTGTACCGATCGTACAGCCGCAAATCGATGAAGCGCTAAGAGGGCTGAATGCGAAAGGATTGTTTAAGGCTGAGCCGGAGCAAACCGAGATCATCGCAACGCTAGGCCTTTATCCGGCAGCCTACATCGTATTTGTTGGGCTTGAGCAGGATGGCGGGGCTACAAGTCTGCGACTTGCGGCAGCGGCAGCAGCCAAAGCGCTCAAAAAACTGCGTGCTGAAACGGTTCAGGTGCTGCTTTCAGAATCGCTGCTCGCGTGTACTGCTAATGCTAAGCTTGGAGCCGATCGTACGGCGCAAGCGCTGACCGAGGGTCTGCTGCTCGCGCTTCATGCGCGCGAGCCGCTGAAGCGCGAGCAGAACGAGCGCTTTTCGCTGAAGGAGGTCGCTTTTGTGCCTCAGGGAGCAGCTATAACCGAAGGAGACGCCGAATTATGGAAGCAAGGTATCGCCAAAGGCAAGCTGTTTGCCGAAGGCGTTCACTTAGCCCGCGATTTGACCAACTTGCCAGGTAATGACCTAACGCCTGAGCGCCTTGCTTATCATGCGGAAGAGATGGCCAGAGAGCTTGATTTAGAGATTGAAGTCATCGACGAGTGGAGTGCGGCTGAGCAGCGAATGGGCGGCTTGTTAGGCGTAGGCCAAGGCAGCATAAATCCGCCTCGCATGATCGTTATTCATTATAAGGGAGATCCAAGCACGGAAGAGGCTTGGGGGCTGATCGGCAAGGGCATTACGTTTGATACAGGCGGCATCTCCCTGAAGAGAGCCGAAGGCATGCAGGAAATGATCTCCGATATGGGCGGAGCGGCTGCTGTGCTTGGAGCGATGCGCGTTATTGGCGAGCTGAAGCCTGCCATCAACGTAATCGCGGTCATTCCAACTGCTGAAAATATGCCTTCTGACCGCGCGATTAAGCCAGGCGACGTGCTTCGCATGATGAGCGGCCATACGGTTGAGGTCGTAAATACCGATGCCGAGGGCAGATTGGTGCTGGCCGATGGTCTAACGACCGCCATTACAAGGGGCGCGACCCGTTTGGTAGACGTGGCTACGCTCACTGGCGCAGTTTCGGTAGCGCTTGGTAGTCAAGCAACGGGCGCTGTGACCAATAATGATCAGCTATTCAAGCAGGTACAGTCGGCATCGGAACGTTCGGGCGAGAGAATATGGCAGCTGCCGTCTTATCCGGAATATAAGAAGCAAATCAGAAGCGATGCGGCTGATCTGAAAAACAGCGGAGGCAGAGAAGCGGGTACGATTACCGGCGGGCTGTTTATCGGACATTTTGCAGAGGGACTGCCTTGGGTGCATCTTGATATTGGCGGAACGGCTTGGCTCGAATCAAGCAGAGGCTGGGAGCCTAAAGGCGCTACCGGCGTCATGGTTAGAACCTTAATTGAATTGATCATCGATCAAGAGTAAGCAGAGTGGAAAGGGTTAGTATGCTTAAGGATATCCTGCTGCCTAGGCGGAGATTGCCCGAACAGCGGCATGACTTGCATACGGCTGTTATCCTGCAACTATGATCGGAAATTTACTGGGGGTCCGCTGCTTGCAGCGTACCTCTTGGGCGCTAAATCGGATGCATTCGGCATAGCGCTTGCTTGCGATACCGGCTTTTGCTAACCTTGTCCAGCTCACAATTGCTTTTTATATGCATCGCTTTGAGATTTCCGTTCCTTATTCTCATACGTCATGCTCGATATTGTTAAACGGAACTACACATGAGTAACGGTTATACAACGATACAGATGATCGTAATGATGATCAGTGATTATTACTGGGGTAATTGAAACAGCAAATATGCGACGCGGACGCTGCTTAGAGGGCGCTTCCGATCATTGCGGCCGCGAGCAGGAGGACAAGCCTATGACTTATGAAGAGGTAATGCAGGAGCTTGAGCGTCTTGGAACTGAACAAACAAAGATGACCTTTATCCGGCACGGTGCGATGGAGCCGATCTTCGGCGTGAAAATCGGCGATTTGAAAAAGCTTGTTAAATATGTGAAGAAGGATCAAGAGCTGGCGCACAAGCTGTATGACTCCGGAAACAGCGACGCCATGTATTTGGCCGGACTTACGGTCAATCCAAAAACGGTAGCGAAGGAAACGCTCCAGCAGTGGGTGAAACAAGCCCAATGGTACGCGACTGCCGAATTTTCGGTAGCAGGGGTAGCTGCTGAGAGCGCTTATTCTCATGAGCTTGCGATGGAGTGGCTACATTCATCCGAGGAAATGATCGCGACCTGCGGCTGGAGCACCTATGCGAATTATATTTCGCTGACACCCGATGAACAGCTGGATTTGGATGAAATCCGGGAGCTGTTGAAGCGGGTTCAGCATACGATCCATACGGAGCAGAACCGCGTTCGATATACGATGAACAGCTTCGTCATGGCAGTTGGCATTTACATCGAGGAGCTTCGCGAGGATGCATTGGCAGCCGCTGCAAGCATCGGCAAGGTGCATGTGGATATGGGCAAGACGGCATGCAAAGTTCCTATGGCAGATGCATATATCAACAAGGCTGTATCCATGGGCAAGGCGGGCATTAGGAAAAAAACCTGTATTTGCTAATGGGCATGCAATGCTGCTCGAAGCGGAATTAGATATGGATGAAAAAAGCTCTTTCTTTTGCATATCGATTGCGAAGAAAGGTTTTTTTTTGAGCGAAAATGAGGAGCAGGAACGAAAATACGCAACGGAATAGGGGTATACTGAGATGAATGCAATTAATCGTCGCAAAAAGGATTGGTTAGCGTATAATCCACCAGCAACCATTGGCTCGGACGAGCTGGACAAGTACTGGCTGAATACGTTGTCCCGTTATGAACAGAAGCCGCTCGAAATCGCTAGAGAAACGCTGGATACTCCTATTACGTCGGTAAGGACTGAGCGATTAACGTACAAAGGCAGCGACGATACGCTGATTCATGGCTTGTATATCGTTCCGAGGCAGGAACAAGGCTTGGGAGGGAAGAAGCTTCCTTGCGTCGTTATCTATCAGGGCTACACAAATGACAAAGGACTGCCGGAGCGTTATGCAGCTTGGCTTCTGCTTGGGTATGCTGTCTTCGCAGTCGATGCGCGCGGACAAGGTGGAGAAACCGGCAATTTGCTAACCGCAAGCGAAGGTGCGGTAAAAGGCTGGGTTTCGCAGGGAATCGCAAGTATCGAGCAAAGCTATTACCTTGCTATATCGATGGACGCAGTAAGAGCGGTCGATGTGGCTGCCCTTCAGCCAGAGGTGGATGATACCCGAATAGCTGTTGTAGGCGCAAGCCAAGGCGGCGGCTTGGCGCTGCTTGCTGCCGCGCTTAATCCGAAAGTAAGCGCGGTTGTGTCTGATATTCCGAACATGTGCCATATGGATTACGGCATCATGCATTCAACAGGCTCGCTTGCCGAAATTGCACATTATATTAAGCGGTATCCGGAACGATTGGATACCGTGCTGACGACGCTTGCCCATTTCGATTTATTAAATTTGGCTGAGCGCATCAAAGCGCCTGTCTTTCTGTCAGTCGGCTGGAAGGACACCGTTTGTCTGCCGGAGACGGTTTACGCCGTATATAATCGGATTCGTTCTCATAAACAGCTGAATGACTACCCATTTTCTGGCCATGAAGTGAGCGAATATCAGACTCGGTCGGCTATTCTATTTTTGCAGGAAGCGTTCACAAGGCTGTAGCCTTCGGATTCCATGGCTTCTGGATGCTCTATCCAATTGATGCTCGCTTGATTGTCCGAGAACGACAATCAATGCTTTAAATGGATGATATCAATGCCAATAAGGTCATGGAAGGTGAGCGTACTATGTACTAAAATATAAGGGAGCTATTAATAGGTATCCAAAAGACAGCTACGAATGATGGTATCTTATAATTACCATGCACATAAGAGCAATTTGGAGACGGTTTGAGCAAGTGCAAGTTGGCGGGCATGTATGGCGAGCTTCGCCTTAGAAAATAATAGGATGGCAATGAATAGAGAGGGTGGAATTTTCTGCAATGAGCAACCATGATGAGCGTAATTATTCGCCTTGGCAAAGCTACTATGGCCCCAATCTTGGGTATGTGCAGGAGCAGTACGAACGTTTCTTAACCGATCCTGATTCCGTTGAGTCAACGGTTCGTGAGCTGTTTGAACGTTTTGGAGCACCGCCGGCTGTATCAATTGGAGCAACACCGAGCACATCGGCTAAGCCAAGCGAGCAAAAGGCTGCAACAACTGCAGCGGCGCCTGGTCCGATTGATTCAAATATGTTGAAGAAGGTTGTGGCTGCACATCAGCTTATGCTGAACATACGCAGATACGGCCATTTAGCTGCGGATATAGACCCGCTCGGCCTTAGCCCTGCAGCAGACACGAAGCTGCTTGAGCCAGAGACCTTTGGGCTTACGAAAGAAGATTTGGCCGCTATTCCAGCTTCGCTTATTTGGGATAATGCGCCGGCATCGATCTCAAATGGCTGGGAAGCTATTAGCCGCTTGAGAGAAATTTATACCCGTTCGGCGGCGTATGAATTTACACATATTCATGATGAGAACGAACGGAACTGGCTTAACAAGCAAGCGGAATCGGGAAGCTTCCCAGCGCCGCTGTCAGCTAGAGAGCGTTCGGCTCTGCTTGAACGTCTTATGGAAGTTGAATATTTCGAGAACTTCCTTCACCGTACATTCGTTGGACAAAAACGCTTCTCGATCGAAGGCGTTGATATGCTCGTGCCTGTTCTGGACGAAATCGTCCGTGCAGTCGCGCATGACGGAGCAAATAACATTCTAATGGGCATGGCGCATCGCGGTCGTCTTAACGTTCTGACGCATGTGCTTGGCAAGCCTTATGAGAAGATTTTCTCTGAGTTCCACCATGCGCCAAACAAAGAGCTTATCCCGTCTGAAGGGTCCATGGGCCTTAACTACGGCTGGACTGGCGACGTGAAATACCACTTGGGGGCAGACCGGGCCGTGAAGGAAGGCGAAACGATTCGTGCGAATCTTACCCTTGCCAACAACCCGAGTCACCTTGAATTCGTAAATCCGGTTGTCGAAGGCTTCACGCGCGCCGCGCAAGAGGATCGCAGCAAGCCGGGTATGCCGGAGCAGGATCCGTCAAAAGCGGTTACGATCTGCGTTCACGGCGACGCAGCATTCATCGGCGAAGGAATCGTTGCCGAGACGCTTAACTTCAATAAGCTGGAAGGCTACCACAATGGCGGTACTTTGCACATCATTGCGAATAACCGACTTGGTTTTACAACGAACAGCATCGATTCGCGTTCGACTCATTACGCAAGTGATTTGGCGAAAGGCTTCGATATTCCAATCGTGCACGTAAATGCGGATGAGCCGGAAGCATGTTTGGCGGCAGTACGCCTCGCATGTGAATACCGTCTCCGCTACAATAAAGGATTTGTTATCGATTTGATTGGCTACCGCCGTTTCGGTCATAATGAAATGGATGATCCGGATGTAACGCAGCCGCTCATGTACTCGAAGGTTCGCAGCCACCCAACCGTAAGCGTGCTTTACAGCGAGCAGTTGAAAGGCGAGAAAGCGATCACGGATGCGCAAATTGAGGAGCTTCGCGGACGTACGAACGGCAAGCTGCAAGCAGCCTACGATGCGATGAAAGCAAACGAAGGCAAACCGCAAATCCGCGGCGAGCAGCAGAAGTCGGTGCTTCCAGCTGGCGAAGAGGCTCGTACGGCAGTGCCGCTTGAGACGCTTCGCGACATTAACCTGGAGCTGCTTAACCGTCCGGAAGGCTTCACGGAATATACGAAGCTTCAACGGATTTTGCAGCGCAGAGCTTCTGCCTTGAACGATGGCGAGAAAGTGGATTGGGCGCATGCAGAGACGCTTGCATTCGCAACGATTCTCGCAGACGGTACGCCAATTCGTCTAAGCGGCCAGGATTCAGAGCGCGGAACGTTCGCGCATCGCCATATCATGCTTAATGATAACGCGAATGCAGCTAAGTTCTCACCACTGCATATGCTGCCGCAAGCGAAAGCATCCTTTGCTGTTCATAACAGCCCGTTGTCGGAAACGGCAGTGCTAGGCTTTGAATATGGCTATAACGTATTTGCTCCTGAAACGTTTGTGATTTGGGAAGCGCAGTACGGTGACTTCGCTAACGTTGCACAAGTTATCTTTGACCAATTCATCTCGGCTGGCCGTGCAAAATGGTCGCAAAAATCAGGCATCACGATTTTGCTTCCGCATGGCTATGAAGGCCAAGGTCCGGAGCATTCCAGCGCAAGGCTGGAGCGTTTCCTTCAACTATCGGCTGACAACAACTGGACGGTTGCGAACTTAACATCGTCCGCTCAATACTTCCACTTGCTGCGTAAGCAAGCATCGCTGCTAGGCACAGAGCAGGTGCGTCCGCTCGTACTTATGGCGCCTAAGAGCTTGATCCGTAATCCGCGCGTCGCATCCCACGGCGTTGAATTCAGCGAAGGCTCCTTCAAGCCGGTGCTGCCGCAATTCAGCCTAACGGAGCCGAAGGAACAGAAGGATAAAGTGAAACGGCTTCTGCTTTGCACAGGTAAGGTTGCTATTGATATCGAAGAGGCGCTTTCATCTACAAACGCTGAGGATTACGAGTGGCTGCGCGTTGCGAGAGTGGAGCAGCTGTATCCGTTCCCTCACGCAGAGATCGAGCGCATCGTGAAGCAATTCGACAAGCTGGAAGAAATTATATGGGTACAAGAAGAGCCGCAAAACATGGGCTCGTGGAGCTTCATGGAGCCGCGTTTGCGTGCGCTGGCACCTAAGAAGGCAGCCGTTCGTTATGTGGGCAGACCTGATCGCTCGAGTACAGCAAGCGGACACCAAGAGGTACATGCCGCTGAACAAAAATGGATTATTTCGACAGCTTTGAACGGCAAACCAGTTGAAACAAGTTTGATTAGGGGGTAATGACTAATGGCTGAAATTATAGTACCAGAATTAGGCGAGTCCATATCTGAAGGAACAATTACGAAATGGTTCGTGAAGGAAGGCGACTCCGTTAGTCAGGGAGATGTCCTGCTAGAGCTTGAAACGGATAAAGTTAACATTGAAATTAGCGCTGACAACAGCGGCGTTGTATCCCGCATTGCGAAGCAAGACGGAGACGTTGTACTTGTAGGCGAAGCAATCGGTTCGATCGGAGAAGCAGCAGGCGGCGCGTCCGCACCTGCGGCACCGGCAGCAGTGCCGGCAGCGGTTGCTGCCCCTGCGGCACCGGCAGCTCAAGTGGCAGCGCCTGCGGCTCAGCCGTCGGCTCCTGCAAGCGATAGCGCAGCAATCAATGCTTCACCAGCAGCTCGCAAGCGTGCTCGTGAGCAAGGCATTGATCTATCCGCGCCAGGACAAGCTCCTGCACCAGCGGTAGCAACACCGGTTAAATCCGCTCCGCTTACACAAGCTGAACCAGCTAGTGCAAGCAAAGATGCGAAGCCGACAGAGCGCAAACGGATGTCCCGTCGCCGGGTTACGATTGCAAACCGCCTAGTTGAAGCACAACGTACGGCAGCGATGCTGACAACTTTCAACGAAGTGGATATGACTGCGATTCTTGACTTGCGCAAACGCCGCAAACAAGCGTTTTTTGAGAAAAATGATGTGAATCTAGGATTTATGTCGTTCTTCACGAAAGCGGTAGTTGGCGCGCTGAAAGCTTTCCCACTTCTTAATGCGGAAATCGACGGCGAAGACATTATTACGAAAAAATTCTTTGATATCGGCATTGCCGTATCTGCTAAAGAAGGCCTTGTTGTACCGGTCGTTCGTGATGCAGATCGTCTAAGCTTTGCTGAGATCGAGAAAAATATCGTTGAGCTTGCCGGCAAAGCAAGATCGAACACACTTGCGATCTCTGATCTGCAAGGCGGCAGCTTCACAATTACGAATGGCGGCGTATTCGGCTCCTTGCTGTCTACACCAATTCTTAACGCGCCGCAAGTTGGTATTCTCGGCATGCACAAAATTCAAATCCGTCCGGTAGCGATCGATGAGACCCGTATGGAAAACCGTCCGATGATGTACATCGCATTGTCATACGATCACCGTATCGTAGACGGCAGCGAAGCTGTTCGTTTCCTCGTGATGGTCAAAGCGCTTCTTGAAGATCCAGAAGCACTTCTTCTTGAAGGCTAATCATAGATAGTTCAATAAGAGCCGCTCTTGAAGTAGAGAAATCTACTTTAGGGGCGGTTTTTTTGGCTGCGGTTAAAATAGTGTCGAAAAATAATCGGAAGATCGATTTTGGACAAGGAGATCTATACTTTCGCAACCGGTATTTTTCGATATGTGGTATACTCCTACGCGACTAGCGTTGGTCTGTTTTCTTTATAAAAATAGCGGCTGCTTGGAGACATTGTTTTTAGAAAGTGTTATTATTGCAGTATTCTTCTTTAGCAAGCGACGCACAAAATGGTCATTATCGGAAGGTGATTAGAAATGGCTGCTATTGGTCAAGGCCAGCTATCAACAAGAGAATACATTGTTCAGCTACTAAAAACGAAGGGCAGCCTAAGCATCAAGGATCTGACTGAAGAATTAGGCATAACAGTCATGGCTGTCAGACGTCATATACAATTGTTGGAGAAAGAGAAACTTATATCGTCCGAAACGGTGAGGCAATCGATGGGCAGGCCGACGGCGGTATATCGCTTAACGGAGCATGCCGGGAGCTTATTCCCGCATAAATATCATTCATTAACGCTGGAGTTATTGGACGAGCTCTCCGATCAATTTGGCAATTCGGCTGTAGAATCGCTCTTCGAAGGGCGTAAAAATAAAATGGCTCATAAATATGACCAAAGCATGTTAGGCAAAGGACTTACGGATCGGGTTTTGGCGCTTGCCGAAATTCAGAACGAAAACGGTTATATGGTCGAATGGGAAAAAATCAATGACGATGAATTTATAATTAAGGAAAACAATTGTCCAATCGAGCAAGTCGCGACCAAATACCAGCATGCATGCCAATGCGAGCTGCAATTGTTTCAATCGCTGCTTGGCGATGCAGAGGTGGCGAGGACGGAGTGTCTGGCCAAGGGCGGGCAGCGATGCACTTATTCTATCAAAAAGAAAAAAGAACAGTGATCAGCCGTCTAAGGCCGCTCACTGTTCTTTTTATTCGTTAGCGCTTCATGCTGCTGCTATGTCCCGGCGAGAGCTTGGCGGCAGGATCCAAATAAACCTTGGCATTGTTGATGGCGGTAGGCGCTTCTCCGAAGCCAACGGCGATAAGCTTTAGTTTTCCCGGATAGCTTGTAATATCTCCCGCTGCAAAGATGCCCGCAATATTCGTCTCCATTCGGGTATTCACCAGGATGGACCCGTTCTCAATGTTTAATCCCCATTCTGTAATGGGACCAAGCGAGGAGACAAATCCAAAATTCACGATAAGAGCGTCACAAGCAAGCTTTGTTTTTTCGCCTGATTTGACATCCGTAATCGTAATCTCTTCTATTTGCTCTTCTCCATGCAGCTCGGTTATTTCCGCGGGCGTTACGACCTTCACCTTGGATTTCAACAAATTTTCTACGCTGTGCTCATGCGCCCGAAACTTGTCGCGCCTGTGAATCAGCGTCACTTCTTTTGCAATTGGCTCAAGCATGAGCGCCCAGTCGACAGCGGAATCGCCGCCGCCATTGATGACGACCCTTTTTCCTTCGTAAAGCGATAAGTCCTTTATAAAATAGTTCAAATTGGCATGCTCGTATCGTTTGGCTTCGGGAAGCTCCAATCGACGCGGCTCGAAAGCGCCAACTCCACCGGTTATAATAACAGATTTGCTGTAATGGACCGCTTTATCGGTAACGATCACAAAGTGATGCTCTTCTTTTTTGATCACTTGAAGCACTTTTTGCTCAAGGCATACCTGTACGGGAAAATGGTTCATCTGCTCATCCAGCTGCTCGACAAGCTGCTGCGCGGTCACTTTCGGGAATCCAGCTACATCGTATATGTATTTCTCTGGATATAAAGCGGCAAGCTGCCCGCCAAGCTGAGGCATGCTGTCTATGATTTTTACGCTTGCTTGACGCATGCCCGCATAAAACGCAGCAAACATCCCAGCGGGACCGCCGCCAATAATGGTGATGTCCGTAAATGTATTTGAGGATTCATTCGTCACTGAAGTTTCTCTCCCTTGATAATTATATATATTATATAAAAATATATAATAAATGTACCTTATGGGCAAGAACGTGTCAATGAGCGGCGTGAATGCTGCATTTTCATGGGGGAAGGAAAAACGCAATTGCAACTATTAAAATTCTATTCCATTTAAATTGGGGGGTGCAGCAGGAAGCAGGCTAGCGATGTTGAAAGTAAACAATCAGACGAAGCTATTTGCTTGGATGAGGTGGGAAACCTATATGAAAATAGTTGGAGTAGGCGAGCAATTAAAAGAGAGTGAAGAAAGATACCAGCATCTCGTCGATATGCTTCCAGACGGGCTTATCGTTTTGTTGAAGGGTGAGATTGTTTTTGCCAACCGTGCATTTCGAAGCATGATCGGTGCGAGCAAGGATAACGATATCATCACCAATCACATGAGCAAGTTTGTTCATCCCGATTTTTTGGAGCAGTTTAATGCAAACATTAACTTTTTGATACGAGAAGACAACCCATCTAATTTTATATATTACAAGCTGCTCCGACTCGATCTAGAGATCGTAGAGGTGGAGCTCAGAGCGGTAGCGGTAAAATTTGACGGTATGCCGGCCGTTCAGCTTATCATTCATGACATATCCGACCAGATCAGGATGGAAGCATCCCTGCATGAGAAGGATTATATGTACAAAAGCTTGATGGAAAACGTCGTGGCAGGCGTATTTGTAGGACAAAAGCATAAAGTCGTCTACGCGAATCCGTATTTGGCCGAGCTGTATGGGTATACAGAGGAGGAGCTGCTTACGCTCTCGCCTTTTGATTTGGTGTCCAAGGAAGATATTATTCAAATTACAAATGATGTTCTGGATGGCATGATGAACGGAATCGATCAATTTCCTCTCAAATTAAAAGGCACCAAGAAAGACGGAAGCATCATCTATTTGGAAGGGAACAGCTCGATTATTATGTTTAACGGTCATCCTTCCTTGCTCGGCACCTTGCAGGACGTTACCTTTAAGCGTGACAAGGAAAAAACGCTGAGCGACAGCGCAAAGCTCTATCAGAAAATAATTAAATTTGTTCCCGAACCCATCATGCTGAGCGATCAAGGCACGATTCTTTATGTAAATAGGCTGGCGATGCAGGTAATGGGAATAAGCGATACCGCACATATTATTGGCAAAAGCTTGCTTGAGTTGATCCATCCATACGGGCATGATACGCTCTTGGAAACGATGGAGAATATAACGTTTTCGGATGATCCGACGCCGTTTCAAGAACGAGTGATTATAAGGCCGGATGGGCAGCATATCGATGTGGAGCTATCAAGCATCCGAATTAACAATTACTTGGGCAAGGATGTTATGCTCACCGTCATTCGTGATTTGACCGACCGCAAACGCTCGGAGGAGTTGCTAATTCGTTCGGAAAAGCTGTCGGCAATCGGACAGCTTGCGGCAGGCGTGGCGCATGAAATACGCAACCCCTTGACGGCGCTTAAAGGCTTTACTCAGCTGCTCAGCGCAAAATATCCGGAGACGCCGCATTATTTTACGATTATGGCGAATGAAATAGACCGGATAACACTGATCGTAAATGAGTTTATGACGTTAGCGAAGCCTCATTTTACGCAGTTTAATTACGAGCCGCTTGAGCCTATTTTGCAGAGCGTTATTTCGATATTGGAGACGCAGGCGATATTGTTAAATGTGGAGCTGAAGGTTGTTTACGATCAAACGAGGCCATCGGTCTATGGGAACGTGGATCAGCTCAAGCAGGTATTTTTGAATATTATTAAAAATGCGTTAGAAGCGATGCCGCAGGGCGGCGTGGTAGCTTTGTCGGTTATGACGATGGAGGACGGCTACGTCCATATTCGGATAAAGGATGAGGGTTCAGGCATACCGGAGGAATTAATCAAGAGAATTGGTGAGCCTTTCTTAACGACGAAGGAGAAGGGGACTGGGCTTGGCATTATGATCAGCACGCGCATTATTGAAGCGCACAAGGGTACGCTTCAACTTAGCAGTGCTCCCAATGAAGGGACAGTCGTCGAGATTACATTGCCCGTTCAGAACAACCATTTGGAGCTGAATTTATGATACATAAGCCTCTTCGCTGGCTGCATTCGTCAACCGTTTGCGCTTGTGATGAAGCGTGAAATAGATGATCGATGAAGAGGCGATAATAATAGCGCAGAAAATATACATCACTCTGTAGCCATAGTTGGATGCAAGTGATCCAAGCGTATAAGAGCCTATGCCGTATCCAAGATCAAACAGCAGGTAGAAGGTTGCCGTGGCGAGTCCTCTGCGGTGAGCAGGGGCAGCAAGTACCGCAATCGTCTGGAAGCAAGGCAGCAATGCCCCGTACCCAAGGCCGATAACAGCACCAGAGACGAGCAGCAGCACTGGCGAGCTGGCTTGGCTGAGCAGAAGCATGCCAATCGTGAATATGGCAATGCTAGGATAGACGATAACATGCTCGCCTACGCGGTCGAGCAATTTGCCGACAATCGGACGCGGCAAAACAATCATGATGCCGAAGCAAACGAAGAAATAGCTGGCATATTGATCAATGGCCTGTTCGTGAGCATAGACGGACATAAAGGTAACTAAGCCGCTATAGGCGAACGCGACAACAAATCCGCTAAACGCAATCGGAACGGCTTTTTTCTCGATAAGATCACGCCAATGCAGCTTGCTTTTGGATTTTTTTGGTTGAGCCTCTGCGGCAGCAGGTACCTGCTTGTCAGCCTTGCGCCTAGTTGAAGCGCCAAGCACAAATGCGATCAGCGAGCAAACCGCGCATAAAGCGAACATAGCGGTAAAGCCGCCATGCGTCGTTATCGTTAATCCGACAAAAGGTCCGATGACCATTGCGAGGCTCATGAACAAGCTGAAGTAACTAATGCCTTCTCCTTTGCGATGCTCAGGGATGATGCCGATCGCGGTCGTATTGGTGGAAGTGGTAGCAATCGCGAAGGTGCCTCCGTGAAAAAAGCGGACAAGCAAAAGCATGGCATAGCCAAAAACGCCTAAGTATGCCATCGAAAATAATAAAAATAGCAATAAGGAAATGACGACGATCTTATGCTCGCCATATTTGGACATAAGCTGTCCGGCAAAGGGACGAAGCAGCACGGAGGCGATGACGAATACGGTCATGGACAAGCCTGCTTGCGTATCAGAACCGCCGAGTCCGTTCGTCACATATACCGACAACGCGGTCGCCAGCGTATAAAAGGAGAAAAATAGAAAAAAACTGCTTAAGCATATTTTTATGAAGTCAGCGCTCCATAATTTGTTGGTGTTCATTAGGTGTTCCCCTCTCAGTTGGCAGCGTTGCAATGGGTTTATGAAGCCGGGAGCTTACATGGGCTGCTCCACGTTGTTTTTAATTTTAGCCATGAAGCTCATAAATGCTTGAATTTCTTCTTCGCTAATATCCTTAAGCATCTGCGTCACTAAATTAGCCTCGATCGGCGCGAGCGCATGAGCATTCGTTCTGCCATTTTGGGTTAAGTAGAGAAGCTGTGATCTCCGATCTCCCGGATTTGCTACGCGCCTTACGAGCTCTTTGCGCTCCAGCTGATCCACTAATCTCGTTATGTTGGCAGGATCTTTATCGGTGCGGTGTGCCAAATCTTTATGCGTAATGCCGTCATGCTCATCTAGGCACATAAGCAGCGACCATTGCTCAGGCGTAACGTCGTGCTCTTGAAAAAGCTGCTGCAGCTTATGGTTTAGCTTGCGTCCCGTATTGCTGATGACATAGCCTACGGACTGTTTGAATTCCACTTGCGATCACCTGCTCCATTCATTTAGTTGATATAACAATAATACGCTTATCAATTAAATGGGTCAACTGCTCCAATCGAAAATTTCCAATTGGAGTTTATTGCTGGCCAGCGGAAAGCAGTTGATGCTGCTTGCGATATTGTTCGGGTGTCAATTCGGTATGCAGCTTAAAGGCGCGGCTGAAATGAGAGGGATGTTTGAAGCCGACCTCGTATCCGACCTCGGTTATCGGCTTGCCGCTGTCAATGAGATCGATTTTGGCTTGATAGATTCTGCGCAGCATGAGAAACTGGAAGATCGTGCTGCCGGTAACCTCTTTAAACGTTTTGGCCAAATAAAATTTGCTTAAATGAAGCTCCGTTTGAATGCCCTCAAGCGTGATATCCTCGCCGTAATGAAGCTCAATGTAGGAGATGATCGCCTGCACATGCTGCTCCTTGGAGGAGGGGAATGTAGGTTTTTCATTAAGCGGCTTCTGGCAATGCTGATTGATCAATATTAACAAGTCGAGCATCCTTGCCTGAAAACGCTGCTGCGAAAAGGGATCCTGCTGATCGTATAATTGGCCTAGCTTGAGGAGGATTTCCTCAACCTCGGCCTTCTCCGAGCCGCGCAGCTGCAGTCTGACGTTTTGAAGCTTCTGGAACGGCTCCAGCAGGTCGGCAGCAAACAGAGGCTGAATAAATTGTTTGAAATAAAAGGGGTCAAAGTGGAGGATCGAGCGGACATATTCCTCGCTTGGGTCGACATTTGCCCGGTGCAGCGTCATTCCGTGCATGAGCAGCAGATCGCCTGGCTCAAGAACGTGAATGCGGTCATTAATCAGATAATTGACCTTTCCGGCATGAAAATAATAAATTTCATAATGAAAATGGGTATGGTATGGAATTTGAGCGCTAAAGTCTGAGCTTGTACCCATCGTGTAAGGCAAGCTAATTTGGTGCTGCGTGCTCATCATTTTGCCTCCCCTTGTAAATACCCTCATTATACACCAACCACAGTCAAATAAAAGCGCAAACAGGATAATGCGAATGAAGCCGGCGCGAGCTTGAAGTGCTACCATAAAAGCAGGTTCAAATGAGTGGGAAAAGCAGTTACTAAACTTTCAAATAAAGGGGCGGCATTCGAATGCAGATCGTTCGTTTAGGTATTATCGGGCTTGGAAATATGGGCAAGGGGCATATCGGATACTTACTTAAGGGTGAGGTGAGCGGCGTTGAAGTTACAGCTGTCAGCGACAGCTTGCAGCCTAATCTGCAATGGGCCAAAGAAAAGCTAGGCGATCAAGTAGGCTTGTATGCCGATCCGTATGAAATGATGGATTCCGGCTTGATTGACGGCGTTCTAATCGCTACGCCGCATTACTCGCATCCAGAGCTTGCAATCGCTTCCTTTGAGCGCGGCCTGCATGTGCTTTGCGAGAAGCCGGCTGGCGTCTACACGAAGCAGGTCCGTCAGATGAACGAGGCGGGAAGCAAGGCAAATGTGAAATTCAGCATGATGTACAACCAACGGACAAATCCGTTATATGTGAAGCTGAAGGAACTGATTGATGCCGGAGAGCTTGGCGAGGTAAAACGGACCAACTGGATTATTACGAACTGGTACCGCTCACAAAGCTATTATGATTCCGGGACTTGGCGCGCAACATGGGCTGGCGAAGGCGGCGGCGTGCTGCTCAATCAGGATCCGCATCAGCTTGACCTGTGGCAGTGGACGATCAGCATGATGCCAAAACGCGTCCGTGCATTCTGTTATTTCGGCAAGCATCGCAATATCGAGGTTGAGGATGACGTGACCGCTTTCGTAGAATACGAAAATGGCGCAACTGGCGTATTCGTTACGACAACAGGCGAAGCGCCGGGCACGAACAGGCTCGAAATAAGCGGTGATCGCGGCAAAATCGTAATCGAAAATAATACGTTAACCTTTTGGCGGCTGCGCGTGTCTGAGTCTGAATTTAATAAAAGCTTTACCGGCGGCTTCGGGGAGCCGGAATGCTGGAAATGCGAGATTCCGGTTAAAGGCAGCTATCCTGATCATAAAGGGATTACGCAAAACTGGGTAAATGCGATTTTGTTTGACGAAGCATTGATCGCTCCAGGCGAGGAAGGCATTAAAGGGCTGATGCTTTCCAATGCGATGCTTCTCTCTACTTGGACCGATAATTGGGTTGACCTTCCGATTGACGAAGAGCTGTTCCATCAGCATTTGCAAGAGCGGATTTCAAATTCATCTTATCAGAAGGAGGACTAACGGCTATGAGCAAAGCAGATGGCATGAAATACGCGCCAAAAGGAAAACCGAATCGGGTAGTAGAGGACGGACAATTCGTAATCGCCGCCGTTAGTCTCGATCATGGTCATATTTATGGAATGTGCAATGGGCTCATGGAAGCGGGAGCCACTTTGAAATGGGTGTATGACCCCGATTCTGCTAAGGTAGAGGCGTTTATTCGCCAGTATCCGCGGGTGCAGGCGGCTGACTCGGAGGAGCAGGTGTTGGCAGATCCCGAGGTTCAGCTAGTAGCTGCTGCCGCGATTACCTCGGAGAGAGGACCGCTTGGCGTTCGCGTGATGCGAAGCGGCAAGCACTATTTTACGGATAAAGCGCCATTTACGACGCTAGAGCAGCTCGAGGACGCGCGTGTCGCTTTCTCCGAGACAGGCAAAAAATATGCCGTGTATTACAGTGAGCGACTGCATGTGGAGAGCGCCGTATATGCCGGTCAGTTGATTGAGCAGGGCGCAATCGGACGTGTCGTGCAGGTGATTGGACTTGGGCCGCATCGCTTGAATGCAGCGTCAAGACCGGCATGGTTTTTTGAGAAGGAGAAGTATGGCGGCATTATTTGTGATATCGGATCGCATCAAGTTGAGCAGTTTCTATATTTTACAGGCAACCGCAATGCCACCGTCGTGAACAGCAAGGTCGCTAATTATGCAAATAAAGACTATCCGGAGCTTGAGGATTTTGGCGATGTGACGCTTGTGGGGGAGAACGGGGCAACCGGTTATTTACGTGTGGACTGGCTGACACCAAGCGGTCTTGGCACATGGGGCGACGGCAGGACAGTCATTCTCGGAACGGAAGGTTATATCGAAATGCGTAAGTATATCGATATTGCCCGCGAGAAGGACGGCGATCAGCTATATCTGGTTAATGCCGATGGCGAGCAGCATTTGAAGCTGGGCGGCAAGGTGGGTTTTCCTTATTTCGGTCAGCTGATACTTGATTGCTTAAACGGAACGGAGCATGCGATGACGCAGGAGCATACGTTCAAAGCGGCAGAGCTGTCGCTGCTGGCTCAGAAGCATGCAACGAAAGTAGAGTAGCGTCATAACGAAAATAAGTGAGGTTTGCGGAGCTGTCTTCGCGGTCATTGACCGGGGACAGCTTTTTTTAATGTACATGATACGCAGAAGGGGCGAGTGGAGGTTTTATTTGTAATGGTTACTATCTTGACGGGCTTGGGTGCTGCTGCTATACTGTTTAAAGCGTAATTATTACTATTAGTCGGCGGGACCGATTTTTTCTTTACTGTATAATCGTAATAATTACGCTTAATTATCAAACAAGAATAGAATTGAGGAGCAACCGATGACTGTGAACCACACATTAAATAACGAAGTATACAATACAACGAACCAAATTCCAGTTACCGTATTGAGCGGTTATTTGGGCGCCGGCAAGACCACGATTATGAATCATGTGCTGAACAATCGCGATGGTCTTAAGGTCGCTGTTATCGTAAATGATTTAAGCGAATTGAATATCGATGCCAGCCTCATTAAGGAGGGCGGCGGCTTATCCCGGACAGATGAGAAGCTAGTCGAGATGTCCAACGGCTGCATTTGCTGCACGCTGCGCGAGGATTTGCTGAAGGAAGTCGAGAAGCTGGCGAAGGAAAACCGGTTTGATTACATATTGATTGAATCGACTGGCGTCGGCGAGCCGGTGCCTGTCGCTCAGACCTTTACGTATATCGATGAAGAACAAGGCATTGATTTGACTTCATTTTGCAGGCTTGATTGTATGGTAACGGTCGTTGATGCGTATCGCTTCTGGCATGATTATTCGTCAGGCGAGACGCTGCTGGAACGCAGTCAAGCCGTGGGCGAGGACGACACGCGCGAGGTCGTTGATCTGCTGATCGATCAAATCGAATTTTGCGACGTGCTTATTCTGAACAAGTGTGATCTTGTCGGCGAAGAGGAGCTGGCGGAGCTGGAGGGGGTTCTTCGAACGCTGCAGCCTCGCGCCAAATTCATTCGCACTGCTAACGGCGAGGTCGATCCAAAGGAAATATTGTTTACTTCTTTGTTCAATTTTGACGAGGCTAGCCAATCCGCTGGCTGGATCAAAGAAATGGAAGCACCGGCACATACGCCTGAAACGGAGGAGTACGGCATATCCTCCTTCGTCTATGAGCGTGCAAAGCCGTTTCATCCGCTGCGCCTTATGGAGTGGATGGAGGAATGGCCGGAGGAAATTGTGCGTGCCAAGGGAATGGTATGGCTTGCGACGAGAAATGATTTCGCTCAAACCTTAAGCCAGGCCGGTCCTTCCATCCAATTCGGGCCAGCGGGCAAGTGGGCGGCTGCACTGCCTGAAGCGGAACGCGAGTCCATTTTGCAAGAAGATCCCGGGCTTGCGAGCATTTGGCATGAGGAATACGGCGACCGGATCAATAAAGTCGTATTTATCGGCATCGAAATGAATCGGGCGAAGCTGATCGATTCACTGGATCGCTGCTTGTTGAACGACGCGGAACTGGTGCTCAATTGGAATGAATTCCAAGATGAATTCCCAAATACAGCAAATGTCCAGATGGAGTCATCCGTTCATTAGAAAGCATTATCTGCAATGAAATTCGATTAGGAGGTGAACATGGTGAGAGTAATCGTAACGCTTGCTTGTACAGAAACGGGCGACCGCAACTATACAACAACAAAAAACAAAAGGACAACGCCGGAGCGGCTCGAGGTTAAAAAATACAGCCCGCGGCTTAAACGGGTTACCGTTCATAGAGAAACAAGGTAATAGCAGCGATGAGACGACTGGACGATCACGTCCGGTCGTTTTTTTGGCTGAACGGATACATAGCCCTTTTTCTACATCTGCTTGCCGCAAGCAGGAGGAAGAGGCGGCCAGTAGCTGCAGCGACATAGCTGTTTAAATGATAGGGGCTGCTAGTTTATTTGGATAGCTGGCTTGAGCATTAAGCTACACTGTATTTAGTGCAGCAGAAAGGTGCAAATGGTGGAGCTGAGGAGCTTACACAAGGCAAGATAAGTTTAGGAGCAGTAGCTATGCCGCTTGGAACGCAGGAACTTATACAATTGCAGGGCGCTTCTGCACAGATTTGTAATAGAGATTTTTTATAATCGTAGAATTATGAATTGACAGCGCTTCAGATCATTGGTACCATATGCCCATAAACACGTGTTTACGGAAAGAGGGTCTTTGGTTGAGCAAGGAAATAAACAGCACGGAAATCGCCAAGCTGGCGGGCGTTTCCAGAAGCACGGTCAGCCGAGTAATTAACAACTATGCCAATGTCCCGGAGAAGACGAAGCAGAAAGTGATGAAGGTTATTCAGCAGCACAATTATTACCCCAATCTATCCGCTCAAGTGCTGGCAGGCAAGCGTACGCGCACGATCGGATTATTCATGATTGATTCCGGCCGCGTATCCGGCGACAGTCTCTCTAGCCTGCTGCTTGCCCGAATTATTGACAGCGCCTCTTCTCATGGGTATTACGTGCTGACCCATATCGTTCGGGATATGAAGGAGCAGGAAGAAACCCGCGCGATCAAGGAAAGCTTCTATCAGCGAAGAATCGATGGCGGCGTATTTATTGGTGCAGCCAATCACGAACCGCTTATCGAGGAACTTATCGCTGAAGGTTTTATGGTCGCCATTGTCGATCAGCATTTGCCGGGACGCTCCGAGCCAAACCGGATGGTGTTCAACTTTGACAACGAAACCGGCGTTGGCCAAGCGATCGATTATTTAGTGAGCTTGGGTCATAAGCGAATCGGGATGATCAACGGAGACATGAACCGGTATTCTGGTCCATCGAAATGGCGAGGGTTCCAAGCCGCGATGAACAAGCATCAGCTGCCGCTCGCGCAGCAATGGATGCTGCCGGGTGATTTTAACGAGGAAAGCGGCTATAAGGCGATTAAGGAATTTTTGAAAGCGAAGACGGAGCTGCCATCGGCGATCTTTGCCGCTAACGACAGCGTAGCCTTCGGAGCTATTCGTGCTTTCAAGGAGTCAGGCATCAACGTGCCTCAGGATGTTTCGGTAATCGGTTTTGATGATCACATTTTAAGTGCCCATTATAGTCCGGCTTTAACGACGATTCGGGTTGATTTTGCCGATATGATGGATAAATTGACAAAAACGTTAATCTCCAGCATTGAGAATGGCAGCACGGCATTCCAAACGTTTGCGGTAAGCACGGAGCTTGTTGTCCGTGAATCTTGCCGAAGATTAACAGCTGAGAAGTAGAAGCAAGCAAGCCATATAGCAGTGAGGCTGAATGCACATTTGAACGCTGCTCTAATTGGGATAGAGCAGCAGCTTTATTTTTTAGAACAAAATAAACGCGTGTTTACAAAGGTGCTCGACCTTTTGAGAGGGGGGATGTGGATGTAAGGGCTGGTCGTGTTACTGGATCATTTGGAGATAGCGCAATCGATTTTTTAAGCAAATACGACGTTCATTCATTATAAAATCAACCATTATAGGGAGATGCAATCAACATGGATAAAAATATACTCGGCACAAAGACAATCACGCAAATCGGACTTTTAGTACATGATATTGATGAAACCTCACAAGCCTATGCGGATTTTTTTGGCGTGGAGAAGCCAAGCTGGTTTTGGACGGATACGGTCGAAAAAGCGCAAACCGCCTATAACGGCGAGTCGTCGGAGGCTCGCGCTAAGCTTGCTTTTTTTGATATGGGCTCCCTGCAGCTCGAGCTGATTGAGCCGGATGAGCACCCGAGCACGTGGAGGGAGCATCTTGATCAGCATGGAGAAGGCCCGCATCATATCGCTTTTGTCGTCGAAGGAATGAAAGAGAAGGTTGCATTAATGGAGAAGAACGGCATGGCTTTGGTTCAAAAGGGAGAGTACACCGGAGGACGCTACGCTTATCTGGATACGTTCAAGCAGCTTAAGATTATGCTGGAGCTGCTGGAGAACGATAAAAACTAACGGCATTTTGCGAAAACGCTTCACATTTCGAGGAATGAATGGATAGGAGGAAAATAGCAGCATGAACATTCTAATTACAGGTGCCAATCGAGGGCTGGGCTTAGCGCTAGCAAACGAAGCGTGCGAAAGAGGTCATCACGTGCTGGCAGGCGTTCGCAGTCCCGGCTCTTCTACGGAGGGGCTGCAGGAGCTGATTACGAGATTCCCCGGCCAATTGACGATACTGCCGCTAGATGTCGTGGACGAGAACTCGGTTCGTTATGCCAGCGAGCAAATAGAAGGCCGGGAAATCCGCCTTGATTCTATCATTAACAGCGCTGCGATATTGCTTGGCAGGGATCAGAAGCTGGAGCAGCTTGATATGGAGCAAATGGAGCAATCGTTCCAAACGAATTTATTTGGGCCGATTGTCGTGCTCAAGCATTTCTTGCCGCTGCTTCGCAAAGGTGAGAGGCAAAGCATTATAAACATTAGCTCGGAAGCGGGCTGCTTCTCTGGCGCTTATGGCGGCGATTATTCGTATGCGCTGTCCAAGTCGGCACTCAACATGTTCTCGGCTCAGCTTCGCCGCGAGCTCACTCCACACGGCTTTGTCGTTCACGCGCTTCATCCGGGCTGGATCAAAACGGATATGGGCGGCGAGAAGGCACCGGGCGATGCAGGCGTTTCAGCTGCGGGCATTTTGGATATCGTTGAGCGGAAGACGCAAGCCGACGCATTATTTATTGATCATAACGGCGCCCCAATGAATTTGTAGCATACTTAGTTACTTCATCTCGGAGACTATTGAGGTAGTGTCATTCAAGAATGAACCATGTCGCAAAAATAAAATTGTCGGAGGTTATTATGAATTATCGCAGACTTGGAAGAACGGGCTTGAAGGTAAGCGAGATCAGTCTTGGAAGCTGGTTGACGTACGGAAATTCCGTTGATGACGGAACCGCAGCGAAAACCATTGCGCAGGCTTACGAGCTGGGCATTAATTTCTTCGATACGGCTAACGTCTATATGCGCGGCAAAGCGGAAGAGGTCGTTGGCGAAGCTTTGCGGGGCTACGCGCGCGAATCTTATGTCATCGCGACTAAAGTATTTGGCGACATGGGCTCAGGCCCGAATGATCGCGGCTTGTCGCGCAAGCATATTTTGGAGCAGGCGAACGCGAGCTTGAAGAGGCTGGGGCTCGACTATGTAGATATATATTATTGTCATCGCTTTGACCCGAATACGCCGGTTGATGAAACGCTGAGGACGATTGAGGATCTTGTTCGATCCGGAAAGGTGCTGTATGTCGGCGTAAGCGAGTGGACGGCAGCCCAGATGCAGGAGGCGCTTCAGGTAGCGGATAAATATTTGCTGGACCGGATCGTCGTCAACCAGCCGCAGTACCATATGTTCCACCGCGCAATCGAGAAGGAGATCATCCCGCTCGGCGAACGTAACGGCATCAGCCAGGTCGTGTTCTCGCCGCTCGCGCAAGGCGTGCTTACGGGCAAGTATAGCAGCGGGGAAGCAGGCAAGCCTCAGGGCAGCCGCGCGCTGGATGCAAGCTCGAACATGTACATCGGCGGTTATTTGAGCGATTGGCATCTATCCCGCGTGGAGCAGCTAAAAGGAGTGGCGGCTGAGCTTGGTTATTCCGTTGCGCAGCTAGCGATTGCATGGGTACTGAGACAACCGAATGTAGCAAGCGCTTTAGTTGGCGCAAGCCGTCCCGAGCAAATTGTAGAAAACAGCAAAGCGAGCGAGCTTAAACTATCAGATGAGCTTATTGCGCGAATTGACGCTATTTTAGCGGACTAATGCAAACGCGCAAGCCGTCCTTGATTATTGCAGGAGCAGCAATAGCGCCCGTCATAGCGGCAGCTCCCTTTTTGGAAGATAGATAGCTAGTCGTTTGTCGCGAAAAAAAGGAGCTGCCTCCAGGGTCTTATCAGACCTTGCGAGGCAGCTCCTTTTTGTTGCTTATAGGTATACGGCTTTGCCGGTTTTGGATGATTCATAGATCGCTTCAAGAATTTGCGAAACGACGAAAGCTTGCTCTGGCGTTACAACCGGATCGGTATCTTCGTCGATTGCTTTCAGCCACATTCTCATTTCAAGATCTGCGTCGCTCTCGGTTTTGCCATCGTAGAAAGCAACTCCGCCTGCGTTCAAATCCACTTTTGTTGCGTATAGACGGCTGTGCTTCTCGCCATTAATGCGAAGGCCATCCTTCATGTCAGCGCCGCCTTCTGTACCGGAAAGCGTACATTTTGCTTCGTCAACCTCTAGCGTGTTAAGCGCCCAGCTGGATTCAAGCACGATTGTAGCGCCGTTCTCCATGACGATCATGCCGAATGCAGAATCCTCAACTGTGAATTTCGCTGGATCCCAAGGTCCCCAAGCGTTTGCTGCGTTTTCGCGCTGCGAAAGCTTGTGGTACGAAGTGCCAAGCACGACTTTTGGCTTGTAGTTGTCAAGCATCCATAGCGTCAAATCAAGAGCGTGGGTACCGATATCGATAAGCGGTCCGCCGCCTTGTTTTTCTTCATCCAAGAATACGCCCCAAGTCGGAACGGCACGGCGACGAATCGCATGCGCTTTAGCGTAATAGATATCGCCAAGCTCGCCAGCTTCACAAAGCTTCTTCAAGTGTTGGCTGTCTGGACGGAAACGGTTGTTGTAGCCAACAGTCAGCTTCTTGCCTGTACGGCGAGCCGCGTCAACCATGCGCTGTGCGTCATGAGCTGTTTTTGCCATTGGCTTCTCGCTCATAACATGTTTGCCTGCTTCAAGCGCATCAATCGCGATATCCGCATGCGAGTCGTTTGGCGTACAAACGTGAACGATCTCGATGGAGGCGTCAGTCAAAAGCTCTTTGTAATCCGTGTAGACGCGAGCGCCTTCAGCGCCGTATAGGGCAGCCGCTTCGATAGCACGGTGCTCGACGATATCGCAAAATGCAACGATTTCAACGTTGTTTAGTTTCTTAAGGCTTGGCAAGTGTTTGCCGTTAGCAATTCCTCCACAGCCGATAATAGCAAGTTTATATATTTTGGACATGTTAAAAGCCTCCTAGTGGTTTGGTATGATCGATCATTGCGGTACGGCTTGGCGCGAGCTCTTCCGGTATTCGGAGGGCGTAACGCCAAATTTTTTGCGAAATACGGCATGCAGGTAGTTGCCGCCGGCAAAACCGGCCAGCTTCGCGATTTTTTCAACGGATTGCTCGCTCTCCTGCAGCTCGCGGCATACGACAGCAAGGCGAATGTCTTCGAGAATACGACTAAAAGTATGCCCGTGATGAAGCTCCTTGAACAGCCGCTGAATATGCCTGGAGCTTAAATTAAGCTTGTCTGCTACGTCTTCAAGCGTAATGAAGCCGTCATAGTTCGCGTAGATATACTCCAAAGCAAGGCGGTAGCGATAAGCTTTCATATCGCGCGTTGGAAATTGCTTCTGCTCGCTTGCGCTATCGTAAGCGCGAACGGCACGCAGCAAAATTTGGATTACCGTTTGCTTAATGGTCGTATAGCTTCCGACGAAATTATCGTTGCAGGCTTGATAAGCTTCAAGAAAACGCGGCATCGCTTGATGCAGGTCGGCAGTCGGAAAATGAGGAAGATTTCTCAGCTTCTCGATGCAATCACGCGCCTCGGCGGCTTCCCAATCGTCGTCGGAATGGGAGGCGCCGCTATTATCCTGAGCACTCCTGTCAATGATGTCCACGTGCAGACAGAGCTCATCCATCGCTTCAAGGGCATCCGCTTCTTGGTAATGCATAATTTCGGGTCCGGTTAAATAGAACATGCCGGGCTTAAGCGCGTATTCTTGGTCGACAATAATGACTTTCCCTTTGCCCTGCGGGATGAAATGGAATTCATATTCCGCATGCTTGTGAAATCCGACGATTCTGCCGGGAGGAAATTGGGTCAGATGGAAGCGCAGCACATGAATGTCATAGGGTCCCCACCTGATACATAGCTCTAGACGCTCCAGCGCATCCTGACGCTCATGCATGACCTCATAAGGAAAGTTAGGCATGCCGATTCCTCCTCGGTGTACTCCGCTTTACGGTAGCGGTTACTCGCTCAGCTCATCAATTCTAACGGCACGATGCTCGCGAGCGGACAGATTCGAAGCTTCCATCAGCTTAGTCAAGTCGATGGCAAGGCTTACATTTTCGTCAGCCGACGTATTGTTTTCGATATGCGATACCCACTGGTCAAAAGCGCTCTCTCTTGCTTGCGGAATCGGCTGAGCTGTCCAAGCCTCGGAGGATTCAGCGCCTGCGTTGGAAGTGCGAAGCAGCAGCTTGTTATCTGGCGTGCCGTAAAGCAGCGAGCCTTCCGTGCCATGTACTTCCAGCGTGAACGGTGAATGATTGTTAACGAAACCAGCTTCTACAATGCCGATCGCACCGGACGGAGCAGACAGAACCGATACCGCGTTATCTTCCACTTCTTTGCCAGTTACATAGCCGAAATGAGCCGAAACTTCTTTAGGCATTTCATTCATGAACAGTCTAGTCAAATACATCGGATGGCAGCCCAAATCGATCAGCGCGCCGCCGCGGCATTCTTCCAGGTTGTAGAAATGCTCGGGAAGCCAGTTTGCTGTCGCACCGTTGTGAGATAAACGAGCTCGTACCAGCGTAATCTTCCCAAGTACGCCTTGTGACAATATATCACGAATCGCGAGCGTATAGCCGTCATTTAAACGAGGCAGCGATACCGTTAATTTTACATTATTTTTAGCTACTTCATCCAGTATAACGTTAACTTCTTTTAAAGTTGCCGCAACAACCTTCTCTGTGAAAATATGTTTGCCGGCTTTAGCAGCCGCAACCATGACCTCTTGGTGTCTAACAGTCGGCGCGTCAACGATTACCGCGTCAATATCGTCGCGTTTTAGCATTTCGTCTAAATTTTCGTAGAAAGTAACGCCCAGCTTCTCAGCAGCCGCTTGGCCGCGTTCTGCGATTTCATCCCAAACCGCTACGATTTCCGTGCCTGGATGCTCCTGTGCTTGCTTCGTATAATCCCATGCGTGTACATGCCAATAGCTGATTTTACCAATTCGAATCATCGGTTCATCTCTCCCTGGGCGTCTATTAGTGAATTCGTAATTCGTATATAAATATATGACAACAAATATAATCTAACATATTTGCGTTCTTATTTTTAGTGCAATTTAATGACCATCTATATACGAAATTACGACACTTCTATTAATCATTCACAAGTACTGCTTGCGATATTCACGCGGGGATACACGGATGATTTTTTTGAATGTTTTGCCGAAATGGGAAAAGTTATCGAAGCCGACCGCGGCGGCTATGTCGGTTATGCTGATTTCGGTTTCGCGCAGCAGTCGCTGCGCTTCCTTAATGCGCGTGAGAATGACGTAATCGGAAAAGGTGAACCCGGTCATTTCCTTGAACATTCGGCTTAAATAGTAGGGACTGATAAAAAATTGTTCAGCTAGCACGCCAAGCCTAAGCGGTTCTGCAAAGTGAGCATTAATATAGCGGATTACTTCAGATATTTTTGCATGCATGGGCGTAGCATGGTGGAGCGGAGCAGGCTCATGCTTCTGCAAGTATCTGGCTGCGGTCAGCAGCAGCTCGGTTACCGCATGCGGCGGGAAAAGCTCAAACCCTTCTGGGCGCTGTTCGATCTCTGCAAGCAGCCTTCGCATCAATTGGTCAACAGCAAGCTGCTCTTGCCTTGGCAAACGGATAATATGGGAGGCTTGCCTAAACGGCGTTAATAGAAGCTCGGCATGCTTGCCTGCTAGAGAGCGGATCGTTGCATCATCAAAATGAACGATCAGGCGCTCATGCGCGGCATCGCCGCTTTGCATCGTTTTATGAAGCTCATGCTTTTGGATGAAAACCAGGTCGCCTTGCTCGACAGAATAAGAGCGGTCACGGATAAAATAAATCCGCTGGCCAGCGAGCATATAGTATATTTCGTAATAGTCATGATAATGGTCATCTTCCATCGTGAATGGAGCTGCGCGCTTGGTATATTCTATATACAGCTCGGGAGTGGCGCCAAAGCTGTGGAATTCCAGCGGAATATTTTTCATCGATTCGCTCCTTTTAATATTTTCGCAAAATAAGCGGTGTTTTATGAAAAATCAGCATCATATGCAGAGAATTATATCACTCTCATGCAGTAAGATGAAAGCAAGCGAATTGAGGGAGGAATCATAGTATGACAAAAAAACGTTATGTATTGGTAGGAAGCGGAGGCAGGGCTGAATTTTTTTACGGTGCGCTTGCAACCGATTTCAGAGAGACGTCGGAGCTGCTCGCATTTTGTGATATTAACCAAACCCGGATGGACTATGCGAACCGCATTTTAGTGGATAAATATAAATATGAGGCAGTAAAAACATACAAGTCCAATGAATTTGATCGGATGATCGAGCAGGAGAAGCCTGATGCGGTTATCGTGACGAGCATGGACCGGACGCACCATACGTACATCATTCGTGCGCTGGAGCTTGGATGCGATGTCGTGACCGAGAAGCCGATGACGGTTGACGAGAAAAAATGCCAGGATATTTTGGATGCGGTGGAGCGCACGGGCCGTAATGTGCGGGTAACGTTCAACTATCGCTACGCGCCGCATCATACGAAAGCTAGGGAGCTTATCGCGAATGGAACAATCGGGAAAGTAACTTCCGTCCACTTTGAATGGCTGCTGAATACGCAGCATGGCGCCGACTACTTTAGAAGATGGCATCGCAACAAGCAAAACAGCGGCGGTCTGCTCGTGCATAAATCGACGCATCACTTTGATCTCGTCAATTTCTGGATCGGCTCGCAGCCGGAGTCGGTGTTCGCCTTTGGCGACCTATTGTTCTACGGACGTGAAAATGCCGAGCAGCGCGGCGAAACGAAGTTTTATGAGCGCGCGACTGGAAACCCGATTGCTGAGAACGATCCGTTTGCGCTACACTTGGATAAAAATGACCATTTAAAGGCGATGTATTTGGATGCGGAGCATGAGGATGGCTATCGCCGCGACCAAAGCGTGTTCGGAGACGGAATCAATATTGAAGACACGATGGGCGTGCTTGTCCGCTACAGAAACAACGCGATTTTAACCTATTCGTTAAATGCATACTTGCCATGGGAAGGCTATCGCATCGCTTTTAATGGGACGAAGGGCCGCATTGAAATGAATATCGTCGAGCAATCGTATGTCAATTCGGGCGGGGAGAAATCACAAGAGGGCGCCTTGAAGGAAAAAACGATTAAGGTGTTCCCTATGTTCGCAGCCCCTTATGAGGTTGATGTAGAGGTCGGCGTTGGCGGCCACGGCGGCGGCGATCCAGTCCTGCTGAACGATTTGTTCGGGACGCCAGTGGAGGACCCGTTCAACCGTGCGGCTAATCATATTGACGGAGCAAGATCGATTCTAACGGGCATTGCAGCGAATCGTTCCATTCAGACGGGGCTTGCCGTACAGATCGATGACCTTGTGAAATTCCACAAATAGTGTACTGGGGGAAACGGAATGAAGCCATTTATGGACGACGATTTTTTGTTATCGAACGAAACGGCAATCCGGTTATACCATGATTTTGCGAAGGACATGCCTATTATTGACTATCACTGCCATCTAAGCCCGCAGCAAATTTTCGAGAATACAAGCTTCTCGAACCTTACGGAGGCATGGCTGTACGGCGATCACTATAAATGGCGGGCGATGCGGGCGAATGGCGTTGAGGAACGTTACGTAACCGGCGGAGAGGGCGTGACTGATTACGAGCGCTTCGAGGCTTGGGCGAGGACGGTACCGCAAACGGTTGGCAATCCGCTGTATCAATGGTCGCATTTGGAGCTTCGCCGCTATTTTGGCGTGAACGAGCTTATTAATGAGAAAACGGCGCCGGTGATTTGGGAGAAGGTCAATGCGAAGCTGGCAACCGGCCAGTATCGAGCGCGTGATTTGATCAAAATGTCGAACGTAGAGGTCATTTGCACGACGGATGACCCGGCTGATTCGCTTGAATACCATATGGCGATTAAGGGTTTAGAAGATTTTAACGTGCAGGTGCTTCCGTCCTTCCGGCCGGACAAAGCGCTCGAAATAAACCGCGCGACGTTCTTGGAGTGGATCGGCAAGCTTGGCGCCGCGGCTTCAAGCAAAATTGGCAGCTATGATGAGCTGCTTGATGCGCTTGCGGCGAGAGTGAAGTTTTTTGACGAGGTGGGCTGTAAGGTATCCGACCATGCCCTGGATTATGTCGCTTACGCCGAGACGACGAAAGAGGAAGCTGCCGCTATTTTTGCCAGAGCTTTAAATGGGGAAACGGTAAGCTTGGAAGAAGAAAAGCAGTACAAAACGCACACGCTGCTCTTTCTTGGAAGGTTGTATGCCGAGCGCGGCTGGGCGATGCAATTCCATATCAACGCGGCTCGCAACAACAGCTCGCGCATGTTCGGCAAGCTTGGACCGGATACGGGCTTTGACTCGATCAACGATAGCGCAGTAGCGTACCCGCTCGCCAGACTGCTTGATGCGCTGGATACGGATGATGCGCTTCCGAAAACAATCGTTTATTCGCTTAACGCCAAGGACAATGACGTGCTCGGCTCAATTATTGGAAGCTTTCAAGGCGGCGGGGTGCCGGGAAAAATTCAGCTCGGCTCCGCATGGTGGTTCAACGATACAAAAAATGGTATGCTAGATCAAATGAATGCGCTTGCTAATCTGGGACTGCTTAGCCGCTTTGTCGGGATGCTTACTGATTCCCGCAGCTTCTTATCCTACACCAGGCATGAGTATTTCAGACGATTGCTCTGCAATTTGCTTGGCGAATGGGTTGAAAATGGCGAGGCCCCGGCGGATATGGAGCTGCTGGGCAATATGGTCCAGAACATCTCCTACCGCAATGCGAAAGCATATTTCGGCTTCTAGCGTTTAAGAAACGTTCTGCAATTCCGCTAGCTCGGCGGGGGCTGCGGAACGTTTTTTGCGTCCAGCCGATAAGCCGCCATTAAGTATTTGAGCATTTGCGGCCCGGCTATGTTGGCAGCGACGCCAAACAGCTCGGAATGAGCGGTTTTACGGCAAAGCAAATAGAAGGCAGTGCCGCCGATAAGCTCGAAGGCGATAAATTCCTTCCATTTCCACGCCGGAATGACGTATATCGTAAATTCTTTATTTTTGGCAGCACGTTTACGCAAAATAGGAGCCCTCCTGCTTGATTGGGAGCTTTACAACCGTATCTAAATTATGCAAAGCGGCTTATCCAACATTCGCAACCTTTTTAAAAGATTATTAGAGGAGTGGGTCAATTGACGAAAACAGCATTCGTAACCGGAACGGACCGTGGGGTAGGGTTAGCGCTTGTTAAAGGTTTGCTTAAGCAGGGTTATCATGTGTTTGCCGGACAATATGCTGAGGAAGTACCTCAGCTTGCGGAGCTTAAGGATACATATTCCGATCGGCTGAACGTGCTGCGGCTAGATATATCAAGCGATGAATCGGTGGCTGGGGCGTGGCGGGCAACGTCTGCGTTGACGGACCGGCTTGATTTGTTGATCAATAACGGTGCCATTTTGGGCGATATTGGTGCGACCGTGCTTGATCCGCTCAATTATGCGGAAATGATGGAGGTGTATAACGTCAACACTTTAGGCAGCCTGCGGATGAGCCAGACGTTTATGCCGCTGCTGCTAAAGAGCGAAGCGAAATTTCTCGTTAATATTTCGTCAGAGGCAGGCAGCATCGGCGATTGCCACCGAAATAGCTGGTACGCTTATTGCATGTCGAAGGCTGCGCTGAACATGCAATCGAAGCTCGTCCACAATGGCATCAAGCCGCACGGCGGACGAGTGCTCGTCGTACATCCCGGCTGGGTGCAGACGTATATGCAGGGCAAGCTTGATGCGGGTGCGGCGCTCACACCGGAGCAGTCAGCCGATTCAATATTGCGGCTAGTCGAGGCACGCCTAAATACGAATGCGGCCGCAGCCGATTGCGAGTATGTTGATCATGCGGGGAACGCGCTGAATTGGTAGCGGAGGTTGGCGTACGAACCGTTCGCTTCGCATATAATCAGAGTAGTAAGAAGGAGCCGCGTTGCAAATTGTTTGTTGGAGCGTGCTTGGAAAAGTAACTGGAGATGCTGCGCCATGCGAGCAGATTGCTTCTCGCCCATAAAAAAACTCGTCCTTCCTGAATCGGAATTGGACGAGTTGTTCGAGGGTTGGCTTAAGTGATGCGGATTAGCGCCTCTGCCCTGCACCTGCTGCCCAAGCTTAACCAGCTTGCAGCTGGCCGAAAGCGCGGAACAGGATGCTCAGCATTTGGTCGATGTCCTTTTGGGTTACGATTAGCGGCGGTACGAGCCGGATCGTTGACGCGTTTAATGCGTTGATGAGCAGCCCTTCCTGCAAGCAAATCGCAGCAAGCTCGGGCGCGGTCCCCTCTGGTACGTCAAATGCCAGCAGAAGCCCTTTGCCGCGAATATTTGAAATCGGAACTTCGCAGGATAGGTTGCGCAGGCTAGCTGTCAGATACTGCCCTTGCGTCTTGGCGTTGCTCGCCAAATTTTGCTCCAATAGCTCCTGAAGCACGGCGTAGCCTGCTGCCATTGCAAGCGGCGCTCCCGTGTAAGTTCCGCCTTGGTCGCCCGGCTCGAATAGATCGTATTTGCTTTTCGTCAGCATCGCCGATAGCGGGAAGCCGCCGCCAATGCCTTTGCCAAGGGTGATAACGTCGGGCATAATACCGTAATGCTCATAGGCAAAAAGCTTGCCCGTTCTGCCCATCCCCGTCTGTACTTCATCAAAAATAAGCAGCATGCCGTACATGTCGCACATTTTGCGCAGGCCATACAAATAAGCTTCATCCACAGCATGGACGCCGCCCTCACCTTGTACAAGCTCGACCATTATCGCGCAGGTCTCGTTCGTAACCGCAGCGAAGCAAGCATCAAGGTCATTGATAGGCACATGCTTGAAGCCGTCCACCTTGGGCGCAAAAAGCTCCTTCCACTGCTCTTTTCCTGTCGCAGACATCATGGCCAAGGAGCGACCGTGAAAGCTGTTCTTTAACGTAATGATTTCATAGGCGCCATTCATATGAACTGCGCCATGCTTTCTTGCCAGCTTTATTGCGCTTTCGTTCGCTTCGGCGCCGCTGCTCGCAAAAAAAGCTTTGTCCATGCCGCTTACGCTGGTCAACAGCTCGGCGAATTCAATCATAGGCTTATTATAGTAACCGGGGCTTGCATGCACTAACGTTGAAGCCTGACGTGACAAAGCCTCCTGCAGTACAGCAGGGGAATGTCCCAAGCTAGTTACAGCCCAGCCGCCGACAAAGTCCAAGTAACGTTTTCCATCCGTATCCCATAAATGCATCCCTTCGCCGCGTTCCATCACAATGCTAGGACGGCGTGCCGTAAAAAGAACCGATTTCTGAGCCGTTTCCAATAAAGCTGCCGTTACCGAATTTTCCATCTGAATCATTTACGTGCCTCCCGATTATTCGTCTCATTGCATAAATATACAACATAGAGAATAAAAATTCAATACCCTACTTAAATCTTATTATGTCAAGCAAAGTCACGATAAGAAATCACAGACATAGCTATTTCTTCTTAAAAAGCTTGCTGAAGAGCATTATCAAAGGAGGAGAGACCTAAATGTGGAATGGAGATTCTTATTTAGAAAAGCTGTATAACGAAGCGCTTGATCGGCATCGCAATCAAAATCTGCAGCTCAGAAACGAACGGAAGCCTAAGCTGAAAGCGGCGCTGCGCGAGTTGATCGGCCATTTTGAGCCAAATCCTGATCATGCCCCTAAGCTGCTGGAGCGCGTTCAGTGCGACGGATATATTCGCGAACGCGTGGAGCTGTCGGCTACACCGGAGCTGGCCTTTGCCGCTTATGTGCTTATTCCAGATGGCGCCAAAGGGCCGCTGCCAGGCGTGCTGGCGCTGCATGGCCATGGCTACGGCAGCCGAGAAATTGTTGGGCTGTTGAAGGATGGCTCTCCTGATGAGTCTGAGCCAGGCATCCATCAGCATTTTGCCGTGCAGCTAGTTAAGAGGGGGATGGCCGTTATCGCTCCCGATGTCATCGGCTTCGGCGAACGCAGGCTGCTTGCCGATCTTGCGCATAATCCTGATTCCCCAAATTCCTGCCACAACTTGTCGACGCAGCTGATGATGCTTGGGAAGACGCTTACCGGCTTGCGCGTAGCGGAAGCGTTAAAGACATTTCAATGCTTCTCTTCACGGCCAGAGGTCGATGCGGACCGGATAGGCCTTATGGGCTTCTCCGGCGGCGGCTTAATTGGCTTCGCGGCTGCTGTGCTGGAAGCTCGGATACAGGCAGCTGTGCTGACTGGCTTCACGAATACGGTCAAAGAAAGCATCTTCGCCGTCCATCACTGCATCGACAACTACACGCCGGGGCTGCTCCTTCACGCGGAGCTTCCAGAGCTAATCGGGCTTATTGCGCCTCGCCCGCTATTTCTGGAATCAGGCGAGCGTGATCCGATTTTTCCAGTGGCAGGGTTTCGGAAGGCAGCCGCAGAAATCCAGGCAATTTATGAGTCCGAGGGAGCGAGTGGCAAGCTCGAAATCGACGTATTTCCAGGCACGCATGAAATAAGCGGACGGCTTGCTTACGACTGGCTGAAGCGGACGCTTGTTAAAGCGCCATGATAACCAGCTGCTTTCAGGCATGAAAGCGGGAGGCGTTATATTACACCATCGATTTGAATGGGCAGGCCGCTGGGGGTGTCATCATTCGCCATACATAATCGCAGTAGAGGCTGTCTTCCGGGGACCGCCTCTTCTTTCATTTAAGTCGTATACCGCTTGCGGAACTTGGTCGGCGCCAGTCCGATTTGACGGGTGAAGCAATTGGAGAAGTAAGGGACATTCTCGAACCCGACGTATTGGGCAATTTCAGCTATTGGCCATTCGGTCTTCAGCAGCAGCAGCTTAGCCTGCTCAAGCCGATATTTCGCTAAGTAGTCGATAGGCGTCATGCCATAAACCTGCTTCATGCATCTCGTAATATAGTTGTAGTGAAAATTGAGCGCTTCCGCCATCGTTTTGCTCGTCACTTCGGTGCGGTAGTTGTTTTTAATATAAGCCTCCGCCTTCTCCGCGAGCGTAACGGATGGGCTTGTATAGCTGTCATTTTGCCGCAAATCCATCATGCGCAGCAGCTCCTCGAAAGTTTGCTGCTGCGTCCAGAAGGCGCTTGATTGGCGCTCCCCTCCCGCTTTGTTCAACGTTCGCATCAAGCGATACGTTTGCTCGGGGTAGGGAAGCGTCCATGCTTTTTGGAGATGGAGCGAATAGGGGGACGCTAGGAAACGATTGTAATGATCTTCATGGCTGATGCTGGCATGGTCGAGCCCGGACTGCTGCCACTCTCCCACAGACTGAAAATGGACCCAGTAGAAGACAGTCCGCTCCTCCGATGGCTTCACCGAGTAATGGGGACCGTCTGGAAGCAGCAGCAGCGTTTGCCCTTCGGTCAGGCTCCATTTCCGGTCCTCCTCGCCGATAAATAAGCAGCCGGATTCAACGATAAGCAGATCAAATACGCCGAGCTGCTTCCGGTTCGGATGCTGATCGCCGCGTTTGTGGACGGTCACGCCGCTCTCTAAATAATAGGGCAGCGGAGGCGCTGCGAAATAGACATGATCTTGTGCTTCCGGCATCATGCTTACTCCCTCCAAGCTTGTGTGAAATTTTATAAGAAATAAGTTATATTCGTTCATATTTATGTTTTATTCTAACCCATACAATAGAAATCAGCAGTATGAAATTTAATAGATGCTAAGAGAGGTGCGATAGATTATGGGGCAAACGGCGAGCAAGGATAACGCAAAGCCGGTTTCACTTAAGCAAGTTAAAATAAAGGATGGTTTCTGGAATTATTATATTAATCTAGTGAGGGACGTCGTTGTTCCTTATCAGTGGGATGCGATAAACGACCGCGTAGAGGGAGCAGAGCGAAGCGGGGCGGTTAGCAACTTTAAGATCGCGGCCGGACTTACGGAAGGTGAGTTTTACGGCTTCGTCTTCCAGGATACCGATGTGGCAAAGTGGCTGGAGGCGGTAGGGTACCTGCTTGAGACGAAGCGGGATGATCGGCTTGAGCAGGTTGCTGACGAGATGATCGACATTATTGGCAAAGCGCAGCAGCCTGACGGTTATTTGAATACGTTCTACACGATCAAGGAGCCCGGCAGCAAATGGACCAATCTAACGGAGTGCCATGAGCTTTATTCTGCCGGTCATATGATTGAAGCCGGTGTTGCTTATTATAAAGCGACTGGCAAGCGGAAGCTGCTGGATATCGTATGCCGCATTGCGGATGATATCGCAGTCGTCTTCGGCGATGGACCCAATCAAATTGCCGGCTATGACGGCCATCAAGAGATCGAGCTTGCGCTGGTGAAGCTCTATGAGACGACGGGCAATCGCAAATATTTGGAGATGAGCAGCTACTTCATCGACAAGCGCGGACAAGAGCCAAGCTTCTTCGAGGCAGAGGCTGACCGCAGAGGCAGAACGACGCATTGGAGCAATAACAAAATCCATATCGAACCGGAATATTTTCAAGCCCATGCTCCTGTGCGCGAGCAAGAAGCGGCGGTTGGCCACGCTGTACGCGTCGTTTACATGCTGGCGGGCATGGCGGATGTTGCGCGCGAGACGGGAGACGAGTCTTTAATTGAAGCTTGCCGCAGGTTATGGGACAACATTGCCTCGAAGCAGATGTATATTACGGGCGGCATTGGCTCGGTGGCGCATGGCGAGGCGTTCTCCTTTGACTATGATTTGCCCAATGACACGGTCTATTCGGAGACATGCGCGTCGATTGGTCTGATCTTCTTCGCCCACAGAATGCTGCAGCTCGAGCCTAACAGCCGATATGCGGACGTTATGGAGCGGGCATTGTTTAATACCGTTATTGCCGGGATGTCGCGTGACGGCAGGCATTTCTTCTACGTGAATCCGCTAGAGGTAACGCCAGACGTGTGCGACGGCAAAAACAAAAACTTTAATCACGTGAAGCCTGTTCGCCAGGAATGGTTCGGCTGCGCTTGCTGCCCGCCGAATATCGCTCGGCTGCTGGCATCGCTAGGCGAGTATGTGTATTCAACGAAAGGGAATACGATTTATTCGCATCTCTATATCGGCGGAGAGATGGAGCTTGCGTTAGGCGATACAACAGTTAAGCTTAATCAGCATTCCAGCATGCCGTGGGAAGGCTCGGCACGCTTCGAAGTGACGCTGGAGCAGCCGGCTTCGTTTGCCCTAGCGCTGCGTATACCGGACTGGTCAGAGAATGCGGCGGTGCTCATAAACGGAGAGGCGTACCCAATAGCGGATCAAATCGTAGACGGCTATGCTCGTATCGAGCGGCAGTGGATATCCGGCGATGTTGTGGAGCTTGCGCTTGAGATGCCTATTCAGCGTGTAAGAAGCCATCCGCTGGTTAAACAAAACGCAGGTAAGGTTGCCTTGCAGCGGGGGCCGCTGGTCTATTGCGTAGAGGAAGCGGATAACGGACCGCTGCTAGGGCAGCTGCTGCTGCCGCAAGATGCGAAGCTCGAAGCTGCTTTTGCAGAAAATCTCATTGGCGGCATTCAGGTAATCAAGGCGGAGGGTCTTAAGCTGCAATTCGAGCAGTGGGGCTCGCAGCTATACCGCTCCAATGCCGAAGCGGCTCTTGAGCCAGCGAATATCACCTTTATCCCTTACTACGCTTGGGCCAATCGAGGCAAAGGCGAGATGGCTGTTTGGGTGAAGGAGCGTATCTAGGAAACTTAAATAGAAGGCGATTGCTTCCCGGACTGAATTCGGAAGCGGTCGCCTTTTTTGGATTTTAAAATCTATAGTTTATAGGGTTGACACTATACTTTTTACATTGTGTAGATTTTTTTTTGAAATTACAATTTAATTAATGTATGCCAGAAACGAACCATTAAGGGCGGATCGATGCGATGATAAAAATACAGCAAGTAATAGACGATTTAACGGCATCCGTTGATTCGATTGCAAGTCGCGTAGATACACTAAAGTTTGGCGATTCCCAAGCGGAAGCCAAGGGCATTGCCGTTACGTTTATGGCGACGCAACAGGTGCTTGAAGAGGCGGTTCGACTTGGGGCGAATTTAATTATAACGCATGAAGGCACGTTTTTTAGCCACCATGACCAAACGGAACCGCTGGGTGTGGACGATCTTGTTTACGAGGCTAAAAAACGGTTTATCGAAGAGCATAAATTGGCTGTTTATCGTTTCCATGATTATTGGCATCGGTATCGGCCCGATGGCATTATGGAGGGGCTTATTGAAGCTTTGGATTGGCAGAACCATCTAACGGAATATTTGCCGAGCGCTGCGCTCGTAACCATCCCCGCGATGAAGCTCGAACAAGTCATCGGCTATATCAAAAAACAGCTGGGCATCGGCTATATTCGCGCAGCTGGCGATTTATCGATGAATTGCAGCCGCATCGGCCTGCTTGCCGGCTACAGAGGAGGGGCTGAGAACGCGATTCCTTTGTTCGCCAAACATCATGTAGACGTGATCCTTTATGGCGAGGGCCCAGAGTGGGAGACGCCCGAGTATGTGCGAGATGCCATGTTTAACGGCAAGAGCCATGCGCTTGTCGTGCTCGGGCATTTGGAAAGCGAGCAGCCGGGCATGAAGCTGCTTGCCGATCGGCTCGGCAGTCGTTATGCCCATATTCCCGTTCATTTCTTACCTGTAGACCCCGTGTTCCGAGTGTTATAAACCGCTAATTAGGAGGAAAAATGATGCATTTGCATAGTGCAATTTTGGTCGATGATGAATCATTTACTCGCAAAGGCTTGATGAAGCTGATCGATTGGGAAGCCTGCGGTTTTCATATTGTAGGGGAAGCAGACAATGGCGAGGATGCGCTTGAGCTGATCAAGCGCGTACAGCCTGATCTTGTTATAACGGATATCCGTATGCCTGTTATTGATGGGCTTGAGCTGATTCGGCGCGTCACCTTGGAAAATATAGCCATTCCTTATTTTATTATTATAAGCGGTTACAACGATTTCAACTATGCGCAGCAAGCGATGCGTTACGGCGTCCATGACTTTGTCGTGAAGCCGATTGATGAGGTTGAATTCAGCGCGATTCTTGATCAGCTGAACCATAGGCTGAGGCTTGAGCAAGAGGAGCAGGTGCGCAGCGACCGGCTGCTCGGCGGCGAAATGATTAAATCCCTTATTCTCGGAGAAGCAAACGAAGCATCCATTGCAGAATGGGAGCATCGTCTGCAATTGAGACAAGCAGAACGTTTATACTATTTGTTCGCTGAGCTGAATGACAACCACGGCTGGCAGCCTGCCGAGGCTCAAATTTCAGATGCACGTTTCAAGGAGGTCGTGGAGCAGGAGCTGAATCGAATTACGGCTGCGGGTCAGCCCATCTGTCTGCATGAGCATCGCAACCGTATCGGCATTCTGCTGCCCAGCTCCCTCTTTGCGCCCTTCAATGGGGAGCTTGAGCGATTTTTGAGCCATTTCAGGGCGGCGCTGGATGCTCATTTTGGCAAAGGCGTGTTTCTGTATGCGGGATCTCCCGTCCATAAGCTGTCAGACATTCGTGAATCCTACATGGCTGCGAAAGAAGCGATTTTATATAAATATGTAAATGAAGAGCAGCGAATCGTCATCTCCGAGCAGATCCAAGCCGAGAAGCTGAATTACATCGGATTTGATTCGGCTGCATTTAATCGGTTTATGGAGCAAATGGAGGAGCTGCAGCTGGAAGCGGTGAAAGCGACTATCGATAGATGGTTTCACGATTTTCGCGAGAAGCGTTACGCGCCAGAGGCCGTGAAGATGAACATTCAACAGTGCTTGATGGGCGTCCTGAAGACCATTCGGAGCATGGAGGGGGACGAGCAAGCATTGCTGACGCTCAGACCGCTGCTTGGCTGGCATGACATTAATTTATCGCTAGGCGAATTGAAGCGGCTGTTTACCGCATTTATCGAAGAAAGCCAGTTGCATATTGCGGAGCTTAGGAAGGAACAGCAGAAGGGCGGCATTCAAAAAATTAAAAGCTATATAGAAGTTAATTATTCGCAAAATATGAGCTTGAAGAGCATCGCGGCGCAGTTTTACGTCAATCCGGTCTATTTAGGGCAATTGTTCAAAAAGACGTACGGCGTATATTTTAATGAGTTTTTGCTTCAGCTACGGGTGAACGAAGCAAAAAAGCTGCTGCGCCAATCCTGCACCATGCGGATCTATGAGATTGCCGAGATGGTCGGATTCAGCAACGCTGATTATTTTGTCACCCAATTCGAGAAAATCGAGCATATGACACCGTCCGAATACCGCAATAAGCTCATTTAAGCTTGCACTCCAACATCATCCGATTGCGCTGGAAAAGGGGAATAAACGCGTGAAGCTGCACCTTAGTCTTAACAATGTTCGCCTGAGGAATAAGATGCTCATCCTGTATCTTTTTTCCGTGTTTCTTCCAATCGTATTAACCAACGTGATTTTCTATAACGTAACGACTAACAATGTGAAAAATCAACGAATGAAGGATATTGCACGGGCAGTGGAGCAGATCAACAATGAATTCCGCTCCGAGGTTGAGGATGCCGTTACGATCTCATCGGTGTTTTATACCGATTTTAATTTAAATCAAATTTTAGAAACCGATTATCAGGAGCCTGCTGCCTATATCGAAGCCTACGATACCTATTTTCGAAGAATTTTGAATAGCTATACCCCCGTTTATACTTCCATCCAAAGCATCAAAATTTATGTTGAAAACCCGACCATGCTGCATTCAGGCGGCGTTGGTTATTTGTCGAACGAAGTGAAACAGACGGATTGGTTCAAGCTGCTGGAAAAAAGAAACAACGCCTATCCGATTTTTATCCGGACGCAGCAAGAGGACTTATATTTGAGAAGCGAGGAAACGGCCGTCCGGGATACGTTCAGCATCATCCGCGAGATGAACTATTACGAATCAAAAAATAAATGGAAAAAGTATCTGAAAATTGATTTGAAGACGAGCACGATCGAACAGATTTTCCGAAACCAGAACCTGCAGGGCAACATCTATTTGGTCGATGACAAGGGACTTATTGAATTTACGACGGACCCTGCGGTGGACTGGAGAAAAGAAGCTGTTGCCTATGACTCGCTGGACTTTCCAGCCGATTCGATTGCTTTTGACGCTAACAATGCCTATGTAAGCTACTTGGAGAACTGGCGTATTGTAGGGACGATTTCCGAGGAAGAGGTGCTGAGGGATGTACGCCAATCACGGGAATTTGTCATTGTTTTGGCATGCCTAAATATATTCTTCCCGACGCTCATTATATTATGGATTACGCGCTCCTTGCACGAGAGGTTAGTTCGTATTTTGCGGCATATGAAGAAAGTGAAAAACCAGCATTTTGATACGATCAAGCAAGGGGAGTCACTCGATGAAATCGGGCAATTAACGAGTGAGTTCAACCGGATGACGATCCAAATCAAAAGCTTGATTGATGATGTGTATATCGCGGATATTCAGACCAAATCATTAGAGCTCGAGCGCAGGAAAGCCCAGCTCAATGCGCTGCAAAGCCAGATCAACCCCCACTTTCTGTTTAATGCGCTGGAAACGATTCGGATGCGCAGCTTAATCAAGGATGAGACGGAGACGGCTAAGATCATTCATAATATGGCGAAAATATTCCGAACATCGCTGACCTGGGGCAAGGATCGCGTGATGGTTAGCGAGGAAGTGGAATTTATCGTTTGCTTCCTGGAAATTCAGAAATACAGGTTCGAGGACCGCATGAATTATCAGATACACATTGCCCCTTCCGCCAAAGATTGCATGGTGCCGAAAATGATGTTTTTGCCCTTTGTCGAAAATGCGAGCATTCACGGCATTGAGCCGCTGAGAAACGGCGGCAAAATTGACGTGCGCGTCGAGCGCGAGGCGGACATGTTAATCTTCTCGATCAACGATAACGGAATTGGAATGGACGAGGAGAAAGTGAAGCAGTTTTATGGTTATTTGGAGAGCGAAGAAGAGCTGGGGGAAAGAATTGGCGTCCAAAACGTTATATACCGCTTGAAGCTGATCTATGGCGACCGCTTTCAGCTGTTAATCAAAAGCTCGCGTGGACAAGGCACTTTTATTCGGGTAGTCGTTCCCGTGGAACTCTAAAGCCAGCCCATATGCGAATAACGTATATGTTTTTTAAAGCACGAACTATAGTTTATCGGGTAAACAAAGTATTTTATTTTTCCTATAATGAAAGTGCTTACAAAATATATTTAGACTTGAAAGGGGCTAGAAAAAAGTGACAAAGAAATTATTATTTGTTTGTTTGGCTGCCTTCATGATTTTCACTGCTGCATGCTCGAATAATAACAACGGCGGAGAAGCAAAACCGTCAAACGGCGCTGGCAGTCCAACTACGGCGACGGAGGGTGAAACGGATAAGCCGGTTGAAAAAGTGACGTTTAGTTATTTTAACGGCGTTGCGGCAGCCAAGGATACGAACTCTAACGAGACAACGATCGGAAAGCTGCTTGAGGACCAAACGGGTGTTAACTTTAAAATCGAGCATTTGGTAGGCGACCTGAATACGAAGATCGGAACGATGATTGCCTCTAACGCTTACCCGGATGTGATGATCCCGGATGCGGCAATCGATAAAATTCTGGATGCGGGAGCTTTCATCGCGCTTGATGATCTTATAGAACAATATGGTCCGAACATTAAACGCGTGTACGGTCCTTATTTCAATCAAATGAAAGCTGCGGACGGTAAAATTTACTTCCTGCCTTTCTCGAATACGGTTGGCGAGTATATTCCCGATCCGAACATTAACCAAGGCGCGTTCTGGGTGCAGCGCCGCGTGCTTAAGGAAGCGGGATATCCGAAGATCAAAACGCTTGATGAGTATATGGATCTAATTAAAAATTTCGTAGAGAAGCATAAGGATGAGGATTTGACAGGTATCGTTTCCTTGACGCATGACTGGAGATTTTTCGCAACCTCCAACCCGCCGAACCATTTGGCAGGTTATCCGAATGACGGCAACGTGATCGTGGATATGACGACTTTTGATGCGAAGACGTATGCAGCGGATGGCAATACGAAGCGTTGGCTGCAAAAATTGAACCAAATCAACGCCGAGGGCTTGTTCGATAAAGCTTCCTTCGTAGACAACTACGATCAGTATTTGGCGAAATTGACTTCCCATAAAGTAGTCGGCTTCTTCGATTATGGCTGGCAGTTCGCGAACGCGCAAAATGCGCTTAAAGACGCTGCCAAGCAAGACCCAACGCAGGATGACTTTGTGTATTTCCCATTGCCTGTTACCTTTGACGGTCAGAAGGACCAGTACCTGGATCCTCCAGGCTTCGTTAAAAACCGCGGCATGGGCATTACCGTAAGCGCGAAGGACCCTGCCCGCATCGTTCAATATTTGGATAATCTCTTGACGGACGAGAACCAAATTCTTCAAAAATGGGGCATTAAGGGCGAAACGTACGAAGTGGACGACAAAGGCCGGATGTACCGTACGGCTGAGCAAATCGCGAAGATCGATGAAGCGTTTAACGAAAAGTTCGGCTTCAAATATTATTCGTGGAACTGGCCGCTGTACGGCAACGGCTCATCTCTTCCAGACGGCAACTCCGTTGCTCCTGGCTTGCAGCCTGAAGTATTCCAAATGAGCTTAACGAATGAGGATAAAGCGATTCTTGATAAATACGGCGTAAAAACCTATGCCGAATTGTTCGCGGCTCCGGATGACCGTCCATGGTACCCGGCATGGGGCATTCCGAAGGAGCAAGGCTCCGAGCAGCAAATTTGGGAAACGAAAAAAGACGAACTCACGAAAAAATATTTCCCTAAGCTTGTCCTCTCGAAACCGGCGGATTTCGAAAAGGTATGGACGGAGTATACTGACGCATTTGGCAAGCTCGATACGGCAGCCTACGAGAAATGGACGACAGAAGAAGTGAAAAAGCTGATCGAAGCTGCAAAATAATCGTTATCTAGGTTGTGGCGAAAGGCCGGATGAAGCAAGCTTGCGCCGGCCTTTCCTTCTCCACAGCCCGATTCAGTCCGGAAGGAGAGAGATAAGATGGACAGTAAACCAACAATGTCAACGTCAAATCCGGTGTTGCCAAAGAAGCCGACAGGACTGAAGTATTTTGCCAGAAAGCTGGTCGAGCAACGCGTATTAGTGCTCATGTCCGTACCGTTTCTAGCGTGGTTGTTTATTTTTAAATACATGCCTCTATGGGGGTGGACGATCGCCTTCCAAGACTATAAGCCTGCCAAAAGCTTTAGCGAGCAAAAATGGGTCGGGTTTGATCATTTTCAGTTTCTGTTTCAGGATGAACGGTTTATCCGCGTTTTAAGAAATACGCTTGCGATGAGCGGAATCAACCTGATTCTTGGTTTCGTGACGGCGATTACGCTGGCATTGCTATTGAATGAGGTACGTAAGGTCGCCTTTAAACGGATCGTTCAGACGGTCAGCTATTTGCCGCATTTTATTTCTTGGGTCGTTGCGGCCAGCATCATTCAAACGACTTTATCGCCGGATGGCATCATCAATCAATTGCTGCTATGGGGCGGCTTTGTCGAGAAGGGCGAGGAAATTTTATTTCTTGGCATACCGGAATATTTCTGGGGCATTTTTGGAGCTAGCTCCGTGTGGAAGGATGTTGGCTGGAATACAATCGTCTATTTGGCTGCAATGACCATGATTGACCCCGCGCAATATGAGGCGGCGGAGATGGACGGGGCAGGCCGGATTAAACGAATGTGGTACGTCACGCTGCCGGGCATCAAGCCGGTCATTATCGTATTGCTGATTATGAATATCGGGTATTTGCTGGAATCGGGATTCGAGCCGCAGTATTTGCTGGGCAACGGCATGAACATCGATTATTCAGAAAACCTTGACATATTTGTTCTGAAATACGGCATTGCGCAAGGCAACTACTCGCTCTCGATTGCGGCGGGGATGTTTAAGACGATCATCAGCTTTATCCTATTGTTCGGAGCGAACAATCTTGCGAAGCGAATGGGCGAGTCCAGACTGTTTTAAAAGGAGGGGTACAACGTGGATAATAGGGCAACAGAATCGATGTCCAAAAATGTAAGCCGGGTACGCTCGTCACGCGGCGATCTTATTTTTGATCTATGCAACTATGTTTTTCTGACCTTGCTTATGATCGTAACCTTATATCCCTTCTTGAACACGGCCGCCGTATCGCTTAACAATGCGACCGATTCGATTAAGGGCGGCATTTATTTGCTGCCAAGGATATGGACACTAGACAACTATGCTTATGTATTAAAGGAATCAACGATTTTCCATGCGACGCTGATCTCGATTCTTCGTACCGTCATCGGTACGGTAGCTACCGTATTTTGTTCGGCGATGGTCGCATACACGATTACGAGGCAGGAGTATGTCCTCCGCAAGTTCGTTACGATCGCGTTTATTTTGACGATGTATTTTAACGGGGGCCTCATCCCTAACTTTCTCTTGATTCGCGACTTAGGGCTGCTGAGCAATTTTTGGGTTTACATTTTTCCGGGCTTGATCGGCGTGTTCAACTTGATCATTATTCGTTCTTTTATTGAAGGGCTGCCGGAGAGCATTTTGGAATCTGCGAGAATTGACGGAGCGGGCGATTTTAAAATGTTTTACAGCATCGTGCTGCCGCTGTGCGTTCCCGTGCTGGCAACCGTTGCTCTATTCTCGGCAGTTTATCAATGGAATCAGTGGTTTGACGTCTTTCTCTACAATTCATCGAATATCGAGCTTAGCACGCTGCAATATGAGCTTCAGAAAATTTTGCAAAACTCCAACGCCTCATTGACGACGAAGACGGCTGGCGACGCGTTTGCCAATGCGAACAACTCGGGAGCCAATACGGTGACGCCGTTCGCGATCCGCGCAACGATGACCATCGTGGCGTCCTTGCCGATCATTATGGTGTATCCGTTCCTGCAAAAATATTTTGTAAAAGGCATGACGGTAGGCGGCGTGAAGGGTTAATCGAATAGGGGGAAGATTCATGAGAAGAATGGATGGCGGTATTCCTAAGCTGTACGAAGCATTTAGCGGCTCCTTTGATATTGGGGCAGCGGTTAATCCGCGCACGATCGTTCAGGCAGGCGATTTAATTGCGAAACATTTTAACAGCCTGACCGCTGAGAATGAAATGAAATTTGTGAGCGTGCATCCATCAGAGGATACCTATACGTTTGAAGCGGCAGACAAAATCGTAGCTTTTGCAAAAGAACATGGCAAAAAAATGAGAGGGCATACGCTGGTTTGGCATAATCAGACGACGGAGTGGCTTTTTCAAGAAGCGGATGGAAGCCCCGTTAGCCGTGAAAAGCTGTTTGATCGTTTGAAATCACATATCGATACGGTTGTGAAGCGTTACAAAGAGGACATTTATGCTTGGGATGTAGTAAATGAAGTTATTACGGATGAGGGCTCAGACCCGCTGCGCCCATCGAAGTGGCTGGCTATTGTGGGACCGGAATTTATCGCCAAAGCGTTCGAATTCGCTCATGAAGCAGACCCGAAGGCACAGCTTTTTTACAATGATTATAATGAGTCCAATCCGCTGAAGCGCGATAAGATCTATCAAATGGTCAAAAGCTTGCTCGAGCAGGGTGTGCCGGTGCATGGCATCGGACTTCAAGCCCACTGGAGCTTGTATAGCCCCGGCTTAGATGAGATCAGGGCAGCCATCGAGAAATATGCGTCACTTGGTCTAAGATTGCAATTGACTGAGCTTGATATATCGATGTTCCGGCATGATGATTTGCGGACAGATTTAGCCAGCCCGACGGGCGAGATGCTGGAGCTGCAGGAGCAGCGGTATGAAGCCGTATTTCATTTGCTGGAGGAATACCGGAATCATATTGATGCCGTCACCTTCTGGGGGGCTGCGGATGATTATACATGGCTGAGCGACTTCCCTGTTCGAGGGCGGAAAAACTGGCCGCTGCTGTTTAATGAGAGCCATGAGCCAAAAGGCTCGTTCTGGCGCGTCGTCAAGCAGGCTTCGCAGTCTAAAGGGAGCTAAGACAGCTAACAAGGAGGCAATTTGTTTAGTGAATAGCCATGCATATAAGGCTTGGCTGAATGATTCTCCGCTGAAGAATGAACAGTTGAAAGCGGAGTATTCAGCTATAGTTGAGCAGATTGTATATGGCGGTGAACCATCCGGCGTCTTGGAAACGGCAATAAAGGAGCTGCTTAAGGGCATCCAAGCTTGCCTCGGCATAACGCCAACCATTCAGAAAAAGCCCGATGCCGGCGGCTGCCTTCAAATCATCGTTATATCGGATGGAGTGCAATTGGAGGATTGGAAGCTTGGGAAAGAGGGATTTGCGCTTCAATACAAGCAAGCTGCCGATAATGGACATTTAACGCTTGCCGCAGTTTCGGAAGCGGGTATCTTGTATGGCGTTTTCCATCTGCTGCGTCACATAGGCGCAGGCAAGCCTGTAGCGGAGCTTAATGCGGAAGAGTCGCCCAGCAACCAACTGCGCATGATTAATCAGTGGGATAATGCCGATGGTTCGATTGAGCGAGGGTACGCGGGACGTTCTATTTTTTATGAGAATGGAGCGATAACGACCGATTTGCAGCGCATAAAAGACTATGCCAGGCTGCTTGCTTCCGTCGGACTTAACGCGATCTCCATTAACAATGTGAATGTCCATGAGGTGGAGACGGGATTCATTACCGAGGAGCTGCTGCCATCAGTAGCGGGCATTGCGGGCATTTTTCGCGACTACGGCATTAGGTTGTTTCTAAGCGTTAATTTTGCAGCGCCTTTGCAAATAGGAGGCTTGTCCACAGCAGATCCGCTTGATGCGGGCGTGCAAAGCTGGTGGAAGGAAACGGCAGAGCGGATCTATTCGTTTATACCTGACTTTGGCGGTTTTGTCGTGAAGGCAGATTCCGAGCATCGGCCGGGCCCGTTCGCTTATGGGCGTGATCATGCGGATGGGGCGAACATGCTTGCTGATTCGCTCTCGGCCTATGACGGCATCGTTATTTGGCGGTGCTTCGTGTATGACTGCATGCAGGATTGGCGGGACCGGAAGACGGATCGCGCCCGTGCGGCTTATGACCATTTTAAACCGCTGGATGGGCGTTTTCGGGGCAATGTGCTGCTGCAAATTAAAAATGGGCCGATGGATTTCCAGGTGCGGGAGCCCGTTTCCCCGTTGTTCGGCGCGATGAAAAAAACGAATCAGATGATGGAGTTTCAAATTACGCAAGAGTATACCGGCCAGCAAAAGCATTTGTGCTACTTGGTGCCGCAGTGGAAGCAGGCGCTGGATTTTGATACCTATGCGGAAGGCGCGGCAACGGAAGTAAAACGAATCGTCGATGGCTCGATATTTGGCATGAAGCAAAGCGGGATTGCTGCCGTATCCAATATTGGGAATGACGAAAGCTGGACTGGGCATATTCTCGCACAAGCTAATCTTTACGGTTACGGCCGGCTCGTCTGGAATCCGAATCTATCAGCCGAGGAAATTTCCATCGAATGGACAATCGCTACGTTCGGAGTCGATCCGCTCGTTACGTCCACGATGAGCGGGATGCTGATGAAGTCGTGGTCGATCTATGAAAGCTACACGGCGCCGCTTGGCGTTGGCTGGATGGTTGCGCCGAACCATCATTATGGCCCGGATGTAGATGGCTATGAGTATTCACGGTGGGGAACCTATCATTTTGCAGACCGGGATGGCATTGGCGTAGACCGGACACGGGCAAGCGGAACAGGGTATACGGCGCAGTATGAGGAACCGAATGCTTCGCTTTATGATAACCTTGAGACGTGTCCGGACGAGCTGCTTCTCTTTTTCCACCATGTGCCCTATACCCATAAGCTCCATTCTGGAAAAACAGTCATCCAGCATATTTACGATACTCATTTTTGGGGCGTGGAGGAAGCGGAGAAGCTGGAGCGGGAATGGGCGGGCTTAGCGGGCAAAATCGACGAAGCAAGGTTTGTTCCGATTGCGAATCGATTGTCCGATCAAGCGAAACACGCCAAGCAGTGGCGCGATATTATTAATACGTATTTTTTCCGAAAATCGGGTATTCCTGATGCGCTAGGCCGCAAAATCTATTAAAACCTTAACAGCCCTTTACCGTGATTCGGTAGAGGGCTGTTTGCCGCTCGTTTGATGCAACCTTTACAAATTTGTAAACGTTTGTAATCATGAGGTGATCGTAGTATGTTTATGACAAAAATAAGGACTGCACTACTATTGGCCGTATGCTTGACGGCAGCTGTGGGCTGTACGCCAAAATCAGAGCAGCCAGCTGCTTCAACCGGAAGCAATAATGAATTAGCGACGACACCGAATGCCGGTGAAAGGGTTGCTGCCGAGCAGGTTACGGTAAGCAGATCGTTGCAGTTTGGAAAAGTGAATGCTGCGGTATATGGTGTTTTTAAACAATCAGCGGATATAAAGGTATTTGAAGAGGCGATAAAGACGGCTGGAAAAATAGAAGGTATCCTTGATATCTCAAAGCCGGATTACGATATTGTCATCGCTTCTGGCCGCTCGCAGCGCAGCGTGCATCTATGGCTGCACCCAAAGTCGGAGATCGGCATGTACACGGAGGTAAGCGATACCGGCACCGGTTATAGACTGACGGCTTCGTCGACAGAAAAGCTGAAGAAGCTGATTATGGAGCAGCGCTACAGTTCGGATCTGGCAGAGAAAAATGGAGATGTCGTGAATCTGCATGGTAAATGGAGCAACGCAAGCAAGTGGAAACAATTCGTAAACCACGTGAAAGACGGCACAATGGATGCTGTTCATGTCACCTCCTATACGATTGAAGGCGATCCTATTTTTCAGGATTTATTGTTCGATGGAGAAAAGATTGAATATACATTTGATAATACGCATGATGCATTTGGAAGCCCGATTAAGCCGGTCTCTTTCTGCAGCGCAATTGAAACGAGCAAAACAGCGGAAGGAACGGAATACAGGCTAGCTGGCTGCAGCGGGGGAGAATCGGAGAATCCGACTTTTAGCTTGCTGATGCCGTGAAAGTTAGTGGGGACTGTACTCAGCATTACTTTAAGGTAAGGAGTGGGGTTGTGAAGTTAAACAGAGGATTCGAGTCTATAGCGATTGCGATGAAATGGAGTCTGATCACCGCTGTTTTTGTTTTGTTAAGTGCTTGCGGGGACGGTGTGAAAGTCGAGCATATAGAAGCTTTTGCGATGGAAACCTCGGAGGAAAATGAAGAAGGCATATATGAACGAACAGGCTACCTGAAATCGAATTCTATTTCAATTATTGTAGAAGGCAAAAATTTTATCAAATCTGAAATTAAATCGATTGAGGACTTTTACGATAAAGATGGAAACTATATGAAAACGGAAATCAAACATTCTAAAGGTGGCATAACTCAAATCACGGAGGTTGAAAACGGAAACACTCTGAAAAAAGAGCTGCTCGAGCCTTCAACTATTTTGATTCCTGACGAAAACATAGTGCATGTTCAAAGATATGAGCTGTCTGACGATGAGAAAAAGCAGCTCAAAGAGCATGTATTATCTTTTATGAAGAAGCTGTAGGTGCTTCTAAGCTGCAAGAGGTTCTCTTTTGGAAAAGAGAGCCTCTTGCTTTTTTGTCTTGTCATGTTCGAAGTAACTAATCGAGCAGTTCAATTTTTAGATTCGGATAGTTTTTTCGCAGCTCAGCTATTTGATTAGTTAGTATCGTTTTGTCAAAGCGGGCTCCAAAAACATGCTGATCCGGCGTGAATGTCAAGGTTGTACCCGTTTCCTTCGTCACGCCAATGATCATGAGCTCGGATTGTGGAATGCCATGCTTAAAGTCCTGCCTGAACACCTTGCCATCGCGGCGGACCTCCACGGAAAGCTTCTCCGAGAGCGCATTAACGACAGGCATGTCAATGCCTTTGAGTCCGCCCGGAGCAAGGATGGATGCACTAGCGTTAAAATGGCCGATTCCAGTTAGTACGGCTTGCACCGGGGTCTTCGTGGAATGCGGGAAAGCTTGGGTAGGAATGCCCCGTCCATTATCGGCAACAGTGATGCTTTTATCGTCTTGAACAATGATGGTGACCTCGGTGGAATAGCCGGCTTGATGCTCTAGAAGGGTGTTTTCAACGACTGACCACAAGAGATGATGAGGATCATAATCGCGGCCTGCGCCTAGATAGGACTCGGCGTCATTTCTGACCTCTGTCAGCTCCATATAATCTGTTGTATCAAGCAAATCAGAGCTTGCGGCGAGCAGCAATAGAAACGGAAGCGAACGATGTGGAGGAAGTGAATACTTACCGCCGCGTTCCTCTTGCATTAACAGGTCGGCGCCTAACAAAGCCTTGGTATGGTGATAGAGCTGGCCCGTTGTCCCCATATTCAATTGCTCCACGATTTCAGAACCGGTAAGCGGCTGGCGCATGACGGCTGTTAAAATGTCCAAACGTTGTTTGTTGCCGAGGGCGGCCAATATTTTAGCTACTTTATCACTGTTCAGGTCAAGCAATTGCGCGACGTCTTGCTGTCTAGGTGCCCATCGAAAACCATTTCCACCATGATATTGGCCAGAATAAAAGATGGCTCCTAATTCATTTTCAACGGCTGCATTAGCGCTTTGTTCATTTAGATCATCCGTCTTCAAAAGCTTTTGCGGGGAGCGGGCGCTGATTAATTGGCTTACCAGCTGCTTAAGCTCATTCATATCTTTGGTCAATAAATCCAGCTCTGAACCGTAATCCCTTGCTGTAGTCAAGCAAATCACCTCACTGTTGTTTTTAAAAAACGTAATTACGTAACTACGTAAATTATAGCATGCCGGATTGATGTTGTAAATGATAACTAAATGCTCTGCGTAGATTTAATGTTCTCCGCGTCCACTCACTGGGGTTAATGTTCAGCAGGTCAAGGACGGAGAGGCGTAGAAAGTATATGGAGCAGAACATCGTGGAAACAACTGGAGGGAACAGCAAATGATCTCATTAAAAAATAAAATAGCAATCGTTACCGGCGCCAGCAGGTCAACGGGGATTGGAACGGCGATTTGCCGCTCGCTGGCACGGTTAGGGGCAGATATCTTTTTTACGCATTGGCAGCCCTTTGATGAGACGGAAGGCAACGGCAGTGAGAAGGATTGGCCGGAGAAGCTGCGCCATGAATTGGAAAGCTTGGGCGTTAGGGCAAGCCACATGGAGGCGGATTTTGCTAATCCTGAGACACCGGCTCTTATTATGGAGCAAGTTGAAAAGTCGCTAGGCAGCGCTTCGATTTTGATCAACAATGCCACCTACTGCGTACCAACCCATTTTCGGAGTTTAGACTTTCAATTGCTCGATCAGCACTATGTCGTGAACAATCGCGGGCCGATTTTGCTAAGCACAGCATTTGCAAAAAGCTTCGAGAAAAATCATGCCAAAGGGACGCCCGGAAGAATTATATTTATGGTGTCCAAAGGACCTGACCCGGATAATCTGGCGTATATTGCAACGAAGGGTGCTTTGATCGGTTTGATCGAGCCGCTCTCGGTAGGATTGGCGCCGCTCCAAATTACCGTTAATGGATTTGATCCTGGCCCCACCGATTCAGGCTGGATGAATGAAGAGATGAAAGCAGGTTTCCTGCCGATGTTCCCTATGGGACGGATCGGATTGCCGGAGGATGCAGCTAGGGCGATCAGCTTCTTAGCGAGCGATGAGTCCCAGTGGATTACAGGACAAGTGATAAAATCCGAAGGTGGGTTTTTGGGCAAATAGTTAGCATGCAAAAGGGGGAGCTGGAAGTGGAAGACCGTCAGTGCTTAGGTTGTAAACTTGCAAATAATAAAATGGAAACGCATATCGTTTATGAGAATGAGCTGGTCACTTGTTTCCTTGACCATGCGCCTCTAAATGAAGGGCATATTCTCATCCTTCCCAAGCAGCATTACGTTGATGTCGATGATTTGGACGAAGCAGCCGCATTTGAAATTATGAAGACATCCGCCATGCTGGCGAAGGTGCTGAAGAGACGGTTCCAGCCGGATGGCATTACGGTTATTCAAAATGGCGGTATATTTAATGAGCTGAACCATTATCACATGCACATTTTTCCGCGTTATGAGTCGGATGGTTTTGCATGGGTTGAGCCGGCTGATACGACGAACGCGAAGGGGCGTTTAAGCGATACCCGTGAGCAGTTGATGACGTTAGTTAGCCAGCAGTTGTCTGTTTAGCTTCGTCACCAGCAAGTCAAGCAGAGAGGCATTGAGCTAGTTTTTATCTTTAATCTCCGAATAATTGGGCAAAAGCGGGAAATAAGTATAATGAATAGACTTATTCCGGCAGGAATGCAATAGCAGGTTAGCCAACGAGAGGAGATGTCGATCTCCTCTTTTTTGCGTGGCTGAGGAGAGCATAGATAAGGACAAGCTCACGCCAATACCTTGATAAACATTTTCTATGCAGACCATAAAAAACTTGAAATATTTCTTATCGAGAGAGGTGTTACAATGCCGTTAAGTAGAAAATGGAGGGATGGCATTGATGACAACCGGAATATCCGATCGTTTCAAGAGGTTCGCAGTGGATTGTACAGGTTCAAGCCGTTTATATGAACGTCTTTCGTTAGAAATCGCCGAAGACGATAAGCTGCTTCAAATGGCTGCTCATTGCAGAGCGGGGCAGCCTGAGCCGAATCTTTTTTTCGGAGCGGTCCATTACTTGTTATTGAAAGGTTATGACGATGAGTTGAAAGCGTATTATGCCAGCATCGTAAACGATCCGCGTGAACCGGAGACAGCCTTCCCTTATTTTAGGCGTTTTTGCTTAGAGCATGAACACGAAATCATTCCGCTCCTTCAAAGCAAGCTTGTCCAGACGAATGAGGTTAGGCGATGTGCATATATGTACCCTGCTTTTTGTTATATCTTTGAAAAGGCAAGGAAGCCGTTAGCATTAATTGAACTGGGAACGAGCGCGGGCTTGCAGCTTTTTTGGGATAAGTATGGTTATGCGTATAACGATCATGAAAGATACGGAGATGCAGCATCGGAGCTGGTGCTCCGCTCGGAAATAAGAGGAGGCAATTTGCCGTATCTTCTCAAGGATAGCCCGCCGGTAACGGCAAGAATCGGAATCGATCTGCATGTAAATGATCTTGAGGATGCTGAGGACTATCTATGGCTCCGTTCATTGATATGGCCGGAGCATAAGGAACGAATTACGAATTTTGAGAAAGCGGCCCTTTATTTTGAAAAACAAGCGATCCAGCTTATAGAGGGAAATGGCGTAAAGCTGCTTGCTGAGACAGCTGCAATGGTCCCCGAGGGATCTGCATTATGTGTTTTTCACACGCATGTAGCGAACCAAATGTCTAATGCAGACAAAGCGGCGTTAACTATGGCGGTACAAAAGCTGGGCAAAGAAAGAGACGTGTTTCACCTCTATAATAATATGTATGATTTAAATCTTCACCTTGATTACTACTTGGGTAGCAAAGAGTATATGGAAACGATAGCGGAGGCAGATGGCCATGGCCGCTGGTTTCATTGGAAGGTTTGATTGTATTTTAGCGTCTGGCGCACCTTTACAAAAGAAAATGTGATTGGTAAGATTTCCATAAATATAGCAATAGCCTTGACGATAGAATCCCGCCGCTGCTGCTTAAGTTTATATTAGTGCACGGGAAGCAAAGTTAGAGGTGGAGCTGACAGTTTGCTCATTATCGTAGTAGGGTTCGCCGGCATGGCGTAGTGCAGGAAGCGTGTTTCTCGGTGTTGGCATCGCCACAACGGGCATGGCGGCGATTTACCGTTTTCGCAAAAGTTTGCCTACGAACGAGCAGCAGCAAGTGAAACAATTGCAAAAAGAGATTATTTAATGAAGTGGGGGAGCGTATATGTCTGAAGATTTTTATTGCGAAGAGGTGTTAAGCGGCCGAACTGCTGTGCAGAAGGTAATGGAGACAGAGCATGTGCTTGCCTATCACCATACCCGCCCATTTTATCCCGTTCACATTGTAACGATACCCAAAAAACATATTCCCTCGTTGGTTACTTTAGAGGATCAAGATAACAACCTGCTTCTAGAAATGATGGATATGGTCAAAAAGGTAGCGTCGCAAGTCGTCTCCGAGCATGGCGCTTGCAGAGTCATAACTAATCTTGGAAAATACCAGGATTCGAAGCATCTTCATTTTCATATCGTTTACGGAGAGCCGCTCAACAAGAAATGAAAAAAGGCAAAGCGGAATAAACATCAGGAGGAAACGGCTGAGTACAGCTGGCCCACTGTACCGCATCTGCAAATACCATCTTAGTGAGGGGAATGACGGTATGCGAAGGAAATTGTATCCAACGCTGCTGTTTGTGGCAGTCATTATACTGGGACTCTATTTGAAGACGGCGTGCAGCAGCAACGATTACAGCCCTACCGCTGTAGCTGCCATAGAGAAACAGCGTGGACTTGGTTTCGTCTCTTATATGATTCATGAGCATCCTTCGGAAAAACCCCATTCCCAATGTTCTATGGCGTAATGATTCATCCGGAGATTACGAGATTGACGGCCAAGGATAAGGTGACGGGACTCGAGAAACAAGCTGAGCTGATTGAAGTGGAACGGAATTTTAGGTTGTGCTATGTTTTTGCTGATAAGAAGCAAGGCATGAAGTTTGATATAATCGGTTATTCAGCCGATGGGAGTGTCCTGCACCAGGAGACGAATGATGAATCGCTTCCTTATCAGGCTAATGCTACGACGAACAGCGCGGGTGAATAAGGTGCTTACTTAAGGAGGCAGCGAGCCAACAATGAGAGTCAGCCAGTTTTTACAAAAAGATCGCTTTGAATTCCGTTTTTGTAGCAATGAGAGCGCCGAGATCAGAGCTTGGCTTGAAAAGCTCGGCATCACGGTTTCGCCTGGCTCTAATCTTAATCACGCTATAATCGTCTTTCATAGTTCTACAGGTGTTAATCTTCAGTTTAAGATACGGGATCTGAAACAGGAAAAATCACCGATGCTCAGCGCAATGCATGCTAGTGTCATTGATGATTCTGACGATGAAAATTTCGATTTTTGGGATAAGATTCCCCCATTCGGAGTAATTGAGCAATATGGGTTTGAATTAATTAATGAGCAAGAAGCCTCGTCCGAGGAGCTGGAGTCGTTGTTTCATGTGATCGAACTTTTTATGCTGGACCATTTTATGATGACTACGTTTAAAGTAAGTGAGATAAAGCCTGTAGAGCGTTATATGAAGCAAACAATAAGCATGTCTATTCCATACCTTTATGATGGGATTGCCTGCTACCGTTATAAAAACTACTGAACGATTAACCGTTCATATCGCTGCGAGGCTCATTGTCGTTCGCATCGGCGGATGCTTCCTTCATAAATTCGATGTGCTTAAACCCCCATCCGCACATATCGGCAAGGACCGAGCTTAACGTGCTGCCATGATCGGATAAGTAGTATTCGACCTTGGGAGGAATCTCATGATAGACGCGGCGAATGATGAGCCCATCCCGTTCCATCTCGCGAAGCTGACTGGTGAGCATCCCTTGCGTGATTCTCGGCAGTTGGCGCCTGAGCTCGCCAAACCTTTTGGTGCCTTCATGCAGCAAAATAAACAAAATGAGGGGCTTCCATTTTCCCCAGATCACCTGTAACGTAGCCAAAATGCCTTGTGTCGTGCTAGATTCGTTCATTTCCTCGCGCATCATTCCATCCCTCCCATAACTTATGCTTATATGTCTAACGATTACTTTATCAAAGTATCCGGAAATAAAACAGTACGCTGTTTTAGTGTACTTAGTACGGTTTTTGGTACTGCTCAAACACTTCAATTAACATCCATGGTACGTGCTAGAGAACTTAGTATGATTAAAAAGCGTACTTTTCAAAAATAAGATTTCAATTAATAATGGGGATTGTAAATCGCGATATTACGAATAAAACGAGAATGGATGATCCTCATGAAAACAATGGTTATTGCTGCGCATCCCCAATTAAATACATCACGTGCCAATCAAGCATGGTTGCTTGAGCTGCAAAAAAATTCCAACATTCATGTCCGAGACCTGTATAATGAGTACCGCGACTGGAATATCGATATAGAGAAAGAACAGCAACTCTTGCTTCAATATGACCGGATTGTATTTCAGTTTCCTTTATTTTGGTATAGCTGCCCGCCGCTTTTGAAAAAATGGTTTGATGATGTATTAACGTACGGCTGGGCATTTGGAGCTGACGGCGAGTGTTTGTTGGGCAAAGAGTTTATCGTTGCCACGACAACCGGAGGCACAGAGAATGAATACCGTTCGGGCGGCGCCAACTGGCACACGATCAGCGAGCTATTAAGACCGATACAGAGCACGATTGCCAAATGCAACGGCGTCTATCTGCCTGCATTCGTTACCTATAATGCGAATAGGGGCACGGATGAATATCTCTCGCAAGAAGCGAAAAAGTATGCGAAGCATATCGAAACGCCATTTAACGTACTCGTCCATTAATATCTGCAAATGAAACAACGGCCTCTTCGCAGCTTGTGCGGACGGAGGTCGTTTTTTTATCGAGTAAAATGTTCTTTTTATGTTCGTAAATGTGTGTTAATATAAAAATGAACAATAACAAACATAAGCGTAAGTCCAGCGAAGCTGACTTAGCGCTATAAAAACGTTTAGGAGGCTTTTATCCAATGGAAGTACGTCATACAACTAACCCAACTGATGTGAAGCAATATGATACGGAACGTCTGCGCAGCGAGTTTTTGATCGAAAGCTTGTTCGAGCAGGATCAACTGAAGATGACCTATTCGCATTATGACCGGATGATTGTAGGCGGGGCGCTGCCGGTGAACGAAGCACTTGAGCTGGAGGATGCGGCTACGCTGAAAACCGAATTTTTCTTGGAGCGCCGCGAAATTGGATTTTTGAATATTGGCGGCCCGGCTTCGATTTCCGTTGATGGAGAAGTATACGAGCTGAACAAGCTTGACGTGCTGTATGTCGGCAAAGGCAAACGCCAAGTGCTGCTCTCAAGCGTTGACAAGGCGAACCCTGCGAAGCTTTATTTCTGCTCTGCGCTCGCGCATGCCGAGATCGCTACGCGCAAGATGACGATGGAGGAAGCGAATCCAACTCATCTTGGCTCGCAAGAAACTTCCAACGAACGTATTCTTTACAAATACATTCATGCAGACGGCATCCAAAGCTGCCAGCTTATGCTTGGCGTAACAAGCCTCAAAACAGGAAGCGTCTGGAACACAATGCCTTCGCATGTTCATGACCGCCGCATGGAAGCGTACTTGTACTTTGATATGAACGCTGACGCACGCGTATTCCACATGATGGGCGAGCCTTCGCAGACGAGACATCTGGTTGTAGCAAGCGAGCAAGCGATCATCTCGCCGCCTTGGTCGATCCACTCCGGCGTTGGCACGAGCAACTACACGTTCTGCTGGTCGATGGCAGGCGAGAACTATACCTTTACAGACATGGACGCGGTACCTGCAAGCGAGCTAAAATAGAAACATTCGCTACAGGGGGTGCACCATGCTTGCTGCTGAACGGCATCGTAAAATTATAGAAAAATTAGAGCAGCTTGGCGCGGTTAAGGTTTCCGAGCTAAGCGAGCAATTTGGCGTTACAGAAAAGACGGTTCGCGAGGACTTGGAGAAGCTCGAGGAGAAGGGACTTCTGAAACGAACGCATGGCGGAGCTGTCGTGGAGCAGGAGGGTGAAGATAGCCTTTATCCCTTGCAATTTCCAAACAGCAAGCATCAACAGGAGAAGTCGGCCATTGCGGCGCTTGCGCTCACCTGCATCGAGCCTAACGATATCATCGCGCTGGATGCGGGCAGCACGACGCTTGAGATGGCGAAGCGGCTGCCGAATATCCCCGTAACCGTGCTTACGAATGATCTGCTTATTATTCGGGAGCTGACCTTGAAGGATCAAGTTAGGCTCGTTATTCCCGGCGGCTACCGCCACAACAATCTGCTCATTGGCGCGGAATCGCAGGAGTGGATTAAACGGTTGAATGTCCATAAGCTGTTCCTATCCACCACGGGCATTCATTTGGAATACGGGCTTACGATCTTTACAGAGGAATTGTCGAAGCTGAAGAAGCTGTATTTGGAGAACGCCAAGACTGTCTATTGTCTGGCTGATCATAACAAATTCGACAAAGGCGCCTTGATTACTTTTGCTGAGCTGAGCGAGATTGACTATATCATTACCGATGATGGCATTTCGTCCGAGGTTGCAGCGAAATACGAGGCACTTGATATAAAGATGATGAAGGCGGAGCTTCCAGAAAGCGGGAAGCGTGCGAGAGGGAGGACATAACCGATGGGTTTGTTTGATTTAACGGGAAAAACAGCTATCGTAACGGGCGCAGGCCGTGGGCTTGGCGCAGCGATTGCGCTTGGACTAGCCGAGGCGGGCGCCGATGTGGCGCTTGTCACGAACAGCACGCCTGCTGACAAAGCAGCGGACGCCGTTCGGGCGCTGGGGCGCAAGGCGATTACGATCCAAGCCGATATTTCGGATCGCGCCAAGCTTGCGGGCATTATCGAACGTACGGTTGATGAACTGGGACGCATCGATATTTTGGTCAATAATGCCGGCATTATTCGCCGGACTCCTGCTGCTGAGCATAGCTATGAGGATTGGCAGGATGTGCTCGACGTTAACTTGAATTCGGTCTTTGTCCTTTCCCAGCTTGCGGGCAAGCATATGATCGAGCAAGGCTCCGGCAAAATCATTAATATCGCATCGATGCTCTCCTTCCAAGGGGGGATTAACGTTCCTGGTTATACATCCAGCAAACATGCGGTAGCAGGGCTCACCAAAGCGCTTGCTAGCGAATGGGCGGGCAAAGGCTTGCAAGTGAATGCGATTGCGCCTGGATATATGAGCACGGACAATACGGAAGCGCTTCGTGAGGACCCGGTGCGCAGCGCCCAAATTTTGCAGCGCATCCCTGCGGGACGCTGGGGAACGTCTGAGGATTTGATTGGCCCGGCCGTATTTTTGTCCTCCGCTGCCTCTGATTATATGAATGGTCATATATTGGCAGTAGACGGCGGTTGGTTAGTTAGGTAGAACGATTTTAATAGGGCTTTCCCAGCGCAGCGCAGCCTGCGAGTGGGGAAGCCTTTTTTTCGTATAATACAGTTAATACATGCGTATAGTGCGAATTGTCGCTAAATTGGCGAAATTATAGTATAATTACGTGTGCCATGCAGTAGTTGAGCTTGATATGCGTTACTTGCATGGAATGATTATTAATTCGAGTGTATGGTTATTCGTATTGCTAGCTGATAGCGATCAATAACTGAATAAGTGGAAATAGGTGCTCATGCTTAAGAGGCTTGAGCTTAAAAGGGAAGTCCGGTGCGATGCCGGCGCGGTCCCGCCACTGTAACAGAGGAGTCCAAGCGTTGATGCCACTGATCCGAGCGGATTGGGAAGGCAAGCTGAAGATGATGATACTGGAGCCAGGAGACCTGCCTATTTGAACGACACTGCTTTTACCTACGGGAGATAGGGAGGTGTTAAGACAGGACCGCTGTTTAATTTAACGACGGGCGTCTTTACCTTTGTTTCTTTTAAGGTAACGACGCCCTTTTTGCGTTCTTATTTTAACTTAATTACATTTATTAGGAGGAACATGGAGTATGAGTAAACTAAAAAGCAGCGTACTTGGTTATCCGCGTATCGGCGAAAACCGGGAATGGAAAAAAGCGCTTGAAGCATTTTGGAAAGGCGATTTGGAGGAGAGCGTTTTTCTTGAGACGCTGGAAGGCATTCGGTTGAACAACCTGAAGCTGCAAAAGGAAAAAGGCATTACCATCATCCCGGTTAATGACTTCACGCTGTATGATCAAATGCTGGATACTTCGGCGATGTTTGGCCTAGTGCCGGAACGTTTTGGCTATGAAGGGGGTCCTGTTCCTGTTAAAACGTATTATGCTATGGCAAGGGGCACGCAGCAGGCGCAAGCTTGCGAAATGACCAAATGGTTCAACACTAACTACCACTATATCGTTCCTGAGCTTGCCGGCGCTAAACCCGTATTAACAGAAAACCGTCCATTGCTGGCGTACCGCGAAGCGAAGCAAAAGCTAGGCATTGAGGGCAAGCCGGTCATTATCGGACCTTACACCTTCCTAAAGCTCTCCAAAGGTTATGATGCGAAGCAGCTTCCGCAATTGGTAGAGCAGTTTGTACCGCTTTATGCGCAATTGCTTCAGGAGCTTGAGCAAGAGGGTGTGCAGTGGGTACAAATCGACGAGCCGATCCTTGTTACTTCGGTATCCGAGGACGAGATTAAATTGGTGCAATCCATTTATGAGCAGCTAAATGCGGCAGCGCCTGCGCTTCATATTTTGCTGCAAACGTATTTCGATGCAGTAGAGCATTATGAAGCCGTAGTGGGGCTTCCGGTGCAAGCGATCGGTTTGGATTTTGTTCATGGCTTGGAGAAAAACCTGCAAGCACTCGAGCAATTCGGATTCCCTCAGGACAAGCTGGCAGGTATCGGCCTTGTGGACGGGCGCAATATTTGGCGTTCAGACTATAAGCAAAAGCTTGCGCTGCTTGATAAAATTTCGGCTGTTATCGAGGCTGACCGCCTTATCATTCAATCGTCGAGCAGTCTGCTGCATGTGCCTGTAACGGCAAAGAACGAAAATAATTTGCCAGCTGAACTGCGTGAAGCGCTCGCTTTTGCTGAGGAGAAGCTAGACGAAATCGTATGGCTTAGCGAAGCGGCATTTGCCGTTGATACGGAAACAGCGGGTCTTCGTGCTGAGGAGCTTAAGCTAAACGGCGAGCGGATTCACAATTTGTCGGTATCGCCAGCCCGTAATCGCCAAGCAGCAGACGCGGCGGCAGTTGCCGCTCATCCGTCCGCTAGGCAAAAGCCTTTTGCAGAAAGACAGAAGCTGCAGCAGCATAAATGGAATTTGCCTCTCCTGCCAACAACGACGATCGGAAGCTTCCCGCAAACGCTGGATGTGCGCCAAGCAAGGCAGAAGTGGAGAAAGAATGAGCTTAGCTCGCAAGACTACGCTTCCTTCATTAATGGAAAAATTAAAAACTGGATCGAAATCCAAGAAGAGCTTAACATTGACGTACTCGTTCACGGTGAATTTGAGCGGACGGACATGGTTGAATTTTTCGGCGAGAAATTGGATGGTTTCGCCTTTACGCAGAACGGCTGGGTACAATCTTACGGCTCCCGCTGCGTGAAGCCGCCGGTTATTTACGGAGATGTCGTATTTACCGAGCCAATGACCGTAACCGAAAGCGTGTATGCGCAGTCGCTAACGGATCGTCCGGTGAAGGGGATGCTGACTGGCCCGATTACGATATTGAACTGGTCCTTTGCCCGCAACGATATTACGCGCGAGCAAGTGGCATACCAAATCGCGCTGGCATTGTCCGAGGAAGTAAAAGCGCTTGAGTCGGCTGGCATCGAGATGATCCAAGTGGATGAGCCGGCACTGCGTGAAGGCTTGCCGCTTAAGCGCAGCGACTGGGATGCTTATTTGAAATGGGGCGTGCATGCATTCCGCTTGTCCACATCAGATGTGCGCGACACGACGCAAATCCATACCCATATGTGCTATTGCGAGTTCCACGACATTATCGATTCGATCTTGGCGCTTGATGCGGACGTTATTTCCATTGAAACGTCACGCAGCCATGGCGAGCTGATTCACAGCTTCGAGGAGAACACCTATGACCAAGGGATCGGCCTTGGCGTATACGACATCCACAGCCCGCGCGTGCCGTCCGTTGAGGAAATGGTCAGCATGATCGAGCGTGCGATTAAAGTGCTTGATCCTGCCCTCTTCTGGATCAATCCTGACTGCGGCTTGAAGACGCGCGGCATGGAAGAAACGGTGGCTTCGCTGCGCAACATGATGCTGGCAACGTACAAGGTTAGAGAGCAGCGTGCCGCATTAGCATCGATCTAAGCTTATCGACCGGAAACAAAGAAGCCCGTGCCTCTCTGAGGAGAGCGCGGGCTTTTCGTGCTGAGTATGGGGACAAGCGATCCTTCATGTATTAAAATAGGAGTAAATTCAGTATGCTTGGATAGGGTCGTCATAACGGTAGCGGAATTCACTGGGAGTGCCTATGAAGACTTCAATGATCCGTCCGCTGTTGACCTAGATAAGGTATTAGAGGACTTGAATGACTCTTTGTCGAATGAGCGCTACTCGGTGGAAGAAGCGATAAAGGAATATCTTGATGTGGTCAGATTCAGCCATGACCGTTATGTGGAGCCGACAAGGTGGCATGCGGATGTTATCATCAATGGTTCGCAAAGTACTAATTACGGAGAAGGGCAGCCAGATGCTGCTTGACCGGGCATTGCAGAAGCTGAGGACATAGCAGGCAAAAAGCAAGACAGTCCAGAACCTAGTTGCTTGTTCTGGACTGTCTTTTTTTTGCAATAAAATCATTTAATCCAAAGAAACATAGGAGACAGAGCGTTGACGCAAAACAGATTCTTCAAGATCGCTGTTGTACGGAGACGAATCGGCGGAATGTGCGAGAACATGATTGACTGCAGAGGCGAATAGGTCGAGAATACGTCCGTCCTCATCCGTTTTGTCGTATTGGAAATGGTGAAGCGGCGGAAGAGGGACGCTGCCGATAAAGCTCTGAAGCAGATCGCTCCAACGTTCCAGGTCAATCGAATCCTCGGTATCGCTAGCAAACAGCTCGCTCCATCCGAATCCTTGATTGCTTGTTAAACGAAGGCAAATGCGATAGCCTGCAGAATCGACTGCGAGAGCAGGGATGACGAATAGCTCGATTCGTGTGACGGATAAAGAAGGGGTCTGTTCCGTGAAATGGTGCAGATGGTTTGCACAATTGGTCAACATGAATAAATCTCTCCTTTGCTCGCTTACGAGGTTAGCTGTCGGATTCGGGCTAGAGAGAATGCCCTACCAGGATTACAAGTCCCTGGATTCACCCCTTGCGGGACGTTAGTTAACGTTCGCGTTGGTTCCCCCGTTTTTTCAATCGAAAAATTCAGCGTTAATATTGTACTCTTCATTATATTCCTTAATTGCTTATCTGTAAATCTTTTGATTTAAAACAATGAAATGTATGAGATTGCTTGTTTGAATAAAACAGCCTCATCCCAGTTATGATTACGGAATGGACAAAATGAGTGAGTACCCGCTAAGCCCGGTGCCGCGGCAGCAAATAAATGCACAAGGCGCTCGTCCTTAATCATGGAATTCGGCTGGAGCAGGGAGGGCGCGGCGAGAGGGAAGATGCCGATGAACCGAAGCAGCATGCTGCTCCATCTAGTCCAGTCGCATGGTTTTTCGGATCGTTTTATAAATAATTCACTCCAGCCCAAGCCTATGTCGCTCGTCACCTTGAGACAAATCCGGTAGCTGGAAGGCTCGGGCAAAACGGAGGGCAGAACAAACATTTCGATTCGTTTGATCATAATAGAGTCTGCAGGCTGCGCTGCTAGTTTTTCTGAAAAAATGTCTGCTTGCGTGGTCATTCAATAATCTCTCCTCAAATTCGCTTGCGAGGTTAGCTGCCGGATTCGGGCTAGAGAGACACCCTACCGAAGTGAATTGGCTTCGGATTCACCCCATGCGAACAAGCTGTTTTGCCGTCCGCGATTGGTTCCCCCGCTTTTTCAAATGAAAAATTCAGCGATAATAGTTAGCCTAAATCGGCTTGCCGTCTATAGTAAACCCGATTGTGATTATTGTAAAACAGTGGTATTTCGGGATTGGGCATCGTAAAGCCATTTTGCAAGATATACAATCATTTATGCAGTAAAAACAGCTTCATTCACCGAAAAACTCGTTGATCCTCTTCTAATCTCTCCTTTTGAAAAATCTGATAATTCGCACTGATAAACGGTGGTTGGGTGAATGACACTATTTTCGAAAATAGGAGTAAAGCGTAGAAATAGTGAGATATATCGAGATCGAATTCTATGTAAGCGCTGCGAAACGTTCTGCAGGGCTGAAATTAGCTAAATTCGCCAGCGGACTCTCTTTACAGTGTCAATAGCGAGGAGTAAGATTCGATACAGGATTTACTAATAAGTTTCGATTTACTGATCGCTGAGTTTCCGTGAATGCGGAAAACGGGGGAACCACTAAATAAGCTTTGCGCATGTTCGATGTGAGAGTCGAACGGCCGCAGAGCAGGGGTGAATCTTTGACAGGTGCCATGGACACCGGTCAAAGTAGGGCGACTCTCACCGCCCGAATCCGACAGCTAACCTCGTAAGCGTGGACTTGGAGAGGATTGATGAAACTTGTGATCGATTAAAGTCGACCACAGAGTGTCATAGGCCTCTGTGGTTTTTTACTGCCCAAAAACGGGGAAATTGCTAGAAAATGGTTACAATTTACTGAATCCTGCACCAGCAGGAACGGGGGAACCAACGAAGCATAAGGCGTGTAAGCACGCTTGTTGCTTCATGGGGTGAATCGCTTGGCAGCAGCCAGGCGTAGGGCAACTCTCAGGCCCGAATCCGACAGCTAACCTCGTAAGTGTACTCGAGAGGGGCAACAGCCATCGCGCTTCCCGCGGCTTATTTTAGCTGCGGGGTATAAGAAGCCGCGGGATTGGTACCTCTTATCCCAAGGCTTCTTTTTTGTTGCCATTTTTGCCAAATGGAGGATACGGGTGTTGGTAGAAGAGCATATTATCGTTGCGGGGTTCAACGAATCTGGCAAATCATTTATACGGACGTTAATGTTTCATCAAATGAAATTTATCGTGTTGACAAATAGCAAGCAGGAGGAGAAGCTGCTTCGCAAGCAGGGGATCATGAACGTTCATTACATCAATACGAATGATCGCCAAAGCTGGCAGCCGCCGCATTATCCGATTCGTGAAGTGTTCATATTCGAGAGCAGCTTCGCGCTTAGCTGCCGCTTCGTCCATTGCTGCCGGATATGGACGGCCAAGCCGATCTACGTGATCACGCAGCAGTGGAATCCGCGGGCGATTTATAAAGGGCTGGGCGCAGACCATATCGTATATTCTCAAAACGGCGAAGTCGGTTTTCTATTAAGCCACAAATAATACAGGAGGAAAACAATATGCTAGATGTTTATATGATCGTCGCTTTGCTGGCTTGCTTCGGTTTATTTTACGGGTTTTTAGCTTGGTGCGGCAGCGTTGTCGACCAAACGGGGGGCGAAAGCCAATGATCATCGTAATGGCAATGGCCTTGTTTGTTTTCGTTTATCTCGTATATGCCTTAATTCATCCGGAAAAGTTTTAGTGGAGGAGGATTACCTACAATGGATATTTTGCAATTGCTGATCGTCATAGCGATTCTGATATTGCTAGTAAAACCGTTAGGCACCTATGTCTATCACGTGTTCTCGAATGAGCAAAATCGGTTAGACAAGGTGTTCGGAGGCTCTGAGCGGCTGATTTATAAAATTATTGGTTTAAAACGGCGCGAGGGCATGAGCTGGAAAATGTACGCCCTTAGCTTTATCGCAACCAATATTATATTGGTAGCTTTCAGTTATTTGATTCTGCGTTTGCAAAACGCGCTTCCGTTTAATCCAAATGGGATGGGAAGCATGGAGCCGACGCTTACCTTTAATACGGTCATCAGCTTTATCACAAATACGAACCTGCAGCATTACAGCGGAGAGAGCTCCCTATCGTATTTCTCGCAAATGGCGGTCATCATGATGATGATGTTTACGTCAGCGGCAACGGGCTTCTCGGTGGCGATTGCCTTTGTCCGCGGCATTACGAGCAAAGGGAAAACGATCGGTAACTTCTTCGAGGATTTCGTCAAGGCACATACGCGGATCTTTCTTCCGGTATCCTTTGTTATTACGCTTGTGCTCGTGGCCCTTCATGTGCCGCAGACACTTGATCCAACCTTGACGGTCAAAACGTTAGAGGGCGCGATGCAGCAAATTGCAATCGGTCCTGTCGCTTCACTGGAATCGATCAAGCATTTGGGGACGAACGGCGGCGGATTTTTTGGCGTCAACTCGGCGCATCCCTTTGAAAATCCAAATCCTTTGACAAACGTCATCCAAATTTTATCGATGTGGGCATTGCCGGCATCACTGCCGTATGCGTTCGGCTTATTCGCCAAAAACAAAAAGCAGGGCTGGGTCGTATTCGCTGCGATGATGTGCCTGTTCCTCGTGTTCTTGAGCGTAGCGTACACGTCAGAGAAAACAGGCAATCCAGCGATGAGCGCGCTTGGCATCGATGCTTCGCAAGGCAGTATGGAAGGCAAGGAAGTAAGGTTCGGCATCGCGCAGTCCGCATTGTTCACTACGGTGACGGCAGCAGCAACGACCGGTACCGTTAACAATATGCATGATACGCTTACGCCGCTCGGCGGCCTGGTTCCGCTTGGCGAAATGATGCTGAATGTCGTCTTTGGCGGCAAGGGCGTCGGCCTCATCAACATGCTTATGTATGCGATACTCGCCGTTTTCATATGCGGGCTGATGGTTGGACGAACGCCGGAATTTTTGGGTAGAAAAATAGAGCCGCGGGAAATGAAGCTCATTGCGGTCGCTATTCTTACACATCCTTTCATTATATTAGTGCCTACAGCAATCGCCTTTATGACGGATCTGGGCAAGGGAGCCATCACGAATCCAGGCTTTCATGGCATAAGCCAAGTGCTGTATGAATTTACATCCTCGGCAGCGAACAATGGCTCCGGGTTTGAGGGATTAGGAGACAACACGTCCTTTTGGAATATGAGTACCGGGCTTGTTATGCTGTTCGGCCGTTATATTTCGATGATTGCGATGCTGGCCGTTGCGGGTTCGCTCGTACGTAAGCAGACTGTGCCGGAGACGATTGGCACGTTCCGCACCGATAATGGATTGTTTACCGGATTATTAATCGGCACTGTGCTTTTAATCGGTGCGCTAACCTTTTTGCCGGTCATCGTGCTTGGGCCGGTCGCAGAATTTTTAACACTCCGCTAACGGATGAGGTGAACGATAATGAATAGCAATCAGAAGAAGAAGCTGCTGTCAGCGGATGCCGTAAAACGCGCTGTGCTTGATAGCTTTGTCAAATTGAATCCAGCTGTCATGATGAAAAACCCGGTTATGTTTGTCGTCGAGGCAGGTACGGTTATCGTGCTGCTGATGGCGGTTTTCCCGGCTTACTTTGATTCGCAGGAGCGAATCGGCTTTAATCTAACCGTATTTTTCATTTTGCTGTTTACGCTGCTGTTCGCCAATTTTGCCGAGGCAATTGCAGAGGGCAGGGGTAAAGCGCAAGCAAATTCGCTCAAGAAGTCCAAGCAGGAAATGAGCGCGAACAAGCTGCTTGGCGACTCTGTAACCGTCGTTTCATCGACGGAGCTGCGCAAGGGCGATATCGTCATCGTCTCCCAAGGCGAGATGATTCCCGGCGACGGCGAAGTCATTGAAGGCTTGGCTTCGGTCGATGAATCAGCTATTACGGGGGAATCAGCTCCTGTTATTAAAGAAGCGGGCGGCGATTTCAGCTCGGTGACGGGCGGAACAAGGGTCGTTAGCGACCGGATTAAGGTTCGGATGACGAGCGAGCCCGGCGAGTCATTCATCGACCGGATGATTGCGCTCGTTGAAGGCGCAAAACGTCAAAAGACACCAAACGAAATCGCGCTCAATACGCTGCTGACGAGCTTGACGATTATCTTTTTGATCGTCGTCGTAACGCTGCAGCCTATCGCTAAATATTTGGATATCCAATTAGAAATACCTGTATTGATCGCGTTGCTTGTGTGCTTGATACCAACGACGATTGGCGGTCTGCTATCCGCAATCGGGATTGCGGGCATGGACCGGGTTACACAGTTCAACGTGCTGGCGATGTCAGGCAAAGCCGTTGAAGCGGCAGGCGATATTAACACGATGATTTTGGATAAAACAGGTACGATTACATTCGGCAACCGGATGGCAAGCGAGCTTGTTCCCGTCGCAGGCAGCAGCATACAGACGCTTTCGAAATGGGCCGCGATCAGCTCGCTCAAGGATGAAACGCCAGAAGGAAGATCCGTGCTCGAATGGATGAAAAAGCAAGGCTTGAGCTATGATGCATCGCTAGCCGAAGGCGGCGAGTTTATAGATTTTAAGGCAGAAACAAGGATGAGCGGCATCGATTTGACGGATGGACGCCATGTTCGCAAAGGGTCTGTCGATGCCGTTCGCAAATGGGTATCGTCACAAGGAGGAACCATTCCCTCCGATCTGGAGCAAATTTCGAATACGATCGCCACTTTAGGCGGAACGCCGCTCGCTGTGGCGGTGGACAATGAAATATTTGGCGTTATTTATTTGAAGGACACCGTGAAGCCGGGGATGAAGGAACGGTTCGAGCAGCTTCGCGAGATGGGCATCAAAACGATTATGTGTACGGGCGACAATCCGCTGACGGCTGCTACAATCGCCCGTGAAGCGGGAGTCGATGATTTTATTGCCGAGAGCAAGCCCGAGGATAAAATTGCCGTCATTCGCCGCGAGCAAGCGGAAGGCAAGATGGTCGCTATGACAGGTGACGGCACGAACGATGCGCCTGCGCTGGCGCAAGCGGACGTTGGCCTTGCCATGAACAGCGGGACGATTGCCGCGAAGGAAGCGGCCAATATGGTGGATCTGGATTCCGATCCTTCCAAAATTATCGAGGTTGTTGCCATCGGCAAGCAATTGCTTATGACAAGAGGCGCGCTCACAACCTTTAGTATTGCGAATGACGTCGCCAAATATTTTGCGATTATCCCAGCGATGTTTATGCTTGCGATTCCGGAGATGGGCGTGCTCAATATTATGAATCTGGGCTCTCCGCTCTCTGCGATTTTGTCGGCGCTTATTTTTAACGCTATTATTATCCCCCTGCTTATCCCGCTTGCTATTAGAGGGGTAGCCTACAAGCCAATGAGCGGGGCAAGGCTGCTTAGCCGCAACGTATTCATTTATGGGCTAGGCGGCGTCATTGTTCCATTCATTGGAATTAAGCTAATTGATTATGCTGTACATTTGTGGATTTAATACGAAATAATGAAAGAAGGATTGAGAATATGAACGATCAAATAAAAAGCAGCTCGCGCTTTCCGTTATCGACCCTGTTGGTTCCTTTGCGAATAAGCGTATTGTTTATGATCCTTTGCGGTATTATTTATCCGTTAGTCAGCACGGGAGCAGCCCAGCTGCTGTTCCCGAAGCAAGCAAACGGCAGTCTTATTGAAGACAGCTCCGGGCAAGTGGTAGGCTCTGAGCTTATCGGTCAAAATTTCACTGATCCGAAGTGGTTCCAAGGACGGGTATCGAGCATTGAAAATAATGCAGCGAGCTCCGGCTCGAACAACTTTGGCCCATCGAATCCGGCTTTGTTGGAGAGAACGCAAGCCTCAATCGAGGCTTGGAAGGCGGAAAATCCCGATGTGCCTATCAGTCAGCTGCCGATTGCGCTGATTACAAATTCGGGCTCGGGACTTGATCCGCACATCACGCCGCAATCGGCAGATGTACAGATCGCCAGAATTAGCAAGCTCACGGGCGTGTCTGTATCCGAGCTTGAACAGTTGATCAAAGCGAACACGGAAGGTCGCGATTTAGGCGTGTTTGGCGATGAAAGGGTAAATGTGCTGAAGCTGAATTTAGCATTGTCTGCATTGCTGGGGGGATAGCCTTATGGCTCCGCTAAAGAGGAAGACGCCCGAGGAGCTTCTGCTCTCCATAGCGAAGCTGCATCAGGGACGATTGAAAATATTAATTGGCGCCGTGAGCGGCTCCGGCAAAACATACCATATGCTCCGTGAAGGATGCCAGCTGAAGCAAGACGGGATCGACGTGGTTCTTTGCGCGGCAACGCCGCTTCTGCATGCGGAAACGCTGGAGCAGGCCGGTTCGTTCGAGCGGGTGCCAAGCATCATTTGGCATAAGAATGGTGCCGAGCAGGAGGATCTGAATCTGGATGCGCTGCTTGCGCGAAATGCCGAGGTGGTGCTTGTTGACGGACTTGCTCACCGGAATCGAGAGGGTGCGCCGTTTAAGACGAGGCTGGAGGACGTGCTGCATCTGCTCAGCAAGGGCATAAGCGTCATTACGACGATCAACGTTTACGAGCTGGAGGGCGTGGACGAGATTGCTCTAAAATGGACCGGGATTCGCACGCCGTGCACCGTGCCTGCCCATACGCTTGAGCTTGCCGACGAGGTGAGGCTGATCGACGTCTCGCCCGAAACGATGCTCAAACGGTTTGAGGAGGGAGAACCGGGCTTGCACCCCGATCCGGCGATTGCGCTGCGCGGAAATCTGGCCGTGCTCCGCGAGCTGGCGCTGCGCCTTGTCGCCGAGGGCGTTAACGAATCGCTTGAGAAGCATCGCGAGGAGATGGGACTTACCGGTCCCTCAGGCGCGTCGGAGCGTATTCTGGTAACGGCGCAGTATCATTGGAATGGCTCTTTATACGTCCGAAGAGGACAGCAAATTGCGAGAAGGCTGAATGGGGATATCATAGTCGTCTCCTTTATCGATCCGGATAAAAAGTGGTCCAAGGAGGAGCAATCTTTTCGAGCTTCCATAAAAAAGCTGACGGCAAAGGTAGGCGGAATCTTCGAGGAGCAGCCGCTGCCAAGTCGGTGGAGCTTGCCAACCGCGCTTGTAAGGTATGCGGAGGCGCATCAGGTTACGCGAATCGTAATGGGGCACTCCAAGCAGAGCAGATGGCAGCAGCTTTGGCAAGGCTCGATTGTGGACAGCATGCTGCGCAAGCTTAACCGGATCGATTTGTTTCTAATGGCTGACCGCGCAGAGCATGAAGGCGAGCGGATTTTGCCGGTTAAGCAAAGGAGCGATTCGCGAAAAGCGTTGTTCCACAGGTTTAGCCAGCAGGAGCGCGAGGAGCAGATGGAGTCGATGCGCAGGGGGGATTTTACCCTCTACATCGGGGCAGCGCCGGGCGTTGGAAAAACCTACAGAATGCTGGCTGAAGCGAACATATTGTTTCGTAAGGGAATAGATGTCGTCATCGGTGTCGTGGAGACGCATGGACGCGAGGAAACGGCCGTTCAAATTGGCGAGCTGCCCGTTATCGAGCGGCAAACGATTAACTACCGGGAGACAACGCTTGTCGAAATGGACGTAGACGCGATTATTCGCAGAAACCCGGATGTTGTTTTGGTTGACGAGCTGGCTCATACGAATGTGCCGGGCAGTTTGCGAAAGAAGCGGTATGAGGATGTCATTCATTTGCTTGAGAAGGGCATATCCGTCGTGTCGACGATGAATGTGCAGCATATTGAAAGCTTGAACGATGCGATTGAGCAGGTAACCGGCGTCAGGGTTAGAGAGACGGTGCCGGATGCGATCATAAGGCTGGCTGACCAGGTGGAGTTAATTGACGTCACTCCGCAAATGCTGCAGCAGCGAATGCGCGAGGGCAAAATTTATGCGAAGGATAAAGTCGAGCAAGCGCTTGGCGCGTTTTTTACGACCGGCAACTTAATCGCGCTGCGTGAGCTTGCGCTTCGCGAGCTTGCTGATGATGTCGACGAGCGGCTTGAGGCTTGGGACCGCAATCAAACGCTGCGCGGCACCTTGCGCAGAAGAGAGGTTATATTCGTTGGCGTCGATATCCATGCTGATGCCGAGCGGCTTATACGCCGCGGCTTCCGTATCGCTTACCGCTTGAAGGCGCAGTGGCATGTGCATTATGTGGAGGATGGCGGCCCTTGGACAAGTGAAGCCATTCATAAACGGGATGCCTTAATGAAGCTGACAGAGCGGCTGGGCGGCGTATTCGAAATGTCCAAGGCGGAGAGCAGGAAACACATTGCAGGCACGCTGCTCACGGCTGCTAGCCGCGCGAAGGCTACACAGCTAATCGTCGGGCAATCGGGACGCAGGACATGGTATTCGATCCTCCGTGGCAATATCGTTCGCGAGCTGCTGCAGGCAGGGCGGCATATGGATGTGCTTATCGTGGCGAATCGCATGTAGGGCAACGGATATATAATGTAAAGATAAAACAAAGGGAATATCCCGTAAGCAGCAATTGCCGCTTACGGGATATTCCCTTTGTTCAATTCGAACCGATCAGGCTTCTGTAATAGGTTCTATCCAGTCCTGTGACCACACTTGTATTTCACGGATAATCGGCTCAAGCGCCCGGCCCTTCTCCGTTAACGAATATTCTATGCGAACAGGTATTTCGGGATAGACATGCCTGTTGACAATTCCTTCATTCTCTAAATCCTTGAATCTCTCCGAAAGCAGCCTGCCGCTGATCGGCAGCGCGGACTGAACGGCGCAGAAACGCTGCGGGCCAGACAAAAGCTGAAATACGATAAGGCCGGTCCAACGTTTGCTAATGATGTCCATTCCCTTTTGAAAACGGGGACAAAGGTTAGATTGTTCCATGCGCATCACCTCTTTTTACTTGCATTAAGTATAACCTCAATATCTTATTTATACAAGCACACCTGAATATTGTTAATTACTTGACTATCCTTAGTTATAAAACTATAATTAGTTACAAATAGTAAGTGATATGAAGGAGGCACAACCCTACATGAATCCCTTGTTTTTGGCACATGGATCACCGATGCTCGCTGTCGAGCAGAATGAATATAGTCAATTTCTTAAACAAACCGGAGCGGGCCTTGCGCCGGACGCTATCGTTATTTTTACCGCACACTGGGAGACCGAGGCGGTTACGATCTCATCCAAGGATGATGAATACGAAACGATTTATGACTTCTACGGCTTTCCGGATGAGCTGTACCAGGTTAAATACCCGGCTAAAGGCTCTACTAAGGTAGCTGCCCTTGTTGGCCAATTGCTTAGCGAAAATGGCATTCCCATTGCATATGATACAGAACGTGGACTAGATCATGGCTCGTGGACGATGCTAAAGCATATGTTTCCGAAGGCGGATATTCCAGTCGTTCAGGTTTCCGTTAACCCCTATCGCTCTATGCTGGAGCAATACAAGATTGGCGAAGCGCTGCGCAGCTTAAGCTCCCAAAATATTTTGCTGATTGGCAGCGGCGTTACCGTTCATAATTTGCGTGCGGTCAATTGGGGACAGAAGGAGCCGGAGAGCTGGGCGGTAGAGTTTGACGAGTGGCTTATAGAAAAAATGAATAAGCATGATATAAATTCACTATTCGAGTATGAACAGCTTGCTCCACATGCTAAAATGGCAGTACCTCGCGCTGAGCATTTTGTTCCATTATATATAGCGCTTGGAAGCGGCAATGCGGAAGCGGCGCCAAAAGTAATTTACCGAAGCTATCAATTCGGTACGTTAAGCTACTTATCGATGCAATTTTAATTTTATATTCTTTTAGAGAAGGTGAACAAACATGATTAAACCCAATATAGCAGCCATTATTAAAAACAAATTAAAGCGAACGCAAAGCGGAAATGACGACATTTATGTTATCGGGCCCGTTAAGCTGCCGGTTGAGCTGGACGGCGACACCAAAATGTTTCATTGGTACAGCTGGCTTCGCAAGGAGGCTGGCGAGGAGAAATCTCCCGAGCAGCTCGTCGAGGATTTGAATCGCTTCTCATACGCGGAGCTGCAGCAATCGAGCGTTCTCGTATACGGCGATTTTGAAAATAACGAGGATGCGCTCATTCGGATGCACAGCATCTGCCACACGGGCGATATTTTCGGGAGCGCGAGATGTGATTGCGGCTTTCAGCTCAAACAATCGATGCGCATGATTACCGAGCACGGCTCGGGCGCTTTATTTTACTTAGCGAATCATGAGGGCCGTGGCATTGGCTTGTTCAGCAAAGCGATCGCTTACTTGCTGCAAGAGGATGGCTTTGACACGGTAGACGCCAACATTGAGCTGGGCTTTGCGGACGATGCGCGTGATTATACCGATGCGATCGCCGTGCTGAAGCTGCTGCGCACGCTGCCGGTGTCGATCATTACGAATAATCCGCGCAAAGTGGACGCGCTGCGCAAAGCAGGCATGAACGTGGCAGGCAGAGTGCCGCTATGGGGCAATTCTTCCGTTTATAACGAGAAATATATTCAGACAAAAAAGAGTCGATCGGGCCATTTTGATCAAGAGCCTCGCACGCTTGTAAAATAACAAAATAAATAAGCAATCAAGCCGTTACTTGCGCAATGTCGCGGGGACGGTTTTTTTGTCGAGAACATTTTAGGAGGACGTATCGTCTATATTGCATAACCGATCATCATTCATAAGTAAGGTAAGGACGGATGAATGATGCAAAGGGATGGTCATACTAAACGAAGGGCAAGTTCAAGGACGCGCCAGAGAGGAAACCGTCCAAACGGAATATGTGAACAAATAGTTAAAAACAGTTCCGAGAAGGGCTGTAGGCAGAAGCGGAAAAGCTTTTAAAATAGCCATAAAACGACAAAATTATTTTGCGTTCCGGTTCCTTTTCAAGTATGATGAGAAAAAATGAACTCATGTTCAAATTAAAGGAGTTACAAAGCATGCAATCTAAAACGAGCCACTGTAAAATTGTTGACTGCACGATCCGCGATGGCGGACTCGTAAATAACTGGGATTTTAGTGTCGAGTTTGTTCAGCATTTGTACCAAAGCTTGAACGAAGCCGGCGTCGATTATATGGAAATCGGCTACAAAAACTCTCCAAAGCTGCTTAAAGGCGCAGAGAGTGCAGGGCCTTGGCGCTTCCTGAACGATGATTTCTTGAAAAAAGTTATTCCTAACAAAGGAAATACGAAGCTTTCTGCGCTTGTTGATATCGGCCGTGTTGATGAAAACGACATTTTGCCGCGCAGCGAGAGTTTGCTTGATCTGATCCGCGTAGCTTGCTACATCCAAGATGTAGACAAAGCGCTGGAGCTAGTTAAAGTATTCCACGATCGCGGTTACGAAACGACGCTGAACATTATGGCTCTCTCTAACGTAATGGAGAACCAGCTGATTGAAGCGTTCGAGCTCATCAACGAAAGCGTTGTTGACGTCGTATACGTTGTTGACTCCTACGGCAGCTTGAAGCCAAACGATATGAGCTACCTGGTAGACAAGTTCCGCCAGCACCTTCCGAACAAGCGTCTTGGCGTTCATGCGCACAACAACCTTCAGCTTGCTTTCGCCAATACGCTGCTCGCAGCAGAAAGAGGCGTTGAGCTTCTTGATGCTTCCGTTTACGGCATGGGCCGCGCAGCCGGCAACTGCAACACGGAGCTGCTTGTAGCTGAGCTTCAAAATACGAAATACAACATCCGTCCTGTACTCGATATGATCGAGAAGTACATGGTTCCCCTTCGCGAGAAGGAAGAATGGGGTTATATCATCCCTTACATGATTACAGGCATCTTGGATGAGCATCCTCGCTCCGCGATGGCGCTTCGCGACTCAGAAGACAAAGACAAGGGCGTTGAGTTCTACGACCGCCTTACAACGCCTGAGATCGCTCACGGCAAATAATAATAAATTAAAGGAAGCCCCGCACAATCTCGCAAGAGATTTGCCGGGCTTCCTTTATTTTGCCTCAATTATTGTTCAAGCAGCTCTCCGTCGCCTCGTACGGCTGCCGCTTGATGCGGCTCGTTTGGATGGAAATAACCTTTCCCCCGAAACGTTTGGCCGCTGCTGGCGATAGCTGTAAGCTCAATCCCAATATCCTCGCTTCTGCCAAACCTCGCCAATAGCTCACGGTCGCCTACGCCGTTTATATCTACGTACCATAGACGATCGCCATATTCGGTAACGCGGACAAGCTCGGCGGAAGTGAAGGATAGCTGTATCGTCTCCTGCTGATAGGTCATTTCAAATGCAATCAATTCGAATGTTTCCAAGGGTGAAGACCTCCTGTATAGAAGCTTAATGCAGTCGATTTTTTCGCTCGCGGCATGTCTGTTAACGATTGTAAGGGTAGCAGCTTATTTATGCAACATTCCAAAGGAAAATTTCGTCAGATTAGGAAACACAAAGATAAGGGGCTGAAGGAATGAAGGTGGGTCATTCTCTCAAAAAGTCAATTCGGCAAAAAAGGGGTTATAGCTGGATCGCCACTGTATTGCTTGTGATGTTTTTAGCGCTCAGCGCCTGCTCATCCGCCTCGAACGATGCGTCAAACAGGGGCAATAGCATGGCATCGGAAAGTGTAGGTAAAGGTTCCTCCAGCGATGAGTCGCCAGAAGCGGAAACCAGTACAGGCACCGATAAGGCGTTAATCGTAAAGCCTGAAAGAGAGAAAGAAGGCGGCAAGCGTGGCTATCAAAATCCGAATAAGGACGTGCAGGCAGGACAACTGACAGCTGGCGAATGGGATGATCTTGCGGCGTGGGAGAGGTTCGGCAATTTGCTTAATGCGCAAGAGGGCGATTATAGCAAGCAGGTATGGCAGTTCTGGAATTTTGACCGGCTGGAGGTTATCGTGACAGCTAACGGCAAGGCGGTATCGGATGCGACCGTGGAGCTGCTTGCCGGCAAGAAGGCGATATGGAAGGCGCGTACGAATACGGAGGGCAGAGCTTATGTATACGCAGGGCTGTTCGATCGGGATACCGCTAATTTAGGCGCATATACAGTAAAAGTACAGTCTGCCCAGGAAAGCAAAACGACGCAGCAGCTGGAAATTCCGGAGCAGGGCAGCATTAAGGTTGATTTAGGCAAGTCTGCCAAAGTATCGGATCAAGTAGACATTATGTTTGTGGTCGACACGACCGGTTCGATGGAGGATGAGCTGAACTATTTGACAGCAGAGCTTAAGGATGTTGTGAGACGCGTATCGGATGAGCATGCGAATCAGCTTGGCATTCGTCTTAGCGCCAATTTTTACAGGGATAAGCATGACGATTATATCGTAAAGCCGTATCCTTTTACGACGGATGTTAATAAAGTAACCGACCAGTTCAGCAAGCAAAAGGCAGAAGGCGGCGGTGACTTCCCTGAAGCTGTCGATCAGGCGCTGCGGGATGCGCTGCATGAGCATGAGTGGAGCAAGGAAGCGCGGGCTCGCTTGTTGTTCCTCGTGCTGGATGCTCCGCCGCATGATGATCCTCAAATTATTGACGAGATGAAGAAGCTTACGGAGGATGCGGCTGGGCAAGGAGTGCGGATCATTCCGGTAGCTTCGAGCGGCGTAGACGTGGAAACCGAATATTTGATGCGGTTCATGGCAACGGCGACAGGCGGCACCTATTTATTTTTGACTGACGATAGCGGCATCGGGAGCGAACATCTTGAACCGGCTGTAGGTGAGTATGAGGTAAAGCTGCTGAATGATCTGCTTGTGGAGGTTATTAACCGTTACGTGCAGGAGTAGGGCGTAAAATAGGAAAGGGCAATCCTTCAAGCAGCTTATCGCTGCCTGGGATTGCCCTTTTTTGCTCGGCTGCCGCTTATTAATAAAGCTTGCCTTGGCGGTAAAGCACGGTGGAGAGCTTCATGACGGCGTGATTGTAGCAGTTTTGGCGAAGCGGAAGGGGATCGCCGAAAAAGGCTGGCAAGATGCCGTTTAATGTTCGTTGCATTTTATCATAGAGCATCTTATAGACCTGCTCCTCGCTGAAAAACTGCGTTTCCCGTCCCTGCAGCCATTCAAAGTAGGAGACGATTACACCGCCGGCGTTAGCTAAAATATCCGGGATAATAATCGTTCCCTTAGCCGTCAGTACCTCGTCCGCTTCACCGGTGACAGGAGCATTCGCGCCTTCAACGACGATGGGCGCTTTTACACGCTCGACATTGTCTTTATGGATTTGCTCCTCCAGCGCCGCAAGAATAAGCACATCAACGTCCAAGTAGAGCACTTCCTCGCGGCCGAGAACTTGCGCTTTTAGGTCGAGCTCTGCTAGTGCAGCCTCGGTTACAGGCAAGTCTCCCTGATGCTGCACCGCATACTCGAGCAAAGCTGGAATCGACAGTCCGTCTGGATTGTAGAGCGTGACGTTCCGGTCGCTTACGGCAACTACTTTATTGTGCAAATAAGAGCATTTATATGCTTCCAGCGCTGCGACGGAGCCTACGTTGCCGAAGCCTTGCACCGCGATCGACAGCGGCTTGTCCGCATGCGCGAGCGCGGTTTGCACGAACGGATTCGTGCTGCCTGCTAGCCAGCTGCTTTGCGCCTTAAGGAAATCATGCAGCATATAGCGGAAGGTGAAATAGACGCCCTTGCCGGTTGCTTCTCTGCGGCCAAGCGAGCCGCCGTTGATGACGCTTTTGCCGGTAAAGCTGCCGAGGTAGGGGTGGCCGGGATGAATGCTTTTGTATTCAGCCATCATCCAGTCCATTTCGCGCTCGCCGGTGCCCATGTCAGGAGCTGGAATGTCCTTGTCCGGACCCAGCACGTCGCTGAAGTACTGCACATATTTTTTGCAAATGAGATAAAGCTCTTTCGCAGAATAAGAACGTGGATTGATGATGACACCGCCCTTGCCTCCGCCAAAAGGCACTTCGTGCAGGGCGTTTTTGAGCGTCATCAGCGCCGCTAGATTCGTTACCTCATCTTCGCTTACCGATTCGTGGAACCGGATGCCGCCTTTATAAGGCCCGAGTGTATCGTTATGTTGAATCCGATAGGCCGGAATGCGCACGACGTCGCCGTTGTCGACCGTTATCCGCAAAAAGGCTTTATGTACTTTGTTAGGTGTAGATAGAATGGCGGCAAGAGAAAGAAAGGCTTGCTCGCGTGCTTGGTTCTGCAAATTTGGTAAAAAAGCGTTGTCACCCATTAAAGCATTTAAGGATTGCTGTACGATGGCTCCTGTTTGGCTTGCCATAACTAAACGACCTCCTCTGTGTTTTGGAATGAGATGAAACTTCCCAAGCGAGGTGTCCATTTGCCCAGCGGCAAAAGCTAGACCCTTCACGCGCTTGAACACTAACTGTAACATATTGGAACGGGTAAACCAAAACTTAGGGGGACGAGAGGGCGGAGAGTTCTCGGGAAAGTACGGAAAAAAGGTGGTTTCACCGGGCAATTTGAGTATGTCTGCGGCAGCGGGGACGGTGGACAAGTAACATTGCTAGGTTTGTCACCCCTGCCGAAGCAAGGGTACCAACGGCAGGTTTGTTAGATAAAGTTCAAAGTTACGTAGGCTGGAGTAAGTTTTGTTGGATTAACAGGAAAATCTCCCGCTAATTTCGCCGAAAGAAGCTCATCCGACCAAATAGCTGGAAAACCTCCTGTTAATTTTCCGCGAAACGCCTAGCTGGTGAGAAATACGAGAAATTAGCAGGAGAATTTCCATGTAAATGCAGAAAAAGACGGTTCAGAGGTCAATTTAGCGGGAGGAATTCCCGTTAAATGAGTCTATCTGTGCAGTCTCTTGGCGGGAATGTAGCTGCGGCTGCGCGGACGTTGGACAAGTAACATTGCTAGGTTTGTCACCCCTGCCGAAGCAGGGGGACCAACGGCAGGTTTGTTAGATAAAGTTCAAAGTTACGTAGGCTGGAGTAAGTTTTGTTGGATTAACAGGAAAACCTCCCGCTAATTTCGCCGAAAGAAGCTCATCCGACCAAATAGCTGGAAAACCTCCTGTTAATTTTCCGCGAAACGTCTAGCTGGTGAGAAATACGAGAAATTAGCAGGAGAATTTCCATGTAAATGCAGAAAAAGACGGTTCAGAGGTCAATTTAGCGGGAGGAATTCCAGTTAAATGAATTTGTCTGCGCAGTCCCTAGGCGACGAATGCGGCTGCGCAGAAGTTGGACAAGTAACATTCCTAGGCGTGCAAACCCAAATATACAGGTTAGTTAAGCCCCAACTATTACGTTAGTTTAAGAAGAAGCGAGCCGTGAGGAGGCAGCGAGAAGGACAGTTCGTTTAATGTGCCGAGCTCCTTGCGTGCCCAAAGGCTGCGCACTTGCGGAGCTGCGGTTAAGCCAAGCTGGCATAGCGTGACCGTAACGGTATCCGGTTGCTCCCCCGCGTTAAATAACGCCACGTAAAGCGCGCCTTCCTCGTCACGGGAGGTCCAAGCAATACGTTCCTGCTCCCGGAAAAGCTGGCTTGCGCCGCGGCCGCCGCGGTGCAGTGCCAGCACCTCTTCGTTTGTAAGCAGCGACAGTGTCCACTCGTCGTTATCGCGCATTTCGCCGCCGAACATAAGCGGCGAGCGGAAAATCGCCCACAGCGACATCATCGTCACCTGCTCGTCCCGCGTAAATCTTGTCCAGCGATCGCTGCCTCCGCCGTCGACGGAGCGTATGCCAAGGTGGCCGAGCGGCAGCATGTCGCAATCCGGCCAAGCCCCTTCCGCAACATGCGGAGCCCACTTTTCGCAACGCTCGAACATCTCGTGCAGCAGATGCCATAGATCCCAATAATCATCGGTCATCCGCCACATATTCGCATGAGCAGTCAGCGCCTCCGCATGCTCCAAGGGAGCCGGCCCAGGCGAGAGGCTGAGCACCATCGGCCTGCCGCATTGCTCGATGGCGTTATGGATCAATTTGATCTCGTCCAAATGTATGCCGTAAATTCTAGATGCCGCGATATCATCTACTTTGACGAAATCCACACCCCAAGAAGCGTACAGCTCGAACAAGGAATTGTAATATTGCTGCGCGCCATCCTTGGCTGCATCAACCCCATACATATCCGTATTCCACGGACAGATCGAGTTTGGATGAGCGATCGAGCGCGCTGTCGCATTCGTTCCTAGGATAGAGGTATCTGCATGGACCGCTTGGCGCGGTATGCCGCGCATAATATGGATGCCGAATTTGAGTCCCAGCGCATGCACGTAATCCGCAAGCGGCTTAAAGCCTTGTCCCCCGGCCGCGGACGGAAAACGGTTCGTTGCAGGCATCAGACGGGAGTACTCATCTATTTCGAGCGGTACGAAAGGACGGTACTGCGAGGAGTTAGCGCCTGGCTCATACCACTGGATATCGACTACGACGTATTCCCAGCCAAATGCTTTCAAATGCTCGGCCATATAATCCGCGTTCCCCCGCACCTCATCTTCTCTAACACTGGCGCCGTAGCAATCCCAGCTGTTCCAGCCCATTGGCGGCACAGCGGCAAATTGATGGTGCTTGGATGGTGTAGTCATATTATTTCGTCCTCTCTTATCGTAATATTGCTTTATGCGATAATCGTAAAACGAAACGTTAGTCAGTGACTAGCACAATATATTGCGATCATATGTAAAATATTGCTCTCTAATCGAATTGTAGACGGTCGATGGATGGAAGCTCCTTTGCTAACCGGAAATCGGCAGGAGGGAAGCCGACCCGGCTTCGGAACACTTTGCTGAAATAGCTGCCGCTCGCATAACCCACAGCATAGGCAATCTCCTCCACCGAGAGAGAGCTGCTCCGAAGCAGCCGGACGGCTTTTTCGATTCTAAGCTTCGTCACATAATCCATTGGGGATATCCCGGTCGTCTGAGTGAACATTCTCGTAAAATAATACTTAGACAGCCCGGCTGCTCCGGCTACATCGTCCAAGCTTTGCAGCCGGTGAAACTCAGCTTCCATAAAAGCGGCTGATTGCTTGATTGGCTGCGGCCAATTCGCCTTCTCCTTCTGCTGCGCCGTGCTCGATTGAAGCAGCTCCATCAAAAATCCATAAATAAGCGAAGAAGCTTGATAGCTGCTTCGTATACGGTTGCTGCGCGCCTCCGCATATAGGCTCTGCAGCGTGCGAACGACGGCGCTCGATGGCTCGAATGCCGGTGTGACGCCAACGGCTTGAAGCAGCTCATTCCATAGCGCATGCAAATGCTGCTGGCGGAATAATACAAAGTAAAAAGACCAATGGTCGCTTGCGCGCGGCAAGCAATAATGATGGTCGCCCGGAATTTCTGCCAAAAAAGCGGTTCCGGCATGAATCTCATGCGTTTGCTCGCCAAGCCTGAAATGGCCGAAGCCGGATACGGTATACTGGAACAAATAAAGCGGGCCGTCGATCCTTTTCATGCCATCCCAATAATAATCTTGCTCTGTCACTTCTTGATAACCCGTGGCAAACAGCTGATAAATCGGAAGCTCCGGCGGATCTTGAAAACGGTAGCCATAAACGCCGTAAGGCTGCTGCGTCGCCATGCGCAAAAAACACCTCCATAAGAGAATGGTCCATATACGCCTTTCATTTAACTAATCTTTATAATAGCCATTCATTTTAATAGGAAAGGGGCAAAAGCATGACAAAGCTAATATCCGTGTTTATATACGGCACTTTACTTCCCGGGCACAGCAACCACCATGTCGTATCAAGCTTTGTCCATACTTATAGTACGGGTCAAATTTCCGGCAGGCTAGTGGATTGCGGTGCTTATCCGGCAGCCGTTCGAGATGCATTGGCGAGTCAGCGCAATAGTATTATACGCGGTCAGTGGATTACCGTCGATAGAGCCGGTCTGGCTTCCATGGATGCGCTTGAGGAATTTTATGGCATCGAGGAGCAAAATGATTATGAACGAGTTTGGGTAACGGATGCCCAAAAGGACAATGTGTCGGGCTGGGTGTACGTATGGGGTACGAGCAGAGGTTGCCTACCTATTGAGGAGGAGTATTGGCCGGATTTTCTCGCACGAAAAATACAATAAAGAAAGGCATGCTCCCTCTCCGCATACTTGCTGGGAACATGCCTTTCTTTTTTAAAATAAAGCTAGCCCTTGTCTTCTTCGTTCTCAGCGGCATAAGCGATAAGCGCGACATCCGAGCCATAGGCTTCAGTCAATTGCTGCTCCAGCTTGCGGATAGCATCCAGCGCATCGCTTTGACTATTCAGCTCGGCGATCCGATAATCCTTGTCCATCATGGTCATTCCCTCCCCTTCTGCTGCGGTTTTATTTGTAGAATGGGCTTTAAAGCATATTGCTATACGCGATAACTTAATTTGCGAGGCTTTATTTGCTCGATTTTATGGAATTGTTCTTTTGGCATGGGTCTAGTACACTAGAGCTGAATGACATAAAGGGATGTGACATCATTGGATAATATTCGACTTCGAACTAACGCAAATCTAACCACATACTTTAAGCGCATTAATTACTTATCGTACTTAGCGTTTGGGATGCTGGTTCTCTTTCTCACGTTATTCTCTTCCCTTTTGATCCCGCCGCAGCAAGCGCTCGCGCAGCCGGCTGCCAGTCAGACCTCTTTTGATCCGCATAAGCAGGTTGGCCACAATCATTCGGAATCGGCCGCGATAGAAGAGGGGATTACGGTACAGCAGGTTTTATTTTTTGTGGTTCGAGCTGTTTATTATTTCGCATTTATGCTGGCAGCCGGCTTTATGCTGTGGTCCATCGCGTTTGCGGACCAAACAAGCGACACTGCGCGCAAGCTGGCGAACAAATGGGGGATTTACACGCTGAGAGGACTGCTGCTTGCTGTCCTTGTATTCGTATTCGTCCATGTTAGCTATTTGTTGAAAGGCTATGAAGGCGGCGACCAAAGCGAATGGATTCGCTTGCTTACGGAAACGGCGACCGGGCAATCATGGCTTGCTTTAATCGTGCTTTCGCTGCTTGGGTTTGTCGTTCTGAAATTAAATGATTCTTTCAAAATCATATGGGCACTGCTGCTTGCAGCGACGGAGAGCTTTAACGGACATGTGAATGCGCTCCCGAACAATACGTTTGCTATCGTGCTCGATTTTATACATATCGCAAGCTCTGCCCTCTGGGCAGGCGGCTTGCTGCTTCTGCTTTTGTTCTGGCGGACTGACCGCAAGGAAGCTGGAAGATTTGCGGAACGTTTTACGAAAATAGCGTGGCTGACCATCTTGCTGCTTACGGTGAGCGGAACGCTGATGACGGTGCTTCTTCTGCCGTCATGGCGTTATTTGTATTATACGAATTGGGGCCTTATGCTGCTTGCCAAAGCGGTATTGGTTCTGTTCATCGGATGCGCTGGATTTCTGCTGCATAGGCGAGCAAAGCATGGGAGGCTGCCAAGCGGCAAGCTGCTGAAGCTGGACGGGCTATTAATGGGCACGGTGCTGATTATCGTAAGTGTTTTTACATACGTTAGTCCTATTCCCGATACTGAGCCGTTTTCTTATCATCAAATGGGCGAGAAGATGCATTACACGATTGGGATTACGCCAAACGGACCCGGGCCTAACCGCATTTCGCTGAAGGTATGGCTGCCAGAGCAGCTTGGTGCTCCAACCTCCGTTCAACTGCTTCTGAGATCAATAGATCATCCGCAGCGCAAGGCGATAGAGGTGCATTTATTAGGAGACAACGGCGAGGATTTTTTATCCTTCCCGGGTTTTATTGAGACGGATTATGCTGCGAGCAAGGTTGAGCTGCCAACGCGCGGCGAATGGACGGCAGAGCTTATCGTTACGGATCAGAGCGGCGCGGAAACGAAGCATCTCATCCCATTCCGCAATGATTAATGAGAGTTAGGAGGAGTAGGTCATGTCTTATAAATGGTTAAAATGGCTCATCCTCTGGATTCCGACCGTCGCGATTGGCTTGTGGGAATATTTGCGCCACTCGCTCCTGCTTCCGTTTATTTCGATGGAGCTGGGCAATTTGCTTGCGCCAGTATTCGTGTTTCTCCTTACGCTTACGCTGCTGCGGGCGCTGTTTGCGAGGCTTGAGCAGATGCAGGAGACGCTGCAGCGTGAGCGAATTGTTAAGGCTGCGTTCGAGGAGAGGGAGCAGCTTGCGCGCGAGCTTCATGACGGCATCTCGCAATCGCTGTTTATGCTCTCGGTTAAGCTGGACAAGCTGGAGCGGGTGCAGACTGATGCGGATGCGCAGCAGACGACGGATCAGATTAGAAGGACGGTACGGCATGTCTATGATGACGTGAGGCAGTCGATCGCTAATTTGCACAATTCCCCTCTTCCCGTGGATGTGTCTTGGATGCAGAGCATTCATCATTTAACGGAAGAAATGGAGCAGACATGCGGCATACAAACGACGGTGAACTGGCAAGTGCAGGATGGTCTGCTCACTTATAAGCAGAAGGTAGAGCTGCTTGCCATTATGCGCGAAGCGCTTATGAACGTGCAGAAGCACGCGAATGCAAAACATATCGTTATTCAAGGCGAAGGCAAGATCAGCCCTGACGGGAAGAAAAGCAGCTTCCGCTGCTCCATTCATGATGATGGCATAGGCGCAGCCGAGGAGAAGCTTTTTGAAAAAGGAAAATACGGCGTCAGAATGATGCTCGATCGGGCGGAGGCCATGGGCTGGAGCGTGACGCTGCAGCAAGCGGAGCCGCAAGGCACTCTAGTCGAAATTAACGGTAGGAGCGAATCCAAATGACAGGGCAAACGGCTCAGGTACGTGTTTTTTTGGTAGACGATCATCCCCATGGAAGAGAAGGCATGCGCGATATTGTGATGAGCGATAACTCTTTTGACGTGGTAGGGGAAGCCGACAGCGGGGAAGCGGCGATAGCTGACATTCAACAATTAAAGCCTGATTTGGTGCTCATGGATATTAATATGCCGGGCATGGGCGGTCTTGAAGCGACGCAGCGGCTGAAGCTTCTTATGCCATCGCTCAAGATTGTAATGGTTACGGTATCGGATGATATCACGCATCTATTTGAAGCCATCAAGCGCGGAGCACAGGGCTATCTGCTCAAAAATTTAGCGCCATCCGCTTGGATGGAATATTTGCGCGCGATTTCGCTGGATGAAGCGCCGATGTCGAAGGAGCTGGCCTTCCGCTTGCTTCAGGAGTTCTCGGCAAGCAAGCCGCAGGAGGCGAAGCGGCCTACAAGCAAATTACAATCGCTGCATAAGGATGCCGACGTGATCACGACTCCGCTGACCGAACGGGAGAAAGAGGTGCTTGAGAGGGTTGCGACGGGAGCGTCTAACCGCGAGATCGCAGGCGAGCTTTGCCTATCCGAGCATACGGTCAAAAACCACCTCAAAAACATTTTGCAAAAGCTACATCTCGATAATCGGGTGCAATTGACACGATACGCCTTTGAGCAAGGCATTGTCGAACCTTAAAAGAGCATGTCGAAGCGGCATTTGAATCTATTCGACAGGATCAGCAGGATTCGTACAAATTTCGTAGAACTACTAGATTTGTAACCTATGAGCCTCAGAGCGGACAAGTCAGATTCAAATTGGGGGGTAGTGAATGTCTAAAGATTGGCAATTTCCCATCGATCGTGAAATAAAGCTTTGCAATCGCATAGATGAGCTTCAGCGCTTGAATGAAGGGCTCGAAGAAATCGGAGCTGAAGTTGGCTGGACGGAGCGCACGGTTCTTGATCTGTCTCTGGCCTGTGAGGAACTTGTCGTCAATATCGTAAATTACGGCTTCCCATCAGGAGGAGAGCATCATATTGCCGTCTTGATCCAAGCGTCTCCGAGCAGTGTCGAAGTGAAAATAGAAGACGGAGGAGTACCCTTTAACCCATTGCAGGAAGCGGATCCGCTGGCGCTGCTAGAGCTTGAGCTGGAGGATCGTCCAATCGGGGGATTGGGTATTTTTTTTGTCAAACGATTAATGGACGACATTCATTATGAATATGCGGGAGGCCTTAATCGCTTTCGCATGCGCAAGCATTTTGGCTTTAAGGAAGATAATGACGATCACGGGTAAGCGGGAGGATAAATAGAATGAATATACAAGCAATAGAACAAAACGGCGTAACGATTATTCCGTTAGAGGGAAGATTGGACGGCAACAATGCGACGGTGGCGGAACAAGCCTTCCTGGCGCTTTTTGCCGAGGGAAAGCAGCAGTTTATATTTGATTTCACTAGTCTGCAATACATAAGCAGCGCGGGGCTTCGCGTTATTCTCGTGGCAGCTAAGAAGCTTAGAGCCTCCAAAGGCCGCATGGTATGCGCATGCTTAGGAGAGCAAGTGTACGATGTGTTCGAAATGTCCGGCTTTACGACGATTTTGGAAATGGCGGCAACGCGTGAAGAGGCGTTCGAGAAATTAGGAGCAAACGCATAATGACTTTTCAGCTGATGCTAGAAAGGCGGTACCGATCTTGTCCGTAATCTATTTAATTATCGGTGCAGCGAGCCTCGGTGCAGCGGCATATTTGTTCATCCACAACCGTCGTCTTGCCGCTAAGCTAAAGCGTGCGGAGATGCTGTTTGATTTGAGTGCGCAGGTCCACTCCTCGCTTCATAAGCCTGAGCTTCTAAACTCGGTGAACGAAGCGGCTAAGAGGCTGGTTTTTGCCGAGGAGGCAGCCGTCGGGCTTGCAGATGACGGCGACGATGCTCTGGGACAAAATAGAATGCTAGAGGCGCGCGCCATAAGCGGCAGAGCGCAAGGCGAAACCGTCACCGTCCCCATGATTGCGAGAGGCCGCACGGTTGGCGTCCTGCAAGCTGCCGGGAAGAGCGGAGGAACGCCGTTCAGCGATTCCGATATCGAGACGCTGACCAAATTCGCGGGACCGCTGGCGCTGGCGCTTGATAACGCGAGGCTCTACGAAGCGCTTGAGGAATCGGTTAACGAGCTGCAAATCGCAACGGCGCTCAAGGACCGCTTGGAGAATGAGCTCCAGATCGCAGGAAGCATCCAGTTGAGCTTCCTTCCAACAACGATGCCCTCCGCGAATGAGCCCTTTGATGTCTGTGCGCTGCTGAAATCAGCGAAAGAAGTAGGGGGCGACTTCTATAACTTTTTCAAAATCGATGAGGAGCATCTGTTTTTTACGCTTGGGGACGTATCGGATAAAGGGATTCCGGCTGCGTTGTTTATGGCGATGACGCTATCGTTAATCAAAGGGAAAATGAATTCGAACCTATCGCCGGGCGAGCTCTTGGAGAAGGTGAACGACGAGCTTTGCACGGATAATGCGCAGCTGTTTGCGACGATCGTATGCGGCGTGCTGAATATTTCGACTGGAGAAGTCGTATTGAGCGATGGCGGGCATTGCACCCCTTATATTGTGAAGGCGGATGGAACGGTGCTTCCGATTAAGCTGCCGAAGGGCATTCCGCTAGGCTCCTTCCCTGAATTTACCTATAGAGACCAAACGATCGCTTTAGACCGCGGCGACCGTTTCGTCCTTTATACCGATGGCATTACCGAAGCGGAGAACGCGCTTCAGGAGCAATATTCAACGAATCGTTTACAGCAGTTTTTATCACAGACGTCGGGCTACTCCAGCGCCGAAATTATTGATGCGCTGTTAATGGATGTCTTTATGTTCGCGGACGGAGCGCCTCAATCCGACGACATTGCGGTTCTCTGCCTCATGCGCCGCTAAGCGCAATGCCTACCGATAAGGGTGATTCATCATGCGAATATACGAAACAGGAAAAGATTATTTACTAGACGAGCTGGCTGTATTGGAGAAGGGGATGCGTCTTCTTCTTGCCGATTTTGAGAGCAAGGAGATCGATGGACAGACCCCCATGTCGATGCGCGGGCTGATCGTTAGTGCAGCGGATATCGAACGTTCGCTCCAAGAGAATGAATATCGTGAGGATGAGGATGTGCTTGCCGAATACAGGCAGGCTCGTCTGGAAGAAGAGCGGCAATTTGCGCTAATTATCCAAGGCAGCATAAGCGAAGGGAGAAGGCTCCCGTTCGCTTATTTGTCATGGCGCCTAGGGCTCTCAGCATGGGAGCGGCGCTGCGTGCTGCTTTGCCTTGCCGCGGAGCTTGATTCCCGCTATGAAAGCTGGTTCGGCTATTTAAATGATGATGTGACTTTAAGGATGCCTACCGCTGAGCTTGCGCTTCGGTTGCTCGGAGATTCGGAGGAGGAGATTTCCTTCGCGCGTCCGATGCTCGCTGGTTATTCGACCCTTGGCAGATTCGTGCTCCGGTCCGATAAAGCGGCGGCCGCATCTGAGCGCAGCTCGCTCAAGCAGCCGCTGCGGCTGGATTCTCGCATCATTTCTTATTTGCTGGAAACCGAATCGCTAGATTCGCGAATTGCTGCCATTTGCAAGCTTTATGACACCGATGAGCCGGCTCGCCATTTGGAATTTGATCTTGAGCTGCAAGAAAGCTTAAGGCATGCTGTACGACTGGAACGTGCTCGAGATGTGAAGGGAATACTGCCGTTTATTCAGCTACGCGGCGCCTCGGGATCGGGAAAAAAGCTGCATGCCAGACATCTGGCAGCAGCGCATGAGCAGCCGCTGCTGCTCGTAAAGCTTGATAGGCTTACAAGAGATGGCGATGCAGCGGAGGAGCAGCTTAAGCATATCGTGCGCGAAGCGCTCCTTCTGGGTGCAATGCTCTGCTTTGACGAAGGCGACAGCGAGGCTGTAACAGCAGAGGGATGGCCGCCGCAGCAAGAGCGGATCCGAGCGGCAATGAACTCGTATGCGGAATTATCTAGGCTGCCGGCAGTGCTATGGCTGACGAGGATGGAGCGACGTCCATCGCAGCTTCCGCTGCCTCAAGCAGCTGCTTTGATCAATCAGGACATTCGTATCCCTCCTGCAGAAGTACGCTTGCTTTTATGGCAGCGCTGCAGTGACGAACGAGCGGATCAGGAGCTGCTTAAGCGCGTGGCAGATAAATATGCCTTTACCGCCGGGCAGATCGCGGGAATGAGCAAGCAAGCAGAGCGGCTGGCGCGCAGAAATAATCGCGTTGCTCCGACGCTTGAAGATTATGCTTCCGCTTCGAGGTCGCAGGTGCAGCATCGATTGTCAGAGCTTGCGGAGAAGCAGAAGCTGATTCGGCAATGGGAGGATCTTGTCCTTCCGGATGAGCCGCTTGAGCTGCTGAAGGATGCTTGCAGCAGACATAAATATAGCGAAACGGTCTTTAATCGCTGGGGCTTTGGCCAAAAGCTGCCTTACGGGAGAGGCTTAAGCATGCTGTTTGCTGGGCCGCCAGGCACGGGCAAGACGATGGCCGCTGAGGTTGTGGCGGGAGAATTAGGACTTGAGCTCTACCGGATCGATCTCTCGCGCGTCGTGAGCAAGTACATAGGCGAAACGGAGAAAAACTTGCGGGAGCTGTTTGCGGAAGCGGAAAATAGCGGCGCAATTCTATTTTTTGACGAGGGAGATTCATTGTTTGGCAAGCGGACGGAGGTTAAGGATTCGAACGACCGGTTCGCGAACATGGAGGCGGCCTATTTGCTGCAGAGAATCGAGACCTTCGACGGCGTATCGATTTTGGCAACGAATTTATTGCAAAATATGGACGAGGCATTTTTGCGGAGAATGCAGGTCATCGTCAAGTTCCCGTTCCCGGACGCAGCGCAGCGCGAGCAAATTTTTCGCTCACTGCTGCCGAAGGAAGCGCCGCTTGACCCTGATTTGGACCTGCCGTTTCTCGCATCGCGCGTTGATGCATCCGGCGGCCATATTAAAAATATCGTTTTGTCGGCTGCTTTCATGGCTGCCTCAGAGCAAGCTCCGATCAGTATGCGGCATATGGTAAAGGCGACTAGGCAGGAACTCCATAAAATGGGGAAAATTGTCGTTAAAGAGGCATTCGAACCATATAATTAACAGTGGAATTGTTCAAAATCTCAAAACATTTTCTAGTGAAAATATGAATGTTGTGTAATCCGAGTTGAATTGACAAAAAATGAGCAATTTTGCGTAGTCAATTGGTAGTAGAGGAGATATAATAGAGTTCGTAATAGAAATAGGCATGCCATTATGGTTTTGGGGAGTGATAGGCTAATGGGAGGATATACGGTCATTGCGGATTTAGGAGCCAGTCTGCTGCGCTTGCTACGCGATCATCTTACGCCTGACCCAGTGCCGCGTCCTGACCTGATTGGCATGGCTTCGCCCCGTGATGCGGGCGATCTGGCGCTTTCCTTATTTTTGTTCAACGTGAAGGAAAATGGCGAAGCGCGCCGGACGGGCATGGTGGATCGCGGAGGCGTACTCCAATATCCGCCGCAGGCGCTGGATTTTTATTTTATGATGACAGCGCATTCTAATGCCGACCGATTGACGCGCTCACTGGATGAGCATCGCATATTAGGCCGAGCGATGCAGGTGCTATACGATAACGCCGTGCTTAGCGGTCCTTATCTGGAAGGCACGCTTGCCGAGAGCAGCGGTTCGATAAGGCTGACGCTTGCCAGCATGGAGGGCGAAGAGCTGATGAAGCTGTGGCAGTTCGGCGATTTGCCGTACAAGCTGTCTGTCGTTTACCGGGTTGGTCCTGTCATGCTTGATTCCAATCGCGTAAAGCCTGTTTCGCGTGTCGTCGAGCGTCATATTGTGCTAGAAGAAAAAGGCGGTGGCTAATTTGTCACAGCTTCGTTCCACATCCATTACACGCTGTTCGCTTGTTGTCTCACCAATCGACGTATGGACAAGACGGCTTCCTGCGCCCTCTGCGCTGATCGTCTTGCTTGAAGGCGTCCATTCCAAACCCATTCGGAAGCCCGATGGGACCTACTTGTTTCTTGATTTATCGCCGGGCAGCTACCTGCTCACGATTACCTCACCTGCTTTTATACCCTACCAGCAAATAATTGAAACAGCTTCTCTACCACCATTAAACCCAATTGTAACCGTTCCGCTTTTGCCTAGTCCCGGCTACGCTTACCCGGCAGCCTCGACAGCTATTGCCTTTGCCTTAAATGATGCTTCCGGCACGCCGTGCGCTGGCGTCAAGGTATGGGCTTATGCGAGCGAGGATACATCGGCTAGAGGCCGGATATCCCAAGACTTGCTGCCAGCCGGAGCAGATACGGCCATGATCGGTTTATTGCAAGGACAGACGGTTGCCGGCGAGAGCCTGCTGCTGCGAGGCCAGGGGATGGAAGAGCTTGTACGGGTAGCAGAAGTATTGCATGGAGGCGGTATTCGTCTCGAGCAGCCAGTCAAAGGAAGCTACCGAAGAGGTGCTGCGCTGCTTCCGGCAGTCGATACGAGAAGCGCACATAACGGCATTGTCATACTCCCGTTTCGAGGAACGCTGCCGCGCAGCTTTGCGGTTAAAGCGTTTGCAGAGAGCGAGAGCAGCAATGCCTCGGCCGAGCTGACAGCGCGCGCCGGAGAAGTTATAACCGCGCAGTCCTTAACTCTTCACTAGAAGAAGGTAGAGCAGACTGCCGCATTCCAATTGGTCTTGGGGTTGATGCAGGAGAATTATGCCTGCCGTTACCTAATACATAAATAGATTCAGAGAGGAGATCACACATGGCTGAGTATTTATCGCCAGGCGTCTATGTGGAGGAATTCGAAAGCGGCGCCAAACCGCTCGAAGGGGTTAGTACAAGCACAGCGGGCTTTATCGGTCTTGCTGCTCGCGGTCCAGTCGAAGGCTTGCCGCAGCTTATTACAAGTCCTGCTGATTTTGGACGCGTATACGGTTCCTATTTATCTGAGAATGCTTTCGGCTCATACCGTTATCTTGCTTACGCGGTTAACCAGTTTTTCACGAATGGGGGCTCCCGCTGCTACATTACCCGGGTAGCGCCATCGGATGCAAAAACAGCCTCCAATGAAGCTCAGAAGGAAGCGGTTCTCTCTATTTCCGCTAAAAATCCAGGCGCTTGGGGCAACCAGATTCGCGTAGTAATCGCTCCTGCAAGCAAAGCAAAAACACCGATTTTTGAAGCGGGCGAAGGCAATCGTTACCGCGTGAAGAATGCTTCCGGCTTCTATGCGGGCGATGTAGTCGTCTTTACTGACGGAACAGAAAAGCAATACAACCGCGTCGTATCCGTCCATGATCAAGTGATTGAACTGGCAGAAGCGCTTAGCGGAGACGTTGTGGATACAGCGCTTGTTCCTGCTAAAGTGCTTAGCACTTCGGAGTTCACGGTCAACGTTCTTTACGGATCGGAGACGGAGGCATTCGAGAAGGCTTCGCTTAATCCTGAAGCTCCAAACTATGTAGAGAAGCTTATTGCTCGCTCAAACATCGTCAACGTACAGGTGCTTAAGGCAGAAGACAGCAACGTTGCTCCACTTGAGCAAATTGCCGGCGCCGAGACGGCTTTGTTTGAAATTTTGCTGTCGGGCGGTAGTGACGGTACGGCTGCAAGCCTATCGGCTGCTGATTTTATCGGCGAAGACTTTGGCCCTGGCAAAAGAACGGGTATTCAATCGTTTATCGATAACGATGTTGTCAGCATTATGGCGATTCCGGGCGTAACTGACCCGAACGTACAATTGTCGCTGGTTGCGCATTGCGAAATTTTGGGCAGCCGCTTTGCCATTCTCGATCTTCCTCGCGAAGCGACGAAGGTGCAGGATGTGCTCGCTCACCGCGAGCTATTCGATTCAAGCTATTGCGCTTTGTACAATCCATGGCTGCAAGTGTTTGATCCGCTAGATAAACGCAATATCTTTGTACCGCCGTCCGGTACGATCGCTGGGGTATACTCCCGTTCGGACACGACGCGCGGCGTGCAGAAAGCGCCTGCCAACGAAACGCTTCGCGGCGTAGTTGGACTAGACGTGCAATACAACAATGGCGAGCAAGACATCCTTAACCCTGCCGGCGTTAACCTGATCCGCGCATTTACCGGTCAAGGTATCCGCGTATGGGGCGCTCGCACTTGCTCATCCAATTCGCTTTGGAAATATATCAACGTGCGCCGTTTGTTTATTTTCATCGAAGGCTCAATCAAGAACGGCTCAAGCTGGGTCGTATTCGAACCGAACACCGAGCAGCTATGGGCTCGCGTGCAGCGGACGATCGATGCGTTCCTGACCCGCGTATGGCGTGATGGCGCTCTGTCGGGCACTAGCCCGTCTGAAGCCTTTTATATCGAGATCGGCCGCTCGACGATGACGCAGGACGACATCGACAATGGACGATTGATTTGCGTAATCGGCGTAGCGCCGGTGAAGCCTGCTGAATTCGTCGTGTTCCGCATTACTCAAAAAACAGGCTCGGAATAATAATTAGCTTCCATATCGAATAACGGAAGGGGATCCACATGCCAGGTGATCGTATTGATCCATATCGCAATTTTAGATTTCGTGTAGAAGTTGAAGGTCTTGAGCAAGCAGGCTTTAGCGAGGTTTCCGGTTTCGAGGCAACGTTTGATGTTGTCGAATACCGCGAGGGCAACGAAGTGATTACGCCCCGCAAGCTTCCAGGCTTAATTAAGTACGGTAACATTTCGCTTAAATGGGGCACGACCGAATCAATGGAGCTTTATGAATGGCTTCAGGAATGCGCTGAGGGCACCATTGAGCGTAAGACGATTACGATTATCGCGCTGGATGAAGAAGGCGAAGATGTTGCGACATGGCAGGTTATCGAGGCTTGGCCGGTTAAATATACCGCGCCTACCTTCAACGGTACCGGCAATGAAGTAGCGCTTGAGCTGATCGAATTCGCGCATGAAGGCTTGACGCGTACGGCGTAGGCACGAGTAACTAGAGCTGGTTTATGGCGAACAAGGGATGGCAGCGGGCGGATAGCCGCACGCTCCTCTCTTGTTTTCCGCTTTTTAAAATGAAAGATAAATCTGTGCATTGGAGTGATAGCTCGATGGCGTTTCAAACGGAATACGAATTTGAATTACCGCGCGGCTACGTCGACGATCAAGGCAATCTGCATCGCCGCGGCGTGATGAGGCTCGCAACCGCAGCTGATGAAATTTTGCCGATGAAGGACCCGCGCGTGCAGTCTAATCCAAGCTATTTGACCGTGATTTTGATGGCAAGGGTCGTTACAAGGCTTGGGGATGTTCGGCATATCGACACGAAGCTAATCGAGAAGCTGTTCACGGCTGACCTCGCTTACCTGCAAAATTTATATCGTCAAATCAATGACTTGGAAGCGCCTAAAGTGCTGACCGCATGTCCAAAATGCGACCATGAGTTCGAGGTGGCCGTCGATTTTTTGTCCTTAACGGAAGCTCTCTCTTAGGTTATCCGGTTGACCGGCTGTACGAGGAGGTAGGCTTCGTCGCATATTATTTTCATTGGTCGCATGATGACATCATGAACATGGAGCATGCCGAGCGCCGCCGTTGGTGCGATGAAATTTCCAAAATCAATCGCAAAATGAACGACGAAACAGATAGCGGCAGCGGCAAGAAAAACATTTTTGACGTTTTTGGGAAGAGGTGACATGGCACGGTGGCAGTCATGAAGGGGCAAGAGCAAGGTCGTTTTCACGATGTAGCGACAACGTTTAAGTTCTGGGTGGAGCTAGACGACATCTTTGTTGCAGGCTTCTCGGAAGTGTCGGGCCTTGAGGCGGAGACGGAGATCGAGGAATACCGGGAAGGCGGCGTAAATGGTTACGTACATAAGCTGCCCAAAGGCGTACGTTTTCCGAATTTGGTGCTGCGCAAGGGAATGACGAAATCGCCAGCGCTTTGGAGCTGGTACGAAAGCACGATCGACGGAACCATTGAACGCAAGACGGGCGCGATTGTACTGCAATCCGCGGACGGTACCGAGTTTGGGCGGTGGAGCTTTTTTGACGCTTATCCGGTCAAGTGGACGGGACCCCATCTTAATGCAAGTACGAGTGATATAGCAGTTGAAACGATTGAAATTATCCACAGCGGTTTATATGGCGATTTTCAAGCCTGAGTAGATGAGCGATGTAGTTTAAATAGCATTTTTGAGCAGGAATGGGAGGATGCATCCGTATGAAACGTATTTTGGACCGAACGAGCAAAGCAGCAGCAAAGCCATCAACGTCGGTTCAGCCGTTTGCCGGAGGCATCTTAAATAAATATAAAACGGGAGCTGGGCGGAATAACTTCGGTCGATTAGCGATGTCTCATGTGATGCGGAGCCAGCCGAATGTCATCCAGCAAACGCTGCAAGTTCAAGTGGTGGCGCCTAAGGCGGACGCTTCAAAGGTGAATAACAGCAAGAAGGCAGTGCCGAGCCCCGAGCGCAAAATAGAACGAATAATCGAGCGCGAGAGAGTAACGGTAGAACGAGAAACGATCGTATTTAGAGATATCACGCATGTGGTTAAAGAACAGCGAACGGTAAGGGAAATAGCCATTATGCAGCCTGCGGGCGAGCAGGGCAACCAAGAAACTGTGCAACAAAGGCTATTAGAGCAGAGAAGAGAAACGGCTGCCGTTAAGGAAATTTCAAAGCGTACCCGATCCGAGAGAACGATACCGCAGTCATCGCTGGCGCCTATTCAAGCATTGAAGGCAGAGCAGCAGGCGGATTCCTATAAATGGTTGCTAGCAAAAGCAAAGCTTCATCCTAATATCGTAATTCAATCTGTTAGCAAGCTGGACATGTTAATTAAACCGCTTGCGAAGGAGCGCGCGCATCTCACCTCTATTGAGAAGGGCCGCGCAAATCGTTACTCGGCGTTGCAGCTCACGAATGCTCGAAGAGGAGATAAGGTGCAGGAGCAGCAAACCGAGCAGGACGGGAAGGTTAGCAGGGCATTAGCGAAGATGAAGGAGCAAGCTGATGCTGCATGGCAGGAGGAAGCTGGGAAGCGGACGGCTGCTATGGGCAAGGAGCAGCGGGAGACGGCGAAGCGATCCGATGCTGTGAGAGTGGAGCAGGAGGAAGCTGGGAAGCGGACGGCTGCCCTGGGCAAGGAGCAGCGGGAGGCGGCGAAGCGATCCGATGCTGTGAGAGTGGAGCAGGAGGAAGCTGAGAAGCGGACGGCTGCCCTGAGCAAGGAGCAGCGGGAGACGGCGAAGCGATCCGATGCTTTGGCACGAACGTTGCGCGATCATGAGGAACCGAAGGATGAAGGAGTATCTTCGTCATCTGCGTATTCGGCGCAAGGCGCAAACGGTAATAAGCCGCGACGGCTAGAGCATCGCGCGGAAGGAAAACATTCAGCCGAGCAGGCGGAATCATCGGCGTTAGCAGATATAAAGGTAAATGATGCTGCTATTCAAGCGATCACATCCGGATTAAAGAAAAAAACGGTCAATCTATGGAATGAGCAGCGCCAGCTTGGTTTGAAGGTAACAGCTACTTCTACATTCGATTACAACCGGAATCGGCTGCTTACGCTAAAGCTGCAGCGCGAGCCGCAACAAATAGCATGGCATAAAGAACCAAGCGATGGAAAAAGCCGTTTTGCAATTAACGCAAAGCGCCTTATCCACCGATCGCACCATAAGCAAGCGGATCAAACGCAGCATGAGGCGGACAACAGCGCTGCCGCAAACCCAATAACTAGCAGCATGGCTAAGCCAGTAGTCCCGCCAAATCGCAAGTTGGCGGCTGATAACGGAACTAAGCCAATACATAACGATGGCCGCAAGCAGTTTAAAGAGATAAGCGCTAAAGAAGCTCCGACTGCAAAAGGTTTGATTCAGCCGCCCCATCAAGCCGGCTCGTTGAAGCGCAGCGTCGCAGTGAATATATCACCGACGGCACAATTGAAAGTTGCTGCAATCAGAGAGCGGATGATTTCACCTAGGCTGTTGCAAATGGTGCTGCGGCGATATGATCAGAAGCGGTCTAATCCTACACAATCCAGCCGGAAACAATCCGGTCAGAACACGGGTGAAGGATTAAACAGAGTCGGCAAAAATGCAGCGGAAGGCGCATTCGAGCGCGAATGGCAAGCGGGCCAACCTTTTACTGATGATCGAAAAGGTGACCAAGCTTCTTTTCCTTCATCGCGCAGCGGCAGGGCGATTGTACATAGACAGACTAAAGCTTCTCCTATATTGGGAGCAAGCCCAAATGATAACGAGATTAAACCGTTAGCGGCACATGCTAACGAAGCAAGCGGAGTAAACGAGTTGAAAAAGCCCACTTCCGCTAAGACTAGCGGGCCAGTATCGTCATTGCCAGCAGAGATGCAATTGCTTGTAACTCGCGGGCAGCTAGTCGCAAGAGCAACGAGCAATCAAGCAAAGGGAGTGCGCGCCAATGCGGATCTATCGCACACGCATGGCGGAGCACGAGCAAATAGCGGCGCAGCGGCTTCGGAGCGTGCTGCGCAAACGCCAAAAGCGCAAGCCGAAAAATCCTTGCATGCAGCACATCAAGCAGCAAGCCGGACTAATCGATATTTTGCCGGAGAGTTTCCTGCAAGTGGTTTGGTCGGAGCGAATCGGCAGGAGGCTGGCTTCGTACAGCGGGCAGCTGTTAGAACGAATCAGCCGGAGTCTGGATCAGCAACTCAAGCTGCGTTTAAATCGGAACAGCCGGAGACAGGGTTAACAAAGCGATTAACGGTGAGAGCGGTTCAAGCGAATGCAGGCTCAGCACGGCGCGCGACAGTTGTGTCAAGCAAGACAGATCCAAGCTTCGTGCAGCGAGCAACAGTTAGAATGAGCCAAGCGGACACGGGCTCGGAACAACGCTTAGTGGATAGAGTGAGACAGTCAGCGAAGGGTTTATTACAACGCTCGACGGTTAACGTGAATCAGTCAACGAATGGCCTAACACAACGCTCGGCGGATAAAGCGAACCAGACAGCGAAGGGTTTAACGCAACGCTCGGCGGATAGAGCGAACCAGACAGCGAAGGGTTTAACGCAACGAACGACGGATAAAGCGAACCAGACAGCGAAGGGTTTAACGCAACGCTCGGCGGATAGAGCGAATCAGACGGCGGATGGTTTAACGATACGCTCGACTGATAGAGCGAATCAGACAGTGGAGGGCTTAACCCCACGCAAAGCAGATAGAGTGAGTCAGCCAACGATGGGCTTAACACAACTTGCGACGGTGAGAACGAATCAGTTAGCGAAGGACAAAGCGCAGCAAGCTACAGCTAGAGCAAATCAACTTGGGCTAGGCTCGGCACAGCAAGCAGCGAACAGAACGAATCAGACGGTAAGAGGGAATGCGGTACGAACGGCGAATCATTTTGCTCAGCTCGACGTCTCCTTAACCCAGCGAGTGATGAGGGGAACCACGCACACAGCAGCAAGCACGGCAGAGCCATCCGCGAGTAGGCAAGCAAGCGGAGCAGCTTCTGCCATGTCCGGCTCCTCAGCACCAGTCAGCCATCCTTCGGCGGCGCAAAGCCGGGTCATTCAACGCAGCATTAGCGGTAGGATCAGCCCAGCATTAACTGCGGCTAGAGCGGTGAGCAGCAGCCAGCGTCAGCATGCTGCTGCTCCCTTCCAAGGGAAAGTCTCAGCGGCTGGAACACAATTGCTGCAAACCGTGCAGCGGCATGCAGGCCGAACCGGTATTGCCAGCAACGCAAATATAGGTTATGAAGCGCCGGCTAACTTAACGACGGTTGTGCAAGCCCGCAACGAGCGATTTAATCAGGCGCAAGCAACAAGCACAGGCAATGAGCAAGCTAGGCTCAGCTATGCGGTGACCGCGGGCAATCAAAGAGCAGCGGATTCACTGATCGCAAGCGTCCAGGGGACAAGCCCGTCGCCACTTGCTGAACGTGGCTCGATGCCGACGCTTGCGCACCACAAGCCGAAGCAAGCGGCGGTACAGGAGCCGCCGCGTCAGGTGAAGGTAGACGCGCCGCGCGAGCTGGACCCTGAGAAGCTGCAAAAAATGATTATGAAAATGCCGCAGCTTCGTCCCGAAGCGATTGCGGATCAAGTATATAAGGCACTGGAGAGAAAGATGAAGCTGGAGCAGCGCAGACGCGGCTTCTAGAATGACCGGATAGGAGGGAACGGCGAATGGCATTAAGCAAAGCGCAATTTTGGATTTTTCGTGCCAAAGAGACCGAGAAGGTAGACGTACTCTTTAATCCGACGGAGTATGAGATGGATTCCGGCAATCAGTACGCGGAGAAGGAGATCGCGGGTTTGCAAACCCCGCTTTCGCAATTCACGAGCGGCGACCGGACGACTTTGACGCTTAATTTATTTTTTGATACCTACGAAGCGGGGATAGACGTTCGTACGCATACCTCCAAAATCGTAGGCATTCTCGACGTCGATTCGGACTTGCATACGCCGCCAACCTGCAAGTTCATTTGGGGCTCGCTTGATTTTAAAGGCGTCATTACGAGCATCTCGCAAAGATATACGATGTTTTTGGAAACTGGCGTACCTGTTAGGGCATCTTTAACGGTCGTCATGCTGAGCTCGCAAACGATGAAGGAGCAATATCAAGCGATTCCGCGGCAATCCGCCGATCGCACGAAGCAGAAGACCGTTAAGCAGGGCGACCAGCTCTGGTCGATTGCGGCCGAGGAATATGAGGATCCGGGCGCATGGCGGCATATCGCGGAAGCGAACGGCATCGATAATCCGCGTATGCTGCTGTCAGGCAGAAATCTGACGATTCCGAGATTGGAGTGACGATTGTGGCTGGAAACTCCTTTGAAAGTTTGGAATCCAAATATGGCGACTTTGGCGCGCCTGAAGCTGATATTTTAATAGAAGGCCAATTGGCGAGGCTTTCGAATATGGCCGTTGAATGGGTCGATGTTGAGCAAACAACGGACGCGCAGGCCGATATAGCAAGATTTTCGATCTCGAACGGCTACATTTGGAGCGAATCCCGCATGCAATGGGTCGGATCGACGATTGCGGTAGGCAAGAAGCTGCAAATCAAGCTTGGTTACGCCGACAAAAAATCACAGGTGTTTGATGGCATTATTACCGGCTACACCGTCGATTTTCCGTCGAATGGCAGTCCCAGCATCGTCGTGACGGCTATGGACCGCTCCTTTCTTATGATGAAGACGGCGCATTCCAAGGTGTGGAACAAAATGAAGGACAGCGACGTCGTTCGGCAAATCGCCGGCAATTACGGCTTAACCGCCGATCTGGACGATACCACGGTCACAAAAAATACGATCGAGCAAATCGGCGTGAGCGACTATCATTTTATCCGCTCGCTCGCTATGGATAATGACAGGCATTTTTACGTGGAAGCATCCAAGCTTATTTTCAAAAAACCTAAAACGTCCGGTACGCCGCTTATTACGCTCAAGTACGGGAAAAACCTCGTTTCGTTTACGCTGACCGTTGATGCTTCAAGTCAAACCTCCAAGGTCACGGTGCGGGGCTACGATGTTGACAAGATGGAAGCGATAGAATCGGTTGCCAGCTCCGTCACGATTATCGGAGGAAATGCGAAGAGCGGCCCAAGCGTAGCCAGCATGCTTTCGAACCAAAAAATGGAGGTCGTGTACACGCAGGCCGCCTCCAAGGATGAAGCGCAAGCGCTCGCGAAAGCGATGCTCGACCGGATATCGCGCGAGCTCGTTGCGGGCAGCGGAACTTCGATAGGTTTTCCAGAGCTAAAGCCAGGCGAGCTGATCAAAATTGAAGGTCTAGGCAGCGAGAAGCTGGACCAGCTGCTGCGATTAACGAAGGTTACGCATCGAATTGACGCTACGGATGGCTACATGATTTATTTTGAGACGGAGGGGAATGCGATATGAGCACGATGTATCCCGGTTTTTTTGACCAGCATCAGCGCTCCATGCAATCCGAGCAGCTATCCGGTGTGTGGAATGCCGTCGTTACCGACAACAAAGACCCTGATAAGCTTGGCCGCGTTAAGGTGAAGTTTCCGCTGCGCGAAGGGGAGCTGCAAACCGATTGGGTTCGCGTAGCTACCTTGATGGGCGGCAACGATATGGGCTCGCTCTTTTTGCCTGAGGTGAATGATGAGGTGCTTGTCGCCTTCTTAATGGGACGGCTGGATCAGCCGATCGTTATTGGATCACTTTGGAGCAAGAAGCAGAAGCCGCCAGCGCCAAACGATAAAAACGACATTCGCAAAATCAAAACAAAGACCGGGCATGAAATTACGTTTGACGATACAAGCAGTGCGGGCACGGTTACGATTAAAACGTCAAAGGGCCACCATATCACGTTTGCCGACAAGGAAAAGACGGTTACCGTCGAGACGCAGGATAAGCAGCAATCGATCAAGCTGGACGAGACAGGAAAGAAGGTCACAATCAAATGCGGGACGGCCTCTACGATTGAAATGAACGCGCAGGGCGATGTCAAGGTTACGGGCACCAAATCCGTTACCGTTAAAGGCACGCAGGTGAAGGTAGAGGCCGATGCGGCGTTGACGCTCCAATCGAACGGCATGCTCGAAGTAAAGGCGACCGGCATTTTGTCGCTGAAGGGCGCGATGGTCAAGATCAATTAACAGCGGAAAGGGGCTGCAGCATATGTCGGCTTCATTTTTGGGGAAGGGCTGGAAATTTCCCGTTCAAGTGGACGCTACGACCGGCCGCATTCGGATGGCGGAGGGTGAAGAGGATATTGAGGAAGCGATCCGAATCATCATCCGCACGTCGAAAGGCGAGCGCTTGATGCGTCCCGACTTCGGCTGCGGCTTGCGGGATTTTGTGTTCGGCACAACGGATGAGACTTCGCTTCGGCTTATTGCCAGCGATGTTCAGGAAGCGATTCGCATCTGGGAGCCTAGAGTGAAGGACGTAGAGGTGGAGGTTAAGCCCGATCGTCAAAATAACGGCCGCGTGCTTATGAGCGTTTCATATGCGGTGCGGTCAACCAACAATTTATTTAATCAGGTCTTTCCTTTCTACTTGGAGGAAGGAACGAAATAACGGGAGCGAACAACGTGATGAAGCACGGGGGAAGAAATGGCGGTGACAACCGTCCGCCGAAAATTAACCAACATACATTAAGCTCCTTTGTGGCTCAGCTGAAGGAAATGGCGCCTCATTATACACCGGAATGGCGCTTCTCGCAGGAGGAGCCGGATGCGGGGACGGGACTCGCCTATTTGACCGCGGAGATGCTGGAGGAAACGGTTCAGCGGCTCAATCAGGCGCCGCTTAATCATTTTCTCGCTTTTCTTGATCTCATAGAGGTTAAGCTGCAGCCGCCGCGTCCAGCCCGCGCTTCCGTTGTGTTCCAGCTCAGTGAAGGAACGGCCGATCCGGTCTATTTGCCGAAGGGAATCGCACTGACTGCCCCTCATCCCGAGGGCGGCGAGCCGCTCGTTTTTGAGACAGAGAAGGTGCTTGTTGCAACGCCGGCTAAGCTGATGGAATGGATCAACGTGCATCCTGAACGGGATCACATCGCTACGGCTGCCTTGGAATATGGCGATCGGCTAAAGGGCGGGCTCGCAGAGCCTGTCAGCCTGTTCGATACGAGCTCTAAGGCAAATGAGCAGGAGCATACGCTGTTTATCCGACATGATGATCTCTTTCTGGTGGACCGGCCAAGCCGGTTTTATCTTCACGTCCACCATGCCGAAAAACGTTATTCAGAGCCGGAGCTTGCGGCATCGCTTGCATCGCAGTGGGTGGAATGGACGTACCCTTGCAAAGGCAAATGGGTGAAATTTGATGAGGCGACAGCAGCGGGAAATATGGTTGTTCTACATAAAAAGCAAGCAGGAAAGCTCGAGCTAACGGAGCATGAGGGAATTGTTGGCCGCTGGATCCGCTGTACGGTAAAGCAGCTGCAAGGTGAGGCTTCGCCCCTTCTTAAGATGCATCTGGAAATGGACAAAATTAGGCTGCGGGCTGCGCATGATTCAGCCGGCGACGCTGAAGGCATTCAGCCAGGCGCTTTATATTTTAACGATACCGAGCTGTTAAAGGATGGCTTTTACCCTTTTGGGGAGCATTTTGTTCCCTATTCCGTTTTTTATTTATCATGCGAGGAAGCGTTCAGCAAACGCCAAAGCAAGATGAAGCTGACCTTCACGGCAAAGGCGATTCCGAGCAGGCTGCGGATGGCCCAGGACCCTGAGGTGAAGTGGAAGATGGTCATGCGCACCTCGGACTTTGAAGAGAAGGATCCTCCGCGCATTAACATACGCAGCGTGCAATGGGAATATTGGGACGGAAATAACTGGGCAAGGCTGCCGGGCAGCGAGCAATTCGGAACTTTGTTTGCGGAGCTGCCGGAGCAAGAAGCAAGAAGCTTCAGCTTAACGTTTGAATGTCCGGAGGATATGGCGCAAACCTTCGTAAATGGCGCATCCGATTATTGGATTCGGGCGCGGGTGCTGCAGACGGACCCTATAATAGCGGCAGTTGTTGAATATATGTCGCCGTGGCTGTCACAGCCCGTGCTCACCTATGCGCATTCCTCTCAGACGTTATTTATGCCGGAGGATGTGTATACAAGAAGCAATATCGATAATTTTGACCGAACGTCCTCGGCGCAGCAAGGGAATCCATCCTTTCGGTTGTTTGAACCGATTCCGTCCCGTTTTCCAACGATGTATGCATCGTTTGATATCGCGCCGTTAAAGGGCCCGATTCGTCTGCATATGGAGCTGGCGCGAAGATTTACGGCGCGCAATCAGCCGCCATGGGTCGAATGGGAGGCGCTTTGCATGGAGGCTGGACGCCATGTTTGGCAGCCTTTGAAGGTTGTGGACAGCACGGAGTCGTTCACGGTAAGCGGGGAGCTTCAGTGGGTTGGCCCGCCGTCGATGGCTTTGGTTCGCTTGTTTGGCCGTGAGCGCTATTGGATCCGCGCGGTCAATCGCGATAGCGTGCTCGGAGACTCTTACCCTAGCAATCCTGTTGCTGCAAGCATGCATTTGAATGCGGTGTCCGTAAGGCAGCAGGTAAGCCAGGAGAAAGAGGTCACGATTCCATCAGATGGTTTCGTACAGCTGGCTCCATCTGCTTTTATCGAGGAAGAGGTGTGGGTTGATGAGCTGGAGCATGTTACGCCGATGGATCGCATCGCATTGTCTGACGCCCAACCGGATTATTACTCGCTTCAAAAGGATGGCGACGGCAATGATCAGCGTTTTTGGGTGAGGTGGCAGCCAGTCGCCTCGCTTGCGGAGTCCGGTCCGGTCGATCGTCATTATTCGCCGGATCAAGCAGGCGGAACGCTGCAATTCGGAGATGGCGTGAGAGGCAAGCTGCCTTCCTCCGATACGGCAGAGACGGTGCGCGTTCGCTTTAAAACGACCGCAGGGGCAAGCGGACATGTGGAAGCCGGGCAAATTACCGGCATGGTGCTGCCGTTTGCTTTCGTAAGCGGCGTCAGCAATCCGGCGCCTTCAATCGGCGGTGGCGATGCAGAGCGAATCGAACAGGTGCTCTTGAGGGGACCGCAGCGCCTTAAGCATCGCGGCCGGGCGGTGACCGCCAAGGACGTAGAGTGGATTGCCAGAGAGGCATACCCGCAAATTGCTAAGGTGAAATGTTTAAGCAACCGAAACGGGCTGCTTGAGCGTTCTCCGGGATCGATGACGGTCGTTGCTTTTCCGGCGGGCGGCATGGCGAATGCGGCGCAGTTTCCTGAGCTCCGCAAGGCTGTGGAGCGCGAGTTGATGCGATCTGCCTCAAATCTCGTATCTTTGGGCGGCGCTATCCGAGTGATCGAACCGGCATATTTGGAAATATCGGTGAATGCCACGGTTGCGTCTGATTCGGTAGACGAGCTGCTGCCGCTGGAAATGGCGTGCACGTCCAAGCTTAACGCATTCCTGAACTCGGTATCCGGCAATACGGACGGAAAAGGATGGAATATTGGCGAAGCGCTGCATGTGTCAGTGCTTCACTCGCTGCTGCATGCTGTCCGCTCGCTTTTATATATTGAACGGCTCTATATTCATGTGATCAAAATCGAGAACGGCAACCGGACGGAATGGGACCCGGCCCGGATGGACGAGGTCATTCACGGCATTGTCGTAAATGGCACTCATACCATTACTGCCATACCGGCGCCAACTGATGTCAAATAAAAATGAGCGGCGTTGCACATATTGCCAATCAAGTTAAGGAAGGAGAGATCATATGCTGCCAAGGCTGCCTTTGGATGACCGCACCTATGCGGAAATTGTCCAGCAATCGCGAAGGCTGATCCCGAAGCGCGTTCCAGAGTGGACCGATGAGAATGCGCATGATCCGGGCATCACGTTTATTGAGCTGTTCGCATGGCTGACGGAGATGCAGCGTTACTTTATTGGCCGCGTTCCCGACAAAAACAGGCGCAGATTTCTTGATCTGCTCGGCATTTCGCCTGCCGATGCCATTTCTGCTAAGGCAGTCGTTCGCTTCACGAACGTTACGGAGCCGGTTACGCTGCCTCGCGGAACGAAGCTGATGGCAGAGGATCAAATGTTCGAGACGGATGCCCCTATCTCGCTCGTTCCGCTTGCGCTGGACCGGATCGTAACCCGTACGGAGCGGGAAGCGAACGATGTAACGGCAACGAACGATCATGCGAACGTAGCCTTTTATGCTTTTGGCAAGGACGCAAAGACAGCCTCGAAGCTGTATCTTTCCTTCGACCGCGAGCTTGCGCTATTTGAGGAAGTAACGATCAACGTGAAGCTTTTGGATGCCGGCAAAGATATTCATGAGGAAGCCGAGCATAAGCACATCATCGATCGTTCGGTCATCTCGCCTTCTGCCCGCCTCTCATGGAAGGCTTACTGCTGGGATGAAGCGTCGGGTACAGCTGGTTGGCTGCCTGTCGAAATTACTCAGGATGAGACGCTTCACCTTACGATCAGCGGAAAAATAACGTTTCGCGTCAAATCGCCAATGCGGACCGTTACGGTTCATCCTGCAAGCGAGTATGCACGCTATTGGATTTGCGGCACGGTTGAGGAGTCCGGCTACGAAATGCCGCCTCGGGTCAGGCAGCTGATGCTGCATACCGTTGAGGCCGAGCAAAAAGACACGTTAAGCGAAATCATCGATTTCACTGTTAAAGGGGAGCCGAATGAAGCGATACATATCGATACCTATTTAGCGGTGTTTGGACAAATTCGGTTGCAGGTAAGAGATGCGGAGGGCGCATGGCATTACTGGCAGGAGTCGGCTGATCTTGATGCTATGCCGCAGGAGGACCGTCCGCTTCCGGTCTATACGCTCACAAGGCATGCTTCGCTAGATCATGTCACGATTGCGTTCGGAGACGGCAGGGCGGGCGCGGTCCCGCCTCCAGGAAGGAGCGTTCGCGTCATTGCGAGCGAAACCAAATTTGATCTGTACCGGTTAGTAGGAAGAAGCAACGGCCTGCCAAACCAGACGTTCGAGCTTTACAATCTTTCATGCAAAAAGCGTGATGCGCTTGGATTGCAGATTGGCGTGGCGGAGGAGGATGGCACACAGAAGTGGGAGGACTGGGCGCGAGTAGACGAATTTGACCGCTCGAAGCCAGGCGACCGCCACTTTGTGTATGATCCTATCAAGCGGCTCATTTCCTTTGGCAACGGCGAGCGGGGAGCTATTCCGCCAGCAAGCCTAGACACAAACATCGTGCTCATTGCTTGCGAGCTTGGAGGCGGCAATCGCGGCAATGTGAAGCCGCATCTGATTTCGGAATGGGTGAATGAAGCGCAGAAGGCTTTGCAAATCGGGGTAAGCAATCCTGGGTTTGCGGCAGGCGGTGCTGAAGCGGAGACGCTGCAGGGGACGCTGCAGCGGGCACAGGCCGAGCTAAAGCATACGTTTCGCGCGGTAACGAATGAGGATTACGAAACGATTGCCAAAGCAACGCCCGGCGCGGCTGTCGCTAGAGTACATGCCATTCCGCTATTTACGCCGGGGCTAGCCGATTATCCGCGAGAAACGGCTGCTGGCCAGATCTCAGTCGTTGTCGTGCCTTTCGGAATAAGCGAGACACCGGTACCTAGTGCGGGTTTTCTACAGACCGTAAAGCGCCATATCGATACGCGAAGGCTGGTCACGACAGAGGTTCATGTCATTCCTCCGGTCTATATTAAAGTGACAGTGAATGCGGTTGTAGTCGTCGAGCCGCAATTCGTCGACGAGGGACAACGATTGGTTGAGCAGCTTAAGCGTCTCCTAAGGCCGCTTGACGGCGAGCATGGGACGAAGGGCTGGACATTTGGCCGCTCCGTCTATAAAGGCGATATTTATAATGCGCTCAGCATGGGAAGCGGCGTTGTTTATGTGCAGGATTTGTGGATCGACGCAGAGGGCCCTCATGTGAGAAAGAGCGCAGGCGGAGACATAAATCTTCCGCCCCATGGACTTGTTTTCTCTGGCGAGCATGAAATTGAACTCATAAGTCGCACGCATCTGTAGCATCGTGGAAATCGGCTGCAAAGGAGGTACAGCATGAACGGACAAAACCACTTTTTCTCGATTGGCCGCGAGCAGGACTGGCTGCGCGGCACCGGGTACAATCTGGCGTATCATTTGGCGGGCTACGGCGTTCGCCGCGACCATAAATATGGGATAGCCGGCACGCTGCAGCTAAATGAGCTCGCAGGAACGGCATCGGTCAAGGAGCTTGCCGTTTCTCAGCATGAGCATTTGTATTTGCTGGACGAGCGGGCGGATGTGTGGATTTATGATCGCCGCAATTCGGATCATAAACGGTTGTTTACGCAGGGGCATGGCCTGTTCAGCAATCATGCTAGACTTGCTGCCTCCGGCGACCTTTTATTTGCCGCCGACCGCACGAGCGAAAGAACGGTGGCGGCTTATCATACAGGCAATGGACAAACGCTTTGGTCGCGAATGGGCGACGAGGCTGACGGCATTCCGCTGCAGCCGCTTGCCATCGCGGCAGATAAACGTTATGTGTATGTGCTAACGCCGCTGGAGCTTGATGCCGGAGCGGATGAACCTACTGTGGCGGCAGGAGCCAAGCTTGGCATTATACAATTTACGCTTGGCGGCGCAATCGCTCGCGTATGGAGCGATGCCAGCTTCACCCAGCATGTGCGGGCTAAGCTTAGGCATTTGAATCGAACGTATTTTATGACGATTGCGCCTTCCGGCGAGCTTTATATTTTCGATACGTTATACGCCAAGCTGTTTGCCTTTGGATCAAGCGGACAGATGCTCGCAAGGCGCGAGCTAGCCTCGCTTCCATATGCCGGTTTGTGCGTCGATAGCGGCGGGACGCTTTATGTAGGCGATTCGCGGCAGATGGACCAAGTCAGCGAGGATGACCGTTTTATATTGCAATTAAATGCAGCTGGCGAGCTGATGGGACGGATTACGGGCTTTCGCGGCAAAGCGGACCAGCTTCTGATTGATGAGAAGGACCGCATGTACATATTAAACGGCGAGGACGGAACGGTTACGATATTGAACCTGCAGCCGCAAACCTTGTTGATGGAGGAAACGGGCGTACCCGAAGGTGTCTGGCTATCGCAAGCGTTCGACAGCGCAGAGGCCGAGACGGTTTGGCACAAAATGGCGCTCGAAACGTTTATTCCTGACGGGACGCAGCTTCATGTCTCGTATTTCAGCCAAAATGATGACAGCTGCATCATCGACGGAAGATACCGCAAGGTGGACGACTGGCTGGCTGATTCGACGATCCCCTATCGCGATAAGCTGAAGGGGCTCGAGGGTTTTTGGTCGCCCCCGGTTATTAATCCGAGGGACGCGTTGTTTTTTGGCGCGAAAGGCCGTTACTTATGGCTGAAGATCGAATGGATCGCTTCGGAGCGATATACGCCGCTTTTGGAAGCGATGCGGGTTTATTTTCCAAGGGACACCTACTTATCCTACTTGCCTGCTGTTTATCAAGAGGATCCGGCAAGCCGTGATTTTCTTGAACGTTATTTATCATTATTCGGCACTCTGTTTTCCGGGATTGAGGAAGAAATCGAGGACCTATCGGCGTACATCGATCCTGAACGGGCAACAGGCGAGCATTTGCGGTGGCTTGCAACCTGGGTTGGTCTGGAGACCGATGACTATTGGACCGATAAACAGGTACAAGCATTCATTCAGGCGGCGCCGGAGCTGTACCGATTCCGCGGCACACGGCAGGGCTTGATGAAAACGATCGAGATCTACACCGGCATAACGCCGCTCATCGTTGAATATTTTCAGACAAAGGCGATGCGTGACAACGCCGAGCTGCGGCATTTGACGGACCAGCTGTACGGCGGCGACCCTTATACGTTTACGGTGCTGCTAAGGCCGGAGCAGGCACCAACGGAGAAGCAGCGGGTCGTCATTGAACAGCTGCTGGACGAGCAGAAGCCTGCCTTTACGGAAGCGAAGCTTGTGCTGCTGCAGCCTTGGATGTATTTGGATCTGCACACGTACCTAGGGATTAATACAGTGCTTACCGAGCCATCGCTGCTCAAGCTTAACCCAGACAGTACGATGCCAAACGATACGCTGATCGTGGACATCGGCATGGAGAAGCGATTGGATGTCCATACCCGTTTAGAAATGGATTCAGAGCTGGAATAATATAAAAACGCGAAGGAGCGGTACAGGTGAAAAAATCGAGGCTGTATCCATTTGAGAGAAATCGTTATTTTTACGGGAAGCTGCTGACAGTGCGCGATTTCGAGTCGGAGCAAAAATATTTTAACGATAAAAGAAGGCTGTTGAACCGGCTGCTCTATGGCAGCGGCGTGTTGTCCGGCATGCAGGTGGTCGCGGTAGACGATAAAACGATCTCGGTCGAAATGGGCGTAGCAATCGATTATATCGGGCGCGAGCTCGTCATTCCGTCTCCTGTTACGCTGAAGCTGTCGATGATTGAAGGCTTCACGAACAATGAATATAAGAAGAACGTGTATTTGTGCATCGCTTATGACGAGAAGGGGAAGGAGCCGGTTCATTCGGTCGGCAACTCCGCGATTCGCAATGATGAGGTAAGCGAGTATAACCGTGTGTTGGAATCCTACCGTCTGTTCATCAATGAAGAAGCGCCGGCTCCTTCCTCGTTCGAATTCGTCAGGCTGCTGGAAAATGTGGCTACGATCTATGAGGATGCGAATGTTCGCATTACGCAGCGGATGCCTAAATACGTAAACGTCGGTGAAGTAGTCGAGATTAAGCTTGTAGTGGAGAAAACGCTGCAAACGCCTCGAATCGCGTTTTCCTATGACTATGAAGCAGCGGGCTTCACTTCGGTCGGGCATGATGGCAACCACGTATCCTTTGTAGAGCCGGGGGATGCGCAGGAGACGGAATACTCGGTCAGCTTCCATGTGAAGGCACCGCAGACGGCGGGCGCCAAAGCGGAGCTTGCCGTTCCGAACCGCGCAGCGCAGCTGACGATAGGCGATTCCGTTATACCGCTGGATACGAATGCCAAGCATGTCATCGATGTGCTGGATGAGCCGGTTGCGAACAGAATCTTGAAGGATTGGCATGAGCGTACCTTGGAGCAAGCGGTTGAGGGCGCAGCCGATCAGAGCATTTGCTTAGCGAAGATCAGCCTTCTCCAAATGGGACCGACGTACATGATTGAGAAGGTTGACCGCGTTCCTTTTGACGAATATATCGAGAGCACCTCGCTCCTACAGCGCCTTGCGCAAACAACACGTTCATCGTCGCTGCACAAGTTTTATGCAAGCGCGGAGACGCATGATTTGGAATATGACGAGAAGCCGTCGCTAGACGTGCAATATCATCCCGAGCGCAATGAATTTGATTTCAAGCTCGGCATTCCGCGTCCGCAGCATCTCTATGACGAGATTGCGACCGGCACGATGGAAGTGGCGCTGGAATCTATCGGCAAAACGGGCGGCTTCTTCTTCTCGCGAGGGAAGAAAAACTACGTATCGGATGAGATTCCGCATGGTTTGGGCGATGGCCAGGTATCGGTTGTCGTAGGTTTGGAAGAGGTAGACCGGACGATCCAAGGTGGCGGCACGAATACGATGAAAAAGGTATACTACGGCCAAAGCGATGTTTTTAAAGGGACGGAGTTTGAGCCGGATATTCCGAATGTGTCGCTGGGAACGATTGTATATCCAGAGAAAGGCACATTCCGTATCGGCATGAAGCTGCAGGGCGAGACGGAGTCATCTGCCTCCGTAATAGCGGTCCGTTGGTGGGCGTTTAAGAGCTTGGGCGCTGCTCAGGCTGGCGAGCAAACGGAGGATCCTTCGGATCAAGGGCTCGCCGAAGCGGCTGCCTCGCAGCAGGAATAGACCATGATAAGCTGTTCAGAAGATCGATAAGCACGATGATCTTGCTGGACAGTTTTTTTTTGCTACCAAAAAGCGATAGAGCTATAATAGAGACAATTTTATTCCAATTATAAGGAGAGTTGATCGTGGAGGATGCTTTTGAGAGGCTTAGTGAACTTAGCGAGGGAGAGGTTAGAGTTCTGCTGAACGACCTGCTAAAGCTGACAACGGCATCCACAAAGCAGGGAGACGGGGAGCATAAGGCTCTTGCAGATTCCGATAGGCACTTGTACAGCAAGCATGTGGAGCGGGCTGCTAAAGCCGAGCAGCGCAAGCGTACGGTACATATCATGTTCAGCCTGTCAGATGCCGGTTCCTTGAAGGTAACGCTCAGCAAGCTTGGGAAACGCATGGAAAACGAGGTGCTTGCGTTTAATGATTGCTTCTCAACCGGACCGATCAACGAGCTTGTGAAGGCGGAGGGGCAGCGGAGTCGTGAAAGCTGGCTTTCCGAGCGGTTATCGGGTTATTTATTTAACCATCATATGAATCATGAGCATAAGATCGGGCGGATGATTGAGAGAATTGCCGCAATTGCAGGGCAAAATTCAATCGTCATCTGGTGCGGGGATAACGCTCATGAACAGGTCGGGCTGCGATTCGTTATGCATTTGCTGAAAGGCCGAGAGAATGAGATTCGAATGATGAATGGTTCACTTTTTTATCGGAATAGCCTGGCAGACGCGCAAGGCAGCAATCGTTACTACGCACTGAGGCTGCTGGAGCCGGAGCTTTTTTTGAAAATGGTAGAGTGCTTTGAGCAAGCGGAGCTGCTATCGGAATTCGATAGGCAGCGCTATGAAGCAGAGTGGCTGGAGCTTGCGCAGCAAAAGAGCAAGCTTCGCCTTTGGGAGAATGGGCAAATAAAGCACGCAGCTGAAAATGAGCTTGATAAACGGCTTATGGACGTGATTGGCAAGCTAACGGAAGATACGGACGACGGCTTCGTGAAGGCCGGAGCTGTTGTAGGGGAAATCTGGGGGAGTTGTACTCAGCTTATCGACTATCCATTTATTGAATACCGGCTGTGGACGTTAATTAGCGATGGTTATTTAGCCTTTCGAGGACTGCCAGGCGCCATGCATCAATATGCAGTCAAACTAAATTCAGGGAGGATACTAGCATGAAGCCGTTGTACGTAAAGGATTCCGCTATTCCTTATGAGAAAACAATCGTATTTCTTGGAGACAGCATAACGGATGAGGGGACGTTTATTGCCTTTATGGATGCTTATTTCCTGCAGCATCTGCCGGATCATCAGATCACTCTCGTTAATTTAGGAGTAAGCAGCGAGACGGCATCCGGACTTAGCGAACCGGACCATCCTTTTCCGCGCCCCTGCGTGCATGAGAGAATCGACAAGGCACTATCGGAGGTCAAGCCGGACTGGGTCGTTGTCTGCTATGGGATGAATGACGGCATTTATTATCCCTTCTCCGAAGATAGATTTGAAGCCTATCAGCAAGGGATTCTAAGCGCTGTTGGGAAGATTAAGCAAGCGGGAGCCAAAGTGATTCTAATGACGCCTCCTCCGTTTGATGCGGAATCGTTTGATGCCGGAAGCTTAATGCCACTCGGTCAATCTACATACAGCTATGCAGCGCCCTTTGCCCAGTATGAGGATGTGTTGAAGCGCTATGCAGACTGGATAATGTCTTTGGAAGGAATCGCAGATGCGCTTGTCCCGATTCATGATCAGATGCTTCATCTATGGGAGAAGAAGCGCGAGATGGACCCGCGCCATGTTACAGGTGATGGCATTCATCCGAATGCAGAAGGGCACTGGCTTATTGCAAGCAGCCTGCTCCGCGTGCTGTTTAATATTTCGCTTGAGCAAACGCCGGAATACGTGCTGGAGCCGGGCAGCTCGGATCTATTCACAGTCGTTCTAGAGCGGCATCGCTTGCTTAGCTCCGCTTGGAAGGAGCATATCGGCCATACGAATCCGGGTAAAGCCGATGCGCTTCCGATTGAGCTGGCTTTGCTGAAAGGCGCTGCTCTTGCAAGTAAGATACGAGAGCTTGCAGCACTGCCGGAAAATGAGGGTAGAATCAGAACCTCGTCTTGGAAGGGCTATGAGCGAGTCGATTTTATGCTGGATGGAAGAGAAGGGCTCATTGTTTTTCCAAAGCAGTTTGCTGCCGGGAAGCCGTGGATATGGCGCGCTGAGTTTTTTGATGCCTTCGCTTATGCCGATATGGCTTTGCTGGAGCAGGGCTGGGCTATCGCTTATTACAGGTTAAGCAATATGTATGGCTGTCCTGGTGCAGTGGAGCGAATGCGGACGTTTCAAAGCTATGTGACAAGCACCTTCGAGCTCACTCCAAAAACGGTTCTCTTTGGCTTTAGCCGCGGCGGACTATATGCTTTTAACTACGCTGTTAAATATCCGGAGCAAGTAAAGCTGCTGTATTTGGATGCCCCTGTCTTGGATATGCAAAGCTGGCCAGGCGGAAAAGGGGAAGGCCCTGGAGCGCAGGCAGAATGGGAGGAGTGCTTGTCCGTTTATGATAGGACAGAGGAGTCAATTGCCACTGCGGGCTGCTCTCCACTCGATAGAGTAGAAGAGCTTGCAGCTGCTAGCATTCCCGTGCTCATCGTCGCGGGGGATGCGGATATTCCACTGCCTATAGCGGAGAATGCGCTACCGTTCGAGCAGCAATATCGGCAGCTGGGCGGGACGATTAAGCTGATCGTGAAGCCGGGAGTCGGCCATCACCCGCATAGCTTGGAGCAGCCAGAGCCGATATTAGCTTTTATCAGGCAATATGCCCAGCAATAAGATGTTCTAAAAAAAAGCAGGCAGAGGAAATTTCCTCTGCCTGCTTTAATGTTATGGCTCAGGTACGATGTACGTCATTTCAAGTCTGACGGGCTTGTCTTTATTTAACAAAAAGGTAAGAAGCGTGTTGCCTGATTTGAACAAGACGGTCGACCGGCCGTTCTCCAGCTTCTCCTTCGTGGAAACCGCCTTCGCGGCTAACAGCCGCGCGTAAGTCTGTTCCATTACGGTGGAATTCCAAGTCGTTAGCTGGCGTACAAAGAAAGCTTCAGGATTGTCCTCGTCGACTTCAAGCTGAAAGGACATTTGCAGCGCGCTGAATGTCAGCGTCTGCGGCAAGATCGGCTCTGCGGTCAAGCTCTCATCAGAAGCGGAACCGTCAGAGCTGCTTGCTGCGCCAGAAGCTGTATCTTTGGTGCTCGGCACGGCAGTCTCGCTGCTTGCGGCTAATGTCTTAACTTCGACACTTGACGGTACAGGGGTTGATGTTGGTGCTGCAGACGCTTCTGCGCCGGCGGCAGATGTTGGCGTAGCTGATGGCTGCCCGGCTGCGTCATCTGCTGCTGTCGCTGCTGGTGACGGATTAATGACGCCAGCCTCGGACTCGGCACCTGCATCAGGGGCAAGCTCCTCGGAGCCAGCCGTTTCGTCTACCGCGTCTTCCTCAGGCGCGATTACGGGCGCATCGGGAGCGCCTAATGTTTCTTGCAGCTTGACGAGTGAAAGATCCATGAAGCCTTCCGCAAATAAGCTGCCTCCGCGGAAAAAACCTTTATAGAGCGGCGCTCCGTCCATATCGAACAACGCGCCTACGCCTTCATATTTGTCATTTACAAATTTGCCGTCATATACGATGCCGCCTGCGGCGTTATAAGCTTGCCCGGTGCCGTTCTGCTGTCCTCCGGCAAACGAGCCCGTATAGACGACGGAGCCCATTTCATTAAACAAGCTGCCAATGCCATGATAGCTGCCTAGCAGGAAGGCTCCGTCGTATTTCACAAATCCGGATGGGAAATATTGTTTCCCGGGTCCTGAAAGCTTGCCGGCAAGGAAATTTCCTTCATAGAGGAGCACGCCGCTGCTGTCGAACTGCTTGCCTGCACCCTCGTAGACGCCGTTGTTGAACTGCCCTTCGTAAAGCAGCTTATCCGGTCCGCTGTATAGCTTGCCGTCGCCGCTGTAAACGCCCTTCACGTATGCGCCGGCATAAACGATGCTGCCGTCAGCGTTAAAGGATGTTCCGGCACCCTCATATGCGCCAGCTAGAAACTGTCCTTCATATTTGGGCTTGCCGTCTGGATAAAATAACGTTCCGGCACCTGCGTATTGATCGCCTGCAAACTCCCCGCGATAGAGAAGGACGCCTTCTTCGTCATACAGCTCGCCTGCCCCAGACATCATTCCTTTGGCAAAGTCGCCTTGATAGCGCAGCTTGCCGTTTGGATAATAAAGCTTGCCGGCTCCCGTGTATTGTCCGTTTTCCAGTTGGCCCGAGAAGAGCAAGCTGCCGTCCGCATCCGTAATGGTTGCCGGTCCCGTAAAGCTGCTTGCTGCTGCAGCGGATGCTTCAAGCTGCGGCGTCCGTCCGAACCATTTGTTAATAAAGGCAGGCGGGCTAATAAAGCCAAAATAGACGATCACAAGCGTAATGATGACAATTAGCGCAATCAGCTTCTTCGCTATGAAGTAGCTTCCGATCTTCAAATAATTGTTAAGCGATCGGAGCGGCCCGAAAATAGCGGTGACGAGCCATTTGCGCAGCAGCGCGAAAAGTCGCTTCGGCAGCGTTTTGGCGCGCTTGATCGGAGCAATGATTTTGCGTTGAATCGGCTTTATGATGGGTTTGAGCAGCTGTTCGATCATGTCATGGCACCTGTATCGTCACTTGTCCTGGATTTACGAGCTGAATGACGCCCCCCCAGTTGCACATGCATTTTGAAGAATTGTTGAGAGCGGGCATGTTCGCCACCAGCACGGTTGGCGAGCCGGGTACCCATGTAGCGGCTGTAACGGGAATGCAGGGCTGAGGAGTCAGTACGCCTAAAGCGGCAGCCGTTGCGGCTGCGACCATGGGATTCGCCATCGAGTTGCATACGCCAAAGGGTAAAATATTAACCATCGGCTTGTTATCCATAATGTTTGCGATCGGCATAGCCGTCAAAACACGGTTGGCAGGCAGTACATTTAACGTGCTTGGAGCTGCTCCGAAGGAGCATTGCATCGTGGCTCCGCCGCATACGAGTTGTCCCATAAATTTCCTTTCCGCGAGTGAGCACAAATCGGTCTGCTCCTCCTATTTTCTACTATATTCATAGTACTATAAGCCCTAAACGCCATCAACAAAAACCTACGGAAACAGCTAACATTCGAGCGATAGTTACAAGTAAACTAATGCCAAACAGCAAAACATGTAGTACTATGGAAATAGAAGAATTATGCAAAGTGAAAGCGATGGTGCGCATGCGAAAGTCCACAATGGGTATTGCTCTGCTGCTAATGATAGCGATCGGCCTCGGCTTCTGGCTTTATCCGAATTCAAATCACTTTCAGACCCCTCCTTATACGACAGAAAAACCACTCACCTATTTGTCGAAAACTTCCGCTGGCCCTGACGGGGACCTAATCGTTATTGGAGACTCTCGCCAAGAAATCGTGCGAATGAGCAGCGATGGCAAAATTAAAGAGCTTATCCGCCAAAATGCTGACGATGGCATCAGGCATGATTTTACCGATATCGCGGTTGCGGAGGACGGTACGATCTATGCGCTTGATACCGTCTTGGACAGCTATGGGCTCTATGTGCAAGAGGAACGGATCATAAGCTATACGCTGGGCGATACGCGCGGCAAAGACCTTTTTACGTTCAAAGGAAGCGGCACGAACAAGCGAGTAGGCCTCATCAAGGGTCTTCAGGTCGCAGGCAATGATGTTTATTTCTATATTAATGAAGATAACAAGGTACAGTTGAACCATTTGTCGGCAGCAGGCGGCAAGCCCGAGGTTACGCTGACGTTTGCTTTGCCGGAAGATCGTTATCTATCGGAAATTGTGGGCTACAAGCCGGACAATATCTATTATTCGACGAAGCGCGGCGCTATTTTTCGGGTGAAGGCTGACGGGGCGAGCGAGATTTCTTATCCGCTGGACGGTATGGACCGCACCCGCAAAAACTTCCCGGAAGGGCTGCTGCTTCAAGATAACGGAAGATTATATTTTGTAGATCGTTTAGTTAATGCGGTTACGAGCATGAATGCGGTAGATTCCAGCGATTTGGTTACGGAAATAGATGAAGCGACGCTGAGAAAAATCGCGCCGAACGCCGAGAGTCTGGATATTATGGACCTGACGATCGATAATGCGGGGCAGATGGATATCGTGCTGGATGATCGCATTGTCAGCATAGCCGCGGCTAAGGGCCAAACCAATATGCTGACAAAACTAACCTATGAGCGCAGCTCCATCGTAAAGGGCTGGCTGATTTGGCTGTCTGCTGCCGTGCTGGCGATTATTCTTTTGCTGATGATGAGGCTATTTTACGTACATGTGCTCAATCGCAGAATTTCACTCTTTTTTAAACAAGTATTCGCCATTGTTCCTATATTGATCATTGCAATGGTCCTGTTGTCCAACTTCATCTATGACAGCTTCTCCAGCAGGATGGAGGATGAGATGCAAAGGCAGCTTTCGCTGCTTGCGCGCAATGGCCAAAATATGATTAACGGCGACCAGTTGAATCGACTCACCTCGCCTAACGATTATATGAACAAAGACTATCAAACGATCCGCAGCAAAATGAACTTCCTGTTCGAAAGCGAGGACGCTGCCAACCGCAAGGGCTTATACAGCACATTGTATAAATACGAGAACGGCGAAATCTTTATCATGATGGATGATGATGACGGCGTTAATATGTATAAGCCGTTTCCAGTCAATGATCAGAATCGGCTAGTCGTTGAGAACGGCGAAGTTTTGACCGACCGTTGGGAGGATGCGACAGGCAAGTGGCTGTATGCAATCGGACCTATCTATGACTCCTCGGGCAAAATTGTCGGCGTATATGAAACGGGCCGCGATTTGAACGTTCTCTATCAATCCAATCAAACGATTTACAAAAGCGTCATGCGGAATATTGGGCTTATAAGCATGGTACTCCTTGTGCTGGTGCTGGCTGTTACCTATTACCTGCTGTCTTCCCTTCGCAAGCTTCGCAAAAGCGTCATGGAGATGGCAAACGGCAACTGGGATGTGAGAGTCAATATCCGTTCGCAGGATGAAGTGGGCGATTTGGGTGAGCAGTTTAACCGAATGGCGCTTCATATTCGCACTTATATTAAGGACATTACGTCGTTCAGCGAAGCCTCGCACCGTTTTGTACCGCAGCAAATTTTCAAATACTTAGGCAAAAAAGGCATTACGGACATCCATCTCGGCGATCAGGTTCAGCAAAATATGACGGTGATGGTCGCGAATATCCGCTCGTTCCACCAGCTTTCGAAGCAGCTTTCGCCGAAGCAAAATTTTGATTTCATGAATATGTTTCTTAAGCGCTTTAGCCCGTTTGTCCGCACGGAGGAAGGGCTGATCAGCAAATATTTAGGAGCGGGCTTCATGGCGCTGTTCCCTGCCCGGAATGAGGATGCGCTGCGCGCGGCAGTCGCCATACGCAGAGAGCTTGTATCCTATAATGAAAGCTTGAAGGCTTCCGGCTTCGCTGCCGTCGATCTTGGAATGGCGATCCATAAGGGACCGCTGATGCTTGGCATCGTGGGCGAGGAGCAGCGGATGGAGGGCAACGTCATTTCGGATGATGTGAACATTACCGCTACCCTCGAGCGCATGTCGGATACGATGGGTGCTTCGATACTCGTTACCCGTACTTTTTTTGAGCAGCTTCGCTCTCCCGAGAAGTACCGCTTCCGTCAGCTTGGACGCGTCCGGATTGACGGCAAGGATGATCCGATTGAGCTAATCGACGTTTACGAGGGCGATTCGGATTCGGAGCGCGGCTTGAAGGATCGTACGAGGCTGATGTTCGAGAAGGGCATTATGCTGTGCCAAGAGGGGCGTTTCTTCGATGCGCGGGAAACGTTTATTGAGGTCATAAAAATCAATCGCTTCGACAAAGCGGCTAAGCTTTATTTCTACCTTTGCGATGAATATTACCAGAAGGGTTCGACAGAGGGCTGGAACGGAACGCTGGCCGTATAACAATAGGAGCAAGGTGGAGGCGGGACGAATGCTAGTGGGACAGTATCGGATTGAACGCATTTCTACAACCGAAGAAGCAGGGAGAATCGTCGATTTTTTGCTATCGGACCATTCCTTTGACGATACGCGCTACACGCCGGGGGAGCTGGTTCATTTTCGCGAGCTCCCCTACCGTGCTCTGAAAGAGGAAATTTTCTTCTGGTATGCCGAGGATGAGCTTGGCAACATCATTGGCATCAACTGCATTGCGGAAAATGAGCAGAAGACCGGCGGCTTCAGCTGGGATTATCTCGTTGTGCACCATCAATATCGCAAGGTAGGCTTGGCAGCGATGCTTATTGAGCAAATGTATGCTTTTTTAAAGACGATGAACGCTAGATATCTAGTAACCTATACGTGCGACTTGCCGGAGTATGACCGCATTCGACAACTGTTTGAGCGAAGCGGCTTTACGCTGGTTGGCAGATGCCCAGATTATTATTACGAAGGGGAAGACCGGTTAATCTATCATCGAAAGCTGGTTTAAAGCGAAATGAATATGGACAGATTTTTGCGTGCAATCGGTGCCCGTCCAGAGGATCAGCGAAAGCTGCTTATGATGGCGCCCGTTTTTTTTATTTGCGGAATATCCGAGATGCTAAATTATAACGGCTTCATGACGTTGTTCAATCAACGCTTCGGAAGCGAGTACCTCCCTTACGTTTACGCGGCGGAGGCTTTTATTTTGCCGTTAGAAGCTTGGCTTTTGTCGTGGCTGGCTGCCAGACTTCCCAAGCCAAAGCTGATGCGAGTGTTATATGGCATCTTGCTCGGCATTGTTGTCGTTAACGGCTTGGTGCTGCTGGTGCTGCAAAGCTTTGGGCTTGAGCTGAGATGGTATTATCCGGTTTTGTTCATTGCATCAAGCTTTGTCGTCAGGCAGCAGACGATTCTGCTGTGGAGCCTAGCGGTTGATCTATGCTCAACGCAGCAGGCGAAGCGACTGATGCCCGTGTTTGTTGGCTCGGCAACGCTTGGCGGTGTAGCGGCAGGTTTGCTTGCGCAGCTTATCAGCCTTGCTTTTGGGCCTGAGGTTGTATATGCGGCTGGCGGTTTGCTGCTTCTGGCGGCGCTGCCCAATTACCGTAAAGTCATTTCCCGTTATTTGGTTCCGTTATCGATCAAGCTCGAAGCAAATGCGCAGGAAGAGGAACAGGTTTCGACGGCTGCGGTGTTTAAGCATGCGCTGCGATCGCCCTTTCTGTTAACGGTCATCTTATTGATGACGCTTATGCCAGCGCTTTATTTTCTGATGGAATATCAATTTCTGAACGTGACCAAAATCTCATTCCCGAGCGAGCAAGCATTCAGCCGTTTTTTTGGGATGATTACGATGGTGCTGTTCGTGCTCGCGTTTTTGCTGCAGACCGTATCGGGTAAGCTGATGGCGCGCCTTGGCGCAAGCCAAATGCTCACGGCGATATCGGGCGTATATGTCATTTCGTTTGCCGGCGCGTTGATTTTTGTAGGCGGCTCGGCTGCGCTTCCGATCATTTCGGCCGGTTACATGCTGCTGTATTTGCTGCTTTATTATTCAGCGGAGCCTTCTTACCAGCTATTTTTCAAAACGCTTCCGCTTGCCCAGCGGGACAGCTACCGGTATGCGGCGCAGGGCATTGCGGCATCCGCGGGCATTTTGATCGGCGCTGGCTTGCAGTTTTTGCATTCAGGCTTTGGCCTATCTTGGACGCTGCTATCTTTCGTTGGACTAGCCGGAGCGGCGCTGCTGTTCGTGCTCGCTTGGTTTGGCAGAAGGTTTTATATGCGCGAGCTCGTTAACAGCGTACAGACGCTTGGGGAAAATGATCTGGCGGAGCAGTTCGATGAATTCAGCCGCAATGATGCAGCCATCGATGAGGTGCGGAGAATGCTGAAGCTTCCGCAGGACTCAGCCAAAGAAATTGCTTTGCAAATTTTAGGCAGGCTGCAAAATCCGAATGACGTGACGGAATTGCTAGCGCTTATTGATGACCCTAATCCTCGCATTCGTGTGGCAGCCGTTCGCGCGATGAACCTAGAGAGTGCGGATTTGCATGCAATGGTTAAAGTAGCCGCTTTTCTGGAGGACCCAGATGACGAGATGCGCGCCGAGGGCGTAAGGCAAATCGGCAGGATGAAGCATATGGAGCACCAAGCGTTCTTTTTCCTGCGGCAAAAGCTGCTCGATCGGCATCCAAGCGTCGTAGCCGAGGCGGTTAAAGCGATGTACTCCTTCAATAACGCGCCAAGCTATGAAGCGTGCGCGGAGGTGATCGACCGTATTCTGGACGAGGGCGGCGAATCGTCGGTCTATATATGCCGGGTAGTCGCAGAGCTAAAGCTCCATGCTTTCGTTCCGAAGATCGAGAGGCTTGTCGATGAAGCGCATCCCGCGGCAAGGGTAGCAGCTATTTCTTGTTTAGGGACGCTGCAAGTAACGTCGATTATTCCGAAGCTGCTAGAGCGCCTTCCGATGATGGATCAGGAGATGTTCCGCACGACGACGGAGAGCTTTATTCAAATGGGCAGCAGCGCGGTGAAGCCGCTGCTTGACTGCTTGCCGGATGCGCCGCCGAAGCGCTGGACATCAGCGGTCTCAGCATTATCTGCCCTGCTGCCAGATGAGCAGGTGCGGACGGGCCTGACGGATGAGGCGCTTAAGCGGCTCAGCGAGCTTGAGGCGGCTTCCGGTTATTCGTTATCGCTCAAGCAGCTAGGCAAGGCAGAGCTTTCGCATCTTGCGCTTATGCGCTGGCGGGAGGTTCGTTCCTTTATTTTTGCAGGCGTATGGGCGATATTAAGCAAGCTGGCCGATGAGCAGGTTGTGGATGCAATTAAACATGCGGCTGCCGATGAGGACGAAGAGATTCGCAGCAACGCATGGGAAGTGCTCGCCGAGGGAATGGGCGAGCGGCGGTTATCGCAGTTTCTGCTCACCGTACTGGAACGAGGCGAAGAAGGCAAGCCCGTTCAGTCGGACGAAGAAGCGCGTTCCATTTTGGAGGCGGCCGTAAAGGGAAGCGATGATTGGTGGCGGGAGATTGCCGCAGCCGCATTAGTAGAGGAGGGGGAGCATATGGCAAGCGACGAGCAGATGATGAGCAGACTAAATAAGGTCGTTTTTCTAAGACAGGTTCCCTACTTTGCCGATTTGTCGCTGGAGGAGCTTGGATTGATCGCGAGCATTGCGGAGGAGCATACATGCCTGGATGGGGAAAACCTGCTGGAGCGGGGAGAGCCCAATCCAGCGATGTACGTCATTGTTGACGGCAATATCGAGCTGACGAGCATCTCTGCCGCAGGCTGGGAAGGCACGATTGGCGTGCTTGGAACGGGCGATGTGTGCGGCGTAACTTCAGCGCTCGATAGCACGCCGTCTACCGTAACGGCGCAGTCCTTGCTCGGAGATGTACGGGTTTTGAAGCTGGTAGGCGATAACGTCTCCAGACTGATCCGCTTGTATCCCGAGATCGGGATCGGTCTGCTGCGGGCTTCGTTCGCACGCATCCGGCTGTTGGAAGAGATGATGATGCGGATTGATTCGTAATAAAAGCAGGTTTTGCTGTTGCATCGCATCTGTTGATTGCATATAATATAGATTAATGTTTCATATCCGAAGTAAAGCGATGATGGAGACAAGTAAGCAGTGCTTTCGCACAGGGAGAAGACGCCGTAGATTGAGAGCGTCTTTGTGAAATTAGGCTGCCGAACATTCACTCCGGAGCAGACACCTGAAACGCCGCCGCGGCATGCCGCATGGCGCGAGTAGGGGAAGTCCGGTTCCCGCCGTTATGGGGCTAAGGGATTGCAATCCGCTACGGCTGGAGCGTAATCCGAATTAGGGTGGTACCACGGTTCTTTCGTCCCTTTAGGGAGAGAGGGCCTTTTTTTGTGTCATGATTTAGGGATGATGATATGGAGGCGAAGAAGAATGAAGGAAAGATTGGAAGGACTGCGCGGCGAAGCGCTGCAAGAGCTGCAGCATGTAGAAACCCCACAGCAGTTAAATGATTTGCGCGTCAAATATCTTGGCAAAAAAGGTGCTTTGACTGAAATTTTGCGTGGAATGGGCGGTTTGAGCGCTGAAGAGCGTCCGGTAATCGGCCAGGTCGCGAATGACGTGCGAGCAGCGATTGAAACGGTAATTGACGAGAAGCAGGAGGCATTCCAGCAAGCGGAAACGAATAACCGTCTTTTGGCGGAGACGCTTGACGTTACGCTTCCAGGCAAGCAGCTTCCGACGGGCTCCGTGCATCCTTTGAACAAGGTTGCTCAAGAGATTGAGGACGTGTTTATCGGTCTAGGCTACACGATCGCCGAAGGTCCAGAGGTGGAAACGGATTATTATAACTTCGAAGCGCTTAATCTGCCCAAAAACCATCCAGCGCGCGACATGCAGGATTCATTCTACGTAACGGATGATATTCTCATGCGCACGCATACATCGCCGGTGCAAGTTCGGACGATGAAGGCGATGAACGGTCAAACGCCGGTTAAAGTAATTTGTCCAGGCAAGGTATACCGCCGCGATGATGACGATGCAACGCATTCGTTCCAGTTCAATCAGATCGAAGGCCTTGTCATCGGCAAAAACATTCGAATGAGCGATTTGAAAGGCACGCTGCTGCAATTCGTGCAGCAAATGTTCGGCGCGCAAGCGCAAATCAGGCTTCGCCCAAGCTTCTTTCCTTTCACGGAGCCAAGCGCAGAGGTTGACGTAACCTGCGTGCAATGCGGCGGCAATGGCTGCCGGATGTGCAAGCACACGGGCTGGCTTGAAATTCTTGGCTGCGGCATGATTCATCCGCGCGTTCTCGAAATGGGCGGCTATGATCCGGAAGAGGTAAGCGGCTTCGCCTTCGGTATGGGCGTTGAGCGTATCGCGTTGTTGAAATACGGCATTGACGATATTCGTCATTTCTATACGAACGATCTGCGTTTCTTAAGCCAATTCGCAAGAATGTAGCAATGAGAGAAGGGAAGAAGAGAGATGAATGTATCCTATAAATGGTTAAATGAATATATCGACCTGTCCGGATTCAGCGGTGAAGAGCTTGCTGAGAAAATGACGCGCGGCGGCATTGAAATCGACGTTGTCGAATCTCGCAACAAGGGCGTAACCGGCGTCGTAGTCGGTTATGTGAAGTCGAAGGAAAAACATCCGGATGCGGATAAGCTGAACGTTTGCAAGGTGGACGTTGGTACGGGCGAAGAGCTTCAAATCGTATGCGGCGCGAAAAATGTCGATGCAGGCCAGCTTGTTCCGGTTGCTGTTATTGGCGCTGTGCTGCCCGGCGATTTCAAAATTAAACGCGCGAAACTGCGCGGCGTTGAATCCCAAGGGATGATCTGCTCGGCGAAGGAGCTTGGCCTTAACGATAAGCTTCTTCCGAAGGAGCAGCAGGAGGGCATTCTGGTCCTTCCGGCAGCAACGAAGATTGGAGCGTCAATCGGCGATGTGCTGGCTATTGACGACGAAGTGCTTGAGCTCGATCTGACGCCGAACCGCTCGGATTGCCTGAGCATGCTGGGCGTAGCCTATGAAATCGGGGCTTTGACTGGCCGCGAGGTGCGTTTGCCAAGCGCAGTCATTAATCACACAACTGAGCGCGCTGACAGCCTTGTGTCGGTCAGCATCAGTGCGCCGGAGCAATGCTCGCATTACTCGGCACGCTATATTAAAGGCGTAAAAATCGGCGTCTCCCCATTGTGGCTGCAAAACCGGCTGATCGCTGCCGGCGTTCGTCCGATCAACAATGTCGTTGACGTTACAAACTTTGTTATGCTCGAATATGGACAGCCGCTGCATGCCTTTGACGCAGACCGCCTTCCGGGCGGACGCATTGATGTGCGCCTAGCGAAAGCAGGCGAAACGCTTGTAACCTTGGATGACCAAGAGCGCAAGCTTGAGCCGCATATGCTTGTCATTACGGATGGCAAGGAGCCGATCGCGCTTGCGGGTGTAATGGGCGGAGCAAGCACGGAGGTATCGGGCGAGACGGTTAACATTTTGCTCGAATCGGCTAAATTTGATGGCGGCACGGTAAGAAAAACGTCTCGTCAGCTTGGACTTCGTTCGGAATCAAGCATCCGCTTTGAGAAAGAAGTTGATCCGGCGAGAGTCATTCCTGCGCTTGACCGCGCTGCATCCCTTATCGCTGAGCTTGCAGAAGGCTTAGTTGCGGAAGGTATCGTAGAAGTAACGGCGGGAGAAGCGAAGCCAGCCAAAGTGGCGGTTTCCTTGGACAAAATTAACGGATACCTCGGTACGGAGCTTTCGAGACTAGAGGTTCAAACGATTTTTGGCCGGCTTCATTTCGAATATGAGCTGTCCGACAGCAACGTATTTACAGTAAACGTACCGACCCGTCGCGGTGACATTACGCGCGCGGTTGATTTGATAGAGGAAGTCGCTCGCCTTCACGGCTACGATGAAATTCCGACAACGCTCATTCATGGCGATGTTGTGCCGGGCTCCTTGACGAAGCCGCAAGCGATTCGCCGCGAGCTGCGCAAGCGCCTTTCGGATGCGGGCCTTCACGAGGTGGTTAGCTACTCCTTCACAGGGCCTGAGCGCACGAAGCTATTCCCGGCGCTAGCTGAGCAAACGGTTCCGGTTCGCCTTGCGATGCCGATGAGCGAAGACCGCAGCGTGCTGCGCACGACGCTTGTCGCTCAGCTTCTGGAAACAGCGGCCTATAACCGCAACCGTAAAAATGAATCTGCATCACTATTTGAAATCGGCAGCGTATTCCATACCGATGAAGAGCAGCTGACGCGCTTGCCGCATGAGAAGCATCGTTTTGCAGCACTCCTTACGGGCAACCGCTCGGAGGCGCAGTGGAACACGAAGGCAGCTCAAGTGGATTTCTACGATGCGAAGGGGATTTTGGAGACGATATTTGCGGTGCTTGGCTTAACGGCAAGCGTTACGTATGAAGCGGCTCAGCCTGAGCATTTCCATCCGGGCAGAACGGCTGCCGTTCGCCTTCACACGCCGAAGGGCGATGAAGTGATCGGCTATGTCGGACAACTGCATCCTGCGCTTCAAATTGAATCGGATCTAGCTGACACTTATGTGCTTGAGATCGGTCTTGATTTGATCTATGAGCTGGCTGATTCGGAGATCGAATACAAGGTGCTTCCTCGTTATCCGGCTATGCAGCGTGACATCGCGGTAGTCGTTGACCAAGAGGTTGCGGCTGCTAAGCTAACGGGCGTAGCGTGGGAGATTGCAGGAGAATTGCTCGAATCTGTCCGCGTCTTCGACGTATATACCGGAGAGAAGCTTGGAGCAGGCAAAAAGAGCGTTGCGCTGTCGCTAGTTTACCGTCACGGCGAGCGTACATTGACTGATGAAGAGGTAACGGAGCTGCATGGGAAGGTTGTATTGCAATTAGAACAATCTTTTGCAGCGGAATTGCGTAAGTAGGCAGGAAACCTTCAAAGCCGCATCGAAATAGTTCCTAGTGAGCTATTGATGCGGCTTTTTTCCTTGTAATACAAGGCATAATTGTTATTTCTTCGATGATTATGCTTGTATTTCAACGTGAAACGAACTTTTGAAGCCAAAGGCTGCGGTCAGCCGTTTACGCTTGCTCTACTTGGACAATAGGAGGATTCGCCTTAATGGATGCTGAACAAACAGTAGTTACGGTTGATATATATGGAGTTCAATATAAATTAAAAGGTCATTCCAATGTGGAATATATGAAAAGGGTTGCAGCAGCAATCGACGAAAGCATGAAAAAGCTGGCAAAAGGTTATCCGAGACTCGACATGCCGAAGCTCGCGGTGCTCTCAGCCGTGCAAATTACGGAGGAAGTTTTCCGTCTGCGGCGTGATAATACGAGGCTTCTGGAGGAGGAAGCAAAGCTTAACCTCATGATTCAGGAGCTTGAGAAAATAAGCGAGCAGGCAGTTTCGCTGAAGGCTGAGCTTGCCGAAACGAAACGAATGGCGAGCGAGCAGCTGCAGAAGGCGAAGGAGGCTGCGGAGGCGGAGCTAGCCGAAATGCTTGCGCTCGCGGAAGAGCAGTCATCGGCCCAGAAAGCGGCAGCGGCGGAGGCAATCAGGCTGCAGGAGGAAACGATCCTTCGGCTTACGCAAGAGAACGTGGAGCGGATCGCGGCGCTTCGAACGAAGAAAGACGAACAGCTAGCGAAGGTTCAATCGGAGAAGCAGGCTGAACTGGATGAGCTTGCGCGGCTTAAGGAAACCGAGCTTGCCGAGCTTGCGCGCGTGAAGGAAGAAGAGCTGACTGAGCTTCGAAACAGAACGGATGCAGAGCTGTCGGATCTGCATAGTCTGATGGAATCGGTACAGCTCGAATTAAGCCGTGCAAAAGAAGCGGAGCTCATGGAGCTGGCACGGGTTAAGGAAGCCGAATTGACTGAGCTGAAAGCCCGGTTGGAAGCGGAGCTATCAGAGCTGCAGCAGGCCAAAGAAAATCAGCTGATGGAGCTTGAGCTGGATAAGGAGTTACAGCTAGCCGAGCTTGAAAGAGTGAGAGCGGAAGAGCTGGATTCGCTAAGAAGCGAGAAGGATAATCAGCTATCCACGTTGCAATCCGAGCACGAAGCGCTTTTGGCAGCCGAGGCGGCAGAGAAAGAGACGCAAATGACTAAGCTTGAAGAAAGCTGGCAGAGCAAATGGGATGAGCGCGAGCTGAGCTGGCTGGCACATGCAGAGTCTTCACAGATTGCGCTTTCCCGGCAGAGCGAGGAGCGCGAGCAGGCATGGAAGGCGGAAGCCGCTCAGGCGGAGCAAGCGTTCCGCGCTGACCTTGAGCGACGCAGAAACGGCTGGCTGGAGGAGCGGAGCAGGCTGCAAGCTCAGATAGCCGAGCTTCAGCAAGGCTGGAACGCAGATAAGGAAGCGCTGGAGCAGCGCCTAACGGCAGCGGATGATCAGCTCGTTCAGGCGATGGAACAGGAAGAGACGTTCCGGACGTCTTTTGCGCAGCTGGAGAGGGATGTTCAAGAGCGGGAGAGCGAGCTGCTGCTTGCCCAAAGCGAGTTGAATGAGACTCGAACCCAAATTGAGGAGCTGCAAAAGCACAATAGCCAAGCAAACGCGCAGGTGCAAGAGCTGGAGCAGAAGCTAGCCCATGAACGGAGCCACGTCTCTGCAGCGGATAAGCGTGCTACGGAGCTGCAGCAGCGCTTGAAAGATGCGCAAGAGCGGGAGCAGAAGCAGGAGGAAGCGCAACTCCAGCTTGAGGAGCAGCTGCTTAAGCTGCAGCTCGAGCAGGAAGAGAAAGAGCTGACTCATCTAGCTCATATCGAAGAACAACAGCATATGCTGCGCGCCGAGCTAGAGAAGCAGCGAGATTTGTTGAAAGAAGAGCACGAGCAGCAGTTGCAGTCGCTGGAGGAAGAGAAGCGTGAGCTCGTGAGCTCGCTTCAACTGGAGCAGGAAGCGCGGCTGCGAGTGGTAGAAGCGGAAAACGATGAGCTGTTCAAACAACTGTCCGCAGAAAGCAATGAGCGCTATGAGCGCCTAACAGCCGAACGTGATGCAAGGGAAAAGGAGCTTGCCGCGAAGCACGAGGAGCAGCTTCAGAAGCTGGTTCATCAAAATGAAGAGCAACTGCTTGAGCAGGCTGTTCAATACGAAGAGCAAAACAAGCTGCTTAAGCATGAATTTGATCAAAAATCCAAGCAGCTTGCTCATGAATACGAGGAGCGAGTTAACCAGCAAATTGCTGAACGTGAATCAAATGATAGAAAGATCATTGATCAATACGAAGAGCAGCTGCTGGCGCAAGCCGTTTCGCATGAGGAGCAAAACAACAAGCTTACTCGTGAATTAGAGGAACGGGCAAGGCAGCAGGCAGAGGAGCATGACGAGCGTTATAAACAACTGGCTCGTGAGTATGATGAGCTAGTAAGAAAACAGGCAGCCGAGCTGGAAGCGCAGTCCAAGAAGCTTGCCGGTCAGTATGAGGAACAGCTGCTTGAGCAGGCGATTCAATATGAGAATCAAAATAAACAGCTGGCTAGCGAATTTGAAGAGCAAGCGAAAGTGATTGCCGCTAAGGAAGCTGCTCGCTCCGAACAACTGGTTGACGAGTATGAGGAGCGTTACAATGAGCTTGCCGCGAAGCAGGAGGAAGAGCTTAAGCAGCTGGCGGACGAGCGCGAGGAGCGCTTGCAGCAATTGACTGCACAATACGATGAACAGCAAAAGCAGCTCACGGCCAATCAAGAGGAGCTGCTGCTTCAACAGCAGCATGATTATGAGACGACGATTCAGAAGCTGCAGGCGCAGCTTGATCGAATCGAGCAGATAGCAGCTTCTGCTGCCGACGGCGAGCAAGCCTACAAGGCCGAGCTTGAGAAGCTGGAAGCGCGGGAGCAGGAGCTGACCGAACAGCTTGAGTTTACGGCAGCACGCGAGCGTATCGCTTCGCAGCAGCTCGAGGCAGCGGCAGCGCGCGAACGCGAGCTAAGCGAGCGCCTGCAAGCGCAGCAGCAATATGCGGAGCAGATAGCCGCTGAGGCGAAGCAGCTAGAGCTAGAGAAGCAATCGCGCGAAGCGGACGAAGAGGCGCTCCTTGAACAGCTAGAGAGAGCAAGGCGGGAAGCCGCTTCAGCTTCTGAGCTGAAGGAAGAGCTTAGCGGGCACACTTCGAAGCTTGCGAAAGAGCGCGACGAGGCTGCGCGTAAAGCAGAGAAGCTGGCCTATGAGCGCGATGAGGCAGCGAGCGCTTTGGAGTCGTTGTCGTATGAGCGCGATGAAGCAACGCGTTCCGCGGAGAAGCTTGCCGAGGATCACGCGGATTTGCTTGAGCAGCATCATAAGCTGAAAAACGAATACTCGAAGCTGCAAACCGAATATAACGAGTGGATTGAGCTTATCGAGCACAGCTAACTTCTGATTTACAGCAAAGGTGATGTACAAAAAGCGGTACCGCTTCTCGTATAAAAAGGTTGGACGGCCGCTCTCATTTGCTCAAAACACAATCGGACTAAACAAGCAGCCATATACCACGCTAAAAAAAGCGTTACAGGAACAAACCCCTGTAACGCTTTTTTTCATATATCAGATTAACCATAAGAGACAATCGTACCGGTAGGACCGAGGGCGGATAAGCTGGCTAGCCGTATCAGATCAGGGGTCACGATGGCGGGATCTTTGCCTGTTGCATGCATTTCGGTTCGAAGCGTACCTGGATTGTATAGGTTAACGAGAATGCCGTGCTCATGCTCTTCATCTGCGAGCGTGCGCGTTAATGATTCAAGTCCGGCTTTAGCTGCGCTGTATGCTGCGTAACCGCCTGCTCCGTTCCAAGAAAGACCGGAGGTTATATTGATAATTCGTCCGTACTTTGCTTTGCGCATAGCCGGCAGTGCAGCCTTTGTCAGCAGAAACGGTCCCGTTAAGTTGATAGCGATTTGATTTTGCCACTCGTCAGACGATAATTCATGTACAGTTCCTTGCTCAAGTACGGCTGCATTGTTCAAAATAATATCGATATGGCCAAAATGCGCGGTTGCAGCAGAGACCGCTTCCTGTACCTGCTGATCGTCAGATACGTCCGTTTGCAGCACGAGGGCGGTTTTGCCCGTCTTCTCTTGCACGACTAATGCCGTTTCTTCAAGCTTCGCCAGACGTCTTCCCAGCAGGACGACTTCCGCGCCTTCGGCAGCAAAAGAAATGGCTGCTGCGCGGCCCAATCCTGTTCCAGCACCACTAATAATGGCGACCCGATTTTGCAGTGCTCCCATCACCATTCCTCCATTCGCAGTTTGTATTGTGAATATCTTATCAGAGGCTGGGCGGCAGTGGAAGAGGCTGAGCGATTAGAGTTTTTTTGTTAATCCCAAAGTAATGATTATATAAGCGAATGGAAAAAAAGACAGAGCTGCTTATAAAAATAGACCGGAAAAACAAAAAAAAGCTGCTCCGAAGGTTTGTGTAAACCAACGGAGCAGCCTTTATTTTGCAACTATTATTTACTCAACGACTAACGTCGTTTTCATTTCTCTGTGGCCTGCGCCGCAAGGAATATTGCACACCATTTCATAAGTACCCGGCTCGCTGATGTTTACTGCAACGCTTTTGCCTGTTTTAATCTCATAGTCGGTTTTTTTGATAAGCGCGCTGTGCATGCCGTCTACGGAATCCAGCTTAAGATTAACGGTTTCGCCAGCTTTGATTTTATATTCCTTCTGGTCGAACTTCCAGTTAGATGCTGTTATTACAAGGTCGGACGATGCTGCGCCGCTGTCTGCGACAGTGGTGTTTGCTTCCTTATTCTCTTCTTTGGTGTTGCTCGCGCCGCATGCGGCGATAACGAATACAAGACACATTGCGCTTGCAAATAGCAGCCATTTTTTCATTTGTATAGCTTCCCCTTTCGATTGTCCAGCTTTTTCATTTCGGTTTGCTTTATCCATTGTACTCCAACTTGGCACTGAATGCAGTGACAGTGATATGACAAACTCATGAAGAACATGTGAAAAGTCTATATAGATCCGCTATCAAAATGGAATGCCGTATAAGCGCACAAGCCCTTGACCGCCGTTGCATGGCAATCAAAGGCTTGTGCGTTTGTACGGCCGGATTTAGAGGTTTTCAGCTAGTCGTGGCTTCGTCTGCCAGCTTCATATGGCGTGCTGACTGGGATGAACAGGTCGATAATCCCAATTACGAGCGCGGCCAGTATGGCGCCGAGCAGCGTTACGGATACGCCTCCGACGATAAATTGAGCGATCCAGATGACGGCTGCGCTGGCGATAAAGCCGACGATACCGCGTCCGAAAGGTGTAACTCTTTTGCCAAAGATGCCTTCAATGATCCAGCCGAGCGCAGCGATGACAAGAGCGAGGAAGAATGCGCTCCAAAACCCGCCAACGCTAAACTGAGGAACGATGAACCCGACAAGCATAAGCACTAGCGCGGCTACAATAAACCGAACAACATGGCCCAAAAATGTCATTGAGATACCCTCCTAAAGTTTTGCGAATTGAAACTGCAGTGCATGCAATTTCTTTTCTTTTTTGCGGCTAGAGGCCGCATTAAACCAAATCAGAAGCACTTACCTCGGTGGTACAATGCAAAAGTTACGTCGAAAAACAGCTCTTTCGTTTATATTGTGACCAATTGAGCATCATTTATGTATGAAACCACGGTTCAGCCCGTGCATGAAAGTCCCGGTTCGGCTATAATAGGAAGGCGAGAGGAGTGTTATTTGTTGGACACTAAAATACTGAAGACACTTGAATATCCCAAAATCATACATAGATTATCACAGCATGCGGCAACATCGCTTGGCAAAGCAGCAGCGGAGTCGCTTCAGCCCGTATCCGACTTGGAAGCGGTTAAGCGGATTTTGCAGGCGACCGATGAAGCTTATACGGCTGACCGTCTTAAGGGAAGCGCGCCGTTTGGCGGCGTTGTCGATATTTCGGCACCGCTTCACCGTGCCCGTATCGGCGGTACGCTTAATCCGGCGGAGCTGCTTGATATAGCGGCAACTGCACGAGGCGGCCGCCGTGTGAAAAAGCATATCAGCCTATTGCATGAAGATAATCCGATTCCGATGCTGCATGAGGTCGCGGATCAAATTAGCGAGCATAAGCAGCTTGAGGATGCGATTTTTGAATGCATCGACGATCAGGCAGAGGTGATGGACAGCGCCAGCGCAGCTTTAGGCTCCATTAGGCGGGAACTTCGGAACGGGGAATCGCGTATACGTGAGAAGATGGATCAAATGATCCGTTCTTCAACGGTACAAAAAATGCTGCAGGATTCCATCGTTACGCTGCGCAACGACCGGTACGTTATCCCCGTTAAGCAGGAATACCGCTCTCACTTTGGCGGGATTGTGCATGACCAATCGGGATCTGGCGCAACGCTGTTCATTGAGCCGGAAGCTATCGTCGCCATGAATAACAAGCTTCGTGAGCTGAAGGCGGGCGAGCTGCGGGAAATCGAGAAAATATTGCAGAAGCTCACCGCGCTCACTTCGGACTATGTGGAAGATCTTATTTTCAACTTGGATTTGCTTGGCCAAATCGACTTTGCTTATGCCAAGGCGCGCCTTGCTCATAGCATGAAGGCGACGCTGCCGCGCATGAACGACCGCGGCTTCCTAAAGCTGAAGCGCGGCCGTCATCCGCTCATTGCGCCGGAGCAAGTTGTGCCTATTGATGTGGAACTCGGCAATCAATATACCGCCATTATCGTAACAGGACCGAACACAGGCGGCAAGACGGTCTCTTTAAAAACGATCGGATTGCTCAGCCTAATGGCGATGTCGGGCTTATTTGTACCGGCTGAGGATGGAAGCCAGCTTTGCGTGTTTGACGCGATCTATGCCGACATCGGCGATGAGCAAAGTATAGAACAAAGCCTTAGTACATTTTCCAGCCATCTCAAAAACATTATTCGCATATTGAGCTCGATGACGTCGAAAAGCTTAGTGCTGCTCGATGAGCTTGGCGCGGGAACGGACCCGGCAGAAGGCTCGGCGCTGGCTATTGCGATATTGGAGCATGTGCATGCAATGGACAGCCGAATTGTAGCTACTACGCATTACAGCGAGCTAAAGGCATATGCTTATAATCGCAAGGGTGTTATTAATGCGAGCATGGAGTTCGATGTCGCTACATTAAGCCCGACTTACCGGCTGCTAGTGGGTGTTCCAGGACGAAGCAACGCCTTTGCCATCGCTGAGCGCCTTGGTCTTGCCCGTTCGATTATCGAGCATGCAAGAGGCGAAGTTAGCGAAGAGGACCAACGGGTAGAAAATATGATTGCCTCGCTCGAGGAAAATCGTCTCGGCGCTGAAACCGAACGCCAGACTGCGGAGTCGCTCCGCCGCGAGATGGAGACGCTAAGAGCCCGCCATGAAGCGGAACGTTTGCGGTTTGAGGAACAGAAGGAAAAGCTGATGCTTAAAGCGCAGGAAGAAGCGCGTGAAGCCGTTGCGAAGGCAAAGCGGGAGGCGGAGCAAATTATCGCCGACCTGCGGAAACTTGCGATGGAAGAAGGAGCCTCAGTCAAGGAGCATAAGCTCATCGAAGCACGCCGCAAGCTTGATGAAGCGGCTCCTGAGCAGCAAAAAACGAAGCGCGGTGGTTCAAAAACTTCTGCGAAGCCAGCGAAGATCGAAGCTGGCGATGAAGTAACGGTATACAGCTTGAATCAGAAGGGCACTGTCGTAGAGGTTCATGGTTCTGATGCTACCGTGCAGCTTGGCATAATGAAAATGAAGGTCGCGCTGGATGATTTGGAGCTGCTTAAATCAAATGGAGCGACAAAAGTGCAGCAACCGAAGCTTGCGGCCAGCTTAAAGCGCTCGAAAGATGACAACTTCAAAATGGAGCTTGACCTGCGCGGGGAGAATCTGGAAGAGGCGATTCTTGAGGTTGACCGCTTCCTTGACGAGGCTTTCTTGTCTGGTCTTGCTCAAGTGGCGATCATACACGGTAAAGGCACAGGCGTTCTTCGAACAGGCATACAGCAATATTTGCGCAGGCATAGCCATGTCAAGAGCTATCGTCTTGGCAACTACGGCGAGGGCGGCGTAGGCGTTACCGTTGCTGAGTTGAAATAAAGCACATAAGGAAGACCTGATGGGGGAGGGGAGCTTTGATTGAGTAATGAAGTTGATAACCTGCTAAGCAATCCATACGCAGCTTCGCTTGTTTATGTATCGGTTACGGTGCTGTCTCTCATCGTGTTTTTGTCTTGCTTTGAGCTTGTTACCAGATATAAATGCTGGAGTGAGATCAAGAAGGGGAACCTAGCCGTTGCAATGGCGACTAGCGGTAAAATTTTTGGCATATGCAATATTTTCCGCTTCTCGATTGAGTCTAATGATTCGGTGTATCAAAGCCTTATTTGGGGCGCATTCGGATTTGTCATATTGATGGCCGCTTACTTTTTATTCGAGTTTTTAACGCCTGTATTCCGGATTGACGATGAGATCGCCCGCGATAACCGCGCGGTAGGCCTTATCGCGATGATTATTTCCGTATCTCTTTCCTACGTCATCGGAGCAACGGTCATTATATAACGGAGGAATATATTTTGAAATATTTATGGAGAGTTTTAGTCGTTGTCGCTATTTTGTTTTTTGCATTTGGCGTCGTTTATGTAATGAACCATTAGAGAGGAAGTCAAACGATGGAAGAGCATTTGATCTGTCCGTGGTGTTTAACGGAAATTGTATGGGATGAAGAGATTGGACCGGAGTCGCATTGCCCGCATTGCGATAATGAGCTAAGCGCTTATCGGACGATTGAGCTTGGTTATGATGAGGATGAGGTCGAGGAAGATGAGCATGAACGGTCAGTTCAAGCGCTGAAAATTAATGATGCACGCAGAGCCGCTAAGCAAAATGGCGCATTCGAGCAGGATGAATGGTCAGAGGATGAGGCGGCTGAGGAAGAGGAAGAAGACGATTCGGATGATCCGAATCACAAGCGCTGGCTGGAGCAGGGTGATGGCTACCGCAGTGCTGACAGCGCGCGGTTTGCGGTAGAAGAAACCATCCAGCGTGTGCTTGATGATCAAGACGAGGTGCCGGAATGCCCGGTTTGCCGTTCGTATATGGTGGAGGCTGGCGTGCAGATGGTTGGGGATCAAAATTTCGAATCACGAATTGCGCCATCGCTTGGCGGTCCTGTATTAACGACACCATTCAAGCTTAGTTTGTACGTCTGTCCCGCTTGCTACCACACTTCCTCGATGCTAAGCCTTAGCGATCGAGAGCAAATGATCAAGCGGTTAACGCCGGAAGAGTAATATTCTGCATGGAATAGAAAACGCATGGGCAGCTGTCAAAGAGGGAACCTTACAAAACGAAATTCTGATTTGTGAAGGGTTGGACATGGGAAGCCATGATCTGCCCTGAGGCAGGAGGAATCGTTTTGGCTAAAACATCGGCAAACCCTTTGAATGGACAAGCTGCTCTTTTACTTATTGTTCAGGCGCTTTATGGTGTGGCGAATGCGCTATCTGGGACATTTGTTCCGGTATACCTATGGAAAGCAAGCCAATCGTATATGCTAATTGGCTGGTTCACGCTGGGCCAATATGTCATGAGCGGACTGACGTTTTGGGTCGCAGGCAAGTGGGTGAAAGAGCATAACAAAATGAATAGCCTGCGGGCAGGCATTATTTTGTCCGGCGTCTTTTACTGCACCGTACTGCTGCTTGGCCAACAAGCGAAAGCTTATTACATACCGCTCGGCATTTTGAACGGGATGGCGATGGGCTTTTTTTGGATCGCATTTAACGTTGTCTATTTCGAAGTGACAGACCCGGATAACCGGGACCGTTTTAACGGCTGGGCAGGTTTGCTCGGCTCGGCAGCGGGCATCGTTGCGCCATGGGTATCGGGGCTGCTTATTACGTCGATGCAGGGAGAGAAGGGCTACCGGCTTATTTTCACCATCTCGCTCGTTATATTTTCGGCAAGCGTCGTGCTCAGCTTCTGGTTAAAAAAACGAAAAGTCCAAGGCATCTACAATTGGAAGCATGGCGTGCAGCAGCTGATGCAAAAAGGGAATCCTTGGCGCAGGATGCTGCCCGCAATAGCGGCTCAAGGGGTGCGCGAGGGCGTATTTATGTTTTTGGTTGGCTTAACGGTATACGTGGCCACCCAAAACGAAAGCAAGCTGGGCACCTATTCGCTAATCACGTCCCTTGTAGCTTTAATTAGCTTTTGGATCGTTGGCAAAATGCTTAAAAAAAGCAATCGCAAGCTGGCGATGCTCATTGGCGCCATTATGATTGCGGTCGTTATTTTGCCGCTATTTTGGAAAGTATCTTACGCTACGCTGCTGATGTTTGGCATTGGGACGTCCCTATTTATGCCGCTTTATATTATACCGATGACCTCCAGAGTATTTGATCTCATCGGACAATCCGAGGAAAGCGCGCGGGAGCGGGAGGAATTTATCGTGCTCCGCGAGGCGGGACTCGTCACCGGCAGGGTTATCGGCTTAACGTCGTACTTAATTGTACTGCCGCTGAACCATTCGGCTATTGCGATTACGTGGCTGCTGTTTGCCGTTGGCGTCGTTCCCATAGCGGGCTGGTGGTTTATGAAGCCGTTCTTGGAGGAGCAGCGGCTTTCAGAAACAAAAGGATAAGGAGAACAAGGAATGCCTAGAATCGTATCGGATATTACAGAATTAATCGGAAATACGCCGGTTGTTCGGCTAAATCGCATTCCGGAGGAGGGCAGCGCCGAAGTATGCGTCAAGCTGGAGCGATTTAATCCAAGCGGCAGCGTCAAGGATCGAGCCGCTTTCTCGCTGATTAATGACGCGGAGCAGCGCGGACTGATCAAGCCCGGAGATACCATTATTGAGCCAACAAGCGGTAATACGGGCATTGGGCTTGCCATGAATGCAGCAGCAAGAGGTTATAAAATGATTTTGGTTATGCCGGACAATATGACGGCAGAGCGAATAAAGCTGCTGCAAGCTTACGGAGCAGAGGTCGTGCTGACCCCTGCTGCGGAGCGAATGCCGGGAGCAATCCGCAAAGCAGAAGAGCTTCAATTGCAGCGCCCAGGCAGCTATATTCCGAATCAGTTTGAAAATCAGGCTAATCCGCATATTCATAGAATGACGACTGCATTAGAAATTATGGAGCAAACGGGCGGCAAGCTGGACGCCTTCGTTGCAACGGCAGGCACCGGCGGAACGATAACCGGAACTGGCGAGCGGTTAAAGGAATGGCTTCCGGATTTGTACGTAGCCGTAGTAGAACCACAAGGCTCGCCTGTCTTGTCCGGCGGCCAGCCTGGCCCGCATAAGTTGGTCGGTACTAGCCCTGGTTTTGTTCCGGCTATTCTTAATACCTCCATATATGATGAAATTATTCAAGTATCCGACGAGCATGCGTTAACCACGATGAGAGAGCTGGCGACGAAGGAAGGTCTGCTGCTTGGTCCGTCATCCGGCGCATCGGTATGGGCAGCCATTCAAATCGCAAAACGGCTCGGCGCTGGCAAACGCGTTCTTTGCATCGCGCCGGATACCGGTGAGCGTTACATGAGCATGGATATTTTTTGAGATGCGCACGGGGGGATTTTAATGCCACTCCCGCAGCGATTGATGCAATATTTCTCTTCTCTCTTGAATGTAGTTATGGATGAAGGCTGGCTCCGACAGAAACGTGTCGTAGCTGGCCTTTCTCGTATAATCGCTGCGGATGGCAGGGGATAATTCGACATGCATCTGCGAAATTACGGGCTCAAGCTGCTCGACTGTGAAATCGTTTTGCAGCAGTTTTTTTACGATGGATCGGTATTTACGGCGACAAGCCGGGAACGTAAAGAGCTTTTCGGTCAGCTTGTTATACCCCTGCAATCGTACGAGATCGCTGCCGCAAGGCTTCCCATAACAATTTCTGCCCCAAGTACCCTCATAGTCCCATGGAATTACGCGATACTTCCTGCTAGAGAGATGCTCATACAGCGCATAGTTTTGATCAAAGCCATCATAATTTCCAGTAAGGACGGCACCTGCCAGCCACTTTAAATATTGGTTTACGTCTAGCCGCTTAGCCGTGTGGACACCGAGATTTTTCCCCGACATTCGATTCAAATTGCGCACGAAGGATACGAGTCTGCTCTTCGTCCCTTTCTTCCCTTTCATTAATTCATAACCATCGAACAGTGAAGGCTTCTTATCTTTAGAGATCGGATCGGTTAAGCTGAAATCAGCGCTATCGTTGACTGCGTATAGGAGCGAGCGGTAGCCGATGCCTCTTTTCTCGAAAAAAAGCCGATCGACCGCTTCGATTTCCAAATAAACGCCCTCCGGAACGCCATTAATGATGAGCCAGAAGTGGTTTGTTTCAGGTGATGGAACGCCGATTTTATTAAAAAAGTAAAACGAAAGCGCGTTGCGCATCATGGAGGGATCGTCATATTCGGCGTTCCAATGCAGCGTTTTGCCGCCTTCCAACCGCACTTCGTATGATTTTTTCGAGTAATTGCGCGTATGTCCGCCCCGCAGCCCAAATTCCGCTTTATAGGTTTGTCCGTCCATCTCCAGCTCCGCAGGCTTGAAGTCTCGCCCCCAAGCGTTGCTCTTTATCTCTTGAAGATCAGAAACATTTATGCGTATGGTGCGAGCAGGCAAGGTTTCAGTAGCCATCTAACCATCTCCCGAGGCAAAAGATAAAGCCTACCGATAAACGATAGGCTTTTGATCTTATTTAACTTATTCGGTTGCTACCCAGATGGTCACTGTTATTTGTTAAATGTTGATTTCCCAAACAAAGCTCGCCGGGACGACGTCTCCATCAAACTGAAAGAACGGGACGTCGCGATTGCTGCGGTTTCCATCGGTAACGCTATTACTGCCGGGCCTGCTGCCTTCCGTGCGAATGCCGCTTGTTCGGTTACCGCCTGTTAGACTGCCTTCGGTACGATTACCTACGGTACGATTGCCATCAGAGAGAAGCCCTTCCGAACGATTGCCGCTCGTGCGTTCATTTATCATTCGGTTGCCGTCTGATAAATTCGCATCGCTTTGAATTGCTCTCACTTTTTGCTTTTGCTTGCTCTTCTTATTTTTGGCCAAATCTAATTCCTCCTAAGATGAAGATAATATAATCTATGACAGGAAACTAGTATAGGTAACGGTTACGTGCTCAATCTTTAATAAATAGATAGTAATCTAGTACCACTGGTACACGGTATACATATAAATATATTACATAACGTATCTCATGATAGATGCTATGAATGAAGGTTTGGAGGGGATGAGAAGCCGCACAAACATGATGCTGGTGACAAGGTCAATACGTCGGTTTTGAAAAGATTCAAATCTTGAAACTACTAATTATGAATTATCGGAGGGATTTTTTTATGAATCATTGCTGTAACCATCATTTCGTTGCCGGCCAATTCGCTGGTGAAAACAATTGTCACAAAAGCAACAAGAGCAACAGAAGCGGTAATAACAATCAGAATTTTGTACAAAGCTTAGTCGGTAAAAATGTGAAAATCAATCGCGGCGGCCCGGATTCGCTTGAAGGCAAGCTTATTGCAGTAAGAAGTGATTATCTTGTATTAGGTACTAACCAAGGTGTCGTTTATGTCGCTTCCAGTCACGTTAAAAGTATTACGGAAATGGGTGGCAAAAGCGGTGGCAAAAGCGGCGGCAATGCTAGCGGCGGAATTAACAGAAGCGGACGTCGCAACCAACAAGTGATCAATGCGAACAACTTCAACGGAGTTATTCGTGCATTCAATCAACAATTCGTGCAAATCAACTGGGGCGGCCCTGAGAAAGTAGAAGGCTTTATCGCACAAGCTGGCAATGAATCAATCCTGTTGGTATCCGGTAATCAAGCCATTCAAATCCAGAACGATCATATTAAAACAATTAAATCAGCTGGCACAGGCAATAAATCCGGCGGCAACAAAAACAACAACAAAAACGACAACAAAAACGACAACAAAAACGACAACAAAAACGACAACAAAAACGACAACAAAAACGACAACAAAAATAAAAGCGGCAATAGAAGCGGTAACAGAAGCGGCAACAGAAGCGGCAACAGAAACGGCAACAACAACAACAGAACGCAAGGCAACCGCAGCGGCGGCAGAAATCGTGCCAATGCAGCATCCGTAAAAACAGCTCGCCGTTCCGTGAAGTAAGTCTGCCGATTTGCCAGGCAAAGGTCTTGACCTTTGCCTGGTTCCACTATCTACCCGGATGAAAGGAGGTTGATCGCATGAAAAACCGTCATCCGCTGCTGGACCGGCAGGTTGAATTGGAGATTTCAGGGAAGGTGGCACCGATTCGAGGGAAGTTGATCGAGTTCGGCCAAGATATTTTAGTGCTGCACAACGGAACTCAATTTTTGTATATACCGCTTATCCACCTACAGCAGCTTCGTGTTTCGACGAGAGAAGAAGAAGAAAAGGTTGATATACCTGAATTGCCCTTTGAGCCCTACAATGAGCCAATCTCCTATCGCAAAATACTAATGAACGCCAAGGGCATGTTCTCCGAGATTTATATAACAGGGAATCAGTCCATCCACGGCTATCTGACTACGATTATGAATGATTTTTTTGTTTTCTATTCGCCTGTCTATCATACGGTTATTGTATCTCTCCACCATATGAAATATTTGATCCCCTATAATCCAAACGTAACGCCTTATACGTTAACGCCGGAGCAGTTCCCGCTCAGACCCTCCCCGATTACACTAGCAAGAACCCTCGATCAACAGCTGCGCAAACTAGTCGGTGAATTCGTCGTGCTTGATTTAGGCGAAAATTCGAACAAGATCGGTGTGTTAAAAAGCGTTGATCAAAGCATGATCGAGCTTGCAAATGCAAGCGGAAACGCTGTTTTTTTACACTTTGACCATGTGAAAACCGTGCATATCCCCTAATTTAATCAAGCTGTGCTCTCTGCCTATATATGGCAAGAGCATAGTTTTTTTTTGTAAATAGTGTCGAAAAAAAGAGTAGCAGATGCATGAGATAGATGAATTCGGAAACATTAAGGGGGAAGGAAGTGATTGGTAAATGAAAGTAAAACCATTTGGTATATTGCCTTCGATTATGATGGTCGTTTTGTCAGTGGGGCTTGTAAATCACGTCCTTGTCATCCCGTTATTGTTTGATTCAGCTAAGCGTGATGCTTGGATAAGCGTGCTTATGGGACTTGTTGTCGTGCTGCCCTGGGCACTAATCCCCCAGCTAGGCATATTGAAACGATTGAAGGGCAAGCCTGTCGATCAGTGGTTAAAGGAAATTATGCCGAATTTTTTGGCATGGATCATGATGGGCATTTTTTTGCTTGTGCAATTATTAATTGCCTTTGAAACGCTTATTATGACGGTCTCGTGGACTGCAACAACGTATTTGCCGAATACCCCGTCGATTGTGGTATGCGTCGTTTTTTTGGCGCTTTGCTTGTACGCCTCCATCTCGGGCCTGCGCACCATTGCCTATGTAAGCTGCATACTGCTGCCGATTGTTGTGTTGCTAGGAGATTTCGTCATGTCTGCGAATATGCCGCACAAGGATTACCATTATCTGCTGCCGATGTTTGAGAATTCGCCGTGGTCCATTATAAAAGGCCTATTATATACGCTAACCTCGTCCACTGAGCTGTTTGTGTTTATGTTCATCCAGCACCATGTAAGCGGGAAGTTCAAACGCTGGCCCTTCTTATTTCTTGTTGTGTTCTTATCCATGTTAACGCTAGGCCCTGTAATGGGTTCGATCTCAGAGTTTGGGCCCGTTGAAGCCGATAAAATGCGTTACCCAGCATTTTCGCAATGGCGGCTTGTTTCGATCGGAAAATATTTTGAGCATGTTGATTTTTTTGCGATCTTCCAATGGATGTCGGGGGCGCTTATTCGCCTATCCCTGTGCATTCATATTTTGTCTGAGTTCGGGCCTTTTCGCCATGCGAAAAAAAGATGGATCTCACCGGCAATACTAGGCGTGATCATTTTAGTCGTTTCCTATTTTGGCATCAATCATATGCTTGAGTTTAAAGTTATTTTGGAAAAATTCTTTTTGTATACAGGCGTAGCCATAATGGTGCTTACCAGTATCATTTGGATCGTGTCGCTGTTCCAGAAAAAGCAAGGCAAAAACAATCGATCAGCAATTATCGGCTCCGAGGAGGCAGAGCAGCCATGAATCATAACGATTGGGTTGAGAACGGGCAGCATGATGAAAATGACTGGGGGGACATGCCATTAGAGCAGTTTAGAAACCATGTGAAGGATTGTCATGATGTCATTGAATACAAGATTACGCTTGATATTCATGGCCCGGTGGAAGTCATTATGTTTTATTGCGAAGGGCTGATTGACAATCAACAAATGCAGCTAGGTTTACTGCCGTTATTAGAGAAATGGGCGGAACAGCTGCGCACCTTTCCGGTCATAGAAGGCGAAGAGCATAAGCCAAGCATGTTATTCAGCAGATTGAGATGCGGACATAATGGCAGCAATCTATATGCCAGATTGTTTGCGGGCAGCGTTATTTTATCCTTTGAGAAAATTAAAGGTCTGTTCGAATTTAATATAAGCAGCGAGCCCGGAAGGGCGCCGGATGAGTCGACGATGGAAGTCTCGATCCGCGGACCGCGCGATGGGTTTGTCGAGCAGCTTTCAATGAATGTGGCTTTGGTCCGCAAGCGGTTAAGAACGCCGGATATGCATATCCAATACCAAAGAATCGGCAAAGAATCGATGACGGAGGTTGCCCTTATTTACATGGAAGGGATAGCGAAGCCTGAGCTCGTAGCGGAAGCAAAAAGGCGCCTCGATAATATTGATGTTCCTGCATTGATTGGCGGAAGTCAGTTGGAAGAGCTATTATCGGACCGCCGCTTATCTTTATTACCGCTTGTTGAATATGTCGGTCGGCCTGATTATGTCGTTCAGTCGCTGCTGCAAGGAAAGGTGGCGATTCTAATGGATGATTCCCCTGCAGCCATTATTGCTCCAGGCAATCTATTGCTGCTGATCAAATCGCCTGAGGATGCGCATTTGCCTTATTACTATGTATCGCTGGAAAGGATTCTGAGGCTGATCGGGCTTGTGATGTCTATTTGCTTGCCGGGGCTTTGGATTTCGCTGTCCGCTTTTAATACGGATCAAATTCCGTTTACGCTGCTCGCCACCGTAACGATATCGCGAATTGGGCTGCCCCTTTCGGCTACGATGGAGATGTTTATCATGCTAACGATGTTCGAGCTCTTCCGAGAAGCGGGCGTAAGGCTCCCAAGGGCAGTCGGGCAAACGGTTTCGGTTGTGGGAGGATTAATTGTAGGGGACGCCGCTATCCGTGCGGGCTTGACTTCACCTACGATGCTCGTCATTGCTGCGGTTACAGCGGTGTCTACGTTTACATTGGTTAATCAGTCATTAAGCGGCTCGGTAAGCGTCATTCGCTACCTGGTTCTTATTTTATCCTCTATACTAGGCATCTTTGGATTTTTTGTCGGGACGCTTGCCGTTCTCATTTACATGTGTCAATTAGAATCATTCGGGCGCCCTTACTTAGAGCCGCTTGCACCGCTTCGCTTCAAGCAGCTGATACCGGCGCTTATGCAGATGCCGTGGAAGCTTAGAAGCGATAGGAGGAACAAATGAAGCATGCTGCTGCGCAATCCCGGCGGGTTAAGCTTTGGAAAAAAAGTGCTGCCTTGATTAGTTTGCTAATCAGCACCTTGCTGCTTCAAGGGTGCTGGGATGAAATCAATCTACAGGATGTTAGCTATATTTCGGCTCTTGGCATCGACTTTAAGGATGGGAAATATGAAATCTACGGGCAAACGATAAAGTTTGGTCTCATCGCGAAGACGGAATCGCTGCAGCCGGATCCAAATCCAGTATGGATCGGCAGAGGAACAGGTGATTCTATTTTGCTAGCGTTGAATAATCTCACGAGATCCGGCCAATCGATATTAAGCGTGGATCATTTAAAAACGGTGGTTATACAGGCCAGAGCGCTCGAAAAGATAGATGACATTATGGACGGCTTGAATCGTCAGCGGGCATCGCGGTATACGTCGCTCATTTATGGGACGAAGGATACGATCGAAAAGATTTTTACGACGGATACCTTTTATGACCAATCTCCTCTAAACAGTATCATGTATATGCCGCAGCCTCTTGAAGGCCAAAGGAGCTTTATTCGTCCTTCCTCCTTGCAGGTTGCCGTACAAACGTTGAAGGAGCCAGCGATGGTAACGACGTTCGCTGCTCTGACAGCCAATGATTATCATTGGACAAGGAAAAAGCTGCCGCTGCAAATTCAGATGATTGAGGGAGTATTTGTATTCAAGGAGCTTAAGTATTTAGGTTATCTCTCGGAAGAAGAGGCTTCCGGCCTGCGCTGGATCAATCCAGAATTCAATCATTTTATACTGAAGGCCGAAGGCGAGCATGGAAGCGCGGCTGTTGCGATAAGCAGCTCAAAAAGCAGTATTCAGACGAGCTTCAAAGGGAATTCGCCGAATTTTGTTCTAAAGGTTAAGATGTCTGGCGCTGTTGCTGAATTATTAAAGAACATGAATGAGGACGAGATTGTCGCCTCTATTGAAGCGAAGGTAAAGCAGCAGTTAGAGAGTACGTACCGCAAGGGACTGACGAAGGGCATGGATTTGTTCCGGCTCGAGCATAACTTATATCGATACCACCATGCCTTTTGGAAAAAAGAATGCAAGAGCAAAGAATGGCTGCCGAAGCCGGAGCAGATAAACATAGTGGTAAAATTTAATGTCACTCATTCCGGAAATTTTGGTTTAGATGAAGACGGCACATAAATAAAGGAAAATTAGCTCATAATACGTTTGGCACGAAAAAAATGGAATGGCATGTGCTTACGAACCTAGTTTAAGAGGAGGAAGACCTATGTTGCAGCCAATCACGGCGAAAGAGCTTGAGTACATCGCAGATTCAATGTCCAACGAAGATTTATTAATTAAACAGTGTGCAGCGGTAATCGCTACGGGAACTACACCGGGGATTACGAACCTATGCTCACAAATGCTGCATACCCACCAGCAGCATTATGATTCTTTACTGCACGCTATCTCGCACCATCAGCAATTGGCTCCAACCCAGCCGCAGCAATAAAAGCAATTAGGAGCTTGAAAAAAAGTATAGGAGGGAAATCGTTATGTACCAGCAACAACAAAAGCAATCGATTTTGACTGAGGAAGATTTGGCAGGCACGATTTTAAGCGATTTAAAAAGAGTTGTGCGTGAGTATGCGACTGCGGCAACGGAGTCGACTTGTCCGGATATTCGTCAATTGTTCACGAAATTAACGGACAGCACCTTGGCGCTTCAAGGCCAGCTGTTCCAAGCGATGCAGCAAGCGAATATGTACAATACTTCATCGCCTGCGCTTCGTCAGGAGCTTGATAAGCAAATGAAGGAATACCAGCAAACGAAACAAAAGACGAGCCAGTTTTTGCAGCAAACGCTAGGTCAGCAGCAAACACAATCGATGTATTCGCCGAATGCGCATCAGCAATCCGGCCAGCATCAGCAAAGCAATCAACAATATTACATGTAAACATGCGTAAAAGACCCTTCGGGGTCTTTTTTTATAAGGGATTTGGAGGATTTGCCTTTCACGCTTTGATTGCACGGGATTCAAAAAAGTTGTAAAATATTCTTTATAATCGCAGTCGTACTGGAAGGAGTTATACAATGACCGAATTACAATTGAAAGTGCTCGAACTGCTGCAGGAAGACGCGCGACGGGATGCAGAGCTGATCGCAACGATGCTTGCTGTACCGACAGATGAAGTAAAGCAGGCGATAGCGGATCTTGAGAAAGACCACATTATCGTAAAGTATGCAACAGTCGTGAACTGGAGCAAGATAGATGACGAGAAGGTAACAGCACTTATCGAGGTACAAATTACACCCGAGCGCGGTCGCGGATTCGAAGGAATCGCCGAGCGCATTTATTTATATCCAGAGGTAAAATCCGTTTACTTAATGTCAGGGGCTTACGATCTTTTGGTTGAGGTTGAAGGCAAAAACCTGAAAGAGGTTGCCTCTTTCGTATCCAACACCTTATCGCCGATCGATGCGGTATTATCGACTAAAACATTTTTTATTTTGAAAAAATACAAACAAGACGGCATTATCTTCGAGGAGCATGAAGGTGATCATCGGTTGATGGTTTCGCCGTGAGAAGAGGGTGATGGCAATGATTAAAGAGGACGAAAAACAACCCTCCGCACCTTTGCAGCATCAATCGATGGCTGATTATTTGTCCCCGCTCGTTCGGGGCATTAAACCGTCGGGAATCCGTCGGTTTTTTGATTTGGTCAGCACGCGCAAGGATGTTATTACTCTTGGAGTAGGCGAGCCCGACTTCGTTACGCCATGGCATGTTCGGGAAGCTGCGGTCTACGCGCTTGAAATGGGCAAAACGCAGTATACCTCTAACGCGGGTATGCCTGAGCTGCGCGAAGCGATCGGGCAATATTTGAACGATTCATTTGCCGTGGAGTATAATCCCGCGAATGAAATTTTGGTGACGGTCGGCGGAAGCGAAGCGATCGATCTTGCGCTTCGGGCTTTGATTGCGCCAGGGGATGAGATATTGATTCCTGAGCCTTGTTATATATCCTATTCGCCGATTACGGCGCTTACAGGCGGCAAGCCGGTGGGCATCGAAACCTATGCGAAGGATGCTTTTAAGCTGAAGGCGGAGTCTCTACAAGCGGTTATTACGCCACGGTCTAAAGTACTTATATTATGTTATCCAAGCAATCCGACCGGCGGTACGATGAGCTATGAGGATTGGCTGCCTATTACGAAGCTAGTGGAAGAAAATGATCTCATTGTCATCTCTGATGAAATTTACGCAGAGCTGTCTTATGGCGAGAAGCATGTGAGCTTCGCGGCGATGCCGGGCATGAAGGATCGGACCATTCTCGTCAGCGGCTTCTCGAAAGCATTCGCGATGACCGGCTGGCGGATGGGGTATGCTTGCGGGCATCCTGATCTGATTGCAGCTATGCTGAAAATTCATCAATACACCGTCATGTGCGCGCCGATTATGGCACAATATGCTGCGCTCGAAGCGCTTCAGCACGGACTAGAAGAGAAGAACCGGATGGTCGAAGCCTATAATCAGCGGCGCCGCCTCGTCGTGAAGGGATTCCGGGATATCGGTCTCGATTGCCATGAGCCGCAGGGAGCGTTTTATGCTTTCCCGTCGATCGTGTCGACGGGGCTCACGAGTGAGCAATTCGCGCAGCGGCTGCTTGATGAAGCGAATGTTGCGGCAGTGCCGGGCGATGTATTTGGCCTTGGAGGCGAAGGGCATCTCCGATGCTCATACGCCACTTCCGTTACGAATCTGACTGAAGCGCTAGATCGAATCGGCAACTTTGTCCATCGCTTGAAGCAGCAAGGCTAATCTGGCGCCAATTACTTCACTTTAATGAACAGCAGGTCAGGAGCGCATCCGGCCTGCTGTTTGCATGATTAAGAGCATCTGACAAATAGAGGGGGCCAAAAGGAAGATGAAATTATATACGAGAACCGGAGACAGCGGCCAGACATCCTTGATCGGCGGGCGTGTTCGGAAGGATGACATACGCGTTGAGGCGTATGGGACAATTGACGAATTAAATTGCTTCGTCGGGCAAGCTGCCGCGGATGCCGCAAAGCATGAAGAGCTGGCGGAAATGGCTGATTGGCTCATCGAAATCCAGCAAGAGCTGTTTGACTGCGGATCTGACCTTGCGTACGCCGTAGAGGGAGCTCCTTTGAAAATAACCGCGGAGCCAGCCGAGCGCTTGGAAGGCTGGATCGATCAATATATTGCGGAGGCGCCGGAAATTACGAGATTTATTTTGCCGGGGGGAAGCTCGGTATCCGCGCTGCTCCATGTATGCAGAACGGTTTGCCGCCGCGCGGAACGCCGCGTCGTTACGCTCGCTGCCGAGCATGCGATTAATGCTGACGTGCAAACCTATCTAAACCGTCTGTCCGACTTTTTCTTCGCTGCCGCTAGAGTTGCGAATGCGAAGCTAGGCGTGCCGGATACCGAATATGCAAGAAGCGCGGAAGTGTTTCGGAAGCCAAAAAAATGACGGAAACATTGGAGACGCTCTATTATTCGCCACTCGTGGCGATCGTTTCGGAGGCGGAGCATGGCAAGACGGTCCGGACGGTACTCGAGCGGCAGCTTGGCGTATCGCGCAAGCTGCTGTCGCAGGTAAAGCTGACAGAGCATGGGCTTACCGTTAACGAGGTCCGCGCCTATACGACTGCTCCCGTTGCCGCCGGTGATATTATACGCGTTCGGATGGAGCGGGAAATATCGGAGGATATTTTGCCGCAGCCCATCCCGCTTCAAATTGTGTTTGAGGATGATGATCTTCTTATCCTTAACAAGCCGGCAGGCATGATCGTCCATCCGACGCATGGACATTACACCGGTACATTAGCTAACGGCGTCGTCTATCACTGGCTGCAGAAAGGGGAGCGGGTACGGTTTCGGCCCGTTCACCGGCTGGATGAAGAAACATCAGGCCTAGTCGCGGTCGCCAAAACATCCTATGTGCATCAGCAGCTGTCGGAGCAGATGCAGGCGAACGGTTTTCTAAAGCTGTATCGCGCTTATGTATATGGGAGCCCGGTTCCGGCAGAGGGAACGGTGGATGAACCGATTGACCGGGACCCAGCCCAGCCTCATATCCGAATTGTAACGCCGGAAGGTTATCCGTCGGTTACCCATTATGAGACCATTTCGAGCTTTGAGTCCGCAGGGGGAAACACGCAAGCAGCTGCGGTGCGTTTAAAGCTGGAAACGGGGCGGACGCATCAAATCCGCGTGCATATGAAGCATATCGGATGTCCGTTAATCGGGGATAAAATGTATGGACCGGAGCAAGGTGCTGTAGCGGCATGGGAGACGGTGGCCGGCCGCCAAGCGCTGCATGCCGAGATACTTGGATTTACTCATCCGCTTACGAAGCAATGGATGGAATGGCAGGCGGCTTTGCCGCCGGAGCTTGAGCAATTGGAGCAGGCGCTGTCCGAATAAACAAGAAATGGCATAAGCATAATGGAGGATTTCATGGTATGGTGGAACAAAATCAATTAACGATTATTCAATATCCAAAATGCAGCACCTGCAAGGCAGCGGTTAAATCGCTCAAGAGCAAAGGCAATGACGTTGTATCCCGTGATATTGTGGAAGACACGCCTACTGCAGAAGAACTGAAGGTGCTCGTTGCGAGAAGCGGCTTAGAGCTGAAGAAGTTTTTCAATACGTCAGGCGATGTATATAGAGAGCTTGGCTTGAAGGACAAGCTGGCCGGCATGTCCGAGGATGAGAAATATGCGCTACTGGCATCGAATGGCATGCTGATCAAGCGTCCTATAGTAACCGATGGCAAGAAGGTAACGGTCGGCTATAAGGAAGAGCAATATAATGAAGCTTGGAACAACTAAAAAAGGGTGATTGGACTTATGTCGCAAACCAAATGGAGATCAGACAGGCTCTCGCAGCTTGGCTCTTCCATCTTCGCTGAAGTAGCAGCCTGGAAGCTGGCAGCGGTGGAAAGCGGTCTCGATATTATTGATCTTGGCATCGGCAGCCCGGATCAGCCGCCGTCGCCTGCTGTGCGACAAGCGCTTAGCGATGCGGCGCTGCGCTCCGATATGTACGCCTATCCCGCGACGAGAAGCGGACTGCCCTTTCGGCAGCACGCCGCAGCTTGGATGAAGCATCGCTTTCAGGTAGAACTGGATGCAGCGAGCGAGATCGTAACGCTGCTCGGTTCGCAGGATGGGCTGGCGCATCTTGCCATGGCGCTTTGCGATCCGGGCGACATGGCGCTGCTGCCTGATCCCGGCTATCCCATATACGCTGCATCTTTGGCGCTGGCGGGCGTGGAAGCAAAGCTCATGCCGCTTAGGGAAGAGAACGGGTTTATGCCTGACTTAGACGCTATTCCAGACGCGGATTGGGATCGAGCAACTTTTATTTTACTGAATTATCCTAATAATCCGATATCGACTGTAGCGGACTTAGCGTTTTTTGAGCGGCTTCTGGGGAAGGCACGCCGACATGGCGTATTGGTCGTACATGACTTGGCGTATTCCGAAATGGGATTTGACGGCTGCGAGCCGCCAAGTATTCTCGAGGTGCCGGGCGCAATCGATCAAGCCGTCGAGTTTCATTCCTTATCCAAAAGCTTTAATATGGCAGGCTGCAGGATCGGTTTTTTGGCTGGCAATAAGACGGCGGTTGGCGCTCTTCGCGAGCTGAAGGCGAATATTGACTATGGCGTATTTGATCCTATTCAGGAGGCAGGCATCGTTGCGCTGCAAGAGGCGATTTCAAACGCGGAGCTGCCTAAGGCCGGCAAGCTTTACGAGCAGCGGAGGAATACATTTCTTGAAGCGCTTCGAGTCGAAGGCTGGGATGTAATTGCTCCGAAGGCTACGATGTTTGTATGGGCGAAGCTTCCTCCGATGGAGTGGACATTGGACGAGCCATGGAATTCAAGGCGAATTTCCCAGGAAATGCTTAAGGCGAGTGGAGTAGTCGTCGTTCCGGGCGAGGCTTTCGGCTCTGAAGGCGAGGGTTATGTGCGGATTGCGCTTGTAGAAAGCGAAGAAAGATTGCAGGAAGCAGCCAAACGTATTGGAAAGTTCATACGCGGGGAATACAAGTAACAATGAAAGTCGAAATGCTAGAAAGGGGTTTTAGTTAATGAGTGAACAACGTTTGCTGTTGGTAGACGGTATGGCGATTTTGTTTCGGGCTTATTTCGCTACTTCGTTCGGAGGCAGCGTGCGCAAGACGAGCACAGGCGTACCCGTAAATGCTGTACATGGCTTTGTTCGATACTTTATGGATGCCATCAATACGTTCAATCCAACGCATGTCGCTTGCTGCTGGGATATGGGCAGCACCACTTTCCGTACGGAGCAATATGACGGCTACAAATCGAATCGTCCGGCAGCGCCAGAGGATTTGGTGCCGCAGTTCGACCTTGTGAAAGAGGTTGTCGCCAGCTTCGATGTGCCGAATATCGGCATTGCGGGTTACGAGGCAGATGACTGTATCGGTACGCTCGCTGCCGCGCTTAAGGATCAAGCGCAAATTTTTGTCGTAACGGGTGACCATGATATGCTTCAGCTGGTGGACGACCGGGTTTCGGTTGCCATTATGAAGAAGGGGATCGGCAACTATATGGTGTATACGCCGGAGACGCTGATGGAGGAACGCCAGCTCACGCCGGTTCAAATTATCGACATCAAAGGCCTAATGGGCGACACGGCGGACAATTACCCGGGGGTTAAAGGCATTGGCGAGAAAACGGCTCATAAGCTTATTTTGGAGCATGGTTCCATCGATGGTTTGCTTGCTAATTTAGAGGCGGTGTCCAAAACGATACGGGTAAAAATCGAAGCGGATCTGGATATGCTGCATCTATCACGCGATTTGGCAACCATTCGCTGCGATGTCCCGGTATCGGCTGAGCTTGACGGCTGCTGCTGGGCGTATAAACGCGAAAGCGTGCTGCTGAAGTTTGAAGAGCTGGAATTTAAAAGCTTGATATCGCTTATTAGTTAATTAAAAAAGATCTCCTACTACGGTTAATGCCGTAATCAGGAGATCTTTTTTTTGATTACAATTTGATCGGATTAGGGATGTTTACATACAGAGGCGTTTCTCCCCGCTTAAGAAACCGGCTGAGCAGATTCGCTTTTGCGGGAAGCGTGTCGCTGCTTAACAAATCATCGATAACATTCGACAAATAAAGATTGCCCGAGTCCAGCTTCATTTGCTCCAGCGTTTCATTTACAACGAGCCAGAAGGGCCGCTCCTCCTGACCCGAATATACCGCTAGCCGCTGAATCAGGTGGCAAAGATGGTTGACGAAAAAATAATATTTTAACCGATGGCGTGATTCTGATTCGGAATAAAGGACGGGGCTATTTGCCGTTACTAGTTTGCCGATCCAGCCCTCACGCCTCGCAAAATCGCTGTTCACGCTGATGCCTTCGAGATCTCTCACATAAAAAACAGCCGGCATTCCATTACACAGACTTACCATCGAATTTTGGACATGGGCTTCCAGACTGATTCCCTTCTCCGCGAATAGATGCAAAATGGGTTTCATGGAAATTCGGAGATATTGTCTCAGCCATTCGATCCAGATTAGTTGTCCCGCAGCCATCCCATCACGTGATGCCCGGAACAAAATAGGCTCGTTATGTCCGGGAGGCACCTCCAGCAAAGAAGCGATCACGTAAGGCGCCCGATCTGAATCATTGCAGGCCTCTGGCGCTTCCCGCAAAATCATAGAAAAGCCTGACCGGATTTCCTCGTCCCCCGATTTTTCCTCTCCCGGCATACCAATCGTACGATATCCTTCCTCCAGCAAAATCTTGAACTGCTCATTCGTGTAAGCCGATCTGACCTCATTGACTACTTTCGCGGCATCAAGCGTGCGCAGCAGCTGCTCATAGGTATTTTCCCGAACGAAGTTGGTAATCCGGATATGAAGCGAAAGCTTGTAAAAGCAGCTTTGACCCGGATCCCATACGGTTCGAACCGATGAGGTCGGATAAACGAGCGGGCCAGTAAGCCCCAGATCTACAAGGGTGTTGTTTTGGATCATTTCTTTCACCCGCTCAAGCGATAGCAAATATTTCGCCTGCCAGGGATGACAAGGTATAAGAGCATAGCGCTCGTAATCGTCCGAAAGCTTGTTTTTTGCAGCCGCTATCATCTCCTTCGGAATCCAGTCAACCTGAGTACCGCTTGTTTGCAGCCAGTCCTCCACCACATATTCCAGCGCTACAGCAAAGCCATGAAGGGAGAAAGCGGCGCCGTACTCCGGTGAATACGTTTGTGCATCCACCGCGGTGAATCCCTCTATGCTCTTTGGCGTAGGGTGAAAAGGGTGCCCGCTTAGCAAAGACTGCTCGCAAGTACGGAAATCAAGCGGCGCAGCGGGTTGATCAGCAGCATAGCGAAAGTAACTCTCCATACGCCGCGTGCTGTTTAGGAGCTGCTCCTCCAGCTCTTGCTTCTTCAATTGCCGAGAGACTGGTTCTGGCTCTGCATAAGAAACTTCATCGAGCAGCAGCGTGATGAGTTTTTTTGCGGTTAGCTCCTGCCATTGCCCGTTTTCTTCGGTATAAAAAACGTCGCCGTAAACGTGATGCCCGCCGTCTGATAAATGCAGCAAGTTACCGTATATTGTCTGCTGCAATTGCGGGAGCGAGACGACCAAGGTGAGGTCGGGCCGTTCAGGATTGCTGTACGTTGGTATATGCTGATCAGTCTCGCGAAGATAGGTATTCAATAGGCGGCTTATGCTTTCTGTTTGCGATAATGCCGCGGAGCTTTCTAGCGCTGACAGCTCTTTGGTTGGCGTGAGCGGAATCATACTCAGGCTCCCTTCGATTGGTTATTTAGATGGCAGTTGAACTTTTGGCTGCTTCGCTTGCATTGGCAGCTGCCAGAGCAGCAGCGATGCCGCAGTCATGACGCCTCCCATGACGAGAAAAACGGATGGCAGCCCGATTTGGGCAGCAATAAATACACCGATAGACGGGCCTGATATTTGGCCGATCATCAGCAGGCTGTTCGTAGCGCCGACCCGCACTCCGCGATCATGGGCGGAGGAGGATCGTAAGACGCTAAGCATGACGGTTTGCAGCAGGGCGCTATAAAAGAACCCTTGGAAAAAACGGACAAACAACAGCCAAGCTATCCCAAATGGCATCGTTTGAGCAGCTAAGCAGATGGCGCATAATACACCGGCCATGATGAGATTGCGCTCGAGACGGCTGCGATCATTTCTTTTGCCCCACCATGGAGCGCCGATCAATTCCCCTAGCGAGGACACGGCAAGCAGGATGCCGACAGTCGCTGCGGCACTGGCGGGAGAGTGGAACATCTCGCGAATAAATGGGGTGAAAATCGCGAATATGGAAAAATCAGCTAGCTTAAACAAGATCCCTGCTGCGACAAAGCGTCTGACAACGGGCTGTCGGAACAAGGAAAGAAAAGCGTTAATAACGCCGCTGCTCTTGGCATCCGCATCCGCTTTCACAGTCTTCTCTTCGCCCTTGTCGGATAATACGAATGCGGAAAGCAGGCCAAGCAGTCCGGTCAAGGCGGCGGTAATAAACAGCAAGGGGCGGCTTCCCCAGGTGCTGACGCATAAGCTTCCAAGCAATGGCCCTAGGAGCAGCCCCAATGCGGATGCGCGTTCCAAGCGGCCAAGTGCAAGTCCCTGTTCCGTGCGAGGGGCGTGGCTGCCGATAAAGGCGCTGCTTGCATCCGATATGCCGCCGAAAGCGCCTTGGCATAAGCGAAACAGAAAAAATTGCAAAGGGGTTTGCGCCACCGCCATTAAACACATGCTCATTGCGAGACCGAGCAACGCTCGGACGACCATCCATTTCCGGCTCCAGCGATCGCCAAGCTTTCCCCAGAAGGGGGTGAGCAAAGCGTAGGATACAGCTGGCGCGGAAAGGGCAAGACCTGTCCAAAGAAGGACATTCTCTGGGCTATTCTCGCCTAGATTTTCCAAGTAGTAAGGGATGAATGGACTGATCCCCGTCAATCCCATACTCGTTAAAAAACGGCCTCCCCATAAAATTCTGGCATTCTTTCTCCATGACGGTTGTTGCATGAACGTAAACACACCTGCCTTATTCCGATGGGGGATATGGTTTGCGAATCCAGACTATCAAGAATAATAATCATTGTCAATTAGAAAACATTAAAAATTATCCATGGAAAATTTTATGTTGACATGCACAAAAAGGGATATCATAATGGGCATGTGTTTGTGATGAAAATAATAATCATTATCACTTACGCGAAAATAAGCGATAAAAACCGAAGGAAAGCTGGTGTACTTATGGAAAAAAGTTCTTTGCAGTTAACGGAAAAGTTGCCCGAGGCAGCTGGTTGCATTATCGATTGTATCGGACGAACGCCATTGGTTCGCTTGGGTTCTCTCTTTGCTCCAAATGGAGCATCGGTCTATGCCAAGCTGGAGATGATGAATCCCGGCGGAAGCATGAAAGATCGTCCAGCCCGTTATATTATCGAGCAAGGGCTAAAGAATGGAACCATAAAGCAGAACACTCATATCATCGAGAGTACATCAGGCAATTTAGGGATTGGGCTAGCGATGACTGCTAAGCGATACGGTTTGAAGTTCACTTGCGTTGTCGATCCCAAAATAACGTCGACCAACCTGCGGTTGATTACGTATTTGGGAGCTAACGTGGACATGGTGAAAACACCTGACGAACAAGGAAGCTACCTGCAAACCCGCATCCGCAGAGTCAAGGAATTGGTGGAGCAGGATCAACATGCCTATTGGATTAACCAGTATGCCAACCCGCTTAACTGGCAGGCACACTATCATGGAGCGGGCGAGGAGATTGTACAGCAAATGGGCGATAAAGTCGATTATCTGGTCTGTGCGGTCAGTACGACAGGCAGCATACTTGGCGTTTCGCGAAGGGTGAAGGAAGCGCATCCGAATGTCAAAATCGTTGCGGTAGACGCGGTAGGCTCCGTTATTTTCGGAACGCCATCCCGCCAGCGTGAGCTGCCAGGAATCGGTGCGAATCGCGTTCCCGAATTGTATACGCCGGGAGAAATCGACCATGTCATTCACGTAGATGACCGTGAGTCGGTAATAGGCTGCCGCTTGCTAATGGAGCGTGAAGGGATTTTTGCAGGCGGCTCAACAGGCTCCATCGTTGCGGCGCTGCAAAAGCTGCTGCCTACCATACCGCCGAATTCCAAGGTGGTTACTATTTTTCCAGATCGCGGAGAGCGTTATCTTGACAGCGTATACGACGAAAAATGGGTAAATGCGCTGCCGGAGCATGTTGAAGTTGTCTAATTATCAAACTTAAATCAGGGAGTGAATGGAGAATGGTTGTTACTGAGGAGCAAGAGATTTTGTATTTAAGCAAGCAGGATATTATCGATTTGGGCGGCGCGCATTCGGCGCCATATGTAGCTGCTGTCAGCAGGGCTCTTATGCTGCATTGCAAAGGCGAGTACGTGCAGCCGCTTAAGCCATATTTGCGAATGGCGGGCAATGAAGGCCATATCGCCGATCGGATTATCGCAATGCCGGCTTATGTAGGCGGAGATGTTAACGTAAGCGGCCTAAAGTGGATAGGCAGCAAGCATGATAATCCCGCGAAACGAGGCAGAGAGCGGGCAAGCGCGTTAATTATTTTGAATGATCCCGAGTCCAATTATCCCATTGCCGTTATGGAAGGCAGCTTGATCAGCAGCATGCGCACAGCTGCCGTTACGGTAATCGGGGCACGTCTTCTGGCTAAAGAAGGATTTGGCGTAGTATCTGTCATTGGGTGCGGCGTTATCGCCAAGATGCAAATCAATTCCTTGCTTGAACAATTTGAGGGGATTCACACCGTTCACTTGTTCGATCTAAACCTGGCTGCGGCACTTCAGCTAGCCCAGGAGATTGGCGATAAATTCAATCATGTCGAGGTTAAAATCGAAGAAACGTCAGAGCAAGCCGTACGTCAGGCGGAGGTTCTCGTAACCGCAACGGTAGCATCCGCGCCGCATATTCCGTTTGAATGGCTCGCAAAAGGCACGTTTGTCAGCAACATTTCGATCATGGATCTTCACAAGGATGTGTTCACGCAAGCGGATAAAGTCGTTGTAGATGACTGGGATCAGTCGAACAGGGAGAAGAAGGTGATTAACCAACTGGTGCTTGAAGGCAAGTTCTCTCGCGAGCAGCTGCACGCTGAGCTAGGCGAGATTCTTATTGGCAGCAAGGCTGGTCGCGAGACGGATGACGAAATTATTGTACTGAATCCGATGGGTATGGCCGTTGAGGATATCGCGAGTGCGGCCGAGCTGTATACAAAGGCGCTAGCTGCAGGGAAGGGGACCCGGTTATGTCTATAACGTTTACGGGACAAAAGCAAGAGATAGCGCGGATTGCTGATGTCATACGTGAGCGGAAGCAGCAGCAGAACGGACCATTCTGTGCGTATTTGCACAATATGACCGCTCTGCGGAAGCAAACCGCGGACCGGGTACGTTCGTTGCCCGAATTCTGCAAATTATTTTATGCCATTAAAGCCAATTCGGAGGAAACGATCTTACGGGCGCTTGCCTCTATTGTGAATGGCTTCGAGGTTGCTTCTCTCGGGGAAGTGGTGAAGGTGCGCCAAGTGTCTCCCGATATTCCGATTCTGTTCGGCGGGCCCGGCAAAACAGAGGCTGAGCTGGAAGGCGCCTTGCTGCATAATGTGCAATTGATCCATGCCGAGAGCGTCCATGAATTGAACAAGCTAAATGCGATCGCAGGCCGCTATGGCAGAACTGCCTCGGTTTTGCTGCGCATTAACCTAAAAGGGCCGCTTCCTAAAGCTACCTTGGCGATGGGCGGACGACCTACGCAGTTTGGCATTGACGAATCGCAATTGCCGCAAGTGATGGAGCATATCAAGGAGCTTCCGCATATTCGGGTGGAAGGATTTCATTTTCATTCCTTATCCAACAATCTGGATGCGGCGCAGCATGTGCAATTAGTCCAATATTATTGCGTAATAGCGCGGCAGTGGGCAGAAGAGTATGGCCTCGAGCTTCGTTATTTGAATGCAGGCGGCGGCCTTGGCGTTAACTATTCCGAGCTGGAGCAGCAGTTTGATTGGAGCCTTTTTGTAAATGGATTGGAGCAAGAGGTAGTGAAAGAGAAAAGCGATGGTTTGACGATTCTCTTTGAGTGCGGCCGCTATATTACGGCTTCCACCGGTTATTATGCCGCTGAGGTGCTGGATATCAAGCGAAACCATGGCAAGTCTTACGTCATTGTCAGGGGAGGCACGCATCATTTTCGCCTGCCTGTATCTTGGCAGCACAGCCATCCATTCGAACTGGTTCCGATTGATGACTGGCCTCACTCCTATGAGCGTCCCTCTCTTACCCAAGCCGCCATTACCGTTGTAGGCCAATTATGTACGCCAAAGGATATTTTGGCCCAGGACGTTGAAGTGGCGCAGGTGCGTGTAGGTGATGTGCTGCTATTCGAGTTTGCGGGGGCATACGGCTGGGCGATATCCCACCATGATTTTTTGAGTCATCCGCATCCGGAGCATATTTATTTGGAATAGCAGAAGCATTGATTCGGCGGCATGCAGCGGTTTTGGCATTTACTTTGGAGGTGGAGCATGAGCGAACTAGCTTGGTCATTAGTGCAGTCGGATGAGATCATTTTGGTCAGACGGCGCATTTTTCGGCAATTGATAGAGTCATTTTTGTACGAACGGATTTTAGTAGACACGGTCGTTAGCGGGGAAGCGGAAGCCGAGTATGTGCTGCACGGGGTAAGCGAGCGGGGGGAGTCTGTAGAATACCGGTTCAAGGCCTCGCGAAAATGGAGCTTTGGACGCATCCGCCTGTCAGAGGAGCCTGTTATAAGGGTTGCAGCAGGAGAATCGCGAGAGGCGGAATCACTTTCCCGTTTTTTACTAGAGATGTCCACTTCCATTCCGGCAAAGGAGGATAAGCTTTCTTCCTTCATCGATGAAATTCAGCAGACGCTTTTGAAGGATACGATGTCTCTTCAGCTGAGCAAGAATCCGCAAAATTCAAAGCTGACGGACTACGACGAATGGGAAGGCGACCTGATGGACGGCCATCCGTACCATCCCTGCTACAAATCGCGAATTGGGTTTACGCTAAGCGATAATGCGGCTTATGGGCCTGAATTCAAAAAGGATGTCAGGCTTGTTTGGGCGGCGGTTCGCCGCAGCGCCGCAAAGCTCTCGGTATCGGAAGCACTGGATTATGAGGTTTACATGGCATGCGAGCTGGAATCGGATTACGGCTTGTTCAACGAAATGATCAAAACACGCGGTCAAGACCCCGAGGACTATATCATGATTCCCGTTCATCCTTGGCAGTGGGACCATGTTATTGCGACAGAATTCGTTGAACAGATGCGTACCGGTGAATTGATCTTCCTCGGCAGGGGCAATGAGCTGTATCGTCCGCAGCAGTCGATACGGACTATGGCCAATAGGAGCGACCGGCGGAAGGCTTACGTTAAGCTGCCGCTCAACATAACGAACACCTCATCGGGCAGGATCTTAGCCCAGCATACGATTATGAATGCGGCGCGCATCTCGGACTGGCTCGGTAAAGTAGTAGCGGGCGATGATTATTTACGGGATGCGCAGAGAGTGATCGTGCTCAAAGAAGTGGTTGGCGCGTCCTATCACCATCAGAAGCTTCCGAATATTTTGGAGCAAAAGGTTTACGGCTCGCTTGGAGCCATATGGCGGGAAAGCCTGCATCCTTATTTGGAGCCGGGTGAAGAAGCGATTCCCTTTAACGCTCTCGTTCATACGGATCTTCATGGGCGCCCCTTTATTGACTCTTGGGTTCAGGAGCATGGCCTTGAAAAGTGGCTGGAGACGCTGATCCAAGTATCAGTCTTGCCTTTAGTCCATCTGCTGTATGCGCACGGAGCGGCTTTGGAGTCGCATGGGCAAAATATGATTGTCGTGATGAAGCAGGGGATTGCCCAGCGTATTGCGCTGAAAGACTTTCATGACGGCATACGTTATTCACCGAGTGTGCCTCATCCGCTAGGGTATCCGGCGATTGAATATCCGCCTGCGAATCACCAGCGCTTGAACAGAAACTCGTTTATCGAGAAGGATCGGCCGGAGGAGCTGACTGATTTCTTGCTTGACGCTCTGTTTCTCATCAATCTCTCTGAGATTGCGTTTTTCTTGGAGAAGCATTACGGCTTTGCGGAACGCCGTTTTTGGGCAGTGACGGCGGAAGCCGTTATCGCGTATCAAAAAGATTTTCCTGAGCTGCAGAGCCGGTTTGATTGTTTTGATGTTTTTACACCTGAAATCGAAGTAGAGCAATTAGCCAGACGCCGAATTGATGATGGAACGATCGATTGTGTTCACCGTGTAAGCAATCCGCTTCATGCTTACTGGTTAGAGCGCTATTCATACAGCGAGGAGTGAGAGAGGTGCGGATCGTCAGCGAGCAAGATACGTCCAGCGACAAGCGGGCAACACATAAGAGGTTTACTTTCTATAAGGCAGCGATGCTGTCGCCTTACTACGTAACCGTTAGAAGGCGAATTTTTCGCCAGTTGGTAGAGTCGATGCTGTTTGAGGGCATTGTTGCCCACACCGTGATGGAAGGAGTGGCTGGTACAACCTGGACCATTGCAGGAATGAGCTTATCGGGGCAGCCGGTTGTATACGCCTTCGATGGTACGCGGCGTCATACATTCGGCCGCATTAGGATGAATAAAGGACCTGTCATAAGGCAGGCAGAAGAATCGGCTTCGGAGGCAGAATCCATCGGGCTCTTCTTGCTGGAGATTGCGGGCGCAATCGGCGCCGATGAGCAGAAGGTATTGCATTTTATACAAGAGCTGGAGCAGACCTTGATTAACGATACGATGGCTCAGTACAAGCGCCATCAAGAAAAGCTAAACCTGCATGAGCTGCCTTATGATGATTGGGAAAGCGGCATAATGGACGGACATCCCTACCATCCGAGCTATAAGTCGCGCATCGGCTTTGACATGTCGGATCAGCAGACTTTTGGACCTGAATTCGCCGAGCCTATTGCTCCGCTATGGGTAGCTATCCGCCGTGAGCGCGCTCAAATAAGCCATTCCTTCGGCACTCCGAATCCTGGTTCATCAAAGTGGCTTCAAGATCAATTGGGCGAGCAGGTGTTGGATAAGTTTACCGCTCGAATCCGGCAGGCTGGCGTTGATCCCGATCAATATATTTTGCTGCCTGTCCATCCATGGCAATGGAGAGTTATTTTAACTTCGGTGCTTGCAGCCGACATTCACAATCATCATATTTTGCCGCTTGGCAGTGCGGAGGAGTTTTATACCGCCCAGCAGTCTATTCGTACGCTGGCTAATCGCACCGCGCCGAGCAAAGCATATCTCAAGCTGCCGCTCAGCATTTTGAATACGTCGACAGGAAGAGTCCTTGCCCCTCATACGGTAGCGAATGCGCCTATTATTACGGACTGGCTAAAGCGGATAACGAGTCATGACCCTTATTTGCGAGATGAATTACGTGTCATTTTGTTAGGCGAGGTCGCTGGCATCTCCTATGACAACAGCCATATTCCCTCACCTTTGCAGCCTAAATCCTATGGGGCGCTCGCTTGTATTTGGCGGGAGAGCATACATACGCAGCTGGAAAAGGAAGAATCGGCGATTCCGTTTAACGCTTTGTGCGCCTTGGATACGGATGAGAGGCCGTTTATCGCCCCTTGGATTGAACGTTATGGAATCGAGCGCTGGCTTGATGAGCTGCTGAAGGCAAGCATCAGCCCGATCATTCATTTTTTATATGCGCACGGGATCGCTTTGGAATCACATGCCCAGAACATGGCGCTTGTCCACCGGGAAGGGCTGCCGGTCCGCGTAGCGCTAAAAGATTTCCATGATGGCATCCGGTTTACGAGGGACGGGCTGAGCGATGCTGCGGATTGCCCGGATTTGGTTCAAACTCCTGAATATCATCAGCGGATTAATCGCAATTCGTTTATCGAGACACCGGATTTTTCCGCTGTACGCGACTTTGTGCATGATGCATTCTTTTTTATTAATCTCGGAGAGCTGGCTATTTTCCTGCAGGAGCAGTTCGGATTGGATGAAATCACGTTTTGGAACAAGGCTCGTCTTCTGATTGAACAATATCAGATGCGATTCCCTGAGCATAACGAGCGGTACAGCCAATTTTATTTATTTGAGCCTTTGATCGGGGTAGAACAATTGACTGCACGCCGATTGTTTCCGGATACAGAGCTCCGCATCCACCAGGTGGCCAATCCCTTATCACGGCATAGCAGCTAGAAAAATGGGTATTTATGGGTAGATAGCTACTGAATGAAAAAATAGTACATGAAATGAAAAAGTTTATGCATGGACAGCGTTATAGCATGTAGGCTATTTTATTAATAATGGTTATCATTCTTAATTAGACACAGGGGGATAAAGGAATGTTGTTAAGCAATCGAATTCGAAATTTTAAATTAGGGGTATCGCTTTCCCTTATCGCGCTGATGATTTTGGTGTTGGCTGCATGCGGCAATGCCGAATCGGGCACAGAAAAAAATGCAGTAAACAACGCTGCAAATGCGGGAGAGGAAACCTCCGAAGCATCAACTGAGCCAGCAACGGAGCGGACGGTCAAAGATGCATACGGAGACGTGAAAGTTCCAGCTAATCCGGTGAAAATCGTCGTGCTTGATATCGGCGCGCTTGATAATTTGCTGGAGCTAGGGATTACGCCTGTCGGAGCGCCATCCATTCTAGCTGCCGGAGATCCTTATCCGGCTTACTTGAAGGGGACAGACGGAATTACGAACATCGGCTCGGTCAATGAGCCTAATCTGGAAGCGATCGATGCACTACAGCCTGATCTGATTATCGGCAACAAAGATACGCATGATGCGATACACGATCAGCTGGCAAAAATTGCGCCTACCGTATTCGTAGAAACGTTAGGCGTAACGTGGAAAGCCAACCTGCAGCTGCATGCTGAGGCAGTGAACAAGCTGGAAGAAGGCAAAAAGCTGCAGGAAGCCTACGATGCTAAAATAATGGAGTTAAAATCTAAATTAGCTGATAAAGGCAAGACGGTATCGCTATTCCGTCCACGCGCCGACAAAATTCAAATTTATTTGAAGGATACGTTCGCTGGAACCATCATGAGTGACGCTGGCATTGCTCGTCCCGAATCACAGAACATCGAAGGTTTCTCCAAGGACGTGACTGAAGAGCAAATGAGCAATCTGGATGGAGATGTGATCCTTTGGTTCAACAGAGAGCCGGATGCGTTTGCCAAGGTTGAAAAAAGCGCGCTATGGGCTTCCTTGAACGGGGTCAAAAACAATAGCGTCCATGCGGTTGATTGGGAATATTGGATGAGCGGTCTTGGCATTCAAGCAGTGAATAAGGTCGTCGATGATCTGCAAACATTTCTTGTAAAATAATTAAAGATTGGGCCGTCCGAGTGGCGACCCAATCTTTCTTCGTTTATTTGACAATCATGTGCTGGAGGTATGGGAAGTGAAGCCCAGATTGATGGGAGTGGCTGTTCTTATTATTCTTGTTGGTGCTGCCTTAGTTGGAAGTATTATGTTTGGAATTGTACAAATTCCGTTACGCGCCGTGTCCAATGCTTTCTGGTCTTACGATGCTTCCCAAGAAGCGCAGCTGATCATCCGATCCGTTAGACTGCCAAGGGCACTGATCGCCGCGGCGGTAGGCGGATCGCTTGCGGTTGCCGGCTGCTTGATGCAGGCGCTTAGCCGAAACGCGCTGGCAGGCCCCGAACTATTCGGGGTGAACTACGGAGCTGCTTTAGCAGTAGTTATCGCTTCTATTGTATTAAATTCCACCTCGCTTGCCGTTTTCTCTTGGTCGGCGTTACTCGGCGCTGCGGTTGCAGGCGCATCGGTATTTTTGCTTGGTTCGCTTGGCAGAGATTCATTGACTTCGGTCAAGCTAGTCCTTGCCGGTGCTACGATTAACCTTTTGCTCACGTCCCTAACGCAAGGGATACTTATATTAAATGAACAATCTTTGGATACGATGCGGTTTTGGCTAGCTGGTTCGCTTACAGGACGGGATCTGCAATTGTTTATGCAGGTGCTTCCTTATATGCTGGTTGGTTTGGTTTGTGCGTTTGGCCTAAGCAATCATATGAATGTGATCGGTCTTGGAGAGGAAATGGCGCAAGGACTTGGTCAACGCGTGTTTTTTATTAAAGCAATCTGTATCGTCGCTATTGTGCTGCTTGCAGGAAGCGCGGTTGCCATCGCTGGTCCTATCGGATTCATCGGTCTAGCTATTCCGCATATTGCACGTTCCCTTGTAGGACTGAATTACCGTTGGATTATCCCTTATTCCGCATTGCTCGGCGCTCTGCTTTTGCTGCTTGCGGATATTGGCGCGCGGTTTGTACTGCCTGAACAAGAAATTCCTGTAGGTGTCGTCACTGCTTTCTTCGGAGCGCCATTTTTAATTTATTTGGCTCAGAGAAAGGATGGGACGACATAACTTCTTCTATTATAAAGGGACGCTGGCTGTGGATCGTTATTTCGTTGTTTGTCATGAATGTAGTTGTGCTGCTTCTAAACATTACTATCGGTGAAAGAAATGTGCCTGTTATGGATGCCATCCAGACAGCTATAGGCATGGGGAATGATGAATTTGCATTTACGATTCGCGAGGTGCGGCTGCCAAGGGTGCTAACCGGATTTCTGGCAGGCTGCGGCTTAGCCTTGTCAGGGACGATCCTGCAGGTCGTTACCCGTAATCCGCTGGCATCGCCTGGTGTCATTGGACTGAATGCAGGCGCCGCTGCCACTGTGGTAGCCGTGCTGGTGCTTGTCCCTTCCTTTCCAATGAGCCGTCTTCCTTTGGTTGCCTTTGGGGGTGCGCTTCTGGTCGCGTTAGCCATCTACAGGCTCTCTTGGAAAAAAGGAAGCTCAACCGAGCGCATGCTGTTGGTTGGCGTTGGCATATCTGCAATGGCAGGCGCGCTTATTACGTACTTGCTGACAGTGGGCAAAATTTTCCGCGTGTCCCAAGCCTTTGTATGGATGGCCGGCAGCTTATATGGCCGGACGTGGGAGCATTTTTGGCCGCTGCTTCCATGGATCGTTATTTTATTTGTGCTGCTTATGTTATATACACGTTCATTGGATTTACTGCTGCTCAGTGACAGCTCGGCAATTGGCATGGGGATACGGCTCGAACGAGTCCGATTTTTACTCATCTTATTTAGTGTAGGCTTGGCAGGCTCAGCCGTCTCGATGGCCGGAACGATTGCTTTTGTCGGGCTGATGGCTCCGCATATGGCTTCACATCTGGTAGGCACGCGGAGTATGAAAAGGCTGCCGGTTGCCGCACTACTCGGAGGGCTCATCGTGATGCTGGCAGATTTGCTGGGGAGAGTGCTCTTTTCGCCATTTGAGATCCCTGTGGGGTTAATTACTGCATTGATAGGCGCGCCATATATGATTACTTTGCTGATTCGCCGTAGAGCATTATAATAAATGGAAAAGGTTAAGGCTCTACGAAAGGCAGGTTATTTTTGCTAAATGATGCCTCATTCCACGCATACCCATTCACTCTACCTATTCTCATCGGTGCGCAAGAGAAGTTTCGCGGGAAAGCCGGGCATTCGCGCCTATCGGATTCCTGTCTATCTATTATGCTTTATTACAGAAGGGGAAGGCGTTGTTCTCATAGATGGCGCACTGTGCAGAATTCGTCCATTCGAGCTGTTTTTGCTGGTGCCAGGCATGGTTGTGGAGATATCGGAGCAAAGCGGCGGTTTTGCATACTACGGTGTGTTTTTCCAGCCGTTAACGCTAGTAAAAGGTAAAGGAAACATGATTTTGTCCAGCTCAATATCATTGTCGGGTTATCTTCTTCCCGGTAAAATACCTGTTCCTCAGCCTCAGCAGATTCTGCAGCGAATTCTTCAAATGTACGAAAGCAGCAGGGAAGAGGGGAATAAGGACCGTTTATCGCTCCGGCTGCAGCTGGAACAATTTATCCAAGCGATAATCAAGAGTGCGCCGGAGCCAGCTGAGCAAAGCGATGAGCGCATTAACCGAAGCATTGCTTATATGGAGCAGCATTATACGGACAAAATAAATATCGGAAAGCTTGCAGAAACTGCGGGGATGCCGGCAGTCGCATATTCCCGTCTGTTTCTTAAAGTTACCGGTTGCCCTCCTGTGGAATATTTGGGCACGATTCGAATGAACAAAGCGAAGCAGCTTCTGAGCAAAAATCATAACCGTGTCAAGGAGGTTGCTGCCGCTGTCGGATTTCGCAGCGAGTTTTATTTCAGCCGAATGTTCCAGCGTATGGTGGGCGTGTCTCCTACTATCTATATGAAGCGGGAGACGCTAAGAGTAGCAGTAGCCTCTTCACTGGATTTCCAGCAATATTTGCAAGCTTTAGGGATTGAGCCAGTATGCGTGCTTGATCTCTTCCATTATCCCGGATTGGGGGAGAAGGAGTATGCGGAACGGTTCCGCAGCCAACGGGAACAGTTGAAGCGCTCTGCCCCCGACCTTATTATCGCCGACCATTATCAAATGGATTTCCGTGAGACTTTAAAAGAAATCGCATTTCCGGTTATGCTCGACTTATCGGTATGGGACTGGAAACGCAATTTTTTGAAAATTGCAGAGCTTCTTGGCCGCGAGAGTGAAGCGGCTCAAACGTTAACCCGTTTGGAGATGCGGACTGCGGAGGTCAAGCAGGCGCTGCAGCAAGCTTTGGGAGATCGCCGGGTGACGGTTATGCAGGTCAATCATCGGATGATTGGCATTCAAGGCACGGCAGGCCATCCGTTAAATGAATTGCTTTATAGTGATCTGGCATTGAAGCCAGGCGCTCCGGGAATCGGCGATATTTGGAGACAGGAAATGCTGCCAGAGTCTATGCCTATTTTAGAAACCGAGCATTTGTTTATACATAAGCATCATGTGCTCGCAGGCAGCGAGAGGATGTACCAGCGAATGATACAGACAAGCACATGGAATCGTATACCGGCCGTACCGAATGATAATGCCAAACTCATTCAAAATTGGTTCGTAATGAGCTGGACGCCTATTGGGCGGCAAACCATTATGGATGAGCTGATGGAGCTCTGTATCGATCAAGACAGCCGTCAAAAAAGGTTGAACATGGCTTAGCCTAGTTCAGCCTTTTTTTCGCATGTTCATCTAATTGTCAAATGCATTCCTTGACAGGAATATTCCGGCTAGTGTATGTTCGAAGCAGGAAATGAACAAAATACGTATAGAGTCATGTAAGGTCATCGTTACTATAATCGCTTTTTTGGAGTAGGTTTTGAGTATGAATGAAACGTTATTTAGCGCGCTTGCCGAACCAAACCGTCTGCATATTGTCGAGCTCTTGCGCAGCGGCCCGCTGACCGTGGGAGAAGTAGCTGAACAACTTGGCTTTAATCAGCCGCAAACGTCCAAGCATCTTAAGGTCCTTCATGAATCCGGACTAGTTGAAGTACAGCCTAGCGCAAACAGGCGTATATACAAGCTGCGGCATCAGCCGCTCATTGAGCTGGATGATTGGTTGGATTCTTTCCGCCGGCTATGGGAAGAGAGATACGATCGTCTTGAAGATTATTTGCTCGAGCTGCAGGAGAAGGATAAGGAACAGGGCAACAAGGAATAAGAAAGCCGCATTCCCGCATTTTGCCTATAAAAAGGTTCGAGAAAAACACCGGTAATCGGTGTTTTTTCTTTTTTCAAAGCGCATTTTTTTGACAAAGAAAGCGGAATTGTATTGACCTGTTCTTTTTAAAGAACTACAATAGTTATATTGTCTGTTATAACGTCTTTTATTTTGGTTGCAGGTTGTTAGCTTATCGTTAGGATCTAAACTGGCCGAAGGAGAATCTTATGATTGGGGAACGGATTAAAAGTCTACGGGAAAAAAAGGGCTATTCGATAACGAAGCTTGCCGACCTAGCAGGCGTATCCAAGTCCTATTTGAGCTACATTGAACGCAATATGCAGAACAACCCATCTCTTCAGGTAATGGCAAAAATTGCAGCTCCTTTGGATTCTAACATTGAGTATTTGCTTGGAGAAGAGCATTTACCAAAAATTCATGACGATGAAGTATTGGACGAGGAATGGCGATCCATTATTAAAAACGCTGTTGATGAGGGAATGAGCAAAGGCGATTTTCAAGCTTTAAAGGACCTGATCCGCTCGAACATGTGGAAGGAAAACAGGACGGAGGACAGCGTCTATTTGAGCGAGAAAAAGAAAACATCAAATATCATTATTCTTCATATCGATAACTGAAGCTGAGCGAAAAAAAAGAAAAACGTGTATTGACATGTTCTATATAAAGAACTAATATTGTGTTATCGTTCTTTATAACAAACATATTAAGCAGGTGTGCGAATGGATGGGAAAAGGTTAGAGGATCTATCTGCGTCACGCAACGAGATAGACAGAGTAAAGGTCAAAGAAATTAATCTCAAAGCTTTATACTCCACGGTTAGAAAGCGGCTATGGATCGTTGTGCTCATTACGATGGCCGTTACAGTGCTAGCAGGCGTTTACAACTCTAGACCCGAAACGCCCATGTATGCCTCATCCGCAAGAATGATTATTGCTGCGTCCTCAGAAATGATGGGCACGGTGAAGGTGCTGTTTCGCGAGCCTATCGTCCTTAACAAGGTCATAGAGGAGCTGGAGCTTAATCGTTCTGTCTCGCAGCTAAGAAGCCAAATCAGAGTCGATAGCGTAGAAGGTTCGCTTGTTACGGTCGTATCGGTTGTGGACAGTGATCCGAAGCTTGCTGCTGAGATTGCCAACGTCGGCGTTGAAGCTTTCCGGCAAGTAGCGGCAGCTACGCTCGGTGTAACGAACATTCAGCTATTAACGAAAGCGGAAGAAAATCCTTTCTCGATTAACGTGAAGAGCAACACGATGGTGTTCGTTGGATTTATGGCAGGTCTTATTTTAAGTATAGGCTTAATCTTCTTGCTCGATTCGCTTGATGATTCTATGAAGTCGGAACGAGAGATTGAGGAGCTGCTCGGCTTAACGATGCTGGGTCAAGTAACCAAAATGAAACGAAAAGATTATGCCAGAAAATCAAAGAAACAAAAAAGCATTGTTGCGCGGGGTGAGACGATTGGTTCGTGAACGGCAAAAAGCGTCAAAGTCTTATGTAAATAGAAGCTTGCTTGCTTACATTAATCCTCACGGCTCTATTTCAGAGCAGTACCGAACCATTCGGAACAATATTCAGTATGCTTCAAACGGCAGCAAGGTTCATTCGCTGCTTGTCACCTCCCCCTCTGAGGGTGAAGGCAAATCGACAACGACTGTCAATCTGGCGGTATGCATGGCGCAGCGAGGCGATCGTGTTCTCATCATCGACGCAAACTTCAGAAACCCGATTATTAACAAGATCTTTAGTGTGCAAACCTCGCCAGGGCTGTCGAACATCTTAGGCCAACAGCTCGAAATTCGCGAGGCTATCTACAATACGGAAGTCGAAGGCTTGGATATTTTGCCGAGCGGGCAGCGCCTTTATAATTCGACAGAGCTGCTGGATTCACAGCTTATGGTCGATGTGATGCAGTATGCATCCGAGCATTACGACATGGTGCTGCTGGATTGCCCGCCCGTACTCGGCGTACCGGATACGAATGCGCTTGTTAGCAAATGCGACGGCGTGCTCCTGCTACTGCAAACCGGCAAAACGCAGCAAGAGCATGCCATTGAAGCAAAACGTGCCTTGCTGTTCGCCAAAGCGAATATTCTCGGCGTCATACTTAACAAAAAGAGCGTTTGATGATCTCAATCGGATAGCGCTTTTTTTACGGGGCGACTGTTCTTTATAAAGCACAAAAGATGCTTTTAATAAGGGCAGTCACGTTCGGTAATGTCTCCTCACCGTTATCAATGGAGGCACTCGGCCATGCTGTGGGTTACGAAAAACCTTAGACGCGAGTCGTCAAGAGTGTGGTGTGAGGCGGGGTTGAATGCCCTGGATTTTGCATTAGAGTTTTTAACTAAATGGTTTTGTTCAAAGCCTTTTAGTTAAACACTCTAAAGGGGTGTTACATCAAAACTCCTCGATTATTGGCGAAAGCTTAACGCTTCATTAGCATCCACTTTATTTGATGTATGACAGGAAAGGGTGAAATGGCTTTGACGTACCGGCAAAGATTGTCTTTATTGATTTTAATCGACTCAATTATCGTTCTTACCGCCATCTTTTTTAGCCGTTTTTTACTTAGCGCTTCGCTTGATGTGGTAACGGCGCCGATCGTGATCAGCTCGATCACGCTCTTATTGAGTCATCATTTTTTCTCCTTCTATTACAAGCTGTATAAGAAGGCATGGGAGTATGCAAGCGTCGGGGAGCTGCTGATCATATCAAAATCAGTCTCTTTCTCCATTCTTGCAGCAGCGGTCATTCAGCAGGTCGTGCTGGGCGATGTGTTTATGCGCTTGCTCGCAGTGACTTGGATGATTCATATGCTGCTGATCGGAGGCTCAAGGCTTTGCTGGCGAATCTTCCGAGGCAGCTACAATAAGCATGCCGGTCTGCGCAAGCGCACATTAATCGTTGGAGCCGGTTCAGCGGGTACGATGCTTGCTCGGCAGCTGCTTAGCAACAGCGATACGGAGTTAATTCCGATGGCTTTCATAGACGACGATGTCAACAAGCATAATCTCGACATTATGGGATTGCCGGTGCTCGGCGGGGTTGCAAGCATCGCCCAGGCTGCGCTTGAGCATGACATCAACAATATCGTGATCGCGATTCCATCGCTCAGCAAGAAACAGCTGAATACGATTTTTAGCGAATGCGCGAAAACGAAAGCAAAGACGCAAATTATACCGATGCTGGAGGATTTGGCTACAGGGAGAATCTCTGTCAGCCAATTTCGTGATGTGCAGGTAGAGGATTTGTTAGGCCGCGAGCCTGTAGAGCTGGATATCGAGAGCATTTCGGGTTATGTCACCCAAAAGGTCGTGATGGTAACGGGAGCGGGCGGTTCGATTGGCTCGGAGGTATGCCGGCAGGTTTCCCGTTTTTTACCGGAGAAGCTTATTTTGCTCGGACATGGGGAGAACAGCATCTACTCCATAGAGATGGAGCTCAAGGAGCTTTACGGTCATACCCAAATCGAATTTATTACCGAAATCGCCGACCTGCAGGATGCGAACAAAATGATGGCAGTCATGCAAGCTCATCGGCCACAGGTCGTCTATCACGCGGCAGCGCATAAGCATGTGCCGTTGATGGAGCGAAATCCGGAGGAAGCGTTCAAAAACAACGTAATGGGAACCTTAAATGCGGCGAAAGCGGCAAGCCAGGCGCGCGTTGATACCTTTGTCATGATCTCTACCGATAAAGCGGTCAACCCGACCAGCGTGATGGGCTCGACGAAACGAATTGCGGAGATGGTCATTCAGCATATGGACCGGTTCAGCACGACGAAGTTTGTGGCGGTTCGCTTCGGCAATGTCCTTGGCAGCAGGGGAAGCGTTATACCGCTGTTTAAGAAACAAATCGAGAAGGGCGGCCCTGTCACCGTAACGCATCCCGACATGGTTCGTTATTTTATGACGATACCGGAAGCTTCGCGTTTGGTTATTCAGGCGGGCGCACTCGCTAGAGGCGGCGAAATATTCGTTCTAGACATGGGTGATCCGGTCAAAATAACCGATCTTGCCCAAAACGTCATTCGTATGTCAGGCTACACGGTCGAGGAGATTGGCATCCAGTACACGGGCATCAGACCGGGCGAGAAGCTCTTTGAGGAAATGCTCAAGGACAATGAAATGAATGAAAAGCAGGTTTACCCGAAAATTTACATAGGGAAATCATTCGAGATTTATTTTGAACAGATCGAAGAAATAATCGCCCTCCATGACAGTATGAGCAAAGCGGAATTGCGGATCAGGTTGCTTGATCTTGCGAACAACATCGTGGAGCTTCCCGAATTTGCATCCGTTACAGGTTAAAAAGACGAAGGAGTTGCTAAACGTTATGAAAGTTAGAAAAGCCATTATTCCAGCAGCGGGACTCGGAACCAGATTTCTGCCCGCAACAAAAGCGATGCCGAAGGAAATGCTGCCGATTGTCGATAAGCCGACAATTCAATATATTGTCGAGGAAGCGATCGAGTCGGGTATTGAAGATATTATTATCGTGACAGGCAAAGGCAAACGGGCGATTGAGGATCATTTTGACAATTCGCTGGAGCTTGAACAAATTTTAGAGGCTAAGCATAAGTACGAATTGTTAAGCGAGGTTCGCAAATCGGCTGATATGGTGGATATTCACTATATTCGCCAAAAGGAGCCGAAAGGCTTAGGGCATGCCATCTGGTGCGCCCGCAAGTTCATTGGAGACGAACCGTTCGCTGTACTGCTTGGCGATGATATTATCTCCGCGGAGAAGCCTTGCATCAAGCAGATGATTGAAAAATATGAGCAATATCACACCTCGATAATCGGCGTTCAGCGCGTAGCGGACGAGGCAGTTTCCCGTTACGGCATCGTTGACGGCACGCTGATGGAGGATTCCTTCCACCGGGTCAGGCATTTGGTAGAGAAGCCTGCAAGAGAAGCGGCGCCGTCCAATATGGCGATTATGGGACGCTACATTTTAAACCCTGCGATATTTGACATTTTGGGCAATCAAACGCCTGGCGCGGGAGGCGAAATCCAGCTTACCGATGCGATTGCCGCTTTGAATTTATCCGAAGCCGTTTATGCTTACGAGTTCGAGGGCAAGCGTTATGACGTGGGCGAGAAGATGGGCTTCATCCAGACGACGATCGAATTTGCGCTTCAGCGCGAGGATCTGCGATATGAGCTATTAAACTATTTGTCTCAAATGGTTGAAAGAGAAGCCGCTAGAAAATAATTCTAGTATAGGATGGTAAACTTATGCCTAATAAAATATTATTCTGCGCAACGGTTGATTATCATTTCAAGGCCTTTCATCTGCCTATTATGGAATGGTTCAAGCAGCAAGGCTGGGAGGTTCATGTCGCCGCAAAGGGCGAGCTGGACCTCCCTTTCGTTGATCGGAAGTTTAATTTGTCCATTGAGCGGTCGCCTTTGCGTTTGAACAATATAAAGGCTCATCAAGAGCTGAAGGCCATCGTCAAGCAGCAGAATTATAATATCATTCACTGCCACACGCCGATGGGCGGCGTGCTTGCGAGGCTTGCGGCGGCGTCGGTTAGAAAAAACGGCACGAAGGTCATTTATACGGCGCATGGCTTCCATTTTTGCAAAGGGGCGTCGCTCCTTAATTGGATGCTGTATTATCCGATTGAAAAAAGGCTGTCGCGCTTAACCGACTGCCTAATCACGATAAATGACGAGGATTATGCGCTTGCCGTCACCAAAAAATTTAGAGCGAAGCAAATTGCACAGGTACATGGCGTTGGGGTAAACACGATGCAATATAAGCCGATGCAAAAAATCGATAAATGGCGGCTCAGGCAGGAGCTGGATTATCGGACCGATGATTTCCTGCTCTTCTATGCCGCTGAGTTTAATCGCAACAAAAACCATCAGCTGCTGATCCATGCGCTTGCTTCGATCAAAGAGCAGGTGCCGCATGCAAGGCTGCTCCTTGCGGGTACGGGACCGCTGCTCGATGCGTGCAAAGAGCTGGCGTATCAGCTTGGAATCAGCTCCATGGTTCATTTTCTAGGCTATCGCAGCGATATTGACCGCCTGCTGCCGATGTGCGACGTCGCGGTTGCCTCCAGCCTGCGCGAAGGGCTGCCCGTCAATATTATGGAGGCGATGGCTTGCGGGCTGCCGATTGTGGCTGCCGCGAATAGAGGCCATACGGAGCTTGTTCGCGATGGCGTGAACGGGTATGTGGTCGATCAGAATGACGTGGCTGTATTTGCAAAAAGGTTGAAGCAGCTAAGCGAGTCGATTGAGCTAAGACAGCTAATGGGCATGCAAAGCATGCATATCGTTCAGAAGTATAGCTTGATACAAGTTAAGAAAGAGCTAAATGACATTTATAAACCAATGATGGGCCATCCGCAAGGTGAAATGGAGAGATTGCATTGGGTAGTCCTTTAAGAATTTTACATGCTGTAGTAAATATGAATCGCGGCGGTGCCGAGACACTGCTTATGAATATATACCGCCATATTGATCGCTCCAAAGTACAGTTTGATTTTCTCACCTGCAAGGAAGGCGTGTTTGACGAAGAAATTAGATCCCTTGGGGGCAACATTCATCGTATCCCCCATATTACAGAAGTTGGCCATAATGGCTATCTGAAAGCGCTGGATCAATTTTTTCGGAGCAACGCTTCTTATAAGGTGGTTCACTCGCACATGGACAAAATGAGCGGTCTTGTGCTGCGGGCAGCTAGAAGGGCTAACATCGACGTTCGAATCGCGCATAGCCATAACACAAGAAGCGAAGGCGGCTTCGCCACTCGTATATATAAATGGTACGCAGGTACCTATGTACGCGCTGCTGCAACACATTACGTGGCATGCTCAAATGCGGCAGCCCGCTGGTTATTCGGCGACAAGGAGAAGTCTGCTCTTATTTTGCAAAACGGGATATCCTGCGAGCAATTTGCGTTTTCGGAAGAGGTACGCACAGAAATGCGCAGGGAGCTTGGCATTTCAGAGGAATGTCTTGTTGTAGGGCATGTTGGACGGTTTGCTCAGCAAAAAAATCATGACCAGCTTATCGACATATTCAACCAGCTTCAGCAGCGGGAACAAGGCAGCGTCCTGCTGCTCGTTGGTGATGGCCCGCTTAGGGTTACAATCGAACAGAAGGTAAAAGATCTTCGGCTGGAACATAAAGTAAAGTTTCTTGGCATAAGAAGCGATATCGATCGACTGCTTCAAGCATTCGATGTATTTGTTTTTCCATCACATCACGAAGGGCTTCCGGTTACGTTAATTGAGGCGCAAGGCGCGGGATTGCCCTGTGTCATTTCCAATCATATCTCGGATGAAGTGGACATGGGCATCGGCTTAATCGACTTCTTCTCTCTTAAACAAGAAGAGGTAGGTGTGAATCAAATCATTGAGGCAGCTAAGAAGAAATCGCGAGTCATTCCTTCCGGCGCATTGGCGCTCAAAGGTTACGATATCAAGCAAACAGCGCTGCAAGCGACAGCATTATATTTATCCCAATTCGAGGTGACCAATGAGAACGCTAACCGTGTTTACGCCCACGTATAATCGGGCCTATTGCTTGCATCAAGTCTATGAGAGCTTGCAGCGCCAGACCTGTAAGGACTTCGAGTGGCTCATTATCGATGATGGCTCAAGCGATGGAACGGAGGAGCTGGTTGCAGGCTGGATAGCCGAGCAGCTTATGCCGATTAGGTATGTTCTTCAGCAAAATCAAGGCATGCATGGCGCACATAATACCGCGTATGAGCACATAGAGACTGAACTGAACGTATGCATTGATTCTGATGATTATATGCCTGACGATGCGATTGAGCATATCGTTACCTTTTGGAATCAGAACCGGAGCGATAAGGTATGCGGTTTTGTTGGCTTAGACGCTTATACGGATGGAAGTATCGTAGGCTCGGAGCTGCCAGAGGAGCTGGTTAGCTCAACCTTATTCGATTTATACCATAAGCATGGGGTTACGGGCGATAAGAAGCTCGTTTATCTCACATCTCTGACCAAGCTTTATCCTTATCCGCTTTTTGAAGGAGAAAAATATGTTGGTTTGGATTACAAGTATCATCTGCTGAATCAACAGTATGAGCTGTTGCTTCTGAATGAGGTGCTTTGTCATGTTGAATATTTACCGGACGGCTCCTCGCGCAACATGCTGATGCAATATCGCAAAAATCCGAAAGGTTTCGCCTTCTACCGGCAAGCTCTTATAAACCTTCCTATCGGAAATGGTATTTTCAAATATCGGCAGGCGGTCCATTACGTGTCGAGCTGCCTGCTATCTAGAAATAAACGATGGCTGCAAGATTTTCCTGCCAAGGCATTGGCTGTATCGGCATTCATTCCAGGGCTGCTTCTGTATGGTTACATAAAGATGAAGACTAGAAGTACATACGTCCCGAAAGGAACGGCAAATGACTATCCTATGGCTTAATTTATCTGTCGTTTTTTTGTTTGGCCTATGTGCTAGATATTTTTCGGTCCCTGCTTCAGTAGGTCATTCAACCTTTCAGCCGAACAAAATATTAGCCGCTGTGGCCGCGATATCACTTATTCTTGTATCGGGATTGCGGAACAATATTGGAGATACCTTCTTTTACATGCATGGTTACGAGGTAAGCAATTTCGAGTGGAATACGATAACCGAGCAGAAGGATATGGGATTTAGTATTTTGCAAATGCTGTTAAAGCAAATAACAGAGGATCCGCAAATTCTACTTATTACTACGGCGCTTGTAACAAATATGCTTATCGCCATTGTAATGTATAAATATTCTCGAATGTTTGAATTGAGCATGTATGTATATATCACGTCAGGCGCTTTTGTCGTTTCGATGAATGGGCTTAGACAGTTTTTAGCGGCAGCCATTGTGTTTGCAGCAACAAAAGCCTTGTTTGAAGGGAAATGGAAAGTATACATGGCGGTAGTATTATTCGCGGCAGTTTTTCACCAAAGCGCGCTTGTGATGCTTCCACTTTATTTCCTGGTTAGGCGAAAGGCTTGGACGGGCACTACATTTGCTTTATTATTTGTCGCTATTTTAATTGTTATGGGTTTCAATCAGTTCTCTAATTTGTTATTCACGGCTATTCAAGGCACGCAGTACGCCCACTACCAGAATTTCGAAGAGGGCGGAGCGAGTGTTATTCGGGTATTCGTTTTTGCAATCCCGCTCATCATCGCGTTTCTTGGCAGGGAAAAACTAAGGGTGTTATTTCCAAAAAGTGATATTTTAGCTAACTTATCTGTAATTGGTATCGTGCTTATGATTATCTCAACCCAAAATTGGATTTTCGCTAGAATGACAATCTACTTTAACCTTTATCAACTAATATTGATTGGCTGGATCGTTAAGCTGTTTCGCGAGAAGGATCAAAAATTCATTTACTTTGCTATCTTGATTTTTTATTTGCTTTTCTTCTATTTTGAGAGTGTCATTACTTTGGATATTAGGTACTCGAGTAAGTATTTAGTTTGGCCATCGTAAAGGAGGCAATGACGTGAGCTCAGCGGAACGAATTCCTCGCATCCTGCATTATTGCTGGTTCGGGCGGGGAGAGAAGCCAAGGAAGATTGAAAAATGCATGCGCAGCTGGCAAAAGCATTTAGGTGATTACGAAGTGATGGAGTGGAATGAGGACAGCTTCGATATTTCCTCCAATCGCTATGTGAAGGAAGCCTATGAGGCAAAAAAATATGCTTTCGTAAGCGATTATGTTCGTTTATATGCGCTTTATAAGCATGGCGGCATTTATTTGGATACGGATGTCGAGGTGATTAAGCCGCTGAACCCATTCCTTCAGCACGAAGCCTTCTCTGGCTTCGAGGATCAGACGTTTCTGCAATCCGGCACGATGGGAGCGGCGAAGGGGCATCCGTGGATTAAAGAACTGCTCGATGATTACGGCAGCCGCAGCTTCCGCCTTCCAGACGGCTCGCTTGACATGACGACCAATACGGCAGTCATTACCGAAATTTGCAGCCGGCATGATCTTAAGCTGAATGGCGAATATCAAGTGCTGCGCAACGGCGTAACCTTTTATCCGCGCACCTATTTCAGCCCTTATGATTATATTAACGGAGGAAATTACATCACGAATGACAGCTACACGATACATCACTTTGCGCAATCCTGGCTTCCCGCTCACGTAAGGCTCAGAGGAGAAGTGAAAAGAGTTGTAAGCCGAGTTGTCGGTCCCAAAATGATCTCAAAAATGAGACGGATGCTGACATCGAGCGAATAAGCTTTTAGTTTGAATTAGGAGTCCATACTGATGATAAAACGGCTGTTTGATCTTATTGTCTCAACTATTCTGCTTGTAGTACTCTCGCCAATTATTGCGGCTACTGCGATATTGGTGCGCTTTAAGCTTGGCTCGCCCATCGTATTTAAGCAGCAGCGGCCAGGGCAGCACGGCGTTCCCTTCTACGTATATAAATTCCGGACGATGACCTCGGAGAAGGATAGCTTAGGCAATCTGCTGCCGGATCACTTAAGGCTTACGGCCTTTGGGAGCCTAATGCGCAAATTTAGTCTGGATGAGCTTCTTCAGCTGGTTAACGTAGTCAAAGGAGATCTCAGCCTCATTGGGCCACGTCCGCTGCTTATGGAGTATTTGCCGCTGTACAATGAAGAGCAGGCGAAGCGGCATCTCGTCAAGCCCGGCATAACGGGCTGGGCACAGATTCACGGCAGAAATGCAGTCTCGTGGGAAGAGCGGTTTGAGCGCGACGTATGGTATGTGGAGAATCAAAGCTTGGCGCTTGATTTTAAAATACTGCTGCTGACGGTGAAGAAGGTCATACGCTCAGAAGGCGTATCGAATGCCAATCATGTGACGATGCCGACGTTTCAAGGTACGACAAGCCATAGTGAAGGATAAAGCCATTTCTTAAGCAGCGGTTTAGCTTGAGTGAATGGTTTTTTTTATTCAAAAAAAGAATAAAGGATGTGTGGCAAAGTGTCTGCAAATGAAATGAAAAAAATATATTTATCCCCTCCTCATATGAGCGGGAAGGAGAGAAGTTATATCGATGAGGCGTTTGAATCCAACTGGATAGCTCCGCTTGGTCCGAATATAGACGCTTTTGAGAAGCAGCTGGCAGCGTATGCTGGCACTGCGGACGCGGTGGCAGTCAGCTCTGGCACGGCAGCTATACATCTATCGCTGCAGCTGCTTGGCGTTCACGCGGGTGACACGGTATTTTGCTCAAGCTTTACGTTTGTGGCAAGCGCCAATCCGATCCGTTACTGCGGGGCAGAGCCGGTCTTCATTGATTCCGAGCCGGAAACGTGGAATATGTCGCCAGAGGCGTTGAAGTCAGCATTTGAGGATGCCAAACGCCAGGGTAAGCTGCCGAAAGCGGTTATCGTCGTTCATTTGTACGGGCAGGTTTCCAAGATGGACGAAATTATGGAGCTTTGCGAGCAATATGAGGTGCCTGTCATCGAGGATGCTGCGGAATCGCTAGGCTCCACATATAAAGGGAAACAAAGCGGCTCCTTTGGCAAATTCGGCATTTATTCCTTTAACGGAAACAAAATCATTACAACCTCGGGCGGCGGGATGCTCGTTTCAAATGATGTAGAGCTGCTGCGAAAGGCACGTTTTCTGGCTACGCAAGCGAGGGATGCTGCCGCACATTATCAGCACAGCAGCATGGGCTTCAATTATCGGATGAGCAATTTGCTGGCAGGCGTTGGCAGAGCGCAGTTAGAGGTTCTGGATGAGCGGGTGGCAGCAAGAAGAGCGGTATATGAAAACTATGTGGGGGCGTTCTCGGATCGCAGAGGCATCAGCTTTATGCCCGAGCTAACCGGTACAAACTCCAATCGATGGTTAACGGCGATCATCATTGATGAGCAGGAGATAGGATCTACGACAGGGGAGCTGCTGGATGCTTTGACAGCTGCCAATATTGAGGCAAGGCCGCTATGGAAACCGCTTCATTTGCAGCCGCTCTTTGAAGGCTGCCGATTCTACGCCCATGAAGGCGGCGAGTCCGTATGCGAGCGTTTATTCCAGAGCGGCATTTGTTTGCCGTCCGGTTCGAATATGTCGATTATCGATCAAGTAAGAGTCGTTGATTGCATGAATAGCGTATTCGATAGAACGGCTGAGAAGAGCATCCAATCAGCTTAAGCAAAGGGCTAAAGATAACGGTCGCCCTTCTCGCGTGACCGAATGACTCTCGCAGGCGTACCATAAGCGATCTGATAAGATGGGATATCAGATAGGACGGTAGAGCCGGCACCTATGACCGTGTGCTCTCCGATCGTTCTGCCATGAATAATGTTCGCACCCAAGGAAATAACGGAATAGTCGCCAATGCTGACGCTGCCTCCTGTTCCCGCTTTTGGAGCGAGCGTAACGAAGCTGCCGAGCGAGGAATCATGATCGGCGAGAGCTTGGGAATAGAAGACGCAATGCTCGCCAATCGTTGAATCGCTATTTATGACTGAGCCAGCCATAATGACTGTTCCATCTCCAATCCGAACGCCTTTTGCAATGGAGGCAGCGGGATGGATGGTAGTAATAAAGGTAAAGCGCGGATGAATAGCAGAGATCTTTGCTGCGACCTTCGAGCGGAACCAGTTGTCCCCGATGGCAACGATACCGCTGCTGATCGTATCGAGGTTCGCTCCAATCCAGCTGCTATCGCCTAAAACAGCATAGCCATATATGTTAGTGCCAGCCGGTTTATTGTCATCCAGCAAGCCCGCGATTCGATACTTGCCTTCCTTCTCTATCGTATCAATAACGGCCTTCGCGTGACCGCCAGCTCCATATACGATTATATTTTCCATCACATTTCGCCTCCTTGTTTGTTAAATCGTACCGAAGAACTCTTTCATTCTAGCAGATTTATCTCTTTTTTTGTAAAAGAATAGTGAACTTCTGCAATGACGATTGACAGAAATTAGGGAAGGTGATAATCTGTACTTGTGTTCGTTTTATAGAACAAAATTTCTATTTTGTTCGTTATTGGCTAATTAGCATGAAGGAGATATTCATGAATAACAACGTCACTCTCCATAAGGAAGACCTTTCTGACGAAATGCGCTTAATGCTTGCCTTTCTCTCGTCAGATGATGAGGCCGATCAGTCCTTTGATTATCAGGAGCTGCTGCAAAACGCGGATTGGGATCGATTTATTGAGCTAGCCAGACATCACCGGGTGTTCCCTACTGTCAATCGCAAGCTTCAGGAACTGAAATCAGCGGAGGTCCCGATATTTGTCACCCAAATGTTTCAGCGTGACTATTATCGCAATACGCTCCAGATGCTCACGCTAAGCGGTGAGATGGAGCAGCTCGCTAAGGAATTTTCTGAGCGTGGACTTCGATCGCTGTTTTTGAAAGGGCCGGTCATTGCTGCTGATTTATATGGAGATGTATCGCTGCGTACCTCTTGTGACCTCGATCTCCTTATTCCAATCAAGGAGCTGGACCTTGCAGAAGCGCTTCTAGTTTCCCTTGGCTACGAAAAGGATGAATATATCGTTTCGGTGCTCAAGGATTGGAAGTGGAGACATCATCATACGACTTTCGTGCATCCGAAGAAGGGAATCAAGGTCGAGCTGCACTGGCGGCTAAATCCGGCGCCGTCCAAGGAGCCGAGCTTCAATGATCTTTGGAGCCGAAAGCGCAAGAGCGCCTTGATCAGCCGTCCGATTTATTATCTGGGAAGAGAAGATTTGTTTATGTTTCTCGTATCTCACGGTGCCCGGCACGGCTGGTCGCGACTTCGCTGGCTGCTCGACATCAAGCAGCTGGTTAATCAGAAGCTGGATTGGCCGAAGCTTACCAAGCTGCTGAAAAAGCATAGCTATTCCCATATTGGCGGGCAAGCGCTGCTGCTTGCGGCACGATTGTTGTCTTTGCCTCTTCGCGTTGAGATGAAGCCGCTCCTTGCGGGAAGGAAAGCGCACTGGCTCGCGGAGGATGCTATGTTTTATGTAAATCGGCTGGTCAATTTGCATTCTCCCCCGATACCGGAAGAGATAAGACGCTTCCACAAACGGTATTTGTTCACCTTGCTGACGGTTCCGCAAAAAATACAGTTTGTCGCAAGCTTTATGTTCCCTTATCCGGAGGATGCCGAAACACTTCCGCTACCTAAGGCGCTGCACTTCTTGTATTTTCCGCTCCGTCCGTTTTTGTGGTTGTGGAGAAAGAACAGAAAAAGCTCGTTAAAGGCTGAGGCCAGAGAGCTTGAGTAATAGCAATTATGTTTGAAGAAGGAGAATAACGATGAATGTTTTGAGGAAAATAGCGGGTACGCTGCTCACGCAATTCCGTAGCAGAGGTTTGATCAGTACGATAGCGATGAATAAGTCCCATTTGGTAGGCGTGCTGCGGGGACTATTTTACAAGCTGCTATATTTCAGAAACATCCATTCATCCTTATTCTCCATACAAGCAAACAGTACGATTGAAATATTCAATAAACGGGCAAAAATTACGTTCGGCCGATTTGTGTATATACGGAAAAACGCCAGCATACGAATCGATTTCGAAGGCCAGCTGATTTTGGGCGACAACGTATTTATCAATGACAACTGCAACATCAATTGCGTCAACAAAATATCGATTGGGAGCGGGACAAAAATTGCCCCTAATGTGTGCATTAACGACCATGACCATAACTATAAGGATAAGTCCGGGGACCATCTGCTGAGGGGCGAAGTCATTATCGGCAGCAACGTGTGGGTGGGATCAAACGTTGTCATCCTCAGAGATACTTTCATAGGCGATAATGCGGTAATAGCCGCAGGAAGCGTCGTGAAGGGCACCGTTCCGGCAGACACCTTATTTTTAAATAAAAGAGAAAACAAGCATATAAGCTATAAGGAACCGAAGGCAGCTAAAAATACTCTGTTTCAAGTAAAGGAATCGATATGAAAAAGCAAATTTTAATTTCTGTTTATGATATGGAAATCGGCGGTATTGAACGAAGCCTGATCAATATGCTGGAATGCTTTGATTACGAGACCTATGATGTGGATCTATTGATTTGCAGCCATCAGGGAGAATTCATGGAGCTCATTCCAAGCAAAGTCAACGTGCTGCCGGAAATAAGCAAATATACCGTATTTCGAAAATCGGTTAAGCAGTGCCTTCGCGAAGGGCATTATATCGCGGTCATGATTAGAATGTTTTCCAAAAATCTAGCTTCCGTCAAAGCGAGAAGAAAAAGGCTGAACGAGGGCGCAGGTTATATACAAATGCAGCTTGCGAGCAAGTATTCGTCTTATTTTATTCCACCGCTGGAGAAAGCCTATGACCTTACGGTTAGTTATGCATGGCCCCATGATATTTTGGCTAACAAGGTGAAGACAAAGCGGAAGATCGCATGGATTCATACCGATTACAGCAAGCTGGAAATTGACCATAAGCTGGACTTGGCGGTCTGGAATAAGTTTGATTATATCGCCTCCATTTCTGAAGCGTGCACCGAATCCTTCCTGAAGACCTATCCGTCGCTTAAACATAAAATTACCCAAATCGAAAATATCACCTCTCCCGAATTTATTAAAAAAATGGCGGAAGATACGCTGGACATCAATCAATCGGCGAACGGGACCTTTCAAATCGTATCGGTAGGCAGATTGTCATACGTCAAAGGTTTTGATATGGCAGTGAAGGCGCTGAGGAAGCTTCATGATAAAGGCTTAACCCATTTGCAATGGCATGTCGTCGGTTACGGCGGGTTCGAAGCGGAGCTAAAGTCACTCATTGCCGAATACGGCTTGGAGCATAAGTTCGTGCTGCTGGGAAAAAAAACGAATCCATATCCATACATAAAATCATGCGATCTATACGTCCAACCTTCCAGGTACGAGGGGAAAGCGGTAACGGTAACGGAAGCGCAAATATTAGGCAAGCCGGTCATTATAACAAACTATCCTACAGCCGTAAGCCAAGTTGAGAACGGTGTGGATGGCATCATTTGCGAGGGCAGTCCGGACGGAATAGCGAATGCGATCGAGAAGCTTTACCGCAGCAAGGAGCTTAGAAGCGCGCTCGTAAGCAATGTTAAGGACAAGGATTACAGCAATAGCTATGAGCTCGATAAACTCTATCAAATTATCGTCTAGCACTCGTAGCGGAAGGGAAGGTGAGGAATGCCTTGCGAAATAAAGTAAGTGTCATTATTCCCGTTTATAATGCTGAGAAATATTTGGAAGAATGCATATTGTCGCTGCTCAATCAGACGCTGCACGCTTGCGAGTTTATTTTTGTCAACGACGGCTCTTCCGACAATAGCAGATTTCTCATCGAGAGATACAAGAAAAAGGACGGCCGAATAAAGCTGATTAATCAAGAGAATCAAGGCGTCAGTGCAGCCAGAAACGCGGGTCTGCGAGTCGCTTCCGGTGAATATGTCGGTTTTGTCGATGCGGATGATTACGTCAAGAGGGATATGTACCAAACGCTTTATGCTGCAGCAGTTCGGCATGGCTGCGATGTTGTCATCTCCAACTTCGAAAGCGAATTAGAGGGCAGCAAGGTTATTACAAGCTATTCTTTTCCGAGCGATGAGCTGCTGGATCGAGCTTATATCATCGAGCAAATTATGCCTTACTTTTTGAAAGAAGATGATCTGAATTCGTCTGTTAACAAAATCTATCTTAAGCGTTTGCTAGATGAGAATCATGTCTTATTCCCAGAAAAAGTAGCTTTGGGCGAGGATGGATTGTTCAATATGTTGTTTTTCGGATACGCCAAAACAATGACCTACTTGAATTATTCCGGCTACTATTATCGGGAGGTAGCAGGCAGCGCTACCCGCAGCATCAAGGAGAAGGATTATTTCGGCAAAGCTATCGAGGTATACCAGATGAGCCCTCCCCCTATTTACAATGACATGATTCCTAGCAAAAGCGTCCATCAGCTAAAGTCGATAAGGCTTATCAAAAGCTTGATTTCTTATATTTACATCTATTTTAAGCCGAGCAAGGATATGAGCTTTACGAGACGATACAGCTATGTCAAGCAAATGATTGGCAGCAGCCATGTGAAAGAAGCGCTTCCCCTGTACTGGGATGAGATGAAGGATTCGTTAGGACGCTATGAGCGCTTTATTGTGAGTATGGTTAGATCGAGATCAACTCTTGGCCTATATTGTGCAGTAGCCTATAGCAGATTAAGAAATTCATAAAAAAGAATGAAGGTTGGGGATTAAACATGAAAATTATGATGTTTGCACATGGAGGCAGCTTAAATAGAGGCTGCGAGGCGATCGTTCGCTCGTCCACGAAGCTGATTAAGGAGAGAATGGTTGGGTCGAAAGTGTATTTGGCCTCAGAGAAACCGCAAACGGATAAAGTCATCTCTACATTAGATGGCATTTATGACGGCTCAAAGTCCAGCATCAAGAAGTATTCGCTGGATTGGCTCGTTGCTTCTCTGCAATTCAAGCTGCGCCAAGATGAAACGTACGCGCTTGGCGTCATTGAACAAAACATTATTAACCGAATCAAGGACGTTGATGTCTGCTTGTCCATTGGTGGCGATAACTACTGCTACGGTGAGCAGCCGAACTGGTATGAAATCGACCGACGGGTGAAGGCGCAAGGGAAGAAGCTGGTGTTATGGGGCTGTTCGATTGGTGAAGAGGACATGTCCGAGAGAAAGCTGGAGGACTTAAAGCTGTTCGATCTGATTATCGCACGTGAATCGTTAACCTATGACATGCTCCAAAGTAAAGGGCTGCAAAATGTCAGGCTGTGTGCCGACCCTGCATTTACGATGGAGCAGGAGCAGCTTCCGCTGCCTAAAGGCTGGCAAGAAGGAAATACAGTCGGAATTAATTATAGCCCGCTTGTGTGGAAACGAAATAAAAACTCACGGGAAGCGGTTAAAGAGCTGATCAAGCATATTTTGGCAACCTCCGACATGACCATCGCATTAACGCCTCATGTGATCGAAGGCGGCAACAACGATTATGAGGTGCTGGAGCAGTTCTATGAGGAGTTTAAATCAACGAACCGTGTTATTTTGCTGCCCGACCATTTAACAGCTATTCAGTATAAGGGTTACATTGCAAGGATGCGATTTTTTATTGGTGCAAGAACGCATGCAACGATAGCTGCCTATTCGAATTGTATTCCAACGATGGTGCTTGGCTACAGCGTGAAATCGAAGGGAATTGCCCAGGACATTTTCGACGAAGAGAAGCTTGTGCTCGGCATTGACGAGATATCCAGCAGCAGCAAGCTTATCCACCATTATGATGTAATGGTTAAGGAAGAAGATGAAATTAAAAGCAGGCTGAATTTAGCCATTCCTAAAATCAAACAAATGTCGTACAAGGCAGTTGAATATTTAAAAGAGCTTGCATGAGGTGCGTATGAAAAAAAATTTACTGTTTGTAATGCCCAGCCTGTCGGCTGGAGGAGGAGAGCGCAGCTTAGTCAATCTTCTCTCGCAGATCAATTACGGCGAATTTAATGTAGATCTATTTCTTCTTAGCCATGAAGGAATCTTTATGGATTTGCTGCCTGAGGAGGTAAACGTGCTGCCGCTCAACGACAGCTATAGCCAGTTTACGCAGCCGCTTCTTAGCTCAGTGCGGCAGTTGATAGGCAGCGGCAGCGCTGGCCTAGCCTATAGTCGGTTAATGTTCAGCGTCACAAATCATACGACGAAGGAAGTTGGCCCAAGGGAGCAGGGAGGATGGAAGTACCTAGCGAGCTCCTTGAACAAAATCAACAAGAAATATGATGCGGCTATCGGATTTTTGGAGAAGACCTCCATCTACTTTTGCGTGGAAAAGGTTGATGCGGTCAAGAAAATAGGCTGGGTTCATAACGATTATGACAAGCTTGGCCTAGATCCGGCTTTTGACATCAACTATTTCGACAAGCTGGACCATATCGTGACGGTTTCGCAAGAATGCGCAAGCATATTGAAAAAAAGATTCCCGGAACAGCACCACAAAGTGCATGTCATACATAATATCGTATCTCCTAAGGTAATCAAGCATTTGGCGAATAAGGATACCGCTGATGTCTATAACCGCAAGGAAGGCGAGTTTGTCATCCTATCTATTGGCAGGCTCCATGAGCAGAAGGGCTTTGAGCTGGCGATACAAACGGGCAGAAGGCTCGTCGATAACGGCTGGAGCTTCCAGTGGAATATTATCGGCGAAGGCGATGAGCGAGAGAAGCTGACGGAATTGATAGCTGCGAACGGTCTGGAAAATCATTTTAAGCTGCTCGGCTTAAAGCCCAATCCATATCCGTATATCAAGCAGGCGGATATTTATGCGCAGACGTCCAAATTCGAAGGAAAAGCCATTGCGATTGATGAAGCGAAAATTTTGAGCAAGCCGATTTTGGTTACGAATTTCAGCACCGCTAAGGATCAGATCGAAGACGGCATCGAGGGGCTGATTGTAGATATGAATTCAGAAGCCGTCGCAGCAGGGATTGGAAGACTGATGCATGAGAAGGGGATAAGAAACAGGTTGTCTGAGCATTTGTCTCTTCTGCAGTTAGGAACCGAAGAAGAAATAGAGAAGCTGTATCAGCTTCTTGGATAGGTGGATTGACGATGAAGAAGAAGCTTTTGTTCGTCATGAATAATCTCAACTGCGGTGGTGCGGAGAAATCGTTAATCTCACTGCTGCAAACGATAGACTATTCTAAGCATGAGGTGGATCTTTTTTTGTTTAAGCACGAAGGGATGTTCTTGAAGAAGCTGCCTCATGAGGTGAACGTGTTAGCTGCGCCTGCACTTTATCCCTATTTTGATATGTCAATAAAGGACGCTGTTATCGATTGCTTCAAGCATAGACGCTTTCGCCTTGCTGCTGCAAGGATAGGTGCAGGTTATGTTTACAGGACGGAGAAAAACATTGCGAAATCCGAGCAGAAGGCATGGCGTTATCTTTCTCAGTCTTTAGCTGGCCTGAATAAAGAATATGATGCAGCCATTGGCTATTTGGAGAAAACGCCTATTTATTACGTCATCGAAAAGGTTAAAGCCCGTAATAAAATTGGTTTTATCCACAATGATTATGACAAGCTCGGCATGGACCCCAAAATCGATGCTGTTTATTTTAAAAAACTCAATTATATCGTAACCGTATCCGAGGAATGCGTCAGCTTGCTGAAGGAACGGTTTCCTGAATTTGAGCATAAAATCGAGCTGATGCACAATATTGTTTCTCCTGCCGCGATTATCGACATGTCGATTGATGAGCCCTACTTACAAAAAAATGAATTCACGATTGCATCGGTAGGCCGCTTGAATTATCAAAAAGGCTTCGATATGGCAGTGGATGCTTGTGAACGGTTAGTCCAGGACGGCTATAAATTTAAATGGTATATCGTTGGCGAGGGTCAGGAGCGGGAGAAGCTTGAGAAGCTCATAAGCGCCAAAAAACTGGAAAACTCGCTTATACTGACGGGCCTTCAAGAAAATCCATATCCTTATATCAAGCAATGTGATCTGTACGTTCAAACTTCTATATTCGAGGGACGCTGCTTGACCATTACGGAAGCCAAAATTTTGAATAAACCAATTGTTTCAACGAATTTCTCGGTCATTTATGATCAACTCAATCACGAGGAAAACGGACTGATCGTAAATCAGGATGCTGCCTCTATTTATGAAGGAATTAAAAGGCTTATTGACGACGAATCTCTGAGGAATCACTTCGTACATAATCTTCAGAAGGAAGCTTTAGGGACAGAGGATGAAATACATAAATTGTATCAATGGATTAGTTAGTTAAAGGGGTTGTTATTATTTTATTCCAACTAATAAGCATTGTACTGCTGGCTTTGGCGTTTATCATTGCAGCAATTGATATGGTACCGCTATTCATGGATTGGTTTGGCAGAATTCATATTGGCCGTTATACGGATACGAATCGCTGGAATGCGTCGATTACTAAGGCGGGCACGAGATGGCTCAACCATACGCCGAAAATTAAAGTAACGGATAATACGAGATTTGTCGTCATTGACATGCTGAGAGGCAATTATACCAAAAGTGCGATACAGCACTGGCAGGAAGCAGCCTTGCTGCTCGGGCTCGTGGAATATGCGCGCGGAGATGCGAGCAAGCTGACGACGGAAGAAATCAAAACCTATCTTAACTCTAAGTTTGATAGCAACGGCGACTGGAAACAGAAGCCTGAACATGTAGATGCAGCGATACTCAGCTATGCAATCTTGAAGCTGGAAATGGTTGATATTGAGCGTTATCGAGCTGCGCTTGACTACACCTGGGAGCTCATTAAAGCGCATATCGGCGAGGATGGAACGGTTGCGTATCGGAAGTCGATGAAGCATTACCGCTATGTGGATACGATCGGCTTTATTTGTCCGTTCTTAATCGCCTACGGCACGAGATATAACAAAGCGGAATGCGTTCGATTAGCTGTCAAACAACTGACGGAATATGAAAGTTACGGCATGCTGGAAGACCATTACCTTCCTAGCCATGCCTATCACCTTGGTAACAGGCTGCCGCTTGGGCTTTATGGCTGGGGACGTGGACTCGGATGGTTCGCAATTGGCTTGATTGATGCTTGGCGCGAATTGCCAGCTTCTCATGAGTCTAAGGCTGTGCTTACGGAAATGGTCAAGAAATTTGCCCGGACAGTGCTTGCTTTTCAAGCGCCTGGCGGCAATTGGACGTGGACAGTGAGCCGTGGAGAGTCAAGGGCTGATTCGTCTACAACGGCGACGCTTGGCTGGTTTCTGCTTCAAGCCTCGCAAGTGGAGGAGCTGGCAGAGCCATGTGCTGAAGGGGCGAGGCGAGCGGTGCATTACCTCATGAAGGTGACAAGAAGGAGCGGGGCAGTTGATTTCTCGCAAGGGGACACAAAGGATATCGGCGTATATTCCATGTTATTTAATATTTTGCCCTTTACGCAAGGGTTCTGTATTCGCATCATTAACGCCAGCCAGCGTTCAAAGGTCGGATAAACGAAGATAGGGGATCAACATGCGGGTAAAGAGCTCATTATTAAATATCACCGCCGGTATAGGCAACCAAATCATCATTACGATTTTAAGCTTCGTATCGCGCACAGTTTTCATTAATAGCCTGGGCATTGAGTATCTGGGTATCAATGGGCTGTTTACGAGCATACTTGCCATGCTCTCCTTGGCGGAAGCCGGTATCGGCTCCAGTATCGTATACAACCTGTATAAGCCGGTAGCCGATAATGATAGGCCAAAAATTATGGCGCTCATGAATCTCTACAAAAAAGCGTATTTGGTCATAGCGGGCGTTGTGCTGCTGCTGGGACTATCCATAATGCCGTTCCTTGATGTGTTTATTAAAAATACAAGCGTCGAAAATATTAGCCTCATTTATTTGCTGTTTTTAATCAATACGGTCACGCCATACCTTTTCATTTATAAATACTCATTCTTGAATGTAAATCAAAAAAACTATATCGTATCCGGTGTTTTTTCCATCTCGTCGATCCTTTCGGTCTGCGCGAAAATCGCGATTCTTTACTTTACGCAGCAATTTATTTTTTACTTAATTATCGAATGCGTCGTCTCGCTTATGAGCTCCATCATTTTGGCCAAGATCGTGGACCGGATGTATCCGTTCCTGAGACAGAAAATAGAGACGAAGCTTGATCCGGATACGAAAGCGAACTTCATTAAAAATATGAAGGCTATCTTGCTGCAAAATATAGGCACCTATTTTATTTTCGGCGTAGACAGCATTCTTATTTCTTCCTTTATAAGTGTAGCGGCAGTCGGTCTTTATTCGAACTATAAAATGCTTATCGACCTTTGCCGCACGTTTATCAATCAGGTGTTCGCGAATATGTACCACAGCTTGGGCAATCTGGTGGCGAAGGAAAGCGAGGAGAAGGTATTTCATGTATTTAAAGTGACGATGCTGCTGAACTTTTGGCTGTACTCCTTGCTTGCGATTATGCTCTATTTATTTATTGAGCCGCTGATTTTAGTATGGATTGGTTCGGAGTTCGTGATGGGACCGCTCGTCGTTCTTCTTTTAATCATCACCTTTTATGAGCGGGGGATGCGCAACTCCATTACGATGCTCAAAACGACCGCCGGCATCTTTCATGAGGACCGATTTGTGCCTTTGTGCCAAGCTGCATTAAACCTGAGCATCTCCTTCATCCTTGTGCAGCGGATGGGAATTGCCGGGATATTCATCGGTACGCTTGTTAGCGCGCTGCTCGTCCCGTTTTGGACCACCCCTTATTTTGTTTACAAAAGAGTGTTTAAGCAGCCTTTAAAGCTATATTTTACTCGGTATGGCTATTACTCTATCATTGCCGTTATTGCCGCAGCTGCAGCTGCATATATTTGCTCCTTCCTTCCTACCGGAGGATTGTTCTGGCTGCTTACTAGGGGAACACTTTGCTTCCTATTAATAAATGCAATCTATGCGGCTGTTTTTCATCGAACGGAAGAATTTAAATACTTGCTTGGCGTTGCAGAGGCTATTTTGAGTAAAATTCCTAAACTTCGTGCCTTGCTGCTGAAGCGCAGCCGTCATTTGGAGGTTAGCGGAAATAAGTAACCCTTCCCTGACAAGCACATATGCTGGTTGTAAATGGAGGTGAAGGTTATGAGTGACCAGGCAGCCTATTTAATAGAACTAGATCGATTTCATATTAATAATGCAGGTTTAAATGCGTCTGAGACAACGAAGGGGATCAATGACGCAATCGCATGGGCCAAATCTGAAGGTTTTATACATGTCATTCTTTCTAGAGGTATCTACAGTGTTAGACTCGATCCTAATACTCTCATAGCAATCCAAATGCAAAGCGGGATACATCTTGAGCTTGCAAAAGGCTGTGTAATCAAGCTAGAGGGCAATTCATCCCCAAATTATTCCATCATTGAAATGAGAGGGATTAAGAAGGCAAAGGTTTCAGGCGGCCAGTTGATAGGGGATAAGAAGGAGCATGTATACGAAATTGCGGTGAAGTTTGTCAGAGGCGGCGTAAATGCGGACGGTACGCTAAATAATGACCCGAACTCAATACGCAGTGAAGTAATTGACCGTTATGCCAACCCAGGATTACTTGCCAATTTTAGACTCTGGAGCATACCAGGCGTGAGCGCGACTAGCTATCGATTCTATCAATACAGAGACACCATTTCAGCATCGACGCTTGTTGGATCACGTACGAACGGTGTTTTTGCTCCTGCAAGCGCAGGAGGCAGAGGGTGGTTTCTTGCCGAAGAGAATGACATAAGCAACAACAATAAAATGATATTTGCTATACCGCTTACATCGCCTCTCACGGACAGTCAAATTAATGATATCCGGGCTAAGGTGGACAATTCCTTTTTTACGCATGAAAGCGGTTATGGAATTGGATTATTTGGCTCCAATCAGATTGAAATAAACAAAATGGAAATTTCAGATTGCACGGGAGATGGAATTTTTACCGGGTATGAAAAGTATCTGCTTGATCCCTCGTTATATACGCAGGAGCAAATGGGTCAGGATCTTCTGATTCATGATTGCCATATTCACCATTGCAGAAGGCAAGGAATTTCAATCTGCGCTTCAAACGACACTCATATCTATAGAAACAAGATCCATCATATCGGCTATGATGACGATGGCGTAACGACGAATTTTCGAAATGGAACGCCGCCTATGTTCGGTATTGATATCGAGTCGATGTATAGCGAAACCAATATCCCATATAAATCAGCAGAGCGTCCGAACGGACTGGAGCTGAATTACCGCATTCATGTTGAAGACAATTATATCTACAGCAACGTGCGCGGACACTTCGTTAATGCCGACGGTACCAATATTGTAGTAGACGGAAATACTTTTGAAGGCAATAATGTTGGCGGTGTGAGCTCGAATCCAAATTTCCCAAACGTCAAATATGTGAACAACTCCTTTAATGGCTGCGAGCTGTGGGTACAAGGCGATAACTTTGTGAACGGGGCTGTTTTCCAAAAAGGGAATTTAAAGCTGCTGGATGTAAGAGGAGCAGTCGTGCAAAATTGCCAGATTAAAGACGGTATGGTTTATGGTTCAAGCGTCTATGGCTATTTAGGCTCGCCAACGGTAAATACAGCTGCTGGAACCTTCACGTTCAAAACGGCACATGGACTAGGCAACGGAGCGCAAGTATCGTTTGAGCAATGGATCGGCAAAATTCCGACCGGAATCAGCGTCGATAAATTGTATTATACCGTTAATGTTACTTCACTAGGCTTTCAGGTTTCCGAGACGCTGGGAGGTGCTCCGGTTACCATTAAGGATGCAGGTACTCCGGGTTTTAATCTTAGCAGGTACAATTACGGTAGATGCTTCTTATCCAATATAACGGTGGAGCGGGACTGGCGTTCTGATAACGCGCTCACGCCAAACTTCAATATGCTGGCTGCTGGTGCGGTGATTGATAATATAACGATAAAAAATTACGATTTATCTCTATTGGTTCCTGCAGATTATGCTGGACGCCCGACCGTCGTAAGTGGGCTTACGCTCATTGAAGGCTCCGCAAGGTTTGAAGGGTGCCATATTAGCAACAGTGAATTTATGCGAGCAAAAACCCCGCTGCTTGGCAGCACGGATATCCAGCTTGGATCAAGCGATACGAAGTATATGAGGCAAATTACCCTACGCAACGGTTTGTTCCAAAGCTTAGGGCTTGTCATGGACGGCAATGCTGTTGTAACCGGAACCACCTTTATTAATGCTTCTGTCGGGAAAGCGGATAATGCCAAAAAGGCCATTATCGCCCACTCCTACTTTGACAATAGCAAGCTCAACTTCAACTGGCTCCGTCAAAATCAGTCGGTAACCGTTGCGAAGTCTGTATTTAAAGGCATAACGATAACCGGCACTACACCTTATATCCGGCTAGAGGATAATACGGATCTTGGAACCGCCTAATCTCTTCCACTAATCAAGAAAATACTTCCCTGCAGTTTGTTTGCGATGCAGGGAATTTATTTAATAAGATGTTCTTTATTAAGAATTATATGTACTTTATAATGAATAATTGAGAGGGGTTAATGAAATGGCGATATTAATTACTGGCGGTGCAGGTTATATCGGGAGTCATACATGTGTGGAGCTTCTGGAAGCGGGATTTGAGGTCGTTATCGTCGATAATTTGTCCAACAGCAGCCATATTTCATTAAATCGAGTCGCAGAAATTACGAACAAAACGTTCACCTTCTACAAAATGGACCTTATGGACCGCAGCGGGTTGGAGAGCGTATTCGCTAGGCACTCCATTGAAGCCGTTATTCACTTTGCCGGCCTTAAGGCTGTCGGCGAATCGGTTCAATTGCCGCTCTCTTATTACCATACCAACATTACAAGCACTTTAATTTTATGTGAAGTCATGAAAAAATTCGGCGTGCATAAACTTGTATTTAGCTCCTCTGCAACGGTGTACGGCCGCCCGGAGCAGGTTCCGATTGCGGAAGGCTCTCCGCTTGGAGCGACGAATCCATACGGCAGGACGAAGCTTATGCTGGAGCAAATCTTGCAGGATTTAGCAGAGTCGAATGAGCAGTGGGGGATTTCGATCCTGCGATATTTTAATCCGATTGGCGCCCACGTTAGCGGAAGAATCGGCGAGAACCCGAATGGCATTCCAAACAATTTGATGCCTTACATTACACAGGTAGCTGTTGGGAAGCTTGCGCAAGTGAACGTTTTTGGCAATGATTACGCAACCGTAGACGGAACAGGCGTAAGGGATTATATTCATGTCGTCGATCTGGCACTCGGGCATGTGCAGGCTCTAAAAAAAGTCATGACAAAATCAGGAGTAGATATTTACAATCTAGGCACCGGCCGCGGCTACAGCGTGCTGGAGATGATCGCTGCATTCGAGAAGGCATCGGGGCGGAGCATTCCCTATGCAATCGTTGAACGCAGGCCGGGCGATATTGCGATTTGTTATGCGGACACGCATAAGGCAAATGAAGAGCTGGGCTGGGCTGCTGCGCGTGGAATTGAAGAGATGTGCAAAGACTCCTGGCGGTGGCAGTATGCGAATCCGGGCGGCTTCGAAGAAGAAACGTATCACGTATCCGAGCTTGAAGCATCCACGTACATTAAAGCGGCGCAATAGGGGGAAGCCTTTTCTAAGTTAGTTGATCAGACCTAACGGAGTCTAGTACATAAACTCTATAACCTTTAACATTGCTTAATTACATTCGACAAAAAATGTATTTATCTATCATTTTTGTAAGACATGAAGCGACAGCATGCGCAATATTGGTGATTTATAATACATCTATAAGTGAATGACAAGCATAGGGAGACGTTGAAATGCGTTTAGTATCTGGGCACCTTAAACGCATGGAGTCAGTGGTGCAACCGTCCCAAAATGAATGGGGGACATGGGAAAATGGTACTTATAAACTCAGATGACAATCAGGACTTGGATATGGAGTGGGTAGCATTAATCATGAATGCACGTTCTTTGGGGTTCAGCAAGGAAGATGTGCGGAAGGTTCTGCTATGCCTTGAGGAAAGCAAGAAGGATGATATGCAGGAAACTGCTGTATAAAAGCGGAAAAAGCGCTATTCGCGCTTAATTTTCCATTTATTGAATTCAAGAAACTCTTTAAACTGATCCTTGCTTACGCCAGAGGCCATTGCCTCTCTAACTAAGTCAGCCCATTCATTGTCAAGATGATCGGGCTTGCGATCAGTTTTTTCGTCGTTATTTAGAAATTCTTCAACGGTCACGTTTAATACCGCGCCTACCTTTTCGAGAAATTGAATCGAAGGATTTTGCTGGAGCCCTCGTTCAATGGAGCTTAAGTAAGATTTTGCGACGCCTGCCCGTTGGGATAACTCCGTTAGGGAAAGGCCTTTTCTCTTGCGCAGCATCTGAATACGTTCTCCGATCATAAGAAACTCCTCCGTTATCACATCGTTGTAGACCACTACTATTATAACGAAAAAATGTTAATTGCGAAAGCTAGTAAGCTTTAACATCATTTATTTTTTAATACCTTCAATAGTATCCGCTTATTATCGCTAATAAGTGGATATTTTTGGTTGAAAAACCGGCTCATTTTGTTCTATGAACAGCCATTTGCGGATCGGAAAAATGATTACGGTATAAATCGACAAGTTGTTTTTAATAAAGAACAAAAATGTAATATTTTTTGCAAGATACCGTAGAAAAATTGATTGACAAAGCCATTTATCAGGTGTAATATGCAAATATGTTCTTTATAAAGAACTGTTATTACATCAAATGATTTTCGAAAATTGTTCTTCATATCGAACGATTTCGATGTCTGGCCGGAGGAAACGATGAGCGCCATCGCAGGAGTTTTTCTAACTGATCAAGGAAGTCATGCATGGAAGCAAGGCGGCTCCTTAATGGAAGCTTTATCCCGTTACCCTTGTGATGCGGCTCAGGCCTGGCATGAGGAATCTATCTTTCTTGGCTGCCATAACCAGTGGATCACACCAGAGTCGGTCGGCGAGCGAAATCCGTATGCTGATTCCGAAAGAGGGCTGGTTATAACCGCGGACGCCATCATCGATAACCGGACAGAGCTGTTTAACCTGCTGCAGGTGGATCTGCACCGACGAAGCCAGATGACCGATAGCGAGCTGATATTGCTAGCTTACGATAAGTATGGCGATGATGTGCCTAAATATTTGGCTGGCGATTTTGCTTTTATGATTTGGGATATTCGTAACCGCAAGCTGTTTGGCGCTAGAGATTTCTCTGGAAGCCGTATGCTTTATTATCAGCGGAATGCTGAACGATTTGCCTTTTGCTCAACGATAGAGCCGCTGCTTGCGCTTCCTGGAATGGAACGCACGCTGAATGAACATTGGCTTGCCGAGTTTCTAGCGATCGCTGGCATGGTAGACGCAGCAGACGCATCCGCAACGGTTTATCGCAATATCGAGCAGTTGCCTCCGTCTCACAGCATTACGATTCAAGACGGGCGGATAACGATAACGAGATATTATCAGTTTCCTGCGGATGAGCGGGTGCGATTTAAAACGGATGCTGAGTATGTTGAAGCGTTCCAAGAGGTGTTTGGGCAAGCGGTTGCCTCAAGGCTGCGGACGCATCGCCACGTTGGAGCACAGCTAAGCGGCGGATTGGATTCTGGTTCGATCGTAAGTTTTGCATCAAGGGCATTGCGACCGCAAAATAAAAAGCTGCATACGTTCAGCTACGTGCCAACATCTGATTTTATCGACTACACAGCAAAATATATGATGACAAATGAGAGGCCGCTTATCGAATCAACTGTCGAGCATGTCGGGGGGATCGAGGAGCACTACCTCGACTTTCAGGGAAGAGACTCCTACTCCGAGATCGACGGTTTTCTAGATATTATGGAAATGCCTTATAAGTTTTTTGAGAACTCCTTCTGGATGAGAGGCATGTTCGAGAAGGCACAGGAGCAGGGGGTAGGGGTGCTGCTTAATGGGGGCAGAGGCAATTTGTCGATCTCATGGGGATCTGCCATTCCTTATTACGCAACGCTGCTCAAAAAAATGAAATGGGTTAGGCTGCTTCGGGAAATGCGCCAGTACAGCCTCAATATCGGCTCTGGCCGGGCGCATGTGTTCTCAAATGTTAGCCGGGCGGCATTCCCGCTAATTGAACAATTGCGGCCATTGCAAAATACATACCATTATCCGATGATGATCCATCCCGATTTTGCAAGGAAGACGGATGTATTCAATCGGCTGGGCGAGCATGGCATCGATGAATCAGGCTGGTTCGCTGCAAGGGATGTGTATGAGGAAAGAAAAAGCCATTTCAATGAAGTATTTCATTGGAATGCAGGCAATACGCTCTCGGCAAAGCTGTCGCTCAGGCACGGCCTTTGGAAGCGCGACCCGACCAATGATATCAGGGTCATTCGCTTTTGCTTGTCGCTGCCGGAGGATCAATACGTTCAGGACGGGATGGACCGTGCTCTGATCAGACGTGCTACGGATAAGCTGCTGCCCGATGAGGTGAGGCTTAATCAGCGTATTCGCGGGGTGCAAGGAGCGGATTGGGTTCATCGCATGCTGCCTAAATGGCAATCGTTTAAGGATGAGCTGCGGCAAATGAGCGAAGATCGCTTATTTATGGAGTTCGTTGATGGCAAGGTAATCCGTTCGGCGCTGTCGGGACTGGAGGAAGGCACTCAGTCTAGGCATGCGGCTGATCCGAATTATAGATTGTTAATGCGCAGCCTTATCGTTTTTCGTTTTCTAAAAAAATTCAATTGAAGGGAGGTGACAATATATGCAAACGAAAAAACAATGGAATAAACCTGAGCTAGAGGTCCTTCATGTACATATGACTGCGGCTTCCACGAAAAACGGTCCGTTCACAGATGAGGCTTACGTACCTGGCCAACATTCTGAAAAGCCACGTTTTACTAGCTAAGGCATTATGGATTCGATTGGTGAAGAAAGCCCTTGTACATAAGGTGTATAAGGGCTTTCTAGCTTTTTAACCAGAGATTGATGGAGTGAGGACATTGATGGCAACGAAGACAAAAATGGCATATCGCGCATTTGGGCTTACGATTGAAAGCGAGCTGGCCTTGCCGGAGCTGACCAAAGTGAGCGAGATCGGCGAGCGAACCGATGTGGAGATCATCGTCGATAGCTTTATTAAGGATACGGTACCTTTCGAGCCCTACGACTTTGTTGTGGAGGAACGCAACGTATCGGTATATATGCCGGATGCTGGATTATTTCGAATAGAAGGCGGCAATAAGATCACGATTTCTCCTATCGTCGGAGCCGATGAGGATTTGATCCGGCTATACGTGCTTGGAACCTGTATCGGTGCGGTGCTTCTGCAGCGTGGCCTCTATCCTTTGCATGGGAGCGCCATTGCAATCAATGGTAAAGCTTATGCCTTTGTAGGCCATTCGGGAGCGGGGAAATCGACGTTAGCGTCGGCATTGATAAGCTGTGGTTATTCACTGCTCAGCGACGATGTCATCGCGGTTTCTTCACTTGCTTCGGATCAACCGCCGCTCGTTATACCGGCTTATCCGCAGCAGAAGCTCTGGCAGCAAAGCTTAGACGCTTTCGGCGTAAATAATGATGAGCTTCGAGCCATTTATGGGCGGGAAAATAAATATTGCATCCCGGTAGATTCCGACTTTTGCAGCAGCCCCATGCCGCTTGGCGGCGTGTTTGAGCTTGTGAAATCGGAGTCGGACGTTTCCGAGGTTGGCATTCATTTTATTCCGAAGCTGGAGCGGCTCGATATTTTATTCCGGCATACCTATAGGCAGTTTTTGGTGCAAAAGATGGATCTTACGCGGTGGCATTTTACAAATTCCGCTTCGCTTGCTGCTAAACTCCCTATTTATCGATTGGAGAGGCCGCAGACAGGCTTTACGGCACCGCAGCTCACCCAGCTCATATTAAAAACCATATCCGCGGAGGAATAATACATGACAAAAAACCACGCCATTACCATTCAAGCTTTATTTCTGGAGCAGCTCGTCGTTCAAGACGAGAACAATATCGTAAGCGATATGGGCGGTGAGAAGGTCATCTTGAGCATTGAGAATGGCAAATATTATAATCTTGGCGTAATGGGGAGCCAAATTTGGGATTTGCTTAAGGTGCCGGTAACGATATCGCAAGTAATTGAAGCATTGCTTGAGCAATTCGAAGTAGCAAGGGAAGTATGCGAGGAGCAAGTGGTGTCCTTTCTGTCTCACCTGCTGGAAGAGCGACTTATTCATATAAAAGAATAGATATGCGGTGAGCCTATGGGAAAGATGATGAGATTGAGAGCGCTGCTTACTTTGGATGTTAAGACTCTTCTTCTATTAATTGAAGCAACCCTTCTCCTCGGCTGGGCTAGAATACGAATTATGCACCAGCCCTTCTCGAAGATTGCGCCAACCTTGGGGCAATATATGAAAGAAACGGGGAGCGAGACATCGGCCGAGCACAGGCGATCCCTTGTTCATATCCGCCACGCCATTCATATTGCGAGCAGCCATACGCCTTGGGAGAGCAAATGCTTGGCTCGGGCGCTGGCCGGCATGAAAATGCTGGAGAGGCGCGGCATCAGCAGTACGTTATATCTTGGAACGGCGAAGGACGAGGCAGGAAAAATGATTGCCCACGCCTGGCTGCGAAGCGGCTCCTTGTACGTGACAGGGGCGGAAGAGATGGACCGGTTTGCGGTTACGGGCATATTTGCCAAAGTCGTCCATTATTAAATACGGAAAGTGATGAAGCGATGAATCATCTATTATATTTTACTAGAAAGCTGCATGCCTACGGCGGAAAAGTGCTCTACATCAATCTTGTCGGGATGATGCTAGTTGGTATTCTCGATGGCGCAGGCATTTTATTGTTAGCTCCATTGCTTAGTGTAATTGGCATTGTAGATATTCCGCTGGCTTCAATCCCCGGTCTTCAATTGTTATCAACGCTGCAGGACCTTCCTAAAGAAAGAGCGCTGCTCATTATTTTAGCCTTATTCATTTTGCTTGTTGCGGCACAAGGCATTATTGGGCGTAATTTAAGTTTAAGGGAAATCAGAATCCATACAGGTTTCGTCAATCAAATACGATTAGAAATTTACAAGGCGCTGCTGCAAGCGAATTGGGGCTTCTTTATGAAAAAACGGAAGACGGATCTCATTAATTCGTTAACCGGCGAGCTTGCTCGCGTCACGAACGGAGCGTTTCTTTTTTTACAGTTGATCGCTTCGGTCGCCTTTACGATTATTCAAATTGGATTAGCTTTACTCTTATCGGTCAAAATGACCTTGTTCGTTTTATGCTGCGGACTCGCTGTGGCATTCCTCTCCAGAAGATTTATCAAGCAATCCAGAGTAATAGGCTCGGTCACGACCGAACTGGCACAAAACTATTTATCGGGCATTACGGATCACTTTAACGGCATGAAGGATATTAAAAGCAATCTGCTTGAATCGTCCCGCTACCGCTGGCTGCTGGATTGGTCCGATAAGATCGCGCATGAACGGTATGAAAATTCGAAGGTGCGAAGTAATTCGCAGCTCCTTTACAAGCTGTTTTCAGCTATAATGATCGCTGCTTTTGTATTTGGATCCGTCTTATTATTTGAGAATCAAGGCGGCTATTTGCTGCTGATTATGGTTATTTTCTCGCGGCTATGGCCTCGTTTCACGGGCATTCAAGCAAACATGGAGCAAATCGCCTCCTCCTTGCCAGCCTTTAAAGCATTAATGGAGCTTCAGGAGGATTGCAACGCTGCCAAGGAATTGATGGATGTGGATGAGCTGGGCGGCGAGCATATTATGCCGCTAAAGCTGGAGCAGCAATTGGAATGCCGGCAGGTATACTTCCGTTATGATCAGAGGCAGCACACCTTCACGCTCGAAGCGATTAATTTGCGAATTGAAGCAAATAGCATGACCGCGATCGTAGGGCAATCCGGTGCCGGTAAAAGCACGTTGGTCGACTTGATGATGGGCTTGATAAAGCCCGAGCTCGGCCAAGTGCTCGTAGACGGCAAGGGGCTTACGGATGCAGCCTTATTGTCGATTAGAAGATCGATCAGTTACGTTCCGCAGGAGCCGTTTCTCTTCCACGGAACCATCAGAGATAATTTGCTGATGATTGATCCGCAAGCGAGTGAGGCCCAAATGTGGGAAGCGATGGAGTTCTCCTCAGCCGCTGAGTTTGTTCATAAGCTTCCGCAAGGTCTAAACACGCTCATCGGCGATCGCGGCATTCGTCTATCTGGAGGCGAGCGTCAGAGGCTTGTTTTGGCTAGAGCGATTTTAAGAAAGCCGTCCATCCTCATCCTCGATGAAGCGACCAGCGCGCTTGACAGCTTAAATGAAGCCAGGATTCAAGAGGCAATTGAGCGGTTAAAGGGGAGAATGACGGTCATCGTCATTGCGCACCGGCTGACGACGATTCGCAATGCGGATCAGGTTATCGTGCTCGATAATGGAAAAATCGTGCAGGCCGGCCATTTCATGATGCTCGCGGAGGACAAGAAGGGACTGTTCAGCAGCTTGCTAGGCAATCAGCTCCAAGTAGCTTTATAGCCTCATCTTTACTATACTAATAAAATAGCTCGAAAAAATAGGAGCAAAAGCAGAATCACCGATTAGGAGGGCGCAATTGGCTATTATACTAACATTGGCAGCATTCGTGCTTCTCTTATACCTGCTCTTCATCTTCCCAACCCAGTGGCTCAAAATCGAAAAGGTCAGCCACCCCATCGGCATCAACAAGCGCATAGTGCAAATTAGCGATTTGCACGTAGACAGGCTGCGTATAAGCGCGAAGCGTATTCGGCAAGAAATCGAGGCGGCTAAGCCGGATTATATTTTTCTGACAGGTGATTACACGTACAAGGAACGTTTTCTTCCGCGTGCGGGTTATTATCTTAAAGTGATTGCGGACTGCGGCATTCCCGTCTATGCGGTGCTGGGCAATCACGATTATGAGCTCCCGCGCCTAAAAAGGCTGCTTGATCTGTTTCAGGCGCATGGCATTCCCGTGCTTCGCAATGAGAACATCACGCTTGATGATTTTCAGCTCGTCGGCATCGATGACGATTGTACGCATCATAGCCGCGTTCGCCCCTCTTTCAAAGGGATCGAAGACAGCAAGCCAATAATAGTAATCACACATGACCCGAATGTGCTTCTTTCCATTAAGCGCCCCTATGATTATTTGATGGCCGGTCATCTGCATGGCAAGCAGCTGAACGTGCCGTTCTTTTTTGCGTTCAAGCCAAAAGGCCCGCTTTCCGTCCAAGGAATATACAAAGGGCTGCATAAGAATGAAAACGGCGCCTTTTATATTTCCAAAGGGATCGGTCAAGCGGGCGTAAATGCACGTTTTATGGTTCGAAGCGAAATAACGATTCATGATCTGTAAGCAGCCAATAGCGACTAATCGAGGCCGGTATTTTTTCGGCTTGCCACGCGGAAGGCAGCCGGAGGAATACCTTTGGCCTCGGAGAAGCTTCTTGAGAAATAATGAACGGATGAGAACCCGCATTGCTCGGCAATCGTTTTGATAGGCACTGCGGATTGCGAGAGCAGCTGCTCAGCGGCGCGTATCCGCTCATGCCGCACGAGCATGGAGAATGATTCATGCACGCTCTGCGAGAACAGCCTGGACAAGTGTCGTTCCGATACATTTATATAACGGGCAACCTCCGAGAGCGTTAAGCTTCCCCCAAGGTTATCGCGAATATACAGCTTTGCTCTGTTTATGAGGATAGCTGCGTTTGAAGCCGGCAATATCGTTTCCGCGCTTCGATTTTTCCCTCCGACGATTGTAGGAAAAGTAAGAATAAGGGCATGCGAAAGCTGCTGCAGCAAAGCGATCGGCACCGCGAAGCATTCTTCGCTCGGAACGAGCAGGGAACGCCAAATCTCGGCAGTCGGCGAATGCTGCTGGTTCTCCATCCAAATAGGTCCGGTATTTAGAGCATGATTATAAAAGTCGAATTCATCAGGCTTCGAGAGCTTCTCATCCAGCTCAAAGGCGGCATACAATAAATCCAGTTGATCCACATTGCGAATTTGATGACGGATATTCGGACGCGAGCAAAAAAGAACGCCTTCATGCAAAGGGTAAGTGACATTGCCCTCCTCATAAAACCCAGTTCCCCCAGCAACGTAACAGACCTCAAAAAAAGAATGCTTATGTACAGCATTAGTAGCTAGATTTTGAACCGCCCCCCAGTAATAAACATGGATGGTCAAGCTCTCACCTTGCAGCAAGCGAGCGTAACGATTAAGGCGCTCTTCGCTTTTTGGCCAATTGTACATATGAACCATCAGCTCCTGTGGCGTAATAGTGCAAAAACTTGTCTTCGGCAGGCAAATACGAAATCACTATGTCCTATCTATAATTAAAACATATTCAAATTAATTATATGATAAGGAGAATGAACATGATCGTCAATGAGGATGTGCAATTTTACAAAGAAAATGGCTATTTGCTGGTGAGAGGCGTATTTAACGAGCAAGAGGTGCTGGAAATGAGAGCTGCGGTTGAGCGGATCATCCAGCGGGCGGCAATTGCCCAGGGCGAGCAAAACCATGCATGGCAAGGTGACTTCCTGCCGCCCGACCAGCTTAAGAAGCTTGTCCTAAAAGGATTCCATGACGTGCATTATCATGATGCGGCTTTCACTCGGGCAGTCGTACATCCGAATATGGTAGCGGCACTGAATGGAATCATCGGTCCTAACGTACAGCTCCACCATTCTAAAATGCTTGTAAAGCCGCCAGCTAACGGCGCAGCATTTCCGATGCACCAGGATTACCCCTACTTCCCGCATCGCGATCACTCCATGCTGGCTGCCAGCGTTCATCTGGATGATGCGGACGAGGAGAACGGCTGCTTAGCTGTCATTCCAGGCTCTCACTTGCAAGGACCGCTGCCGCATGTGGGCAAGCATTACCTGAATCATAAGGAGCATCCGATATCCTCTGGCACACCTTGCCCGGCAAAAGCAGGGGATGTACTCTTTTTCAACTATTTGACCATCCATGGCTCAGACGTCAACCGAAGCGAAAGAACGCGCAGAAACGTACTGTTCCAATACCGGGATGCAGCGGATGTTCCGACGGATAACGTTCATTTCGATTGGGGCATGGGCTTGATGGTGAGCGGAGAGAACAAAGATTTCAATAACGTTAAGCCGAATTATAAAATTGTGGAAGCTTAATAAGGAAGCGCGAATCATTGTTTAATAGTACTGCCGAAACGGAGGTATCCTAATTTTTAGGATTACCTCTTTTTTTTATTTCATGAGCTGAAGAATCGATTGCAGCGTACAGAAAGAGAAATGGTCAGGGCAGGAGAAGTAAAGAATAGATTAGATTTGGCGGAGTATAATTATAGAATCTCGAAGTATTTGAAATAAATAGGAATATTCCAATGATTGTTAAGGAAAAAATCATATTGACACCTAATAATTAACGGTGATATATTGTTTCAAGTAAAGCGCAGTAAATTCATCGGAATTATATTTTTACTAATTTCAACGTTCATTTGTGCTATACAATTATATGATACAGACAGAGAGGATGGTTGTTGTTTTATGGAAAATAACTTATTAACAGCGATTGAAAACAACTGGATTACGTTGGTTGTTTCCGCAGTGCTGCTTGGCGGCCTTTACTTCTTGGCGAAGAAGCGGGTGGGCTTTGGAACACGGGTGCTGGTCGCGCTGGGCCTTGGCCTTGTTGCAGGCATCATTTTTAACAACTTTAAGCTGGACACTGAGGGCGTAGGCACAATCGGCTCCATCTATATCAATCTTATTCGGATGATCGTTATTCCACTCGTTTTTGTTCTTGTAATCAACAGTATCATCTCGATTACGAATATAGAGTTTTTACGCAAGCTTAGCGTGAAGACGATCGGTTGGTTTTTAGCGACAACTGGGGTAGCGGCTATTATCGGACTTCTAGTAGCATCGGCAATTAACCCAGGGGCTGGCTTTGAATTAACGAAGCCAGAAAATTTTGAAGCTCGCGAGGTACCTAGCTTCTTCAAAGTTATATTGGATCAAGTGCCTTCCAACCCGATCAGCGATGCTGCGGACGGCAAAGTAGTGCCTATCCTTATTTTTGCCTTATTCATTGCGATTGCCATTGTTAAAGTAGGAGCAAAAAATCCGGATTCGGTTCAGCCGTTTAAAGCGTTCATCCAATCCGCGACTGTCATTATGCACCAAGTGGTTAAATTCGTTCTTCGCTTCACGCCATATGGCGTATACGCATTGATCGCGGTTATGGCAGCAAGATATGGCTGGGAGACGCTGCAGCCGCTTGCGATGTTAATAGCGGTAAGCTATATCGCGCTTATTCTTCATTTTGTGTTCGTATTCGGCGGCCTAGTGTCGTTCGTCGCGAAAGTTAATCCTTTGAAATTTTTCAAAAAAGCTTATCCGACTGTAGCGGTAGCTTTTACGACGCGCAGCAGCTTTGCTACGCTTCCGATCAATCTTGAAGTTATTACGAAACGTCTTCGCGTATCGCCAAAAATCGCCAGCTTCGTTGCTCCGCTGGGTGCGACAATGAACTTTAACGGCTGCGGCGGCGTATGGCCGGCTGTCGTATCGGTATTCGTCTCTCAAGTATACGGCATTTCGCTTTCTGCAACGGATTATGTGCTTATCGTTCTCGTGAGCATTATCTCTTCGATCGGTGTAGCAGGCGTTCCAGGACCAGCTTCAATCTCTACAACAGTTGTACTTACTGCGGTTGGGCTTCCGCTTGAAGGTATCGCGCTTGTAGTAGCGGTAGAATCGCTGATCGATATGGGCCGTACAGCAGTTAATGCAACGGGTACTACGGTAACGGCGCTGCTTGTTGCGAACTCCGAAGGTGAATTCGATCGCGAAGCGTTTAATCGCGGCGATGAGGATGACCTAGAGCTTAACCCTGCATAATAAGTATAAAAAAATAAACAGGTCGGAGCAGAATATGCTTCGACCTGTTTTTGTATGCTGCGTGCTAAACTAAACGCTTGCTTGATTACGGTTCGTCATGCACCTCTGGAAAAGTATGACCGTACTCGTCTTCTCCTGGATAGTCGCGCGGCAAATCCTCGTGAAGCGCTCGATTCTCATAGTCGAAGCGGTTTGATGGCCGCTGGTCAATTCGCCATGGTGTGCTTTTGCCTAGTGATTCCATCCGCAGGTCAGAGCCATAAGGACCATCCGGGAACTCCTCCGGTATTAGATCGTTACGCTGCGATTCTACTGTCGATACATCTGTATACGGCTGGCGATTCTCATGAATAAACCGATCCATCAGTAAACTCCTCCTGAAATGGTATTGTATTACCATTTCAGTGTACCCTGATTAATCGGTAAAATGCACCGTTCCTACAACAAAGTACAAGAACTGAGCAAGCTCGGCGGCTTCTTCCTCCGTCAGCTTAAACGTGAATTCCAAATAACCTTCCTCTTCCAGGTCATCCGGGCCGATAATCGCGGTTTTGCCGAACTGCAAATCGGTTACCAGCTTCTTGCCGTAGAAGCGGCTCGTGGACGTGATGGCAAGATCAAAACGCTTTAAGCTTGGACCGATAAACGTTACATAACGTGTAGATGTATCCTCGGTCGAATCGGACATAAAATCAAAATCTGGCAACAGCATGTTGTATAGCCTCCACTCCATTATTACAATCATTATACAACAACAAAATGCTTGTAATAAAGAAATCATTATGATAGCATGAAAGCAATCGAATCATTGAACGTGAGAGGAAGCACCTCCTTTGCCTTAGGCAGAGGAGGTGCTTTTTTTTGTTTTCTGGCAGTCTCTCTGCCGTTCAATTCATTCGCAATTATCTATTTATTGGAGGATTGAGGTAACCATGCAAATCGTTTTTATGAATACGTTCGAGAAGCCAAGCGATGATCATCAGGTCGTAAGCGCGCAGCTGTCAATCTGCGAGCGTCAGGGCGAATGGGCTGTGCTGTGGGTTGAGGGAGAAGCAAGTAGCGGAAACCCGCAAACCTGGTTTGAAGGGATATCATGGGAGGAAATGATGGTTTCCTTTCGGCATGGCATTGCAAAGGTGATGGGAGAGGGCTTTGTACCAATCATAGACGGTATGCTGGATGATCGCCGTACAACGCCGGGAAGCCTCGGGATGATGCTGCAATGCTATGGCGAGCTGCATGCGAGCGAGGAGCTCTTCGGCGCGCTGAGAGAGTGGCGCCGAACCAAAGCGGCGGCGGAGAAACGCTCGGCCTATCTTATCGCAACCAATAGAATTTTGTGGATGATTAGCGCCTTTGTACCGAAGACGGCGGAAGAGCTTGCCCAAATTCCCGGGTGGGGAAGCACGAAGCACGCCTCCTATGGTCTAGAAGTGTTGGAGATAACGGCACAAGCAAACCGTGAAACGGAATTTCCGCTTCAATGGGTAGTGGAGAAGCTGGATTCGGCAACGTACACCCAGTGGCTCTATAAACAAAAGGAAACTAAATATAAAGCTCAGATGGATCGACATGCAGCCAAAAAACATATTTTAACGACGGTGCAGGAGGGCGGCTCGCTCGAGCAGCTAGGCGCCGAGCTTGCGCTTTCAAGGCGCGAGCTGATGGACCGGATCGAGCAGCTTGAGCTGGAAGGCTATAATGTTGATCCACTCATTGCAAGGGAGTTGATTGATGTGCCTGAAGATGAGCAGCAGCTTGTATGGGCTGCGCTAACCGATGTGGGGGATAAGTATTTAAAGCCGGTGCTTCAGCAGGTATACGGTTCATCGGATGCTTCCCAGCTAAACAAGCCTGTAGATGTTTTGTATGAACGACTGCGCTTGATCAGGCTTCGTTATCGCAGAAGCCTGACAAGCAAAGCCGTATAGTTCTGCTTTATTAAGTAAGCTGAAGATGGGCAGCCGAAGGCTCCACTTGTTAAGGAGCCCTCGTAATGCCTGGCTGGTCAGCCCATACCGTATTTGCAAAGCCGATGGCAGCTCCTGAATCGCAGTTTAAGCCGGTTTCGTAGGAGCGGTTGCCAATTAAAGCTATGGCCGCCTCACGCAGCTGCCGGACATGGATGCGATCCTCTTTCGTATGTTGAGGCCCCTCGTGGGCCCTTAGCCATATGAGGATAGCGCCTAAGACCTCAAGCGCGTCTGACAAAGCATTGTCCCATAACGTCCAGACGCTTTGATCGTGATAGGTGCTGCCGTCAACTGGATCTAGCCATGGCTGCTCTGCTTCATTTAACACATCAAAGGGCAGCGGGCCTCTTTTATACACAAAGGGCTCCATTTGTCCGAAGGTCAGCCTGCGGCGAATGCCGGTCGGATCATGGAATAATCGCTGCGCTTTCGTAAAATCACGGTTTGCTTGGTTCCAATCCTCACGGCGAATATGCGGAGCAAGCTCTGCGTAATACGCCGCAACAATGGATTCGAAAGCGTCTACAATTGGCGGGGGAAAGGCACCTTTCGTATCGATATGCTTCCAAACGGCATTTTTCCACGTTTCAACGCCCCACAGCTTCTTGGCAATTACAGTGTCCATCATAATTTCAAACCGCTGATGATCCCACTTGCGAAACCCAGATTTGCTGAATACATACGGATGCAGGTTCCGATCTAGAATATGATGCAAAACAAAACCAAGCGTATATAAGATGGAGGAATCAGGACGTTTAGGGCAGGCCGGTCGGCCGTTGACACAGTCGAGCATTTCTACGAGGACAGGTCCGCAATTCCGGTTATGCATCTCAGTTCCCAGACGGTTAAGGGCTAAACTGCGCTGCCACGGGAAAAAACGGTGATAAAATAAAAAATCAGGACCTTGGCAGCCCATATTAAATATATTTTTTTGCTCATCGGTTTGCAGAAGCGCGCTTTCTCCAAGCTTTTCAAACACTAGCTGTCCAAAAATAAAATGAGCCCATACGTTAGGCATAGAAGAGCCACCTCCATTCCTACCATCATTCTACAATTTTCAATAAAAAAATATAGTTCTTTAGTTGTATATTATTCATTTATAGTATACTTGTCCTAGTGAATTAAGTATAATATAAATTAAACAAGACAAAGCGCGAATTTTGTCGAAAAGGAGCGTATCTTCATTATGAAGGCAGAGTACATTAACCCGTTTCTTGAATCCGCAAAAATCGTGATTGAGCAAGTCGTTCAAATACGTCCTGCGACCGGAGAGCTAGGTCTTAAGGATATCAAGTTTGTAGAGAACTATATTTGGATTCAAATTGGACTCAACGGACAGATGAACGGTGACATTGTATTCGGGCTTAGCGAAGAAGTAGCTATGAAAATGGTTTCTGCGATGATGGGCGGATACGTTATCTCTGAAATCGACGAAATTGTGAAGAGTGCTATTTCTGAGCTTGGCAATATGATTAGCGGAAATGCCAGCACGATGCTGTTTAACCAAGGCGTTAGAGTTGATATTACGCCGCCGAAGGTTATCCAGTCTGCTCAATCAGCGGGCTTTAGCGCACAAAAGGCGCTGACGATTCCGCTCATTATGGAAGGTATCGGAGAACTTGACATCCAAGTTTTAATCGCATCTTAGCACAGGAATGGCTCCTTAGGGAGCTTTTTTTGCGTCTGTAATGCCAATCAAGTAAACTTGTAAATGGGTGATGTTGGATGTTAAAAGACAAAGTCATTTTTATCTCCGGAGCTTCAAGCGGAATCGGGGCGCTTACGGCAATAAGACTTGCTGAGCGCGGCGCAATCCCTGTGCTGACAGGACGCAACGTCGATAAGCTTAAAGAAATCTCCGGCGCCATTAAAGGCAAGCATTCATACTTTCAAATGGATGTTACCGATAATGAGCAGGTGAAGCAAACGGTAGAAGCCGTCATTGCGAAATACGGTAAAATAGATGTGTTGCTGAACAATGCAGGGTACGGGCAATTCGAGTATTTTATGAGCATGAATGTGGAAAGCTTTGAGCAAATGATGGATACGAACTATATGGGAATTGTTCGCTGCACGAAGGCTGTCATCCCCCATATGGTGAAGCAGGGCGGCGGACAAATTGTGAATATTGCTTCCCTCGCTGGAAAGATAGGCACCGCAAAGTCAACCAGCTATACCGCTACGAAACATGCTGTGCTTGGCTTTACGAATTCGCTCCGAATGGAGCTTCGCGAGCATGGGATACAGGTGTCAGCAGTTAATCCGGGGCCGATCGATACTCCTTTTTTCTCGCTGGCTGATCCTTCCGGCTCTTACGTAAAAAATGTGAATTGGTTTATGATGAAGCCAGAGTACGTTGTCAAACGAATCATTCGTTTGATTGAGCGGAGGAAAGCTGAGCTGGACCTGCCCAAAACAGCTTCTATTGGTATAAAGCTATATCAATTGCTGCCGCGGACGATCGACCTGTTGTTCGGCGGATTGATCAATCGAAAATAAAGGCTTGAATGAGAGAGGATTAAAGAATGAGTAAGTATACTTGGAATGAAATAGGCATTAATGAGCTGCTCGCGGATAAGCTGGCGGCAAACGGAATCGTCGAGCCAACCGACGTACAAGCGGAGACGATACCGATTCTACTAGGCGGAAGCAATGTGTCAGCAAGATCGCAGACGGGTACCGGCAAGACGCTGGCTTATTTGCTGCCGCTGCTTCAAAAGCTGAATTCGCATTCGAACGCGATACAGGCAATTATTTTGGCGCCGACACAAGAGCTGGCTATGCAAATCGTACGCGTTGCGGAGGCTTATGCCGAGCCGATCAACATACGTGTTCAGCAGTTGATCGGAGGGGCGGCCCTAAAGCGCCAAGTGGAGAAGCTTAAGCTTCGCCCGCAGCTCGTTATCGGAACGCCGGGACGCATTCATGAGCTGCTTAAGCTGCGCAAGCTTCGATTGAATGATGTCAATAACGTCGTTATTGATGAAGCGGATCAGGTGTTCCAGCTCGGCTCGACGAAAGAGGTCGAAATAATTTTGCATAGCGTGGGCAAAGATCGGCAGATCGCGTTTTTCTCCGCGACGTATCCCGATCAGATGGCACGCTTTGAAGGACGCTGGATGAAGAATCCGGAGCGCATTCAAATTACGCCGGAGCACCGCGTCTCGCAGACGATTGACAATTATTTTATCGTCAGCGACAAACGGGACAAGACCGATACAGCACGGCGGCTCGTGCGCTTGCTGAATCCGGCTTCTGCGCTGCTATTCCTAAATGATACGGATAACATCTCGAACTGGGAGTCGAAGCTTAGCTACGAGGGCTTCACCGTGGAAGCTCTGTATGGCGATGCAGATAAGCAGCGCCGCGCTGCGACGCTAGCGCGTTTTCGCGATGGGCGCTGCCAGCTGCTGCTCGCGACCGATGTTGCCGCGCGCGGACTGGATATTGAAGGACTGACGCTAGTCGTTCAACTTGATCCGGCGGCGGATGCCGACCATTATGTGCACCGTGCGGGACGTACCGGACGGATGGGACGAGCGGGAACGGTCGTATCCATCGTGACGCCGCAGGAGCTGTTTATTATGGAGAAATTCCGTAAGCAGCTCGGCATCGATTTGTCGGAGCGGACGATGTTCAGAGGAAAGCTGCTGACAGCGGAAGAGCTGAGAGAGGCTACACGGCCATTCGCGGCTCGTCATGAAGCGAAGCTGGCGGAACGTTCGGACGTGCAGCAGGCGAAACGGTCGATTGAGCGCAAGGAAGCTCCGGGTACAGCGAAGGAAGCAAGGCCCGAGGCTGCAATCAAGGGCGCCGCTGCTCCAAAACCGAAGCCGGCAGCCAAGCCGGCTCCCAAAAAAGTAGAGCGCAAGCGCGAAGGCAAGAACAAGGGCGCGCCTAAATGGTTGAAAGCGAAACGCGAAGCCGAGAAGGAACAATAAAATAAAATAAAATTATTTTGACAGCCACCCTCTTAAATCGATCAGCCTCACCCGAAACGTATGGGCGAAGGTAAAAAATGCGGCAAAACCCGCTAATCGAAAAAGGAGTGTGGCTTTCTTAATGAAACAAACAATGTGGAAAAAGACAGCAATTTCCTCGCTTGCGCTGCTAATGCTTGCAGGCGGAGCAACGTCAGCTTTTGCAGATGGCGGTAAAGGTAAAGGACATGACGGAGATCGTGATGATGATAAAGGCCGTCATGAGGACAAGCAGGATAAGAACGATAAGAAAGATAAAGATGGCGACTATAAAGTTACATGGAATTTCAAAGATGAGAATGATTTGAAATGGGCTATGGAATACATCATGCGCCTTGCATCGAAGGGTGTATTCACAGGCTACGAGGACGGCACGTTTAAGCCGAATCAAAAGATTAGCCGCATCGAAACGTTGACTGCAGCCGTCAGATTGATGGGTCTTCGCGCTCAAGCGGAGTCGGCCGAAGAGATGAAAACGGATTTGCAATTCAAGGATGCTAACAAAATCAAAAGCAAATATCCTTGGGCTGTCGGTTACGTAGCTGTCGCGCTTGAAAATGACTTGTTCTCGGAAACGGAAACGGAAGTAAATCCGGAGGCGAATGCAACAAGACTATGGTCGACCATCCTACTAGTTAAAGCGCTTAAACTGGAAGACGAGGCCAAAGCTCTCAATAATACGAAGCTTGACTTCAAGGATGCTAAGGAGATTCCTGCCGGATCTGTCGGTTATGTTGCCCTTGCCCTTAAGAAAGGGATTATTACCGGCTATGATGACAAGCATGGCAAAACATTCCGTCCAAATCAACCGGTTAGCCGCGCAGAGCTCGCCGCGCTGCTTGATCGTACGGATACCGAAATGCCGGATCACGACGCGCAAGCGATCACAGGCAAGCTGAAGGCAGCGCCTGCAAATGGCAGCCTGACGGTAGTAAAAGCGGATAACTCGGAAACAGCATTGGCGATTGATTCGAATGTATTCATTTTCCGCGATGATAAGAAAGCGCCACTAAGCGCACTGCGCGCAGGCGATGAGGTGCTTGTCCGTACGTATCTGAATAAAGTGGTATTCATTGAGGTTACGAAATCGGCCCCTGTCGTTTCTTCATTCTCGGAGCTTGGGTATATTGGTTCGGTTACGTTCAACTCGCAAGCCAAACTGTCGACGATCTCGATTTCCCGAGTTGAAAATTCACAAACCGTTGTCTTCATTTATAACGTTGATTCAAACGTTGCGATTTCCGGTGACGCTTCGCTGCTTAAGGCTGGACAGCTTGTTCAGGTGAAGGGCGATAATAATACGGCAAAATCGATTGAAATCAAATAGTTATAAAATTAAGGAGGCATCACCCGTTGGGGTGATGCCTTTTTTTTGATATTAGGCGAATTATTCGGTATGCTGTTTACTAGTTAAAACAAATTGTGATGCTGAAGGTGATAGGATGGAACCTATTTTACAGGTAAATGGCTTAACAGGCGGCTATAGCCCCAAAAGACCTGTGCTGCATGATATCTCCTTTGAGGTGAAGGCTGGAGAAATGGTAGGCCTTATCGGCCTGAACGGCGCAGGCAAGAGTACGACGATCAAGCATATACTAGGCTTAATGAAGCCGCAGATCGGCGAGGTAAAGGTTGATGGCGTTACGCTGGAGCAAGAAACGGAGCGCTACCGCAGCGCATTTGCTTATGTGCCGGAGACGCCGGTGCTGTTCGATGAGCTGACGGTAGAGGAGCATTTACGTCTGACCGGCATGGCATATAGCGTGCAGGACAAGCACTATGAGGCAAGGGAAGACGAGCTGCTGAACCAGTTTCAGATGATGCCTAAGCGCAAAGCGTTTGCCTCCCACTTATCCAAAGGAATGAAGCAGAAGGTTATGATCATGAACGCGCTGCTGGCTGAGCCGCCTCTGTACATCATCGACGAGCCGTTTCTTGGTCTTGATCCGCTTGGCATTCGCTCCCTTCTTGAGCGGCTGGTCGAGGTGAAGCGCAAAGGGGCCGCTATTTTAATGAGCTCGCATATTTTGGCTACAGTCGAAACGTATTGCGATCGGTTTATCGTCATGCATCACGGCAAAATTGTCGCCTTAGGCACGCTCGAGGACGTCAGGCAAGCTGCCGGGATGGATCTGCGCGGCGGTTCTTTGGAGGATGCCTTCTATAAGCTTGTTACTGGGGGCCAAGCCTAATGACTGCTGAACCTAAGCTTGAGACGATGTGGCTTCAAAGGGCAAAGGCGTTCCGCGAGGAAACGCTGCCTTATTTTCGCTATATGGGGCAAAGCGGCTTTCCGGCATTTATGTCCTTGATCGTGATCTCATCGATTCTTGGCTATATCAACTTGATTCACCATATGCCAGCTAGCTTTCCCATCGCAACAGTCGGCGTTATCGCTTTGACACTTGTCCTGTGCTGGAGTCCGCTTCGAACTTGGCTTGCACTTGGGGACACCGTATTTTTAATGCCGCGCGAAGCGAATATGGGAGGTTACTTAAGACGGTCGTTCCGCTATACAACAAGGGCATGTTTCGTACTCGCTGCACTCGTGTTTCTTCTTTACATGCCGATTTATAATCAAGGTGCTGCCGTTAGCGGGGGATGGCTGCTTGCAGTAGCAGCAGCGGCGCTTAAAGCTGGAAATGTGTGGGGCGCATGGAAAGAGCGCCAGATGACTTGGCCGAGCATGAGACGTCTTATGCGTCTGCTGCGCTGGCTGGCGACAGCTGCCATTCTTACGGCGTGGCTCACTTGCCTGGTATGGCAAGCCGTGTTGTTTTCCTTGCTCGTAGTTGTTCTTTTTGGCTTGCTTTACCGTCTTCCAAGCAAGCATCGTTTTCCTTGGGAGAGGCTGATTGATGAGGAAGCACGGACGCGCAGGCGCTATTATGTTTTTTTTGGACTATTCATAGACGTACCGACCCTTCCATCGAGCATTGCCAAAAGATCCTATTTAACTTGGGTGCTTCGGCTAATTCCCTATTCGAGCCGGAATACGTTTGTTTATCTCTATACGGCATCCATGCTAAGGACGGAAATGGGCGGCATTATTTTGCGGCTGCTCTTTCTCGGCTGCTTGATCATTTATTGGTTTGCCGAGGCGGTGTCGCTGTCCGGGTACGGCGCTGTCATCACCTTTGTTATTTTTATGGGACTAATCGCCGTTCAACTAGGCGGGCTGCGCCATATCCATCGACACTCGGTTTGGAAGCATGTATATCCTCTGCCGGAAAAGCAGCGAATCGAGCAATATTTGAAGGTTGACCGAATGGTCATGCTGATTTGTGCGGCGCTGCTCTGGCTATTTGTCGCTCTGCCGTTAGCCTTATCGGGGGTTTATGCTCCTTCGCTGGTTGCGGCGGCAGCAGCGCTCCTGTATTTGGTTATTCGGCCAGGTCGGCTGCGCAGGAAGCTCAGCTTGGATGAGGATGAGGATTAACAAAAAAAAGAACCCCCTAAGGAGCGTCGTCAGTTAGACATGCTGCTTAGGGGGTTTTTCGATGTTCGGATTCTGCAATGGCCGCTAGTGTGCGGCGTTTGCTTATTATACGTTTTGAGCGATCAATTCATTAACAGCTTTGAAGATCGTATCGAACAGCTCTTCGAGGTTTTCTTCCTCGATGCAGGAGAAGGCAACGCGCAGGTCGGTCTCGCCTAGAGCGATCGTACCGATGCCATATTCGTTCAACAAACGGACACGTACCGCTTCAGCCGTTACTTGGCTCAGCTTGAGGCACATAAAGTAACCGGAGTTGAATGGATAATAGCCCCATACATCGCCGTATCGGCCGCTGTCGAGCAACGATTTGACCCGGTTGGCACGGCGCTTCATGATCTCGTATTTTTCTGCTTTTTGAGCTTCGAACTCAGGCGATTTCAAAGCGTGCAATACGAACGTTTGCGACGGATGAGGGCCGCTGGAGATCGTAGCGCGAATGATGCCGGTCGTTTTTTGCTCTAGCGCAGCTAAAACGGATGCCGAAGCTGAAGCGTAAGTGATGAAGCCCACGCGGAAGCCCCATACGTATTCTTCTTTTGTTGCGCCGTCAACTTTAACTGCAAGGACGCGCGGGTGAAGGTCGGCAAGCTTGGAGAACAGAGACTCCTGCAAGGAATCCTCGAAGAACAAACCAAAATAAGCATCGTCGGTTACAGCTACAACATTGATTCCTGCTTCCGCGGCATCACGGATCGCAGCGATAATCTCGTCGCCTTCCGTAGGTCCTGGCGTGTAGCCCGTAGGGTTGTTCGGGAAATTCAGCACGACGATCGCTTTCCCTTTATCCTTCTGAGCAAGCAATGCCTCGCGCAAGCCAGCGCTGTTGAAGCGGGTTTGATCATTATAGAGCGGGTATTCTACGATTTCGGCACCGCGGCGGATACCAAATGTCAGCTCGTAGTTTTCCCAGTTTTTATTTGGAATGACAACAGCATCGCCAGCATCTGCGAACAAATCGGCTACAATGCTAAGGCCATGCGTCAGTGCGTTCGTAACTACAGGATTGCCGAAACCTTTTGATTCAAGGGAAGGATTATCCTTAATCATCTTCGTACGCCAAGCAGCGCGAAGCTCGGGCTTCCCGCCTGGCGGCGCATATTCATATATATCTTTCGGATTGTAGGCAGAGAGCGTATCCTGGATGACCTTAAGGTGCATCGGCTGTCCGCCTTCTGTTGCAATACCGATCGTAGCGTTAAATTTAGTTGCTTTCGTCTTCGCTTCGGCGGACTGACTGAGTATGCCCTCTTTTGGAAAATAAATCGCTTTGCCTAAGGTTGACAACATCGCATAGACGTTCGGACTCTCCGATTGCAACGTCTCGTTTAACTGCTGAGCAAGTGGGTTCATGGACTTTATTCCATCCTTCCGAAATCATTCATTTGAAATGAGTATAATCAGGCGTTAGCCGTTTACGCTTGTCGGGTGCTATTATAACATTTTTTTAAAGCTGCAAACCATTCTCAAACCAAAATTTTTCGTAATTTTTGGGCAGCTTGTACAAAAGTTTGGTGCTGTTGTATGATAACGGCATAGATTAGCACAGGAGGTTGCTCTATGCTGCACATTTCGCCTGAATCGTTCATCCTGTTACCTGCGTTTGCAAAAATCGTATGCGAGCCGGGTTGGAGATGGGCGAGACGCGAGAAGCCGATGGCCAATTTTGATTTATTTTACGTATGGAGCGGCGAAGGGGAAGTAGAAGTCAATGGCACCCTCTATCAGGTAGGACCGGGGAGCTGTTTCCTGTTCAGGCCAAACGATTACACAAGTGCTACCCATAATCCGCAGAAGCCGCTCGTATTATCCTACATTCATTTTGCCATTAACGAAACGATCGATGCCGTACCGAATCGGTACAGGCAATTAAGCGATACTGTCGATTTCGAATATATGCTTTCCCGTTATGTAAGGCTGTTCCTTGTACAGACTTATGCGGCGGAGGAAGAGGCGCAGCTTGTTCTCAAGCAGCTGATGATTCATCTGCTCAGAGAGGACAAGCAGCTGCCGGTAGAGAAGAAGGCAAGCAATCAGCTCACGGAAGCCATTCACGAGGTGGCTAACTTTGTTCGGCAAAACCCGAGCATCGCCCACCGGGTAGAGGATCTTGCGATGCGCGCGCAGCTTTCGCCAAGGTATTTTTCGATGAAGTTCAAGGAGCTGATCGGGATGTCGGTGCAAACGTATATGATTCGTACAAGAATCGAGCGGGCGCAGCATTTGCTCATGCATGCAGGGATGAATGTGACAGAGGTAGCGGATGCGCTTGGCTATCGCGATATTTTTTTCTTCAGCCGTCAATTCAAGCAGTATACGGGACGCAGCCCGTCAGAAATTCGGTAAGTAATAAGGATGCGCTGCTGCTCATCTGATCGCGCGCAAAAGAGGCTGTCTTTCAAGGTCAATGACCTCGGAAGACAGCCTCTTTATTTGCGTCAACGCGCTTCGTATGCTAATTGTCTTGAAGGGCCCCCAAACGCTCGCCCATTCGAACCTTCATCCCTAGCAGGCCGTTATCGCGCGGGGTAAACGTTCCATCCTCAAGCAGCAGCACGACGGTAGAGCCAAATTCGAAATAGGCCAGCTCCTCGCCCTTGACCATTTCAGGTTTCAACGGCTGTACGTATTGAATGCTGCTCACATTCATGGCTCCTACTTTGACGACAGCCGTCTCTCCAGCAGAATGCTGCATGTACGTAATCAGCCGCTCGTTGCGGCTTAGCACTCTGCGCATATGGCGCAGCCCAAAGTCATTTACGGGATACACTCTGCCGAGAACATGCTCGCGCTCCACAATCCGCCCGCTGACAGGGGTGTGAATGCGGTGATAATCCGTCGGACTTAAATAGAGGACGATATAATAGCCATTCATATAATTAGCCGTTCGCGGGGAACGGTTAAGAAGCTCTTCGATCGTGTAGTCCTGACCTTTGACGTTGACGATTGTACCGCTGCTTATCGGCCCTGCTCCCGTGATAAGAGCATCAACGGGACTTACGAGCGAGTCAATGCCCTCGTGAATCTCGCGAAGCCCAGGCTTCAACCGCCGAGTGAAAAATTCATTTAATGTCATATATTGGGATAGAGGTTTTTCTGCTTCCTCGATCTTAATGCCGTATGTCTTAGCAAACCGGGAAATAAAAGGGCGGCTGGCAGCCGATTGCGCGAATCTTCCGGTTAAGCTGGATATCCATTTGCGCGAACTTAATTCTGTCATCGAACGAAGCAGCCATTTTGTCATACGTGAACCGTCACGTCCTTTCCTGCAAGGGGCAATTAGTCCTAACACCCACCACACAGTGTGACATATTCGGTTCTAATTTTCAATACGCTGCGGAATTCCTTTTGCTCGCTTTCATTAATAGGACGGCGGCTGCCGCTGCCAGGACTGCTGCGCCGATCCATGCTGCGAGGCTAACCTCGGGCTGCTGCCCCTGCTTAACCGCAATTGCGATAAACGACCAAATGAATACAAGGATGATAGCGGCATCTTGATATTTGAAGCCGATGACAAGAGCAAGCAGGCTGGCTGCGGCTATCAGGATAACGGTCCAAGCAATGTCTGTCATGAGGGGGCCATTCCTTCCGGCAGCATACAAGACGACCGCGATGTTCACAATCGTTGCGGTGCAAATCCAGCCAAGGTATATGCTGAATGGAAGCCAAACCAAAAAACGTTCGCCGCGAGCCGGTGAAGGCTTATCCCTTCGAACGGCGGTATAAATGGCAATAAGCGATAGGAGAAGCGCTAGCATGATGAAAACGCTGGCCGTCAGCTTCTCATAATGCCAGGCGAGGATCCAAGCGCAATTGAAGAGACAGCTGATTAAAAACCACGGCCCGATGCTCTGAACGATTTTGCTGCTTGCGGCCTGCTGCCTAAGCTGATAAGCGACGAATCCGATTAAGAGCAGGTAGATGACGGACCAAATGGAGAAAGCGTAAGGCGCAGGCGTGATCAGCACGGGATACTTAGCGGATAACTCTCCGGTCGTTTGGCCGTTAATCGGCAGCCATTCTGCCAGTCCATTCACAATAAGCACGGCAGCGAGGCCGATGACGTTCAACCATCGAAAATGATTTTTCATAGCAAACCCTCCATCCAGATGGATTTCAATCTTTTATCATATGTAAACAACCTGTATGCTATTTATTCATCTTGTCTGTTTTTCATGCAGTGAGCTTAGGTTTAAGCCGCGCTAAAATAACCGAACCTGATTCTAGAGGTGAAGGACATGATGATCATGATCGGTGCAGGACTTGCGGTTGGTTCTGCATTAATAGCATGGATTAGCAAAATGAGCGGCACAATCAGCCGTATTTTTGACGGGATAGCCGTAGCAGCGGCTTTTTTGTTTTTTGTTGTGTCGGCAGACGCCGTTTTGGGGACGATTGCGGACGGCACGTTATTTATGACAGAGGTGCACCGCGTGCTTGAGAATCCCGTTTTTCTCGCAAGCGGCGCCTATCTCGGACCTTATGCGATCGGGAGAATCGCGATGCTTCCCGCTTCGCTTTTCAGCTATAAGTAACCTTTCCATCCCGGTACGTGAATTCATTTACGCTGTTCCTGATTAAGGTGAAGAACCGTAGAAACCTGCGTTCAAGCTTGCGATGCTTTCCCCTATTCCAGTATGATAAGAGCAGACTTTGAAGGGGGATTTGGATCATGAGCGAACATAAGCTTCAAGTGCCTGAGGCTGTCATATTTGATATGGATGGAACGTTGTTTGAAACGGATACGCTGCTTGTGCCCGTGCATCACCGCGTGTTCGAGACGCTTCGGGAGGAGGGGCTCTACGAGCATGAGACGCCGCCAGTGGAACGTTTGCTCAGCTGCCTAGGCATGCTGCTGGAAGATATTTGGCGTCAGGTTATGCCGGACAGCTCGGAGGCTGCGCGTCAGCGTGCGGATGTTCTGCTGCTCCAATACGAGATGGAAGGTTTGATCCGAGGAGAAGGCCGGCTGTATCCTTATGTCGAAGAGACGCTGCGCGAGCTGAAGGATCGCGGGGTGAAGCTGTTTGTGGCAAGCAATGGGCTAGAGGATTATGTGAAGGGTGTCGCACGTCACAGAGGCATTGCCGAGCTATTTGACGGTTTGTACAGCGCGGGAGAGTACGCAACGGCAAGCAAGGTCGATCTGGTAGCACGTCTGCTCAAGGATCATGGTGTTAAATCCGCTTGGATGGTCGGCGACCGTTCATCGGATGTTGAAGCTGGAAAAGGAAATGGCCTCCAAACGATCGGCTGCGCATACGCGACCTATGGCCGGGCGGCAGAGCTTGACGGTGCGGATGTGCTGATTGCCGATTTCAGAGAGCTTGCTCGCTTATTGGATCAACAATAGTACTTGAACGGCTATAACCTGTAATCATGTTCGATGTCTTCAATAACGTTTTCTCAGAAAGCCAAAGAAAAAAACCTGCCAAGGAGCGGCGCTTATGCGCTGCTCCTTGGCAGGTACATGCTTGATTATTGTTGCGTTTCCTTCGATCCATCTAGCTCGGCAGCCAGCTTCATTAATGGTTGTGGAGCGTCAGCAGCATGCGCGTCGTTTCTCTCGAATCGAAGCGTCGGTTTGCCTGTCGGGCCTCTGTGCATCGATACGGCTGTCATGCCAAGGCGAAAGCAAAGCGCCATGCTGGCCGTATTGTCAGTCGCCACGTTGCAGGCAAGCTTCCCAAGGCGCGCTATCATCGCTTGAACGAGGGCGCTGCCGACTCCAAGGCTCCTTGCTTCGGGATGAACAACGACCATGCAGGCTCCCTCGCCGCCGTCCTCGGCAAAGCCAAAGCCGGCGATGCGGCTGCTATGCTTTGCGATCACAGCAACTGCGCCAAATGTTCCGTTGCGAGCTTCTTTAAGTAAGGAACCGTCCAGCTTGCGAAGCGCATGTATGGTAGAGACAGCGAGCCGCTTATCCCCAAAACGGATGGCAAAGCCGATAAGTCTTTTTTGCTCCAGCAACCAACCCTCTGGTGTAAGCAGCTCCAGCTCCATGTTACGCGCCTCCCGCTTTTTCCGATTTCATTCTAGCCAAATAAGCTCCGTAATGAAAAATGCGTTCCAACGATTTTTGACGAATATGAGGTTCATCAAATTTCATGGGTTTAGAATTCGCTTCGAAAAACCACATGTTTCCGACGCTGTCTATACCCAGATCCATCGACATCTCGCCGAGTAGCTGCCCGGATGCCCGCTCGATTTGTTTGGCGATGAGCACCGCTGTGTTTTTGGCCTTTATTAACAATTTACGCGCTTGCTCCTCATTAAATGAGTTGACAAGCAGCTTCTCAGGATCTTCGATCATGCCGCCCCGCGGCACATGGGTAGTTATGCTAGAGGCTCCGGCTATCCGGGCGCCAATGCCTGTAATGTCCCACTGGCCGCGCTGGTTTTTTTGCACCAGCGCGCGCAGGTCGAATCTTCGTTCGTTGAAGGAGGCCAAATCGATGCCCTGCTGGGCGATGTAGGCTTCCCCTCCGCTCTGCTTTTGAATCCGGCTCCACAGCTTATTGATCGAAGAGCATTGATAGGTGGCGCTCTTTTTGTTTTCTTGAATTTTTAACCGATAGGGCTGCTGCGTCTCGGCTTCGACCTTAATGGTCATGATGCCTTTGCCGGCTTTCCCGCTCTCAGGTTTTAAATACAAGTAAGAATGTTTGCGCATCATTCGGCCAAGACCCGTTACCGTTATTAGCTTGCGCGTTGTTGGAATGTAGGGTTTGGTCGACTTTGAGAGCCGCAGCCATTCGAAGAGATCCCATTTGTTGAAGAAGGATGGATTAAAGAGCTTCACATGCGGATGCTTATGGCAAGCCTCAATCTTTTGCCTGACGGCAGGCAGCTCTTCATCCTCCCTAAGCGGTATGCGGTTGTAAATAATGTCGGGAAACGGGAGAAGACGCTGCTGCCAGCTGTCATTCTCCGCGCTGTATACGAAACCCTTTAGGCTGTTCCTCGTTAGAAGAAGGTTTTTGACCGTCACTACATAGACAATAAACCCCATAGATTGACCGGTACGAATCAAATCGGCGAAGTTGCTGCGATTGCCTCGGAAGAGCTGAGCGTCATCATCTATCGTCAAAATAGCCAGTACGGTCCTGCCAGCTCGCATTCCTTTTATGTCATGATCCTCTGAATGCTTGCTGTCCATCAGTCATTACCTCCCTGGCCATGAAAACGGCTAAGGTACATGCAGTGTTCAAAAATATAAGATATCGAAGCGCGACCCTCCGAGCGAAGCGCAGGATGCTTGAATATCGAACGGCCTGGCTTAGCGTTAGCCTCAAACATCCATATTTCTCCGTCTTTATCGATGCCAATATCCAGACCCAGCTCGCCTAGCCGATGCGGATAATTGCGTTCGATCGCTTCGGATAGCTTGATGGCTGTTTTTTTCGCTTTTTCAAGCACGGTGCTTGACTGTGCACCGAATGTTTTCTCAAGCGCCTGCTCCGGTGTCATAAGCGAGCCGCCGTTTTTCACATGTGTCGTTACGCTGCCGCGGCCGGCCTTCTTCGCGCCAATGCCTGCTGGCACCCATTCGTTTTTGCCGTTCTTATGCATATGAAAGCGGAAATCGAGCGGGCAGCCGTCGATCTCAACGAGCCTGATCCCTTGCTGAACGACATAGTGATTGAGATTATGGCCATGCTTCGTTTGCAGCATCCGCATCAAGCTGCTGAAGTTCGAGAAACGAAGCAGCACGTTTTGGCTGCCCTTGCGGTACCGTGCGAAATAACCGCGTTTTGGATGATAGGTCAGTCTGTATATGCCTATTCCAAGGCTGCCTGCGGTCGGTTTGAAATAAAGGAACTGATGTTTTTCGAGCATTTCCTTAATTTGGTCCAAGGTTGGTCCGGATGCGGATTCCGGCAAATGAACCAATGCTTCGGGATCTTTATCCAGAAGCTTGTAAACGTCGGCTTTATTAAAGAAGCTCCAGTTGAAAAAAGGGATTTTACGGCGCACGAAGCGCTCGCGCAGCGCGTTGATCGAGGCGGAAGTTTCCGCCTTGCGGTTCGGAAGGCGGTTGTAAACGACGTCCGGAAGCGGTACGATCTTGCGGTACCAGCCGCCCTGCGAGTCAAGAAAATAGCCGTTGACCGTTTCCTGCTGCCAATTGATATCATGCGGAGTAAAGCCAAAAAGGTAGGCTTTGGACTCTCCGGTGCGGATGATCTGTTTAATGAAATTCGTTCTTCCGCCAAAAGGATTGCTTTCTGAGCGTATGCCATTATCGCTTAGGATGCCGACAAGCGGACCGAGTTGCACCTCGTTGTCGCCGGTGTTCAGCACGTATACATTGCCGGATTTCGGCACTCTAATGGACTGCCGTATCCCTGATGACAAGTACAAATGATTGCCTGGCCGGTTCAACTGCTTGATTTCAGCTGTAATGACTTCTTTGCCCAGCTTGAGGTGAACCGACTTTTTGCCTGAAAGCTTCAGATGCTTTAACAGAGGGCTGGACAAATATACGATATTATTAGACTGCTGTGAGAAATGTACGTTACAAGTTGTCAAACTCATCGATGAACCTCCTGAACGTTGAAAGGCCGTAATTGGTTGTCGGATCTTGTTAAACGGTGACGGCCGTTTGTGGATTCATTGGCTGCAAAGTACGGGGACAAGCGCCTGGACAATAAGCGTGCATATAAGAGTGGTCTTTCGATTGACAGCCGCGCGGCCTCTAGGTCACTAATGATTCGAAAGGAAGAACGGCCTGGCTTCGAATTGGCTTCAATCAGCCAAATTTGACCGCTTGGCTCAATGCCATAATCTAATCCGAGCTCGGCAAATCTGCCAAATTTGCTTTCAAGACGTTCCGCTGTTTGCTTGCTTATTGTATGGATCTGCTCTAGCAAACGTTCGGCTTTTTGCTTGCCAAATTTGGCAGTGATCAGCTGAGCAGCCGGGCGGGCGTCGCCGCCGCCGTGCAGATTGGATGTTAGAGAGCCCGCTTGCCCGGTACGAGAGACTACCCCGGTCAGCGACCATTTTCCTGTGTGATCCTTCTGCATAAGTGTTCTTACGTCAAAAGGCTTGCCGTCCTCATCGTTAAGCGAAAGGTAAGGCTGAAGCAGGTAGGATGAGCGGTTGATAAAGCGGTTTATCCAGTGCTCCAATTCGCTATCCTCCGTAAATGTCATCGAGAAAGAACGGTTCTGGCGGGTTCGCCCATTCACCTTCGTTGCTCGGCTGAGCGGACAACGCTTGATATGCAATATCCCTCTGCCCTGCATGCCGGCTGATGGCTTAAGCACGATGCCGTCGATATGCCGATCAGCCATCTGTTTGACCTGATTTGCAGATTGATAGGGGATCGTTGCAGGCATATGCTTCGCAAGCAAGGAATCTGTTTTAAGTGCGTCAAAGACGTCAAGCTTAGCCGGAAGAGTGCCGTTAAGCATCAAAAAAGGTTTCTTCTGCGATAACCTGTTCAGCATGCTTTGGCAGCGGGTTCGCTGATTAGCTTCGGTGAAGAAGCATCGATCATAGATAATATCCGGCAATGGAACTTGCTGCCATGCCCAGCGGCCTTGCTCATAGCAATAACCATACAGCTGCCCAGATTTCGGCTGCAGGCTTTCTTCTGAGAATACATAGACATGAATGCCAAGCGGTTTGCCGGCCATGCTGAGCGCTTGGCAGAAGCGGGGTTCCGGCAAGGCGGGCTCCGATTCACGTTCCAAGGGTTTCCGGTTGATCGATGCGACGACGATTCCGAGTATAACCATTCGAGCCTGCATAGGCGCCTCCGTTAAAAGCCCGATAAAAACCGGGAATATTGGATCATCATACGGACGGATGGACGAATCTTGTTGTCGTTCAGCGGCGTGTTGTCGTTCTTCGACGGCTTTGAATTGACTTCAAGAAGCCATACGCGGCCTCCGGTATCAAGCGCCAAATCGATCCCAAGCTCGCCAAAATGCGCTGGAATTTGTGTGTCTACACCGCGCGCGATATTCAGCGCCGCTTGCTGCAGCCGCTGCACCGCTTCATTCCTGCTCAGCCCGGCTTGCAAATTTGATTTTGTGACGGCCTCCAAGGCCGTGCTGAGCGTTCCGCCCCGGGCCAGATTGGAGACGAAATGATCGTTGCCGGCTGTGCGTGCGACGATGGACGTAAGGGTCCATTTGCCGCTTGCGTTTTTTTGGACAAGCGCGCGGAAATCAACGGGCCGCTTCTGGATTTCGATCAGCTGCAGACCCTGTTGGACTTGGTAGCGGACGGTTTTCATTTTGGCGGAAATGGACGAGAAAAGCTTTACCAGACTCGTATGCTGCTGCCTGCGCGTTCCTGCGGAAGTTGCGTACAATGCCTGATAATTGTTCGTATCGAGCCGCGTAATGCGAATGATCCCTTTGCCTAAGCTGCCGCGGACCGGTTTGAGAAAAACGTTGTTGTAGCGGGAGCACATGGACTTCAGCATCGTATAGTTGCGCAGCAAATGGGATTCAGGCAAGTACCGCGCGAGCGTCTCATCCTTTTTCAGCGCGTCAAAAACCTCGACCTTATCCAGAAACTTTTCGTTGAAAATGGCCGTCTCGTGCTGCAGTTTTACTTCTTTCATAAAATGTTGTACGCTGGGTCTGTTCTCCATTTTTCTTGACGTCAGGCGGTTATTGACGACGTCGGGAATAGGCATTTTAACACGCTGCCAGCCCTCCGAATAGATCCAGCCGTCAACGGTATCCAGGCTTGTGCCGATTTGGCTAGGGGTGAAGAAATAAACGAATACGCCTTGCGCCGTACTGGCTTCTACCAGCTCCTTGCAAAACATGGAAATGGAACCGAATGGTTTATCCGGCGTATGCGGATAATCACGGCTGACGAGTACGCCGATCAATGGTCCAAGCACCAGCGTGGCGGTCCCGGCTTTATATTGCAGCCTGATCGATGCTCCATTTGTGAAGCCCATTTGTCTTGCCAAGCTTTGGCTCATCCTCATGCCATCGTATTTTGCAACAGGAATAACCTTCACATGATGCCGGAAGGCACCGAATTTTAATTGAATGTGCTGGCCTTGTGGAATCTTCCATTGCTTTACATAGGCTTCGCCAAGCATGAGCGTATCTTCCGGAAGCATGCCGGAGCTGATCACCTGTACGGCTACTTTAGATTTGAGCATCATAAATCTCCTTCCAAGCAGGAGGATGACGATAAGAGGTCAGCAACTAGGTTTTTTAAACGAATTACTTCATCATATGAGGACATCTACCCCTTGGTGAATCACAAAAAGATATGATGCTTGTGTAGTTTTCATGTGCTTTTCCATCAGGGACTTGGCTCATGATTTGATTAAGCGTTATGATTAAACGTAGACATATACCATCACAATGAATGAATGGAGAGAGACTAATGAATATTTATGACAAAGCTTATGAATTAGCGAAGGCGCTGAAAGAGAGCGAGGAAGCGAAGCTGCTGAAAGCTGCGAAGGAAGCTGCTGAGGCTGATCCTGCCGCGAAGGAGATGCTTGATGATTTTCGCGAGCGCCAAAACTTTTTGCAGCAAAAAATGATGGCTGGCGAAGAGCCGTCCGCTGAGGACATGGAGAAAATGAACAAGCTCTACGAGGTGATCACGCTTAATCCGTTGATCGGCAAGCTGCTGGACGCGGAGCGCCGGTTTGCCGTCGTATTCGAGGATGTCAATCGGATCATGTCCGATGTGCTGAAGTCTATCGTAGATTAATTTGAGACATAACCCCTGTCCACTTCTCATAGAATGGTAATGCGGACAAGAGAGTGAGCCGCTTACGACCCTATGGAGGAGCTGAGAGTGATGTTTTCCGGAAAAGGCCGTCATGTATTGTATTTGCTTATTGCGCTTGCGATGCTCGTATATGCGCTTCCGCGTCTTGAGCTGAGCGCGCCGTGGAGCTTGATGAGTGTATTTGGTCTCGTATGGATATTGTTTGCGCTCGTGATCGTGACGGCGCATGTCAATGCGCTGGTGATGAATGACGAGAAGCGCAGAGAACTGGCGCGCATTAAGAAGGCGAAGGCGCTGCTTTGGGAGCAGAAGCTGCTGCAGAAGGCAACAAGAAGGGCTCGCGGTTAACTTTAGGCAGCCATTTGCCCGCTTTGAACAGGGATGCTTGGATAACATGAAAAAAAATAGCGGTACAGGAGAGTTATTCCTGTACCGCTATTTTTCTCTTTTTATAATCTGCGTGCCTTTCCAGACAGTCCCTTTGCGGACATGGATCATTTATTGCATGTCCTTGAATTGTACAAGCTGCTTGACAAATTTATATACGGCTTCCTGCTCTTTCAAGCTGAGACCGTTTATTTGATGAACAATTTTGGTCGCATAACCCTCGTCTTCAGGCTCTTCTACAGCATCCGGGCTAGATATGACATTCACAATTTTCTCTAGCGGCGTTTGCAGTGCAAGCGCGATTTTGCTGAGTACGTCAATGGTCGGATTTTTCTCTCCGCGTTCAACTTGTCCCATATAGGAAGCGTTAATATCAGCGCGGAAAGCGAGCTGCTCTTGGCTTAGCCCTCTTTTTTTGCGCAGCAGACGAATGTTTTCTCCTACAAGCCCTGCAATCTCACTCATACCGTCACCTCAGCCTAACGATAAAACTTTACCTGCCTATCAACAACGCTCTATAGAGCATATTAAAAATAGTGACTATAATCATTGACTAATAGATGGGCTCTTTACTATAATTGTGTAAAAAGTATCATTCTATCGACAAGTTTACCTATAAAGGGTCAATTTACCAATTCCGTGAAAAATGATAGGATATAGAAGGGAAGAAACGTGACGCTAGGAGGACTGCAAGTGGTTGATGAATTCGAGTTTTTCAGAAAAGTTCGCGCTTACTATAACAACGTTCCCTTCCTTGTCCGATTCTCTTATCGCTTGTCTCAACGTGTAAATAAGGCTATAACGGCCCGCGGCTCTTTCAGTTGTCGTGTAAACCCTCATACCCAGATCGTTGAATATGTGCTTGAGCTCAAATCCGATTCTATTTCTAGACCGTACAGCGAGCATAGCTCGTTTTTGTTTTCTAGCATTTATGAAGAGATTCCAGCGCAAACCATTGAAATGAATCAATTCCTCATTTTGGCGCTCCGTTATCCGATTCCGATTGATTATGATTGGCAGGCCTTCATTATGTCCGGCGCTGAGGGTGCCATCAACTCGCAAACGATACAGCAGTTATTCAAAAAATGGAAGCTAAAGGGCAACATGGGACAATTCATTGACGCCAAGCTGAAGGTAGAGCAGGTGCTGCTGCAATGGCAGCTATAAGAGTGATATGAATCGGGACGAGCATGACTTGTTGTTCGCTTTCTCCTATAATAGGGGGAGAGGATAGCAAGTTGGACGGAGGTTAGTGAAGTGGCTCCAATCGTACCGGGTAATGAAACAAGCACGAAGCATGAACAGATTTTGAATTATATTCAAAGCCTTAAGATTGGAACGAAAATTTCAGTACGCGCCATTGCGAAGGAGCTTGGCGTTAGCGAGGGTACGGCATACAAGGCATTTAAGGAAGCGGAAAGCTCAGGCCTAGTCAGCACGAAGGAGCGAATCGGAACGGTTCGGATCGACCGCAAGCGCCGGGAAGCGCTCGACCAGCTTACCTTTGGCGAGGTTGCCGAAATCGTGGAAGGAAAGCTGTTTGGAGGGGCTGCTGGCCTTGATAAAACGCTGCATAAATTCGTCATAGGCGCGATGGAGCTTGACGCGATGCTTCGTTATATCGACGAGGGCAGCCTGTTGATTGTGGGTAACCGAATTGACGCGCATCGGTGTGCGCTGGAGGAGGGTGCCGGCGTTCTCATTACCGGCGGCTTCGAGCCAAGCGCGGAAGTGATCCAATTGGCTGATGAGCGTGTTCTCCCGATTATTAGCTCCAGACATGATACGTTTACGGTAGCCTCCATGATCAACCGCGCTATGTACGATCGGCTCATAAAACGAAAAATTATGCTGATTGAAGATATCGTTACGTTCAGCAGGCCGGCTGACGTGCTTCGAATCGGGCATACCATAGCCGATTTCCATAAGCTATCTCGCGCAACCGGCTATTCACGCTTTCCCGTTGTGGATGATAGAAGCAAGGTCGTTGGCATGATGACGGCGAAGGATGCGATTGGCACGCCAGAGGACAGCGCTGTCGATAAGGTAATGACCAAGCAGCCGATTACGGCGGCTCCGAATATTACAGTCACGTCCGCTGCTCATACGATGGCCGCAGAAGGCATTGATTTGCTGCCTATCGTGGATAGGCACCGCAAGCTGCTTGGTGTCGTAACGAGGCAGGAAGTGCTTGATGCGATGCGCTTTGCAGGCAAACAGCCGGAATCAGGCGAGACATTTGAAGACTTGATGTGGACAGGCTTTATGGCTACCGCTAACGTTAATGCGGTTGGCGTTGATGAGCTGGGCATCGCGTATAAAGGGACGATTACGCCGCAAATGTCGGGTGCGCTGGGAATGGTATCCGAGGGACTTCTTGCTACGCTTATGACACAAGCGGCGCGTAGAATGATTCGAGAGACAGCTAAGCGCGATTACTTGCTTGAGAGCATGACCACTTATTTTGTCCGTCCCGTCCAAATAGATAGTGAAATTACGATCATACCGAAGGCGCTTGAGATGAGCAGGAAGTTTACGAAGCTGGAGATCGAGGTGAAGGACGCGAAAGGTCTGGCCGCCAAAGCGATGCTGACGGCCCAGATGATTGATCCGTATTAACGGCTGTATTAGCTTCTTGGCGAGCTGTAGATGCTGAGATTGCGAAGGCCCGCGAACAGGTTGAATACGCCAAGCACTAGAAATATCGCGCCAATGACGATGCGAAGCGTGGATTCGCCGGACAAGAACAGCTGAACCAATGCGATAAATAGCAGCATGATCCCCATGCTAATATTCATTCTAGCAGAGAAGATGGCCCTTGTTCTCGCATCGGAGGAACGGCGTGATTTGAAGCTGAACAAAGCCGAGAACACGAGTGAAATAAGGATGCCCGGCATGAGCAGCCATTGCAGAAGTTGATCCATAAGAGAGTAGCTCCTTTAAGTTATGTAGTTGCAGCATCAATTTCGTAAATAGACAGGCTCTATTGTACCACGAAATGAGGCAGCGTGCTTAGGAAGGAGGCTTCGTGTAGTCCCGAACCTTGATCCATACATGAAGGACATTTTCGACGACGAGGATCGTCTTCACCTCAATGGTGTAATCTTTGTTGAACACATCCATATAGACTTTCTTGTCAAGGAGCTTTCGGGCGAATTTGGCATCGGAATCGATGACGTAAATACTTTGGCCGAGGAATCCCTGAAGATCTTTTTTTATACGTTTAAGAAGCTCGGCTTCCGTCACTTGGTCAAGGTCGGGCCTGCCGGAATTTTGTCCGGCCTCTTTCTCTATGCGCGGCAGAATGCTTTTAATAACCGTGTGCTGATTTTTGAATTCTTTTAAATGCCGGATATCCTGCTCGTATTGCTCAAGCTTCACCTCAAGCTCGCTCTTCAAAATAATCAAAGCTTGGAACTCCGCCAAATAAAGCGAATTATAGACGATCGCTCCGATTATCATCCCGAGTATCAACATCCCACCCATTTGCATGCCTCTCACAAAACGTCCAAACGGCGGTACTCGCATCGCTTAAACGGCTCCCTTGCATATAAGCCTGACCAGCTCCGTACCTAAATGTGCGCCTAGAAAAGCGATGATGATAAAGCTGATTTGCTGCGCCGCCGGATTCAAGTATCCCTCCATGATGTTGCTTTCAATGACGCGGACGGGATCGATTGATCCGCCGACAGCTGCGACGATTGCCCATATTTTCAGCCTTGCGGCCGTATCAAGCATGGTGGTCGCGGGCGGCAGCAGCATGAATACCGAGCCGATCCCCGCTAGCGTCGAGCCCCCAAGGACGACGCCAAGCGCAATGAAGAAATCAAGCCCCGCTTTGGACAAATAGTAGCTCATAGGTTTACCTCCTAAAGGATAGTGAAATGAAACGGAATCGAGAAGCCGATGCCAACAGCTGGTTTATGAACATCGGGTTTAACACGCTTGTATGCCCTGCTACCATTCTATGGGCGTGTCCTACGCTATTATGATAAAATAGACTTAACTTATTTGGTCTACGCGGAAAGGAACGGTTGCGATGAGCGGACATAACGAACAATCTTTCGTGCATTTGCACGTCCACAGCGAATATAGCCTGCTTGACGGCGCCGCTAGAATCCGTGACCTTACGGCTAGAGCTTCTGAGCTTGGCATGAAGGCGCTTGCGCTGACTGATCATGGCGTCATGTACGGAGCCATCCCTTTTTACAGGGCGTGCAAGGCGCATGGCATTAAACCGATTATCGGCTGCGAGCTTTATATGACGACCGGATCTCGTTTCGAGAAGGGCACGCGCAAAGAAAATCCGATCTTTCATTTGATCGTGCTGGCCAAGAATGAAACAGGCTATCGGAACCTGATGAAGCTTAGCTCGATCGCCCATTTGGAAGGCTTTCACTATAAGCCGCGCGTCGATCTGGAGGTGCTAAGCGAGCATTCAGAGGGACTTATCTGTTTAAGCGCGTGCCTCGGCGGCGAAGTGTCCCAGCATTTGCTGCATGACCGGTTCGATGATGCGGAAGCTAGCGCTTTGCGTTACAAAGCTATTTTTGGCGATGATTTTTATTTGGAGCTGCAGGATCATGGTCTGCTTGACCAGAAGAAGGTAGCTGCTGAAATGATAAAGCTCGCGAGCAAGACGGGCATTAAGCTCGCGGCAACAAATGACGTCCACTACCTCCGCGCGGAGGATGCTGCCGTTCAGGATGTACTGCTGTGCATCGGAACAGGCAAAACGACTCAAGATACCGATCGGCTGCGCATGCTGACGGATCAGATGTATTTGAAAAGCGCGGACGAGATGGCGCTTTTGTATAGGCATGCGCCGGAAGCGCTGGCGAATACGAGCGAAATTGCGGACAAATGTAATTTAGAGCTAACGTTGGGCCGCGCTGCGCTGCCTGTATTCAGGCCGGTACCGGCAGATATGAGCTCGTCCGATTATTTAATGACATTATGCCGCGACGGCCTGAATGCAAGGTATGCCGGACAACCTGAATGGGCGACGGATGCTGAATACAAGCTGAAGGCGGAGCAGCGACTGGAGTATGAGCTATCTGTTATTGACAAAATGGGATTCAGCGACTATTTCCTGATCGTTTGGGATTTTGTTCGCTTTGCGCATGAGCGAGGCATTCGCACAGGCCCCGGAAGGGGATCGTCCGCAGGAAGCTTGGTTGCTTACACGCTGCGCATTACCGATGTTGACCCGCTCAAATATAAGCTGTTGTTCGAGCGGTTTCTTAACCCGGAGCGTATCTCCATGCCCGATATCGATATTGACTTTAATGACGAGCGCCGCGATGAGGTTATCGCTTACGTTGCCGCCAAATACGGCGATGAGCATGTCGCGCAGATCATTACTTTCGGAACGATGGCAGCTAAAGCTGCGGTGCGGGATGTAGGGCGGGCGATGAATGTTCCGTTTCAAGAGGTGGACCGCGCGGCGAAGCTTATTCCGAACCAGCTTGGCATTACGCTCGAGGAAGCGCTTCGCATCAGCAGCGAGCTGCAGGATGCAAGCGATCGCCAGCCGAAGACGGCGGAGATGCTCAAGATGGCTTTGAAGGTAGAGGGCATGCCGCGGCATGCTTCCACGCATGCGGCGGGAGTCGTCATCTCGCAAGAGCCGCTGACCCATTATACGCCTATACAGGCGGGAAGCGAGCGGATACCGCTTACGCAGTATTCCATGGAGCATTTAGAAGCAATTGGGCTTCTTAAGATGGATTTTCTCGGCTTGCGGACGCTTTCCATATTAGAGCGTGCGCTGAAGGCCGTGAAGGAGCAGCACGGCAAAACGATTGATTTTCATACGATCAGCGATAATGATCCGGCAACATATGCGATGCTCAGCCGGGGCGATACGACAGGCATTTTCCAACTGGAATCCGCTGGCGTGCGGCGCGTGCTGAAGGATATGAAACCAACGGAGTTTGAGGATATCGTCTCGGTGCTGGCGTTATATCGTCCAGGCCCGATGGAGTTTATTCCCAAATATATTCAAGGCAAGCATGGGGTCGTTACCGTCGAATATCCGCATCCCTCGCTAGAGCCTATATTGTCGGATACGTACGGCATTATCGTCTACCAGGAGCAAATTATGCAAATTGCTTCCCTCATGGCAGGGTTCTCGCTAGGCGAAGCGGATCTGCTGCGGCGAGCCGTTTCGAAGAAGAAACGCGAGGTGCTTGACGAGGAGCGTGCGCACTTCGTGAAGGGCAGCCTTGCGCAGGGTTACTCCGAATCGGAGGCGAATCATGTGTATGACATGATCGTTCGCTTTGCCGATTATGGCTTCCCGCGGGCGCATGCTGCCGCATATGGCGTGCTTGCTTTTCAGACAGCTTGGCTGAAGGCAAATTTTCCGGTAGAGTTTATGGCTTCGATGCTCGCCTCCGTGACCGGCAACCAGCGGAAGACGGCTGAGTATGTGGATGAATGCCGCCGCATGGGCATCGCCGTGCTGCCGCCGGATGTGAATGAAAGCAGCGTTTCCTTCACGCCTGTGGGGAATGCGGTCCGCTTCGGACTTGCGGCGATCAAAAACGTCGGTACACAAGCGATTGAAGCGCTCCAGAAGGAGCGGGGGGAGCAGCCTTTTGAGAGTCTGCTGGATTTATGCAGGCGCGTCGATTTACGCGTCGTAAACAAGCGGGTATTGGAGTCGCTTATCCAAGCGGGGGCTTTGGATTCTATGCCCGGCCACCGCGCCCAGCTGCTGGCTGCCCTTGAGGAAACGGTAGAGGCTGCAGTCAAATGGCGCAAGGAGCGCGAGGAGCTGCAAATCGAAATGTTCGGTCTCGACGAGGTGCAAAACTGGGATGTGGAGCTTCCGGAAATTCGTCCCTTCACGACGAGTCAGCAGCTTGACTTTGAACGTGATTTGCTCGGACTATATTTATCGGGCCATCCGCTTGATGCGGTCGATCGGCAGCTTGAATCACTTGGGCTTGACCGCTTGGTCGAGCTAAGCGATGCAAAGGATGGGGCGATTGCCATTGCAGGCGTAATGATCGTATCGCTTAAGCCCTTCACGAACAAGAAGGGGCTAGCGATGGGCTTCTTGGAGCTGGAGGATCGCATTATGCGAGTGGAAGCCGTTGTGTTTCCGACGGTTTGGAAGCGAATTGGGAGCAAGCTTGAGAAAGGCGGCTTAGCGATCATTCAGGCAACCGTTCAACAGCAGGATGACGATTATAAGCTGCTTGTCGAGGATTGTGTGCCGATAGGCGAAGCGGATATGGATCTTGCGGAGCAGGTTAGACGGCTGCAAAAGCAGGCGCAGGCTCGGGCTGCCCGTACGAGCGGCGGCACATCCGCAAGCGGAGCGGCTTCCAAAAGCCGTCCGCAGAGAACGCAAAGCGGGGCAGCTTCGGCTGATCCGGCACGTAGGCCAAATGCGGCCGTAAGCGGACAAGCGCTTCAGAAAAATGCTCCTTCGGAGAAAGCGGCGCCAACTGATCGCAAGCCGCAGCGCGTATATATCAAAATCGCATCAGCGAATGAAGAGCCGGCCGTGCTTGAGAAGCTTAAGGGTTTGCTGGCAGGCCATTCCGGACAGCTTGCGACCGTATTATTTTACGTGCAAGGCCAGAAGTCCATCGCGCTGAGCGACAGCTATCGCGTGAAGCCTTCGCCGCAGCTCATCGCTGCTGTCGAGCAGCTTCTGGGGGAAGGCGCAATTATCGTGAGATAACAAGAGAATCGACAATCACAAAAAAACTAGCTGCTCTATGCTTGCAAACATGCAAGAAATAGAAGCTGTTTCAGCATCTTTAATAGGATTCACGAAGTTCAGCGCTGTGAGAATCTGCAAAAGGAACCCGCCTCCCGTAAAATCTCGCAAACAAATGGATTTCGTATGCACGTCAACGCTTGTACGCGCATATGTTTAGAGATACATGTGACGATGGCAATGAAGCTCGCTCATAAGGAGTTTGCCTTAGGACAATGCCATCTGCTCACGCTAATGTTTCCAAGATTAACGTACAAGCAGTTACGGGAGGATGGGTCCTATGACAGGAATTGAGAAGTGGCTCTTAAAACGCGGGGTATCGGTCGACGATGTAACTGAAATCGTGTACACGCTGCAGCGTCCCTATAACGGTGATTTGACGATGGAAGAATGCGAGGAGAGCGTAAGAGCGGTGCTTGCTAAGCGCGAGGTGCAATATGTCATGTATACGGGCATTGCCCTTGATGAGTTAGCAGAGCGCAGATTGCTGCCGGAACCGCTGCAATCGATCATGGAAACCGATGAGTCGCTCTACGGCGTCGATGAGACGCTGGCGCTCGGCATTACGAATGTTTACGGCATGATTGGATTGACGAGCTTCGGATATTTAGATAAAGTAAAACCCGGCATTATTCGTCAACTGAATTTAAAAGGCGAACGCATTCATGTGTTTCTCGATGACTTGGTCGCTGGTTTGGCCGCCGCTGCATCGGCAAGGATTGCGCATCAGGACCCGAAAGCGATCCGATATGATTTGCCGGATTCCCCATGACTATGGTATCATTATGACATCATATGGCCTGTTACCGGGATAGCTATGCTTAGTAAGTGAACTTTGCGGTAGCAAAGTTTTCAGGAGGTACCATGATGTGGACGGTCATTTATATCGCACCAACAGCTAAAATCGCAGATAACATCAAGAAGCGGCTAACGGAGGAAGGATTTTTGGTGAAAATCCGCTCTGTCAATCTGTCCAAACAGCAATACGAGATACTAGTTCCGTCTGGCGAGTTGGAGGAAGTTCAAGAAGTATTCAACTCCATTATGCGGCCATTATGATGGACTGCTCTATACTATTGCGCCTTGAGAGGTGTCACACGTGCAAATAAAGGACTTATTTACGAAGAAGAAATATGCGACTATACCATCGGAACCCCGCAAGCGGGAAGTTCCAGAGGGCTTGATGAATAAGTGCTCCAAATGCGGCACCATTCAGTACAGCAAAGAGCTCGAAAAAAATTTAAAAGTATGCTCTTCCTGCGGCCATCATTACCGGCTAAGCGCATGGGAGCGTATAGCATTGACGCTTGATGAAGGACATTTGTTAGAATACGATGCGAATATGGAATCCGTCGATCCTCTAAACTTCCCTGGTTATGCCGGCAAGCTTGAGCAGCAGAAGAGCAAGTCAAATCTTCGCGATGCTGTCGTAACAGGGGAAGGAACGATCGGCGGTTTTCCGGTTGTCGTTGCAGTAATGAGCTTTGATTTCTTCACCGGCAGTATGGGATCCGTAGTTGGGGAGAAGATTACTAGAGCAATCGAAGCGGCTCATGCCAAGCAGCTGCCGCTTCTTATTTTCTCTACTTCCGGCGGAGCCCGCATGCAGGAAAGTATTTTGAGCTTAATGCAAATGGCTAAGACGAGCGCGGCGCTTTCGAAATTTCAAGGCGCAGGTGGTTTGTTTATTTCAATTTTTACCGATCCTACTACAGGCGGGGTTTCGGCAAGCTTTGCGAGCTTGGGCGACTACAATTTGGCCGAGCCTGGCGCGTTGATCGGTTTTGCCGGTCGGATTGTCATCGAACAAACGATTCGCCAGAAGCTGCCGGATGACTTCCAGACAGCCGAGTTTAACTTGCAGCACGGCCAATTGGACAAAGTCGTACACCGCAAAGATATGAAGCCTACGTTAGCAAAGCTGCTCGATATGCATTGCGTAAGGGAGGAAACATCCTATGGCGGGTGAGCTGCCTTTTGAAAAACCGCTGAATGATTTGCGGCAGAAGGTTACCGAGCTGAAGACTTTGAGCGTGGAGAAGGGTATTGACTTCACCGAAGAGATTTTAGGTCTGGAGCAAAAGTGCAAGCAGCTTGAAGAAGAGCTGTATAGCGAGCTGTCTCCGGCTCAAAAAATGCATATGGCGCGTCATCACCAGCGTCCGACTTCGCTTGACTACATTCAAACGGTATTTACAGATTATATGGAGCTGCACGGGGATCGTCTGTTTGCGGACGATCTTGCCATCGTTGGCGGGCTTGCCAAGCTTAACGGTGTTCCGGTTACCGTAATCGGACATCAACGGGGCAAGGATACGCGCGAGAACATCGCTCGCTTCTTTGGAAGCCCTCACCCAGAGGGCTTTCGCAAAGCTTTGCGGCTAATGGAGCAAGCAAACAAGTTCAAGCGGCCAATCATTACCTTTATTGATACGAAGGGTGCTTATCCGGGCAAAACTGCAGAGGAACGCGGCCAATCGGAAGCGATTGCGCGCAACCTGCGGGAAATGGCCGGCTTCGGCGTGCCTATCATTTGTATCGTTATCGGTGAAGGCGGCAGCGGCGGCGCTTTGGCGCTAGGCGTGGGCAACCGTGTACTTATGTTGGAAAATGCGATTTACAGCGCCATTTCACCAAACGGAGCAGCTTCTATTTTGTGGAAGGATGCCTCCAGAGCGGATCAAGCTGCTGAAGCTATGAAGATTACAGCTAAGGATTTGCTTGAATTTGGCGTGATCGAGGATATCGTTGCAGAACCGCAAGGAGGCGCTCATAAGGATTTGGCGTTCCAAGCGGAGCAAATTAAGGAAAAGCTATGGGTGCATCTTCAAGAGCTCCTGCAAATGAACGCTGAGCAGTTGATCGAGGATCGCTATAATAAATTCCGTAAGATCGGCCAGTTCAAGGTGGTTGATGAGCCGCACGAAGCGCCAAGCGCGCCGGTTAGTGACGCCAATATTGGCGAAGCGGCTGATGCTGCGGATCAATCTTCCGTGCAAACGGCTGAAGCAACTACTACGATTCAGTAAATTATATGTAAAATTGATTATTTCACTGTACAAGCAGTGGGGTGTCATGTCAGTATAGAATAGAATTCAGGCAATATACGGAGGAAACTTAACATGCGTAAAACTAAAATCGTTTGTACTATCGGTCCATCCAGCGAATCGTTGGAAAATACAAAGAAACTAATTCATGCCGGCATGAACGTAGCCCGTCTTAACTTCTCCCACGGAGATTTCGAAGAGCACGGCAATCGTATCAAAAATATCCGCATTGCAAATGCCGAGCTTGGCACTTCTGTAGCGGTTTTGCTTGACACGAAGGGTCCTGAGATTCGTCTTGGCAAGCTGAAAGAAGAGCCTATCGAATTGAACCAAGGCGAGACGGTTACACTTACAACGGAAGATATTTTGGGCGATCGCAACCGTGTTCCGATTACGTACAATAACCTTCCAAACGATGTAACAATTGGTTCGACTATTTTGATCGATGACGGCTTGATCGGATTGACGGTTGAAGAGGTTCACGGAACTGAAATCGTATGCCGTATCGTAAATAGCGGTCCAATTAAAAGCAAAAAAGGCGTTAACGTACCCGGCGTGAAAATTTCACTTCCTGGTATTACAGAGAAGGATGCGAATGATATCGTATTCGGTATCGAAATGGGCGTAGATTTCATCGCAGCTTCTTTCGTGCGTAAAGCGAGCGACGTGCTTGAAATCCGTGAGCTTCTTGAGCGTCACAATGCGGGTCATATTCAAATCATCTCCAAAATCGAAAACCAAGAAGGCGTAGACAATCTTGATGAGATTCTTGAGGTTTCCGACGGCCTAATGGTAGCGCGTGGCGATCTAGGCGTAGAAATTCCAGCCGAAGAAGTGCCGCTCGTGCAAAAAAACATGATCAGAAAAGGTAACCGTGTAGGCAAACCAGTAATCACGGCTACACAAATGTTGGATTCCATGCAGCGCAACCCGCGTCCAACTCGCGCAGAAGCGAGTGACGTTGCAAATGCGATTTTTGACGGTACAGATGCAATCATGCTATCCGGCGAAACGGCTGCAGGAAGATACCCAACTGAATCCGTACAAACAATGGCACGTATCGCAGAGCGCGCTGAGGCGGCTTTGGAATACCGTGAAATTTTCACTAAGCAAGCTAATGCACAACAAACATCCGTTACAGAAGCAATCAGCCAAGCTGTTGCTAACTCCGCTCTTGATCTAAGCGCAAAAGCGATCATTACTTCTACACAAAGCGGCTTTACAGCTCGCATGGTATCGAAGTACAAGCCAAAAGCTCCAATCATCGCAGTAACAACTGATGAGAAAGTATTGCGTCGTCTATCACTCATTTGGGGTGTATTAGCGGTACTTGGTCCAGATGCTGATACGACGGACGAAATGTTTGAAAATGCGGTTAAAGGCGGCATGAGCACAGGCTTCCTAAGCCTTGGCGATACAGTTGTCATTACAGCAGGCGTTCCTGTTGGCCGCGCCGGCACGACGAACTTGATCAAAATTCACCACATCGGTGAGCTTTTGGCACAAGGACAAGGCATCGGAAGCCAAACGGCAATCGGTAAAATCGTTGTAGCTCGTACGCCAGAAGAGGCACTCGCGAAAACGACTGAAGGCTCTATCTTGGTTACGATCTCGACAGACAAAGAATATATGCCTGCATTCGAGAAAGCGGGAGCGGTTATTACAGAGCAAGGCGGCATTACTAGCCATGCTGCAGTAGTAGGCCTTAACCTTGGAATCCCAGTTATTCTTGGAATCGCAAATGCGACAGAATTGCTTAAAGATGGCATGGAAGTAACCATCTATGGCGAAACTGGCGTCATTTATCACGGCCAATCAAAAGTACTGTAATTAAACAGCGCTTTTTCACCAACTATAATGGATAGAAGCTTGAAGCGGGGGTGCTTACACCCTCGCTTTTTGCTAATTACATAGGATTTATGTAAGCTTATTGTATATGGAATTTGGGAGGATCTGTCATGCTTGCTGCTTCTGGCTGGTTTATGCATCCCATTCGCGTTCGCTATCAGGAAACCGATCAAATGGGTGTCGTTTTTCATGGAAATTATGTAACTTGGTTTGAAATTGGACGTACGGAATGGATAAGGAATGCTGGTTACCATTATAAAGCGATCGAGGAACGCGGTTTGCTGCTGCCTGTCGTGGATTTGCATTGCCGTTATTTGCTGCCCGCGCGTTATGACGATACGGTTCTTGTATGTACACGGGTAGCCGACTTCTCTCCCGTGCGACTTACTTTTGAGTCGCAAATTAGAAGGGTCACGCCATCGGAGTTCCATGCTTTTGAGCTTGAAGCAAACGCACAGCTGCCAGGAGAACTGTTAGTCGAGGGCGGCACTAAGCATGTATGGGTAAACACGGAGTGGCAGCCTGCACGCTTAAATAAGGTGATGCCGGAGCTCTATGGGCTGCTGCAAACGAAGAGTACGCTTGCGAAGTAAGTTTGCTCCGCAATGTCTATGCTTACGAAGTAAGTTTGCATCGCAAACTTTTAGGAGGTCAAATCATGTATAAATGGCTGCTCGCTGTCTTTATTGTCGTTCCGCTCGTTGAGCTGATTGGTATTTTTACGGTTGGCAACTGGATCGGCGGTTGGAATACTTTTTTTATACTGATCGTGATGGGATTGGCAGGCGCATATCTGGCTCGCGCGGAAGGGCGGCGAGTATGGGGCGAGGCTCAGCGTCAAATGCAAGCGGGACAAATTCCCGGCCAGTCGATTTTGGACGGCTTGTGTGTGCTGGCAGGTGGACTATTGCTGCTCATGCCCGGGTTTATTTCCGATATCGTGGGCGTCACGCTGCTCATTCCGGCAACACGTGTCTTTTATAGGCAAATGATGCTGCATTGGCTGGAAAAAAGAATGAGAAACGGCAATTTTAAAATCGGCCGTTTCTAATATTTACGTTACCTTTACAAAAGGCTAACATGGCAATAATAGTCATGCTTCATAATAAAATAGATATATGTCGTTTCTTGTCACTTTTGAAGATATGTTTAACGCTGCCTCGTATTAAAGCTTGCGAAGCGGAATGGATCTGCAAAAAGAAACGTACACATTAGAACCGTGATTATTTCGCATAATTACTCAGGAGGCGTGAGAAATGACCAAGCTTTTGTCCAACTATGTAAACCGTGACTTAAGTTGGATCGAGTTCAACCGAAGAGTTCTTCAAGAGGCCCAGGATCTCAGCAATCCTTTGCTGGAGCGAGCTAAGTTTTTGGCGATTGTATCCAGCAATTTGGACGAATTCATGAGCGTGCGGGTTGCAGGCATACAAATGCAGATGAGAGCAGGTTTATCGAAAACCGATTTTACCGGCTACACGCCGTCGGGCCTATGGAAAAGATTGATTAAGCGAGCTACGCAAATGGTTCATGATCAATACCGTACTTACAGAGAAGTATTTCGCAGCTTAAGCCGCGAAGGGATTTTTATCCGTTCGATCGATGAGCTGAATGCAACGCAAACGAAGGCGGTCTCGGATTATTTTCACGAAATTGTATTTCCTGTGCTTACGCCGATGGCTGTTGATCAGAGCAGGCCTTTCCCGCTCGTACATACGAAAGAGCTTTATTTAGCTGTGCTGCTGAGGCGAGAGGATGATCCTTCTGAGGAGGAGCCGCTCTTTGCTATCGTGCAGGTACCATCCATTTTGCCGAGGTTCGTTCCCGTTCCGGGAAGAATTAACAGCAAAAAGACGGAGTTTGTCCTGCTTGAGGATTTAATCGAGCAATTCATTGATACGTTATTCAATGGTTATATTCCGTTTTCCGTCAACCCGTTCAGGCTGACTCGCGATGCCGATATTACGCTGAATGAGGAGGATGCAGAGGATCTGCTAGAGGAGATCGAGAAGGAGCTGCGCCGCCGTCGTTGGGGCATACCGGTTAGGCTTGAGGTGGCGAAGGGCATGCATCCCTATGCGCTCGACATGCTTACGGAAGAGCTGGAAATTGAAGATAATTTATTCGAAATTGACGGTCCGCTTGATTTGAGCTTCCTGATGAAGTTCGCAGGCGCCGTACCAGGCAATGATAATTTGCGATATGAGAAGCTGGAGCCTGTCTATCCAAGGGAATTTGATGATACGGACGATATGTTCGAGGTTATCCGTCAACGCGATGTGTTGATGTATCACCCATACGAGTCGTTTGACGCCGTTAATGATTTTGTCATGCAGGCAGCTTATGATCCGGATGTGCTTGCGATCAAAATGACGCTGTACCGCGTCAGCGGCCAATCTGCGCTTGTCCAAGCGCTTGCCAAGGCTGGCGAAGCAGGCAAGCAGGTAACGGTCGTCGTGGAGCTTAAGGCGAGGTTTGACGAGGAAAGAAACATCGCATGGGCACGCCAGCTGGAGAAAGCAGGCTGTCATGTTGTTTATGGATTAGTCGGTTTAAAGACACATGCCAAAATTTTACTCGTCGTCCGTCGTGAGCAAGGCACGCTTCGGCGTTATGTCCATGTCGGAACGGGCAACTACAATGACAGTACGGCTACCTTGTATACGGATATTGGACTATTTACTTCCCATCCCATTATTGGCGGGGACGCATCGGCGCTGTTCAACGAAGTAACCGGCTATTCAACGCCATATGAGTGGAAGGCTTTTGGCGTTGCGCCTTCGGATTTGAAGGAAAAGCTGTACCGGCTAATTGACCGGGAAAGAGCGAATGCAATTGAGGGAAAACCGGCGCGCATTATCGCGAAGATGAATTCGCTATCGAACCAAGAAATGATCGACAAGCTGTATGATGCCTCACAAGCCGGCGTGAAAATTGTGCTTATCGTTAGGGGAGTTTGCTGCTTGCGGCCGGGCGTGCCAGGACGCAGTGAAAATATTCAAGTGATCAGCATCGTTGACCGCTTCCTTGAGCACGCCAGAATCATGTATTTTTACAATGGCGGGGAAGAGGAAGTTTACTTATCGAGCGCGGACTGGATGACTCGCAACTTAACGCGGCGGATCGAGCTGATATGCCCTGTATTTGATGCGACGCTTAGGCAAATTTTAATCAAGATGCTCGAGCTTAATATCAATGATAATGTGAAGGCTCGCGAGCTGCAGTCGAACGGTACTTATGAACACATTTCCAGTGAAAATAAGCAGCCGTTCCGCAGTCAATTTGAGGCGAAGGTTATATCGTTGTGGAAGGGGCATGCATAGCTGTATAGTCGAGGATCGGCGATACATTCCACAGCTTCTTGAATTCGGAGCTTAGCTCCTCGACCTCGCGGCGCTCGACAGCGAGCGTTCCGCGCGGTTGAATGGGCCGCAGCAGCAGCTGGTTGCCTGATAGTTGTACGTTCAGCTGTGCGATCGCCTGCGTCTCCGTTCGATCGAGCGCCGCTGACAGCTGAAGCAGTGAACCAAGCTTATAGATAACCTCGAGGTCGCTCTCGTTAAGCAGCTCCCTGTATTCGGATATGTGCTGGCGAGCTCGGCCTTTGCTTTTATATGAAGCGATAGCAGCTGTCATAATAATTTCCCGGTGGGTAAGCCCGTTTAGCTGGGAATTGATGATGAGATAAAACGAGTGTCTCGCATATTCGTAATAATCGATGGAAGCGCCGATGCGAAACAGCTGAGATGCTGTATCGAGCAGCACCCGCGTTTGAGGCGGCAAAGGGTGTACATAATTCAGCACATCGAAGAGCTCAAGCGCTATCCGGTTAACCTGCAGCACATGCTGCTTCGGCGCTGCCGGATGCAGGGCGCTCAAATTTCTTAGGCTGAATTTCAGTACATCATCCTGCTTCGGGTGATTCGGAAAACGAGTCGCGTGGAACAAGCCATCGCGCAGGCCGGCACCGCATATTCGGTAATATGCCGATTTTGTTGCCCGGAACAAAACACGCAAAATAGCAACGCCAGGCACTACGACGTCGGCGCGGTCTTTGGACAAGCCTGGCAGCTTGCGCCTCTTATCAAGCGGCAGCTTGCGCATTTGATGGAACAGCTCATCGACCTGCTCATGTGTCGCGGGATAGTTATGCGTTTGCGGAAATGGGTATTTATAAGCAGCCTGATGCATTTTGCCGAGCGCGCGAACGGTACCGCCTACTCCTACAAGCGGGAGCCCTGGCGTTTCGCCGATCCAAGGCTCGTTCCGAATGGCATCCGTCACGAGTGATTCTAACGCTCGTAAATCATCGTCCTGCAGCAATCCTTTCCCGCAAAAGCGCTTGTTAAGGCTTACACAGCCAAACGGAAAGGAAACCGAGCGAACGAGCGCGCGGTTGCGGAACAAAGAGAGCTCGGTGCTTCCGCCGCCGATATCGATTAAAAACCCGTCCCGTATATTAAGCGAGTTGATCATGCCGAGAAAACCGTAGGACGCTTCATCTTCGCCGGATAACAATTCGATGGTTAAGCCGGTTTCTGCTTTTATGCGATGCAGAATTGCTGCACGGTTTTTGGCATTCCGAATAGCAGCCGTGGCGACCGCGCGAATATTGCTTGTATGATTATGTGTGCAAATCATGGTAAAATGGGTCAGTGTGTCGATTAGCTCCTCAATTGCTGTCCCCGGCAGTTCGCCGTTTTCATCAATTCGTTCGCTTAGCCTAGCTGGCCGTTTACTGCTATCAGCCACTCGATGAGCACCATTTGCAGTCCTCTCGTATACGACGAGCCGGACGGAGTTGGAGCCTATGTCAATAATTCCGATGCGTTGTTCAGTCATGTAGCGCCTCCAATGCGGCAAATTTTGCTCAGAAAGTTCTCTTTGTGACATTTTACCACTATATTCGTTTCTGTAAAAATAGTTTATGCTGCGGCTAAAAATAGAACGAATAGGGAAAAATGCAGCTGGAGCATATGACGCAAAGCAGGAAAAGCCTAATCGAAAAAATTATTAATGATGTCGATAAATCATTTTTATGTCTCTATTTGTTCACTTCACTGTCAAAATCATTTATGATTAAAGGTGATGGTACAAATAACGAACCTTTTTTATTGTTAACAAAGATATCCAAGTTAAAGGAGAGAGAACGATGACAGCAACTAAAGGCTTGGAAGGAATTGTCGCCGCGGCGTCGTCCATCAGCTCGATTATTGATGGCGTACTGACATACCGTGGAATCGATATTGACGATCTTGCAGAAAACGCTACTTTTGAAGAGGTCGCATACTTGCTATGGTACGGTAAATTACCTAATCGTTCCGAGCTTGATGGTCTGCAAAAGCAGCTCGATCAATATGCAGCAGTTCCACAAGGCGTACTTGATCAAATTAAACTATATCCAAAAGACACGAACTCGATGGCTGCACTGCGCACAGCAGTATCAAGCCTAGCATTGTACGATAGCTCCGCTAACGATATGACTCCTGAAGCGAATCAATTGAAAGCAATCAAATTGCAGGCTCAGCTGCCTACGATTATTGCTGCTTTTGCGCGTATTCGTCAAGGCAAAGAACCGGTAGCGCCTAAGCAAGGCGTATCAATCGCTTATAATTTCTTGTACATGCTTACTGGGAACGAGCCTGCTGAAGTAGCTGTTAAGGCACTTGATCAAGCGCTTGTTCTTCATGCTGACCACGAATTGAACGCTTCGACGTTTGCTGCGCGTGTTACTGTAGCAACATTGTCGGACATTTATTCGGGCGTAACTTCCGCGATCGGCGCTTTGAAAGGCCCGCTTCACGGCGGCGCCAATGAAGCGGTTATGGTGATGCTGGAAGAAATCGGTTCGGCAGCTAACGTTGAGAGCTATATTAACAACGCGCTTGCGAACAAAGTTAAAATTATGGGCTTCGGCCACCGCGTTTACAAAAACGGCGATCCGCGCGCGAAGCATTTGCAAAAAATGTCACGCGAGCTCGGCAAGCTGACAGGCAATATGGAGCTTTACGAAATGTCTGTCAAAATCGAAGAATTGGTAACTGGGCAAAAGGGCTTGAAGCCAAACGTTGACTTCTACTCCGCATCCGTATACACGACGCTTGAAATCCCACGCGACCTGTTTACACCAATCTTTGCGATCAGCCGTGTATCTGGGTGGAGCGCGCATATCCTTGAGCAATATCAAGATAACCGCTTGATTCGTCCGCGTGCGGACTATGTAGGGCCAGTTAACGCGAAGTACATTCCAATCGAGCAGCGTTAATCGTTCATTTAAGATACAATGGTTAAGGAGGACGAATGCGAACGGGCTGTCGTTCTCCGCGACCAGTGTGATATAAAACTAATACATACCTGCAACTGGCAGGTACCATTCCAAGGAGGATTTCATTCATGGCACAGTTCGAAAAATTCGCGCTTCCAACAGAAGGCGAGCAAATCACAATTGATAACGGCGTACTACAGGTACCTAATAACCCAATCATTCCTTTCATCGAAGGCGACGGCACAGGCCGCGACATCTGGAAAGCTTCGAAGCGCGCGCTTGATGCAGCGGTAGAAAAAGCTTACAACGGCGAGAAAAAAATCGCTTGGTACGAAGTATTTGCCGGCGAAAAAGCATTCAACGAATACGGCGAGTGGTTGCCTGCTGATACACTAACAGCAATCCGTGAATATATCGTAGCCATTAAAGGTCCTTTGACGACGCCTATCGGCGGCGGTATCCGTTCTTTGAACGTTGCCCTTCGTCAAGAGCTTGATCTTTACACTTGCCTGCGTCCAGTACGTTACTTCACTGGCGTTCCTTCCCCAGTAAAACGTCCTGAGCTGGTTGACATGGTTATTTTCCGTGAAAACACGGAGGACATCTACGCGGGCATCGAGTACCAAGAAGGTTCCGCAGAAGTGAAAAAAGTAATCGAGTTCCTTCAAAAAGAAATGGGAGCTAACAAAATCCGCTTCCCTGAAACTTCCGGTATCGGCATCAAGCCAGTATCCAAAGAAGGCTCGCAACGTCTTGTTCGCGCAGCGATCGAGTATGCGATCAAACACGGCAAAAAATCCGTTACGCTTGTACACAAAGGCAACATCATGAAATATACAGAAGGCGCGTTCAAAAACTGGGGCTACGAAGTGGCTGAGCAAGAATTCGCTAACGAGACTTTCACATGGGGCGAATACGACCGCATTAAAGAAGCTCAAGGCACTGACGCTGCTAACCAAGCACAAAAAGATGCAGAAGCTGCAGGCAAGCTAATCGTTAAAGACGCTATTGCAGACATCGCTTTGCAACAAGTGCTTACACGTCCAACTGACTTCGATGTTATCGCAACATTGAACTTGAACGGCGACTACCTGTCCGATGCACTAGCTGCACAAGTTGGCGGTATCGGTATCGCTCCAGGCGCTAACATCAACTACTTGACTGGTCATGCAATCTTCGAAGCTACACACGGCACAGCTCCTAAATACGCTGACCTTGACGTAGTAAACCCAGGTTCCGTAATCCTTTCCGGCGTAATGCTTCTTGAGCACCTAGGCTGGCAAGAAGCGGCTGACCTTATCTATAAAGGTATGGAAGCTTCGATCAACAACAAAACCGTAACTTATGACTTCGCTCGCTTGATGGAAGGCGCAACAGAAGTTAAATGTTCCGCTTTCGCAGACGAAATCATCAAAAACATGTAGTTTGATCTTCCGCTGAATAAGGGAACCGTTTGATCCCCATAATCTTTGTATGGCTTGCTTTTTCTTTATGTGTTGGTCTTGGTGGTATCGCGTCCCTCAGGTCTTGCAATCGTATCCCGCAGGTCTTGGTATCGCATCCCTCAGGTCTTGGAATCGCGTCCCGCAGGTCTTGGTATCGTGTCCCTCAGGTCTCGGAATCGCGTCCCGCAGGGACAGATTCCCCTCCACGCACAATCGTAAAGCGTGTCCAGCAGGGACGAAAGCGATCCATGCTCCAAAGCAGCGCAAACGCACCGGTCTTTCTCCTACGTTAGTCCAATTAGCGGGTGTCCAGAGGGCGCAGCGCCTTGGGGTCCTCCCTTGGAAGGGAGGATTTAGGAGGGTTCGATAACGCACTTTGGAGTTTTGGCTCCCTTAAAAAAAGGGGGTCAAAGGGGTCTCCCCTTTAAAATAAGCAATGATACGGGAGGAATTACAAGATGGCTATTAAGCGTAAAAAGATTACCGTCGTAGGAGCTGGCTTCACAGGCGCTACTACGGCATTAATGCTTGCTCAAAAAGAACTTGGCGATGTTGTTCTTGTTGATATCGCGCCGCTTGAAAACCCAACAAAAGGTAAAGCGCTTGATATGCTTGAAGCAACTCCGGTACTTGGAGTAGACGCTAACATCATCGGTACTTCCAACTATGAAGATGCAAAGGATTCCGATGTTGTCATCATCACAGCGGGTATCGCCCGTAAACCGGGCATGAGCCGTGACGACCTTGTCAGCACTAACGCTGGCATCGTGAAATCCGTATGCGAAAACATCAAAGCGACGAGCCCTAACGCTTATGTCATCATCCTGAGCAACCCGGTTGACGCTATGACTTACGCGGCATTCCAAACGCTTGGTTTCCCAAAAAACCGCGTAATCGGCCAATCCGGCGTTCTTGATACGGCTCGCTACTGCACATTTATTGCGCAAGAGCTTAACGTATCGGTTGAAGACGTTCGCGGCTTCGTGCTTGGCGGACATGGCGACGATATGGTTCCGCTCGTTCGTTATTCGAACGTTGGCGGCATTCCAATCGAGAAGCTTATCTCTGCTGAACGAATTGAAGCAATCGTACAGCGCGCTCGCGTTGGCGGCGGCGAAATCGTAAACTTGCTTGGCAACGGCAGCGCTTATTATGCGCCTGCAGCTTCGCTTGTTCAAATGACTGAAGCGATCCTGAAAGACAAAAAACGGATCATACCGGTTATCGCTTTGCTTGAAGGCGAGTACGGCTATGAAAACCTGTTTATGGGCGTTCCAACAATCATTGGCGGCGACGGCATCGAGAAAGTGCTTGAGCTTGATCTGACAGCCGAAGAGAAAGCTGCGCTTGATAAATCCGCTCAATCCGTTCGCAGCGTTATTCAAATCGTAACAGGCGAATAAGCGGGCTTGCTCGCTGTTTATAAATGAATGCGTTTGGGAGGACCCTGACAGAATGCTGCCAGGGTCCTCTTGTTTATTTTTACAGAGGAGGGATGAACAGTGATCGAACAAGCGAGGCAAGCTTTAAAACGAGTATACGGCTATGACTCCTTCCGCAAGGGACAAGAGGATATAATAGGGGGCATATTGAACGGACGAGATACGCTGGCTATTTTGCCGACAGGCGGAGGTAAATCGATCTGTTATCAAATTCCTTCGATGCTGCTGCCGGGAACGTCGCTTGTTATATCCCCGCTCATATCGCTCATGAAGGATCAGGTGGATGCGCTAAGGCGTGTCGGGGTATCTGCAGCGTTTCTAAACAGCTCGCTCGGAGCGGCGGAATACCGGGATGTGATGCGAAGCGCGATGCAGGGCGAATATAAGCTGCTTTACGTAGCGCCTGAGCGGCTTGATGCGCCGATGTTCCAGTCGCTATCCGAGCAGCTGCAGATCCCTCTTATCGCCATAGACGAGGCCCACTGCGTATCTCAATGGGGACATGACTTTAGGCCAAGCTACCGGCAGCTAGCAGGATGGATTGCGAGAATGAAGGATCGGCCGCTTGTGGCTGCTTTTACGGCTACGGCAACCAACGAGGTTGCGCTCGATATTTCAGAAATGCTCAAGCTTCGTGATCCGAGCGTTTTCGTAACCGGTTTTGCTAGGCCGAACCTATCGCTCTCCGTCGTAACGGGCGTAGACAAGAAAAAATTTCTTGAGAGTTATGTAGCGGAGCGCAAGGAGCAATCGGGCATTATTTATGCGGCTACAAGAAAAGAAGTCGAGAATGTATATGAGCAGCTTACGAGCAGAGGCATACAAGCCGGGAAATACCACGGAGGTCTCTCCGATGTAGAGCGTGCCGATACGCAAGAGAAGTTTAGGTTTGATGATATTCGCGTCATGGTCGCGACGAACGCTTTTGGCATGGGAATCGATAAACCGAACGTCCGCTACGTGCTGCACTGGCAAATGACCAGCGATATTGAATCGTACTACCAAGAGGCGGGCCGCGCGGGACGGGACGGAGAGGAAAGTGAATGTATTCTCCTGTTCGAGCCAGCCGATATGCAGGTTCAACGCTTCCTGATTGAGCAAGGCACCGGGGATACGGACCGCAAGTCGATTCAGCTCTCCAAGCTGCATACGATGATGAATTACAGCCGAACGCAGCGCTGCTTGCAGCAGTTTATCGTCGATTATTTTGGCGAGACCGGCGTAGAGGCATGCGGCAAATGCAGCAGCTGCCTGGATAAGAGCGAGCCGGTTAACCGGACGGAGGAGGCGAAGATGGCGCTCTCCTGTGTCGGGCGAATGAAAGGCCGCTTCGGCGTTACGATGGCAGCGAAGGTGCTCAAAGGCTCGCGCGACAAACGATTGCTTGAATTCGGGCTTGACCGCTTGTCGACCTACGGACTGATGCGCCATTTGCCGGAGAAGGAAATCGCGGATTGGCTTTATTGGCTCGTCTCGGAAGGTTACTTAAAGCTAAGCGACGGGCAATATCCAGTCGTATCGTTAACCGCCAATGCCCTGCCGGTCTTAGAAGGCCGCGAACCGATTATGCAAAGAGTACGTGCGACTGTCCGGCAAACGGCATCTGCCGATTACGCGAATGCTTCTCCGCTATTCGATGCGCTTAAGCAGTGGCGCAAAGAGAAAGCAGCGGTGGAAGGCGTGCCGCCGTTCATGCTGTTTTTTGACGCGACGCTTCGAGAAATTGCCAACGTACAGCCGCAAACGGTGGATCAGCTGTTAGGGGTGAAAGGGATTGGATCCGCGAAAGCGGAGAAATACGGCGAAGGCTTGCTTGCCGTCATTCATTCGTTTGGCGGCGAGGGGCAGCCGGCCGCAAACGTTGCGGCAGCATCCAAGGAGACTGCCGCTTCCGGTAAACGGTCATCAAGCGACGAGGAGCCTAGTTATTTGACTACGCTTGCCCGGTTTCAAGCAGGCTTGGAGCCAGATGAGATTGCCAAGGAGCGAGGGCTGAGCAAGGTAACGGTAGAGGGGCATTTAATTCGCTGCGCCGACGAGGGAGAAGAGATTGATTGGAGCCGCATTATTCCTGCCGAATACGAGCAGCTGATCGTAGAAGCGATCGGAGAGCTTGGGAATGAAAAGCTGCGGCCAATTAAAGACGCATTGCCTGAGGACGTGACTTATTTCGCCATTCATGGGGTTATGAGTAAATATGGATTTAAAGCTTAAACCGGCTCGGAACAGCTTGTCAGACAGCACAAATGGCAAAGTGTGAAAACTTCGGGAACGAATCGCCATGAAATCAGCAAAAAAGGCTATAAATCAACGGATTGATAGCGTGATCATTTGAAAAAAATCTCGTTTCTGATAAACTATTTGTTAGATACGATTTTGGCAATAGCGGGTCGTTGATTACGCTGTACCAAAACAGGAGGAGTTAATCATGTTTAAAGTAATGTTGTTTTTGCATGTGTTAGGAGCAGTTGGGATGGGATTCTATATCGTGCTTCCGATCATGGTTGGAAGAGCATCCAAGCTTGCTGGAGTCGGACAAGGCGGCCTTGCGGACGGTTTGCTGTCAGCTAATCGCATTGCCCAGTATTTCCTTGTTTTGCAGCTGCTAACTGGCGGTTACTTGATGTCGCAGGCTGATTACAGCGTAGCATGGATGGTTATTATTATCGTGCTTTTCCTTGGCATTGCCGCACTTGGCGGGATCATTTCCAAACCGCTTAAGCTCGTCGTTGCTTCGATTCAAGACGGGAAAAGCGCAACCGCACATATTAACAAAGCACGCGTTATGAGCATCATCGTTTTGGTGCTGTATATCGCTATTATCTACTTCATGAAGTTTCCGATGCTTCAAGGCTAATCGTAAATACTTAGATTATAAAACGCTGTAGGGGGATTGCAACGTGCATGAATCATCGCCGCAAATTGTAACGTTTGGCGAATCAATGGCTCTATTTATGCCACAGGAGCATAAGTCAATCGAACGCGCTGCGACGCTTGAACAAAGCTTCGGCGGAGCGGAAAGCAATGTCGCAATTGGACTTGCCCGTCTTGGCACGTCCGTAGGCTGGTTTGGAGCACTTGGCGACGATCCATTCGGCAAAATCATTTTGAAAACGCTGCGCGGTGAAGGTGTAGACGTGTCCCGTGCCCAGCTTAGCGCCGAGGCGCCGACGGGCATGATGTTCCGCGAGCATGTTGCGGGCCGGCTGGCCGTCCATTATTTCCGGAAGCATTCGGCCGCAAGCCGCATGCTTCCGGAGCAGCTTGACGAAAACTATATCCGCGGAGCAAAGCTGCTTCATGTCACCGGCATTACCGCAGCGCTCAGCGAGGATTGCCGCAGGACGCTGCGCCGCGCAGTCGATATCGCCAAAGACGCGGGCGTGCTCGTCAGCTTTGATCCGAATTTGCGCCTAAAGCTGTGGTCCATTGAGGAAGCGCGCGAGACGCTTCTGCCGCTTGCTGCGGATGCGGATTATTTTTTGCCGGGCTGGGATGAGCTTAAGCTATTGTATAACACGGATGACTATGAGTATGTCAAAGGCGAGCTGAATAAATTGAAGGCAGTCTCGATCATCAAAGGCAGAGGCGATACGACAGTTGTATTAAATAACGGCCAAGAGGAAAGCCTGCCATTTTATCCTGCTGAACAGGTTGTGGATACGGTAGGCGCGGGAGATGGCTTCTGTGCGGGCTTCTTAGCTGGCATTATGAAGGGACTAACCCCTGTTGAAGCGGTGCGCCTTGCCAGCATCAATGGATCGTTAGTCGTACAAATGCGTGGAGACTGGGAAGCGCTGCCGGAGTGGGATGTCGTCCAGCAGCGGATGTCCGCTAAAGCTTGGGTGGAGCGCTGACAATGGCTGATGTGAACGGTTCCAAGGGGCAGCGCCGCCGGGAGGCTGTACTGCTGCTGCTGAAGCAGCAGGGACGAGTGACGATAGCGGAGATGGTTGAACGTTTCGGCTGCTCTGAAGCGACAGCGCGTCGTGATTTGGAGCAAATGGAGACGGAATTTCCCGTTATCCGAACGATTGGCGGAGCGATGTACGACGGAATGAATTCCGTGCGGGATCTGCCTTTTGCCGAGAAGGAAGGATTGTCGATTTTGGAGAAGGAGCGGATCGCCGAGCTGGCTGCTTCCTTAATCTACGAAGGCGACGTCATCGCGCTCTCCGGGGGCACAACGAACTTCTTGATCGCGAAGATTTTAAAATCCCGCAAGGGCATAACGGTCGTAACCAATGCGGTTAACATTGCGATGGAGCTGGCGGGAAGCGACATTCAAGTCGTCGTAACCGGGGGCATTATGCGCCATAACAGTTTCGAGCTTTGCGGACCGCTAGGCGAGGGCATGGTATCCCATTTGCATATCGGCAAAATGTTCATCGGCGTTGACGGCATCTCTGCCGCCGGCGGCATTACGACCTACTCGGAGCAGGAAGCGCAAATCGCCAAAGCACTCATTAAGCGTTCGCAAGCGGCGTATGCCGTATTCGATCATACCAAAACAGGCCGTACCTCGCTGTTCTCCATCGCTTCTTTAACGGAGCTTCGCGGCGTCATTACCGACGTTCCGCTGACGGAGGAACTGGAAGCAGCGGTTGAGCAGCATGGCATTTCCGTGCATGTGACGGGCTAATACCGTGAATAAAGACGGAATGTTCTCCTTGCAGGACATTCCGTCTTTGCACAAAAAATCCCCTTAAGGTCAACCGACCTTAAGGGGATTTTTGCATTAGCCTTGGCTCGCTTCGTACACGGAGCGGCCTTGCACCCACGTCTGCCGTACGTTCAGCGATGCATCGGTCCATACAAGGTCGGCTTGCTTGCCGCTTGCAATGGAGCCGGTACGGTCGCTAATGCCGAGCTGCTTCGCTGCGTTGCCGCTCGCTAGCCTGCTGACCTCAGCAATCGTTAAGCTTGAGTTTTCAAGAATAAAGCGAACGGCGCCAATCATCGTCAAGCAGCTGCCTGCAAGCGCATTGCCTTCGCGCAAACGCGCTTCGCCGTCCTTCACGATAACGGCTAAGCCGCCTAGACTATATTCGCCGTCCGGCATGCCCGCTGCTGCCATCGCATCGGTAATGAGAATGACCTTGTCTTGCGGCTTCGCGGCAAGCACGAGGCGGATCGCCGCCGGATGCACATGAATGCCGTCCGCAATGAGCTCCGCAGCAATGCGATCATCGGTTAAAACGGCGCCTAGCGTTCCGGGCTCGCGATGATGAAGGCCGCGCATCGCGTTAAACGTATGAACAGCCTGCGACAGGCCGACATTGGCGGCGGCGATGACTTCATCGTAAACGGCATCGGTATGTCCGCATGCCGTATTGATGCCTTGCTCAGCAAGCCAAGTAATCGTCTCGATTGCGCCGTTTTTCTCTGGCGCCAGCGTGAGCTGGCGGATGAGGTCTGGCCACTCTGAATGCCACTGCTTCATCCACTCTAGCTGCGGATCTTTAATAAAGATCGGGTTTTGCGCACCAGGCCATTTTTCACTAATGAAGGGGCCTTCCAAATGAACGCCGTACAAAGCGGCATAAGGCATTTCTTCGCTGCGGTACTTCGCTACTGCCTGCAAGACATTCTCGATTGCGTCCTTCGCAGCAGTCATCGTTGTAGCCAGCATGCCCGTTGTCCCTTGAGAGGCGTGAAACTTAGTAATCGTGTCAAAGCTTTCACGGCTGGCATCCATGAAATCAGCGCCAAAACCGCCGTGGACGTGAACGTCAATGAAGCCTGGCAGCAGCCAGCCGCCTTGACCATCTATAGAAGGAAGCTCTTTCGTCACGGCTCCTGCTGCTTCGTTGTCGTCCTCCGAAATGACCTGGGCTATTTTACCATCTTGAACGACAACACTTCCGGTAACGACTCGGTTCTCCAGTACGATATTCACATTATGAATGAGCCAGTTAGCAGAGCTTACTGTCATTTAATCCAACATCCTTCCTGCCTCGCGATCGAGCAGAACGATTACGCGCGCATGTGTTTGCAGCAATGAGGCTGGAACGCTGGTGGTGATCGGACCAGTCAATGCTTCTTTAACAATACTTGCTTTGTCCGCACCGCGGACGGCGAGTACGATTGTGTTCGCCTTCAAAATCGAGCCAACGCCCATTGTAATCGCATATTTAGGCACTTCGTCCATAGAAGCGAAGAAACGTGCATTCGCCTCAAGGGTTTCTTGCTTCAGCTTCACTGCGTGAGTGCCGCCTGATAGGTTGACATCGGGCTCGTTAAAGCCGATATGACCGTTGTGGCCAAGACCAAGCAGCTGGATATCAACCGGCTGCGCTTCAAGCATAGCATCGTAACGAGCGGTTTCCGCATCAAGATTCTCAGCCATGCCGTTAGGCAAATGGGTTTGAGCTGACGGGATATCGATATGCGAGAATAAATGCTTGTTCATATAGTAAGCGTAGCTTTGGTCGTTTTCAGCCGTCAGGCCAACGTACTCGTCCAGATTGAACGTCGTAACATCCTTGAAGCTAACCTTTTTTTGATTGTATGACTCTACTATTTTGTCATAAATTCCGATAGGTGTCGATCCTGTTGCCAGCCCAAGCACTGCGCTTGGTTTCTCGTTTACGGTGTTAATAAAAAGCCCTGCTGCATAAGCGTCCAATTCCTGCTGTGTATCAAATTTAATAATTTCCATTTGTGTGCCTCCTTGGTGGATTCGTTACTTTTATTTTATATGAGTTCCGACGGATTAACAATATAAAATGATTGTAAAAATCAATTTAATGATTGTAAAAATCATAAATATGAAGGAAGACGTTTCATGTCATGGCTATGCGGGTAGAAGTTAGAACTAGTGCCTTCCTTATTATGTCACACTGATTGGAGGAACTATTCTATTCTGCGGCTTATGTGTCAATGTCGTGGAGCTAGGAGCGTGAATGAGAAAATTATGCTATGCTAGTAGGTAGTCGTTTTTGCGGGATTGAGTATGAACAAAGCAGCATATTAACATTAGAAGATAGAGAAGCGAAAATTGCGCTGCGCCGCCATAAAAGGCGTTAGCCGTTCGCGCTTGGGAGGAACAAGCATGACAGTAGATCAGCAAGCAGCAACCGCAAAGCGCAAGGGGGAGCATATACGCATTTGCCTGCAGGAGCAAGTAAACAGCGTTGGCATACAAACGGGGTTGGAGCAATACCGCTTTAAGCATAATGCGCTGCCTGAGGTTTCCTTCAGCGAGGTAAGGCTGGATACGGAATGGTTTGGCAAAAAGCTCGGTGCTCCGCTGCTCGTCAGCTCCATGACGGGAGGAACGGATGAAGCAGGTGCGATTAATCGCCGCTTGGCTGTGGTTGCAGAGGCAAGAGGCTGGGCAATCGGCCTTGGCTCGATGCGCGCCGCTATTGAAAATGAGCAGCTTGCGGCCTCTTTCTCCATCCGTAAGGATGCGCCTACCGTGCCTGTTATCGCCAATATTGGCGCGGTTCAGCTTAATTATGGGTTTGGCGTGGACTCCTGCCGCAAAGCGGTCGATATTGCGGAGGCGGACGCGCTCGTTCTGCATCTAAACAGCATGCAGGAGGTGTTCCAGCCGGAGGGGGATACGGATTTCCGCAATTTGCTGCAGTCGATCGAACAGGTTTGCAAATACTTGCAGGTGCCGGTTGGCATTAAAGAGGTCGGATGGGGAATCGATGCCGATACGGCGGAAGCGCTTGCCGGTGTCGGAGTTGCCTTCATTGATGCGGCTGGAGCTGGCGGCACTTCCTGGAGCCAGGTAGAAAAGTTTCGCTCGCAAGACGAGATGAGAAGGCAGGCAGCAGAGGCTTTCGCAGATTGGGGAATACCAACGGCAGAGAGCATCATAGAAATTCGCGATCGGCTGCCGCATGCGAATATCATTGCAAGCGGCGGCCTTCGAACCGGCGTTGATGCAGCAAAGGCTATCGCGCTGGGAGCTAACCTAGCGGGCTTTGGACGAGTGCTTCTGCCGCAAGCCGCTAACGGCACCAATCAAGTATCGCAAGAGCAGCTGCTTCAGCAATTTGAGCGGATCGAATTTGAACTGCGGACGGCGATGTTCGGCATCGGAGCAGGATCAATTCAAGCGCTGCGTCAAACGAATAGACTGGTTCTTAAATAAAGCGAAAAAGGGTTGTCTTCGCAGGTCTTGTGACCATGAAGACAACCCTTTGTTATGCAGAATGGGGACTTGATCTTATTGCTTTATTTGATGAGCCCGGTGCCTTCAATTATGATGTTCGCATGTACAACGAATTTGATCGTTGGATAAATCTTCTGCCATTGTTTCCATGCATCCTTGCCGGGATGTGTGGCACGATAACGAAGCCCAAATCCAACGGGATCAACGCCTGCCTTTTGGATTTTTCGCAGAAGGGCCACGCAGGATTTGGCATATTCCTCGCTTAGCTTTTTTTCGATGGGTCTCCATTGATCATTGTAAATCCCTTTTGGAGCTTCCTCGAATACAACCTTCATTTTGATATCCATCATAACCGTTTCTTCGCCATCATGCTTCCCGATGCGATACTTAGAGTGAATTTCTGTCAGAGCAACGACAAGATCCATTCCTTGAAACATGCCATGCATGGATGACTTTGTGAAATCGCTGGCTAGCTGATTGTAGAGCTGGGATTCCGCAGGAGTGAGCATGAGCTTAACCCGTTTCTTATTCAGCAGCGCCGTCCGATTGATTACGTAGCTTTCCCGTTTATCTTTGGCGATAACAGGCATCAATGGGTCGAGTCCCTGCTCCGAGGCCCGCCTTGAGAAATCCGATAACGATTCCACGTAAGTGTAGGATGATTCGGTGCCGTCGGAGCCGAAGCTAAGAAACAGCGTATTGCCTGGATAGCGCTCGGAGACCGGCTTCACTTTAAGCAGGCTCTCAGCGTCCGGTTTGCCTATTGCGATATCGGCTACGCTTTGGATATCTCTTCTTCTTGTCATCCATTCCAGCAGGTTCTGATAGTCTTGCCGTGCCAGCTTCTCGCCAATAAGGAATACTTTGCAATGCCCGAAATCGAGCTCTTTGTCTACATAGGCTTTCATCATTCGGACGCCCTCGGCAACACTTTGGGTATCAATCGTTTCTATTTGCGTTTTCGATGCGCCCGGCTCGATTTTCGGCGAGGGTACGGCAAGCTGAAGCGTGAGGCGATACGGTTTTTTTTCGTTTTCGGATAAATCAATGCCAAGCGCGACGACAAAAAAACGTTTGTCGATGTCCTTGAAGCCGCATCCGCTGATAAGCAAACCAAATACGGCAATCGTCAGGATAGCTCGAATTGCGCTGCTCATGCCGCTTTGGACCCCTTTCGACTCAAGACGAATACCCATACAACGATAAGGGCTTCAACAAACATGCGGAGCACAAGCCAATAAGTTGTAATAAACACATTCATCTTCTCGTTAGTCAGCACAAGATAAAGGATCGTAAGCGCTGCGAAAATGCTGGCGATCACGTAGTTGGATGCCGGCGTTTTTGGACTGTCGATTTCCGGCTTATAGTTTTTGAAGCAGCTTTTAATAAATTCCATCGCTTGATGCCAGCCGGCCATCGTATAAATGAGCGTCAAATTTAAAAAAACAATAAGAAAAAGAAACAATACGCGCTCAATGAACCCATACTGCATGAGCATGGAGTCGGCGGTAACGCTCCAAATATAAATATATTGGTTAACGCCTTCCGTACCGTGAAATCCGATCGGGACAAAAAACGTAATAAGCAAAATTACGCTACCGAAGACCGGGTATATCCAGCGGAATTTGAAGCGGAAGTTTGGCGAAAAGAGCCTATTAAATATGGATAGATTAATATATCCGGTAAAAATAAAAGAAGCAGCCGCAACGGAGGTCAAGGTGGGCATATGGGTGACGTAATTGGCGACGACTCGAATGGCATCCCAATTTAATTGAGGACTCCTCACCGCCTTGAACAAAATAAAGATAATGATCGGCGCGTTGACGATAAGCCCGATCTCGATGACAAATATGACGGAGAGCGTGGAACGGGTCGCCGCGTAACCGCACGCAAGAATTAGCATAACCAAAATAACGATCGTGTTCGCATCGGGATTAAAAAACCGATTGATGACCATGGCGTAGGCGATAACAACGATCGACGTTCCCATCCACCACATCATGGCAAAAGAGTACATGGAGATGACGACGAGCCACTTAGGGCAATGCTGCTTTAATATTTCCGGCAAGCCCTTGCCGGGAAACCTAGCCATGGCGCTCGTGTACATATAGACCAGAATCGTGCCGATGACAATGCCGACAGGGATAGAAGCTACAGCACCGTTATAACGGGCCTGAATTAAAATATGCGGAACGAACAGCATCAAGTTAATGAAGCTGACGAGTATGAAATTGTAAAAGACATACCGATTCACTTGATTTTCACCTGCCCGACATCGCCTTCTAATGGCCTTAATTTTCCGAATATACGCATATACGGTTTTCCGAAGCTTCTAAGATTGCAAAGATAAGTGAGATAGATGAACATACCGACCGCAACGCCTGTGATGCCAAAAAAAATGGAGACGGCGATGAGCGGATATTTCAAAAAACGGACTGCAAACGAAAGCGAATTTACGGGAATGACGAAATTGGATATCGCAACGACCGAGGTCACGATGATCATGATGCTGCTCACGAGACCAGCCTGCTGCGCAGCTTGTCCGAGAATAAGCCCTCCTACGGTTGTAGCTGTAGAACCTATGTAACGCGGCAAGCGGATGCTGGCCTCAATGAGCGTCTCGATCATGAAGAGCATAATAAACACTTCAACAAACGAGGGGTATGGAACGGCAGAGCGGCTGCCCGCAATGGAGAAGGCAAGCTGCACGCGAAAAAGCTCCGGGTTGTAGGAGACGACCGAGATATAGAGCGCCGGCAGCGTGATCGTCAGCACAATGGAGGCGTATCTTAGAAAGATAAGAAAACGGGTCATCCAATACGCGTCGTAATCATCCTCCATCGCATGCATGAAATCGAAAAAGGTAGCAGGCAAAATGATCGCGAACATATTTCCTTTTAGGAGAATAATGATTTTACCTTTGGACAACGCTTTGGTTATTCGGTCTGGACGTTCCGTTATAAGAAGCGTAGGAAACAAATGCTTGCGTTTGCCGACGAGAAGCTTCTCCAAATCCCCGGCCGCTTGGAGCATTTCCACATTAATTGTCGTGAGTTTCGTACGTAGGCTTTCGAGCACGGTAGGATCGACCCGGCGCTGATCGTACAGGGCGAACACGGGCGTCTTGGACAAAGAGCCAATCGTATGCTCCTCTACGGACAGATCCGGAGACGGATACATGCTGCGGACCAGGTTGAGCGAAATATTTATATTTTCACTCAGCGCGAGCTGAGGACCTTGAATGGCGCTCTCTACCTGCGTTTGCGGGTTTTCAATGCTGATGATGCGGGCAACCTCGAACGAGTAAATGGTGCAATTCGCTTCAATCAGCACATTGCCGCGAAGCAGAAGCTCCTGCCATCTTGCGACGTCCTCTATTACCCGGTAATCGGGGTTCGTGTTTAATTGATTCTGGAACGAATATTCCTCTTTCGTGAAAGGGACGATGATGAAATCGCTTATTTTCTTTTCTTCGCATAGAGGTGCAATATAAGCGATCTCAATGGTCATTTCGCTATTTTGCAACGTTTCCAGCTTGATATCGATTGCTTCGGCGAACAATAAGCGAATGCGTTCTATCATGGCGATACCCCCTTCTTTAAGATGATCAAAATCGGCCGACCAACCGGATGAACTTCCATAGTTTACACTAAAAGCCAAAAACTATGCCTGAGGGAAACTGTTTTGCGAGCGGGATGGAATTCAAGTACAATTAATCCAATATCTATTTTTGCTAGGCGCATGTTCATGACGAAGGAGAGCAATATATGAAACCATGGTACGAACAGAGCTTTGGCTCCGATTATATGCTCGTTTATAAACATCGCAATTATGAGGATGCAAATAAAGAGGTTCGTAAAATGATCGCATGGCTGAAGCTGAAAGAGGGCGCCAACGTGCTGGATATTGGCTGCGGAATGGGCAGGCATGCGCTTGCGCTCGCTGACTTCGGCTACACGGTGACGGGGATGGATTTGTCGCCTATTTTGCTGGAGGAAGCCGACCGCCACGACGGGAGCGGGCTTGTAAAGTGGGTGCAGGGCGATATGCGCGAGCTGCCGTTCGAGGAAGGCTGCTTTGATGCAACGGTCAATTTATTTACTTCCTTCGGTTACTTTACTGCGGAAGAGGACAATGTGAGCGTTATAAGGCATATCCGGAGAGTGCTGCGCACCGGCGGCTCGTTTCTGATTGATTTCCTTAATCCTACTTATGTGGAACAAACGTTAGTGCCTTATTCGGAGCGAAGGGATGAGGAGTGCGGCGTACTTATAGAAGAGGTTCGATCCATTCGCGACGGGTGGGTGCAAAAAGAGATTACGGTGTCCAGTTCCCAGTCGAATGACGAGCCAAGGCAGTATTTGGAGCGTGTAAGGCTGTACGATCTCGGTTGGTTCGATAAGCATCTTGCGGCTTGCGGCCTTGACATGGAGCAGCTGTACGGCAATTACAATGGGTCAGCTTACGATTCGGCAACCTCCCCACGCATGATTATGGCAGGAAGGGCGAAATGATAATGACAAAGCACAATAGCATAACAAGCTTGACGGAACAAGCTTTGCATACAATAGGCTGGCAGGAGGGATGGCTGCAGGTTAAGGTGCCCGTCCCGTTCTCGCTGAAATGGGTGAATAGTTACCTGATTCCCGAAGATCGAGGCTTCACGCTAATTGATCCAGGGCTGCGGACCGATGAAGCCATTCAGGTGTGGGAGGAGGTTCTGCAGCAGCAGGGCTTGCAGTGGAACGCCATTACGCGGATAGTCCTGACGCATCAGCATCCCGATCATTACGGACTAGCTGGTTACGTGCAGGAAAGAAGCGGTGCTCCTGTGTTTATGACCCGTGAAGCGCATGCCTATGCGCTGCGGTTATGGGGAGACAATAGCGATTTCTCCCAGCAGCTGCTAACGCTGTACGCTGAGCACGGTATGCCGGCGGAGCTGAGGGAGGCTATTGCGGAAAATTTGGAAACGTTTGTGAGCATGGTATCGCCGCAGCCCGAGGTAACCTATTTCGAGGCTGGAAGCAATATCATGCTCGGCGGACGAAGCTGGCTCTTAATCGACGCGCCCGGACATGCGAGAGGGCAGGTCTGCTTCTATCAGAAGGAGCGGCAATGGATGCTGTGCGGCGATCAGGTGCTGCCTCATATTACACCGAACGTAAGCGTCGTGCCTGGCGAGGATGGCGATCCGTTAGCGGATTTTTTGAACAGCTTGGAGGAGCTAAGGTCATTTGAGGTTAAGCTTGCGTTCCCGGGGCATCGTGACCCATTCCCTGATTTTGGCGGAAGGATCGTGGAGCTGCAGCAGCATCACGTTCGCAGGCTGGACAAGATGGCGGCCATGCTAGCCGAAGAGCCCCGCTCCGCTTATGGCATGTGCGAGGCATTATTCGGCAGTCGGCTCAGCGGCAACGCCCACCAATTGCGATTCGCGATGTCGGAGACGCTTGCTCATTTGGTTCATTTGGAGCGGAAAGCTAGAATCGCTTCCGCTGCCGTGGATGGCATCTATCGTTACGCGGCGCTCACGCCTTAGCGGTCGCGGAACTCCTGCGGCGTAATCCCATAACGATCCTTGAACACCTTGATGAAATAGCTCGTTTTCAAATAACCGACCTTAGCCGCAATTTCGTAAATTTTGTCCGGTGTCGTACGGAGCATATGCGCTGCCGTCTCCATTTTTAAACGGGATAAATAATCGCTGATGCCCTCGCCTGTCTCCAGCTTGTAAATCTTCGACAAATAGGACGGATTCAAAAAAACATGGGAGGCGATCGATTGCAGCGATGCGTCCTCCAAATGGCTTGCAACATATTCCTGAACCTTCTGAACCGTAGTCGAACGAGAATGCTGCACCTTGCTGCTCATATGGCTTCGGTAGGCATCAAGCACAGCCGTCGTCCAAGAGCGGAGCTGCTTAATCGTATGAAAGTGGGGGCCGCTCAGCAGCTGGTTGAACTCGGCGCCCATAATATCTGCCATCCAAAGCTTGTTTTTGTGAATCGAGAAGCTAAGCGAGCTTGCAATCATGAAGTAAGTCTCCAATATATGCTCATGCGATTCGCCCCATTTCACCTCTAGCTCTTCAAAGACAAGTGCCAGCTTCTCCGCGATTACGTCCCATTGTCCAGCCTCGAGCAAATGAATAAGCAGCGGCGGATTGTACAAATGGGAGAGAGAATTCGCTTCCCCGTGCTGCGCTTCCTCCGTCAAGGTCAACAGAAAACCGCGCTCGCTGCCAATCCGGTGCCTAAAGCTGACGAGCGAGAAATCGTAAGTCTCGCGCATCTCGAGCGGGAATGAATCCTGCTTCGTAAGGACAAGCGATACCGTTCCCTTTAAGTAAAGCTTCACGTAATGCTGAAACTGAGCCGCTTTTTGCTCAATAAGATGCAAAAGCTGCGATTGCTCATGGCGGCTGCTTTCTTTGCTCATAATGAGAAAAACAAAATAGCCATGCTCATCCTTCGTATGCCAAAGCCGGTATTCTTCCGAGAAGATTTCCTCCGCGATATTGCACACCGCATATTCAAGTAAGGCGCCGTCCCGTTCGGTCTGCTCGTCAAAATAATCCTCCATGCGCAGCAGCATCAATCCGTATGGCTCGCGCTGCCGAAAGGAAAGATCGAGCATGTCGAGCCGCTCCTTAAGCTTAGCTTCGCTATAGGCTTGGCCTTGCAGAAGGGAGAGCAGCAGATGATTTCGCAAAATAGGCAAATTATCTTTCAAGGAGGTTAGCGCGCTTTGATGCGAGCTGATTTCATTCCAGTGCTCCTCCAGTTGCGAGGCGGCCTTTTTGACCGCAAGCAGCAGCTCCTCATCCTCGGCGGGCTTTAGCAAGTAATCGCTGGCTTGATGCTGAAGCGCTTTTTGGGCGTATTCAAAATCATTGTAGCCGGACAATAATATGCATTTCACATTGCTCCACGAATCCCGAATTTGCTCGATCAAATCAAGTCCGGACAGTCCAGGCATATGGATGTCCGTAATGACGATATCGATCGGGGTGGCGTTCATGATCTCAAGCGCTTCCTGCCCGGAATGCGCTTGATAGACCGAAGCGATGCCGACCGTACCCCAAGGCAAATTGCTTGCCAAATCCTCTACGAGATCTGGTTGATCGTCTACGATTAACAATTGATACATGATGAACAGCTCCTATATTTTAATCTAGGTGGAGTAATTTTCGTGGGGCCAAGTGAGATAAACGGCGACCCCGCCCTCGGCTCGAATGCGGAAGCTGATCGAAGCTTCCGGGCCGAACTGGAACAGCATGCGCTGACGGATGTTCCAAAGCGCGCAGCCGCTCGTATCGTCGGGCGGATTTATAATTTTTTTCTCCAGTTTCCGCAGCTCTTCCTCCGTCATTCCAATACCGTTATCCTCCACAATAATCGTATGATAGCGGTCATTGCTCTCGCCGGAAATCGTAATCAGGCCGTCACCGTCAAAGCGTTCAATTCCGTGCAAAACGGCATTCTCGATAATAGGCTGAAGCAGCAGGCGCGGAATTTGGGAATGCTGCATCACCTCGGGAACCTCAATGCGATAAGAGAGATGCTGAATGTGGAATTGCTGGATTTCCAAATAGCTTTCAACGAGCTGCAGCTCCTCCTTAACGGTAGCCGTCAGCTTCTCGACCCGCGTCGTATAACGGTAGTAGGTAGATAAATGCATAGCGAGCCGCATGACGGATTCCTTCTTGCCAAGCCTTGCAAGACTTCGGATAAGCGCGAAGCAATTGTATAAAAAATGCGGGTTGATTTGCGATTGCAGCTGCTTCACGTTCGCCTCGCGCCGCCTAAGCTCCTCGACATAAACCTTCTGTATAAGCTGCTCGGTATTGGCGGCCATATCATTGAAGCGCTGAAACAAATACGTAAATTCATTTCTTGGATTAGCGGTTATCCGCGTCGAATAATTGCCTTCTTGAAGCCGCTTGACGCTGCGGACCAGCAGGCCGATTGGGCGCTGGACGTTGCGGTAAAGCAAATATCCGGCAAGGAGGCTCATGATAAGCAGCAATCCGACGGAGCCGTAAAATAAATTTTGGCTTTTGACGATAGGCTTCAGCACATTCGCAATCGGCACATAGTCAACCAAATACCAATCCAGCGTTTTGACATGGGCGGAGGTGACGAGAAAATCATTGCCGCTGATCGTGACGATCTGGTTGGATGCCTCTTGGACCGTCTTTTGCTGGATCAGCGCCTTGATGCTGTCTGTCATTTCTTTGTCTGATGTCCGGTTTTTAATGGTGCGCCCATCCGCATGCACGAGAAAGGGATCACCCTTGCCGGCTAATTTAAACGTGTCCAAATCTTTGATCAAATGCTCCTCCGGAAAAGAGATTTCGACGATGATGCCGGCTTTATCTAAATTGGTCGTTTTGCTTTTGGGCTTGACGATATGGCGGACGAACCGGTTTTGTTTCATGCTCTGGATCGTCATCTCTTCGTATTTCCAAGAGGGGGTAAATATTTTTTTGATCGAATCGAGATCGTAGGACAGGTATGTATTCGTAGAAACGAGCTGCTTGCTGGCCGGAGCCGTGATGCTATACTGCGTATCCCAGCGCTGCGCGACGTTAAGCAGCCGCAGCCGCTCGAGAATGCGCAGCTTCTCGTCATTGCGCTGGTAGGCGCTTTCAATAAGATGCAAATTTTGCAGCTGCTGAATATGAATATCCTCGCTGAGCAGCGAGCCAAGCGTTGAGAGCGTAGTCACGCTCTTGTCGATTTCACTGGCAAGAAACGTAATGTCCTTCTGCTTGAGCGACGTCATTTCTTCCTTGATGACGCCGATGCTCGTCCGAATAGAAAGCGTATACAAAACGATGATCGGGATGAGTAAAAGAACGATTAGCGTGATCATTTTGGCAAACGTGTTTTCTCGTAAGCGCATGCTGGAATCCTCTCTTTTTGTGAAAATAATGATACATAAGTCTACAAAATGGCATGCTTCCAAAGATCGTGGTCTATAGAACAGGAGAGACTGCTGATAAAATTAATCATACAGGAGAGCTGATAAAACACAAATCAAATTTTGTTTGGAAAGGGGCAGAACAGTGGAAAGTGCGCTAAAAAAACCGCTGCAGGAAGAAACAAAACAAACACGAAAAAAGGATAATGGATCAAGAGAAATATTTAGCCGCACTTGGCCCTTGCATCTCATGCTGCTGCCAGCAGCCATTATTACGTTCATATTCGCCTATGTGCCGATGAGCGGATTAATTATGGCGTTTCAGGATTTTAAGCCCTATAACGGCATTTTTCACTCGAAGCTCGTTGGGCTGGAGCATTTCCGCTTTATGTTCGAGTATCCGGACAGCAAGCAGGTCATCCTGAACACCTTAATTATATCCGGTCTAAAAATCGTATTCGGATTAGTGGTGCCGTTTACGTTTGCGATTTTGCTAAATGAGATTCGCAAAATGCTGTTCAAGCGAGTCGTTCAAACGCTCGTATACTTGCCGCACTTTATATCATGGGTCATTCTCGGCGCGATCCTGACCGATATGCTCGGCAGCAAAGGAATCGTGAATCAGCTGCTCAACAACCTTGGGCTGGAGTCGGTATTTTGGCTTGGCGATGGCAATTGGTTCCGCTTCACCGTAGTCGTCAGCGATATTTGGCAGAACTTCGGCTTTAACACGATCGTGTTTCTAGCTGCCCTCTCCGGCGTGAATCCTTCTCTTTACGAGGCGGCGGAGGTAGACGGGGCAACGCGCTGGAAGCAGACGCTGCACATTACGGTGCCTTCGATGATACCGATTGCCGTTGTGGTAGGGACGTTGTCGCTCGGCAATATTTTGAACGGCGGCTTCGATCAAATTTTCAACCTATACAATGCGCTTGTCTACGATAAGGGCGATATCATCGATACGTTCGTTTATCGCACTGCGATCTTGAATGGGCAATACAGCTTCGGAACGGCAGTCGGATTGTTCAAATCCATTATCGGTTTGGTTATGATCGTGTTCTCTTACCGAATGGCTTACAAATACGCTGGATACCGAATTTTCTAGGGGAACGGAGGAAGGAGAGAGAGCATGTATCACAAAACATCAGGGTATAAAGTCTTTTCGGTTTTTAATTATATTTTGCTTGCCGTCATTTGCGTGTCCTGCGTTATTCCGCTCGTCCATATTCTCGCGGTTAGCTTAAGCGCAAGCTCGCCGGCTAACGCCAATCTGGTCAAGCTGTGGCCGATCGGGTTCAACTTTGACGCTTATGCGAAAACGCTTAATAACGATAACTTTCATAATGCGCTGTTCGTTGGGCTTCAGCGTACGGCGCTTGGCACAATCGTCGGCATGTCGCTGATGATTCTTGCAGGCTACGCGTTATCCAAGGATGGACGGGTGTTTAAAAGCCGTTCGGTCTATACCTGGTACTTCCTCTTTACGATGCTGTTCAGCGGAGGCATTGTCCCTTCGTACATGCTTATCCGCAATTTGGATTTGATGAACTCGATATGGGCGCTCGTTCTTCCGGGGGCGATCAACGTATTTAATATGGTGCTGCTTATGAACTTCTTCCGGGCAGTGCCTAAGGAGCTGGAGGAGGCGTCGCTGATGGATGGAGCGGGGCAATTCCGAACGCTTTGGAGTATCTTTTTGCCCATATCGATGCCTGCGCTCGCCACAATATCATTATTTACAATGGTTACACACTGGAATTCATGGTTTGATGGTCTGCTGTATATTACAGATTATAGAAAATATCCTTTATCAACCTTTTTGCAAACGATTATTGTACAGCAGGATTTTAATAAAATAAATCCCGACGTCAATGAGCTGAAGCATATTTCCCAGCGTACTGTAAAATCTGCACAAATCTTCATCGGAACGCTGCCGATCCTGCTTGTATACCCATTTTTACAGCGATATTTCGTAAAAGGCATTATAATGGGAGCCGTAAAGGAATAGCGCAAGAAAAAGGCATCAATAACAAAATAATGGTCTTTCGGTGCTTGAAGCCGGGTTGTATGATTGGAAACAAGCGGTATGACAAATATCGTAATTAATAACAAAATATAACTTACGGGGGTAAAGGCATGAAGAAATGGCTTTCGGTCTTATTGGTACTATCATTTATGCTCGCAATCGCAGCTTGTTCCGGCAATAGTGCTAACAAGGGAACAAACAATGCGAGCGCAACAAACAAAGCGAGCAACGAGCCAGCCAAGGTTGAGGGAAGCACCGACGGCTTTGAGAATGGGAAGTACGCTACACCAGTTACTTTAACGACGGTTTGGGGACTTAACCAAAACGGCTCCATCTTCAAAGAAGGCGAATCAATTGAAGACAACGTGCATACCCGCCTGGTCAAAGAAAGACTTGGCATCGATATCAAGTACAACTGGGTTGTAACAAATACGAACGACGCCTACAAAACAAAGCTGCGCCTCATGTTGTCATCGGGCGAGGAAATGCCGGATGTCGTTACTTACCGCGGCGATATGGAAACGGTGAATATGTTGATCGACTCCGGACAATTTATGCCGGTTGGCGATTTGGTCGACAAATATGCGAATGATACTTACAAAGCGGGCTTGGATCTTGATCCAACGATCTGGCTGCCGATTACCCGTAATGGCGAGAAAATGGCATTGCCGATTCTAGATTACGCTTACAATGCGGACCATGTGATGTGGATTCGTGAGGATTGGCTGCAAAAGCTTAATCTGAAAGCGCCAACGACGCTTGCAGAGATGGAAACGGTTATGGATGCATTCGTGAAAAATGATCCGGATGGCGACGGCAAGCCGAACACGCTTGGACTTGCAACCGGCTTCAAAAACGGATTCGCTAACTGGATGACGGACATCGGCTTCATCTTTGGCGCTCACGGCACGATGCCTGGTCAATGGAATTTGACAGCAGATGGAACGCTCGAGCATGGCTCTATCAATCCTGCTGCCAAAAACGCATTGTCCAAATTGAAGGAATGGCTCGATAAAGGCTACATTTCGCAAGATTCTGCATTGCTTGATGAAACAACTGGCTCCGAGCTGTTTACAAAAGGCGAAGCGGGCATTATGTTTGGACCTAACTGGCTTCCAGCATGGCCATTCCCGGATCTGCTTAACAACGTTCCTGCCGCAAAATACAAAGCTTATCCGGTTCCTGCCGGTCCAGATGGCAAAATCGGCTCCGCAGGCGGCAACCCGCCGGCTAACGGTTATGTATTCGTAAACAAAAAAGCAAAAAACCCAGAAGCGATTGTACACTACTATAACTGGTTCTTCGATAATATGGCGAACCCGCAGCCAGGCAGCGAATTCGAGAAGGGCTTCGCAGAAGGCTATGACTATGCAACGCTTCCTGACGGTTCGATTACAGCAGATATCGGGAAATATCCGGATCTGTTCCCAGGCCTTAAGGATCAAACAGCACCGCCGCTATTCTACACGCTGACTTTTGAAGGCGCTCGTATCCCAACTTTATATGCAGAAACGCATGTTAAGCTTGCTGGCGGCGCAGAGCCGGTAACGCCTTACGAGAAGCAAGAATTTAATACTCGCCTGAAAGAGAATACCGATGCGATGAAGGTTGTTATGGACCAAAAAGATATCCGTATGAAAAACTACTATATGGGTCCATTGACTGAAACGATGCAAAGTAAAAACGAGCTTCTGAACAAGCTGCTTAACGAAACGTTCAATAAGATCGTATACGGCCAACAGCCGGTAGATACGTTCGATACGATGGTTGACAATTGGAAAAAATCAGGCGGCGAGCAAATTACGAAGGAAGTTAACGATTGGTACAACAGCGTTAAATAAACACTTTTATCGGAAGGGGCCTCTTGTAAAGGAAGCCCCTGAACAGACTAAGCAAGCAGCCTGTCACGTTGCAGTTTCATCATGAGCTGTAAGGAGCAGGCTGTTTTTTTGAGAGGATAAGTAAGCGTTATCATTCGTATGAAATCCATTTGGGAAGGAAGTAGGAGACGCATGAATAAACGGTTTATTTCAATTGTACTGGTGCTCATGATGCTGATGAGCAGCTTGCCGGCCGTAAGCGCTGAAGTATCAACGGATGGCGACGCAGCCCATTGGGGCGAGAAATCGCTGCAAAAGTGGATCTCTAAAGGAATGCTGGGAGGATACCCCGACGGCAGCATTCAGCCGGACCGTCCCGTTACGCGAGCTGAATTTACGAGGCTTGTGAATGCGGTGTTTCGCTTAAATGCAGCAGAAACAAATACCTTTACGGATGTCCGGGAGGGCGCCTGGTACTACAATGATATCGGTGCAGTGAAGGAGGCGGGTTACTTAACAGGTTATCCGGACGGAACGTTTAAGCCGGATTCACCGATTACGAGGCAGGAAGCGGCGAAAATAACAGCGGAGCTGTTCAAGCTGCAAGCGGTGAATAGTCAGCTGTTAGCAGCGTTCAAGGATAATGATCAGGTGCAGGCGTACGCGAAAGCGCCGCTTGAGCAGCTATTGGCCGGCGAGTACATAAAGGGCTACCCGGATCAGACCGTGCGACCGCTTAAAGCGATAACGAGAGCCGAAGCGATTGCGCTGTTGGACAGGTTAGCGACAGAGGTCGTTAATGCGGCAGGCAGCTACAGCAACCTTCGTGTTGCGGGAAATGCGATCGTAAATGCGGCGGACGTTAAAATAAACAAAGCGGTAATCGATCATGATTTGTTTCTGACCCAAGGCATTGGGGAAGGCGATGTTTTTTTAACCGATGTTGATGTAAAAGGTTCGGTTTATGTTAATGGCGGCGGCGTTAACAGCATTCATTTTATCAATACGAAGCTTGGCAGGCTGGTTGTGAACAAAGCAGGAGGCACTGTTCGCGTCGTTCTATCAGGGACAGCAGCTGTGGATCAGGTTGTCGTACAATCCGGAGCTCAGCTTGAAATAGAAGGAGACGCGAATGTCGCAGAGCTGACGATTCTGGAGAAAGCAGCAGGCACGAAGCTGAAGGCGAAGGGCACGATCGCTAAGATTCATAATGAGAGCGGTGACATCATCATTAACGACAAGAAACTTGAGAAAGGCAGCGGAGCTTCTGTTCAGAAAGGCGTGGTTACGTCCGATCAGCCTGCGGCGCCTGGACAGAGCAGCGGAGGCGGCGGAGATAGCGGAGGCGGCTCGACGGCTGCACCAACGCCCGCACCAACGGCAACTCCTCAACCGACGGATGAACCAACAACAGCACCAACACCCGCACCAACGACCGCTCCTTTGGATGATTGGGAGCTGGTTTGGAATGACGAATTTGACGGGAGCGGCGAAAATGTTGATTTTAACGGGGTAAACCTTGATAAATGGGGTTATCAGCTTGGAACGGGCTCGCAGTATGGCCTTGACGGCTGGGGAAATAACGAGAAGCAATATTACCGTGCCGAGAACATTTCAGTAGCGGACGGGAAATTGACGATTACGGCGAAAGATGACGGCTTCGACGGCAAAACGTACACATCAGGAAGACTTTATACGCAGCCAACCTTCAATAAAACGTTCGGCAAATTTGAAGCAAGGATGAAGCTGCCGGTCGGCGAAGGCATATGGCCTGCGTTCTGGATGATGCCAAAGGACAGCGAGTACGGCGTTTGGGCGGCATCTGGCGAGCTCGACATTATGGAGGCGCGCGGCCGATTGCCGCAAGAGGTCGGCGGTACGATCCATTACGGGAAAAACTGGCCAAACAACAAGATGACCGGCGCGGCATATGAGTTTGGCGAAGATACGGATATTACGGATTTTCACACTTACGGCGTAGAATGGGAGCCGGGTGAAATCCGGTGGTACGTCGATGGCGAATTGTATCAGAAGCTGGACAACTGGGATAGCTGGGGCGTCGATCAGGCTGCGAAATATGCGTACCCTGCTCCATTCGATAAACCTTTTTATATGATTTTGAACTTAGCGGTTGGAGGCAGCTATGATGGTGGTCGCGTACCGGACCCTTCGCTCCTGCCGGGCAAAATGGAAGTCGATTACGTTCGCGTTTATGAGCTGACAGGCAGGCCATATAAGACGCCGGTTGAGCCAATCATAGTCTCGGAGCCTTATCCGGAGCAATACAAGAAACCGATTGACGGCAATTTCATTTATGATTCAAGCTTCAATGAGCCATTTAAATCCGTTACGGATTCTAATCAGACGTTGAACAGCGAGTTTTGGAATTTCGTGCGCATCGGCACCTTCCAAGGCAGCGGCTCGATTTCGGTCGATACGGTTAATGGCGCAAAATACGCCAAGGCAGATATTTCGTCAGGAGGCAATGCGGCGCACGCCGTGCAGCTTATCCAAAATGTCACGCTTGGCAAAGGCAGATGGTATAAGCTGTCCTTTGACGCGAAGTCCAGCGCCAACCGAAATATGACGGTTAAATTTGGCGGCGGCGAAGGCCGCAGCTGGCCGACGTATTCGGATAGCTTGGAAACGAAGCTGTCAGACTCGGTGCAGTCGTATGAGTTGATTTTCCAAATGAAGGACAATACCGACACGCTCGCTCGTCTTGAGTTCAACATGGGTCTTAACACGAGCCCGGTATGGATCGGCAATGTGAAGGTGCAGGAGACGGTATCGCCTGATCCGTATCAAGAAAATACGCCAAAGGAGCCGATAAACGGCAATCACGTTTATAATGGCGGTTTTGATCTTGGCAGAATCGACCGGCTGACGTATTGGCATTTTAACGCGGCAGGCGGAACAGCGCTTGCGTCTGTTGATCCCGTTCATCGGCAATTTCATGCAGCCGTTAGCGATGGCGGAGATGCGCCTGGCGACATTAAGCTGGAGCAGCCCGGCATTAATTTGATCGAAGGCAACGATTATAAAATAACGTTTAAGGGAAAAGCAGCGGCTGCGAGAACGATACAGGCAGCATTGTTTAAGCAGGATGGAACTCCTTATGCTGCTCCGCAGCAAATCGATCTGACTGCGGAAATGAAGGAGTATACGGTCTTGTTTACGATGGAGCATCCAAAGGATGTAAACGGCATTTTAGCCTTTTTGCTGGGCGGGCAGCAGGGTGATGTTTATTTGGATGATATCGCTATGGTACGCGTAGGCGAATTAGCGCTTGCGGATCAATTTCCGGTGAAAAATGGCGACTTTTCAAATGGCAAGGCCAGTTGGACCGAGCATGTGCAAGGCCGATATGACGGATGGGGCTCAAGCGCAGCTTTCACGGCTCAGGATGGGGAGCTGAAGATGGCGATTGCCAGCGAAGGCAACAACCCGTGGGACGTTATGCTGATGCAGACGGATTTTGACCTTTTTAGAGGGAAGACGTATACCGTTTCTCTTGACGTAAGATCCTCGGCAAATCGCGGCATGGAAATCGTGATTGATCAAGGAAATAACCGCTTGTTATCGGAAAAAGTACAGCTGACGCAAGCGAAGCAGACGTTCAGCTACGAGCTGCAGGCGCAAGGAGACATTACAGCATCGTTCAAGCTGCTGCTAGGCAAGCTCGACGGTGCGGCTGTAATCGGCGCGCATGATGTATTTGTCGATAATATTCGAGTAGAGCTGAAGGATGCGCGGAGCAAAGCGTTCTTGCTCAAAAATGGGTATTTTGATGAGGGAATGCAGGATTGGAGCACGCACATACAGGGCGTTTACGATGGGCCGTCCAGCGCCGTAATTTCTGCTGATCAGGGTGCCGCAAAAGCTTCTATTGCACACACTGGCTTGAACGCTTGGGACATTATTTTGCAGCAAGGAGCGTTTGCTCTAGCTAGAGGCAATACGTATATCGTTACATTTGCGGCAAGATCGAGCACGCCGCGGACGATTGAGGCGATTGTCGAGAACAGCTCGTACTCCCGCTTTTTGAACGAGAAGGTGCAGCTTGATGATGTGACAAAAACGTACAGCTACCAATTTACGATGGATCGGGATGATGCCGCCTCCTTTAAGCTGTTGCTGGGCAACCAGGAGGGAACGGTGAACGTTCCGCATGATGTGTTTGTAGATAATGTTCGTGTGGAGCTCAAAGGGGCAAAAGAAGCAGCAGGCGAGAAGGCGCGCAGCGGGAACAACATTACGCTGACTTCGCCTCCGGTGCTGTCCCCGGATGCTTCTGACAATGCATTAGGTCTGGATATCGACATCAGCTTTGCCGATCATGAAGCTTGGAGAAATGCGGTAACGGCTGTCATCGTAGATGGCCGTATACTGCCGGAGAGTGCGTATGTGCTTGCTGCAGGAAAGCTGACGATTGATAAGTCGCAATTCGCTTCTGCGAAAGCATATAGCATATTGATTAAAGCGGCGGGGCATGAGAACGCGCAGGTTATCCAAGACATCCAGCAAGAGGTGATGTGGAGTCTAGTCTGGTCCGATGAATTTGACGGCAGCGGGGACAACTTAGACTCGAACGGCGTCAATCTAGATAAATGGGGATACCAGCTTGGCAACGGCAGCGACTATGGCGTAGCCGATTGGGGCAATAATGAGCAGCAATTTTACCGGAAAGAGAATGTTAAGGTTGAGAATGGGCAATTGTTAATCGAAGCAAAAAACGACGGTTTTGGCGGCAAGCCCTATACATCAGGACGCTTATGGACCAGCCCAACCTTTAGCAAGGCTTACGGAAAATTCGAAGCGCGAATGAAGCTTCCCGAGGGCGAAGGGTTATGGCCGGCATTTTGGATGATGCCGAAGGACAGTGAATATGGCGGCTGGGCTTCGTCCGGCGAAATCGACATTATGGAGGCGCGCGGCAGGCTTCCGGGCGAAGTCGATGGAACGATTCATTTTGGCAAAAATGCTCCGAACAACAAGGCGACAGGCTCGCAGTATCATTTTCCGGAGGGCGAGGATATAACGGGTTATCATACCTATTCCTTAGAGTGGGAGCCGGGGGAGCTACGTTGGTACGTAGATGGGAATTTGTATCAAACGATCACCGATTGGAACAGCTGGGGAGCGGATCAGCCTGATAAATATGCGTACCCTGCCCCGTTCGACAAGGAATTTTATATTATCCTGAACATGGCGGTTGGGGGCAATTATGACGGCGGCCGCAAGCCCGATGCGTCTTTGCTTCCAGCGACGATGGAGATCGATTACGTCCGTGCTTATGAGCTGACAGGCAGAGCGTATAAGGAGCCTGTTGATACGACGCTTGCGAAGGATGCTTTTCCCGCGAATGGAAAGAATGCTGTGAATGGCAGCTTTATCTATGACACGGCTTATGCGAAGGGCATCAAGGATGTTACGCTAGCGAGCCCGGAAGTTGATCCGGTTTATTGGAACTTCCTGCATGGCGCTGATTTTGGAGGCGCTGGTGTCGTATCGGTTGTAGAAGCGGATGGCGCTCCATTTGCGAAAATCGATATTTCAAACGGCGGCAATGCGCCGCATGCTTTGCAGCTCGTTCAATACGTTACGCTGGTCAAGGGGCAAGCGTATAAGCTCAGCTTTGATGCGAAGGCGTCTGCGCCAAGAAGCATCAGCGTTAAGCTAGGCGGCGATGCAAATAGCGGATGGGCGGTTTATTCGGATAATTTTGAAGCAGGCTTGAAGGAGCAGGTCGGTCATTATGAATATCGTTTTCTGATGAGCTCCAAAACAAATGCTGCTGCACGGATAGAGTTTAATGCAGGCTCGAATGCGAATGATGTATGGATCGGCGGCGTCCGCCTGGAGCCGGTTGATATGGTGAGCGAGCCAAATGGCGCGAAGGCTCCGCTGAATAACGGAAACCACATTTATAATGGCGGATTTGATGTGGGTACGATGGATCGACTGCAATACTGGAATACATTCGTATCGGATGCAGCGAGCGCAACGGTTAGTGTACACCCTAGCATCCGTGAATTGGATGCCCTGATCGCAAGCGGAGGGGCAGAAGCTTCGGATATTGTGGTGCAGCAGCAGGGCATTAACCTGCTGCAAAGGGATACGTATGCATTCACGTTTGATGCAAAAGCTTCAAGTTCACGTGATATCGCCGTACAGTTTAAGAGCAAGGATGGCGCTGTAACCTATGCGGGACAAACGATCACGTTAGGCACGGCGTACGAGAAGCATAATATGATCTTTACGATGCCAAATGGCGTTAGCGATATCGAAGGGCAGCTCGTATTTTTGCTAGGCGGCAATGATGCTTCAGTCCAGCTCGACAACGTAAAGCTTATTCGCACAAGCAACCTGAATGTGGATTACACGGGCATCCAATTGTTCCCGCTCAGCAACGGTGATTTCGCAGCCGGCTTGTCGGGATGGGAGCCGTTCACGCAAGGGGGAGCTGCCGCATTCAGCGAAGCCGGTGGCGCGGCTAAAGTAACCGTTACGAATGTAGGCGCAGACAACTGGAACGTCATGTTGAATCAGCCAAACATTCAATTGTCCAAAGGAATGACCTACGTGGTTTCGTTTGACGCAAGCGCCTCTGTTACGCGCGATATTGAGGTTGCACTCGAAAACATTTCGTATGCGAGACGATTCTATTCAGGGCCGATCGTATTGACGCCTGCAATGAAGCATTTTGAATACAATTTTCATGTGACGGCTGACGAGATGACTACACTGAAGTTTCTGCTTGGAAAAACAGCTCAGAGCCCTTCCGGTGCCCATGATGTGTTTATTGACAACGTGGTGCTGGAGGTTCAATATGCGCCGGTGGATCGTCCGCCGACCTTGATCAAGGAATCGGTGGATAAACATGTAGGCGAATCGGTTGAAATTAAGTTTACCGACCATGAAGCATGGAGAACAGCGATTGAAGCCGTCCAAGTGAATGGTGCTGCATTGACGGCAGGGCAGTATTCGGTTCAGCCCGGCAGTATAACGATCGCTGCGGATGTTTTTGCGATCGATCAGCTGTACGCCATTCAAGTGAAGGCTGCCGGCTTCGCAGATGCGAGCATCAAGCAATTAATGCTGCCGGGTGACGGCAATCTGGTGTTGAACGGCGGGATGTACAATGGCGCAGCAAGCTGGGAGCACTGGTTCGGCGATGGAGGAGATTCCAAATATGAAGCCAAAAACGGAGTAGCCCAAATCGATATCTTTTATCACGGCGGGATGCACCCTACTTGGAATGTCCCCGTCGGCTGGTCCACGCAGTTTAATCAAAGCGGGATCAAGCTAGAAGCAGGCAAAGCCTATGAGCTTAGCTTTAACGCATGGTCAACGGTTAACCGTCCGATTGGCGTGGAGCTAACGGGGTACAACGCTCAAGCGGTACTGTTTAACTTGTCGGGAGAACAAGCTACAACGTATAAGACCAGCTTGCTGCCGAAGAGCAATCTTAATTTGACGCTGAAGTTCCTGCTTGGCAACGTCGTGAACGGCAATTTTGCGACACCGGATGGCGAGCATGCGATCTACATCGACAATGTCGCGATTCGTGAAGTGGCGGCTCCGCCAGTGCTGACAGCCGATGCGACAGATAACAAGGTAGGGCAGCCGATTGAGCTTACGTTTGCCGATCAGCCAGCATGGCGTAACGCGATTGGCCAGCTTACGATTGACGGCGTAGTGGTTCAGAGCAGCAGCTATACGGTGGAAGCGGGTAAAATCAAGCTGGATGCGGCATTATTTGCCGAAATAAAAACCTACGCGATTGCAATTACGGCAGCAGGCTACGGCATCAGTGAAGTGCAGCAGCAGGTGAAGACGGCTGCCGCGAACGTGGCGCTTCATAAGACGGCAACCGCATCATCAGTCTCGCAGCCTGCGGCAAACGCAGTTGACGGTGCGGGCAGCACAAGGTGGGAGACTGCTGCTTCTGATCCGCAGTGGATAGCGATCGATCTGGGAGGCATATACAAGCTGGAGAGCGCCGTCCTTAACTGGGAGGGAGCGTTTGGCAAAGGCTACAAGCTGCAGATCTCTTCTGCGGAAGCCCCTGGCGACAGTGACTGGACAGATGTGTTTACCGAAGCCGCAGGCAATGGCGGGCTCGACAATATTGCGTTAAGTGGGCAAGAGGCAAGGCATATTCGGATGTACGGAACGGCGAGAGGCACAGCCTACGGTTATTCCTTATGGGAGTTTGAGGTATACGGCTCATGGGTTAGCGGTGGCGGCAACGGCGGCGGCGGTGGTACCGGAGGCGGTACGGATCCGGGTACAGATCCCGGTACAGACCCGGTCTCGGTGAATGTGGCGCTTAACAAAGAGACCGTTGCATCAAGCTATAACGTGGTATTTCCGTCTAGCTTGCTAACGGATGGCAATAAAGACACAAGATGGGAAGCGAATTGGGCCGCAAACAACACGGCTCCTTATTCGCCAGAGTGGTTCTATATTGATTTGAATAGCGCCTATTCCATCAGCAAAATCATTTTGACATGGGAAACCGCATATGGAAAAGCGCTTGATATTCAAGTAGCTGCGCCTGGCAGTGATTTATCGGCTGAAAGCGCGGATTGGAAGACGGTGCATTCGCTCAACCGTACATTAAATGCGGCGGGGAAGCTGGAGGAAGCCATCACTCTGCCGAGCAGTGCCCACGCAAGATATGTACGTATTTTAGTTACGGATAAGGGTCTTCCGCCGTATGGTCCGTCGCTTTTTGAAATCGAGATTTATGAATAACCAAACCCTTTCGAACGTCTAGTGAGTATCGCTAAAAGAGCGTACCTTGCAGGTCAGCCCTGTGAGCTACGCTCTTTTGTCGTTCTTTTTCCTGCTTATCGAATGCATAATGGAATGGATAATGATAATAATGATGATTTAATGAAGGATATTAAATATATATTGCGACATAAATAAATATATGATACATATTAAATAACGGAAATGACTTGAACCTGTATGCTAATGATCTATTCCGTCATTTGAGAGCAAAGGGAGACTGGATCATGGAGAGAGAATTGGCATTAGAGCTAGTAAGAGTAACGGAATTGGCGGCATTGGCATCCGCACCATGGATGGGAAGAGGCGATAAGAATAGTGCGGATGGAGCGGCAACGTCGGCGATGCGCTATATGTTTGATTCGGTGTCCATTCGGGGAACGGTCGTCATAGGCGAGGGTGAAATGGATGAAGCGCCAATGTTATACATTGGAGAAGAAGTAGGCAGCCTGAACGGGCCGGAGGTGGACGTTGCGGTTGATCCTTTGGAAGGAACGGAAATTGTTGCAAAAGGATTAAACAACGCGATGTCCGTTCTCGCAGTCGCAGGGAAAGGCCAGCTGCTGCATGCCCCGGACATGTACATGGAAAAGCTGGCATTTGGCCCAGCGCTAGTTGGCAAGCTATCGATTACGGACCCTATGGACGTGACGCTTCGTAAAGCGGCTGACGCTTTAAATAAGAAGGTTTCGGATTTAACGGTTATGATTTTGGACCGGACGCGTCATGAGTCAATCGTGAAGGTGCTGCGCAAGGTGGGCGTTCGCATTAAGTTCCTATCGGATGGCGACGTTGCGGGTGCGATGGCACCGGCTTTTCCCGAGGCGGGCATCGATTTATATGTAGGCTCGGGCGGCGCGCCGGAGGGCGTGATCGCGGCAGCTGCTCTAAAATGTCTAGGCGGAGAGCTGCAGGCTCGCTTGATGCCGGCAGACGGCAATGAATACAACAGATGTGTGCAGATGGGAATTGACGATCCGTACCGCGTGCTGACCATGGAGGATATGATCGGGACAGGGGACGTTTATTTTGCGGCAACCGGCGTTACGCCAGGCGAGTTTTTGGGCGGGGTGCAATATTTTCCCGACCAACGGGCGGAGACACATTCCATCGTCATGCGGGCCAAGACCAAAACCGTACGCTTCGTCCGCGCCCTTCACTATTTACCGAACAAAACGTTCCTGAACGAAAATAAATAAGCAAACGCAGAGGGTGTTTGCTCATAGCGTCCGATATGTCTGAAAAGGCTTATATGGGAGAGAGGGGGCCAAGGCAACATCGTATTTTTATCGCTGAACAGTTGGCACATTGCTTCAAAAGTGGATATTTATAGACGAACTTGTTATTAACAGGAAAATCTCCAGCTAAATTCACTTGAAATGATCGAAATGACTGTTTAACAGGAAAATCTCCCGCTAATTTGAACACATTCACCCTGAGTGGGATGAAAGGTGACGAATTAGCGGGAGATTTTCCATCTAACATCAATAAACGTTTAATAGTAGCAAGATTAGCTGGAGTTTTTCCTGTTAAGTTTGCGCAGACGGTGACAGAACACCAAAAATAGAGTACGAGTAGATTTGGGCTCTGGCTCAAGTGTACGCAACAGCTAGCAGCAAGTAGTCATCAGAAGTGGTAGGAGACTCGCTTGGTTGTTCAGCTGATGGTTACTTATATATGTGTCCGGGCGAGCTCAGCAGTTGGATCAAGTGTATAAAGATGCTCCAAACTAGTCGAGTCGCGGATTAACAGGAAAATCTCCTGCTAATTTCACTTGAAATGATCGAAATGACTGTTTAACAGGAAAATCTCCCGCTAATTTGAACACATTCACCCTGAGTGGGATGAAAGGTGACGAATTAGCGGGAGATTTTCCATCTAACATCAATAAACGTTTAATAGTAGCAAGATTAGCTGGAGTTTTTCCTGTTAAGTTTGCGCAGACGGTGACAGAACACCAAAAATAGAGTACGAGTAGATTTGGGCTCTGGCTCAAGTGTACGCAACAGCTAGCAGCAAGTAGTCATCAGAAGTGGTAGGAGACTCGCTTGGTTGTTCAGCTGATGGTTACTTATATATGTGTCCGGGCGAGCTCAGCAGTTGGATCAAGTGTATAAAGATGCTCCAAACTAGTCGAGTCGCGGATTAACAGGAAAATCTCCTGCTAATTTCACTTGAAATGATCGAAATGACTGTTTAACAGGAAAATCTCCCGCTAATTTGAACACATTCACCCTGAGTGGGTTGAAAGGTGACGAATTAGCGGGAGATTTTCCATCTAACATGAATAAACGTTTAAAAGTAGCAAGATTAGCTGGAGTTTTTCCTGCTAAGTATGCGCAGACGGTGACAGATCTCCAAAAATAGAGTGCGAGTAGATTTGGGCTTTGGCTCAAGTGTACGCAACAGCTAGCAGCAAGTAGTCATCAGAAGTGGTAGGAGACTCGAGTGGTTGTTCTGCTGATGGATACTTATATAAGTGTCCGCGCGAGCTCAGCTCTTGGCTCAAGCGTGTGCAGAAGCTCCAAACTAGTCGTGTCGCGGATTAACAGGAAAATCTCCTGCTAATTTCACTTGAAATGATCGAAATGACTGTTTAACAGGAAAATCTCCCGCTAATTTGAACACATTCACCCTGAGTGGGTTGAAAGGTGACGAATTAGCGGGAGATTTTCCATCTAACCTTGATAATTGCTTAATAGAGGCAAAATTAGCTGGAGTTTTTCCTGCTAAGTTTGCTGAAAGCAGCTTGTTGATAGTGGTAGTATAAGTGCGTGGACGCTGCTGCTCCGGATCAAGAAGATTCAGCGGCTAGCTGCCGCCGGGAATGAACTTTTTCACCCATGTGCCGAAGCTTGCCGGGTTTCGGGACTGGATTAGGACTACGCCTTCGCCGCGGAAGCGGCATACAAGTCCCTCGCCGCTCGTAATGCTGGACAGCCAGCCCTTCGACGCTTTTTCAATCGTATAATTCATGTAGCCAGGCCAAGCGACCAAGTGGCCGTTATCGACGATGACTTCTTCGCCAGCACTCAGGTTTAGCGCATGGATCGCTCCATAGGAGGAAAGGAACACGGTGCCTTTGCCGCTGATTTCTACGATAAAGAAGCCTTCGCCGGACAGGAGTCCCTTGCCTAGGTTTTGCATTTTTGTGTTAACCTCTATGCCGCTGGTGCCAGCCAAGAAGCCGTCTTTCTGAACGTATAGCTTATAAGATCCATCGAGCTCGATCGCCTCAATATCGCCGAGGGAAGGAGGAGCAAGGTGAACCTCGCCTTGTCCTCGATTCGCCGTCATTTCTTGGAAAAAGAAGGTTTCCCCGCTCAGCATCCTGCCGAGTCCACGCATGAATCCGCCGTCAGTCGTACCTTTTAGGTCGATCGTTGGCGACATGGATACCATTGCGCCCATTTCAGCTTTCACGCTCTCGCCCGGGTTCAGCCTTACCTTCAACATGGCAAAGGAGCCTTTATAAAAAATATCGTAATTCATAAGTTATCCTCCTAAAGGTTTTGCGTTAGCAAAATCCTGCTTCGTAAGGGTAGACCTAAAGGTTTTGCGTTAGCAAAATCCTGCTTCGTAAGAGTAGACCTAAAGGTTTTGCGTTAGCAAAATCCTGCTTCGTAAGGGTAGACCTAAAGGTTTTACGCGAGTAAAACCCAGCTTCGTAGGAGTAAAAGGAAAGGTTTTGCGCAAGCAAAACCCTGCCCTCTAAGGGTAGTCCTGAAGACGTCTCATTAGCAAAGTCGACCTTTTCGACCTACCCCGCGGTTAAAATATATTTAATCCAGCGGCGGCTGCGTCGCGCCTTCGCGCTCGGCTTGTCTGCGGTGTGCCATCCGGCTGGCTGCTGACGCAGCGATCGCTCCGACGATATCGTCTAGGAACGTGTGGATCTCGCCGCTGTTTTTATCGTTCAGCCTAACCAAAATGCCCGGCTTCAGCTTGTCGACATATCCAAAATTCGTAAAGCCGATGCTTCCATAAACATTGACAATCGACAGCGCCAAAATTTCATCGCAGCCATAAAGGCTTTCGTCATGCTTAATCATATCCTGCAGCGGCGGCATCAGCTTGCCCTCCTCGGCGAGGATATCGAGCTGAATACCGGTCAATACGGCATTTTGCACCTCGCGCTTTGACAAGACAGCATCCACATGCACAATGCAATCCTCAGGCGTCAAGCCGGGGAAATAGTCCTTTTGCAGAAAATGCACAAGCTCGGCGATTGCAAGTTTTGTTACTCCGCGCTTGATGAGCCATTCGTCTGTAGCGTCAGCCACTTTGCGGCTATTGAGGCTATAAATTTCGGGATTGGACATGTTTTTGTTCCCCCTTAGGATTTTATGGACAAAACTGGTCTAAAACAGGGAAGGGCTCGTATACATAGTACTACAAATAAGGAGTTGTACAAAGCCGCCAGGCAAAACTTGATTAGGGAGGAAAGGTCAATATGATTCAAAAAAGATGGATTAGGGGTGCTGTACTTTCTGGAGTTTTGGTTCTGCCTATGTTAACCGCAGGCTGTGGCCTGTTCTCGCAAGAGACAAGCAAGCCAATCGATCCGCCGCAGATCGAGCAGAAAGAAGGGGTAGAGGGCGCAGAAACCGGACAGGCAGTAGGCGTTGGCGATGAATCGCAAATGACGGTTTATCTCGAGGACCGCAATGGTTATTTGGCACCAATCTCGCTTCAAACAACACTTGGCGCGAACGAGGCAGCCGGGCAGAAGGCGCTAGAAATGATGGTGGAGAACGGCGCTTACGCGAATCAACTGCCAGAGGATTTCCGAGCGGTTATCCCGCAAGGCACGCAAATTAAGTCCTACAAATACGATAAGGAACAAAAGCTTGCTATCGTCGATTTTTCCGAGCCGTTCACCAATTACAATGCTAAAGACGAGCGGACGATCGTGGAAGCCATCACTTGGACGCTTACGGCTATGCCAGGGATTGAAGGGGTAGAAATCTGGTATCAAGGCGCGAAGCTTCCGGAAATGCCGGTTGACGGTTACCCGCTTGACGATAAGCTGACGCGGGCGGTTGGCATCAATATCGAGGCAGCTGAAGGCGTGAACTACGCGCAATCTACGCCTGTTACGCTATACTTCTCGGCTCAGACTTTAAACGAGGAACAATATTACGTACCGGTTACCCGCTTAGTCGCTCGCTCAGCCTCGCCTACGCAAGCAGCGCTAGAGCAGCTCATCTTAGGACCGCTTAACAAAAAAGAGCTGATAAGCGTCATTGTGCCGGATGTTCAAGTCAAAAACGTCGTGCAGGAAGGCGATGTCGTCACGGTTGATTTGCAGGATGAGGCGTATAAGGATGGAGAAAAGCTGCCGACTGAAATGCTTCAGGCGCTCGTGCTATCCGTCACCGAAAATTCGAAAGCAACAACCGTTCAAATCAAGGTAAACGGGGAATCCAACGTCGTAGACATGGCTGACCAATCCTATAGCCAGCCAGTAGGCAGACCGCATCACGTGAATGCCATTAAATCGTAACGCTGGACCCGTTGCAATGAAGAGGCTGCTCCAAAGGAAATTCCTTTGAGCAGCCTCTTTTTTCTTTTTCAGGCGCAGCGGATGCAATTCGTTGCCTACTTTGTTAAAATAGGAAGGATTGTAGGATGGGATCGATTGGCTTCAATTAAGCAAAGGTTTTGTATACGAATCATACAACGCAGGACTCAGGAGGAAATTAGCATGAGAAACGACGGTCGGCAACCGAACCAGCTTCGGCCGGTAACCATAACGACAGGTGTCAATAAATACGCTGAGGGCTCGGTCCTTATCGAGGTAGGAGATACGAAGGTTATTTGTACGGCAAGCCTTGAGGACCGTGTGCCGCCTTTTATGAAGGGACAAGGCAAGGGCTGGATTACGGCTGAGTACGCCATGCTTCCGCGCGCTACCCACTCGCGCAACATTCGCGAAGCGGCAAAAGGCAAACTAACCGGACGGACGATGGAAATTCAACGCTTGATCGGGCGTGCACTGCGTTCGGTTGTTGATTTGCAGGCGCTTGGAGAGCGGACAATCACGCTCGATTGCGACGTTATCCAAGCGGATGGCGGCACGCGCACGACTTCAATTACCGGGGCGTTCATCGCGCTTTCGATTGCGATCAATAAGCTTTCCGAGAGAGTGCAGTTCGCGAAATACCCGATTACTGATTTTCTGGCATCGGTTAGCGTAGGCGTTATTCAGGAGCGGGCATTGCTCGATCTGAACTATGAAGAGGATTCCAAAGCAAAGGTCGATATGAACGTTGTTATGACGGGCAGCGGCAAATTTGTTGAGGTGCAGGGGACTGGCGAGGAAGCTCCTTTCTCAAGGGAAGAGCTTAACCAATTGCTGGCACTTGGGGAAGAGGGCATTGCGGAGCTGATCAGCAAGCAGCGTGATGTGCTGGGACCTTTGGCAGCTCGAATCGGAGGTTAACGTCCATGGCGAAGCACTCCATTTTATCGCATGAGGTTATTGTAGTTGCAACCAAAAATGCAGGCAAAGTGAAGGAGTTCGCGCACGCGCTCCAAAAGCTTGGCAAAGAAACGGCAAGCCTGCTCGACTATCCGCAAATTCCAGATATCGTGGAAGACGGCGATACGTTTGCTGCGAATGCGCGAATTAAAGCGAAGACGACGGGCGATGCGCTGGGCGTTCCCGTGCTGGCGGATGATTCCGGGCTGCGCGTCTTCGCGCTAGGCGGTGATCCAGGCGTCTATTCGGCTCGCTACGCGGGCGAAGATGCGACCGACGGCGATAACAACGCGAAGCTGATCGAGGAGCTGGGACGTTTGTTTGAAAAGAAGGAGCTCCAGCATCTAGGCAAGCTGCCTGACGGTTCGCAGTTGCTGAGCAAAGCCCAATTCGTATGCGCATTAGCGCTGTATGACCCGGCAACCGGCGAATTCGTGGAAGCAGAAGGCACGGTAGACGGCGTTATTACAGATATTCCGCATGGCGCCGGCGGCTTTGGTTATGATCCGTTATTTTGGCTGCCAGAGTTAAACCGCGGAATGGCTGAGCTGACGAAGGAAGAGAAGCAGCAGATCAGTCACCGCGGCGAAGCGCTTAGACAGATGCTTCCGCTGCTTGCGCAAGCCTAATAAAAAATAAAGAAGCCCCATCTGCAGCAAGCCGAATGAACCGGCTCTGTCAGATGGGGCTGTTTTGTTGTGCCTATCAGCCAATTACGACTTTGTATTGCTTGAGCCATAAATTCACTTGATACAAGTAGGCGAAGAGCTGCGGGCCGGACATGAGCTGGCCGAACCAAGGAATGTTTGATTTTGCTGAATCCGATTCTGCGAGCTCCCTCACCTTCTGCACGTTGATCAGCGGAAGCAGCGGGGAGTTAGGATCGTCCAGCACGTCAAGCAGCAGCCCTTTGACGGCGGCTAAATAATTCGGGTTATGCGTTTTTGGATAGGGGCTTTTTTTGCGGGTTAACACGTCTTCAGGAAGAACGCCGCGCAGCGCTTTGCGCAAAATGCCCTTCTCCCTGTCGCCGGAGCTTTTGATCTCCCACGGAATGTTCCAAACATACTCCACAAGCCGGTGATCGCAGAACGGGACCCGAACCTCTAGACCGGCAGCCATGCTCATTCGATCCTTGCGGTCGAGCAGCGTTGGCATGAAGCGGGTAATGTTCAAATAAGACATTTGCCGCATTTTGCGGAGCTGCTCGGTTTCGCCATCCAGATGCGGAACCTCGGCTATCGCTTGCGCGTATCGGTCGCCAATGTAATCAAGCGGTTTGATCCAAGCGGCAACGTCAGGGGCAAGCAAATCGGCGCGCATCGCGGAGGCAAGCGACCACGGGAAGGTGTTCGCACTCAGCGCCTCCTCGCGATGAAACCATGGATAACCGCCAAATATTTCATCTGCCGCCTCGCCTGATATTGCTACGGTAGCGTCTTTCTTGATTTCATGGCAGAAGAGCAGCAGCGAAGCATCAACATCAGCCATGCCGGGCAGATCGCGTGCGAAGGTAGCGGCCTTTAAGGCGCCAACCAGCTCAGGCGTATCGAACTGGATCGGATGATGGATCGTGCCAAGATGCGTCGTCATTCTCTCAATCCACGGGGCGTCGCTATTGGGCTGGAAGGCATGCGCCTTAAAATGCTTGTCGTTGTCGGTATAGTCGACCGAATACGTATGGACATTGCCTTGCCCGTTTTCATTGTAATAGTTGACCGCAAGCGTCGTCAGCGCGCTGGAATCAAGTCCGCCGGAGAGCAGCGTGCACACCGGCACGTCGGATACGAGCTGGCGCTCAACCGTATCCTTGAGCAGCTCTCGCACATGCTCCGCCGTTCCTGCAACATCATGCGGATGCGGACTGCTTTCAAGCTGCCAATAGGTAACCGTCTTGATGCCTGCGTGATTGACCGTCATGCAGCGGCCAGGCCTTAGCTCGCTAATTTGCTTATATACGCCATGGCCCGGAGTACGCGCGGGGCCAAGTATGAATATCTCTGCAAGTCCCTCTGCGCCGACCTCAGGCTTTACCGCCGGGTGGGCCAATATACATTTTTGCTCCGAGCCAAAAATAAATAAACCGTCCTGCGTGCTGTAAAAAAGCGGCTTAACGCCAAGCCGGTCACGCGCAAGGAACAGCTCCTGCTGGGCTACATCCCAAATGGCAAACGCAAATATGCCGTTAAACCGCTCCACGCATGCTTTGCCCCACTCCATAAATGCGACCAGCAGCACTTCCGTGTCACAGCTTGTCGTAAACATTCTGCCTCTGCTTTCCAATTCCTTGCGGAGCTCAGGCGCATTATACAATTCGCCGTTATAGACGACGACATATTTGTCATCACCGGTATGGCGGATCATCGGCTGTGCGCCATTCTCCGGGTCAATGACGGATAAACGTCGATGCCCTAAAGCGCAGTGCGCTGATATCCACGTGCCGGAAGCGTCGGGACCGCGCGGTGCAAGGGTGTCAGTCATCTTCTCTAAGCTCTCACTTTGCTTAGTCAGATCACGGTTCCAATCGATCCAGCCGGTAATTCCACACATCGATCTCATTCCTCTCTTTTGCTGGTCTCAAAGTAGCGATAATATCAGTTATATGCGGAAAAAGGGATAAAATGTCTGTCCGACGGGGGATGCTAGAGGTGTCTGTAAAAGTTAATGAGGCAGGAAGGAGCATGCAATTCATGGATGAACGGGAGACAGGCAGCGAGGAACGCAAGCCCTATTATGTGTCGGTACAGGCGGGACAAATATTAGAGGACCCGCAGGCGGCAGCATATGAGCTCGAGATTATCGTGAACGAGGAAGAGCATACGCGGCTTAGGGAACTCATGGATGAGCTGTCCAGCATGGACGAAGCGGAGATGTTTCATTTCTCCCATCACCCTTACGGGTCTGCAAGCGATAGCGAAATAAACGGCGGCTATGATGAATTGATTCAACGCATTTATAAGCAGTTGTATGAGCATGGCACGGATGCGACGAAGCGGCACATCGAGTCGATGCAGCTGTTGTAGCATGGCCATAAGAAGAGGGTGTGCCGGAAGCGAAGCTGCTGCTGGCGCATCCTTTTTTTCATGCTGAAAAATCCGCCGATTTCAATGGTGTTCATTCTATTAAATTGCCTAAATAAATGATATACTTCTACAACAAAAAGAGCTCCCGTTCACGATGTCACTGAGAAGGGCAGACCATCTATGAAAAATAAAGCCTCATTGCAGTTTAAATTAACCGTCGGTTTTTTGGCGGTAACGGTGCCGTTGTTTTGCCTGCTTATATTTATCAATTATTATGCGATGGACGTCGTTCGCAATCAGGTAGGCCAATCGACAAAAAATATGCTTTCCATGTATATGGGTGAGATTGACCGGACCCTTGAGGATGGCGAAAATTATATTTACAATTATATTGCCAAAAATTCGGATTTGCGGACTTACTCGACTGCCACACATGAAAGCGCTAACTATTTTTTCGCTAAAGTACGGAATCAAAATCAGATGGTTGCCGACATGAGCGGCTTCGATCATGTGAATATGATCTTTATTTATTCGCCCAATGACGATGAGCTCCTTAGTACCGCGTTTGAAGGCGGGGACTTTACGGATTATGAGCATGCCAGCGCAGCTTTGCGCGACTTTCTCTCTAAGCAGGACGAAACATCGCTTGCGGAGAAAAAGTGGAAGGTTATCCAGTATGATGGCCAATCGGCGATTGTCAGGCTGGTTAAGACTGAGTACGGCCTTGTCATGGGCATGTGGATCGATATGAACCGATTAATGGTCCCTTTTCTTTATTTGGATATCGGGGAAAACGGACAAGCGATGTTTGCTTCGGACGACGGAACGATTTTGACCGACACGGGGGCTGGAGAGATCGCGCAAGGCAATAGGCTATTGCTGCCGGCAGCCAATGAGCCTTACAAAGAACTGGCAGGGGACGCGGATTACATCCTCGTTGCGACCAAGTCGCTTTTCTCAGACGTCTACTTGTCCGTACTCGTGCCGGAATCGAAGCTACTGCAGCAGCTGCCATACTTTCAGCGCCTTATTTATCTCATCCCAATAGCAGGAGCAGCCGTTCTTGCGATTTACTTGCTGTTTTTGCGGACGACCCTTTTGAAGCCGATGAGCGATTTAATTAAAGGGATGAGACAAATCAAACGGGGAGAGCTGAAAGCGCGGCTGGGCGATGAGAAATCAAAGGAATTTTCGATAATAAACGATACGTTTAACGACATGGCGGCTGAAATTCAGGATCTGAAAATAAACGTCTACGAAGAGCAGATTCGAACGCAGCAGGCCGAATTAAAACATTTGCAAGCGCAAATCAACCCTCATTTTTTACTGAATGCGATCAATATTATTTACAATCTGGCCGAGTTGAACAAAAATGATTTAATTAAACGGATGTCTACGCATATTTCCAAATACTTCAGATTCGTTACCCGAACGAATGTCGGCTTTGTAAGCGTGTCTAATGAGCTGGAGCATATCGAAAGCTATTTGGAAATTCAGCAGCTTCGTTTTCCGAACTATTTGAAGTTTGAGCTGACGATGGAGCATGGATTAGAGCAGGCGGCAATACCGCCGCTGCTGATCCAGCCCTTTGTGGAAAATGCGATCAAGCACGGCTTCGAGATGGGGGCAGAGCCGTTCCAAATCAAGGTTCATCTGGGATGGGGGAGCAAGGACGCGGAGCCGATAAGCTCTTATGAGATCATTATTTGCGATAACGGAAGAGGGATCGCGGAGGAGAAGCTTGCGGAGCTGAACGATACGCATTCGTATCTTTATTCCGGCGAGGGGAGTCTCGGCATTTGGAATGTGCGCCAGCGGCTAAAGCTGCAATATGGGGATGCTGCGGAGCTTACGATGAGCACCGGCGAGCCAAAAGGGACCTGCATCAAACTAACGATACCATTCCGGACACTTTCCGAGTGAGAAGGAGCTGAGCTAAACGATGTTTCAATTGTTAATCGTCGATGACGAATGGTTTGCTGTTGAAGGGATTAAATCTGGCGTGGATTGGAGCGGCCTCGGAATCACGGCCATTTACGAGGCGTTTAATGTCGACCAGGCGAAATTGCAGCTGGCTCAGACAGAGGTGGATGTCATTCTTTGCGATATTGAAATGCCTGGGCAGAGCGGGATCGAGCTGGCAGAGTGGGCAAGGGAAAGCTTTCCCTCCGTGCCCATCATCTTTTTGACCTGCCACGCGGACTTCGCTTATGCGCAAAAAGCGATTCATCTCGGCAGCTTTGACTATTTGCTGAAGCCGGTCGATTTTGACGTCCTAAAAATGACGGTAAGCAAAGCGCTGGACCAGCAGCTCGAAGCGAAAAGAGATAAGCAGCAAAACGAGATTTATCAGAAATACTTCAAAATGTGGGAATCGAACAAAACGGTGCTTTACGAACGTTTTTGGCAGGATTTGATGTGGCAGCGCATCGTTCCCTTGCCCTCGCATATTGAACGGGCGCTAGCAGCTAATGACATGCCGGTTAAGGCGGGTTACAGCGTTCTTCCCCTATTAATTAGCTTAGAGAAGTGGGAGAAGCCCTTTAGCATGCGGGATGAGGAAGTAATGGAGTATGCGGTGCGCAAGACAGCCGAGGAGCTGTTGCTTCAGAATGAGCCTGGCCAAGTGATACGTGACGGCAACGGCGTGCTGTTTGCTCTGTTTTTTGACGAGGGAACGAAGGAGCATGCGCGATCCTTTGACCAAATAAAGAAAAGATGCCAAGCCTATATCGAAGCGTGCTCCGTCTATTTATATTGCAAGGTATCCTGTTATATCGGCGAATGGTCGTCCCTCTCCGCGTTGTCGCAGTCTTACAACGCGCTGATCCAAATGGAGCTGAACAATGTTACGGCGAGCCAGGCGGTTCTTTTTTATAAGGAACAGACGTTATCCAGCAAAGAGGTCCAGCTGCCTGCTTTTTTTGAATGGGCGGAGCTGCTGGAGCAGGCTAAGGATGATCAATTGCAAAAAATCGCATCAGACATGTTCGACAAGCTGGGGACGGACGCGGGGATAAAAGGAGAGACGCTGACCATCATTTACCATGGGCTGCTGCAAACCGTCTATTATGTGCTTCAGAAGCGCGGCGTGCCTGCACATGCGGTGCTGGGAAACGGCGTAACGTTAGATTCGGCTACGGCAACCAAGTCGCTTGTTCATTTGCGGGCATGGACGATGCGGCTTATCGAAGCGGTATGCGACCATTTTTCGAGCATAGAGAAAGAATCGACGATTGTGGAAAAGGTCAAGCGATTGATTGAAACGCATCTATTCGATGAAATGTCCCGCGAGAGCTTGGCGGCAAGCGTCCATATTAACCCTGCTTATTTATCAAGGCTGTTCCGCAAGGAGAGCGGAATGAGCCTGTCTGACTATATGATTCAGCAAAAAATGAAAAAGGTGAACGAGCTGCTGCTAAACTCGGGCGAAACGGTAAGCAATATCGCTAAAATGTTTCATTACACGAACTTTTCGCATTTCTCCAAGCTGTACCGCAAATATTATGGGCTTAATCCGCAGGAGTACCGCAAGCAGTTTTCCAAAAACCAATAAATGGAGGTTACATGCAGGCTTCCGTTTCAGCTTTAACCGAGAGTCATGTGCTAAGCGCGGGCTCTTTTTTTTGTATGTATGATTAAATGTCACAATCCGTATCGAGCAAGTCATTTAAGAGGTAGGTCGCATCCGCGGAACCAGATATGATTGCTTCATAGAACACTAACGACTTGGAGCGATGCATATTGAAAGCCGCAAAGACAGGAAACGGCAGCAGAACAGCCTTCTGGAGGATGCTGAGAAAACATCGGGTTTTGCTGTTGATGACGGTGCCGGGCATTTTGTATTTTTTGATCAACAATTATTTGCCGATGTTTGGCGTCATTATCGCATTTAAGGATTTGAATTACGCAAAGGGCATACTCGGGAGTGATTGGGTCGGCTTTAAAAATTTCGAGTTTCTGTTTCAGACGGATCGAGCTTATCTCATCACGCGCAATACCGTGCTCTACAATGCTCTCTTTATTGTAATCAACGTCATACTGGGCGTCGGCGTTGCGATTCTGCTCAATGAGCTTAAGAAAAAGCTGATGTCACGCTTTTACCAAAGCATTATTTTGCTCCCTTATCTGCTCTCTGCGGTCATTGTCAGCTATCTGGTGTTCAGCTTTCTTAGCGTGGAGTATGGATTCGTGAACAAGCTCATTCTTGAGCCGCTAGGCTTGGACGGCATTACGTGGTATAGCGAGCCCAAGTATTGGCCGTATATTTTGACAATCGTGAATGTGTGGAAAAGCGTCGGGTATTTCAGCATCATCTATTTGGCGGCGATCGTAGGCATAGACGCCGAGTATTATGAAGCGGCAACGCTTGACGGAGCGAGCAAGTGGCAGCAGGTACGCTCGATTACGTTTCCCCTCATCATTCCAGTCGTCATGATTATGACGCTGCTGCAGGTGGGCAAAATTTTTAACGCGGATTTTGGTTTGTTCTATCAGGTTCCTATGAATTCGGGAGCATTGATGTCTGCTACGGATGTTATTGACACCTATGTGTACAGGGCTTTGATGCAAATGGGAGATGTCGGAATGGCTTCGGCGGCAGGCTTGTATCAATCGGTGCTTGGTTTCTTGCTCATCTTCGGCGTGAATTACATCGTTAGAAAAATAAACAGCGATCACGCGTTATTTTAGGCTAGGGGGAACAAGGCTATGCTTTTATTAAAAAGGAGCCCGCAGTTTTTGATCCATTTGTTTTTTGTGCTGTACATCGCGGCGACGGTTTTTCCTTTGCTGCTAATATTCATGGTGTCGATTACGGAAGAAAAATCATTGCTGCGCAACGGCTACTCTTTCTTCCCTGAGATCATCGATTTTAGCGCATACACGTACCTGTTCTATGATTCCTCGACGATCGTTAACGCTTACGCTGTGACTATATTCGTGACGGTTGCAGGCACGTTTTGCGGTCTATTGCTAACAGCGCTTTTTGCTTATCCCATTTCGCGCAAAGACTTTCCGCTGCGGAAGGTGCTGACCTTCTACGTGTTTTTCACGATGCTCTTCAATGGCGGGCTAGTGCCTTGGTATCTGGTTTATACGAATCTGCTGAATATCAATAACACGCTGCTCGCTTTAATCGTGCCTAATCTGCTCATCGGCGGCTTTAACGTGCTCATTATGCGAACGTTCTTCACCACGACGATTCCGCCGGAGGTCATTGAATCAGCCTCGATGGACGGAGCTGGCGAGCTGCGCATATTTTTTCAAATCGTGCTGCGGCTGTCCCTTCCCGTCATGGCGACCATTGGTTTGTTTATGACGCTTGCCTACTGGAACGATTGGTACAACAGCTTGATCTATATTAATGACATCGATATGTACAGCATCCAGTATTTGCTCAACAAAACGTTAACGGACATTCAAGTGGTGCTGAATCAGACAACCGGCTCGCTTCAATCGCAGTTGCTGGCGAGCGTTCCGACGGAAACGGTCAGGATGGCGATGGCAGTCGTCGGGCTTGGGCCGATTGTGCTCGCGTATCCCTTTTTCCAACGTTATATTGTGCAGGGGATGACGGTTGGCGCTGTAAAAGGCTAATGCTGGAGCTAACGGCCCAGTTTAGTATAGCTATCATCAATATAAATACGGGAGGGGTATCACAATGAAACAAAGAAAGGGCAATTACGTTTGGCTGCTTATGGTGCTCGTGATTTCACTTATTTCCTCTGGCTGCGGCAGCTCGAATGCGCCTACTTCAAACAGCAATAAAGGCGAAGCGACGAACTCCGGTGCAACTGGGGAGAAAAAGCTTGATCCGTACAAAATCGTTCTCGTGCTCCCAGGCTCGCAGCCTAAGGACGAGCAGCTCGTACTGGATAAAGTAAATGTCATCCTAAAAGAAAAGATCAATGCGACGCTTGAAATCCGTTCGATCGATTGGAGCGCATGGGGAGATAAAACGAACCTGATGTTTACGTCGAATGAAGCGTTCGATCTCATATTCTCCGCAGGCTGGAACGGCTTCTCGCAGCAGGTAGGCAAAGGCCAGTTCATTCCTTTGGATAGTCTGGTAAAAGAGTATGGCGGCGCCTTCCTCGACACGATTGATCCGGAAATCGTCAATGCGGCCAAAGTAGACGGCAAATTGTACGGCATGGTCGCCAACAAGGAGTTTGCGGCTGACAAAGGATTGATTTTGCGCAAGGACCTGGTTGATAAATATAAGTTCGACCTATCGAAGGTGAAGGAGCTTTCGGATCTTGAGCCGCTGCTCAAAACGATCAAAGACAATGAACCGGGCGTTACCCCGTTTATCGTGAACGGCGGAGCTTCTCCTTCTGCGGCTATTCTCGATTACGGCTATTATGACCTGCTTGGCGATGGGCCCGGAGAGCTGGCCCGTACCGGCGAAGGGCTTAACGTGATTAGCAAAATCGAAGATCCCAAGTATATGGAATATGCCAAGCTGATGCGCAAATGGTTTTTGGCTGGCTATATCAATAAAGATGCGGCTACGCTGCAGGACGTCGGCAAGGCACTCGGCTCGGGTAAAGCATTTGCGCAAACCGGCTCGTTCAAGCCAGGCTCCAATTTGGAAAATTCCCGTTCGCAGGGAACGGAATTGGTAGAGATTCAGCTCATGTCGCCATTTACCAGCACAACGGATGCGACCAGCGCGGTGCTTGCCATCTCGCGGACGTCCAAAAATCCAGAGCGCGCCATGATGTTCGTTAATCTTTTGTTCTCGGACAGCGAGCTCATGAATTTGCTTATTAACGGAATCGAAGGCACGCATTATGTCAAAAAATCGGATAATATCATTGATTTTCCGGAGGGCTTAGACGGCAGCAGCTCGGGTTATCCGCCAACCAGAAACTGGATGCTGGGCAACCTTCCCTTAATTCATATCTGGGCAAACGAAGATCCGAACAAATGGCAGGCGTATAAGGATTATAACGAGAGCGCCGAGAAATCGCGTGCCTTAGGTTTTACCTTTAATGCTGAGCCTGTCAAAACGGAAATTGCGGCGACAAGCAACGTGGAGAAGGAATTTAAAAACGTCATCGTAACCGGCTCTGTTGATCCGGAAGAGCAAATTCCCGTTTACATCGAGAAGATGAAAGCGGCAGGGATGGATAAAATCGTCGCAGAGAAGCAGAAACAGCTGGACGAATGGGCTAAAACAAATAAATAAGCGCCGGAGCGACGGAAATGGAGTGATAACCAATGAAAGAAATAAAAGTCGGCATTATTGGGCTTGGCGGCATGGCTAACGTGCATATGGAGGGTATAGCGAGGCTCGAAGGGATACGGATTACTGCCCTTTGCGATTCCTTGGGCGAGGCGGTGAACCGAACCGGCGACAAGCTGGGCATTCCGCTTGATCGCAGATTCGCCCATTATGCTGATTTGATAACATGCGCTGAGGTGGATGCCGTCCTGTCCATTACGCCAAATGACGCTCATTACGAAATCGTGAAATGCTGCTTGCTGCACAGCAAGCCAATTATGACGGAGAAGCCCTTCACGCGTACCTTCGAGGAAGCGCATGAATTGCATCAGCTGTATGTCGAAAATCCCATTCCATCTATGGTTGGTTTCTCCTATCGTTATGTGCCATCGTTCCGCTATGCCCGTGATCTGATTAAGCAAGGGAAGATCGGTCAAATCAGGCATGTATTCGTCCAGTATTTGCAATCATGGGGCGTGCCGGTATACGATACGCCGATGAATTGGCGCTATCGGAGCGAAATAACAGGAACGGGCGCACTCGCCGATCTTGGCTCTCATATGGTTGATGCAGCACGCTATATGATCGGAGAATTTGATGAAGTAATGGCGCAATTGAAAACCTTTATTCCAAGCCGGCGCGATCCTGTTACGGGTGAAATGGGAACGGTGGACGTCGACGATTTTACCGGATTTCTGGCGACGCTTGATTCGCAAGTTACAGGGGTATTTCAAACATCTAGAAATGCCTATGGCTCTGGCAACCAGCTGGAGCTCCAAATCTACGGCGAGCTGGGAACGATATCAATCGGCTGTGAGCGGGGGAGTGAGCTGACTTGGATTCATCCCAATGAAGAGAATGCTGCTTCAATCGTGACGGAGGTGCAAAGAGTGCCTGCCGAGTACGAACTGGCCCAGCTGGAGGACTTTTTCGATGGGGTGCGCGGCAATGGGCGTGAGGGGCTGCCGACGATCGAAGACGGCTTTGCCAATCAAGAGGTATTGGAAGCGATTTATCAAGCTGCGATCAGCAAGCAGGCGATATCCTTGGCACACTTTCGTTCTGAGCAAGCAGCAGCAGGAGGAGACAGATAGATGAAAACCCGCGTTACGATTTGGAATGAATACCGGCATGAGCAGACAAACGATAAAGCAAAGGCGATATATCCCGAAGGCATCCATGCCGTACTTGCAAGCGCTTTGGCAGGCTTTGGTTACGATACGAGAGCGGCGACGCTCGATGAGCCGGAGCATGGGCTTGACGAGCACACCTTGAACCGTACCGATGTGCTGATTTGGTGGGGACATATGGCGCATGACGAGGTGGATGACCGAATTGTCGAGAGGGTGCATGAGCGCGTCCTGCAGGGGATGGGGCTAATCGTGCTTCATTCCGGCCATTATTCAAAAATATTTAAAAGGCTGATGGGCACCAGCTGCGCATTGAAATGGCGGGAGGCAGATGAGAAGGAGCGGCTTTGGGTCGTAAACCCTGCGCATCCGATTGCTGCCGGAATCGGCGAATATATTGAGCTGGAGCAGGAAGAGATGTACGGCGAGCATTTTGACATCCCGGTCCCAGATGAGCTTGTGTTCGTTAGCTGGTTTGAGGGCGGGGAAGTGTTCCGCAGCGGCTGCACTTACTATAGAGGCCAAGGCAAAGTATTCTATTTCCGGCCAGGCCATGAAACCTATCCGACCTATCATAATGGGGATGTGATGCGCGTCATAGCGAACGCCGTGCAGTGGTGCGGTGCGGAAAGAGGAGCTAAGCCGAATTATGGGCAAATACCCATTCCGTTGGAAGAGATTGTAAGGCGGTAATGTTTTTAAGGGCTGGCTTCAAGGTTATAGACCTTGGAGCAGTCCTTTTTTTCGACAAATAGTAAAGGGCGATTCTATCAAAATATCAAAAAAAATGATATACTTCTACAAAAAAATAGTGGAGGGTTTTCCGTTTGCAAAAGTTGGTTTTTTTCGTGGGTGTAGCAGGCACAGGCAAGACGACAGTAGCTAGAAGGCTAGCGGATCGCATTCCAGCAGCTTTTCTTGATCGCGATACGATTGGCGGAAGGTTTGTAGAGGCGATCTTGGAGATGAATGGCTTTGATAAACGAGATCGGGATTCCGAGTATTATAAAAAGCATTTGCGTGATTTGGAATACGACACGGCGAAGGATGTCTGCATTGAAAATCTTGCGGCTGGACAAAACGTGTTTATGATTTCTCCCTTTACGGCAGAGCTGAAGAACAAGCAATGGATCGAGGATGTGCTTGCAGCAGCTGGACGAACGAAGCAGGAAGTAGACGTTAAGGTGGTTGTTGTCACGCTTCTTGATATGGAGCTGCAAAAGAACCGTATCGTCGGCCGTCAAACCGAGCGCGATCAGTGGAAGCTGAACAATTGGGGCGACTTTGAGAAGCGGATCGAATTCGTGCCGCAAATCAATTGGGACATTCCAAGCAGTTCGGTTCTCGTATTTGACAACAGCGAAGAGCTGACGGATGAGAAAGCAGAGCACTTATTCCAATTTGTAAATGAAAAGCAGACGACCTTGTCGGTTTAATGCTTTTTTTTGTGTGAAAATCGTAAAGGCGGCTTCATGCGGTTATTAACCGGTGAAACCGCCTTTTTGTGCGCGAGGAGCCTGGAGCTCGTTCAATTCGCTGCAAAATAAGCTTTTAAATGTTGGATGAGCGCCTTGTCTGCCGCTTTTGGCTCGCGAGATTTGTGCGTAATGACGCCATGCGTAAGCGTAAGCTCCCTATCGTAGGGGAGCGAGAGCAGCGCGCCTGCGGCAATTTCCCGCGCGACGTTGGATTCGGGCACGAAAGCGATTCCCATGCCGCAGCTGACGGTCTGCTTAATCAGCTCGACGCTCGGAAAGGACAATTGATCGGCAAGCTCCACATCGGCGTCACGCAGCACATCACGGCCGTATGCGTGGTAGATGCACTGCTCTCCAAAGCTGATGAAGGCAGAATCGTATAATGACCGCCAGCCCTGCTGCTCGAAGCGCTCGCGGAGGGCAGGGGCACAGACCAGCGCCAGCTTCTCTTCGAGCAGCGGAGTAAATAGAAGGTCATCGCGTTCAGGCGGCTTAGGGACGATTCCGAGGTCGGCGCGGTGATTGGCTACCTGATCGGCAACCTCATGCATAAGCCCCGGCGTCAAATGAAGCTTGATCTTCGTGAACTGCTTAAGAAAGCCGGTTAGAAAAAATGGCAGATGCGACACCGCAAACGACTCGAGTGCGCCTAGCCGGACGATGCCGGAAGGGCTGTCCGTATCCGTAAGCGCGTCCTGCAGCGACTGTCCGAGCTGGATGAACTGGTAGGCAAAAGGCGCGAGCTGCAAGCCGGCTTCCGTCGGCTCAACGCCGCGCGGCAATCGGTGAAACAGCTTCTTCCCGCTGGTCAGCTCCAAATGCCGTACATGCGCGGTTACGGTCGATTGCACATAACCAAGGCGCTCCGCTGCCCGGCTAAAGCTTTTTTCCTCCAGCACGGCAGCAAAAGTAACGAAGAAACGTCCTTCCCATGATTCGAGCATATCGCGGGCCTCCTTTGGTATCGATAATTGAAATAGATATCATCGAAAACATTCAATATTCAAATAGGTAGCCTTATGTTAGCATGAAATCGAATCAAGTGAAACGAGGTGCACAATATGTTGAGAAAAATAAGCTGGAAGCCTCTGGCGGCAGCCGTAGGAGGAACGGCAGTGATTGCGCTGCTGCTGCTCCTGGGCGATGCGGTGTCCGTAACGCTGCTGATGGCTCCTTTTGGCGCAAGCTGCGTGATTGCTTTCGCTTTGCCGGAGAGCCCGCTTGCGAAGCCTAGGAGCATTGTAGGAGGGCATCTCATAAGCACGGGAGTAGGCCTTGCAATGCTCCAACTATTCGGGACGTCGACATGGTCTCTGGCTCTCTCCGTCGGGCTAGCGATCCTTCTGATGCAATATACGAAAACCGTCCATCCACCCGCAGGCGCTGATCCGCTCGTCGTCATTATAAGCGGGGCAAGCTGGTCGTTTTTGATCACGCCGGTACTGCTGGGAGCGGTCATCATCGCGCTAGCCGCTTATGTTTACCGCAGGATGCTGGCAGCTAAGCCGGCCGCCGAGAGGCAATGATAATAAGGCTGCTCCGGGGAGCAGCCTTATTTTTGTTTTAACCATAAAAAACCCTCCAACACTTTGCAGTATTTGGAGGGTTTGTGCGTTTGATTATTTAATTGAATGGCGTCCCGGAAGAGATTCGAACTCCCGACCGACGCCTTAGAAGGGCGTTGCTCTATCCAGCTGAGCTACCGGGACACAAGCAATAATATACCACATGTTATTATTTTATTGCAAGCACATTTTTTAAATCATCGGTAATTTATTCTAATATTTGCTTTATGCGCTCCCTTGATGCTACATTTGTTTTTTCTTTTGCCCGTACATGTTATAATCGTACGCAAGATTGAACGAATGAACAAACGGCATGACCATAAGGCGGTGTTATCATTACAACTCCCAATGACACACAAGGCGACAACAAGGATAACGTTTACTTGTTCCCTAGCATGCTGGACCATTATCAGGTACAGTTAACCCGTATGCTAGAAGCGGAGCAATACGGGGAGGCCAAGGAGTTGCTGCGCTTTTTGCTGCAATGCCAAGGCGAGGATGCGCGTCATTATGAAGAGTGGGACAGTCTTCTGACATGGCTCGACATGGCTTTCCCTGAAGACGGCATTGGTGAAGAAGGCTCAGTTTATGTATTAGCCAAGCGAGAGAAGGAAGAGGATGAGGCGACCATGCGCGAGCAGCTTCTGAACCCTCCCGACCAAGACGAGGCTTATATCAACCAAGTGCTCTACATCATGCAAAATCATCCGATGATCGATCAGCAGATTCTTGCCCTTGAACGCGCTGCCTATATTCAATCTCCGGATATGGACGAATCGATCAAGACATGGCTCGCAACTGAGCCGGTTCACCCGGTCGTTCAATTTAAGGCGCTTCAATGCTTGCGAAAGCGAGGAGCAACAGGGTCGCTGACAATCGAGAGATTAGGGGAGACCGTGGAATTCGAGCTGGATGTTACGCCACTATCGATGGACGATTTTCCATCGCCGGTTATTCGGATTTTAGAGCGGACGGAGCAGGTTGCCGAGGTTGATGATCCAACATTGCCGCATTTTGCCAGAGAGCTTTGGAAGGAAAGTTTGCAATTTTTGTATGGTACGGCTGCTTATCATTGGATGCTGAGAGAAGACGAGGATACGGTCGATTATTTTGCGGCTGCGCTGCATTTAACGCTGCTTCTTACGGTTTACGGCTCGGCGAACGATGACGATATTCGTGATACATACGGCATTACCGAAGGTTTGAGATTCCGTTATGAGCAAGCATGCAAGGCACTGCGGCAGGTTGCGGTGCTTCAGCAATCGGGGGAAGATGAACCAGAGTCTTGATAATCTGGCCCAGCTTGTTTATAATAGAATGGTTTATGAAACGTGACTACTACTGATGCATGAGCATTTTCGGAGGGGAAGGCATAAAATGAAAGCAACTTGGGAAAAAATAGACAAGAACATCGTATCGATCGACGTGGAGGTTGAAGCGGAGAAGGTAGCGGGTGCTCTTGATCAAGCGTTCAAAAAAGTGGTTCAAAAAGTAAACGTACCTGGATTCCGTAAAGGTAAAGTGCCGCGCGGCATTTTCGAATCCCGTTTTGGAATTGAAAGCCTGTACCAGGATGCTATTGACATCCTGCTGCCAGACGCTTATTCCGATGCAGTAAAAGAACATAATCTTGAGCCGGTTGACCGTCCTGAGATCGATGTTGAGCAATTCGCAAAAGGCGAAACATTCAAATTCAAAGCAAAAGTTATCGTTAAGCCAGAAGTAACGCTTGGCGAATACAAAGGCTTGGAAGTTGAAGCGGTTGTTTCCGAAGTTACGGAAGAGGAAGTTGCGGCTGAGCTTGAGCGTCTGCAACAGCGTCATGCCGAGCTTTCTGTTGTTGAAGAAGGCGCTGCAGAAAACGGCGACATCACCGTTCTTGACTTCGACGGCTATGTAGACGGCGAAGCATTCGAAGGCGGAGCAGGCGAGCGTTATTCGCTTGAGCTAGGCTCGAATTCCTTCATCCCAGGCTTCGAAGATCAAGTGGTTGGCATGCAAATCGGCGATTTCAAGGACGTTGAAGTAACGTTCCCCGAGAGCTACCACGCTGAGCACCTTGCAGGCAAGCCAGCTGTGTTCAAAGTGAAATTGCATGAAATCAAACGCAAAAGCCTTCCGGCTCTTGACGATGAGTTTGCTAAAGACGTTAGCGAGTTCGACACGCTTGAAGAGTACAAGCAGGATCTCACAAGCAAACTGAAAGAGCGCAAGGATCAAGAAGGCGAGCAAGCGCGTGAGCTAGCTGTTATTGACAAAGCTACTGCAGCTGCTGATGTTGAAATCCCTGAAGCGATGATCGTTACGGAAACGGATTACATGATCAAGGATTTCGAAAACCGTCTTAAAGCGCAAGGCATGAACATGGAGCTTTACTTCCAGTTCTCCGGCCAAAACGAATCCGTTCTTCGCGAGCAAATGAAAAGCGATGCTGAGAAGCGCGTTCGCAACAACCTTGTGCTTGATGCAATCGCTAAAGCAGAAGGCATTACTGCAAACGATGAGGATCTGAACGAAGAGCTTGAGAAGCTGTCCAAAGCTTACAACCGTCCTTCCGAAGAGCTTCGCGACATTTTCGAGAAAAACGGCAACCTAGGCAGCATCCAAGAAGATATTTCTCTTCGCAAAACAATCAAGTTCTTGCTTGATAACAGCAAAACGGTTTAATAGATCACATAAGCAAAATTAAATAAACGGTTTGTCTCAAGGTAAGGCACGTCATTGGTACGTGCCTTATTTTGACCCTACATATGAAATTGTGCTGCCCATGGAGGCTAATCTCCGTACATATCGAACGGCCGTCGTCGTATACTGTAGTATTGGAAAAATGACATCATTACGATGACGTGTTACAATAAGTAAGTAACCAAAGTCATAAACGAAAAGAGGTTGGTCGCATGAATCTGGTACCGATCGTAGTCGAACAAACAAATCGCGGGGAACGTTCTTACGATATTTACTCCCGTTTGCTGAAGGACCGCATTATTTTCCTTGGGAGCGCAATCGATGATGATGTAGCAAACTCCATCATTGCACAGCTGCTGTTTCTGGCGGCCGACGATCCAGAGAAAGACATTCATCTGTACATTAACTCTCCCGGCGGCTCCGTGACTGCAGGAATGGGTATATTTGATACGATGCAATATATTAAGCCTGAGGTGTCCACGATTTGCATGGGCATGGCAGCAAGCATGGGCTCGCTTCTTCTTACGGCGGGCGCGAAGGGCAAGCGTTTTGCGCTCCCTAACGCAGAAGTGATGATTCACCAGCCGCTTGGCGGCGTTCGCGGTCAAGCTTCTGATATCAAAATTCATGCGGATTGGATTTTGAAAACAAAACAAAAGCTGAATCAAATTTATGTAGATCGCACCGGACAGCCTTATGAGAAAATCGACCGCGATACCGACCGTGACAATTTCATGAGCGCGGAAGAGGCTCTTGCCTACGGTTTGATTGACAAGGTGATTACAGCACCGGTATCGACGATTTAATCGAAGGGGTGATTACATGTTTAAATTCAACGACGAAAAAGGCCAGTTGAAATGTTCGTTCTGCGGCAAGTCGCAGGATCAAGTACGTAAATTGGTTGCCGGTCCCGGCGTCTATATATGCGATGAGTGCATCGAGTTGTGTACCGAAATTGTTGAGGAAGAACTCGGCAATGAGGAAGAGCTTGATCTTAAAGATATTCCGAAACCGAAAGATATCCGGGCTATTCTGGATTCTTATGTCATCGGCCAAGAGTTTGCCAAAAAATCGTTGTCTGTAGCGGTATACAACCATTACAAACGGATTAATTCCGGAAGCAAAATTGAAGACGTCGAATTGCAGAAGAGCAACATTTTGCTGCTGGGTCCTACGGGCTCCGGTAAAACGCTGCTTGCGCAAACGATGGCTAAAATTTTGAACGTTCCTTTTGCCATTGCAGACGCAACTTCGCTTACGGAAGCGGGTTATGTCGGCGAGGACGTCGAGAACATTTTGCTTAAGCTCATTCAGGCTGCCGACTATGATGTGGAAAAAGCGGAACGCGGCATCATCTATATCGATGAGATCGATAAAGTGGCACGCAAATCCGAAAACCCATCCATTACGCGCGACGTGTCGGGCGAGGGCGTTCAACAAGCGCTTCTGAAAATTTTGGAGGGTACGGTTGCATCCGTTCCGCCGCAAGGTGGACGCAAGCATCCTCATCAAGAGTTTATCCAAATCGATACAACGAACATTTTGTTCATTTGCGGCGGCGCGTTCGACGGGCTGGAGTCTTTGATCAAACGTCGTATCGGCAAGAAAGTGATCGGCTTCAGCTCCACAGGCGAATTGCAGAAGGATCTTAAAGCAGGCGAATACCTAACGATGGTATTGCCTGAGGATCTGCTCAAATTCGGTCTTATTCCGGAGTTTGTCGGTCGTCTTCCGATCATTTCTACGCTTGAGCCGCTTGATGAGCCGGCACTCGTTCGGATTTTGTCCGAACCAAAAAATGCCCTCGTGAAGCAGTATCAAAAGCTGCTTGAAATGGACAACGTGAAGCTTGATTTCGAACCGGCTGCCCTTGATGCAATCGCGAAGGAAGCGATCAAGCGCAACACTGGCGCCCGCGGCTTGCGAGCGATTATCGAGAGCATCATGCTGGAAGTCATGTACGAGGTGCCATCACGCGATGACCTAAGTACTTGCCTCATCACGGAACAAACCGTTCAAGAAAAAATTATGCCGGAACTTACGGCTAAGAAGACTAAGAAAAAAGAAGAGAGCGCGTAATCTAGCGTTCGAATATAAGAAGCTATAAGTTTAGGCTTATAACTTAGCTTATATTTCACCGCGAAACGAGCTTTAGCCGCCACTTGACGGCTAAAGTCGTTTACGCTTGACTACCGTCATTGTTTCCACCCAGCCGTGCGGCTTTTTGCCGCCAGTCAAAGGGTGGACTTTGCCGTTCATGGGAGAGATAAGCTTATGTACTTACGTCAAGATACGGTACCGGTTAAGGTCGGCAATCTAACGATTGGCGGCAGCAACGAAGTGATTATTCAGAGCATGTGTACGACCAAGACTGCTGACGTAGAAGCGACTGTCGCTGAAATATTGGGACTTGAGGAAGCGGGCTGCCAGCTTGTCCGCGTTACCGTCAATAACAAGGAAGCGGCAGAAGCGATTAAAGAGATTAAGAAACGGATTCATATTCCGCTTGTTGCGGACATTCATTTTGATTATCGTTTGGCGCTTCTTGCTATCGAGAACGGCATCGACAAGGTTCGGATTAATCCGGGCAACATCGGCCGCCGGGAACGGGTAGAGGCGGTCGTAAAGGCGTGCAAGGAAAAAGGCATTCCGATTCGGATAGGCGTTAACGCCGGTTCGCTGGAAAATCATCTGCTTGAGAAGTACGGTTACCCGACTCCTGAAGCGATGGTAGAGAGCGCGCTTTTCCATATCGGTATTTTGGAAGAGCTTGATTTCCACGATATTATCGTTTCGTTGAAAGCGTCCGATGTGCCGATGGCGATCGCTGCCTACTCCATGGCCGCTAAGGTAATCAAATATCCGCTTCACCTTGGCATTACGGAAGCGGGTACGCTGCATACGGGCACGATCAAGAGCTCGGCAGGTATCGGTGCGCTGCTGGCGCTTGGTATCGGCAACACGCTTAGAATCAGCCTCAGCGCGGACACCGTTGAAGAGGTTAAGGTAGCTCGCGAGCTGCTCAAAACTTTCGGACTCATTACGAATGCTGCAACGCTTGTATCCTGTCCGACCTGCGGCCGATTGGATATCGATTTGTTTTCAATCGCCAATGAGGTAGAGGACTATATTTCAAAAATTAAAGTACCGATTAAAGTATCTGTGTTAGGCTGTGCGGTTAACGGTCCCGGCGAGGCGCGCGAAGCGGATATCGGCATTGCGGGAGCTAGGGGCGAAGGCATGCTTTTCCGTTACGGAGAGCTGATTCGCAAGGTGCCTGAGGCTGAACTGCTAAACGAGCTGAAGAAGGAAATCGACGAAATCGTACGCGTGTTTGAAGCGACTGGCGAAATTCCAGGTCGGAAGCATCATGCGCCGGCTTAATCCCGATTAAGAGGCTTATTTACGTCATCTAATGACGCGAATAAGTCTCTTTTTTTGCAATAAATGCGCTAAAAAGTTGCTCATAAACAAATTGAACTGACGACCTCTCTGGGCTTGCCGTGCTAATTTTGCGATCGCGCGAAAAATAACGGCGTTAACGGTTATTACCACTTCGTAGGGGCAATACTATCAAATACGCATGCTTATTACGGATAGGTTGCTTATTTGAATATAAGCTTACTACTAAGACGGCATCAGCCGTTTGCGCTTGAGAGGAGCGGATTGCTAATGAGTTTAAGTGTTGTATTGATGTTGATTCAAGTGTTTTTTGCTGTTGTAATTGGCTTGTATTTCTGGAACTTGCTGCGTAATCAGAAGACGAACCGCTCGGCCGTTGACCGAGAATCGCGCAAGGAGATGGATAAGCTCCGGAAGCTGAGGAGCGTTTCGCTAACGAAGCCTCTAGCGGAGAAGACAAGACCGCAAGCGATGCAGGATATCGTGGGGCAGCGTGACGGCCTGCGCGCCTTAAAGGCGGCGCTGTGCAGCGCAAACCCTCAGCATGTCATTATCTATGGACCGCCGGGCGTCGGGAAGACGGCTGCGGCACGCGTCGTTCTGGAGGAAGCGAAAAAAAATCCTTCCTCGCCGTTTCTGCCCGAAGCGAAGTTTACGGAAATCGATGCGACTACCGCCCGTTTTGACGAGCGCGGAATTGCCGATCCGCTTATCGGCTCTGTGCATGACCCCATTTATCAGGGGGCGGGCGCGATGGGCGTAGCGGGCATTCCGCAGCCAAAGCCGGGTGCTGTAACGAAGGCGCATGGCGGAATTTTGTTTATTGATGAAATTGGTGAATTGCATCCGGTTCAAATGAATAAATTGTTAAAAGTGCTGGAGGATCGTAAAGTATTTCTGGAGAGCGCTTATTATAATTCGGAGGATTCGAATATACCGGTGTATATTCATGATATTTTCCAAAATGGGCTGCCGGCCGACTTCCGCCTTGTAGGTGCGACCACGCGTTCGCCGCAGGAGATTCCGCCTGCGATCCGTTCCCGCTGCATGGAGGTCTTTTTCCGTCCGCTGCTTGCGGATGAAATTGCACTGGTAGCCGAAAACGCGGTCAAAAAAATCGGTTTTCCGCCTTGCCCTGAAGCGATCGATGTAGTGAAACGGTACGCGACAAACGGACGCGAAGCGGTTAACGTTATTCAGCTGGCTGCGGGCGTAGCGTTATCCGAGAAACGCGACAGCATCTCGGCGGGCGATATCGAGTGGGTGGTCAATAGCAGCCAAATTCCGCCGCGTCCAGACCGCAAGGTACCGGAGGCGCCCCAAATCGGCTTCGTAAACGGCCTTGCCGTATATGGACCGAATATGGGAACGCTGCTCGAAATCGAAGTGAGCGCCATTCCAGCAGCTGCAGGCAAGGGCCAGTTCACCATTACCGGCGTCGTCGATGAGGAAGAGCTCGGCGGCGGATCACGGACGCTTAGAAGAAAAAGCATGGCAAAAGGTTCTGTGGAAAATGTGATTACCGTTTTGCGGCGCATTGGCCTAAATCCGCAGGATTTTGATTTGCATATCAACTTTCCTGGCGGTACGCCAATCGATGGACCGTCTGCCGGAATTGCGATGGCAACTGCCATTACGTCGGCGATTAAAGGCATTCCGATCGACAATAAGCTGGCGATGACAGGCGAAGTTGGCATCCATGGAAACGTGAAGCCCGTCGGCGGCGTATTAGCTAAAGTTGAGGCAGCATTCCAAGCAGGCGCAAAAACAGTTATAATCCCTAGGGAGAACTGGCAAGCGATATTTGCAGATTTGGAAGGCCTTAAGGTCATTCCGGTTGAAAAGGTGGAAGAAGTGTTTAAATATGTGTTCCCAGATGCCGAAGTATCCCCTGTACGGGTCGATGCTCCGCTTGGGACGGATCTTTTTATCGCTTCTGCCGTTCCTTATTTGCAGGCTGATTCCGTAGAATGATAAACTAGGTTAGACGTTAACATTTGGAGGTGCTGGTGTGGGACCTAGTAAATCGAAAGGTCGTCGGCTGCCCTTGCTTCCGCTAAGAGGGCTACTCGTTTATCCCAGCATGGTGCTTCACCTTGATGTGGGTAGGGACAAATCGGTTCGGGCGCTTGAGCGTTCGATGGTCGAAGATCATATGATATTGCTTTGTTCACAGTCTGAAGTGAACATTGAGGAGCCGACGGAGGAAGATATTTATAAAGTCGGCACCATCGCGAAAGTAAGGCAGATGCTTAAGCTGCCTAACGGGACAATCCGCGTGCTCGTGGAAGGCGTTACGCGCGCGGAGATTTTGGACTATTTGCCGAATGACGAGTTTTATGAGGTGTCGGTTCGGGAATTGCCGGAGCAGGAGACGGATGATCCAGAAGTGGATGCCCTTATGCGCTCCGTATTGAATCAATTCGAGCACTATATTTCATTATCGAAAAAGGTTACGCCGGAGACGTATGCGGCCGTATCCGATATCGATGATCCGGGCCGGCTTGCGGATGTCATTACAAGCCATTTATCGCTCAAGATCAAGGATAAACAAGACATTCTTGAGACGGTCGATGTCGGCGAGCGCCTCGAGCGGCTGCTTGATATTTTGAACAACGAGCGCGAGGTGCTTGAGCTCGAGCGCAAAATAAACCAACGCGTCAAGAAGCAAATGGAGAAGACGCAGAAGGAATATTATTTGCGCGAGCAGATGAAGGCGATCCAGAAGGAGCTTGGCGAGAAGGAAGGCCGCGCAGGCGAGGTAGAGGAGCTTCGGTCGCAGCTGGCTGAAGCGGGCGTGCCGGAGCTGGTGAAGGAGAAGATCGAGAAGGAAATCGATCGACTCGAAAAAATGCCGTCTACCTCTGCAGAGGGCGGCGTTATTCGCAATTATATCGATTGGCTGCTTTCTTTGCCTTGGAACAAAACGACGGATGATGATCTAAGCCTCAGCAAGGCAGAAGCGATTCTTAATGATGATCATTACGGCTTGGAGAAGCCTAAGGAGCGTGTGCTCGAGTATTTGGCGGTACAGCAGCTTGTTAAGCAATTAAAGGGTCCGATCCTTTGCTTAGTCGGTCCTCCGGGCGTCGGTAAAACGTCGCTTGCCCGTTCCATCGCCAAGTCGCTTGGCCGCAAGTTCGTTCGCATCTCGCTTGGCGGCGTGCGTGACGAAGCGGAAATTCGCGGTCACCGCCGCACTTATGTCGGCGCTATGCCGGGAAGAATCATTCAAGGCATGAAGACTGCGGGCTCGCTTAATCCCGTGTTCTTGCTCGATGAGATTGACAAGATGGCGATGGACTTTCGCGGCGATCCGGCTTCTGCGCTGCTAGAGGTGCTTGACCCGGAACAAAACAATACGTTTAGCGACCATTTTGTCGAGGTGCCGTTCAACTTGTCCAATGTCATGTTCGTGACGACGGCTAATGCGATGCACAATATTCCTCGTCCGCTGCTTGACCGGATGGAGGTCTTGTACATTCCGGGCTACACGGAGCTGGAGAAGCTGCAGATCGGGAACCGTTATTTGCTGCCGAAGCAGAAGAAGGAGCATGGCCTAACCGAGGAGCAGCTCGTTATTTCGGAAGAGGTGCTGCTGCAGCTGGTTCGTGAGTATACGCGGGAATCCGGCGTTCGGAACTTGGAGCAGCAAATTGCAGCCGTGTGCCGGAAGGCAGCGAAGCATTTTGTATCCAAGGAGCAGGAGGAAACTCCTGAACCGCTTGAGGTTACGAGCGATCTGCTGAAGGAGTGGCTTGGACCGGCCAAATTCCGTTACGGGCTCGCCGAGAGCGAGAACCAAATCGGTGCGGTTACGGGTCTTGCGTGGACAGAGGTTGGCGGAGATACACTCGTCATCGAAGTTACGGTAATGCCGGGTAGCGGAAAACTAACGTTAACTGGTAAACTAGGTGATGTCATGAAAGAATCCGCGCAAGCCGCGTTCAGCTATACGCGCTCGAAAGCGATCGAGCTGGGCATAGACCCAAGCTTCCATGAGAAGAACGATATTCATATCCATATTCCAGAAGGAGCCATTCCTAAGGATGGTCCGTCTGCGGGCATTACCATTGCAACAGCGCTTATTTCCGCCCTTACGAATCGTTATGTGAACAAGGAAGTAGCGATGACAGGCGAAATAACGCTCAGAGGCCGTGTGCTTCCGATTGGCGGTTTGAAAGAAAAATCGCTTGCCGCGCATCGCGCAGGCATTCGCAAGGTGCTATTGCCGAAAGAAAATGAACGGGATCTACGGGATATTCCCGATAGCGTGCGCAATGATATGCAATTTTTTCCTGTCAGTCATATGGATGAAGTGCTGCAGCATGCGTTGCTTCCGATTCAAACGGAGGAGAAGGCAGGTACATCGATTTTATGAAAATTACACAAGCCCAGTTCGTCATCAGTGCGGTAAAACCCCATCAATACCCAGAGGACGCCTTGCCAGAGATTGCTCTGGCAGGGCGTTCGAATGTCGGAAAATCTTCATTGATTAACAAACTGATTTTACGCAAAAACTTAGCGCGTACGAGCTCGCAGCCAGGCAAAACGCAGCAGCTCAACTACTACCGGGTTAATGACTTGATCTATTTGGTCGATTTTCCGGGCTACGGCTATGCCAAGGTATCAAAGACGCAGCGCGTGCAGTTTGGCGAAATGATCGAACGCTACATTCGCGATCGTGAGCCGCTTAAGCTGCAGCTGCTCGTTATCGATATTCGCCACGAGCCGTCGCAGCAGGATCAGCAAATGTACAAATGGCTGAAGCATTATGAAATACCGACCTGCATCGTCGCAACGAAGGCGGATAAAATTCCGAAGTCTAAATGGGACAAGCATATCAAGATGATCAAGAAGACGCTAGAAGCAGATCCGCGCGATTCCGTCGTCTTATTTTCCTCAGAATTAGGGCTTGGTCGCGAGCAGCTTTGGGATATCATCAACGAAGCGATTGCTACATGAGGTAGCAAGTGCAGCAAGTTATGATATAAAGCAGAGGATACAGTGAAAAAGTCGGCATTCCTCGTGAATTCTACCGTTATATTGTGGAATATGCGAGAATATCGGGGATGGACGACAGGAATAAAATGTTCAGATCACGTATAATATACTTAAGCAACAAGACCAGAGTACAAAGACCAAACCGTGCAAGTTCAAAGAATTGAGGAGATTTTTATGGCTAAGCGGCTAGCCACAGAGTATGTAAATGCCAAACTGCAATTGACGAATGAAGAGATGGCTGAGTTTATCCGTTTGTTTGAAGAGCAGCAAATTCACCTTCAGGTGCTTGTGCTCGATAATGGAAATCAGGAGCTCGTTCTCGAAGATGTAGCAGGGAGGGAAGAAGTCCGACTGACCTTTGAACGTCAACAAGACTATTATGTGTGCGTACTATCTTGCCGTCTTGTTCAACCGAGGCTGACCAATGCCATGCGAAAAGCAGTATCTGTTTTCCGCGGCAACGCGATCGTCAACCGAATCTACAGTCATTATACGATGATCTATCATTATAAGAATGGTTCCGTTCACCAAATTGTTGAAAGCTCTAAGACCGGCGAGCGTGTCGTATTCGAGTTTAAGGATACGTTAGGGCAATTAGAGCGGGTGTTCCGCAGTCGTCTAATTGAGCGAGAGATCGGCCTTCTGGGCAATGCAGTCAACGAGCTGCTCGATCTTCGCAACCAAACGAAGGACACGGCAGAAATTAGCAAGATCGATGAGCGTTTGACGGATTTGACGCGCAAGCTCTTCGCACTAGAAGCGTAATGACGTAAGCTTAAGACGAATAGGGAGGCCGCTGCTGCGGCTTCTCTTTTTTTTATTCCTAATATGTGACATTGGTGAAAAGTGCAACATATTTTGCTCTTTGGCAGTTAGTAATAGGGTATGGTGATTTAGATGCTGCATTGAAACTAGACATAAAGAGGAGATTGACTATGCTGAACCAAACCAAACGATTCAAACAATTCGCAGTCGGCATTTCCTTTGCGATTGCCTTATCATTGACTGCCTGCAGTAATAACGAAACGAGCGCAGACCCCACTCCGCCGCCAGCAACGGAGGCTCCTTCTGAGCAGCCAAGCCCAAAGCCTTCCCAGCAGCCAAGTGAAACGGCTGGCAGCGGCAATGCCGGCCAAGAAGTCGGAGGCACCAAGGTTAGTGAATTAATTAGCTCGATATACGATTCAGCCAAGGTAGGCAAGGTTCCAGGCAGCAGCTACGCGGCTCATGAAACATTATTCGATGATATCGAGGCAAAGTGGGGAAAAGCGGATTCCAGTGATTCAGCAGGCAAAGGAATCTATGCCACCTACAAAGACAAAGGTTTTGCCTTTGGCTACAACAAGGGCATGATTGTTTTTGATGTAAGATCATATGCGGACGAGCTTCATGCCATTACACTTAAGGACATGGAGATTGCGCTAGGCTCGGCAGAGGAGAAGACGGTAAACGGGACGGATGAAATCTATACGTATCAAGTTAACAAACAGTATCAGCTGAAATTCATCATTCCGGAAGCAACGGGCAAAGTGGATCATATCTCGGTATACAGCCCGGCGGACACAAAAAATAATATGGCAGGTTAAGCGCTGCTGCTGTAGCGGGATAAGCTCGCCTTTCATACATTGAAAACGGAGCTGGCGCATACGCTTTTCCAAACCGTTAGAAAAAAAGTATTGCAATTATCTCGGATAGATGTTATTTTTATTCTCGTTGAAAAGATTGTTGAAGATAATAATAGGAACCAGGATTCACTCAGGACATAGTTATGTTGCGAGAGATTAATCCCTCGAGAAGTGAATGACGTAGGTCCTAGCGGATGAAATTTTTCAAACATTTTATTCCTAGGAAGGGGGAACCGAAAGATGGAATACTCAACTTTCGGAAGACACGTTGCTGTTGATACTTGGGGTGTAGACTTTGATCTACTGAACAGCGCTGAATTTTTGCAATCACACATGGTAGAGGCTGCTGAAGCATGTGGTGCTACTGTATTGTCCGTTCAAGCAAAACAATTCGATCCTCAAGGCGCAACTGTACTCGTGATGCTGTCGGAGAGTCACCTCTCGATTCATACGTATCCAGAGAGAGGCTTTGCCGCGCTAGACTGTTATACCTGCGGTGAAACTGTAGATCCTCAGCTTGCGATCGACTACATGCTCGCTGTATTGAAGCCAAAAGCGACTTATGCGAAGAAGCTTGTACGCGGTATGGGCGAACTGCAAGTAGAAGAACCGAAAATGAAACAAACTGAGCTCGTTTAAGAGCTTTAAAACTTATCGATCATAGCGAAATAACCATGGATTTCATCCATGGTTATTTCTTTGCATGAAAAGGGAATAATGAGTGTGTACTTTTCAAATATTATTCATAAATGAACATTATCTGAATGATCAACTATGCTATAATAATCGTTGACATCAATGGCTAAGACGCACTAGAGAAGGAGGCAGGTGACCGCGCATGCACATTATCGCAGTAGGACTGAATTATCGAACGGCTCCCGTAGAAGTCAGAGAACAGTTTGCTTTCGCGGAACGGGATTTGCCGGAGGCATTGTTACAGCTCATTCAGACACAAAGCATAATGGAATGTGTCATAGTAGCGACCTGCAATCGTACGGAGCTATATGCAGTTGTAGACAGGCACCATCTATGTGGGCATCACATTCGCAGCTTTATGGAAAAGTGGTTCAAATTGCCTAGACAGCAATTTACGAATCATTTATATATGTATGAGGACGAAAAGGCGATCGATCATCTGTTCCATGTGACAAGCGGACTGGATTCGATGGTTATTGGCGAAACTCAAATATTGGGACAAGTCAAACATGCATTTCTTCTCGCCCAGCAGCAAAAAACGACAGGCACCGTATTTAACATGCTGTTTAAGCAAGCTGTTACAATGGCCAAGCGTGCCCATTCCGAGACAACGATCGGCGAATCGGCCGTTTCCGTCAGCTACGCTGCGGTTGAGCTGGGAAAACGTATTTTCGGCCAATTCAACAAAAAAACAGTGATGGTTATCGGTGCGGGTGAGACAAGCGAGCTTACAGCTAAGCATTTGTACGCTAATGGCGCAGACCGAGTAGTTGTGGTAAACCGTACTTATGAACGGGCAGCCAAGCTGGCGGATAAGTTTAACGGCTGCGCCTGGTCGATGGAAGAAGCGGCTGATCGGCTGCATGAAGCGGACATTATCATTAGCTCGACAGGGTCGGACGGTTACGTGCTGACACGCCAGCAGGTGGCAGCAGCGATGCAGCGCCGCAAGGCAAAACCGCTCTTTATGATTGACATCGCGGTTCCGCGTGATTTGGACCCGTCGATTGCAGCGGTTGAAAATGTGTTCTTGTACGATATTGATGACTTGGAAGGCATTGTAGAGAGTAATCTCGAGCATCGCCGCCAAGAAGCCGCCAAAATCGAAGCCATGATCACCGAGGAGATCGATCTGTTCGAGCAATGGTATAAAACGCTTGGTGTGGTTCCGCTTATTAGATCTCTGCAAACGAAAGCGGCAGGTATCCATGAGGAAACGATGAACAGCTTGACGAACAAGCTGCCGGATCTTGGCGAGCATGAGCTCAAAGTAATCCGCAAGCTAACGAAAAGCATCGTTAACCAGATGATGCAGGACCCGATTTTGCGAATCAAAGAAATGGCCGGCGAGAAACGAGCGGATGAAGCGATGGATATGTTCGTCAAACTGTTTGCGCTCGAAGACGAGCTTACGAAGACACGTCAAGCCGAGCTTGAAACGGCAACAGCTGCTGTCGCTGCAGAAAAAAAGAAAATCGTTCAACCCCATGCAGCCGCGGCGGTATTAGCACCTATTACAAGATAGAGGGCCGCAACGTGGAGGAACTATGGTGACGCAAAACTTTTTATATGATGCGATACTTTATATTTACGCCCTGAGCCTCCTGTTTTATTTCTCCGACTTTATGAATGCAAGTCGGAGAGCAAAGCGGATGGGTACAGGGCTGCTTATTTTTGTTTGGGTATTGCAGACTGGTTATTTGGTTGCTCGCATCGTGTCCCATCTGCAGATGACCGAAATAACGGCGTTTGAATACTGGCTGTGTTTTTCCTGGTTGCTCGTCACCATATCGTTAGTTATCAATCGATTTATAAAAATTGATTTTATCGTATTTTTTGTAAATGTAATCGGCTTTGCGGTTTTAGCGCTCAACCTCTACAGCAGCCCAGGGAATGGTGAGTCGCTGGCGGTTTGGGAAACGACGAGAGAGCTATTATATATTCATATCAGTCTTATTCTGTGCGCTTATGCGGCGCTGACGTTAGGCGCTTTATTCGCTGGCATGTATATGTTTTTGCATAATCAATTGAAACGAAAACGGTGGACGAACTTTGTGCGCAGACTGCCGAGCTTGGACACGATTGAGCGGTATGGCGATCGGGCGATTATTATCGGGGTTCCGCTGCTTGCGATGTCGCTTGCGATTGCGGTTACTTCCTTGCTCGTAGAAGGACGAGCCGAGCTGCTGCTGGACTGGAAGGTGCTGTCTTCATTTGGAACGTTGATTATGTATGCCATTTATGTGTATCAGAGAGCGATGCTGAGAAGGCCGGGGCTTCAATTAGCCCGTTTGTATATATTTTCGTTTGGCTTGCTGCTTTTGAATTTATTTTCTAATTATTTTTCTTCCTTTCACTAGCGAAGGAACGAGGCGGCGGGAGGCACAGCCCAAATGAATGGATTTTATCCGGTCGTCTTGCAGCTACGAGGCAAACGCTGCGTTGTCATCGGAGGCGGAAGTATCGCTCAGCGAAAGCTGCGCGGCCTTCTGGAAGCGGGGGCTGACGAGATATGGGTGATAAGCCCCTCGTTCACTCCGAAAATAGCTGGCTGGGCCTCTGAAGGTAAGATTCGCGCCTTTCAGCGCGCGTATAACGAAGCTGATTTGCAGGGAGCATGGCTTGTTTTTGCCGCAACCAATGATTCCGGGGTGAATGCAGAGGTATCTGCTGCTGGGGAACGGCTTGGCCTTTTGGTAAACGCGGCCGATGAAGCAAGCAGCAGCTCATTTATCTCTCCCTCCACCTTGCGAAGAGGCGATTTATTGCTTGCCGTTACGGCATCGGGCGCAAGTCCGGCATTGTCGCAGCAGATCAGGCTGGAACTGGAAGCGCAGTATGGACCAGAGTATGAAGAAATAACAGCCCGGCTTAGGCGCCTGCGCGAGCTTGTGCGAAGCAGGATACTTGATGAGCAGGATAGGCAGACCGTTTTGAAGCTTGCAGCCGAAGAGGCTGTGCAGCAGAGGAGAACCAGCTTTGACATCGATGAATGGCTGCAAAGCCTGCTTCATCGGATAGACAGGGGGCTTACATAATGGCAACGACTAATGAGGGACAACGAGTCATCGTTGTTGGAACAAGGCAAAGCGCGCTCGCGTTGACGCAAACCGGACAAGTGATTGAGGAGCTAAAGCGGATCAGCGAGAAGCATGGGTTCGATTATGCGTTCGAAGTGAAAAAGATCGTAACGAAGGGTGACCGTATTCTTGATGTCACTTTGTCCAAGGTGGGCGGCAAGGGACTGTTCGTTAAAGAAATTGAACAGGCGCTCGTTGACGGCGAAATCGACATGGCTGTTCACAGCATGAAGGACATGCCTTACGCGCTTCCTGAAGGGCTAATTAACGGCGCTATTCCAAAACGTGTTGACCCAAGAGATTGCTTGGTTATGCGTGAAGGAAGCAGCTTGGATGATTTGCCACGCGGCGCCCGGGTAGGCACTAGCAGCTTGCGCCGCTCCAGCCAGCTCAAAAACGCAAGACCCGATCTTCAGCTGGAATCCATTCGCGGCAACATTGATTCACGCATGCGCAAGCTCGAAACCGAGGGATTTGACGCCGTTGTGCTCGCTGCCGCAGGCCTTACGCGGATGGGCTGGCAGGATCGCATCTCCTCGAACATTCCTGTGGATGTATGTCTGCCTGCTGTTGGACAAGGCGCGCTTGGCATTGAATGCCGCGAGGATGACGAGCAGGTTCGGGAATTGCTGTCTTTGATTAACGATAATGAGACGGAGCTGACCGTTCGTGCGGAGCGCAGCTTCCTGGGTACGCTGAACGGTGGCTGCCAAGTGCCGATTGGCGCTTATTGCGTTCTCGGCGAAGAAGACGGAGGCCAAAACGGCAAACGCCACCTCGTAATGACGGGAATGGTCGGTTCCCCTGACGGCACAACGCTGCTGAAGGAAGTGAAGCAGGGAACGGACCCTGAGCAGCTTGGACGGGATGTAGCAGCTGCGCTCATCGAACGTGGTGCAGACCGCATTTTAGCCGAAATTGGGGGATGACAGGCTTGGACAAGGGGAAGGTTTATTTGGTTGGCGCCGGACCGGGAGATCCGAAGCTGATTACGTTGCGCGGACTGGAATGTTTAGAGGAATGTGAGGTTGTCGTCTACGATCGGTTGGCCAGCCCCAGATTGCTTCGGCATTTGAAGCCGGGGACGGAGAGGATTTATGTCGGCAAGCTGCCGGATCGCCATACGATGAAGCAAGAGGAGATCAATCAGCTTCTTGTTGACTTGGCGCTGCAGGGAAAGACGGTTACTCGCCTGAAGGGCGGCGACCCGACGATTTTTGGACGTGTTGGCGAAGAGGCGGAATTGCTCTATGACAACGGAATAGAGTTCGAAATCGTACCCGGCATAACTTCGGCGATTGCCGTTCCTGCTTATGCGGGCATTCCGGTCACGCACCGCGACTTAGCCTCATCCTTATCCATCATTACGGGTCATGAGAGTCCGGACAAGCTTGATCGCTCCATTCATTGGGATAAAGTAACGAACGCAACGGGCACCCTTATTTTTCTGATGGGCGTTGCCAAGATCGGATATATAGCGGATCAGCTCATTAAGCACGGCAAGCCTCCTGAAACGCCGGTTGCCCTTATTCGCTGGGGAACAAGGGTTGAGCAGCGGACGGTTGTCGGCACGCTGGAGACGATTGAGCGGATTGTGAAAGAAGCGAATTTCCAGCCTCCAGCCGTTATCGTTGTCGGCGATGTCGTGCTGCAGCGAGAGAAGCTGAGATGGTATGAGAATAAGCCGCTATTTGGCATGCGCGTGCTTGTTACTCGCGCAAGGTCCCAAGCAAGCGAGCTTGCGGACCAGATTGAACTGCTCGGCGGAGAGCCCTGTGAGTTTCCCGTCATTGAAACGGTGGAGCCATCTGACCCGGCAGCGATCGAGTCGCTGCGGAAGCAGCTTGAGCAGGCGGAGCACTATCAATGGCTTATGTTCACTAGCGTGAATGGCGTAGAGTATTTTTTCGGATGGCTTCGTAAATTCCGAATTGATATGAGAAGATTTGTTGCCGCCAAAATTGCAGCGGTCGGTCCTAAGACGGCAGAGGCGCTTGCAAAGCGCGGTTTGGTGGTAGAGGAGCTGCCGGCTAAGTTCCATGCGGAAGGGCTGCTTGAGCATCTTGGGCCGCAGCTCAGAGCCGGTGAGCGCGTCCTGCTGCCGCGAGGCGATCTTGCGCGTGAAGTGCTGCCACGCGAGCTGAAGGCTATGGGACTAATTCCTACGGAAATAGATGTATATGAAACGGTGCTCGCAGACCAGCAGGAGGAGCTTGCGCTTGAATGGATTCGTGAGAAAGAGATCCATTTGATTACGTTCACAAGCTCGTCCACGGTGACGAACCTCCTGGAAGTATTAAGACGCAAAGGCGTAACTGATCCTGTGGAGCTGCTGTCGGATATTCCGATTGCGAGCATAGGTCCGATTACAACACAGACGGCAATTGAAGCGGGCTTGAAGGTTGCCATCGAGCCAGAGGATTCAACGCTCGATGGATTGCTTCAGGCAATGGTCCAATATCAGCAAAGCAACAAGCTATCACAGTAAGGGAGGAATGATCAGCTATGACTTTTCCAACAGTTAGAAATCGCAGATTACGCAGAACGGCCGCTCTTCGGAGCATGGTAAGGGAGACCGTTCTTAGCGTGAATGATTTTATATATCCGATCTTCGTTACTCACGGTCAGAATGTGAGAAATGAGATTCCGTCGATGCCGGGCATCTACCATTTATCAATGGATCTTCTGGAGGAAGAAATTCGCGAGGTCGTTTCGCTGGGCATTCAGTCGGTGCTTCTCTTCGGAATTCCAGAGACTAAGGATGCGATTGGGACTTCAGCATATGACGCGAACGGGATCGTTCAGCAGGCTATTCGTGCCGTCAAGGAATGGGCGCCAGAGCTTGTTGTTATAGCGGATACCTGCTTATGCCAATTCACCGACCACGGCCATTGCGGCGTCGTGCATGTCCATGAGGCAACCGGCGTTGCGGAAATCGACAACGATTCCTCATTGGATTTGCTTGTACAGACGGCCGTGTCGCAAGCGGAGGCGGGAGCAGACATTATTGCCCCTTCCAATATGATGGACGGCTTCGTGCTTGCCATTCGAGAAGGACTGGACGATGCGGGCTATAGCGATATTCCGATTCTTTCCTATTCGGTGAAATTTGCTTCTGCTTATTATGGGCCATTCCGTGATGCCGTCCATTCAGCGCCGCAGTTCGGCGATCGCAAGACGTATCAAATGGACCCGGCGAATGTACGCGAGGCGCTGCGCGAAGCGGAATCAGACATTGCTGAGGGCGCTGATATGCTTATGGTGAAGCCTGCGCTGGCTTATCTAGACATCTTGCGTTTGCTGAAGGATAAATACAATCTGCCGGTAGCTGCATATAACGTAAGCGCCGAATACTCGATGGTGAAGGCTGCTGCAGCAAATGGTTGGATTAACGAGAAGTTGATCGTGCTTGAGACCTTAACGGGAATGAAGCGCGCTGGTGCTGATCTTATTATCACGTACCACGCAAAGGATGCGGCTCGTTGGTTAAGAGGAGAGGGGTAAGCAGATGAGTGATCAGTCGAACCTTAGAAATGACGCACGCTCGGTAGCTGCTTTCGCGAGAGCGAAGCAGGTTATTCCAGGCGGAGTGAACAGTCCGGTTAGAGCGTTCAAATCGGTTGGCCTTAATCCCGTATATATGGAGCGGGGAGAAGGCAGCCGCATTTATGATATCGACGGTAACAGCTATATAGATTATGTAGCTTCGTGGGGTCCGCTCATTATGGGACATGCCCATCCTGAGGTTATTGAAGCCATTAAACGGACGGCTGAGAAAGGGACGAGCTTTGGCGCTCCGACAGAGCTTGAAACGTTGATGGCTGAGCTTGTCTGCGAGCGTGTTCCTTCGGTTGACGTTGTTCGTATGGTCAATTCCGGCACGGAAGCGACGATGAGCGCTTTGCGCCTAGCGCGGGGATATACGAAGCGCAACAAAATTTTGAAATTCGAGGGCTCGTATCATGGTCATGCCGACAGCTTGCTCATCAAAGCAGGCTCGGGTGTGGCAACGTTAGGTTTGCCTGACAGCCCTGGCGTGCCTGAGCATGTGGCTACACACACCATTACGGTGCCTTATAACGATATCGAATCGGTGAAGCTAGCGTTCGAGAAGTTTGGCGAGGAGATCGCTTGCGTCATCGTTGAGCCGGTTGCCGGCAATATGGGCGTCGTACCGCCGCTGCCTGGTTTTCTGCAGGGACTGCGCGATGTAACGACAGAATACGGCACCGTGCTTATTTTTGACGAGGTGATGACGGGCTTCCGCGTTGGCTATAGCTGTGCGCAGGGACTATATGATATTAAGCCGGATCTTACGTGCTTCGGCAAAGTAATCGGCGGAGGATTGCCAGTAGGCGCGTACGGCGGCAAACGCGAGCTGATGGAGCTGATTGCGCCGAGCGGGCCGATATACCAAGCTGGAACATTGTCCGGCAATCCGCTGGCAATGGCGGCAGGCTACACGACGCTTAAGCTGCTGACGCATGAGGTCTATGAGCAGCTTGAACGCCAAGCGGTTAGACTGCAGCTCGGCTTTGAAGGCAATGCCCGCAAGCATGGCGTTGCTAGCACGATCAACCGGGTAGGATCAATGGTTTGTCCTTTCTTTACCGACACGTTCGTTATTAACTACGATACAGCCAAAACATCCGATCTCGAACGGTTTAAGAAGTATTTTGCATCGATGCTTGATTTAGGCGTTAGCGTTGCTCCTTCCCAGTTCGAGGGGATGTTCGTCTCTGCAGTTCATACGAATGAGGATATTGACGCAACGATTGAAGCGCATGATATTGCGTTTAGCCGATTGTAGGAGGAAAATATGATGATCAATGGGCAAGCAAAACGGAATGGACAGTGGCTGGAGCTGGATTGGTTAGCTCTAGGCTTGCCTTTCGTTTCTGCAGCCGTTGATCCCGATTCGGAAAAAGACCCGGCACATACGCCGGAGCTTGCACAGCCGCGGGCTGGCAGCCATCCGCATGCAGTGCGGCAGTGGCTGCTGGCCCGTTCTTTATTTCCGCAAAAGTGGATCAACAGGCTGTTTTCGATTGGAGGCATCCAGTGGAACGGGGATAAGCTTCAACTGCTCGCTTTTCCGCCGGTAGATCCGAAAGAAGACGCGCTGTATCGCAAAGCTTCTCAGCCGTCTTATGTGGAGGCTCCTGCTGTTCTCTATGAGGATGATTTTTGCATGGTGCTTCACAAGCCAGCGGGAATGGCCGTGCATGAATCGTTTGCCGGGCAAACAGGCACTTTGGATGAAGCCGCGGCCAGGCATCTGCTGAGCCAGCGCGATCCGCTTACCGTCCGCCATATCCACAGACTTGATGACGACACTTCCGGTCCTGTGCTTTATGCGAAAAATGATTTGGCGCAGTGGAAGCTGGATGAGGCGATGCGAGCCAAAGCGATCGACAGGCAATATATTGCCATCGTACATGGACGGCTGTCAAAGCCATCGGGAACGATCGATCTCCCGATAGGCAAGGATCGGCATCATCGTGCGAAACGCCGCGTATCGGAGAGCGGCGAACAGGCTATTACGCACTACGAGACGGTTGATGCGAGCGCACAGCTGTCGCTGCTTCGCGTGAAGCTTGAGACCGGACGAACCCATCAAATACGCGTTCATATGAGCTATATCGGACATTCGCTTGTTGGCGACGGCTTGTACGGAGGCGATGCGCGTCTGCTCGGGCATCAAGCGCTTCATGGGGAGAAGCTCGTTTTTCCCCACCCATGGAATGACACGCTCGTTGAAGCGCTCGCGCCTTGGCCGCAATGGCTCGAACAGCTTTCGGAAAACATACATTCCCGTTCAAAAAGATAGTCATGCTCCTGCCCAACACCCCATATAGATAAGTAGTGAATGTAACGTTAGCCCAAGCATTCAGTATGAGAGGGGAGGACTTTAGCGTGTCGGATCAAACGAACGGATTACGCTTTGACGTGTACGAGCGCGTCCATTTGCCCGATGATGTAGCGGCAATTGACGAGCTGGAGGAAATTGAGCTTGTTCCCCGTATCCAAGTCATCGATCAGGGGGACCATGCCGTGCTTCGAGGACAGCTGCTTCTGAGCGGAATTTATAGGAGTCAAAATGATCCTGAAAATTCGCTGACGCTCGAGCACTGGATACCGGTCGAAATAACGCTGCCGATGAACCGCATCTCTCGGCTGGACGATATTTCGATTGATATCGATAATTTTGACGTCGACTTATTGTCTGCCCGCACATTAAACATTACAGGCGTCCTTTCCTTAAGAGGCATCTCCGCTCAGCCTGTTCAGGAGCAAGAGGAGCTCTGGCGGGAAGAACCGTTCACTGTCGTCCATCAGAGGGATGCCTATGAGGAACGTGCGATTGAGTTTCTAAACAATCAGAGCATTCCTTCCAACGAGCAGCCGTACATACCGGAGGAAAATGACATTGCTGCGCAAGAGGAGTTTTCCTTCCAGCAGCGGCCGGATGTATCGGATGAATCAGAGCAGCCGAATGAATCGGAGCCTACGGTTATGATCTCATCGGTATCTCATGATACGGGATGGTCATCGTCGCAGCTGTTCGCAACCGAAGCGCAGCCATCCGAAGAACAAGAGGAATTCCAAGCGGAAGAGCGTGAAATCACGTTATCCTCCCAGCAAGCGAGCCATGAGAGCTGGCTTGCGAATTCTGAATCGTTTGCGAATTCCCCATCTGAACCGGATCAGGATCAATCGCCGTTCCAAAGCTCGCAGCAGCCTTTGGAGCAGGAGCGCGAGGAGTTTGAAGCACAGGAGCCGAAATCATTCATTCCGGATGCTTTGCCGCCGCAGAGGCAGGAGCCAGATCAGGAAAAACCGGAGCTGCGCATTGCAGTTGGGGGCAAGCAGCCCCAGCCTCAAGAGGGAAGCGGATTGGCTCCTGATGTGGGCATTCTTACGCTGCTTCAGACGAGCAGACGGGAGCAAGCGGCTCGTCAGGCGGCTGAAGAGGTTGTGGCCCAGCAGCGGGCGGATGAGGTTGCAAGAGTACAAGCGTCAGGCGATGAGATCGAGTGGAAAAACTTATTTCTCGGCAAACGTTCGGAGGATACGGAATTCCGTAAAATTCGGATGTGCATCGTGCAGAGGGATGAGACGCTTGACGTTATTGCCTCCCGTTACAGCTTGAACCCAAGGGAAATCATCATTTATAACCGATTGGATGATTCCAGCGTGTCCGAAGGGCAACTGATTTACATTCCTTGATGGTTAATTATGACAAAAATGCCCCTATTGCTCATTATTTTTAGCAATAGGGGCATTTGTTATGCAAGTTTGGTTGACTCGGCGGCGCAACAAAGGTATGATTAAACATATATGCGTTATAACGACGTTGAAGGGGAATAGTACGCAGCAAAGCCTTCAGAGAGTGGAACCGTTACGCTGAGAGGTTCTGCAGGAAGTGACTGCTACGAGTCGCCCCGGAGTTGCCTGAGTCAAGTATGAGCAACCTGTGCTCTACCGAAGTCAGGCCGGCCGCAGCCGTTATCTGTTTGAGTGTCATGCGGATCTTGTTCGCATGGAACAAAGGTGGTACCACGGAAGCTAAACCTTTCGTCCTTTATGATAAGGGCGGAAGGTTTTTTTTGTTTTTGTAGATCGATTTATGGAGGATGGAACGAATGTCAGAAAATCAAACGACAACTGCAATGCCGACAACCTATGATCCGAAGGCAGCCGAGCAGAAATGGTACGATTACTGGATGCAGGGCCAATTTTTCGAGGCGGGCAAACGCCCGGACGCCCAGCCGTATACCATTGTTATCCCGCCTCCTAACGTGACCGGAATGCTTCATATCGGGCATGCGTTAGATTTTACCTTACAGGATATTTTGATTAGAACGAAGCGTATGCAAGGTTATGACGCGCTTTGGCTGCCTGGATCAGACCACGCGGGCATCGCAACTCAGACAAGAGTAGAGCAGAAGCTTCGTGAGCAAGGAGTCTCTCGTTATGATTTGGGGCGGGAAGCTTTCCTTGAGAAGGTATGGGAGTGGAAGGAAGAGTATGCGAACACGATTCGCGAGCAATGGGCGAAAATGGGTCTTTCCCTTGATTACTCAAGAGAGCGGTTCACGCTGGATGAGGGCCTATCCAAGGCTGTTCGCGAGGTGTTTGTTCGTCTCTATGAGAAGGGGCTTATCTACCGCGGCAAAAAAATCATTAACTGGGACCCTGCTGCGCGCACAGCACTTTCCGATATTGAAGTAGAGCATAAAGAAGTTAACGGTCATTTGTACCATTTGCAATATCCGCTTAAGGACGGCTCCGGCTTCATTACGGTCGCAACGACTCGTCCGGAGACGATGCTGGGCGATTCGGCGGTAGCCGTTCATCCTGAGGATGAACGCTATAAGCACTTGATCGGACAATTGATCGTGCTTCCGATTGTCGGCCGCGAAATTCCGATTATTGCAGACGAATACGTAGACAAGGAATTTGGTTCAGGCGCTGTAAAAATAACGCCTGCGCATGATCCGAACGACTTCGAGGTTGGCGAGCGCCACAGCCTTCCGCAAATTATCGTCATGGACGAGACAGGCAAGATGAATGCTGAAGCAGGCCCTTATCAAGGCCTCGACCGCTTCGATTGCCGCAAGCAGCTTGTTAAGGATTTGCAAGAGCAAGGCGTTTGCATTGAAATAGAAGATCATGTGCATCAGGTTGGACACAGCGAGCGCAGCGGCGCCGTTGTAGAGCCTTACTTGTCCACGCAGTGGTTCGTTGCGATGAAGCCGCTGGCTGAAGCGGCAATTGCTGCTCAAAAGGCAGGCAAAGGCGTGAATTTTGTACCGGAGCGCTTTGAGAAAATCTATTTGCACTGGATCGAGAACGTTCGCGACTGGTGTATTTCCCGTCAATTGTGGTGGGGCCACCGTATTCCGGCTTGGTATGACGAGGCGACAGGCGAGATGCATGTATCCCGCGAGGATATGGCAGGAGACCACCTGAGCCAAGACAATGACGTGCTTGATACTTGGTTCAGCTCCGCGCTATGGCCGTTCTCAACGCTTGGCTGGCCGGATCAGACCGAGGACCTGAAGCGTTTCTACCCAACTGATGTGCTCGTTACGGGATACGATATCATTTACTTCTGGGTTGCGCGGATGATCTTTACGGCGCTTGAGTTTACGGAGCAGTCGCCATTTAAGGACGTGCTGATCCACGGCCTCGTTCGCGACTCCGAAGGACAAAAAATGTCCAAGTCGAAGGGCAACGGCGTTGATCCCCTTGAAGTGATTGAGAAATACGGCGCTGATGCGATGCGTTATATGATCTCTACCAGCAGCACGCCTGGACAGGATTTGCGTTTCCGCTGGGAGAAGGTGGAGCAAGCACGCAACTTCGCTAATAAAATTTGGAATGCATCGCGTTTTGCGCTTATGAATTTGGAAGGCGTGGAAGCGAAGGACATTGATATTACCGTTAACTTGGGAACGGCGGATCGCTGGATTTTGCATCGCCTGAACGAAACGGTTCGTGACGTAACCCGTCTAATCGACAGCTACGAGTTCGGTGAAACCGGACGTTTATTGTATAATTTCATTTGGGATGATCTATGCGACTGGTATATCGAGTTCGCTAAGCTCAGCCTATACAGCACGGATGAAACAGCGAAAAAAGCAACGCAATCCGTTCTTGCGTATGTGCTTGACCGGACGCAGCGCCTCATCCACCCATTCATGCCATATATCAGCGAAGAGATCTGGCAGCATTTGCCGCATGTAGGCGAGACGATTACGCTCGCTGAATGGCCGGTATACGACACAGCGCTCGAAGCGCCCGAAGCTGTCAAAGAGATGGAGCTTCTTATGGAAATGATTCGTGCGGTACGCAATATCCGTGCGGAAGTGAATGTGCCGATGAGCAAAAAGATCGAAATGCTGATCAAGCCGTCAGGCGAGGCTGAAGCGGCGATCCTGCTTCGCAACGAAGAATTCATTAAACGTTTCTGCGGTACGTCCATGCTTGAAACAGGCTTGCATATCAGCGCGCCTGACAAAGCGATGACGGCTATCCTAACAGGCGCTGAGCTTTATTTGCCGCTTGCAGGCTTAATCGATATCGCTCAGGAGATTGCAAGGCTGGAGAAGGAACATCAGCATTTGAATACCGAGGTTGAGCGGGTTGAGAAGAAGCTTGGCAATGAGGGCTTCGTAGCGAAAGCGCCGGCTAAGGTTATCGATGAGGAACGCGCCAAAATGAATGATTATGCAGAAAAACGCGATAAGGTGCTAGCTAGAATTGCGGAATTGCGCGGATAACGCTGCAAAAACGGAAGAAGGTTCGAATAGTATGACAGAGCATAATATAGAGCAGCGCCCGGCAGGGCCGCTGCAATCGTATAAAGAAGCGGTAGATTGGATTACGGGGCTTATTCCCTTTGGCATCCGACCTGGTCTTGACCGGGTCGAGAAGCTGATGGAGATGCTTGATCATCCACATCGCAGATTGAAATTTATTCATATTGCCGGAACGAATGGCAAAGGGTCCACTTCCGCTTATTTAACAAGCGTGCTGCTTCGTGCCGGGTATGATGTAGGAACCTTTACATCGCCTTATATCACCAAGTTTACGAACCGGTTTCAGTACAACGGGATCGATATTGAAGAAGAGACGCTGCTAAAGCTCGCCAATGATCTCAAGCCTCATGTCGAAGCCATTGCAGAGACGGAGCTTGGTTCGCCGACGATGTTCGAGGTGTCTACGGCGCTTGCCATTCTTTTTTACGCGAAGGTTACTTATCCCGATTATGTCGTGTGGGAGACAGGACTTGGCGGCCGGCTTGACGTTACGAATATCGTGCATCCGGTCGTCTCCGTCATTACGAATATCGGCCATGATCATATGGACCGGCTTGGCGACACGATCGCTGCCGTTGCCAGCGAGAAGGCTGGCATTATTAAAGCAGGCATTCCGGTAGTCAGCGCGGTAACCCAGCCTGAAGCGATCGAGGTAATTAAAAGAGTCGCAGCCGAGAAGAAAAGTACGTTGTATTTGCTCGGCGAGCAGTTCCATGAAACGGCGCTGTCGGTTCGTGAGGATGAGCAAACCTTCGCTTTCAACAATTTGTTCCGGAGCATTGAGCCGCTTACGATTACGCTTAACGGGGCTCATCAACGGATGAACGCTGCTGTGGCGGTAATGACGCTAGAGGTGCTGCGTCAATACAATGCGCTTGTGGTGGAGGACGACATTTTGGCGGAAGGGCTGCGGACTGCGGCTTGGCCGGGCCGTCTCGAAATGGTTTCCAAGGAACCTCGGATACTGATCGATGGCGCCCACAACCCGGAAGGTGCAGAATCGCTTGCCGATGCGTTAAAAACAACGTATAAGTATGATCGTTTGCATCTTATGATGGGTATGCTGGAGAATAAGAATCATCAGGATGTTCTTAAGCATATACTACCAATAGTGGATACGCTTATTGTGACCGAGCCTGATTTTCGGATGAAAAAAGAAGCACCCGCCTTGGCCGAGTTAATACAGGAAATGCGGGAAAAACAGCCTGATGAGTACTCTTTCGAGTTGGTAGTAGAACAGAATTGGCAACATGCATTACAAAAACTACAACAGTTAACCGGGGAAACAGACCTTGGGGTCGTGACAGGCACGCTTTATTTAATAGCTGACGTTCGCTCCCGCATCTTGTATAACTCGGATTCTGAAAAAGGTTGGTGAACCGTCTTTGAATACGGCAGAACACGTTCATTTCATCGGAATCGGCGGTTACGGAATGAGTGCCATTGCCCGCGTCATGCTGGAAATGGGCTATAAGGTGACTGGATCCGATGTCGCGCGTCAAGAATTAACAGAGAAGCTTGCTGCAAATGGTGCCAGCATCTATATCGGTCATCAGCCGGAGCATGTAAAGGGAGCGGACCTGGTCGTTTATTCGACTGCGCTTTCAAAGGATAATGTAGAACGGAAAGCGGCAGAGGAGCTTAACATTCCCGTTTTGCATCGTTCGCAAATGTTGGCTAGATTGATGAACGCAGGCAAAGGAATCGCAGTAGCCGGCGCACATGGCAAGACGACGACGTCTTCCATGATCGCGCTTGTTATGGAATCCTGCGATGCGGACCCTACCTATATTATCGGCGGGGAGATCGTTAATGTAGGCACTAACGCTAAAGCGGGTAAAGGCGAGTATGTCGTTGCGGAAGCGGATGAGAGTGACGGGTCGTTCCTGCATTACCACCCGACGCTAGCTATCGTAACGAATATCGAGCCGGATCATCTTGAAAATTATGACGGCGATTTCGGCAAGCTGAAGGCTGCCTACGTCCAGTTTTTGCAGCAGGTGAAAGAGGGCGGCAAAGCAATTGTTTGCGCGGATGACGAGACGGTTAACGAACTGATACCGCAAGTGTACAAAGGCAATTTCGATGCATCGCAGCTTGTCACCTACGGCATTGACGGCGATGCGCAATATAAAGCTCAAAACATTGTGCTTGGCGACCGTAAGGTAACCTTCGCAATGACGCATAACGGCGAGTCGCTTGGCGATGTGGAGTTGTCTGTTCCGGGGCTCCATAACGTGTATAATGCGATGGCCACGATTATTACTTGTCTAGAAGCGGGCTTGTCCTTCGATAAAATCGCGGTGGCGATTCAGTCGTTTAGAGGCGCTAAACGCCGCTTCCAGGTGCTTGGAGAAGTTAATGATATTTTGGTCATTGATGACTATGCCCATCACCCGACGGAGATCAGAGCGACGATCAGCGCGGCTAAAGCGACAGGGAAACGCATTATTGCGGTATTCCAGCCGCAGCGCTATACGCGGACGTTTTTCTTATTCGATCAGTTTAGCCGCGCATTTCCTGAGGCAGATCAGGTGATCATCACCGATATTTACTCACCTGCCGGCGAGCTTGAAATCGAAGGAGTAAACTCGCATAAGCTGGTTGAGCTGATCAAGAGCAACAGCAACGCGAACACCGAGTATTTCCCAACGAAAGAGGAAGTGCTCGCTTATTTGACTGAACGAGTCGCACCAGGCGACCTTGTCATCACGATGGGAGCAGGCGACATTTGGAAGGTAGCGGACTCGCTAGCCAAATCGCTCAAAGCAGCCCACTAAGTGCAAAATGCCCGTTGGTTCCTTTGGAATCGGCGGGCATTTTTTGATTGGGCAACGATAGGATTAGCAGCCTGTTCTAATTAGATAAAATTCAAGTAACCCATACCGCTCAACTAACTCGCATCCCAATCGCCCCCCACTATTTTTTCAACACATATCCTCTTATGATCAAAACTCCACGTTTAGTGGAGGTATCCGGATTTCTACTGCAATTTGTACAATGTAAGGGTCCACTACCGGCTAATTTCAATGCTACGTTGCAGTTTCTGCAACAGAAATCGCCGCAGTCCGCTCGGTTTCTACCTTAGGGCTATTTCCACTGCATTTTTTACAGCGTAGCTTCTCATTCGGACTGCTATGTCAGCTTTCTATTGCACAAAGTGCAATGTACGAAACTCGGTTAGTGTTGCAGGGAACCGCTGAATGACTCCTGATGAGTCTGGATACAGGCTTGACCGCTCATCGATTTTTTATCCACAATATGTAATTAATCTAATATTTTCCTCGTTTACTCAAACGCAGCCAAGAAGCCTTGGGCTGAGAGGATTCAAAACGCTTTTAAAAGGTTGGGCATGAACCTCAAAGCCTCCCGGTCTAAATCTCTTAAAACTCTCATAGAGTATTACTAGATGAACGGGACAAGGAGTGAATGTTATGAATCAAAAAAACCGAATCACCTATCGTTTTGACCGCAACGGACAGTCTATTAACAATGAGAACCGCACTGCTGACGATCACGATGATGCTCCATCGAATAGCGCTTCCTCTCAAACTAACGATAACAGCACTGCCAATAAATCGGCTAAAAAGAACGTTATACCGCTTTATCCTTACACGGAGCAGCAAGCCAGCAGCGAGATCAACCCTTGGAACAGTCCGTTCCAAGAGGATATCAGTGCTTTGGAGCAGCTCATAAGAGAGTCCGATACTAGGCCTATCCCTACTGTCCATACAAAAGAGCCTATGCCAAAAGAGAAACTAAAAGTCGCAAAGCCAATCGTTATGGAGGCTCCCGTGGCTCCTGTTCAACCGGAAGAAGACGATGTTGACGAAGAGGAACGCTTTTTTCAAGAGGAGGCTTTTCGAGGGCAGGCTCACCGCTACGACGATATGCACGAAGAATACGACGAGCCAAGAAGAAATAAGCCGAACTATACGCGAATGAAGCGCAGATCAGGAGCGCCTTCTTGGTTTAATGTGTTTTTGTCGGTTGCGGCAGCGCTCGCTACGGGGGCGTTGTTCGGCTATTTGCTGTTGTCTTTATTTACGGGGGCAAGCATTTGGCCCGGAGGAGCAGGCGGCAAGCCGCAATCGCTGCCTGTTACCGGCAATGAAATTACAGGTGAAGCAGCCGGCGACAAAGCCGGCAATGCAGGTACTGGTACCAAAGGTGAAGGAACGAAGCCTGTTACCGATAATAATCCCGCTGCAAAACCGGACCCGAATTTGGCGATGGTCAGCCTCGAAGGACTGGACCAAACGTATTTTATGCTGCAGTTTGGCGTTTTCAGCAATACGGAAGGCAGGGACGCCGCAATGGCTCAGTTGGCAGAGAAGGGACTTGCCGGCGCTGCATTAACAAGCGCATCCGACTACCGCGTATATGCGGGCATGGGCGGGGATAAGGCAAAGGCACAGACGATCCGCGGGCAGATGCCTGAGATGGATCTGTACATCAAGGAGGTAAGTATAACGACTCCGAGTAAAATGCCTTTTAAAGGTGACCAAGCCACAGCGCAGAGCTTCTTTGCAAAGACCAAAGAAATCGTCCAAATGTTGGATGAATTGACAATCGCGCAGCTGGAGCAGCCCGCATTGTCCTCGCTTAGCGAGTCCGCCGCTGCGACATGGCAGGCAGAACATCAGAAATGGACTGAAAATGCAGCAGCGATGCGAATAGGTATAGAAGATGCGGCAGGCAAGGCCTATTTCGATAAGGTTACTCAAGCGATTAATACAGCGGCAAAATCGATGATCGAATATGATAAAAAACCTTCGCGCGCTTATTTATGGTCGGTTCAATCGCAGCTTATGAAGGCGATCATTTCCCAAAAAGAATGGTTTGATTCCATCAGCGCATTGTAAACGAATAGGTTCATGCGTATAATGGACGTAGGTGTCATTTCATGGCGAGAGGCGTTGAAAGATGAAGAAAAACGGCTGGTTTCTTCTCATTTTTATCATAATTGGATTGCTGGCCGGCGCTCTAGTAGCGAGGTGGCTCGCACCAGTCTCAGGCATCTCATTTTTGACGAAACCGATTGAAGCAACATGGTCTCCCGCTGTTGATTTATACGTGCTCAGCTTCAACCTGTCGCTGCATCTACAAATCAGCATGTTCAGCTTGATTGGTGCAATTCTTGCGATATGGCTGTACCGTAAAATGTAAAACGAAGATCAAAGCAAAATGGAGACAAGCAAGAAGGAGCGCAGCAATTATTTTATGGAATCAAAACTATCACGCAACGAAGCGATAAGCCAGCTTGTGCTGGCCTCTTCGTCACCGCGCCGGAAGGAACTGGTCGCATCGCTGGACCTTTCTTTGCCGGTTTATATTTTGTCTACTGATACGGATGAAACGATTGAGGCCAGCTGGTCGCCGGAGCAAGTCGTAGAGCAGCTCAGCCTGCGCAAGGCTAATGCCGCATTAAAAATGCTGCAACAAAAGCAGGCGGTTGAGACGTCACTAATAATTGGTGCTGACACCATCGTCGTACTAGATGGCGATGTGTTAGGCAAGCCGGTTGACGATGAGGAAGCGAAGGTTATGCTAGGGCGGCTTCAAGGGCGTACTCACGAGGTGTATACAGGCATTGCCTGCGTGCTCTCCCCAAGCGGAGAAGCATCGATTGCACATCGGATGACCAAAGTGAAGATGAAATCATTGAGCGATGAGCAGATTGCAAGATACGTTGCTACTGGCGAGCCGCGGGACAAAGCAGGATCTTATGGCATTCAGGGCCTTGGATCAACGCTTGTTGACCAAATCGAGGGCTGTTACTTTAATGTCGTCGGTTTGCCGCTTTCGCTGCTATCGGACATGCTGGCTGCTTATGACATTGCTGTAATGTAACGGTGAGCGTAAAGCTATTCGTCGGATTATTTTTCATGAATTAGGCAGTATATCATTGAACCCTATTTTTTTGGAAAAGGCGGAATTGGGACATGGAATCGCGATCGATGATTTTGCGTGAAGTCCCCCATGAGGAACGTCCTAGAGAGCGCATGATGAAATATGGGGCAGAAGCTCTTAGCCATGCTGAATTGCTTGCCATACTGCTGCGAACAGGAACACAGAGCCAATCCGCCGTACATCTGGCGGGCGCTGTGCTCAAGCAATGCGGAAGTTTGCGCAATTTGATGGATATGAGCATGGAAGAGTTGACCGCTATACGAGGCATTGGTCCTGCCAAGGCGCTGCAGCTTCGCGCAGGCATAGAGCTTGGGAGAAGAATTACTCGCAGCAGGCTTGGCGATGCGGTTGTCGTTCAGAGGCCGCAGGATGCTGCTGATTATGTGATGGAGGAGCTCCGGTATTTGAAGAAGGAGCACTTCGTATGTTTGTTTCTAAACACCAAAAATCATATTATCGCTCGTGAAACCTTATCGGTCGGGACACTCAACGCGTCGCTCGTACATCCCCGTGAAGTATTTCGTGCAGCTATTCAGCGTAATAGCGCATCCATCATCTGTGTTCATAATCACCCTAGCGGCGATCCTACTCCAAGTCCAGAGGACATTGCGTTAACGGAGCGTTTGGCTGAAGCCGGACAGCTAGTCGGAATAGAATTGCTTGACCATTTAGTTATCGGAGACGGACGGTTCGTTAGTTTGAAGGAACAAGGCTATATGTAATATAATAAAGTGATGTGGCAATTAGAAGGGAGCAAGAACATGTTTGGTGGTTTTTCGAAAGATTTGGGTATCGACTTAGGAACAGCTAATACGCTTGTATTCGTTAAAGGTAAAGGAATTGTGGTGAGGGAACCGTCTGTGGTGGCCCTTCGTACTGATACAAAAACAATCGAGGCAGTAGGCGAGCAAGCCAAAAAGATGATCGGTAGAACGCCAGGCAACATTCGTGCAGTTCGTCCAATGAAGGATGGCGTTATCGCTGATTTCGAAACGACAGCAACGATGATTAAATATTTCATTCGCCAAGCGCAGAAGCAGCGTTCTTTATTCCCGCGCCATCCAAATGTTATGGTTTGCGTGCCTTCAGGCATTACTGCGGTTGAAAAACGCGCGGTTGAAGATGCGACGAAGCAAGCGGGAGCACGCGAGGCTTATACGATCGAAGAACCGTTTGCGGCGGCTATTGGCGCTGATCTTCCGGTTTGGGAGCCAACAGGCAGCATGGTTGTTGATATCGGCGGCGGAACGACAGAGGTTGCCGTTATCTCGCTAGGCGGTATCGTTACCGCACGTTCGATTCGAGTAGCTGGCGATGAGATGGATGAAGCAGTTATCCAGTACATCAAGCGTCAATACAATCTTATGATTGGTGAGCGGACTGCTGAGCAGCTGAAAATGGAAATCGGCTCTGCGCTGCCGTTTGACCGTCCTGAAACAATCGAAATTCGCGGCCGCGATCTCGTATCGGGCTTGCCTAAGACGCTTGCGATCACATCTGACGAGATCACGGAAGCATTGGCAGACACGGTTAACGCGATTGTTGACGCCGTTAAAGTAACGCTTGAGAAATGCCCGCCAGAGCTTTCTGCTGACATTATGGACCGGGGAATTGTACTGACCGGCGGCGGCGCTTTGCTTCGCAACTTGGACAAGCTGCTGCAGCGTGAGACTGGCATGCCGGTCATTGTTGCGGACAATCCGCTTGACTGCGTAGCGATCGGCACAGGCCGTTCACTGGACAACATCCATTTGTTCAAAGCTAGAAGTTCATCTCGTTCGAGACGCTAAATAACGTTTAATGGGAAAATGGATATGAAATGGGCAGGTGATCGAGCTGTTTAAGCTAATGAGAAATAAGCGTATGTTTATGCTTATGATCGGGTTTATTTTGTTTATAGCGGTCATCGGCTATTCACTGAGTGATCGCAAGGAATTGTCTTTACCGGAGAAGTTTCTTAAAGATTCATCCGCGTTTGTGCAGCAATGGTTTTACAAGCCCGCTGGTTCTATAGCGGGCTTCTTTGAGGATATTAGAAATTTGCGCACCATTTATGAGGAGAACGAGCAGCTTCGCATTACGGCTGCGGCGTATGCCCGGGATAAAGTCAACTACAACTTCATAGAGAATGAAAACAAAAGGTACAAGGAAGAACTGTCTTTCACGAAACGGCAAAAGGAAATGTATAATTATAATTATTTGATCGCTCAGGTCATATCCGTCAGCAACGATGCAAACAATCGGACGTTAACGATTAATTTGGGATCAAAAAATGGCATTAAGCCGAATATGGCAGTAACAACCATCGATGGCTTGATCGGGCTTGTTAGTTCGGTAACGCCTCTTACAGCAGCTGTAACACCGATTACAGAGCTTGATGAAGCATCACCAACGTTCAATTCCATTGCCGTTACCATTTTGGGGCGCGAGGAAGAGTCGTTTGGTATTTTAAGCAGCTACAACAAGGAATCATCCAGAGTAATCATGTCGAAGATTGCCGAGAAAGATAAAATGGACATACAAGATACGGTCATTACATCGGGTAATGGCAATGTTTATCCAAGAGGACTGATTGTTGGAACGGTTGAATCGAAGCAGCTTGGCGATTTTGGCCTTACCTATACGGCATCGGTTAAGCTCTCGGCGAGCTTTGATCATTTGACTGAGGTGTTCGTCGTTCAAGTTCCTGAATTGGAGGATACCGAGCAATGAGTATGAACCGAATCATCCTGCTTATGGTTCTCCTGTTCATCTTGGAGGGAGCTGTAATGCCATGGATCATTCCTGCTGGCTTCGGCCATCGGATCATTCCTCACTTCGTATTTGTAATCGTCATTTTCTCAGGACTCTACAGCAGACGGCATTTAGCGCTAATGCTTGGAGTAAGCTTCGGCTTGCTGCAGGACATTGTCTATTTTGGCCACTTGCTAGGTATAAATGCTTTCATTATGGGTTTGATGGGTTATTTTACGGGCGTTCTACTGGAGCGCCGCCGTTCAACGATCATGATGGCGATCTCGATTATCGGCTTTGCTTGCATCTTGTATGACAGCGTTATTTATTTCATTTACCGCGTGTTTCGGATTACGAACGAGAGCTACGCATGGGCACTTATCGATTACATCCTTCCTAGTTTATTCCTTCAGCTGGTGTTTGCCCTCGCATGCTACGTGCCTGTAAGAAAGTTGTTTGAAGGCCAGTCAAAAGCGAAATCAGAGAAGGATGAGGAATAAAATAAGGATGCATGCAGGAATTTGTTAGGTGGAGCAAGAATCCATTAGGTTGGGGAGGGACGAACGTGACCGATAAGCAGCATATTATAATTAAGGGCGTAAAAGAAGGTCTCGTGTTCCTTCTCGACGATAAATGTGAATTCGCGACGCTTCTGGACGAACTGCAGTACAAGCTGGAAAAAACGCATCAGCAGCTTCTCACAGGCCCGCTTGTTCATGTTCAAGTGAAGCTGGGCGCGAGGCAAGTGACGGATGACGATAAGGATCGAATCAAAAACGTCATAAGGTCGCAAGGAAATTTAATGGTGCAATCCGTTGAATCCGAAGCGCCTAAAGTCGATTCACAGCAAGGGCAGCAGCCTAACCTGCAAGTACTCACGTCTATTATCCGCTCAGGCCAAACCTTTGAGCATGATGGGGATTTACTTTTAATCGGCGATTTGAACCCAGGCGGTACTTTAATATGCACGGGCGATATATATGTGCTGGGGGCTTTGCGCGGCACTGCTCATGCGGGCGTAGGCGGGCGGACAGATGTTATTATTGCAACATCGCTAATGCGGCCTACACAGCTTCGTATTGCTGATGTAATCAGCAGACCGCCAGAGGAATGGATGACCGGCGACGCGTCAATGGAATTCGCCTTCTTAAGCGATGGCCGAATGCAAATCGATAAGCTAGCGCAATTATTCCGCATACGGCATAATCCTATAATGTTTAAAGGAGTGTAGAACATGGGAGAAGCGATTGTTGTGACATCAGGAAAGGGCGGCGTCGGCAAGACGACGACCTCGGCAAACCTGGGTACCGCGCTAGCTTTGCTTGGCAAGAAAGTATGTATGGTTGATACAGATATTGGACTCCGCAATCTAGACGTGGTTATGGGACTGGAAAACCGGATCATTTATGATCTGGTAGACGTAGCCGAAGGCCGCTGCCGTTTAAATCAAGCGCTCGTGAAGGACAAGCGCTTCGACGAACTATATATGCTGCCTGCCGCACAGACGAAGGATAAAGATTCCGTAACGCCTGAGCAGGTTCGCAATATGATTTTGGAGCTTAAGAAGGAGCATGACTATGTCATTATCGATTGCCCCGCTGGAATCGAGCATGGCTTTCGCAACGCGATTGCGGGTGCTGACCGGGCTATCGTTATTACGACGCCTGAGAACGCCGCAGTGCGTGATGCTGACCGTGTCATCGGCTTGCTTGAGCAAGAGAAAATACCTAGCAAGCTAATCATCAACCGCATTCGTCAAAATATGATGAAAACCGGCGAGATGCTCGATATTGATGAAATTTGTCAAGTTTTAGCTGTTGATCTGGTTGGGATCGTGCCTGATGATGAGAAAGTAATTTCTGCTGCAAACAGCGGAGAGCCGACGGTTATGAATCCGGCTTCGCGCGCCGCTATCGCCTACCGGAACATTGCGCGCCGCATCCTCGGCGATATGGTTCCGCTCATGCTTCTCGATGAGAAGGCGGGAGCATTCAAGCGTTTCCGTAAGTTCCTTGGAATAGGATGATTACAACTTGCTTAACAAATTAAAAAAGCTGGATTGGGGAATTTTGATCATATTAGTATTCCTCATGATTATCAGCACAATTGTTATCCATAGCGCCACTGCAAATTTTCCGAAATACTCAGGGTCCGATACAAAACAGCTATTGTTTTACGGCATCGGCTTCTTCGTCGCTATCGCGGCAACCTTGTTTGATTACCGAATTGTGCTGAAGAGCTGGCACGTTCTTTACGGAGTAGGCGTTGCCATGCTGATTCTCGTTTATTTTTTTGGCGCGGTCATCAATGGTGCGAGAGGCTGGTTCCAGCTGGGGAGCATGTCGTTTCAACCAGCAGAAATCGTCAAAATCATACTCATCATCGGAATCGCCCACTTAATGGGTCGTCGCCAAGGCGACCGGCTGACGTTAACGCAGGATTTGATCCCGATAGCGGCATTCGCTTTTTTGCCGTTCATGCTCGTTATGATTCAACCGGATCTAGGCAATGCAATCATTTACCTCGTTATCGTACTTGGGATGCTGTGGATCGGGAATGTGAAGTACTCGCATGTTATTGCAGGTCTTGGCGTCGTCGTTGTAGGATTAGTTTTGTTCGTATCCTTATTTAATACTTTCAATCAGGAAATCTTTGATTACTTGAACAAGCATGAAATGGGACACTGGCATAAGCGGATCAACACGTTCCTTAACCCGGATCTAGCCAATTCAGACGATAAGCATCAATCGGATAATGCGCAAATCGCCATCGGCTCAGGCGGCTTAAACGGCGACGGATATATGCAGGGCGATATGAAAAATCGCGGTTTCATTCCATATCCGTACTCTGATTCGATTTTTGTCGTCATCGGCGAGGAATTTGGCTTCCAAGGAGCCGCCATATTGCTGCTGCTGTATTTCTTGCTTATTTATCGGATGATCATCATTGCTTTCAAATGTTATGATTTGCGAGCCTCATTTATCGTAATCGGAATTGTATCCATGTATGTGTTCCAAGTGTTCCAGAATATTGGGATGATGATTGGAATCATGCCGATCACAGGTATTACGCTGCCGTTTATAAGCTACGGGGGAACTTCTCTCCTGCTTAATATGCTGTCTATCGGACTCGTGTTCAGCATAAAGGCGCATCAAGAAAAATATGAGCTGGCCGATTAAATAAGGCGAGCGTTGAAGCAGGTTCCAAGACGGAAGGTCATCCAAATGAGGATGGCTTTTTTTTGTGCCCATCATACCGCATACCCGCATACTTGTCTCATCCCCCACATATCCATTTATTAAGGAACAAGCTGTCGTAACGACGATGGAAGCGGGGAGGAACTAGAGATGCAAATGAAGGATGACATGAACCAGCGCAACAAGCAGAAAAAGAACAGCCAGCAAAATCGGCAACCGACAGCAGGCCAAATGAAGGAGAATGACCGTGAAGCGCTTGTCCCTTATAAGCATGAATATTTCCATCAGGACGAGAGGGAAGAGATGGAGCTTGATCCTGAGGTCGTGTGGAAAACGAATCCGAATCCTTGGGCAAGCTGGGGCGAGGATAACGGTTTTAGCCATAAGAGAAGTTATGTTAAAGGGCCTGACCTTACGGACAAAATAGATCCGCGCTTCGGACGCGGCAAGCATCCTTTTCGCAAGGAGCTGAAATGGAAGTTTGTTATCGCTATATTGGTATTTGGCGCGGTATGGGCGATGTTCCGATATGATACGGAGTATACGCTAAAAGGACAAGCCGTGGTCAAGCAGGCGCTTACCGACGAGATTGATTTTGCCGCTGCCGCCGCCTGGTATAAGGAAACGTTCGCGGGCGCTCCTTCCTTTATTCCGATTTTTGAGGACAAGACACCCGACGCGGTCGGTGCAGACGGCACGGTCAAGCTGCCAGTCGTAGCGCCGCTGCAAGGAGGCTTGTTAGTTCGCACATTTGCCGAGCTGCTGAACGGGATAGAGCTCGCAGGAAAATCCGAGGAGCAAGTCGTAGCTTCCGAGACAGGCCGCGTGCTGCTGATGACCGATCAGAACGAGAAGGGCTCAACGGTAATTATTCAACATGCCAACAAGCGCGTAACGATATATGGGCAGCTAGGGAAAACGAACGTACAGGTGAATGACTGGGTAGAAGCGGGTGATCCGATCGGCAATCTGCGGAAGGCGGAAGGCACGCAGCCGAGCTTGCTTTATTTTGCAGTGAAGCAAAACGAGCTGTATATCGATCCTGTGGGTGTGATACCGTTTGATTAAATGGAAGGGCATCGTATGGTCGATCCACCCGCTCTTTGTCATCATAATGCTTGGATCGGTCATGACAGGATATTTTGCCGAGCTATTTACGTTGTTCCTGCTCGTGCTGGTGCATGAAATCGGCCATGTTGTCATGGCGCTAAGCTTCGGCTGGACGGTAAGGGAAGTAAAGCTGCTTCCTTTTGGCGGCGTCGTAGAGGTGGAAGAGGCTGGGGGCGTACCTGCGAGGGAGGAAGCGATCGTAGCGATTGCAGGCCCTCTGCAAAATGTATGGATGGGTCTTGCCGCTTGGGGCTGCGGACAGCTGGGGATATGGGACGCGGAGTGGGCGGAGTATGTGTGGAAGGCGAACCTGATGATCGGTTTATTTAACCTGCTTCCTATTCATCCGCTTGACGGCGGGAAGCTGCTTCAGGCAGCACTGAGCTATACCGTCAATTATTATAAAATGCTCATATGGTCAGCTCGAATCAGCCTGTTATTTAGCGTCATGATGCTTATTGGCGCGCTGCTCCCATGGCTAACCTATAAGGATGGCATTCAGCTTAATCTGCTCATCGTTGGCCTATTTCTTATTATGACCAATTGGACTTATTATCGGAACGTTCCCTTTTTATTTTACCGTTTTCTCATGTATCGCGACCGCGTATCGATTCAAGCGCTGACAAGGGGGCATATCGCAAGCCCGATCATCGTCAATGGCAAGCAGTCGATTCTCTCCGTTGCAAGGTTGTTTCGCAGGGAGCAATACCATTTGATTTATTTGATAGAGGGAAGCAGCAAGGAAGTAAAGGTGCTGCCGGAGCAGAAAATTGTCGAAGGCTGCTTGTCCGAAAAAAATCCCAATCGTGCAGTGTCGGAACTTTTCAGTTAAAATAGATGAAAAGCGTACTGGCAGGTGATAAACGGGAATGAAGCAAATGCTGATGCATGTACATGGTGAGATGCTGCAAACCGCTGTACTTGAAAATGGCCGCTTAGTGGAATTTTTTATGGAGAAAACAAAAGCAAGCAGTTTGGTTGGCAATGTCTATAAAGGACGAGTCGTGAATGTGCTGCCTGGGATGCAGGCAGCTTTCGTTGATGTTGGGCTGACCAAAAATGCTTTTTTGTATATTGATGAGCTGCTTCACCCGCATTTAGAAAAACAGCCGGCGCAAAAGCCGCTTATTCAGGAGCTGATCAAGCCGGGGCAGGAGCTCATCGTACAGGTGATGAAGGAGCCTTTGGGGGGCAAAGGCGCCCGCGTGACGACGCATTTCACGCTGCCCGGCCGCTGGCTAGTCTATATGCCAAATGCTGATTATGTGGGCGTTTCCAAAAAAATCAGCACGGAAGGCGAGCGAGCGCGCCTGCGAATGATCGGCGAGAAGCTCAGGGAGCAGGAGGAGGGCATTATACTGCGCACAGCGGCTGGAGGGGAAAGCGAGCTGTCCTTGTCTGCCGACGTCGTGCAGCTGAGGGAAATCTGGCATGGCATTGCCGAGCGGAGCCAGCATGCGCATGCGCCGTCCGAGCTGCACCGAGAGGCAGGGCTAATGCGGCGCGCCGTTCGCGACACGCTGACGATCGACATGGATGAAATATGGATCGACGATGAGGCGAGGTTCGAGGAAGCATCGGCACTGCTGGATGAGATGACCCCGCAGCTGCGCGAGCGCTTGAAGCCGTACAAGCAAAAGCAAGGTTTGTCTCTGTTCGATGCGTATCTGGTGACCGAGCAGATAACGGGCGCGTTCGAGCGAAAAATCCCGCTTGTAAGCGGAGGTTATCTCATATGGGAAGAGACAGAGGCGCTTACCGTTATCGATGTGAATACAGGCAAGTTTACAGGCACCTCCGGCCTTGAGGATACGGTATTTCGCACGAACATGGAAGCGGCGGACGAGATTGCGAGATTGCTTCGGGTAAGGGATGTCGGCGGCATTATTATTATTGATTTTATCGATATGGAGCAGGAAGAACATCGCGAGCTTGTCATGCAAAGGCTGACGGAGAGATCGCGCAACGATCAAACGAAATGTACGATTTTAGGCTGGACGAAGCTCGGATTAATTGAGATGACTCGAAAAAAAGCCCGTGAGAACGCGGTCCGCCAGCTAACGGAGCGCTGCGAGAGTTGTGGAGCGCATAATAAAAGGAACGAATTGCTTAAATAGATTATTTTTTCTTCGTAGAAGAATTGATATAGCTTGCATAGTGTGGTATACTCTTTGGGTGTGTGTCTCGTACCTCGTGAGGAATGAGATGTACAAGTACCGCTCCGATTGGGTAAATAAGCGTTTGCGGCGCAAGCGGCAAGCCACCTGAATTAGGCGAGTCTTCGAAAATAAGGAGGTGCACCAACAATGTTTGCAATCATCGTAACAGGCGGAAAGCAATACAAAGTTCAGGAAGGCGATGTTATCTACATCGAAAAACTGGATTCTGAAGCAGGCGAGAGCGTAACGTTTGATCGTGTTTTGGCGGTTTCTAAAGGTGACGGTCTTGTAACTGGAACTCCGGTTGTTTCCGGCGCTACAGTAACAGGCAAAGTCGAGAAACAAGGCAAAGGCCAAAAAATCATCGTTTACAAATACAAAGCCAAAAAGAACTATCGTCGTAAGCAAGGTCATCGTCAACCGTTCACAAAAGTAACAATCGAGAAAATCCAAGCGTAAGAGGAATTTCTATGATAACCGTTACATTTGTACGAAGAGCCGCTGACAGACGTATCGTATCTTTTGCAGTCGAAGGACATGCTAAATATGCGAAGCCCGGCAAAGATATCGTTTGCGCGGGCGTATCGGCCATTTCGGTCGGTACCGTTAACGCGATCGAAGCTTTGGCAGGAGAAGAGCTACCCGCTAAGATGAAGAACGGCTGGCTATCGTCGGATATTCCGACGCTCGCAGACGAGTCTTCGGATAGCAGGATGCAGCTGCTGCTGGAATCGATGGCAGTTATGCTTGACACTATCGCAAAATCATACGGCAAGCATGTCGTCATTCATGAACTTCTTAATGCGTAAGCTTTTGAAGTAGGTTTTCTTTTAAACCTTAATGTTCATGCTTCCGAGCAGGTTTGCTCCACAAACCTAAAAGCTTATGCTTACGAAGTAGGTTTGCTCCACAAACCTTTAAGAAGGAGGGAATAACTATGTTGAAACTGAATCTTCAGCTTTTCGCTTCGAAGAAAGGTGTTGGTTCCACGAAGAACGGACGTGACTCGCAGTCGAAGCGCCTTGGCGCTAAACGTGCTGACGGTCAAACCGTATCCGCTGGAAGCATTTTGTTTCGCCAACGCGGAACAAAAATTCACCCAGGTACTAACGTAGGCATCGGGAAAGACGATACGCTTTATGCAAAAGTAGAAGGCGTAGTGAAGTTCGAACGTTGGGGACGCGATCGCAAAAAAGTGAGCGTATATCCAGCTGTTCTTGCTCCGGTAGCTGCTGCAGTAGAAGCTTAATACAATCTTATATATGCACCAAGACCCGGCCTGCATCGCTTGGCCGGGTCTTTTTTATGTCAAGGCTGGTGACCGTAGGACTGTCGCGTGATATACTGGATAAGCTAGGAAATACGAAGAAAGTAGGTTTAATCGATGGGACGCTTAACAATGGCGAAATATTACGCGGCGGCAACGATTGTATTGCCATGTGCCGCTGTACTTATTTGGCCCGCTAAAGTGTGGTTAACTGCTGTCTTTCTCGTTTGGCTTATAGCTGTTGCGACTTACTTTGTACGAACGGAACGGAAAGAGCATGCAGAGCGGACTACGCGAACGATTCAATCGTTGCAAAATTCTGCTATACGGACTCTCAATCATCACCGTCATGACTGGATGAACGATCTGCAAGTGGTGTTTGGCTACATTCGGCTCAAGAAGCTGGATAAAGCAGCTGAGTATGTGGAGAAAATAAGTGAACGGATGGCTGTGGAAAGCAGCATATCCAAGCTTGGCGTTCCATCCTTAATCAGTTATATACAATCGTTTCGTACGATATCCAACTCGCTGGAACTGCAGCTGGATATAAAAGGCGATATTCACTTAAACGAAATAACGGCAGATGCCGATCAAATAGCCGAAACGCTCATTCATACGATTAACGCATATCGGTTTGCGGCGAAGCCTAACTATGGTCATGCTGCCGTTCTTAAGCTGGAGCTGTCAAGAGATGAGGAAGCGTTGTATGCAACCTTCTATTATGATGGCGAGCTGATGAACGAACAGCAATGGAAGCAAAAAATACAACAGCAGTTGGATGGCGCGCCAATGCAGCCGATCAACTTCGAGCAGCCGTATGCAAAAGTGCTGCTGAGGGCGGAAATGCGCACATGAACGGGGGCACAACATGTTTGTCGATAAAGCGAAGATATTTGTAAAAGGCGGCGACGGAGGCGATGGTATCGTATCGTTTCGCCGCGAGAAATACGTAGAGCAAGGCGGTCCAGCAGGCGGCGATGGCGGCCGCGGCGGCGACTTGATTTTTCAAGTTGACGAAGGGCTTCGCACATTGATGGATTTCCGCTATCAGAAGCATTTTAAGGCTAATCGCGGAGAGCGCGGAAAAGTAAAAAGCATGCACGGGGCTGGCGCGGAGGATACGATCGTTCGCATTCCACCAGGCACTGTCATCGTCGATGATGATACGCAGGAAATCATCGCGGATATGACGCGCCACGGGCAGCAGATCGTCATCGCAAAAGGCGGAAGAGGCGGAAGAGGCAACATCCGCTTCGCAACGCAAAACAACCCTGCTCCATATATTTCGGAGAATGGTGAAGAAGGGCAAGAGCGCTGGGTAGTGCTTGAGCTTAAAGTAATGGCGGATGTTGGTCTTGTAGGCTTTCCAAGCGTAGGCAAGTCGACCTTGCTATCTGTCGTTTCAGGGGCTAAGCCCAAAATTGGCGCTTATCACTTCACGACGATTACGCCAAATCTCGGCGTTGTTGACGTTGGAGATGGCCGCAGCTTCGTAATGGCAGATTTGCCAGGCTTGATCGAAGGCGCGCATGAAGGCGTTGGACTCGGCCATGAGTTTCTTCGCCACGTTGAACGGACTCGGGTTATTATCCATGTTATCGATATGTCCGCTTCCGAAGGACGCGATCCATTCGAAGATTGGGTAAAAATCAACGAGGAGCTGGTTCTCTACAACGAGAAGCTGGCAGACCGTCCTCAAATTATTGCCGCAAACAAAATGGACATGCCGGATTCCGAGGAGCAGCTTGAGCTGTTCAAGCAGCAGCTTGCAGAGGTAAGCGGCGATCGCAATTACGAGATTTTGCCTATTTCCTCGCTCACGAAGCAAGGTATTCAGGAGCTTCTGTACAAAGCGGCTGATGTCCTTGATACGGTATCCGAGCAGGTTGAGATCGAAGACGTTAAGGATGTCGCTGAGCGTAAGGTCTACACTTATGAGAAGCGTGAAGAAACAACCTTCACGATTCATAAGGAAGATGAAGTTTACGTTATCGTCAGCGAAGGAATTGATAAATATATGAAGCGGATGAATTTGACTTCCTATGATGCGGTTATGCGCTTTGCGCGTACGATGCGCAAAATGGGCGTCGATGCCGAGCTTCGTAAAATGGGCGCAAAAGACGGCGATATGGTACAAATCGGCGACTTCGCATTCGAATTTTTCGAGGGCAGCGACTACAATCCAAACGGCTAGCGCATAGATTAAGAAACGAAGACGGCGGAAGCCGTCTTTTCTTATTTTGCCTATTGCTCCAAACGGCATATTTCGATATAATGTCCACTATAGGTGAACAATTGTCTTTTTGAGGAGGACGTATAGTGAATAAACGCTATTATGTCGTTCGGGAGGACATTTTACCGGAAGCGATTATGAAGACGATACAAGTGAAAGAGATGCTTAGCCGAGGAGAAGCGGCAACCGTACATGAAGCGGTTGAGCGCGCTGGGCTTAGTCGAAGCGCTTTTTATAAGTATAAAGATGGCGTCTATGCGCTAAATGAGCTGGAACGTGAACGTATCGCGACGATTTCCATGGATTTGGAGCATCGTTCGGGCGTGCTCTCGAACGTGCTCAGCACGGTGGCAAGCTTGGAAGGCAATGTGCTGACGATGAATCAGACCATTCCGCTGCAAGGCTTAGCTAACGTCGTCATCTCCGTCGATATTTCGCAGCTTTCCGGGGAACTGTCATCGCTGGTCGATATGCTTCGCAGCCTGCCTGGCGTGCGTAAAGCCTCGGTCATCGGACAAGGATAACAGAATAGATTATGGAGGGTATATATGAAGCCAGTTAAAGTTGGACTATTAGGTCTTGGAACAGTAGGTACAGGAGTCGTTCGCATCGTTGAAGGTCATCAGGAGGACTTGGCAAGTCAAATCGGCTCGCCGATCGTAATCGAGAAAGTGCTCGTTCAGGACAAGAGCAAAGCGCGCAATATTCCCATCGATCCAGATAAGCTTACAGAGGATGCATGGGATATTATCCGTCATCCCGACATCGACGTTATCGTTGAGGTTATGGGAGGAATCGGACTTACGAAGGAATATATTTTGGAAGCACTCTCCCTTGGCAAACATGTCGTAACAGCCAATAAGGATTTGATGGCGCTGCACGGTCCCGAAATATTGGCAAAAGCTCATGAGAACCGCTGTGATGTGCTTTATGAAGCAAGCGTTGCGGGCGGTATTCCGATTATCCGTACGTTAGTTGAAGGCTTCTCTTCCGATCGCATCAACAAAATTATGGGTATCGTGAACGGAACGACAAACTTTATTTTGACAAAAATGAGCCAAGAAGGCGCTTCTTATCTGGATGTGCTTAAGGAAGCCCAGGAGCTTGGTTATGCGGAGTCTGACCCGACATCGGATGTCGAAGGACTTGACGCAGCGCGCAAAATGACGATTCTTGCTACAATCGGCTTCCGCGCGAACGTAGCGCTTGAGGATGTTTCGGTTCAAGGCATCTCTTCGGTAAGCAAAGAGGATATTTTGTACGCGAAGCGTCTTGGCTATGAAGTGAAGCTGCTTGGCATCGCCGAGCGTCAAGATGATCTGATCAGCGTTAGCGTACAGCCGACGATGGTGAAGCAAACACATCCGATCGCATCGGTTAACGGCGTATTTAACGCGGTTTATGTATACGGCGAAGCTGTTGGCGAAACGATGTTCTACGGCGCAGGCGCGGGCGAGCTTCCTACAGCGACTTCGATCGTATCCGATTTAGTTGCAGTCGTGAAAAACCTGAAGCTTGGCGTAAACGGCAAGCAAGCAAGCCTTGCATACAAAGAGAAGAAGCTGAAGACCGACGAGCAAATCTCTTCAAAATATTTCTTGCTGCTTAAAGTAGCGGATCGCGCCGGCGTTCTTGCACGCATCACGCAAGTGTTCGCTGATTTTGAAGTGAGCCTTGAGTCTGTGCTGCAGCAGCCGACTCCTTCGAATCCGGAAGTTGAAATTATCGTAATTACTCATGATGCGAACAAAGCTGCTATGCAAAAGGTGCTTGCCATGTTCGAATCGCTGGATGTCGTTCACGAAGTGAAGAGCGTCTACCGCGTAGAAGGGTAAGCCGAATGATTAATCGCAGAGTTATAGTCAAAATACCGGCAAGCACGGCTAATTTAGGTCCAGGCTTTGATACGCTGGGAATGGCTCTCTCCTTGTATGCATGGATTGAGATGACGGTCTCGGAGCAAACCGAGTTTCAATTTTATGGCGACCAAATGAAGGGTTTGCCGAAGGATAAATCTAACCTTATCTATAAGGTTGCGCAGCTCGTGTTCAAGGAAGCCGGCGTACAAGTACCGGAGCTTTCGATCTCGATGCACAGCGACATTCCGCTTACGCGCGGACTCGGCAGCAGCGCCTCGGCGATTGTAGGCGCATTGGTCGCGGCGAATGCACTGATCGGCAGTCCGCTAACAGACGATAAGCTGTTCCAAATGGCAACGGCATTAGAGGGGCATCCTGATAATGTGGGCGCATCGTTATTCGGAGGCATCATCGTAGCTGCTTGGGATGGCGAGCGGGCCGATTATATGAGAATTGAGCCTAATGAGAGACTTGCAACGTTAGTTGCAATTCCAGCCTTTCAGCTGTCGACGGAGAAAGCGCGCCATGCGCTGCCGTCGCAGGTCAGCATGGCAGACGCCGTATTTAACGTCGGCCGTAGTTCATTGCTCGTCGCGGCGCTTGCCAGCGGAGAGCTTGGCATGATCCGACATGCCATGAAGGATCGGCTGCACCAGCCTTACCGTGCAGCGCTTATTCCCGGCATGTCGACGATATTGGAGCGCGCGGTTGAGCATGGCGCGCTTGGCGTTGCGTTAAGCGGAGCAGGGCCGACGCTGATCGCGTTTGTTGACGCTAAAGAAAACGTGGAGCAGCTGGAGCCATTTTTGATCGATACGCTTAAGCAAGAGGGGATTGAAGCGAATACGCTATGGCTGTCGCCATGCGTGCAAGGTCCGCAAGTTACGGTTGAGGATATTTCCAAGCAGCCTGCCATCCCTCTTCCGGATAGAATTAAAGGAGAAATGTAGCTATGAAGACGATAGCCGTATTACCTGCCGGCTCCGTATCGGATGAGGCAGCTCGACATTTTTTTCAAGGGGAAGAAATTAGCTGGAAGCATCACCGGCTCATCTCCGATGTGTTTTTATCCACGGTTAATGGCATTAGTGATTACAGCATCATTCCGATCGAGAATACGATTGAGGGTTCCGTGAGCTTACATATGGACTGGCTCGTGCATGAGGTAGATCTTCCGATTCAAGCGGAGTGGGTATACCCGTCTATTCAGAACTTGATTGGTCATCAATCGAAGCTGTTAGATGTCAACGGGCAAATCGATTACTCGCGGATTACGAAAGTGATCAGCCACCCGGTGGCAATTGCGCAGTGCTTGCAGTTTTTGCGAACGCATTTGCCGCATGCGGTAACGGAGCATGTCAGCAGTACGGCTGAAGGTGTAAGAATTGTGCAAAACAACCCTGACGCCGGATGGGCAGCTATCGGAACCAAGACTGCTGCCGCTAACGAAAAGCTGGATGTTCTTGCGAGCGAGATTACCGATCACGACAACAACTATACCCGGTTCTTGCTGGTCGGAAAAGAGCCATACACGGCTCGCCAATCCGATCAGATCAAGACGAGCATATTAATTACGCTGCCAGAGGATTATCCTGGTGCTCTCCACCAGGTTCTATCTGCTTTTGCTTGGCGCAAAATCAACTTATCCCGCATCGAATCGCGTCCAACGAAAAAAAAGCTCGGCAATTACTATTTCTTCATCGACATCGAAATGGCGCTTGATACCGTGCTGCTGCCTTCTGCCATTCAAGAAATCGAAGCAATCGGCTGTCAGATACGCGTGCTGGGGAGCTACCCAAGCTTTGCGGAGTTTAAGAAATAAATTGCGTTTCATAAGCGTAATGGAAATATCAGCGCTATAGAAAAGTCGTCTCCGTATTTAGCTTGAAAATGCTGGATGGAGAGATGGCGTGCATGCAAGCCGAGTTCGCTCTTAGGAGTGAACTCGGCTTTTTTACTATTTTTTTTGTGAAAGTGGAGACACCTGCCCATGTTCTGCATAGGATGTAAGGATTGATAATAGGCATTAGCGTGCCATGTTATTCAGAACGTGACAGGAGGTTAACAGCGAGTGAAAATCCATATTGTGAAAAAAGGCGAATCCTTGTACTTTATCGGCCAAAAGTATAACGTGTCGCTGGAAGAGATTTTGAAGTTGAATCCGGGCATTACGAACCCGGATGCAATTGATGTAGGGATGAAGCTAAAAATTCCGTCAAGCCAGACCGGCGGCGGATCAGGAGGCGGAATGGACATCATGCACCAACACGTCGTGAAACAAGGGGATACGCTTTGGAAGCTATCAAAAGCTTGGGGCGTGCCGCTTGCAGACATGATTAAAGCAAATCCACAGCTCAAAAATCCGAATGTTCTGCTAACAGGAGAAATTGTCAACATACCTAAATCAAACGATTCCGCGCATGAAGTGCCAGGACATGGCGCAGGCCATGGAACAGGCCAAGGCAGCGGCGGTACCAGCATGCTTCATCCGACGTCGCTTATGAACGGCGTGCAGGGCTTGGTAGGGAAGCTTTCGACCGCTCCAATCCAAGGGAAAACGCCTACTGGCCCTATTACGGGCAAGACGCCGACTGCTCCTATCGCGCCAGTCGCGCCGGCGCCGGTCGCGCCGGTTCAAGAGAAAAAACCGACAGCTCCTATCGTGAAGCCGGTCGCGCCTGCTCCGCTTCCTGCTCCTAAAGCCGCAGCAGTGGAACCGGCGAAAAAAGCGCTGCCGATTGAGAAGCCAGTGGAGAAAAAGCTAAAACCGATCCATTCCGAATATAAGCCGAATGTTGATTTGTTCAAGCAATATGGCATTCCGGCAACAGAGGCATTGTCGTTGTATGATTTGCCGAAAGCTCCCGAAATGGTGTCCCCGGCTGCCCAGCAGCCTAATTTTGGCGGATACGGCTATAACCAGCCTATGACGATGCCGACACAAATGGGGCATGGCTACGGCCAGCCTATGGTTAGTCCGGCGCAAATGGGACACGGCTATGGTCAGCCCATGGTAATGGGTGAACACACAGGACACGGCTACGGCTATGGCGGCTGGCAGCAACCGATGCCTTTTGGCAACATGGTAAGTCCGCTTAGTGAAGGCAGCGAAGCGCCATTTGACTGTCCTCCAGGAACTGTGTTTGTTGGCAGCTACCCGTCGCATTCAACGCTGCCGATGAGCGCAGGTCCAGGCTGGGGTTACGGTCATCCGATGGTAAGTCCCGTTCAAGAAAATGCTGGTGAAAACAGCCAGATGCTTGCTGGAACATCGGCATTTCCAAATCAAGGTTTTGTATCGCCAATGGCGACGCAGCCAAACCAAGGCATTTCGCCGCTAGCGACGCAGCCGAACCAGGGCATTTCGCCTTTATCGGCACAGCCGAACCAAGGCATCTCGCCACTCGCGTCTTTGTCGAACCAAGCGATATCGCCTTTATCGGCACAGCCGAATCAAGCCATTATGCCGCTTTCGACGCAGCCTAACCAAGGCTGGGTATCGCCGTCGGCAGTAGAGCCTAACCAAGGCTGGGTATCGCCGTCGGCAGTAGAGCCTAACCAAGGCTGGGTATCGCCGTCAGCAACAGGTCCGAACCAAGGTTGGGTATCGCCAGCAGCAACAGGTCCGAACCAAGGTTGGGTATCGCCAGCAGCAACCGGCCCGAACCAAGGTTGGGTATCGCCAGCAGCGACAGGTCCGAACCAAGGCTGGGTATCGCCGTCAGCGACAGGTCCGAACCAAGGCTGGGTATCGCCAGCAGCAACCGGCCCGAACCAAGGCTGGGTATCTCCTGCAAGCATGCAGCCAGAGCATGGTTATGGCTACGGAAATAGTGCCGTTTCTCCTGCGGGCATGCAGCCTGATTATGGTTATGGCCATGGCGGTGCTGTCTCGCCAGCGAATATGCAACCTGACTTCGGATATGGCTATGGACATCCAATGCCATACCCGCAGTATCCAAATTGGCCGCAAACAGCGGGGGTTGGCAATGTGAATCAAGGCGACTGCGGCTGCAAGGGAAACCGTTCTGATCAAAATACGGCAAAGATTGACGAAGCAGAAATACCAAAAGCGGCAAAAGCGACTGTACCGCGGAAAAACAACAAAAAAGCGGTTATCCGGACAGTGGCGTCTCGCCCAAACAAAAATAAACGTGGCAATCAGCCATGGATCAATCGTTAAGCATAAGTTTGGAACAGGAGCGCCCCAGAAGCTTAAATGACTTCTGGAGCGCTCTTTTTACGTTTTGATCGCAGGAAGTGGGCTGAGTAGGGAGGCTTTGAATATTTATGTAACATTGGCGCATACTATCAAAAAATATAATGAAGGGGTCTTCCCCATGATAGAATTCAGGCTTTGGAAAAACTTGAAGAAACGACTTCGCAATAAACGACGTCCAATGTGGACGCTAGGCGCTATCGTGTTCAGCTTAATGGCAGCCTCACTAGCCTTATCTGCTGAGAACGCGCTAGCCGCACCAGATTTAGCAGGCCATCAAAGCAGCATCGTTAAAACGCTAGAGAAGCATGATGGGCCGCTTTCGGTTAAGCTGCACCGGGTTTATGTTTGCGGCGAGGAGTCGAAGCCGCTCGGACGAATGATGAGCAAGCAGATCATAGAACTGTTGCAAGCTCATCCGGAGTGGAAGGCAGTGATTGATCCAGAGCAAAGCATGGTGCATTTTGAGCAAACGATCGAGGATATGTCCGAGCATTGCAAGGCAAACGCCTATATGGGCGTGGACAAGAAGGGAAACCTAACGCTCTTTGACGGCGTGCCCAAAAAGGAAAAGGTCGTTCGCACCTTCTTTCAGCTCGACGTGCGCTATATGGAAAGCAGCCTGCCGCAGGACAAGCTGGATCTGCTTACGAAAGGGATTCGTATCAACGACATGGACGAATACAACAGCGTTTTGTCCACCTATAGCGACTATGCTATTGAGCAAAATCAAAAAGTGATGAAGCCTGCCTATTAGCAGGCAAGCAAGAGAAAAAGAAGGAGATCGCATGCTATCGCGCGATCTCCTTCTTTTTGTTTAGGCCAATAAGCTGAAATATCAAACGCGCGTTCTCATTCACGCCATCTTTTGCTATAATGGATGAAGCAACTTTCAGAGAGTATGCTTTCGAAGCAAGTTTTACCTTGTAAAACTTTAAGCATATGCTTACGAAGCAAGTTTTACCTTGTAAAACTTTTAAGGAGATGGCCGTTTGCGCGTTCTTGGAATTGACCCTGGTTATGCAATCGTTGGATTTGGCTTCATAGATAAGATCGGACATAAGCTTACGCCCGTGCAATACGGCGCCATTCAAACGGAAGCGCATACGGCACCCGAGCAGCGGTTGCTGCAGGTTTATGAGTCTGCGGGCGCTTTGATGGATAAATATAAGCCGGATACCGTTGGGATTGAGAAGTTGTTTTTTAACCGCAACGTAACGACGGCCTTTGACGTGGCGCAGGCGAGAGGCGCTATTATTTTGGCGGCAGCGCAGCGCGGCTTGCCTATCGGCGAGTATACGCCGCTGCAGGTGAAGCAGGCTGTTGTCGGCTATGGGAAAGCGGAGAAGAAGCAAGTGCAGGAAATGGTCAAAATGTTTCTGAAGCTCTCGGCGGTGCCTAAGCCGGATGATGTCGCCGATGCGCTGGCAGTAGCCATTTGCCATGCCCATTCCGTCGTTCTGACCCAGAAAATTAATGAGGTGAATCGTTCGTGATCGATTTTTTAAGAGGCATTGTCGTCCATTTGGACTCCGAGTATATCGTTCTGGACGTAAGAGATACAGGCTACCGCGTATTCACACCTAATCCTTACGCATTTGCCAAAAAGGAAGAGCCAGTTACCGTTTATATTCACCATAACGTCCGCGAGGACGCTATTTTGTTGTTCGGCTTTGAGACGAGGGAGGAGCAGACCTTGTTCCGCAAGCTGCTTGAGGTATCGGGTATTGGACCGCGCGTCGCTTTAGGCATATTATCGGGCGGCAGGCCCGATGCGGTTATTGCGGCGATTCAGCAGGAAAATATAGCGTTCCTTGTCAAGCTTCCCGGCATAGGGAAGAAAACCGCGCAGCGGATGGTTCTCGACCTGAAGGACAAGCTGATCGGCGCTGGGCTTGACGGCGGTTTATTAACGGCAGCGGGCGTTGCGCTTGATCTTACATCGAGCAGACATTCGGGACAGGGCGCAGGCACCGCTTGGCAGGAAGCGCGGGAAGGTCTCGCGGCACTCGGCTACACGGCTGCGGAGCTGGACAAAGCATGGAACGGGCTTCAGCATAGCGTAACGGCGGAGGAAACGGTCGACTCTCTGATGAAGCGGGCGCTGCAGCAGCTGTTTAAAGGCTAACGGAAGGAGATGAACGCAGATGGATGATAGAATCATTTCCGCTAACCTAATGATGGAAGACCAAGCGGTGGAGCTTAGTTTGCGTCCCCGCTATTTGGCTGAGTATATTGGACAATCAAAGGCCAAGGAAAACTTGAAAATATATATTGAAGCGGCAAAATTGCGCAAAGAAGCGCTTGATCACGTGCTGCTATACGGTCCGCCTGGACTTGGCAAGACGACGCTGTCGAACATTATCGCAAATGAGCTTGGCGTCAATCTTCGCACCACTTCCGGTCCGGCGATAGAGAGGCCAGGTGATCTGGCGGCACTGCTGACGAATCTGCAGGAGGGCGACGTGCTCTTTATCGATGAGATTCATCGACTGCATCGTACGGTGGAGGAAGTGCTTTACCCGGCGATGGAAGACTTTGCGCTTGATATTATGATCGGCAAAGGACCAAGCGCACGTTCGGTGCGGCTTGATTTGCCGCCATTCACCTTAATTGGCGCTACTACGCGGGCAGGCTTGCTGTCAGCGCCGCTTCGCGATCGTTTTGGGGTGGTCAGCCGATTAGAATTTTATACGGTGGATGAACTGGCTTTTATCGTTGCTAGAACGGCAGAGATTTTGAATGTCAGCATCGTAGGGGAAGCGGCCTCGGAGATTGCGATGCGTTCACGCGGGACTCCGCGTATTGCAAACCGATTGCTCAAGCGTGTGCGGGATTTTGCACAGGTACGCGGTGATGGCGTCATTACACATGACATCGCCCAATCCGCGCTTGAACTGCTCCAGGTTGATCCAATGGGTCTCGACAATATCGATTTCAAAATGCTTCAGGCGATGATGACCACTTTTGCCGGCAGACCTGTCGGTCTTGATACGATAGCAGCGACGATTGGTGAAGAAAGCCAAACGATTGAAGATGTGTATGAGCCTTATCTCATGCAAATCGGCTTCTTGCAGCGGACGCCGCGGGGCCGAATTGCTACCGATAACGCCTATCGGCATTTAGGTCTTCCAATACCCGGGAGGTAGCCATTCATGAGCCCGATAGCAAGCGGCAACAAGGAGAAGCTTTATGTCATTTACGATGGACAATGCAATCTATGCCTAGCTTCCGTAGCCAAGCTGAAGGAGCTCCATTCTAAGGCGGACTTACATTATGTGCAGATACAGCAATTGGAAGCAGAAGGACAAGCGCAGAAGCTTGTCCCGCATATTCGGTCATTGAAATTTGAAGAGCTGTACGAGAAAATGCATGTTGCCGATGAGAGAGGCGAGCTGTTTGCTGGAGCGGACGGAGTCGTTCGGATATTGAGAACGGTAAAGGGCCTGCGCTGGCTTTCTTCTTTTTACCGAATACCGGGAATGAAAAGAGCGGCTAATTATATTTATCGGTTTATCGCAAGCAGAAGATATGAATGGTTTGGCAAGACCGAACAAAGCTGTTCGATTAATGGGTGCGAGTTACCGCAAAGCGGAGGGGAGAATAACAAGCATGAAAACGAAACAATCCATTAAGCGATACATCATTATGGCTGCGGCGATTCTTTTGCTCGCTTCGGCTTGGACAGGTTCCCCGTCACAGGCGGCGGTTCCGAAGCTGGATAACATCCGGGTTGCCTTATTTATGCAATTGCCTGGGAAATATGATGATACGACTGCTGTTGCGACTTTCTCGTCAGCGGGCGGCATGAATATTGGCGTAAGGCAGCCAAATGGCACAAGCGATCTATTTAGCGTGAATGGAGCTGCTTCGGCACGTTTTACGCTAGACAGCTTTAAAGTAAAAGTGTTTGAGTCTTCTAATTTCGGAGCAGCGCAGGCTGTTTTCAAAAGGGTACAAGCGTTGAAGGGAGCAGCTTCCCTGACATCGCTATCCAAAAACGGCGCAATCGTCTATCAAGTTATAGAAGGTACATATAAGACTGCAGCTGAAGCGACAACGGCACAAACAAAATGGAATGGCGATGGCGAGCTATCCAAGCTATCCGGCGGCTTTAAGTCGCTGCTCCAAGGTCCTCTTCATCTAGAAAGCGCTCCTCTCGCTAGCAAGGACGCTGCTCAGGCGGCTGCAAGCGGCTTTGGCGCCGTAGGTCTCGATGCTTTCGTAGCTGTCCGTTCAGCGCAAGCTGGCGCAGCAAGCTACTCGGTCATGGTAGGAGCAGCCGTGACGGATGCGGAGCTTCAAATCGTGAAGGCGGCGGCTGCAAAGGCTGCAGGCGGTGGGGCGTTGAAGGACGCAGATTCAAAGGCTGCTTACTTGTTAGTAAGAAATGATCACTCCGTCAGCGCTCAAGCAGAGAATAGCTCCGAGCTTTATATGTTTGCAGGAAGCGATACGAAAATAGCGGTATCCCCGGCTGGCTCGGATCCGATCAAGCTGGCGGAGAGAAGCAATCGCAGCTATCGCGGCGTGTTTGAGCTAAGCGTGCTTAATGGGCGCATGGCCGTCATAAACGAGCTTCCTTTCGAGCAATACCTATATTCGGTGGTAGGCGTCGAAATGTATCCTACATGGCCGGCAGAGGCATTAAAAGCGCAAGCTGTAGCAGCACGCTCGTTTGCTTTGAACAAAGGCTTCGGCTTCCAAATCGCGCATGTTGTGGATACGACATTAAGCCAGGCTTATTATGGCGTAGGCTCAGAGCGTCCTTCCACAATAGCTGCAGTAGATGATACGGCAGGCGAGGTCGCTTTGTACAATGGCAAGGTCATAGAAGCGCTGTTCTCTGCCAATGGCGGAGGCATTACCGCTGATGCCAAAGAGATTTGGAACAACGCGGTGCCATACCTGCAAGCGGTGAAAAGCCCGGATACCTCGTCAGAGGCAGGTTTATACAACTGGTACAGAGTGGTGCTTCCAAGCGGAGCAATTGGTTACATTCGCGAGGATTTGCTAGATGAGACCGGACAAACGACGGCAGCAGGCAGCAAAATCATGCAAGTAAATACGAATGCTACAAAGGTGCGCAAGCATCCGCTCATTCAAGATACGATTCCTGTCATTGCGCAGGCGGAGAGCGGAACACAGGTTGTTGTACTTGAGAAAAGGGTAGAATCCAATTCGATGTCATGGGTACGCGGCCCTTATACTGCGCAAGAAATGCTTGCCGTTATTAATTCAAAAGCGAAGACCGCAATATCAGGTCCGCTAACAACGTTAGAAGTGAGCCAGCGCGGCGCTTCCGGGCGTGCAACGGAAGTGACGGCAAATGGTCAAAAGGTCGCGGTTTCCTATCCGGTTGATTACAGGGCTGCATTAGGCGTACAAGGCTCGCTGCCGAGCACCTTGTTCCAAATCGAGGAGACAGCCAAGGTCGCTTTGCTTGGCGCAAGCTCGGCGACACGCAATAAGCCGGCGGATACGGCGCCGGTGTATGCGATTGGCGCAGGCGGCAAAACCGCTCAGGTTGTTGACGCTAACTTGTTTGTTTTAGATGGAAGCGGCCAGATGAGGGCAGCAACGAAGGAGCCTTCTTATCGCATTATAGGCTCTGGCAACGGCCACGGAGTCGGATTATCGCAGTACGGCGCATTAAGCCTTGCGCAACAAGGGTATGACTATCAATATATTTTGAAATACTACTACAAAGATGTAACCATCGCTAAGGAATGATTGAATCGATATGAACGTAGAATGGTTTGATTTTGAATTGCCGGAGCGCTTAATCGCTCAGACACCCCTATTGGATAGAACAGCATCAAGGCTGCTTGCTCTTAATAAGCAGACAGGTGAAATTACACACAACAAATTTACCGACTTGGAGAACTATGTCCAAGCCGGCGATGTGCTCGTATTAAATGATACTAGAGTGATACCTGCCCGCTTGACAGGAATGAAGAGTGACACGGGAGCCAAGATCGAGCTGCTGCTGCTTAAGCAGCTTGAAGGCGACCGCTGGGAAGCTCTTGGCAAGCCTGCTAAGCGGCTTAAGGTCGGTACGGCACTATCCTTCGGTGACGACGGAGAAGGCAATCCGCTGCTGCGCGCAGTCATCGAGCAGGAAGGCGAGATGGGCGGAAGAACGATAAAGTTCGAGTACGAGGGCATCTTCCAAGAGCTGCTGGACCGTCTTGGCGAAATGCCATTGCCGCCTTATATCAAGGAGCGGCTTGAGGAAAGAGAGCGATATCAAACGGTCTATTCGAAGCATGCCGGCTCGGCTGCCGCGCCGACCGCGGGTCTGCACTTTACGGATGAGTTTCTGGAGAAGCTTCAAGCTAAGGGCGTTCAGCTAGCATATGTTACGCTGCACGTAGGACTAGGCACATTCCGTCCGATGTCTGTAGAGCTTGTTGAGGATCATGAGATGCATGCGGAGTATTATGAGTTGAATGAACAAAATGCCGCGATAATAAATGAAGCCAAACAGCGCGGAGCACGTATAATTGCTGTGGGGACAACTTCATCAAGGACATTAGAGACGGTTGCGGCACGCTTCGAGGGCAAACCTATTGAAGCTTGCAGCGGCTGGACGTCCATTTTTATTTTTCCGGGCTATTCGTTTGAGCTCGTCGATGCTCTTCTCACCAATTTTCATTTGCCGAAATCTACGCTGGTTATGCTCGTAAGCGCACTGGCTGGACGTGATGCTGTCATGAAAGCCTACGCGGAAGCGGTCGCGCATGATTATCGTTTTTTCAGCTTTGGCGATGCTATGTTTATTTACTAATTAGGAATAGGAAGCGTGAATTGTGGCTGTAAAATATGAATTAATCAAACAATGCAAACAATCGGGTGCTCGGCTTGGGCGGGTACATACTCCCCATGGCATTATCGAGACGCCAACCTTTATGCCGGTAGGCACGCAGGCTACCGTCAAAACGATGAGTCCGGAAGAACTTAAAACGATGGATGCTCAAATTATTTTGAGCAATACGTATCATTTGTTCCTTAGACCAGGCCATGACATCGTTCGGAATGCAGGAGGCCTGCATAAGTTCATGAACTGGGATCGCCCGATTCTAACGGATAGCGGCGGTTTTCAGGTGTTCAGCTTAAGCGAAATGCGCAAAATTACGGAAGAGGGCGTTCATTTCCGTTCCCACCTCAATGGCGACAAAAAATTTCTTTCACCCGAAGTAGCGATGGAAATTCAAAACGCGCTAGGCTCGGATATTATGATGGCATTTGATGAATGCCCGCCTTTCCCGGCTGAGCATGATTATGTGAAGAAATCGCTGGAGCGGACGACTAGATGGGCAGAGCGCTGCCTCAAAGCGCATGCAAGGCCTCATGATCAAGGATTGTTCGCGATTGTGCAGGGCGGCATGTACAAAGATTTGCGTATTCAAAGCGCAAACGATTTGACTTCCATGGATTTCCCGGGGTATGCTATTGGTGGACTGAGTGTAGGCGAGCCTAAGCATCTTATGTACGATGTTCTCGATTATACGGTTCCCATTTTGCCGGCTAATAAACCGCGTTACCTAATGGGAGTCGGATCGCCGGACGCGCTGATTGAAGGCGCTATCCGCGGCATCGATATGTTCGACTGCGTACTGCCGACCCGAATTGCCCGGAATGGGACAACGATGACTAGCCAAGGCAGACTTGTCATTCGCAATGCGAAATACGCCGAAGATTTTAGTCCACTAGATCCAGAGTGCTCCTGCTATACATGCACGAACTACTCGCGGGCTTATATCCGGCATTTAATTAAAGCCGACGAGACTTTCGGTATGAGATTGACCACGTATCACAATTTGCATTTCTTGCTACAACTCATGCGGGACGTTCGGCAAGCGATTATGGAAGACCGGCTGCTTGATTTCCGGGATTCCTTCTTCACGAGCTACGGCCTGTTCGATAATGAGAAAGGGTTTTGAAAGGGGGGGATTTCGGTATGCTAGCAGCAGATGCAGGTGGTTCAGGTAATATTCTAGGTATGATTTGGCCGTTTGTGCTTATGTTTGCGGTGTTTTATTTCTTACTTATCCGTCCGCAGCAGAAGAAACAAAAGCAACGTACTTCCATGCTTAACCAATTGAAAAAAGGCGATAAAATTTCAACAATTGGTGGTTTGCACGGTACGGTTGTGGAACTCAGCGACGATACAGTTGTTCTTCGTGTAAACGATACAACAAAAATGACGTTCGAGCGCAGCGCAATCAACACGATCATTAACTCAGCACCAGCAGTAACGGAGTAATATACTTAAGCGCAAAGAGCGGCTGACATGTAACGATGTCAGCCGCTCTTTTTTTTATTTTTGTAAACAAGTTAAGAAGCTTATTTCTTCATATTAACCCCGATCATGCCGCCAAAGGCGCCAGCCAGCAGAGATGCCCCTAGCAGGAGGAGGCTGTGCATCGATATCGAAGCGTTTGAAGCAAGAAAACTGATAATGATGACAATGACACCATACAATAAGCCGAGCAATGCGCCATTGTACCAGCCTTTGTTCTCCGATCGTTTTCCAGAGGTAAAGCCGCCCGCAAGTGAAGCGAATCCATGCACCATTAATGCATTGGCAGGCAAGCTGCTCTCTTTCATGCTGGTAAAATGCAAAAGCAGCGAGAGCAGCAAGGCGCCAACTGCCAACCAAATAATGGAGAAGAGCACTCCGGCAAGCAAAGGTGAAGCAATTAATGGCGGTTTAGGAGCTTGTTTAACCGAACTCATCAAATTTCCCCCCAACAAAAGGTACGTATTACTAAACCATATGGTCAAGCATTAAGGAATAGTACAACTTATCCTCGCGTTAGCAAGTATTTATCGGGAAAAATTGGGCCATTGCCATATATTCGTGTAAGTTGCCTCAGTATGATGTCTATAAGCGTAGGTCAGAATAGCTGTACGGACAAACACAGCTGACATCAGCTCGTATGACAAAGTCGAGGAGGCGGTTTCCGGTGGAATTTTGGAGCCTGTTGATTCGGACGGTGATCATTTATTTCGTCGTATTTTTGATCATGCGGTTTATGGGAAAACGAGAAATCGGAAAGCTTTCGGTGTTCGATCTCGTTATTTCAGTCATGATCGCGGAAATTGCCGTCATCGTAATCGAAGACATGGAACGCTCCATGTGGAGCGGCATTTTACCAATGGTGCTGCTGCTGCTTATACAGATTGGCAGTGCATTTATGACGATGAAAAGCAGAAAGCTAAGGCTGTTGTTTGATGGCAAGCCAAGCGTCATTATTGACAAGGGCAAGTTAAATAGCGATGTTATGCGAAAGCAACGCTATAATTTAGATGATTTGATGCTTCAGCTAAGGGAAAATAAGATCAGCGCCGTATCGGATGTCGAATTTGCCATATTGGAAACAAGCGGGAAGCTATCCGTCATTCCGAAGGATAACTCTGATGCTTCTGAAAACAATGATAACGATGATCAGCCTTCAGACCACTCCGACCAAAAATTTAAAAATTTTAATATGGACAATATCATCCCGCCGAAATATCGTTTCGAAATTTTGCCCGTGCCGCTCATTATGGATGGCAAAGTGCAGGATAAAAACTTGGAAAAGCTGGAGAAAACGAGATTTTGGCTTAAAAACGTTCTTCAGGAGAGAGGCGTATTAGATTTCAAGGACGTATTCTTTTGCACGATTGACCATAAGGGCAAGCTGTTTGTTGATATGCATGACAAAAAAAAGCGTTAAAGAGAGGGCTGCCCTTTCTTTAACGCTTTTTCGCTTTATTCACGACATGCTGCCTCATTTAAGCCAGTTGCCCAATATAGGAATTCGTTTTATGTCATGGCGATCAATGATTTTCATCGCTACCATAAGCAGCAAATAGACGATTACGCTTGCGGCGCACGCGAGCATCAGGTTAATCCATTCTGCCGGTAGCGGCTGACGATTCATCGTAAACTGCGCTGCTGCGCCCATGATGAGCATAGCTGCGCCAACTTTTACAAAATCAACAATTTTCATGTGAAAGCCGATGAAGCGGAGGACGCTAATGCCATGCAAAACGGTGACAAGCACAATGTTGACATTGATGGCGATTAAGGCTCCGTATATGCCGAATTCAGGATCGGATGCGAGCTGCACAATAATAAATAGCTTGACGATCGCACCGATTAGCGTGTTGATTAATGCGGTTCCAGGCTTGTTGAGCGCTTGAAGCGCGGCTTGAAGCGGCGCTTGCAAATAAATGAAAATACCGACTGGCGCGATGAGCTGCAGCATCGGGGCGATTTCGGTGTGATTATATAAAATGCGGCAAATCGGTTCTGCGAACAGCGTCATAATTACGACAAAGGGAGCGCCTGATACTAGAGCCAGCCTGAGCGATTGATGAAGCCTTTTATGGATTAAGGCGTTTTCGCCTTTTGCGGCAGCCTCTGACAGAGAAGGGACTAACGAAACGGCAAGGGAGTAAGTTAGTGCGGTCGGCAAAAGCAAAAGTGGAACAATCATTCCTTGCAGAGCGCCATACTGTGCGGTGGCGATGCCTGTTGCAATTCCAGCAGCCGCTAAGCTTCGCGCAGTAAGAATCGATTCAAGCAAATAAGATAAAGAGCCAACCATCCGGCTTCCCGTTACCGGAATCGACAGTCCAAGCAGCCTGCGCAGGACGGGGACGTTTTTGGAAGCGGATTGGTTGGGGCTGCCTATCGCTTCTTTAATTCGGGACTTGTCTCGGTAATATTTCCAGAGAAGTACAGCTAATCCGCCGATCTCGCCAACGACAGCGCCGAGCATAGCGCCTGCCGCTGCCCATTCCACCCCAAGAGGAAGGAGCATATAAGCAAAGGAGAGCGATGCAATGATGCGCAGAATCGTTTCGACGGTTTGAGATACCGCGGTCGGTATCATATTTTGTTTGCCTTGAAAGTATCCGCGGTAAACCGAGGAAATGCCGATAATAAGCAAAAGCGGCGTCATCACCATAAATGTGCGGTATACGCGGGCATCCGGCAGTACATGCTTCATGATCCACGGGGCACAAAGCAGCATTATGGCTGTCATCAAAATGCCAAGCGAGGTAACTAATGCCATCGCGGTTCGGAAAATATATTTCACGCGCGCTGAGTCGCCTTGTGATTCGGCTTCCGCAATCCATTTCGCAACGGCCAGCGGTATGCCGCCTGTAATTATGGTGAGCATGACGGTTAAAAACGGATAGCTGAGCTGATATAAGCCGACGCCTTCTGCGCCAATAATGCGTGGCAGAGCGATGCGCGGAACGAAGCCAAGCAACCGGTTAATAATGCCAGCGGCAAGTAAAATCATGGCTCCCTTAATAAAGGTTTGTTTGGTCTGCTTCGTCATCATATAATACCCTCTTCTCTATCGTGGAATAGCTGGTTAGCTTCTGCCTCGGTATAAGACGAAGCTATGAGACAGGCCGGTACTATCATCTTTATGCTCGGCATGTCCGATTCGATGTCATTCATTTTGCGGATTTGGGTTTATACGGGCAGGAATATGGCAAAGCCATAGCGAATAGTTGGTTTAGAGAAGTATTTAGGAGGCGCAGCATGGCAGACGAAGAGTTAATCCGAATGATCGAGGAGCTATGCAACAGCAAAGCGGAGGAATTTCAATTAATTGGCTATGAGCACGTCACAGGCCAAGAGGTTTGGGAGTGCGTTAGCGAGAAATATAATAAAACAGGTCAGCCCGAGCTTCACGAATTAGTGAACGATATTTTATCTCTAAAGGTGATGAAATTCATGAATTTCATGACGATAAGCGCATATAAGGGAACCCAATTTTAAGGTGAGGGTTTCTTTTTTTTTTGACTCGATTTTGCCGCGTCTGTATAATAGGAATATTGAGATCATAAGGGGGATTTAGACGTATGTTCGGGAAGAGAATTATTGCCTTCCTTGCGATCGTAGTCATTATGTTTGGCGTTATCGCTTGGACAAGCCCATCGCTGGTAAAAGACGTAAGGCTAGGCCTTGATTTAAAAGGCGGATTTGAGGTTTTGTACGAAGCTTCGCCACTTGAGGGCGGACAGGCTGTTACGCCTGAGTCACTGAAAGAAACAGCAAGAAGCTTGGAGAAAAGGATTGACGAGCTTGGTATTGTTGAGCCTGAGATTACGACCGAAGGCGCTAACCGTATTCGTTTGAGACTAGCCGGAGTTGCGAATGAGAATGAGGTAAGAGATATTCTTGCCAAACCTATCAATCTGACTTTCCGCGGTCCTGACAACAAGATTGAGCTTGATGGCAGTGATTTCAAACCAAACGGCGCTGGCATCGGTTACGACAGCTTAAGCAAGCCGTTCGTTACCATCGAACTGAAAGACGCGAAGAAATTCGAGGAAATTACGACTCGTTTGACGGGCCAATACTTAGCTATTTACCTCGATGACAAAGAGCTGTCCAGACCGAAAGTTAACTTTCCGATTTCCGGCGGATCCGCTCAAATCTCTGGTGAATACACGGTAGACGAAGCAAATGAGCTGGCAGATATGATCAACCTTGGCGCTTTGCCGCTTAAGCTGACTGAAAAATATACCCAATCCGTAGGCGCTAAGCTTGGCCTCGCATCATTGAAAGACACCGTTGAGGCGGGCATTATCGGTACGGTAATTATTTTGGTATTCCTAATCATCTTGTTCCGTATTCCAGGCGTTGTTGCCGGCATTACGGTTATTACTTATACGTGGCTCTTGATCGTTGTGTTCAATTTAATGAATGCGACCTTAACCTTGCCTGGTATAGCGGCCTTCGTACTCGGTATCGGTATGGCGGTCGATGCGAATATCATCATGTACGAGCGGATTAAAGAGGAGATTCGCAGCGGCAAAAGCTTGCTGTCTTCCTTGAAGTCAGGCTCGAAAAACTCGTTCCGTACGATCATGGATGCTAACATTACGAATATTATCGCGAGTGCAGTATTGTACTATATCGGCAATGGCGCGATTCGCGGCTTTGCGCTGACGATGATCTTCAGTATTCTAGTGAGTATGCTTACGAATATTTTCTTGTCTAGATTTTTGATTATGCTGCTTATTAAGAGCAATCTGTTTACAAAACCAAGCTATTACGGCGTGAAGGAGGCAGAAATCCGTGAACTTTAATACAAAAATACGTTATGACTTTATTGGGAACCGCAACAAGTTCTTTCTGTTCTCAATCACATTGACCGTAGTAGGTATCTTGTCCTTGCTTATTTTCAACCTCAACTTCGGGGTGGATTTTAAGGCTGGTACGAATATGGATATTTTAGTAGGCAAAGCGGTTACGCAGCAGGATGCCAAAGAAATTCTTGTGAAAGCAGGAATCGAGGGCATTACGCCTACGGTGGGCGGTACTGGAAACGAACGTGTTTCCGCTCGTTTTGACGAGGTGCTTACACAGACCAAAATCGTAGAAATTCAAGACGCATTCAAAGCGAAATTCGGCGATCAAGTATCGGCCGAGGTAAACGTCGTATCGCCTGATATGGCACAAGAGCTAGGAATCAAAACGATCTGGGCGATTCTTATCGCGAGCGTTGCGATTATGATCTATGTGATGATTCGTTTCGAATGGCGCTTTGCGTTAGCGGCGAACATTGCGATTTTGTATGATGCGTTTGTCGTTGTAGCGCTATTCTCGATTTTCCGATTGGAAGTGGATCTCCCGTTCATCGCGGCGGTGCTGACGACGATCGGTTACTCCATCAATGATAAAATCGTCATTTTTGACCGGATTCGCGAGAATCTCCGTTTTGGTCAGTTCAAAAACCGCGATCAGCTTGCGGAGATGGTCAATGCAAGCATTTGGCAAACGATGGCGCGTAATATTTATACGGTATTAGCGGTGCTGGTCGTAGCGGTTTGTTTGTTTATTTTCGGAAGCGAGTCAATCAAGCTGTTCGCGCTTGCGAAAATCATCGGTCTTACAAGCGGTGCTTACTCCTCGATTTGTATCGCGAGCCCGCTTTGGCTCTTGCTTAAAGGGAAGCAAAAACCGAAGGTTGCTGTTAAACCGACAGCTTAATTGGTTAGGAGATATTAAGCTGACGAAGTAGATTTTGCATTCGCAAAATCTAAGCACACGCTTACGAAGTAGATTTTGCATTCGCAAAATCTTTAGGAGGTACAAATGTCAACCACACAGCGATATGCAAAAGCAGAGTCCGCAAGCTGGGCCGGCTTATGGGGAAACATGCTGCTGGCACTATTTAAAGGCATAATAGGTTGGTTGTCAGGAAGCAAGGCACTGCTTGCGGATGCATTTCGAACGGCAGCCGAGGTTGCCGCTGGCATTATGGCTATATCAGGTTTACGGGCGAGCCGCCAGCGCAAAACAGCAAAGCCAAACGCGCCTTCGGAAGCGGAGGACACAAGAGGAGAAGCTGCGACTACGATTTTATTGTCTGTCGTGCTTCTCATTATTGGCCTTGAGATCGGAATATCCGCAATCCGGGATATTTCCGATGGCGTGACAAGCGCTCCTCATTGGAGTGCGGTTGCGGCGATTGCATTTTCTTTAATCGTTCAGCAATTGTTTTTTCCTTCGAAGGATCGATTGACCGGCCTTTATTGCTCGGCGGCTGCTTTGATAGGAGCAAGCGGAGCCATTATGGGCAAAATGCTGTCCGTTCCGGTGTTCTACTATTTTGATCCGGCAGCAGCGATCGTCATTGCGGTTATCGTCGTCATCAACGGTTACAGAATGGCTACGGTCTTCATTCGCAAAGACGGCAGCGGCAGCGTCTCGGAGGAAAATCCCGATGAGCTGATGCAGCTCGTTCAGCGCGTTGAAGGAGTCGTCACCGTGCAGTCGATGCGAGCGAAAGAGCACGGGCATTATGTCATAGCAGAAATGGTAATAAGCGTTAATCCGCGCATTTCTGTTCTTGAGGGTCATGAGATTGCAAAACGGGTAAAACAGCTCGTTATGAAACGTTTTATACATGTAACGGATGTTTCGATTTATGTTGAGCCTTATGATCCTGGTTATCCGTACAAGTCCAATCATGATCCGAATCAGGAGCAGATGCCGACACTGCTGCAATAAGATCTGCCAACAGCAGGAGAGGGGAAAGCAACATGATTCAAAGGAAGACAAGGTGGGCTGTAGCGCCATGGTCTTTAACCGATGAGGACAAAGCGAAAAATCTGGCTGCTGGGCTTAGCGTGCCTCCGCTAGTAGCAAGGCTTCTCGTTCAGCGCGGCTATGATGACGTCGCGGCGGCGGAACGTTTTTTGCGAGGCGGACAGGAGCATTTCCATGATCCTTATTTATTACTTGGCATGAAGGCGGCTGTTGATCGAATCCGATTAGCTGGCGCCCGCAACGAGAAAATAAGGATTTATGGCGATTATGACGCGGACGGCGTCTCAAGCACCTCTTTATTGGTCCATTTATTTCGTTCCTTGCAATACAATTTTGACTACTATATTCCACATCGTGCCTTGGAAGGCTACGGCTTGAACAACAAAGCGATCGAGCTTGCGGCAGCGGAAGGAATCGGGTTAATCGTAACGGTTGATACAGGCATTAGCGCTGTTCAAGAAATCGAAAATGCGAAGCAGCTTGGCATCGACGTCGTCGTCACCGATCATCATGAGCCGCCGGAGCAAATCCCGCAGGCAGCCGCTGTCGTTAATCCGAAACAGGCGGACTGCGGCTACCCTTTCAAAGGGCTTGCCGGCGTTGGCGTCGCCTTCAAATTGGCGCATGCCTTGCTGGAGCGGCCCCCGCTCGAATGGGCTGACATCGTATGCTTAGGTACGATTGCCGATCTAATGCCGCTGAAGGATGAGAATCGCATTTTGGTGCGATACGGCCTCGAGAGGCTGCGCAGCCATACCAGCGTTGGCTTTCGGGCACTGGCAGAAGCCGGCGGCATTGAGCTGGATGGCCTCACTGCGACAAACGTAGCATTTGGCATGGCGCCCCGCGTTAATGCAGCAGGCAGGCTGGATCATGCCAAGCGTGCGGTTGAGCTGCTGACGACCGAGGATTACGACAATGCGATTTTGGCGGCAATCGGGCTCGACAGCTTAAACAAGGAACGGCAGCGCGTTGTTGAGAGTATCGTGAAGGAAGCGGAGCAGCAATGGCAGACAAAGGTTGCGGAAGCAGCGGAGGCTGGGATAGATTCGCCGCCTGTCATCGTGCTTGCCGGCGAAGGCTGGAATGTAGGCGTCATTGGGATTGTCGCTTCAAAGCTGCTTGAGAGAAATTATAAGCCGGTTATTATTCTTGGCATAGATGAGCAGACAGGGATGTGTAAAGGCTCTGCGCGCTCCATAGAAGGCTTTGACCTGCATGCGGCGCTTACAGCCTGTGATGAGCTGCTCGATCATTACGGCGGACATCAGGCTGCAGCGGGCATGAGCCTTCATCGCGATCGATTGCTTGAGTTCGAAGGGCGTCTAGGCACACTTGCTTCTGAGTGGCTAAGCGCTGATGATTGGATTCCAAAAACATCGGTCGACCTTGTATGCTCAGTCAACGAGGCGACGCTTGAGACGATTACCGAGCTTGCGCAGCTGGAGCCGTTCGGGATGGGAAATCCATCGCCGAGGCTGCTGTTCCAGCGGACGGAGCTTGCGGATCGGCGCACGATAGGCAAGGAGTCGAAGCATTTGAAGCTGTCGCTTGGCGGCGGACGCCGAATGTTAGACGGAATTGGCTTTAGCATGGGGATGCTGGCGGAGAAGCTTAAGCCGGGCAGTAAAATCGATGTGATCGGCGAGTTATCCGTTAACGAATGGAACGGGCAGCGTAAGCCGCAATTGCAGCTGCACGATGTTCACTTTGATCCGGCAGCGGCAGATTTTCCGGAGCGCGAGCATTTCGGGAAAGTCTATCAGCGGCTAAAGCAGCTAGGGCAAGCGCCGCTGGAAGGATTAAACGCTCGCTTATCGCAGCAAAGCGGTTTATCCTTAGAGACGGTGGAGCTCATGCTGGATGTGTTCGAGGAGCTGCAGTTCATTGAACGAGGGAATGGCCAAATGATTGCGGCACCGTCGCCGCAAAAACAAGATTTGTCTGCTTCCGCTCGCTATAGAGAGGCTAAGCAGCAATTTGAAGCATCCCAATTATTAGTATAACGTATGAGATTTTAAACCAATTTGTTGAAATGGAAAGGGTTGACCTCTTGTGTCTAACACGCAATACAACTTCAAAGATTATATTCGGGTAATTCCAGATTTCCCGCAGCCAGGAATCCGTTTCAAAGATATTACAACGCTTCTGAAAGACGGCGGGGCTTACCGCGCTGCCATCGAAGAAATGCGCGTCGCTGTTAAGGACATGAAAATTGACATCATCGCTGGGCCGGAAGCGCGCGGATTTGTCGTTGGCGCTCCGCTGGCGCTAGCGCTTGGCGTAGGTTTTGCTCCAATCCGCAAAAGCGGCAAGCTTCCAGGCGAGACGATTACGGCTTCTTACGATTTGGAGTATGGCAATGATGTGCTTGCCATGCACAAAGATGCTATCACGCCAGGCCAACGCGTCTTGATTGCTGATGATTTGCTTGCAACAGGCGGCACGATTGCAACTTCCATTAATTTGATCCGCCAGCTTGGCGGCGAAGTGGTTGGAGCGGCATTTCTAATCGAGCTTTCGTATCTTACGGGCCGCGAGAAGCTTGACGGAATCGATGTCTTCTCCCTAATGACTTACTAATAAATGAAGCGGTGCAAACCGTCTCTAAATATGCCGCCTGTTCCCTCAATCGCGAGGGCAGGCGGTTTTATTTTATTACAGAAGCTCTCCGGTAGTTGACGCGGTGCCGCTATAACAGGCATAATATTATAAAAACTCGGAAAACGCATGAATGGGATCCGCCAGGAGTGTAAACAGAAAGGGACGTTTCATGGGCATTGAGCATTTACTCGAGAAGGCATCCGCCTATATGAAAGAGCAGGACCTTATACGCATCCAGGAAGCCTATGACTTTGCGGAACAAGCCCATCACGGTCAAGTGAGGAAATCGGGAGAGCCGTATATCCTGCACCCCGTAGCGGTTGCGGATATACTTGTTGATATGCAAATGGACGTGCTGTCGATTATTGCGGCATTGCTTCATGATGTCGTTGAGGATACGACAGTAGATTTGCAGACGGTTCGCGCGAAATTTGGCGAAACCTGTGCGATGCTGGTAGACGGTCTAACGAAGCTCGAAAAAATTCAATTTCGTTCCAAGGAAGAGCAGCAGAACGAAAATTACCGTAAAATGTTCGTCGCAATGGCTCAGGACATTCGCGTCATTCTCATTAAATTGGCAGATCGCCTGCACAATATGCGCACGCTCAAGTTTCAATCGGAGGAAGCGCAGCGGCGTATCGCCTACGAGACGCTGGAAATATTTTGCCCGATCGCGCATCGGCTTGGTATTTCGGCAATCAAGTGGGAAATGGAAGATATTGCGCTTCGTTATTTGAATCCGCAGCAATACTATCGCATCGCCAATTTGATGAAGAAGAAGCGTGCGGAACGCGAGCAATTTATCGATGATGTTATTTCCCGCATAACGGAGAAGCTTGATGAAATGGGCATTGAGGGTGATATTTCCGGACGCCCTAAGCATTTGTACAGCATTTACAAAAAAATGACCGACCGCAATAAACAATTTACCGAGATCTACGATCTGCTTGCGATTCGCATCATCGTCGATAACATCAAAGATTGTTATGCGACCCTCGGCATTATCCATACACTCTGGAAACCGATGCCAGGCCGCTTTAAGGACTATATCGCTATGCCTAAGGCGAATATGTATCAATCGCTGCATACGACGGTTGTTGGCCCTAATGGAGAGCCTACAGAGGTGCAGATTCGAACATGGGAAATGCACCGGACATCGGAGTACGGAATCGCGGCGCATTGGGCCTACAAAGAAGGGTCTCTTGTGCCAGGCGGCAACTTTGAGGATAAAATGTCCTGGTTCCGCGAAATATTGGAGCTTCAGCATGAAGCGCGCGATGCATCTGAATTTATGGAATCGCTCAAGATGGACTTTTTTGCCGATCTCGTATTTGTGTTCACGCCTAGCGGCGAAGTCATTGAGCTGCCTGCCGGCTCCGTGCCGCTTGATTTTGCGTACCGCATTCATACGGAAGTCGGCAACCGGACGATTGGCGCGAAGCTGAATGGGCGCATCGTACCGCTTGACCATAAACTAAAGACTGGCGATATTGTTGAAATTCTAACCTCTAAGCATTCGTACGGACCAAGCCAGGATTGGGTCAAAATCGCACAATCCTCGCATGCCCGCAGTAAAATCAGGCAGTGGTTCAAGAAGGAGCGGCGCGAGGAGAACGTTGCGAAGGGCAAGGATTTGCTTGAGCGCGAGCTGAAGCGTCTTGGCCTTGAGCCGTCTGCTTGGATGCAGGACGATAAGCTGCAGGAAGCTGCGGCGAAGTTCACTTTTAACGATATTGAGGATATGATGTCCGCGATCGGCTTTGGCGGCATTACGGCGGCGCAAATTTGTACGAAGCTGACTGAGAAGATGCGCAGGGAAGCGGAGCTCGCAAGCCAGCTTGAGCTGACGAGCGAAGTGAAGGAGATCAAGTCTCCGGGCAATCGCAAAACGAGACCTAACCAAGGCGTGACGGTTCGGGGAATCGACAACCTGCTTGTCAGGTTCGCGCGCTGCTGCAACCCCGTGCCGGGCGATTCGATAATCGGCTATATTACGCGCGGCCGCGGCGTCTCCGTCCACCGGATGGATTGCCAGAACATTCCGATCGGCGATCAAGGTGAAGAGGGCGAACGCGTCATAGAAGTCGAGTGGGAAGAATCCATCGAGGCTAATTACAGCGTGGATATCGAGATTACGGGCAGCGATCGCAGAGGGGTTCTGAACGAAGTGCTGCAGGCGGTATCAGAGAGCAAAACGAACATTTCAGCCGTTACCGGACGTACGGTTAAAAATAAAATGGCGCTTATTCATATGACGGTGCTTATCCGCAACATTGAGCATCTGAATGCCGTCGTGGAGAAAATAAAACGCGTTCAGGAGATCTATTCCGTTCAGCGTATTATGCAATAATCGTTTGGACCTTGCATGGACCGGGCGAAGCAAATATCGGAGGTTTAAGCGGTGAAGGTTGTTGTGCAGCGCAGCAAGCAGGCGAAGGTCGTCATTGAGGACGAGACTGTGGGCGCAATCGATTTTGGACTCGTTCTGCTGGTCGGTCTGACGCATGGGGACTCGGAAGCGGACGTCAAATGGATGGCGGACAAGGTTGCTAATCTTCGCATTTTCGAGGATGAATCGGGCAAAATGAATCATTCCGTTACAGACATCGGTGGACAGATTTTGTCTGTATCGCAATTTACGTTATATGGCGATTGCCGTAAAGGCAGGCGGCCGAACTTTATGGCGGCAGCAAGGCCGGAGCAAGCGGAGCAGCTTTACGATACCTTTAACGATACGCTTCGTTCGATGGGCCTTGTCGTTGCGACAGGCCGCTTCGGGGCGATGATGGATGTGGAGCTTGTTAACTCGGGCCCGGTGACATTAATTTTGGAGAGCGGCGCTTAAGAATCCGTTCGTGGGAAACAATAGACAGGAAGCATTGCTAAGAAGTGCTTGAACTTCTGGCGAGCAGATTGCCGTATTGGAGGAAAACCACGAATGCATCAATCACGCAAGGAGCAAGGCATCGAGAGAATCTCTCGGAGGCTGCTTCATCCGGACCGCAGAGAAGCTAAGGTGTTTGCAGAGCTAGAGGATGACATTGAAGCGGCTGAAGAATGGGCGGGTTTCCCGCAGCAGCCTCGCCGCGATAATTCGGGACTTTTATAGTTTGATTAGACGGCCGTCCGAGCATGCAGCAAGGGCGGCTTTCTGCGTTTTCTGTAAAAACGCTTTCGAAATTGTAATATTTCTGTAATCAATCTCTAACTTCTTTTTAACATCATTAACCTATACTAGAACTCGACCCCCTTTTTAAAAATATATTTTACTTTTGGACCTACAAACACGTTTTGTAGGTTTTTTTCTGTCCATTTGCAGTTGGGCTGCGGCCAGGTGAGATCGACCTTGACTTTAACCGCTGCCGAATGTAAAATTAATCTTCAGTATGACTAGCATGAACGGTTGGATTCATCCGAACAGGATGTGCTCGTTTAGCGGTTGAACATAACGATTCAAGGATGGGACAAAGTAATTCTACGCGCTATACCCAGAGAGGGATGCCACTTGGCTGCAAGCATCCTTATATCGGCAGAATGAACAGACTTCCCGGAGAACAGACGGTGAACGGCGGAGCGGAACAGGCAATTGCCTGTGACAGAAGCACAGTAGCTGGACTGCGGATGACGGACGTTACCCGTCTTGGAGCGGGCTGATGCATAGGATGCAGGCTCGGAATGTGGGTGGTACCACGGGAGATTCACTCTCGTCCCTTTTGGCGCAAGCTATGAGGAACGGGAGTTTTTTGCGTTTACCGAACTTTAGACGGTTTATTACGCGGGCAGGAGGGGTTATTCAATGGCATTTCAGAAAATGCCGGGCACGCAGGATATTTTGCCTGGCGCAGTAGAGAGATGGCAGTTTGTGGAGCAGAAAGCGCGGGAGATTTGCCAGCGTTACAACTTTCGCGAAATTCGTACGCCGATCTTTGAATCAACGGAGCTGTTCCAGCGCGGTGTAGGTGAAACAACCGATATCGTTGAGAAAGAGATGTATACCTTCACAGACCGCGGCAACCGCAGCTTAACGCTGCGCCCGGAAGGAACCGCAGGCGTTGTAAGGTCTTATGTGGAAAACAAGCTGTACGGCGAGCCAGACGTGTCTAAGCTGTATTACATCGGTCCGATGTTCCGTTATGAGCGGCCGCAGGCTGGTCGTTACCGCCAATTGCATCAATTTGGCGTAGAAGCACTCGGTTCTGTTGATCCGGCTATTGATGCAGAGGTTATCGCACTTGGTTATACCTTCTATACGGAGGTAGGGCTAAAGGGCGTGCGCGTTGAGATCAATTCAGTCGGCACGCCGGCAGTGCGCGCGGTATTCCGCGAGCGGTTGCTAGCTTTTCTTGAGCCGAAGCGCGAGCTTCTGTGCAAGGATTGCCAATCGCGCATGGATCGCAATCCGCTGCGCGTGCTTGACTGCAAGGTCGACCAGGAGCACTTTACAGATGCGCCATCGATTTTGGACAGCTTGGATGAGGAATGCCAGATTCATTTTGACAAAGTTAAAATGCATTTGAGCGACATGGGCATTCCTTATGAACTCAACCACAGGCTCGTTCGCGGACTCGACTACTATACCCATACGGCTTTTGAATACAAGGCTGAGGGTATCGGTACGATCGATACGGTCGGCGGCGGCGGCCGCTATAACGGGCTAGTCGCGGAAATCGGCGGACCCGATCAACCGGGTGTCGGCCTTGGACTCGGCCTTGAGAGAACGATCCTGCTGCTGCAGCACCAAGAAACGGAGCTGCCTATTTTCAACCAAGTCGACGTTTATGTCGTTGCGCTTGGCGAAGCGGCGGAGCGCGAGGTGACAAAGCTCGTTTACCAGCTCAGACAGCGCGGCATTCGCGCAGAACGCGATTATCTTGGCCGTAAGATGAAAGCGCAGATGAAGTCGGCAGATCGGCTTCAGGCGCGTTACACAGCTATACTCGGCGACGATGAGCTGGAGCGCGGCGAGATTTCACTCAAGGATATGGCCAAAGGCGAGCAGCGAGTCGTAGCATTAGATAAGCTTGCCGATGAAATTAGCGGTTAATCTTTACCTATATAACAATCTAACTAAATGAGGAGCATGATTATTATGTTGTTAAAAACACATCACTGCGGCCGCTTAACGAAAGCGGACGTTGGTCAAACTGTCATTCTAAACGGCTGGGTACAGCGTCGCCGCGACCTTGGGGGCGTACTATTTATCGATTTGCGCGACCGTTCGGGTATCGTTCAAACGGTATTCAACCCGGACTTCTCCGGCGATGCGCTGGCAATCGCTGACCGTGCCCGCAACGAGTTCGTTCTTGCGATTCAAGGCACAGTCGTAGAGCGCGATGCAGAAACGTACAACGCTAACCTTGCTACAGGTGAAATCGAAGTTCGCGTTACCAAAATCGAAGTGCTGAACGCGGCCAAAACGCCTCCATTCCCAATTGAAGACGGCGTAGAGGTAGATGAGTCGCTTCGTTTGAAATATCGTTACCTGGACCTGCGTCGTCCGGAAATGCAAAAAACATTGTTCCTTCGCTCGAAAGCGGCTAAGGTTTTCCGCGACTTCCTAGACGGAGAAGGCTTCATAGACGTAGAAACACCGATTCTTACCAAAAGCACGCCGGAAGGCGCGCGTGATTACTTGGTGCCGAGCCGCGTACACGAAGGCGAATTTTTTGCCTTGCCGCAATCGCCGCAAATTTTCAAGCAGCTTTTGATGGTTGGCGGTATCGAGCGTTACTACCAAATCGCACGCTGCTTCCGCGATGAGGATCTTCGTGCAGACCGTCAACCGGAATTCACGCAAGTCGACATCGAGACTTCCTTCCTATCGCAAGATCAATTGCTGGCGATGATGGAGGAGCTGACGGCTAAGCTTCTTAAAGAAACCGTTGGCGTAGAGCTTGAGCTTCCGTTCCAACGCATCACTTATGCAGATGCGATGAACAAATACGGCTCTGACAAACCGGATCTGCGTTTTGGCCTAGAGATTGAAGATATTACAGATATCGTGTCAAGCAGCGACGTGAAAGTATTCGCAAGCGTAGCAGCGGGCGGCGGCGTAGTTAAAGCGCTGAACGCTAAAGGCTGTGCGAGCTGGAGCCGCAAGGAGCTTGATGACCTGCAGCCATTCGCTGCACGCTACGGCGGCAAAGGCCTTGCATGGATTACGGTTAAGGATGGCGAATGGCGCGGTCCGATCGTAAAATTCCTTAAACCGGAAGAAATTGCCGCTCTTACAGAGCGCCTGCAAGTAGAAGACGGCGATTTGCTGACTTTCTCTGCGGATAAGAAAAAAGTGGTTGCAGACGTTCTTGGCAACCTTCGCTCGAAGCTGGGCAAAGATCTTGGCCTAATCGACGAATCGAAATTTAAATTTGCTTGGGTTGTTGATTTCCCGCTGCTCGGCTGGGATGAAGACGCGAAGCGTTATGTAGCCGAACATCACCCGTTCACGCGTCCGAATGAAGACGATCTGCATTTCTTCGATACGGACCCAGGACAAATCCGCGCGCAAGCGTACGATCTAGTATTGAACGGCTACGAGGTAGGCGGCGGTTCCATGCGTATCTACAAACGTGAAGTACAGGAGCAAATGTTCAAGGCGCTTGGTTTCAACAACGAAGAAGCGCAAGAGAAATTCGGCTTCCTGCTTGATGCATTCGAATACGGAACGCCTCCACATGGCGGTATTGCTTTCGGTTTCGACCGTCTGGTTATGCTTCTTACCGGCCGCACGAACCTGCGTGAGACGATTGCATTCCCGAAAACGGCAAGCGCGACCGATTTGCTTTGCGATGCGCCGTCCGAGGTCGAGCTCTCGCAGCTGGAGCAGCTTCATATCCGCACCGTGCTTAAACCGAAGCAACCGGTTGCCGCAGCAGCTGGAGCAGCACCTGCAACGGAAACCAACGAAAAATAAGCGATTTGCGCTAAGGAGGCGGCAGCCTGATGCTTCATCAATTTTCACGTACAGAGCTGGCGATTGGGCCAGAGGGGCTTGCGCTTATGAAGGGGAGCACGGTTGCCGTGCTCGGCATTGGCGGCGTTGGCGGCATAGCTGCTGAGGCGCTTGCGCGCACCGGCGTAGGCCGCATTATTCTCGTGGATAAAGACGTAGTAGATATTACGAACGTCAATCGCCAGATTCATGCGCTCACGACAACGGTTGGCCAGCCAAAAGCAGAGCTTATGCGCGACCGGATTAAGCTCATTAATCCCGAATGCGATGTCGTAGCCTTGCGGATGTTCTATACGGAGGAAACGTTTGAGCAGTTTTTTGAATATCCGCTCGACTATGTCGTAGATGCATCCGATACGATTTCGTACAAGATTCATTTGATCAAGCAATGCTTGGAACGCAAAATCCCGATCATCTCGAGCATGGGCGCAGCCAATAAGATGGACCCGACGAAGTTCCAAGTTGTTGACATTTCGAAGACGCACACCGATCCGCTGGCTCGTGTTATTCGCACGAAGCTTCGCAAGGAAGGCATCAAGCGCGGGGTTAAGGTCGTATTCTCGACCGAGACTCCGATGAAGCCTCGTGAGGATGTCACGAAAAAAATCGTTCCCGCGAATGCGCCTGAGATTCGCAAGGCTAAGCAGCCGCCGGCAAGCAACGCGTTTGTTCCGCCTGTTGCCGGTCTAATCATGGTCAGTGTCGTCGTAAACGATTTGCTTGTTGCAGGCGGAGTCGAGCTGTGAATGAAGCGCTCGCCAAAAAGCTGAGGTTATCGCCCGAGATGAAGGCGCTTGTGCTTAAAGCGCCTTCTGATCATTACTTGGCCGAGCTTGGATTAACGACGGAAGATACGGTTTTGGAGCCGGAAGCACAATATGATTTTGTCTTGTTATTCGTCGTCAGTTTGGCCGAGCTGGCGGAGCATGCGCCTGAAGCGATCCGTGCGGTTAAGCCGGGTGGATTGCTGTGGATCACGTATCCGAAGGGCTCGTCCAAAATAAAGACGGATATAAACCGCGATACGGGCTGGAAGCTGATGCTGACGTTCCATGTGGAAGGTGTCGCAATGATTGCGATGGACGATACATGGTCTTCGATGCGTTATCGACCGGCTGGTGCTGGAAAGGGCGGCACCAGCCGCCGTCCATCTTCAGCAGCCTTGGCTGCCGGAGCTGGTCAGCGTACGACCGCTTCCCAAGGTGAAGAGCTTCCTATGCCGGAGGATCTTTCCGCTGCGTTACAAGCATCGGATGCGGCTGAGCAATTTTTTAATGGCGGTCTGACTGCAGCGAAGAGGCGTGACTTCATAAAGTGGATTACCGATGCGAAGCGCGAGGAAACGCGTGCGAACCGGGTAGCCGCGACGGTTGATAAGCTTGCGAGAGGTTTAAAATCTCCATTCGATAAATAAAGAACAAAATGCGGCCGTATTACAGAAAGAGCTTATATGCTTTTTCAGTGATACGGCTATTTTGCGCTGTCTATACCGTAGCTGCATATGCCCATGTCTGGCGAACAAATGTGCTTGTATGCTATGATCGATGTAACAGATGGCAGAAGGTTGGGAAGCGAAAATGGATTTATTCTCTTATCAGCAGGAAGCTGAAATGCCGCGCGCAAGGCTGCTTGCAGACCGTATGCGGCCTCAGACGCTTGACGAATATATTGGACAAGAGCATATCGTAGGGACGGGCAAGCTGCTGCGCAGAGCAATCGAAGGCGACCAAGTATCGTCTATTTTGCTATACGGCCCTCCAGGGTGCGGGAAGACAACGCTAGCGCATATTATCTCGCTGCGGACGGCAGGCGAGTTCGTGAAGCTGAACGCCGTTGACGCTTCGGTTAAGGATGTCCGCGAGGTCATTGATCAGGCTCGCACGAATAAAGCGATGTACGGCAAAAAAACGATTCTTTTTTTAGATGAGGTACACCGCTTCAATACAGCAAGGCAGGACGCTTTGCTGCCGGCTGTCGAGCAGGGCATTATTATCTTTATCGGGGCGACAACCGAAAATCCGTTTCATCATGTGAATGGCGCCTTGCTGTCTCGCTCGACGTTATTTCAATTGGAGCCGCTGGTCGAGGCGCATGCGTATGAAGCTATGCAAAGAGCGTTGTCCGACCGGGAGCGGGGGCTCGGCTTTATGGATTTGCGTGCGGATGAGGATGCGCTGCACCATATTGCCGCTATGGCAGGCGGCGATATTCGCCGCGCGCTCAACGCGCTTGAGCTGGCTGCGGTCACGACGCCATCGGAGCAGGACGGTTCCGTACACTTGACGCTTGAGGTAGCGCAGGAGTCGATTCGCAAGCCGTCGATACGCGCCGATCTGTCGACGCAATATGATGTGCTTTCGGCCTTTCACAAGAGCGTGCGGGGATCAAGCGACGCGGCGCTGTTCTGGTTTTTGTACGCGGTCGAGAAGCTGGGGATGGATCCGATGACCTTTATTCGCAGGCTGATCGTCGCTTGCAGCGAAGACATCGGGCTCGCGAATCCGCAAGCGATGATTCAAGCGGTAACCGCGATGGACGCCTATCATAAGATTGGCTGGCCGGAGGCGAAGTACAACATCTCGCAGGCGATTTTATTTGCGGTGGAGAGCCCTAAATCAAACGCAACGGCAATCGCGATCGGCAATGCGGAGGCGGCGATTGAGCGGGCGGGCGGTGCTGAGGTGCCGCTTCATCTGCGTGATACGCATTACAAGGGAGCGCAGCAGCTTGGGCATGAGGGTTATAAATATCCGCATGATTATCCGAATCATTATGTAGCGCAGCAATATTTGCCTGAGAGGCTTGGCGGGATGACCTTTTATAAGGCAACGGAACAAGGGATGGAAGATAAAATCAAGCAAAACCAGCAAAAGCGCAAGGGCAAATAATGGGATGGAGACTCTTCTTTAACTGGAAACTCCCTTTCTAAATTCCGCCTTTTTATTTGTTGATCTAACGTACACGCAGATGTAAAAAAGAGACTTTCTTAGACGTCAAACGTCTAGGAAAGTCTCTTCTCTCTTACCACTTAAGCAATTGAAAACATAAGGCCGAAATAACCGAATACGGCTGTCAAAATACCCATCAAGAAAGCGGGGATAAGCTTATTCGTGCGGTACATCCAAATGAGTCCGCCTGCCATAATCAAAGCTGCGGCTAGCATGAGGACGCTCTCGAAATGCAGCGTAAATTTCACAGCGATATCGGGGCTAAAGCTGCCCTTGTATATCGAGGTGAATAACGGTGACGGAGAGACGGTTTGAAGCGTCTCTTTCACTTTATGCGGCGGCGTTTGCTGGCCTAGCACGCCCGTTGCAGCAAGCACGAGCAGCGCGATAATGCTTTCCGCTTTTAGCCAGCGCTTTGGATTGAAATTCGCATTGTTTTTGGCTAATTTTTTGTAAACGAAGCCGTTTGTATAAGAAAATAGCAGCAAAGGCACAATCAATAGATGCTTGATCAGAAGCATTTGCCCGTAAGGCAGCATCCAAGCGTTCACATACTCGGGAGTCGTGAACGACATGAGAACAATGCCCGCTAGAAGCGTAACGAGCACGCAAATGATCGCAACCGGCGAAAACCAACGCAGAAACGCATCCCAATTCGCATTATCCTTGGCAAACCAGCTCGTTACGAATAATATGCCGATCCATACGCTTACGGCTAGGAAGTGGGCAGAATGGGTGACTAAACCCCTAAATCCGTAGAGCGATGAAGCATGGCTTGCATAACCTAACCAAACGATCAGCAAAAACGTAACGAACAACGCAACCTTAGACATATGCTTGTCGCCCCGAAACGCCTTGAGCCCCAGCAGAAACGCAAGCCCGATTGAGCCGATCGTCGTCCACACCCAAGCCTTCCCGGTATTGATATCAAGCAGAATGCTTTTGAGAATCGAGCTGTATGTCATGTCAAAATCTTTGGCAAAAACAAGCGCGAGCTTATGGATAGGCACATAAGACAAGATCGGGATGGCTATGACACATGCGAGCAGCAAGCCGTTCGGTACCTGTATGGAGGGCTTCTTGCCCTCCGGCACAAGCCGAAGCAGCAAGCCTCCCGTTAAGATAGCGAAGCAAACATATAGAAGGCCTTCGCTGATATAAATCATTATTTGCGCCTCCGCATGAGCAATACGAGCGCAGCTACAACTATAATCGCGCCGATGATGATAGCAGGCGTGTAGTTGGTGCCATCATTGCTCTTTGTTGTATCGCCTGCATTAGATGGATTGTTTGCATCCGCAGTGGCTTCTGGCGAAGGGGTCGGCGAAGCTGTCTCAGCCGGAGCTTCGGTCGTCGCTTCCGGCTCAGCCGTAGGCTCTTCCGTAACGGCAGGCGCTTCCACCGTAAAAGCATAATCGCCTTCGACAGAGTGGCCGTCTGCGCCGATGATCGTCCATTTTACCGTGTAGATGCCATTTGGCAGCACGGCCGGGAGAGTGCCGCTCATCGTCATGCCGCCGACTTCGACTTTGTCTTTTTCCATTTCCTCGCCCGCGGCATTCAGTACTTTAAAATTACTAAGCTTCTCGATCTTTGTGTTAAAAGTCAGCTCCACGCGCTCCGGAGAGACGTTTACCGTCGCATCCTTCCCGGGCACAGCGGTTTCTAGTTTGGAATGGGCAAGCGCAACACCCGGAACAAGCCATAGAGCTGCCAGACATATAAGCAAAATCCTTTTCATTTGTAATCCTCCTAAAATATTTTTAGTGACTAATCTGCTGCATAAGCTGTTAGCATTATAACAGATACGGCGAAACGTTAGCTTCACATTAAATGAGCATTTCGTAACGGCTTTATGAACATTTGTTGAAGACCGAACGAATGGGCGCTTAAAAAACGCGAGCAAAGACTGCAAATCCGCGTATAAAGGCTAGCCTTAGGCGAATACACTTAATTACAGCCTTGAGAGAGGCTTACCCTTGCGGTTTGACCGTTTGACGCGGCGGCTTGGCATCTAGGAGAGCACTTACATCACACAAAGATCGCCGTATCTTTGTTCCAAAGGGAGGTGTACCTGTCATCGCACCGCAGCAGCTCATCGTGCGAAGGACAGGATATCGTTGAATGGACCCATTACCGACTAGTTTGTCCCTGGCGCTTATTATGCTTCTCGTATTTTTGAACGGTTTTTTTGTGGCGGCCGAGTTTGCGATGGTGAAGGTGAGAGGGAGCCGGATCGATACGCTTGCCTCCGAGGGACGCGCACGGGCGAAATATGCTTCTCATTTGACAGGCAATCTCGATGCTTATCTGTCCGCCTGCCAGCTTGGCATTACGCTTGCTTCGCTGGGGCTCGGGTGGATTGGGGAGCCTGCCATCGCTAGAGTGATTGAGCCGTTATTTGGCTATGTCGGCATACGCAACGAGGTATTTATTCATACATTCTCCTTTATCCTCGCCTTTTCCTTCATCACGGTGCTTCATATCGTTTTAGGGGAGTTGGCGCCTAAGACGGTTGCAATCCGCAAAGCGGAACAGATCACGCTATTAACGGCTGCCCCGCTTATCTACTTTTACAAAATCATGTACCCGTTCATTTGGGTGCTTAACGGAATGGCCAACCGGCTTCTAAGGCGAATCGGGATCGAACCGGCAACCGAGAAGGACGCTGCGCATACCGAGGACGAGATTCGAATCCTGATGAAGGAAAGCCACAAAAACGGACTCATTGACAATACGGAGCTTACGCTCGTAGATAATATTTTCGATTTTACGGAAACGAATGCACGTGAAATTATGATTCCCCGCACGGAGATGATTTGCCTAAATACGAGCCATAGCCTTACGGATAACAAAAAGCTTGCACTCGAGCAAATGCTGACGCGATATCCGGTATGCGAGAATGATAAGGATAACATTATCGGCTTCGTCCATATTAAAGATTTGCTTAAGGATACGGCTCATAGCCTGCAAGACATAAAACAAATTACGAGGCCGATCACGACCGTGCCCGAGTCCATGCAAATTAGCACGCTGCTGAAGCTGATGCAAAAGCGAAAGTCCCAAATCGCTATTTTGATCGATGAGTATGGCGGCACCTCAGGTTTAGTCACGTTAGAGGACATCATGGAGGAAATCGTAGGCGAAATCCAAGACGAATTTGACGAGGAGCGCGAGCATCTTGAAAAAAGGGATGACGGTACCTATTCGGTCAGCGGCCTCATGCTTATTGAAGAGGTGAACAGCTTTTTCGGCCTTGATATCGATACGGATGATTACGACACGATCGGCGGCTGGATCTACTCGAAAATTGATATCCCTCCAGTCAAGAATCAACGGGTAGAGTATGCCGGCGAGTTCGAGTTCATGATCGAGGAGACGGACCATCTGCGGATATCGCGGCTTCTTATCCGTAAGATTGGCAAGCGAGCGGAGGGGCAAAACGGTCAATATTTTGGCTAAAAGCAAAAAAACAAGGCTGCCCCATCGCAATGTAATTATGCGTCAAGGCAGCCTTGCCTATTGTCACTCTTATGCTTGCTTAGCAAGCGCTGATGCGGCGTCAATCTTTTGGACGGTTTCAATCGTACCGCCGGCAAGACATTGGCTGCCGTCATACAGGACGACCGCTTGTCCAGGCGTAATCGCTTTTTGCGGCTTATCGAACACGATATGTGCGGTGCCATCCTCGCGGTACGTCACGGTAACGCCTTGATCGGGCTGACGGTAGCGGAATTTGGCCGTGCAGCGGATTGTGCCGGCTTCGGTTACCGGCACGATCCAGTTCATGCCGCTTGCCATAAGGCTCTCGGAGTAGAGGCTAGGATGCTGCTCGCCCTGTACAACGTACAAAATGTTGCTCTCCAGATCCTTGTCGGCTACGAACCATGGCTCGCCGGAGCCAGATCCGCCGATGCCGAGTCCTTGGCGCTGGCCAAGCGTGTAATACATGAGGCCATCGTGGCGGCCCTTTTTCTCGCCGGTTTGAATATCGATCATATCGCCTGCTTGCGCCGGCAAATAACCGCTGAGGAACGTCTTAAAATTGCGCTCTCCGATAAAGCATACGCCGGTGCTGTCTTTTTTCTTAGCCGTATAAAGGCCTGCTTCCTCAGCGATGCGGCGCACCTCCGGCTTCGGAAGGTGACCGATCGGGAACATCGCTTTCGCCAGCTGCTTCTGGTTAAGGGAGCTAAGGAAATAGGTTTGGTCCTTATTGGAGTCAATTCCGCGCAGCAGCTTCGTCACGCCGTCTTCCGTACGCTCCACCTGCGCGTAATGTCCTGTTGCCAAATAATCGGCACCAAGCTCCAAGGCACGCTGCAGGAAGTCGCCAAACTTGATTTCGCGATTGCACATGACGTCTGGGTTAGGCGTGCGCCCGCGCTTGTATTCATCCAGAAAATAAGTGAATACCTTATCAAAATATTGCCGTTCAAAATTAACGGTATAGTAGGGTATACCGATTTGTTCACATACGCGGCGAACGTCTTCTGAATCCTCTTCCGCCGTGCAATGACCGAATTCATCGGTATCGTCCCAGTTTTTCATAAAGATGCCGACAACGTCATAGCCTTGCTGCTTTAGCAGCAGCGCTGTGACGGAGGAATCGACGCCGCCCGACATGCCGACGACCACTCTTGTCGAAGCTTTTGGTTTTTCCATCGTGAACACCACCTTGCTCTAATCAAACATGTACTATTGTAACATAGGCTGAAAACTTTTTCATGAAGATGTCAACCTTTTTTCACACGTTGCTCGCTTGATATGTTAACATATAAGGGAACTGGGAATACAGAGATATAAGCGCAAGTCGATCAGACACATTCATAACCAACCATAAAACAAATAAAAGAGGTGCCACTTTGAAAATATCGACGAAAGGCCGTTATGGCTTAACAATTATGATGGAGCTTGCGGCTAAATTTGGTGAAGGCCCGACTTCGCTCAAGAGCATTGCTGAGAGAAATCAGCTTTCCGAGCACTATTTGGAGCAGCTAGTAGCACCTTTGCGTAATGCAGGACTTGTGAAAAGCATACGAGGCGCTTATGGCGGCTATATTTTATCCAAAGATCCAGAGACGATTACTTCAGGGGATATCATCCGCATACTCGAGGGGCCAATCTCGCCTGTTGATTTTACCGAAGAGGATGATCCGGCAAAACGTCAATTGTGGCTGCGCATTCGCGACAGCATTGCAGAGGTGCTCGATTCAACAACGCTTGCTGATCTGATCAACTTTGAAGATGAAGGCAAGCCTGACAGCTATATGTTCTATATTTAGAAGGAAGCGGAGGAAGGGCGGCTGCGATTTTTTCGCCCTTTCCATACTGCTCAAAATAGCCCTTTGTCTATAGTCCTCCGATTTATATCAACATCGCCCACTGAAATGGACCCTTCATCCAAAACCTATCCCCTTGCGGATGCACTTGCTTCTTACCTTACGCTACTTTTTCAGTCTCATAGTCAGGCATAGTTAAGCGCTGGAGCCTAGGGGATCATTATTTTGATCAAGCCCTTTATTCAGTTTCGGCATGTACCTTAACCCAACGTTGATGCGTATGAAAAGTCGTTGTGCTATACTCTTGTACATGAAAACACATACTTGTTCAGTATTTAAAGGAAGATGACCTATGAAAATACATTATTTTGATCATGCCGCCACTACCCCTATGCATCCAAGCGTTGCAAGCACGATGCTTGAGCTCATGCAGGGACCTGGAGGCAATTCATCGAGCATGCACGCTCTTGGACGAGCTGCGAAGCAGCAGCTTAACCGTGCGCGCGACTCCATTGCTGCTGCCCTTGGCTGCAAGCCGGGAGAGCTATTGTTCACATCAGGCGGAACCGAAAGCGACAACGCTGCTTTGATCGGCGCTGCAAGAGCGCAGCGCAAGCGGGGCAAATCGCATATTATAACTTCAGCTGGCGAGCATCACGCCGTTCTGCATACCTGCGAATGGCTGGCTAAGGAAGAAGGCTTCACCTTGACGGTGCTTCCATTAGATAACAGCGGCCGTACTTCGCCTGAGCTCGTGCAAGCGGCGATTACGCCGGAAACGGGACTCATCAGCATTATGCACGGCAATAATGAGGTGGGCACCTTGCAGCCTATCGAAGAAATCGGGCAAATCGCGAAGGCGAGCGGCGCGATTTTTCATGTTGATGCCGTTCAAGCATTAAGCTCGATCAATTATCGGTTAAATGAGCTGCCCGTCGATTTGATGAGCTTCTCCGCACACAAAATCAATGGACCGCAGGGTGTCGGCGCGCTGTATGTGGCAAACGGAACGCTTCTTGAAGCCATCCAGCATGGCGGATCCCAAGAGAGAAAACGCCGTGCAGGCACGGAAAATATCGCCGGCATTGCCGGATTTGCGGCAGCTGTTGACATTTGTGTGAACGAGAGGGAAAATAAGCAACCTTTTATGGACAAGCTTCGTAAGAGATGGATAGAACTGCTGCAAGCTCATGTTGAAGTGCCAATCGTTATAAATGGCAACGAGCAGCACTATTTGCCGCATATCGTCAATGTCAGCTTTATCGGGGTCGATACGGAAACGATGCTGATGAATTTGGATATGGAGGGAATCGCTGCAGCAAGCGGATCAGCTTGTACTTCCGGCGCGCTTGAGCGATCGCATGTTCTGCGGGCTATGCAACTGCCTGAGGATCAAATTCATTCCGCTGTAAGATTTAGCTTCGGTTTGGGGAATACTTTGGAGGAATTAGAAGATGCCGCACAAAAAGTTGGAACAATCGTGAGGCGTATTCGTAATAACTACTAGGAGGACTCCGACTAAGCGTGATTAAACTTCAACAGCTTATAGGGCTTCCCGTCATCGTAATCCATTCCGGCAAGCTGGTCGGCACCGTCAAGGATGCTTGGTTCGATGAGCATTGGGAGTTGAAGGGGCTAATCCTCGATTGTGCCAAGTGGTTTGCTTCATCTGTAAAAGTAGTGGAGTGGTCTCAAGTATTATCCTGTGGAGATGACACCGTTATTATTTCAAGTGAAGCAGCGATCACGCGGATGAAGTCGAAGCAATTGCTGCGTTCTTTTTACACAGGATTAGTGAAATTGAAGGATTTGCCCGTCGTTACTGTGCAAGGATTACAGCTTGGCCGTGTATCGGATGTTTATTTTTACCCAAAACAGGGTACACAAATAGTAGGCTACGAGCTTACGGACGGTTTTGTTTCGGATCTGATGGAAGGGCGCAAATGGCTGAAGGTGCCGAGTGATCCGGATAGCGTATTGCTCGGGGAAGACGCGATTATTGTTCCTGCTGTCAGTGAAGCGGAATTGGAGCCTGTCGCAGCTTCCAATTTCAGAGGATAGGGAGAAATGAAATATGATGAGATGTCCGAATTGTAATTCGAAAGATATCGGAAAAATAGGTTCCCACCAGTTTTATTGCTGGGGGTGCTTCATTGAACTGACGGTTAACGGCGACAAAATGTCGGTTTACCAAGTGGAAGAGGATGGCACGTTAAGCTCGCTCGACGACTTGTTCTTTGAAGAAGAGATACCGCAAATTCACGTCAACTGATGTGTTTGGCCATAAATAGGAATACAAGAAGACGGTCATTGGCCGTCTTTTTTTGCTGTTCAAGGATGATTTTCACCCCATGTACATATACTGAATTAGTTCCGCTTGTCCTGCTTAATACAGGCTGGAATAAGAAGGTTCGGGGGTGAGGACGGTGGAGCGTTTTACTAAGAGCCGTCTGTTTGTATGGCTTATCTATTTGATATTAGGCTTAATCGCTATTTATCTATTGCTGCTTATTAAGCCGCTTATCGTGAGCGTGTATATTTTTTTAAAAGCCGTGCTTGCGCCGTTTATTATCGCGATGATCATTTCCTATGTGCTCAATCCGATCGTTACGATGCTGCATGACCGGAAGGTGCCCCGAACGATAGCGGTGCTGCTGATTTACGCTGTTTTTTGCGCGGTCATTACGGTGCTGCTCGTTAATTTGATACCGATGTTCATTGAACAGGTGCAGGAGCTGAACCACCATGTGCCGGAATTGTCGATGCGTGCCCAAAACATCGTTACGGACATCAACAATACGTCCTTTTTGCCGGAGAGCATTCGGGGAGGGCTTAACAAGTCGCTTGTCCATATCGAGAAAAAGCTGTCGGAAACCTTGTTTAATTTTGTGAACAATATCGGATCGATGGTCAATGCGCTGTTTATTGCGTTCATCATTCCGTTTCTCGCTTTCTATATATTGAAGGACTTCGACGTATTTGAACGAACGGTCATCACGTATGTCCCGAAATCGCATCGCAAAAACACGGTCCGGCTGCTAAAAGATATCGATACCGCGCTTGGCAGCTACATACGGGGTCAATTCCTGGTTTGCGTCATAGTGGGGGTGCTTGCGTACCTCGGTTATATGGTTATCGGAATGCCCTATGCCTTGCTGCTGGCGAGCATCGTTGCGATAACGAATGTCATTCCTTATTTAGGCCCGTTTTTTGGAGCTGCTCCCGCTCTGCTGATGGCCTCAACCGTTTCGCTCAAAATGGTTATTCTCGTGGCGATTATCAACACGTTATGCCAAATTCTCGAGGGGAATGTCATCTCACCGCAGGTAGTTGGCCGAACTCTCCATATGCACCCCTTGTCGATTATTTTTGCGCTGCTCGTCGGAGGCGAAATTGCGGGCATCGTTGGCATGATTTTAGCCGTTCCTATATTTGCGGCCTGCAAGGTGATCATTCAGCATATGTTTGCTTATTATGTACGCAGAAAGATTATTTGACAGGCGGAAAGCGTGTGGCTATAATTTTAAAATAATCGTGTCAATCATATAGGAATAAAGCGTTGACGAAATGAAGTAAGCCAATGCCCGTTAGCCAGAGAGAAAGCTTCTTCGCTAGTGCTTCAAGATGAAGCGTTAAGCGATGGTTGAGAGAGCTTTTATGACGAAGAGTGGCCGAAAGCTCTTTTCGGAGTGTGAATGAACTTCACCGGTTGGACCCGTTAATGTCTAATGAAGGCGATTGTTTATGCTGCTTGCAGCTGAGCAATAACCAGGGTGGTACCGCGAATTTATTCGTCCCTGTCTATGACAGGGGCGTTTTTTGTGTTTTATCAATTAAAGGGGGCTCTTACTAATGAAAGCTAGTGAAATCCGTGCCAAATGGCTTGCTTTTTTCGAAAGCAAAGGCCATAAAATCGAACCAAGCGCATCGCTCGTTCCGCATAATGATCCGTCCTTGCTATGGATCAATGCCGGTATGGCGCCGCTAAAAGCATATTTTGACGGACGCGTCATACCGGAAAACCCGCGTATTACGAACTCGCAAAAATGTATCCGCACGAATGATATTGAAAACGTGGGAAAAACACGCCGTCACCACACCTTTTTTGAAATGCTGGGCAACTTCTCCATTGGAGATTACTTTAAAGAAGAAGCGATTACTTGGGCATGGGAGTTTCTAACCGAGCCGCAATGGATCGGCTTTGATCCGAACCGCTTGTCGGTAACGGTGTATCCTGAGGACGAAGAAGCTTTTGCTTTCTGGAACACCAAAATCGGCCTTCCAGCAGAGCGCATTTATAAGCTGGAGGAAAACTTCTGGGATATCGGCGAGGGCCCATGCGGACCTTGTACGGAAATTTTTTATGACCGCGGCGAAAAATACGGCGACCTGTCCGACCCAGAGTGCTGGCCGGGCGGAGAGAATGAGCGTTTCCTCGAGGTTTGGAACGTCGTGTTCTCGCAATTCAACCATAACAAGGATGGCAGCTATACGCCGCTTCCTATCAAAAACATTGATACAGGCGCCGGACTTGAGCGTTTTGCTTCGATTTTGCAGGACGTGGATTCAAACTTTGATACGGATTTGTTCCTTCCAATCATCGATCGTACCTGCCAAATTGCAAAAGTAACCTATAAAGCGAGCGAAGAGCAGGACGTTGCGCTTAAGGTTATCGCGGATCATATCCGTACCGTTGCGTTTGCAGTAGGCGACGGCGTAATGCCGTCCAACGAAGGCCGCGGCTACATTATTCGCCGTTTGCTTCGCCGTGCCGTACGTTATGGGAAAACAATCGGCATCGACCGTCCGTTCCTGCATGAGCTAACATCTGTCGTTGGCGAAGTCATGGGCGTTTACTATCCAGAGGTTGTGGAGAAGCGCGAATTCATCGAGCGTGTAATCCGGACGGAGGAAGAGCGTTTCCATGAGACGTTGTCCGACGGTTTGGCTATGCTGTCTGAGCTCGTAGCTGCCGCTACAAAAGCAGGCAACAAAGAAATTAACGGCGACGATGCGTTCCGCCTATATGATACGTATGGCTTCCCGTTTGATTTGACGGAAGACTTTGCTTCGGAGAACGGCATGACGGTTGACCGCGCCGGCTTTGATACTGCAATGGAAGCGCAGCGTGACCGCGCTCGCGCTGCGCGCCAAGACACAGGCAGCATGAAGGTTCAAGGCGGACCGCTTGGCGATTTTACGGTTAAAAGCGATTTTGTTGGCTATAATGTACTGGTAACTGAATCGCAAATCCTTGCCATTGTTCACGACGATTTGCTAGTTGATGCTGCGGCTGAAGGCAGCAAAGTAGTCGTTATTCTAGATCGCACGCCTTTCTATGCGGAAAGCGGCGGCCAAATCGGCGATAAAGGTACAATCGCAGGCAACGGCTTCACCCTGCAAGTTGAAGACGTGACAAAAGCGCCTCACGGACAAAACGTTCATCATGCCATCGTAACGTCAGGAACCGCTCGCACAGGCGAGACAGTGAAAGCGACCGTTACAAGGGATGTGCGTGACGACGTTATCAAAAACCATACGGCAACGCATTTGCTTCATAAAGCGCTTAAAGAAGTGCTCGGCGATCACGTCAATCAAGCGGGCTCCCTGGTAGAAGCAGAGCGTCTCCGCTTCGACTTCTCGCATTTTGGCAGCATTACAGCTGAAGAGCTGGTTGAGATCGAGCGCCGCGTGAACGAGCAAATTTGGCTTGGCACGGCTGTATCGATTGACTTGAAATCGTTGAACGAAGCGAAGGCGATGGGCGCTATGGCCTTGTTCGGCGAAAAATACGGCGATGTGGTGCGCGTCGTTCAGGTTGGAAGCTACAGCTTAGAGCTTTGCGGCGGCTGCCACGTAGGCAATACTTCGCAAATTGGACTGTTCAAGCTGCTTAGCGAGAGCGGAATTGGTTCAGGCGTACGAAGAATTGAAGCTGTTACGGGTAAACATGCGTATAACTATTTGGAAGGCCAGCTTGAGCTGCTTAAGCAATCGGCTTCTCTTCTGAAATCGAACACGAACGATGTCCCTAAGCGGATCGAAGCTTTGTTCGGGCAAGTGAAAGAACTATCGCGTGACAACGAATCGCTGCAAGCGAAGTTGAGCCGGATCGAAGCGGGCTCGCTCGAGCAAAACGCGAAAACGGTTGATGGCGTTACGGTGCTGTGCGCGAAAGTAAATGCGCCTTCGATGGATGCGCTTCGCGGCATCGTTGATGAGCTGAAGCTGAAGCTTGAATCCAGCGTTATCGTACTAGGGGCAATCGCGGATGACAAAGTGAATCTGGCAGCAGCCGTTTCTGCGGACCTTATCAAAAAAGGTTTCCATGCAGGGAAGATTGTCAAAGAGGCTGCCGTACACTGCGGCGGCAGCGGCGGCGGACGCCCAGATATGGCGCAAGCGGGCGGAAAAGATACATCCAAGCTGGATGAAGCATTGAAACTTGCGGAAGAACTAGTTCTTAATCAAACAAATGTGATATGATATAAATGTATATCCGATTAGAAAGCGGTTTGGAAAGCGAGGTGCTGGCGATGAGTTCCATGGACAATACAATGAAATTTAACGTGAAGGCGGAGGGGGTTGAATCTTCTCAAGACATTCTGCTATCGGTGCATGAAGCGCTTCTAGAGAAAGAGTATAATCCGATTAACCAGATCGTTGGGTATTTGCTGTCCGGAGATCCCGCGTATATTCCGCGGCATAACAACGCCAGGAGTTTAATTCGCAAGAAGGAACGAGACGAATTAATTGAAGAGCTTGTCCGGTTTTATCTAAACCATAAGAAACAATAACAAATTAGGCAGGAGCCGGACAAGACATGAGATTGATGGGACTGGATTACGGTGACCGCAACATTGGAGTTGCAGTCAGCGACGCCTTTCGTTGGACCGCACAAGGGACCGGAGTCGTAGAGCGCAGACGCGATGGAAGCGAATTTGACCGCATTGCCGACTTGGTAAAGGAGCATGAGGTTAGTGAGATCGTTGTCGGTCTGCCAAAAAATATGAACGGTACCATCGGTCCACGTGGCGAAATTTGCATGGAATTCGCAGAACAGATTAAGCAGAAACTAAACATACCTGTTCACCTTTGGGATGAAAGGCTGACAACGGTAGCTGCCGAACGAACGCTTATTGAAGCGGACGTCAGCCGGAAGAAGCGAAAGCTCGTAATAGACAAAATGGCGGCAACGCTTATTTTGCAAAATTATCTCGATTCTAAAGCGAAAAGGTGAGGGTAAACATGACAAAAGAAGATCTGGAATTCGAAGAGCCGGAAATTATTTATATCCCGGATGAAGAAGGCAATGAAGAGGAATTCGAAGTCATCATGAAATTTGAAGTTGATGGTTCCGATCAGAAATATATGATGGTCGTTCCGCTTGCAGGCGAAAATGACGAGGAAGATGAAGTATACGCTTTCCGTTACGAAGAAGAAGGCGACGACTTGAAGCTTTACACCATTGAAGACGAAGAAGAGTGGAACATGGTTGAAGAAACGTTCAATACTCTCCTAGGCGAGATGGAGGAAGAGGACTAATGTCAGGCACAGAGCATGAAGCGCCAAAGAAGCTCAATAGCTTGAGAACGGCTTTTGGCAATGAAATCGAATTGGAAGCAGATGACGGCAGCGTAGAAGTGTACGATATCAAAGCTGAGTTTCAGCTGGGCGATCGTATTTATGCAGCCCTTCAATCAGATCCGATGCGCGGCGAGGAAGATGTAGAGCTATTCCGCGTGATCCAAGTTGACGGTGAGCCGCAGCTGGAGAACATCGAGAATGATGAAGAATGGGAGGCAGCTTCAGAAGCTTATGACGATTTGTTATTCGCGACTGACGAGCGGCCTTAAGAAAGTCTATATGCATGAAGCAAGAGAGCGGCTTATAACCGCTCTTTTGTTCCATGTAGAGGGACATTTGCTCAAGCCCTGTATTAAGGTTGTTGTTGTACTCGGAACTTAAGCTGAGCCGCCAACGCTATGGTCTCAGCCGTTTTCGCCTGCGCATTGCTGATTAGGGAAAATAATGGAAGATAAAGAGGGGGTCCCAGGTTGGACAAGTTATCACAGCAGCCTGAGCATCGCGACCAGCAATCATCATCCGGTCCGAAGCGAAGCCGCATAACATTATGGGTTATTTTAAGCTTGCTTGGCATTATGATTCTTGGTGCCGGCAGCGTAGCTTTCTATGTTTGGAACAGTTTGCAGCCTACTAAGGCTGGCGAGGTGCAAAAGCTGGAAATTCCTTCGGGAACGTCGGCGAACGAGGTTGCGGATTTGCTTGAGCAGCAGGGGATCATTAAGAACTCATTTATTTTTAAATATTACTTGAAGCTGAATGACCAAGGATCTCGCTTCCAAGCGGGTATATATGAGCTTAGCCCTGGAATGGATAACGATGCGATTATCGCAAAGCTGAACGCCGGTGACACGGTGGCGGCTGAAACGATTCGCTTCACGATACCTGAAGGCTTTACCGTGCTGCAAATTGCTGACAAGCTTGCGGCGGAGAAGCTGATCGACAAGGATAAATTTATGGAGCTCGTCGCCACGCAAAAAACGTGGGGAGATGCGGAGGCTGTTCGCTCAATCCCAGATACGGATAAGCTTCATAAGCGGCTGGAAGGGTACCTATTCCCCGAGACGTATGAAATGAAAAAGGAAAGCACCGAAGAGGACATTATTAAGCGGATGGTGTCAGAGCTTGACCGCAAGCTGGGCGAGCTTCCTGAGGGCTGGGTGGATGTGCTTGAAGAGAAAAAAATGACGCTCCATGAGCTTCTGACCATCGCTTCGCTAGTGGAGCGAGAGGTTGTTGTGGATGAGGAAAGAGCGCTTGTAGCGGGCGTCATTTATAATCGCATCGCGGATGGGATGAAGCTCCAAATCGATGCGACGGTTCAATATTCGCTGGATAAGCCAAAGGAAAGACTGTACGAGAAGGATTTGCTCGTAGACAGTCCTTATAATACGTACAAAGTGGAAGGCTTGCCGCCTGGACCGATCGCTAGCCCTAGCCTAGATTCGATTGAAGCGGCATTGCACCCAGAGAAAACGGATTATTTCTTTTACGTAACGAAAAAAGACGGCACCCAGACCCATTTGTTTGCAAAAACCTATAAAGAACATTTGAGAAACATCGAGAAAAGCAATCAAACAGCTGGATAGATCAGATGTATAGAGGAGCTGTGACAGCTGTCGCAGTTTTTGAGGAGGATTTGAGCATGACGTACAAGCCGGAATTGTTAGCTACCGCCGCATCGTTAGAGGAGCTTGAGAGGCTCATGGCAGCAGGTGCGGATGCTTTTGTCATCGGCGAAGCACGTTACGGTATGCGGTTAGCAGGCGAGTTTACTATAGAGATGATTGCAGAAGCTGTAAAGGCGGCAAAGCCAAAGGATGTAAAGATTTATGCGGCGCTTAACAATCTGATGGACAATGATGCAGTGGATTCATTGGATTCGTATGTAGCCTCGCTTGCCGAAGCAGGCGTCGATGCGATTGTATTCGGCGATCCAGCCGTGTTGATGGCAGCCAGAGTGCATGCCCCGGGCATGGCTTTGCACTGGAATGCGGAGATGACTTCAACCAATTTTGTTACGGCTAATTATTGGGGGCGCAGAGGCGCTACTAGATATGTGTTGGCACGCGAGCTGAACATGGAACAGGTTATCGAGACAGCTTCTAGCTCAGAGCTGGAAATTCAGGTTCAGGTGCATGGCATGACAAATATTTATCACTCCAAACGCTCGCTGGTGGGCAGCTATATGGATCACCAAACGGAAGCAGAACGGCTGCCTGTGAAGGATAAGGATCGTGGCCTGTACGTGATGGAAGCAGAGCGCAAGGATGAACGGTACCCAATCTATGAAGATAGGAATGGGACTCATATTATGAGCTCAGACGATATTTGCATGGTAGAGAACTTGCACGAGCTGCTAGAGGCTGGCGTAAAAAGCTTGAAGATCGAAGGTTTTATGAAATCGATTGAATACAATGAGATCGTCGTACGCGCCTATCGGAAAACGATTGACGCTTATATGGCTAATCCGGCTGATTATTCTTTTCAAGAAGAGTGGCTGGACGCGATTAAAGAAGTACAGAACCCGAACCGCGAGCTGAGCTACGGATTCTTCTACAAAGAGCAAGTATATTGATAGTGAGTTGATTACGAAGTAAGTTTTGCTCCGCAAAACTAAGATAATGCTTACGAAGTAAGTTTTGCTTCGCAAAACTTTAGGAGGTGCACATAAATGACGACAATCGAGAAGACGACTCCGCGCTATCAAGGCAAGCGGAATCGGCTGGATAAGCCGGAGCTGCTTGCTCCCGCAGGCAATTTGGAGAAGCTGAAATTCGCCATTCATTATGGGGCTGACGCGGTTTATATCGGCGGTCAGAAATACGGCTTGCGATCCAATGCGGATAACTTTAGCTTTGAGGAAATGAAGGAAGGCGTAGAGTTCGCTAATCGCTATGGCGCAAAGGTGTTTGTCGCTACGAATATCTATGCGCATAATGAGGACGTAGAAGGTCTTGAGGACTACTTGCGCGCGTTAGAGGAAGCTGGCATATCGGCTATCATAGCTGCTGATCCTGCTATCATTGAGACAGCGCAGCGCGTAGCGCCAAAGCTGGAGGTTCATCTAAGCACGCAGCAATCGACCCTGAATTGGCAGGCTGTCCAATTTTGGAAGGATGAAGGTTTGCCGCGCGTCGTGCTGGCGCGTGAAACAAGCTTTAAAGATATCGCCGAAATCAAAAAACATGTTGATATTGAAATCGAAGCGTTCATCCACGGAGCGATGTGCTCCTCGTTCTCTGGGCGCTGCGTGCTGTCGAACCATTTTACGGACCGTGACTCCAACCGCGGCGGCTGCTCGCAGTCATGCCGCTGGAAGTATGATCTGTTTGTTGACGATATGCCGTTATATCCGGAAGAAGAAGATAAGTTTACGATGGGCTCAAAGGATCTATGCATGATCGAATACTTGCCGGAGCTTATCGAGGTTGGCGTGGACAGCTTCAAAATTGAAGGCAGAATGAAAAGCATTCACTATGTCGCCACTGTCGTTAACGTGTATCGGCAAGCGATTGATGCTTATTTTGCAGATCCGGAGCATTTTGAGCTGAAGCGGGAATGGGTCGAAGAGATCAATAAAGCTGCGAATCGACCGCTTAATACAGGGTTTTTCCTGGATACACCAGGAGCAGAGGATCATATTTACGAGCCTGAGGAAAAAGCGGCTCCTTATGATTTTGCAGGCGTAGTGCTTGATTATGACGCGAAGACGGGATTTGCTACTGTACAGCAGCGCAATCATTTTAAGCTGGGACAGGAAATTGAGTTCGTTGGTCCGCAGGGTACTTTCTTCAAACAAACGATAACTGAAATTACCGATGCCGATGGCACCGCGCTTGAAGCGGCTCGCCATCCGTTGCAGCATATACGAATAAGGACCCTTAAGCCTGTTAAGACGATGGATATGATGAGAAAAAAGATTGGGAAAAAGTAATAAAAAAAGCAAACATTTGAAGAGTCTTATTTTTCGACAAAAATAAGATTCTTTTTTTTGGTTTATTATTATAAATTGACAAGATGCTGTCGATATAAAATAATATATTGTAAATACATATTCCGGCAAGATTCGCTAGCAACAAATGAACTATTTTACTATTTTAGACTCTTAATTATAAGGCGGTGTCTTTCCTAATGAAAAATGCGGAAGAACAGAAAGAGAAGAAGCTCATGAAGAAAAAGAACAAAGCAGAACCACTCGATTCAAATGGCACGAAAACAGATAAAAATTTGAAAGCGCAATCAGGAATAAAGGCAATATCTCAAGCTGCGAAGTCGGCAACAACCTCGATAAAGGGTACAAAACTGTCGAATCCGGTAAAATCGGTAGGTACAAAGTTATTTTTAATTATTTTTTGCAGCATCATTGCTTGCGTAATGACTGTAGGTCTAATGGCATATTCCAAATCGAAGTCGATAGTTGAAAGCAAGGTTTCGGATGCAAGCTTTGAAACAATCAAGCAGGTGGCTAATAACCTGGACGTTATTTATCGTACATACGAGGATCTTTCGCTGCAAATTTTGATCGATAAGGACTTTCATGCCATTGTTAGGAAAATGACCGAGAGTCAGGAAGAATACGCAAAGTTTGAGGCGTCGCGCAATTTAGGCGACAAAATGCAAAATTATTTAATGGGCAACAGCACGATCGTTTCCATGATGTTATTGCCGGTAAACCCGAAGCTGGATGTTATAACGGCTGGTTCGGCAACCAACAACAGCGCGGAGCGATTGATGAAAACCGCTTGGTACATGGATACTCTCAAAAATGCGGGTAAAGCGAGCTGGATTCCGCCACAGCCGGAAGGTCTGGCTAATGCATCCGGCGTACCGACTATCGGACTAAGCCGTCTCATAAAAGATACGACGACTAGCGAAGCCTCGTATGTATTGCTGATGGAAATACCGGTTTCCTCCATTGCGGATCGTTTCAAAGATGTTAGCCTTGGCAAAGACAGCCAGCTTGCGATCTTAGATGCTGGCAGCAACTATATTACAAATCCTGATGAGTCTATGATAGGCAAGATGGCCAGCATCACTCTTCCGAAAGAAGGGGACAAGTCGCAAGAGGACTCCGTGAAAATGAAAACAATCAACGGAGAAGATGTGCTCGCCGCTTACAAAACCTTTGAGGCGATGGACTGGAAACTAGTAGGTACCGTTCCGGTTAAAGAGCTCGTGAAGGATGCGAAAGCGATTCAAAACATGACTTGGATTACTGTATTCGTCGCTGCGCTAATCGCAATAGCAATCGGTATTCTCGTCATTATGACGATTGCGAAACCACTCGTGAAGCTTCGTAATTTGATGACTGAGGGCGCAAGCGGCAACCTGACCGTACGCTCCGAGATGAACAATCGCCAGGATGAAATCGGTGAACTGAGCAAGAGCTTCAACCTAATGATGACGCAAATTACAGCATTGGCCGTTCAAACGACAAGGTCAGCTGAGGATGTATTATTGACAGCAACCGAGCTTAGCGACGCTTCCAGAAAAACGGCTATTTCCGCTAAGGAAATTGCCGTCGCTACAGAGGAAATCGCGGGCGGTGCTACAAGCCTTGCGGTGGAAGCCGAGAGAGGCACGGATTTGACCGGACACATTGACGTCCAAATGAAGAAGGTAATAGATGCCAATGAGCAGATGGTCCGCTCCGCACAAGAGGTAGAGAAGGCGAGCGAGCAAGGAACGGCATATATGGGCGTGCTTATCCAGAAAACGGGCATGACGGAAGAAATGACGCGTTCCATGGTTGAGAAAGTTGATGCGCTGAAGGAAAGCACGGGCTCGATCGTTAAAATTTTGGACGTGCTCAACAACTTAACGAAGCAAACGAATATTTTGTCGCTGAATGCAACGATTGAGGCGGCTCGTGCAGGAGCTGCTGGCAAAGGCTTTATGGTCGTAGCCGATGAAATCCGCAAGCTTGCCGATCAATCCCGTCAGTCCATAGATGTAGTCGGACAAATTACCGAGAAAATCAGAGGCGAGATTGACGAGACTGTACATGTTCTGTCGGACGCTTATCCGTTGTTCCAAGAGCAAATTGGCTCGGTAAAAGAAGCTAACCAAATTTTCTTGACGGTATCGGGTCAAATGGGGCAGCTGACGCAGAGGCTGGAGCTAGTTACCGATTCGATCGGTCAGTTGGATGAATCGCAAGCGGTACTCGCGGAAGCGATGACGAACGTAAGCGCGGTAGCGGAAGAGTCGTCCGCAACTTCCGAGGAAGTAGCTTCACTCAGCACGGAGCAGCTCAGCATCAGCGACGGCATGGTTCGCCTATCCGAGAAGCTGGATACGGTATCCCGCGAGCTGAAGGATTCGCTTGCCCAGTTTAAGATTGAATAGAGGCGCTACGGCAATATGGAATGGAAGTAGAGCTGTTCAGGCATTGATTGCTGAACGGCTCTTTTTTTTATGCGGAAATAAAGAGCGATGTTTGGAGTGATGCGGATAAAGGAAATAATGATTGAATATGGCAAGCGGCAGCCGCTGAGCGGAGGCGGCAAGCAAAAGGAGATCTGGCATCGTGGTGGTGAGTCGAGATGTTTAAACGCATAGGGGTAGCTGCATGTATCATCAGCTTCATCATGTTTATCTATATTGGGCGGCTTGCGTGGCTGCAGCTCATGCCGGGAAGCTCTTCGGCGGCTGTACTTTCGCCGCAGGCTAGTCGAGGAGGCTGGCAGAGGCTGTCTGTATTGCAGCGTCAGCGTAATTTGGTGCTTGATACGGGACGAGGCGATTTTTACGATCGTCATGGCGTGCCTATTACAGGCGAAACGTATTCGACTGTCGCTTTATTTCCCGTAAGGAAAGATACACGCGGGGAAATGAAGGACGTAAGGGAGCTTAGCGGGCTGTTAGGCGTAAATGTGGAACAGCTGCAGCAAAGATGGGATGCCGTGCGAGAGCCTGTATTTTGGGAGGCTGAAGGGCAGCGGCATCCTCTGCGCCTAACGGAAGCTCAAGCCAAACGGATTAAAGAGCTTAAGCTGAACGGAATCCGCGTCCTTCCCTATCGCAACCGCTATTTGCCGCAGTTTGATGCCAAGCATCTGATTGGCTTTACGAGCCAGCATCCAGAGTGGCTGCAGGCTGAGCATGCGGATGAGCTCGCGAGCGGCAAAAGAAAGCTGGCGGAGCAGGTTGGCGGCTCTGGGCTGGAGAAGTCGCTGGACAAGCTGCTGCATGGCGTGGGTGCGACGTCCGTATCTTATTTCATAGACGGTCAAAACGCTCCGATGCATGGGCTTGATATGCGGATTACGCAGCCTGGCAACCCTTATTATCCGCTGAAGGCGATGACGACTATCGATTTGAAGCTGCAAAATGAGATAGAGGAATACGTGGATAAACAGGGGATGAAGGAAGGGGCAATCGTGGTGCTCGATGCGAACAATGCGGACATCGTCGCCATGGTGTCGCGCCCGCAGCTAAAGCCAGGGCAGTTCCAAAGCTCCGATGGCTCCGAGTGGTCTAATCACGCGCTCAAGGCCGTTGCTCCCGGCTCCGTGTTCAAGCTGGTTACGGAGGCAGCGGCTTTGGAGACAGGCGTGGCATCGCAGCATGAAACGTTTACTTGCAATGGCGAATACGGCAAATACGGCTTGTCCTGCTGGAAGGAAGGCGGCCACGGCCGTCTGACCCTCCAAGAAGGCTTAGCCCAATCATGCAATATCGCTTTCGCGACCATTGCCGAGCGGCTTAAAGCGTCTGAGCTCCAACAAGTGGCTGATGCCCTAGGAGTGGGCAGGCAAGCAGGCTGGCATCGAGACCATGCCTTTGGTCCGTTCGGAGGCCCGCTGCGGCTGCTGGAGGAAGAAGAGGGCGGACAGCTGTTTGCGGCTGTGGGGAGCAGTGGGGGGAGTGCGGGAGGTGTAGGAAGTGCAGGGGAGTTACAAGAGGGTTTGAAGAGTGGGGGTGAAGGGAACGACCGTAGTGGCGGGAATGTTGGGGACAGTGGGAATGGAGAGGCCAAGGGGAGCGGAAAGAAAAGCGAGCAAAGCGGAAACGGCAACGATGGAAATGACGTAAAAAGCGAGCAAAGCGGTAACTTAGAGAAGAGCGAGAAGCGAAGCGGGAAGCAGGCTGCGGCGCAGAAGGCGCTGGATCGAGCTGCGATGCTTGCAGCTGTCGATGGTGGCGTGCTCGCGCAGAGCGGGATTGGGCAGCGTGATGTCAGGATGACGCCGCTTCAGGCGGCAAATCTGATTGTAACGCTGCTTAATGATGGGCGCGTGATGGAGCCGCGCCTGGTCAGTGAAATCCGCTATGCCAACGGCCAGCGGATGGTGAAGCTGCCCGCGCAGCGTGCGCAAGCCATTAGCGGCCGGATCAAGCCGGCCACTGCTCATGCGCTGCGGCGCGGCATGGAGGCGGTCGTCGACCATGGAACCGGTCGGTCGATCCGCCAAGGGCTGTGGGCGGTAGCCGGGAAATCAGGCACCGCCGAAACGACGCGGGCCGGAATCGCCCGCAACCACCAGTGGTTTGCAGGCTACGGCCCGGTCAAAAAGCCTCGCTACGCCATAGCCGTGCTCGTCGAGAACAAACCGCCTGGCAGCTCCCACCAGGCGACAAAGCTTTTTCGCGGCGTCATGGATATCGCCGCCCGTATTTCCAGCCAAGAAGGAAGCTAATTCGGTACGCCGTCCTAGCTTCCTTGCGATGTCGAGCCGCATTAACATCGGTTTTTCGGCTAGGTTGCGGTTTATACAACGTGAACCAGACACGGGAGCGCTTTTTGCTGATTCGATTGCAGTTATGCAATAGAAATTAACCAATCCCATCTCAGAAGGGATGAATCAGCCGATTCTGCTTCATTTTCTACAGCGCAGCGCAGTTTTGATGCAGCACCTCCAGCAGTTAGTCGCCGTCGTTCGCTGCAATCAATCGCAACAAAAAAAAGCCAAGCCCCTTCAGCGAACATTCGCGCTGAAGGGGTTTGGCTTTTAAACCTACTGCTTTTCTCACATTGTCCTTCACTTACTTTTCCTCAGCCTTACTCTTTCCCCTTCTCCTCATCACGCTTCAAGCTATCCACATACGGCCCGGTCACGGGGGTGTCGAATTCGCCTAGCGGCGCGTGAATCCAGCGGTGGAAATAACCTTGATCGTACAGCGCTTTGATTAGGATCATAAGAATTGGCGACAGGATGACGCCGGCAACGCCGAACAGCGATAACGAAATGATCATGAAGGCAAGCATCGTAAAGGCGGATACGCCAAGTGAGTCGCCCGTAATTTTTGGCTCAAGAATTTGACGGGTAAGCACGACTGCAAGAAATAGCGCGGATAACCAGATCGCTAATGAAATTTTGCCTACGATGATCAAATAAATAATCCATGGTATAAAAATCGTCCCAACGCCAAGCAGCGGCAAAATGTCGAAGATCGCAGAGACGACGGCTATGACGAACGCATTTTCTACCCGGAGGCAAATAAGCGCGATCAAGATGACGATAAAGGTGATGCTGATCATTTTTGCCTGCGCTTTAATGTAAAGCGCAATGCCCTTGAATACGTTGTTGCGAAGGAAGAAAAAGGCGGTCTTAAACGTGTTAGGCGTTTTGTTCTCGGCAGTCTGCTTCCATGTCGTAATTTCGATGCTTAAGAAATAAGCTAATATAATACCGACCACAAAATTAAAAACAAAGGTGGAGATGGAGGAGACGTAGTTGATTAGGTTTTTAAAGATGGATTGTCCGAATTTCGCAAAAGTGGATGAAGCGCCATTGATTAAATCTTTGGAGCGTTCCACCAAATCTAGATCATCCGGCATCGTGCCGAGACGTTTCTGTGCCTCTTCCGTTATGTTCGCAATTTGGACCGCGAGAATTTCTTGATATTTCGGAAAGTTCGCATACAGCTCCTGGCCTTGCTTCGTTATCAAATAAGCGGCACCTGAGAAAGCGCCCAATATGACAAGGGTAAACACCAAGATCGATATGCCTGATGCGATTGATTTTTTCATGCCTAGCTTGTTCAACCGCCTTGCCAGCGGCTCGATACATAAAAAAATGAGAAATGAAAAAAATATAGGAGTTGCGATGCGGTACAAGTAGCTAAAGGAATACATTATTAAATACACGGTTAAAGCAATAAGTGCGATGTCGAAAGCGGTTCGCCAGTACTTTTTGTAAAAGGGCAGCATGGTTGGTACTCCTTCTTTTTCCATAATCATATTTCCATAAAGATTGTACTATAGTTTTTAAAAAGATGCCTATTTTTTATTGCGTTATGCTACAATTAAAGCTACTGTTGTTGTTTTGTACCGCTATCCATTCGTCGACTAAATCATATAACGGTGGGGAAAACAAAATGGAAAATTTGCTGTTATGGGGATTATACGTCGCAACCTTCTATGCGTTTCTTCCAGGTCTTATTAGCCGTACATTTGGCTTTCGTGTTTTTAAGAAGGGCCGGGTAGAAAAGGAAATTTCCCTGACGTTTGATGATGGGCCTGATCCGGTTTATACGCCGATGCTGCTCGATCTTCTCGCCCGTTACGATGCCAAAGCGACCTTTTTTGTCGTTGGCTCGCATGCTGAGGGACAAGAAGCGCTGCTGCGGCGGATGAGTGATGAGGGCCATGTCCTGGGCATTCATAATTATGTTCATAAATCGAATTGGTTGATGCGTCCTAGAACGGTCAAACGCCAAATCGAGCGTACGATTGACATCATTGAGAATGCAACGGGTGTGCGTTCGGCTTATTATCGGCCGCCTTGGGGAATCGTAAACGTATTTGATTATGCGAACTTAGGTTATTTACAAATTATTTTATGGTCGGCGATGTTCGGTGACTGGCGCATTCGGCTTGGCCCTGACCGGCTGAAGAAGCGGATGCTAAAGAAGCTTAGACCGGGTGAAGTCATGCTTCTGCATGATTGCGGCATGACGTTTGGGGCAGATAAAGATGCGCCCAAAAATATGCTTATCGCCTTAGAAGCTTATTTAGAGGAAGGCACGAAGCGCGGCTACCGATTCGTAGGCATTGAGGAAATGATGAAGCTGTCCGACGTTTCGCGTTCGACAAGTGCTCCCTCCATTTGGAAGAGAGCGCTCATCTCGCTTTGGCTGATGTGGGAAAGAGCATTTCACGTTATATTCCGCCTCAAAACGGTGGGTGACGTCAAGGACGCAGCTTTCCATTATCGGGTGACGACCTATCACGGGGAGGATATCGAGCTGGCGGCAGGCGGAAGAGTTGAGAAGGGCGACCGCATTGCAGAACTGCATTTCGACAACAAAAAGCTGTCCTCCATCGCCGCTACCTCCAAATCGCCGGTAGCTACCGGAATCCGAATGCTTCGTGAGGTGGAGCAGGCTCTGCCGCTGCTCGCGAATCAGCTCGCTGCCGATCATGATGCGGATGATATTAAAGCGGTCTATGGCGTCACGATGATCCATCGCGGGGCTGATCGTCTCGGTTTTGAAATCTTTCAGCTTCCGGAAGGCTTTTTTGCCAAATCGACTCGCATATACTTGCGTATTTTGATTCGAGTGCTTACCAATAATACGAAGCAGTCGGCAAAGGGCAAAAAAAGAAGAGAAACGATCTCGCCGCGGATGCTGCTGATGCCGGTCAACACTATAAGGCGCCATGCGACGGTTCAACTGAACAAGATGCAAGAGGAAGCAGAGCGAATAAGCGATGCTGTAGAGAGAACTATAAGCGCGGCAGCCGACGAAGCTGCGCAGCTAGGTACGAAAACAACAGCTATATGAATACGACTTTCGTAGAAAATAAAAAAGTGGAGTGCAGGCTGTTTCCAGCTTGCACTCCACTTTTTATTAATCACGATTACATTTTCATTACGCCGCCTGTGCTGGCGGAAGTAACAAGGTGAGCGTAACGGGCGAGATAGCCGCGTTTGATCTTAAGCTCGAAGCCTTTCCATTCGGAGCGGCGTTTTTCGAATTCTTCGTCGCTGATCAGAAGGTCCATCGTACGGTTGTTCATATCGATCTCGATGATATCGCCGTCTTGTACGAATGCGATAGGTCCGCCTTCAGCAGCTTCTGGTGAAGCGTGGCCGATGCTTATTCCGCGAGATGCGCCAGAGAAACGTCCGTCCGTTACAAGAGCGACCTTCGCGCCAAGACCCATACCTACGATTTGCGAGGTAGGAGCAAGCATTTCCGGCATACCAGGGCCGCCGCGCGGTCCTTCGTAACGGATAACTACGACATGGCCTTCTTTGATTTTGCCGTTAGCGATGCCGTGAAGCGCATCATCCTGTGAATCAAAGCAAATCGCTGGACCTTTGTGATAGCCGCCAACTGATTTGTCGACTGCACCAGTCTTGATGATTGCGCCGTTAGGAGCAAGGTTGCCGAACAATACCGCAAGGCCGCCACGCTCTGTGTGAGGGTTGTCGATCGTGCGAATAACATCGGTATCTTGAATTTCACAGCCGATTACGTTCTCGCGAAGCGTCTTGCCTGTAACTGTCAAGCAGTCGCCATGCAAAGCGCCTTCCTTCTTGAACAGCTCGTTAAGAACAGCGCTTACGCCGCCTGCATTGTGAACATCTTCAATGTGATAATCCGATGCCGGAGCGATCTTCGCAAGATGCGGCACGCGCTCAGCTACTTCGTTGATGCGTTCGATTGGATAGTCGATTCCAGCTTCATGCGCAATAGCGAGCGTGTGAAGTACGGTATTCGTCGATCCGCCCATCGCCATATCAAGCGCGAAAGCATTGTCGATCGTATCTTTTGTAACGATATCACGTGGCTTGATGCCAAGCTCAATAATTTTCATCAACTGGCGGGCTGCTTCTTTAACGAACTCTTTACGCTCTGGGGCTACAGCAAGGATCGTGCCGTTACCAGGCAATGCAAGTCCAAGGCCTTCAGCCAAGCAGTTCATGGAGTTAGCTGTAAACATACCCGAACATGAGCCGCAAGTAGGGCAGCCAAATTGCTCAAGCTCCATCAACTGATCATCGTTGATTTTGCCGGCTTGGTGAGCGCCTACGCCTTCAAATACGCTCGAGAGCGAGATGGAACGGCCGTCGGAAGTTTTACCAGCTTTCATAGGTCCGCCGCTAACAAGCATAGTCGGGATGTTGACGCGAAGCGCGCCCATGATCATGCCCGGCGTGATTTTGTCACAGTTCGGAATACAAACCATGCCGTCGAACCAGTGCGCATTAACGACTGTTTCGATCGAATCCGCAATAATCTCACGGCTGGCAAGGGAGTAACGCATGCCGATGTGACCCATAGCGATACCGTCATCTACGCCGATCGTGTTAAATTCGAAGGGAACGCCGCCAGCTTCGCGGATCGCTTCCTTAACGAGCTTGCCGAACTCCTGAAGATGAACGTGTCCAGGAATAATATCAATATACGAGTTACATACCGCGATAAATGGTTTGTCGAAATCTTCCTCTTTTACGCCTGCGGCGCGAAGCAAGCTCCGGTGCGGTGCGCGGTCGAAACCTTTTTTGATCATGTCAGAACGCATTCTTTTGGCCGCCATGTAAGTGCCCCCTATGTGCTTATTAAAATATCGATACTCTCGATTTTATCACAATGGACAAGCGTTGGCTATAACGGCAGATGGTAAGGGGTTATCTGCCAAACGTTAAAAAAACATAAAGAAACACTTAAACTTTGTGAATTTGCGCCAAACGTCGGGACATGTCGAAGGAAATTCATGTATAGTAGGCTCAACGGACACAATGAAAATGACCCTATGGATACCAAGGAGGAGATCGATGATGGAAAGAAGAGTACTAATCGTAGATGACGAGCGGGAAATTGCTGATCTCATTGAAATATATTTGAAAAACGAAGGTTTTGTAACGGAGAAGGCCTACGATGGCGAGCAGGCTTTGCTAGCGTACGAGAAAAACCCGTTTGATTTGGTTATTTTGGATATTATGATGCCGAAAATGGATGGTCTTGAGGCGACAAGGCGCCTAAGGCGCGATCAATCGGTCCCCATTCTTATGCTTAGCGCAAAGGCGGAGGACATGGACAAGATAATGGGACTGATGACCGGCGCTGACGACTATATGATCAAGCCGTTTAACCCGCTGGAGCTTATCGCGCGCGTTCGTTCCTTGCTTCGCCGATCTTACCAGTACAGCGGCAATCCGGAAGGCGGCGGCGCTTCCCGGTCGGATAAGGAGCTGCGGCTCGGACCGCTTCGCATCGACAAACTGAGCCATACTGCTGAGGTTGATGGCAAACCCCTCCATTTGACCTCTACAGAATTTGGCATTTTGCATTTGCTGGCGGGACAGCCGGGCAGAGTGTTTAGCGCGGAAGATATTTTTCAGCAGGTGTGGAAAGAGAAATATTTTGATTCCAATAATACGGTGATGGTTCATATCAGCAAGCTCAGAGATAAGCTCGAGAAGGAGCTGGGCGATAAAATGATCGTTACGGTTTGGGGGGTAGGCTATAAAATTGAAGGATAATCTCGCTAGAAAATTAGTTGTGCGTTCGCTGCTCCATTTATTCGGAAGCGTGTTGCTTTCGGTTATTTCGATGTATTTTTTAATTAATGTAGGGGTGTGGCTTACGGACAATGTAAGCGAAGTAGGCTCTATTGTGCGTAGAGTTTTATCTATATTCGATCGAACTTATATTGCTATGGGAGTAAGCATTTTAATGTTTTTTTTCTATTTCACTGTTTTACAGTGGAGCTTGTTTCATTATCTCAGCGAGTTGAATATGACAGTGAGAAAAATAGCAGACGGAACGTATGGGCTGGATCACAAAATCGAGGTGCGCAGACGCAGTCTCTTTGGTCCTATGGCTGCTAACGTGAATAGCTTAGTTGACCGCTTGCATCATGCGCTTGAGGAAGAGCGCAAGGCGGAGCAAACCAAAAACGAATTAATAACGAATGTCTCGCATGACCTTCGTACGCCGCTTACTTCCGTGCTTGGTTATTTGGGGCTCATTGAACAGGATCGGTATAGAGATGAAGTGGAGCTTCGCCATTACGTGCAGATTGCTTATGAAAAATCAAAACGGCTCAATGTATTAATCAATGATCTGTTTGAATATACGAGAATGCGTTATGACTCGGCGGAGCTCAAGCTGAAAAACTTCAATTTAACGGAGATGCTCGGACAAATGCTCGTTCAATTCCACTTGCCGCTTCAAGAAGCGGGCATGACAAGCAAGCTGGATGCGAAGGAGACGTCCGTTATGGTAAAAGGGGACGCCGCCAAGCTTGTGCGCGTATTCGAAAATCTGATCGCAAATGCGATGAGCTACGGGAAAGAAGGCAAAAAGCTTTTGATAACGGTTCATACGGAGGAAAAAGCTGCAGTTGTCGAGGTCATTAACTATGGCGAGCCGATTCCGACGACCGATATGCCGTATATATTTGACCGGTTCTATCGGGTGGACAAATCGCGTACGCAATGGTCGGGCGGCTCGGGTCTTGGTCTAGCGATAGCCAAAAGCATTGTTTTAAAGCATGGAGGCACGATTTCGGTAGCTAGCGACATTGAACAGACCGCATTTCGGGTAACCTTGCCTTTAATTAAATAATTATTAAGGTTTTCTTATGGTTCGGTTACGGTCTCCTTAAGCTGCGCCTTCTATACTTTGTCGTATGGAAGTGACAGCGGAAGGGGATCGTTTACGATGTTGGAGAGAACATATAGAAGGAAATTTAATCCGGCTATCAAATTATTGCTTATTGCGGCTGGCTTAATCGCATGTATCCTGTATCTTGTTTCATTAAAAGGCAAGCCTGCCGTATCGGATCTGCAGCTGGGAGCTAGCTCGGCGATCTTGATGGATTTGCAGACCGGCGAAGTATTGTATGAAAAAAATGCAAATGAAGCGCTGCCGCCAGCGAGCATGTCCAAGCTGATGACAGAGCTCATTATTTTGGATCTGACGAGCGAAGGCGCGCTTGGCTGGAACGAGAAGGTTAAGACGAGCGCTTACGCAGCGGAGGTGCCGGGCTCGCAAATCGGCTTCGAGGCGGGAGAGAGCTATAGCGTTAGAGAGCTGTTCGAAGCGATGGCGGTTCACTCCGCTAATGATGCGGCGGTTGCGCTTGCGGAGCATGTCAGCGGCAAAGAAACGGCATTCGCCGCCTTAATGAACAAACGGGCAGAGAAGCTGGGTTTGTCCAGCCAAACTATTTTCGCCAATGCAACCGGGCTTAGCTCGGAGGACCTGCTTCCGTTCCCGGAAGCGTCAGCGGAGGGTGATACGGAGATGACAGCGAAGGACACCGCCATGCTGGCAGCTTATTTGTTGAAGAAATATCCGGAGGTTCTGGATGTTTCGCGCCGCAGCAGCGTGAAGCTGGCCAATAGGGCGAAGAGCCTGCAATCGACGAATTTGATGCTCAGCGGCATGCCGTATGCTTTTCCGGGCAATGATGGGTTAAAGACGGGCTACACCGTGCAGGCTGGTTATTGCTTCACAGGAACGGCAAAGCAGGATGGGCGGCGCCTTGTATCGGTCATCATGGGAGCTGACACGCCGGAGCAGCGCTTTATCGAAACAGGCAAGCTGTTTCAATTTGGCTTTAAAACGGACGGATTGACGAGCTTGATCGGACATATCCAAAGCAAGCTGGGCATACAGGTAGGATAAAAGCTGGGCTCAAGACGAAAATTGTCGAATTTAGTCGATTAAACCTACTTGTTTAATAGTGTAAGAATGATGTTAAATCTAGAACAATCGCTGGGCGATTTTTCTAGATTTTTTTGTTTTATGTCACAATATATGACGCGGAATGATTTACTTACTAATATTTGCTGTCTATAATGAAATTATTACGGGTAGAGAGGTGAAAAAATGCAGTTGACTGAACGTGAGAAAGAAAAGCTGCTTATTACAATCGCTGCGGATTTGGCAAGGCGCCGGATGAACCGCGGTGTGAAGCTTAACTATCCAGAAAGCATTGCGCTTATCACCTCTGAAATTATGGAAGGCGCGCGCGATGGGATGACGGTGGCCAAATTAATGGAATTTGGAACGCAAATTTTGAAGGCGGATCAAGTCATGCCCGGCATCCCGGAAATGATCCATGAGGTGCAGGTAGAAGCTACTTTCCCCGATGGGACGAAGCTTGTAACCATTCATTACCCGATTACGGGTTAAGCAAAGGTTCGGCTGTGAGCGCAGTATATCGATAGAGGTTCCCATACAAGTTAGAGCGACCACATAAGAGAGAGGAGCGCTTTGCAGGATGATACCAGGACAATACCGCACGGCCCCAGGGGAAATCGAATTAAATGCCGGGCGCCTGACGAAGCAGCTAATCGTAGTCAATACTGGCGATAGACCCGTGCAGGTAGGCTCTCATTTTCATTTTTTTGAAGTGAATCGCGCACTGAAATTTGATCGCGAGGCAGCGTTTGGCATGCGGCTTCATATTGCAGCGGGGACAGCGGTACGTTTTGAGCCGGGCGAGGAGAAGCCGGTGACAGTTGTAGAGCTAGGCGGCGCGAAGCTGTCATATGGCTTGAACGGGCTAAGCCAAGGGAAGGCGGAGGCAGGCGCAATGTCCGAAGCCGTACGAGCGCGGCTCGCAGCTTGGGAGGGTGAAGGCGGATGACGAAGATGGATCGACGAAGCTATGCGGCAATGTTCGGACCTACGACCGGAGACGCGATTCGCCTGGCAGATACGGAGCTATGGGCACAGATCGAGCATGACTTTACCGTTTATGGCGACGAGTGCAAGTTCGGCGGAGGCAAGGTTATCCGAGATGGCATGGGGCAATCAAGCGGTGCCATGCGTGATGAAGGCGTGCTTGATACGCTCATCACCAACGCAGTTATCATTGATCATTCCGGCATTATAAAAGCGGATATCGGCATTAAAGACGGATATATCGTCGGCATCGGGAAGGCGGGCAATCCAGACATTATGGATGGCGTGCATCCGAATATGATCGTTGGCGCAAGCACCGAGGTAATCGCCGGAGAAGGCAAGATCGTAACGGCAGGAGCAATCGATTCGCATATTCATTTTATTTGCCCGCAGCAAATCGAGACGGCGCTCTCCTCTGGCGTGACCACGATGATTGGCGGCGGCACCGGCCCGGCAACGGGAACAAACGCTACGACCGTTACGCCGGGCGCTTGGCATATGAGGCGCATGCTGGAGGCGGCTGAGCATTTTCCAATGAATATCGGTTTCACGGGTAAAGGCAATGCCTCGTTTACCGCTCCGCTCATTGAGCAAATTGAAGCGGGAGCGATCGGGCTGAAGCTGCATGAGGATTGGGGCACGACACCAGCGGCGATCGATGCCTGCTTGCAAGCGGCGGACCAGTATGACATTCAGGTAGCCATTCATTCGGATACGTTAAACGAAGCGGGTTTTGTTGAAGATACCCTCGCAGCTATCGGTGGACGAACGATTCATACCTACCATACAGAGGGTGCGGGAGGCGGCCATGCGCCTGATATTATTATCGCCGCTGGCGAGCTGAACGTGCTTCCGTCGTCGACGAATCCGACGCGGCCTTTCACGATCAATACGATCGAGGAGCATTTGGATATGCTGATGGTTTGCCATCACCTCGACAGCAGCATCCCCGAGGATGTCGCGTTCGCTGATTCGCGGATTAGGCCGGAGACGATTGCCGCAGAGGATATTTTGCATGACATGGGCGTGTTCAGCATGATCAGCTCCGATTCGCAGGCGATGGGACGCGTTGGCGAGGTCATTATTCGGACTTGGCAAACCGCAGACAAAATGAAAAAACAACGTGGACCGCTATCGCCGGATAACGAGCAGCACGATAATTTCCGCATTAAACGCTACATTGCCAAATATACGATTAATCCGGCTATCACCCACGGTGTATCTCATCTGGTTGGCTCGCTGGAAGCGGGCAAGTACGCTGACCTTGTCATTTGGAATCCGATGTTTTTTGGCGTCAAGCCGGATCTTGTCCTGAAAGGGGGCAGCATCGCGTTTGCCCAGATGGGCGATCCGAACGCCTCGATCCCGACGCCGCAGCCGGTATTTGGCCGTCCCATGTTCGCTTCCTTCGGGAAGCTGGTGTACAGCAGCTCGATTACGTTCGTCTCTCAGGCTGCCTACGACCGCGGTATCGCGCAGGAATTGGGGCTTCAGAAACGAATCGAGCCGGTGAAAGGCTGCCGATCGGTAACGAAAAAAGATATGATCCACAATGATGCAACGCCTAAGCTCGAGGTGGACGCAGAAACCTACCATGTGCTGGTGGACGGCGAGCATGTGACCTGCGAGCCGGCTGAAGTGCTGCCTATGGCGCAGCGTTATTTCTTATTTTAACGAGGGGCAAAAGATAATGAAGGATCACGTAAGATGGCTGGCGATGCAGCAGCTGCTGGATTCGGCGCTGCCGATCGGCGGTTTCTCGCATTCGTTTGGCCTTGAGACGCTTGTTCAGGACGGCAGGATGAATCATACGAGCCAGCTTTATGCTTATGCATCCGCCATGCTGCTGCAAAGCTGGGCAACCTCGGATGCGATGATCATCAAGGCGGTTTACCGGGATGCGCCGCAAGCGGACTGGAAGCGACTATGGTCAGTCGAGCGGATCGTTCATTTGCAGAGAGCGGCATCGGAAACCCGCAGCGGCGTGGAGAAAATGGGGCGGCGCCTGCTGCAGCTCGCATCGGCTATCCATCCTCAGCTTAACTGGTCGCCGCTTTCCGAGGCGATGCGCGCAGGCCGTTGCTTTGCTTCCCACCCGCTTGCGCACGGCTATGCCTGCTGGCTGCTTGGCGTTTCGGAGGAGCAAGCGATTCAGGGCTATTTTTATACCTGTATCGTTACCTGCGTCAATAGCGCGCTTCGCCTTATGTCGATGGGACAGACGGAGGGGCAATCCTTAATTGCCAGGCTGACTCCCTTGACGGAGGAAGCGATGGAGATAACGAGGGAGCTTGAGCCAGAGGAGGCTTATTCCAATATGCCGATGGCGGAGCTCTCGATGATGCGCCATGAGCGTTTATATTCTCGGTTATTTATGTCTTAACTATATCAATTGGAGGAATGACAAATGTGCCAAGGACAAGGACATACGCATCAAGAATGGGAAAGCAAAGCGATTGACAGCTCAAGACCAATTAGAATCGGGATTGGCGGGCCGGTTGGCTCCGGCAAGACAGCGCTTGTTGAACGGCTTACGCGCGAGCTTCACACGAAATTCAGCGTTGCGGTTATTACGAACGATATTTATACGAAGGAAGATGCCCGTATATTGTTTAACACTGGCGTTCTGCCGGAGGAGCGCATTATTGGCGTAGAGACGGGCGGCTGTCCGCATACGGCGATTCGCGAGGATGCTTCGATGAATTTTGAAGCGATTGAAGAGCTGGAGCGCCGATTTGACCATTTGGATCTGATCTTTATCGAGAGCGGCGGCGATAACTTGGCCGCTGCATTCAGCCCGGAGCTTGTTGATCGTTTTATCTATATCATCGACGTAGCCCAAGGGGAAAAAATTCCGCGCAAAGGCGGTCCCGGCATTATGCGCTCGGACCTGCTCGTCATCAACAAGATCGATCTGGCTCCTTATGTGGGCGCAAGCCTTGAAGTGATGGAGGCGGATACGGTGAAAATGCGCGGCGACCGTCCCTTCGTCTTCTCGAATCTGTTCGGTGGGGACGGCGTTGATGAGATCGTAAGCTGGCTTACGCACGAGGTTGCTCACGCAAGAGGAACAGAGCATTCGCATGTGATTCAGCTCACGAGCATTCCTGCTGAGCACCGCCACTCCGCATCCTAATGGAGCGTACGCAAGTTGCCCTAACGGCAAAGGAACAAGGGAACTCTTCGGATATGAGAACGTCCGTGCTGCGCGCTTCCTTCGCTAGCTCGCGGGGGCAGACTTTCATCGAGAACAAGTTCCACACCGCCCCGATTAAAATAGCGAAGGCTTTCCCGCTGGAAGGTCAGCTTGGCGTCATCGTCATGGACGTATCGCCCGGCCTGCTGGACGGTGACAGATATGAACTCGAATGGACTGCCGCGGTTGCTGCCCATGCCATGATTACGAATCAATCATACACGAAGGTGCACCCAAGCACGTCAAGCAGGGGTTCCGCGATGCAGCAGACGTTTATCCTTGAGGAAAATGCGGTTATCGAGCATATGCCGGAGCCAGTCATGCTGTACAAGGACGCGGCGTTTCGGAATGAGACGGCGGTTCGTTTGAAGGAAGGCTCGGCGTGGCTGCAAGCCGAGGTGCTGTGCCCGGGACGGACGCTCCGCGGCGAGCGCTTCGATTACCGCGCATACAGCAATGCGCTGACGGTTCATTACGGCGAGGAGCTTATTTTCTCGCAGCGGCAGCGGATCGAACCGGCGAAGCAAACGATTTCCGCTCCCGGCTGCTGGGATGAGATGACCCACTGGGCCACCTTTTATATGTTCTCAGACCTAGTAAGAAGCGTGCATCTGGAGCAGCTTCAGGAGACGCTGGATAGCTGCGCGGCGCCTGACGGGCACAAGATCCTTGCAGGTGCGTCGATGACGCATCGGTTCGGGGTAGCGGTATCCGCCGCATCAACGGCGGCATGGCCGCTGCAGCAGCTGATGCAGGAGCTGTGGCGGACGGCGCGCAAAGGTTTGCTGGGCAAGCCGCCGCTGCGCTTTTTGCAAGGATAACGAAAAGAATAGAAATAAAATGGGTCTGCCAACGGCTGTTGGCAGACCTTTTTATGTTTATGCAGGTTCTTGCCTACACAAAATAAATATATTTCTTGGAACAATATTAGTTAATCTTATAAATGGACGTTATAATATGGACAGCAGAGAAAATAGAAATATGAGATGGGTTGGTGATCGATTGGAAGCTTCAAGTGCGGAAAGGCTGGAATTAATGAGACGTCTGGACGAATCCTTTCGTCAGGTGCGGAGACAAATTAATGCCGAATGGAACACCTACAACGTACATGGCTTAGGTATGACGCATGGAAGGATGCTTACGATTTTAGCGCAATCAGGCGCGCAGAAGGCGTCGGCACTGGCTGAGCAGCTCCTTATTACAAGCGGAGGCGTTACCGGAATAGCAGATCGGCTGATCGAGCTTGGTTATGTGAAGCGGGAGCGGGGCGAGAAGGACCGGCGCGTGGTCATGCTTGATATCACGGAGGCGGGGCTTGAAATCGTCAAGCTAATCGAAACGATTCGAATGAAGATGATGCATAGGCTGTTCGACGGGATGTCGATTGCGAATATGGAGCAGGGTTTATATATCTTCGAACATATGAGCAAAAATATGGAAACGGATGTTACGAATTCGTGACTATTTACATATTTCATTTTTAATCCTATTAAAACTAGTGTAAAATAAACTAGAAATTTGTCGAATGGAAATAGGTTGACAAATTCCGATAAAACAACTAGGATTAAAAGGAAATAATACATTCAACGTTTAGGGGAGATTTTGATGAAGAAGGCAATTGCTTTAGCGGTATCGTTATTTCTAATGGTCGCGATTGTTGCAGCTTGCGGATCTAACAAAAACGATGCAGGAAACGCAGCGAATAATGGCGCGGCGACAAATAATGCAGCGGGCGACAAAGCGGATAAGAAAAAAATCGCTCTCGTGCTTCCAGAAAAAATCGGCGTGAACAAGTTTTTCGTATTGATGGATGAAGGCTTCAAAAGAGCTGGCGAAGAGTTTGGCGCAGATGTCAAAACGATTGAATCTACTGATCCTGCCGCTTTCGAGCAAAATCTTCGCGCTACGGTAGCTGAAGATTATGACCTTATCATCACAGCAACGTTCCAAGCTGAGGATGCGCTTAAAAAAGTAGCTGCCGAAAATCCGGACAAGCCATTCGCAATCATTGATACCGTTGTTGATTTGCCGAACGTTCGCAGCGTAAACTTCCGCGAGCATGAAGCTTCCTACTTGATGGGAGCACTTGCTGGTCTTGCAACTAAAACAAACATCGTTGGTGCTGTCGTAGCTATGGACGCGCCACTGCTTAGCAAATATACTTCGGGCTTCGAGCAAGGCTTGAAAAGCACGAACCCAGACGCACAATTCCTAATCAACTATGTAGGAAGCTTCGCAGATCCGGTTAAAGGCAAAGAGCTCGCATTGCTTCAACAATCCAAAGGCGCAGACTTCATTGCCGGCATGGCAGCTGTAGGCGACAACGGCGTATTCGAAGCAGCGAAGGAAAAAGGCTTCTTCACTTCCGGCCAAGATACAGACCGTACGGATGAAGATCCAGAGCATATCGTTCTATCGCAATTAAAAGGTACAGATGCTGTTGCTTACGAAACGGTAAAATCATTCGTAGAAGGCAACTTCGCATACGGCATTGCCGACTACGGTTTGAAAGAAGACGGCGTAGGTCTTACATTCGTAACGAAAGAAAGCCAATCAGCGCTTAACCCGTTCATCGGCCAAGAGAATGTTGATAAAGTTAAAGCTATCGCTGAAGATATTAAATCTGGTAAAATCGTAGTAGTAAACCCGCTAGCTCAATAGGTTGATATGCCGGCTGCTATCCATGCAGCCGGTTTGCTTGTTGATTGGAAGCTTCCTCCATCTTGGAGGAAGTGGTTTTTTTTGTTTATACGGCAATGAAAGGAGAGGGCGTTTGTATGTTGCTTCAGATGGATAACATCACCAAGTCTTATGGAAGTGTAACCGCAAATAGCGGCGTTTCGTTTTCGCTCGGAAAAGGAGAAATTCATGCCTTGGTCGGTGAGAACGGTGCCGGGAAAACGACGCTGATGCGTATTTTATATGGCATGGAAAGCCCGACAAGCGGTGAGATCCGTTTGAACGGCAAGCCGGTTTCCTTTGTAAGTCCTGCTGATGCAATCAATCACAAGATCGGAATGGTTCACCAGCATTTCATGCTGTTCCCGACGTTTACGATCGCGGAAAACATTGTGATTGGCCGTGAGCCCTCCAAGGGAGTCGGCTTCGATCGGAAAGCTGCTGCCATAGAGACGGAAAGGCTTGGCAAGCTGTACGGCATGCCTGTAGATCCGTGGAAAAAGGTTGCGGATTGCTCTTTGGGCATGCAGCAGCGCGTTGAAATATTGAAGGTGCTCTATCAGGGAGCGGAAGTTATTATATTGGATGAGCCGACGGGCGTTTTAACGCCGCTCGAGGTGAAAGAGCTGCTAATTGCGATTAAAGCTTTAGCTGCTCAAGGAAAGAGCTTTGTATTAATCAGTCATAAGCTGCAGGAAATTATGGAAGTGGCGGATCGTGTAACGGTGCTTCGGGATGGCAAGGTCACGGGAACGCTTGATGCCAAGGACACGAATGTGGAAAGCTTGTCGCGGCTTATGGTTGGCCGGGATTTAGTGCATATATCGCGAAACGAGTCGTTCAGAGGAAAACCCGTCCTTGAAGTAGCGGAAGTGTCGATGAAGGGGACGAAGACGAAGCCGCTTCTGAGTGACATCAGCCTTCATGTCAATGAAGGCGAAATTGTTGGCATCGCAGGCATTTCGGGCAATGGCCAATCGGAGCTTATTCAGGCCATTTCTGGTCTAATGAAGCCGGATAACGGAATGATCAAGCTGCTAGGTCAAGACGTGACAGGCGCGCCGGTCGGGGCCATTCGCGAGCGCGGACTTGCCCATATTCCAGAGGATCGCTATCAATGGGGCGTTGCGAAGGATGCGACAGTTACCGAGAACGGCTTGATGGGCCATACGGGAAGCCATCAGAAGTATGGCATTTTAAATGGAACGAGCATTCGCCATATGATTGCGGAATGGGTAACGCGGTTCGGGATCAAAACCGGCTCGCTGTCTACAAAGGCTCAATTCTTGTCTGGCGGGAATCTTCAAAAGCTGATCGTGGCCCGGGAGCTTGCACAGAAGACTCCGTTTCTTATTGCAGCAGAGCCGACGCGGGGCGTCGATGTTGGCGCGATGGAAATCATTCATGGCGAGCTGCTTAAGAAACGTGACGAGAAGGGAGCCATTTTGCTCATTTCCTCGGAGCTTACAGAAATATTAAAGCTGTCGGATCGAATTTTGGTCATGTATGAGGGACGGATCGTAGGCGAGCTTGATGCCGACTCGGCAACGGAAGAGCAAATTAGTTTGTTAATGGCGGGAGGAAAAGCGGTTGGATAAGCTGTTACAATACGGACGTTCGCTGATGCAGCCGCTGCTTGCTGTCATCGTAGGCCTTGCAGCCGGAGCGATCGCCATCGTAATCGTCGGAGGCTCCGTCATGGAGACGTATGCGGAAATGTGGAAAGGCGCCTTCGGCAGCTTTTACTTTTTTACGAATACGCTAAGCAGGGCTACGCCAATTATTTTGATCGGACTTGGCGTAGCGCTTGCTTTCCGTGCCGGATTTTTTAATATGGGCTCGGAAGGGCAGATGGTGCTTGGGGCACTAAGCGCAGCTGTTACGGCGATCTATTTGCCAGGGCCAGGTTGGTTTAAGCTTGTCGCTGCCATTATAGCCGGAATTATTTCCGGGGGAATATGGTCGGCCTTCGCAGGCTGGCTGGACGCAAGATTCCGAATGAATTTACTTATCACGACATTATTGCTCAATTATATTGCTACGTTATTCGCGGGTTATATCGTCTCGTATCCACTTAAGGATCGAACAGGCTCTGCGGCTATGGCACAAACGGTTATGATTGACCAAAGCGTGTGGCTGCCTAAGCTCTTTAAAGGAATGAGCCTGCACGCAGGCTTCATTATTGCCGCGGTTGGAGCGATATTGCTGTTTCTGTTTATGCGTTATACGGTCAAAGGTTATGAAATTAGAATGTTAGGCGGCAATCCTCTGTTTGCTAGCTACGGCGGCGTGCAGCGGGGCAAAATGATGCTGCTGAGCATGTTCGTCAGCGGTGGATTCGCGGGACTCGCCGGCTCTGTTGAGGTGCTTGGCACGCAATACCGCTATTTGGATGGCGCATTAACGTCACCGGGATACGCGTGGTCAGGCATCATGGCGACGCTGCTTGCCGGATCACACCCGCTAGGCACAGCATTTGCGGCGATATTGCTCGCTGCGCTGCAGACTGGCGGAATGGGCATGGAGCGCAACACCGATGTGCCGCTTGAGGTGTCGAGCATCATTCAAGCCGTGCTCATTTTGTTCGTATCGGCCAAATTCACTTATTCGTTTATTAAACGCAAGAAGGCGAGGTCATAGTATGGATTTTTTATTGGATGTCTCGCTATACGCCTCGACGCTTCGTATGGTTACACCCATTCTTCTTGCAGCGCTCGGCGGCGCTATATGCGCGCGTGTCGGCCTGTTTAACGTAGGCTTAGAAGGTTTAGTGCTAATTGGCGCATTCTCGGCAATCGTGGGCAACCACTTTACGGGCAATGTTTTTGCAGCGGTACTGTTTGCGGTAATATGCTCGCTTATCTTTTCAACATTGTTTGGCTATATGAGCATCCATCTTAAAGCCAATGTTATCGTAGTTGGTATAGCGCTCAACTTCCTGGCGCTTGGACTGACGACCTTCTCGCTGCGTGCGATCTTTGATGTAAAAGGGGCATATTACAATAAGGATATGGTAGGCCTTCCAAAATGGGACATTCCGGTGCTAAAGGATATTCCATGGCTAGGAGATGTGTTGTCAGGCCATTCGCCGCTCGTCTATCTATCCGTTGTGCTCGTAATTGCCTTGCAGTGGTTCCTGTTCAAAACAGTCACAGGCTTTCGTTTGCTCGCAGCCGGCGATAATCCGACGGCGGCTAAGAGCCTTGGCATTAAGGTGTCCCGCATTCAGTATGGCGCCGTGCTCATGTGCGGCGTGTTATGCGGACTGGCAGGCGCACAGCTGTCGCTTGGCAATGTTACGATGTTTACGGAAGGCATGACTTCGGGCAGAGGGTTCATCGCACTCGTTGCCACGATGCTCGGCCAGTCCAATCCGATAGGCGTTGCGGCTTCGAGCTTGCTGTTTGGCTTTATGGACGCGCTCAGCATCAGGCTTCAAGGATTCGCTTTGCCAACGCATTTTACGATGATGCTGCCTTACATGGTTACGATTGCCGCAATGCTGTTCTTTAAGGACAAAGGTTATATGCAAGAAGCTCGTAAATCGAACGAAAGCTCACGCTAGTATCATATAAAACTCGGAGGTAAGCACCATGCACAAAAAAGCAGAGCGTCTGAAAAAAGTGACCGCGATCAGGCAGGCGGAGGTTGCTCCTGAGCTTGCCAGCCGTGTGCCGCCTGGTCAAACGTTGACGGAACGGTTTCCGATTTTGCATGAGGGAGATGTTCCTCTCTATGATATAAACGAGTGGTCGCTTCGGGTGTTTGGCGAAGTGGACGAGGAGCGCTCATTCAGCTTCGAGGAGCTTCTCGCGCTTCCTCAAACCAAAACCGTGTGCGACATTCACTGCGTTACGCGCTGGTCGAAGCTCGATACCGAGTGGGAAGGGATTAAGTTCAAGGACCTTTTGCCTCTGCTTGGCGTGAAGCCTGATGCCAAATATGTGATGATTCATGCGGACGAGGACTATGACACCAATGTGCCGCTTGAGGATTTGCTGCACGATAACATCTTGCTGGCACATCGTTATGACGGAGAGCCGTTGACCGATAAGCATGGCTGGCCGATGCGCCTGCTCGTTCCGCATTTGTATTTTTGGAAGAGCGCCAAATGGATTACAGGCATTGAGTTTATGAAAGAGGATCGAGAAGGCTTCTGGGAGCGCAATGGCTTCCACAACTACGCAGATCCATTCAAAGAGCAGCGGTTCACCAGCGAGGAGAACGCGATGCCTGAGGATGAATGGATGAAGAAGGAGTTTGATTAATACGATGTTGCCTATTCTACAAGTAAATCCAGAAGATTTGCCGGATTACGCCATTGTCTGCGGCGACCCGCGCCGTGCGGAGACGATTTCTAAGAAGCTTGCCAATGTAAAAGAGCTCGCGTTCGCCCGTGAATATCGGACGTTCGTAGGTGAATATGAAGGCGTACAGCTAGCGGTTGTTAGCCATGGAGTAGGCTCGCCGGGAGCGGCAGTTTGCTTTGAGGAGCTTATTCGCGGCGGCGTGAAGACGCTCATCCGGGTTGGAACAGCCGGTTCCTATTCGGCAGACCATCCTGCGGGAAGCCTTGTCGTTAGTACGGCGGCTGTACGGGCGGAAGGTCTTACGCATCAGCTTGTGCCTGCCGGCTTCCCTGCTGTAGCGGACAGCGAGGTTACGGCTGCGCTGTACGAATCAGCGCTTGAGAGCGAAGGCATCGTGAAAAAAGGGATCACCGTAACGCTTGACGTCTTTTTCTCAGGCGTAGTCGACATCCCGCATCGCGAGTATAAACAAGCTGGTGCGCTGGCTGTTGAGATGGAAATCGCAGCATTGTATGTCGTTGCGTCGCTGCGCGGAGCTCGTGCAGGCGCGATTTTGGCGCTGGACGGATACGCGGATTCGGATTTGGCGGGCGAGTATGATCCGCATACCGATGTTGTTGCGAAAGCAATCGAGCGGGAGATTGAAACAGCGCTTCGCGCTGTCGTTAAGCTTGCTTCTGCGTAACTAAAATGGCTGCTGGCTAGGAGGGGAACATCTCGTGAGCGGAACGCTGTTCAAGCGAGAGTGGTTAGTTGGGGATTTGCATCCGCATGTTTTTGCTTATTATTTTAAACAGTGGGCAGATTACACCATGACCTTTCATACGCATGATGCGATTGAAATTATGTATGTCATTTCCGGGTCATGCGGCATCGAGATTGAAGCGACCTCGGCTGCCGCAGCATGCGAGATGACGCTTAAGAAAGGCGAGTTTATCATTCTTGATGCGAATGTGCCGCATCGCCTTATCGTTGACGAACGCGGACCGTGCCGGATGCTTAACGTTGAATTTGATTTTAGGGAGCGCCCAGCGGCGTTCCCCTCTATGCGACAGCTTGCTTTGGAGGACGAATTTGTGGCCGAATTGATCACAGAGCCGTCCTCTTATTTGTTATTGCGCGATCCAAGCGAGGTCTATCAGGTGCTTAAGAGCCTGGTACTGGAGCTGGACAGCCGCGGCAAAAGCATTAACCTGAAGGCGGAGCTGCTGTTTGCGCAGCTGATCTTGGCCATTGCGCGCTTGCATGGCGAGTCTGGCGCGCAAGGGATCAATACGGTAGAGCTGTATGTCAAGCAAGCGATTGAATACATGCATCACAACTATGACCGAGACATTCAGGTGAAGGATATTGCAGCGGCAGTCAGCCTTCATCCCGGCTACTTGCACCGGATATTCCGAGCGCACTATGGCAAGACGTTAACCGGTTATTTAACGGAGCTGCGGATGGAGAAGGCCAAAATGCTGCTGCGTGAGACGGATGTGGCGATTGCAGATATTTGTGATTATGTGGGCGTAGGGAGCCGGCAATACTTTCATGCGATGTTCAAAAAATATACGAACCAGACGCCGATTGCTTACCGGAATGCGGTGGATACGCAAATTTTGGATAGCCGGGGATTAACGTTTGAATGATAAAAGTGACGATATCTGACAGCTAAAGAGTGAGTTGGTCACTATTTTGATAACGCTTCCGTTTTATCGTTGTTACAATGTAGAGGAGATTAAACGACTCTATTAAACGATATTCGGAGGCGATTTGGCATGTCTGCTTTTAAAATTACATTTATCGGCGCGGGCTCGATTGGATTCACGCGCGGCCTGCTTCGCGACTTGCTCGCGGTGAAGGAATTCCACAACATTGAAATTGCTTTTACCGATATTAACGCACATAACCTTGAGATGGTAACTGCGCTTTGCCAGCGCGATATTCAGGAGAACGGCTTATCGATCTCGATTCAATCATCAACCGATCGGCGCGAAGCTTTGAAGGATGCGAAGTACGTTATTTGCACCATTCGAGTCGGCGGGCTTGAAGCGTTCGCAACGGACGTTGATATACCGCTCAAATATGGCGTCGACCAGTGCGTAGGCGATACGCTCAGCGCTGGCGGCATCATGTACGGACAGCGCGGCATTGCCGAAATGATGAATATTTGCCGCGATATAAGGGAGGTTGCAGCAGCGGATGTGCTCTTGCTCAACTATGCAAATCCGATGGCGATGATGACGTGGGCATGCAATAAGTACGGCGGCGTGCGGACGATTGGCTTATGCCATGGCGTTCAGGGCGGCCATTGGCAAATTGCAGAGGCGTTTGGCTTAAAGCAGGAGGAAGTTGATATCATTTGCGCAGGCATCAACCATCAAACCTGGTACATCCAAATTAGGCATAATGGCGAGGATTTAACCGGCAAGCTGCTTGAGGCATTCGAGAAGCATCCCGATTTTAGCCGTACGGAGAAGGTGCGCATCGATATGCTGCGCCGCTTCGGCTATTACAGCACGGAATCGAACGGCCATTTGAGCGAGTATGTGCCTTGGTACCGCAAGCGCCCGGAGGAAATTAACGATTGGATCGATCTAAGCTCATGGATTAATGGAGAAACGGGTGGTTACCTGCGCGTTTGTACAGAGGGGCGCAATTGGTTCGAGACTGATTTTCCAAACTGGATGAAGGACCCGGCAAATGAGTTCAAAAGCGAGCTGCGCAGCCATGAGCATGGCTCTTACATTATCGAAGGGCTGGAAACGGGCAGAGTGTATCGCGGACACTTCAACGTGGAAAATAAAGGGGTTATCGCCAATCTGCCAAATGACGCGATTATCGAGGCACCGGGTTACGTTGATCGCAATGGCGTTTCGATGCCAACGGTTGGCGAGCTGCCGCTTGGCGCCGCAGCCGTCTGCAATGTAAGCATATCGGTGCAGCGCCTAGCCGTTGAGGCAGCGATTCATGGCGACGACAAGCTTTTGCGGCAGGCATTTATGATGGACCCGCTAGTTGGCGCCGTTTGCAATCCGAATGAAATATGGCAGATGGTAGATGAAATGCTCGTGGCGCAGGAGCAGTGGCTGCCGCAATATACGGAATCAATCGCCGCAGCCAAGAAGCGCCTGACGGAAGGCCCGCTGATTCCTACACGCGATTATGAAGGAGCAGCCCGTCTCAAGGTGAAGACGGTTGAGGAAATGCAGCAGGACCGGGATGCCGCGAATAAAAATGCAGGCGAATCGGATAAAGGGAAGGAACGCGTCTAACGAGGGGCATATTTGAGCTCGATGGGCTCGAGAATCGCCCCAGACGGACTCCAAGCCGGAGGGCCGAACTTTTTGAGATAACCCAGCGTATTCATATAGTCTTCAACGGATTGTTCGTCATTCATTTTTTTGAAAATTTCCCAGCAGGCGATAACGTCGTTGAGCGCGCGATGGCCGCCAATTAGTGGGATGCCGTAACGATCGGACATGTCTTTGAGCGTATGCGGATAGACATGTCTGGCGCGGCTGATCGTCAGCGTATCGATAAAGCTGTTCGTAAAGGATCTGCCGGCGATTCTTAGCAAGGAATGGTGCAGGAAGCCAAGATCGAAAGCAGCGTTGTGAGCGATCAATACGTTGTCGCCGAGCATGCGGTTTAAAATCCGGAATGCGGTATCCTCGTCCATGCCGGTAGCGGTCATCTCATCGGTAATGCCGGTCAGCTCCGTTATTTTTGCCGAAAGCTTGCCATCATAACGGACGAGCGTGCTGAATTCGCTGGCGATTTCACCATTGACGCAGCGAATCGCCGCCATTTCAATAACCCGATCCTTCTTCGGATCAAGTCCGCTCGTTTCAAAATCGATGACGGTATAAGAATGATTAGTCATAGTTGGTTCACCACTTTTTCTAGTTATAAGTTGCAATCGCTTCTGAAATAATTCGACAAAAAACATAAAAAACCTTCTATTGCGAACATGAAACGACCCATTGCCGGAGCTTAGCAAGCCGGCAATGGGTCGTTTTTGCTTTGTTAGATTCTGTTTAGGGGTTAGTGGTTATTGCCGGACGCGTTGCCTTTTTTGTCGGAAGTTTTTGTCGTTGTATTTTTGGTTGCGTGTCCTTGCTGCTTCGCCATATCGGTTCCCCCTTTCAACGTAATGGTTGTATTTTGTGATTAGAGGGGAGGTGGTTATTCGCGGTTAGGCAAGAAGGGGTAGGTCATTCGTGGTGAAAAGATAGTTAAAAGGACCGATAGCAATGTTTGATGATGATTCTACAAGACCATGTTTATCCAGTTTCTTATTAAGAATCATTATAACTTATTATTTTTACTTGTAAACATATACAGAAATAAGTATTTATATGCGGTTTTGAACATTTAATTTATAAAATTTAACATAAACTTACCCCCAAAGTGTCAAAAAATATCCCTATTCAACAGCGTGATTCACCCTCACAATATTCATTGTAGCCATTTTAGAAAGCGCATACATTTTTGTGTTGTCCCCGGGAGGTGATTTGCTCTTCACAGCTTTGTTTTTGTAAGAGGAAGCAGCCATAAACGATGGAAACGGAACATTTTTAAATTTGAGAGGAGAGATTGATGAATGAAGAAGAGGATGAAGAAAGCTTCCACGCTTGTGATGCTGGCGGCAATGCTCTTGTCAGCGGTTGGTTTATTTGTGCCTGCTGCGTCTACTCAGGCCGCAGCTGCGAATAATTCGTATAAAGTAATCGGGTATTTTCCGGCATGGGGCGCTTATGGGCGCGGTTATAACGTAACGGATATCGATGCTTCTAAATTGACTCATATCAATTATGCATTTGCGGACATTTGCTGGAATGGCTCTCACGGAAATCCTGATCCAACAGGCCCTAATCCTGCGACTTGGTCATGCCAAAATGAAGCGGGAGCGATTACTGTTCCGAACGGAACAATAGTACTGGGAGATCCATGGATTGACGCCCAAAAGGCTTATGCGGGAGATGCATGGGATAAGCCGCTAAAAGGAAATATTGGCCAGCTCATTAAGCTGAAGCAAGCGAACCCGCATCTAAGAACGATTATTTCGATCGGCGGCTGGTCATGGTCGAATCGTTTCTCGGATGTTGCCGCAAGCTCCGCTACACGTTCCGTCTTCGCTAAGTCCGCTGTCGACTTTATTCGCCATTATCAATTTGACGGCGTTGATCTTGACTGGGAGTATCCGGTAAACGGAGGTTTGGCCGGCAATAGCGCAAGGCCGGAAGATAAGCATAACTATACGCTGCTCCTGCAGGAGGTACGCAAGGAGCTGGATGCGGCTGAAATCGTAGACGGCAAGACGTATGAGCTTACGATCGCTTCGGGCGCATCGCCTTCGTACGTAAACAATACGGAGCTGGCACAAATTGCGGCTACGGTTGATTGGATCAACATCATGACTTATGATTTCAACGGCGGTTGGAGCACAAAGAGCGCGCATAACGCACCGTTATATACCGATTCCGCAGCTGTGCAAGCAGGCATACCGAACGCGGACACTTTTAATGTTGCAAAAGGTGTGCAAGGCCATCTTGATGCGGGCGTCCCAGCCAATAAGCTCGTGCTAGGCGTTCCGTTCTACGGACGCGGCTGGAGCGGCTGCGCAGCTGGACCTAACGGAGACGGGCAATATCAAACTTGCGCAAGCACGCCACCTGCGGGAACATGGGAAGCCGGCGTATTCGACTACGGCGATTTGGCTGCCAAATATATTAACAAAAACGGATTTGTTCGTTATTGGAACGATGTTGCGAAGGTGCCATACTTATACAATGCTGCCTCCAAAGTTTTTATCAGCTATGATGACTATGAATCGTTCGGCTACAAAATCGATTATTTGAAAACAAAAGGATTAGCTGGCGGCATGTTCTGGGAGCTTTCCTCGGATTGCAGAGTTAGCGGCAACTATAGCTGCAGCGGCAATAAGCTGCTAGATAAGCTTGCAGGAGATTTAAATAACGGAGGAACGCCTGGCGGCGGAAATCCAACTGATCCTGCGGACACGACAGCTCCTTCCACTCCAGCTAATTTGACTTCAACCGCAAAGACCTCTTCAAGCGTTACCCTCAGCTGGTCGGCGTCTACAGACAATAAAGGCGTGACCGGTTATCAGGTTTATAACGCTGCAGCACTCGCAGCAACCGTGACGGGTACATCTGCAACGATTAGCGGGTTAACTGCTGAAACGGCATATTCGTTTACTGTCAAAGCAAAGGATGCGGCAGGCAATTTGTCGGCAGCAAGCGCGGCAGTTTCTGTAACGACAGCTGCAGCGCCAACGGGTACATGCCCGGCTGCAGAGTGGGCGTCAGCAACCGCTTATAGCGGCGGCCAGCAGGTGAAATATAACGGAACCGTATACGAGGCAAAATGGTGGACGCAAGGCGATCGGCCTGATCAATCCGGCGCATGGGGCGTTTGGAAAGTAATCGGGCCTTGCGGCAGCGGCGGTGGCGGAACGACCACGCCTGTGCCCGTTGATACGGCAGCGCCAAGCACGCCTGCTGGATTAACCGTGGCGGGACAAACGACTTCGAGCGTATCGTTAAGCTGGAGCGCGTCTTCAGATAATACCGGGGTGACGGGTTATGAAGTATTTAATGGATCGACGCTAATCGCGCAATCTGCAACAGCATCTATTGTAGTTAGCGGCTTATCGGCAGGAACGACTTATCACTTTACCGTAAAAGCAAAGGATGCAGCCGGCAACCGTTCGGCAGCGAGCTCGCAGGTTTCGGTAACACTGGCTGCAAGCGGCGGAGGCGGTAACGGCACGGGCGCAGCAGCTTGGAGCGCGGGCGTTTCCTATCATGCCGGAGACTTGGTTAGCTATGGCGGCGTGACTTATAAATGCTTGCAGCCCCATTCAGCGATAGTTGGCTGGGAACCAGCAAATGTGCTGGCACTATGGCAAGCGCAGGCCTAGTTGATTCGATTAGAAGCTGGGCAACGGGGAAGGAGATAGTGCTCACTCATGCGTTATAGTAAATAGGAGATTCTCGAATGAAGGACATAAACGCTTCCAAAACCACGTTGTCAGTGGGCTTGGAGGCGTTTTTTGCTAGAATCATTGATGTTTGAGTATTTTCAAGTCGGGTCGGCAAGTCTAATCATGCGAACAAAGGACATAATCAGTGAATACGGTTACTTGATTGCCCTATATGGAAGGATAGCGGCTATTTTGAGGGAGAGAGCGCTTTCTTAAGCCGAGGGTAGGGGATTGCCATGTGATAAACTAAATAAAAAGAAAGCGTTTTTCAGTTGAGAAGCAACGGGGGATGCAGCAAATGCAGACGGAGACCAGATTTTGGACTAGATTGAATCTATTCAAAGGTACGCAGATTCCGCCAGAAAGCAGGCTCGGAAAGGACGCTGTAACTGCTTTAATTATTCATTGCTGTTTTCAGTTCGGTGCATCGATGTCTGGTTTATTTCTCAATTTATACTTATGGCGGCTGACACAGGATTTAACGGTAAACGGGATTTATAACATCGTTGTGTTCATCCTGACACCGCCCGCCTTTGCGCTTGGAGGCTGGATTGCAAAACGAAGCGACCGAATGGTGACGTACCGGCTGGGCATCGTCATGATCGCCATTTTTTATTTGATGGTCGTTATTGCACAGGAGCATGTCGCACAATATTACATATGGTTTGCCATTTTTAACGGCGTTGCCGCCGGGCTATATTGGACCGGATACTTAGTCATACAATATGATGTTTCGACGGAAGCGAACCGGATTCGGTTTCTTGCGATCAATATGATTTTTTTTAATGCATCGGGGCTTGCCGGGCCTGCGCTTGCAGGCTACATCATCCAGCGAAGCGAAGGGCTGCAGGGCTATGTTATTATTTTCACGCTCGCATTTATTATGTTCCTTATCGCTGCGTTCGTCAGCTTCCGCATTCCGATGGTAAAGTCCCATCATAAAGCTTATTATTTAAAGTTTATGGGACTTGTAATGAACAAAAATAGGCGCTGGTTAAAAGCATTGTACAGCTTTTTTGTGCTCGGCTTATTCCAAGGCATTATGCTGTTTCTGCCCAATATCATGCTGTATCAAACGGTAGGGCGCGAGGACTGGGTAGGCTATATGGGTGTTTTCTTCTCATCGCTGACCGTGGCAACCGGTTATGTCATTTCCAGAAAAGCGCAGAAGGAGCAAGTGCGCAAATACGTTCTGCTGTCTACGACCGGTGTTGCGATTGGCTCCGCGCTGCTGCTCTTCCAGGTTGCTTTTTGGTCCGTCGCCGTATTTATGATTTTATTCTCGATCTGTAATCCGCTTGCAGTCAATACGCTTACGTCTTATTACTACCGTCTCATCGGGACGCTTCCGCTCAAAGGGCAGCTGCGCGTTGAATCCGTTGTGATGAGGGAGCTGTTCTTGAATGTAGGGAGGGTAATCTCAATAAGCGTCCTTATATTGCTAGCTTCGGATTTGGCTTCCATATGGATGCCGGTCGTGCTGTTTACAACAGCAGTGCTTCAATACATTTCGGTCATGTTGATTAAAGAAAAGCAGCATGCCGAGCCGTAATCATGACGAGCTTAGTTGTCAACTAATCTTAGGAGAGACTGTCCGGCCGGGTCTTAACGGATCTGCGGGCAGTTTTTTTATTTACAATTATTTGGGATTGACGAGAAATATGAAATCCCTTATAGTCTTTACATACCCATACGGGTATATGTATAAACAACGAAGGGAGCATAACATGACGGCAAATCACTCTGAATTAACGGGAATGACAGCAGAGGCGCTAGCTAAGATAGTATTTGGCAAGGACCCATTATTTATTTTGGATGTTCGCAATGAAGAAGAGTATAGCAATTGGAGAATAGAAGGCGAGCATGTTCAAACGATAAACATTCCTTATTTTGAGTTTCTAGAAGGTGCAGAACAGGTATGGGATCAAATACCGGAGCATCAAGCGGTGCTGGTCGTCTGCGCCAGAGAAGGCTCTTCAAAATATGTGGCGGAACAGTTAATGGAGCATGGGATTATGGATGTATCGTATCTAATGGGCGGGATGAAAGCTTGGAGCGAGCATTTGGAGCCGGTTAAGGTAGGCGACTTGAACGATGGAGGCGCCATCTACCAATTTGTTCGGGTGGGAAAAGGATGTCTCTCCTATATGATTATCTCTGGCGGCGAGGCGGCAGTTGTTGATGCCGTTCGCATGACGGATGTGTTTACGGGCTTCGCCGATAATCTGGGTGTGAAGATTACCCATACAATCGATACCCATCTTCATGCAGACCATATTTCTGGCGGACGCAAATTAGCTGAAACAACGGGTGGTTCCTACTGGCTGCCGCCAAAAGATGCGGGTGAGGTCGTATTTTCCTACCGCAAGCTTGGAGAAAGCTCTGCAATTACCGTTGGAAAGTCAACGATCAGCATTCAGCCGGTTTATGCGCCAGGCCATACGATTGGCAGCACATCGTTAATCGTTGACGGTAAGTATCTGCTCTCGGGTGACAGCTTATTTGTCCAATCGATTGGCCGTCCTGATTTGGCTGGCAAAGCGGAGGATTGGGTAGACGATCTTCGAAACACTTTATACAAACGCTATAAATTAATATCAGAGGATTTGGTTGTATTGCCTGCGCATTTTGGACAAGCTGCCGAGCTTGGTGAAGGAGGCAAAGTATCAGCGCGCCTCGGTGATTTATACCGGATGAATCCGGGATTAAACATGCAAGACGAAGCTGAGTTTAGAGCAGCAGTCACGGAAAACTTGCCGCCTCAGCCCCATGCATACGAAGCGATCAGACAAATTAATATGGGGAAAATGTCACCGCCCGATGAAGAGCAGCGCGAGATGGAGCTTGGGCCTAATCGCTGCGCGATTCACGATAAATAAATAGAAAGATCCATTTCAGGAGGTTCATGTTGATGAGCAGCACAAAGGAAAAATCAACGATTGTGTTATTTAGCGGTGATTTGGATAAGGCGATCGCTGCATTTATTATTGCCAATGGGGCAGCTGCCTATGACCATGAGGTAACGATCTTCTTTACTTTCTGGGGGCTAAATACGCTGCGCAAAGATCATGTCGCTGCTAGTGAAAAAGGGTTATTAGAAAAAATGTTTGGATGGATGATGCCGCGCGGAGCAGACAAGCTTGGTCTTTCAAGGATGAACTTTGGCGGCATGGGGCCTAAAATGATCAAGCATGTAATGAAAAAGCATAATGCGCTCTCTCTGCCGCAGTTAATCGAGCTCGCGCGTGAGCAAGGCGTGAAATTAGTCGCTTGTACGATGACGATGGATTTGTTGGGCCTGCAAGAGGGAGAACTGCTCGACGGCATTGAATATGCGGGCGTATCCGCTTATTTAGGAGACGCAGCAGATGCAAGGGTTAACTTGTTTATTTAATGAATTAACAGCTAATAGTTGTTTTTTTTAGCCATTTTATATACCATTACGGGTATATGTATAAGGAGATTGTTATGGATTATGGATGGATGATGCTGCTGCTCGCGATTGGGTTTGTCGGATCACTAGTGTCCGGGATGGTTGGCATTGGAGGCTCCATTATCAAATATCCTATGCTGCTCTATATTCCTCCTGCGCTTGGCTTTGCTTCATTCAGCGCACAAGAGGTATCGGCAATAAGTGCGGTTCAAGTTTTTTTTGCCACGCTCTCAGGCATGCTGGCTTTTCGAAAAGGCGGTTTTATTAATAAATCTCTAGTCGTGATTATGGGCTCAAGCGTTGTAATTGGCAGCTTTATCGGTGGGTACGGCTCTCAATTTTTGGAGGACTCGTTTATCAATGTGACCTATGCCGTTCTAGCGCTCATCGCAGCGATTATGATGTTTCTTCCGAAAAAAGGCGAAGAGGCTATGGAATATGCAAAGCTCACATTTAACAAGCCGCTAGCAGCGATACTTGCAGCTATCATTGGAATAGTATCAGGTATCGTTGGAGCAGCGGGCGCATTCATAACCGTTCCCGTTATGCTCGTTATTTTAAAAATACCGACACGAATTGCGATTGCTTCATCATTAGCCATCACGTTTATTTCCTCCATTGGCTCGACAGCGGGGAAGGTGATGGGAGGGCATATGCTGCTTGTGCCTTCGATTGTAATGGTTGTTGCCAGTGTCATTGCGGCTCCAATTGGGGCCAAAATAAGCAAAAAACTAAATGCCAAGCTGCTTCAGTGGATTCTGGCTGCGCTTATCGTCGCGACTGTCGTCAAAATTTGGCTTGATATTTTAATGAAATGATTAAAGGAGGCAAAGTATCATATGTCAGCAATAAAAGTTGATCGGATCTTGGAGTGCGTTGGACTCGCGTGTCCGCTGCCGGTCGTCAAGACCAAAAAGATAATGGACGAGATGAACGGTGGGGAGGTTCTGGAAGTGACGGCTACGGATAGAGGTTCCGTTGCTGATCTCCAAGGGTGGGCAAAACGGATCGGCCATCAGTATGTGGGCTTGAAGGAAGCGAATGGCGTATACCATCATTTTATTCGTAAGGCGGAGGAAGCGGATCGCCTGGTTGATCTTCAATATCCCTATATTATTAATAATGAGGACATTCAAGAGCGGCTGGAGGCTGGGGAGAAAATGAGCATCGTGGATGTTCGCGAGCCGGCGGAATATGCTTTTGGACATCTGCCTGGCGCCCGGTCGATACCGCTTGGCGAGCTGGAAGAGCGGCTTGGCGAGCTCTCGCAGGATCAGCAATATATAGTCGTATGCCGTTCGGGTGTCCGAAGCGACATCGCATGCCAGCTGCTTTTGGAAAAAGGATTTGGTCATGTGAAAAATATGAAGCCGGGCATGTCAGAGTGGCAGGGCATGACTGAAAAGGGTTGACCACTAATTGTAACACCATCTGAGGAGGAATAATGAAATGGCAGATCTTCTTATAGACGCAAAAGGACTAGCTTGTCCGATGCCGATTGTTAAAGCTAAAAAAGGAATGGACTCGCTGCAGACGGGGCAGATTATGGAGCTTCAAGCAACGGATAAAGGTGCGCTTAACGATTTTGAGGCATGGGTGAACAAAACGAAAAATGAGCTGCTTGAAACGAAATCGGAAAATGGCGTATTTACCTTTTTTATAAAGAAAGGTTGATTGCGGCTGCAAAGCCGATGGGGGGGGAGCTATCACAACGCGTGATAGCTTCTTCTGATCTTGAAGGGGAGATTGCATTGTCTCTATTTGTAACAAGGTATATAATTTAAGACAATAGCATTTGGTAACGGCCTGATTGGATATAGGTTTAAGGCCTACACGTGGAAATCAAGCGATGAAACCATAATGAAATGGAAAGGAAGCGTGTAAGGATGATATATGATGATGATGTGAAGAAACGGCTGAAAAGGATCGAAGGACAAGCACGAGGCGTTCTGAACATGATGGAAGAGGAGAAGCACTGCAAGGATGTGGTGAGTCAACTGTCCGCCATTCGAAGCGCAGCAGATAAAGCGATTGCTTATATCGTAGCGGTAAACTTGGAGAAATGTATTCTTGAGGAAATAGCGGCAGGCAAAGACACCGGGACGGTTGTTAAGGAAGCGATGGAGCTGCTCGTGAAAAGCCGTTAATATATGGGGTTTGGAATTAAACGTTAGTATCGCTTAATTAAGCCGATTCTGCCTTAACGGGCTGATAGGCTTTTTTTGTGACTGTATCAAGTGCTCTATATTTGCAACCAGAGAATATTTAAATAAAAATACTGAAAAAATGAAAAGGATATTAGTCTCTGAATCTGTTATTCTGAATGGATGAAATGGCGCAGCAGATCGCGTGCAGCAAAGGGGGAGTCACAGCCATGCGAAGGAAAAGATATCCAATCGGCTTGATGATTATGTTAGGAATGCTGCTTATTGCAGGATGCATGAAAGGCGGCAGTACTCCTTCGGAAAATGACAATCAGCTAGAGAAAGCCGCGATCGAAAAACCGGTAACGCTTACTTTTTGGAGAAACTCCGGCAACAAAGCTGAAAATATGGCTTATGATCAGTTAATTGCCGCGTTTATGGAGAAGCATAAGGCGATAAAGATAGTAATGATGCCATTTCCGTACAGCGATTACGATACGAAGCTGAGAACCTCGGTAGCAGCGGGCAATCCGCCTGACATTATGGCGATAGATGCGCCGAATCTAGCGTCCTACGCGGAAGCTGGGGCACTGCTGCCGTTAACCGGCAACTTTAATCGTAATGGTCATATCGAGGATATCCCGCAAACGACGATCGATGGTTATACGTACCGGCAAAACATCTATTTGGCTCCCGTAACGGAATCATCGATAGCGATGTTTTACAATAAAAAAATGTTTGAGGCTGCCGGTATCACTCTGCCTTCCAGAAACCCGGACGAAGCGTGGACATGGGATCAGGTCCTTGAAGCAGCGAAGAAAATCAATGATCCGGTTAATGGCATCTACGGCATTGATCCCGCACAGGGCTTTCAGAACGCGGGCGCGACCGCTTACTTCAAATACCCGATCATTTGGCAATTCGGGGGAGAAGTGATGAATCCGGAAGGCACGTCAGCGAAAGGTTATTTGGACTCGCTTGAGACGAAGCGGGCGCTGACCTTCTATACCGACCTGTTCACGAAATATAAGGTGGCGTCATTTGAGTATCCGGTGGATGCTTTCCCTAACCGCAAACTAGGCATTACAATCGACGGCACGTGGTCCCTTTCGCATATTGCTGAGAACTTTCCGGACTTCAAGCTAGGGGAAGACTTTGACGTGGCACCTCTGCCGAAGGGAACCAGACAAGCGGTTGCCAATGGCAGCTGGGGACTGGGCATCTCGGCAAAGAGCAAGCATCCGGAGGAAGCTTGGATGTTCATAAACTGGATGACCAGTTATGAGGGCTTGAAGATTTATACGAGCATTACGCATGATATTCCAGCGAGATACTCTGTCGCCAAGGAGTTTACGGAGCTGAATGAGTATCCGAAAAATATTTTTGTTATCCAAAACCAAAAGTATGGCAGGCCAAGGCCGATTACGCCTGTATTCCCGCAAGTATCGGAGGCCATCAAAAATCTGTTCGAGGAAGTGGCGCTGGAGAAGCGGGATATGGACGAGGCGATTCAGTCTGCGATCAGCACCATCGACAAGTCGTACGCCGATTCAATTGCTATAACAAAATGATGAAGATAGTTAGAGAGGAGGCTGCCCGGTGTTTTTCTCATTAAGAAGTCGGCTGATGGCTGCTTTCTCTTTGCTGCTGATCGTCCCTTTTATTACCCTTGTGCTCGTGCTAAGCCAAGAATCGGCAAAGCTTATTCGGCAGTCGATTGAGACTTCGACCTCTCAGACGATCGAGCAATTTGGCTCGCATCTTAATACGTCGATGACGCAGGTTGAGGAAATCGGCAATCAAGTGATGAGCAATCGCGTGACGCAGGAGTGGATTACCGCGCAAATGAGCCCGGATAGCACGGTAGAGGAGCGTCTGCTCGCCAAGCAAAGGCTAATGGAATATGTATCCTCCTATTCAATTAACAATTCAAGCGGCATTTCAATCGGCGTTTTCTCAGACTTCGGAGGCGGCGTATGGACGCAGGATCGAACATATTTGGAGCGGGATTGGTATAAGTGGTTTGTGAAGGAGGATGAGCGCTGGACGAAGGCGCATTCGGACCCCGATCAAGCGGACACGATTATGAAATCCAGATTAGTTAACAGTTATATGCTGCCGTTGGTACAATTGCAATCGTTTACAAAATCAGGGTTCGTGAAAATAAATTATCCGACCTCCGTGCTGCGTGATGCGATTGAGAAAATTCGGTTTGGAAAAACAGGCCGTGCTTTTCTGCTTGATTCGGATGGAAGCAGCGTGCTTAATCAGCAGGTGCCGGAGGCTAATGTCTCGATATTGGCGGCTGGCCTAGCAGAAATTAAAGCGGCGCAGGGAGAGGCAACGAACGGCGTGTTTCCGATTAAGCATGATAAAGACAGCTATTTATTGTTTTATCGGTATTTTGAAGAGCAGGATTGGTACGTGATCGGAGAGGTGCCTGAGAAAGAGCTATTCATCAAGATCGATCAAATCCGCCGCACGATGCTGTTTATTAGCGTCATTTTGCTGCTGCTCATCATTTTTGTTGCCTATTGGTTCTCTTATGGCATTACAAGGCCGCTTACGTCGATGGCCAGAGCGATGAAGCATGTGGAACGCGGGGAGTTTGCGCAGGCATTCAGCATGATGCCCCATGTCCGCACCGGCCATAGCGAGGTTGGTTATGTCACGAGAATATTCGAGAATATGACCACTCGACTAAGATACCTCATCGAGACGGAATTCGAGACGAATTTGCGCCGAAAGAACGCCGAATATAAAGCGCTGCTGCTGCAAATCAATCCGCATTTTTTTAACAATACGCTAGAAATTATTAGCGGCCTTGCAGCGATGAAAAAGAATGATGTATTGATGGATGCGACGGAAGCGCTTGGCCAAATGATGCGCTACTCGCTGAACTTAAATAGCGATCTAGTTAAAGTTAAGGACGAGATGAACTATATCCGCGATTATTTGTTCATCCTTCAGCTTCGTTACGAGGAGCGGCTGCATGTCGAGATCGAAGAGGATATGGCGTCAAGCCAGCTGCTGATTGCGAAGTTTATATTGCAGCCCATCGTAGAGAATGCTGTTAAATATAGCTTGGAGGAAAGCGGCGTGGCGAATATATCGCTTCGCGTCAAAACGGAGCAGGACAAGCTCCGCATCGCCGTTGCGGATAACGGGATCGGCATGGATTCTGAATTGATCGCCCACTTGATGGGGGAGCTTAGCAATACCGATTCAGTCGATATTTTGAACAGCGGCGGGGATAGCATCGGACTTCGCAATGTGTTGTCGCGCTGCCGTCTTTATTATGGGGAACAGCTTGAAGTGAGCATTAAATCAAAACGTGGCGAAGGAACGGAAATTCGAATCATTATTCCCGCGGTTAAGGGGTGAGCGATGTGTACAGCATATTATTGGTGGATGATGAAGCGGGTGTACGCAGCAGCATAAAAGCGAAGCTGGATTGGAGTGCCGCAGGCTATCAAATCGAAGCCGAAGCGTCAAACGGCGTGGAAGCGCTGGAGCTATTGAAGAAGCATAAGCGTCCAGATGTACTTATTACAGACATACGCATGCCTCAAATGGATGGCATTGGACTCATAACGGCTTGCAAGCAATTGTATCCGTCGCTTAAAATCATCGTCTTATCAGGCTATTCCGATTACGCCTACATGCAGGCAGCCATTCAAGCTGGCGTGAAGGATTATTTGCTCAAGCCGGTCGGGCGCAGAGAGCTGGCAGCTCTGCTCGAGAAGCTGTCGGCGGAGATTGCCCTGGAGCAGACCGATGAGCAGCTGCATAAAGCGGAGCAGCTTCAAAGGGAGCAGCAGTTATTCTCCCTACAGGAGCAGATGCTGCTTCGACTTGTGAAGGAGGAGTTTTACAGCCTTCTCGTCATCAAGGAAAGATTGGAGCAGCTGAAATTGTCAGCCTTCATTGACGAGCGGCTACAAGTCCGCTTTGTTGCCGTGGAAATGCGAGTGCCGCAGGGAAGGCTTGGTGACGAGCGAGAGCATCTCGATCTGCTGCATATGGCATTTCAGATGTTATGCCGGGAAACGGCGAATGCCTATACCGGGGTTCATCCTTTCTATGATGCCAGCCATCCTTCGATGATGCATTTTTTGGTGGAGGCAGGGGATGCAGGCGCAGGTCACGATTTGACGGAACGGTTTGTTCGGCAAATCAAGTCGAATATACAGAAATACTTGAGGCTCGATTCCGTGGTTGGAATCGGAGAGTCGGTCAGCGGCGTGAAGCAATTCAAGAACGGCTACTCGTCGAGCATGCTTTCTTGGAGCCGCAGCACGATTCATGGCATAAGTGGAGCGGGTGACCCGAAGGTAAAGGATTTGATCGCAGCGTTCTCGCCGGAAATGGAGAGACAGCTAGTCGTTTCTGTTGAGAATGGCGATTATAAAGCCTATTCCGTTCTTATAGAGCGTATGATCCCGCGTGGCGCCGATTATCCGATGTTTTCCTTTACGTTTATCGCATCGCGCATATTGCTCCTGTTTCATTCGATCGCCAAAAAGTATGAAGCGGGAGATACGGTGCTGCAAAAACGTCTGTGGGATTGCCAAATGACGATCGGCGATTTTCATTCGCGCGAGCAAGTATTGGAGCAGCTGGAGGAGCTTGCCCGTCTAGTGATGAAGGAAGCGCTGAAAACGCGCAGCTCAAGCGGACAGTCCATCGTCAAGGCCATCCAAAAATATGTGGACGATAATTTCGCCTATGAGCTTACGCTGACCTCGCTCGCCGGGATGTTCCATCTGAACGAAACGTATTTGTCAGGCTTGTTCAAGCAGCATGTCGGCGTGACGTTCAGCGAATATTTGACGAGCTTGCGGATGAACAAGGCAGGCGAGCTGCTCCGGCAAAGCAATCTTAAGCTGACGGATATTGCGATGCTGGTTGGCATATCCAGCTCCAGCTATTTCAGCACCTCTTTCAAAAAGTTTTATGGACAAAGCCCGAAGGAATACCGGGAACGTCCAAATGAATAGGAAGAACCCTGCAAACGGGCGATAGCGAAAGATGCTGTCGTCTTTTTTTTCGATAAAAAAGAAACTCTCCATATGTTAAGGAAATCTTTAAGATTTCTTTAGTGTTACATTACGTTTGATTTGGGCGTCTTCCTTATACTGAATATTATAGCGCCTATGAGCGCCGAGACAGAAGGAGATGCAGCAATGACGACTAATGCGCCAGTTATCGATATCAGGCAAATATCCAAAATATATGGAAACAAGAAAGAGAATCAGGTATATGCCTTGAATAATATTTCTTTCACCATGCAGGAAGGAGAATTCATCGGCATTATGGGGGCGTCCGGTTCAGGCAAAACGACGCTGCTGAACGTCATCTCAACGCTCGATAACCCGTCGGAGGGAACCATTTCCATTGCCGGCACCGATATTACGCGGATGAAAGCCCATGAGCTGTCCGACTTTCGGGCGCAGCGTTTAGGATTTATTTTTCAAGATTTTAATTTGCTGGACAATTTGACGGTCTTCGAAAATATTGCGCTGCCGCTGTCCTTGCAGAACGTACCGGCAAGCGAGATTCGCGGCAGAGTCCAGCAGGTGATGGACAATCTTGGCATCTCTGCACTTGCGGAGCAATACCCGGCGATGATCTCCGGGGGACAAAGGCAGAGAACGGCGGCGGGACGCGCGATCGTCCATGAACCAGCGCTGCTGCTCGGCGACGAGCCAACCGGAGCGCTCGATTTGAAAAATGCAGTCAGCCTGCTGGAGACGATGAAAAGGCTTAACGAGGAGCAGCAAATTTCGATTCTTATGGTGACGCATGATGCGTTCAGCGCCAGCTACTGCCGCAGAATTCTGTTCATTCAAGATGGAGAGCTGGTGAAGGAGCTTCACCGCACGGGCAGCCGGGAATCCTTTTATAAGCAAATACTAGACATGCTCGGCGATTATGGGGCGTCGGCTGCTGCAGCTGCAGCGGTGCAGTGGCATGGAACTGGAAGGCAGTGAGATGACGTCATGTTAATGAAATTAGCTTTATCCGGCATGAAAAGCAAATACAAGGATTATGTCGTGCTGCTCGCAGGGCTCGTTATGTCGATTTCTATCTTTTATATGTTTCAGACGATGGCATGGAATCGCAGCTTCACCGAGGAGAACGCCGTTATTAATTCGATACAGCTCGTCTATATTTTAGGCTCGGTGCTGCTCTCGTCGATTACGTTTTTTTACATTCTTTATGCAAACGGATTTTTGCTCTCGCTGCGCCAGCGTGAGTTCGGCCTTTATTTGGTGCTGGGCGCGAGAAAAAGCAAAATACGCTCGCTCATGTTTATCGAGACGATCGCGCTTGGCCTTATCTCGCTCGCAGCGGGGCTTGCGCTAGGGTTCGGGTTATCGGCGCTTGTCGGGCAATTGATTGCCAAGCAGCTGAACGCGAACTTATCCGGCTATCACGCGGTATACATGCCGGCTATTTTGTTTACGGCATTGTTTTTCGTTATTTTGTTTGGTCTGTCCGCGGTATGGAACCAGCTGAAGCTGGCAAGATTGCAGGTGCTGCAGCTTGTCCATGGCAGCGTTCAAGCAGATCGGATGTGGCGGAGCAGCTTTTGGAAGGTGCTGCTTGCTATTGTAGGAGTCATCGCCCTGGGGCTTGGCTATTTTTCTCTGACCTTTATGGAACAGCTGCGGGAAATTGGTCTGTACACCGCGACAGTCATGACGCCGCTTGGCACCTACCTGCTGTTCATGACGCTGCTCCCTCCCCTTGTTGCGAAATGGAAAAAGAGCAACAACACGCGCGGAATAAAGGCATTTACTTACGGGCAGCTATCCTTCCGAATCAACGGCCTAACGAAGCTGCTTGCGACAGTCGCCATGCTGATCGCGCTTGGCGCAGGCGCAATTTCCGGAGGAATGGCTTTCGTAAACGATGCCAAGATTAAGGGCGAGAGCTACAGCGTATATGATGCGATCGTGCATGATCCATCAGCCGAGGAGGAGGCTGTGCTTGCAAAAATTTCGTTCACGGAGCGATTAGAATACCGCTATAAAATCGAGAATGAGCTAATCTACTTTGCCAAAGAAGATCTCGAGAGCCACCGTCCATTTGCAAATTTGACGAGCAATCAGAAATACGGTGATCCTTTGAAGCGGATTACAGATAGGCTTCCGACAGGTACGGACGATACGACGACGCCTTACAGCGAAGGGTGGCAAGATTTTTTGTCGCGGATTACTCCGGACCAGCAATTAAGCTACCGAATAGTCGATGAGCAATCCTTGCAGGAGCTTAAATCAAACGAAAAGGTTATCGTTATCGGAAAGACGGGCGATTTTCTGGAAAACCGCTCCTCATGGGAAGCGCTGGACCAGCTTAACATCGATAAACACAAAGATGATTACATGTCATGGAGCAAATACCAGTATTACCAGTACGCCCTTGGCAATGCGACCGGAACCCTGTTCATGGGCTTCTTTCTTGGCATAGCTTTCCTCGCGATGATGGCAAGCTGCTTGATGTTCAAAATATTATCAGGCGCAGCAAAAGATGTTCAGCGTTACGAGATGCTCAGCAAGCTGGGAGTGCGAAAGGAGAAGCTGTCTCGCTCGATCTATCACGAGCTGTTTCTCGTATTCCTATTCCCGGGGATCGCGGGTCTGCTGCATGTGTTGGTCGGGATGAACCTCTTCTCATTTATTTTGGCTGAGCCTTACTATCGTATCTGGATTCCGATCGCGCTTTTTGCGGCAATTTATACCGCTTACTATTTGTTGACCGTGAGACTTTATCGGAACATCGTGCTGCCGGGAAGGGTCAGGACTGCAAAATAATGACTATGAATTTAGCCTAGGCGCAAAGCCTAGGCTATTTATTTTATGAATACCTTGCATTATAGAGTAATCTATTTTAAGGTATAACTAGGAGGTGAAAAGGATGGAAGTCAATAAAGAGGTATTAAAAGGCCATATCGATACGTTAATCCTCTCGTTGTTACATAACAAGGATCGGTACGGCTATGAACTAGCGAAGCTCGTTCGGGAGAAAAGCGAAAGCCAATTCGAGCTTAAAGAAGGCACGCTTTATTTGTCGCTAAAGCGTTTGGAGAACTATAAATGGATTACTTCTTATTGGGGCGATGATCAGGGACCCGGGGGAAGACGGAAGTATTATAAGCTTACGCCGCTTGGTGAAGAGGGCTTTGAACAAAAGCGTTTGGAATGGCAGTTTCTAAAAAAAATGATGGATTCGTTCATTGGAGGGGGACAATAAGATGAGCCAAATTGAGTTGTTTGTAGACTCGGTATATAAAAATGCAAGCGGGAATAAACAAGAAATGCAAGAGCTAAAAGCAGAGATGAAAAGCCATTTGCTAGAGGCCGTTCATGAATTGAAAATAGAAGGAAAATCAGAGCAGGAAGCGATAGAGATTGCGATCGAACGGTTTGGCGGGGAAAAGGAGATGCGTGCGGTTGTCAGCCTATTATTTAAGGCACAGAAAATTTTTGCCAAAAGGGTGCTGTATATCGCATTTGCGTTTCTACTTATTAGTCTGGTGGCTTCTGGCTTGATATGGAAGGCTGAAGTAGGCAATAGAGAGGAAAATAGTGCAATCGCGGGCTCGATATACGAATTTCTTGATAAACATTCCTTGTATACAGAAGAGTCGGAAAAGGGTTTAATCGCTTTGGTAAGAGATGCAAAACAAATTACAAATATACGCCTTTATAAGACGGATGATGTTAAGACGGAAACGGCAGAGGGCAGCATATCCTATTTCAATCATAATGCGAAGCCGTTCTATCAATACGAAAGAGAAAAAAGGCCGTCCTCCGTAATGGATTTCTACTATGCGCACGGCGACCAATGGTTTATCCATTTGGAATCCAAAAATCTAGCTACATTAGTCGGTTACCTGTTAACAGCAGGCATAACGATTTACGCGGTTTTATTTACGATTTGGGCTATCATCAACGCTTACCACCATCGGCGTCTGAACGTTGGCTGGATCATTGCTTTTGCGCTCATGAATGTGCTCGGATATTTGGCTTATTTTTTAGTTGGCAGAAGAGCGAATCATAATTAACAAAGCTCATTTATTCATATAAGGATGATCCTCAAGCACTTGGGGGTTATCCTTTTTTTTTATGTCTGCACCAAAAACTTTGAAAGTACAAACCCGAGCATAGTGAAATTAGTGCCGATTTGTTTTTGATATAGTGGTCGTGCAGCAGAAATTCAAAGAGCTTTCACCCTGTTCGATCAGGGCGGGAGAGCGGAAAAAACGAATTCGGGGGTTGGCCGTGAATAAAAATTGGATCTTTTACAACGTGATGTGCTTGCTACTCATTGTAATGATAGGCGCGGCGGCAGTGTTCTCCTATTCCGAGGAAGAGGCCGCTAGCGCAACAGCATACAAGCTTACGGATGCCAAGCGTCCGACAGATGGCATTCTGCTTGGTGCGGGCAGCATGAATGACGCGCATGCGAGCGCGGTTGTTATGCCAGAGTGGAAGGGACGAGAGCAGATCGCCCAGTGGAATGAAGGCGATACGCTTGAATGGACGGTTCATGTGGCGGATGAAGCCGATTATGAGCTATCCCTCGGCTATTATCCGCTCAAAGGAAATGGGCAGCCGATCGAGTTTATGCTTTATGTCGACGGCAAAGCGATCTCTGATCCGTATGCGCCTTTTGAGCTGAACCGACTGTTCTATGATGAGCCGGGTGCGCTTAAGAGAAGCGGCGGAAACGAGCTTCGTCCGAAGCAGCTTGAAGGAGCGGTTTGGCTAAGCGCTAAAGTGGCTGCCGCAGGCGAGCTGGAAGATGGGCCTTTGCGACTCTCGCTTAAGAAGGGAGAGCACGTTATCCGGCTTGAAAATGTGAGGGAGAGCGCCGCTGTGGATTACCTCCAGCTGACGAAGGCAACGAATGCGCCAAGCTATGCGGAGTACAAAGCATCGCAGGCAGCTAATGCTTCGAATGGAAGCGGCAAAACCTTCGTTACGGTTCAAGCGGAGCACGCATACGCCAAGTCGGCATCGGGATTGTTCCCGACGACGGACCGAACATCGCCGTTAACGATGCCCTACAGCCCGACGAAGCTTCGAATCAATACGATCGGCGGCAGCAACTGGGATGCCCCCGGCCAATGGATCAGCTATAAATTCGAAGCGCCGGCGGATGGATATTACAAAATCGGCGTCCGTTATCATCAGAACGAGGTGAAGGGCTCCTTCGTCTCCAGGAAGATTGAGCTGGACGGCACCGTGCCGTTTCGGGAGCTGTACGCCGTTCGTTTTCCCTATGAACTGAAATGGGACATTAAGGAGCTGGGAGAAGAGACTGGCGAGCCGTTCCTCTTTTATCTGACGAAGGGCGAGCATGAGCTGAAGCTGGAGGTTACGCTTGGCGACTTGGCGCCTGCCGCGCAGGGTATCCGGCAAATGGTATATGACCTTAATCAGCTTTACCGCAAAATCGTGATGATTACAGGCGTCAAGCCTGATATCTACCGCGATTATGAAATCGACAAAAGCGTGCCGGGTTTGATCGGGCAGTTCCAAAAGCTGTCCGCACAAATGAAAGAAGAAGCAATCAGTCTCAACCAATTGTCGGGGCAAGCGAATGCCGGCTCCCGTACGTTAAAGCTGCTTGCGCTCCAGCTGGATGGCTTCATCGACCGGCCGGACCAAATACCGAAGCGTTTGGAAAATTATAAAACAAACATAACGGCGCTAGCCGATTGGATGCTAAGCGCCATGAAGCAGCCGCTTGAGCTTGATTATTTGTATATTGCCTCGCAGGAGAAGCAGCGGCCGCAAGCGGAAGCCGGACTTCTAGCGCAGAGCGTGCATGAGGTTCGAGCGTTCGCAGGCTCGTTCCTGCAAAATTACGATTCCATGGAAGGAAGCGAGGACGCGAATCGCTCCATTCAAGTGTGGACGGGGCTTGGCCGCGACCAAGCTTTTGTATTGAAGCGGCTAATTGATGAGTCTTTCATTCCCAAAACGGGCATTAGCGTCAATTTGAATCTGGTTGGCACCTCCCTTGTAACTGCTGTAATGGCGGGAGAAGGGCCGGATGTCAATCTGTTTACGAGCCGCGGCGATACGATGAACCTTGCTGTACGCGGAGCGCTGACTCCCCTTGATCGATTCAGCGAATTTGCTTCGATGAAGAAGGAATACATGGAAACGGCATTCATTCCGTACCAATACAAGGGCAGCACCTTCGCCATCCCGGATGATCAGGAATTTTTTATGCTGTTTTACCGGAAGGATGTCTTGAAGGAGCTTGGCATCGACCCGCCGCAAACTTGGGAGGAGCTGCTTAAGATCGCTCCCGTGCTGCAAAACAACAATATGCAAATCGGCTTGCCGTACGAGAACTTGGATGCCTTCCAGCTGCTGACCAAAGGGATCGGCTCGCTTAATCTGTTCCCGACGCTTCTCATGCAGAGCGGCAGCGGCATCTACAATGCGAAGGAAGACGGAACACGCTTTGACGAGCCGCAGGCATTCACCGCTTTCAAACAGTGGACGGATTTTTACAACCTTTACGATTATCCGCTCTATAAGGATGACTTTAACCGGTTCCGTACAGGCGAGATGCCGATTGTCGTCTCGACCTATAAGCTGTATACCCGCTTAGCGGCAGCGGCGCCCGAAATAACCGGCACATGGGATATGGTTCCGATTCCGGGAATGAAACGTGCGGACGGGACGATTGACCGTTCAACCGGAGCGACGGGTACGGCTTCAATCATTTTGAAGGACGCCAAAAACAAGGATGATGCATGGGCGTTCATGAAATGGTTCAACCAGCCGGAGATCCAAAGCCAGTTCGCCAGTGAATTGGAAAACGAGATGGGCATGCTGGGCCGAAGAGTGCCAGCCAATCTGATTTCGTTCGAATCAACCAATTGGAGCCGCGCCGAGCAGGCCAAGCTAACCGAGCAATGGGAGCAGGTCAACGAAATTCCTGAGCTTCCGGGCGGCTATTATACGTCAAGAAACATCGATAATGCCTTCCGCGAGGTCGTGTTCCAAATGGGCAATGCGAGGGAGAGCCTTTTCTATTGGAATAAGGGCATCAATGAAGAAATTAAACGAAAAAGGTATGAATTCGGGGTGGAGCAATGAAAAGATCAATAATCCAAACGATCGGCAGACACAAGGAAAGTTATCTGCTCATGACGCCGTACATGATTTTCTTTCTGCTCTTCACCATACTGCCCGTCGTTCTATCGATCGTGCTGGGCTTTACCTACTACAATATGATCGAGCCGCCGCGCTTCATCGGCTGGTATAACTTCATCCGGCTGTTTCTGGATGACGACATCTTTATCGTCGCGGTCAAGAATACCTTATTCTTCGCCTTCGTAACCGGGCCGCTAAGCTATCTGCTTAGCTTTCTGGTCGCTTGGATGATCAATGATTTATCGAAGACGCTGCGTTCTATCGCGACGACGGTATTTTATATCCCGACCATCATTGGGATATCGGTATTCCCGATGTGGCGGCTCCTTTTCAGCCCGGATGCTTACGGCTATTTGAACGGCATGCTGATGGGGCTTGGGATCATAAGCGATCCCATCGCATGGCTGCTCGATAAGGAGTATATTTTGCTCATTTTAATCGTCGTTCAGCTTTGGATGAGCTTAGGCATAAGCTTCCTTGCCTTCGTGGCCGGTTTGCAAACGGTAGACCGCAGCCTGTATGAAGCGGGTGTCATGGACGGCATTAAAAATCGGTTCCAGGAGCTATGGTACATTACGCTGCCATCGATGATTCCGCAGCTGATTTTTGGAGCGGTTATGCAAATCGTCATCTCGTTTAGCGTCTCCGATGTCTCGATCCAGCTTGCAGGGTTTCCAAGTACGGAGTATGCAGGCGAGACGCTAGTCACCCACATTATGGATTACGGCAGCATCCGTTATGAGATGGGTTATGCATCCGCGATGGCGGTCGTCTTATTTTTCATGATGGTATTTACGAACCGGCTCGTAACGAAAATTTTGCAGAAGGTCGGAATTTGATCGCAGGAGGACATCCATGTTCACGATAACTACCAAAAAATCCGGCACGAAAGCAAGGCGCTCGCTTGCCGGCAACATCGCGATATTCGGATTCGTGGCGCTTCTCGGTGTTTTCTCCGCGTTTCCGTTCATCTTCGCCGTTATTACGTCGCTGAAGCCGATTGACGAGCTGCTGCAGTTTCCGCCTCGTCTGATCGTCATGAGGCCGACATTCAATAACTTTACGGATTTATTCCAGCTGGCATCCAATATGTGGGTGCCGCTGTCCCGGTACATTTTTAATACCGCTTTTATCTCGGTTGTTGGCACGGCACTGCATGTGGTGTTCGCCGCGATGGCGGCTTATCCGCTTGCGAAGCATAAGTTTCCGGGAAAAAACATTTTGTTCTCCATCATTGTAATGGCGCTGATGTTCGTCCCGCAGGTGACGTTCATTCCGCAGTTCGTGCTGATGTCGCAGCTTGGCATCGTAAACACCTATGTGGCATTGATTCTGCCTTGGATCGGTGCTTCGCTTGGGCTGTTCCTCATGAAGCAGTTCATCGAGCAGCTGCCTGACGCGATTTTGGAGGCGGCGCGCATCGACGGGGCAAGTGAATTTCGAACGTTTTTCTCCATCATCTGGCCGAATTCTACACCTGCCATCATGACGGTCGTCATCTTCCAGTTTATTAATCTTTGGAACTATGCGCCGAAGGAGCTTATTTTTGACGAGTCGCTCAAGGTGTTCCGAATGGCGCTTGAGCAAATCGTTACAGGCGATCCTATCGCCAGAATGGGAGCCGGAGCTGCCGCAGCAGTCATTCTCATGATTCCTCCCATTATCGTATTTATATTGCTGCAACGGAAGGTCGTAGAGACGATGACCTTCGCTGGGATCAAATGATGGAGGTTAAAAGTGAAGCCATGAAAATCAAACTTGTGCTGGCTGCCGCGCTGCTTCTCCCGATTTTGGCCGCAGCGCCGCTAACGGTAGAGGCGGAGGCGCCTTACCAATCTTATGTATATGACGAATGGGATGCATCAAAGGCGGCTCCCGCCAGTTATTTGCCCGAACGCATGTATTCGGGAATCGAGGTAGGGGCCGGAGCATTCAGCGAGCCCCAGGATCTGTTCGTGGACAAAAGCAACCAAATTTACATCGCGGATACCGGAAATAAACGGATCGTGAAGCTGAATGAACGGTTTGAGACGGTTGATATCATCGACAAGCTGGACTTGGGCGGCAAAGAAATATCGCTTGCCTCACCGATGGGGCTGTTTGTTGCAGATGACGGGACGATGTATATCGCGGATAGGGATAACGGCCGGATATTGCGCGTTGGCGCGGACAAGAAGGTGCAGCTTGTCATTGAGAAGCCCACCGATCCGCTTATCCCGGAGGGCTTTAAATTTAAGCCGACGAAGGTGGCTGCCGATCAAGCAGGGCGCATTTATGTACTGTCGGAAGGGCAGTTCTTCGGTCTCATGCAGTTTAGCAGCGAGGGGGAATTTACGGGCTATTACGGCAGCAACAAGGTGGAGGTCACGCCAGCCGTCGTGCTCGAGACCTTTTGGAAAAACCTGCTGTCTAAGGAGCAGCGCTCGGCAATGATGAAGCTGCTGCCTATCGAGTATTCGAACCTCGATATCGGGGATGACAATTTCATTTACACGACGACGATCATATCCAAAAATTCGCGGGAAGAAATAAAGAAGCTGAACCCGCTTGGCAACAACGTTCTGATGAGCCAAAACGGCAGCGATTTTGGCGATAAGGAGTTTTCCTTCAAGCAAGGAGTGAAGCAGGATACGTCATTCGTTGATTTAAGCGTAGATGCGGACGGCTTTATTGCCGGACTGGACCGGACGAGAGGACGCGTATTCGAATACGATTCCGAAGGCAATTCGATTGCGGTATTCGGCTCGCTCGGCAATCAGAAGGGAACCTTTCTACAGCCCTCGGCTGTCGCTTATTGGAAGGGCGAGGTACTTGTTCTCGATACGGCAAAGCGCAATGTAACGAGGTTCTCGCTCTCGGAATATGGCTCTCTCGTGCGAAAAGCGACTGTGCTGTATAACCAAGGGCTCTATGAGGAAGCGGCTGTGATCTGGCAGTCCGTTGCCAAGCGAAATGCGAATAACAGCATCGCCTATATAGGGATTGCCAAAGCGCTTGAGAAGGAAGGGAACTATGATGCTGCCCTGTCCTATTACCGGCAAGGAACGGACCGATCCGGCTACTCGGATACGTTTGGACAAATCAGGATGCAGGCTGTACGCGAGAATCTGCCGATCATCATGACGATTTTTATAAGTGCGATCGTTGTGTTTTACGGCTATAAGCTGCTTAGAAATACAAGGAGAAAGAGACGAAGGGAGGTTAGCCGATGATCGCTGCGCTTGTTAACTCGAAGAGACTAAATCCCCTCAGCTCGCTGCTGCATCCTTTTGACAGCTTTTACTCCGTTAAGGAGGAGGGCAAGGGCTCGCTGCTCGCTTCGGGCTTCATTGTTCTCGTTTTTTTCATCGCCTCGGTCTTCAAGCGGCAGAGCACGGGTTATACCTTTAACCTTGTTGATTTGAGCGCTTTAAACGTATGGCTGATTGCTGCAAAAACAGTTGTGCTGTATGCGCTATGGGTAGCCGGCAATTGGGCTGTGGCGACATGGATGGACGGCGAGGGCAAAGCAAGGCAAATTGCAATCGTCAGCGCATACGCGATCATTCCTTATGTGGCAGCGGTAATCGTATCAACGCTCCTCAGTAAGGTGCTCGTCCAAGAAGAGGGTATGTTTCTTGGCTATTTAACGACAGTGGCGATGGCGTGGAGCGCGGTGCTGATGTTTATCGGCCTGCTGACCATTCATGATTACGGGGCAGTTAAGACGCTCCAGTCGGTTGCCCTGACTTTTGCGGCGATGGGTGTTGCCATCTTCCTGGCAGTGCTGTTTTATACGCTGTTCCAGCAGGTGTACGTGTTTATCTATACGGTATACAACGAAATGCTGTTCCGCTTATGAGGCAGAACGTGGATCAGAAAGGAGAAGGCAGCATGAAATTACGAATATGGACAGCAGTCATGGCGGCAATGCTGCTTATTATGAGTGCTGCGGGGGGAATTGAAGCTAATTTTGCGGCGGGCAGGGCGGTAAAGCCAGCACAAGGAGGCGAAGCGGTACGCGCAGCGGATACCGGCAGGCTTACGCTCGATTATAAGCCCGCCACAGCAGAGATCATCGTGACGGATACAGCGTCAGGAGCGGTCTGGACGAGCAATCCGGCCGATCGTGAAGCCGATAAGGTTGCCAAGGGCGCCAAAAAAATGGATCTAGCAGCTCAGCTGCTGCTCGATTACGTGGATGACCAAAATAAACCGTTTCAGCTCAACAGCTTCACGGGAAGCGTTAAGGAAAAACAGCCCGGATGGAACAAGGTCCCAAACGGAGTTGAAGTGACCTACTCGTTTCCGAAAGGAGGCTTTACGGTGCCGGTAAGATACACGCTTAGCGGAGATGCCTTGTCGGCGACTATTGTAACGGAAGGCATTAAGCAGCAGGGCAAATACAAGCTGGTTAATATTAGTTTGCTGCCGTTTTTTGGGGCAGCGGGCAGCGCGAACGAAGGTTATCTGTTCGTGCCCGATGGCAGCGGCGCATTAATTAACTTCAACAATAGCAAAAGCAGCTACAAAAGCTATAACGAGAGAGTTTACGGCGGCGACCAGTCGCTTGATTATCCAAGCAAAACGGATTCGAAGGAAGCGATCAGGCTGCCGGTGTTCGGCATGAGGAAGGATGACTCGGCCTTTGTCGCGGTCATTCATAATGGCGCTTACCAAGCGGGCATTGCAGCCGAGGTTAGCGGCAAAAACAATACGTATAACAACGTGTTCAGCTATTTGAATCTGCTCGAGTTCGAAACGAATCTGCTGCTGGAAGGAACGTTGAATGAGAAGCAAGTGACCCGTTCCTCGCAGTCGATGACGGGCGGCGTAAATTACGAGGTCAAGTATTACTTCCTAAACGGCGAGGACGCTGATTACGCCGGGATGGCAGCCAAGTATCGCAGCTACTTGCAGACGGAGCTTGGCGTCAAGCCTATAGCGGCACAAGCCGCAGCAGGCGGGAAGCAGCTTCCTCTGCTCGTTGACTTTATCGGGGGCGTGAAGAAGAAGGGAACGTTTCTAGGCATTCCGTACAACACGGTCGAGGCGCTAACCTCCTTCAAGGACGCAGGGCATGCTGCTGATCGTCTGCAAAAGGACGGCATCGTGAATCTAACCATTCGGATGGAGGGCTGGGCTGCGGGCGGCACCAAGGACGAAGTGCCGGTATCGCTTGCTGCGGAAGGAAAGCTTGGCGGAAATAAGGGCTTCAAGAAGCTCGCGAAGGAGCTCGATTCGAAGGGGATCGCTTTCTATCCGGTTGTCGATCCCGTCAAATTATATGAAGGCGGCAACGGCTTCAGCAAGTTTTGGGATGCCGCCAAAGGCATCAGCCGCGCTCCAGTGCTGAAGTATGATTACCGCTTGAGCGATCAAACCAAAAACAAGAATTTGAAGCATTGGTACCTGCTGAAGCCAGCAGCAGTAAATGAAGCGCTTGACCGATTTACCGCTGCTGCGGCCAACGGGGGCCTAAAGCATGCTTCGCTGCAAACGGTGGGCTCGATGATCTACTCGGATTTCCGGCGGGACAGCCAGCCGAAGAACGTAACCGGCAGCACTTGGGAAAACGGGCTTCGGAAGGCGCAAAGCAATCTGGACGGCTTGCTGTTCGAACAACCGAATGCGTATTCGTTCCCATATGCGCAAAGCTTGTCGGACGTGCCGCTGTTTGCAAGCGGCTTCGACTTGGAGGATGAAGAGGTTCCGTTCTACAGCATAGCGCTGAGCGGGCTGCTGCCTGCTTACAGCGAGCCTATCAATCTATCAAGCATGCCGCGGCGCTACCTGCTGAAGCTGATCGAAACCGGCACGTTCCCTGCCTTTAAGTTTATCGCAAACGATTCCGCGAGATTGCTAGGGACGGAATACGATTCACTGTATAGCGTCGATTTTAATTTGCTTTATGAGGATATGAAGGGGCAATACGAGCAATTGAACGAAGCGCTTGGCGAGCTGGCAGGCCAAGCGATTACGAACCATGAGAAGCTGCAGGATGGCGTTTTCCGTACCACGTTTGCAAGCGGCAAAACAGCCGTCGTCAATTACAACAATGAGAAGGCTGCCGTTGGCGCTGACATGATTCCAGCGCTTAGCTATCTCATCCGATAGGGGGTGAACGCATGATTAGACAACTACGGGCTTTGCCTTATACGAAGAAAAAAGAGCTTTACGGCTTTCTGTTCGTTCTGCCTTGGGTGCTCGGCTTTCTATTGTTTTTTGCGAAGCCGTTGCTCACTTCACTCCTTTATTCGTTTCAAAACATGGAGATGACGCCCGAAGGGCTGCGCGGGACATTCATCGGCTGGGGCAATTTTGAGTACGCCTTGTTCAAGGACCCAACCTTCATCCGCGAAGCGGTTAATTCCTTTGTGAACATGCTCTACGGCGTTCCGCTCATTTTGGTGTACAGCATATTCGTAGCCGTGCTCTTAAAAAACAAATTCCGCGGCAGAGGGTTCATGCGGGCGGTATCGTTCCTTCCCGTCATTATCGCCTCGGGCGTGCTTATGCAAATTTTGAAGGAGGATGTGTTCTCCGAAGGGATGCGAGGCGGAGCGGGAAGCGTGTATTTGTTCACGGGAGCCGGCATTAACGGTATTTTGCAGGAGCTTGGGCTTGGCACGGAGCTCATCGGAATTTTTAACAATGTGATCGCTCGCATTTTTGATTTAACATGGCGCTCCGGCGTGCAGGTGCTGCTATTTCTAGCAGGGCTGCATGCGATTCCAGGCTATTTGTACGAGGCGTCGTCGATTGAAGGGGCTAGGCCGTGGGAGCAGTTTTGGAAGATAACGCTGCCGATGTTGACGCCGATGATGATGCTCAACATTATTTACACGATTATCGACACGTTCACCGATTATGGAAACAGCGTCATTCTGATGATTTACAATACGGCTTTTTCGCAGGTGCGGTTCGGCTACAGCAGCGCGCTTGCGTGGCTATACTGCCTGGTGATCGCCGTGTTCCTTGGCGCTGTCTATTTGCTGCTCAAGAAACGCATCGTCTACATGCAGGATTAAACGGAAAGCGGGGAACCCCACTTGAATGCAATGATTCAGAAAAAGCAGCTGAACCTGGCAAGGAAGAAGCTTGCCTCCATCGCTCGGTTCGCTCTGCTTGCGGCACTGGCTTACCAACTGCTTTATCCGCTTTTATACATGCTCAGCATGGCGCTCCGCCGTCCCGCGGAGGCGATGGACCCGAGCGTCATTTGGGTACCCAAAACGTTTACATTAAGCAATTTCACCGACGCGCTGCGGGTGATGGACTTTTGGGACGCGCTTCAAAACAGCATGATCATCGGCATTGGCTGCGGTCTTCTTGACGTCCTGTCCTGCGCTTTCGTCGCATACGGCTTCGCTCGGTTTAAATTCCGGTTCTCGGGCCTATTGTTCACGCTCGTCATATTGACGCTGGTCGTGCCGGTGCAGACGATTATTTTGCCGCTGTATGCGGACATGAAGTACTTTGATGCATTCGGCATCATGAAGCTGACCCAGCTCGTGACGGGCGGGCCGGATTCAATTAGTCTCGTCGGCAGCTACTCGGCCTTTTTCCTGCCGTCGATGCTAGGGATGGGGCTTCGCTCCGGCCTGTATATCTTCATCTTCCGGCAATTTTTCAAAGGGATGCCAAATGAGCTTGAGGATGCTGCATATATGGACGGCTGCGGACCGTTCAAAACGTTTTTTACGGTCATGCTTCCGAATGCGAAAAACGCAATTATTACGGTATTTCTCTTCTCCTTCGTATGGCACTGGAACGAGTTCTACATGTCGAACCTGCTGCTTGGCAATTTGAAAAAAAACTTTGCGATTGCCTTATCGTCGCTGCGCGTGGATTTGCAGGCTGTCGTCAATGTGCAGACCATCAGCGATCCGCTGGTCGTCGTCACCCGCATTCAAGCAGGTGCATTGCTCGCCATCCTGCCGCTGTTCATTTTGTATTTGGTCACGCAGCGGTACTTCACGGACAGCATCGAGCATGTCGCGATTAAATAATGAGACGGAATCGGCGGATTGCGTTGATGAGGGGAGGCGATGCCAGCATTTAGCGCTTGGACGCAAGGCGACTGCAAGCTGAATAAGGGTGTCAACGAAATAAACAAATGGATACAAAGTGGTATCAATCAGATGAATGCAAATAAGGGGAGGCATTTTACAATGGTCAAAAACAGGAAATCGCTTGCGATCATGTTGGCTGCAATGATGATGTTCGTTACGGTAATGGTTGGCTGCTCCGGCAGCAATGGCGGCAAGGCAAAAACAAACGAAGGCGCAGCAGCCGGCAACGGCAGCACGCCGGAAGCAACGGAGGAGTCAAAGGCAGAAGCGCCTAAGCTCGAAAGCGGCGATATTACGATTTTATACCATACCTCCAAAGAGCAATATGAACAAAATAAAGCGGCAAACCCGGCTGCCTATGACGCTGTATGGGAAACGGTCGCGCAGTTCGAGCAGGCTTACGGCGGTAAAGTAAACGTCATTGCGGTGCCATGGGGGGACCAAAAATCGACGCTGATCTCGATGGTCAATGCAGGCGATCAAGTGGACGTAGCGCAAGCGAACGATCAAAACTTCCCTGTATATCCGCTCAAAAAAATCGTTCAGCCGCTTGACCAGTATATGGATATGGCTGATCCGTTCTGGAATGCGTCCGTAACCAAAGCGTTCACGTTCGGCGGCAAGCCTTACGCGGCTGGCGTAGGCGCGGCTCCAATCGTGATCTACTATAACAAAACGCTGTTTGACAACAATGGCGTCAAAACGCCGGGTGAGCTGTACGCCGAAGGCAAATGGACATGGGATACGTTCCGCTTGACGGCGCTTGAGCTTACGCAGGATACGGACGGTGACGGCAAGAACGACCAATACGGCTTCGGCTGGTGGGATGCTGGCTATCCGCTAATGGTTGCATCGAACGGCGTGACATCGCTTTCATATAACGAGGACGGCTCGATTTCTTCCAACTATGAGACGGACAACATGAAGGAAGCGATGCAGTTTACGCAGGACGCGCTTCTCAAGGATAAATATATCGACAAGGACAAAGAAGGCGACTACTTTAATGCAGAGTTCAAAAACGGCAAGCTGGCTATGACGGCGGAATACGGCTTCGGCGGCTTCACTGTATTCAAAAGCGACTATGAGCTTGATTTTGTTCCCGTTCCGACAGGCCCAAAAGGCGCAAAAGACGTTGGTCCAGGCGGCATGTCCGGATGGTCGATCCCGACCGTATCGAAAAACCCGCAGGGCGCTGCGGTGTTCATCAAGATGATGTCGGAGAACGAGCTTAAAGTAGCGACGGAAAACAATGTGAAGCAATTTGGTCAAGAGAAGGTTGATCAAATGAACGGGCTTGGCGGCAAAATCCTATTTACGCCGATCGGCGTCGAGAAATACTGGGATGCCAATACGGCTGCTTTGACGGGCATTAAGGACGGCACGCCGGTCGGAACTTTTGCGGCTACTGCGAAAGCGCTGCTTGAGGAAGGCATTAAAATTACGCTGACCCAATAACTGGAACGTGAATCTATCCGCCGTCATGCACGCATGGCGGCGGGTATAGTTATGAGCGCATAGACGGGAGGACAATCATATTTTGAACAAAAGGTGGAAGATGCTTATGGTTGCCGCGGCTGGCCTCGCGACAGCTGCTTTGGTTAGCTCTTGCAGCGGCAATGAGTTCGAGGCGGCGACGCCCAGCATAGCCGAGACTGCGGAGCCGGCAGCAACGACAGCCACGGCGGACGAAGCGAAGGATCGGTTGTTCTGGAAGCCGCCTGAGGGCTGGGTAGGCGATGTGATGCCATTTTCCGATAACGGCCAAATTCATTTGTTTTATTTGCAGGATTGGCGGGACGGCGCTCCCGGCTTTCATCCTTGGCATATGGCAGCGACAGCGAATTTGACCGACTATTCCTATGCAGGAGAATCGATCCCTTTTGGAGAAGAGCATGAGCAGGATTTGGCGCTTGGCACGGGGAGCGTCATTAAAGCGGGCGATACGTACCATGCGTATTATACCGGCCATAATTGGAGGTTCCCGCAGGAAGGCAAGCCGAAGGAAGCCGTTATGCATGCGGTCAGCAAAGATTTGAAGAGCTGGACGAAGGCGGAGGAGGATGCTTTTTACGCGCCGGATGGTTATGAGAAGGATGATTTTCGAGATCCGTTTGTTTTATTCAATGAAGAGAAGGGCGAGTATTGGATGCTGCTTAGCGCGAGGAAGGAAGGCACAGGCGGCGTCATTGCTTTATTCGCGTCCAAGGATTTAAGCAAATGGGAGGCTCGCGAGCCGCTTTCGGTCGAAGCTTCATCGTCGTTTTTTATGCTCGAATGCCCGGATGTTTTCCAGATGAATGGCAAATGGGTGCTTGTATTCTCTGAGTTCAGCGACAAAAAGTCTACCCATTACCGGATAAGCGATACGCTTGACGGTCCTTGGACCAAGCCGGAACAGGATGTCTTTGATGGAAGAGCGTTTTATGCGGCCAAATCAGGCGCGCTAGGCGAGAGGCGGTTTTTATTCGGTTGGGTGCCTACGCGCCAGCTGGAGAAGGATTATATGAAATGGGATTGGGCCGGCAATATGGTCGCACACCAAATGGCGCTTGGCAAGGACGGAGCACTTGGCGTGAAGGTGCCGGATGAGATTGACCGCTTATTGTCAAAATCAGCTGAACTGAGAGCGACTCGTCAGCTAGGCGGCGCAACCGAAAATGGCGATACATGGGAGCTTGACGGAACGGCTGGGACAAGCGGTATGATTTTTGCGAAAATGCCACAAACGGCGAAGATTACCGGTACCGTGCGATTCGATGGCAAGGTTGCTTATAGCGGCTTAGTGGTTGGTGTGGGAGATGATCCTGAGAAAGCATACGGCATTCAGATCGAGCCAGCTAAAGATCGGATTCGCTATGATGCGGCTAATGGCGATTTGCTCCCATCGACCGAGCCCGACGTACAGGTGCCGATTGATCTCGAGCCGGATGCGGACTACCCTTTCACCATTATTATCGAAAATGATGTGGCGGTCTTCTATATCGGAGAGTCCGCGCTTACAACTAGAATATACAAAATGCCAGGGCAAGCTTGGGGCTGGTACTCAAGAGGCGGAAAAACAACGCTTTCGAAGCTGAAGCTATTCGTCCCGGGAGCTTAAGTAAACGGTATCTGGAGGAATGAACATGACCGACTTGTACAAGGAGCCGTTCCGGCCGCAGTATCATCTGACGCCGCCGCAAGGCCCGATGAGCGATCCGAACGGTATGGTGTTTTTTGAGGGCGTGTACCATCAGTTCTATCAGTTTACCGGACGATGGGGCCATGCGATCAGCCGTGATCTTATCCATTGGGAGCATTTGCCGCTTGCTCTTGTATCAGATGAGCTGGGCGACATTTGGTCGGGCTGCTGCGTCGTGGATACCCATGATTCGAGCGGCTTATTCGGCGGCAAAGCGGGACTGGTCGCGATCTTCACCCACTATAAGGACGGCTTGCAATCGCAAAGCCTTGCTTACAGCCGCGACAGCGGGAGCAGCTGGACGAAATATGAAGGAAATCCGGTCATCCCGAATCCGGGAATCCGCGATTTCCGTGATCCGAAGGTGCTCTGGCATGAGCCAAGCGGCAAATGGGCCATGGCGGTATCCGTTAATAAAAAGGTATATTTTTACTCGTCCAGCAATTTGCTAGCATGGAAATATGAAAGTGAGTTTGGCGAAGGCCAAGGCTCCCAGGCAGCCGTTTGGGAATGCCCGGATTTGTTCCTCCTTCCGGTTGATGACGATTCCGGGCGCCACAAATGGGTGCTTCACGTCAGCGTTGGCGATAACGAGGAAACGGATGGCTCGACCGCGCAATATTTTGTCGGCGAGTTTGATGGCCGCTGTTTCGTGAACGATGATACGGCTGGCGAGCAGATCCGCTGGACCGATTACGGACAAGATTTTTATGCGGCAGTTACCTATTCGGGCATTCCGCAGGAGGACGGCCGCTGCATTTGGCTCGGCTGGACATCCAATTGGAAGTACCCGTTCGCAGGGCCGACCGAGCCATGGAAGGGCGGCATGTCGATCCCGCGCTCGCTTTCATTAAGGACTTTAAGAGACGGAACGATAACACTTTGCCAGAAGCCGATCGCAGAGCTTAAGCGGCTGCGAGTTGATTCGCTTCGTTTTGCTTCCATAGAAGCGTCAGACCAGACTGTAAAGCTGGATTTTCAAGGCAGCTCGTATGAGCTCATTGCGAATATCGAGTGGGAGAAAGCCCAGTCCTTCGGCTTACGCGTGCGTTGTTCAGAGGAAGGAAATGAGGCAACTGAAATTGGCTACGAGCCCGGGACGCAGACGGTTTTCGTAGACCGGATGCGGTCGGGCAGAAGCGATTTCATGAATCGCGAAGGCAGCCCGTTTCATTTTGGCAAACGATTTGAGGCTCCACACCGCGCTGCGGATAAAACGGTCAAGCTGCATGCATTTGTAGATGAATCGGTCATTGAGCTGTTCGTCGATAACGGGGAAACGTCATTTACGGCATTGATTTATCCGTCACCCGGCAGTCTCGGGCTAGAGCTGTTTGCAAGCGGCGGAGCTGCCTTCTTCCGTTCAGTTGACGTATATAAACTGGAGTCCGTTTGGAGGCAGAAAAATAACAAGTTAGGATAGGTGATTGCAATGGAAAATGTGACAAGCAAGGGCGCGAAGCATCAAGCTTTCATCGCGCAAGCGGAGGAAGCGCTGAAAGCGAACAAGGCTGCGATGGATAAGACGTTCCGGCTCCATTATCATATGATGCCGCCAGCGGGCTGGATGAATGATCCGAACGGGCTGATTCATTGGCAGGGGGATTATCATTTGTTTTACCAGCATGATCCGTTCCAGGCAAAGCAAGGGCCAATGCACTGGGGGCATGCCCGCAGCCGCGATCTCGTTCACTGGGATCATCTGCCGGTGGCGCTTGCGCCGTCGGAGGATTATGATAAAGGCGGAAATGGCGGACAAGGCTGCTGGTCAGGCAGCGCAGTTGACCATAATGGACAATTAACCTTGATTTACACCGGGCATGTCGACGGCAAAAACCCGGAGGAAGTGCAGTGTCTGGCAACTAGCGCGGACGGCGTGACGTTCGAGAAGCATGCAGCCAATCCCGTTATAGGCGGCTCGCCCGACGAGGAGCGCTTCGGCTTCCGTGATCCGAAGGTCTGGAGGCACGAAGACCTGTGGTACATGGTCGTTGGTTACGGCAAAGACGGATTGGGCAAAGGCATTATTTACACGTCAAGCGATTTGATGAACTGGGAATATCGTGGCGCTGCGGTTGAGAGCGACGGCACGATGGGCGATATGTGGGAGTGCCCGGATCTGTTTCCGCTTGGGGAAGGCGGCCAGCATGCGCTGCTCATCTCGCCAATGAATATTGCGCCAATCAAAAACTTGTATCTGTCTGGCACATTTGATTATGAAAGCTGCCGCTTTGAGAAGCAGCAAATGGGGCAAATCGATTACGGATTTGATTTCTACGCGCCGCAGACGCTGCTTGATGATCAAGGCAGAAGAATTATGATCGCTTGGATGAACATTTGGGGTGCGGTTATGCCGGAGCAGGCGCATGGCTGGCTGGGTGCGATGACGCTTCCGCGGGAGTTGACGCTGGCAGCAGACGGAACGGTGCGGAGCAATCCGGTACCAGAGCTTGCCACGCTGCGCGGCGCGCATGTGTCCGCATCCGGCATCACTTTAGTGGACGGAGAACCTACTGCCATAGATAACGTTCAGGGCGATTCGCTTGAACTAGCTATCGTGTTTGATTTGAGCCAATCGGATGCCTCAGAGCTTGGCCTTCGGATTCGCTGCTCCGAGGACGGCTCCTCGTATACAGAGATCCGTTACGCGATTGCCGGGCAAAAGCTTTATATGGATCGGAATCTAGGCGGAGCAGGCGATGGCGGAGTCAGCGAAGCTTCGCTCGCTCCTTCAGAGGACGGGCGTTTGCAGCTTAGACTGTTTATCGATCGTTCCTCGGTTGAATTGTTTGCAGGCGAGGGGCTTGTCGCAATCACGAACCGCCTTTACCCAGACCCGGCTAACGTTGGTATCAGCTTCTTCGCTCGACAAGGAACGGCGGTAATCGAATCATTGGATGCTTGGGAGTTGAAGCCGATTTGGTAACGAAAGCAAAGGTTGATTTGGACGTCGTCGCGCTGGGCGAGCTGCTGATCGATTTTACGCCGGATGGAATATCGGAGCAGGGACAGCCGTTGTTTGAAAGGAATCCGGGAGGAGCGCCCGCGAATGTGCTTGCAGCTCTAGCCAAGCTTGGCTGCAGCACTGCTTTTATCGGGGCGGTAGGGAATGATGCCTTCGGTCATTATTTGGGCAGCGTGCTGGCGCAAAGCGGTATTCTCGTAGAAGGCTTGAAATATTCGGCAGAGGCGAATACGACACTCGCTTTTGTCCATTTGGATGCCAGCGGCGACCGCTCCTTCTCGTTCTATCGCAATCCTGGCGCCGACCATATGCTCCGCGCCGAGGATGTTAACCGTGAGCAGATCGATGCAGCGAAAATATTCCATTACGGCTCGATCTCGATGACGCATGAGCCATCGCGGACGGCAACGCTAGAGACTGCCGCCTATGCGAGAAGCCAAGGCTTGCTGCTCTCCTACGACCCGAATCTGCGTTTGTCATTATGGGACAATGAAGCACTGGCGAAGGAGCGTATATTGGAGGGGCTGAAGCTTGCGGATGTGGTGAAGCTGTCTGAAGAAGAGCTGCTATTCCTAACCGGAACCAGCGATCTCGAAGCGGGCACAAAGCTGCTTTGCGAGCAGTTCCCCTCACTGTCTATGCTGCTTGTAACGCTGGGGGCTAGTGGGAGCTACTGCCGTGCAGGCATGGTCACTGCGGCTCATGCGGGCTATAGAGTGGAGGTCATAGATACGACAGGCGCAGGGGATGCATTCCTAGCCGGCATTCTGTATGGACTCCTCACTCGGCAAGCAGATGGCCAACAGGAGTGGACGCAGGAGCGGCTTAACGCTTTGCTCGCATTCGCTAACGCGATGGGAGCGCTTGCCGCAACGGGCAAGGGAGCGATTCCTTCGATGCCGTCGCTTGAGGCGATTGCAGCGCTTGCCGGATCATCCATTGTTAGCTTGACGTAGCAGTTTGCAGCTTTAAGCGCGAGCAGACGATTGCAATTAAGAAAGAAGAGCTGTCCATTCTGATCAATGCTCACATTGACCGAAGAGGGGCTCTTTTTTTTGCAAAAACGGCTTGTACGCCGGTTGACAGCTAGAAAAAAAAACCTTATTCTATGATTGACTGAACGAGTCAATCTATAATTTATCGTAAATTAACCCTTGCACTAATCACGGCTGCCTTCATTGAAATGGTTTCGTTTAGCAAGATATTGACTGAATGAATCAATCGAAAATCAAAGGAGCGATAAAGATGGCCAGTATTCCCAAAAGAGAAAAGGCAATTGTAATCGGAGGCAGTATAGCCGGCTTAATGACGGCAAGAGTGCTCTCGGATTATTTCGAGGATGTGCTTGTCATCGACAAGGATGAATTTCCCGATCAGCCCGTGGATCGCGCAGGCGTGCCGCACGGTTTTCATCCCCACCGCTTCACGGCGCGTGGTAAGATGATCACAGAGCAGCTTTTTCCCGGCTATGAGGAAGATTTGCGAAAGCTGGGGTCTCCTACTTCCCTGAATAAGACAGCTCATATTATGAGTCCATATGGAACGGTAGCTGGGCCATACGACAGAGATGATATCAAATTCAGCCGTGCCGCACTTGAGTGGGTCATTCGCAAACGCGTAAAAGCGATTTCGAATGTGCGCTATATGCCGAAGCATGATGTGCTTAGTCTCTTATCGACCTCTGATCGAGCGGCCGTTACCGGTGTCAGAGTCCGGGAACGCGGAGAACAGGGAAGCGAGAATGAATGGCTGGCGGATCTCGTCGTGGATGCAAGCGGCCGCGCGTCTAAGCTGACGCAATGGCTGGAGGAGCTAGGCTGCGAGGTGCCAGCTGCAGACCTAATGAAAGCTTCAATCGGCTACAGTACAAGAAGGTATAAGGTGCCTGCCCATAAGGCTCATTTGACCAAGGAATGGGATGTTATCAACATCATGGGTCAACCGGCTAAAGGGACGTTTACAGGCGTCTTCTCCTTTATTGAGAATGGAGTAGCTGAAGTGGTGCTTTATCGTCCCGGAGGTCAATATCCGCCAACGATTGCAGAACAATTTGAAGAGGCGATTGCTGCGCTTCCATCTCCCTTAATCGCGGAGATTTTGCAAGATCTCGAACCGGTTACTCCGCTGCGCGGTTTTCATGTCCAAGAGCTATATCGCCGTCATTATGAGCAAGTGGAGAAATGGCCTTCTGGATTGTTAGTCATAGGCGATGCCTTTTGTATCTATGATCCAATCTTCGGCCAAGGAATGACGGTTGTGGCGATTGAAGCGGATTTACTGAAAGCCAGCCTGCAAGAGCACATGATTACCCCTCAAGTGGGTTTCGAGCAAAGGCTGCTTCGGAAGATGCAAGATGAGGTCATCACGCCTACTTGGTGGTTAAACTGCTCCGCTGTGCTCGAGTGGGAGGGTGTCGAATATGAGTCTGCGTCCGAGCCGCTTAAGGGAATTGCTTTTGGACGGCGGTTTATGGATCTTGTGCTTAAAGAGGGAACAGGCAATCATAACTATGAGCTCTTCGGCATGTACTGGGCGGTAAATACGCTGTCGGTTCCGCTGCGGGAGCTGTATAATTTGGATAGGGTAAGCGCGGTGCTACAAGCTTCTGACGAAGGGCGGCAATTGCTCGCAGAGCTTTTGGAAGAGCATGGGCTGCCGCTTGAGGACGTGCTGGATAAGATTATACCTCATTAAGGAGTGAAGGATAAATTGGCGCCTTTAAACGATGAACAGCTTCATCATATTCGTGATGAACGTAAGGAGCAGATAATGGGCGCGGCCCTGAAGGTTTTCTCGCGGAGGGGCATTATTGGTACGAAGATGAGCATGATCGCAGCCGAAGCAGGCATTAGCCATGGACTGTTATACCATTATTTTAAGTCAAAAGAAGAACTCTTCACCACACTTGTTGAGAGTGCCGTGCTCGCAGCGCAAGATGCGCTCCAGAATGTCTATAACTTGCCTGGATCGCCTTTCGAAAAGATCAAAGATTTAACCATTGACATGCTTGATGAAAGCGGCACGGATTATTTTATGCTCATTCATCAGGCGCGAACCTCAGACGGTGTGCCAGAGAAAGTAAAGCAGCTCGTGGAAGATTATTCAATGAAAGCGGCAGTCGGGCAATTGCTGCCCTTATTCCAAGAGGGACAGGCGGCGGGCCAGATTATCGCGGGCGATCTCGAGGAGTTGATTTCTTCTTATTTGTCGGTTTTAAATGGCTTAATGGTGCTTAATGTACAGAAAATTGGAGGATATCAGATCCCAAAAGTTAATATTCTGCTGAGAATGATTGCTCCATCTGACCGTTGAGTTGGTCATTAAGAAGAGGCTCGCTTATCCGACTTACGGGTAGATAAGCGAGCCTCTTCTATCTTTATTGATTATAGTCGTTTTCGTTTATAGAAGGCGATGAACACGCAGGAAAGAAGTAGAATAATGAGCGTAATGCCGACAGTAGCAGCTTCTTTTGGGCTGCCTTGTGGCTGAACGGCTAGAGTGCCAGGTCCGCCTGGACCGCCGAACCCGCCGCCGCCCATGCCGCCGCCAAACCCGCCGCCTTGTCCGTCAGGCCGCTGGCCGCCGAAGCCGCCCTGCATGCCTCCATCAGGCATTTGCCCGCCTGGGGCAGCTGCGCCGGCATCGCCTTGTGGCATCTGTCCGTCAGCTGCCGCATTTCCGGCATCGGCAACGCCTGCTGCGGCCAGTTCAACTGCCGGAGCAGGATTGCCTAATGCGGATTGCTCATTAGCTGCCGCATGCCCATTGTTATCCGCATTTTCAGCGTTTGCTGCCGGAGCAGCTGCATTTTGTCCCGTATTTTGCTGGGCATTTTGACGGTTGCCGCCGCGTCCGCCGCCCATCCCGCCGAAGCCGCCGCCACCCATGCCGCCTCCGCTGCCGGAACCGTCACCGGAAGATGCAATCGTACCGTCAAGCTGCTTTGCGATACTAGTTGTTTGCGTCGTATTTAATGACAGAACCGAAGTGATGCCACTTTCATACTCGTCGTAGGTATAGAAAGAGGAAGGATCGGCTTTCACATAGGAGGAGATCATGTCGCGTATTTCCTGCACCCGTGCTGCAAATGCGTCGCCAGACAAGTAGCCTTCAATCGCTTTGGCAAGGATGTTATGATACGTTTCCTTATATTCATCCACCGCCAGCAGCTTTGCGACCAGAGGACGATCCGTCAACGTGCCGGTAGTTGGCTCATCGATCAAAATGCCAGAACCGCCTAATCCGCCGAATGCCATATTATAATCCCATGGCAGTACGTTAAATACACCGTCGTCCTCGTACAAATAATAATTATGCTTATTTTGGCCTAAGTAGCTGTCCATGTTGCTCGTAAGCACATTTAACGCGATAAACGCTAATGCTTCATCGACATCCAGCAAGCTTTCAATGTCGCTTCCGTTGTTCAGCTCATCCAGCATATCGAGCAAAATATCGTCATTGGATTTGTCCGATTTCAGGTCGAGCCCCGTATAGGATTCGATGGTTGACAGCCAATTAAGCTCGCTTCCCGTGCCGCCGTTTGCCTTGTAAAGCGCTCCATAGGCATTGTCAAAATGACGCTCCAGATAGGAGTCTCCAATTTGCTCAACCGCCAAATAAAAGCCCCAAAGCTCATCATTTACATACACGTTTACGTACGAATATTTTGGAGTAGGAAGCCCCATATCCTCCGCCAGCTCGTAGGAAAGAAACTCTCTCATATACGAAGCATCGCTGTAATTATTGTTCAAATTAATTTTTGTGATTCCTTCTAACGTCTGATTTACATACTCGTCAAAAGAGATTTTGAAGCTGTACCGATCGGAGTCGGTCATATTGACGACGCTTCTGAGACTCAGATTGCCTTTTGCCCGTATGCCGACATTTTTGAAGGTTTGGCCGTTATATTCAACGGTCGCTTCCTTGTATTCCTCGGCGCTGGCATTGTCCAGCAGGTTTTGGAACTCAGCTTCATCAATCGTAATTTTCACATCGACGACCTTATCCTTTGGAAAAACCGTTTCATCGAGCTTTTGCTCATCCGCTGATTTATCGCTTGCACTCGTCGCTTTGCCCGAGCTTGCGAGGCTGAAGGACGTACCTCCCACGGCACAGCCCGTCAATCCGATAATCAGGAGAATGGAGCAAAAGCATAATAAAACAACATGCGCTTTCGCTTTCATTGAAGCACCTCCCGATTGTTAGGACACATAATCCCCGCTATAGCTAATAAGCACCGCATTTCGAACGCCTGCAAGCTCCGTTAATTGATTCACGAAACGTCCGGTTTCGTCGCGCAGCCGAATCTCAAGCGTCATTTCAATGTTGCCTTGCGTCACTGTTTTTTGCTTCACGTTGTAGCGTTTCACGAGCGTGCCGACTTGCTTATGAACGAGCTGCTCAGTCGCATCGTTGTCGCAGTTAACGACAAGCAGGTATGGCGTTTCGACGGAACCGCCCTTGACGAAGAAGAAGAGGATAAGGCCAACGACGACAGAGCCGATTACTGCTAGCGTGAAGAAGCCAGCGCCTGTTACGATCCCTGCAACCGCAGCCCAGAAAAGGAAAATCAGATCGGTTGGATCTTTAATCGGCGTTCTGAAACGTACGATGGATAACGCGCCGACCATACCGAGCGAGAGTACGAGATTGGAGTTGATAGCGATAATGACGACAGCCGTAATCATGGTCATGCCAATAAGCGATACGTTGAAGCTTTTCGAATAAAGCACGCCGCTAAAGATTCGTTTGTATAGCAAGTAGATGAAGAAGCCAAGCAGAAAAGCAACGCCTAACGTAATTAATATTTTAGAAAGGCTGATATCGGAGGCGAAGTTCTCTAATACTGAATTTTTTAGTATATCGGTAAAATTGGTCGTAGCCCCAGTCGCTTCGGCAGCCGTTGTTGTTGTTTCCATTTTAATAATCCTCCCAAGTGTTGAATTTCAAATGTTTGCGGCAGATCACGTATTTCGAAGCCGATTGCCGGTTTAAGCCTTCAAGCTGCAGGGCGATTTTAATATAAGCCGGAATGTAGGCATCGTACTTGACCTCGAGTATGATCAGGTCGTTATCAAGCGCACGGATCGGCTCAACGCTTTTGTCAAAAATATCAACGGCGTGCAGTCCGGTGCGCAGCTCCTTATCAAACGTGATCCGCACATTGCCGTTATCGCATACGTAGGGCTCGCGGACATAATCGACGATCACCTTCGGCCTCAGCAGCTTATGGCTGATTTCATTATGGATTTCGTTCAAAAGCGGTTTGTCCGGCTCTTTAAGCACATCGTAGTCGCCGACCATCAGCTTGTCGTACATGTCTCTGGTTAGCGGTTCCTTCACCTTGGCGATGTAGTCTTTGAATTTAATTTTTTTCTCAAAGTGGATGACGTTGTCTTGGCCGTTATAAATGCGGATGCGATACTTAACCCTGTCCCGCACACCGCCAAGCTTCTCGTGCAGAGCCTTGTTGTTGATATCATCAAAGTACAAGCTTCGTATGTGATATTCGCCAGTAGGGCCGACATGCTTGTCTTGCTCCATTAGATCCTTTAGCCGCTGCCGTATAATGAAGTATTGATGATAATTGATGAAAAATTTTAGTTCGTTGCGGTAGTTTACGTTTTTGTTCATTTCACACCTCTTTTCTTGTTCAACGCCCCTTGCTGCTTTCAAATGTTATTGTAAGGGCCTTTACTTATTCTTAACTTAAGGTCGGCTGAAAGATTGCTGAATGCGCCGTTTGCAAGGTTTTTGATAAGATAGGATGAAGATCACGTAAAGATGGAGGAGGGCACAAGCCTTGAAATTGCGCAAGGATTTGATGGTCGTGCTCGCATGCTGCGCGCTGCTTCTTGCAGGCGCAGCCGCAGTGGAATGGCTAAAGGCTGACAAGTCGCAGAAGCCGATCGCCATCGTAACAACGTTCAAGGGCGATCCGATGACGAGCCGCGCCTTTACTTGGCACAGCGGGAGCCGGCAAGCAGCTTCGGTCGTTCAGCTAATGAAGGAAGATGCCTCCTTGGGCTGGGACGATGAGCGGGTCATGACCTTTACAGGCACATCTTCAAGCGTTGATATAGGGGGCGGAGCCACGCAAGCCGTCCATAAAGCGGAGGCAGCCGGTCTTGAGCCGGGAACGGCCTATCGTTACCGCGTAGGCAGCGGGGAGGCGAAGGGCTGGAGCGATGCCGCCGTATTTGAGACGGAGCCGGAGAAGCTCGATTCTTTCAGCTTCATAAATGTGACGGACTCGCAAGGCGTGACCGAGCAGGATTTTGACCTGTGGGGAAATACATTAAACAAGGCGTTTGCGACCTTTCCGAGCGCAGCCTTCATCGTTCATAATGGCGATCTGACTGAGGACCCGGAAGATGAGCAGGCGTGGACGAGTTTATTCGCAAAAGCAAGCAAGTGGGTATCGCAGTTTCCCTTTATGCCGGTAACCGGCAATCATGACGAGGTGGATGGGCAAGCAGAGCGATTCATCTCTCATTTTAATTTGCCGGACAATGGCGCGGAAGGCTCCGCCCAAGGCACAACCTATTCCTTTGATTACGGCTCCGTTCATTTTGTTATCTTAAATTCCGAATCGAATATAAAAGAGCAGACAAAGTGGCTGAGCAGCGACCTTGAAAATACAGACAAGCCTTGGAAAGTCGTTGCGGTGCATCAAGGCCCTTATGGAGGCAATACGTACAAGAAAGTGAAGGATTGGACGAAGCTGTTTGATAAGTTCAAAGTTGATTTGGTGCTGCAGGGCCATAATCACGAATATTCGAGATCTTATCCGCTGCGCGATGGACAAATTGTAGGCGACGGCGAGTCCGAGGTGCAAAATCGTGAAGGAACGGTATACGTCGTAACGAATACGTCAGGACAGAAGTTTAACGAGAAGAAGGAAGACCAATTCTACCACAAGGTCCATTTTCAAAATGGGAAGCAGATGTTCGCAGGCATTACGGTCAGCGGGGATTCGTTAACCTATCAGGCGTACGATGCGGACGGTCAAAAGCTGGATGAGTTTGTGCTAAAGCATTGAAACAAACGTTGCAAAACAAATAAAGCAGGCGTTATGAGTTGCTGACGCCTGCTTTTTATTTTGCATGCTATAAGTCGGTCGGAAGCACGATTCGGAAGGTTGTGCCTTCGTTTGGCTGGCTATTTACCTCGATCGTTCCCTTATGGGCATCTACGATTGATTTTGTGATAGCAAGGCCAAGCCCGGCGCCGCCGTTTTTGCGCGTTCTGGACGATTCGCTGCGATAAAACCGCTCGAACAAATGCGGAAGATGCTCTGCTTGAATGCCCGACCCGTTATCGGCAACGGTTAATTCGGCTTGCTTGATATGCTGCGCAAGCGTGATGCGGATTACACCCGATTCCGAATCGGTATGCTGAACAGCATTGAGAAATAAATTAAGCAGCACCTGCTTGAGCTTATCCGCATGGAAGCGGCCGCTCACAGGAGGCGCGAGGGCGAGCTCTACTTTGCGGCTGCCGGCTATCAATTGCAGTTGAGGCTCCATTTCAAGGAGCAGCTCATCCAGCCGCGTATCGGCAAGCTGCAGCTGCGGGTCTTGATCGAGCTTCGCCAGCGCGAGCAGGTCCTCGACGAGCTTGTTAATGCGCCTTGATTCGAGCTGCATGCTGATTAGCGCGCGGTTAAGCTGCTCGGGATTTGCCGCAGCCCCGCGCAGCAGCACCTCAAGAAACCCGTGAATGGACGTAAGCGGCGTCCGAAGCTCATGGGAGGCGTCGGCGATGAAACGGCGCATTTTTTCCGTTGTTTTCCGCTCGGTCTCAAAGGAGATATCCAATCGCGCCAGCATGCCGTTGAACGCTTCCGACAATCGGTCAATCTCCTCCTGCCCATGGCTGGCCGGAATGCGCCTTGTTAAGCTGCCCGCATCGGTTTGCTGAGCGGCGAGCACTACGCGGGACAATGGTTTAAGCGTGCGGCGAAGCAGCGGCAAATAGAGAGCGAGCCCGGCAGCGAGTGCTAGAGCTGACAATCCCGCGAATATGGCGAGCTGTGTCAGGAGGAGCTGCTTCAGCGAGTCCGTTTCCGTGCTTGCTTGAATGATGCCCTCAGCTTTGCCGGGCGGTCCGGCAAGGCGAAAGACGACAAGCTGCTCCGTTCCCTGCGCGTTGTTGACGATTTGGTAATCCACTTGCTTACGCGCTTGAAGCTGCTTCGAAATTTTCTTGTATTGTTCCTCGGATAGGAGCGGCGCGCTAACCGTCGTATCCTTCGACACATCTGTGATCGTCCCGTCTTGACCGATCAATACGATGGATAAGCCCGGCTGGTAAAACATTGGCGAGTCCCGGTGATTTCTTTCGGGCTTGTCCCCTAGGCCATTATCGCTTGGATTATCAGGCTGTGGACGATTGCTGCCGGTTCCTACATTAGAAGAGGAGGCATTCCTAAACCAATCCATCGGCATCGACATGATTTGAGCGTTCAACGCTTCGGCTTTATTTTTAAAAACAAAATCCTTCATTATGACATATTGGAGTACGCCGATGAGCAGCAGCAAGGCAGCTAAAATAAGCAAGGAGCGATTTAAAAGCTGGTAGCGGAGCGACCGGGGGGCGAAGAGCCGAGCGAACGCGCTTGATCTCAGCCTGTTCATGGCAAGTCCATCCGATAGCCTGCGCCCCGAAGCGTTCGGATAAGCCGATGCTCCTTATCGTTTAATTTATCGCGGAGCGAGCGGATATACACCTCGACGATATTTTCTTCCCCGCCGAATCGGTAGCCCCATACCTTGTCCAAAATAAGCGATTTGCTAAGCACGACGCCATTGTTCAAAATGATGAACCGGAGCAGCTCGTATTCGGTAGGCGACAGCTCAAGCGGCTCCTCCAAGTAAACGAGCTCCTTGCGGCGGTCATCGAGCCGAAACGGCCCATAGACGACCTCGCCAAGCAGATTGGGAAATTGGTTGCGGAGCCTTGCCCCAATGCGCGCGAGCAGCTCGCTGAAGCTGAAAGGCTTAACCAAATAATCGTCTGCGCCAAGCGTTAAGCCTTTGACGCGGTCCTCGACCTCATCCTTGGCCGTCAGCATAATGATCGCGATATTGTCGCCGGTCGCCCGAAGCGCTTGGCAAACCTCAAACCCGTTCAGCCCAGGCATCATGACGTCTAGGATGACGACATGAGGCATAAAAGCAGCTGCTTCCGCCAGGGCAGCTTCCCCGTCGTACGCGACACGAATGTCAAAGCCTTCATTAATAAGTCCAAGCTCCAAAAACTGCACGATATTAGGTTCGTCATCAACAAGCAATATTTTAATCCCCTTGAAGGATGTCATGCATAAGAGCCCCTTTCACGATTTATTACCATTCTATTATCAGCCTTTTGAGCAGAAGATGCACCTATTTGCAGCAGCATTCAGCAAACTTTCAGCGCGGTTATACGAAAGCGAACTATATAAGAAGAAGCATGTCCATAACATGCGGCTCGAAACGATTTTGAATAAAAGGATGGGGGCGTGTACACTAATAAAGCGGTTTATTCCTAGTGCGTTACTTAAACTTACATATTGTTAACGAAATTGTATTGACTATCAGGTATTCATTTGATAATTTATTGATTAATAGAAACTAATTATTGAATATTGATAATAAGGAGTGGCGAATATGGATCGAATTTTGGCTGCTAGAGGCGGCGAGCTTCGCTGCAAGGGATGGAGGCAGGAAGCGCTGCTGCGCATGCTCGAAAATGTGCTTGAAAATGGCGAGAATCAACAGGAGCTAACGGTATATGCTGCGCTTGCGAAAGCGGCGCGCAATTGGGATTCCTATCATGCCATTGTAAGCACGCTCAAAACGCTCGAGGAAGAAGAAACGCTCGTCATTCAATCCGGGAAGCCGATTGGCATTATGCGCACGCATAAATATGCACCGATCGTCGTCATGGCCAATTGCAATATGGTGGGCAAGTGGGCGACAAGCGAAAATTTTTATAAATATCAGGAGCAAGGCTTGATCGTTTGGGGCGGATTAACGGCTGCCGCATGGCAGTACATCGGCTCTCAAGGCGTTATTCAAGGCACGTATGAAATATTTCAGTCGATCGCTCGAATGCATTACGGCGGCTCTCTGGCAGGCAAATTCATTCTGACTGCCGGACTTGGCGGAATGGGCGGTGCGCAGCCGCTTGCAGGCACGATGGCAGGCGCGGTCATTTTGTGCGTGGAAGTGTCCGAAGCTAGAATCGATAAACGGATCGAAGTCGGCTATTTGCAGAGGAAGACCGAAAGTTTGGATGAAGCGCTGGAATGGATCGATGAGGCCTGCAAAACAAAGGAGAGCTTGTCCGTAGGGCTTCTTGGAAACGCTGCCGACATTTATCCGGAATTGATCCGCAGAGGCATCCAGCCGGATGTCGTAACGGACCAAACCTCGGCGCATGATCTCATGTACGGCTATATCCCAGCTGGCTATAGCTTGGAGAAAGCGGCTGAGCTTCGCAAGACTGCGCCGGATCAGCTTCAGGCGGATGCAGGCGCGTCGATTGCCGCCGAGGTGGAAGCGATGCTGGAGTTCCAGCGCAAGGGTGCGGTTGTTTTTGACAATGGCAACAATATTCGCTCGCAAGCGGTGCAGTATGGGGTGAAGGATGCATTCGATATCGCGGTATTTACGGAAGCCTTCCTTAGACCGCTGTTCGCGCGCGCGATCGGGCCGTTCCGCTGGGTGGCGCTGAGCGGCGATGCCGAAGACATCCGCAAGATTGATCAGTATATTTTGGAGCATTTCAGCGATAACGAGGTCGTCGTGAACTGGATTCGCCTCGCGAATGAATACGTCCCGGTCGAAGGACTGCCTGCTCGTATCGGCTGGTTCGGCCACGGCGACCGTACGAAGCTGGCACTTGCGGTTAACGCGATGGTGCAGGCGGGCGAGCTTGGCGGGCCGATTGCTTTCTCGCGCGATCATCTGGATGCCGGAGCGATGGCGCACCCGAACATCATGACCGAGAATATGAAGGATGGCAGCGATGCGATATCCGATTGGCCGCTGCTGAATGCGATGATTAATTGCTCATCAATGGCCGATCTTGTAGCGATACACTCAGGCGGCGGCGGATACAGCGGATATATGACAAGCGCGGGCGTAACGCTTGTTGCCGACGGCACATCGGATGCCGAGCTCAGGCTGAAAACGACGCTGGACAATGATACCGGGCTTGGCGTGTTGCGCTATGCTGACGCTGGTTATGAGGAAGCATTGGATGAAGTAAGCAAAAAGGGAATACGTAGAATCGATACGAATCGAGAGGGGAATTCATCTTGCGTGAACTAACGATAGAGGATGTACGGGCGGCAGTAAGAGGGGGAGCCGTATTCGCAGCAGGCGGCGGCGGCTGGGTTGACCATGGTTTGGAGATTGGCGGCGCGGCGGTTGGCATTGCCAAGCCGAAGCTGGTTTCAGTAGATGAGCTGCCGGATGACGCGATTATTGTGACGGCGACAGCGATTGGCGCGCCTGCGGGAAATGACTGGGAAATGTGGGGCATTGATTACATCAAAGCGGTTAAGCTGCTGATGGATAATTATGACGGCAAGGTCGTAGGCGTGATGACTCCGCAAAACGGCATGTCGAGCACGATTAACGGCTGGCTTCCAGCAGCGGCGCTTGGTCTCGTCGTCGTTGATGCGACCGGCGATATCCGCGCGCATCCTACGGGCAAGATGGGCTCGATGGGGCTTGCATCCCGCACGGATTATGAAACGATCCAGGTTGTTGTCGGCGGCAGACGGGATACAGGCTCGTACCTTGAGCTGGTTGTGAAGGGCACACCTGCCAAAACGTCCAACATTTTGCGGACGGCGGCTGATATGTCAGGCGGCTTTATTGCGTCGGCGCGCCATCCGATCCCGGCCTCTTACGTGAAGGAGCATGCAGCCATTGGCGGCATCTCTATAGCGCTGGAGCTTGGTTACGCGATGATCGAGGCGGAGGCAACTGGAGCTGAGGCGATTATGGAAACGGTATGCAAGAAAACAAACGGCCGGATGATCGGCAGAGGCATCGTATTGAAGAAGGACGTTCATTATTCGGGCGCTTTCGATATCGGCACGATTACGATGGAGGACGGCGGGGGCGGACAGCTGACGCTTCATGTGATGAACGAGTATATGGCGGTGGATGATGCGGAAGGCAATCGCCTGACGACTTATCCCGATGTCATTACGACATTTGAAGCGGCTACCGGCCTGCCGATCAGCGTAGGCGGCGTGAAGGAAGGCATGGAGCTTTCGCTGCTTGCCATCGACAAGCAGCATGTGCCGCTTAGCTCCAGCGTGAAGGACCCGACAGTGTATCCGGAAGTTGAGAAGGCGCTTGGCATACCGCTTGCCGAGTACGGATTGAAAGGCATTGTTTAATTCGTTCATTCCTAATTGATTTCAACTAAGAGGGTGCCATTGATGAGTGACAAAATAGTAGATACAGACCTCGGCAGGCAGCCGCCGCCTGTTCGAGTCGTTATGCTCGATGGGCATTCGCTCTCCATTCGGGAGGTTGAGCTAATCGCAATCGAAGGCTGGCGAGTGGAGCTGTCGGAGGATGCTTTGAAGCGGGTAGGGCAAGCGCATCGATTGATTCATGAGCTTGCGGCCGAAGGCATTCCCATCTACGGGCTTAACCGCGGGGTAGGGCTGAATAAAGACATTGAAATAACGGCGGACATGTATGAAGCCTTCAACCGGAATTTAATCTATTCGCATTCCGCGGCGGTTGAGCCTGCAGCCTCCGATCAGGAGGTAAGGGCGGTGCTTGTTGCCCGCCTGAATTCGCTGCTTAAGGGCTGCACAGGCGTTCAGCCGGCGATCGTCATGATGTACCGGGATTTGCTGAATGCCGGCATCCACCCGATCATGCCGCTGCGAGGTTCGATTGGCGCCGGAGATATTTCGGTGCTGTCGCACATCGGCCTAACCATGATTGGCGAAGGAAATGTCATTTGCGAGGGGCAGAACGTGGCTGCTAAGACAGCGTTGCAAGCCGCAGGAATGGAACCGGTGAAGCTAGGGCCTAAGGATGCGCTTGCGATCGTAAGCTCCAATGCGTTGTCCTCGGGCATCGGGGCGTTGACGGCAGCTGCGGCTCTAAGGCTGCTGGACACGGCTGATGCTGTGTTTGCTTTATCGCTCGAAGCCTTGCAAGGCTGCGCAAGCCCAATGGACGAGGCGTTATTCGCTGTAAGACCATTCGAGGGAGCGGCGGAGAGCGCGGCTAATGTCAGAGATGCTTTGCGCGGCGGCAGGCTTGTGCAGATGGAGCAAAGCGATAAAATTCAAGATCCGCTTAGCTTTCGCAGCGCTTGCCATGTGCATGGCGCGGCTCGTGATGCGCTTGCGTATGCGTCGAAGCAGCTGATCCTTCAATTGAACGGCTCCGATGATAACCCATGCGTCCTTATTGACGAGAGAAGAGTGGTTCCTTCCTCTAACTTCGACGTTACCTCATGGACGGTAGCCTTTGAAATGGTCGCGATTGCACTAAGCCATGTGTCGAAAATATCATGTTACCGCTCCCTTAAGCTCGGAACGTCCTCCTTTACCGGCCTCGGACGGTTTCTGGCTCCGAATCCGGGGACGATTGCATTTGGTACGCTGCAAAAAACCTATACCTCGCTAGACGCTGAAATCCGCTTGCTGTCCAATCCGGTGTCCGCTGATTATTTCTCGCTTGCGGGCGAGATCGAGGATCATGCGAACAATACGCCGCTCGTTATACGCAAGACAGCGGACATTATTGACCGCTTGTCCTATATTATCGGAATGGAGGCGCTGCATGCTGCGCAAGCGATCGACCTGCGCGGTTCGCAGGCTGGGCTAGGCCAAGGCTCGGCTGCTGTTTATGAGCAAATCCGCAGCGTTGTTCCGGTGCTGGCGGTGGATCGACCGCTTACTCCCGACATTGGAGCCGTATATGAGCTTATTCGCAGAGGGATTCGAATCGAAGGAGGGGTGCTGGATGAGTAAGTCCTATGATCTAGTCGTTTTTGGCAACATCGTGCTTCCAGAGGGTGTTTTATATGACTCGGCAATCGGAATCAAGGACGGCCGAATCGAAACGATAGGCCGGATAGGAGAGAACGGTCTGCCAGCCGCAAAAGTGATACGAGCAGAAGGCAGCTTCGTGCTGCCAGGCGCAGTTGATGCTCACGTCCATTGCTACAGCTCGGTAGATGAGGGATTCCATACAGCGAGCAAGTCTGCGGCTGCGGGCGGCGTAACGACGATTATCGAAATGCCTTACGATGCGACGGGGATGATCTGCACGCTTGAGGCATTTGAGCAAAAGAGAGTGCTGCTTGAGCAGCAATCCATCGTGGATATGGCGATGCTCGTTACGATTCATAAGCAAGACGGCTATGAGCATATACGCGAGCTGGCGCAGGCGGGAGCCTGCGGGTTCAAGGTATCGATGTTTAATACCGACTCCTTTCGGTTTCCGCGCATTGACGACGGCCAACTGCTCGACTCGTTCGCAGTCATTGCTGAAACAGGCTGTCCGGTTGGCGTTCATGCGGAAAACGATGAGATTGTTCACAGGTACATCGACAAATATAAGTCAGAGGGAAACAATCCTCGCGCGCATGGCTGGAGCAGGCCGAAGGTAAGCGAATCGGTGGCCGCCTTGACGGCGATGGAGCTGGCTTATGAAACCGGCGTTAAATTGCATTTATATCATTGCACTTATCCGCGTATTTTTCAGCTGGCTGACTATTTCCGTTCGCTTGGGGCTAAGATTACGGCTGAAACCTGTACGCATTATTTGACGCTTAGCGAGGATGATATGCCGCGGCTTAAGGCAAAGGGGAAAATCAATCCGCCGCTGCGCACCGAGCAGGATAAGGACGGCTTATGGGAACTAGCGAGAAAAGGGGCAATCGATATGATTACATCCGATCACGCGCCATGGCTTACCGACCGCAAATCGGATGCTGATATTTTCAAGAATGCTTCAGGCGCACCCGGTGTCGAGCATTTGCTTCCTATTATTTATAGCGAGGGAGTAGCCAAGGGCAAGCTGGCACTGACGGATTTGGTAAGAATGTTATGCCAAAGGCCGGCAGAAGTCTTCGGGCTTGGCCATCGCAAGGGCAGGCTGTCGGAGGGGTATGACGCTGACATCGCCATTATCGATCCATCCGTTTCTTGGATAATGGATGAGCGTGAGCTCCATTCCAGCGCAGGCTGGAGCGCCTATAACGGCATGTCTATGCAAGGAAAAGTGTCGCATACGATCGTTAGGGGTAAGCTCGTTTATGAAGCCGGAGCCATTGTAGGCAAAGCTGGCCATGGAAAATTTGTAAGGGCAGAGCACAGCGTTTAAGCCATAGCTGAAGAAGGAGAGGTATGGGATGGAAAGCAGAATAGACCAACTGGTACCGAGCGCCGCTCGGATGCAGGCTGATATCGAGCAGCTATCGTCGTATAGCGATCCGTCAAAGCCGGGCTGGACGCGTCGTCCGTTCACTTCGTTTTATGATGACGGAAGGCGCTGGCTTTCCGAGCTAATGCGGGCTGCGGGACTTGAGGTATCAATTGACGCGGCTTCTAACTTGATCGGAAGCTTGCCCGGAAGCGACCTCGCGCTGCCTCCGATTATGATTGGCTCCCATACCGATACGGTGACGGGCGGCGGCCGCTTTGACGGAATTATCGGCGTGCTTGCCGGCATCGAAATTGCGCGTTTGCTTAAAGAAGCGGGCAAGCCACTTCGCCACTCGCTTCAAATCGTCGACTTCACGGCGGAAGAGCCGAGCGAGTTCGGCATCTCGACGGTGGGCAGCCGGGGAATGGTCGGCAATCTGACAGAAGCGATGCTGGAGCTAAGCGACGATAACGGTCTGAAGCTTGGCGATGCGATTAACCGGCAGGGCGGGGACGCTGCGCAGCTCGCAGCGCAAGTAAAAAAGCCTGGTGACGTGGCGCTTTATCTTGAGCTTCATATCGAGCAAGGCCCGGTGCTTGAGCAGTCAGGGCACGGGCTTGGCGCCGTGCTTGGCATTGTAGGCATTCATCGATACCGCGTCACGCTGGCAGGCGCGCCGAACCATGCGGGCACTACGCCGATGACGCTGCGTAACGATGCGCTGGCGGGCTTTTGCGAAATAGGATTAGCGTTTGAACGCCACTGCATGAATTACGCGGCGGAAGCGGTAGGGACGATCGGTAAAGTTACGAATGAGCCCAACGCTTCGAATGTAGTGCCGGGTCTTGTTCGGTTTGACCTGGAAATTCGCTCGCTTGACCGAATGACTTCGGAAGCGGTGTATGCGGCTTTTGCAGCGGAGGCGTCTGCAATAGCTTCCAAGCGTGGACTCCGCTTGTCGCTTGAGCCATTGTCGAAGTCCGATTCGGTTATGGCCGGGGAGCAGGTGCTGCAAACCGTGCTCCAAGCATGCTCTTCGGTTGCTCCGGCAATTACTCTGGCAAGCGGCGCGGGGCATGATGCCAATCAGCTTGCAACGATTGCGCCAATCGGGATGATCTTTGTGCCCAGCAAGGGCGGCAGAAGCCATTGCCCGGAGGAATGGACGGATTATGAGGACGTAGCAGCTGGAACGCAGGCTTTGGCAGCCGCGTTGCTGTTATTTGACGCTAAGGATTTAAGCGGGTGGCAGGATGAATAAGACAGGAAGCTTACGAATCAGCGGCGGGCGGCTGTGGGAATCGATTCAGGAGCTAGGCAAGATCGGAGCCGACCCGCACGGCGGCGTAACGCGCCTCTCGCTCAGCAACGAGGAATTAATAGCAAGACAATTTATTATTCGATTGATGGAGGAAGCGGGATTAGCCGTTAGGCAGGATGAAGCAGGCAATCTTATCGGTCGACTGGAGGGCGAGCGCCAAGGCGCTGGAGCCATCGTGACAGGCTCTCACATTGACACGGTCATTCATGCCGGCATCTTCGATGGCGCGCTGGGTGTGCTTGGCGGCATTGAGGCGCTTCGAACCATCAACGAGCAAGGGCTTAAACATGATAGGCCGCTTGAGGTTATTTGCTTTACGGACGAAGAGGGCGTGCGCTTTGGCGCCGGTTATTTGGGCAGCCGAGCGATGGCAGGCACATGGGATGGGAACTTGCTCGAGCTGACCGATTCCGCTGGCACCAAGCTTGGGGAAGCGATGGCATTCGCGGATTTGAATCCGCAGCTCATATCGCTTGCCAGCCGCAGCCGGGAAGCAGTCAAAGCTTATGTGGAGCTGCACATCGAGCAAGGACGCGTGCTGGAGGAGTTAGGGGAAGCTGCAGGTATAGCAACGGCTATTTATGGTCATAGCTGGCTTGAGGCGAGCATGCGCGGACGGGCTGATCATGCGGGAACGACGCCGATGAAGCTGCGGCAGGACCCGCTCACCGCTGCAGCCGAAGCGCTGCTTGCGATTGAGCAAATTGCTGCCGAGCAGGGCGGAGTCGCGACGGCGGGTACGCTGAAGCTCGCTCCGGGGGCGATTAACGTCATTCCTGGCGAAGTGATCTTTACGATTGACCTGCGGCATGAAGCAGCGGAGTCGCTAGCGCAAATGGAGCTTGCAGTTAAGGCTGCGCTCGCAAGCTCAGCCGCTGCAAGGGGATTATCCATTTCCATCCGTACGATTGACGGTGCGCAGCCTGTGCAGTCTTCGAAACGAATCGTAGATGCGATCGCGAGCAGCTGCGCGGGTGTTGGTTTGCCGGACACCTATATGGTTTGCGGCGCGGGCCATGATGCGGTTGCCATGAATCAGCTGACGGATATCGGCCTGATTTTGGTTCGTTCCCGAGATGGGATCAGTCATCATCCGCTGGAATGGAGCAGCCCGGAGGATTGCGAGGCAGGTGCGAATGTGCTTGTGAACACGCTCATCCTGCTGGCAAATGATTTGGATTCATAATTCCGATTGACATAATGGGATATATAGTTTAATAATAATGGTAATGCATTATTGATAAATGATAATTCAATCGGAAAGGAGGAGCGAAGACAGATGGATGCTTTCCGCGGTGCCTACGAATATGTGATAACCAATAGCGATAGGTTTCTGGAAGCAGTCAAGGTTCATTTGACCATTAGCCTCTACGCGCTCCTTATCGCGATCGTCATATGCGTGCCGCTAGGCATATTGTGCGCGAAGAAAGAGTGGCTGACTGGGCCAATTATGGGTCTGTTCAACTCCTTGCGGGTTATTCCCAGTCTGGCTGTACTTATCATTATTTTGCCGATAATGGGGACGGGTTTTGCACCTGCGCTTATTGCGTTAACGCTGCTCGCTTGCCCGCCGATTCTGATCAACACCTACATGGGGTTTAGAGGGATTGAACCGGCTATCATCGAGGCTGCGTCAGGACTTGGAATGGGAGAGCGAATGATATTACGCAAAATCGAGCTGCCGCTTGCGGTTCCCTTGCTGCTGTCGGGCGTCAAAACAGCAGCCGTGGAGGTAATCGCCAGTGCGACATTGGCCGCTTTTATCGGGGGCGGCGGGCTTGGAACGTTCATCATTAACGGCCTTGGCATGTACAACTTCTCGTTGCTGCTTGTCGGAGCGCTGCCGGTGGCGCTGCTAGCGATTATATCGGAAATCGGCTTTGCAGGAATTGAAAGAGCGGCAACCAAATATGAGCGTTTATAATGAAGGGGGATTATTCAAATGAAAAAGAGATTAGTAGCTTTGACAGGGTTGATCATTAGTGCGGTACTGGTCATTAGCGCATGCTCGTCGAACGGCGGCTCAGGCAAGACAGAAGTTAAAGTAGGCTCCAAAAACTTTACGGAATCATTGATTTTAGGTGAAATGTACGCATTGGCGCTTGAAAATGAAGGTTATAAAGTGGATCGCAAGCTGAACCTTGGCGGTACGCTGGTCGCTCACGAAGCGCTCAAAAAAGGCGATATCGACTTTTATCCGGAATACACGGGAACGGGCCTCATCAACGTATTGGAATTGCCGCCAAACTCCGACGCTAAGACGGTATATGACGAAGTAGCTAAAGGCTACAAAGAAAAATTTAACCTTATCTGGCTTGAGCCAACGAACGCAAATGATTCGCAAGGTCTTGTAACGACGAAAAAAATTGCTGAAAAATACAATCTGTACAAAATTTCGGATCTTGTGAAGCTTGCACCTGAGCTTAACCTTGCTGCTGTACCGGAATTCGAAGAGCGCGAGGATGGCTTGAAGGGTCTGAATGCTTTCTACGGCAAAATGGATTTCAAAAGCATCAAGCTGTTTGATTACGGCATCAAATACCGCGTAACGCTTGATGGCGAAGCGGATGTAACGGTTGGCTTTACTACAGACGGCGACTTGACGAACCCGGATCTCGTACTGCTTGAAGATGACAAAAAGTTCTGGCCTCCGTACTTCGTGGCTCCTGTCATTCGCGGAGAGCTTAACGAGAAAGACCCGGAAGTGGCGAAGGTGCTGAACAAAGTATCGGCTAAGCTGGATAACGTGACGGTACAGAAGCTAAATGCTCAAGTGGATATCGACAAAAAAGAGTATGCTGATGTGGCAAAAGCATTTTTGGAAGAGCAGGGCTTGATCAAGAAATAAATCATATTTTGATGCAGCGGGGTTTCTCCATATCGGGGAAGCCCCCTTCCTACAGGAGTTGATAAACAATGAGCAAAGAGGCAATCGTATTCAATCAGGTATCCAAAACATTCCCGAAGGCGGCGAAGCCTTCTGTGAATGAGACGAGCCTCGTTATTCCGCAAGGCTCTTTTGTCACGATATTAGGCGCGTCTGGCTGCGGAAAAACGACATTGCTCAAAATGGTCAACCGGATCATTGAGCCAACAGCAGGCATCATCTCGGTGTTCGGCAAAGATATCAGGAGCTTGCCGGTTACGGAGCTGCGCCAAAGCATCGGTTATGTCATTCAGCAGGTGGGGCTGTTTCCCCATCTGACGATCGAACAGAATATCGCAACCGTCCCTGATATATTAGGATGGGATCGCCAGAAAACGGCTGAGCGAATCAACTACTTGATGGAGCTTGTCCATCTGCCGGAAAACTATAAAAAGCTGTATCCACGCCAGCTGTCCGGCGGTCAGCAGCAGCGTGTCGGCATAGCGAGAGCGATGGCGGGAGACCCCGCAATCCTGCTAATGGATGAGCCGTTTGGCGCGATCGATGCGATTACGCGGACGAAGCTGCAGGATGATTTCAAGCAAATTCAACGCGAGCTTGGCAAAACGGTTTTATTTGTGACGCATGACGTGGATGAGGCGATGAAGCTCGGAGATCGCATGATTGTCATGAATGAAGGCACGATCCAGCAATATGATGCTCCGCTTGCGATCATGTCAAATCCGAGCAATGATTTTGTGTCACGCTTGATTCAATCCGACAACTTGTTCCAGCAGCTGCATCTTATGCGTGCGGAGGAGCGGATGATCGAACTTGCGGAAAGTACAGCAGGCGACAACATTCCCCGCGTCCAAAAGGGGGAGAGCCTAAAAACGGTGCTTCAAATGTTGTTGCAGCAAAACATACCGTATGTGGCTGTGGAAAACGAAGAGCATGAGCTTGTTGGCAGGATCACGCTTGAGCAGCTAAAGCTGCAGAACGGCAGGTGAACGTAGATGATCGACTATTTTAGCCGCCATTATGACGATCTATTGGCCTCCTTGCTTGAGCATATTTATCTTACTTTCGTGTCGCTGTTTATAGCGCTGCTAATCGCGCTTCCGCTTGGTTACTGGCTCGCAAGACATCGCCGGATTTCGGTTCCTATATTGTCCGTGTTAGGCATCATTTATGCGATCCCGAGCCTCGGCATGTTCGCTTTGCTTATTCCGCTCGTTGGGCTTGGGAGCAAGCCAGCCATTATTGCGTTAGTTGTATACAGCCAGCTGATTTTGGTGCGCAACGTCATATCAGGGTTTCAATCCATTGAGCCGTCTATCCTTGAGGCAGCAAAAGGAATGGGCTTTGGCGCTTGGAGGATGTTCGTCCGAATCGAGCTCCCGCTTGCGCTTCCGGTCATCATTGGCGGGGTGAGGATCGCTTCGGTTTCCGTTATTGGCATAGCGACGATTGCAGCTTGGATCAATGCGGGCGGATTAGGAGGCATTTTATTCGAGGGCTTGTACCAAAATTCCGTTCCTAAAATGGTCTGGGGCACGCTGCTCGTTTCACTTCTGGCCTTATCGACGAATACGATTCTTCTGAGACTCGAAAAAACCACGCTGCATAGAGCACGCGGCGAACAGCGGGTATGATATACTATTCCACATACATGTAATAATTATTGCTTATATTTCGAGGTGTAATGATGAATGGTACTCAAACATTAGGGCGTGCTATCGATATTTTGTTCGTGCTTGCGGAGTCGGGAGCTACGCTTACGGTCAGCGAGATTGCGGAGAAGGTAGGCATCCCGGACAGCACGGCATATCGTTTTATTCAAACCCTTATAAAAAATGGTTTTGTGGAGCGCAAGGGCAGGGGACAAATTGGTTTAGGGCTGCGCATCTTTGATTTAGCCAGAAGCTTGTCTCAGCAAATTGAGAAGGAGCTTCTAACGATTGCTAGGCCGGTAATGGAGGAGCTTACCGCTCTAACGAACGAAACGACCGTTTTGTTCGTCCGCTCCGGCTCTAAAGCCATTTGCATCGAAAATGTAACGAGCAAACGGCTGATCAGGCTCTCCATTGAAAATGGCAGAGTACTGCCGCTTAACTCTGGCGCCTCAGGAAAGACGCTGCTCGCTTATGAAAATGACAAGGTTATTGAAGAGATGTGCAAGCTTTTTGCGGAAGATGCCAGCAAGCCTTCGTTATTGCAGGAGCTGCAAGGCATAAGGAAAGCTGGCTATAGCTTCACATTGGGCGAGGTGGATACCGATGCTTTTGCAATCGCGGCTCCGATTTTTGATCCGCAGCAGCGAATCGTCGCGAGCTTATCGGCAGCGGGTCCGATTCACAGACTTAATGAGAAAGAGATTCCAATTGTGATTCAATACGTGAAAGCGGCTGCATCACAAATTTCGTGCAAGCTAGGCGGTTTGGCATAAGTATTTTCCAAATAAGATGGTTAAAGAGCAGCGGAGCGCATATAGCGATCCGTTTTTTTGTCGTGAAATAATTGTGGTATGAAAATAAAAAGATGGGGATAGTAAGGTGGTGCTTTACTAACGAATTGAAAAGGATGGTGTATTAAGTATGCAACAAGGCGATGAAATGACATCAGGTGAGAAAAGCAGTTCGTTAATGAGGCTTGCTGCAAGATACATAGGCGCAGTGTTGCTAGCCGTAACATTAATGCTCAGCATGCCTCATACCGGACATGCGATTGGCAAAAACGCGAAGGGGCCGGATGTGTACGTGATCCAAGGCATGTTGAAGTCACTGGGCAGCTACTCTGGTCCAATCGATGGCTATTATGGTCCATCTACCGTTCGCGGCGTAAAATACTATCAGAAAAAGCACGGGCTAAAGGCAACCGGCTCTGTGGATGCTAAAACATTAAACTCCATTTCATACTCGTATTCAGTGTCGAAGTCTTCGATGAAAGCTCGGAGCAAAGCGAAGTCGAATATGAAAGCAAAATCAATTGGCAACGGTAAAGGCAATGGAGCTGGAGCTGGTAACGGCGCAGGCGGCGGAGCTGGTGGCGGTGCAGGCGGCGGAACTGGTGGCGGAGCAGGCGGCGGAGCTGGTGGCGGCGCAGGCGGCGGTGCTGGTGGCGGAGCAGGCGGCGGTGCAGGCGGCGGAGCAGGTGGCGGAGCAGGCGGCGGAACTGGTGGCGGAGCTGGTGGCGGCGCAGGCGGCGGAGCAGGTGGCGGAGCAGGCGGCGGAGCAGGTGGCGGAGCAGGCGGCGGAGCTGGTGGCGGCGCAGGCCAAGGCAAAGGCGGCGGATTTGGCGGCGGAGCAGGTGAAAACCGTGGCAAAGGCGGCGGATTTGGCGGCGGAGCAGGCGAGAACCAAGGCAAAGGCGGCGGATTCGGCGGCGGCCAAGGCGAGAACCGTGGCAAAAGCGGCGGAATTGGCGGCGGCGCAGGCGAGAACCAAGGCAAAGGCGGCGGAATTGGCGGCGGCGCAGGCGAAAACCGAGGCAAAGGCGGCGGAATTGGCGGCGGAGCAGGCGAAAACCGTGGCAAAGGCGGCGGATTCGGCGGCGGCGCAGGCGAGAACCAAGGCAAAGGCGGCGGAATTGGCGGCGGCCAAGGCGAGAACAAAAGCAAGGGCGGCAACATTGGCGGCGGCCAAGGCGGCAACCACAACCATGGCGGCAATGGCGGCCTAGGCGGAGGCAACAACCAAGCTCCTGGCGGCGGACAGTCAGGTAACCAAAGCAAAGGCGGCAACCAGTCCGAGAATCAAGCTCCAAATAGCAGTCAGCAATAAGCGAATAACGTTTTGAATAGGTAGACGAAGAGGACCTCTGAGAATGAGGTCCTTTTTGTTTTGCCATTTTCCGTTTAGTGTGCTGCCCATTGGATTTACGTTGCAAAAAGTGCAACGTAAGCTTCAAATGAAACCACTACTAAGAAGCAATGATGCAGAAATGCGTTAGAAATAGCCTCCAAAGTGGAAGATGAGGCGGAATTCAGCGATTCTGCTGTAAAAAATACATTGTAGCAAAGGAGCAGGCGGCAAATTTTGAATTACGTTGTATAAATTGCAGCGTAGCATCCATGCATACCGCATCAGCTGCTTGTGGAGACAAACGTATGAGGAATCAAAGTGATTAAAAAACACACTTTATTCTAAAGATACCTTTAAAAGTGCCTCATGCGCTGACCCTTACATCGCAGCTTGATGTGCGCGGCAATCCGATGACACTAGTCCGGTCGTGCCGTTTGGAGGTCAATTTGCCGCTGCTGATTGGCTTCTTTTTATAGGGCTCCGTTTGAAAATCCATTTGCAAAAGAGAAATGAATGACATATCATGATATATTATTAGAGACATGTTGATATGGTCAAATGGGAGAGGGGTTCAATATGAATGAAACTTCGTCTAAACCGATGTACGAAAAAATATTTGAATCGGTAAAAAATCAAATTTTAACGAAGGTATATGGCATGGGAGAACGGATCCCTTCGGAGAAGGAATTGGCGGAAGCCTATAAAGTAAGCAGAATAACGAGCAAAAAAGCGCTGGAGCTGCTTACGAATGAGCGTTTGATCGTACGAAAGCCGGGGAGAGGATCATTTGTTGCTGATCCAGCTACCGATTTCGGGTCCGCTGCTGCTCCCTCTCAGGCTGCTGCGTCTTCTTTGGCAACGGAAATGACGACGATTGGACTCGTCATAACCGATTTTGGCAACAGCTATGGGACGGGTTTGATCTATGGCATGGAAGAAGCTTCAAGAGAGCATGATTGCTTCCTTGTGCTCCGCAGATCTTTTGGCATACCGGCCAATGAGGAGCTTTCCATTCAGAAGCTGCTAGATTTGGGGGTAGACGGATTAATCATTTTCCCGGCGCAGGGGGAGTATTTTAACGAGGAAATTTTGAAGCTGGTTATTCGCAGATTCCCTCTCGTATTAATAGATAGGCACTTAAAGGGAGTTTCCGCCGCTTCGATCAGCTCCGATAATGCCGCTGCCGCCAGAAAAGCAACTTCCTATTTATTTGAGCTAGGCCATCGCCATATTTCGTTCCTATCACCGCCGCCAATGGATACGACCGCTGTCGAGGATCGGATCGAAGGGTTTATTCAAGCGCATGCCGAGCACGGGATTGCGGTGGATCGGGAGCTGTGGGTAAGCGATTTGACCTCAACCCTGCCGAATTCATTCAGCGATGAAAACATCGAACGGGATATTGAAAAGCTAATGGAGCATTTGAAGGAGCATCCGTTCATTACCGCATTGTTCGCTATTGAATATAACATTGCGCTGCTAGCCAAATCGGCTGTGGAGCGGCTGGGCCTTCGTATTCCTCAAGATATTTCGATTATTTGTTTCGATAGCCCGTCCACCAGACTTGGCGGCGGTTATGCCTTTACCCATATTCGCCAAAACGAAGAGGAAATGGGTCGCCTAGCCATCGGCCATGTGCTGCAAATTATGCAAGGCCAAGCCGTACCGAACAAAATCATGCTTGAAGCGGATCTAATCATTGGAGAGTCGACAGATAAAGCAAGCAAATAATGGAGCCGCGCCTATAGAGCGTTCAACATCACTCGATTAGTGATGTCGAACGTTCTTTTTTTGTGTGCAGCCCAGTTTAAATGATATATTAGCTTGTATAATGTCGAATTATATTTAGATTGACATACATATTTCATACTAATATACTAATCACATGAAAGCGTTTACTATTTATCGAATAAACCAAACAAAAGGGAGGCTTGGCAATGAAATCGAAGCAATGGTTGATGGGGTTAACGGCAATGGTGCTCGCAACGTCGCTTATGGCTGGATGCTCGGGCAATACGGACCAGAAAGATACAGGCGGAAACACGAAAGCGGGAGAAGGAAGCTCGAAAAACAATAAAGCGGTAGAGTTGACCTTCTGGGGCGATTGGGGCGGCGAAGGGCAAGCGCAATTTGAGACAATGGTGGATGCCTTCAACAAATCGCAGGATAAAATACGCGTCAAATACGTGCTGCAGCAGGATATGATCACAAAGTTTCTGACGGCTGCAACCTCGGGCGGCTCACCGGACATTCTGTTCTGGGATCGTTGGAGAACGTCGCTGTATGCGCCGAAAAACGTGCTCCATCCGATTGATGAATATTTAGAGCGTGACGGCATTTCGCGCGATGACTATTATGAGGAATCGCTAAAGGAGCTTTCCCTGAACGATAAGCTGTACGGACTGCCGCTGACGGTGGATGCGCGCGCGCTCTTCTATAATAAGAAGCTTCTTGACGAAGCGGGCTTGCAGCCGCCAAAAACATGGGATGAGCTTGCGGATGCCGCAGCCAAGCTAACGAAGTGGAATGGCAATAAGCTGGAGGTTGCAGGCTTCTCGCTTGGCGATGTCGGATTGTTCAACATGTATTTGCAGCAAGCAGGCGGACATATGCTTACCGAAGACGGCAAAACCAATTTTAACAACGAGCAGGGCAAGCAAGTTTTGCAATACTGGGACCGTCTGCTCAATCAAGACAAAGTGTATAAAGTCGGCTTTGAGCAAGGGTTAGGCGAGGGACAGGATGCGTTCGTAACCGGCAAGCTGGCGATGCAGTTTACTGGTCCATGGATGCTAAGCACTTATAAAAAATACGGTAAAGATTTGGAATTTGGCATTGTGCCGCCGCCAGCTGGACCGGGCGGCGACAAAGGAAGCGTCATGGGCGGATTCGGCCTTGTTATTCCAGAGGGCGCGAAGCATAAAGAGGAGTCGTGGACATTCATTAAATGGTGGCTTGCAAACAAAGACAACGCGCTGCTATGGGCAAAAACGAGCTTGAACATTCCGGGCTACAAGCCGGCGCTCGAAGATCCGTTTTTCAAGGATGATCCGCTCTGGAAGCCGTTTATGGATACGCTGGAATTCGCGAAGGTGCGTCCAAACCATCCTGGTTACTCGGTGTTGGAGGGCGATGCGCTAATACCGAACCTTCAGCTATTCCAGCAAAACAAGCAAAGTATCGAGGATACGCTTAAGAAATCGCAGGAGCAGGGCGATAAGCTGCTGAAGGACAATAGCGAAGTGAAATAATGCTTTAGCACTTTAAAAAAGAAAGGGAGGAAATCCTCCCTTTCTCCATGGAGGGGGGAGTTCCTATGGCTTCCGTTAGAAAGCTGGATCGTCATCAGGCAAGAACGGCATATGCTTTCATTGCGCCGACCATGCTGCTGTTTCTCGTTTTTACCGTGATCCCTGTATTTATGGCGCTTTATTTGAGCTTCACCAACTATGATGTGCTAAGCCGCAAGGATTGGGTTGGCTTCGAAAATTACCGGCGCTTGCTGGATGATGAGCTGCTTTGGGTTACGTTCAAAAACGTATTCCTTTATGCGGTCGTATTTGTTCCATTCAATATTATTATTTCGCTCGGGCTAGGCATTTTGATGAACCGGGCTTGGCGCGGCATTAAGCTGTTTCGGACGTTGAATTACTTGCCTACGCTCACTTCATCCGTAGCAGCAGCTACCGTATGGATCTGGCTGCTTCATCCCGAGTTTGGACTCGTAAACGGTTTGCTGTCGTATGTCGGCATTACCGGACCGGCATGGGTAGCCCAGACCGAGACGGCGATGCTCTCGATCATTATGGTGACGCTCTGGCAGTCTGTCGGCTCCAACATGATTATTTATCTTGCCGGCTTGCAGGGCGTTCCTGATTATTTGTACGAATCAGCACGGCTTGACGGGGCGACCAAGCTTGATTGCTTCCGGTTCATTACATGGCCGCAGCTCAGGCCAACAACCTTCCTTGTCAGCACGTTATCCATTATCGGGGCGCTTCAGTTATTTGATCAAGCGTTCGTGCTTACCCAAGGCGGGCCGGCCAATGTGACCAAAACACCGGTATATCTGATCTACCAGCAAGGCTTTAATCAGCTGCAAATGGGCTATGCGTCAGCGCAGGCATTTGTTCTGGCAGTAGCCATTCTCATTTTCTCCGTCATTAATATGAGAATTACTAAAGCAGAAGAGTCTGTGATATAGGGGGATGCATATGGAAACGGTCGGAAATACCCCCTTAACCAAGGGATTGAAGAAAACGTTCTATTATGTCGCGTGCGCCTTGATCGCCATCGTCATGTTTTTGCCCTTTTATTGGAGCGTGCTCACTTCCTTTAAACCGGATGATCAAATTTTTGCGATGCCGATCAAATGGCTGCCTACGGATATTACGTTTGAGCATTACAGGAAGGCGTTTACGACGGTGCCATTCGGCTTATATTTCTGGAACTCCTTTGTGCTTGCGGCTTCAGGGGTATTATTTAATCTCTTTTTAGGATCATTGGCGGGTTATGCGTTTGCCAAGCTCAAATTCAAACTAAGCCAGCCGCTATTTCGGGTATTGCTCGCGGCGATGATGATACCGGGAATCGTTACGATGATTCCAAGCGTTTATGTGCTGCAGCATCTTCCTTTCTTTGGCGGAAATGACTTGCTTGGGGCAGGCGGGCATGGTCTTATGAATTCGTTTTGGGGCATTATTTTGCCAGGTGCTTCGGGAACGTTTGCGGTCTTCTTTATGCGGCAGTTTTTCTTAACGCTGCCTACCGATATGCTGGAGATGGCGCGCATCGAAGGCTGCGGAGAATTTATGATTTTTTGGCGAATCTATTTGCCGCTGACGAAGCCGGCACTCGCTACGCTTGGGATATTTACGTTTCAGGCAGGCTGGAACAGCTTTCTGTGGCCGATGATCGTGCTTAATGATCCGGCAAAAGCGACGGTTCAAATGGGGCTGCAAGCCTTTTCCTACAACTTTCAAACGGATTTTGGTCCGATGATGGCAGGCGCCTTGGTCGCTATATTGCCGATACTGATTTTGTTTCTGCTGCTGCAGCGCTACTTTGTGCAAGGAATAGCGTTTAGCGGAATTAAAGGATAGCCGTGACGGCTCGATCAGCCATATGCAGCGTGTGGAGATTGGAACGAATAATGACATAAGGGGAGAAGGCAGATGAACCAATTAGCGGTAGGAGTATGGGAGAAGCGTGCTGACGAGGCTCAGGCAGCGCTGGAGCACTATTTTTGGAATGATGCGATACGGATGTACAATATTGAGACGCCGTGCCCGGATGGCAAATGCAATACGATTTTTCATTACTGGTGGATGGCGCATGCGGTTGACGTGCTGGTAGACGGCTTGGTTCGAACAGGGGATTCGCGTTATACGGAAAGGCTGCGCATTTTCTATGAAGGGATATTGGAGAGAAACGGCGGCTCTTTGCCTAACCAATTATATGATGATATGGAATGGATGGCGCTGGCCTGGCTGCGTGCTTATGCGGCAACCGGAGAAGAGACGTACAAGCAAGCTGCTTTGGAGCTATGGGAAGATATTAAAACCGGCTGGAACGAGCATATGGGAGGCGGCATCGCATGGCAGAAAACGCAGCTCGATTACAAGAACACGCCTGCTAATGCGCCGGCTGCGATTTTGGCGGCACGCTTATATCAAGCGTTCAAGGACGAGAGCGATTTGGAATGGGCGCTCAAAATATATCATTGGCAGAAGGATCATCTCGTAGATCCGGCAACCGGCTTCGTATGGGATGGGATGAACCGCAACGGGGACGGCGCCATCGATAAAGAATGGAAGTTTACGTATTGCCAAGGCGTATTTATTGGCGCTGCGGTAGAGTTGTTCCGCATAAGCGGCGAGCAAGCGTATTTGGATGATGCGGCACGTTCCTTCGAGGCAGCGGTTTCGGAGCTGGCTGATTCAGTCACGGGCATCTTGCCTGATGAGGAGACGGGAGATGGCGGCTTGTTCAAGGGCATTCTCGTTCGGTATGCAGCGGAGCTGGCGAAGGAAACGGGCGGAGCCGGCGCTTGGCAGCTGCTGCAGGCGAACGCTGAGCAGCTTTGGCTGAGCGGCAAAGCGGATGATAAGGCATTGTTTAATCAAAATTGGACAGAAATGCCTGGCGGGCTCGTTACGCTTAGCGTGCAGCTTAGCGGAGTCATGCTGCTGGAGCGAATGGCGGAGCGCCGCGGATGAGCATAATGAATAGGGCTGATTTTGCACAGGATGCTTTGATGGGCAATTATTGGAATGAAACGACCTCGATTATGAATCAATGGTATCCGCGCGAAGCGAACAGGGCTGACGAAAACTATTACTACTGGTGGCAGGCGCATGTGATCGACGTGTTTGTGGACGGGTTGAACCGGACGGGAGACCGCCTTTATAAGGACCGAATTGAAGCGATTTACGAGGGATTGCTTAGGAGCAACGGCGGGACGTTTCTGCACCATTATTACGATGATATGGAATGGCTCGGATTAGCTTTGCTGAGAGCCTATCAAGCCACTGGCAATGAAGCGTATAAACAAAGCGCCTTGGAGCTGTGGGCGGATATTAAGACGGCTTGGAGCGACCATATGGGCGGCGGCATGGCCTGGAACAAAGGACAATTGGATTATAAAAATACGCCGGCCAACGCGCCTGCTGCTATACTCGCCGCAAGGCTGTTTCAATGCTTTGGGGACAAGTCGGATTTGGAATGGGCTTTGAAAATATATAAGTGGAACAAAGAAAATCTGGTTGATCCTGAAACCGGCTTTGTATGGGATGGCATCAACCGCTTGGGCGATATGCAGATCGATTATGATTGGGCGTTTACGTATTGCCAAGGCGTTTATATCGGCGCTGGCGTAGAGCTGTATCGCAGCACGGGAGATCGGTCGTTTCTGGATGAGGCGAAGCGTACGGCGCACGCGTGCATCGTGAGATTATGCAGCCCGGGAAACCTCGTATTGCCTGATGAGGGCATCGACGATACGGGGCTGTTCAAAGGCATTTTGGTAAGGTATTTGGTCGAGCTGCTGCGTGCTGCTCCGGAGATGAACGAGGTGCGGGAAGTTGTCCTTGCCAATAGGGCGATTTTGTTGGAGCAGGGACTGGATAAGGCAAGCGGCTTATGCGGCCCTTCGTGGGAGGGCCTTCCCGTGGTGCCGGTACAGCTAAGCGTCCAGCTTAGCGGCGTGATGCTGCTCGAAGCGGCCGAGGCGCTTCAGCGTTTGGAATAAAAGAGTCCCCGTTAAGCTGGATTTACAGCGCAGCGGGGACTTTTTATTAGAGGTCATTGAGACCGGTAAAGGTTTGGATGAATTTTCGCGGCGAGATCGATACGATTTGCTTAAAGGCCTTGCTGAATGCGAAGACGCTGCCATAACCGACTTTCTCTGCGATGGTCGTAATCGATAACGGCGTATAAATTAATAGATGCTTCGCTTTCTCGATGCGGTAGCGCATCTGGAATTGATGGGGCGTAAGCCCGTATTTTTGTTTGAACAGCCGCGAGAAGTGATAGACGCTTAGCGTTGCCGTTTTGGACAGCTCTTCAAGAAGGATCGCCTGGTCAAAACGTTCCATGATTAGTGTCGCTGCCGCATCCAGTGATTTATGATGGACGCGGCTTCGAGTCAATTCGTATGCTTCCAGCCCTTTGGCAATGAGATAGATCAGCTTTAAAACTAACGATTTTTGCAAAATGTAAAATGCAAGGTCACGCCGTTCATACGCATAAATAAGCTGCTGCAGCGTTTTTAATATTTCCCCGTGGTTGTCCACTCGAATGACATCCGGTATTTGCAGCACGGACCCTAAGACGTCTTCACGAATCCATCCCTTTTCCTGCTCGCTGCATTCGGACAGGCTTTTGTAGCTGATGGGCACTTCCTCATGATTGTCCGCATAGAGCGCGTCAAAATGAATATGCGGCATCCAGCATTCGCCGACCGATTCGATAAACTCATGCTCCTTGCCAGGCTTAAACAGTACGATGTCACCGGGCAGGATGTTATGGATAGTATGGTCGATTCTTAACGTTAGCTGTCCCTTCTCTAAGTAAAGCAGCTCATAGTCGAAAATGATCCGGGCTTTCAGGCGCATGCCTGATTCGCGATGATTCCAAGCTCTGCGGACGTTTGGGGAAAGCTTGGCCATTAGTCCTTTTTTTGATTCGGAGAACGCTTCCATTTCATCACTCCAAAATAGCAGGATTGGACAAATAATAACAAGCTGAAATAAAGAAGTTCCCAAATAACTATGCTAACATAAGCAATGTAAACGGTAACAATACATAGCATATTCTATTATATGACGGAGCTGTTTAACGATCAATCACTGACATTTATGGGGAGTGAGCATTCGGTAATGAGTCGATTTAACGGGCTAGAGATGGGCATAGGCAGCTTGGCTAGAGTTTCTGATGCGCAGACTCGTTCGATAAGCGCAGAAAACTTTAACGGCGAAAAGGGCAAGGGCGGTATGGCAACGGAAGGTACCGGCGCGAATTGCGCGCGGGATTTGGGGATCGGCTGGAAGGTGTCGCCTTCGGTGGAAATCGCGGCTGGAGCGACCTTTACGATGGCGGATATCGACGGTCCGGGAGCGATTCAACATATATGGCTGACATGCGCTCCGGCGAACTGGAGAAATATGATTCTCCGCATGTATTGGGATGACGAGGAGCAGCCTTCCGTAGAGGTTCCGATTGGAGACTTCTTCTGCAACGGCTGGCAGGAGCGAAGCGACGTAAACTCGCAGCCAATTGCCGTAAATCCGGCTGGGGGGATGAACAGCTACTGGCTGATGCCGTTTCGGAAGCATGCGAAAATGACGGTCGAGAACAAAGAGGCCGACAAGGTCGTATTGTATTATCAGGTCGATTACACGCTAACGGACGTGCCGGATGATATGGCTTATTTCCATGCCCAGTGGCGAAGATCCAATCCCGTGCCGTACGGCGAAGTCCATACGATACTCGACGGCGTAACCGGAAAAGGGCATTATATCGGCACTTATTTGGCTTGGCAGGTCAACAATACAGGCTGGTGGGGCGAAGGCGAAATTAAGTTTTTTATGGACGGAGACAAAGCGTTTCCGACGATCTGCGGAACAGGCACGGAGGATTATTTTGGCGGCGCATGGAACTGGGAGCAGCCGCGCGGGCAATACGGCACTTACTCTACCGCGTACTTAGGCATGCATCAGCTGATTAAACCGGACGGCTTATATCGCAGCCAGCAGCGGTTTGGCATGTACCGTTGGCATATCATGGACCCGATCCGGTTCCATAGCGACTTGAAGGTGACGATCCAAGATCTAGGCTGGCGTTCGGGAGGAAGATATTTGCCGCAGCAAAGCGATATTTCTTCAACGGCTTTTTGGTACCAACTGGAGCCGCATGCTTCGTATCCTTCTCTGCCGGGGAACGACGAACGGGAAGTCATTTGACTTCTAAAATAGTAAATGAAATAGCAGGAAAAGATAGGGAAGTCATGCGGTTGGAGCGATAACGTTCCGAGCGGATGGCTTTTTTAGCGGCATTTTAGAAGCAAGTTCCATAAGTTGGGGAAGTTGGACTTTTGATGGGAAATGGTATATGATTCTATCGACCAAATTGATAGAGTAACAGCTTTACTCTAAAAGGAGAGAGATGATTTGAAGTTGCGGGGAAAAACGACGATGCTCATTGGGATCCTTATGCTGTTCATGATCGGAACGTCTATGCAGGCGTTTGCTTATGATGCACAATTGAAATTATATCGCGACGTGCCGGAGAAGGACTGGGCGGCGGAATCCATTTACCGTTTAGTCTCGCTTGGCGTCGTATCCGGTTATGAGGACGGTACCTATCGGCCTAATGCAGAGCTTACTAGAGAAGCGTTCGTGAAGCTGCTGGTAGAATCGGTAAAGCCGGTAATAGAGAAAGAGAAATCAGCCGCGCTCTCGGATGTGGCAAAGGACCGCTGGTCCTACGGACCAATCAAGCTTGCCTATGATGCGGGATGGCTGGACTTGCTTGTCAAAGACGGCAAATTCAGTCCAAGCCAAAGTATCAAGCGCGAAGAAGTGGCGGCATTAACCGCCTTTGCTTTATTGCAGGGCAAAACGGCGGAGGAGAAAAAGCAGTGGCTTGAGGTGGACTGGCTTCCGGCGCGCGAGCAGGCTGCTTTTGGCGATCAGGATCAGATTGACCAGAAGCTTGCTCCTTATGTGCTAAGGACATACGCAGACGCGATTATGAAAGGCGACAATAAAGGCTTGTTCCTTCCGAAAAAGTCGTTGACGCGCCGCGAGGCAGCCTCGATTATCGATCGGATGATCGGCTTTCGGAGCGCCAGCCATCAGCTTGAGATCGCGACGTTTTATGCGGCGTCCGGGCCTTATAAGAAGCTCGAGCGCTTCGCTTCCGCAAACGAGGTCATCTTCGATTGGGCGAAGCTCGATTATCAAGGCGCGGGCAAGGCAGCGGTTGCGCTGGCGCCGCCAAGCGATTGGAAGCAGGCGATTACTGCGGCAGAGAGCAGTACGTCTACGAAAACGCTAATGATTTTTGCGAATACGACGTTTCAAAAGCTTGGCGATTTTCTGATGGATGCCGATGCCCGCAAAGCATTTGCCGTTTCTGTAGGGGAGGCAGCCGCCAATCCATCATACGGATTTGACAGGGTTGCGATCGACTTTGAGGGACTTGTGCCAGCCTCCTACAAAGAGCCGCTCAATGAGCTGCTGTGTGCGATTAAGGCGGAGCTTGGCGATGCAGGTTTAACGGTTGTTGTACCGCCTTCGTATTATTACGCTGGCTATGATTACAAGCAGATTGGCGAGCTTGCTGACCAGGTCGTCCTGATGGCTTATGAATTTACGCATGAAGAAAGCGGGCTGCCGTCCGCGCCGCTCACTCTAGTGGGCGATGCTGCGCGGGATGCGCTGAAGCATATACCGGCGGACAAGCTGCTGCTTGGCATATCGAAGCAGGCAAACCAATGGACGACGGGCACGGATGGCAAAGTGGAATTTTTCCGTTCGCCGGCGATTACCGCCGTGGAAAGCCGGATAGCGGCACCGGATACGACATCGGTTATGCAGCTGCCTTACTTTTTGAATAAGGTGACTTTTACCGATGCAAGAGGCTCGCACCTGATGTGGTACGAGAACGTGCAGAGCATTCAAGCCAAGATGCGTTTGGCGAAGGAGCTTGGGCTGCGCGGCGTTGCCTTGTGGCAGATCAACCAGCTGACGGATGACGATTGGACGATGATCTCTTCTTTTAACAAATAGGATTAGAGGATAGGACGGAGCAGGATTTTACATCTGCTCCGTCCTATTTTTGTTGCAGCCGTAGCTTTAGTTTCTAGCTCTATTCACGCAAGTGCGGCGCTTGGAGGTGCCTCTAGCGGGACACTCCTTAGTTTTATACCCTTCTATCTTAGTTTCTTCCATCGTTTGTTTATGAAGGCGCTTTTATAATGAGGGTAGCGGGAGATAGCGGATGCTGTTTCGAATAGGCAGCACGGTATTCAGTTGGAGATAAGCTTACTTCCTTGCGGAAAAACTTAGTGAAATGGTTCGTTTCTTTGAAGCCGGTTTGATCGGCGATTTCTTTGATGCTCAGCGAAGTGGTCGTTAGCAGCTGCTTCGCGCGTTCGGTTCTTTTGCGGCTGACGTATTTAAGCGGCGGAATGCCAAAATGCTTTTTGAAATAGGAGCTGAAGTAGTTGGGGTGAAGATGGACGGACTCAGCCATCTGATCGACGTTAATGCTCGTATGAAGGCGGCTGTCCACAAAATGCGCAATGACGTTTAAGCGGTTCATCTCCTCCGTTCGGTGCTGGAGCACGCGAATCGGAACGCTGTCAAGGAAGAGGCTGACGATTTCAAGCAGCAATGCTTTTTCGCGAAGCCGGGCGACGATTGAGGTTTGCTCATGCCAAGCGATCAGCTCTTGGAACAAACGAGTCATGTTGTCGATGTCTTGGACAGGAATGCAAAGAGGGACGCCAATCCACTGGAACAGGTCGAGAGGGCCCGCCAGAATGCTGAAGTGGCACCAATATTTTAAGTAAGGACGCTCGTTTAAGGTCGAGAAGGAAACTTTCGCATGGGCGGGAGTAAGAAAGAGCTGTCCAGGCTGCGGATAATAATCGTCATCGCCGATTCGTATCCAGCCCTCCCCTTCGCAAATGAAATACAGCTTGTTGTAATCGGGATAGGAGTCGGTTTCTCCCCAATAGAGCGGAACCAGCGTTTTATGCGCGATGAGCAGCTGCAGCTGCAGCGATTGCAGCAAATCGGAAAGCGCATGTTGTTCATTTGTCCTGATCACCTGCTTAGCACCGCCATCTGAAGTTTTATTGGATTAACTACTAAATATAGTAATGGATTGTTCCATCAAATAAAAGATTAAAAGGAGAATCGCAGATGACGCAGCAAGCAGAAAATCGTTTGTGGTATAAGCAGCCAGCCTCGGTATGGGAGGAGGCGCTGCCGATTGGCAACGGAAAGCTGGGCGGCATGGTTCATGGCGGCACGCATCAGGAGAGAATTGCGCTAAATGAAGACAGCGTATGGTATGGCGGGCCGCGCGACCGCAACAATCCGGATGCGCTGCCTCAGCTTGAAAACATTCGGACGCTATTAAAAGAAGGGCGTTTGCGGGAGGCGCATTCCCTCTCTGCGATGGCGCTCTCCGGCGTTCCTGAAACGCAGCGCCATTACATGCCGCTAGGCGATTTGCAGCTGAACTTCCGCTATAAGAACGAGGACGAAGTGCACGCCTATGCGAGAGAGCTGGATTTATTCAGCGGGATCGCAGCGGTTGATTATAGCAAAGGGGGCACGTCATATCGCCGTGAAACGTTTGCGAGTTTTCCCGATGAGGTGCTTGCAACGCGGTTAACCGCGGATAAACCGGGCAGCATCAGCTTTACAGCGCGACTGCAGCGTGGGAGAAATCGATACTATGACGAGCTTGTGAAGGCCGATGAGAGTACGATTGTTATGCGCGGCGTATGCGGTGGAGCAGGCGGCTCGGATTTTCGAATGGCTTTGCGAGCGGTTGCGGCAGGCGGCTCGGTATCGATTATCGGCGAGCACATGGTTGTAGAAGGGGCAGACAGCGTAACGCTGCTGTTAACAGCAGCGACGTCGTTCCGCCATGGCGATCCAGAATCCTATGCGGTAAGTACGGGAGCTCATGCAGCGGCAGCGGGTTATGAGGCGCTCAAAGCCCGCCATATTCAGGATTTCGCTTCCCTATCGGAGCGGGTGAAGCTTCGACTAGCAGATGATGGCACGACCAGCCCGGGCGCTGCCTCTATGCCAACCGACGAGCGGCTAACGCTCGTTCAAGCGGGCAAAGCAGATGCGGGATTGACGGCGCTATATTATCAGTATGGGCGTTATCTGCTTATCTCGAGCAGCCGGCCCGGCTCGCTGCCTGCCAATCTGCAAGGCATTTGGAACGAACAAATGCTTCCGCCATGGGACAGCAAATATACGATTAATATCAATGCGCAAATGAATTATTGGCATGCCGAGACGGGCAATCTGGCTGAATGCCATGAGCCATTATTCGATCTTATTGAAAGGATGCGCGAGCCGGGCAGAGTAACCGCCAAAGCCATGTACGATTGCGGAGGCTTCGTCGCCCATCATAATACCGATATTTGGGGCGATACCGCGCCGCAGGATATTTATTTGCCCGCGTCCTATTGGACGATGGGAGCTGCATGGCTGTGCCTGCATTTATGGGAGCACTATGAGTATGGGCTTGATGCAGCATTCCTTGATCGGATATATCCGACCTTAAAGGAGTCGGCACGGTTTTTCGAAGATTTTTTGACGGAGACGGAAGACGGCTTGCTCGTCGCCAATCCATCCGTTTCACCGGAAAATACGTACATCCTGCCAAGCGGGGAATCAGGCACACTCTGTATCGGCGCTTCTATGGACAGCCAGATTTTGCATGAATTGTTTACAGCTTGTGTTGAAGCTGCTAAGGTGCTTGGTATCGATTCGGCGCAGCGGCAAAAGTGGGAGCAAATGAGAGCGAGGCTGCCAGAGCCTGCAATCGGCAAGTACGGACAAATTCAGGAGTGGATGGACGATTATGAGGAAGCGGAGCCTGGGCATCGGCATATTTCCCACTTGTTCGCCCTTCATCCCGGCAAGCGCTTCACGGTTAAAGGCACCCCGGAATGGGCGGCTGCTGCGAGAGTGACACTTGATCGGAGGCTCGCAAGCGGCGGTGGACATACAGGCTGGAGCCGGGCTTGGATTATCAACTTCTGGGCGAGGCTGGAGGATGGCGAGAAGGCTTTGGAAAACGTACATGCGCTGCTTGGCCATTCGACGCTTCCGAATTTATTCGATAATCATCCGCCGTTCCAAATTGACGGCAATTTCGGCGGTGCGGCAGGCATAACGGAAATGCTGCTTCAATGCCATGCGGGCAGCGTTCACTTGCTGCCGGCATTGCCTGCGGCATGGGCGGAGGGTGAAATAACGGGCTTGCGCGCCAGAGGCGGCTTCGAGGTGGACATGCGCTGGGCGAATGGGAAGCTGGCAGAGGCCCGTATTCGCGCAAGTGCCGCAAAGCTATGCTCGGTTCAAACGAACAGTCCGATCATCGTGATGAAGGATGGTCTTGCGGTAGAGGGTGTTGCCGGCAAAGACGGGCTGTTTGCTTGGATGGCAGCGGCAGGAGACGAATATGTGCTTGCTGCGCACGCTCCCATCCAAAGCGCTATAAACTAATGCGAATAAATAGCACCATGCAAAAAACCAGCCTATTCCAGTGCAAGGGAATAGGCTGGTTTTTTGCTCTTCATAGCTTTGCCGATCCGGCAAGCCCCCTCATAAATCTGTTGTTCATCCAAATGGCCGTAGCCAAGCAGCAGCCTGTTCTCAGGCAATCTCACGGCGTGTACGGCTTCTTCCTTTAGCCTGTCGCTGAAGCCAACCGGGAGCGGGTCAGAAAACTCCACGACCAGATGCAAGCCGGCGGCTTTGCCGAGCACCCGGAATTCCACGTCCAGATGCTCGTGCAAGGCGCTAAGCAGCTGCTCGCGTCTTCTTTTGTATAGCTTTTTCATTTTTAAAATATGGGCATTTAAATATCCCTTCGCCATAAAACGTACCAAGGCAAGCTGCTCGATGCTTGGCGTTTGGTAGTCGGATAGCTTCTTAAGCTGTCTGCAGCGGTCTACTAAACACTCCGGAACAATCATATATCCGACCCGGAGCGAGGGGAACATTATTTTACTGAAGGTTCCGATGTAGATGACCTGCTCCGGGCATAAATGCTGCAGGGAATGGACGGGAGCGCCGTCATATCGGAATTCGCTGTCATAGTCGTCCTCAAGGATGAAGCTGCCGGTGCGGCGGGCGTACTCCACTAGCTCAATCCGCCTTTGAATCGGTAAAATGCCGCCAAGCGGAAATTGATGCGAGGGAGTCACGTAGATACATTTTGGCGAGACGTCCTGCGGCAGCTTTTGCGATTGAAGGCCCGAATCATCGACCGGTATGTCTTGCAGCACAGCGCCGGTAGAGGTCAAAATGCTTCTTAAATCGTCATTGGAAGGGTCCTCCGCCAAAACAACATCACCGGACTGGAGCAGCAGCCTGACGATCAATTGCAGTGCTTGCACGGCGCCATTCGTTATGATGATATGCTCAGGCTTGCTGATTACCCCTCGCGTTCGCCGCAAATGCTGTGCGAGCAATTGGCGCAGCTCGAAATTTCCGGAAGGGTCGCCATACGCCAGTTCCGCGGTTGATAGGTCCATGCAGACTCTCTGAAGAATGGAGCCCCATTGCTTCATTGGGAATAGCTCCAGAGCAGGAAGGCCGGTACGAAAGGAAAGAAAAGGCTGCTCCGGCTCTTTCAAAACTGCGGACGAAGCGGAAGATTCATCATCAGTCTCCGCCGACGTATAGCCAATAAGGCAAGCGCCCTCTGCTACATAAGTTCCCGCACCTGAGCGGCCATTAATATATCCTTCGGCAAGCAGCAGATCGTAAGCCTCCAGTATGACATTGCGCGAGACATTAAGCTGCTCTGCCAGCTCCCGAGTGGACGGCAGCTTATAGCCGGCTTGCAGCTGACCGGTAAGAATCGCTGCTTGCAGCGCATTAAACACTTGGCGAAACATAGGCGCAGTCGCTTGCCTATCAATAGAAAACCACAAATATTCCAGTCCTCCCCCGTAAAGCGGTACCTTCAAATAGGTTTGTGAGTGGCACTACAACAAGCCAATTCCCCTTTGCTACAGTATATAGGAACCAATAGAAGAGGGGTTGTTGTTTTTGAATCGTTCCCGTATTTTTGCTTATTTCGAGCTTGCCATTGCCGCTATTCTGATCGGAAGCTCGGTTGTCGCCGGCAAAATGACTACCATGCAGATGCCTGTTTTTCTGTCGCAGAGTATGAGCCTATCGGTTGCTTTGCTGCTCTTAATTCCACTCTTATTGCGAAAACGCAGCGTTCCGATCATGGTTGGGAAGAAGGATCTTTTGTTTCTGCTGTTGCAGGCGTTTCTTGGCATGTTCATGTTTCGGGTGCTTATGCTGTATGGCTTGCGGTTTGCGCCTGCAACGGAGGCGGGCATCGTGACGAGCCTAACCCCGGCCATCGTGGCGTTTCTGTCGGTTATTTTCTTGAAGGAGCTGGTTACGGCACGGCTCAAAATAGGCATCATTTGCTCATTGTTGGGTGTTTTGAGCTTGCAGTTGCCCGGCTGGCTGCTGCCATCCTCCGAGTCACGGCCGCAGGGGCTGTACATCGGGCTTTTGCTCATTTTAGGCGCCGTTATCGGGGAGGCGATGCTTACCATTTTGCGAAAAATGACAGCCAGCAGCGTCTCCTCCTTGCTCGGCACCACCTATGTGACCTTTTTTTCGTTCTTAATGTTTTTGCCTTTTTCGTTTGCGGAAGCTTTAACCTACGATTTTGGCGAGTTAAGCTTTGGGGATATCGGGCTTCTGCTTTACTATGGCATTTTCGTTACGGCACTAGCTTATATCCTCTGGTTCCGCGGCGTCGCCAAGGTTCCCGCCGGTACTGCCGCCGTTTATACGAGCTGCATTCCAGTCAGCGCCTTGCTGCTCTCCTATGTCGTGCTCCATGAACCTTTTTCATGGGCGCATGTCGCAGGCGCCGCTTTTGTTTTTTGGGGCATATGGCAGGTATCTAGAAGCACAAAATAAATCTGGTTTTGCGAGGATAAAATAGATGTTTTGAAAGCTCCATTGTTTCATACTACATAGTTATGGGATAATTACTCAGGTAACGATCATCAGGAATGGAGCTTGTCTATGAATAAATTCAGCATTAAGAAAAAAGCGGATTTGGCGCTGCTCTTCTCGGCTATCGGAATATTTGCCGCATTTCCCTTTCACGATACGTTTATTGGGGGACTTTTCTTTTCGCTCTTTAGTGCGGCAACGATCGGTGGGCTTGCCGATTCCTTTGCGGTTGGCGCATTGTTCGGCAATCCTTTGCGGATCAAATGGCCGGAATGGATGGGGACTAACATTATTTCCCGCAACCGGGAGCGATTGATTGGCGAGCTTGTGAAGATGGTGCAAAATGAATTGCTGACCATCCCGAACATTAAGGAAAGGCTTGACGAATACAACATTGCGGATGTGCTGGTCACCTATTTGAAGCAGCATGGCGGCGAAGAAGGCGTAAACGATATTTTGCAGCAGCTAGCGGATGATGTGATTACGACAATCGATTTGCAGGAGCTGGCCAAAACGGTACAAATCTTCTTGTTTGAGCATGCCGATTCGATACCGGTCGCGGATATCGCGGCAGATGCCGGCGATTGGACGATCCGTAATGGCTACGATGACCGTATGATCGAATTTTTGATCCCGGAGCTCATAAAAATCGTGAAGTCGGCCGCTTTTGGCACCGTAATCAGCCAAATCGTTGATTCTGCGATTCGTTCTTATGAGGGTGATCAATTTAGAAGAAAGCTGATAGATGCTACAGCGGGCCTGGAATCGGCGAATATTAGCGGCAGGTTGCAGCAGTGGCTGGTGTCATTTTTGGAGAAATTCCATTCGGAAGATCATCCGCAGCGCATCCAGCTCAAGGCATTCATTGCGCAATTTGTTGAAAGGCTGCGTACCGACGAGCAGCTGCGCAACCGAATTGAAGCGGGCAAGACGACCCTTCTTTCTTCTGTAAAGGAAGAGGTAAAGCTTGATGTTTACATACAGCGGGGACTCGAGTCTATCCGCAGTGCCGCGGCAGCGAACGCGGAAGGGCAGATTACGCGATATCCTTGGATTGAGGAGAAGCTGAAGGAAGGCATTGCTTATTTGGAAGGCAATGCGGAGCTGCTCAACCGCATCGATCAATACGTGAAGACCACCGTGCTCAAATGGATGGAGCAGAAGCACTCGTACATCGGCAAAATGGTAACCGACAAGCTGAACAGCTTCTCTGAGGAGGAGCTTATCGAGCTCGTTAAAGAGAAAGCAGGGCGTGACTTGCAGTACATTCGAATTAACGGCATAGGGGTTGGAGCGCTTATTGGCGTGGTGCTGCATTTGGCAACCTTTTGGATCGGAGGGCAAGCGTAATGGCAATGAGAAAAAAAGCAAATCGCAGCCTGATGCTGCTAGCCGTCTTGTTCGTCCTTGCTGCTTGCTGCTTATATGTGTTCCCGAACAACTGGTGGACGCGCATGCTGCTCTATACGACCGAAGCGGGACTTGTTGGCGCTTTAGCTGATTTATTTGCGGTAACGGTACTATTTCGTCATCCATTTGGGTTGAAGTGGATTCCGCATACCGCAATAATTCCGAGAAATCGCGATAAGCTTATCGAAGGCGTCGCGAGCATGGTTGAGCAGCAGCTGCTCAGCAAAGATTTGTTGAAGGATAAAGTGAGCCAGATTTCGCTGGTGGAGATCGCGATAGCTTGGGTAGATCGCCGTCCAGGCGGCATGCTCGCAGAGCAGGGCTGGAAGCTCGTGTCGGGGCTGCTGGCTAAGCTGGATTTCAAGGGCATATCCGTCGTATTGGATGAGAAGGCTCGCAAAAGCTTAAGCCGCGTTAATATGTCGCCATATGCCGGCAAGGCGCTGAAATGGGTAATGGACCAGGGCAATTTTCAAAGCTGGCTCAACTATGTAGTTGAGTTTGCAGCTGTTAAGGCAGCCGATGAGCAGACGAAAGTAGCGATAAGGGAGCTGCTTGGCAAGGAGAAGGAGAAATTCGTTAACCAAGGAAGCATTTTTTCCAAGTGGCTCAAAAAAATGGCGGTAGAAATCGCAGAATCAACCAACGCGCTAAATCTCGACGATGCGGCAAACGTGCTGCATGGCGATTTGCAGCGATTAATCGATGACCTGCGAAATCCTCAGCATGAGCTTCGTGTTTTGCTCGAAAACATGGTATACCAGCTGGCTGACCATTTGCAAAATCGCGAAGACGTATCTGCAGCCGTCAACGAGTGGAGAGACGAGGTTATCGAGAAGATTTCCTTCCTTCCTTCGATTGAGGCGTTGCTTGGCAATTTGCGGCAGCTGCTGATGAAGGATCAGGGGCTTCAGCTGGCCTTGCAAGAGAAGCATTCCGTTAACCAAGCGGATATTAAGGATTTGATCAATCAATTTGTCATGTCTTATTGGGACTGGTTTAAGGCGAATGAGGAAACGAAGGGCTGGCTGGAGCAGTACGCCCAGAAATTCGTTCATAAAATGATTGAGACGGAGCATGCGATTATCGGAGTCATTGTGCGCAAGACGCTGGACAGCTTTACGGAGCAGAAGCTGGTGCACTTTATTGAAAGCAAAGTCGAGACCGATTTGCAGCGCATCCGACTGAATGGAGCGTATATTGGCTCCGCGCTGGGAGCAGCCTTTTATCTGTTGCTTTATGGCGTTTATGAGCCGATTTTGCGTTTGTTTTAACGGGAAGCCCTCACTCATTAGCGCTGCTAATGGCGAGGGCTTTTTTTTCATGTATGCCAATTCATTTAAAAGTAAACCATAAAGTTTGCTTTTACCCCCGTGCAATCCAAAATACAGTCAGGTAGTATGGAGGTAAGCAACAGCTAGAATGAGCAAGGTTAATGAAAATGCAAGAGGGGTAAGGTGAGAGGATGCTGCGTGCGCTAATAGTGGACGATGAATTCGAAATCCGCGAAGGTTTACGTAACCGCTTTCCTTGGGATCATTTTGGCATCGAGGAAGTGCTGGTGGCCGATGACGGAGATACAGCTTTGATGCTCGCAATGGATAAGCGGCCTGATCTGATCGTTACCGATATTAAAATGAACCGGATGTCCGGTCTAGAATTCCTCCGCTCTCTGAGTAAGGTGGAGGATTATAAGCCGGAGGCGATTGTTGTCAGCGGCTATGATGACTTTGAGCTGGTCAAGCAGGCGATGCAAATCGGCGTGCTGGATTATATTCTCAAGCCGATCAATTTGGAGGAGCTGGACCAAATCGTTCGCAAAACGATGGACCATATCCATAAGAAAAAAATGGACCAGCATAACGAACAGCTGCTAATCAACCAAGTTAAATTCGCCATACCCAAAATGCGCGAGGAGCTGCTCAGAGAGATGATTGAGCAGGATTACGATCCTTACCGGGAAGCGAGGCGGCGCCATCGTCTGCAGACGCTCAGCTTGGAGTGGATCGCAAACCAGCAGATGACGCTTGTGGTCGTGGAAGCCGATGATCTGAAGGCGATTGAGAACCGCCACACGAAGGAGAAGGATCTGGTGCTGTTTGGAATCGGCAATGTGGTCAATCAGACGCTGGAGGAGGAATATCCGCACCCCTTCGCGCTTTGCACCGACAGCAGCAGCCGCTGGGTCGTTATCTTAGGCTGCTCGCGCCCAGAGCATGCGGAGCTAAGCCGGGGCATGGCGCAGCTATGCTTGCAGCGAATCAATGATTTTGTGAAGGTGAAGGCGAGCGCTGGCATGCGGACGACACCTTGCACGTTCGAGCATCTTCATGAAATGTATGCGGAAGCGCTGAACGTATTGGAGCAGAAGGCGGTATATGGCGGCAATCGATTATTTACGGAGCAGGGGCTTTATTACGAAGGCGATGGAGGCGACTTGTCGCTTGGCGAGCCCGAGGAGGTGCTTGATCTCGTCAAATACGGATCAGATGATGAAATAACGGCGGCGATGGATCGGTTTGTGGAGATGGTCCAAGCTTGGCGGCTGAGCCAATTGCGGGATATCCAGCAGAAAATATTCGAATGGCTCTTTGAGGTGTTTCGAAGAGCAGCGGCGGCCGGCATTCCGAATAAAAATTGGGGCAGCAACCCGATTGCGGTTTGGGAGCAGCTGGAGCAATATGATACGCTGCAGTCGCTGCGCGTACAGACGGAATTATTTTTGAAAGCGATTGCGGCAGACTTTCGCAAGCTATCCGCAACGCCAAGCCAGATTGTTTATGAGGCGGAAAAAATATTGCACCGCGATTATGCGGAGAGCTTGACGCTGCAAAGCGTGGCGATGGCCGTTCATGTCACGCCCGTATGGCTGAGCAAGCTGTTCAAGAAAGAGAAGCGGAAAACCTTCTTGGAATATTTGACGGAAATACGCATTGAGAAAGCGAAGGAAATGCTGGGAGACATCCAGTATAAGGTGTACCAGATTTCGTATCAGGTCGGCTATAAGGATCCGGTGCATTTTTCCAAGCTATTCAAAAAGCAAGTCGGCTGCACGCCAAAAGAATATAGACGACAAAGGGGCATTGCTGACGAATAAAAGCTGCGGTAACCCGCAAATAGGAACAATGGCATTCATTATGACAGCAAGAGGCAGCTTCCAAGGTGGAAATAGCATGAACCTTCGGAAGCTGCCTCTTTGCGTTAAACGTTGATGCAAATGATAGTAATGAATTAGTTCGATTCTGATGATAAGCCGATCGTTACAATTTTATAGCCACCTACTTGAACCGTATTGTTAACCTGCTCGGAGCTTTTGTCTTCCATAATATTGCTTACGTAGGTTTCGGAAGCAGCGTCTGGATGAATGGCTAAGCTCGCAGACGTGCCGGCTAAATTATACCACCGCGCCATGCTGTCGCCTCTCTCTTCGTTGATCTTCAAGCTGGAGAACGCAAGCTGGTCGCCGTTCCACTTGAGAAAATCATGCGAAGCAGCAAGCTCGCCATTATGAACCCCTGTAAGGACAGCAGTCAGCGGAATGGGGAACCGGTACGCTTCACGGTAAGCATCGAAGCGGTCCGCGGCATCGCCGTACGGAATGATCATCCATTCCGCTTCGTTCGTGCCAAGGCACTGTGCTTCAGGCGTATGGAAAACGCCCCAGTCGCCAAGCTCTCCGACCGAGCGAAGCAGCGTTAACGCGATCGTGTTTCTTCCGTCCAGGAGCACCTCGTATTCATTTAAGCCTTTGCCTGCGACGGTTAAGCCTCTTTGATCTGCGTGCACGTCGATAAAGGTTTGCATATGCTGACAGTTGCTTGGATTTTCCCATTCCTTGGACGGTACGTTTTGGCGCTCTGCGACCTCAAAGATGGAGTCCGCAAAATGGGTTGTTGCCAGAATATCCGATGGCAGCAATACGCGCAGCCTGTGATCAGCGGACTGGTTTTCAATACGCGCATGAACATGCACGCCTGTGCCTTCGCGCTCGAGGCTGACGCGGGTTACGATGACGAGCGGAGCAAGCAAGTCGGATCTGCCAGCCTTCCGCTGCCGGAATGGGGCCATCGTCCGGACTTCTTCCGCGAGCAAGTCATCTGCCCGTGCAGGAATAGATAGCCGATGCACGATTTCGATGGCGGCCCTGTATGGCGAATCCTCAACAATCCGAATTTCGGCTTTGCTGCCTTTTGTCGTAATCGGCAAATCGCCAGCTGGCTGTTTGAAAATATATTCGTTCCCGATATCGCCAACGTTCTCATACTGGCCGAGATCAAGGAACAGCTGTCTGCTTCGCTTGTCATAAACAACGTAGCTTCCGTCCTCCTCAACGGTCAGTCTGAGATGACGATTTTCGAGCGTTGCCGTACCTGTCACCAAGGTCTCGCGTTTATCGGCTTCAGGCTTGCTATCATGCTCGCTTGGTATCCAAGCGAAGGAGCTGTAGCCCATGGAAGGAAGCGTTCCCGTCTCGAAGGTTATGCTCAGCGCGCGTGCCATGTAAGGCTGCCGGAATTTATCGCTTGGCAATTCATAGCCAAAACGCACGCCCAAATCATGCACGGTGAACGCGATCCGCTCTCCGGCAGCGTTAACCAAATAACCACCGGCATGCGTCCGCTCCTTAACGAGAGCGGCAATGGCCACAGGGTCCTCGCTCTGATCGAAGAAGCGATGCGACCATTCAACCTCAACGGTTATGACAGACGAGCCCTCGTAGCCGCTCGTATTAAAAACGACAAAAGGCGCTGCGGACTCTCCAAATGCTGCAAAATGGCTCGTATTCACTTTTGCGCTTATGAATTTGGCGCTCTCGTTCGTTAAAGCTTTGCCTACCTCCATGCTTTTGGCGAACCGCGTTTGCATCTCTTGGTAGACCTCATCTACGCTGCAGCCGCAAATGCTGTCATGCGGGTGGTTCTGCATCAATGTCTTCCAAGCATATTGGAACAGCCCATGCGGGTAAGGCTTGCCCAGCTGATGCGCTAAGCTTGCGATCGGCTCTGCAACTTTCTCCAGCAGCGTCTGATTGCGCTGATTCAGCTGCTTGATATAGACGCGGGCGGAAGCGGTATTGACTAAGGAATACCAGCCGTCCGTCTGCTGTCCGCGAAGCTCGCCGCGCGTCAAGCTTAAGGTTGGCGGCTGCTCGGCCTGAACGGCCTTTATATAGTCATCAAAGTTAGAATGCACAAACTCGTAGTCCGGGAAGAGCTCCCTGGCAACGCGAAGCGCTTCAGAGAGATTCGTCTGAATGGGCTGGTGGTCGCAGCCGTTCATGAGCAGCAGCTGCGAGGTTGACGCATACTGCATCGCGCGCGATAAACGATGCTCCCAGTAAGGCTTCGCTTTCAGCGGATCTACCGGAATTTCCATGCCGTTGTTGTACCAGTTGGCAAACAGGATGCCGAGTACGCTGGAGCCGTCAGGCGCCTGCCAGATCAGCTCGGAGAAAGGAGACTCAAGGCCGGTGCTATCCTCCACTCGGTTGTTGAAGCCCGTAGCCTTGACGCCTCTTCCGAAGACGGCGGTGTCGATGCCCGCTTGCCTGAGCAGCTGCGCGGCTTGGCCCATATTGCCGAATGAATCGGGGAAATAGCCAAGCTTCGAGATCGGTCCGTATTTTGCCGCATCCCGGTGCCCGATTTGCAAGTTTCTGACATTCGCTTCGCTGCTCGTAAGAAATTCGTCCTGCAAAATATACCAAGGGCCAAGCGACAGCTTGCCTTCATCACAAAGCTTTTGGATTTGATCGCGTTTCTCCGGGTATACCTGCAAATAATCGTCCAAAATAATCGTTTGCCCATCCAAATAAAAGCTGCGGAAATCAGGATCGGACTCGAACGTTTCCAGCAGCGTGTCCATCGTTTCAATAAGCTTCACATGATGGGCCTCGTAAGGCATATACCATTCTCTATCCCAATGGGTGTGGGAAATGACATGTACCACCCTTTTCGATGCAGTCATCGTTGTTCCTCTTTTCCGTGAAAGGTTAGGTATTACGGGAATAGTGTAATGAATCCGCAGCTTGGTCACAATGAGGGAAAAACAAACTTTAAGGGGAATTATTATCGTTTCGGGCCGAAAGAGCCAAAAGGCATAGAGATGCTCCTGCATAAGAGGAAATTGCATCTTGCAGGATGAACAGTAATGCGTATAAAATCGAGGACAAGTCTACCTGCGCGCAGGGGGCAGCATAGTCGAAGGAAGGTACATGCAGATGAATAAAGTTTCCTTTCGGTTGGCCTCATCCTTCCGCAATCGGATGATTCTAATCTTTTTTATGATCATAATCGTTCCGTTTCTGCTCTTCGCGTATTATGCGCATATCAAATCGATTGAGGGCATTTCCAATACGAATACGACGATGTCCATGAGTTATCTTCTCCAAGCGAGAAAAAACTTTGAAATCTATCTCAATAAATTAAACGATCAGGTTAATGAAGTGATCGGCAATAAAGCGCTTCAGGATTTGCTCGAAAAAGAGCCAAAGGACCAAGCAGAAGAGGAAGCGTTTACAGTTAATTTGTTGACCGTGCTGTATCATGCTACTCCGGCGATCGATGGGTTCAGGGTCAAGGTTTATCCGATCAAGCCAACCGATTATCCCTCGTACATGAGGACGATAGATGAATCGGTTCGCATTGGCGACCAGTATTGGTTCCAGCGCTCCAAAGCGACAGTCAGCCCGACTTGGTACCTGACCATGCCGCAGCAGGGCAAATACGCAAAGCCGCTGCTCTCCTATGTCAAACGTTTTTCGGGGCTGTACGACCAGAAAGTTAGAGGGATCATTGCTACGGATTTATCCGAGGACTATTTGAAACGTTATTTCTCGCCATCCGACCAGCTGAAGGACCAGAAGCTGCTGCTTATCAATGAGAAGGGCGTCGTGCACTACGATTCATCGGCTAATGAATGGACCGGCAAGGAGTTTCCGTCAGCCCCCTTTATCTCCTATATGAACACCGGGGATGAAGGCTCCAAATCCATTACGCTCAATGGGCAAACCTATCTGGCGACCTATATTAAAATGGCAAACCATCCGTGGACCATCGTCAGTCTGACTCCCCTGCACGAGCTGACGGGAACGATTGATGAGATTAACCGGATGCTCGTTATTTTTCTGATCGTCTATCTGGTCTGCTGCATTAGCGTCGTCTTTTATATTACCGCCTATTACACGCAGCCGATTGCTCATCTGGTTCGCATTATGAGAAGGCTGGAAGCGGACAATCTGCATTATTTGCTTCCATGGTCGTCGCGTAAGGACGAGGTTGGATGGCTTTACCGAGGGGTTGGCAGCCTTGTGCAGAGGATTGAAGGGTTGATTAAGGAAGCAGCGCGCTCGGAGAGAAACAAAAAAGCGCTCGAATTCCAAGTGCTGAGCCATCAGATTAATCCGCATTTTTTGTATAACACGTTGGAATCGATTCGGTGGAAGGCGGAAAACCATGGCCGCAGCGACATTAGCGAGATGGTGTCGGCGCTCGGCAATCTGCTAAGGCTCAGCCTGAACCAGGGCAAGGAGATTACAACGCTGCGCCGCGAGATCGAGCAGGTCAAAGCATATGTGTTAATTGAACAAGCGCGAATGGGGAAGGTAGTTCGCATCTTGTATGCTTGCGAGGAAGCGACGATGGATTTGCCGTTTTTGCGGCTTCTGCTGCAGCCGCTTGTGGAAAACGCGATTCAGCACAGCGTGCGGGACAATTTTGAGAAGGGCAAAATCATCATATCGGCTAGAAAAGAAGGCGACGACATCGTTATCGATTTGAGCGATAACGGAAAAGGCATTCCGGCTTCGGTTCTGGAGCAGCTGGAGAAGGAGGAGGAGCCTAGCGTCCAGTTCTCCCATACGCGCAGGGGAGTAGGGCTTCGCAATGTGAACGACCGGTTAAAGCTTTATTTTGGCGACGCGTACAAGCTCCAGATCGAGACAGGGCCCGAAATAGGCACGAAGATTACGTTAAGGCATCCTATCCTGAAGGAAGGTCAGGATTTGGATGCGATTGGGAATGGGTGAAGCGTGAGTATCTAAGGAGGCATAACCTTGAAAAACAAACGTACAAACACATTTGTTATAAGTTTACTCCTGATTTTTATGCTCGTTTTTACCGCTTGCTCGTACAATGGCTGGGGAGGCGGAGATGCGGCAAAGGGAGTTCGCACGACGAACGAGGAGCAGGAACCTGCTAAAGCTCCCGTCACGCTGAAGCTGCTGACTTGGGCCGATGATACGTACCAGGAGCTGTATGACAAATTTAATGCGAGATATCCTTGGATTACGATTGAGCCCATTCCAATCGAGGGCGGCGATGACGGCATTTTGGATCAAATACTTGCGCTTCAAGCTGCCGGTACGCCTGCTGATCTGACGTGGGTCGTGGGTGACCTGCTGCGCTTCGAGCAGCATGGCCTCTTAGAAAATTTGAAGCCGTATATGGACGCCGATGCTTCCTTCCAAGGAAAGGTGCTGCCTGACGGTTACTTCGATACGATGGCGTTTAATGGCCGCAGGCTTGCGGTGCCGTTCGTTGACGTGCCGATGTGGATTGTCGTGAACAAGGATCTGCTTGCGAAGCATGGCGTAGATATGCCGCCGAATAATTGGACCTTTGATGATTTTCGAGATATCGCAAGGCGAGTGACGGAGCCTGCGGCGGGCGAATACGGCCTGACAACGAGCAGCGACTTCGTGATGCGCCTGCTCCCGATGAAAGCGGCGGCCGACGGACACGCTCCGAATTTAGCCTATTTGAATGAGCGACTGACGCAAAGCCTGCTTAACACGCCGGCTGTTATGGAGGATGTGCGCTGGCTGACGGAATTCGTCACCAAGGACGGCTCGATGCTGTCATGGAGCAAATCGGCAGAGCAGGGCGACGTGGTCAAACAATTCATCAATGGCAAAACCGCATTTGAAATCGGCGGAGACTGGCTGCTCCCAAAGCTGCAGAAGGAAGCGAAGTTTGAATGGGATATCCTGCCCTTTCCTAGAGGCAAGGTTAACCAATTTTCCTTCCATATTCTAGGTCCGCTTGCGCTGCTGAGCGGCTCGAAGCATAAGGAGGAGGCGTACAAATGGATTAGCTTCCAATTCGAGACGGAGGCGCAAAAGTGGAAGATCGAGAAGGGCGCCAACGCCTCCGTCATCGAGCCGGAGCTGACGGCGTATATCGATCAGGTTCCTTTGTGGCAGGGGAAAAACATAGAGGCGGTCAAGATGACCAAGGATAACGGGCTCGTGCTGCCAGGCGCAACGATTCCCGGGTTTTCCGAGTACAACTGGATCAACGTGATTAACGATATCGTCTTCCAGGGACATGATATCAACCGGATCATTGCGGAGACGGAAGCATGGAACAAACAAACGCTGGAATTGCGGAAGAAGTGGAAGCGGTAATTCGCCGGATAGGCTGTCTAACAAGGTATTTGCCTTGTGGGGCAGCTTTTTTTGTATCAAGAGGGTGTGCGGGTAACTCATGCTAGTTAGATTGAGCTGGTTATACGCTGAATGCTGGTTAGTGCATTTACGTGCATGCTTTCACCAAAGGCTAGATATCCTGCGTATTCCTCTCTCATTCGCCTGCAAGGACAAGCCAGAGGCGAGGAGGATAAACCTAAACCACAAAGTATAAGAATGGCTCATAGTAAGCCCTTATAGCCTCCATTAGAATAAAAGTATCACATATGGGGAAGGGAAATTGATATGAAATCTAATGGAGTCATTCGGGAATTGCTTAGAAATCGCACGTTGCTGCTCATGTTCCTGCCCGTAGCGACGCTCCTTTTTCTCTTTAATTACTTGCCGCTCGCAGGGCTGGTCATTGCCTTCAAGGACTTTGACTTTGCCAAAGGAATTTTCGGCAGCGATTGGATGGACCCGCTGCTGAACAACTTTGAGTATTTGTTCTCCTCCTCCACCGCTTTCCGGGCGATGAGAAACACGATTCTGCTAAACGCATTGTTCATTACGGTGGGGCTGCTGTTCGAGGTTGGATTTGCACTCCTGCTTAACGAGATTAGGAACAAATATTTTAAACGGGTAACGCAGTCGTTAACGTTCCTGCCTTTCTTCATTTCATGGATTGTCGTTGGCGTGTTCGCTTACAATCTCATGAATTTCGAGAGCGGGGCGATCAATCGTCTCCTTGAAACGATTGGCATGCAGCCGATCGATTTTTATAGCGAAGCCGGCCTATGGCCGCTGATTCTAACCATCGCGGTGCGGTGGAAGGTTACAGGCTACGGAACAATCATTTATTTGGCGGCACTCACGTCAATCGATAATTCGTATTACGAAGCGGCTTCCATCGACGGAGCGACCAGATGGCAGCAAATTCGCTACATCAGCATACCGATGCTGAGGCCTACGATTATCATTTTAACGCTGCTTGCGGTGGGAAGAATTATGAATGCGGATTTCGGGATGTTTTACGCGATGGTTGGCGATGCTTCTCTCTTGTTCCCGACGACAGACGTTATCGATACGTTCGTTTATCGCAGCTTGCGCAAATCTGGAGATATTGGAATGGCATCTGCGGCGGGCTTCCTGCAATCGATTATCGCATTCGTGCTTATTATCGGCAGCAACTATGCAGCTCGCAAAATAGACAAGGATTCGGCGATATTCTAAAAACGTCATTTTACATCAAGGGAGGATCATCCATATGCTTGCGAAAAAGTTTTCCATCTCACAGTTTGTCATCATTGTAGCCATCTCCCTGTTCAGCTTGTCCTGCCTGTTTCCGTTCATTATGGTTATTTCGGGCTCGCTTAGCACGGAGAAGGACATTATGGATTATGGGTATACGTTATGGCCCAAAAGCATTACGTTTGACTCTTATCGCATTCTGTTTCTCGGCTCGACCCGCATCATTGATGCCTATGGCGTCAGCTTGTTCGTAACGGTAGCGGGCACGGTGCTGTCGCTGTTCGTCACAAGCATGGGCGCATACGTCATGGCGAGGCGGTCGTTTAAGTACCGGAATATTTTGTCCGTCTACGTCATTATTACGATGCTGTTCAATGGCGGACTAGTGCCTTGGTACATCATTTGCGTCAGATATTTGGATCTGAAAGATACGCTTTGGGCGCTTATTTTACCGATGCTCGCCAATGCGTTCAATATGTTCCTCATCCGAAACTTTATGTTATCGATACCCGAGGACATGAATGAATCCGCGAAGATGGACGGAGCGGGCGATTTTAAAATCTTTTACCGCCTCATTGCGCCGCTCTCTTTGCCGGTACTTGCCACAGTAGGATTGTTCGTAGCGCTGAGCTACTGGAATGACTGGTTTCTTGGCCTCATGTTCGTCGATAAGCAGGAGCTTCAACCGCTCCAGCTGCTGCTGCGAACGCTCATATCCAATGTGGAATTTTTGAAGAGCTCGAGCAACGCGTCGGCCATGCAGCGAATATCGGCGCAGATTCCTTCGGAATCGATCAAGATGGCGCTGACGGTCGTTACGATCGGGCCAATCATTTTCTTGTACCCGTTCGTTCAACGGTTTTTCGTAAAAGGTTTGATGGTTGGCGCTGTAAAAGGATGACTATGTCGGCATCAGCCGTGTAGTATATAAATCACAAGCTAAGGGGAGAGGTTTACATGCAAAAAAGCAGAGCAAAACTGCCGCTACTTATTGCCGTCATTATGCTGTTTAGCGTTATTCTGGCAGCGTGCAGCTCAAACAACGGAAATGCCCCAAGCAATGAGGCAACGAATGCGCCTTCGAATGCATCAGGGGAGAAGCAGGAGGATGAAGTTACGCTTAAGTTTTATTTTGGCGGGGATAAAAAAGCGGCTACGGACGAGGTTTGGTCCAAGGTCAGCGAATACGTGAAGGCTAAAGGGCTTAACGTAAAGTTTGATATTAACTTTATCCCGTTCGGCGATTTCAAAGAGAAAATGCTCGTTATGGCTGCTTCCGGCGATAACTGGGATATGAATTTCGACGGCGACTGGCTGTCGTACAAGCAAATGGCCGCAAAAGGTTCCTATATGGCGCTGAACGATTTGCTGCCGGAGTATGCTCCAAATCTGCACAAAAAGTACGAGGAGCAGGGAACGCTGGCTGCAGCAACAGTTAACGGCAACATCGTAGGTCTTCCTTGGACGATGAAAATGAATGAGCGCAAGTTTACCGGCTGGCGTTCCGATCTTGTAGAGAAAGCAGGCCTTGATATTCCTGCGGGCTCCATCAAGACGATTGAGGATGTCGACAGATTGCTGCGCGAGCTCAAAAAAGCGTATCCAAACGAAAGAATTTCCCGCACGCCGCCCGTTTCGCTCATTATGATTCGTGATGAGTGGGTTGACCTTAACTTCCACGGTCTCGGCTTCTATTTGAGCGACGATAAAATTACGGTTAAACCGGTTGAGCAGCAGCCTTTCTATCTTGAAGCTGCGAAGCTTGCCAAGGTTTGGTATGACGATAACCTCATCAACCGCGACGCTATGATTGATAAATCGGATGAAGCGGCTGAGTGGAGAAACGGCAAAAAACTGTTTACCGTAACGTCGCATGAGTGGGTAAGCGCAAATCCAGGTTTCTCTGATCCGACGTTCAAAATGGAATCTGCCGAGCTTTATCCTGACAAACGTTTCGTTAACCGTACCGCTCTTGCCAACGTCGTTGCGATCAACCGCAATTCCAAAAACCCAGAGCGCGTTCTTCGCTTCCTCGATATGATGGAAACTGATAAAACGCTGTATGACCTTGTGCAATACGGCATCGAAGGCAAAACCTATGTATTGAACGGTGAAACAGCCGAGTATCCAGAAGGCATGGAAACGACAACGAGCAATTACATGGAGTGGGGCGGCCAATGGGCATTCTGGAAGCCGCAATTCATGCGTCCGACTATGACTTACGGCAAGGACTTCTGGCTGAAGGAAGCTGAGTTTGCTAGCAAGCCTAACAACGTAAACTCTCCAATTGACGGCTTGTTCATCGCGGAAGACAATATGAAAAATGAAATTGCCAAACGCGACACGGCAAACGATGAGCTGAACAGACCGATTGAGTTTGGCGTCGTCAAAGATGTTGAGAAAGCGGTAGCCGATTATATCGCAACTCAAAAGAAAAACGGCCTTGACGTCATCATCGCTGAAACGCAAAGACAAATCGATGAATTCCTTGCAGCCAAAAAATAATACGCACACCACATGAGAAGCCGACCTGCTATTAAAAAAGGGAGGCTTCTCCTTTGAATCATAATGTAAGCGAATACATTTTCTTAATATGGAATACGCATACGTTCAAGCTAAGCTTTACCAAGGCGACAACAGCAAGCTGAAACCGCAAGGCAGCCTTAATCCGCGAGCCTGGTCCCCCGGGACCAGGCTCTTTTTTTTTGACAATACAAAAGCAGAGAGGGAGGTGGTAGGATCGACCAATTGAACGACAGGCTTTTGTTTCTCTATCATTCCAATCAATGAGGAGGCAAGTATGATGGTAAAAGGAAGGAATCAAGCGTACGTAATCGCTTTGCTTGTTTTTGCACTTATTTCCACGCAGCTTTCGTTTTCTTCATCCAAGGTTTCCGCAGCTACGAATCTAGCGCTAAACAAAAGCGTAACGGAAAGCAGCCATACCCAGAGCTATGCAGCCTCTAACGTTACCGATGGCAATCAAGGCACCTATTGGGAGGGAGCGGCAAACAGCTATCCGAGCTGGGTCAGAGTGGATCTCGGCAGCAGCCAGACCGTCAATCAAGTTGTACTTAAGCTTCCGGCGACATGGGGAGCACGTTCGCAAACCTTATCGGTGGAGAAGAGCAGCGACGACATCGCTTACAGCACGGTCGCTGCTTCAACTGCCTATTCATTTAGCGCGGGCACCAATGCGGTGACGATTAATTTTGCCAGCGCGAGCGCGCGATACATTAAAATTAGCATCACTGCAAATACGGGGGCCAGCGGCGGTCAGCTATCCGAGCTGGAAGTATATGGACCGGCAACGATACCATCGCCGACTCCAACTGCTACGATGCAGCCTACTGCTGCGCCGAGCTCTTTCTCGGCTTTTGCTCAAACGGCGGCTTCCAGCTTTACGAGCCAGTTCGGCACGCAATTGGAAGCCTCCAGCGAAGGCGGGCAAAATGTTGCCTTCGTGGATAACGGGGATTACATCGCTTTCGATAATGTGAATTTCGGAAGCGGCGCCTCCTCGGTCGCGCTGCGCGTAGCGAGTCAAACGAGCGGCGGCAATATCGAAATAAGGCTGGATAGCGCGAGCGGTACGTTAGCAGGCACATGCGCGGTGACGAGCACGGGCGGCTGGCAATCCTGGACTACGAAAAACTGCGCGATATCGACGATAAGCGGAGTGCATAATCTGTATTTGAAATTTACCGGCGGAGCCGGAAATCTGTTTAATGTGCAGTGGTTTAAGTTCGCAGCCGCTTCGCTTGGCGGCGATGTGGTCGGCAAAATATTTGCCGGCTATCAAGGCTGGTTCACCGCAGGCGGTGACGGCTCTCCGCTTAACAATTGGACGCACTGGTCGAAAAACAACAATAACCTTACGGCGAATTCGAACGTGAATTTCGAGATGTATCCGGACTTACGGGAATATTCCAAGCTTTATCAGACGAATCTGGGCAATTTGGGCAACGGCCAGCCAGCTAAGCTGTTTTCTTCTTATGATCAGGAAACGGTCAACAAGCATTTTGAATGGATGCAGACGTACAACATCAGCGGAGCGGCGCTTCAAAGGTTTGGAGCGGATGCGAACTATGCGCCGAATAGCTGGAACCAGAACCGCGACAGCGTAGCCGTTAAGGTGAAAAATGCAGCAGAAGCATACAGCCGCAAATTTTATGTCATGTATGATATTACGGGACTTGATCCAAACCAATGGGTCAATGCGGTCAAAAATGATTTTACGAACAATGTAGTCGGCACGATGAATCTGACCTCCTCGTCGGCTTACGCCAAGCAGGACGGGAAGCTTGTCATTTGTATTTGGGGAATCGGCTTTACCGACCGGCCGGGAACAGCAGCGGAATCCGCGGACTTGATCGCTTGGTTTAAGAACCAAGGCTATTACGTCATCGGCGGAGTGCCTACCCATTGGCGCAATGGCGACAACGATTCGAAGCCGGGTTTCCTTGATGTGTACAAATCGCTTGATATGCTGTCTCCGTGGTTTGTCGGACGGTTCAGCCAGCTTGCGGGAGCCGATCATTACAAGACCAATCAATGGCAGCCCGATTATGCATTTACACAGCAAAATGGCATCGTGTATCAGCCGGTTATTTGGCCGGGCTTTGCTTGGAAAAACATGAAAAATGGCCCCGTTAATGAAATTCCGCGGCTTCATGGCGATTTTATGTGGCGTCAGGCTTATAATTTGAAGAGCCTCGGCGTGAACACGGGTTACATTGCGATGTTTGACGAGTATGACGAAGCGACGGCGATTGCCAAAGCGGCGGAAAACAGCTCGATGATTCCAAACAATCAATATTTCCTTACCTTGGATGCAGACGGCGTCGCCGTATCCTCCGATTTTTATTTGCGGCTGACCGGCGACATTGCAAGGCTGTTCAATAATGAAATACCGCTTACCGTGAATCACCCGACTAGCCATCAATAAATAGCAAGTAAGGCGCTCCTCTAGCAGGAGCGCCTTTTTGGCTTATAATGGAGAGTGAAAGCAACGGGAGAGGAGCGATTTTTTATGCAGGAGATTAAGTCTATTATTTTTGACTTTGACGGGACGCTTGCCGATACTTGGCCGGTAATGTATCAGGCTTGTGCTGGCGTATTCCAAAGGCATGACAACCGGGAAGTGTCGATTGAGGATATTTATGCGATGGCGGGACCAACGGAGCTGCAGATCATCGAGCGGCATTTGGCGAATCGGGAGCAGGTTGAAACGGCGATAAATGAGTTTTTAGCAGACTATGAGCAGCATCATGAGGAGCTTGTGGAGCGAAACGTGGCGATTGCGCAGATGCTTAGCACCCTTCGGCAGGCGGGCTTTGGAGTAGCTTTATTTACAGGAAAATCTCGGCGCACGCTGGATATTTCGCTGGACAAACTAGGCTGGGACGTGGGCTTTGATAAAATCGTAACCGGTGACGATGTGCAGAAGCGCAAGCCTTCGGCTGAAGGCATTCATCAGATTTTGAGCGCGCTTGGCTGGGCGCGCGAGCAGACTATTTTTGTAGGCGACAGCAATGATGATATGCAAGCGGGCGAAGAGGCTGGCGTAAGAACCTTCGCGGCACAGTGGATGGCAGTGGTACAGGATAAGCATTACCGGATCCAGCCGGAGCGTATTTTTGATTCGGCCGAGGAGTTTCAGCAGTTTGTAATGGAGCGGCTAACCAGCGGTTAAATCCAGCTGCAACGCAGCAAAGGAGTGTCCTTATTCATAGGGCGCTCCTTTTTTAGTATATAAAGCACCGAGGAGGGGACAATCGTAAGATGGAATAATTGTACATAAGGAGAAGCGGGATATGGATGTTTTTCTGCAGGAAGTAAAGGAGCGGTTTGGTGGAAATGACGATTTCCTCATGCAACCGGACAAGATTTACGGGGAACCCGTAGTTTTGCTCGGTTTTACATCGCTGTTTGATTTGGTCAGCACAAAAATAGCATTGCGAAAAAATGTAGACAACGCTAATCCTGCGCCAAAAACGTTAGCGGACATCATGGCGCTATCCGGAGAGGTAAGAGAAATAGATATAAACGAAGCCCTTACCTTGTTTGTCGGGGGCAAAATGATTATTTTTTTCGAGAATGAACGAAGCTGTGCCATTGTCGATCCGTTCCCTATTGTCTTAAATCGGACGGTGGAATCCCCTACGAATGAGAACGTGCTTCAAGGGCCGATGAGCTCGTTTATCGAGGATATCGATACGAATATCGGGATCGTCAGGAAGCAGATTACGTCAAAGCATGTCCGGGTAAAATCGTTTTTGGCAGGAGACGATCAGCAAAAGAAGCTTTCGCTTATTTATGACGACCATAATTCCGATCCTGAGCTTGTCAGCAAAGTAATAGACCAAATCGAAGCCAACTTGCATAGAGAAATTAATAATTTGCAAAACCTTGCGAAAATGATGGGCTTCTCCTCATGGTCAGCCATTCCAAAATTCAATACGACTGAACTGCCGCAAGAGGTAGCCATTGCATTGAATAAAGGAAGAGTCGTGCTATTTATCGATCGATTTCCTTTTGCGCTAGTGCTCCCAAATCTGCTTTGGGATATGTTTGCGCTCGAAAATGACCGGAATTACCCGATTCCTTTAACGATAGTCATTCGCGCTTTGCGGGTGATTGGCGTACTGACAACGCTGCTTGCTCCGGGTTTGTATGTGGCTCTCGTTGCCGTGAATCCAGAGGTATTAAGGATAGAGCTGGCCTTAAACATTGCCGAAAGCCGCGAAGGCGTGCCGTATCCGGCGATCGTTGAAATTATTTTGATGCTGGTCGTGCTGGAATTAATTATTGAAGCGAGTACAAGGCTGCCCAAAAGCATCGGTCCAACGATCACGATGGTAGGAGGCATTATTTTGGGACAAGCGGTCGTAACGGCAAGACTCGTGAGCAATTTGCTCATTATCGTGCTTGCAGCTACGACGATAGCGAATTCTACAGTGGTTGGCTTTCAAAATTCGCTCTCGATCCGTCTGTTCAAATACTTAATCGTCATTTTAAGCGCCATCTATGGGGTTCTCGGACTGCTGGGAGGCTTGGTTATATTAAGCGCCTACCTCGCCAGCCTCACTACGTTTGGTATTTCATATTTGAATTTTAGTATGAAAAAGGGTGAATTCGAAAATGGATAGATCTTATCATGTCGTGCTGATGTACGGTCTGACTCAACTAGGGTTTGTGTTTTTTTTCTATCCTGTTGATATTATCGCAAGCACAACGGAGGGTCATTGGGTTGCCATAACATTAGGGATCGCCGTCAATATGATTGTCGTTTGGGCTTACATGAAGGGGCTAAGCTATTTTCCAAAACAGGATATCATCAGTATTTACTTGGGTGTCGGCAAGTGGGCAGCCATTCTTTTTTTATTGCCGCTTGTGCTGTTTTTGATACTCGTCAACATCATTACGGTACGGGCTTTCGCTGAGATCACTACCCTTGTATTTCTTGCCGATACGCCGATGTGGGCGATTATGGGGTTTCTTATTGCCATTTCAACCTATATCACTTTAAACGGGGTGAATGCAATCTTTCGGACGGGATTGCTGCTAGCCATTTTATTTCTTCCGTTGATCTTATTCACGACCAGCATATCGTTTCAAAATGTAGACCTCCGCTATTTGTTTCCGTTATTCCGGACCGACTTTTCGTTTTTGACAAAGCCAGCCTATCTTAACAGCTTTTCTGCATTTGCCGGGAACTTTCTGTTTCTTGGCTTCGTGCAGCCGTTTTTCTCTTTTCAGCGCAAAAAAGTGATGATATCGTTGGCGGCGCTCGTACCGTTTTTCTTTTTGTCGATTTACCTCCCCCTTCTTACTTTCGGACAGGCGACCGCTTCAACGTTCAAATTTCCATTCGTTATGCTTGTCAGCACGATCCATATCAATTGGCTGATGTTTGACCGGGTAACGATTTTTTTGCTGCTGAGCCTAATTACGTTTACGATGTTGTTTATTTCCATGCTGCTGTGGGAGGTCAGCCGTATTTTAAACCGGACCATGCCTAAAGTTAAACTAAATTATATTGTCATTGCCGTATCCGCGACGATTTATATATGCTGCTTAATGATTTTGAATTGGCAGGAAGTTCAGTCGTTTATGATGTGGAATACGTTTTTACGTTTTTTTGTATTATTCGCGATTCCTTTTTCCGTTTTATTTCTAGGGCTTCGTTCCAGAAGGATGTATAAAGATGAGAGTGCTTAGATCGCTAATTGCCGTCTGCATCGTTCTTTTCCTAAGCGGATGCTGGGATAACCGAGATATCAACCACCGGGTATTGCCTGTTGTAATGGGTGTCACGATGAAAGAGAACGAATACCTCATCTATCTGCAAATCCCTGTACCAAGCGGGAATACGACAAAAACGAAAATTGTTACCGGAGCAGGGAAAACGATCAATCACGCGGTGGATAAAATCAGTGCGAATTTGGAGGATCATGTAGATTTGCTGCACGTGAAGGTCATTCTTGTGGATACAAAGTATGCGCAGAAGGGCTTGGATGATATCATCGCTGATTTTATGAGAGGACGGGATGTATCTACCAAGACGCTTATCGCAATATGCGATGATGATATGGATCATTTTTTTACTTCTGCGACGCAAAGTATGGAGCCCAAGGGAACGGCGCTGTATGATTTTTTTGAAAAAAATGCAGGCTGGAATCCGCAAATTGCGCTTACCCGGGTGTGGGAAGTATACCGCAGCATTCACTCCTATACGCGGGATGTAGCGATCCCGGTCATTCGGTCGGGAAAAACGACTGTCGTTCAGCATATAGGTGCAGCAGTCGTGAAAAACGGGAAAATGGTCGCGCAAATCAATCCGGATGAAACGCTGCTGTTCAACGCTTTTAACGGAGAAAGCACACAAGGGAAAATCGAAGTCAGCAACCATGCAAGCGTACTTATCATTAGCAATTCGATAACGAATAAAAGTTTGATGGTAAACAGCATGCCGATTTTGAAAAGCAATCTAAAATTAAAGGTCGTCATTTTGGAAACGAAGGGCAATCCTACGACCGAGACGATTAAGCAGGAGCTTGAAGACGTGGTGAAGCAGCGGTTCGACCAGATGTTTGCCAAGCTTCAAAAGAGCGGCGCAGATATTTTAGGGACAGGCCAATATTTTCGGAGTGAACTATCGAGAGCAGAGCTCAAAAATTGGCGAACAAAATATTATTCCGAACTTAAGCTGGAGCTTCAAGTGGATGCGATTATTGAAAATACAGGATTTCTAAATATGAAGTAATAAAGCGAAGAGTATAGAAATAGGGATGATTTTGGGGAGCGGAGAGCCGCATCTTGGAATCATCCTTTTTTTTGCCCGGAGGGGTGAGAGAAAAGAGGACAATAATAGGACATAAAATTTATAGATGCCTCATTTGGAACGCAGCGCGATTGGCTTACACTAAACATGACAAAACAAGGGATGGTGGGAGCATGGCAAAAATTACGGGTATCAAATGCATTCGTACGCGAAAAAACGGCACTTGGACGATCGTGAAGGTGCAGACAGACCAAGACGGTTTATATGGAATCGGCTCCGCCTCGGACATTTATAATCCCGAGGCTGTCGTGCAGGTGATTGAGCAGCTTCTGGCGCCGCTGCTGATCGGCAAGGATGCCGCGAACATAGAAGATCTTTGGCAGACGATGTATATGAGCGGCTACTGGAGGAACGGCGCGATATTGCATACCGCGATCGGCGGCATCGATATGGCATTATGGGATATTAAAGGCAAGGAAGCGAACTTGCCGATCTATCAGCTGCTAGGAGGGGCAAGCCGTGCGGCCGTCCCGTGTTACGGTCATGCGGGCGGCGCGGATATTGGTGAGCTGAAGGAAGACGTGCAGCGCTTCATGGAAGAGGGCTATTCGGTCATTCGCGTCCAGATGGGCGGGTATGGCGGGGGCGGCTTCATTAATGGCGATAAAGCAAACCTGCCAGAGGGCGCATGGACGAAAGGTCCGGTATTTGATGAGCAGGCGTACCTGAATGCAATCCCAAGCATGTTCGAGCAGCTGCGGGTAGCTTTTGGCATGGGCGTTCAGTTCACGCATGACGTGCATGAGCATCTCTCGCCTATTAATGCGATACAGCTGGCGAAGCGAGTGGAGCCTTATGGTTTGTTCTTTCTTGAGGATGCGCTGGCGCCGGAGCAGATCGGCTGGTACCGCCAGCTGCGCCAGCAGAGCGCTACGCCTCAGGCGGTTGGCGAGCTGTTCGTCAATCCGCAGGAGTGGACGGAGCTAGTGAAGGAGCGGCTGATCGATTTCATCCGCGTTCGCGTCTCGAAGGCTGGCGGCATAAGCGCATGCCGCAAAATCGCGGCGTTATGCGAGGCTTTTGGCGTGCGGACCGCTTGGCAGGAGGGCGGAGAAAACGATCCCGTCAATCAAGCGGCAGCGGTGCATCTGGATATGGCGATCTGGAATTTCGGCATCCAGGAGGTCAATCATTTTCGGGCGGAGGAGCTGGATGCTTTTGAGGGACATATCGTTAGAAAAGGCGGCTACCTCTATCCATCGAACAAGCCGGGCCTTGGAATCGAGCTTGATGAATTGAAAGCGCAATTGCTCGTTGGCGAGGACTGGAATCGGTCCGTTTATCATAATCCTTATCATCTTGACCGTAAGGCGGACGGCACGTTAGTGCGCCCATAAAATAGCTACGGAGGTGCTTTTTATCATGAAAACGATCGCTGTCACGGGCGGGAGCGGCAAGCTGGGAACGCAGCTGATTAAGGAGCTTCAGCAGCAGGGCTATCAGGTTGTCTCCTTGGATAACCAGAGATCAAATGAGCTGCGCTGCAAGCAAATCAAGGTAGATTTGACCGATTTCGGGCAGGTCGTATCCGCGCTTCATGGCGCAGACGCGATTGTGCATTTGGCGGCTATTCCGGCACCGCTGGTTCATACTTACCCATATATTTTCGCTAACAATACGGTTGCGGGATATCATATTTTGGAAGCGGCATCGATTCTCGGCATACGGAAGGTTGTCATGGGCTCCAGCGAGTCTTCCTATGGCTTCGCATGGGCGCCGACACCGTTCGCGCCGGATTATTTGCCGCTCGATGAGGATCATCCGCAGCAGCCGCAGGAATGTTATGGCCTATCCAAAATAGTCAATGAGCAGACTGCTGCCATGTTCGATCGGAGAAACGGCATGCAGGTCATTTCGCTCCGGTTCTCGATGATTACGAAACCTGAGGAATATAAGCATCTCGCGACTGATAAGCCTGAGGTTTTCAAGCATATTTTGTGGAGCTACATCGATATACGGGATGCCGTCAGCGCATGCATAGCGTCTCTTCAAGTTGAGGATCGCGGGGCGATCTGTCTCAACATTACGAGCAGCGATACGTTGTGCAATTGGGAGACGGAGCGATTGGTGAGCCGCTTTTACCCAGAGGTTACCGATCGCCGAGCGGTGTTTGAAGGCCGCGCTGCCGTCGTCAGCAACCAATTGGCGCAGGATGTATTGGATTGGCGTCCCCTTCATTCGTGGGCGGATCACGTGGAGACGCAGCAGAGGTGAGGTTATTCATAGTGAGACTATCTTGAAAGGTCTGGCATGACCTTTTTGGATGGTCTTTTTTTTGAGGTTTTAGGCAAAGGATCTTTTTCTCACGCCAAATGAGCGGCCCCCTCATCCACCTGCCTAAAAAGAAAGCGTTTACCAAAAAAACAATTCAAATCGGTATTTTTGTACCCATAGAAGCTAATTTTTGACTGCAAAAGAAAATATCGTCTCATATTTGCCATTGTCTGGATGCGGTAACATTAATGATAGCAAGAGGAAGAAAAATACGTCATGAGAGGTGAGTGAGGGTGGGAAGCATTACGTTCAGCCATGTATATAAGCACTACAAAGGGGAGTCTCGTCCGGCGGTCAACGATTTCCACCTTTCCATTGAGGAGGGGGAATTCCTGGTGCTCGTCGGTCCATCCGGCTGCGGCAAATCAACAACGCTGAGAATGCTGGCTGGGCTTGAGGAAATCACCGAAGGGGATTTGTACATCGATGAGAAGTTCGTCAATTACGTCTCGCCAAAGGATCGGGATATCGCGATGGTTTTTCAGAACTACGCCCTGTACCCGAATCTAACCGTCTATGAAAATATCGCGCTAGGGCTGAAGCTTCGCAAGACAGCCAAGCATGAAATCGAGCTAAGGGTAAACCGCGTTGCGAAAATATTGGAAATCTCGCATTTGCTTGATCGCAAGCCGAGCCAGCTCTCAGGCGGGCAGAAGCAGCGGGTAGCTCTCGGCAGGGCCATCGCAAGGGAGCCGCAAGTTTTTCTCATGGATGAGCCGCTGTCGAACCTCGACGCCAAGCTGCGTGCCCAGACGCGGGCAGAGATCATCAAGCTGCAAAGCGACCTCAAGCGGACGATGGTATACGTCACGCATGACCAGGTGGAAGCAATGACGATGGGGACTAGAATCGTCGTCATGAAGGATGGCGTCATTCAGCAGGTAGCTCCGCCGAGGCAGCTGTATGATGAACCGGCAAATTTATTTGTTGCCGGATTTATCGGCTCGCCGCAGATGAATTTCGTAGAAGGCAGCCTGATCTTGGAGGAAGGGCATTATTATTTCCTCAATAAGCGGATGAAGCTGCTTGTGCCTGAGCGCTATTATGAGCATTTTGCCATTAGAAGCGGATCGCTTCGCAACTGCGTGCTGGGCGTGCGGCCCGAGCATGTAAGCTTGAAGCGTGAGACGGCAGGCGATTTGGAGGATGAATACGTCCGGTGTGAGGTCTTGATGTCGGAAGTGACGGGAGCCGACTCGTACGTGTATGTGAAGGCGGGAGAGAACACGGTCATTGGCAGAACGGAGCCGGAGATGGTGTTTGTCAAGGAAGAGAAGCTCGTTATGGGCTTCAATATGAACAAGGTGCATTTCTTTGATCAGCAAACGGGCGTATCCTTGGCGGCCGGAGGAGAGGAAGGATGAAGAGGATGAGGATGCTCGGCATCGGTCTTCGTCTCCTTGTGGCGGTGGCGCTGGTGTTTGGAGTCATCCGCTGGATGACAGCGAGCGAACCGATCCTTCACGCGACCTCCGTGAGTACGGAGAAGCTGCTCTCCTTCGAGAGCAAAGCGGAGGCGCTGCCTTATGCCAAGCTGATGTTTCAATTCCCGGAAGCTGCTGACACAGATGACAGCCTGAAGCCTATTGCGATTGCACCTGCTGAATATACGGCAGCCGCCGAGGAAGCGGTACTGAAAACCGGCAACGAGCAAGGCGAGACTGTACTGAGCTGGGAAAATGAGCAGGGCTGGGTCGAGTGGGCGTTCGAGGCGCCGCAGGGCGGCTGGTATGAGCTGCACTTTGAGTACAAGCCGCTTGAGGGAGGCAACGCTTCCGTCGTCCGCGGCGTGCAAATCGACGGCAAGTATCCATTCGTGGAATCGGAGCGAATCGAGCTTGAGCGGCTGTGGAAGGATTCCAAGTACCCGTATGACCGCAATACAATTGGCCAACAGATTCGGCCTGCCCAATCGGAGCTTTCGGAGTGGAGCAGTAAAGCGGCAGCTATTTTCTCCGCATCATCCGAGCCTGTGCTCTATCGCTTGGAGCAGGGGAAGCACACGCTCAGAATCGTTGGGGAAAGAGAGTCAGTTGCCATTCGTGCAATCTCCTTCAAGCCAAAGGAAGCCATTCCTAGCTATGAAAATTACAAGCGCTTACATCCGGAGGTCGAAGCGCAGCCAAGCTGGTACAGCATCATTGAGGCGGAGCAGTTCGAGCGTAAGTCGAGCCTCGCCATCCAGACCGATTTTTGGTCGGAGCCCCACATTTCGCCAGATCCGAAAGGGCGGATTACTTACAACGTACTGGGCGGACAGCGCTGGCGCTTGCCTGGCGAGTGGGTGGAATGGAAGCTTACCGTCCCGGAGAACGGCTGGTATGAAATCGATCTAAAAACGTTCCAGAATTATCGGAACGGCTTCGAGGCTTACCGCACGGTTTCCATTGACGGGAAAACACCGTTTCAAGAGCTGCTTCATTATGGCATTCCGACCAATAAGGAATTTTTGATCGGAGCGCTTGCGGACAACGAGAAAACGCCGATGCTCTTCTATTTGGAGAAGGGAGCGCACACGCTCCGCATGACCGCCGATTCATCGATGGTTCAGCCGGTATATCTGGCATTAAAAGAAACGCTTGACCAGCTCGCTGCGTTCGACCGTCATATCCGCCTGCTAACAGGAAATTACAGCAAGTCGGGCTTCGACGCGAATATCGACTCGACGCGGACTTGGGATATGAAGAAGCTGGAGCCTGATGTGGAGCAAAAGATGGCGGGCTTTATCACCCGCTTAACCGATATTCGAAATTATATTAACGGGCTGAACAAAAAGGATTCCGATTTGTCGGAAGCGATTAAGGGCTCAGTTGCCATTTTGGAGAAAATGCACAAAGACGTAGATGAAATTCCGAATAAAATCAACGACTTTTCCACCATTCAAAACAATATCGGAACGTGGATGGCAACGCTGACGCAGCAGCCGCTGCTGCTGGATTACATCGTGGTGCGCACGCCCGGAACGGAAACGAATTTGAAGGTGGCAAGCACGCTTTCGAGAGTTCCGTATTCCATTGCCGACTTTGGGCGCTCCTTCTACATGGACTATGACACGCGCAAGCATAATCGCAAGGAAGCGTTAACGATCTGGGTTCAGCGCGGACGCGATTACGTCGAGCTGCTGCGCGAGATGGTCGATCAGGATTTTACGCCGAGAACAGGAATCGAGGTCAACATCAATCTGATGACCAATCCCAATATGCTCATTCTCGGAAATGCGGCAGGGGATGTGCCGGACATCGCGCTTGGGGTAGGAGAATCTACGCCAGCCGATTATGCGATGAGGGATGCCGTACAGGATCTGTCTGGTTTTCCGGGATTCAAAGACGTGTTCGACCGTTTTATTCCCGGAGTCGGCCGTTCGCTCAGCTACGATGGGGGCATCTATGGCCTGCCGGAGGTGCAGAACTTCCAGATGCTGTTCTACCGCACGGACATATTAGAAGGCTTGAACTTGAAAGCGCCTGACACCTGGGAGGACGTGTTCGATATGCTCCCGACGCTGCAGGAGAACGGAATGACGATGAACTATCCGAAGAGCGACTTCTCCACCCTTTTCTTCCAAAATGGGGCCGAGGCTTACTCAACGGACGGCTTGAAGGGCACGCTGTCGAGCGATGCCGGCCAGCAAGCGTTCAAACGCTGGACGGAGCTGTACCGGAAATACAATCTTCCAATCGATATTCCGGCTTTCTTCCAGCATTTCCGTGACGGGGATATCCCGATCGGGGTGGCGGATTTTAACACGTACGTCCAGCTTCTTGTCGCGGCGCCAGAAATAACCGGCCACTGGAAAATCGCGCCTCTGCCAGGCATCAAGCAGGCGAGCGGCGAGGTGGAAAGGTGGTCGCCGCAAGGCATTTCCGCAGCGATGATCATGAAGAAGAGCGATCGCAAGGACGATGCTTGGAAGTTTCTTGAATGGTGGACCTCCGAAGAGGTGCAGTCGCAGTACGCGAAGGATATCGAATCCTTTTACGGCATCGAATTCCGATGGAATACCGCAAACGTTGATGCAATGAAAGCACTCACTTGGCCAAGCGACGACTTGAAGGCGCTCCAAGAGCAGGCGCGCTGGGCCAAAAACATGCCTTATGTGCCGGGCTATTATTTCCTGACCAGGGAGATGGAGTTCGCATGGAACCGCACCGTGCTTGAAGGCATCCCGGCGCAGGAGTCGCTTGAGCAGGCGCAGCTTTCCCTGCAGCGTGAAATGGACCGGAGACAGAACAATTTTGGCATAACGGCTGACGACGATCTTCATATTCCGCAAATAACACAACCTTACGAATGGGAGGAACCGCAGAGATGAATACGCAGCTTTCTCCCAGAATAGCCAAGCCTAAGCAAGGATCGGCACTCCGCTTGAAATGGAATCGATTTTGGCGGGAAATGAGGCGCGACGCGTTTTGCTACCTGTTTCTTGCCCCGTTCCTGATTTGTTTCCTGCTGTTCATCGTCGTTCCGGTCGTGATGGCCGGGACGCTAGGCTTTACGTCGTACGATGGCTTCGGCTCGCTTCATTTTATCGGGATAGACAACTACATCAGCTTGTTCACGCAGGACATTATCTTTCTAACAAAAGCGATACCGAATACGTTTTTGTTCGCGTTAATCGTTGGCCCCGGCGGGTATATTCTGGCGTTTCTGTTCGCGTGGCTTATTCATCAGCTGCCGATCCGCATTCGCGATTATTACACGCTGGCGTTTTATGCGCCGTCGATGGCGGGCGGAGTAGCGCTGTCTGTTGTCTGGATTGCAACGTTCAGCGGCGACCGCGTCGGCTACTTCAACAACTTCCTGCTGAATATGGGCTGGATCGACAGTCCGGTCATCTGGCTGCAGGACCCTAAATATTTGCTCAACATTATGATCATCGTATCGCTTTGGGTCAGCTTTAGCGTCGGTTTTCTCGCGATGCTAGCCGGGCTGCAGACGGTAAACCGGGAGCTATACGAGGCGGGGCGCATCGACGGCATATCCAGCAGGCTGCAGGAGGTTTTCTACATCACGATTCCTTCGATGAAGCCGCAAATGCTGTTCAGCGCCGTCATGTCGATCGTCGGGACGTTGAAGGCAGGCGGAATTTCTACCCAATTAACAGGGATGGCGATTACCCCTTCCTACTCGGGGCATTTGATCATCAATCATATTGACGATTACGCGTTTATCCGCTTTGAGCTCGGTTACGCTTCGGCGGTCTCGGTCATGCTGCTGCTCATCAGCTATTTCGCCATGAGATTTGCTTACCGGCTGTTCGGATCAAAGGAGGAGCTGTAAAACCATGATTCGAAAACTTCGCAACGTAACGTCGTTTCAGGTCATCCTTATTACGGTTTTTACCGCGCTTGCCGCGTTCATGTCGCTGCCGATCATCTTTATTTTGAACCATGCGTTCAAGCCGCAAAATGAGCTGTTTCTCTTTCCGCCGCGGTTTCTGGTGCAAAATCCGACGCTGCGCAATTTCGAGTCGCTTATTTTGCACGCTTCGAATGCGACGGTACCGTTCACTCGTTATTTATTCAACAGCTTAATCGTTGCGGGGCTAACGCTCGGCACCGTCATTATCGTCAGCACGATGGCGGGTTATGTGCTTGCCAAATACCAGTTTCATTTCAAGCAGCTCATTTTGGCATTGATTACGTTATCCCTGATGTTCGCGCCGGAGACAGTTGGCATACCCAGATACTTGATCATTAGCGGCCTCGGCATCAACAACACGTATTTCGGCCATATTTTGCCCGCGCTGGCTTCACCGATCGCCGTATTTATGCTGGTCGGCTTTATTTCGCAAATTCCAGGCGAGCTGCTTGAGGCGGCGAAGATCGACGGGGCAAGCCACTTTGGCATTTTTACGAAAATGGTGCTGCCGCTTTCGTCTCCCGCCATCGCGACGATATCCATCTTTACTTTCCAAGGCGTATGGGGAGATGTGGAAACCTCCACCTTGTTCATGCAGGAGGAAACGATGCGGACGCTGGCCTTCTATGTCAATAGTTTATTGAGCGGGCTCCAGAACAGCGTATCAGGCCAAAACGTAGCCGCCGCGGCCGGCTTGCTCATGTTCGTGCCCAATCTGATTATCTTTTTGCTCTTCCAGCGGAGAGTGCTGGAGACGATGGTACATTCCGGAATTAAGTAATTCAAACCAGCAAAGGAAGTCGTGACGATGAAGAGATTTCTAATATTCCTGCTTCTTGCGGCGACCTCCATGCTTGTCGCGCCAGAAGCGATTTTTGCGGAGCTGCCCTACCGGACTACCTATTATGACAGCAACCAATCGAGCTGGCTGCGCATTCAACCGATCTATACGCCGTCAGAAACGAAGGGCGCGCGCTTTGTCGAGCCGGTTGACCTGCAAGTGGGCGCAGACGATAAGGTGTACGTAGCTGACAAAGGGGCAAGCAAAGTAATGGTGCTCGGCAATGACGGAGCGCTTCTGCTGACGATTGGCGAGGAAGAGGGAGCCGGGATGCTTAGCGCTCCCGAGGGGTTGTTCGTCACACCGGAGGGGCTCGTTTATGTAGCGGATTCGGGCAATCAGCGCATTGCCGTGTTCGGTGCGGACGGCGCGTTCCTGCGGGAGTACAAAAAGCCGGAATCGACCTTTCTGGAGGGGGAGCATTTTGTTCCTGTCAAGCTTGTTGTCGACAGGCGCGGCGTTATGTATGTCAGCCTCAACTCCTCCTACCAAGGCCTGCTTCGGATGAATGATGCCGGGCAATTTATGGGCTTCTTCGGTGCCAACAAAGCACAGCAAACGGTGCTCAATTGGCTGAAAAAGCTCATTCTCAACAAGGAGCAGCTGTCGAAGGAGCTGGCTAGCCTGCCGCGGCCGATTACGAATGTGGCCATCGACGACGACGGGTTTATTTTCACGGCAACGGCTGCGGGGTTCGGACAGGGAGCCATTCGGAAGCTGAATGCCGGCGGCGTAGATGCCTTTAAAAACAAAACGTTAGTTAACGGTCATGGCATCGTCGATGTAGCGAGCGATTCAAAAGGTTTCTTATACAACATCGATATGTTTTCGGGCGGCATTAACATTTATGACCAAAATGGAGAAGCGTTGTTTGAATTTGGATTCATCGACAACGAAACGCAGCAGTACGGCGTTCTCGGCTTCCCGACGAGCATCGGCGTGGATTCCAAATATGGCGTCTGGATCGCCGACAGCCGGACGGGAACGATCCATAAATTTGTTCGCACCGAGTTCGGAAGCGATGTCATGAATGCGCTTGCTCTTTATTTGGAAGGCAAATATGAGCAGAGCAAGCCTTACTGGGATCGGGTTTATGCCCGCAATGATATGTACAACGGCACGTTCCAAGGGCTGGGCAAAGTGTATTTGCATGAGAACAACCATGAGGACGCATTGTCCTTCTTAAAAACAGCTTTTGATACAAAAGGTTATTCCAAAGCCTATTGGCAAATCCGGCTGGATTTCATACAGCAGCATTTCATTTGGCTGGCAGTCGCCATTGCAGCTTTTCTGCTATTGCTCAGATACGGCTCGCGGGCGATTCGAAAGCGGTTCGAGCGAAAGCCGTTGCCGGAGAAATGGCAGCGTCCGCTGGGCGATTTGCGAAACCTTTGGTACGTCATGCTTCATCCTTACCATGGCTTTTACCGGCTCAAGGAGGCGCGGGTTGCGCCTTGGATTATTATTCTGATCTTGGTGGCAACGGTAGCGGTGAAGATCGGAACGATTTATTACACGGGCTTTTTGTTCCATCCCGTGGAGCTGTCGCAAATCAATTTATTCAGCAGCCTGGGTTTGTTCGTGGTTCCATGGATCACCTGGATTATTGCCAATTATCTCGTTTGCAGCGTGAAGGACGGGGAAGGGAAATTCAGAGAGGTCATTCAAGGCAGCACGTATGCGCTTGCGCCGTATCTGTTTTTCTCCATTCCGACCTTGCTGCTCTCGAATATCGTCACGCTTGACGAGCGGGTAATCGTTGATTCGCTGAACACGATCATGTTTTTGTGGATGGGCGTGATGCTGATCGTCATGACGCAGGTCATTCATAATTTTGATTTTGTGGAGACGCTCAAAAATATCGCCATTACGGTGTTCACCATCGGCACGATCTGGCTGTTTGCTTTTCTCGTGTTTGGTTTGTCCTACAATTTATACGACTTCTTCTATCAGCTTTACAAGGAGGTGACCTTCTATGGTTGAGCTCATCAAGCGCACTTCCCTTCGAGTAAAGCTCGCAGCAATCGTGATTGGCGTGCTTATCGTGCTCATTCTCGTTATTTTCCTGCAAGGTGATGAGCTGTCGCCGGCAAAGGCACTGGAGTATGCGGGAATCGAGGAGCCGGCGGCAAGCCGTGCTCCCCTCTATGAAGGAGAAGCATGGAAGCCGCAGGCAGCCGCGGACGGTTTCGCCGAGGCGCTGGCAAGCGACGACTTTGCGCTATATATTCATCCAGCCAGCACGCAGATTGCACTGGTGGATAAGCGCACAGGCTACAGATGGAGCAGCAATCCTACGGAAGCACAGCTAAGCAGCGAGACCGTGAAGGGCGTACTGCTCGCCAATTTGAAATCACCCTTCGTCCTGACCTATGTGAGGACGCAAGGAAAGGATCAGACGATCAGGGAGGTTCTGAACGCGAATGATCCAAAGGTTCAGTCCACGCTGGTCAGAACGTCGAATGGGCTTCAAGTATCGTATGTTTTTCCCGAACGCCAGCTTGGCTTCACCATTCAATACGAGCTTACGCCGAAGGGGCTGAAGGTTCGGATTCCGACGGAGGGCATCAAGGAGGACGGCGAATATGCGATCTTTACGGTTGATCTGCTGCCGTACTTTGGAGCAGCGACTTCAGAGGAAGACGGCTATATATTCGTCCCTGACGGTCCTGGCGGCTTGATCCGTTTTGACACCGAGCGCGCAGGCGTCTCAAGAGGCTACATTCATCAAGTGTACGGGCTTGAATTGACCAATACGGGCAATTGGAGCCGTTCCGGTGAGAGACGGGAAAATATCGCATATCCCGTATTCGGCATGAAGCGCGGCAGCAATGCGTTTATGGCGGTTCTTACGGAGGGAGGCGCTTCGGCGAATATTGCGGCTATGCCGCCAGGCCTCAAATCGGGGCTTTACAATGTTTTCTCCAACCAGATATACCGCGAGGAATATTTGTATCGGATGAGCCGGCTGGCAGCTCCGCTGAAAGCGGTGCAGAAGCAGCGGCTGGACACGGATAGAGAGGTGGAGTATCGCTTCTTAAACGGAGAAGACGCAGGTTACGTCGGGATGGCAAAAGCCTACCGTGATTACATGACCGAGACAGGCAAGCTGAAGGAGCAGCTTAAGCCGGTAGAGCATATCCCTCTTTACCTCAAAATTATGGGGGGCAACTATACCGAAGCCTTTAACAAAATCAAGTATATTGCCGCGACTACGTTCCCTCAGGCGACCAAGATCGTGAACGGACTGAAGGAGCAGGGCGTCGACAATTTAAAAGTCATTTACTATGGCTGGCAAAATCAAGGCGACTATGATCTGTACGACCGCTTCCCGATCGAGGAATCGCTTGGCGGCGAGGCTGCTGCGAAGGACTTTGTATCCGCGATGCGCAAAGAAGACATTGACGTGATGTTCGAGGACGACTTTGTTTGGATTGATTCGGAAAACTCCAATCTATCGGGCAAATCGAACGGAATTCGCGGCATTGACGAGACGGTATTCATCGATGAGGGCTGGTTCATCAGCAAGCCTGCGCGTACGGTTGCAATGGCGTACCAGACCATCGAGAAGCTGAAGGAAATCGGAGTATCGGGCATTTTGTTCAACTGGATTGGGGAAATGGTATTCCATGATTATGATCCGTCAGGCATTGAGACCCGTTCGGATACGATCGCAGTCTATGATGGCTTGCTTGCTTATACAAGGAAGACGCTTGGCTCGGCCAGCGTATACCGCGGGAACGACTATGCTGCCCAGCAGACTGATTATATTGCCGGCCTGCCTTACGAATCGAGCTACGATTTCATGGTCGACGAGACCGTTCCCTTTTACCAGATTGCGCTGCACGGCTATGTGTCTTACTCCTTCGGAGACGGAAATCTTCGCAACGACGTGGAGTCCGAATTTTTGAAGGCGATTGAATACGGCGCTGTTCCTTCGTTTTTCCTGACGCATGACGACTCAAGGAAGCTCAAGTATACGTCTGCGGGTTTTCTGTTCAGCAGCCAATACGAGAAGTGGATGGAGCGGATTCAGAAGGAATATCAAGCGTTTGATTCGCTGTCAGCCTTGTTTGCGCAAAGGATTGTGAACCATGAGAAGCTGTCAGACAAACGGTTTGCGACCGTTTATGAGGATGGCACGCGCGTCATCGTCGATTACGGCAGCAAAACATTCGTAGTGGAGAAAGGGGATGGCGCATAATGCAAGCGAAGGAACGAGGCCGTGCAGAGCGCCTATATCTCAGTAAACGCTACGGGATGGGCCTGCTGTTCATGCTTCCGTGGATGATCGGATTTGCGATGTTCGTATTGATTCCGATCAGCTGGTCGCTATTTATGTCCTTTAACAAGGTTCAAGTAGCGGTCGGAGGGTTCAAATACGAATGGATCGGATTCCGCAACTACCGCGACGCATTCTTGAAGGACAACGTTTTTCCGATTGAGCTAATTACGTACATCCAAGAAATGCTGCTGATGGTTCCGATCATCGTTATTTTCGCCTTGTTGATTGCTTTGATGCTGAATCAAAAGTTTCCGGGACGGTTTATTTATCGGGCATTGTTCTTTCTTCCGGTTATTTTCGCAACGGGGCAGGTGCTCTCGGAGCTGTTCTTGCAGGGAGCGGGCGACATTCCGTTCCTCGAGCAGTACAATTTGCTGCCGCTTGTCGAGGAATATGTAGGCAAACAGTTCGCGGAGACGGTTATGGCTGTGCTCGGCAAAGCGATTCTTATTTTGTGGTATTCGGGCGTGCAGATTTTGATCTTCATCGCCGGCTTCCAGACGATTTCCCCGACGATCTATGAAGCCGTTCGCATCGACGGCGCTTCGCCGTGGGACAGCTTTTGGAAAATTACGCTGCCGGCATGCGTGCCTTTTATCAGCCTGAACGTGCTCTACACGATCATCGATCTGTTCACATTCCCGCTGAATCCGGTGCTAAAGCATATCAAGGACAATATGTTCAAGGTCGATACCGGCTACGGTTATGCCAGCGCGCTCGCTTGGATCTATTTCGGGCTTATATTCGCGCTGATCGCCCTCGTATTATGGCTGTTCAACCGAAGCCTCAAGACAAGGAGGGTACATTCATGATGACCGCGATGAAAGCAGAGCTTGAGAAGGCGGGCCGAAGCGTCAGAGGCGTATTTTGGGGCCGCAGGGCGCAGAAAACGAAAGTGCTTATTATGGGACGAAGCGTTTCCGACGGTCTGCTTGCCAAGCTCGTCATTTATTTGCTGCTCTCGATCGTCGCTTATCTCTATTTGCAGCCCATTCTTTATATGGTCAGCACGATGTTCAAAAACATGAGCGATCTGCTGGACCCGACCGTGAAGTGGATTCCTCGCGAGATCACTTGGGAAAATGTTTCAAAAGCGCTGAAAGGCTTGCAATATCCAGAAGCGCTTAGAAACACGGCGCTCATCTCGGTGACATGCTCGCTCGTACAGGTCGTCATTTGCGCGATGACCGGTTATGCGCTCGCTAGGCTTGCGCTGCCGTTCAAGGGACTTTTTACGGCGCTCATTATTTTAACCTTTTTGATTCCGCCGCAGGTCATCATCATTCCGCTTTACGTCATTTTTAGCAAGCTTGGGCTGCTGAATTCGATTTTTGTTTTTCTCATTCCGGCTATTTTCGGACAGGGGCTTAAGGGAGCGTTGTTTATCCTTATTTTCCGCCAGTTCTTCAAGGCGCAGCCGCCAAGCTTGGAGGAAGCCGCGAAGCTGGACGGAGCGTCGACTGCGAGATTGTTCTTTGGCATTATGCTGCCGCTTGCCCGATCGGCGTGCTTAGTCGTGTTCCTCTTCTCCTTTATCTGGTACTGGAACATGTATTATGAGCCGTCGATGTTTTTAACAAAGGGCTTTACGCCGCTGTCCATCAGGCTGGATATGCTGGAGGAAGTATTGAATCCGTCCTTGCTCGGCAATACCCGCACCATCGTTAATCCGATTACGGAAAGCACCAAAATGGCGGCTGCCTTCCTCATCATCCTCCCGCCGATTATCGTATTTATGTTTTTGCAGCGCTGGTTCGTGAGCGGGATCGAAAGAACGGGAATCGTCGAGTAACCCGCAATCAGCTCTTAAAGGAAACCGATCGGGGAGGTGATGTTCGGGCGAGGGTGCCTGGCTTGTATAGCATGGCGAACAGCGAACATTGAGGGGAAGGTACGGAGCTCGTTTTATTTTACAGATGGTTATTAGAGATTTAGAAAGCTAGTTTTGCTTCACAAAACTTAAGTAGATGCTTAAGATGCTAGTTTTGCTTCACAAAACTTAAGTAGATGCTTACGATGCTAGTTTTGCTTCACAAAACTTAAGTAGATGCTTACGATGCTAGTTTTGCTTCACAAAACTTAAGTAGATGCTTACGATGCTAGTTTTGCTTCACAAAACTTAAGTAGATGCTTACGATGCTAGTTTTGCTTCACAAAACTTAAGTAGATGCTTACGATGCTAGTTTTGCTTCACAAAACTTAAGTAGATGCTTACGATGCTAGTTTTGCTTCACAAAACTTAAGTAGATGCTTACGATGCTAGTTTTGCTTCACAAAACTTAAGTAGATGCTTACGATGCTAGTTTTGCTTCACAAAACTTAAGTAGATGCTTACGATGCTAGTTTTGCTTCACAAAACTTAAGTAGATGCTTACGATGCTAGTTTTGCTTCACAAAACTTAAGTAGATGCTTACGATGCTAGTTTTGCTTCACAAAACTTAAGTAGATGCTTACGATGCTAGTTTTGCTTCACAAAACTTAAGTAGATGCTTACGATGCTAGTTTTGCTTCACAAAACTTAAGTAGATGCTTACGATGCTAGTTTTGCTTCACAAAACTTTTAGGAGGTTAAAACAGTGAAAAACAAACGCGCATTCACATGGATGTTGACTATGGTGTTAATATTTTCTGTCATCCTTTCGGCTTGCTCCGGCAACAACGGCGGCAGCAACACCCCTAGCAAAACAAATGAGGCGACCGATCCTCCAGCGACAACGGATAATCAGCCGGCTCCAGAAGAGAAACATGATCCCGTAACGCTCAAGCTTATTTCTTGGTCGGATTCGTACACGGAATTATACAAAAAATTTAACGAGAAATATCCATGGATCACCATTGAGCAAGTGCCGGTTAACAGCCAGCCGATCATGGAAATTATCGCGACTTTGGAAGCAGCAGGGACGCCTGCCGATTTGACTTGGATCGACAGCGATCTTATTACTTTTGACCAAGCCGGTCTAGTGGAAGACTTGACTCCTTATATCGATAAGGACCCAACGTTCCAAGACGTTCAGCTTCCCGAAGGTTTTTTTGATACGATGACGTACAAGGACAAAAAGCTTGCCGTTCCTTTCGTAGACGTGCCAATGTGGATATTGGTCAATAAGGATTTGCTAGCTAAGCACGGTGTTGAGATGCCGGCGAATGACTGGACCTATGACGACTTCCGCGAGGTTGCCAAAAAGATTACAGATCCGGAAGCAGGCGAATACGGTCTGACGACGCAGCCGGAATTCCAGATGCGCGTGCTTAGCACGAAAGCAATCGCCGACGGCCATGCAGCCAACATTCATTACATGAATGAGGATTTGACGCAAAGCTTGCTGAACACGCCTGATGTCATGAACGATGTAAGATGGCTTTCTGATTTCGTTTGGAAAGACGGCTCGATGCAAAGCAACGCGAAGGCTGCGGAGCAAGGCGATGTGACAAGAGAGTTCATCAACGGTAAAACGGGTTTTGCAATCGGCGGGGACTGGGTGCTGCCTGGCCTGAAGAAGGATGCGAAATTTGAATGGGATGTTCTGCCTTTCCCAAGAGGAAAAGTCAGCCAGCCCGGCTACAGTATTTATGGCCCGCTTTCCTTGCTTAGCGGCTCGAAGCACAAGGAAGAAGCGTTCCTATGGATCAGCTTCCAATTCTCGAAAGAAGCGCAAAAATGGAAAATCGATCAAGGCGCGAACGCTTCCGTTATCGATCCGGAATTGACAGCTTATTATGACCAAACCCCAATGTGGGAAGGCAAAAATAAGGAAGCGGTCAAAATCGCGAAGGAAAACGCTAAAATTCAGCCAGGCGTGACGATTCCGGCATGGTCCGAATACAACTGGAACAATATTTTGAACGAAATCATTTTCGACGGGGCGGATATTAACAAGCTCATTCCGGAAACGGAAAAATGGAATAAACGGACGCTAGAGGTCCGAGAGTCATTGAAATAAACGGTTTACAGCTCCCCTAACTCGTTACGAAAACACCCTTAGTCGCATTTGCTGCGGCATAAGGGTGTTTTTGGTGTGATTTATATCACAGATCATTTGGATGATCTGGCTTAATATAAATCAATAAAGATGGGGGATATTGCATATGAAAATAAAAATTCGCACGTTGACGAATAAATTTTTGCTAGTTATGACGGCTGCGTTGGTAGCGGTTGTCAGTGTCATTGTCATTTACGAATGGAGAGCAACTCGTATCTCTATTGAAGAGAGGCTGCTGGATAAGGGGCGGGATTTGGTCTTATCGCTCTCCCGTACGCTTGAGCATGTGACGGAGCAGGATTTGAATAGAGGCATCGTATTCCAAGACGGGACAAGCTGGAATCATGACACGCTTAAGCAGCATCTGTTCAACGATGAACTGACCGTTAATCCCCAAAGCGAGCAGTCAGCCGCAAATAGGATCAAAGACGCAGCGTACGCTTCAAAGGAGGCGGTTTTGTATAATGGCGAAACGATTCCGCTCTTTCAGTACGAATTGAAATACGATAGCGCTTACGATCGATATACGGATGACCGTTGGCAGGGCATTATGGATAGCTTTATGAACGAAGAGGATGTCATTTACGCGATGGCGGCTGCCTATTCGGACAATCCAAGCTACGCAGGCTATATTGCAACGCATAATAGTATTTATAGCAAATTAGGAGAAGCGTCCAAGGATGCTTGGGGAGATGAGGGCTTTCTTAGCCAAAACTACCGGGCCAACCGTGTTTTTAATGATCAAACAGGCTATAACGCCGTCATGAATACGAATACGGATGAGGTCTATTTGCAAAAATATGACCGTCTTATCGATGGACGAACGGTAGAGGCATGGGATATCTCTTATCCGCTTATGATAGACGGCAAGCATTGGGGCGCCGTTCGCGTCGCCGTATCCAAGGAGAAGGCGGATGCGCTCATAGCAGCCGAGAGGACCAAAGTACTGCTGCAATTCGGCGGCTTAATGGTCGTTGTTCTAGTCATCTTGTTTCTTCTATCGCAGCTGGTCGTTGGACGAAAGCTTCGCAGCATCGTGCGTGCCGCTGTCAATCTTAACTCTAGCGAAGCCGATCTTACTTACCGCATAGAGGTAAAGGGAGACGATGAAATTTCGCGGCTGGCGGAGGAGGTCAATCGGTTTATCGAGCATATGCAAAGCCTGATGCGGGCGATTCGAAACAATTCCGCTTCCGTATCGGAGCTTGCCGGCAAATTAAGCGCAGGCTCGCACCAGAGCAGAGAGCTCTCTTCGCAGCTAGCTTCTGCCGTGAACGAAATGGCGCTAGGCGCAGAAAATCAAGCAGTTGGCGCAGATGAGGCTGCCAGATCGATGGAGGAGATGGCGGCTAGCGTGGGAAGAATTGCACATTCATCGAATGTGATGGCGGAAGCGTCTGGCGATATGCTGCATGCAGCCGAGCTGGGCCATGAAAAGTCGGACAAAGCCGTTGTGCAAATGGAAAGATTGGGCGCAGCCACCGCTTCCATCTCACATGTCATTGGGCAGCTTAATGAGCGTTCTTCTGAAATTCAAGAAATGGCAGGAACAATATCGGCGATTGCTAGCCAGACCAATTTGCTGGCACTGAACGCTGCGATCGAAGCGGCACATGCCGGTGAATATGGCCTTGGCTTCTCGGTCGTTTCGAATGAAATTAGAAAGCTGGCGGAGCAGGCTTCGGCACATGCCGGACATATTGCGGAGACGATCGATCAAGTGCTAGCCTTGACAGCAAATGCGGTAGGTGCCGTAAATACCGGCGATCAGGAAATGGAGCAGGGATTGGAAACCGTGCAAGAGCTGAAGGCATCGTTTGATTCGTTATGGAACGAATCACGCTTAGTTGCAGCGCAAATACAAGACGTTTCCGCATCAACCGAGGAAATGGCGGCAGGCAGCGAACAGGTCAGCGCATCCGTTGATACGATGGCACAGGTAGCCAAAGCAACCTCCAGCCACGCTCTGCAATCGGCAGCGGATACCGAGCGGCAAAATCAGCTTGCTGCTGAGACACTGGCACTTGCGTCGTCGGTAAATGAGCTGGCGGAGGAGCTTCAGCGGTCGATTGAGCGATTTAGGATTGAATAGCTGAGTGCGAAAATAACATAATTTTATATTTTTCCTAAGATAGTGAAGTAATGGTTAGATATCATACTATCCATCAATGAATTGTTGCTTTTTCGCTGTGTTAGGTATAGACAAACCATCTCCATTCCTTGTATGATCTTTAGTACAAATGAATATAACGAAGGAAATATGGTGCTCTATGCTTAGTAGTTGGCTATAGAGCTTAATAGGGAAGTTCGGTGCAATTCCGTCGCGGTCCCGCCACTGTAAATGAAGAGTATCTCGTCAAAATGCCACTGGATAATCAATGATCTGGGAAGGCGACGAGGAACGATGACTCATGAGCCAGGAAACCTGCCAATTTCTTAAGTTTCTAGTTCTTCGGGTGGAGAGAAAAAGAAACAGTCTAATTGGCGACTTATGCGTAATATTTACGTTTAAACGCCATTGCTTATGTGTGTTCGCATGCTTGCATGCATGTTTATTGAAAGCCGTCCTCCTAGGGCGGCTTTTATTTGTTTGAACATAATTTATTGAAGAGAGAGGTTACTAATGAAAACTCAAGCATTATCGCAAAAATTATTAGCTTTAATATTGAGCTTAACCGTATTTATCACTGCGGCAAGCTCAGCGTTTTTGCCAGCGGCCAAGGTTGCTGCAGAGGATGCAAATCCTGATTTAGGTCCGTTTACCATTTATGACTTGCTTCCAGCTCCTGGTCAGTTTGTCAATGAATCCGGTTTTGGCGGCATTGGGGACGTAAATCAAAGTTGGAATAACAATGTGTTATCAAGCGGCGTGTCTTTAGGCGGCTTTGGTGGTGCTGTCGTATTTAAAACAAATGCACCGGTTCAAAACAGTAAGGATCACCCTTACGGCGTGGATTTTACGGTTTACGGAAATGCTTTTAGTGGATTTGAGGAGCCAGGAGCAGTTGCTGTCGCACAAGACGATGGAACAGGCAAACCGGCAAAGTGGTACTATATCGCAGGTTCAGAGCATTATGAGGATTCAACGATCTGGGATTATGCAACGACATACACGAATCCTGATCCAGAATTCGCTGCACCAAACGGCTTGAACGTACCTTGGGCGGATAACGAAGGTGCGACAGGTTTTATTAAGACTAATAGTTTTCATAAACATTCCTATTATCCCATTCCGGCAAATTATCCATTAGCACAGCCTGCAATCGATAATTTGGCTCGGACTTATTCGGGAGTGAAAGTTACTACTCGAAATACGGCTTTTGGATATACAGATACTCATTCCAATGGCAGTGCCCCTTATAATGTAGCAGGAAATCCCTATGTACCAGCAAACGCTAAAGGTGAAGGAATTGACATTAGCTGGGCTGTTGATGAGAACGGCATGCCGGTTAATTTAGAAAGCATTGATTTTATTAAAGTCTATACTGCCGTACAGATTGACGGAGGTCCTTTTGGTGAAATAAGTACAGAAGTGACTTCACTACAACTGCATGATGCAGACAGCGCAATTGAACAAACGCCAAGCCTAAGCTCGATCACCTTGGCAGGTATCGAACATGGTTCTGGTTCCAAGGAAGTTACGATACAGGACAGTGTTTATGTCTATAAAGATATTAAAGTGAACGCTGACACGATAAAGGTAACTGCTAATACAACCAAAAAAGTCGATCAGCTTTTCGTAAATAACACGAGTGGTGCGGTTAACACGCCAGTCGATAAAATATTGACGCTAAACGAAAAAAAACCCCGTATTGTACGGGTTATTGCCCAAGAAGGTAACAAAGAGCCTAGAATTTATTACTTAAGTATTTTAAAGGGTTCTGAAAAAGTAGATTCTGCCATTAACAATGCAGCGAAGTATATCAAAAGCAAAGGCGTCACTTCTGAGTGGCAAGCCCTTGCCCTTGCACAAGCTGGACAAAAAACACCGGCAGCTTACTACGAGCAGCTTGTTGCTAATTTAAAGAAAACAAATAATACGTTTACTTTTGTAACGGATTATGCACGTTTTTCAATGGCTATTTCGGCGTTAGGCTATGACGCAGAAGATTTTGCAAGCTATAATTTAATTGAAAAAATATATAATCACAAAGGGATAGTTAGCCAAGGATTAAATGGGCCTTTATACAGTCTAATTGCTTTGGACTCAGGTAACTATAAACTGCCGGAAGATTCTTTGTGGACGCGAGATAAACTAGTAGAAGCTATTGTTAACAAGCAATTGCCTGATGGCGGTTTTGCTTGGGGCGGTTCAAATAGCGAAGCAGATATGACGGCAATGGCTCTTATTGCGCTTGCGCCATACATGGATAAAGTAGATGTGAAGACAGCGGGCGAGAAAGCCATACAGTGGTTGTCTATAAATCAAAAAACACATGGCGGTTATGGCGGAGAAAGCAGTGAAAGCATTTCACAGGCTATAATCGGGCTTACTGCTCATGGAATTGATCCAACAGGCGTAGCCTTTACTAAAAATGGAATAAACCTTCTCGATAAGCTGTTAAGCTTTGCACAAGCAGATGGCGGGTTTTCGCATTTATTAACTGGAAAAAGCAATGGCATGGCGACGGAACAAGCTTTACAGGCTTTAGACGCGTATAGCCTATTCGCCAATAAAAAAGGTAGATTGTACGATTTTGCCGGAAGAGTAATGCCAGGCGTTGCTTTTGCTGTTGATGTCGCGGTTGATATTGAAGGTCCGCAGGCGAATATAGCAACAGGTACTGCAAATGGGTACAGCGCTCTTGATGCTCTAAAAGATCTTACGGCTGATCAAAAAATAGCTCTTCAAGTTACAACACATCCTTCTTTTGGCGATTATGTAACTTCTATTGCTGGAATCAGTGAAAAAACGTACCAAGGTTATGACGGTTGGCAGTATGCAATCAAGAGAAATGGTGAATGGATTACACCTTCAGTTGGCATTGCTGATTTTGTACTAGAGGAATCTGATCACCTTACTGTATATTACGGTGATTTTGATACTCAGTTTGTTCATGCTGTTACAACTGCTCCAAGCTCGCCTAAAGCAGGCCAACCTTTTTCCGTAACAGTAAGCAAGGAAGGCTGGGATTGGAATAATCATGTGCCTGTGGTTACTCCTGCGGCAGGGGCAAAAGTTACGATTGGCAATCAATCAGCATTAGCGGATGATAATGGTGTAGCTGCGTTCCCTAATGGAATTGGAACGGCAGGCTTAAACAACGGAGAAGTTACGCAATATCGTTCGGACAACTCTCCTAGCATCGTTCGTCAATCATTCGCATTAACGATTAGTCCGGCTGATCCAAATCCGGTTGATCAATATGTGACGTTGAAAGTATTGGGAGACAAAATAAAAGGAACTATTCTTGGATCAAAATCGTTAAAGCTCCAAGAAGGTGATACTGCTTTCTCTATTCTTCAACGCGAATTAGGAGGCAAGGTCGTTTCAAGCGGTACGGGACCTTCAACATACGTATCCGCAATTGACGGGCTAGCTGAGTTTGATCGTGGAACATTGAGCGGTTGGATGTATTCGGTCAATGGTACATTCCCTGATGTAAGCGCGGGGGCATACTTGCTGCAGCCAAATGACGAGGTTGCTTGGAGATACACAGTTGATGGAGGTAAAGATTTAGGATCTTCGAATCCGGTTGAAGGACCGATTGCTGGCCAACCGGAAGTGCCATCCAGCATTTCTAAAGACGTTATTAGTGAGTTTACTAAACTAACGTTGTCAGCTAATAACACGACTCCGATTGACAAGGTTGGCCAAACAACGGTTTCAATCAATGCGAATACGCCAATGAGTGCAGCAGAGCTTGCTGAGCTCATCAAGCTGCTCAACAAATCTAAAGTGAAGTTAAGCCAAAGTGCAGCTTCGAGTAACGAAACGATTATTCAAGATTCAGATGCAAAAGTGAAGCTTGTGCTTCCAGCAGGCTCTGTAAAGCAAAATACAGCAATAAGCATAGAAGAGCTTACATTACAGCGCGATGAATTGGCGTCTGGAGTCTTTGAATTTACGCCTAACGGCACTGTTTTCCAAAATCCAGTTTTCATTCAGATTAAAGTACCTGTCCAAACTAAAAACGTTAATGATCTTTCTCTCGCATGGTTAGATGAGAAGACAGGACTATGGATTCCGATTCCTGCTGTGCTTGATTTGAAAACAGGCATTATTACAGGTAAAACAACACATTTCACAAAGTATGCAGTTGTGGATCGCAGTAAGCTGTCAGCAACAGGACAAGATGTTACTTCTGAAATTCAAGCGGCATCGAAGCAAATTGCAAACGCGGGAACCATTTCAGATTGGGAAGCCATTGCTTTGGCACGCTCAGGAAATAAGCTGCCTGCAAGCTACCTGGTTGATATAACGAAGTTATTAAAAGAAAACAAAGGCGAATTCCGTAAGGTAACGGATCTGGAAAGAATCGCGCTTGCGTTAAGAGCAAACGGAGAGAATCCAGCATCCTTCGCCGGCTACAACCTCATTCAAAGCATTTACAACCATGCGAACATGACGAGCCAAGGCACGAATGGACCGATATTCGCATTGATCGCTTTGGATAGCGGAAAGTATGAAGTCGCGACCAATGCGCTTTGGACGCGTACGAAGCTGGTGGACTGGCTGCTTAGCCAGCAAAACGCTAGCGGTGCATTCCCGCTTTCAGAAAAAGGCGAAGACAATATGGATATTACTGCGATGGCAATTACTGCCCTTTCATCGTATAAAGAGCAAGCCAACGTGAAGAGCGCCATCGACAAAGCGGTAAAATGGTTGTCAGCGCAGCAACAGGAAAACGGAGGCTACACAGCCTTCGGTGAATCAAACAGCGAGAGCGTAGCGCAGGTTGTGATTGCGCTGGCTTCCGCAGGAATAAGTCCGCTGGATTCCAGCTTTGTGAAAAAGAACGGCAATCTGCTCACCAATTTGCTCAGCTTCCGTCAGTCCGATGGCGGCTTTGCGCATACGATTGGCCAGCCTTCCAATGAGATCGCAACTGAGCAAGCGCTAATGGCGCTGGTCGCTTATGACCGATTTATGAAGCTGAAGCCGGCCCTTTTCAACCTATCGGCTGACACACCCGTAACGGGCGAGAAACAAAGCTTCGTAGATAACAAGCTCATCTCAATTTGGGCGTATGATGCGGTGTACCGCGTGTTTGATGCGAAAATTATGGTAGGGGTTAGCGGTTCGGAGCTTCGCTTTGATCCTAAGAAGCAGATGACAAGAGCAGAGTTCGCAACACTGCTCATTAATTTGCTCGAGGAGAAGCCAGCCAATGATGCTGCTAAAGTATTCAAGGATGTATTGCCGGGTGCCTGGTATTACGGAGCCATCATGCGTGCGAAGGAGCTTGGCATTATCCAAGGGATTACGGCAGATACGTTCAAGCCGAATCAAGCTGTATCAAGACAGGATATGGCGATCATGATCGCCAAGGCATTCAAGCTTAAAGGCAGCACGGAGCCATTGCCGTTCCAAGATGACAAAACGATTCATGAAGGCGCCAAAGCTTATGTCAACGCCGTTTACCAGAACGGTCTGATGCAAGGCGCGAACGGAAACTTTCTTCCGAAAGATGCCGTGACGAGAGAGATGGCTGCCGTAGTGGCAGATAAGCTCCTCAAGCTGCCTGCAGCTTAAATATCATAAAGCGGAACAAGTGAGCAGACGGCTCACTTGTTCCGCTTTTTTTTATTGCAAGGATAGAAGCGAGCAGATAAACGATTTTCCCCGAACGAACATTTTTATCTATTTGTTCTTTATAAAGAATGATAACAGTGGTATATTAAAGTTGTCGTGTTGAAAATGTTTCTAAATATGTGATTAATTTCGACAGAAACTAGGAGGTCAAAGTGAATATTTTAAAATTAGCGTTGGTATTATGGCTTGGCATGCAGGTCGCGCTGCTGTCAAAGGACAATGTTCAAGTAGCGAGTGCAGCCGAAGCAGGCGCGCAGGCCTTTTACATGATTGAGCTAACACGGTTTGGCATTCATAACGATGGAACACATCCGGTTGAGACAACCAAAGGCATCAATAACGCACTGCGGTGGGCAGCGCAAAATGGGAAAACGACAACCTCGCTTCCGCCCGGAAAATATTTGATCGATAAAAATAGCCGGATCAATATGGTTAGCAATATGACATTTGATCTGCCTATGGACGCTGTGATTCAGAAGGAGACAAACGACAAAGAGAGCTATTTTCTTATGTATCTGGGTTATGGCATCCATAATGTAACGCTCAAGGGCGGAACGTATGTCGGAGATAAAGAAACGCATAATTACTCGAAGAAAGACCATAAGGGCAGCGCTGGGACACATGAGAGCGGATATGGCATTTTAACGCAGGGAGCATCGAACATTACGATCGATGGCGTCAAAGCGATTAATTTTACGGGCGATGGCCTTGCTCTAGGCGGCTTCGGAACGCTCGTGAAGGATTTATACGAAGGTCATTTTATTAATGGCGCCATTGATGATAAGGGGAAAAACGTTTCTAATGCGCAGAAGATTAGAACGAAGGAGCCTTTAAACTTTTCAAACGTTATTTTCAAAACGGAAGATACGTTTGAACTGTCGAATGCGGTAAAGCTGCCGCGAACGTTTGATATCTTTTTCTACAAGGCGAATAGTTCGTTTCTTGCGAAGAAGTCCAATGTGACGGTTAGGGATATTATACAAATTCCGGAAGGCGCAGCCCAGTTCCATCTGGTCTTTGATCAAGCGGCCAAAAAAGGTGCTTACGTGGAGGTTTGGAACCGGACGGTAACGACCGACGTCGTTGTTCAAAATTCAGAGTTTGCTTATAACCGAAGGCAGGGCATAACGGTCGGTGGAGCCGACCAAGTGCTGATTACAAACAACAAGCTCCATCATATGAAGGGGACGATGCCTCAGGCAGGCATTGACCTGGAGGGCGGCTTTGGGGAGAACGGGCACCGCAACAGCAACATTACGATCAAGAGCAATCAGTTTTACAACAATGCTTCTTATGACGTCATTCTTTACGATGGGCGCGATGCGATTGTAGAAGACAACCATCTCGCGTCCAAAGGCGCGATTGGCTTAGCGATTTCCGATCCGTTTAAAGGCGCGCTTATTAAAAACAACCATTTTGACGGCTCACGGATTATAGCGACCCATGACGCGACATTCATTGATAACAAAATGAACGATTCCTATACCCAGTTTGACGGTCCTAATATTAAAATAGACGGCATGACGTTAACGGATTCGATGTTTACGATAAGTGCCAAGGTTGCTTTTGGCGTCACCGCATCCAACATCACGATCAACAACAACAATAAAAGCGACTCCGGCTTGTCTGTTTGGGGGAAGCCGATCCGCCTGAAGGATGTGACGATTAACGGTGAAGGCAAACTAAGGGTCATGTCGGGCGGAGTGGTGGAAGGGTCGATTTTTGACAATTTGAAGGTCATCGGCTACAACACCAACTCTGGATTGTCGCTGCCGCCAGGCACGTATAACAATTGCGTCTTCGAGGGCGCGGAAGGCACCGGCAAATACGGAACGATTGGCATTTCGCTTGGAGGCAAATACGTTTTTGACAATTGCACGTTTAAATCACCGTCGAATCTCAGCACTTACTTGAACGGCGAGCATCCCAAGCTGGATCTTACGATCAAGAATTCAACGTTCGAGGTGCTTGGCAATACGCAGGTGATCAGCATCCAAGCTGCCCAAAATGTGCTTTTGGAAAATAATACGATTACGGCTAACCAAATAACCTCCGATAAGACGGAGATTATTCGCATCAACGATTTTTGGAAGCGCAACGAGCGGCATGATGTCCTTAAAGCCGTCATAAGAGGCAATACGATAACGGCAAATATGGCTGCAATCGGCATTGCAACGTTGTATGCGGGTACAGGAGCACCTGCGTATACGATCGAAAACAACACGCTTTACACGGCAAAGCTGCTCATTAAAAATAATGATATGTTAAAAAATAATGCTGTAAAATAGTAGAGTTATTGGAGAGCCCTGACGAATGGTCGTCGGGGCTTTTTTTTGTTCGGTACAGCCGATTCGACGCGGGGGTAGGTACATACGTTATAATAAGGAAGAGGCGACCAATAATGGCTGCAGCCTCGCTCCATGAAATTGATGAATAGGATGAATAATGATGCTTCAACTATTTGGAACCAGTATCCGCGATTTTCGCGATACGTATAAGAAACATCTGTTGTTTGAATACATGTTTATGCTGCTGACGAGCTTTGTCATCATTCCGATTATTTCGTTTATTTTTAACCGGGTGCTCCGCGTTGTTGGTTCAGGCTCCGTATTGAATGGCGAGGTATATAAAATCGGGCTTAGCTATACGGGGGTTGCCGGCTTAATTGCGATTTGTTTGGTAGCGGTGCTGGTGCTGTTCATTGAATTTGGCGTCGTGATTACGATTGCCCAGCAGCATTATTTTGGCAAAGAGGTATTGATTGCGGATGCGCTTCTGACGACGCTGAGGCAGACGCCTAAGCTGTTCGGATTCGGCATTATTCAGCTTTTGTTTTTCCTGCTGTTCCTAGTGCCCTTTATCGATTCGCCATTGTCTTCATCGTTGTACGCGCAGTTTAATGTTCCGATCTTTTTGAATAGCCGGGTACTTACCTCGTCCTTTGTGACGCTGGCTTTATTCGGAATGATGCTGCTGCTCGGCTTGTATATCATCCTGCGCTGGATTTTCGTTTTGCATTTCATTATGATCGAAGACAAGTCGATCCGGAAGGCGATTAGAAGCAGTTTGTTGTTAACGAAGGGCAAACGATTGTCTATTTTTATCCAGCTATTTTTGCTTAATGCGGTCGTATTCTCGCTTGGCTTTATGACGATTTCGGCGGTCGCTTATTTGCCGTCCTGGCTTGATATTAATGTGCTAAAAGCGATGTCGGATCATTATTCGTTGACGTTATCGACCGTGCTTACCTATATGTTTACGCTGATGCTCGTACCGGTGAACATTATTTTTTTGACGAGGCAATTTTATCATTTCAACCGCAAGCAAGGATCCATGCCAAGAGATCAGCTGCGAATATATAAGAGCCGCTTGGTAGGCCCTATTGAGAAGCGCCTCTTGTCCTTCCTAAAAGGAAGAACGCGCAAGCGAGTGTTATACTCATCGATTCTAGCCGTTTATTTGGCGCTTGCGCTATTTGTCAGCTATGCGGCAAACGATAATTTGGTCTATGTCAAATGGAATGTGCTGCTGTCAGCCCACCGCGGCGATACGCAAGCTGCGCCGGAGAACTCGCTTCGCGCCGTTCGCAGCTCGGTAGAGCAGGGCATTGATGCCGTCGAGATTGACGTTCAGCTAACGAAGGACGGAGTCGTCGTGCTGAACCATGACTATAATTTGCTGCGAATGACGGGTGAGCCGAAGCGGGTAAGCGAGCTAACCTATGATGAGGTAGCAAGGCTGAGCCTTGGCAAGGGCGGCAATGAATTAGAGGAAATCGACCGGATTCCGATGCTTGCCGAGGTACTTGCCGAGGTACAGGGAAAAACGAAGCTTATCGTCGATCTCAAGCCTTATGGCCCCGGCGAGGAGCTGGCTAAGCAAGTGGTTTCCTTGATCGAACAGTTCGAAATGGTGCAGGAGTGCTATATTCAGTCGTTTGACCGTCAGACCTTGCGGCAGATCAGACAGCTGAACCCGGACATCAAGATCGGGCAAATTCTTTATTTTGCGGTTGGGGATTTATCGCAGCTCGATGTGGACTTCTACACGATTGAGCAGGTGATGCTGACGGAGCAGCTCGTTGAACGTGCGCATAAAAAAGGCCGCGAGGTATGGGTGTGGACGGTCAACAGCGAGCGCAATTTGAAAGAAGTGCTTAAGTTCGAAATCGATGGCATCATTACGGATTATCCTTCACGCGCGCACAATATGGTTGAGCTTAATCTATAGCAGGCAATAAGCGAGGGAGCGGATATGGGTGACTCAAATTGAAAAATACAAATCGTACTTGATGTCGCTCCCGCCAGGCAGCCTGTCCAAGGAGCAGCTGTTCGTGAAGGAGCTTTTAATAGAAGAGCGCGATCATATGAAGATTTATTATGTGCCTTATGAGTACGTGAACGAGCGGGCTAAGGTGATGATCATTGGCATTACGCCGGGCTTTACCCAGATGGAGCTTGCGATCCGAAGCGCGAGAGAGGATTTGCTTGCGGGAGTGCCGCAGGACCAAATCGATCAGCGAGCAAAAAAGCTTGCCAGCTTCGCGGGCTCGATGAGAAAAAACTTGATTGCTATGCTGGATCAAATTGAATTGCCGGCTGCCATCGGGCTTGAAAGCAGCGCCTCCTTGTTTGAGGAGGACAGAGAGCTGCTTCATACGACTTCTGTGATCCGCTTTCCCGTTTTCCAACAGGGGAAAAACTATACCGGCCATAGTCCGCCTATTTTAAAATCAGAGGTGCTTTACCGCTATGCGGAAACCATTTTGCTGCCGGAATTGCTTGCGGTCAAGGATTCGCTTGTCATTCCGCTCGGCAAATCCGTTTCTGAGGTGGTACAAGCTTTCGTGGATAAAGGCTGGGTCAGCAGGGATCGGTGCTTGTTCGAAATGCCGCATCCTTCGGGAGCGAACGGACACCGGAAAAAGCAGTTTGAGCGGAGCAAGTCCGGCATGCGGCAGCAGGTTGGGGAATGGTTCAGCCGCTAAGGTTATGACAGAGAGGAGTGAATGGGCATGCACAGCAATAAGGTTCGTTTCATAACTGCCTTCGCCGTCCTTACTTGTCTTCTATGGCTGTTTGGATTAGGCTGGTCGGTCAAGGATTATTTAATCGGAGCTGGTTCCACAGCATCGCTGCCTTCCTCATCGGAGGAGCCAAGCATCCCGTCCAATCAGCTGAAAATCGTCGCTCTTGGCGATTCGTTAACGAGAGGCACCGGCGATATTGAGGGCAAGGGTTACGTCGGTTATGTCAGCGATCAGCTGAAGCAAGGCGGCATGGAAATTTCATTAATTAATTTAGGGATCAAAGGGCTGGTCTCCTCAGAGCTGGCAGAGCAACTGAAGGAGAAGGAAGTTGGGCGCCAAGTCGGACAAGCAGACGTCATTCTGATGACGATTGGCGGCAATGACCTGTTCCTTGGCGGACAGACGTTATCGGATCTTTCCGAAGCTAGCATTAAAGGGCTTGAGGACGCGTATCAGAGCAATCTAAAAACAATTATAACGAGCATTCAAGCTGTTAATAAGGAAGCGGCGATTTATTTATTAGGTCTCTACAACCCGTTCAGGGAGCTGCAAAACGGCGAGCTCATGTCGAGCGTCGTAAGAGACTGGAATGCCAAAACAGCGGATACGCTGGCGAAATATCCAAAGGCAGTATTTATTCCGACCTATGATCTGTTTCAGCAGAATACGGGCAGCTTGCTGTTTACGGATCATTTTCACCCGAATGAAAAAGGGTATCGATTGATGGCTGAGCGGGCAGCCGCACTGATCGCCGAAGCGGGAGGGCAACGATGAGCGACATTACATTATCGGTTCAGGGACTGCGGAAGGTGATCGGCAAGCGTACGATCATTAAGGATTTGAGCTTCGAGCTGAAGCGCGGCGAGGTGTTTGGCTTTCTGGGACCTAACGGGGCAGGGAAAACGACGACGATTCGGATGCTGGTTGGGCTGATTAAGCCAACCTCAGGCACGATTCATATATGCGGGCTGGATATATCGAAACATTTTACAAAGGCCATGAGGCATTTAGGCTGCATCGTCGAAAATCCAGAGCTGTATCCGTTCTTGAGCGGAATGGATAATCTTCGCCATTTTGCCGTTATGATTAAGGGCATATCACAGGAGCGGATTGATGAGGTCGTTCGGTTGGTCGGCATGCAGGATCGAATAAACGATAAAGTGAGCACGTATTCGCTTGGCATGCGGCAGCGGCTTGGCATCGCGCAGGCGCTGCTTGGAAAGCCTGATGTGTTGATTTTGGATGAGCCGACGAATGGACTTGATCCTTCGGGGATTCGGGAAATGCGCGCGTTTATTCGGTTTCTGGCGGAGGAAGAAGGACTCACGGTGCTGGTCTCGAGTCATTTGCTGCATGAGATTCAGCTGATGTGCGACCGGGTTGCGATCATATCCAAGGGCGAGATCATCCGGGTAGATTCGGTTTCCAATTTATTGTCCAGCGAAGAGAGGCTTGTGTGGCGATTGATGCCCCATGCGCTTGGCCGGTCGATTTTGAAGGAGCTTACTGCGATCATAAGCGAGTCGGAGGATACGCTTACGACAGCTTACATAGAGGGCTCGGTCGGGGAGTGGAATCGGAAGCTCGTGGAAGCGGGAGTAAGCGTGCTGGAGATGAACCGGAGACTTCCGGCGCTTGAGGATTTATTCCTTGAGCTGACAGGGGGCGAGTCGATTGATTAATCTTGTTCAAAATGAAATGACGAAGCTGATCGGCAAACGCCGGTTTATTATTATTTCGGTTATTATCGTCGTTCTGCTCTCCATGTTCTCGTACGCGCAGGTGAAGCAGTCGGAGTCGACGAAAGAGAGATTGGGCACAGTGGATTGGCGCGCCGAGCTGCAGCAGCAGATCGTAGATATGCAAAACAGGCTGAGCAGCGCAGGGCAGTGGCGCGAGCAAATTCAGATTCAGATCAAGCAGTCGCAATATTATTTGGACCATGATGTGAATCCTTCCGAGCCAGGCGCACCAACCTTCATAAGAGGTTTTGTGCAAAATTCAGCAGAGCTGTTTTTGCCGTTATTGGTCATGATCATTGCCGTCGATCTAGTCTCCTCGGAGCGGAGCATGGGTACGATTAAGCTGCTGCTTACGAGACCGGTGAGCCGCTTCCGTATTTTGCTCAGCAAATATATCGCGCTTATTTTATCGGTTTCTCTCGTTATTTTTCTGTTCGGCTCGTTATCCTATTTGATCTCTGCGGTGATGTTCGGCAACGCTGGCTGGTCAGCCCCCGTGTTAACCGGTTTCTCCACGCACGGAGGCGAGCTTGATATATCGGGCGTTCGCCTAGTCTCGCAGTGGCAGTATATTATTCAGCAGTTCGGGCTCGCATGGTTCATTTCCTTGGTGGTCGGGACGTTATCGTTCATGCTGTCCATCCTGATGAGAAGCAGCGCTGCCGGCATGGGAACGATGCTTGCCTGCCTAATCGCGGGAGCGATCTTAAGCAATATGGTGTCGTCATGGGATTCGGCAAAATATTTGTTTATGGTCAACCTTGGCCTAATGGATTACATCAGCGGCTCGGCTCCGCCCATCGAGGGAATGACGCTGGGCTTCTCGCTTGCCGTCCTTGCAGCATGGATGGTCGGTTCCCTGCTCGTCTCGTTTACGGTGTTCATGAGGAAGGACATTTATTGATCCGTGCAAGGCTCGTCTGTGCCTTGTCCTAAAATCATTCTCTCTGCATATGCATGTAGTAGAAGAGGAGAGTGATTATGGTGGACAAAACCGTGCGAAGATATTATCAGCAAAAACAAAAGCAAAAAGAGATAGAGCAGGAATTAACCGAGCTGCGAGGCGAAATTATGACTTATTTTACCGAGCAGGGCGTAAATGAATTGGAGATTGGGAGCCATAAGGTGAAAATCGTCGTCCAGGAGCGGAAGGAATACGACGACACTAAGCTATACGAGGCGCTGCCGGATCCGGAGCTGTGGCGGCTGCTATCGAAGCCCGATGCGTCCAAAATTACCAGTCTCATCAAACTGAATGTCATTTCGGAGGAGAAGCTGAAGGATACCTTCTCTACGAAAACAGTAAAGCTGCTTCAAGTGGATAAAAAGTAAGCGATGGCAGAGCTTCTATACGCAGTGGATACTGCGCGTGGAGGCTCTTTTTTTTTGTGCGTCAGCGCAAAATGGCGTTAGTGGAGATGAAGAAGGCCAACCAGCCAAGCTGGTTGGTCTACTTCTGTTCCCGCAGTAAAAAACGACAACTGAGCCAAAGTTTTTCCATACCGCAGTCACTATTTGATATCTATACTGAGGTGGAATAGTTAGCAGGAGGAGGAGCAGCATGCGGTATGCAGACGGCAAGGTAAGCGAGATACAAATTGCGTATATCGGCGGCGGGTCGATGTATTGGGCTAAAAACTTGATTGCGGATCTGGCGCTGGAGGAGCAGCTGTCGGGGACGATCCGGCTATATGATTTGGACTACGGCAAAGCAAAAAACAACGAGAAGCTTGGAAATTCGGTATCCTCTTACGAGGACGCGAAGTCTAAGTGGGAATACAAGGCGTATGAGACGCTGAGTGAGGCGCTTACAGGAGTCGATTTTGTTTTCATTTCCATCCTTCCCGGCACTTTCGCGGAGATGGCGGTTGACGTGCATGAGCCGGAGAAATATGGCATTTACCAGCCTGTTGGCGATACGACGGGGCCGGGCGGCCTGATGAGGGCGTTAAGGACGATACCTATGTACGTGACGTTTGCGGAAGCTATCGAGCGCTACGCGCCGAATGCATGGGTATTCAATTACACGAATCCGATGACGCTTTGTACGCGGACGATGTATGAGGTTTTCCCGAAAATCAAGGCGCTTGGCTGCTGCCATGAAATCTTCGGAACGCAGGGACTGCTGATTCGGATGCTGAAGGAAATGGAAGGTATAGAAGGCGTGCAGCGCGACGATATTCAGGTCAATGTGCTGGGCATTAACCATTTTACATGGATTGATCAAGCGACTTACCGCAATAAGGATCTGTTCCCGATATACAGTGAGTTTGTCGACAAGTATTACCAAGAGGGCTTTGAGACGAGCAAGAACGGTTGGCGGACGAACACGTACACCGCAGCGAACCGAGTGAAGTTTGATTTGTTCATCAGATACGGCCTTATCGCTGCGGCAGGAGACCGTCATCTCGTAGAGTTTATGCCGCCGTGGTACGTGAAGGACAAGGAGACGATTGCCTCATGGATGTTCGGCCTTACTACGGTACCTAGCCGGGTCGAAAAAAATGCAGCAGCCGCCGAATATTATGCGAGGCTGATCAGCGGCGAAGAGAAGCTGCCGCTTAAAGCGTCTGGCGAGGAAGAAATTCGGCAGCTGAAGGGATTGATTGGCCTTCAATCATTCGTCACTAACGTGAACTTGCCGAACGCGGGCCAGATGAAGGGCATCCCGCTAGGCGCGGTCGTGGAGACGAATGCCGCATTCTCCGGCAACAGCTTAAAGCCTATTCACGCCGGCGAGCTGCCTGTTGAAGTGAACTCGCTTGTGCTTAGGCATGTCATGAATCAGGAGACTATTTTGAAAGCGGCGCTGGAACGGGATAAAAACTTAGCATTCCATGCATTCGTCAATGATCCGCTTGTAACGATCGGCATCAATGAGGCGGAGGAGCTTTTTGAAACAATGCTTATGAAGACAAAATCTTATTTGCCGGGGTGGGATCTTTAATGACTTATTATGCTGCCAATAATCGCTACGAGACTATGACCTATAACCGCTGTGGCAACAGCGGGTTGAAGCTGCCTGCCATCTCCCTCGGGCTATGGCATAATTTTGGCGGAATCGATGCGCTGGAGAATGGCAGACGCATTTTGCACCGTGCTTTTGATCTCGGTATTACCCACTTTGATCTCGCTAACAATTACGGTCCGCCTCCCGGCTCGGCAGAGGAGACGTTCGGAATGATCTGGAAACGTGATTTCGCGAATTACCGTGACGAGATGATCGTCGCCACCAAAGCCGGCTATTCGATGTGGCCCGGTCCTTATGGAGAGCGGGGCTCACGAAAAAGCATGCTTGCGAGTCTGGATCAGAGCTTGAAGCGAATGAATATGGAGTATGTTGATATTTTTTACTCACACCGCTTCGACGCGGATACGCCGCTTGAGGAAACGATGGGCGCTCTCGATCAGGCGGTCCGACAAGGCAAGGCGTTATATGTCGGCATTTCCAATTACGGGCCTGAGCAGACCAAGCAGGCTGCGGATATTCTTCGTGGCCTTGGAACGCCATGCCTTATTCATCAGTCGCATTACTCCATGTACGAAAGAAGATTGGAGCAAGGCTTGCAAGAAACGCTGAAGCAGGAGGGCGTTGGCACGATTGCATACAGCCCGCTTGCTAGAGGGCTGCTGACGGACCGTTACTTAAAAGATATTCCGGCGGATTCGCGCGCGGCGGGAGCGAGCGCTTTCTTGAAACGGGAAGACATAACGGAAGCGAAGCTTTCGATGTCGCGGGAGCTGAACAAGCTGGCTGAGGAACGCGGACAATCGCTTGCCCAGATGGCGGTTGCGTGGGTGCTGCGGCAGGGCCGCGTCGCATCTGCGTTGATTGGGGTCAGCAAGGCAGAGCAAATCGACGATATCATCGGATCGCTGAGCAAGCCTGACTTTAGCGAGGACGAATTGAACCGAATCGAGCGGATTTTAGGAGGTCATGCGCAATGATCCGTGCCAGGTTAAATGAGCTTACGAACAACGCGAATGGGGCTGGACATTTTTTAGGCGACCTGTTACCCGGCGATTTTCTTACCTCGGGCGGGCTGTCCTTCGCGAAGCGAGGGGACCGCAGCCATACGAATGATGGGCCTGACGGTAGAGACTACCATATCCATCGCGACCGGGAAGCATTCATTATTTTGCAAGGAGCAGGGACGATGGAAATCAATGGCGAGCATCATCCGGTTGCCGCTGGCGATATCGTCATTGTCGAGCCGGGAGAGGATCATCATCTTTGCTCAAGCGAGGAAAATCCGATCGTTACAATCTGGTGCCATGCCGGAGAGAATCGCCATCCGAACCAAAGCTAGGAGGAATGCGGCTTGATTACCGTATCGACAAAAAAACATCAATTTATGCTGGCGAGTAAAGAAGAGGGCGAAACGGAGAACCGATTTGCCATCTCCTTGGCTGTAGAGAACAAAGGGGATGGCATTGACGTCATTCGGCTTATCATGAAGGCGGAGCAGCTTCTGAAGCCGCCGGTTCTGACGCTGCGCTGGCAGCATCCGGCTGATGACATTCAGGCAAGCTGGCATCCTGCGCAGGATCGGAACAAGAGCTTCAAGGCGGATTGGATGCGCGATCTTCGTGCAAATGCCGCGACGTCAGCGCCTGTTTATTCGCTTTTCAATCTAAACGGAAACAATAGGCTGACCTATGCTTTCTCGGACGCTCTTCACACGACTCATTACGCCGGGGGCATTCGCGAGGAGACGGCGGAATTTCATTGCAGCATCCAGCTGTTCAAAGAACCAACGGCGCCGCTAAAGTACTATGAGGCAGCGCTGTTAGTGGATACTAGGGACATTCCCTATTACGAGAGCTTGCAGAATGTGCAAAATTGGTGGAGTGAAATGCCTGCCTTTAAGCCGGCTGCCGTGCCGGATGAGGCGAAGCGGCCGATGTATTCCACCTGGTATAGCATGCATCAGAACGTGACGGCGGAAAGTGTTGAAGCGGAATGCGAGATTGCCCGTTCGCTCGGTATGGATGCGGTTATCGTCGATGACGGCTGGCAGACGGAGGACAACCGGAGAGGATATGCCTATACAGGCGACTGGGAGCCGTGCGAGAGCAAGTTCCCTGATATGGCTGGACATGTAAGCGCAGTTCACGCGCTCGGCATGAAAATCGTGCTCTGGTATGCCGTTCCATACGTCGGCAAGCACAGCAAAGCTTGGGACCGCTTTCAAAACAAGCTTGTCCGTTATAACGAGAATAGCCATGCAGGCGTGCTGGATCCCCGTTATCCCGAGGTGCGGGAGTATATTATCCATACGTATGAGAAAGCGGTGAAGGAATGGAACTTGGATGGCTTCAAGCTTGATTTCATCGATGCCTTCTATTCCCCCGAGCTGCAGCAGCCGTCTACGGCGGAAGGCCGAGATTGCGAGTCCATACCAGCGGCAGTCGATCGGCTGCTTACCGATTCTTTAAGCCGGCTGAGGGCGATAAAGCCGGACATCATGGTGGAGTTCCGCCAGCCTTACGTTGGTCCTGCCATGCGTAAATACGGCAATATGTTCCGGGCCTCTGACTGCCCGTACGACAGCATCCAGAACCGAGTCCGTACGCTCGACATCCGGCTTCTATGCGGCGATACCGCCGCGCATGCCGATATGATTATGTGGCATCCCGAGGAGCCTGTGGAGAGCGCCGCGCTGCAGCTTATCAATCTGTTGTTCTCCGTGCCGCAAATTTCAATGCCGCTGCATTCGCTTCCTGACGAGCATCGCCGGATGCTGCGTTACTGGCTCGGCTTCTGGTCGGAGCACCGGAACGTGCTGCTGGATGGCAAGCTGGCGCCGGGCAGCCCGGAGCTTCTTTATCCAGTTGTACAGACCTCTAAAGCAGGCAAAACGATCATTGCCACTTACCATGACGCAATAGTTCCGCTCTCCTCATCAAGGGAAACCGATGCGAGTGAGGAATGGATCATCGTCAACGGCCGATTAAAGGACAACGTCTATGCGGAGGTTACGGCACCGCTTGGCAAAGCGAATGTCGTCATCAGCAATTGCTGCGGAAACGTAGTCAGCGAGCATCAGCTCCATCTTGCAGCGGGACTGCACAAGCTGCCGATTCCGCCGTCAGGCACTGCCGTGATTCGAATGGTGTCGTCGTAAAAAAACACAGGCTGCCTCTAAATTACACCATGGCTGCCTGGATACATCCCAGCTATAGTGAGAGAGACAAAACTATAATCGTACGAGGAAAGGGGAGGAGAGCATGGCAAGCAAGCTCGAAAGCTCCAACAGCATCACGTATCAATTCGCGACGCCTGAGCACAAATGGAAGTTCGTACGCAAGCATTGGCCGCTGTACGTGCTGTCGATTCCTGGCATCATTTTTTTTCTCATATTCCGTTACGTGCCGATGCTCGGATCGGTCATTGCATTCCAGGACTACAATATTTTTAAAGGGATCAAAGGCAGTGATTGGGTAGGACTCTACCATTTCAAACGAATGTTCGAATATGCAGAGTTCATGCCTATTTTAAAAAATACGATTCTTATCGGCGTGTACGACCTTTGCTTCGCGTTCCCAGTTCCAATCATTTTGGCGCTGCTGCTGAACGAGATACGCATCATGGCCTACAAGCGAATCGTACAGACGGTCGTTTATATGCCGCACTTTCTGTCATGGGTCATCGTCGGCGGAATTGTAGTCGGCGTACTGTCCCCGTCTACGGGAATCGTCAACCACATCATGTCGCTCTTTGGCCTTGATTCGGTCTACTTTCTAGGAGAGAACTCTTATATACGCACGATCCTGATTGGCTCGGGCATCTGGAAGGACAGCGGCTGGGGGACCATTATTTATCTTGCCGCGATCGCCGGCATCAATCCCGATTTGTACGAGGCGGCACAGATGGACGGCGCAAGCCGCTTGCGGCAGGTAACTTCTATTACGGTTCCAAGCATTTTGCCAACGATCGTTATTTTGTTTCTGCTGCAAATCGGCAACTTCCTGGACTTCGGCTTCGAGCGGGTGTTTGTATTTTTGAATCCGCTTAACAGCGAGAATGGAGAAATCATCGACACATATGTGTATCGGGCTGGTCTTGTAGACAGGCAATACAGCTACACGACCGCAATTGGCTTGTTCAAGTCCATTGTCGGCCTCACGCTCATCATGGTCGGGAACAAATTCAGCAAAAAAGTAACCGGTGACGGGTTGTACTAACGCTACTTGGAGAAAAGAGGTGAAATTCGCTATGATCATGACAAGAGGTCAAAAAATCTTCAACATCTGCAATATTTTCTTTCTTGGCATCGTCGGTCTCAGCATGGTGCTGCCGCTTATTCATATCATTGCGCAATCATTGAGCGACGCGGTCGCAATCAATGCCGGAAAGGTCAGCTTCTGGCCGATTGGCTTCACGCTTAGCAGCTATAAGCTTATTTTGCAGGATCCGTCCATTTGGGCTGGTTTTCGCAACAGCGTCATGATTACCGTATTCGGAACGCTAATTAATCTCATGATGACGGCGATGCTTGCTTACCCGTTGTCTCGTCCGGAATATCTGTACCGCAAGGCCGTGCTTATTCTCGTCTTGTTCACGCTGGTCTTTAGCGCGCCGCTTATTCCGAACTATCTGCTGGTGAAGCAATTGGGGCTGCTAGATACGCTATGGGCGTTAATGCTTCCGATGGCGATCAGCGCGTTTAATCTGTTTATTATGCGATCGTTCTTCATGAATCTCCCGAATGAGCTTATTGATTCGGCGAAGATCGACGGCTGCGGGGAGTTTCGGACTTTTTGGAAAATCGTGCTGCCGCTCTCAAAGCCGGCAATGGCAACGATGGGCATTATTTATGCAGTCGCGCATTGGAATCGGTATGCGGATGCGGTATTCTATATCAGCGACCGTCGCTGGATTCCGCTGCAAGTGCGTCTGCGGGAAATCGTCTTCACCGATCAATACGGCCAATCGGATGTTACCTCCGAGCTGCTGCAGTTGGTGTCGCCAGAAGGCATTAAAATGGCGGTTATCGTGGTCGCAACGATTCCAATTATGATGGTCTATCCGTTCTTGCAAAAACATTTTATCCAAGGTATGCTTGTCGGCTCTATCAAATCGTAAAAGGTGTTCAAACGGTCCACCTTAGAAAAATACAAGCGGGCTTAAATTTTGACATACAGAATGTTGGAAATAGTTTCTATAATTGCTCCATACAACACGAAAGCGCTTGCATATTTTAATCATGGGAGAGCGGGGTTATGGTATGAAGAAATGGGTTGGCATTGGGTTAACAATGGTTTTGGCAACAAGCCTGGCGGCAGGCTGCTCGGGGAATAAGCCGGCAGAGCAAAAGCCTGTAAACGAGCAAACGGACAACGGTGGGAAGCAGCAGGCAGATGAGGGCAAGAAGAATCCTACAAAGTTCTCTTATTTGCTGCCAACAACGGTGAGCTCAGGTTACCACACTAGAGTGCCGGATCTGAACAAGGACAAGTGGGTGCTGAAGCTGGAGGAGCTGACGAACGTAGACCTGGACATTAAGGTCATGGAAGATGCCAAGTATGGCGTCATGTTCGCAAGCAATGACATTCCTGATGTCGTAGGCAGCATCGGCGGCCCAGGCAGCAAATCGATGTCGGGCTCCGTAGAGAGCGGAATCTTCATGCCGCTGGACGATCTGCTTAAGGAGCACGCGCCGGACTTGATGAAGCTTATTCCTAAGGCTGCTTGGGATACCGTATCCTACGATGGCAAAATTTACGGCATTCCTGAGTTTCTAAAAAGCCCGTCCCGCCGCGCAACGTACATTCGTACAGATTTGCTAGAGAAGACCGGCCTTAAGGCGCCGACGACCATTGAGGAATTTCTCGATGTGCTGCGCGCCTTCAAGAAGATCGGCGTTGAAACACCTTACCAGATGCGTGAAAACTTCAAGTACGCGGATATCGTTTTAGGCGCGTTTGACGTCTTGCCGTACAAAGACCAATTCGAGCTTGTGGATGGTCAAGTCGTTCCGAAGTTCTTTGATTCTGAAAATATGCAAAAGGCGCTTCAAACCTATAAGACGATGTACGAGGAAGGCCTTATTCCGAAGGAGTTCGCAACGATCTCCTCGACCGACTTCACGAAGAGCCTCGATGCCGGCAAGCCGGGCATGTGGTCGCAAAACGCTTCTGGTTTGCCAGGCTACCGGACGACTGTAGGGCGTGCCGTACCGGAAGCCAAAATTGACATCATTCCTTCGCCGAAGGGACCGGAAGGGAAAAATGGCTACTTCTTGTATTCGCCAGTCGTTAGAACCTTCTACATCAACAAAAACGTTGACGAAGCTAGAGCCATTGAGATTGTGAAGTTCTTTAACTGGATGGTTTCGCCGCAAGCCGAGGAGTTCTTCACTTTCGGCATCGAAGGCGACACATACACGAAGGATGCAAGCGGTCTTATCAACTACAAGTTCCCGGATACGAAGGAGCTTCAAGAGGAAGAAAGCTGGAGAAGCGGAACGATGTGGGCCGTGCATGATTCCACCTACAATAAGCTGAGACTTGAGCTCAATGATGATGGCAAAGCGACGCTTGCCGCATTCGACAACGTATTGTCCCAGGAAGGCCTGCCAGGCATCGGTTTCTATCCGGAGCTGATCACTTTCAGCAAGTTTCCGGATCTAGCCGCACCGCAGCCGGACGTTGGGCCAAAGCTCATCATCGACCATATGGTCAAAATGATTTACGGCAAGGAACCGATCTCCGATTGGCCGAAAGTTATCGAGGAATATAAGGCTAAAGGCGGCGACGAGATCATTAAGGATGCCACGGAGCGTTGGAACAACAAAGTGGGCGCCGTTCAGATTGAAAGACAATAATAAATTAGATGCTATATGAAGAGGCTCCCTTCCTGCGAAGGGAGCTTTTTCGCTCCGACGCAACAGAAAAATAATCATAAAAAAACACAAGTCTGCTAAAAATAACCCTTTCATGAAAACCGTTTTTGCGTCATGATAAAGGTAGTGACAGTCAGGTAAGGAGGAATGAGCTATGCATGTACTTATCGTAGACGACGAGCCCGTTATTCGCAAAGGGATATCGAAGATGACGGAGCAATATGTGCCGGCTTTCACCAAAATATCAACCGCAGAGAACGGACAGGCCGCTCTCGAGCGGATTCGGACACTTGAGCCTGATATTGTGCTCACCGATATTCGGATGCCGAAGCTGGACGGCCTTGAGCTATGCCGGATTCTTCATGAGCAGTATCCCCATATCAAAACGGTCGTCATATCAGGCTACAACGACTTTAGCTACGCCCAGAAATGCGTGGATTACGGCGTAAAGCACTATCTTTTGAAACCGATTACAAAAGCAGATGTGCATGAGGTGCTCGCCAAGTTAGCCAAGAAGCAATCGGCTGGCTATATAGCGCCATCGAGATATATGGAATGGGTTGATCTCATGGAGCAGCATATTTGGTCGCTCCAGACGGACGAGCTGGATGAGCTGAGCGGACGCTGGCGGGAGTATTGCTTGTCAGCGAATTTGTCGCTCGCGAGGTTGAAGGAGCTGCTCTGCGATTGCAGCGACCTTCTTTTAAAGCGCTTCCAAGCGCGGAACTTCGTCCCTAAACCGAAGCTTAGCTTCCTGCAAGCGGGCACTGTGAAGGACGCGCTGGATGCTTTCGAGGCAGAGCTTCGCGGAATCCGGGACGGACTCGCTTCGGTGCGAAGCGGCAACTTCCGTGATCCGATGGAAGAGGCAAAGTCTTACATCGACAATAAGCTGTCGCAGGAGATAACGCTTGATCAGGTCGCAGCGATGGTTGGACTTACGCCTACCTATTTCAGCTCTTTGTTTAAGAAAATGACAAATGAAACGTTCGTGAAATACCGGATTAACAGAAGGATTGACCGTTCAAAGGAGCTGCTGTCCGTGCCGCATTTGCGCATCGTTGACATCGCGTCGGAGGTTGGGTACGACGATTATCCGCATTTTACGAAAACATTCAAGAAGCTTGTAGGCGTTACGCCATCCGAATACCGGGCAGCTCTGGGGATTAAATAAGATGAGGTTCCGCAGCCTGTACGCAAAGCTGTTCTTCTATTTCCTTGTCGTTATCGGTCTGACTTTAAGCGGAGTAGGCATCTCGTATACGACATCGTCCCGCGAGCTCGACGAGATGGCCGAGAAGCAGATGGGGCAGATTGCAAGCAACGCAGTCCATCATACCGATCTTTATTTAAAGGATTACGAGCGGTCGATGGTTTCCTTGCTGACGTTTCGTTATGTGATGGAGTTTATGGACCTGCCGGCCGACCGGGAGGAGTACGATTATTATTATTACCGCAAGACGATACGCGAGGTAGGGGCGGACCCGCTATTCATCCGCAATCCGAAGATTGCATCCATCTCTTTGATCAGCGATAAGGGAAACGCCGTTTATTATTTCAACGAGGCGAGCGAGCAGTCATTCACCCCTGAGGAGATCCGCAAGCAGCGGGATTATTTCATGAGCAATACGAGCCCGCAGGGCCAACTGAGCATTTTGAAAAGCAGCATATTGACCGGTCAGGAGAAACAGATGGTTACGCTTGTTCGCCGCATCCGCGGGTACAGCTCGCCGGAGCTTAAAGGGCTGCTTGCGATTGAGCTGCGCTCGGCAGACCTCTCTGCCCTTTGGAAGGGCGTGGATCTAGGCAAATATGGCTATTTATTCATTACGGATGCAAACGGGAACATCATCTATCATCCGGAAAACAGCAAGGAGGGCACCGTATTGACGGATGCCGTGCGCCTTAAGCTTGAGCACGCTGGCGATGCGTCCTTCTTCGACGACAGCGAAGGTCAAAAACGAATGTACATGGCGAGAACGTCGGATTACTCGCGCTGGAAGCTCATCGTCTCGATGCCGGTGGACGAGGTGAGAAAGCCGGTTACGAATATTCGGAACTCGACGCTCACCGTCGGATTGTTGACGCTATTGCTCGCTATTTTTCTCGCTTATCGATTCGGAAAATCTATAACGAAGCCGATTCAAGTGCTGAAATCGGGGATGAGGGAGACGCAGAAGGGCAATTGGGTGCCGATTCCGCTTCCGAAGCACCGCGATGAGATTGCGGAGCTGATGCTGCGCTATAACCACATGGTCAAGCGGCTGTCTGATGCCGTGGACAAGGTCGTTCAGGTCGAGCTGAGCAATCAGGAGATTCAAATGGAGCGTCAGCGCGCCGAGTTCCAGTCGCTGCAGCTGCAGATCAATCCGCATTTTATGTACAATACGCTTGAAACGATTATCTGTTATGCGGCGGTGCAGGACTCCGAGGATATAGCCGAAATTGTGCAGGCGCTCGCTTATATGCTGCGTTATTCCGTTCAGACCAATCTGGAGGAGATTACGGTTGCGAACGAGCTGAAGCATGTCATGTATTATATGAAGGTGATGCAGCACCGGATCGGCCGGGAGTTCGAGATCGATGTGGCAATGAAGCCTGAATATTTGCTGCATGCGATGGTTCGCCTAACGCTCCAGCCGCTCGTGGAAAATGTTTTTCAGCATGCCTTCCCTGAAGGCGTGGAGGAATATCACTTCATCCGCATCGATTGCGGTGAGGAGAACGACGTCTTCTGGGTTAGCGTCGAGGATAACGGCTGCGGCATGACGAGTGAACGGCTGGTTGAGCTGCGCCATAAGCTAAGCGCGAACCGATTGGCAGACGGCGAGGAGCAGGATGATGACGGGCACAAAAGCGGCATCGGCGTGCTGAACGTGCACCGGCGCATCCAGATGGTTTTTGACGACAGATTTGGCCTTCGCATCGAGAGCGAGGAGCAGCAGGGCACGAAGATTACGATGCTCATGCCGAAGGGGCGTCAAATAAAAAGGAAGCAATAAGCTGTTGCAGCTAAATGGAAGCAGGCTTTAGCTAGCTTCCGGCTTCCGGTTTGCTGACACGATTACTGGTAGGCGTAAAGAGCTTTAGAAGCGATTCTATAGCTCTTTTTGCTTTTTTTGCACACCCAAACATACGTAGGCATGCGGTACGTATTTTAAGAAGGTTAGATTGTGTTTCCTTGTGCCGGAGGTGGGCTTTCTTACGATTTCGTGAGGAATACAAGGAAGCAGCATAGGAAAACACATTTCGATGTGAAGAAATGACATGTCAATGTGGTGACAGCGGAGGTATTATGAAGGCGTTTCAATAAACGGCGAGAGGTGGGAAATGAAACGTGAATGGGGGGAGGGAAATCAGTTTGAGGCTGCCGATACTTTTTTTGTTCGCGGAACTATTGCCGATTGGAAAGAAGCTGGCGCTGGGGGCAGAAGTGAACGAGAGCGCCACGAAGCAAGCAGCCCCGCGGCATCTGAAACGGATTTATTTTGCAGACAGCGAGGGTTTGGAGTATGGGCTCAATAGCGAAATCAAGCTGCATAAGGGCGATTTCATTAGCTTATCGCTGAAGGGCCGATTAGAGTCCGGCGAGGAAGTTGACCTTGGCGGCATGACCAAGACTTTTTTAGCCGCAACTGCCGACATCTCGGTTGATTCATCGGGCGTGCTGTCAGCTAATCAAGTAGGAGCCTCTCTCCTCTATGCGGAGGTTCGGGCAGGAGATGCGAGTCTAAAGACGAACGACCTGTGGGTGAGCGTAAGCGATCCGAGTGAGTTCGAGGCAGAGGAATATGTGTTTTCTAATGTGTCGGTAGCGCATCCAACGATGGAAGCGAAAATAGGCCGTCCCGCTCTTATTGAGCCAGGCGACTTCTATCCCGAGGTTACCTTGCACTCGAATATGAACGGACGAGTAAGCGGAGAGTTGATAACGCACGGCTCAACCATTGTGGAGCGAATCCCTTCGGCCTCCTTGATTAAGGGAGATACGATCAAGCTATCGCTGCCTGGCAGGGCAAGCGAACAGGGCGAATATGAGCTTCGTTTGACCATTGAGCGCGCAGGCGCAGGGCTGGTTTATGATTCCTACTATTTCACAGTATGGAAGCAGGAGGACATTTCTAAAGATGATTGCCAGATCGCTTTCTTAGATAAAAAGAACAAAATGATCTATGCCAGCGATTATAAAGGGAATAGATTGCTAGACTTTTCTAATGCCGGCTACATGGGCGGCGGAGTGCCGCTGCCAGATGTTCCGGTGCAGGCAGTCGTTGAACCAGGCGAGGGAGACGATACGGCGAGCATTCAAGCCGCGATTGACCGCGTTGAACAGCTGCCTGTAAATGAACGAGGCTTCCGCGGTGCCGTTTTGCTGAAGCGAGGGAAATTCGAAGTAAGCGGCACGCTGTACATTCGGGCAGGCGGAATCGTGCTGCGCGGGGAAGGCGATGGCGAGGGAGGCACGGTTATTCACGGAACTGGCGTGATGAAGCGCAATCTGGTCGAGATCGGCGGGACAAACGCTCCTGTAATCGACACGGCTTCACGAGTGGCTGTCGCAGATCTTTATGTGCCGTCCGGCGCAAGAAGCTTTCGGGTAACGGATGCATCCACCTTCCGTGCGGGAGACCAAATTATAATCCGCCGTATGGGGAATGACCGCTGGATTCATGAGATCGGCATGGACCATATCTATAATCGCCCAAGCGGCGGAGTGACCCAGTGGTCCCCGTTTGACCTCGACTTTGACCGAATCATTACCGCAATCCATGGAAATGAGATTACCGTCGATGCGCCCATCTCAAATGCAATCGAACGCAGATGGGGCGGCGGCGAAATTTTTAAATATACGGATGCTGACCGCATTGAGCAGGTTGGCGTCGAGCACATCCGCGTGGACAGTGATTTTGATCCGCGCATCATAGATACGGTTATGGATAACGACACGGCAGAGCCTTATTATGCGGACGAAAATCATGCCGAACGGTTTGTCGTCTTCGGCAGCGCCAAGAACGGCTGGGTACGAAACGTGACGGGCAGCCATTTGTCCTATTCGCTCGTCCAAGTGGGACGCCATGCAAAGTGGATTACGGTGCAAGACAGCAGCATGTACGATATGGTCAGCATCGTGACGGGCGGACGGCGCTACGCGATTCATTTCATGGGACAGCTGAGTTTGGCACAGCGGATTTACACCGAGACGGCGCGGCATGCATTAATCGTGGACAGCTATGTTACCGGTCCAAACGTCTTTCTCGACAGCGTATCTGCCAAGGAGTACAACACGAGCGAGCCGCATCACCGCTGGTCGGTCGGCGGGCTTTTTGACAGCGTGAGCGGTCTGATCTCGATTCGGGACAGAGTATGGCTGGGAAGCGGGCATGGCTGGGCGGGCGCAAACTATGTGACATGGAACACGGAGGGCGAGCTGACAAGCCAGCAGCCGCCAACGGCGCAGAACTATGCCATTGGCCACGTTGGACCGAAGATTCCGGGCATAGTGCCATCCGCGTATGACCCTCGCCCTCGCGCCGAAGCGTATTGGGAGCATGAAGGCAAGCATGTAAGGATCGAGAGCCTTTATAAACAGCAGCTGGAAGAGCGTCTAGGCAAGCAAGCGCTAAAAAACATACAGAAGAGGTGATGGGATTGAAACGAGTACTTAAGTTGACAATGATCAGCGCATTGATTGCCATAGTTGCTGCAGGATGCGCGGACGGCAAGGCGGCAGGCAACAAGCCGAAGGGCGGCGACAGCGTCCCGGCAGCAGGCGGCAAAACGTCCTTCTCCATGTCTATGGCTACTAGCGGCAACAAGCATGCGGAGCGGTCTGCTGATATAAACAGCGAGAAGTGGGTACTCAAGCTGGAGGAGCTGACGAATACGGATCTGGACATCCGAATGATCCCTTTGAAGGATTTTGCCAGCAAAATGTCGCTCCTATTCGCCTCAAATGACATTCCCGATGTCGTTCAGAACGTTGGCGGGGCTACATCCAAGGGGATGTCCGGCTCCGTAGAGTCCGGTATCTTTATGCCGCTGGATGCTTTGCTAAAGGAGCATGCGCCAAATTTGATGAAGGCTGTGCCACCTGAAGCTTGGCAGGAAACCAGCTATGACGGCAAGATCTACGGCATCCCGGCATGGATTTCCAATCCGTCGCGCCGCGCTTTGTTCATCCGTACGGACTTGCTTGAGAAGACGGGTCTGGCGGCTCCGAGGACGGTCGAGGAGTTTTTGGACGTCATGCGTGCCATGAAGAAAAACGGCGTCGAGTTTCCTTATCAAATGCGGGAAAATTTCAAATATGCCGATACGGTTATGGGGGCATTCGACGTGCTGCCTTCGCAGTTCGAGCTGCAAAATGGCGAGGTTGTGCCGAAGTTTTTTGACGTGGAAAATATGACAAAAGCGCTGGAGACGTACAAGACGATGTACGACGAGGGTTTGATTCCGAAGGATTTTGCTTCCCTGTCATCAAGCGACTACAGCAAGAACAATGAAAGCGGAAGATCGGGCATGTGGTCAGCGAACGCCCAGCTTCTAACAGAGCTGCGAGGCAAGCTCATTAACGCCGTGCCTGAAGCGAAGCTCGACATCATCCCGTCGCCGCGCGGCCCGGAAAATGTAGGCGGACATTTGCTCTACCCAAGCGTGAACACCTCTTACTATATCAACAGCAAAGTGTCGCAAGAGAAGGCGATCGCTATTATTAAGTTTTTTGAATGGATGCTGACGCCGGAAGCGGAAATTTATTTCACATTTGGCATTGAAGGCGATACCTACACGAAGGATAGCGACGGCAAAATCAATTACACGCCGCCGACTGAGCCAGAGGCGATGGATGAGGACCGGTTCCGCGGCATGTTCTGGTTCGTGCATGACATGATCTACAACAAGGCGAAGGAAGAGCTGACAGAAGACGGCCGTGACATGATGATGTACCTGGATACAGTCGTGTCGAAGGAAGGGCTGGGAACCGTTCGTTTCTCTCCTTCATTAGAGACGTTTTCAAAATATCCGGATGCATCCCCGCTCGGCGATGATACGGGGCCGAAGCTGATTATCGAGCACATGGTAAAGATGATCTACGGCAAGGAGCCGATCGCGGATTGGCCTAAAGTAATTGAGGAGTACAAAAAGAAAGGCGGCCTCGACATTATCAAGGATGCGACCGAGCGGTATAACAACGGAGAAGGCGTAATTGTCTCGGAAAATCGGAAATAAAGGACGCTAAGCTCGTCCGCATTGGAGGAGAACGATGACGATCGTATATGACGAGGCAGCGCAGACATTCCATCTGCAAAGCCGATCATCCAGCTATATCATGCAGCTTGTGAAAAACAAATATCTCGCACATGTTCATTGGGGCGGTAAAGTCAGGGGCACAAGCGCCGGTGCGCTGCTCGCCATCCGTCGCAGATGCTCATTCTCGCCGTCGACGGATCCAAGCGATCTGACGCTGTCGCTCGATACGCTGCCACAAGAGCTTCCCGGCTTCGGAGGCAGCGACTTCCGGGTTCCTGCCTATCAAGTCCAGGTTGAGGACGGAACGACGGTCAGCGAGCTTGTCTATGAATCGCACCGCATCTATGCCGGCAAGCCTGCGCTTAGCGGTCTTCCTTCAACTTATGCCGTGGAGGCAAGCGAAGCAGAAAGCCTCGAAATCGTTCTGATCGATCCGATCATAGGCTTGAAGGCGATTCTGACCTACACGACGTTCCGCGATTTGGACGCCGTGGCCCGCTCGGTTCGCTATATCAATGAAAGCGGCGCTCCGATGAAGCTGCTGCGCGCGCTTAGCATGAGCATCGACTTTCCTCATGATGACTTCGACATGCTTCAGCTGCCCGGAACATGGGCAAGAGAGCGCCACATCGAGCGTCGTCCGCTCGCATCCGGCGGTTCGGTCATCGAGAGCAGAAGGGGAGCGAGCAGCCATTCGCTCAATCCCTTTCTTGCCCTTCTCTCGAAGGACACGAACGAAGTGCAGGGCGAAGCCTACGGCTTCAGCCTCGTGTACAGCGGCAGCTTTGTGGCGCAGGCAGAGGTTGATCCCTTTCATACGACCCGCGTCGCAATGGGCATCAATCCATTCGACTTCTGTTGGCATTTGGAGCCAGACGAGTCGTTCCAGGCACCGGAGACGGTACTCGTGTATTCGTCGGAAGGGCTTGGCGCGATGTCGCGGACGTATCATAAGCTGTACCGGACGCGCTTATGCCGAGGAGCTTTCCGCGACCGGACGCGTCCCGTGCTGCTCAACAACTGGGAGGCGACGTACTTTGATTTTGACGCGGACAAAATCGAGGAGATCGCACGCGAGGGCAAGGAGCTTGGAGCGGAGCTGTTTGTGTTAGACGACGGCTGGTTCGGCAAGCGGGATAATGACAAAAGCTCGCTTGGCGACTGGTTCGTCGACAAGCGCAAGCTGCCTAAAGGCTTGCCGAATCTAGTCGAGCGTGTAAGCAAATTGGGCATGCAGTTCGGCATTTGGTTCGAGCCGGAGATGGTTTCACCGGAGAGCGAGCTGTACCGCGCCCATCCGGACTGGTGCCTTCATGTGCCAGGACGGCGGAGAACGGAGGCGCGGCAGCAGCTGGTGCTCGATTATTCCCGTCAGGATGTGAGGGATTACATTATCGGGACCATTAGCAGCGTCCTGCAAAGCTCTCCGATCACTTATGTCAAATGGGACATGAACCGCAATATGACGGAGGTTGGCTCAGCGCTGCTTCCGCCAGAGCGGCAGCGCGAGACTGCGCACCGCTGCATCCTCGGATTATATGAGGTGCTGGACCGACTCACTTCGGCATTCCCTTATGTGCTGTTCGAGAGCTGCTCCGGCGGCGGCGGCAGGTTCGACCCAGGCATGCTCTACTATATGCCGCAAACATGGACGAGCGACAACACCGATGCGGTTGAGCGTCTCAAAATCCAGTACGGAACGAGCATCGTTTATCCCATCAGCGCGATGGGCGCCCACGTATCCGCCGTTCCTAATCATCAGGTGCACCGGACAACGCCAATCGAGATGCGCGGCCATGTCGCCATGTCCGGCAACTTTGGTTATGAGCTGAATCCGGCTTTGCTGACCGAGGCAGAGAAAACAGCAGTAAAGCAGCAGATCAGCTTGTACAAGGATATGCGTTACCTCATCCAGAGCGGCGAGTTCTACCGCCTTCGCAGTCCGTTTCATGGGAACGATACGGCATGGATGTTCGTGATGGAGGACGGCTCCGAGGCGATGGTCGGCTATTTCCAAGTGTTATCCGAGGCGAACGCGCCGCTTAAGAAGCTTCGGTTGCAGGGGCTTAACTCCGAGCATGACTATCTGCTCTACGATGCGGATCGGCCTGAGGACGGCGAGGAGCTGCTTGGCGGCGACGAGCTGATGAGGGTTGGACTAAAGCTTCCGATATGGAAGGGCGATTTTCGCAGCAAGCTTTACCGATTAAAAAGGGTCACAACTTAAAGCAGATAAAAGGAGAGGTTCGCATGAGCTCGATTGGGAATGGTGGGAATACGAAAGAACAATTCATAAACCATGTGATGGCGCTGCCGGTATTCGATACGCATACCCATCTGGTGGGTGATCGTCTCAGCGCGCGCGACTTCTGGGAAATCGCGCATTATTTCTGGCTGTTCCGGGAGCTGCAAGCCGGCGGTTACCCGGCTGATGCCGAGAAGCTGCCAGAGGAAGAGCGCATCGCCGCTTTTTTGAATGCATATAAGGAAACGAGAAGCACGTTGATGAATTGGACTTTTACTGCGATTATGCGGGAGCTGTATCGCATTGAGATTAAGGATGCTGAATCTATCAGAGAAGCGATAGCCGCAGTTAAACGGTCAAGTACGGATGAAGGCTGGGCACAGCAAACGGCAGACCGGCTGAATATCCGCAGGTTCGTCGTGAATCATCCGGAGCATGCCGTATTTGAAGGGATGCGCGAGCATGCTGTACTTATACCTCGGATAGACGGGGCAATAGGGAAGTGGGTTGACCGCGTGGCGCAATCGGCAGATCCAGCCGGCGAGTTTTTGGGCGTGCGGTCAGAGATTAGCCAATTGCTCGGCAGTTATGGAGCAGCAGGCTTGCCCGGCGTTATGACGACGCTGCCTGCATATGAAACCAGCGCTCATATCCGATACACGATTAGCGACAGCAGCACACGCGACGAAATTATGATGGAGCTGCTGCATGCCGTATGCGCCGCGTCAGAGCAAAACGGCTTGCTCGTCCAGCTATTCCTAGGCGTAGAGCGTTCGTGGTGCGGAACTGCTTTTCCGGTAAACGACACGGAAAGAATTTTGAAGCTGACCGCTTTATTTGAGAAGTACAGCTGTTCATTCGAGCTTGTGCTTGCTTCTGAGCTTAATAACCTAGACGCGGTGCAGGCGGCTTGGAATTTCCCGAATGTGCATATCGGCGGCATGTGGTGGTTCAACTTCCGTGCCAGCACCTACCGGGACAGCATGCAATACCGGCTTGAAGCGCTGCCCGCCAGCAAAAGCTCGGTTATCGTATCCGATGCCCGCTGCATGGAATGGAGCTTTGGCAAAATTATGTTAGTCAAGAAGCTGGCCGCAGAATTTCTATGGGAGCGGTTGGAATCGGGATGGATCGATGAGGAGACTGCTTTGCATACGGCTCGGCAGTGGCTGTTCGAAAGTGCGTCCAAACGGTACGCCATGAAGGAAAAACATTTGACGGCTAAGGGGTGAGAGTGATGCATGCAAGCAGCATTGCAGGGAGAATGCTGCCCGCTCCGAGAAGCGGCGGCTTCAAGATGGAAGGCTACTGGGTCTGGTGCGGATCCGTCGTAAAAGGTGAGGATGACCGGTTTCATATGTTTGCCTCCAGATGGCCGATGACGGTGCCCATGCATCCGGGCTGGCTGTTAGCCTCCGAAATCGTAAGGGCAGTATCCGATACGCCGGAAGGGCCTTATGTTTTTCAGGAAATCGTGCTTCCGGCAAGAGGCGCGGAATATTGGGATGGGCGCAGCACGCATAATCCGCATATCGTCAAGCATAACGGCGTCTATCTTCTCTATTATATGGGCACCACGCATCCTTTGCCTGAGCCGGTTCCCGGCATGGAATGCGGCCTTGGCGATCCGCGAACCATCGTTGCCCGTTCGAACAAGAGGGTGGGACTTGCGGTTTCGGATAGCGTATTCGGTCCGTGGAGGAGGAGCGATGCTCCGCTGCTGCCGACTCGTCCCGGCCGCTTCGACAGCTATTTGACTTCGAATCCGGCACCGTGCGTTAGGGAAGACGGCTCAGTGCTGCTTATCTACAAGGCCCGGCGGCATGAAGGCAATGATTTTGGCCAAATGACGATCGGAGTTGCCGAGGCGGAGCATTGGAGCGGGCCTTACAAGGTGATGTCAGAGGACCCTGTATTCCCGCCTGCTGAGTTCCATATTGAGGACCCGTTCATATGGCAAACGGAGGAAGGGTATTCGCTTATTGCGAAGGATATGGACGGCACGCTCGGCGGTGAGAAGCATGGCGGCATACAAGCCTCCTCCAAGGATGGCCTGCAATGGGCGCTGTCCGAGCAGCCGCAAGCCTACTCGCGCACCGTCCGCTGGGATGATGGAACGGTTCAGACCATGGGAAGCATGGAGCGTCCGTTTCTATTGTTTCAAAACGGCAAGCCAACCCATTTATTCGCGGCTGCGGCTGATGGGCCGGGCGGATTTCAGAAAGCTTCCCAAACTTGGAATATGGTCATTCCGCTAGCGGAATCGGAAGGAGAATAAGCGATGAAAGCAATATTAGTTGGTCTCGGAAGTGCAGGCTTTAGCTGGTACAAAAGATTGAGAGACAGGGGCTTGCTCGCGGCAGTCGTTGAGACGGACCCCGCCATGAAGGCTAAGCTGGAAGGGGCTCCTTATCCGTTCTATACCTCTCTGGAGGAGGCGCTTGCGCAAGAGGAGGCAGACTTCCTCGTTAATGTAACTTCTCCGGCTGCGCATACGCGGGTCAACCATGCTGCATTTGACAGAGGCCTGCCCGTGCTTTGCGAGAAGCCCATCTCCTTCGATTATTCGGAATCGATAGAGATTGTTGCTAGAGCGGCGAAAGAGAATATTCCGTTCATGATCGCCGAGAACTACCGGCGTTTTCCCTATGTGCGCAAAATGAAGCAGCTGCTGGACGAGGGCATCATCGGGGCGATCTCGACGATCGACATACGGTTCCGCCGTTATCATCAGGTGCAGCGGAAGTATGCGGTGCGCATTTTGGACGATATCGGCGTACATCACTTTGATATGCTTCGTTATTTGACCGGACGCGAGGGGAAGGCCATCCAAGCGAAATTGTATAATCCGCTTGGCAGCTGGGAAGAAGAAGGCGCGCTTATTAACGCGAGCGCCATCATTGAGATGGAAGGCGGAATTATAGCCGGTTATGCGGCGACGATCGCCTCGCGGGGGCCGGAGACGTTATGGGCCGGCGACTGGCGAATAGAGGGGACAAACGGCGCGCTGGTGCTGGCAGGCAAGGAGATTCGCATTTACAAAGAGGATGGGACAGAGGTCATTAATGACTTTGCCGATGTTGGCGAGACGGATACGTTAACGGAGTTTTTGGCTTCGCTTGAAACAAGGCAGGAAGCGGAAACAAGCGGCAACGATTATCTGCTTACGCAGGCGCTTGTCCACTATGCCAATCTGTCCGGCGAATCGGGCCATAACATACAAATTGAACTGCCGGATTTGGGGAGGACCATACAATGACAACTTTGACATGGACGGAAGCTGCGCCGGGTGTATGGCGTGCCACAATTGGAGATTCGCAGGCGCTCACGCCGCTATCGTTAATCGGAGCTGATCCGAGGCTGGAGGCGCTTATGCAGATGGCGAAGGCGAATCCACCCTTTGAATGGGAGGAGGTCCGGGTTGACAATTCGGTCAGCGGACGCCAAATGCTCACGCTGCCGCTTTCGGCTAACGAGAAGCTTTACGGAACGGGGCTGCAATTCATGCGAATGAACCAGCGCGGACGAACCCGCTATCTCCGCGTGAACAGCGATCCGAAGCAGGATACCGGAGAGACGCATGCGCCGGTTCCTTTCTACGTGAGCGACCGCGGGTATGGCGTGTTAATCGATACGGCGCGTGCGGTCACGATGCATCTCGGCTCGGCGCTTCGCCTTGACGAGACGAGCGCGGAGGATGCAAAGGACCGCAATCGCGATGCAAAATGGCGGGCGACGCTGCCTTCAGCCCGCGCGGAGGTCCGCTTGCCGGAGGAAGGCGCGGACATTTATGTGTTCGGCGGTCCATCGCTTGGCGATGCGGTAAGCCGCTACAATCTGTTCTGCGGCGGCGGTACGCTGCCGCCGAAGTGGGGACTGGGCTTCTGGCATCGCGTGCCTACCTTATTCAATGAGGAGGAGGCGCTTGCGGAAGCGATGGAATTCCGCCGCCGGGATTACCCTTGCGACGTAATTGGTTTGGAGCCGGGCTGGCATAGCCGCAGCTATCCGGTGACGTATGAATGGGACGCGGAGCGGTTCCCTGCTCCCGAACGATTCGTTCGCAAGCTCGCGGATAACGGCTTCCGCGTCAACCTGTGGGAGCATCCTTATGTGTCGCCGGAGAGCGAGCTTTATCCGGCGCTTAAGCCGCTGTCCGGCAATTACTCGGTATGGGGCGGGCTTGCCCCTGACTATGCGCTGCCGGAAGCGCGGGAGCTGTATGCCAAGCAGCATAAGGAGAAGCACGTTGCGATTGGCGTATCGGGCTACAAGCTGGACGAATGCGATGGCAGCGAGCTGACCAACAATTCTTGGATGTTCCCAGAGCATGCCCGTTTTCCATCCGGGCTTGACGGTGAGCAGATGCGGCAAGTTTACGGCCTAATGTTCCAAAAAATGACGAATGACCTCTACCGCGCGGACAACCTGCGCACCTATGGCCTTGTCCGGGCATCAAACGCAGCGGCTTCCTCGCTGCCCTATGTGCTTTATTCGGATCTATATAACCACAAGCAATTTATTAGGGCGCTGTGCAATTCCTCCTTCAGCGGATTGTTGTGGTCGCCGGAGGTGCGCCGTGCGCGCAGTGCCGAGGATTGGGTCAGAAGAATGCAGACCGTCTGCTTCTCGCCGCTTGCCATGCTGAATGCTTGGGGCGACGGAACGAAGCCTTGGTCATATCCTGAGGTCGAACCGATTATTCGCCGCTACATCAAGCTGCGGATGCGCTTGCAGCCTTATTTATATACAGCGTTCGCTGCTTACCATGAAAAAGGCATTCCTCCCTTCCGCGCGATGCCGTTTGTCGTTACACCGGAGGAGCTCGTCCACGCCGAGCAGCAAAGGATGGAAGCGGAGAAGCTGAATACGACGGATGGAGCCTACGGAAAGCGCGTCATTCCGCAATGGGACGACCAATATATGTTCGGGGATTCGCTGCTCATCGCGCCGCTCGTTGAAGGGGAGTCCGAGAGAGATGTGCTCTTGCCGTCCGGCTCATGGATCGGGTTCGAGACGGGAGAGCGGCATGAAGGGGGCGGCGTTATCAGGGTTCGCGCTGGGCTGGATACGATACCTATATTTGTGCGCGACGGCGCGGTTATTCCGATGATGGCTTCGCAGCCGCATGCGCTCCGCCCAGGCGAGAAAACTCAGCTTGAATTCGTGCATTTTGGATCTGTTGCAGGCTCATGCCTGCTGTACGATGACGACGGAGTAACGTTGGATCATGAAAACGGCGCTTGCGGCTGGTGGAAGGCGGAAGTAACGAAAACGGAGGAAGGCGGTTTTCAAGGCGTGTTATCCGGCGATTCGAATTTACCGGCTTCATATTCCAGCGTGAAGTGGCGCTTTGCCGCGATAGGGCTGGCACTACATGACGAATAGACGGATGGACTAACGCGAGGGGGGAGAAAAGATGGAGCGACGACTATGGTACGCAGCGCCCGCAAGCAAGTGGGAAGAGGCGCTGCCTATCGGCAACGGCCGGCTTGGCGGCATGGTGTTCGGCGGCGTAGCCAAGGAGACTGTACAGCTGAACGAGGATTCGCTGTGGTACGGCGGCTCGATCCGCGGAAATAATCCCGATGCGCGAACGAATCTACCAAAAATCCGACAACTGCTTATGCATGGCAAGCAAAATGAAGCGGAGCATTTGGCGCGGATGGCGCTGATGTCGAGTCCCAAATACCTTCACCCATATCAGCCGCTCGGCGAAATGCTGCTCTGGACTCAGGGGCATGAAGGATTAGTAGAGGGATACGAGCGTGAGCTTGACCTGGAAGATGCGATAACCCGCGTCAAGTACAGCCGGAATCAGGTTTTGTATCAAAGAGAGTTCTTAAGCAGCGCGGTTGATCAGGTTATGGCTGTTCGTCTGACAGCTGACGTGCCGGGCGCGATAACGGTTGGCGTCAATCTGATGCGCCGTCCCTTCGACGAAGGGACGGCGGCGGCAGGCGAGCGGGCGATTATGATGAGCGGTCAATGCGGACCAGGCGGCGTGCAATATGCGGCAGCGGTACGTGCCGCTGCCGAGGGCGGGACCGTACGCGTCATAGGAGATTTCATATCGGTTGAAGGGGCGGACGCGGTAACGCTGCTGCTCGCGGCTAATACCTCCTTCCGGCATCCTGATCCAAAGCAGACTTGCCTTGATCAGCTGCAAGCTGCAAGCCTGCTGTCTTATGACGAGCTGCGGGAGCGGCATGTGAGCGATTACTCGGCATATTACGAGAGGGTGAAGCTTGAGCTGCATGGCTCAGCGAATCAAGCGGCTGAGGCTGGACCTGAGCAATCCCAAAAGCTGGCAACCGACGTTCGGCTGCAGAGACTGGCAGAGGGAGCGGAGGACGCGGAGCTATTTGCGTTGTATTATCAATTTGGCCGTTATCTTCTTCTTTCCTGCTCGCGGCCGGGCACGCTTGCAGCTAATCTGCAAGGCATTTGGAACGCTAGCTTCACGCCTCCATGGGAGTCCAAATATACGATTAATATCAACACGCAGATGAACTATTGGCCGGCGGAATCCGGCGGGCTGCCGGAATGCCATGAACCGTTGTTCGATCTTGCGGAGAGTATGCTCGCATCGGGCGGAACGACAGCTCGCGAGATCTATGGCTGCCAAGGATTCGTCGCTCACCACAATACAAATTTGTGGGGAGACACGCATGTCGAGGGCGTTCTGGTCTCTTCCTCCATCTGGCCGATGGGAGCAGCGTGGTTATCGCTCCATTTATGGGAGCATTACAGGTATGGGCTGGATGAGGAGTTTTTAAGGCGCCGCGCTTATCCGTTATTGAAGGAAGCGTCTTTGTTTTTTCTTGGCTATATGACTGAGGATGGCGCAGGCAGGCTGATTACGGGTCCTTCGCTCTCGCCGGAAAACCGTTTCATAAGACCAAACGGAGAAACGGGGACGCTTTGCATGGGACCATCGATGGACAGCCAAATTGTTCATGCGTTATGGAGCTCTTGTATAGAAGCACAGCGAATATTGGGCATGGAAGATGGGTTTCTCCGCGAGCTGGAAGAAGCGCTCGCCAAGCTGCCTCAGCCTGAGATTGGCAAGCACGGACAAATTATGGAGTGGCTGGAGGACTGGGACGAGGCGGACATCGGGCATCGGCATATCTCGCAGCTGTTCGCGCTGCATCCCGGCGAGCAGATTCATGTACGGCGTACGAAGGCGCTTGCCGAGGCAGCGAGACGGACGATCGAGCGGCGGCTTTCGCATGGAGGCGGCCACACGGGGTGGAGCAGGGCTTGGATCGTAAACTTTTGGGCTCGGCTAGAGGACGGCGATGAAGCCCTTTCCCATCTCCGGCAGCTATTGACCCATTCGACGTATCCTAATCTGTTTGATGCGCATCCGCCGTTTCAGATCGACGGTAACTTCGGCGGCGCGGCAGGCATCGCTGAGATGCTGCTGCAATCGCATGCCGGTGAGCTTGCTTTGCTGCCGGCGCTGCCTGCTGCTTGGAGCAGCGGGAAAGCAACAGGGCTGCGAGCTAGAGGAGCATTGACGGTCGATCTCGAATGGGAGGATGGTTTGCTTAAGGAAGCCAGCCTTACGGCTAAGAAGAGCGGGGACTGCTGCTTGAGTTATGGAGCGGGTTCTATTGTGATTTTTGACGGCGATAAACGGATAGGTGAGCATACCGGCTCTGCTGCCGCAAAAATCCGGCTGGAAGCGGGCAAAACCTACCGGGTCATTAGCCATACCGATGTATAAGCAAACAGGGACAACGTCGATTCATTCCTTACAATAGCCCTTGATGATAGCAAAAAGGGCTATTGTGAATGAGCAAAAGAGCAATTGGCATGACTCCCGATTAGACTACAGGGATATATTTAGCTCCGAAGCCGTTTTACGTATATAATCCGACGCTTGCTTGTATTCTTCATTGGTGGACAAATGCTCGATGATCAGCGTGACATCCGGGTGCAGCTTATTTAACTCGGTTAGGAATGTCCGATAGTCCAGTGCGCCTAAGCCAGGAATGACCTCATCCATATGTACGGTTAGGTGGCCGCGCAGCAAAATATCTTTGGCATGGCAATTGCGAATATAAGGAGCCAGCTTCGCAATAAAATCTTTGATCATCTCCCCGTTCCGGTAGTAGACCCGAGGGCTGGAGACGATATTTACCGGGTCAAAATGTACGCCAAACCCTTTGCGGTCAATCGCTTTGATTAACGCGAGGTAGGTGTCGGCCGAATCGGGGAACACCCATGGCATCATTTCCAGTGCAAATACGGTACGCTCGGGTTTGACCGCATCAATAATTTCACGTGACGTCTCGACGATCAGCTCGAACGTCTCATCGCTGAAGTTGTCGGCGTCCGGGCCGTCCCACTGTTCGCCGCGGGAGCCTGCGATGTTCACGCAGCAATTGGCAGCTATTCGTTCTGCCAGTTCGAGTCGTTTGATACAGTAGGCGATCGCGTTTTTCCTCGTTGCCTCATCTCGGCTGATAGGGTTGCTCCATGCACCGACCTCAGAAATGAGAATATCATTTTTCTCAGCCGCCTTCAGATAGCCATCAAGCTCAGCCATATCGTCATCACCGTTGATTGGACAGGTCGTTGCTCGGAAGCCCGCTTGTTTTAACGCATGTGACCAGCTGTCAGGATTTTTATCTTCTAGAAATACTTGCCCGCCAAGCCGCATTGTAATCCCTTCCTTTGTCTGTAGATTATTTATATAGCAACAATAATGATGTTTCGAAAAGTATATCATGAACACGTGTTTATTCAAGCCCTGACTTTATAGAATTGAAATGTGCTGCGATTTTTTTTATTTTTTATTGTTGTGAAATGGATTGACAGCGATTTTATGCATTGTGTATGATGAATTCATGAACACGCGTTTACGTGATGGATTAACCGCAACAGAATACGGTACCTAAAATAGGCTAGGCGATTGCTCGTGCAAATGGATGTAAGTTGGCGGGAGAGCAGGTTTCCACCAATTCCGAAGAGTAAGCTATAGTTGAGCATCGCTGCGCAGATCGAAATTCATGTCGAAGAAGCCAAAAATTTTAGCGAAAAATAAACACGTGTTTATGATAAAGCGTCTTATATTCGATGTCATACGGCATTTTGTCGAAAAATGAACACGTGTTTACGCTAATTTGGGAGGAGGGGATTCACATGTAGTTTTCTCCGGCGTTTAGGAAGAAAACAACCACATGTTAGGTGATTGCGACTGACTAATACTTTATTTAAGGGGGATTTTCCGTGAAAAAAGGATGGACGACATTAGTTGGCATCATGCTTTCCCTTATGCTCGTAATAACGGCCTGCTCAAGCGGCTCTGATCAAAAAAATACGGCGGAAAAAGATAATTCGGATGGCAGCTCTGCTGCGACGACGGATAACGGGGGAGAGCTTAATTACTGGTATCCTTGGGGCGGCGATTCCGAGAAGTGGGACAAATGGCGGATGGGCGAATTTGAAACGAAAAACCCCGGCTATAAAATCAATGCCACTTACGTACCGCCGGATGGCGGGTTGACGAACGGCAAGCTCGTATCAGCCATTTCGGGTAAAAATCCGCCGGATGTTGTTATCAGCTCCGAATATGCAAGCGCTTACTCGCTTGCTGCGCAAGGCGCGCTGGAGCCGCTGGATGACTATCTTGCCGCGCTGAATTTCCAAGAGTCAGACGTTCTTTCGTCTTTTCTGCCGCTGATGAAATACAAAGACAAAACCTATCTCTATCCGCAGGACTCCAACGTCAACCTGCTCTATTACAATGTGGCCATGTTCAGGGAAGCCGGCTTAGATCCTGATAACCCTCCCCAAACAATCGAGGAGCTTGATGCAGCAGCGGAAAAGCTTACGAAAATAAGCGACAGCGGCTTTGATCGATTGGGCTTCATTCCTTGGATCGACGCCGGGGACGATTCCTTCCTATGGGGCTGGGTGTTCGGCGCTAATTATGTTGACGAGGCTACAGGTGCGATTAAGCTGAATGATGACCATCTGGTCACGATGTACAACTGGATGAACAAATACGCGCAAAAGTACAATCCGGAAAAAATCAAATCGTTCACGTCCGGCTTTGGCGGCGCCTTCTCCCCGGATCATCCATTCTTCACGGGCAAAGTTGCCATGACGGTTAACGGAAACTGGTTCGCCAATGCACTGAAAATCTATGCGCCCGATACGGAGTACCGCGTAGCTGCCATTCCTTATCCAGAAGGCGGCCGCGAGAAAGCGACTACGTTTGGAACGAACGTATTTATGATCCCGAAAGGGGCTAAAAATCCGCAAAATGCGATGAAGTTTATTATGTTTGCCGGCCAGCCGGAAATTCTCGCGGACAACATTAACACCTGGCGCTCGATATCCATCTATACGAAACCAAGCGATGCCATCAAGTGGGATAAAGAAAACGACCAAGTGTATAAAGTCGTTCGTGAAGTCGCAGCTTCGCCGAATTCCGGACATCCAGCGCTGACGCCTGTAGCCAAAGAAATGTCCAATGAGTTGATACTGCTGCGCGACAGCGTCATTTATAACAACAAAGACCCCAAGCCTTTACTTGAAAATGCAGAGAAAAAGATCCAAGCAGCATTGGACAAAAAGAAATAGGTTTAGCTTTGAGACTGCTGCTCCCGGACAGGTTTGCTTGTTCGGGAGCGCAGGCCTCCGACAGCTTATGTCCAATAAAAACGCACAAGGCGGTGAAAGTACGTGAGAAGTTCTGTCCCAGCCCTGAAGCCAGCCCCATTGTTGCCTGCGAAGCGCAGATCCAAGAAGCTGATGGAACGATTGGAGCTCACAGCGGTATACGTGATTTTGAGCCTAACGGCGCTCGCTTTTATCCTTCCTTTCCTCTGGCTGTTATCCGGTTCACTCAAGAGCAGCTCGGAGCTGTTTGCGAATCCCCCGATTTGGATTCCAAGCAAGCCGCAGTGGTCCAACTTTTCGACTGCTTTTGGTGAATTTCCGTTTCTGCTGTACTTGCGCAACACGCTGACGATTGCGGGATTTGGAATCGTTGGCGCCGTTATTTCAAATACCTTGATTGCCTATGGTTTCTCGCGCGTGGAATGGAAGGGACGGGACGGCGTATTCGTTCTAGTGCTCGCTACGATGATGCTGCCGTTCCAAGTAACGATGATTCCATTATTCATCATGTTTCAGAAGCTAGGCTGGATCGGAACATTTCTCCCGCTCATTGTTCCTGTCTTTTTTGGAAATCCGTTTTTCATTTTTTTATTGCGCCAATTTCTCATCGGCATTCCGAAGGAGCTGTCTCAGTCCGCTAAGGTTGATGGGGCGAGCGAGTTCCGAATCTATTGGCAAATGATTTTGCCGTTATCTTTGCCCGTCGTCACCACGGTCATGATCTTCTCCTTCATTGGCTCATGGGGAGATTTTATCGGTCCGCTCGTGTTCTTGAGCGACAACAAGCTGTATACGTTATCGCTTGGCATCCAGCAGATCATGTCCGTTAATGATCCGCGCTGGCCGCTATTGATGGCGATAGGCATTAGCATGACGGTGCCGGTGCTGATCATTTTCTTTGTCCTTCAGAAGTACTTCATTCAAGGGATCGCTTTTTCGGGAATCAAAGGATAGGGGCGAACAGTGATGAATATGGCCAGAAAAAATGTGCTGAACGGATTGTTGTTTATTTCTCCTTGGATTGTCGGTTTCCTATGCTTCACTGCATATCCCCTTATCAGCTCGTTTTATTATTCGTTAACCGATTACGATATCATCAATCAGCCCGTATTTGTTGGACTTGAGAATTACAAGACGTTGTTTACCGGTGACGACCTGTTTTATAAAGTGTTGAAAAACACGCTGTATATGGTTTTTGTCGGCATTACCGTCATTACGATTTGTACCATTTTTATATCGATTCTTCTTAATAACAAAAAGGTAAAAGGCATGGCTTTTTTCCGGGTCGTCTTCTTCCTGCCGACTTTGGTACCATTCGTCATCCTGTCGATTTTATGGGTTTGGGTGCTGCAGCCCGACTCGGGTGTGGTGAATACGATACTCGGCTGGTTTGGCATTGATGGTCCCGGCTGGTTCTCCAGTCCGACTTGGTCTAAGCCGTCTTTTATCCTGATGGGATTATGGGGTGCAGGTGGCTCGATTATTATTTACCTTGCGGGCTTGCAGGGCATACCGGAATCGCTTTATGAAGCCGCGTCGATCGACGGTGCGAACTCGATGCAGAAAATTTTTTCCGTCACGCTGCCCATGCTGCGGCCTGTTATTCTTTTTAACGTGATTACGGGCATAATCGGTACCTTTCAATCTTTTGCGGAGACGTTCATTATTACGCAGGGCGGGCCGAATGGGTCAACGATGTTCTACTCCTTATATCTGTACCAGAATGCCTTCCAATACGCCAAAATGGGATACGCGTCGGCTATGGCATGGGTGCTACTGCTTATCGCGCTTACCTTCACGCTGATTTTGTTTAAAGTTTCAAACCGCTGGGGCAATAACGACTAATGCTGTTAATTGAAGGGACGTGCTGTATGAACCATATGGATAACGCTAACCTGACCAAAATCGGGCTTATCGTGGATAACATTGAAGAAGCTGCCAGACGTTACTGTGCTTTATTTAACCTGCCGATGCCGGAAATTCAAGTGCCAACGCTTGATGATCCGCCGGCTAGCCAAACAGATGACTCTTATACGTGGTACCGCGGAGAACGCAGAGATACCCGGACAAAATTCGCGAATTTACAGATGGGTCCCGTAACCATTGAACTGCTAGAGCCGCTTGACGAGCCTAGTCCATGGAGTGAATATAAGCAAAAGCATGGGCAGGGCGTACACTTTATCACCTTTACGGTGGAGGGCTTCGAGCAGCATATCGATTTTCTGGAGCAGCAAGGGCTTCCGCTCATTCACAAGGGAGAGTACGGCTCGGGGCGCTACAGCTATTTTGACTCGGAGCAGGCGCTTGGCGTTACTTTAGGCGTTCAGGAGATCGGGCCAAAACGGGAGCTTTAAACACTTTTGACTTACTTAATTAGAAGGAGAGTTCATATGATAAAAGGAATTGCGCATAACGCGCTGCGCGTGACGGATATGGAGAAGTCTCTGCATTTTTACTGCGGCATTGCAGGATTAACGAAAGCTTTTGAGATTCATGACGATCACGATAAGCCTTGGATTGTTTATTTGAAGGTGGCGGACGGGCAGTTTTTGGAATTATTTTATGATGGCGTTAAAGTACCGGAAAATAGATACGCGCCTGACCTTATCGGGTATCACCATTTCTGCTTTGAGACGGATAACATCGTGGAGCTTGCGAAGCGGTTCCATGCGAACGGGCTTATGGAGGGCGACCAGCCAGGCCATGGCAAGGACTTGAACTATAATTGCTGGATTCACGATCCCGATGGCAATGCCGTGGAATTCGTTCAGATCCATCCGGATTCACCGCATGCCAAAAGCAGCTTGGGAAAGGAGGTATAACGATGTTAAAAGGCAATGCACATGTGGCGTTTGTCGTATCGGATATGGAGAAATCGCTTCATTTTTACTGTGACGTATTAGGCTTTGAGAAAGCTTTTGACCTTGAAGATGATAATGGCAATCCTTGGATTAATTATTTGAAGGTGGCGGAGGGGCAATTCATAGAATTGTTCTACGGCGGTAAGCGGAATTACGTTCAACATCCGAAAAATGCGGGCTCGGCGCACATATGCTTCGAGGTGGACGATATATTTGAAATGGCTGACCAGCTCAAAAAGCATGGCATTAAGGTTGACGTGGAGCCAAAGCGCGGCAAAGACCACAATTACCAGTGCTGGGCGAAGGACCCTGACGGCTTCCCGATCGAATTTATGCAGCTTGATCCAGACTCCTTGCAAAGTAAGAGTTAGGTGTTGGCTTTGGCATGGGCGTAGGCATAGATATAGACATAGGAAATCGAGCAGGCTTAGGTTAGGAATCTGCTAAAGTTCGAGTAAATTCTTTTTCGCGATTCGGCGTACATGCACTTCTAGGCAGCTACCCACATACACTAAAGAACAGACTTCAATGTTCGCCCGGATCGGAAAAGCCAGAAGGTTTTTCCGGTCTGAGGTAATACAACGTGGGGGTGTACGGTTCAATGCCTGGATTGTTCTCAGCGATAGCGCTATTCATTAAGCAGCTTTCATTGCTCGTCTCTTATGTCAAAAACAACGCTTTTCCCCAGCCTCTTCAAGAGGAGGAGGAAACCAAGCATCTGCAATTGATGGCCGAAGGCAATCAGCGTTCCCGTAACCTGCTCATTGAGCACAATCTCCGCTTAGTCGCTCACATAGTGAAAAAATTCGACAATACCGGGGAGGATCTCGAGGACTTAATTAGCATCGGGACAATCGGCTTGATTAAGGCAATCGAGAGCTTTCAGACTGGTAAAGGCACGAAGCTCGCGACCTTCGCGGCTCGCTGTATCGAGAATGAAATACTTATGCATTTGCGGTCTTTGAAGAAGACGCGCAAGGATGTATCTTTGCATGATCCGATTGGCACGGACAAGGAAGGCAACGAGATTACGTTGATTGATATCCTCGGCACCGAGGCGGACGATATCGTGGATAAGGTGCAGCTGAAGATTGAAAAGTCGAAGATTTATAAAAATTTGGATATACTCGATGACCGCGAGAAGGAAGTCGTGATCGGCCGCTTCGGGCTGGAGCATGGCGGGGATGAGCGGACGCAGCGGGAGATTGCGAAGGAATTGGGGATCTCGCGGAGCTATGTGTCGCGGATTGAGAAGAGGGCGCTCATGAAGCTTTATCATGAGTTTTATAAGGCGAAGAGGTAGAGAGTGACCTGATCCTTATATTACACCTGATCTTATTGTATGTAACGATAGAGTTAGGGTTTAACTGCACGATGTTATATTAATAAATGAAACCAAATGGCAGAGATGTCATCTGGTTTTTTTATTGTTACACACTCCACACATGTGGAGTGCTTAATACTGATGCTACTAAATCAATAAATGAGATGTGACAGTATGACTCGAAGGTATTAGTTCTATGGGTAATATACACTGCTCTAAAATAGAAACAGACCAGCATTTTGTTGTAAGTTTTCAATTGTGTTGGTAATCGTTAATAAAGATAGGATTTTCGAGAGCGAGACTGACACAACAATAACAAAACAGGCTACGGGTTATAACAACATACAGTCTGTTTTGTTATTTTGGTATCTTAATTTAAGATAAAGCGGGGGATGAGCTCGGGATATTGAAGGTGACAGGGATACAAAGGGACTGAGAACAGTATTTTCAGATATGGCATCATAATGCATTGACATATCGGGATTTAACGATATAATGATTGTCATGAACCCAATACTCATCTTTAAGGCACTGGCGAATGAAACACGCTTGAATATTCTCGATTGGTTAAAGGAACCTGAGAAACACTTTCCCACGCAAGAAGGCGGTGACAGTAAAAAAATCGGGGTTTGTGTCAGCCACATTCAGGAAAAGGCAGGTTTATCTCAATCGACCGTTTCTCAGTACCTTTTACTGCTTCAGAGGGCGGGTTTGTTACAAGCGAACCGCTATGGTCAATGGACGTATTACAAAAGAAACGAAGAGGCTATTCAAGAATTGGCTGTTTATATGAAAGATGGTTTATAGGACCGGAAACAGGCATACATGGAAGAGACCCTGCATTGGATATCTTCCATGTATCTATTTTCCTCTATATATCTAGAAAAATAGATATATAGATGTATAGATATACCGAATTTAAAGGAGAAATCAACTTGACAACAGCTGCTCACTTAAATAAATTTCCCCGTCTTTTGTCTGATATACAGATTGGTAAACTGAAACTAAAGAATCGTATTGGTGTAGCGCCAATGACCAGAATTAGCGTATCTGAAGACGGCCAAGCAACCAAAATCATGATGAATTATTATGAAAGCTTTGTACAGGGCGGTTTTGGATTCTTGATCACGGAAGGCGCCTATCCCGATGAAATGTATAGCCAAGGGTATCTGAACCAGTCAGGAATTGCAAATGAGAAGCATATCGATGCATGGAGAAAAGTAACCGGGGCGGTTCATCAAGCCGGATCAAAGATCATTGTCCAATTGATGCACGCAGGTGCGCAGTCACAAGGAAATCGTTATAAGAGCGAGATCATCGCGCCCTCTGACATACCAGCAAAAGGTGAACAGCTTCCGTTCTATGTCGGGGAGGGCCCTTACAAGAAACCAAAACAAATGACAAAAGAAGACATCCAGGAGGTTGTTCATGGTTTTGCGGAAGCGGCCAAGAGGGCAAAAGAAGCAGGGTTCGATGGCGTGGAAATCCATGGTGCCAACGGCTATTTGCTTGATGAGTTCCTGACGGGTTATATGAATGAAAGAACGGATGAATATGGAGGCTCAACAGAGAACAGGGTCCGTATTCTGATTGAGGTCGCTAATGCAGTGCGTGAAGCGGTTGGGACTGATTTTGTCGTAGGAATCCGTATCTCCCAAGGGAAAGTCAGTGATTATCATCATAAATGGGCCGGGGCCGAAAAGGATGCCGAAATCATTTTTTTAAGTTTGAGCAGAGCGGGCCTGGATTTTATCCATGTAACCGAATATGATGCGACTCGGGCGGCATTTGAAGGAACTGAACTTACGCTTGCCGCATTGGCTAAGAAATTCGGTACTGTTCCAGTGATGGCGAATGGCAATCTCGAAGATCCTGATAAAGCGGAACAGTTATTGATGCGTGGTGATGCTGATCTTATTACCTTGGGTAAAGGAGCGCTTGCCAACCATGACTGGCCTCAGCGCATCCTGACAGAGCATCCTCTGCGGGAGTTTAATCCAGAAATTTTAGGACCAAAAGCCAATATAAAGGAACAGGAATTGATAATTACAAAAGATTAAGGTGGGGTAAGGAATTGGAGCATGACGGATACCGAAAAATGTATCAGAAAAATAAGTTGACGCTTGGGTTTGTGTTACCAACCGAAAAGATGACAAAGACGCCGCAAATGGAGAATCAGCTGCATCTGGCTCGCAAAATCGAAGATTACGGATTTGCTGCACTTTGGCTGCGGGATGTAACCATGCAGAATCTTCACATAGACGATAATGGCCAAATGTATGATTTATGGATTTATTTAACTTATCTCGCCGCGCATACAAAAGAAATCGTGTTAGGGACTGCGGGTGTTGTCCTTCCGTTGCGTCACCCGGTCCGGGTTGCAAAGGAAGCCGCATCCATACACCGCTTGTTTCCGAACCGATTAATTATGGGTGTAGCTTCGGGGGATCGCGAAATGGATTTTACGGCCTTGGGAGTCCAAAGAGAGGATAGAGGTGAGCTTTTCCGGGAGAGCTATGAATTTCTTGACGGGCTACTGCGGAATGAGAATGCAGCGATTGAATCGAACCTAGGCGTTTTTGACGGCAGTGATATGCAGTTGATTCCCCGTCCCGTAACAGCAATTCCGACGATGGTGACGGGATTCAGCCAACAATCCATGAATTGGGTTGCTGAACATGGAGATGGTTGGATACAGTACCCCAGAAGCGTTGATAAACAGGAAATGCTTATTCGGGATTATCGCACATTGACGGAGATGAAATCGCCCGGCGTATTTAAACCATTCTCTCAAACTTTATTTATTGATTTATCGGAAAATCCTGATGATTCACCGGAGGAAATTCCATTAGGCTATCGTCTCGGACGCCATCATTTGGTGGAGTTGCTTCATGGATTTCAACGAATAGGCGTCAACCATCTCGCTTTTGTCCTGTATTTTTCCTGGCGTCCTCCGGAGGAGGTCATCCAGGAGTTGGGTGAAGAGGTATTGCCTTACTTCCCTACCCATCAGATGACCATTACAACATGAATATCACACAATAATGAATAAAGGAAGTATGCCATCATGTCAGACATTGCGAATACGCCCTTATCCGTGCTCGATCCCTCCCCTATCATTGAAGGTGGTTCGGCTGAACAGTCACTTGCCAATACCCTTGTTTTGGCAAAGAAAGCCGAACAATGGGGCTACAAACGTTTTTGGCTTGCGGAGCATCACAATTGGATCGGAATGGCCAGTTCCGCATCCCCAATCGTGATTGGCAGGGTTGCCTCCGTGACACAGAACCTCCGCATCGGTTCAGGGGCCATGCTGCTTTCCCATTACTCACCATTCACGGTGGCGGAGCAATTTGGCACTTTGGAGGCTTTCTTTCCGGGGCGGATTGATCTTGGGTTGGGACGGGCGCCTGGCACAGACCGGTACACAGCAAATCTAATCCGTCAACGGACTGCCGGAGAACCTGAATTTGATGAGCGGCTGCAGGAACTGATCGCTTATCTGCATGGTTCCGGAACGACAACAGGGAATGGCGCCCATCGCTTCCGCGCCATTCCCGGTGAACAATCGAAGGTGCCGATATGGCTGTTAGGCTCGGCCTTGTACAGCGCCGAATTGGCCGGAAAGCTGGGCTTGCCCTTTTCGTTTGCAGGCCACTTCGCTCCAGGCAATATGATGGATGCGTTGGCCGTTTACAGGGAGAACTTCCTACCGTCCCCGATGCTGGATAAACCCTATGTGCTTTTATCCGTACAAGCTGTTGCCGCCGATTCTGATAAAGAAGCACAAAGACTTGCCACTTCTATGTACCAAAAGTTTTTGCTGCTAACACGCGGAAAAACCGCTCTGCTTCAGCCTCCGGTTGACAATATGGATTCCGTCTGGAGCAACGAGGAACGCAAAGCGGTTGAAGAACAACTGTTTACTTCCCTCATTGGCGATCCATCCGCTATTAAACAGCAATTGCGCGAGTTGATTGAAAGGACCGGGGCGGATGAAATCATGGTGCACACCGAAATCTTTGATCATGAAGCCCGTTTGCGTTCTTATGAAATTTTGGCGAATGCGGCAAAATAACAAAAATGAAATGAGGAAGACGATATGTCTGCAAATAAAACAAACAAACGACTGAGCGATATACCATTCTCCGTGCTAGATCTGTCTCCTATCGTCGCCGGCGGCAGTCCTGCCGAGTCGTTTCGCAACACGCTAGTCCTTGCCCAGCATGCAGAGAAGTGGGGTTATAACCGGTACTGGCTCGCGGAACACCATAATATGCCTTTTATCGCCAGCTCCGCCACTTCCGTTGTGATCTCCCATGTGGCGGCTGGCACATCCACAATCCGGGTGGGCTCAGGTGGTATCATGCTTCCCAACCATTCACCGCTAGTGATCGCGGAGCAGTTCGGGACGCTTGAAACCCTGTTCCCGGGACGCATCGATCTCGGTCTTGGACGGGCACCCGGCACGGATCAGCGTACCGCGCGCGCGCTGCGTCGCGACGGCAGGAATGACGGCCAGGATTTCCCTGAGCAATTGGATGAGCTGCGGGCCTATTTCGATCCCTCGTTAGCATCAGGCACCATGCATGTCAAGGCGATCCCCGGGGAGGGCCTAACTATTCCCATCTGGCTGCTCGGCTCCAGCGGGTTCAGCGCACAGCTGGCCGGGCAGCTCGGTCTGCCGTTTGCCTACGCTAGTCACTTCTCGCCTGGCAACACCGTGCCGGCGATGGAATTATATCGGCGTTCTTTCAAGCCTTCGAAAGTACTGGAGAAGCCGTACGCGATGGTCGGCGTCAACGTTATTGCCGCCGATACGGATGAGGAAGCGAACCGCCTGGGAACGACGCTGCAGCAGCAATTCCTAAACCTGATCCGGGGCAATGAAGTGCAGCTGCAACCGCCTGTGGACAGCATGGACAGCTTATGGAGTGAGTACGAGAAACAAGCGTTGGAGCAGCAGCTCGGCTCGTCCATCTTCGGCAGTCCTGGGACGGTGAAAGAAAAGCTGCAATCTTTCTTGAACGATACCCAAGCTGACGAAATAATGGTCATCGCCCAGGTGTTTGACCACGAGGCACGCCTGCGTTCCTACGAAATTGTCGCAGATATAATCAAACCGTAACCCACTGGAGCGGATTCTAATTCTTTAATTCCTAGTCTAAAAAGGGTAGCAACAACTATCCAAGAAAAAGGATCCAAGGCCATCTTGCAAATTTTTCATGGCGGTAGAATGTGTCCGCCTGAGCTATTGCCCTTGGCTGATCAGCAACTGGATTACCTCCACATTTCGGTGGGAGCATTTTGGAACGGCTCGATCCGTGATGCAAATGATCAAACATCGCGTGGTGTAATGGTTCATGATCGAGTTGGTGATCGAATTCCAGTAATGGGAGTTGGGATACTGCGCACACCCGATGAAGTGATGAAAGCATTGGAAACAGGGATACCTTTAATCGCTTTAGGGCGGGAATTGATTATGGAACCGCATTGGGTACAGAAGGTAGAAGCTGGTGAAGAAGAAAAAATTCGTACCACTTTATCAAAAGAAGATCAAAAAGAGCTGGTGATTTCAGATCAGATGTGGGAGTACTATACAAGCATACCAGGTTGGTTCCCCATCGTTTAAGCAGAGTTAGAGCAAATATAAATCTTTCTCCAAGTCCATTGAAAAAGCGTGGAGATATTGGACAGAGCCAGAAAACATAACAAAATGGCTTTTTAATTTTTCGAAAAATAAATATATCCCTTTCACCGTCTCCACACATGTGGAGTGGTGCTCACTACTCGTGAGAAATGAATAATATAAGATGCAAATATGTCTAAGCGCCCTCATTTCGAGGGTTTTTTTTATATAATTTAAGTAGTGACAAGAGCATTTGAAGCTTTAGGTGAAAAATGGTTAACCGATTAGTATGCTGTGATAATATTGATATGAATAAAATGCACAATTTTATCTAAAAAGGTGTTTTAGTGAAAATTAAAATTGATGATGAAGAACGACAAGTAATATTCGATGATTATTTTCATATCGGTGGGGCGGTTGTTCCAATCATTGAATGTTAGGAATGTGGAAGTGTAATTATCTATTACGACAAATAGACAAATATGACAACGAGTTCAGTCCCTCTTGTAATAGATGGTTGTCTGAAGCAACCCTCTAGTCGGTGATTTGTGGACTATCAGTAGATCGCATGGAACCACAGCTTGATGCACATCATCACTACATTTTTTCTGAAATGGAATTATCCAATCTAATTGTTCGCAGTTTCGATACCCTTATTAATGAAAACCAAAGGCTCAGAAAATAAAAGAAAAAAACTTTATTCCACTTTGCATTAAAGTGAAAATCTGATAGGATATAAAGTATAGTCTATAGATTTAGTAAGGATTAAAGGGAGGCACTTTTTTCATGGACAAATTGATGCTTGATTCCATAGATGAAACGACACATCTAGATCAACTCGAGGCTGAGGCGATTTATATTATTCGAGAAGTAGCGGCGGAAAGTGAAAATCCCGTGATGCTATACTCGATCGGTAAGGATAGCTCCGTGATGCTGCATTTGGCGCTGAAAGCATTTTATCCGGAAAAGCCGCCGTTTGCTTTCATGCATATTGACACAACGTGGAAGTTCAAAGAGATGATTGAATTCCGCGACCGCAAGGCGAAAGAATTCGGAATCAACATGATTGTTCACTCCAATCAGGAGGGAATTGAGCAAGGGATTAACCCATTTGATCATGGTTCCGCATATACGGATATTATGAAAACCCAAGCCCTGAAGCAAGGCTTGGACAAGTATGGATTTACGGCTGCTTTTGGCGGCGGAAGACGTGATGAGGAAAAGTCACGTGCGAAGGAGCGGATTTTCTCATTCCGTAATAAAAATCATGCCTGGGATCCGAAAAATCAGCGTCCGGAAATGTGGAAGCTTTACAACACAAGAATTAATAAGGGTGAAAGCATCCGCGTATTCCCGATTTCCAACTGGACGGAAAAAGATATCTGGCAATACATTCGCAGAGAGAACATTGATATTGTGCCTCTCTATTTTGCGAAAGAAAGGCCTGTCGTTAATCGCGATGGACAGATCATCATGGCGGATGATGAGCGGATGAAGCTCGAGCCCAATGAGAAGATTGAAATGATGAAGATGAGATTTCGCACATTAGGCTGTTATCCGCTGACTGGTGGCGCCGAGTCAGATGCGGATACGCTGGATGCTATTATTGAAGAAACACTTGGTGCGGTATCATCCGAACGGACAACAAGGGTTATCGACCAAGAAGAAGCGGGCAGCATGGAAAGACGTAAACGGGAGGGCTATTTCTAAGATGAAGAGTCTGCTTAAATTTATTACTTGCGGAAGTGTGGATGACGGCAAGTCCACTTTGATTGGACATATGCTTTATGAGGCTAAGCTTTTGTTCGCCGACCAGGAGAGAGCATTGGAGCTGGACAGCAGGCTGGGCAGCCGCGGCGGAAAAATTGACTACTCCTTGCTTCTTGACGGGCTGATAGCCGAACGTGAGCAGGGAATTACGATTGATGTGGCATTTCGGTATTTTACGACGGATCACCGTTCGTTCATTGTAGCGGACACGCCGGGGCACGAAGAATATACACGCAACATGGCCGTAGGCGCATCATTTGCGGATCTTGCCGTTATTCTGGTGGACGCAACCAAAGGGATCATTACTCAAACGAAGCGCCATACCCGGATTTGCGCCCTCATGGGGATTAAGCATCTGGTCTTGGCGGTAAACAAAATGGATTTGGTGGGTTTTGATACGACGAAATTTGATGAAATCAAAGAAGAATTCTCTCGCCTCACCACTGAATTCCGGTTTGAAAGCATTCAGGTGATCCCTGTTTCTGCAACAGAGGGGGATAACATTACAAAGAAATCGCCCAATACGCCATGGTACGAGGGGCTTGCTTTGCTGCCCTATTTGGAGGGTGTTGACGTTCATTCGAACGATGACGTTAAGCCGTTTATGATGCCCATTCAGCGGGTATGCCGACCGGACCACACATTCCGCGGATTCCAAGGCCAGATTGAAGCCGGCAGCATCGCAGTTGGCGATGAACTGATAACTCTGCCTAGCCGTGAGAAGGCGAAGGTAAAACGCATTTTTGTAACAGACCAAGACAGGTATTCGGCTCATGCCGGACAGCCTGTCACTATTCAATTGGATCGGGAAGTCGACGTTTCACGAGGTTGTGTGTTTACGAAGGACAATCAGCTCCATGAGGCTGACAGCTTTAGCGCCACGATTCTTTGGATGGATGATTCTTTCCTGACGCCGGGAAAAAATGTTCTGGTGAAGGTAGGTACAAAGGTTCTTCCTGGTACTGTGACGAAAATTATTCACAAAATCGATATTAATTCAGGCAATACGGTTACAGCCGATCATGTGGTTAAGAATGAAGTGGCTAAATGTGAATTTTCATTATCGGATGGTATTGTTTTTGATACGTTTGAAAAAAATAAAAGCATCGGTGGATTTATTCTCATCGATCGTGTAACGAATATGACATCCGCTTGCGGCGTCATTAACGAAGCTCTTCAAAGCTCAGACAATGCCGACCGGATCGATACGGAAATCACAAGAGATGTTCGTGCCCAGCAAAAAGGACAGCAGCCATTAACGCTTTGGCTTACTGGTTCAGTCTCGGACAACTCGGCTCTTGCGAAGGAAATCGAGAAACGGTTGGTAGCGAGAGGCTATCATACGATGCTAATCGATAACAGCTTAGGAGAATCTGTGCGGCAAATCGCGGGTTATGCCACTTTACTAAACAATGCGGGACTTATTGCATTGGTACTGGCTGGTACTGCGAACGGCAACGACCAAGCCATCGCGCAAGAATTAATCGGTCAAGCCTTTTTGCCAATCGATGTTGCTTTTAACAGCAATTCGATTGAAGAAGCGGCCAATGCTGCCGTGAAACGTGTTGTGAAGGCTCTCATTCAAATTTAGTGTCAGGACATCAACAGAAGCATAGTATGGTTAATATAAAATCGTATTTAAGAAGCCGCCCCCCATCTAATTGGAGGGCGGCTTTTCCTGCTTTTGTATTTAAGATGAAATAGGATTCTCATGTTTATCGAGAAAAAAATTTAGTATTAGACTGACGTACTTAGAACTAAATCGAAATTTTCTGAAATGAGAGAGAACTACCCGATATATATAATTGTTTTTGTGGTGGCCAAAGCCTTGAGAGCAATCATTTATCTAAACATTTACAGTATTTCTTTTGAATTTTTTTGTTGAATTAATAAGAAGCGTTAGTTAAAATGCTAAGTTCATGAAGCTGCGGGTACTACTCGATCGGCAGTTTTGTTATATTGAATTCACTTGTGGTGAACTGACAAATAAATATTACATTCGTCTGCTTGTTGCAAAGTTGAAATGTGAAATTTGTTATGCTAGAATTATATTTAATAATCTAGAGGAGATGATAAGGATAATGTAATATTTCTTGCTATTTACGAATGATAAAACATAATCAGAGTTGTTTTATTCTTTGTTAAGTAAGAAATTTACTTATTCTTTTCACTCAAATAACAATTTCAATTCCATTAAATGGATTGGAATCTGTATTCATTTATTTGAGCTACAAGAAAGGTAAACTTTCTTGTAGCTCTTTATTTTTTTTAATGCCATAGTGTTTTAAATAATTTTGTGCTTTTTTATCTTAGGAGGTTGAAAATGATGTTTGAGGTTGTAAATGTTCATGTGAGTCGTTCATTGTCCGTTGGCACGGTTCACGATCAAACTAAACGGATGCCGGAGCATTATCCATCTATCGATAGATGCACGTAGCGATTTTAGCTGCAAGCTTCGTGGGTTTTAATATGGTTGGTTAGTGTACATGTTAAGCACCAACAAGGGGTGCTATGGCTGTTTCTCCGGCTCAAGAGGAGAAAACACATGAAGTCAACTTCGAAATACGAAATGATTCAACATCTATTAGCAGAATTGAAACAACCCGCATATCGGTTCCAACAAATTGCGGATGCGATCTTTAAGCAAAGAATTGGCGAATATGACCGAATGACCATTCTACCCAAGGGTATAAGAAATGAATTAATCAAGAACCTCGGCGAACACGTTTTGAACGTAACACCTGTCATGCAAAAAACATCCAGTCAAGTGAATAAAGTGCTTTTTGCCATTGAAGGCGGTGAGCACATAGAAGCAGTTCAACTAAGTTATAAGCGCGGCTGGAAATCGTACTGCATTTCCAGCCAGTGTGGATGCGGATATGGTTGCAGCTTCTGTGCTACAGGTACAATTGGACTTAAACGTAATCTTACAGCTGATGAAATTACCGATCAATTGTTATATTTTCATTTAAATGGTGAAGCCTTGGATAGTGTTTCGTTTATGGGCATGGGAGAGGCTTTGGCCAATCCTAATATCTTCGACACGATTATGATTCTAACAGATCCACGAACCTTTGGTTTGGGGCATCGTAGAATTACAGTTTCCACCATCGGAATTTTGCCGGGTATCGATCGTCTTGCAAAGGAATTTCCACAGGTTAATCTAACCTTTTCCCTGCACTCTCCTTTCGACGAACAGCGGAGCGAGCTAATGCCAATTAACAATCGGTTTCCGCTTCATGATGTGTTGAACAAGTTGGATCAGCATATTCGTGATACAGGTAGGAAAGTATACATTGCGTATATTTTACTTCGAGGCGAAAACGATTCAAATGAACATGCGGAAGCCATTGCTGCTTTATTAAAGGACAGAGGTCCTTGGGAACATTTATATCACGTCAATTTGATCCCCTACAATTCAACCGACGTGACGCCTGAAAGCTTTCATCAATCTGACAAAGAACGGGTTCAAAAGTTTGTCACGATCTTAAAGTCAAAGGGAATCAAAGTCACTGTGCGCACACAATTCGGTACTGACATTGATGCAGCATGCGGCCAGCTATACGGACACAACAAGTTATAAAGGAGGGGGAACATGAGTACAGACACGGTTGTTACACATGATTTACTCCGTATAAGTCGGTTAGTATCCATTGAACTTATACGGAGTAAATAAGAATAAATGGGTATGTACTGACTTTTTATAAAGAAGAAGTAATGTTTTTATAAAAAGGAGAAACCTACCATGTCTATGATCCATGTACAAAACCTGACATTTTCATATCCTAGCAGCTTTGATAATATTTTTGAAGATGTTAGCTTTCAAATAGATACGGATTGGAAGCTTGGATTTATTGGCCGTAACGGTCGAGGCAAGACGACCTTTTTCAATCTTTTATTAGGAAAATATGAATACAACGGAAAAATTATTTCTTCAGTAGAATTCAATTATTTTCCATTTCCAGTCTCGGATAAAAGCAGATTCACCTATGAAATAGTAGAAGAGATAAGTCCTCAAGCAGAAGATTGGGAGATTCTTCGAGAAATATCTTATTTAGATGTCGATGCTGAAGTGATGTACCGACCATTTGCAACATTATCGAATGGGGAACAAACGAAGGTTTTGCTGGCTGCACTTTTCTTGAATGAAGGGAAATTTTTATTAATTGATGAGCCAACCAATCACTTAGATATCCATGCGAGAAAGATGGTTTCTAACTATTTAAAAAGGAAAAAAGGATTCATTTTAATTTCACATGATAGAAACTTTTTGGATGGTTGTGTTGACCATATCTTGTCAATAAACCGAACCAATATAGATGTTCAAAGTGGTAATTATTCTTCTTGGAAGCTGAATTTTGATAGACAGCAAGAACATGAAGAAAAAACAAATGAGCGTTTGCAAAAAGACATTGGAAGGCTGCAACAATCATCAAAACGTTCAGCCAATTGGTCTAATCAAGTAGAAGCCTCCAAAAATGGTACAACGAATTCTGGTTCTAAATTGGACAAGGGTTTTGTAGGACATAAAGCTGCTAAAATGATGAAACGTGCAAAGAACCTGGAATCAAGGCAAAATAAAGCTATAGAAGCAAAGTCAACGCTGCTAAAAAATGTGGAAAAAACGGAGTTATTACAGTTAGAGCCTTTAGCACACAAATCTAAAGAACTAATTCAGTTATCGGACGTGTCTGTTATGTATGATGGTGAATTAGTTCATACACCCATAAGTTTTAAAGTTGAAGCAGGAGACCGAGTAGTGCTTGATGGAAGGAATGGTAGTGGGAAAAGCAGTATATTACAACTGATTCTAGGAAAGCCGCTCCAGCATACAGGTACTTTGAACGTTAGTTCAGGCCTTGTTATTTCTTATGTACAGCAAGATACCTCTCATTTAAAGGGGAAATTATCTGATTTTATTGAAGAAAATCAGATTGATGAACCGATATTTAAGTCCATTCTACGTAAGATGGACTTTGACCGTATCCAGTTTGAGAAAGATATAGCCCACTATTCTGGTGGACAAAAGAAAAAGTTGCTTATAGCTAAAAGTTTATGTGAAAAAGCTCATTTATATATTTGGGATGAGCCACTAAACTTTATTGATGTTTATTCACGAATGCAAGTTGAAGAACTTATTAAAAGCTTTAATCCAACAATGGTTTTTGTTGAGCATGACCAGACATTCCAAGAGGAAGTTGCAACGAAAACGGTAACTTTATAGCTATACTTGGAGTATTGCATATTGTGTTGCTTCGTCAAAGTGAGGCTTAACTTCGAGTTATTTCCTTGAACTTAACAAGTACCTTGAAACAACAAGACAGCTGCCGACAATGTATCGGCAGCTGTCTTTCATTCAACGACACTTATTTATGGTTTGGACGTAACTTATGAAACGATGTGTTCCGGATATATCAAACGGTTTATTTTTTTATTACGTATTCGGTTAATTGATTGAAGGTTATGGTAAATACTTCCAGAACGATCTCTTGGAAAACCTCCAAGGTTTTGATCTCTTCCTCTGTCGGGGATGAGCGGACGCAGCGGGAGATTGCGAAGGAATTGGGGATTAGTCGCAGTTATGTTTCACGGATTGAGAAGAGGGCGTTGATGAAGCTTTATCATGATTTTGCGAAGAGGTAAGGTCAGCCAATCCCCTCGCGATCTCAGTTGACAGAAGTTTTTCCAACATGTTACACTTTTTGTACTGACTAGTCAGTTTTTTTAAAATTAAAGAGAGGCGGATCACCTTGAGTAAAGAAAAAATTATCCAAACAGCGGTTGAAGTATTTTCAGAAAACGGTTACCATCGGGCAAGCATGGATGAAATTGCTCTGAGAGCCAATGTTGCCAAAGGAACGCTTTACTATCACTTTCCAGGTAAAGCCCAATTGTTTAAGACGCTTGTTAAGGATGGTTTTCAGGAGATTATTAATAAAGTTCAGGCCGATCTTAAATCCACTTTTACTTTGGAAGAACAAATCAAAAGGATTATCACGCATAACCTCGATCTGTTTTTGGAATCTAGCAGTTTAGCGCATATCGTTTTCAATGAACTATCCAACGGCATCGATCAGGAAGTGCTCGAAGAACTGAAGAAACTAAGAATTGACTACATTCATTTTCTTGCCAACGTCTTAGAAGAAGGAAAGCAAGAAGGCGTGCTTCGTGATGTTAACTGCAATTTGGCCGCGGCTGGGATCGTTGGGATGCTCGACAGCGCAAGTAATTATTTTTTGAATAACAACGAAGAATTGACCCGTGATCATATTGAACAATTCTTTTATACGATCATTACATCAGGTTTGTTTTTGACTAGCGGTGAGTAACCGCCCTTTTTTGGGGTTAGTATACTGACTAGTCAGTTCTATAAAAAAATATGGAAGCGATGGTGTAACATATGGATTGGAGAATGGCTAATGAATTGATACCTTTGTCTTATTTTAAAGAAATGCGTGCTGCCTCCCCCTTATTGTTTAAAAAAGAGACTAATTCTTGGGACGTTTTCAAATACGAGGACGTCAAAACGATTTTTTCCGATCACGAGCATTTTTCTTCGCAAGGTGTCGAAACGATGAAAGATCCGATTGAAGCGAGTATTCTAAGACAAGATCCGCCTAAACATCGGCAATTGCGGATGCTTGTTTCTCAAGCTTTTGTTCCACGGGTTATTGAAGGACTGACACCAAAGATTGAAGCGATAGCGAATGAGTTGTGTGACCAAATGGAAGCGAGCGGTAAGATGGATGGGCTTTATCATTTTGCAAGTCCGTTACCGATTATCGTCATTGCCGAAATGCTAGGCATTCCTCTGGAAGATCGAAAGCGTTTCAAAGAATGGTCGGATGCGCTGGTCGGAAACAACTCTGAGCAATACTATCAATGCCAACAAGAGATGAGTGACTATTTTACCGCAATAGCGGATCAGAGACGTCTTGAACCGCAGGATGATCTGATTAGTCGTCTAGTCTATGCGAAAACAGATGGCGAACAATTAAGCGATCTGGAAGTGATCGGCTTCTGCATCCTGCTGCTTGTTGCGGGGAATGAAACTACAACCAACCTAATTTCCTCGGCACTATTTATGCTCGATAGCTATGCTGATGCTAAAGAGCAGCTTTTGGAAAATCGCTCTTTGGTTCCGCAGGCTCTGGAGGAGGTTCTTCGTTATTGTTCCCCTGTTCAAACGATGATTCGAACAGTAAAAAAGACCACAGTCCTACGCGGACAAACACTAACTCCCGGACAAATGGTCAACATCTGGATTGGCTCGGCCAACCATGACGAAGACCTATTCGAGCGTCCGGATATCTTCGACATCCACCGGAGTCCTAATCCCCATCTTGCTTTTGGTCACGGCATTCACTTCTGCTTAGGAGCGCAATTAGCCCGTTTAGAAAGTAAAATTGCCATTCAAACGCTGCTTAATCGATTTCCTGAGTTCCGCCTCGATCGCTCCCATTCATTGGAGAGAATCGACAGCTGGTTGATGTTTGGAATCAAACAAATGCCTATTATTTTGCGGAAATAATAGAAGTTGTGCTCACAGCACTTGTTTTCCCAAAGCCGTGACATTACTGCATATTTCCATATAGCGTTAAACTCAAAATAAGAAGCATTCCTGACATTGCAGCTTGGCTGCTACGACTTGGAATGTTTCTTTTTCGAAATTATAAGGTCGAAATCGCTCGTGAAAGTGCTCTTTATTTCTATAGCCTGGAGCAAATTGAAACAAAATCTGGAGAGTTTTCTCTGGGGCTGCTTTTTCCTTTACTCATTATACAGATACCGTGCTCTACTGAATTCATTTTCCTAATCGAACATGTAATAAGGAGATCACCGGTTTCCGATGACCAAGCAACTTGACGCTGCTTACCCCACACATTTGGAGTATACAGTGTGAATGAAGAGCATATAAGTCAAGACAAAGAGCCCTTGCGTAGCAAGGGCTCTTTGTCTTGATGGAGAGAGATCTCTTATGCTGAAATGACGCTACAGCGTTGTTGATTGTCATGCAATAAGCATTATCCCAACTCGGGTTGATCAACAAACTGCAGCTCTAAGCTATCTGTTCCGTCAATGTCAAATACTATGATTTCATTGTTGCCTTGACGTAGAAACGGTGCGGGAATGTAAAGGGTCTGCTGTGGACCAGCTTTCCAATATCGACCTATATTGAATCCATTCACGTACACAACCCCTTTAGACCATCCTTTGAGCTTCAAGAATGTATCTGCTGGTGCATTTTCAATGTGTAATTCTGCACGATAAAATGCTGGACCATTTGTTGTTGTTTTCTCTATCGCAGCAAAGTCCAAAGGTTTCAAATCGTCAAGTGGCATTGTCCAAACTGTCCATCCATAGAGGAATTGATTGCCGTGACGAACGCCTTCGGTAATACCTTTACGATCAGCTAGATAGGGTCCGTAGTTGATACGCCCCATATTCTCAACTAAAATTCGTAGACTTGCGCCGCCATTTGGCACTTCAAAATGCACTTTTTTACTGGAATCCCATCTCTCGATGATTCCTTTAAATTCATCATTCAAGAATACTAGTGCTCGGTCGTGGCAATCTTGAATAATGAGTTCTTTTTCTTCACGTGGTCCTGTAATAAATGTTTCATATAGGATAAATCCGTTATTTTGTCCGTAACGCTCCATTGGTTCTGGAGTGACAGATTTTACTGGTTCAGACAATAGGTGTAACTGATCAAACAAGGCTGCATGGCTAGCAGTAAGGACCGTTCCATAGGCTTGCTTAGGCAAAGCTTTAGGAACTTCCATCTCAGGAAGATCTGTATATTTCGCTATAATATCTCGTATTGCAAAGTATTTCTCAGTAGGATCGCCAGCTTCATTCAATGGTGCGTTATAATCATAGCTTGTAACCGTAGGCTCATAATGATCGCGTTCTAAGCCATTCGCTCCGCTAGTGAAACCAAAATTAGTGCCGCCATGGAACATATAAAAATTCACTGAGGCCCCTAAAGAAAGCATATCCTCGAATACTTTAGCCACTTCATCACCATTACGGACATGATGTTCTTCACCCCAGTGATCAAACCAACCATTCCAGTATTCCATACACATAAGCGGGCCTTGTGGTTGATATCGACGAAGCATCTCGAAAGATTCTTCTGCTCTTGAACCGAAATTCGCAGTTTCTAGAACATTTGGAACCATTCCGCCTTGAAGCATATGATTCTCTGGTCCATCAGAAGTGAATAATAATACGTCAATGCCACGACTTATCATAGCTTGCTCTAAATATTGTAGATATGCTGTATCGTTGCCATAGCTTCCATATTCATTCTCTACTTGCATAGCAATAATAGGGCCGCCATTTGTGGAAAGTAATGGTTTCAGTCTTGGCAATAGCTCATCGTAATAGGCGTCCACTTTTTCAAGATAGGGGCGGTTCATACAACGAAGTTGTATCTCTCGATCTGCAAGGAGCCATGCAGGTAATCCGCCGAATTCCCATTCCGCGCAAATATACGGACTCGGGCGTACGATGACATGCAAACCTAGTTCGCCTGCCAATCGAATAAAACCTTCAACATCTGCCATGCCTTCAAAGTTAAACTTACCAGGCGTAGGTTCATGGAAATTCCATGGAATATAAGTTTCTACTGTATTAAAGCCACATGCCTTTAGTTTTAATAAACGATCATACCAATATTCAGGCACGACTCTAAAGTAATGGATAGCCCCGGAAATTAAGCGAATAGGCTTGTCATCGAAATGAAATTGATCATTTTGTACAGTTAACACAGTCATCTATATGACCTCCAATTCTAATTGGGTGCGCGCTTAGTAGTGATACTCCCCATTTTAAGTGGAAAAAATGATCAAACAAATGGACAAAAGTAGACATTATTTGACCTTTTGTTTGGAGGGCGTTACGCTATAATAAGATGCTTGAAATATTGAACGCAAGGAGGTCCGTGTAAAATGGATATTAATTATTCACTCCCTAACCTAACGAGTACGCTGCAGATTATCGGCTGCCATGTAGGGAATTTTCATCCTAATTGGTCTTTTCCACGGCATCATCATAATCTCTTTGAACTATTGCATTGTAAAAATGGAGAGATAAGGCAAACGATAGGGGACCATGTTTTTACGTTTAGCAGTGGGGATTGGCTATTAATAAAGTCCGGAATGTTGCATGCTTCTGAGAATAACTCAACATCCTTTTATCGTTTCTTTAATTTACATTTCGATCTGGATGACCCGATTATTCGTGCGCGATTATGCAAAACGGATTATGTGATCATTAAGGCGGAAGAGGCAACTCAACTTGCGTTACCGTCACATGTTGACGCTATTGAAAATGCTCTTTTGCACCACAATCGAATAGATACCGTCGAGGACGACAAAGCGCTTAATCGCCTTATTATCCAATCTCATACGATAGGCATCATTACTGAATTTATAAAGTACAGCGAAAAAACGACTAGCCCGATTCTGAAGATTGATCATAATATGCATGATGCCTCCGTATTTGAAACGGAGCTAGCCCATGAGATTGAAGACAAACTACGGAATGGAAATCATGAAAAAATAGCTGAAATTGCCGCCTCATTAGGGATTAGCCGCGGACGCTGCACGCATATATTTACTAAGGTTTATGGGCAATCGCCCAGGCAGTATATGAGTAAAATTGTGCTTAATCAGGCGAAGCATTTGCTTGTGCATTCGACCTATACGATGGAAGAACTAGCTGAACGGCTTGGATTTCAGTCTGCAAGCCACTTTTCTAGGCAATTCCGCCGGTGGACAGGCATGCCACCTAGTGCATTTCGACCGAAATTCGTTCGTTCTCAAAGCGATGAGGACGGGTAATCGCTATCGTTAATTTTGTTTGCTCATATTCGCTTGAATCTCTATAAAGGCATGTTCTACTTGATTCATCCATTCCTCGGTAGTCATTTTCCCAGTCATAACCGGTGTTATAGCTGATTTGAACAATTGATTTCTTATATTCTCTTTGGAAAACTTAGGAATAACTTCCCACTCTTGTGTTATGGCAGTCGTTCCTTCATATGCGCTGGACATTTCATATACACCAGGGGTTAAATAGTTTCTCAAAAGTTCTTGCGCTCCTTTCAGTGCAAAAGTACCGTTGGATTTCTCTGCAAATAATCGGATAGATTCCTCGGTATAAAGAAACTTCAAAAACTCTTTTGCAAGTTCAGCGTTTTTGGCTTTGAGCGGAATCGAAAATTGTTCATAGCTAGAAAGGATATAACGTTCATCGCCTTCATGAAATACAGGCACAGGAATCATGCCGAATTCGAATCCTTCTTCTCTTGGAGAATCTTTCATTTCATTTTCCATCCACGAACCATTAACGATAAAAATGGCTTTGCCAAGCATCATATCCGTTTGTGATTGGGTGTGATTAAGTCCGACGGTTCCCTCCATCAAATACCCGTCTCTCCCAAGCTTAGCTAATGTATCCAAAACCTTTTTGACAGGCTCCGTCTTAAAAGAACCCGGTTCATATGAAAATATTTTTTTTAGTTGCGCAATTCCAGCTGCATTTGCAAGTGACGGATAGAGAATTTCCTCCAAATATTCTGGATATATGCCCTGATAAGTAAATAGCGCACGCTTGATTAGATTTCCATTTTCATCAACTACATAGTTTTCTTCTTTCTTTAATTCCTCGTCTAACGCAAAAAACGCATTCCATGTTACGGGCAGCTTCCATCCCTTGTCCTGAAACAATTTTTTGTTGTAGATTAATCCCATTGGTGCAGCATTAAACGGTGCCATATAGATTTTCTCGTCTCGATACGGAGTAAATCTCGTGCTTTCAAGGATGCCAGGGAGAATCAAGTCCTTTAAGCGCATTTTCTTATCTAGTGCTACCTCATCAAAAACGTCGGTTATATCCATTAAACCTTTTTCTTTTACTAATGAGGCCATAATTCCGCTTTGGTCCGTATCCGAAATCGCTAGAAAATCCGGGGGATTGCCAGCGACAATTTGTGGTCTAATTACATCACCTATCCGAGGACTGATTGTCATATGCACTTGTACGCCAGGATAAGCAGCTTCGAATTTTTCTGTGATTTCTTTCCAGTATTCTTGTCCATATCCTCCTTGAAATACGGCGATATGCAATTCATTGCTCTTGAATTTTTTCGCCTCAGCATCTGAGTGCTCATTAATGGATGACTTGTCAGAGGGAGACGTTTGATCTTTCATAACATTTAAAGATGAAATTGCAATTATTCCTAGTAATGCAAACGTTATCAAAAATAGGCTTGGATATCTTTTCATCTTATTCACTCCAAGATTTTTATCGTAAAAAGACCCTTAACAGATCAATTATGAACATTATTGACATAGAAGTACATGAATATTATCGCTCATGTTATGAATAATTTTAACCAAAATCAGCAGTGGAAATATAAATATTCTATTTAACTGCTTCTGAATTTTATCTGAAAATGAATGGTGGCTTCAGCTTATAGATAATTTATGCAAGCCGATGAGCGATTTTATCTACTTGAGCAAATGCTATTGAACACTTTGAATTTTATTGGTTAATCTAGATAAGCGGAAACAACTTTATATCGAATAATGAATGGTGTTCGTTATTCAAAAGAAACGAGGAGGGGTAAGATTATGAAAAAAATGGTAACTTTGGCGCTTGCGGTTATTATGGCATTTACGCTGGCAGCTTGTGGTTCATCCAATGGCAACGCAGAGAAAAACGGTTCAACTAATTCTAATGCTTCAACTGGTAAAGTCCGTACGCTGAAATTTGCTGCACTAGAAACAGCTTATGGAAAAACGGCGTGGGAAGAAGTTGCAGCTGCATTCGAGAAAACGGTTCCTGGTGTGAAAGTTGAAATGACGATTGAAAAAAACATCGAAGATGTTATTGGACCAACGATGAAATCCGGTGAGTTTCCAGATGTTATCCATTTAGCAGTCGGTCAACCGAAAGGGCTTACAGAAACATTCGTAAAAGATAACAACATGACTGATCTTACCGATGTTCTTTCAATGACAGTGCCTGGCGAAGAGGTAGCCGTTAGTGAGAAAATTATTCCTGGTTTTACAGATACGACGATTACCAATCCATATAATGATGGCAAAACCTATTTGATGCCAATGTTCTACAGCCCTACTGGCTTGTTCTATAACGAAGGTTTATTAGAGCAAAAAGGCTGGGAAGTACCGAAAACATGGGATGAAATGTGGGCATTGGGAGATAAAGCAAAAGCAGAGGGTATTGCACTATTTGCTTATCCAACAACTGGTTACTTCGATTCGTTCTTCTACGCCATGTTGAACGCAGTTGGCGGACCTGATTTCTTCACTAAAGCAATGAGCTATTCTGAAGGAATCTGGCAATCAGCAGAAGCAACGCAAGCATTTGATATTATTACGAAGCTAGCTTCTTATACGGAGAAAACAGTTCCAGCTAACGGAAACAAAGATAACTTTACGAAAAACCAACAGCTCATTTTGGACAACAAAGCCATATTTATGCCTAACGGTACATGGGTTGTTAATGAAATGGCAAATGCACCTCGTGCAGAAGGATTTAAATGGGGCTTTACAGCGCTTCCAGCTGTAGCAGATGGTGGAGACCGTTATTCTTATACATTCTTCGAGCAAATTTGGGTTCCAGCTAAAGCCGAAAATCCTGATTTAGCGAAACAGTTTATCGCATATTTATATTCCGATGAAGCTGCAGCGATTTTCGCTAATGCAGGTGCAGTTCAACCGATTGCAGGTATGTCTGGAAAACTTGAAGGCGATAACAAGCTATTCTACAGTATCTATGATAATGGCGCTAAAGCAGCAATGGGCGCGTTCGCAACTACTGTACCCGTTGAAGGCGTAAATATTTCTGATACCGTATTCGGATCGATCGATTCCATTGTAACGGGTGCAAAAACAGAGCAAGAGTGGGTAGATTCGATAACTAAAGCCAGTGATGCTCTTCGTAACGCGAAATAGTCACTTAACTACTCATTTAAAATAGAAATTGGTGCTGTGGTCAGTGACAACTGGCCACAGTTACGTTAGACCTAGGAAGGAGCTCGAGTAATGCCATCTAACAGGGGGAAATCCCGTTTCATATTCTTTTGTCTGGCTCCGGCCGTAATCTTATTTGTTATCTTCTTGTTAATTCCGAGCATTGACGTGTTTCGAATGTCCCTATACAAATGGGGAGGATATACGGATGACAAGACATTTGTCGGATTGGATAATTTCAGCAAGTTGTTCCAAAGCGATAAATTTTATCAAGTGTTCCAAAACAGCATTTTGTTAATTGTTGTTGTTACTATTGTTACGTTTGCATTAGCTCTTATTTTTGCAGCGATTCTTACGCGAGGTAAATTAAAAGGAATAAATATATATCGAGTTGTTTTTTACATTCCAAATATTTTGTCTATTGTCGTAATTAGCGCGATTTTCTCTGCAATTTATGATCCGAGCAATGGACTTCTAAACTCGATTCTTAAATTATTCCATATCGTAGATGAGCCCGTCTTATGGCTTGGAGATCAAAAACTGGTTATTTACAGTCTTGCTGCAGCAATGATATGGCAAGCAGTTGGTTATTACATGGTTATGTATATGGCAAGTATGGCGAACATTCCTGAGAGTTTATACGAATCTGCTGATCTTGAAGGTGCATCGCCTGTACATCAATTTCTTACCATCACAATTCCACTTATTTGGACGAATATTCGCACAACGCTTACCTTTTTTATTATCAGTACGATTAATATGAGCTTCCTCTTCGTTACAGCTATGACTAGCGGTGGTCCTGATGGAGCGACTGAAGTATTCCTAAGTTACATGTATAAAGAAGCGTATACGAATTCTTCTTATGGTTACGGAATGGCGATTGGCGTTGTGGTGTTCTTGTTCTCGTTTGCTCTAGCCGGCATTCTTAATGCAGTTACCAAGCGTGATCATCTAGAGTATTAAGGAGGGAAGAAATGATGACAAGCAATTCAGCTCTGCAAAAGGGTAAAGGAAAAGAAGTATTATTCAAGTCTGTATCCTATTTTTTGTTGATTTTACTAACAGTCATTATTATCATTCCGGTATTGTGGACGTTTATTGCATCTATTAAAGAAGATGTTGAATTTTACGGTAGTCCATGGGCGTTACCTAAAGGCATTTATCTTCAGAACTTTGCAGATGCTTGGCTAAAGGCAAATATGGGTGATTATATGCTGAATTCAGTGCTTGTAACGGCATTGTCAATTGCATTATTGCTCGTTATTGCACTTCCGGCAGCTTATGTACTTGCACGTTACCGTTTTAGAGGTAATCTGCTATTGAATACGATGTTTATGGCTGGTTTGTTTATTAACGTTAACTATATCATCGTTCCCATTTTTCTAATGCTGAACAATGGTGACAAAATGGCGCGTACTATGTTTGGTCAACCCATTTTATTGAATAACATTATTGTACTAGCGCTAGTGTATACAGCTATGGCGTTACCATTTACGATTTATTTACTGTCAGGTTATTTCAAATCACTATCGAAAGAATACGAAGAGGCTGCTTCTGTCGACGGAGCAGGACATTTTAGAACGATGGTACAGGTTATTATGCCAATGGCAAGACCTGCGATCATTACGATTATATTATTCAACTTCCTGTCCTTCTGGAACGAATATATCATTTCGATGACCTTGCTAACGAAACCTGATTTCAAGACACTTCCGGTTGGTTTGATGAATTTGCTAGCTGCGCAAAAATCTGCTGTTGAGTATGGACAACTGTATGCTGGTCTCGTGATTGTTATGCTGCCAACATTGCTTGTATATATTTTGGTACAGAAGAAATTAACTCAGGGTATGACTATGGGCGGTTTGAAAGGATGATAGGATAATATGGACAAATTGCTCTATTTAATACTGTTCATTATAGGAATGTTGCTTACCGTATTCGGTCATCAATCGATTGGCCCATCGGGACTTTTAACTATGCTGCTTGGACTTGGGATGCTTACAAGTTTCTTATGGTTATATAACAGAAAATATAAATAAAATCCAAAGAAGATGATTTTTCCAATATTGGGGGGATCATCTTCTTTAAATGTTTTAAGGTGCACATTATGTTACTATAAACAGATCAAGATCAAGGGGTCATGCTATGCTGCGTAAATTTAAGATTCAGCATCGATTAATTGGAACATTTTTGATCGTATCGGTTATTCCTATCATTTTTCTCGGATTCTACGCATACAAGTTATATTCGGAATCGATCAGTGATAAGCTCAGTTCATCAACCTTTCAGGCAATAACTTTGGTCAATAAAAATTTGCTGACAGAGCTTCAAAATTATCAATTTCTTAACGGTTCGATTTCTACGAATGAATTCGTGCAAGCAAACTTAGCTAACGAAAGTGCACAACAATTGGTTTCCTCAACATCCAAAGAAGCTGCAATGGATGCTATATTTCGAACGATATTTCCGTCTCATGTTGTAACCGTTAGCATTTACGATACGGATCACGAACCATTCTACGAGCTTGGATATGAAACGATTAGCAAGCAGTATTTGGAAAAGGCGATTTCGGATGTCAATGAGAATGCTCCTTACGATGGGCTTACTTATGTAAGAACGATTAGTTCATACGACACGATCGCTGTAGGGAGAAAGATCCATGCAGAGCATGATAGCTCCGAGCAGATCGGATATGCTTTCGTGTACGTCAATACAGATTTGTTCTCAAAAAATATTCTTTCAAGTGTTGATCTAGGGAAAGGGTCGAATCTTCTTATTATGGGGCGAGATGGGACTGTGTTCTCCTCGAGTAACAAAGAGATTACATTAGGAGAACAATACACCGATCCTGCGCTGTTTCAAATGATTCAAGATGCACAGAAAAGTAATCATTCTTCTTTTTCCGGATTGGTTAATCATGCTGATCAGCAAATATCTTATATATATAATGAGCAAATAGGTTGGTATCTTATATCTTTGATGCCCTATTCATATATTAACTCTGAAATAAGTCAAATCACGTTTAGCATGATTATAATCGTATTAGTGATTGTAATCTCTTGTATTTTCATTATTTATTTCATGAATAATAGTATTGTAAAACCTATAAAAGGTATTATGGCTTTCAGTAATCAAATATCTAACGGAGAGTTTTCCAATCGCATTCAAGATGAGTATGATGATGAGATGAGCGTACTATCTCGTAAAATAAATAGCATGGTCAGTGAGATTGAGAGATTGATGGATAATCAAAAGCTTGATGATAAACGGAAGCGGGAGTTAGAACTCCAAATGCTTCAGTCACAAATTAATCCGCATTTTTTATTTAATACATTAAATACGCTTCGCTGGCTCGCAGTTATTAATCAGGTGCCAGTACTGAATAATGGAATTAGCTCACTATCTGAATTATTGCGCAGTACGATTTTAGATAATAATGAAGAGATTACGATTGAACAGGAACTTCAAAATTTAGCGCATTATTTTGAAATTCAAAAAATTCGTTATGCAGACAGGTTCGAGGTTAGATATGAGATCAATGACGAGCTGCTTCCATTCTTAATTCCAAAATTAATATTGCAACCCGTCGCTGAAAATGCCATTATTCATGGTATTTCTGAGAACGGAAAGTCTATAGACATTATGATTAAAGTTCAACAGGTTGATAATCAGCTTCACATAGACATAACCGATAACGGTAAAGGATTCGATACGAATCAAAACCGTTCTTCGGACCATACAGATAAGTTGTCAGGCATTGGAGTAAATAATGTGAATGAACGAATTAAGCTCCATTACGGGAATCAATATGGTTTATTCATTTCAAGTGCAGTAGGAGAAGGAACAAGTTGTAGAATGATCATACCTATTCAAAAGTCAGAAGGAGATTAATTTTAATATGTTCAATGTATTGCTTGTAGATGATGAGCCTATTGTAAAAATTGCCTTACGTACGATGATTGATTGGGATAATCTTGGTTTTTCTATTTGTGGAACAGCCTCAGACGGAAATGAAGCATTGGTGTTAGTTAAAGAACTAAATCCAGATATCATCATTACAGACTTAAAAATGCCGAATATGAATGGTCTGCAGCTTATAAGAGAACTGAATGCACTTGGCTATAAAGGTAAAATCATTGTTGCAAGTAATTTTGGTGAATACGAGCTTGTACGTGAAGCGCTAGTTCTTGGTGCGGTCGACTATATGTTGAAAATTAGTATCAAGACGGAAGCACTTATTGAGCAGCTTCAGAAGACTGCAAAGCTCCTTCAGGAAGAACAGCTTATTTTGCAAGAGCAAGTAACGAGAGAGCAAGTATTGCGTAACAACTTGAAAAGCGTAAAGAACACGATGCTGAAAGATTATTTTACAAATAGTTATCATGACATCGAGCATTTTTTAAAAAATGAGGAAATTCAACTAAATTTCGCTAACAAAGCTTGTTACCAATTTTATATACATTTAGATGATTCCTCATTAAAGGAAGGTCAAAAATTCAATATTTCTTTGTCATTCATTGAGAACATGATTCTTGATTTAATGGAATCGGAACATGATGTAGAGGTATTTCAAGTAGAAATCAACGCAATTATTGTCTTAATTGCTAAGGAACGACTGCATCAATGTCAATTCGATCCCTTGACCTTTGTTCAAAAAATTCAAAAACTAATGCAAATGTATATGACGATCGAGACTGCTATCGTGTATTCATCGGAAATATGCGGTTATCAAGAGGCTAGACAAACGTATTTAGAGTGTAAAGATACGATTGATATCATTTTTTACGAGGAACAATCCGTTATTTTTAATGATGAGGTTGATCTAAAACAAGAGATAGATTTTGTCAACTATGTTGATTTTTCTAAATCTATTTTGGATTTTCTGTATAAAGACGAAAGCTCTTCCATACAGTTGATGTTGAAAACCTTTACAGAACAAGCTCATCAGAGTAGCATACATCCTTTTGCGCTTAAAACATTTATGAATAAATGTTTGGATTATTTACCGCTATGTGATACCCAAATAACGATATTGAATGCCGAGCAATATGAGAGAAATAAAAACAATGTATTGGAATGTAAAAGCTCAGATGCATTATTGGCAATTGCAATGGAAGCTTTAGATGGGTTAAGTTTATGGAAAAATGCTCCTAGATCACTTGATTCGTCTGTGACCAAAAAAGAAATAGTCGATGTCATTCGTTATATCGAATTACATTATCGGGATAAAATCACGCTAGAAATGATTGCTGACCATGTTAATTTCAGTGAAAACTATTTGTGTCGCGTGTTTAGGGATCAAATGGGTATGAGTTTAATTCATTATATTAACAATGTTCGGATGAACAAAGCAGCAGAATTAATTATGAAAGGCCATACTTATATTAAAGAGATATCAGCATTAGTAGGAATTAGCGACCAATTTTATTTTAGTAGAATGTTCAAAAAACAATTCGGAGTCTCACCTACTGATTATAAAAGTCATGTTACGCAATTAAGTCAGCAAAAGAAACAAACGTATCCCCAATTGTCGTAAAGGTAACCCAATAGTTAGACAATGCTAAAAAAGCATCAGCTAAGGTATGAAGTCGGTATTGTGAACCGAACTCATACCTTTTAACCATTATATACGAGAAAGTTTACGGGATCACGTGGAGACATTCGTAGTATGATCGATGTGTTGGTTATTGTATTATGGATATTAGAACAACTGCCTAAATAGGTAGTAATTAATATAGAACAAGGAGTAGTACATGACCTGGAGCAAATTGAAACAAAATCTGGAGAGTTTTCTCTCTCCCGCGTTAAACGGAAGGGTCGAATACCTTGCAACGAGCTACCGTTATTCACCAGATAAAGCGGGGCTTTGTAATATTGCAGTAGATAAAAAGAACATACTTAATATGAGTGATGCAACTAACTTGATCAGATGGTATCAGACCGAGCTGGAAATTAAGAATGATTCAGATATCCAAATTCCTATCACCAATGAAGAAATTGAAGCAGTCAGAAAAGATACCAAGGGGAACGTTCCGGAGGATCGTCTGATCGTAATTGCAAGAAGCAGAAAAAAATCAGATTATGCAAAGGAGCTTTTGTCGGCACAGTCAGCATTAAGCAAATCAAATTTTATCGTTATAGCGAATAAGTTTTTATCCATTTCTATAGAGGAAAGCATAGAGAGCAATGATATCTTATTGAATATTCTAGCTTTGGTGGACAGACGAGTTGGAAAAAAGCGAATTTTAAATATGTCCGAGAAGATGAAGTTAAAGCATCCAATTGTGCAGTATTTTTATGAACTACGTCTTGGTACGTTATGAATAATGATAAATTCAGCTTCTGTTAACTCATCATTGATAGCGCAATTCGATTTAGGCATCCTAGAATTAGATGAATTATCGGTGTTGACGCTGCTTACTCCACACAACTGGTGTGAAGCTCGCTATGCGCATTGGCGGAAATCGTAAAGAGGGGCGAAGAACCCCTCTTTTTGCTTTTAGAAATGTTATCGGACAATGTTGTTTTTAAAACGAAATAATCTTCACTGTTATCTTCGAAACGGTTTCGATTCAAATGAAAATAAATTAAATGATCTCTAAGTTCAATCTCCCTTTCGAATCCTAATTTCCTCAATAAACGAATTGACCTTTCATTCTCTGGCTCAACAGTCGCATCAACAATCGTTAGCCCCATTTTTGAAAATCCGAAATCAATTGCTACTTTTATTGCTTCAGACATTAATCCTTTGCCCCAGTATCGCTTAGATAAATCGAATCCGACTTCAGCTGTAAAGACATCATCCGTTTTTCTTAAATAGTGATATCCACATGTACCGATTAGATTATTATTTTTTTGTCAAACAGCCCCCACCGACAGCCCGAATCCTCTTGATGAAATCTAATAATTTCTTCATCTGAGAAATGTTTAAATACTGCTTTGGAATCCTGTAGTGTTAAAAGCTTAAGATGTAGTCTCTCTGTTTCTAATGAAGGAAACTCGACTCTTTTATTGATTGACACCATTTCTGGCCCCCTCATTTCTAATCAAATCATGATCAAAATATAATTCTATTCAGGAACTGATTAATCCTTTTCTAGCAAGCAAGGCTAGCCGTAGGGGGGAGTTGTTTACTGCTTGACAAAGCATTAGGCTTGGCTTTAGGTAAAGACTCATCGGCCATTTGAGCAAAGTTTCGGATATGCCATGATGGATAAGCTAATTTGATAAGTTAATAATCACCACTATGGCTTGATTTCCATCGTTAATACTGTTAGACACAATATGGTGGTGCGAGCGGACTGAGGTGCCGTTATTTGTTCGATTTTGTCATTTTGGTTGTGTAAGAGGACAGGAGAGACGCTATTACCCATCGAACGAGTGATTTTCGTGTGTTTATGACTGAATAACGGAACCTCAGTCCGTAAGCATCAAGATAAATAGTTGATTTTCATTAATAACGGATTCTCTGTCCGCTATATTTTCCGTGTTTCCACTTCACGTCTTTATTTTATGGTGAAAATCGCAGTTTGTAGGTGAGAGCTCGGAGTTCGGAGTGTTACTTTGATCAGGGTAGCGATTTTAGCTGTTTTAGACGTGTTAAAGAAACGGATATTACTGATTTTGGGTGATCGCGAATTTATTTTCGGCGTAAAATCGTTGCGGCAGCAAGCTCCGTCCCAATATTCGTCTACATCCTTGACCATATGAATATATTTCGTAGTAAGAAGTTGGTTGTAGAATGAAGGAGGAAATGGGCAAATGGAGGGTAATGCTACTGGTTCTTTAATACTTACAGTCAACGCGCCAATGATGCAAATGGTTGACAACTTTATCGCTTTTATCCGTGAAGCAAATGAAATTCTTCAGAAGGAATTAGACCTGTCTCCTGCTAATCAACTGGTTACAAACATCATTACTCAGCTTTCCATACAGTTACGATCCCGTTATTTACCGGAGGAGGTGCAAGCCGTTCTAGGCAATGAGTATATTCGAATGAATCAACGAAAATTGCAGGATAAGTTGTCAGAAGCCGAATTTCTAGTTGAGCTAAGTGATTCTCTTCATATTTGCAAATCCGAGGATTCCGTCTTGGATATCGTTAGGAGCTTGCCTAACTGGAACATTTACATGGCCTTAGTTAGTAAGGAGCTGTCAACTTTTCGTCGATTCATCCGCCAGGGCAGTCAGACAGAGAAGTCGCCGATTGTCTTTGTTGGAAGTGGACCGATGCCGCTAAGTCCTATTATTCTGCACCTGCTCGGCGGTATGGAGGTGATCTGTCTGGAAATGGATTCTGTGGCCTATGAGGCATCAAGGTCTTTACTCGAGCACATGGGCTTAGGGGCAAAAGTGACTGTAGTCATGGAGAATGGTTCGGAGTTCGAGTATAGCTCGTATAACCGGGTTTTTGTGGCTAGTCTCGTGAGAAATAAGCGGGCGGTGCTTGAACGAATTAGTCATACTTCCCCAGATCCTCTAGTAGCTATTCGCACAGCCGAGGGAATGAGTCAAATCATGTACGAAGCGATTGATGAATCGCAGTTAGATAAGCAGGGGTGGAAGATTCTGGGGCGAACGTCCCCTGAAGATAATCTGGTCATCAATTCGACTTTGTTTATCGATCGCTTTAATGCTACCGGCATACTGGATTGACAAAGGACCGCGTCCACGACGTCAAAAAATTCGATAATGCTGGTGAGGATCTCGAGTACTTTATTAGCATTGGGACAACCGGCTTGATCAAGTTGATCGAGAGCTTCCAAACCGGAAAAGGCACACGAAGCCCGCTACATTCGCTGCTCGTTGTATCAAGAATGAAACACTTATGCACCTCCGGAATTTGAAGAAGACGCCGCAAGGATGTATCTTTGCATGATCCGATCTGCACGGACGAGGAAGGCAATGAGATTACGTTGATCGATATCCTCGGCACCGAGGAGGGCGATATTATGGATAAGGTGCTGCTGAAGATTGAAAAGTCGAAAATACATAAAAATCTGGTTGTGCTCAATCACCGCGAGAAGGAGCTTGTAATCGGCCGCTTCGATCTGGAGCATGGCGGGGATGAGCGGACGCAGTTGGAGATTGCGAAGTAACGGGGTAATAGCCGCAGCTATGGTCGCAGATTGAGAAGCGTGCGCTGATAAAGCTTTATTTTGAGTTTTATAAGACGCAGCGTTGATAATGTTGAATTTTGAAAAGTGGCCACGTGTTTGGGACGTGGCTTCTTATTTTGTTTGAGAAGAATAATTTCGCTAGTGATTTCATTATATCTAAGTAGGTAGGGTACGGTGTAAGTCTAAAAAGGGATGGTGCCCTTGAATCATTTGCTTACCATATGAAGAAATTAGAAATTTTTTGTGCAAGAAAAATAAATGACTAGTCAGTTTGAAAACCCCGAAAACATGTCGCAAAGTTATTATTGTTAAATAGAAAAAAGTCTTGTAAAGTGAGTTTAACATCTCACCACCGAATCTGCAGAATATCGTTATTCACTCTGTTAAAGTACGAATGCTAATGGAGGTGTGCTGAGAAACGATGGTTCTCCAATTTGATCCGACTGAATGACGCTTATAATGTTATAGGCGTTACGCTTGGCGGTTTAATTGGTCTAGAACGAGAGCTTGGTAAATATTCAGCCGGTTTTCGGACTTACTTCTTGTTTGCATTGATGCTGCTACGGCTTGGAAATCAAATGCGTCCCAGCATAAAATGAAAGCGAATACATAATGGTTGGAAAGAGGCGAAATCGCATGCATAACACGATGATAGCAGCCCATACTGGCTGTGGCATTCATCCTGATAACACGATGGCTTCATTTGTTGAAGGCATTCAATTAGGCTCAGATATCGTAGAAGTCGATGTACGCGTATCCCAAGATGGCAAAGCCATCCTTCTGCATGACGATTCACCTTACCTGCATATATATACATACGAACAGCTGAATAATCCGTCCATACGGCCGCTGCTCGATCCGATTTACAGTGAATATGAAATCGCAACGTTAGAACAAGTTCTACAAGTATCAGATAGACTTGGATTGAAATTGAATGTCGATATAAAAACGGTAGACGCTATTGATGCTACAGTTAGCCTTATTCGCCAGTTTGAAGCGCAAAAAAGAGTCTTCATTACGGGATGCTCGGATAACATTACGGTGCGATATCCGGATATTCAAGTCATGCTGAATACGCCGGACGATCTATCCATCGAACAAATGGAGCGATATGGCGACTTCGCGGACGCTATTTGCAGTGAAGCTCTGCAGGGTGGATATGCAGGTCTTAACATGAATGGTTTTACTTGTCTTCCGCCTATAGTGATCAGGGCTCACGCCGTAGGTTTAATGGTTTGGGTTTATACGGTAAACTTTCGATCAGCGATGGAATGGTTTCTTAAGATGCAAGTTGACGCCATTACTACGCGAGAACCAAAGGTTCTTATGGAGCTTAAAGACGATTTGAAAAACTGTAAAAAACGGTAGCTATTAGAAAAATATTTTGGTATAATCTGTTTGCAGTAAGCGCTTACACTGATGAAGCGCATTTTGTTTTCATCTTCATGGTATCGATTCCAGAAATTTTTGCATTCGACAAGGTTCACACATTGTTAATAAGGAAGAAGGTGGATCCTGTCGTAATTCTGGGTACCGTTCAGTGAATGAAAATTAACAAAACATTTACTTCTGTATAACAATTATTGGTTTATTAAGAAAATTTTTATGAATATAATTCTTTTAGGGTACGAATTCATCATTCTGCTAAGAGGGTGGTTGGATAGAAATTATTAACTTAGTGATCTCTTTGTGGTATCGATACCAGATAGTAATCAGAAAGAAGGTGATTTCCGTCTTATGAAGCCAATGACCGTACCTTTAAAGCGGAAAAAGAGTGGAATCGTTTTATGGAAAAATATTTTGCATCATCGTTATTTGTACTTCATGTTACTGCCATGTGTTGTGTTCTTCATCGTTTTTTCTTATATTCCGATGGCCGGATTGCTTTTAGCCTTTAAGGAATACAAGTTCAACGAAGGCATTTTGGGAAGCCCTTGGGTAGGATTAGATTATTTCAAACAGTTCTTTAATTCCTATCAAAGCTCAGAGTTGATTAAAAACACACTTATCATTAGCTGCATGAAATTGTTTCTATACTTGCCGTTTCCGATCATTCTGGCACTCATGTTTAACGAAGTACGCTCTAAATGGTTCAAAGGCGTTTCCCAGAGCGTGCTGTACTTGCCGCATTTCCTCTCTTGGGTCGTCGTTGTGGGATTGGTTCAAAGGATACTCGCTCCCGATACTGGCTTGCTGAATCAATTAATAGCAAAGGCGGGCGGCGACGGAAGTACTTTCTTCATGATGGATCCGGATTACTTCTACCAGATTATGTTCGGAAGCCATATGTGGAAGTCTATTGGTTGGGACTCAATCATATATATCGCAGCCATTTCAGGAGTCAATCCCGATATGTACGAAGCGGCTAAAATCGATGGGGCCGGTAAATTGCGGGAGGTTTGGAATATTACGCTGCCATCCATCACACCGACAATTGTAATCCTCTTCATACTATCATTGGGCAGCATACTGTCCGCCGGATTCGACCAGATATATTTGCTCAAGACACCGGGCAACGCACCGCTCTCCGACATTCTGGATACCTATATTATCCGCGTTGGCTTGCAAGGCGGACAGTACGGATATGCTACAGCGGTGGGCATGCTGCAAGGATTAATTGGATTAATTCTGGTTGTTTTCGCGAATAAGCTTTCCCGTAAAGTCTCTGATACATCCTTATGGTAACGGCATTCTGATATCGTTACCATGTTAGAAATACGCAAGGTTTAGCATGACCATCCTTTCGGTGGAAAACGTCCTCTGGCGTGTTTCATAAAAAACATTTTTGAAAAGGGGAAAAATCGCATGAGTAAGAAATGGGCAAAGTATTTTGCAATCCCTATGGTGGCAGCTATGCTGATCGCGGGCTGCTCTAACGGTAACAAGAACAATACTGAAACTCCTGCTCCTGGCGACACAGCTGAGGTTACATCTGTACCTGAAGGGAAACCGGCTACATGGATTGCTGACCGCAAGATTAAAGGTCTTGTATTCATGGGTACCGACGATTACACCGAAGATATGAACCCTGAAATCAAAGCAAAAATAAAGGAGCAGACGGGGATCGATTTTGAAATCGAAATCATGAAGGCCGAAAAATCCATCGATGGTTTGATTGCAGGCATCGCCGCGAACGACTTGCCGGATTTCGTTGCTTTCTACCTCAATAACAGCGGTAGACCGGAAATGCCGGTTGTCTTGAAAGCAGCACGCGAAGGTATGTTCACTGATCTGACTCCGCTTATGAAAGATACGAAAGTGTATAGCAAATATTTGCAAGACGACTACTTGCCGCTGGATACGAAATACGGCGTTATGTTCCGTCCCGAGTTCAACGGTGCCTCTTATTTCGTTCATATGAATATCAATCGCCAAGGCGGCTACCTATCTAACAAATATGTAGGCGGCGCTTATATCCGCAAAGACATCGCTGAATCACTGGGAGTCGACCCGCGCACGATCAAGACGTCTGCGGAAGTGTATGAGCTAGCTAAAAAAATTAAAGCCGGTAACTTCAAGGACAACAACGGTAGTCCGGTTATCCCGATCGGTCCATCCTTCTGGGGCGGTAAAGATGTTTCAGCTGCTTTCAAGGATTTGCAGTGGGGCGAAGACGACCAACGCATCAAAAAATCGAAAGACGGTCAAATCCTTCATGAAGCAGAAACCGAATATCCTATGAAAAAAGTAGAGTACTTCCAAAAGCTGCTTAAAGAAAAGCTTATTCATCCAGAGTACTTTACGATCGACGAAAGCCGCGCAACGGAAGGCGCATTGAACGGCTCATGGGCGATTATCGGTGATGCCCACAACTATCAAGAATTCAACCAAGATATGCATTACCTCCCGCTTGGACCCATTGACAATGTAGACGGTCCATACCAAATGCAAGTCAGCTTTAAATCCGGTTACAGCGCATGGGCAATCCCGACTACAACGAAAAACCCGGCAGATATCGTTAAATTCGCTGACTACCTAGCTAGCAAAGAAGGAAAACTTATCTGGAAATACGGTCTGGAAGGCCGCGATTACACGCTCGGCGCAGACGGCTTTCCAATGGTGAAGCAAGAAGTGATGGATCTGAAAGAAAAAGACCCGAACGAAGCGAAGAAGCTCGGCTTTCAAGGCGTTGGCAACTCATGGGGCGACATACTAGGAGGTACCGACACCGATAACTTGGCTGATTTCGGCGAAATGCAATATGGCGACAAATTGAAAAAAGAAGATAATAACGGTGCTCTAAAACTAATCGAATATTGGAACTTTGAGGAAAAGTACAAAAATGCGAAGATCGTTGACAGCTATGTGCCAACTGCATTTCTCGGAGAATTTGACAGAGCTACAGAACTCAAAGCGGCTTTGGACGCTTACAACGAAACATTGATCCGCGCTTATTATGGCAAGAGCCTAGATGATGCTAAGAAAATGCTGGATAGCAATTTAAAACAATTGAAAGCAGCTGGATTGGACGACTATTTGAAGCTTCTCGCAGAAAAAGATGCCGATCCGAAAACGGATGTAAACCTAAACGATTAGGCAGCAAAGTTCAATAATAGGAAGCTGAAAATAAATAGTTGATGGTTAGGCGATTTTATCCGCGGCTGGGTAAAAGCGCCTTTCCTTCAAAGGAGGAGGAGAAAGTGGGAAACGAATTTTATAAGCTTAGCGTCGGCGAAAGAGTATTCAGAATCGTCAACTATTTGCTTCTTATTGCGCTGTGTTTATCGATTATTCTACCTTTTTTAAATATTTTTGCACTTGCTTTTAATCCCGGTAAAGACGCGGAAAGAGGCGGTATTTACTTCTGGCCTAGGATTTGGTCCTTGGAAAACTTCCAAAAGGCGTTTGAAACGTCGAACATTACAACTGCTTTTGGCATTTCCGTTTTTCGTACGGTTGTCGGTACGATCACAAGCGTTTTTCTGACTGCGGCAGCAGCATATGCGTTAAAGAGCAAAACGTTGCCTGGCGGGAAGTATATTATGATGCTCATTTTCTTCACAATGCTGTTTGGCGGGGGAATTATTCCCTACTACATGCTGCTCAAATCGATTCATTTGACTAATAATATTTGGGTTTATGTCATTCCAAGCTTATATAGCGTATGGAACATAATCATTATGCGTACATTTTTTCAGCAAATTCATCCGAGTTTGGAAGAATCGGCACGAATTGATGGATACAACGACTTTTCGATCTTCTTGCGTGTTATTATGCCGCTCAGCCGACCAGTAGTAGCAGTTATTGGCCTGTTTAACGCTGTTGGCCATTGGAACGATTGGTTCACCGGTGCTTTTTACATTCGTAAATCGTCACTACGCCCACTGTCTACGCTGCTGCAAGAAATGCTGATGAGCGCGGAAGCAATGCGGGATACGCTCAATCAAGCTGCCGGCCTTAGATACGATATGCTTGAAAAAATGCAGGTTACAGGTAATTCGCTTAAAATGGCAACGATTATTATAGTCGTCACTCCCATTATTCTTATTTATCCATTCGTGCAACGCTATTTTGCAAAGGGGATTATGATCGGTTCAATAAAAGAGTAAATCAGCCCAGGAGAGAGGAAAAGAAAGATGAACATATTGAATCCTTACGTGGAAATGGGGACTTGGTTAAAAGGAAGCTTTCATAACCATACGACGAACAGTGATGGCTGGTTTCCGCTTGAAACTGTTTATAAAATGTATGGCGGCTATGATTTTCTCGGTATTTCTGATCACGATAAAATTACGAAACATGAAGGTGAAAGGCAGATTCCGACCGTTTTCGAAGCAATAGAAGTTAGTAGTCGGCAAACGCATATGTTGCTAGTGAAACCGCCGCAGGTCATCATGGAAAACTACAGCAATGCGTTTACGATTGAAAATTATCAGCGTTTTGTGGACCTAACTGCAGCGAACGACGGCTTTGCAGTGCTCGTGCATCCCAATCGGTATTTCTCTAATTTTTGGGAACTGGAAGATATGCTTAAGATGAAACGATATCTTGGGATTGAGGTCTATAACGGGGACGGAAATCCAGAGTACGATATTGCGTTCGACAAGTGGGATGCTCTGTTGACCGCCGGTCGTAAAGTATGGGGGTTCGGCAATGACGACTCACACTTATATGGCCAAGAGAAGCGGGCTTGGAACGTGGTCAGAGCTAAAGAAAATACGAATGAGGCTATCATAGCTGCGATTAAAGAAGGCAACTTCTATGTATCAACGGGGTATGGGTTTGATGCGATCAGAGTGGAAGGCAACACCGTAGTTGTTGATCTTCGATCTAATGATTTGCTTGATAAAATGTACAAATACGTTACGTTCTTTGGCAAGGACGGACAGGTGCTGCAAGAAACGACTGGGCGGATCAAGCAAGCGAAGTATGCGTGCAAAGGTGACGAAGGTTACGTCCGTATAGCTGTTTATTTGGAAGGCGGATATTCCGCGTTTTCGCAGCCATTATTTGTTGAAAATGATTGAGCTTTAGGTCGAGGAGGAGTTAAGGTGGCGCACAACAAATTAAGATTCCGATCAGACGGAACCTTTACGATCGTTCAATTTACCGATATGCACATCAAAGATGGAATTGAGCCTGAAAAAGATGTTCAGACGTTAGCGATTATGGAGCAAATCATTGCGTCGCAAAAGCCGGATTTGATCGTCCTTACCGGTGATGTAATATCTAGCTATGATGTAGAGGACCCTGAGGGAACATTCCGCCGCGCGATTGCTGGCGTAGCCCAGTCAGCTATTCCGTTCGCTGTTATTTATGGCAATCACGACTCAGAGAAAGGCATTACGCGTCAACGATTAAATGAGATTTCAAACGATTATGCGAATAACTTATCAGAGGATGGCCCTGAGGATATACATGGAGTAGGCAATTATGTACTTACCGTTGCAGGTTCTATGAATGGAGAGGATGATGCCGCTGTTCTGTATTTTTTTGATTCGGGAGATTCGGCGCCGGAGTCCGTTGGCGGATACGAATGGATTCATTCGGATCAGGTTCATTGGTACTGCAAGGAATCGAGCCAGCTTGCTCAGAAGAATGGCAGCGTATTGCCGGGGCTCGCATTTTTCCATATTCCAATCCCGGAATATGAGCAAGTCTGGCGGGAAGGCACGAGTGTAGGCAATAAAGGCGAGGAAGTCTGCTGTCCCAAGTTGAATAGCGGCTTATTCACGGCGATGCTGGAGCAGGGAGATGTCATGGGAACCTTCGCTGGACATGATCATGATAATGATTACGTAGGCGTGCTGCATGGGATTCGATTATGCTATGGGCGTGTTACCGGGAACAACACTTATGGGGAGCTGGAGCGGGGAGCAAGAATCATTACCTTATTCGAGGGAAAGCGGGAATTCGATACGTGGATCAAAGTAGCGGAACAGATTTAAGCTTATTAGGCTTAGTTTTCATGGCTGGGTAATGATGTAGAAGGGATTATGAGAAAGTTTGTCGTAGCGGAAGTATTTCTTATATAATCCTAATAGATGAAAGAATATACTTCCTTGAAGGGTGAATAATGTGCAACCAAAAATCAAAGATGTGGCCCGAGTAGCGGGAGTTTCAGTTACAACCGTATCCAGAGTGCTAAATGGCGAAAGGTATGTGAAAGACGATCTCAAAGAAAAGGTCAATCAAGCAATCGATCAATTGGGATACGCTCCGAGTCAAATCGCCAGAAGTTTGGTGCGTAATAAAACGAATCTCATTGGGGTTATTGTGCCGGATCTTACCTCAAGCTTCTATTCGACTATTTTAAGCAGCATCGAAGAAGCGGCTAGCACGAATGATTATAACCTATTGGTGTGCAATATCATCGAGGACATAGATAAAGAACTAAAATATATAAATGTGTTTCAGGAAATGCGGGTAGAAGGCATCATTATTATGCATGAAAAAATCAATGAGGAAATCACTGCTCTGATTCATAAGATGAATATTCCCGTTATTTTTTCTAGCGTCAAACCGATGGACCAAGATATCACTTCTGTAATCATTGATGACTACAAGGCGGCTTACGATGCTACGAAATATTTGATTGAGCTTGGCCATGAAGAAATAGGGTTTATCGGCGGCGACATGCGCGATATTACATCGGGACAAAACCGTTATAGCGGATACAGAAATGCATTGTCGGATCATTCCATTAAAATCATATACGAAAATATCCGGTTCGGTGATTATAAAGTGAAAAGCGGCTACGAGCAAATGAAAGATATGCTTCGTAATAAAAAGACGCCTACGGCTGTTTTTGCCGTAAGCGATGATATGGCTGTCGGAGCGATGAACTGTATTTGGGATCATAACCTTCGAGTACCGGAGGATATTTCCATTATAGGTTTTGACGGAAGCCAACTGACAGAGCTCGCACGTCCGAGGTTAACCTCGATGGAGCAGCCTATACATGACATGGGTAAAGTGACGATGGCAGCGCTGCTTAAACAAATTAGGAATAAGGAAACAGCAGCCGAGGATATCATTATGGATCATAAGCTAGTTGTCCGTGAAAGCTGTATAAGAAGAGATTCATAGGGAGTAGCGAGTACATCAGTGCATAATGGAAATAGATGGAGATGAGGCACCATTGAAAAATTACGATGTTATCGTGATTGGAGACGCGAATATCGATTTAGTCGTTGAGGGCTGCAATGAGCTGCCGGCACCTGGACAAGAGGTGTTCGTTAAAAATATGTCCATCCACATCGGAGGCGGGGCAGCTTTGTTTAGTCTGGCGACAGCCAAGCTAGGCTTAAAGGTTGCCTTTAACGGTGTACTGGGCGACGACGGATTTGGTCAGCTTATAAAGGATCAATTTTCTCAATATGGAATCGATACCAGCTTTATTAAAAAGAGCAGCAGCAATACCGGCATTTCTATTGCTATTAACCCGGAAAATGATCGTTCCTTTATTACATATGCCGGTTCAAACGCCGAACTTAGCTTGCAACAGCTAGACATGAACAGTGTTTTATTCGGGCGTCACGTTCATTTAACTTGTTATAAAGGAAGCCGTAATCATGCTGAATTTTTGGAAACGGCAAAAAAACTGAAAGCGCTCAACGTTACGACCTCTATTGATATGGGATGGGATGACACCGGGGAATGGTATCCGGGTGTTTTTGAATTAATGAAGGATATCGACGTCTTCTTCATGAACGAAACGGAAGCGCTTCATTACACGGGCTGCGCAACGGTAGAGGAAAGCCTTAGCGTGCTTGCCGATCACAGCAACCATATCGTAATCAAATGGGGTTCGAAGGGTGCTGTGTCATCAGTGGGCGGGCAGCAGACATATCGATCGAGCTTTCCCGTCCGGGTCGTCGACACGACGGGAGCGGGCGATTCTTTTAATGCCGGCTACATTTACGGGTACTTGGCAGGCAAAAATCCAGAAGATTGCTTGATTTATGGAAACGCTTGCGGAGCTATGTCCGTTAGTGAATACGGCGGCAACACAGGGACGACAAACATACAGCTGCTAGAGAAATTTATCGCTGATAGAATTGGCGATACAAACGTAACGATGGAAACCAAACAATGAAAGTATGAAACGGCAGTTTTTATATGCCAAAAGCTATCTTACGCGGTTGTTTGAATTAAAGGCTGATAATTTGCAAATCGACTTTGAGCCGGACACTTTCAGTCACTGCCTTAACGTGCCAGAAACGCTGCATTACGCGGGCATCAAATATTATTACTATTGCCGCGGCCATAACAATGATAGGCATCATTTGTATCGCTGGATGGCGCCTTCTGGTCGATTTGGTTGATGCATCGAGAAATCAGCAATTGATCGAACAATCCTCCCATTCTCATCATCCGCTTCAATACCTCTCTGTGACTGCAGGTAATGGAGAGTGGCCGACTACTCGAAGCTTCTTCCAATTGATTGAAGGCACTATTGCGATAGCAGCAATTAAGATGCCGGAGGACAATCAAGCCGGCAAACGGTGGATCGTTCTGGTATATGAAACGGAAGGTGAGACGACCACGTTAAAACTGAATCTATTCCGCAAGGTGAGCAAAGCTTATTTCGTAGATACGCATGAACGTCCAGTTGCTGAAGGGGGGGTTACTATAGAGGATTCCCTGATAGAATTTGAAGTTATGGCGCATGCTGTTGCGAGCATATGTATTGAATTTGAGCATGGGGGCTAACGCTTCCATTACGTATGCCACTAATGGCTCTGATAGGCAAAAGAAGAATGAACAAAATTTTCGCAACGATATCGCCGCTGTATTTGCTCCTGCACCATCGCCACTGCTGATGTTACAAACATCAGCATACTTACTATCCACGTACGATTCGTATTCATCTACTAGAGGCAGCTGCCAACAATCTCACCGAACGACTCAATAGCATATTCACACAAAAGCATCAACTGATTCATGAATGGTAAACGCCATTATATTCATTTATTACCAAAACTAATAAATTTCTCGGAGTTGCATCTGAATTTATTATCTAGATTTATTTAGGAGGTAATATGTTGAGCAAGAGAAATATGAGATGTGTTAGCTTGATTCTGATTGTGAGCTTGTGGGTTAGCTGTATCTATATGGGCATTCCGAATAGGGTTGTTTATGCTGACGAAGGCAGTCAGCCTACGACGGCAGCTGGATTAGTAGGTGAATGGAAATTTGACGAAGTGTCAGCGGGTGGCATGACACCGGACTCGTTGTTGCGCAACAATGCGACGCTTACCGGCGCTGCATTAGGAAGCGGCAAGGTTGGCAAAGCCTTATTGTTAAATGGTTATGATAATTACGCCACAATTCCGAATCAAAATTTGATAAATACAGGCAGTGATTTTTCCATAAGCCTGCTTGTTAATTTCAATTCGCTCTATACGAATCGAGACGTTGTCATTGTTCAGCAGCAAGGTGAAGGGGGAGAGACGCTGCTGTCGCGTAGACCGGATGGTAGAATACAATCCTCACTTGGTGGAAAAACGACAATCGGAGACACCTTAATTGAACCCAAAAAGTGGTACCATGTTGCCCTTAGCAGAGAGGGGGAGCAGGTTAAGCTTTATGTCAATGGTGCGCTCGAAAAGGTAACGGACGATACGTTATTGGTATCGAATAGCGGTGAATTTCGGATTGGAGCCGATCGGGAAGCGGCAGTGACGAATGCATGGCCGGGGTACATGGACGAATTGAAAATTTATAATAAGGCGCTGACGGATGAAGAAATGAAGCAGGTTCCAGGCTTTAGCTGGCCTATCATTTCATTAAAAGGCGCTTCAGAAATGAATTTGTCTTTGAACGATACCTATGCGGAGAGCGGAGCAACGGCTTCCGATTCATCGGACACAGATATTACGGGCAGTATTCAAATGACTGGTCAAGTCGATACGAGCAAAGGCGGTATATATAAAGTCAAATATACGGTTTCTAGCCTTGAGGGAGAATCGGTTTCCAAAGTGCGGACGGTAACGGTTATACCACCCAAAACGTTATCTCGCGCCAGCCGGGTATTGATTGACAAAGGACTGCAAATGCAAACGTGGATGACAACGGACGATACGGGCAGAAAATATGCAACTGCAGATGAGTGGAATGGAAGTCATTTCACTACAGCTACTTATTACGAATTTCCGGGCTACAACGGAACGTTCCATGCAAACGTACCTGCAGCGCAATGGTCATTTGTGAAAGGGTCAGCCGGATTTTGGGGAGCCTTGAAGGGCCCGGAAGAAAAAGATAAGAACGGTTTCCTGACTGAGCCGCAATTAAAAAATTTGAATAATCTCATTACGATATCTTTTGGAGATGAAGAGCTCTACAGTCAGAACATGTTGAAAATATTTACCGATTGGTTCAAATTGAGCCATGACCTTTATCCGAATGTACTTGCACACAGCAACCAACAATCGCGCCAGTGGCAAAGGGATGATTATGAGACATACATTCGTACGGCTGAACCCGATTTGCTCACTTTCGATGATTATTTATTCACGACGACAGGCTCAGACAATAATCATTTTACAACGATTGTAAATAACATCAATGACCAAAGAACGATCGCACTGAAAGGCTATGACGGAACCGGTCAAAGTCCGATCGCTTTCGGGCAATATTTGCTTGGCTTTAAGACAGGGGTAAATTCAGGTGACACCGGTTCATATATGATAACGGAATCTCAAATTTATAGCGTTCCTTTTGCTACCCTGACGCTGGGCGGCAAATGGCTCAGCATGTTCCGTTGGGAGTATGACAGCAACTCTTTCTTGTTGTTCGACAAGGATGGCAAGCCTACTGAACAATATCATCAATACGCCGAAATGGCCCGACAAATTAAAAACCTCGGACCGCATCTTGTTCGGTTAAACAGCACGGACGTCTCTTTTGTACCGGGGCAGCATGTTGGTGAAAACGGAAATATATCGAAAAACCTAACGCCCAGGGAAACCCCGGTATTCGATAAGAATACCCAGTTGAAGCACCCCTATCTAAGGAGTGTAGCTGCGAAAAATACTAGCGTGGTCGCAGGCGACACTGGCGGCAAAGACAAGCTTAACGGCGACGTTTTGCTCGGTTTCTTTGAGCCGTTGCCGGATACTGAAGACTTTTTCAAATCGGATGATATGGAATATTTTATGGTGATGAACGGATTAACCTTAGGTAACGGGAAACCGGTAGGGGAGCAGCACGGTAAGGGCACGGAGACCGAACAAACGATTACGGTAAAATTAAATCTAGCTAAATACGATACGGATGCCATTAAGAAGGTAAGTAGGCTTACAGGGCAATTAGAGCCTGTAAATTTGAAGCCGATTGGCGGAAACCTTTATGAACTGGAAGTCGTTCTGAACGGCGGAATTGCCGATTTATTCCAATTGGATAAAACAAAGGTCAATGCAAATTACATTGCTGCGGATTCGATTAGTCTTCCTGCGTCATTCGATATGGATGCGGGAGAGTCAAAAGTGATAGACGCTGTCGTATCGCCTCCAAATGCAACAGAGAAAAAGGTGGAGTGGTACTCTTCGAATTCGCAGGTCGCGACAGTAGACAGCGACGGTAAAGTTAATGCTTTAGCTAAAGGCAAAGCAGTAATTACGGCAATTACGGTCGATGGAAACAAGAAGGCAACGGTTGCCGTCACGGTATCTAGTATGACTGTTCCTGTAACTGGAATTACGGTTACCCCATCTGCTGCAAAGCTCTACACGGAAGAGACGATGAAGCTTTCGGCAGTGGTCTTGCCGGACAATGCGACAAACAAAGCATATGAGTGGTTCAGCAGCAACGTGAATGTAGCAACAGTAGATCAAAATGGTTTCCTCATTGCCAAGGCTCCAGGCTCGGTCGATATTACAGCAAAAACATCAGATGGGCTTTTTCAAGCCAAAAGCACGATAACGGTGTTGAATGCGGATAGCGAGGCGTCATTGTCAGAGTTCATCGTCGATGGAGGAAGAAGGAACATTTCGTTTGATAGCGAGATTTTTAATTACACGACAACGATCGATTCAAAGGTAGATACAATTGCGATGCAGCTACGGCTGAAAAACAATGGCACCATTAAAGTAAACGATACATCAGTCAAGAGTGGACAGCTGATTACAGCGAAAATACCGATGGGGAACAGCAAGATCGTCATCGTGACCACAGCGGCGGATGGATCAACAACGAAGACCTATACGCTAACGGTCAAACGGAATAAAAATATTGCGCTTGAAGCTACTGTTGCAAGATCGACGTATTTGGATCATGGGCATGATTACAGCAGCAACGATTACGATGACGCCAGCGAGCATTCACCGTTTAAGTACATTGACGGGAATGTTGAAACTTATTTCCAAAGCGCAGCTATTACAGAGCTTAACACAAAGGGAGAGTTTAGTCCGGCACATCGAATTATGCTGCAATGGGACGATGATAATCTTCAAGATTTCAATAAGCTTGTCCTAGTCGTCAATCATGCACAGCAGCAAGGGTTGACTGTCATGGATACGCAGACGTCCGTAGACGGTACCAACTGGGATGAGCTAAATAAAAGCGCCTACAAACCAACTTGGCAAACAGACAGTCCGGACATTTACGAGAAGGTAACGATAGATCTGCCGAACTACAAAGAATATTACGGCAAAGACTACAAAGGGCTAAAGGGCATATATTTACTGCTGTGGGCAGCAAATTTAAATGCGGACCACAAATATGCCATCAGCGAGTTCGAACTGTATAATGAGCAGGATGCGACAGAGCCAGTTGTGCTGACTGTAAGCGAGGAGCCTGAGCATCCAAATGATTCTTTGGTCGCTGACTGGGTATTCTCGGAAGATAATGTGCTGCCTGGAACATCCATCGCAGCGGGCAACTTGGTTATTAAAGATAGAAGCGGTAATAACAATGACCTAAGAATGGCCGAAGCTAGTAATCCGACAGATAAAAGGCTGTCTTTTACTGCAGACGGTGCTCTTGCTTTTGCAAATGCTAAAAAAGAAGGACATTATTTAACTACAGTAAAAGAGGCTCCAATCAATACCGAAACGTTCAAAAATGGCTTTACGATTGAAGCGGAATTTAAGCTTGGCTCAAGTATTAATGATTGGATGGGGATACTGACCCGCCAAGGAAATAACACCTTTGATCCTGGCGAACAGGAGCCGCTGTCTACTCTCTCTATATCAAGTATTCGGGAGGTTCAGTGGGCGAGCACGCAAGGGAACTTGAGCTCGAACGAGCTCCAGTCGAACTGGTCGAACTCGCTTTCCTATATTAAGGCATGGGCGCAGTCAGAGGAATACACGCATGTTGCGGTTGTGAATGATGGCTCGAAGACGCGATTATTCCTCAACGGCGTGGAATCTATTCGCAATCCTCAAACTGACGGAATCATTAATGGGATCGCGGCCGAAGTGGGCAAGGGGTGGAATGTCGGAGCTTATGAATGGGATGGAGCACCTGACAGCCTCTTTTTAGGGAAGATCAAACACATCCGGGTAACGGATAAAGCTTTGGAAAAGAACGAATTTTTTAAAACGGAATTCCATTACACAGTAGACTATGGGACGAACGAAGATCTGCCGATGTTTGCGCCCGATACGTATACGTTTGCGATCATCCCGGATCCACAGTACGTCGTGCAGTCAAAACCGGAAATTCTTGAGAAACAGCTGCAGTTTATTGCAGACAATCATCAAAGCAAGAATATTGCAATGACGGTGAATGTTGGCGACACGACCCAAAGCAGCGCGGCCAAAGAATGGGCTTCCGCCGACAAAGCATTTAAGATTTTGGATAATGCCAAAGTCCCATACATTGTTACGCGGGGTAACCATGATACGAACGGTAACGGTTATATAAACACGATGGGTCCCAAAAGATTTTCCGAGACGGAGCACTTCAAGGGAGCTTCTTATTCCGGCTTAAGCACTTATTCGATCATAACCGCCGGCAGCTACAAGTATATGTTCCTTGCGGTAGACTCAGTAGGGAACAATTCTAGCAACACGACCGAAAGAAACTGGGCAAAAACGGTGCTTAACGAGAACCCGAAAATCCCAACAGTCATTTTCTCGCATAATATTATGACTATAGACGGCAATGGTCAAGTGAGGGAAGGTGGTCAGGGCAGCTTATTTTGGAGGGATCTTGTCGAAAATTATGATCAAGTATTCATGATGGTCGGCGGCCATTTCAGCGGTGCTGGTCTGAATGTGAAGAAGAAGGACAATGGGCAAGACGTTTTGCAAGTATTAGCCGATTATCAATCTGATATCGCTGGCGGAAACGGTTGGACTTCTTTCTTTGAATTTGATGAAAAGTCGAAGGAGATTCGTGTTAAGACGTTCTCGCCCTATGTAGACAGCATTCCGGTAGGTGAGCGCTCATACCTTGATACGAAGTTCCTAATTGGTCCCGGGGACAGGTACGACATTCCGTTCGATTTCAGCAGCAGATTTCGTTTTGCGAAAAAAGATATCATAGAGGTAAGCAATCCCTCAACAATATCCGTGTCAAATGGGACACCATTTAACTCAATTGGTTTACCTTCAACGATCAAAGCGAAGCTAGTGGACGAGAGGGAGCAGGACGTTTCCGTTGCTTGGCAGCAGGGTGATTACAATGCAACTGTTGCCGGTACGTATACGGTTACGGGCATATTAAAGCTCACGGACGAAATTTCCAACACCACCAGAAAGACGGCAAGTATTAGGATAACAGTAGCATCACCGGGAGTAGTAACTCCAGATTTGCCAATCGGCAATGGCCCAATTAAACCGAGCGTTGATAGTAGAACCGGAGAAGCAAAGGCAGTGGTAGCTGAGCGAGACTGGATTAATGCTCTCCGTACATCTGTAGCTGATGCTAACGGTGTGAAAACCGTTAAATTCGAGGTATCGAAAGCCGATAAAGCAAAAGCGTATGTCGTGGAGCTTCCAAAATCAGCGCTTAATTCTGATCAAGCCATTCATATGATCGAGGTTACGACTGAATTTGGAACGATAACTGTACCTGCCAATATGCTAAACGGACAGGATCTGTCCGGAGCGAAGACAGTAGCGCTGGTTATTGCCAATGTTGACCAAACATCTCTAGATCGAGCCTTGCAGCAACAGATTGGAGCAAGGCCGGTAATCGAAGTGGATGTTTATATCGATGGAGCTGTGGTTGCTTGGCATAATCCGCAGGCTAGAGTGAAGGTTTCTGTGCCTTATAAGGCGTCTGATGCCGAATTAGCAGATCCGGAGCATATTGTTGCAGGTTATATTAACAGCACAGGCAAAACAATCGTTGTACCTAACAGCAAATATGATTCGGCTACAGGAAGGATTACATTTACGACGACTCATTTCAGCAAGTATGCTGTTATGTTTGTCCATAAGACGTTCGCTGACCTTGAATCCGTGAAATGGGCTAAAAAGCAAATTGAGGTGCTGGCGTCCAGAGGAGTTATCAATGGCATTTCTGTTACCAATTACAGTCCATCAGCTTCAATAACGAGGGCAGACTTTATCGTACTTCTCATGAAGGCGCTTGAATTGACTGCTCCAATCGACACTGGATTTTCCGATGTGAACGCTTCGGCTTATTATTATAATGAAGTGACGATGGCCAAGAAGCTTGGAATTACCAAAGGCAGCGGAGACAATAAGTTTAATCCGCTGCAACAGATTACAAGACAGGATGCGTTCGTTCTTCTGCATAAAGCAATGATGGTTGCGGGTAAGAACCTGAACGCTGGAACCTCAGCAGATCTGGCTCGTTTTATCGACAAAACAGACGTTTTCAATTATGCGGCAGAAAGCTTATCGGTTATGGCCCAAAATGGACTCTTCCAAGGCAACGGGAATTCCATTCATCCGCTAGCGTCATTAACTAGAGCGGAGTCGGCGGTAATTCTGTATAACATGATGAGCAAGTAACGAAGATAGAAGCGCCGCTCGGGTTGAACTGGGCGGTTCTTTCTATTCATTATTAGCGTGTTATGAATGATATTGTAAACCAGGATAGAATCCATTATACTGACTTCAATTGCCATATGATAACGATTACAATAAAACGTCTTAGTCCATTTATGGTATCGATACCATATCGGATTTTAGGCAAAGTGTGTGAGCATTTATTCCAAAAGAAAGTATAAGATAACGGCATACTAGAGGAGTGACGATATGAAAACGATGATGATTCAAGGTGTGAACAAGGCGATGTCCCGACTGATCATGGGAACGGGGGATCTCAGAGTATTAGACGAAGCGAAACGGTTGATGCTCGATGCTTACATTGAAGCTGGCGGCAACGTGTTTGATACCGCTCATCAGTACAGGGGAAAAGAGCAAATTTTAGGACAATGGCTGGCTGAGAAGAAGATAAGGGAAAAGGTAGTCATTATGACCAAAGGCGCTCATCATGATGACGGCAGTCCAGGGCCGCGGGTGAACCCTCAAGCCATTCGGAAGGACCTGACAGAGAGCCTGGAGAGGCTGGGTACAGATTATATCGATCTCTATGCTCTTCATAGAGACGATCCGAGCGTAGAGGTAGGGCCGATTATCGAGGAGCTGAACGAGCATCTTGAGAGCAAGCGAATCCGCGCGATCGGCGCTTCGAACTGGTCCTATCAGCGAATTCAGGAAGCAAATGAATACGCGGCGGCACATCAATTAGTCGGTTTTAATTTTAGCAGCACGAACCTGAGTCTTGCCAAGGCAAATGAACCGAGATGGGAGGGCTGTGTTTCGGCTGACGAGGATACCTGCGCTTGGCATAAGCGTAATCAACTAACCCTATTGTCATGGTCTTCTCAGGCAGGCGGTTTTTTCTCGGGCAATTTTTCACCGGACAATCTCTCAGACGCGGAAATGGTAAGAGTATATTACAGCGACGACAACTGGGAGAGATACCGGCGCACAGTGAAGCTGGCGGAGCAGAAGCAGGTATCGCCGATACAAATTTCATTATCTTATGTACTTCATCAATCCTTTCCGACATGTGCGATCATTGGACCGCGCAATCCGGATGAGCTTCACGACTCGGTACTGGCTATGAATCTTCCCTTGACTCCTGCGGAAGTCGAATGGCTAGACTTGAAAAAAGAGGAGATTGCGCAATGATTAAACATCAATTAGCGGCTCAGCTCTATACATTGAGAAACGAAGTGAAGCAGGATTTTCCTGCTGTATTAAAACAATTAAGTGAGATGGGCTGGGCGGCTGTTCAGATCGACGGGCTTCATGGATATGAGGCACGAGACATTGCTGCAGTAATGAAGGAAGCCGGCCTAAGGACCGCAGGCATGCATGTCGGACTGGAGCGCATGAAAAATGATTTGGATGCTGTGCTTGAAGAGGCGCGCTTGTTCGATACCAAGGACTTCATTTGTCACTCATTGCCGGACGGCCTGCAAAATCCGGAAGGATATGCCAGTGTGAAGCGTGACTTGCTTGAAGTCGCAGCCAAAGTTAAGGGAGCGGGGTATCGCGTCGGCTATCATAATCATGATTTTGAATTCCATACATCCATTGATGGTAAATTTGCGCTTGAATACTTGCTTGAAGACCCAGCCATTTACGCGGAAATTGATACCTACTGGGTTCGCAAAGCCGGCCAAGATCCTTTGTCCTTCATCCGAAATTACGCGAATCGTATGCCGATTCTTCATTTGAAGGATATGACTGCGGACAGCAGGCAGACCTTTGCTGAAATCGGCTCCGGAGTCATCGACTTTGCACCGATTTTACAGTGGGGATTGCAAAGCGGCGTTGAGTGGTTTGCGGTAGAGCAGGATTACTGCCCGGGAAGTCCGATGGACAGCTTGGCTTTAAGTTTGGATTATTTATTAAATTTGGAGAAGACACTTGGTTAATATCTGCATGAGATGACGGGTATTGCCCTTATAAGATATTTCATAGACTTAATGGCCACGTCTTTAAAGCGTGGCTTTTTATATTTCTGTGGCTCCGGCATAATCGGATTCATTATTTGCAGGAACGGAAACAAGCTTCCGTTACGCAGACATTCAATACCGATCGTCACAACACCGATATTGTTTTCTTTCTATTAAAAGGATTAAGTTGCTATTGGGTTTATCTCTATCTTGTTCTATAATGAAGCGAGTTTACATGATTGCGAGGATCCATCACTTTTGAATAGTTTAGGAGAAGAACAAATGATGTCTGCAACAAAAAAATATGACCGCCTAAGATTAGTATTGCTGCTAGGTGCTTTTTCAGCGCTTGGCCCACTTACGATTGATATGTATTTACCGTCATTCCCGCAAATTACGGCTGATTTTGGAACCCAGGCTTCTCTTGTTCAGCTTAGTTTGACAGCATGCCTCATTGGCCTAGGGTTGGGTCAAATTATTATGGGCCCCTTAAGTGACGTTCATGGGAGACGCAAGCCCATTATTATTTCACTTATTTTCTATCTGGTTGCTTCGTTTGTCTGTGCGATTTCCCCGAATATTTATTGGTTTATAGCTGCACGCTTTATTCAGGGTTTCGCTGCCTCTGCGGGAATCGTTATTTCCAGAGCAATCGTACGGGATGTATACAGCGGAACAGAATTAACGAAGTTTTTCTCCATGCTCATGCTTGTAAATAATCTGTTTCCTATGATTGCGCCTATGGCCGGCAGCGGCGTGATCTCCTTTACAACGTGGGTAGGTGTGTTTTTCGTACTGAGCATTGTTGGATTACTGCTTGTTATTTTGGCAACGATGAATTTAAAAGAAACCTTGCCAGCCGAGAATCGGGTATCCGGCAACTTCGGAGAGCTGTTAGCCGGCATTAAAGCTCTGATTAAGGATCGGCAGTTTATCGGTTACGCGCTTGCACAAGGCATCATGATCGGGGGCGTATTTGCCTACGTATCGGGGACTCCGTTTGTTTATCAAAATATTTACGGAGCTTCTCCGCAGCTATTCGCCCTTTTGTTCGCATCCAATGGAATAAGCTTAATTATTGGTTCACAGGTCGTTGGGCGGTTCAGCCAATCGTTCTCGGAACGCAAATTTGTTATTCTTGGCTTGCTGCTGTCTTGTACGGCCAGTTTTGCAGCTTTGCTCGTTATTTTGTTGCAGGGTCCTTTGCTGGCACTCGTTATTCCGTTGTTCTTCTTTGTGGCGTCAATCGGCATGACGTCAACAGCATCCTTTGTCCTGGCGATGGGTTCGCAAAGTCAAAGGGCAGGAAGCGCATCGGCGCTGCTTGGCTTGCTGCCGTTTGTGATTGGGGCATGTACGTCACCATTAGTCGGGATTGCCGGAGAGTATTCCGCGGTACCAATGGGGATCATCATTTTGACCACTAGCCTGCTTGCCCTTATCGCTTTTTTTGGGCTCGCACAGAAGCCGCAAATTAAGCTTGCTAATAAACATATGGCATCGAAGGCTTCTCAATAAACACGGACATCTGGAGGACAGAGAATCCGTTATTAATGGAAATCAACTAATTATTATGATACTTGCGGACAGAGATTCCGTTATTTACCCATAAAAACACGAAATGGACTCTTTTGATGGATAATAGCGACTCTACTGTCCGCACACACGATCAAAACGAATAATTCGGACAAATAGCGGAACTTCAGTCCGCACGCATTAGAATATTGTTTTTTTAGGTTCGAAATCAAGCCATTGCGGCTGATTGTTTTACTCAAATTCGCATATCCATTTTGGGATGTCCGAATCTTTGAGCAAAGGGCTGAGATGCTTGCCCGGCGAGGACCTTAAGCGGTATATTCAGACGCCGTGCTCCCATGCTTTCGCTCCATGCGAGTGCTCTGCTACTATGTGCTCCGCCAAAAAAACTGCCGAAACCCTTGGTAACCAAGGATTTCGGCAGTTTTTTTGATGTAAGTTTCTACAATATCGCGGAGCAAAACAAGCGGTTCATAAAGAAAATGATAAAATTGAAGCTTGGAATCCATGTTATTTCTTGCACTCAACCATTAAGATGTCTTAGCTTGTCTGCGATATTCAGCCGGCGTAACCCCGGTGATCTCCTTGAAGACTCGTCCAAAGTGGCTGGAGTTAATATACCCGCTTTGAATGGCGATACTAGATACTCGTTCCTCACTGGTTTGAAGCAGATTCTTGGCGTGATCAATACGCAAATTGGTGACGTAATCCCAGAAGGTTACATGCAATTGATCCTTAAACAGATTGCAGAAATGATATTTGTTGATATCCAAATGGTCGGCTATTTTCTGCAGATTAATGTCTGTCGTATAATAGCGTTTACAAAACTCTACTGCTTTATCGATCAAGACACCTTGATGATCCGTTGTGTTTTTTGTAATCGTAACATCCTGTATAGCAGTAGAATACTGCAAAGCATCCTCATAGGCTTCCGGCAATTGCTGAGGGGGGTATTGGCTCTGGCTGGAACCTACCTTAAAAGGTTTATGGAAATAATTCATCAAGATTCGAATACAGCCTTGAACGAGTTGAGCATCCGTGTCTGCGTCCTTCGACGCATGAATCATAATGATTTCGTTAAGCTTGCGGAAAAAACTGATTCCTTGATAACCGGAATAAAGCAAATGGCTGTTCATTTCCTCCGTAATGCTAATTTTAATGACTTCCTCGATTTCCTCTGCTTTTAAATTTGACCCACCTAGCTGAAAAACACTGACCACGCATTGTTCCCAGCGGTTTTCCGCCATTTCTAAAAATTCATTTAAGTCATTTGAATCCAGTTTCCCAACTAGCAGCTTTTTCAAGGCGTTCTCTTCAAACAGTGGGATGGCTTTGGACAGGATGCTCTTATACCCGTTCTCGGCTTCAATCTCCTTGGTGACACGAAATACTTCCTTGATGAGTTCGCTTTGGATATAGGGCTTAAGCAAATAGCCGGATGCACCGAGCTTAAGCGCTTGGCGCGCATATTCAAATTCACCGTAGGCGGTTAGCAGAATAACTTTGATTGGCAGCTCTGCATCACGTACTTTTTCTAAGAGCTCCAGACCATCCAAGTTCGGCATTCGGATGTCAGAGATGATGAAATCGGGTACCCGGTCCTGGATGATCTCCCAAGCTTTAAGGCCGTTTGTCGCTTCCCCCAATACTTCAATGTTAGGAAAATGGTTTTCTAAAATTTTGTGAAGCGCTTGCGTCGTCAGTGGCTCGTCATCAATTAATAAAGTCGTTAGCATTCCGTACATCTCCCAATGACTTAGTTTTCGGAATAATCAGGGTGATTGTTGTTCCTTGTCCCCATTCACTCTCGATCATTAATTTGGCTTGAGATGAGAACCTCAATGCCATACGATTTGCAATACTCATTAATCCTATTCCGCTTGTACTAGTTGCTGTAGAGCAAAGCTCCTCATTGATTTTGCTTAACCGTTGCTCTGTTATCCCAATCCCGTTATCCTTAACGATTACGCGGATATGATCAGTCTCATTCTGAATAAGGAGGCTGATGATCCATATCCCATCCTTGCTTTCCAAGCCATGATAGATAGAGTTTTCAATAATGGGCTGAAGAATAAATTTGTTAATAGGGTATTCAAGCACACCGTCATCGGTTTGGCAAACGAATTGAAGACGTCCGTCATAACGGATATTCTGTATGCGCAAATAATTTTCTACAGAGCGTATTTCATCTTTCATTTGAACCATTTCGTTCATCTGGTATAACGAATAATGCAGCATTTCTCTAAGGGAATGCGTAACAAGCTCGATATCCTGATTCCTGCCAAGTATGGACAATGACGAAATAGACTGCAGCGTATTATAAAGGAAATGCGGATTCATCTTGGCTTGTAGGGCGCTGTACTCGGCTTCCTTCTGAAGAAGCTGTTGATTGATTGAATTAGCAATGAGCTCCTTCATCCTATCAAGCATATTGTTAACGCCTCGATTAAGGACCATAATTTCCTCGTATTCGGTTTGACGATCGATCCGGATGTCTAACTTGCCCGTGCCGACTTCTTTCATAAAGGCAACCAATTTTAAGATGGGCTGCGTCGTACGAATGGTGATGACGGAAGCAAGGACAATCGTAATGACGATCATGATAGTCAGAAGAAACAAGGTTGTATCACGAATTACAGACAGTTTCTTGTTGAACTGGGTGAAGGGAAGCATGCTTACGGTTTTCCAGCCTGTCACCGAAGAGGTTGAATAAGCGATAAGCATATTTGTGCCGTTCACCATACGAGTCCAGTGCCCTGAAGTATGTTGAAATAAGCTCTCCATATCCGATTCAGTCAGTATAAGAGAGGGGTCTGATTGGTAAATCACCTGTTTTCCGTCATCTACAACAAAAGATTGGATGCCAAGCTCTGTTTGAATCGATTTAAAAATGTTTTTGAGCTTATTGATGTTGTAATCGAATACAGCGACGCCATATAGATTTGGATTGGACGGATCATAGGCATCCTTAATGTTGGCAGCAATCGTAATTACGTTATTAAGATCGGAAGTACGACTGTAGTTATCATAATAATCAGGCTTATGAGCACCGTAGAATTTGATCTGCAGGGCATATTTCGTGTCCTTAAAATCTTGCCACACTTGTTTCAAAAAAGGTGACTCAATATTAATGGACTGGGCACTGTTGATATATTGCTTTCGATGGTCGTAATTGTAAATAAAGTAACCACGTATATCGGATTTCTCGGAGAAGATATTATTGAGCAAAATGGAAATTCGCGCACGGTCTTGTTGCGATTCATACACTTCGCCTTCTGTTATAGAGCCTTCAAGAATGGATATTAAATTCTGATCGATAGCGAGAAAGTGAAGGGAGTCCTTGACCTCATTTAAGTAAAGATCAAGACTCTGATTCACTTGGTTTGTGATTAAAGAGGTGCTTTTAATCATCTCTTTTTTCGTAAAGTTAGAGAAGGTTTGATAGCTGATAACGCCGAGAACGCTGAGAGAAACACATATTAACAGGGCGAAATAGAAGATGATACTTGACTTGAATGATTTAAATTTCATGAATTCACCTTCTCGAAATCGATCCTTTTGAGAATTTTTTGCTCGCTGCGCCTCGTATGAAGCTCATTTTTGCTCTGTGGACTTTGCGTTCCTAAGCTTTTCTTCCAACCAGTATAGTGCTTAAAATATTGAAAAACAATATGTCTAGAAATGATCCCAATATTAGAACATTAATGAAATATTAGAACATAAAATTCGTTTTTTATCGTGATTTAAGGCGAAGTAAGCGTTTCCCAAGATTAGAACAGGATCAAAACATTTGACTATTTTCAAATAATTGAACATCACTTAACATGTGGTAAGCGGTTACAACGAGAGAAAGGAGACGTGCAAATGAAAAATAGCAACAGCATTGTAAGGGAGTTGTGGACGAACAGAGCTTATTATCTGATGGCTCTCCCAGGCCTCTTGATCTTATTCGCTTTCACTTATTTGCCTTACCCGGGAATTATTATCGCATTTAAAAACTTTAATCCGGTTAAGGGCATTTTCGGCAGTCCATGGAGCGGGTTTGATAACTTCAAGTTTTTTCTATCCAATGGTGATTTTCTGCGAATAACATTTAATACGTTCTGGATCAATTTCAATCAAATTTTATGGGGAACGATTCTCGCCGTAGTCTTCGCCGTTCTATTGAACGAAATTAAGAGTAACAGCATGAAAAAATGGTTCCAGAGCATCCTGTTTTTACCGTACTTCTTCTCCTTCGTCATTGTCGGAAAATTAGTCTTGTTAATTTTCAAAAATGAAAACGGTCTCGCGAACGAATTGATTGAGATGTTCGATGGGGTGCCGATTGATTGGTATACCTCGCCTCAATATTGGGTGAAAATCATTGCATCGGCAAGTATATGGAAAAATGTCGGGTATTCCGTCATTATTTATCTCGCTGTTATTACTTCCATTGACGAAGAGATGATGGAGGCGGCCTCTCTAGACGGTGCTTCCCGGGTACAAAAGATTCGGTACATTTTGCTGCCAAACCTGGTTCCTACAATTATCATTTTGACACTGTTGTCCATAGGTAGAATTTTCTTCGGGGATTTTGCGCTCATCTATGCAATTGTAGAGAACAATGGGCTTTTGTTTTCAACGACGGATGTGATCGACACCTATATCTACCGTGCTTTAATCAATGGCGGACAGGAATACGGTATGATCACCGCAATTGGAATTTGCCAATCCATCCTTGGCTTCCTTGTAGTCGTAGGCAGCAATTGGCTAGTTAAACGGTATGATAAGAGTTATTCCTTATTTTAAACAGCAAGAGAGGTGACTGCATTGAAGAACAAGTTTGGCTGGCTCGATATTTTCATTTATGTGGTATTTATTATCTTTTCCCTCGTTACCCTGGTCCCATTCATCTTGGCGATAATGGTCTCCATATCGGATGAGAGCTCTATCGTGCTGAATGGATACAAGTTCATCCCTGACTTGTTTTCATTAGCTGCGTATAAGATTGTCTTCCAAGACAATATCGTCGCCAATGCCTATAAAATTACGATCATCGTTACCATTGTAGGCACAATGATCTCGTTAACCTTATCATCGCTGCTTGGCTATATGATGTCCGTGCAAAAAGTAAAATATCGCAACATCATTGCCCTGCTTATCTTTATACCCATTGTATTCAGCGCAGGACTGGTTCCTTGGTACATTGTAGTCACTAATTACCTCCATTTGAAAAATACGATTTGGGCTCTTATTCTTCCGATTGCAATAAATCCGTTTAATATTTTTCTGCTTAGAAATTATTACAAATCGATTTCGCCTGCGCTCTCAGAATCAGCGGAAATCGATGGAGCCGGCCCTTGGTTTATTTTCTATAAGATCATTACTCCGTTGTCTATGCCGATATTAGCCACTATAGGTCTGTTCTCTTCGTTAAGTTATTGGAATGATTTCACGATGTCCCTGTGGCTGATTGATGATCGGAAGCTGTTCTCCGTTCAGTTCTTATTGTATCGGATCAATTCGATGATTGCTTATATGAGTCAGCATTCGAATGTTGCATCCACTCAGCTGCCTTCAGAAACGATCGTCTTCGCGATGTTCTTGATTACAATCGGACCGATCATTCTCGTTTATCCGTACGTGCAGAAATATTTTGTCAAAGGTATCATGGTCGGCTCAATCAAGGGTTGATTCCGAATGAGCGGGCAATATATAACATTATAAAAAGGGAGCGAATAACATGTTCAAAAGCAAGTTCTTTATGGGAAGCATAATTGCAACTGTTTTAGTATCAACGCTATTAGCAGGCTGCGGCACGTCAAACAATGCGAATACACCTTCTAAAAATGCGGAAGCGCAGGGTGAGACAAGCACTGGAAACACAGCAGCTGGCGAAGAAGTTACATTAAATATTTTATTCCCGGGAGATCCGCCTAAGGATTTGGACGCGATTAATGCAGCTATTGCGACGAAGCTTAAAGCAGACGGCTTAAATATGAAGCTGAACTATACTTTTGTACCGTGGGAAACGTACACGAACAAACAAAGTCTAGTCGTGGCAGCAGGAGAAAAATATGACTTAACTTGGACGCACATTTCCAATTTATCACAAGGTGTAAGCAAAAATGTGTTAATGCCTCTGGATGACCTTCTCAAAAGCGACGGTCCTGGACTGCTTAAGGATATTTCGGACTTTGTATGGAAAGCAGTTAAGGTTGACGGTAAAACCTATGCCATTCCACGTGTTGTCCCTGTTGCACAAAGCAATGATACGTTCCAAATTCGCGGCGACCTGCGTAAAAAATATGGCTTGCCGGAAATTAAAAGCTCGGCTGATTTCGAGAAGTATCTGGAAGCGGTTAAGACCAACGATCCGACGATCACTCCTCTAGCAGGTGGTGCAGGAGGACTTGTCAGAGAATTAGCGCCTAGTTATTTTGCCAATGGAGATTTTACTGGAAGCTTCTTCTATATTGACGTGAATGAAACACCGCTTAAAGTTAAAAACCTCTTTGCCTCGGAAGCTTATGAGCAGTATGTGAATAAAACAAGAGATTGGTACAAAAAAGGATATCTGCCGAGTGATCCTAATATGTTCAAAGACATAAACGGAGATTTTGCCAAAGGCAGAATGGCTGCGATGCCTTCTAATATCCTGCGTCCCACTGAAATTATTGATGCTCTAAAAACCAATATACCTGATGCTGAGCTTGAATTTGTACAATTTGCATCGGACAAGCCCAAATATATTTTCACTAGCGCAGATAATCTGTTGTCTGTATTATCAACGAGCAAACATCCGAAAGAAGCAGTAGCGTTCGTCAATTGGCTGCACAGCAGCCAGGAGAACTATGATTTATTCTCCTTGGGCGTTAAAGATGTAAACTTCAAGGCTGACGGAAATAGCGCTTCGTATGAGGGGATCTCACCCGATAAACAATATTTCCCGATCAGCTGGGCGTGGACAGACTTAAGGTATAACAAATTCAGTAAATACATTACGCCAGAGCAGCTTGATGTCATTAAAACCTGGGATGACGGTGCCGTACAAACACCACTTATTGGTTTCTCTATTAACACGGAGCCAGTAAAAGCAGAATTGGCGAAGGTCTCGGCGATTGCATCTGAGTATTCAACACAAGGTCCGCTTATGAATGGGGTCGTAGATTTTGCGGCTGTAAAAGATAAATTTCTAAGCCGGTTAAATGATGCGGGAATCGATAAGGTGCTTGCAGAATACCAGAAGCAATTAGATGCTTTCTTGGCGCAACAGAAGTAACGGCATGAGCTAATTAAATAAGCGACTAAGGCCAATCGATTCGAATCGGTTGGCCTTACTTGCACCAACATCAATGGGGCTGACACTCAACGAATTCCGCATTAGCGAACATACAAGATGATTTAACATTGAGAGGAGTTAAACGATGAGCACAAAGAGAACAGCGCATATCATTTCACACACACACTGGGATAGGGAATGGTATTTGCCATATGAAAAGCATCATGTTCGCCTCGTAAAGCTCGTGGACACGCTGCTGGATAAACTGGATCAGGATCAGAATTATCGCAGCTTCTTTTTAGACGGACAAACGATCATTCTGGAGGACTATCTTCAAGTCAGGCCTGATCAAAAGGACCGATTGGCTAAATTTATTCAAGACGGCCGTATTTTGATCGGTCCTTGGTATATCCTGCAGGATGCATTTTTGACCAGCGGCGAGGCCAACGTGAGAAATATGCAGATCGGGCACCAAGATGCGAAGAAATATGGCACTGTGTCGAAGATCGGCTATTTTCCCGATACGTTCGGTCTGGTAGGTCAAACGCCGCAATTGATGAAGCAGTCTGGGATTACGAATGTACTGTTTGGCCGAGGCGTTAAGCCGACGGGCTTTAACAATACCGTTTCGGATGGCGATTACGAATCTTCCTTTTCGGAGCTGATCTGGGAAGCGCCTGACGGTTCCCAGGTACTCGGCATACTTTTTGCCAACTGGTATAATAATGGAACTGAAATTCCTGTTGACCGCGAAGAAGCGAAGGCTTAATGGGAGAAGAAGCTGGCGGATGCCGAGAAATACGCATCGATGGGCGAACTACTCTTAATGAATGGCTGCGACCACCAGCCGATTCAACTCGATTTGCCCGAAGCGATTCAAGTCGCGCGCGAGCTCTATCCAGATACAACCTTTATTCATTCAAATTTTATAGATTACTTGCAGGCTGTACGGCATGCCTTGAATCATGAGCTTTCTATTGTAAAAGGCGAGCTTCGCAGCCAACGTACAGACGGCTGGAATACACTCGTGAACACCGCTTCCGCCCGCGTATATTTGAAGCAAATGAATCAGTTGGGGCAAGCGATGCTGGAAAAAGTAGCCGAGCCTCTGGCCGCTTTGGCTCACATCCTTGAAGCCGAGGAGAAATACCCGCATCATCTGTTCACGTATGCTTGGAAAACGCTGATGCAAAACCATCCGCATGACAGCATTTGCGGCTGTTCGATTGATGAAGTGCACCGTGAAATGGTAACGCGCTTCGATAAAAGCCGACATGTGGCGGAAGCGATCGTCGATGAGAGCAAACGAGCCATTGCAGAAGTTGTGGATACGTCGAGCTTCGCCAGAATGGGAGATAACGCCCTGCCCGTCATTGTTATGAATACATCCGGTTGGGAGCGAACCGGTGTGGTAAGTATAGAGCTAGATGCATTGCGGTCGTATTATCATGACGGATACACGCAGGAGGATGCCATCGATATTGTGAAGTCGGCGGATCTTTCAGGCATGATGCTCGTGGATGAAAACGGGATTGCCATTCCATGCACATCCGAAGATCTCGGATTGCAATTTGGTTATGACCTGCCGGAGGATAAGTTCCGCCAGCCGTATATGTGCCGCAAGGTGAAGCTTACTTTTGAAGCGAAAAATGTTCCTGCATTGGGGCTGAAGGCGTATGCTTGGGTTAAATGCGAAGCTGAGGTTCCTGCTTCCTCGATGCTGGTCGGAGACCGCATATTGGAAAATGATTCGCTAAGGATTGAAATCGCCGATAACGGTTCATTCAGCTTGACAGACAAGGTGAACGGCCGAATCTACCGGGATCTAGGCATATATGAAAATACAGGGGATATCGGTAACGAATATATCTATAAACAGCCAGATGGCGAAACGCCGCGAACCACCTATGGGGTGGCGGCACAAATTCGGGTGTTACAGGATCACCCCTACCAGGCTTCCATTGAGATTGTGCACGACTGGGAAATTCCTGCGTCTGCTGACGAAGTGCTCGAAGAAGAGCAGCGCGCTTTGATTCCTTTTCAACGCCGTAAAGCACAGCGTTCGGAGCGCATGGTACCGATGAGGCTTCGTACGGTTGTTAGTCTGAGCAATAGCGGTAAAGGGGTGGAGATCTCTGCTTCCTTTAACAATCAAGCCAAAGACCATCGTTTGCGGATGCTGTTCCCAACCGATCTGGACACGCAAGTTCATCGCGTCGATACGATGTTTGAAATCCCCCAGCGGGACATTTCACCGGCAGCCACATGGGAAAATCCAAGCAATGCACAGCATCAGCAGGCATTCGTTGACATCAATGAGGCAGAAGCAGGCCTTGTTGTGGCTAACTTAGGCTTGAATGAATACGAAATTCTGCGCGATGGTCGCCATACAATTGCAGTGACGCTGCTCCGAGCGGTTGGCGAGCTTGGTGACTGGGGCTTATTCCCGACACCTGAGGCACAATGTCAGGGCGAGCATACCGTCCGTATGTGCATCATTCCGCATAACGGGGATGGTGTACAGTCTGGCGCCTATGCAGAAGCCTACCAGTTCCAAATTCCGTGGACGTTATGCCAAACAGACATCCACCAAGGAAGCATTGCGCCTACGTTTGCGCCATTCCAGTGGGAAGGCAATAAGATGGCCTTTTCCTCGATGAAAATAAATGAAGGTACTGACGATCTGCTGCTGCGTTGGTACAACATGGACTTCCAAAAGGCTGAATTGAAACTTAGCTCTAACCTTCCATACTATTATTTCTACAAAAGCTCCATCATGGAAGATAATGGGCAACCTATTGAAACTGACATGGACGGTCAAATCTCTCTTCCGATTGGAGCTTGCGAAATTGTGACGATCGGGATTAATCGTTAATTTTGCTCACATCCGCACGTATTTACGAGAATACAATATTGCGGTAAATGGAGAAAAGCTTGTCGTGAAAGTCGTTAAGGCGGTTGGCTATAAGCCGATGTTAAGCTAGATCAAGATCGAAAGGTGATGTCTGGCCTGTGCATCTAGACGTTCCATTGGAGCTGATGGTCACAGGTCTGGCTAGCTGCCTAAGGTTTAGTTGAAGTTCCTAAATGACATCGGGTCGTGTCCACAACGCCTACACAAGATGAACATGAACGGATGTCATTTATGAATCGGATGGACAAGCAGCAATGAAATAGCCTCGTTGCGTAATTTTAGCAGGCAGACTTGCTTGAGCTATGCTATTATTTTATCACCTTGGTAAGTTTTAACCTCGATGGACAGCCCCTGCTTCATCAATTGTTCTGATAGAGAGAAAACGATTATAGGCAACACGTAAGTGCCCAGCAGCCTTTAAACAAAAAGGAGAGGTTCATTTGGTTCGGCTAGGCCTTTAAGGCAGCTGTTAAACGGTTGGCAGACTACGTTTGTGAGGAAAATGACTGGGAACGTTCAGAGGAGAATCCTATATGAAAAATTGGAACGACTACCTGCTGAAAAGTAAGATGTTCATCGTGTTCTCCGCTGTGTCGCTGTTTATCGTTATGCTGACATGCATTATTTTCTATTACAAAAATGTAAGCGATATCAAAAATCAGACCTTGTCGCTTTCCGACACGATTACCCGGCAGTTCAGCCGGACCTTCGAGCTGTATATTCAAGACATCGAGAAGCTCTCCGTCTCCATTATTGGCGACCCGATCATTCAGCAAAGCTTGATCGATCATTACAGAATCCAAGAACCCGTTGCGCAGAACGAGGTTGAACTGACGATCAACAACAGGCTGTTCACCCATCTTCAGCCGCGCCCCCAGCTGCAAAGCATCTATATCTTCACGAAGGACGATATCGCTTATTTCGTATCGAAGGCAGGCGGACCCAAAGTAAGCTTCAAGCTGCGGGACGAGAGCTGGTATTCGAAACGGCTGGAGATGCCCGGAATCAAATTTCTGCTTCGGCCCGTCACCATGGAGAGCACGGGAAGCGATCGTGAAGCCCAAGTTATTTCCTTCGTGCGGAACATTAACCGCATCCCCTATCGGGATGTTCTGGGGTATATGAAAATTAATATCAACGTCGATGTCGTCAAGGACATGCTCGTCAATTCGGACAGCAATGACGTAGAACGGAACATGAGAGCGTTCATCATAACCGATGAAGGCAACGTCATTTATGACGACAGGAACGAGCTGACGGGCAGCGAGAATCCGGGAATCGATCTTTCGATCTTTCAGGGCAGCCGCGAATCTAACGAGGTGGTGTGGAACGGCGTGAGCTATCTCTATACGACGTCAAAATCCTCATACACGAAATGGAATACGCTAATTCTCATTCCGAACGAATTTCTGCTGTCCAAGCAGAAGCGAACCACGTATATTCTCATACTCGTTGGCCTGCTTGCGATGGGGCTGATAGCCATTGTTTCCTATGCGCTCTCCTATCAGATCACGCTTCCTCTACGAAACCTGATGAAGAAGATGGCGCGAGTCGAGCAGGGGGATTTAAGCCAGCGAATGGAGGTGGCCGGCAACAATGAGATCGGCCGTCTAAGCCGCATTTACAACAATATGCTGGACAGTATTACCCGGTTGATCAGCGAAGTGTACGCATCCAAATTGGCGGAGAATAATGCGCAGCTATCGGCGCTGCAGGCGCAAATCAATCCGCATTTTCTGTACAACACGCTTAACATCATGAAGTCAATCAGTCGGGTTCGAGGCATCGAAGAGGTTGCCGAGATGGCAGAATCGCTGGCGGAGCTGTTTAAATACAGCATGAAAAATCTTCAACATCCGATCCCGCTGCGTGACGAGATGGATCATATCTACAATTACATGAATATCCAGCAGCACCGGTTCGGCAGCCGATTCGAGTTCAGTATGGACGTTCCGGAGCCGCTGCAGGAAGCTTCGGTGCTGAAGCTTACCGTGCAGCCGTTGATTGAGAACGCAATCGTTCACGGACTCGGCAAGGTCAAGTCCGGCGGGCGAATCGATATCGCCGTCAGGCGGCTTGGCGGCGATCTGATTATCGAAGTGTCCGACAACGGCTGCGGCATCGAAGAGGAACGCATCCACATGCTGCGCAGGAGGCTTGGGAGCATCCAAGCGGTGGACGTTTACGACGAGGAGGGGCTGGGCATAGGCCTGTCCAATATCGCGCAGCGGATCAAGCTGTTCCACGGTGTCAAATACGGCGTTGAATTGATAAGTGCGCTTGGCCGCGGTACGACCGTGAGGCTGACGTTCCCGTATGAGCTTTTCGTCAAGGTGAGAGGAGAGGGCGAATGATGAATCTATTTCTGGTGGAAGACGAGCGGTGGGCTCTGGAGGAGCTAAAGGCGCTCTTTAAGAGATATGAACCGCAGCACCTGGTGCATGCGTTCGAGAACGGGGAAGATGCGCTCGCGGCCGCGAAATCCGTCGTCCCGCATCTCGTGCTAACCGACATCACCATGCCGGGCATGGACGGTTTGGAGCTGCTAAATAAGATAGGCCGCAGCCATCCGGAAGCCAAGGGCATCATTCTCAGTGTCCATGATGATTTTGCTTATGCGCAGCGTGGGATGCAAACTGGCGTGACGGACTACTTGCTGAAGCCTGTCAGGAAAGAAACGCTGTACCGGGCGGTGGACCGCATGCTTGCCCGCATTGAAGAGGAGTCGCGCAGCCGGAGCGACCGTGCAGAGTGGTCTCTTCTGCAGCGGCTGCTGTCCGCGGACGCACTGGAGCGGGGAGAGAGAGCGGCAGCCGAGCCGCAGCGGATGTTCATGGCGCTGCTGCTTCTAGGGAACTTTGCATCGCCGCTCACCTGGAAGGATGCCGGGCTTGATGCATCGGATATCCTCGCGCATTTCGGGAGCGGCTTGAACGGCGAATCGGAATGTCACTGCGTCACGATCGACTGTCGCCGCAGAGTGCTGCTGCTGCCGGCTGACAATGAGGCAAGTGCGCTGTCGATAAAGACAAAGCTTCAAATTCTCTTCAATCATATGGAAACCCGCGGCATTCTACTCCATGTGAGCTTCGGAATGAAGAAAGAGAGCGAGAGTCTGAACCGCAGCTTCGTCCGCCTTGGCAAGCAGCTCGAAGAGCATTTGCGGATCGGCGTACCGACCTGGGCAGCGCCGGATATGAAGCCGACCGTGCCTGATATCGGCGAAATCTGGGTGAAGGTGCGCGCGCTGCAAGCGCAGATCAAAGCGGGCGATATGGCCAGAGGACGAGACACGGTATCCCGCATCGTTACATGGCTGCAACGCAAAGAGGTTACCCAAAAGCAGCTGACGCAGTTCGCAATCGATCTCTTCTACTCGTTGAAGTTCAATCTGCAATCCGAATCCAAATCCCGGCTGCATGAGGATATGAGCCTGCTGAACGAAGTGATCAACTACGAGCCGATCACGGCATGGCTAACGGCAGCGGTATTCGGGATGGCGGGGGAGCGCGAATCAAAAGAGCATAAGCCGAAAGAGCTCGTACCGGTGGTAATAAATTGGATCCACGCCAATTATCAAGGCGACTTTTCCCTTCAGCAGTTTGCTTCTGAGCATCATGTCAGTCTTGGACATCTATCCAGATTGTTCAAAAGTCAGACCGGCTACACCTTCTCCGATTATGTGATTGGCTACCGGATCAGCAAAGCGAAAGAACTGCTCGCCGATGGCACGTCGCGTCCGTCGGAGGTCGGCGAGCTCGTCGGTTACGAGGATGCCAAACATTTCTCTCACTTGTTTAAGCGAATAACGGGCGAAACGCCAACTGCCTACGCAAAACGCAAAATGAGCGAATAAGACGAATGCAAGTACACGGTTAAATGGTTAGAGGGTATACGCCTTCGAAAATCGAATGGTTTCCCCACCCGTGCCTTCACTTTATCCCGAAATGGAAAAATCACCCCCTTAAAATAGCAAAAGCGCAGGTATGCATCAAAAGCGGAAACTCGTAGACTGAAACTACGAGGGGACCCGGGCCCTTGAAACGGAAGATCGCACTTGTTGGAAGCGTATTCATTCAATGGATTGAAAATTACGAAATCAGAGCTGCGAAGAGGGCAACGATGGACGGCTGCCGAAGGGAGCATGATCCATGCCCACAAAGGGAGGCTGCGAAACGATGAAACGAACGACTGGCAGAACACTCGCATTCGTGACAAGCATGATTATGACCGTGGTGCTGCTCGCCGGCTGCGGCGGCAATAATGCGCCTGCGACGAACAAAAACAACGGCGGCGCTAGCGGTGAAACAAACGCGAAAACCGACGCCACAAATGCACCAGCAGAGAAAACGACGTTGACGCTGATGGTCGGCAATTCAGGCACAACGCTCGAAGCGCTTAAAGCCGTTGCCGCGGAAGCAGAGAAAAAGCTGAATATCACCATTGAGTACGACATTAAGCCGGATGGCACGGAGGGCGACAACCTCGTCAAGACGCGGCTAGCAACGGGTGATATGTCCGATCTGCTCGTTTATAACACAGGCTCGCTGCTGAAAGCAGTCAATCCGGTGGAAAATTTCCTCGACGTGACGAATGAGACGTTCATGGCGGACGTGCTTGATTCCTTCAAAACCGTCGTTACAGTCGATGGCAAGGTGTTTGGCGCGCCTGTCGGTTCGAGCTCCGCTGGTGCGATTTTGTACAACAAGAAGGTGTACGGCGAGCTTGGGTTGACCATTCCGCAAACGTGGGACGAATTCATGGCCAACAATGAGAAGATCAAAGCCGCGGGCAAGACAGCGGTTATCGCGTCCTACAAAGATACCTGGACTTCCCAGCTGTTTGTCCTCGGCGATTACTACAACGTACAGGCGCAGGTTCCGAATTTTGCGGACGATTACACGAACAACAAAGCGAAGTACGCGACGACACCGCAGGCGCTGCGCAGCTTCGAGAAGACGGAGGAACCGTTCAAAGCCGGCTACATGAATAAAGACTTCTTGGCCACGACGTATGATGTTGCTTTAAAAATGCTTGCCGAGGGCACAGGGGTGCACTATCCGATGCTGACAAGCGCTCTTGATTCCATCTTGCAAAATAGCCCGGACAAGATCAACGACATCGGCGTTTTCCCGATTCCGAGCGACAGCGCAGACGTCAACGGGCTGACGGTATGGATGCCGAGCGGCCTGTATATCAACAAGAACAGCAAGAAAGTTGAAGCCGCCAAAAAGTTCACGGAATACTTCGTATCTAAGGAAGGCCAAGCGATATTTGCCTCCAAAGTCAAGGCGGCCGGTCCCAATGTCATCAAAGGAATCGAGCTCCCTGACGATGCATATGAAGGTGTCAAAGAAATGCAGAAATACTTTGACGAAGGCAAGACGGCACCAGCACTTGAGTTCGTATCGCCGGTCAAAGGCCCGAACCTCGAGAATCTCACCGTCGCTGTCGGCAGCGGCATCACTTCCGCTCAGAAGGGCGCCGAGGACTACGACAAAGACATTTTGAAACAGGCGCAGCAGTTGAATCTGCCGGGCTGGTAGACCGCCCGCCGCAAGCAGAAATTCAAGGTGGAGACGTGGCTCCGCGCATGACGGTGCGGGGTCCGTTTTCTCCGGAAAGAAGGAGAGAGCCATGACCAAGCTGACGATTCGGACCTACTCGTATATGTTTCTTGTGCCCGCATTTCTGATCTACTTCGTCTTTTATTTGCTGCCAACCGTGTTATCGCTGTTCTTTAGTATGACTCGGTGGACCCTTACCGATTGGGATTTCATCGGCTTTGACAACTATGTCACTTTTTTCTCGGAGACGGCGCTTAGCATTGGCTTCCGAAACACGTTAATTTACGCGGTTGTAACCTGTGGGCTCAAGGTTATTCTTGGCCTGTTGCTCGGCGCTTTCCTCACCTCTACCGCACTGTTCAAAAACTATTTGCGCTCCGTTATTTTCTTCCCGACACTGCTCAGTACGATTGCGGTCGGGATCGCGTTCTCCATTATGATGCATCCTTCGTCAGGACTGATCAATACAAGTCTGGCCGCGCTTGGCATTAACGGACCAGATTGGCTCGGCAATACAAAGATCGCACTGCTGTCAGTTGCCCTAGTAGACGTATGGAAAGGCATCGGCGTCGCTACCGTCATTTATATCGCCGGCATTTCGGGCATTCCGGGCGAGTATTACGAAGCGCTCAAAATCGACGGCGGGAGCAGCATGAACGCTTTCCGGTACATCACGGTTCCATTAAGCAGACCGGCGATGAATTCGGTCATCATACTGGCATTTATCGGAGGGCTTCGTTCCTTCGACCTGATCTGGGCCATGACTAAGGGGGGACCGGGTTTCACGACCGACCTGATCGCCTCGATCATATACAAGCAGTATCAGGCGGGCTTCTACGGTCTGGCGACTGCGGGCAACGTCATCCTGTTCATCGGCGTGTCACTGCTGGCGTTTCCCTTGTATAAGTACCTAACGAAAAGCGAGGTGCACTTATGAGCAGGGAAATGAGCAGGATTATGGATAAAGGCGTCGGCAAAGCGCTGAGCCGCAGCGAAAGCTCGGGGGTTAGCACCAAAGCGAAGAGGGTCATCGCAGCGGTGTTCGCGCTGGTGCTCAGCACCGCCATTTTTTGGATTCCGTTCTATTTCGTCATCATCAACTCCTTTAAGAATCAGGCCGAATCCGCGCTCATGAATATGGCTTGGCCGAAATCATTTCATATTTTGGAAAATTACAGGGATGTGTTAACTGCGTCCGATCATATGCTTGTCCGCGCCTTCTACAACAGCATGCTGCTGACGGTTCTGTCCGTTGGCGTACTGATTGTCGTCAGCGCAATGGCCGGCTTTGTATTGCATCGTCGCGAAGGGGGGCGGTTCTCTTCCTTCTTAAACTTTCTTGTTTTGGCCGGTTTGATGATTCCGCCCGCTATCGTGCCTACGATCTGGGTGCTCGACTCGATTGGCTTGTTCAAGACGCTAGCCGGCATTACCTTCGTGGAGGTTGCGCTTCATTTTCCGTTTGCGGCCATCTTGTACAAAGCGTTTGTGGCAACGCTGCCGCGCGAAATCGATGAGAGCGCATTGATCGACGGTGCGGGCGGGGGGCGGCTGTTCTTCAGTATCATATTTCCTCTGTTAAAGCCCGTTACTTCAACCATCATTGTGCTTGAATCGATAAACGTATTCAACGACTTTGTTAATCCGCTTTACTTCTTCCCAGGCTCGTCCAACGCGACGGTGCAGCTGACGCTGTACAACTTCATGAGCCGATTCACGACCTCGTGGAATCTGTTGTTCGCCGATATCGTTCTGATCTCTATTCCAATGCTCATTTTGTTCATTTTCTTCAACAAGCAAATTGTAGCCGGCATGACGGCAGGCGCCGTTAAGGGATAATCGAGCGAATACTTTGGCCGGCCAAAGGATGTCGCCTGCCGGTCGGTTTAACGGTACCGAGCTGAGCCAATCCTTTTATGAAAACAGTCCCGATCGGAAAGGTTTTTGTCCCGAACCGCCATGATTCGGACAGTAAGAGGCAGTATGATGGAAATATAAAGCGTTTACAACTATGACGGCTGGACGATACGGCTATTGAACCTAACTAGGAGCATGATTATCCAATTCAGAGGACGAAAGGACGTTGAACATGGCGGTCAAAATCGGAATCGTAGGCATGAACGGTATAGGCAACAACCATGCGAACTGCTACAAGGAGGATGAATTGGCTGATGTCGTTGCGGTATGCGACGTCATCAAGGAACGCGCCGACGCGGCTGCGGAGAAGCACGGCGTAAAGGCGTACTATACGCTCAAGGACATGATCGAGAACGAGCCCGACCTGCAGGTCGTCGATGTGACGACAGGCGGCATCGACAACGGCAGCTGGCATTTTGAACCGGCGATGGAAGCGATGTCTTACGGAAAGCACGTGCTGGTGGAGAAGCCGCTGTGCAACGATGTGCGCGAAGGCCGCCAGATGGTGGCTTATGCCGAGAAGCAGAATGTATATCTGGGCTGCAACCTGAACCATTACTTTACGCCGCCGGCTGAGAAGGCGAAGCAATATATGGACAGCGGCGAGGTGGGCGAGCTGATTTACTGCATGGCCAAAATGGGCTTCAACGGCGGCGAGCGCAACTACTCCCTTGCCGGCTCGGACAAAATCAAAGGCCATCCCTACTTTCACATGCGGGCGTTTCTAACCCACCCATTCAGTGTCATGCGCCATTTCTGCGGCGATATCACGCATATCCAGACGTTCTCCGACCGTCCTGGCTTCCGGCGAAGCGCAGGCGACGTTATGGTGTCGATCAACAGCATCCATATGAAGTTCGCAAACGGCGGCGTCGGCTATCTCTTGAGTCAGCGCGGCGATGCGGTCTACGGCTTAGGTGGCTGGTGGAGCCTAGAGGTCGCGGGCTCGAAGGGGACATTCACAATTGAGAACTGCGTCGAGAAAGTGTCGTTCTGGAAAGCGGACAAAGGCATTCCGGCTATCAGCGTCCAGACTGAGCCTGAGGTGACGGATTTTGGCACGAATGATTTCAACCGGACGTTCAACAATCGGCTGCATGCCTTTCTGGAGGATGTTGACGGCAAGGTGTCTCCGGATGCGCTGCGCGCGAGCGGACGCGATGCGCTTGCCGTGCTGGAATATGTGCATGCGGTGCAGGAGTCGTATGAACGGGGCGGCGAGGTCGTTCGGCCGCAGCCGCTGCCGCCGCTGCACGGCGATCCGTTTTATTTGAAATAATGGCTGTGAAATGACGTGATGCGCTATCCCTGCTTCCGATTCTTAGCAGGGATGCTAGGCACTTATACATGCTTTACTAATCAATCTTTCAGGAGGACTCTTATATGATTAAATTGGGTGTCAATTCCGTGCTGTTCAAAGAGTTCGATTTTGCCGTAGCGGCGAAGCATATTGCGGCTTGCGGCTACGACGGCGTAGAGATCGCCGCGATTCAGGGCATGTGCGAGCATCTGGATCTCAGCCGCTGGAAGCAGCAGAAGAGCGAGCTGCAAGCGATCGTGCAGGAGAACGGGCTGACGTTTCTCTCGACCGAGGTTGCGTCGCTCAAAGAGGAACGGCTGCTGCCGGCGTTTGAAGCTGCCGCTGAAATTGGGATTCCAATCGTCAACGTTGGTCCTGGCGGGAAGCTGGGTGTCGAAGAAGACCTGCAGTCATCGATTGAGATGCTTGCGCGGATGGCGGAGAGGGCCGCTTCGTACGGCATCGCGCTCTGCGTGAAGGCGCATGTCGGCAATGCCATCCACAATACGCCGACCACGCTGCGGGCGATGGACGCGATCGCATCTCCGGCGTTCGGCATCGACATGGACCCCAGCCATATCCACCGTGCCGGCGAAAACGCGGAGAAGGCGCTGCCCGCCGTACTTAGCCGCGTGAAGCATGTCCATATCCGAGACTGCAAGGGACGCGAGCAGGGACCAGGACCGATCGCCCTGCAGGCGTGCGGACGCGGAGACATCGATCTGTACGGCTACTGCAAAGCGATGGCGGACGGAGGTTACGAAGGACCGGTCGTCGTTGAAGTCATCGGCGCCGCACCGGAGCATACGCTTGCGCAAGTATCCATCGTGGCCGCCGAATCGTACGGCTACCTAAATGCCGTCCTTAAGCAGCTGAACGCGCGATAAAAGCATTATTTTCATCCAAAAGGAGGATTTCAATATGGCGAGTAAGAAACCGAATATTCTACTGTTTGGCATAGATAGCCTTCGTCGGGACCATATGAGCGCATACGGCTATTCAAGGCTGACTACCCCGCATCTTGATAAAATTGCAGCTCAGGGCGTTCTGTATGAGAAGCATTTCAGCCCGGGCATCCCGACAACGCCGGCTTACGCATCGATGCTGACAGGGATGGACGTGTTCGGCACCGACGTTGTGGCGCTGCGCCATGAAGGACCGCTTGGCGGTCACGTCAGGACACTGCCGGAGGTGCTCGCTGAGAACGGCTACAATACATCGTGCGTCGGCTTTACGGGCAATCCGTCATCGCGCGGTTTCCAAACGTATCTCGATTATGAATCTTGGGTCCCCGACGAGTCGGGACGCACGCCTAAGGCGCAAAACCTGAACGATGTCGCTATTCCGGAGCTGGAACGGCTGGCCGCGGAGGATAAGCCGTTCCTGCTGTTCATGCGGCATATGGATCCGCATTCGCCGTATTTGCCACCTGTGCCGTTCGAGCGGATGTTCTACGGCAAAGACGAGAAGGACCCGGCCAACGATTCAATGGAGCCGGTTTACGGCTTCAAGCCTTTCGCCGACTTTCTGAAGTCATGGATTCCGGAAGGCGTTACCGATGAAGCATATGTCACTGCGCAGTATGATGGCGCGATCGCTTACATGGACGCTTGCATCCAAAGCATTTTCGAGAAGCTGGCGGCACTAGGCTTGGAGGAAGAGACGATTGTCGTTATCACGTCGGATCACGGCGAAACGCTATACGAGCACGACTGTTATTTTGATCATCACGGCTTGTATGACTGTACGCTTGTCGTGCCGCTGGTCATCAAGTTCCCTGGACGCTTGCCTGCGGGAACGCGGACTCAGGATGTGTCGGTCATCTCGGATATTATGCCGACGCTGCTGGACTTGATTGGCATCGACAGCGGCATTTCCTTCGACGGCCGCAGCTTGACAAATCAGGTTGCTGGCGAGGAAACGGACCGGATGAGCGAGCTGTACCTGACGGAATGCACGTGGATGCGCAAGCACGGCTGGCGGACAGCGGAATGGAAGCTGATCCGTTCTCTTGAGCCGGATTTCCACTTCAAGCCGGAGGTAGAGCTCTACAATCTGGTCCGTGATCCGGAGGAGAACAACAATGTGGCGGAGCAGGAGCCAGAGGTCGTCGCGCTGCTGACGGAGCGGATGGAGGCCCATATCGCGAGACGCGAAGAGCAGACGGGCCGCATGAATCCGATCTATACGAATCTGAACTGGCACGGCAAAGGCGTGACGTTCACCTCTTCCGAGCAGGCATACGAATCGCTGCATATCGGCAATATTATCGGCGCACGCTCCCTCCAAGCCAAGGAGGAGGCGGCATCCAAATGATTCGGGTTGCGGTCGTCGGCGTCAATCATATCGGAAAAATCCACTGCCGCGCCTACAGGCAGCATCCGGACACGGAGCTTGCCGCTGTCTGCGATCTAATGCCGGAGCGCGCGGCGGCGGCGGGACTTGAACATGGCGTTCCCGCTTATACCGACCTAAGAGAGCTGCTAGCTAAAGAACAGATCGACGTAGTGGCGGTTGCAACGGCTGGGGTGGAGAAGGGCAGCCATCATTTCGAGCCGGCGATGATTGCAATCGATGCAGGCAAGGACGTCCTTGTGGAGAAGCCGATCTCCAACCGGATCGAGGAAGCAAGGACGCTTGTCGCTGCCGCCAGGGATAGGGGCGTCCGGCTAGCCTGTAATTTAAATCACCGCTTTACGCCTGCTGCGTACAAAGCGAAAGAATTGATGGAGTCTGGGAAGCTAGGCTCCCTGCTTTTTCTCAATATGCGGCTAACCATTCAAAATCAGCAGGAGGATACGGAGTGGCTGCACATGCGTGCTCTGCATCCCCACTCCATCGATGTCATGCGTTATTTTGGCGGTGACGTAAAGCGGGTGCAGGCGTTCATGACCAAGGCTCCGGGGCGCCTAAGCTGGTCGACCGCATCGGTCAATCTGGAGTTTGTCTCCGGCGCGGTTGGCCACTTGACCGGCAGCTACGACATGTCGATGCGCCATCCGATCGAATATTGCGAAGTGGCAGGCAACGAAGGCCGATTCGTAATCGACAACGTTTACGAGAGCTTGACGTATTATCCGCATCAATCCGACGAGCTGACCGTCGTCCGCAATTCGCTGTTTGGCGGGATGCAGGGCTTCAATGATACGTTTACGCATCGGATCAATCGATTCATCGGGCAGATCAAGGCCGGCGATGCGCCGGAAGTGATTGAGGCATCCGGCGCGGATGCGCTTGCCGCACAGGAAGTGATTGAAGCCGCCATTCGTTCGCATCAGTCCGGCGGCATGCCCATTGACGTGCCCGCGAACGAATAATCGAAAGGAATTGGCGAGAGGAGACGATCTGCATGGACAGACAACACGGTTCGGTATTATGGTTCATGGGATTGTCGGGAGCGGGAAAAACGACGACCGCCCGGCATATAGCGGCGCAGCTGCTGCAGCAAGGACGGCATGTGGAGCTGCTTGACGGCGACGAGCTTAGGGAGACGGTTTGCAAAGGCCTTGGCTTCTCCCGCGAGGACCGGATTGAAAATATCAAACGGATTGTCTATGTGGCTAAGCTACTCTCACGCAACGGCGTGGATCTGCTCGTCTCCGCCATTACACCCTACCAGGAGATGCGCGACTACGCTAGATCGCAGCTGCCCGGATTTGTGGAAATTTACGTGCAGTGCCCGATCAGCGAGTGCGAGCGCCGTGACGTGAAGGGCTTGTATGCCAAGGCGAGAAACGGCGGCTTGCGCCATTTTACAGGCGTTTCCGATCCGTTCGAGGTGCCGCAATCCCCCGACATCGTAATCGACACGGCCGCCACCACGCTGCAGGATAACGGTGATGCCGTGATTGGCTGGCTGCATGCCAATTTGCGGTTCATGCAAGCTGCGAAGAGAGCATAATCCGAGAGGCGATCAATCACCGGATTACCGGATCACCGGACATACCGAAGGAGAAGGCATACCATGAAAATCATCCTAATATCGCTGGATACGCTTCGCGCCTCAAGGTTGAGCGGGTACGGCTACCCGAAGCCGACGAGCCCCTATTTGGACCGGATCGCCGAGCAAGGCGTGCTGTTCGAGCGCGCTTATGCCGCCGACATTCCGACGGAAGTAGCGCATACCGGCATTTTTACAGGCAAAGTCGGGCTTACGACAGGGATTGTCTCTCACGGCTCGGAGCTGACGCATCTTCCTAAATCGACCCCGTGGCTGCCGAACCTGCTGCGCGGCGCCGGCTTCACGACGTCTGCGGTGGACAATTTGTACCAGCTTAAGGAATGGTTTGCGCGCGGCTACCGCTACTATACGAATAGTGTTGGCGGCAATCGCTGGATCGACGGCCGGACCGTCAATGATCTGGCCATGCCATGGCTGACGGAGCATAAGGACGAATCGTTCTTCTTGTTCCTTCATTATTGGGACGCCCATACGCCTTATTTGCCGCCGGATTCGTATGTTCCAGACTTTTATGAAGCAGGGCGGGATCCGTATGATCCGGGCAACCGAAGCATGGATGCGGCTTACAACCATCCCGCCTATCCTTTCTTTAAGCACCATCATTACGATCTTGTTGGTCCGGTGACGGACAGTGCCTACTATGACGCGTTATACGACGCAGAAATCCGATATCTTGATGATCGTTTGAAGGAACTTGACACTCATCTGGAGAAGTTGGGTATCAAAGAGGATACGCTGCTGATTTTGTTCGGCGATCATGGCGAGAGTCTGACAGAGCATGACATCTACTGGGATCATTGCGGCTTGTACGAGCCAACCGTCCATGTGCCGCTTATCATGCGGTGGCCGGGTCGCATACCAGAGGGACGCAGGGTACAAGGTCTCGTGCAGCAGGTGGACATTATGCCGACCGTGCTGGAAGCGATACGCAGCGAAAAGCCTGACGGCGTCGACCTATTGAAGGTTGAGGACCCGCCTGCAATGGACGGCCGAAGCTTATGGCCTTCTATCCGCAGCGAGACGGACGGTACGCATGAAGTCGTCTACCTGAGTGAATGCGCCTGGCAGGCAGCCCGCGGCGTGCGGACGAACCGCTACAAATTTATCCGCACGTACGACGCGGGGCCTTTTACTAGACCGCCAAGAGAGCTGTACGATCTGGATGCCGATCCAGAAGAGACGGTGAATCTCGCGGAGCGGGAGCCGGAGCTTGCCGACCAGATGGAGAGGCAGCTGGAGAGCTGGGTGGAGGCGAAGCTGAACGGCCGCGAGGATCCGAAGGACCGGCAGCTTCGCGAGGCGGGACTGCCGTTTCGCAGGCGCATTGAGCAAATACTGGCGGCATCGGGGATGACGTGGGACGAATGGTTTCAGAATCCGAGCCGAGAGCGATTCGATCAGGCGACAGATGAGCGGCTTGAACCGATCAGCGGATCTTGAGCGGTTCATGATCGACTCTTGATCGGATATAGACGCGAGGGGATGAAAGATGGAACGAATACTGGGAAGCAATACTTACATGAAGGATGAATTTCCGTTCTGGATCAATCGGACGGTACAATCTTCTGTTGCCGAGCATGGTCATGAGTTCATCGAGCTTGTCTACGTGGTGCAAGGAGAGGGCGTCCATATTTTCCAAGGCAACCATTACAATATTCATGCGGGAGACGTGTTTATTATTAATCCCGGCGAGACACATGCTTACTTTGTGGAGTCTGGCGGGAATATGGAAATCGTCAATTGCTTGTTCATGCCGTCCTTTATTCCCGATGCGCTGCTTCAGGAGCTGGAAATAACGGCATCGATGGACTACTTCTACGTGCATCCCTTCCTAAAGCAGGATGTCCGCTTCAACCATTACTTGAATCTGAACGGCCAAGAGGCGGCGTCCGTGCTAGCGCTGCTGGAGAGCATGATCCGCGAATTCAGCAGCCGCGATTCCGGCCACAAGACGCTGATCCGCCTGCAGATGGTGGAGCTGCTCGTGCTGCTTTCCCGCTATTATGCCAATATGCAAAGCCATCGAATCCATAGATCCCCGCGTCAATCGGAACGAGTTATGATGGCCAGACGGATTTCCGGCTATCTCGAACGCCATTTTGACAAAAAAATTACGCTACAGGCGCTGTCCGGCCTGTTCAATGTCAGTACCCGGCAGTTGAACCGGCTGGTGCGCGAGGAGTTCGGCAAGAGCGTATTCGATCTGCTGCACGTCATTCGCATCGAGAGGGCAAAGCGGATGCTGCTCGAATCCGACCAGAAGGTCATTTACATTGCGACCATGGTCGGCTACGACGATCCATCGTTCTTCAGCAGGCTGTTCGTCCGCTATGCCGGCTGTTCGCCGCGCGAATACCGAACCGGCTCATGCGATCAGCGGGATGGAAAGGAGCGGATGGCGCATGCCGGACTCGATGAAAGAGCGGAGGCCTAACGTACTGCTGATCACGGCCGACCAATTGCGGGAGGATTGCGTTGGCTATAGCGGCAAATACCCGGTTCGTACACCGCACCTTGACCGCCTGTCCGAGCAAGGCGTTTCCTTCTCCCACGCCTACTCCGTGCTGCCGGTATGTTCGCCGGCTAGGCAGTCCTTGCTGCGTGGGAGGAGGCCGGAGACATTCGGCGCCCTATGGAATTACAGCGGTGCCCTGCCCGTGATGGCACTGCCGCCTGAATCCTACACGTGGCCAAGAGCGCTTGCGGAAAGTGGCTATGCGACGGCATATTTAGGCAAATGGGGGGTCAATCCAGTGCACGGCCCTACGGCTTATGGTTACGAGTCGTACGTCAGCGAAGCAGAATATCAAGGCTTCGTCTCGCAGAAGCACCCGGACGTCCGTTACGAGAACGGCTTCTTCGGCGAAGAGTGCCTGTTGCCGCTGGAGGACGCGGAGACGCATTGGTTCGCCGCGCGAGCGGGCGAGACGCTGGAGCGGCTGCAAGGCGACGGGCGGCCTTGGCATATGGCGCTTCATTTCAGCGAGCCGCACTTGCCCTGCCGACCTTCGGCTCCCTTCGCTGGGATGTACGAGGCGGCGGACATCCCGGAATGGGCTGGCTTCCGCGAGACCTTTGCCGGCAAGCCGTACATGCAGCGCCAGCAGCTGCAGAGCTGGGGCGTCGCCGGTTACGGCTGGCAGGAATGGGCGCCGCTCGTAGCCCGTTATTACGCCGTCATCAGCCAACTCGACGATGCAATCGGGCGTGTGCTGGGTACGCTGGAGCGTCTAGGGATGGCGGATGACACCATAGTGATCTTTACCGCAGACCACGGCGACATGTGCGGTTCCCACGGCATGATGGATAAGCACTACATCATGTACGACGATGTTGTACGGGTGCCGCTTATCGTTCGGATGCCGGGCGGCGGGGAGGCGGAACGAGGCTGGCGATGCGAGCGGTTCGTCTACAATTTTCTGGATTTGCCGCCTACGATACTGGAGCTCCTCGATTTGCAACAGCGTGATCCTGGAGATTTGCAGGGCCGCTCACTTGGACCTCTGCTCGCTGGGGAGGAACCGCTCGATTGGCGGGACGCCGTCGTGTCGACCTATAACGGACAGCAGTTCGGGCTGTACACATCTCGGATGATCCGCATTGCGAACTGGAAATACATCTGGAATTTAACGGACGTCGACGAGCTGTATGACATGACCGGCGACCCCGGCGAACTGAAGAACTTAAGCGGGCAGGCTGATCAAGCAGAGCTGCTCGCCGCGCTAAGGAGGCGGCTGTACGAGCAGCTGACTTTGGACGGCGATGCGATCGTGGCCAACGAATGGACACGCCGTCAGCTGCTGCAAGGCGCGAAGCTGGGCGGTACATGAACAAAACTAACGCAGCCAATGTGGCTGCGTTTTTTCTCATGAAATTCGAAGTATTGCCCAGAGTGGAAGTCCATGGAACCGTATTAATGGAGCGAGGAAATTCACCCTTATTTTTTTATCAGACTCAAGAGAAGCGCTTGCTCCTCCGTTAAAATAAATTGCTCCTGAGGCCAAAATTCCTCATCCTCGTCCCTGCCGAAGAGACGAAGGAGCTCCTTCCATACCCCTTTATCCATTGCTTCCGAAGCGGAAATCATGATCTTCAATGCGAGCACCTCCTTCCATTTCCTTATGTTCAATTACACTTTTATATGTGAAAATAAACATAGCCTTATGCAAGATTCACCCCTCAAAGCAATTGAGCTTTGGTTGATTATCATTGTTTTGTTACTTTGGGAGATGATAGGAGATATGACGGAGAGAAAGGAAAATCAACCAATGGATATTGAATTATTCTCGGATCTCATCAAAGATGAGCGTGGCAATTATTATGTTGCCGTATATAAAGAACAAATGGAATTAACGTTGGTTAACGCGCTGGTTGAGCGGTCTTATGTTGATATTTTGGCCTTTAATGAGGAGTTTAAACAAAAATTCGCCGAATACGAGAACCATTATATCGGTAAAATCGTGACGGATCAGCTCCGGCATGATATTGTTTTCGCTTCAAAAGCGGATGGGCATGGCCGCATGCATGATTTGGCGGAGGTTATGCTTCGTTACAAGGTAAGCTTTATTGATGTAATCGAGTTTTACCGAAACCCGCGAATGGGACGCGGAGAGCGGTTATGATGTCTTTAACGTTTAGCGCTCTCGATCTGGTACCTGTGATCGGAGGTGTGGATGACACCATCGCTTTGAACGAAGCGGTGAAGCTTGCCCAAGCAGCCGAACGGCTGGGCTATAGCCGTTACTGGGTTGCAGAGCACCATAATATGCCGGGTTTGGCCTGTACTTCCCCTGAGGTGCTGCTCGCACATATCGGAGTAAAAACAGAACGGATTCGCATCGGTTCAGGAGCTTTGCTGCTGCCCCATTATAAGCCGCTTAAGGTGGCCGAATCGTTTAACCTGCTTGCCAGCTTGTACCCCGGCCGGATTGATTTGGGCATGGGCCGGGCACCAGGCGGATCAGCGCAGGCAAGCATGGCGCTCAGCGGGAATTTTCTTGAGAATGTCAGGCAGCTCCCTGACTCCCTTAAAGGAATAACCGAGCTGATGGAGGGGAGTTTCGAATATGAAGGAGAACCGGTCGTCGCCCGTCCATCACCTTCGATACATCCGGAACTATGGCTACTTGGAACTAACAGCAAAAGCGCCGCTTATGCTGCAGAATTCGGAATGGGATATGTATTCGGCCAGTTTATGAGCGATTCGGATGGCGTGGAGATTGTACACAGCTATCGAAAAGCCTTTATCCCTTCGCGCCGTTGCCCTCAACCCAAAGTAATCGTGACTGTGGGGACAGTCTGTGCCGAAACGGCGGAGGAAGCAGCCCAGCTTGCCGCATCCGGCACCGCGCTGTTTCAAAGCGATGGGGCAATCGAAGAGAAGTTAATTTCTACGCATCGCAAGCTGTTCGTTGGAGAGGCAAACGATGTAGCGGCAAGCCTGGAGCAGCTTGCGCTGCAGTATGGCATTGATGAAATAATGATCGTTACGATGATCCCCGATTATAAAAAACGGCTTCGTTCTTTCGAGTTGTTAGCACATGCGTTGCAAAGCAGGTCCTTCTGATACATAAAAAAGACTACTCTCCTTTTTCAAGCTAGGGAGAGTAGTCTTTTTTTCCGGCTGAGATAGGCAATCAGCAGATTGCCTTATTCATCATGCTTCTTTGGCGATTGCCACTTCCAGCTTCGATTTGGAATCTTCCGCAGAAGCTTGATCCGTACGTTTGATAAAGAACGATAGCAGCAAACCGATTACACCAATCGCAACGATAACGAGATAAGCGTCATTTATACCTTGAATGGAGGCTTCCATAATCATTTGCTTTTGGTTTGCAGCCTCTGTTCCGCTTGAAACCATTAGATCCTGAAGATGCGTTTTCGTACGGCTCGTCATCACGGTAACGAGCAGCGATGTGCCTACTGCGCCGGCAACTTGTTTAATCGTATTGGAGATAGCCGTACCATGCGCATTAAGCTTGGCTGGTAATTGATTTAAGCCTGCCGTAGTGATTGGCATCAGAAGCATAGCCATACCGAAGCGGCGGCCTGTGGACATGAGAACCAGATAAGTATAGCTGGTTGAGTCCGTCAAATTAATAAAGCCGAAGGTGGTGGCGATCGTAATAGCCATCCCGATGATGGAAAGCCATTTTGCTCCGAACCGATCGAACAGCCGTCCCGTGATCGGCATTAGAACGCCCATTAGGAGCGAGCCAGGGAACATCAATAAGCCGGATTCCAGGGCTGTAAAGCCTCGAGCGTTTTGCAGATAAAGAGGAAGCAGCATCATATCCGCATACATCACGATGGTAACCGCGATATTGATGACGGTAGTTAAAGAAAACATGCTGTATTTGAAGGCCCGGAGATCAAGCAGCGGATTTTGGGAAACCAACTGCCGCCAAGTGAACAGGATGAGGGAAACAACCCCCGAAATAATAGATACAAGCACCTCAGCGCTCGACCAGCCTAAGCTGCCAGCTCGGCTGAAGCCGTACATCATTGCGCCGAATCCGACGGTGGAGAGGATGACGCTTAGCATGTCAATCTTGGCATGGATGCGCTCCGACACATTTTTCAGATAAATAAACCCGCAGATGATAACGAGAAGAGCTAACGGAATCATGCCGTAAAACATCATTTCCCATGGGTAATTTTCTAGAATATACCCGGCAAGCGTTGGCCCAATTGCTGGTGCGAAAATAATGGCGAACCCGACCATGCCCATCGCGGCGCCTCTCTTATTGGGAGGGAAGAGCGTCAAAATAACATTCATGAGCAGCGGCATAATAATGCCGGCGCCTGCTGCCTGGATCAAACGCCCGGTCAGAAGGATGGGAAAACTTGTTGCGACTGCCGATACGATCGTACCTGCCAGAAAAATAAACATGGAGGTCTGAAAAAGCTCACGCGTCGTAAATCGCTGCATCAAATAGGCGGTGATCGGAATCAAAACACCGTTAACCAACATGTACCCCGTCGTCAGCCACTGGGCCGTTGCGGCCGTAATGTTAAAATCAATCATTAACTCCGGAACTGCAACACTCATGACTGTTTGATTCAGCGTCGCAAGAAAGGCACCCAAAATCATAACGAACAAGATTGGTCCCTTTTTTATCGAACTGCTGTTTATTGCCAAACTTTTACTCAACCTACTCCATCCTTTCAAATCTCTCTTTATAGACTTAATTTACACTGTGTTATATAATCGACAATGTATTAATTAGATTATATGCAGAATTAATGGGTTGACAAGCAACAGAATTGGATAAAGTGTAAAGTAGTTTACAATAAAAAGTTTTACTGTCGATAAACTCGAAGATATGCTACGAAAGCATTGAAATTGTAGCTTGAATAATTTTAATAAAGGAGAAGGATATGGATAATACAACGACACGGACAGATCCTCGCGTACTCCGAACACGTCAATTGCTTAGGGACGCCTTTATCGAGCTGCTTCAGGAAATGGATTTCGAGAAAATTTCGGTTAATCGCCTTGCGGAACGCGCGACCATCAACCGCGTTACTTTTTATCTGCATTATCGGGACATTCCTGATATGCTGGAGAAGATGGCGGAAGATATGATCGATGATATTCATCAGGTTTTGGACAATGCGCCGCCGAATCCGAATCCGGAAGAAGAAGAGTATTGGCCGATGCTGGTGAACTTGCTCGACCACATTGCCAAACACGCCAAGTTTTACAAAGTCATTCTTGCAACGAATCGAACGACGATTTTTTCTGATCGCCTGTTAAAGCTGCTCGCGGAGCTAGTTGCCGATCGAATCGAAAGAATGGAAAGCGAATCCTACATTTCAAAAGCAAATATTCAAAAGGATATTGCGGTATGGTACAGCTCTTCAGCTTTAATCGGTACGATTATCGCTTGGCTGCGAAAGGACATCCCGTACACGCCGCTTTTTCTCGCCAAACAATTTTCGCTGATGCGGTTATTGCCGAGGTAAGGTTTGGATAGCAGCCGCTTATGCAGAGTTAATCGGTTAAACATGAACAATAAAGATCATAATCATATAGGGGGCTTAAGGCATGCCGGCTTTGGCTTTTCACCGAGATGATTCGCTGCCTTTCTTGGAAGCAAAGCGATGTATGGCAAGCGATCTTGCCTATCAAAAACATTTTCATGAGGAATATTCAATTGGACTCATTGATCAAGGGGAAACGAACGCATGGTGCGATGGAACTCAGCTCCTTGTTGAAGCGGGGAGGATGATCAGTTTTCCGCCGCTGATGATGCATGCTTGCCAGCCCCTTGCGGGCATGGAATGGCAGTACAAGATGCTATACATCAAGCCTGAATGGTTTCAAGGGCTTAAGCAGCGGGAGCTCGATCAGCTTTATATCCCTTACTTGTTGGAAGACGGTAAAAATAAAGCCTGCCGTTTGCAAATCAACCGTACGATGGAGGCGCTTACCGGAAAAGGCACTCCGCTTGCGATCGAATCTGCTCTAATCGAGCTGGTGCAAGCGCTTGTTAGCCAGAATGACTCCGATCTAGAGCACGAACCTCAGGGCAAGCACGATCAAAAGTACGCTAATCTCATTAAAGAATACCTTCATGCGCATTTTGCCGAAAAAGTCACGTTGGAGAACCTGGAGGCAGAAGCAGGCATCAGCAGATTTCATCTCGTTCGTCTATTTAAGAAATGGAGCCATCTGCCCCCGCACGCGTACCAAATCTTGCTCCGAATCAATCATGCGAAGACGGAACTAGCGAAGCAGCGGCCGATTGCCGACGTTGCGGCAGAAGCGGGTTTTTACGACCAGAGTCACTTCGCGAGAGCTTTTGTCAAAATCGTCGGGGCAACACCACAAAAATATGCGTTATCGATTTAAAGATAGAGCAATTTTATACAATACCGCTTCCTTTCTAACTTGTACACTTGGAGTGACTTGAAAGAAGGGGTGGCAGAACTATGAACCGTGTTTCAGATTTGGAAAATCAATTGACAGCCGCGCTTAAAACTATCGCTCGCCGCTCGGATTTAAAGTCTTATGTGGAGCAGACGCCACAGGTGAATCAACTGCTGCGGCGCGCGGCTGCAAGGTATGTGACAGGCGAAGCGCGTCAGGATGGACTTGAAGCAGGGCGGAAGCTTTTGAAAAAAGGGTATGCGGTATCACACGAATATATCGGCGAAAATACGACCGTTGCCGCAGAATGTGAGGCGGCAGTCACAGAGATGCTGGCCCTGATTCATGACATTGGCGAAACCGGGATGCCAGCCCGAGTATCATTCGATCTATCCCATATCGGGCTTTCGCTGGATACCGAGCTTGCTTTTGCGAATCTGGAGAGGCTGGCTGAGCGAGCACAAAAAGGAGGCGTAGAATTATTCATTAGTATGGAAGAGTCCTCCAAGACAGAGCGGATTCTTACTGTTTATGAACGCGCAGCCTCCATTTATCCGAACATCGGCATTACTTTACAGGCGCAGTTGAAACGAACGCCTCAGGACTTGGCTGCCCTGCTTGCCACACCTAGACGTGTTCGTATCGTCAAAGGCGCCTATCAAGAAGCGAATGACAGCTCGATTCCTCGCTCTCCGGCGCTTAATGCACGTTATTTAGAGCTTGTTGAAAGCTCGATTCGCCAAGGACACTCCGTGTCGATCGCTACCCATGACGAACCTATCATTGAAAAGTTGCTCGAACAGGAATGGTTATCGGGCTCAAATATAGAGTTCGAAATGCTGTACGGCATTCGCCCGGATTTGAGCAGCAAGCTGAAAGCAGCGGGGCATCCTGTGCGCATTTACCTGACTTATGGACAAGAATGGTATTTGTACTTGTGCCATCGAATGGCGGAGTACCCGCCGAATCTATTTCGAGCTGTAGTAGATACGGTGAGCGATGAGGGAATCGAGCCTGTGCAATCGTATAACTGAAACGGCATACTCAGGTTTAAGAAAGTTGAAGCTTTCTCAGTCCAATCTAGCAGATTTTTTTAATATGAAGTGCACCTCTAAAAATAGACATCGGTCAAGCCGCTGGGTTATCCGATGAAATTTTTAAGAGGTGTATTTTTTTATGCCGTTAAACCATAGGTTGCTATTGCAGCGAATGAGCCTTAGACACTAGGTTGTTGTGCCTAGTTTCGATTCTGAAAGATCAATTATGATTATTTTTAGAGCAAAATTATGTTTATATGACTATATAATATATAAATAATTAATATGAAATATTTAAAACTGAAAAAATTTACTATTAATAAATCGTCGAAATAGTCCGATATAACCAAGTGAGATGGTTTTTAGTTCATCTAAATTAAAGATATTTTTAGCGTTATAGTAGTTGAGGACTATATTTTCGGGTATGGGGGTTGTTAATTTGCTTACAGCTTGGAAAAAGTGGGCGAAAGGCCTAGTATCCCATGAATTAGTGAGCATGAGAAATGCCCTCCTCCTGATCGACCAAAAGTACAACCTGATTAGTCGCATCTCTGATTCGGAGCTCATGATGATGACTGAAAAGCTGAGAGAGGAACTTATGAGGAGTACACCTCCCGCGTATGTTCCTTATATAGCTGTTGCTTTGGTAAAAGAAGCGGTTAGGCGGCGGTTGGGCTTGGTTATGCATGACGAGCAGCTGCTCGGCGGCTACGGGATGATGAAGGGCAAAGTAGCTGAGATGTTGACCGGTGAAGGGAAGACGCTTGCATCTTTGATCCCTGTTTTTTGGTTCGCACTTCAGAACAAGGGCGTTCATATGATTACGGTCAATCCTTATTTGGCCGAACGGGATTATATGCAGGCGCGAGACGTTTTTCAGATGCTGGGGATGTCGGTTGGTCTGAATCATGCAGGACTTCAAATGGAGGAGAAGCAGGCGGTCTACGAATGCGATGTTACTTACGGCGCTTGGTCGGAATTCGGCTTCGACTTTTTGAGGGATAATCTGGCGTTTGATCCGGCCAAGCAGGTACAGCGATCGCTCGCTTATGCGGTTATTGATGAAATTGATAGTGTACTCATTGACGAAGCCAAAACTCCGATGATCATTGCGGGCAAGACGAAAGCAGCGCCCGATCTTTATTACATTTGCTCCAAGTTTGTCAAAGGCTTGAGGGAGCAAAAAGATTATGAGCTGGACGTCGAATCGAATCAAGTGATGTTTACCGAAGCCGGGATACGAAAAATCGAAACCGTGTTTATGATCGATAATTTGTTTGATTTGGAATATACGACTGTGTTCCACTATTTGCTGCAAAGCTTGCGCGCTCTGGTATTAATGAAGGTCGATCGGGATTATTTGGTTGAAGGCGGTAAAGTGAAAATTATCGATTCATTTACGGGACGAATGATGGAGGGCCGGGAATTCAGCGACGGTCTGCACCAGGCGATCGAAGTCAAGGAAGGGCTGCCGATCAGCGAAGAGACTCGATCTAACGCTTCGATTACGGTACAGAAGTTTTTTAGCCTGTTTTCCCAAGTGATCGGAATGTCAGGAACGATTCAGACGGATTGTGAAGAGCTGAGGCATATTTACGGTTTGGACGTGCTGTCGATCCCTCCGCATAAACCGGTTGCTCGGCGGGATGCTCCCGATCTCGTCTTTGTCAGCTTAGAAGCCAAGTACAAGCGGCTGGTTTCGGAGATTGCTGCGTTGCATCAGCAGGGCATTCCGATATTAGTGGGCACGACTACTGTTTCGCAGTCGCAGGAATTGGCGGACCGCTTGTCACAAGCTGGCTTGAGATGTCAGGTGCTGAATGCGAAGACTCAGTCAGAAGAAGCGGAAATCATCCGCAGCGCCGGAACGCAGGGGGGCATCACAATAGCTACCAATATGGCTGGACGTGGAGCCGATATTTGTCTAGGCGAGGGCGTTGCCGAATTGGGAGGACTGCATGTCATCGGGCTCGAGAGACATGAAAGCCGGAGAATTGACCTTCAGTTGAAAGGACGGTCGGGACGGCAAGGAGACCCGGGAGCATCACAGTTTTTTATCTCGCTGGAGGATGATTTATTCCGGCGCTTTGCTGGTGAAGAGGCGGAGGCATGGCAAGAAAAGTGGAGGTGGGGGGATGATGGTGCTTCCTCCAAGGAGCTGCTGCGATTTGTGGAAATGGTGCAAAGGCGGGCAGAGCAGCAAATGTACGAAATTCGTTCATTGGTATACAAGTTTGACTGCGTCGTTCATCGCCAGAGGGAATGGTTTTATGCGCATAGGCAAGGGATGCTTTTAATGGAGCGAGTGGAAGATGCCGTTTGCCGATCCGTTTCCTTTTGGATCAAGGATCGTGTGCAGCGGTATTGTCCTTCTGATCGGCTCCCGGAGGAGTGGAAGGTGGAGCTGCTAAGGCAGGAGTTTGGGCTATCGTCCCCTCTTGCGATTACAGACTTCATGACTGGGAAGGGAATGCTTAGGCAGGTGGAGCAAACCTGGAGAGTGGATTGGGCGCAATTCATAGAGGATCGGAGCTTGCAGCAATTGCGTTCCATGTGGCGGCATGAATATTTGCGGCTGCTTGATGAGCTTTGGCAGGATCATTTGGACCAGCTTGGATTCATTAAACAAGGTATCCACTATAGGGCATTGGAAAAAAGGGATCCCGTTGAAGTGTTTGAGGAGGAAGCGTATCACCTCCACTTAAAGTTCGAACGAAAGCATCACCGCGCCGTCTGCAAAATGTTGATTAGGGAGATGAGAAACGAAGCGGCTCCTTCGCTTTCAGGAACGGCATAAGGAAGACAGCTCACTTTGAGCATTATTTTGGAGGTGGTGGCAGGCATTGAATTAATAAACGGAGCACTCTTACATAAGCAGTTGATTTAATCCAATTTCTACCCATTCATTCCTAACTTCCATGAAGAAAAGAGGAGATTTCCAATGACAAAGAAAAAATCCGATTCCAAAAAGCCTTTAAGTAAAAAAGTAGCCCAAGTCATGACAGCGACTTTGGCCGCGTCCACTGTTGTTGCGGTGCTTCCGGCTGATTTCATAAAAGCCGACATGTTCCAAGGGGACAGCGTATCGGATTCCGTATACGATCAATCTACGACGGTAACGGATTCTGTTTACGTACAGCCTTTCGTACAAGCGCTGGAGGCAGTGCGAGTTGCCGATTCAGCAGCCACGCTGCAACAAGCTTTGAGCGCCGTGGAACTAGCTCTGAACTTCACGGGCTACAACGAGCTTAGCCCGCTGGATCAAGAGGCAGTAGCCCAAGCATTGCTGAGTGCTGGGAACTATGCCGATACGGCTGAGCTGCAAGATGCTTTGAACAAGGCGGTAGCGGTTCAAAGAGATGCTGTGGCGCTGCGCAATGCGGTTGCTGCGGTCAATTCCGCAGACAGTGCGGCACAGATACAAAGTGCTCTTGAAGCACCGTATTTGGGACTCATCCTGATCAATTATAGAAAATTGAATGCGGACGGCAAGCTTGCTGCTGCAGAGACGGTTCGCGAAGCTGTCCCAGCCGGCGGTTACAATGGCCGAACTGATATTCAGAAGGCGTTCAACGAAGCGATTGCATCCGTTTTTGAAGCGCAAGCACAATAACTGAGCGGTTTGAAGCGGGGGTGAAGAGATGGAACACCGGGCAGGAATGTGGTCCCGTCTGCGTCAACGCATTTTTTCAACCACACCAACATCTGATGAAGCGATGCAGGTGCTCGCTGATCCAGAAAGCTCGCAGGAGGACGAGGTCGTTTTCGGGACCGATCGACTGGAGCTGACTGAACAGATGTGTTTGATTGAAGTCGCCAAACATTACATGGATGAGTTCTTTTTGCCGACGCTTAGGACTGAGCCTGCGCTAACCAGAGGTTTTGCCCTGAAATCACAAATGTTTGTAACCAATGGAGTCGAGCCCGTTTACCGCTCGAATATGGTTGTATTTTATCAGGATACGGATGGACAGCGAAAATACGAATATCTTGTGAGCCTGATTCGTTTTGGTACGGATGAATGGCGTGTATTTCAAGTGAAATAAACAAAACGACAGAGGTATAACGAACCATACATAATGTGAAAAAGAGAGGTAACGATGACATGTCGAAGATAAAGAAAGACAATCAAAAGCCTTTGGTCAAAGGGATGTCTGCCGTAATATCCGCAACGATGGCAACTGCATCGATCATTTCCGTATTGCCTGCCCAAGTGGCGAGTGCAGATGAAGCTGCTGCCATTGCGGAAGTGAACGCCGCTGCTACCGTTTCCGATATGCAGGCCGCACTCACTCGAGTGGATCTGGCTCTGAACCTTACAGGGTATAATTCCCTGAGCAGCACGGGTAAAGATATAGTCGCTCAAAATGTGATCGATTACCGCACGGCAAATGGCAGCTATGCTACACAGCCGAGCATTCAAACAGAGTTGAACACTGCAGTATCAGCCCGCCAGAATGTGGAAATTTTGCTAAATGCCATTAATGCCGTTAACTCGGCAGCTTCCGCGAGCGACATGAGAACGGCTCTGGAAAATACGGCACTCGGTCTGATCCTGACTACATACAACAATTTGAGCACGCCAAGCGGTAAACTGGGAGCGGCTCAGCTGCTGCTGGATTATCGCACGGCAAATGGCAGTTTCGCGGATCAAGCGGCTATCCAGAGCGAATTCAACAACGTCGTGCAAGACCAACTGGATGAGGAGGCACTTTCTCTAGCGGTGGGTAGTGTGAACGCTGCAACGGATGCTGCAACGATGACGACCGCATTGGAAGATCCGTATCTCGGTTTAGTGCTGAACTCGTTCCATAATTTGAGCAGCCAAGTAAGCCGAGACGCAGTTGCCCAGCAAATGCATGACTTTAAGCAAAGCAGCGGAGCGTATGCGAGCAAAGCGGCGATTCAAAGCAAATTGAACACCTTTGTTAGTCAAAGGGCCCAGTTTGAGGCTTACGCTGCTGCTGTGCAAGTGGTGAATGATGCAGCAACGGCAAACGATACGCAATCCGCTTTGGAAGCCTCTGATCTAGGCTTAAATTTGACGGAATATTACAAACTGGTTGCTGGTCATAGAAACGCAGCTGCACTTGCGGTATTGAATTATAAAATTGCAAACGGTGCTTTCGCCGATCAGCCGAGCATCCAGAGCACGTTGAACGCCATAGTTGTTACCGAGCAGATTGCACAAGCCGTCGATGTAGTCAACGCAACTGCGGATACGAACAGTATGAAGAGCGCTTTAGTATCTGCAACATTAGGGCTTACGCTTACTGCTTACAACGATCTCGGTGCAGCAGACAAAAATGCGGTTGCTGCTCTAGTGCTCGCGAACCGTGGCGGCGGGTATACGGACAAAGCAGCCGTTCAAACGAGCTTGGATTCGGCAATTGTTATAAATGCGCCAATGTCAGCGGTCAACAAAGCGGCTGATGCCGCTGCGATAGAAACAGCACTTGAAAACGGAGCGCTTGCTCTGGCGTTAGGCGGAGTCTATCCTAGTTGGCAGCAAGCAGATCAAACAGCTGTTGCTGCTGCTGTCCTTGCTGCTCGTCCGGGTAGTGGATACGTGGATTTGACAGCGGTACAAACCGCATTTGATGCAGCGGTAACAACACGTACGCCTATAGCTGATGTAAATATTGCAGCGGATGCGGCGGCAACGCAAACAGCGCTGGAAGCGGGCGCCCTTTCCTTAACGCTAGGCGTATACTCGACTTGGTCAGCAGCGGATAAGACGACTGTAGCAGCGGCCGTTCATGCGGGTGTTCCAGTTGGAGGGTATGCGGACAAAGCGGCGATACAAGCAGTGTTCGATGCGGCTGTTACTGCACGGACACCTGTGGCCGATGTGAATATTGCAGCGAATGCGGCGGCAACGAAGACGGCACTGGAAGCTGGTTCGCTTTCGTTGAACTTGGGATCCGAGTACCCAACTTGGACAGCGGTGGATAAAACGGCCGTGGCGACAGCTGTGAATGCTGGCCTGCCAGTTGGAGGCCATGCGGATAAGGCTGCAGTACAAACAGCGTTCGACGCGGCGGTAACGGCGCGGACACCAGTAGCCAATGTGAATGTGGCTGTCAGCGCTGCGGCGATTCAAACGGCTTTGGAAGCCGGAAGTCTCGGCTTGAATTTAGGGGCTACATATCCAGGATGGCTTTCAGCAGATAAAGCGGCCGTAGCGGCTGAGGTGCTGGCAGCGCGTCCTGTAGGTGACGGCTATGCAGATCTTGCGGCGATTCAAGCTGCTTTTGACTCAGCTGTCAGTCAGGTTGCTCCGATGGCAGATATCAATGCGGCAGCAAATGCTGCAGCCATGGAAACGGCTTTGGAAAGCGGCACGCTCGCGCTCACTTTAAGCGCGGCATATAATTCCTTATCAGCTTCGGAACAAACGGACGTGGCAGGTTTGGTGCTAAGCTACCGCCCTGTCGGCGGCTATGCGGACAAGCCTGCGGTGCAGGCAGCGCTGGATATTGCGGTAGCTGTTGAGTATGTAAATATTGCAGCGAATGCGTCAGCAACGCAAACGGCGCTGGAAGACGGCGTTCTCTCCATGAACCTGGGCGCAGCATACCCGACTTGGACGGCGGCGGATAAGACAGCAGTAGCCGCAACCGTGCATGCGGGAGTTATCTATGCGGATAAAGCCGCAATACAATCGGCATTCGACGCGGCGGTAACGGCACGTACGCCTGTAGCGGATGTAAATATTGCTGCGAATGCAGCGGCAACGCAAACGGCGCTGGAAGCCGGTTCGCTTTCGCTGAACCTCGGCGCCGTTTACCCGACCTGGACAGCGGCGGATAAGACAGCAGTCGCAACGGCCGTACATGCAGGTATTCCAGTTGGAGGCTATGCGGACAAAGCGGCGGTACAAACGGCATTCGATGCGGCGGTAACGGCACGTACAGGAGTTGCGGATGTAAATATTGCAGCGGATGCGTCGGCAACGCAAACGGCATTGGAAGCCGGAGCACTATCATTAACGTTAGGCGCCGTATACCCGACTTGGACAACGGCGGATAAAACAGCTGTGGCTACAGCCGTGCATGCAGGTATTCCGGTAGGGGGCTATGCGGATAAAGCGGCAGTACAAGCGGCATTCGATGCGGCTGTAACGGCGCGGACAGCGGTGGCCGATGTGAATATTGCAGCGGATGCAGCGGCAACGCAAACGGCGTTGGAAGCGGGTTCGCTCTCGCTGACACTGGGCATATATGCGACTTGGACAGCGGCGGATAAGACGGCGGTAGCAGCAGCGGTGCATGCAGCTCTCCCAGTAGGCGGTTATACGGATAAAGCGGCGGTACAAGCAGCGTTCGATGCATCGGTAACGGCACGTACGCCAGTAGCGAATGTGAATATTGCTGCGAATGCGGCAGAAGCTCAAACGGCGCTTGAAGCCGGTTCGCTTTCGCTTAACCTCGGCGCCGTGTACCCGACCTGGACAGCGGCGGATAAGACGGCTGTAGCAGCAGACGTGCAAGCGGGTATTCCAGTAGGCGGCTATGCGGACAAAGCAGCGGTACAAGCAGCGTTCGATGCTGCTGTAACGGCACGGACACCTGTAGCGGATGTGAATATAGCGGCGAATGCAGCGGCAACACAAACGGCGCTNGCGCAAACGGCGCTGGAAGCAGGATCGCTCTCGCTTAACCTTGGCGCCGTGTACCCAACCTGGACAGCGGCGGATAAGACGGCAGTAGCCGCGTCCGTGCTAGCAGGTCTGCCAGTTGGAGGTTATGCGAACAAAGCGGCAGTCCAAGCGGCATACGATGCGGCAGTAACGGCACGGACTGCAGTGGCCGATGTGAATATTGCAGCGGATGCAGCGGCAACGCAAACGGCGCTGGAAGCGGGATCGCTCTCCCTGACACTAGGCGTTTACTCAACATGGACAGCGGCGGATAAGACGGCTGTAGCAGCAGACGTGCAAGCGGGTATTCCAGTAGGCGGCTATGCGGACAAAGCAGCGGTACAAGCAGCGTTCGATGCTGCTGTAACGGCACGGACACCTGTAGCGGATGTGAATATAGCGGCGAATGCAGCGGCAACACAAACGGCGCTGGAAGCTGGTTCGCTTTCGCTGAACCTCGGCGCACTGTACCCAACTTGGTCAGCGGCAGATAAGACAGCCTTAGCAACAACTGTGCAAGCGGGAATTCCAGTTGGAGGCTATGCGGACAAAGCGGCTGTGCAAGCAGCATTCGATGCAGCGGTGACGGCACGGACAGCTGTAGCTGATGTGAATATTGCGGTGAATGCGGCGGCAACGCAAACGGCGCTGGAAGCAGGTTCATTGGCTTTGGATCTGACAGCTTATAATTTGCTGCATACGGCAGATAAAGTGCTTGTCGCAAGCCATGTGTTGAGCCATCGCCCTGTTAACGGCTTTGTAGATAAAGCTGCAATTCAATTGGCGCTGGATAGCGCGATCTCCGCTGACGCACCGATGGCTGCTGTGAATAATGCGGTCGATGCAACGGCAATGGAAACGGCTCTAGAAAATGTGGCGCTCGGACTTACACTTGGCGTATATAGCAGTTGGTCTGCAGCAGACCAAGCGGCGGTTTCAGCGCAAGTATTTGCNAGTAGCCGCGTCCGTGCTAGCAGGTCTGCCAGTTGGAGGTTATGCGAACAAAGCGGCAGTCCAAGCGGCATACGATGCGGCAGTAACGGCACGGACTGCAGTGGCCGATGTGAATATTGCAGCGGATGCAGCGGCAACGCAAACGGCGCTGGAAGCGGGATCGCTCTCCCTGACACTAGGCGTTTACTCAACATGGACAGCGGCGGATAAGACGGCTGTAGCAGCAGACGTGCAAGCGGGTATTCCAGTAGGCGGCTATGCGGACAAAGCAGCGGTACAAGCAGCGTTCGATGCTGCTGTAACGGCACGGACACCTGTAGCGGATGTGAATATAGCGGCGAATGCAGCGGCAACACAAACGGCGCTGGAAGCTGGTTCGCTTTCGCTGAACCTCGGCGCACTGTACCCAACTTGGTCAGCGGCAGATAAGACAGCCTTAGCAACAACTGTGCAAGCGGGAATTCCAGTTGGAGGCTATGCGGACAAAGCGGCTGTGCAAGCAGCATTCGATGCAGCGGTGACGGCACGGACAGCTGTAGCTGATGTGAATATTGCGGTGAATGCGGCGGCAACGCAAACGGCGCTGGAAGCAGGTTCATTGGCTTTGGATCTGACAGCTTATAATTTGCTGCATACGGCAGATAAAGTGCTTGTCGCAAGCCATGTGTTGAGCCATCGCCCTGTTAACGGCTTTGTAGATAAAGCTGCAATTCAATTGGCGCTGGATAGCGCGATCTCCGCTGACGCACCGATGGCTGCTGTGAATAATGCGGTCGATGCANCTGTACCCAACTTGGTCAGCGGCAGATAAGACAGCCTTAGCAACAACTGTGCAAGCGGGAATTCCAGTTGGAGGCTATGCGGACAAAGCGGCTGTGCAAGCAGCATTCGATGCAGCGGTGACGGCACGGACAGCTGTAGCTGATGTGAATATTGCGGTGAATGCGGCGGCAACGCAAACGGCGCTGGAAGCAGGTTCATTGGCTTTGGATCTGACAGCTTATAATTTGCTGCATACGGCAGATAAAGTGCTTGTCGCAAGCCATGTGTTGAGCCATCGCCCTGTTAACGGCTTTGTAGATAAAGCTGCAATTCAATTGGCGCTGGATAGCGCGATCTCCGCTGACGCACCGATGGCTGCTGTGAATAATGCGGTCGATGCAACGGCAATGGAAACGGCTCTAGAAAATGTGGCGCTCGGACTTACACTTGGCGTATATAGCAGTTGGTCTGCAGCAGACCAAGCGGCGGTTTCAGCGCAAGTATTTGCTGGTGTCCCAGGAGTTGGATATGCCAACCTGGCAGCTATACAAGCGGCATTCGATGCGGCGGTAACGGCACGTACAGCAGTAGCCGATGTGAATATTGCGGCGAATGCGGCAGCAACGCAAACGGCATTGGAAGCCGGTTCGCTTTCGCTGAACCTCGGCGCCGTATACCCGACCTGGACAGCGGCGGATAAGACAGCAGTCGCAACGGCCGTACATGCTGGTATTCCAGTTGGAGGCTATGCGGACAAAGCAGCGGTACAAGCGGCATTCGATGCGGAGGTAACGGCACGTACAGCAGTGGCTGATGTGAATATTGCGGTGAATGCGGGGGCAACGCAAACGGCGCTTGAAGCCGGCTCGCTTTCACTAAACCTGGGTGCATTGTACCCGACTTGGACAACGGCGGATAAAACAGCTGTAGCGGCGGCCGTGCACGCAGGCATTCCGGTAGGCGGCTATGCGGACAAAGCGGCAGTCCAAGCGGCATTCGATGCGGCAGTAACGGCACGGACTGCAGTGGCCGATGTGAATATTGCAGCGGATGCAGCAGCAACGCAAACGGCGCTTGAAGCCGGCTCGCTTACCCTGACATTGGGCATATACTCGACTTGGGCAACGGCGGATAAGACAGCGGTAGCTGCGGCAGTTTATGCGGGAATTCCGGTAGGCGGCTATGCGGACAAAGCGGCGGTACAAGCAGCGTTCGATGCGGCGATAGCAGCACGGACAGCAGTAGCTGATGTGAATATTGCAGCTAATGCGTCGGAAACGCAAACGGCGTTGGAGGCCGGTTCGCTTTCGCTGAACCTCGGCGCAGTGTACCCGACATGGACAGCGGCAGATAAGACAGCAGTAGCGGCGGATGTGCTTGCGGGAATTCCAGTCGGAGGCTATGCGGACAAAGCGGCTGTGCAAGCGGCATTTGATGCAGCGGTGACGGCACGTACAGCAGTGGCTGATGTGAACATTGCGGTGAATGCTGGGGCAACGCAAACAGCGCTGGAAGCCGGCTCGCTTTCACTGAACCTGGGTGGGTTATACCCGACTTGGACAGCGGCGGATAAGACAGCGGTAGCTGCGTCCGTGCTAGCAGCACTTCCAGTTGGAGGTTATTCCGACAAAGCGGCATTACAAGCGGCATTCGACACGGCGGTAACGGCGCGGACAGCTGTAGCCGATGTGAATATTGCAGTGGATGCAGCGGCAACGCAAACGGCGCTTGAAGCCGGCTCGCTCTCCTTGACGCTAGGCGTATACCAGACTTGGGCAACAGCGGATAAAGCAGCAGTAGCTGCGGCAGTTTATGCGGGAATTCCAGTAGGAGGCTTTGCAGATAAAGCGGCGGTACAAGCAGCGTTCGATGCGGCTGTAACGGCACGAACAGCAGTAGCCGATGTGAATATTGCTGCAAATGCGGCAGCAACGCAAACAGCACTGGAAGCGGGATCGCTCTCTCTGACGCTTGGAATTTACTCAACTTGGACAGCGGCGGATAAGGCAGCCGTAGCAACGGCCGTGCAATCGGGAATTCCAGTTGGAGGTTATGCTGACCAAACGGCCGTGCAAGCGGCATTTGATGCAGCAGTGACAGCGCGTACGCCAGCAGCTAATGTGAACGTAGCGGTTAGTGCAGCAGCAATGAAAACGGCGCTTGAAGCTGGCCTGCTCGGACTAGATTTGACTGTTTACAACATATTGGGCAATGCGGATAAGCTGGCTACCTCAAGCAAAGTATTGGAAGCTCGTCCGGGTACAGGCTATGTGGACATAGCGGCCATTCAGACAGCACTAGACAATGGATTAGAAGCCGGCTCGTTAAACCGTGATACAGCTTCGCTAGAAATTCAATTTAAACCAGGAGATGCTGCCAGCCATGTAACTGATCAGCTAACGCTTCCTATATTGGGAGTCGAAGGATCGGCAGTTTCTTGGAGCTCTGATTTACTGGAGGTTGACGTTTCTAACGGTAACGTTACTCGGCCAGCTTACTTGACAGGTGATTTGACTGCCACCTTGACAGCCACTTTGACTCGAAATGGCAGCACGAAGACGAAAGAGTTTGTTGTCAAACTGATCAAACTGGCAATCACAGATAGTGAGTCCGTTTCAGTTGATAAAACAGCGCTTGGCATCGTGTATGCCGGTGCTGATCATGCAGCCAACGTGTCGCAAAACTTGACGCTTCCAACAACAGGTGCAAATGGAACTACGATAACATGGGCATCTGACAATTTGGCTGTCGATGTGGCTGTTAATGCAGGAATAGGTACAGTAATTCGCCCGTTGAAAACATCTAACGATGCCATTGTTACTCTGACAGCTACCATTACAAAGAATGGTGTGCAAGAAACCAAAGAGTTTGTAGTGAACATTCTCAAACAAACGACGTTCAACGATGCGGAGTCCGTTGCGGCAGACAAAGTGGCGCTGGGTATCGGTTATACCGGTGTCGATAAAGCCGTCAGTGTAACGCAGAACTTAACTTTGCTGGGAACGGGTGCGAATGGGGCGAATATTACATGGTCGTCCAGCAACACGGATGTCGTTGAAATAAACGGAACTGTAAAACGTCCGTTGAAGACATCCAGTGATGCCATCGTGACGCTAACAGCTACAATTACGAAGAACGGTGTACAGGATACGAAAACATTTGATGTGATTGTGCTTAAGCAAACGACGTTCAATGATACCGAATCGGTGGAAGCGGACAAAGCGGCATTGGCTATCGGATATGGCGGAGTCGATAAAGCCGTCAGTGTAACGCAGGACCTGACATTGCCGACAACGGGTGCGAATGGGGCGAATATTACATGGTCGTCCAGCAGTCCGCTCGTCATTGCTACGAACGGAAATGTAACCCGCCCGGCGAAAACATCGAGCGATGCCATCGTGACGCTGACAGCTACGATCACGAAGAACGGCGAGCAGGATACAAAAACATTTGACGTGACAGTCATTAAAGAAACGACGTTTAACAAAGCGGAATCCGTAGCGGCAGACAAAGCTGCACTGTCTATCGGATATGGCGGGGTCGATAAAGCTGTCAGTGTAACGGAGAACGTGTCATTGCCGACATCGGGTGCGAATGGAACGCTTATTTCATGGTCGTCCAGCGACACAGATATCGTTGCAACGAACGGAACTGTGAAACGTCCACTGAAGACATCCAGCGATGCCATCGTGACGCTGACAGCTACGATCACGAAGAACGGCGAGCAGGATACAAAAACATTTGACGTGACAGTCATTAAAGAAACGACGTTTAACAAAGCGGAATCCGTGGCGGCAGACAAAGCGGAACTCGGTATCGGTTATGGCGGCAGCGATAAAGCCGTCAGCGTAACGCAGGACCTGACATTGCCGACAACGGGTGCGAATGGGGCTAATATTACTTGGTCGTCAAGCAACACGAGCGTCGTAGCTACAAACGGTAATGTGAGCCGTCCGGCGAAGACATCCAGCGATGCCATCGTGACGCTGACAGCTACGATTACGAAGAACGGTGTACAGGATACAAAAACATTTGATGTTACGGTTCTTAAAGTAACGTCGTTTAACGACGCGGAATCCGTAGCGGCAGACAAAGCGGAACTCGGTATCGGTTATGGCGGCAGCGATAAAGCCGTCAGCGTAACGCAGGACCTGACATTGCCTACAATTGGTGCGAATGGGGCGAATATTACATGGTCGTCCAGCAACACGGTTATCGTTGACACGGATGGCAAAGTAGCACGTCCTGCGAAGACATCCAGTGATACCATCGTGACGCTGACAGCTACGATTACGAAGAACGGTGTACAGGATACAAAAACATTTGATGTGACAGTTCTTAAGCTAACGTCCTTCAATGACGTGGAATCCGTAGCGGCAGACAAAGCGGAACTCGTTATCGGTTACGGCGGCAGCGATAAAGCCGTCAGTGTAACCCAGGACTTGACATTGCCGACAACGGGAGCAAATGGAGCGATTATTACATGGTCGTCGAGCAACACGGCCGTTGTAGCTACAAACGGTAACGTAAGCCGTCCTGCGAAGACATCGAGCGATGCCATCGTGACGCTGACAGCTACGATTACGAAGAACGGCCAGCAGGATACGAAAACATTCAATGTTAATGTGCTTAAGCTAACGTCCTTCAATGACGTGGAATCCGTAGCGGCAGACAAAGCTGGACTCGGTATCGTTTATGGCGGCAGTGATAAAGCTGTCAGTGTAACCCAGGACTTGACATTGCCGACAACAGGAGCAAATGGAGCGATTATTACATGGTCGTCCAGCAGCCCGCTTGTCGTAGCCACGAACGGAAAAGTGACGCGTCCGGCGAAGACATCCAGCGATACCATCGTGACGCTGACCGCTACGATTACGAAGAACGGTGCACAAGATAAGAAAGTGTTTGATGTGACGGTTATTAAAGAAACGTCGTTTAACGACGCGGAATCCGTAGCGGCAGACAAAGCGGAACTCGGTATCGGTTATGGCGGCAGCGATAAAGCCGTCAGCGTAACGCAGGACCTGACATTGCCTACAATTGGTGCGAATGGGGCGAATATTACATGGTCGTCCAGCAACACGGTTATCGTTGACACGGATGGCAAAGTAGCACGTCCTGCGAAGACATCCAGTGATACCATCGTGACGCTGACAGCTACGATTACGAAGAACGGTGTACAGGATACAAAAACATTTGATGTGACAGTTCTTAAGCTAACGTCCTTCAATGACGTGGAATCCGTAGCGGCAGACAAAGCGGAACTCGTTATCGGTTACGGCGGCAGCGATAAAGCCGTCAGTGTAACCCAGGACTTGACATTGCCGACAACGGGAGCAAATGGAGCGATTATTACATGGTCGTCGAGCAACACGGCCGTTGTAGCTACAAACGGTAACGTAAGCCGTCCTGCGAAGACATCGAGCGATGCCATCGTGACGCTGACAGCTACGATTACGAAGAACGGCCAGCAGGATACGAAAACATTCAATGTTAATGTGCTTAAGCTAACGTCCTTCAATGACGTGGAATCCGTAGCGGCAGACAAAGCTGGACTCGGTATCGTTTATGGCGGCAGTGATAAAGCTGTCAGTGTAACCCAGGACTTGACATTGCCGACAACAGGAGCAAATGGAGCGATTATTACATGGTCGTCCAGCAGCCCGCTTGTCGTAGCCACGAACGGAAAAGTGACGCGTCCGGCGAAGACATCCAGCGATACCATCGTGACGCTGACCGCTACGATTACGAAGAACGGTGCACAAGATAAGAAAGTGTTTGATGTGACGGTTATTAAAGAAACGTCGTTTAACGACGCGGAATCCGTAGCGGCTGACAAAGCAGCGCTTGGCATTGTATATTCAGGCGTTGATACGGCAACTAACGTGACGCAAAAATTGACGCTCCCATTAACGGGAACGAATGGTACAACCATCACTTGGTCGTCTGGCAACACAGCCGTTATTGCAGCAAACGGAACCGTGAATCGTCCGGCTAATGCTTTCGGTGACGCTTCCGTTACTTTAACGGCTACCATTACGAAGAACGGCACTACGGAACAGAGAACATTTAATTTAACCGTACTGAAGAACGTTCTAACATCGGCTCCAATCGGATCGGACATCATGGTTACAAACAACGTCACGGGTCAAGATGACTTAATACTCGTGAGCAATCTCCAAGCTGGGGATATCGTGAAAGTTTACAGCTCTACGGGTAACTTGCTCAAAACGGCTACTGTAGCAAGCGGCGCAACATCTGCCAGCTTGCAGATTACGCAGCTTGGCGCTGCGGCTGGAACTGTGAAAATTACAGTAACCCGCGCCGGCTTTGAGGAAAGCGCTAAGGTCATTGCAGCATTTGCAGCAGAAAATGCCAAGCCGTACGTTATTTCCGGTACTGGACTGGATACGAAAAATGGTATTGAAGCCAAGGTGACTGTAACACCAACCGAAGGACTAACGTATTCCGGTTCCAAATACGTCATTTTCGAACTTATGAATGGAGATACTCCTGTAAGCATCATAGCGTTAGAGTATGATGGCAAATCCGCTTCAACCTTGACCGCACAATTCAATACCGCATTTACAAAAGATCATAAGGTCAATGTACTGATTATGGATCAAATTAACACGGCTACAGATAATGTCGGTACACCGCTGGCTGACAAAATCGTTCTAAGCAAGTAAAAGACAATCATTTTGAGATGCAGCCAAGTTGCGGGATAACCAAATTTGGCTGCAACACATAGGAGTGAAACAACAGTGAATAAGAAATGGCTTGCCCTGATTATCATTGCCGCAATTTTGTGGGGCAACTTAGCCGGGGTGAACTCCGTACAAGCCGCAACTGCCCAAGTGACGGTTGACAGCATCGCTTCGGTAAAACCCGGTCAAGAAATTGTGATCAGCGGGACTGCTCTTTATCCTGAAGTCGTCGTAAAAGTAATTGACAATGCGAAGAACGTAGTTGAATTTATCGATACGGTACAGGTAACGAATGGTACCTACTCCGTCAAATTCAAACTTTCGTCCGATGCTTCCGCCGGTAAACACCATGTAGTTGTAGGTATCGGTTCAAACGTTGCTAATCAGAACTTCGATGTTACAATCGTTTCGACGCCGCCCGGCGGTCCTGGCGGTCCTGGTCCAGTTCCGGGTCCTATTGTAGTCGTGCCAACACCAACGACGTCTTCACCAAACCAAATCAATGCTCCTGCGGATGTTGTCAAAATCGAGCAGGTGACGGTAGACGGCAAAACGGTTGTGAAGGCGCAGCTGGACAAGAAGAAGCTGTCCGATTTTATCAACAAAGACGTTGCAGCATCTCCAGTTGAGAAGCAAACCGTCGTAGTGGACGTTGCCGGAAACGGGCAGCAAGTGGAAGTAAGTTTGACGCTGGGAATGTTTCAGTCATTGAAGGATAAGGCGAGCAACGCTTCCATTCAATTCAATACACAGGTTGGCCAAATATCTTTTCCAGTTCAAACATTGACAGAAAAGGCTGCTGAGCTCAATTTGAAGAGTGATTTTACGATTAAAATCATTATTTCTACGCCAGATGAAAAAACGACGCAAGGCATCAATGATATTTTTGCCAAATCGGGCGCGCAATCGTTAGCTGCTCCAGTTGATTTTATAATTGTGGCGGATTTGGAAGGAAAGGATGTGGAGCTAAACCAATTCAGCTCGTATACGGAGCATATTTTGACGATTCCTCAAGCGTCCGGGGATGACTTCAGTCATTATTCGGGTGTTTATTTCGATCCTTCGACGAATCAATTCTATCCGCTGCCAACGCTGTTCACAACGAACTCGAATGGTGAAGTATTGTCGAGTATTCTTCGTAAAGGCAACTCGCTCTATTCCGTTGTTAAAAATGTGAAAACATTCAGCGACGTGCTCGGCACTTATGCACAGAAACCAGTGGAGACGCTGGCTTCCAAGTTCTTTATCTCCGGTTTTCCAGACGGGAAATTCCGTCCGAATCAAAAAGTTACTCGCGCAGAGTTTACGGCTATGATTTCTCGTGCTTTGGGTGCTCTGCCTGAAACGGCGGGCAATCAAACGTTTAAAGATGTGCCGAAGAGCAGCTGGTATGCCGGCGTTGTCTCTACAGCTGTCAAAGCTGGGCTTGTCAGCGGGTATAAGGATAATACATTCCGTCCGGATCAACAGATCACGCGGCAGGAAATGGTCGTTATGATGTACAACGCTATGAAGCATGCAGGATATGTGAACAGCATGGCGGCAAGTGACAAAGATCAGTTATTGAATTCGTTTGTGGATCGCTCCTCTATTGCTGCTTGGGCGAAGGATGCGACAGCCATCGCGATTCAAGAGAAAATCGTCAACGGGCTTGAGGGCAATGCATTTGCCCCTTTGAAATCAGCAGATCGAGCGCAATCCGCCACCATTGTTTATCGCATGATGCAAACACTTAAATTCATTAATTAAAGCCAAAAAGGTTCCACCAACTAAGAAAGTCCACGATTAAGCTCGTGGACTTTTTTATTAGAGGCGAGCCCGTGGGTTCAGTCTGAACAGCTGCTGAACGGACGGAAGGGAACGGGTATGCCCTTTCCCTATAAGAGGGTAATTACATCGCAACACTCGTTTAAATTCTGTTTAAAAACATGAGTTAGAATGACCATATCATCTGATATTGGAGGAATGGCAATGGATTTTGCTCACAACAAGAAAAAAGAGCCAAACAATGGCGATTGGGCTATCGAAGCGCGCGGACTCGTTAAAGCTTTTGGCAGCTTTCGCGCGGTGGATGGCGTAGATTTGAACGTGCGCGCAGGCTCGATCTACGGCGTGCTTGGTCCAAATGGAGCGGGTAAGACGACTACGATTAGAATGCTGGCAACCTTGCTAAGGCCGGATGCGGGTTCGGCGCGAATCTTTGGACATGATGTGTTGAAGGAGGCGCAGATTGTCCGTCAACTGATCGGGGTGACCGGTCAGTATGCTTCGGTCGACGAGTCGCTTAGCGCTACCGAGAACCTGATCATTTTCTCACGGCTGCTAGGTCTGGGACGTGCAGAGGCGCGGAAAAAAGCAGGGGAGCTGCTTGAGGAATTTGGTTTGACGGAGGCGGCAAAACGGCCGCTCAAAAATTTCTCCGGCGGCATGCGCCGTAGGCTCGATCTGGCAGCAAGCCTTATTGCACAGCCGCCGCTTCTTTTTCTGGATGAACCAACGACGGGGCTGGATCCGCGAACGCGCGCGCAGATGTGGGACACGATCCGCCGGTTGGTGAAGACGGGGTCAACTGTACTGCTAACAACGCAGTATCTCGAAGAGGCTGACCAACTTGCAGACCGGATTGCGGTTATCGATCATGGGCGAGTCGTCGCCGAGGGCACTTCGGATGAACTGAAAGCGTCAGTCGGTTCCTCGTCGCTGCATTTGAGACTCCAAAATCCACAGGATATCGAGGCCGCCCGTAAAACAGTTGAACAGGTGCTTCGAATTCAGGCTAATGTGCTGGACGAAGAAGGGAAGCTTACTGCGCCGATTGTGAACGTTGACCGAGTCACAGATCTGCTTAACGCCCTCCGCGAAGCGGGAATTCACTTGACCGAGATGAGTGTGCAGAAGCCGACCCTCGATGAGGTGTTTCTAAACATTACAGGCACTGGTGTTAAGGAGGATGCGATACTGGCGTCTGATGAATCGAATCAGAAAGAGGTGGCTAGCGTATGAGCAGTCCTACAGTGAGAACGGTTGCCGATCGCAAGCTGAAAAACTACACGAGCTTCGGCCAGACGATACGAAACTCGTTGACAATGGCCTATCGGGGTTTGCTTAAAATTCGGCGTACGCCTGAGCAATTGTTCGATGTAACGCTTCAGCCGATCATCTTCACCTTAATGTTTACTTATATTTTTGGCGGCGCCATCTCAGGCGACGTGGTGAGCTATTTGCCTGTCATCATTCCGGGCATTCTCGTGCAGACTGTGATCACAACCTCAATCGTCACCGGCGTCCAATTGCGTGAGGATATGGATAAAGGGGTGTTCGACCGATTCAAGTCACTGCCTATCGCGCGAATAGCTCCGCTCGCGGGAGCTTTGCTTGCAGACACCGTCCGGTATACCATTGCGACTGTTCTTACCTTTACGATGGGGTATATTATGGGCTACCGGCCCGATGGAGGGCTCGGCAGCGTCGCCATCGCTGCGCTTCTAGTCATTATCTGCTCCTGGTCGATAAGCTGGATTTTTGCTTTCTTTGGCGTCATTGCGCGTACGGCCTCAAGCGTGCAGGGTATCTCGATGCTTGTGCTGTTTCCGCTTACGTTTCTGTCCAACGCCTTCGTGCCGGTTGATACGATGCCGAACTGGCTTCAATGGTTTGTTAACGTCAATCCGATCTCGCATCTCGTCACCGCCGTCCGAGAACTTGCCAACACAGGAACTGTAGGCTGGGATCTTGGCATCTCACTCATCGGAGCTGCTGTCATTGTGGCGGTCTTTGCACCTATTACGGTGCGCGCCTATATGCGCCGGACATAGTGTTGCTAAAGATTCACAGCTATCTTCAGCCTACCGAATGCCTGTAGCGGTTCGGACTTAAGCCAACATGCTTTTTGAACAAATTACAGAAGTAGGAGCTGTTCGTCAGTCCGATCGCTTGTCCCACTTCCTGAATGGATAGGTCGCTCATCTTAAGGAGCCAGCAGGCTTGGCGGATGCGGCGGGCGGTCAAATATTCGGTAATGCTCGTGCCCGCTTTTTGCCGGAAGGCTGCCGATACATGATTGGGAGTCAAATGGATGTCATCGGCGAGCTGTCTCAGATCAAACTCATCCATATAATGCTGCTCAACCCAGCCCATTACCCGCTCAGCTATGGAGGAACTCCGCAGCTGCAGCGGGTCTTTGCGCTGCTGCGGGGCTTCGAATGGCTTTAGCTGATGCAGGAGCGAAATGAGGAATAGCATTTCCTCCTCCAGTTGAAGCTCCGGCTGTGTATTCGCGATGCGCTCGCGATAGCTATCGAACAAGCTGAGGAAAGCTTCTTGCGGCAAGCCTTCAAATACTTGCGCTTGCTCCAGAGGCTCCTTCCATAGCCGGTGGAAAAACGAGCGCAGTGAAGCGAAAGGAGCAAGATACTCATCAAGCTTGGAAGGCTCGAAGACGAATAACGATCGGATATAGCGGGATCCCGGCCCGAGCTTCAATTGTATGCGATGCAGCTGGAAGGGACGGAAAAAGAAGAGGCAGCCCGGAGCCAGCTTGACGATCTGCTGATTGACGATAACTTGGCTGTTTCCCTCATGTACATATAACAGCTCCATCCCTTGATGGGCATGGTAGACTTCAACGAATTCATCGGTTCGATCCTTTAGGAAAGAAAGCTGGACAGGGTGGCTGTACAAATTCATATAATTTAAAATTCTCATCTCATACGCTCCCGTTAAATCGTAATATAGCAACATTTTATCATAAGAGCGCAAAACTAGTGTCGTTCTTTTTTTGCTACTATAAAAGAAAGAATATTGAAGTATAAGTCAACAAGCTTCCTAACTTTCATGAAAAAATGTTTCTGCCTTATTAAAATTCGGGAATAAAGCGAGGAGATGGGAAATGGGTACTTTGTTATCGCAGAACAGTCGAATAAAGCAGGAGGAGCTTCATTCGCTTTGGCAAGCTCTGCAGCAAAAAGTGGATCGGATGATTGGGCAGCTGGGGGACAAGTCGCCGCATGTTGCGCCTCAAGATACCGGCATCTATGACGATATGCGCCTCGATTGGTGGACGGCAGGATTTTGGCCGGGCATTCTTTGGATCATGCATGACATGACGGGCAAGGAGCATTACAAGGAAGCGGCTTGGGAGTGGGACGGCAGATTTGAACGTAAAATGATGGAGGACAACAACTTCCACCATGACGTCGGTTTTCAGTTTTTGCCTTCGGCGATTATGAAATACAAGGTGACGGGTGATCAAGACGGCAAACGCCGCGGCTTGGCCGCAGCGAATTTCCTAGCTGGCCGTTTTAATCTGGCGGGGGGCTTCCTGCGTGCATGGAACCAAGAAAAGACGGGCTGGTCGATCATCGATTCGGCAATGAACTTGTCCGTCTTATTCTGGGCGGCCGAGGAGATTGGCGATCCGCGTTTTGCCCATATTGGCAGAACGCATGCAGATACGATAATTAAGCACTTTATTCGCGAAGACGGATCGGTTAATCATATCGTAAGCTTTGATCCATCGTCAGGCGAAGTCATTGAATCGTTAGGCGGGCAAGGCGCGGGACCGGACTCCGCTTGGAGCCGCGGGGCCGCTTGGGCGCTGCACGGTTTGGCAAATGTATATCGCTATACGGGCGATAAAAAATATCTATATGCGTCGCAGCGGGTCGCGCATTATTTTATGGCGATGCTTCCAGCCGACAGCATCCCGCATTGGGATTTTCGCGCGGCAGAGTCGCTCGGCGAAGAGCCGCGTGATACTTCGGCCGCTGCATGCGCGGCTTCGGGGTTAATCGAGCTGGCGGAAGCGCTGCCCGAGATACAGGCCCGTCCATATCGCGAAGCGGCTGAGCGGATCTTGCAATCGCTTACTACTAGCTATGGCACTTGGGACCGCCCTGAGCATGAGGCCATCCTGCTGCAAGGAACGGGGAATAAGCCGGCAAACTCCAATATTAACGTCTCGCTTATTTATGGAGACTATTACTATATCGAAGCGGTCGCCAAGCTGATGGGTTGGAAGCGCCGTATTTTTTAATAGACGAAGCACAATTGATCAAACGTAGAGGTGAACGATGAAAACATTGAATCTAACCAATTGCTGGGAACATTACCGAGGCTGCCTAGGCGGGGTGTTTGAAGTATGGCGGGAAGATAAGCTAAAGCAGACGATCTATCATCTTCCTTGGGAAATGGTGAGTCTTCCGCATTGCTTTAACGAATATGATTCGGTTGATCCGGATGTCAAATATTATCAGGGGCAGGGCTGGTATCGAACAAGACTTGATGTGAGCAGCCCCTACCCGGATGGGAGGACGCTGCTGCGGTTCGAAGGTGCGGGGCAAAGAGCTGCCGTCTACGTCGGTACAGAAGAAGTAGGGAAGCATATTGGCGGCTATGATGAATTTAGGATCGACATTACCGATGCTGCGCTGCGTGCCAAAAGCATTCCTTATTTTAACGGGCAAGTGCCGATCGCAGTCATGACCGACAACAGCCGCGATCTTCAGACGATTCCATCGGACATCAGCGATTTTAATCTGTACGGGGGCTTGTATCGCGGCGTGCATCTCGCATATGTGCCGAGCGTATCGCTGGACCGCGTGCATATATCGGTTAAGACGGATTCGCGGGAAAAAGCTACGGTCCAAATACAAGCAAGGCTTTACAATCCGCAGCAAAAGCAGTCGCCGCTTCACTTGGCCGGAGTCGTTCGCGACCCTTCTGGAAATGAGGTAAAGCGGTTCGCCATTGAAGCATTGCCATGGGAAGGCATGCAGGAGTGCGCGGCGCTCGAGCTTCGCTTGCCTTCCTTATGGAGTCCCGAGCATCCCTCCCTATACACTTGCGAGATTAGACTCGAGAGTATTCATGGCATTGACGAAGCTGTTGAAAGGTTTGGCGTCCGGTTCTATGAATTTGTAGAAAAAGGACCCTTCCTGCTGAACGGTACAAGGCTGCTCATTCAGGGAACGCATCGGCATGACGATCATGCGGGAGTAGCCGCTGCCATGACAGACGACATGGTCCGAGAAGAGCTTGCGCTGATCAAGGATATGGGGGTTAACTTTCTGCGGCTAGGCCACTATCAGCAGTCGAAATTGGTGCTGGACCTATGCGACGAGCTTGGCATTCTAGTATGGGAAGAAATCCCTTGGTGCCGCGGCGGTCTAGGCGATGATGATTACAAGCGCCAATGCCGTGACATGCTTGGGGCGATGATCGAGCAGCATTACAATCATCCGTCGGTAATCATTTGGGGACTCGGCAACGAGAACGATTGGGAAGGCGACTTTGACTATTTCGATCAGGAGCAAATCCGTGTTTTCATGAAGGAGCTGCATGATCTTGCCCATGAGCGCGATCCGCATCGGGTAACGGGCATTAGGCGCTGCGAGTTTTGCAAGGACATCGTCGATGTTTATTCGCCTTCGATATGGGCCGGCTGGTACAGAGGCATTTATCCCAAATACGAGGACTACAGCCGCCACGGTTTCGAGCATACAAGCCGCTTCATCCATATGGAATGGGGGGCTGACGCGATGGCGGGCAGGCATGCCGAGCAGCCATACACCGGATTTCAAACGATTTCAGCGGAAGCGACTGCGGAGGAGCGTGACGGCGACTTCTTAATGACTGGCGGAGACCCGCGCGTGTCGGCAGACGGCGATTGGTCAGAGACCTACTTTTGCGATTTGATCGATTGGCATTTGAAGACGCAGGAGAAAATGGACTGGCTGACAGGAACGGCGCAATGGGTATTCAAAGATTTCTCTACGCCGCTCAGGCCGGATAATCCGGTACCATACGTCAACCAAAAAGGTGTTGTCGAGCGTGATTTGACGAAAAAAGAGGCATATTATGTTTTCCAATCCTACTGGAGCGATAAGCCGATGGTTCGTATTTACGGTCATTCATGGTCGACAAGGTGGGGAGGAATTGGCGAGAGGAAGAAGGTGCGTATCTACTCCAATTGCCAAACAGCAGAGCTGTTTATAAACGGTAAGAGCTGCGGCAGGAAAAATCGTGATTCGCAAAGCTTTCCTTGCGCGGGTCTAAGCTGGGATATTGTTTTTCAGAGTGGCGTTAACACACTGCGAGTCGTGGCGGAAAAGGACGGCGTTACGGTATCGGATGAACTGCAATTCGATTACCAAACGGAGCGTTGGACGGAGCCGGCTTCCTTGCGGATGACCGCAAAGAAGCTTCCGCAAGGAACGGTGCTCCTAGAGGTCGAAGCATTCGATAGCAAAGATCGGTTTTGTCCCGACGCTGCCAACTTTATCCGGTTCTCGCTCGCTGGCGAAGGCAGGCTGATCGACAATCTCGGGACAACCCGCGGAAGCAGATATGTCCAGCTGGCGAATGGGAGAGCGTCGATTCAAGCGGAATATGCCGAAGGCGGCGTTGCGTCTGTTTGCATCATATCGGAAGGATTGAAAGGCGCGGGCTTAGTATTGTAACAAGGTGGGTAAGCGTCGTCCGAACGTAGAAAAGGAGTGGAATATATGATCGATACGAGGCTGGATTGGTCATCCTTCTTAGGCAGGCATGATCTGACTTGGTCGGTAAAGCCTGTTTCCTGGGATCAAGGCGCCTTTATCGGCAACGGCTGGCTTGGCGCTATGGTTTACGGCGAGGAACACCGTTTGAAACGAAATGTTCTTCGATTCGTGCTAGGGCGAACAGATGTGACGGCAAGACGTCCGGATGGTGGGTTTTCTCCCCGTGTGCCGATTGGCGAATTGCATTTGGAGCTGGCAGGATGGATTTATCAGCCGACCAGTATGCGGCTTCATTTATGGGATGCGGAGCTTAAGGCGGAAATTACGACGACCGCTGGAGCCGTCAAGCTAAGAGCCATCGCGCATAGCCGCGAAATGGTCATGGCGGTGGAGCTGGAGACGTCGGAAGGTGAAGGCAGCGCAGCCTTCCGGTGGTATCCCTATTCGGAGGTTGATCCGATTCTGCACAATGCGGACGGCCGCAATCTGAATCAATATATTCCGGAAGAGGAAGTTACAAGGTCAGTCAAGAACGGCATCGAGATCGCCCTAACCGCATTCAAGCCCGATGGGACAGGCGGCTGCGCGGCTGCCTGGGCCGAGATAGAGCTGGATGGAGCTTCAACGGGATTTGATAGACGGCGCATTATTTATTTGTCGGTCATGAACGGCGCGGATGAAACCTCAGCGGAGCATGCAAGGGAAGCGGTAAACGGTGCACGTCGGCAGCCATGGGATGCGTGGGTTTCGCAGCATCGCAGCTGGTGGCATGCTTATTATCCGCAAAGCTTCCTTTCGATTCCCGACACGCAGCTGGAGGGCTTCTATTGGATTCAAATGTATAAGCTCGCATCGGCGACACGGTCAGACGGCATGATGATCGACAATCAGGGACCTTGGCTTACTTCATCGCCTTGGCCGGGCGTTTGGTTCAACATGAACGTGCAGATGTCTTACTCTCCCGTCTATGCGTCTAATCGGTTAGAGCTTGGCATGTCGCTGGTCAAAGCATTCCGGGAGCAATCTGATCAATTGGCCTTGAATGTACCCGAGGAGTACCGACAGGATTCAGCGGGTCTCGGACGGAGCTGCAGCTACGATCTGGTTAGCCCCGTCGATGACGAGAAGGGGAACCTGCTGTGGGTATGCCATAATCTGTGGCGCCAATACCGGTATTCGATGGATGCGGATTTGCTGAAGGAACTGGTGTATCCGCTGCTGCGTCGGGCTGTACGCTTCCATATGCGATTGCTGGCGGAAGGTGAGGACGGCCTGTTACATTTGCCGCCGACTATTTCACCGGAATACGGCTCATTCCTGCAGTTGACGGTGCCGGACGCTCATTATGATCTCGCACTGCTCGAATGGGGAATCCGCACGCTGCTGCGCATAAGCGAACCGTCAGAGCGTGACGGGATTGCAGAAGCAACGGGGCTAGGTGCCGAGCGGCAGGAGTGGACGGAAACGCTAGGGCGTCTCGCTCCTCTTCCCGTGGACGGGACCGGTTACATGATCGGCCGGGGACAGCCTCTAGCGTTCGGGCATCGGCACTTCAGCCATTTGATGGCCGCTTTTCCTTTGCATACTGCGAATATGGACTCAGAGGAAGAGAGGGCACTCATACATCGCTCGCTTCGCCACTGGTTTTCGAGGGAAGGAGACTTGCGCGGCTTTACGTTCACGGGAGCGTCTTCCATTGCGGCAACAATCGGTCTAGGAGACGAAGCGCACGCTTACCTGAAATCGCTGCTCCATATATTGAAACCAAACACGATGTACAAGGAGGCCGGACCGGTTATCGAGTCGCCTCTCGCGGGCGCGGAAGCCGTACATGATATGCTGCTGCAGAGCTGGGGGGAATGGATTCGCGTTTTTCCGGCGCTGCCCGGCACTTGGAAGGAAGCAGCCTTACATGACCTGCGCGCAGAGGGAGCTTTCCTTGTCAGCGCGGTACGCTCGAGCGGAAAGACGTCGTGGATTCGGGTCAAAAGCTTGGCCGGAATGCCTTGTCGTCTAATAACTGATATGACTGACGGGGCAAGCGTAACGGCAAGCGGTGGAGCGAAGGCGATTCCGCTAGGGGACGGGCGATTTGAATTAGTGCTGGCAGAAGGAGAAGAGATTGTATTGTCTGGAGAGGATGGCGTGGGCAATCCGGCTTTGGAAAACGGGGACAGTTTGCCGAAGATTCGCCCTGTAGCGGCAGAGCCGCATTTATGCGGGTACTTCGGAGGCTTCAAGCCGTGGAGGCTGCACGGAATCCCAATCTGGACTGCCGAGTAAATTTGTTGCGAGGGGAGCTTGTACAAGGTGCTGACGATGGATACGCTTTGCGAATGGCGAACGGATCTGGAAGAAGTAAAGGCGAAGGCTGACCGCTCGCTTGAAGCGCCATTGATCGGCATTACGGAATGCCGATCGGCGTTAAGCCCAGGCGGCAAGCACGATTATTACTCCAATGGCGATTATTGGTGGCCTAATCCGGTTACGCCAAACGGGTTGCCATACGTCCGAAGGGATGGCGAATCGTACCCAGGGGCATTCACCGCGCATCGCGAAGCGCTTCGCGAAATGCGGACGCATACGGCCAATCTTGCGGCGGGTTACGCGGTTTCAGGCCGTCGTATTTACGCGGACAAAGCGGCGGCGTTTCTTCGCTATTTTTTCCTGGATGCATCGACCCGCATGAACCCGCATCTCCGATATGCCCAGGCGATTCCTGGCGTTTGCCCGGGGCGTGGCTTTGGCATCATTGATACGCTTCATCTAATCGATGTCCCTGCTGCGGCGGAAGTGATTGAAGCGGCAGGGGCGCTCTCAGAACGTGAAGGGTTATTGCTGAGAAGGTGGTTTGCGGATTATCTTGAATGGATGCTGACGCATCCTTACGGTTTGGAAGAACGGGATGCATCGAACAACCATGCGGTATGCTGGACCGTGCAAGCAGCCGCATTCGCATCGTATACGGGCAATGCTGCCGTGATGGCCATGTGCAGGGAGCGTTACAAACGTATTTTGCTGCCCTCGCAAATGGCGGCAGACGGCAGCTTCCCGCTCGAGCTGGCACGCACGAAGCCATACGGCTATTCGATATTTGTGCTCGACAATATGGCAACGCTTTGTCAATTGCTGTCCACGCCGGATGATGATTTATGGCGTTTCCGTCTTCCGGATGGGAGGGGTATTCGGCTCGGTCTTGATTATTTGTATCCTTATCTGGCGAATAAGCCGAGTTGGCCGCTCCCGCCCGACATCGAGCATTTCGAAAGTTGGCCGGTACGGATGTCCTTCATGCTTTATGCGGGACTTGCCTTTCAAGATGTGCGTTACTTGGATTTATGGCTAACCTTGGCTCCTGATTCAACAGTTCCGGAAATCCGCCGGAACACGGCGACCCGTCAACCTATGCTCTGGTTAATGCAGACGTAATAGATGAATTTGTAAAGAGAGGACTGTAGTTCCGTTATATTAGCGTTTTGACCATGTAGGCGTAACAAGCGGACAGGAGATCCTTTATTTCCATTTAAACGGGGTTTAATTGCTTTTCTGAAGTGATTAACGGAACCTGAGTCCGCGAACTGCACAATAATCGTTGATATAGAAAAAATAAAGGATTCTCTGTCCGCCGAAGATCTCATTTACACCATCGACCCATGCCTGATTAGTTCCAATCGCAGATTGTGGAGGAGCAAACGAGGGGACCTCATAACTCACTGTTAGGTGGGGAAGAGGTCCTTTTTTTATATGCAAAATTTAAAACTAAACGGGGGATAAAAAAACGCAATTGGGCTGGTACAAGACTAGGCGCTGCATACGGCAGGTGAAAACAAGAAGGGTGTCGAATACAAAAAAATGTTACAGAAGCTACAGCATTGGTCGGGGGGTTCAAGGTGAGTTATGGCTATAATCAAGTTCCGTACGCGCAGCATCATCATTACTTGGCTAATTTCATACATATCTGTCCTGTTAGTCCCGATTATTATTAGCGGAATTATATATGCGGCGACCTGGCATGTAGTAGCGTCGGAGGTTAACCGGGCCAATGAATCTCTTCTTAATCAGATGGAGCAAGCGATTGACAGCAATCTTCTGGATATTGAACGGCTAAGCACGGAAATGACGTTAAGCAATCGGCTTGCCGGTTTTCTTGACGTTGAAGCCCCTATCCAAGATCCTGATTATTACACGCTGACCGGAATTGCAAAGGACTTGCGCATCTATAAAATGGCTAACGACTACATAGAAGAGATCTATGTCTATTATAAAAACAGCGATACGGTCATTTCCTCGCGGGAGCATCTGGACAGTCAAAGGCTGTTCGAAATGATGCATACCGATGGGATGGACAAAAACAGATGGACAGCGATTTTCGGCAAACGGTATACGAATGAATATGTGCCGATCACTTATAGGGAAGATGGACAAGCATCGAAGGCCGTCATGTACGCCCGCTCGCTTACCCTCGATAATTCGGAGCAGGAGGGCGCCGTCTTATTGTTTATTATTAAGGATTCCAGTTTGCTCGCGAATATATCATCCAGCAACAAAGCTTCCATCGTTATACTCGATAAGGAAAACCGTTTGATCGCTTCGACCGGCAATGCATACGGCTCCGCTGATTTTACGAATGAGAAATTAAAGGGCACAAGCGGGATGTTCTATCAAGGCACAGGAAAACAAAAAATAGCCGTTTCCTATACGGTTTCCGGAAAAACGGGCTGGAAATATATATCGCTCATTCCGGCTAACCTATTTGACGAGAAAATGAAGCTCGTAAAAAATTTAATCTATATCAGCCTCATTCTCAGCCTTCTCTTAGGTGGAATTGTTACTTATTTATTCTTAAAACGGAACTACAACCCGATGAATACGCTGATTCGAAGTCTAGTCACGCGTTCGGGCATTTCCTTCGAGGCAGGCTCGAATGAGTTCGGTTATTTAAAAACGCTGCTCGATGATACTTTTGCAGAGAAAGAAAAGATTGGGGAACGATTTGAGCGGCATCGAAATTCGATTCGCTCCCATTTTCTTCAAGGGCTGTTGAAGGGGCAGCTTGATGGGCATATGCCGATGCAGGAGTCGCTTGAGGTTCATGCGATTACGCTCGCTTCTAACCGATTTGCTGCCTTGCTGTTCTCCGTCGATCATTACGGTAAATTTGAAGTGTCAGGCCTCATCGATCTTCCGAAGGCAAAGCTGGTGCACTTTCTTGTGATGAACGTGGCCGAAGAAGTGGTGGAAGGCAGTCATCAGGCCTACACGACCGAGATCGACAACCTGCAAGCCTGCATTATCAATTTCAAGGAATACCGCGATGACGACGAATTAATGGCTATAGCGGAGCGGGTTAAAGTGTTTATGCGCGATCAATTCGATGTTCATCTGACGGTTGCGGTCAGCAATGTTCATGAGCAGCTGGAAGGGATCGCTTTGGCCTATCAGGAGGCAATGACTGCGCTTGAGTACCGCCTAGTCATGGGAAGCGGAGAAATTATTCGGTACGGCGACCTGTCGGAAGCAACCCGGGAATCTAGGAGCTATTATTATCCGCTGCATATTGAGCAGCAATTGATCAATCTAATCAAAACAGGCGACTATGATAAAGCGAAGGCGATGCTCGACGAGATTGTAGAAATCAATATATCGGGCGCCGCGATATCGGTTCCGCTTGCCAAATGCCTCCTATTTGATTTAATCAGCACGATTCTCAAAACCTTGAGCGAAATCGGATCAAGCGATAAAAGAGACTTGATGGATCAGATTAATCCGGTGGATCAATTGTTCGCCTGCGAGACGATAAAGGAAATGCAGGTCCAAATCGGCGAAGTTCTAAAGCAAGTATGCGACTCCATTCAGGATGAGAAAATCAGCGAAAACAGCCGGCTCAGTCAACAGGTCATCGCTTATGTGGAGCAGCGCTACAGCTCCGATGATTTGAATATTACCGCACTGGGTGAAGCCTTCGATCTGACCCCTTCCTATCTGTCGAAGCAGTTCAAAGCACAGACGGGAGAGGCGCTTCTTGAGTTCATTAACAAAACGCGCATCGGAGGCGCCAAGCAGCTACTACGGACGACCTCCCTAACCGTAACGGAAATAGCCAGAGCGGTGGGATACTCGGACATTAATACCTTCAATCGAATATTCAAAAAATATGAAGGCATTACCCCGGGCAAATATAAGGATATGTTGTAAAATTGAAAAACGGCTTCGCCCTTTGAACAGAGGCGGCAAAGCCGTTTTTACTTGTCATTTGGCGAATTGCATGAACGGTTTACATATTAGAGATCCATTATTGCTGATTTTGAAGGTCGATTTCAAGTTTTGAAGATATCTTAACCGCTTGAATTTGCTGCACAATGAATGGGCAAGGCAACCATTAACGAGTAGGGGGATTCAAATGAAGAAACGGATTAGAGGCTTCATAGGAATGGCGGTAACGATTTGTCTCGTATCCAGCATGCTTGCGGCTTGTTCCGGCAATAAGAACGAGAAGAACGAGGCTGAACCGGCAGCTTCGCCAAAGGCTGATGATTTGAAAGCGGTTACTTATCCGATTGAAACAAATGACACGCTAACATCCTGGGAGCAGATCAATACGAATCTAATTACCTTTTATCCTAACTTGGCTGATTCGCCTTTTGGCCAAGAGCTGGAGAAGCGAACCGGCGTAAAGGTGAAATATTCGCATCCCGCGGACGGTCAGGCGAAGGAGCAATTCAACCTGCTGATCGCTTCCAATAACTTGCCGGATGTCATTGAATACGATTGGAATACGGGTTATCCGGGCGGGCCAGACAAGGCGATTGCGGACAAGGTCATTCTTCCTTTGAATGATCTGATCGACCAATACGCGCCTAATTTAAAGAAAATTTTGAAAGAGAATCCCGAGCTGGACAAAATGCTGAAAACGGACGACGGCACCTATTACGTCTTCCCGATGATTCGTCCCGAGAACGGTACCGTATTCCGCGGTCCGATGATCCGGAAGGACTGGCTGGATGAATTGAACCTGCCTGTGCCGACTACGATTGATGAATGGTACACGGCGTTGAAGGCCTTTAAGGAGCAGAAGGGAGCAACCGCCCCGTTTACATTGCAATACGGAGTGGAATTCAACATCCAAGATGCGTTCATTGGCGCGTATAAAACGGCCAACCGGTTCTACATCGATGATCAAGGCCAAGTGAAGTACGGTCCGATCGACGCGCAATTTAAGGACGCGATAGCCTTGCTGCGCAAATGGTACTCGGAAGGTTTGATCGATAAGGATTTTGCACTGAACAACGACTCCAAATCCCTTGACAGCAAAATGATGAGCAACGCGTCCGGCGCAACGGTTGGCTTGCTAAGCGGCGGCATGGGCCGATGGATGGAGACGGGCAAAAAACAAAACGAGAAATTCCAGTTGGTCGCTGCCCCTTATCCTACGCTGAACAAGGGAGAAAAAGCATTTATCGGCCATAAGGACTTCTATTATAATCCGATTGCGAGCAAGGCGATTTCGGCAGATTCCAAAAATCCCGAGCTTGCGGTGAAATGGATTGATTACGCATACAGCGAAGAGGGCGCCATGCTCTTCAACTTCGGCATTGAAGGCGTGAGCTACACGAACAACAACGGTACGCTGGCGTATACGGAAAAAATTACGAAAAATCCGCAATATACGCTGCAGCAAATGATTTCCCAGTATACGAAGCCTAACGGCCCGTATAATGGCGATGCCCGCAAAAATAACTTCAATTCGTTCAAGGAGCAGGACGAGGCTTTGGTCATTTGGTCCGATACCGATGCAGCGAACCATATTATGCCTGCATTCATTACACCGACGCTGGATGAATCCAAAGAGGTTGCGAAGCTGATTACAGCTATTGCGAGCTATAAGGAGGAAATGCTGCTGAAGTTTATTATGGGCCAAGAGCCGATCGAAAAATTCGACGCGTACGTAGAACAGATCAAGAGCATGGGCATCGAAAAAATAACAAAAATCTATCAGGACGCGTACGATCGTTACAAACAGCGTTAAATGCCAAAATCTCATGCGGAAGGCAGCTGGCGAAGCGCTTCATGCCTTCCGGCCAACAAGAATGGAGTGAAGCAGAAATGGCTGCGCCAAACATAAAAACCGCCCCTGCATACTTACCCAGGAAGAGAACGGGCATCTTGCTTGATATAAGCAAAAACAAATGGCTCTATATGATGCTCCTGCCGGTTATCCTTTATTATTTGGTCTTTCATTACGGGCCCATGTATGGAGCATTAATTGCATTTAAGGATTTCTCTCCGAGGCTTGGCATCTTAGGGAGCGACTGGGCAGGGTTTGAGCATTTCCGGACTTTTTTTACCGGCGCTTATTTTTGGCGAACGATAAAGAACACGATCATGATCAGCTTCTATGAATTGGTTTTTGGTTTCCCCGCACCGATTATTTTGGCTTTGCTGCTCAATGAAGTGAAACATACGCTTTTCAAGCGGGCTGTGCAAACCATTACCTATATGCCTCATTTTATTTCTCTAGTCGTGATATGCGGCATCATTAAAGACTTCACTTCCAGCGAAGGGGTCATTAACGACTTCATCGCGTGGATAGGGGGAGAACGCGTCACCTTCCTGCTTGAGCCGGACATGTTCCGTTCGATCTATGTGTCATCCGGCATTTGGCAAAATATAGGCTGGGGGACGATTATCTATTTGGCAGCGCTGACAGGCATCGATAACGAGCAATATGAAGCGGCGCGAATGGATGGAGCCGGAAGGTGGAAGCAGCTCATCCATGTGACGGTTCCGGGAATTTTGCCTACCATCATTATTTTATTAATTTTGGAAATCGGCCGCATGATGAATGTAGGGTTTGAGAAAATCATTTTGCTCTACAATCCGACCACCTATATTACGGCGGACGTCGTTTCCTCTTATGTCTACAGGGTGGGCCTTCAGGATTTCAACTTTAGCTTCAGCTCGGCCGTAGGCCTATTTAACTCCTTTGTCAATTTTACGTTATTGATAACGGCTAACTGGATAAGCAGAAAATGGAATGAAACGAGTTTGTGGTAGGAGGTGCACCAAGATGAATCGAGCAACGTTTGGAGAGAAGATTTTCGATATCGGAAACGTACTGTTTCTGTTAATCATGATGATGGCAACCGTATATCCGATCGTTTATGTATTATTCGCGTCTTTAAGCGATGCGGGTCAGCTTATGGCTCATAACGGGTTTCTATGGAAGCCTGCCGGTTTTTCGATCGAGGCCTATGAGAATGTGCTCCGAAATCCGATGATCGGAAAAGGTTACTCGAATACCCTTTTTATCGTAGTGGCGGGCCTAACGATTAACATTTTGCTGACCTCTTTCGGATCCTACGCCTTGTCGCGCAAAAGCCTTAAATACCGCAAGCCTATTATGATGGGCCTTGTCTTTACGATGTTCTTTAACGGCGGGCTTATCCCTCTCTATTTAACCGTCAAAGGGGTGGGGCTATCCGACTCCTTATGGGCTTTGATTATTCCGCAAGCTGTAAACACGTTCAATTTGATTTTGATGAAAACAGCCTTTGAAGCCATTCCCGACGCGCTTGAGGAATCGGCCAAAATCGATGGCGCCAATGATTTTACGATATTGTTCCGTATTATTTTGCCGCTGTCGCTGCCGGTTGTTGCGGTTATGCTGCTCTATTACGGCGTAAGCCACTGGAATTCGTGGTTCTATGCGCTGATCTTTTTGCAGGAAAGAGCGTTGTTCCCGCTTCAATTAATATTGCGTGAAATTTTGCTGCAGGGCGAAGCCAGCAGCATGGCTACTGGCGCTTCCGATATGGATGCGGCCGCTCTGTCCGCCACATTGAAGTATGCGACGATTATTGTAGCGACCGTACCTATTTTGTGCGTTTATCCATTTTTGCAAAAGTATTTCGTGAAGGGCGCTCTTATCGGGGCAATAAAGGGGTAAAGCAAGGTAATGCTGTTGAACGTTTAAAATAGAGACCGTCGAGTGGCGATCTTTGTTATTTTGTTGATATCCTATGGCTATTGCGCCACTCGGTCGGCGTCACGCCTACAAACCGCTTGAACACAGTCGCAAAATGCTGGCTTGATTGATAGCCAAGCCGATACGAAATGTCCGTTACGGAGTCTAAGGATTCCGCTAGCTGGCGGCAAGCTGCCTTCACGCGAAGCCGCTCGACGAAAGTGATCGGAGGCTCCCCGGTATATTCCTGAAAGGTGCGATAGAAATGGGATGCGCTGACGCCAGCAGAGGCAGCGAGCTCATCAACAGTAGGACGCCAATCCGGTTGTTGGCCCATTTTAGCGATGAGACGATTAAATTGATGCAGAAGATCTGGCGCGATTGAATGAGTGCCGTCATGAGGCTGGATAAAGGCTAGCAGTATATCGATAATAGCGCTTCGTACAGCGGTGCTTTGAAGCGGGCTTTCTATCGTGAGCGCTTTTTTTAACTTCTTGAACGACTGAATGGGAGGCAAGCCAATTTGTGAAACGCGCGGCAGCCGCGAGAGGGCTTGATGAAAGACGATGCTCTCTTCCGGCGCCATCCGAAGCCATCCGTGCTCGTGCGGAGCCTTAATAATCAACCACCAAAACTTGCAGGGCTCGATAACGTCGAAGCCTCCGCGGTGCTTCTCGCCGGGACGGGAATGGAACAAATCACCAGCCTGTGTTTCGTAGAGGCCGCCTTCGAGCTCCCAGCTCGCTTTGCCGCGCTCAATGAGCACGAATTCATAACAGCCTGGATGCTCATGCTCGTGGAGCGGCAGCGCTTTGCGCAGCTCGTCGCTGCCAAACAAAACGAATTCCGGTACAAGGGGAATGCGCGCATTGTTCTCTACGTCGTATGTCCACCGAGCGCTGCGGGGAGAGGAGTCTGGACCGCCGCTTAATGAAAGCAATCGTTCAGTATCGGAAATCTCTTTCGGCATGATGATAAGCTCCTCTTATGTTTCTATATGCGTTCCATGTTTCTCATCCTACTTCGTAATAACGGGAACGTCAAACGGTGCCTGCAAAGGTTAAGATGAGGGCAAGCACAAAGAAGGAGGATTTATCAATGACTTTACAAGCGGAACGCAAGTATCAAATTACGGAGCAGGACAAGGAATTATTTAATAGGAACGGGTATTGGATCAGTCCAAAGCTGATTGACGATGCGCAAATCGAACGGCTGCGCGAAGCGCATAGCCGGATCTGGTCAGGCGATTATGACGGCGACGGGCAACCGATGAATCATTTTCGGCTAAGCGATAACCCGGACGCGCTGCGCAAGCTGGATAACGGCTGGTGGATCAACGATGAGGTGCGCAAGGTCGTGACGGACCCGTTGATCGGAGAGCTGTCAGCCGATTTGCTCGGTTCGGATGAAATTCGTTTGTGGCATGATCAGATTATTTACAAACCGGGTATTGGCAATAAAATTTCCGGGGACGGCAATGTGGGTTGGCATCAGGACTATGGCTATTGGCAATGCTCGGATACGCCCGATATGATTACCGTTTGGATCGCTCTTCAGGACACCGACTTAACGAACGGCGGCATGATGACGATTTTGGGATCGCACAAGTGGGGGCTAATTCCAGACAGCGACTCATTTTTTAATCAAAATATGGAGGAGTTACAGCAGAAGTATTCGGGAGGCCGCGATTGGGTGGAGGAGCCATGCATCTTAAAAGCAGGCCAAGCAAGCTTCCATCATGGTCTTACGTTCCATGGCTCGGGGCCTAACCGGACGAATGATCCGCGGCTGTCCGTCGTTGCGCATGTGATGCAAGGCGGCACTAGCTACCGCGCCGGCGTTCAGCGCCATGACAATATTCGCTTGCTCGGGCCGCGCCCCGTACATGGGCAAGCTTTTGCGAACGACTACTTTCCGGTGTTGTTCAAAAGATAACAAAAAGGCTGCCGAAAATTTTTCGGCAGCTTTCTTGCGTATGCCAAGCCTCACTCGCTCAGTGTTCCGGAAGCAACGAACTGACAAGCAGAGTGAGCGTCTGCTTGTACACGGCATGTGCCGATTGGACATCTCCCAAATGCCCGCCAAAGTAAAGATGGATTACGCCATGAAGCGATGCCCAAGCGATACTCACTACGGCTTCCGTATCATATTGACGGGGCAGAAGTCCTTGTTCTTGCGCAGAGCTGAAGAGGATCAATAATTGCCGCATGGCGGTTACGGTGCCCTGCAAGCTTTCCTCGTCCGGTTTGAAATCCGCGAAAGCGCCTCCGAACATCAGCTTATAGTAGCCCGGGTAACGCTGCCCGAATTGCCAGTAAGTTTCGCCTATATTGTAAAAATACTGGGACGGATCGGCACTTTTTGGCGTCTTCTCGAATTCGCTGGCGAGTATTTTGCAACCCTCCAGATAGAGCTGCTGGGCAAGACCCTCTTTATTGACAAACAAGCTGTAAATGATTTTTGTCGAGCAATCCATCTTCTGAGATACTCGGCGCACCGTAACGGCTTCCGGGCCCTCTTCTTGTAAAAGCGTTGCCGCGGCATCAACAACAAGCTTGCGCAGATTCTCATGATTTTGCAAGCGGGCTTCTTGGTAGGTTTTTAATGTTCGTGCGTTTGTATGGGATGAGGAGGTATCTTGACCGCTCATACGTATCACCTTCGGTTATCGTGTTTTTGTTAGGAAACAACGTTTCTGAATGTTATATGAGGAATATTATACAGTTGAGAGGCAGTTGTCAACGAGGCGGTGATGTACGAAAAAAACGAGATTGACTTTATAACGAGCTCTGGTTACAATGTGATCATTCGGTAACAGTGTTTCCGAACTAAAACAATGTAACCAAAGGGGTGCACTAATATGACTTTTCAAGGAAAATGGGCGTTAATCACGGGAGCCTCCTCCGGTATTGGAGAGCAATTTGCAAGGCAGCTAGCCAAACAAGGCTGCCATTTGGTACTCGCGGCAAGATCGGAAAGCAAGCTGGAGAGTCTGGCGGCTGAGCTAAAAAAAACGTATCCCATTAAAACCGAGGTGATTCGAGTGGATCTCTCGAAAGAGGGAGCGCCAAGCGAGCTGTACCAGCAATGCCGGCTCAGGAAGGTGAAGATCGAGCTGCTGATCAACAACGCGGGTTTTGCTACGCATGGTTTGTTTGATCAGGTGTCAGGCGAGCGCCAACATGAAGAGGTAATGCTCAATGTAGCGGCTGTCGTCGATATGACCCACTTGTTTTTGCCGGACATGCTGCGAAGAAGCTCAGGTACAGTCATAAACGTAGCTTCAACCGCAGGATTTCAGCCACTTCCCTATATGGCGGTTTATGGGGCGACGAAAGCTTTTGTATTGTCATTCACTGAAGCGTTATATTGGGAGAACCGTGAACGCGGCGTAACCTTTTTCGCGCTTTGCCCGGGCTCGACGGATACGAGCTTCTTTAATGTGGTTGGGACTGAGGCGGCTTCTGTCGGGAAAAAAGATACGCCGGAGAGAGTGGTTGAGGTTGCTTTAAGCGCATTGAAGAATGGGAAGGTATATGTGGTTCCAGGCGTGCAAAATTATATCGGAGCGCAGCTATCGCGGTTCATTACAAGAAAGCAGGGGCTGCGGGTAGTTGGAAACATGCTTCGTCCGCGTGGAGGATCAAGCCTTTATAATATGAGCGGTAATCAATCCGATCTTGCAGGCAGGACGACGATTCGATAGAGCTAACTATTGAAAATAGAGCATCAGGATGAGCCATAACTGCCCCTTTCGAGCACAAAAGGGGCAGGAAGGCTCAAGCCATTAAAGCGCATTTGGTTCAAAGTATCCGCGAGCCAGCCCCCATCGAAGCTTTGGATTCATTGCGCATGCGTACTTTGAACTCCCTCGGCGAGCACTGATTATGGCGCTTAAAAAGCTTGTAAAACTGCGCCATGTTGGAGATGCCGACCTCGTAGCTCACATCCATAATGCTAAGCTCGCTCGTCAGCAATAATAGCTCAGAACGCTTGATCCGTTTGTAGTTGACATATTCCACGAAAGAGATGCCCATCGTTTTTTTGAAATATTTTATAAAATAATGATAGCTTAAATTAAGCAGCGCACTTGCGTCTTCTACGCAAAGCTTATCCTTCAAATGGGCGTTTATATAATCAAGAACCGGCCTTAATCGATTTAATTCCGTTTCCTCCGTGTAGTTCAGCATGTTGCGGCTATCGCTTCTAAGCAGCAGCAGCATCAATCGCTTAATCGCAGCACTTATCGCCATTTCGTAACCTTTCGCCCGCGACTGTGATTCATTAAAAATGTCCATAATAAAAGCATGTGTTTCCCGCTTTGCCGCTTCGTCTATGTCAAAAATGTAATTCAGCTTCTCCAGCGGTTCCGTCAATTCCGAAAAGCAGTACAAATACGGTATGGTGCTCTCGTCAAAATGTTTGCCCAAATCGATCTGAAACACGACATAATGCAGCGTGTCTGCAAGCGGCTTGTGAGAGCGGTGCGGCTGGGATGCCCCTAGCACCATAACGTCGCCGGGTCCGAGGACCACGTAATTGTGTTTGCTTTGTACGCCTAAGTGGCCGTCTATAATCGCTAGAAACTCAACTTCTTTATGATAGTGCCAAGGATGTTTCTCCAGCACGCTGGACTGGTGAGCTTCTATGGAGATTTCCCATATTTTTAGAAACAGCAGCGGATTTTGATAAATGACCTCTTCATTGATCGCTTCTGTATGCGTATCGATCGTCGTTTCCATAAAAGGCATGAGCATAACCTCCTATTAGGAGTATACCACTTTTGGAAATGTAGCTTCATTAAATACATCTCTATTCCTCGTTTTTTTGTACAAGTGATAGAAGGAGGACATTTTTGAATATAAAAGGGGCATGATATTGCATTTTTTTAAATGCTTGATTTTTCTATACTAGTGGTAGCGATATTACGAAGGAGAGTGCTCGAATAATGACAAAAGTAACGGTATGGAACGAGAATCGTCATGAGAAAAAGAACCCGCTTGTCGGTGAAATATATCCAAACGGCATCCATGGTGCGATTGCAGGCTTTTTGACAGAAGCAGGCTATGAGGCAGGAACGGCAACTTTGGATGAGCCGGAACACGGCTTAACAGATGAAGTATTGAACAACACGGATGTGCTGGTTTGGTGGGGGCATCTTGCGCACGGCGAAGTAACGGACGAGGTTGTCCAAAAAGTGCAGCAGCGCGTGCTGGACGGTATGGGCTTGATCGTTCTTCACTCCGGCCATTTCTCGAAAATATTCAAAGCTTTGATGGGTACAAGCTGCGATTTGAAATGGCGTGAAGCCGATGAGAAGGAACGCCTGTGGGTTGTAGCGCCAAGCCATCCGATCGCGGAAGGCATCGGCGAATTTATCGAGCTGGAAAAAGAAGAAATGTATGGCGAGCACTTTGATATCCCTGCGCCAGACGAGCTTATTTTTACAAGCTGGTTTGAAGGCGGAGAAGTGTTCCGCAGCGGCTGCACCTTTACACGCGGCAACGGCAAAGTGTTTTATTTCCGCCCCGGGCATGAAACTTACCCGACTTATCACAACAAAGACATTCAACGCGTCATTGTGAATGCCGTGAAATGGGCAAAGCCTGTCGATCGCAAACGTCCGGTATATGGCAACGCGCAGCCGTTAGAAGCAATCTCGGCGAAATAATCAAGTTAGCAGCCTATATGAATAGTGAAATAACGCTTGGGTGTCTGAGCGTTATTTTTTTATTTTACGAGACGTTACGCCAAAATATTTAAATGATAGGGTTAAAAATAACAATCAGCGGGTTGGCAAATTGGAAATATTCACCCATACTGAAGGTATCTATCTTTAAAAGGGGGTTATTATTCATGGTACCTGCTTTAGAAACGAAATGCGTAAGCTCGCTCGCTAAGGTGTTTCCAGACGAGGAGCTTTTAGACGATATACGATCCAAAGCTTCTGCCTTAAAGAACGAGGTATTCTCTTTCCAAGTCGCATACCGTGCGCAGCATACTGCAAGAGCGATAAGAGATTTGAACATTCAAATTGAAAGCGAGCTTGCTAGTCGAATATCGGTTAAATCGGTAGCGCTTGCTCCTTCCGAATTGCCCTGCTATCCCGATCAGGATGAGCATATCCTCCGTTCAACGCCAGGATTATATCCCGATCCTTTATTTCCAATGGATTCAAATCGGGGCGTGCATGCTGTTCCTCAGCAGTGGCGCTCGCTTTGGATAACGGTTGCATTAGATGGTTCCGCAGAAGCAGGCTTGTATCCTATCCGTATCTTGTTTCTAGACGAATCAGCTGGCTTATTAGCCGAAGAAGTCGTTGAACTTGAGATTATTAACGCTGAGCTGCCGAAGCAGAAGTTAATTCACACCGAATGGTTTCACACCGATTGCATAGCCGTACATTATGGCGTGGATATGTTTAGCGAAGCGCACTGGACTTTGATTGAAAAGTATGTGGACACCGCTGTTCAGCACGGCATGAATATGCTGCTGACACCGCTGTTTACGCCTCCGCTTGATACGAAGGAAGGCGGAGAGCGGCCTACGGTTCAGCTTATTGAGGTTGAGAAGCAGGGTGACCGCTACAGCTTCGGATTTGATCAATTAAAGAAATGGATCGAGATAGGCAACCGTTGCGGGATAGCGTTCTTTGAATTTTCGCATCTGTTTACGCAGTGGGGGGCGAAGCATGCTCCGAAAATAATGGCGACTGAGGACGGAAAGCTTGCGCGTATTTTTGGCTGGGAGACCGATGCGACCGGAGAGAGCTACAAATCGTTCCTGAGACAGTTTTTGCCGGAGCTTGTCCATTTCATTGAGGCGAACAAGCTGGAGCAGCGCAGCTATTTCCATATTTCCGATGAACCTTCTTTGGAGCATTTGCCATGGTATACAAGCGCCAGCGAGATCATGCGTGAGTTTCTAGGCCAATTTCCGATGATCGATGCGTTATCCGACTATGCCTTTTATGAGCAGGGACTGGTGTCCAACCCGATTCCGGCAAACGACCATATAGAGCCGTTTTTATCGAACGGGGTACAAAATTTGTGGACTTATTATTGCTGCGCGCAATACAAGCAGGTTTCCAACCGATTCTTTAGCATGCCTTCGGCACGAAACCGAATAATCGGTTTGCAAATGTACAAATACAATATAGCAGGGTTCTTGCATTGGGGGTATAATTTCTGGTACTCGCAATTTTCCGTAGCGCCTATTCAACCCTTCGAAACGACGGATGCGGGCTGCGCATTTCCATCTGGGGACGCTTACCTTGTTTATCCGGGACCCGAAGGGCCGATTGAGTCTATTCGGTTAAAAGTATTCTATGAAGCTTTGCAGGATATACGGGCGCTTGAGCTGCTTGAGAGCTTAATCGGAAGAGCGGAGACTCTTAAATTTTTGGAAGACGGGCTCGCTGAAGAGATTACATTCGATGTGTATCCAAGAGACCAGAATTGGTTGCTATCGTTCCGGGAACGCTTGAACCAGACGATCAAGCCGCTATTAGAATCCTAAATGAATCGTTTGCCTGCACCATATCCACGCCATTTGATTGGCATGTGGGTATGGTGTTTTTTATTGCGTCACTAATCGATCGGCAACTTGTTTGTTTTAAAGGGCCTTTAGCTTGCGATGCACAGGTTGTTGGGGTCGTGTTTATCTTTGATAATAAAAGAAGATCGTTACGAGCATAGGAAAGAAGGTCGAGTGAATACAACATGCAAACAAAAACGAACATGAAGAAAACGGGTATAAACGAAGGTCTTTTCCTGAAAAAGAGCCATTTCAAAAAAATGAGTGCCCAATACCAACTTATACTGTTATCGATTCCTTTCGTTCTCATTCTTATTTTATTCAATTATGTTCCGCTATGGGGCTGGATCATGGCATTTCAGAACTACTCTCCAGCAAAAGGAATAACGGGCAGTTCATTTGTCGGATTGGAAAATTTCAAATTTTTATTTGCCGATGATCAATTTTTAAGAGTGCTTCGAAATACGCTCGTGATGAGCATCATGAGCCTGGTCGCTGGTTTTCTCGGTGCGATTATTCTAGCATTGCTTCTTAATGAAGTGCGGATTTCGGTATTTAAACGGACGATTCAAACCTTGACGTACATTCCGCATTTTGTATCGATGGTCGTCATTGCGAATATCGTTCTTACCTTTTTATCGCCGGATGGAGGGTTTATCAATAACCTGCTTCAGCAAATGGGGCTGATCAAAGAGCCGGTCTATTTTATGGGAAAAGGAGAATGGTTCTGGATCATCCATACCTTGGTCGGCGTGTGGAAGGAAATCGGCTGGAGTACGATTATCTATCTCGCGGTCATCGCTGGACTAAATCAAGAGGTGTATGAAGCGGCGGATGTGGATGGCGCGAACAGGTTCAAAAAGATTTGGCATATTACGATTCCCGGCATTATGCCGACTGCGGTCATTTTATTGATTCTATCCGTCGGTTCGATTATTAATACCGGCTATGAATCGCAGTTTCTATTAGGCAACCCGCTCGTTATTGATTATTCGGAAGTGTTGGATTTATATGCGCTTAACCTATCATTTGGCTCACAGCAGTACTCTGCCGGTATCGCGCTGAGCATATTCAAAAGCATTGTCAGTATTATCCTTGTAGTCATCGTTAACTATATTGCGCGAAGAACCGGCAAATCCGGTGTGTTCTAAGGAGGAAAATGATGCGAAAATCGGTTGGAGATGTCTCCTTTAGTGTTGTGAACTATACGTTCTTAGCGGTTCTTGGCCTTGTCACCTTGTATCCTTTCTTAAACTTATTGGCGATTTCGTTTAATGATTCTCTAGATTCGCTGCGCGGTGCGGTTTATGTGTTTCCCAATCAGTTCACGCTCGATAATTATCGAGTGGTCTTCCGAACGGACACCTTGCTGAATGCTACCGTTCTTTCGGTGACCAGAACCTTGCTGGGCACGTTTCTATCGGTTCTCTGTACGGCGATGCTGGCTTACACCTTATCTCGCAGGGAGTATATTTACCGCAAAACAATAAATTCAATCCTCATCGTCAGCATGTACGTCAACGGGGGAATTATTCCTACCTATCTATTAATTAAAAATTTAGATATGACGAATACCTTTTGGGTGTATATCATTCCGGGCTTGATCAGCGTATTTAATGTGATCATTATGCGGAGCTACTTCGAGCAGCTGCCGGAAGGATTGATAGAATCGGCGAAGGTAGAAGGCGCATCGGATATCAAAATATTGATGCAGGTCATTCTTCCGATAAGCATGCCCGTGCTGTCAACGATTACCTTGTTTGTCGCAGTTGGCCATTGGAGCTCATGGTTCGATAATTATTTGTATAACAGCAAAGAGAGCTTAAGCGTGCTTCAGTACGAGCTCATGAAAATTTTGATCCAATCAACGAATCAGGTTTCGGGGAATGCGACCGGGTACGTGGACAAAAATGTGCTGGCCCAAACGACGCCGCAGTCGATCAGAGCTACGTTGACGGTGCTCGTTACGATGCCTATCATTTTAATTTATCCTTTTCTCCAGAAGTATTTTATTAAAGGCATGATGATTGGCGCAATGAAAGAATAGCGGATATCACTCAGGATAGACCTGTTAATGATATGATAAATGAGATGAGAGGGTGTTCGAATTGAAAAGAATAGTAACGGTTGGTATTGCGCTTGCTCTTTCCATGTCTTTGCTTGCAGGCTGCGCATCAGATTCAAAGTCATCCAATGATACAAACGCGGAGTCAGGCTCAGATGGCAAGCAAGAAAAGATCAAAGTAACGATAAGCACTACAGATCCAAAGTTGAAAACGGATACAGCCGTACAAAAAGCGATTTCTGAAAAAACGGGTGTCGAGCTGGAATATATGCCTGTCATTGGCGGCGCGGAGCAGGCGCAGCAAAAATATGAAATATGGCTGGCGTCCGAGGATTATCCTGAAATCGTAAATATGGGCGTTGGCAGCATATCGAAATATAGAGATGGCGGAGCGCTTCTGCCGCTTGAAGATCTGATTGAGCAGTATGGGCCCAATATTAAGAAAAAATTCGGGAAGTTTTATGAATTGCTGCGCGACCCGGATGGGCATATTTATTCGTTAAGCAACGTGAGCCTTTCCGAAGAAACGCCGGCCAATGTCCAAGGATCGTTTGTCGTGCAATACGACGTTCTAAAGGATGCCGGTTATCCGGAAATTAAAACATTGGACCAGCTGTTCGAGGTTCTGCAAGCGTATGTGTCAAAGCATCCAACGATTGATGGCAAAGAAACGATTGCTTTTTCAGGCGCCGGTGCGGACCTGACTTATAATAATCCTGCGATCAGCGCTGCCGGTTTACCGGACCATGGACGCTTCTCCATCGACAGCGAAAATAATGTCCATGTCGCATTTACGGCAGATTACACGAAGAAATACTTTGCGTTTTTGAATAAGCTGCAAAATGCAGGAATGCTCGATAAGGAGATTTTTAGCCTTAATTATGAGACCGCAAGCACGAAGATTGCGCAAGGCCGTATTTTAGCTGGCTATTTCCCGCAATGGGTGCTGGGAGGACCGGAAAAATCGCTGGCTGCAGCGGGTAATACGAGCCGGCAGTTTGCCAAATTCCCAGTCTATTTGGATGAGAGCGTACAGGACCACTCGAATACGGTAACGCCGTCGAGCTCAGGTAATAACTGGGCGATTACGAAAAATGCGAAACATCCAGAACGTATAATTCAATATATTGACTTCCTATTTACAGATGAAGGACAGAAATTGATTAGTTGGGGAATTGAAGGACAGCACTACGATGTTGTAGATGGCAAGCGCGTTCGAAAACCGGAAGTCAATGAAAAGAGCAAGGCCGATCCGGATTACTTCATCAACGAGGGTTTGGCAAGTCCTAACAGCCAGTTCAGCTTTGGTGATGGAGCGAAGCTGGACGATGGCGATTATGCGACACCTCTCACTGCAGAAATGATCGCGAGAAACTATGATGATGCGACAAAAGAAGTTTTAAATACATTCAACAAGACGATATGGGCTGACTTCTTGCCGAAGCCAGAATACATTCCTGCTTACCTCTGGCAGCTGAATGCTCCCGAGAACTCTACCGCCATTATGAAAAAAATGGAGCAAATTTGGCAGAAAGAAACGCCGAAAATTATTTTATCCAAAACAAATGAGGATTTCGAATCCGCATGGAACAGCTATATCCAGCAATTAGACAAAGCCGGGGAGAAGAAGCTTGAAGAAATGTGGTCGGAAACGTGGAAGCGATATGTTGAAGTCTACAACAAGGCGACAAGTAATTAATCATTCGTACGAGGATGGAGGGGCTATGCAATGTTATCGAATGATTGGCTGATCACAACGGGGCAATTCAAAGCAGAGGTGTCATTTTGCCAAAATGATGCTGAAATCGTGATGACGAATGGGTTAATTAAGCGAGCTTGGCGCATATCCCCTAATGCTGCAACGGTTGCGTTTGAAAATCTAATGACTGCCGAGACGTTAATTCGTGGCGTGAAGCCCGAGGCGATGATTGAAATGAACGGGCAGGTATTTGAGGTCGGCGGGCTGAAGGGACAACCGGATTATGCCTATTTGCGCAAGGAATGGCTCGATGAGATGAAATCGGATGCTAGCGCCTTTCAATTCCAAGGTTATGAGCTTGGGGCAACGGAGGAGAGATTTGCTTGGGGACGCAATCGCTTCTCGGACAAGCAAGCGGCATGGCCGCCGCCGGGGGTGTCCCTCCAATTGCATTTTGCCCCTCCGGGCGATTCGTTAGCAGGCATCCGTCTCACTGTTCACTATGAAATGTACGACGGAATTCCGCTGATTTCCAAATGGCTCACGATTGCCAATAACAGCGGAAACCGGGTGAAATTGAAAACATTCAAAAGCGAGATTTTAGCCATTGTGGAGTGGGAATCCCCTGTTGAAACACCTGAACGCTGGGAGTACCCGAATCTCCATGTTGAAAGCGACTATGCCTTTCAAGGCATGACCTCTAAGAAGTCGAATCGCACAACGAACTGGGTGGCAGATCCGGATTATACCACCCAAATTAATTACGAGTATTTAACGCCGGCGTTATTGGAGAGCCGTCCGCCGATCGGGCCGGATGTATGGATTGGGGCAGGCGAGAGCTTCGAAACCTTTCGGACGTATGAACTGATCCACGATAGCACGGACCGAGAACGAATGGGGCTTGCGCAGCGGCGGATGTATCGTACGCTTTCCCCATGGGTTACCGAAAATCCGATTATCATGCATGTGCTTAGCATGGAGCCGGATGTCATTAAGGAAGCTATTGACCAGTGCGCAGAGGTAGGCTTTGAGATGTTGATTTTATCTTTTGGCAGCGGCCTTAATATGGAAGAAGAGGATCCGGACTATATCGCAAAGATTAAGCAGCTGTCGGACTATGCGCATGGGAAAGGGATCGAAATCGGAGGTTACTCCCTGCTTGCGAGCCGGAGCGTTAGTCCGGAGGATGATATCGTAAATCCCCAAGGAGCTTATTATATCCACTCTCCATGTCTTGAGAGTCACTGGGGACAGCAATATTTCCAAAAGGTGAAATCATTCTTAAAGCAAAGCGGGATGGGCGTATTTGAGCATGACGGCTCCTATCCTGGGGATATATGCGAGTCCAACGATCACCCCGGACATCATGGGAAAGAAGATTCCCAGTGGCTGCAATGGAGAAGAATAACCGATTTTTATAAATGGTGCCGAAGCCAAGGCATTTACTTGAACGTGCCGGACTGGTATTTCCTGAGCGGCTCGAATAAAACGGGAATGGGATACCGGGAAGTGAACTGGTCACTGCCGAGAGAGCGGCAAATTGTCATTGGCAGACAAAATATTTACGATGGAACATGGGAAAAAACGCCGAGCATGGGCTGGATGTTTGTCCCGCTGACGGAATACCATGGCGGTGGCGCGGATGCGACGATGGAGCCGCTAAGCGAGCATCTGCCTGATTATGAAGCGCATTTGATCAACAACTTCAGTGCTGGCGTGCAAGCGATTTATCGCGGGTTTCGCCTATTCGATTCCGAAGCAACAAAACAAGCGGTTAAGAGCAAGGTTCAATTTTTTCAAAAATACCGTGCCATACTGGAATCCGATATTATCCATGTGCGCAGGCCAAGCGGCAGGGATATCGATTGTATTCTGCACGTCAACCATGAGCTTCCCGACAAAGGGCTGGCGGTTGTCTACAATCCACTGGACCATGCCGTGTCGCAGACGTTGAAATTGCCGCTCTATTATACGGGTTTAACCGGCACCGCAACCGTCCAAGAACAAGAGGGGCCATCCGAGGCGTATGCTCTTGATCGAAGCTGCCATATTGAATTGCACGTGGAGATCGCGCCAAGGTCGGCAACTTGGTTTTTGATTCATTAATGATTTAATTGGCAGTATAGTGGATAGCCGAATCTCTCCTATGAGATTCGGTTATTGCATTAGGTATGGAGGATCAGGGCCTATGAAGATCAGAACAAAAATATTTTTCACAACAGCGCTGGTCGTGATTTTTTTATTAGGTTCATTAACCTATTTTATGACACGTTTCTCGAGTCATATTTTGATGACAAAAATGGAGCAGGACGTGGGCTTCTCCACATCGCAGCTTTCGCAAAACATTGATTCCCTGCTTCAGTCTTATGAACAAGTGATCGACTCCCTTTATACAAATTCAGAGCTGCAGAGCAGACTATTAACCCAATACGATTCGGTCATCGAGGCGCAAGACGTTTATTTTGATTATTATTTGCCTTTTGTCAATTGGGTCCGCGGGTCCAAAAATATTTTGCGGCTAATGGTGTATACGAACAATCCGACTTTTCAATTTGCAGATGTGAAATGGATCGATGAAGAGATAAAACAGTCTGAATGGTTTAAGACAACGCAGCAGCCAGACAAAAAACTGGTCAAAACGTGGACGAACCTCGGAATTGATCCTTATTATCGCTTTCGCGTCATTCGCCTGACTCAGAGGATGAACAATCCGGTTATCAATTCCCAAGTCTATGTGACGATTGATCTGCAGGAACAGCTGCTGCAAAACCTGATTTCCAAAGAAAACCAGAAGCAGCGGTTCATTATTGGTTTGCCGAACGGGCAAGTCGTATTGGATAGCTTCTTGGACAGCAAAGCGCCGCTTTTGGTTCGGGATTATAGCTTTTATAACCAGATCGAACAGGCAAATGAAGGTAAAGTCGTCTATGTGAAAGAAAATAATGAACGGTATTTGTTGACGGTCAAGAGCCTGGATTCCCGTTCCAGCGTGCGAGGATTAAAGGCGATTGTGTTAACGCCGACCGGCGAGCTAACAGCCAAAGTGAATGAGATGAAACGAATAGCCATCATGCTGTTGGTTTCTTCGATCATTATTGCCGTCCTTATGATGTATACCATTTCCACCAAGCTGACCAAAAGACTGATGCTCTTGGCTGCCAAGATGAGAACGGATAATATTACGCAATCCTACTCGCAAATTGCGTTAACCGGCAACGACGAGATCAGCCAACTGGGGCTAATCTATAATCAAATGATTTTGCGCAACAGTTTGCTCATCAAGGAAGTCTATGAATTTGAATTCAATAAGAAGGAGCTCGAATTAAGAGCGAAAGAATCAGAGCTGTATGCGCTTCAAACGCAAATTAATCCCCATTATTTATTTAATACGCTGAATGCCATTCGAGGGAACCTGCTTAAGAAAGGCGACAAAGAAAATGCGAATATTATCAAATTGCTCGCACAGTCTTTTCGCAATCTGCTAGGCAAAAGCGGCTCTGTCGTAAGGTTGGAGGAAGAGATTGGCATCGTGGATACGTATTTGCGCATTCAATCTTACCGATTTGGCGGGAGGCTGCAATATCAGATCAACATTCCGAAGGAGCACAATACCTATCAGCTGCCGCGGCTCTCTCTCCAGACGCTGGTAGAGAATGCGATCATCCACGCGCTGGAGAAAAATGAAGACGATACGCTGATCTATATCGAATCCCAGGTCATCGATAATGAGCAATATCATATCGTGGTAAGGGATAACGGCTCTGGCATATCGCCTGCAGCACTGGAACAAATCCGGCAGCAATTAAATGATCCCAGCATGGAGCAGGAACGTAATATTGGCTTGCGGAATGTTCATCAACGATTAACCCAGATGTATGGGCCGGAATATGGATTAACCATTCAAAGTGAAGAAGGCATAGGCACGGCCGTAACCCTGATGATTCCACTAAAAGGATAGACAGCTAAGGAGGTGCGTCGATGGAACCGGTATTAATCGTTGATGATGAGCCAGGCGCCCTGGATGCAATCATGTATGCGTTAGACTGGGAGCACTACGGATTTACGATTAAAGGGGTTGCCTCCAATGGAAGACAGGCACTCGAACTGCTGAAGAAAAACCAATATTCGCTTATGATTACGGATATTCGCATGCCGGGCATTAGCGGTCTTGAGCTTTTGCAGGAAATCAGGAAGTTTACGAACATACCGGTTATTATTATGAGCGGCTATCAGGAAATGGATTACCTCAAAACCTGCTTGAAATACAGCGTGAAGGATTATTTGTTAAAGCCTGTGGAAGAAGAGGATTTGGCCAAGCTTTTAGTCGATATCAAAAATGAAATTACGCATGAGCATATGCTGAATAGGCAGCTGCATTTCGGCATTCCGGCCATAAAGGATCAATTGCTGAAAAAATGGACCCAAGGCTTATTAAGGGAAGAGGAGGTTAGAGATCAGTTTGGCATGCTCGGCATCGAAATTAAGGATAGTCAGCGTATTTGCTGCCTTATTGTCGAGTTTGACTTCATGGAGGCTACGACGTTCAACCAGACGAATTTTGAAATTCAGATGAAACGTTATGCGGCTCGCAATGTGATTGAGGAATTGATTTTGAGCCAAGGTTATGTGTATGAAATTTCGGAGGAACGGTTTGGAGTTGTTCTATTTCATGCTATGGAAGCGGAGAATGGGATCAACATCCAGAAAAAAGCGGAAGAAATTATGCTGTTTATTGAAAAATGCGTCAAAATTCCGATTACAATCGGGATCGGCACAAAAGGGAATACGTTAGACAACGCGTTCCAATCCTATTCGGCGGCTGAGAAAATGCTGGATCGAAGATTTTTTCTTGGCGGACAAACGATCCTATCGGCAGACCAGCTCCCGGACGATCACGAGAAGCTTAAGCCCTTTGAGACGCAAGGGGTTATCTCGATCATTCATGCAGTCAAAGAACAAAACGCTGCGGCGCTTCAATCCTGCATTCAGAAGCAAAAGAAACAATTCGTTGATGCCGAAACGCCAAAGCCGCTCGTACAGTCTACCGTAGTCGAAATATTGGTGCAATTGCTGCGTGTGGTCCAAGAGGTTGGCGGTCATTACGATAATTTGTTCGAGCTGGATTTAGGTGATTACAAGAGCTTTATGCAGTATAAAGAGCTGGATCTGTTGTTTAAATATGTAGAAGAGAAGTGTATGGTCGTTTTGGAGTTTTTAGCGCAACAGAAGCCTTCTCAGCCTGCGAAAATGGTACATTCCGTAAAAAAAGTGGTCGAGCTGCAATTCAGCTCGAATTTAAGCTTGAAGGCTATTGCTGAACAAATACATCTTCACCCTGTTTATCTAGGCAAGCTGTTTAAAGCCGAAGAAGGACTCTCCTTTAATGATTATTTGCTGAAAGTGCGCATGGAGAAGGCGAAGGAGCTATTGCTTTATTCCGATAAAAAGGTATATGAAATTGCTCTAGAGGTGGGGTATCAGGAATTGGATTGGTTTTATAAAAAATTCAAGGAATATACCGGCGTTAGCACGAGTGAATATCGCAACAAGGCAAAAGTGAGCTCGTAGGTTATTTTCAAGTGTGAATCAAAATAGTCCATTCATGAAGAAGAGGTGCTTAAAATGACAGCAAACCATACCATCAAACCAAGCCCGAAACAGCTTGAGTATCAATCCTGGGAGTTCGGATTGTTTGTGCATTTTGGTTTAAGAACGTTTTATGAAGGGTACGTGGATTTTGATCCAAGGGGCATGTCCCCGGCTTTATTTAACCCGCAGCAATTGGATTGCGAGCAATGGATACGTACGGCGAAGGAAGCCGGAATGAATTATGCGGTACTAACGGCCAAGCATCATGATGGATTCTCCAATTGGCCTTCGCAGTATAGCTCGTTTTCTACCAAACAATCCCCTTGGAAGGATGGGAAGGGCGATGTTGTCCGGGAATTTGTCGAGGCTTGTCGGAAATACGACGTAAAGCCAGGGCTATATTATTCTCCTTTTGACGGATCTGCGGATTTCTATAACCAGGATGCAAAGGCTTACGATGATTATTTCGTAAATCAAATTACAGAGCTGCTTGGCGAGTACGGAGAGATTGATATCCTATGGTTTGACGGATGCGGTTCGGAGGACCATCAATATGATTGGAAACGGATCATCGGAGAAATCCGCCGCCTTCAACCGAATATTTTAATTTTTAATATGGGAGATCCTAATTTCCGGTGGGTGGGGAACGAGGATGGCATTGCGCCGATTCCTTGCTGGAATGTTGTGGATTCGCTTGAGTTTTCGATCATGACCGAGGAGAAGGAGGCGTTGCCTTATCAACTATGGCTGCCTGCGGAATGTGATGTGCAGATGCGAGCGAATTGGTTTTATAGCGACAGCGATGAGCATACGGTAAAAAGCCTGGATCAGCTCATGGGCTTATACTATTATTCCGTAGGGCGCGGTACGAATTTGCTCCTGAATATCGGCCCGGACAGACAAGGCTTGCTGCCATCGATAGACGTAAGCCGCCTTAACGCAATGGGCGCTGAAATAAGAAGAAGGTTTGGCAGCCCAATCGCGACCTTGGACCAATGTGAGCATAACCAGAATGAATGGATCTATAAGCCTGCTCAACCGCATCTAATCGATCATATTGTTATCCAAGAGGATTTATCGCAGGGAGAGCATGTGCTGAATTTTCAAATCAATATCATGACAGAGAAATCGCATCGAATACTAACCGTGTACGAGGGGCAGAACATCGGCCATAAGGCTATTGTGCGCATTCCGCCGGTTAAAGTTCGGGGAGTCTCTCTAACGGTGACAAATGCGCAAGGAGAGCCTTCTATTAAGGAACTGTCATTTTATTATGTCGGGGAGCAAGGAAATGGATAAAGGGCTAAGGTTTCGTACCGACGGCACATTCAAAATCGTCCAATTTTCCGATACCGAGTATATGGACGATGTCGCTGAGCTTAATGGACGAACCGCTTACATGATGCGAACCGTTATTGAGACGGAGCAGCCCGATCTTGTTGTATTTGCAGGCGACGTCATCGGCAGCTTGCGCTGCAGCAATCCAGGGCAGTCATTCCGAAATGCGGTATCGACTGTTGAAGAGCTTCAAGTGCCATGGGCCGCTATTTTTGGCAATCACGATTCGGAAGCCGGAATTACGAGGGAACAGCTGATGGATATTCAATTAAGCCACAGCTATTGCGCTGCCGAGCGGACGGCTGAGCATGTAAGCGGCGTAGGCAATTATGTGTTGAACATACAGGGCAGTGATGAGCAAGCAGCAGCGGCTTTATATTTCATGGATAGCGGCAGCTATTCCGCTCTTCCCGCGGTACATGGATACGATTGGATTCGCAGTGATCAAATTGATTGGTATGCCGCATGCTCGAAGGCACTCAAGGATCAGAATGGCGGACAGCCTGTTCCTTCCTTAGCTTTTTTCCATATTCCGCTGCCGGAGTACCAAGAGGTATGGGATAAGGGGGACTGCCATGGAGAAAAGCGAGATGAGGTCTCCTGCCCTCGTATCAACAGCGGCCTCTTTGCCGCAATGGTAGAGATGGGCGATGTGATGGGCACCTTTGCAGGGCATGATCACGGAAATGATTATTGGGGCGAGCTTCATGGCATTCGTCTTTGCTACGGACGCTCTTCAAGCTATGTTGTATGGGATACGGATATTCCAATTGGTGCAAGAGTGATTGAATTGAAACAGGGAGCTAGAGAGTTTGATACTTGGTTGCGTTTAAGTGACGGTTCGACGCTGCAGCGCGCTATGCTGTAGCAGGTTATTGTATTTTGCGGTTGTCTTTCTATGAGGAGACAGCCGCTTTTTTTTATATGCGCGGGTGAAAATCATACTAAAAGTCGAAAACGGTTTATTGCTCTTGCGGCCTCGTACACCTAAGATGAATGAAACGAATACTCTCATGCGAAAAAGGTGCATCACCAATTACTGGGCCGCCATGCCTCGATACGGAATCGGTATCGGGGTTTGTTTGGTTTACAATCACCCGGGAAATAAGTATCCGTTTTATGAAGCTAAAGTATTGTATAGTTCGTCTCCTGGCATTAGAATTTCAGGTAGCGGTGGCTGCCGAGCAGGCGCAATAGGCGTCAATTACTAGGGAAACGAGTGAGGCTAATGATGAGCAAATCGTGGTTTAATCGGCTTTTGCTTTCCTATATGCCGATATTTATTATCGTGGTCACCTTTACCTTTTTCGTTTTTTTTCAATTGATTAGTGAACAGGGCCGCAAAGAGGCGATCAATGCGAATAGCATGTTGTCTTTGCAGGCGATGAGGTTAATAGACTCGTCTCTAAGAGCAGTCGATAATATGGTGATGAAGGAATCGATTAATAACCAATCGCTAATCCATTTTTTTAACAGCAAAGAGGGCGGCGATCCTTACATCAACATTAGCGCCGTCATGAAAATGAACGATATGATTGCTTATTATCCGATTATCGATTCGATTTATTTGGTTCGTTACGAAGATCAAGTCGTACTCAGCAATGCGACTAACGGACATATTGATACGTATCCGGACAAAGCCTTTATCGAGCAATATCGCAACACGATTTCGCAAAAATGGACGAATGTGCGCACGTTTGAACAATTTACCATTTTGAACGGCAAGAAGGTCGTTAGTCTTGTGAGAGGCGCTCCGTTCATGACGAGTGAAAAAGGAATGATTGTCGTGAATGTGGCGGTTGATTCCTTGCAGCGGTTAGTGAATGAGCTTTACGATTCAAAAGTCAGCTTCATTCGGATAAAAGACGGAGCGGGCAACGAACTGCTTAAACAGGCAGAACCGGTAAAATCCATGCACATCTATGCGAATTATAAGTCAAGCTATTCGAATTGGTCCTATATAAGCGGATTTGTGCAAGGAACATTCATTCAAACGGTATCTTTGCTGTACAATGCGTGGTTTATGATCGGGCTGGCATTGATCGTCGCAGGCCTCATTTGGATGATTTATGTGACAAGGCGCAATGCGAGGCCGGTGGAACAAATTGTTTCGCGCTTCAGCGGGTATAAGCTGGCGTTATCGGGCAGCAGAAATGAAGCGGGATCTGGACGGATTGATGAATTCGTATTTATTGAATCCGCGCTTGATAATTTGACGGAACAGGCCAAACAATATCAGCAGCAATACAAAGAGGATCTGCATTTGCGGACGCGCAATCTGTTTCACCGGCTCATTGAAGAGGGAACGGAGCTCACGCTGGAGGATTGGCGGCGCGAAGCTGAACGGCTGCAGCTTCCCGCGCCCGCTGAGAGCCATGCGCTGATCGTATTGGAAATAGATAAGTACGGTGAATTTTGCAGCCATTATTCGAGAAACGATCAAAATCTGTTAAAGTTTGCTTTGCGAAGCATTACTTACGAGCTGTCTTCACGTTCCGGCTATGAAAGCTGGGCGGAATGGACGGCTTCATCAAGGCTTAGCGTTATTTTATTCGCAAACGAAGGCGCTGCGGACGTCAAAATGTTAGTTCAGCTGTGCGACAGCATCCGGTCTTGGACCGAGCAAAACATGAAATTTACGGTAAGCATCGGAATCGGAGAGCCGGCTTTGCATCAGCATGCAATCGCAAAATCTTTTCAGCAGGCGCTTGAAGCGCTTGATTATAAAATGGTGCTTGGCGAAAACCGCCTCATTACGCGTGAGGATATGATGAGCCAAGGACAAGTAGAGGTATATTCTTATCTCGGCATCATCCGTTCGGCCGTCTATGCCTTCCGCAAATCGGAAAATAGCTGGAGGGAGCAATTGGATGATTTGTTCAGCCAGATGAAGCAAGGTTTGCTAACCAAGGATGAGATCATGAACGTCATAAATTACTTGCTGTACAGCTTGGGGCGCGAGCTTTCAGGACAGGGCAAGGAATGTCAGGCTATTTGGGAAAGCGAAGCATTGCCGATACTGACGGATAAATTAGATCATTGCCACTCATTGGAAAATATGCGCGAAGCGATCATTGGCAAAATGGTTGAGCTTGAGGATACGCTTGCGGATATGCGGTACAGCGGGCAGCATGCGGGCATCATCTTGGAGATGCGCAAAATGATTGAAGAGGAATATGTGAATCCGAACATGTCGCTTGAATATTTAAGCGAGAAATTTAATATGAACGCAAAATACGTGAGCAAGCTGTTCAAAGAGACGACAGGGGAGAAGTTCATCGATTTTTTAATTCATATCCGTTTGAACGAAGCCAAGAGGCTTCTGCTGGAGTCGCGGAAATCGGTGCAAAGCATCGCCGAAGAGGTAGGCTACACGAATGCGATCTCGTTTACTAGAATATTTAAGAAGGTCGTCGGATCATCGCCGGGTGAATACCGTTTAGAGACGCGGAAAGCAGAAAAATGGCTGACGGAGCACGGAAGTGAAAAACGTTAAGGATAAGAATATCGTTTACCCAAATGGACGGCAGCACCGGCTGTATAAGGTGCTGCCGTTTCTCGTGCAGCAATAATTGCGAAAAAGGTTAGGCCGGCAATTAATGTATCTTGTGGCATGGAGAGAACGGATTATAGAATGATCACATGAAAGCGCAACCACAAACGAGGCTGTTGAAAAGGAGGTAAGCCCTTGTCCAAACTTAATCATGAATGGCAACCCGTTTCAGTCCCCCTTGCCCCGGCAGCGAGGCGTTATGCACCTTTGCGAAAGATGGCGCGCCACTGGCAATTGTATTTCGTCATTCTGCTGCCGATCGCTTATCTCATTATTTTCAAGTATGTACCGATGGCAGGCATCATGATCGCATTCAAGGACTACAACGTCATTAAAGGCATTTTTGGAAGCGAATGGGTTGGATTGAAATACTTTAATCAGTTTTTTGACTCTCCTAACTTCTGGTTGTATATGAAAAACACGCTCGGCATTAGCCTTTATGGCTTGCTTGTCGGGTTCCCAGCGCCGATACTGCTAGCGCTAGCGCTTAATGAAGTGCGCAATGGGTTGTTTAAAAAAAGCGTGCAGCTGGTCTCTTATGCGCCTTACTTTATTTCGACGGTTATTATGGTATCTATATTAATCGTAAATTTGACGCCTAATGTCGGAATAGTCAGCAAGCTGTTCCAGATGCTCGGCGTCGAAAATACAAATTTTATGGGCATCCCGTCATTGTTTAAATCCATTTATGTTTGGTCGGATGTGTGGCAGCATACCGGCTACGGTGCCATTATCTATATTGCGGCTTTAGCGGGTGTCAATCCGGAGCTGTACGAAGCGGCGAAGGTCGATGGCGCATCTAGAATTCAAAAAATAATTAATGTCGACATTCCAAGCTTGATCCCGGTATCCGTCATTCTTCTTATTCTTAACCTAGGCAATCTAATGAAGCTGGGATTTGAGAAAATCTATTTGATGCAAAATCCGCTTAATCTTGCGACTTCCGAGGTCATTTCCACTTATGTGTACAAGGTGGGCTTGCTTGGCTCAAGCTTCAGCTTCTCGGCGGCGATTGGCGTCTTTAACTCGATTATCAATTTAACCTTGCTAATTGTCGTGAACTATATCGCTAGAAAGCTATCGAATAATAGCTTGTGGTAGCTGCCGCGCTTCATGCAAGTTTGCTAGCGCCCAGGTTCGGGTAGAGAGGAGACCTTATGGCTAAAAACGTATCCATTCGCGAGTCAAACGGAGACCGCTTATTCATGGTATTGATTTACACTTTTCTGACCTTGGTTCTATTGGTCGTGCTGCTGCCGCTGCTCTACATCTTAAGCTCATCATTCAGTTCGCCGCAGGCTGTCGTCTCCGGCAAGGTATGGCTGTTCCCGGTTCAATTCACATTGGACGGTTATAAGGCAGTATTCAACAATCCTCAGATCGGTACCGGCTTTATGAACTCGTTGTACTATACGGTTGTTGGCACGTTAATCAACGTTGTGCTGACGGTGATGCTTGCTTATCCGCTGGCAAGGAAAACGTTCTACGGACGCCATTTCTTCATGATTCTTCTCGTCATTACGATGATGTTCGAGGGGGGCCTGATCCCGTATTATTTGGTCGTGAAGGAATTGCATCTGCTGGATACCCGCTGGGCTATGATTTTACCGGGAGCGCTAGCCGTATTCCAAGTCATTATAGCGAGAACCTTTTTCCAGACGAGTATTCCGGATGAGCTGGCAGAGGCTGCCGATTTAGACGGCTGCAGCGATATTCGTTTTATATTCAGTATCGTGCTGCCGCTTTCCAAACCGATACTCGCCGTTATGATGCTGATGTATGCGGTGGGACACTGGAATGCGTATTTCGACGCCCTTATTTTCCTGCGCTCGCCGGATCTGTTCCCTTTGCAGATTGTTCTGCGCAACGTGCTTATTCTTAATACGGTGGACGCGTCGATGATCGCCAATGCCAATCAGATGCTTGCCCAGCAGGGATTAAAGGACCTGCTCAAATATTCATTAATCGTCGTTGCCAGCGGTCCGGTGCTCATTATTTATCCATTTGTTCAGAAATATTTCGTAAAGGGTGTCATGATCGGTTCGTTAAAGGGCTGAACAGCTGTCATTCTATGAAGGGGGGATGGGTTGCCTTTGGGGCCGAGGCGGTCATTCAAATAAGCCATTGCCGGTTACGGGGAGTATTACGGATATAACAAGGAGGAGTCGTTTAGATGAGAAAAGGTTGGAAAAAATCCAGTGCAATCTTGTTGTGTATCGTACTTAGCTGTGCCGTTTTCCTTGCTGCGTGCAGCAAAAATTCGGGGACGCCTAATAATGGTCAGACAGAAGGCGGACAGACGGCAACGAATCAAGCAAAAGAGGATGTCTTCACTGAGGTAGGCACATTTCCGATAGTGAACAAGCAGCTGACGCTGAAAATGTTCGCCCCGCAGCTTCCGACGATCGAGAACATGGAGACAAATGCTTTTACGAAGTTTTTGGAAGAGAAGACGAACATTAAAATCGCATGGGATCTTGTCCCTAACAATTCCATCGAAGACCGCAAGCAGTTGATGCTGGCGAGCGGCGATTATCCGGAAGTGATTTTGCACGGCAACCTGACTAGGGAAGAGCAGATGAAATACGGGAAGCAGGGCGTGTTTATTCCTCTGAATGATTTGATCGAAAAGTATGCTCCTACGATCAAGAAGGCGCTTGCTGATATTCCTTATATGAAATCATCGATAACGGCTCCAGACGGCAACATCTACGCGCTGCCGCAAATCAATGAATGCTACCACTGTGATAACGGGTTAAAGCTTTGGATCAACAAGGCTTGGCTTGATAAGCTCGGTCTTCAGCTGCCGACGACAACGGATGAATTCTACGAAGTGTTGAAGGCATTCAAGGAACAGGACCCAAATGGCAACGGGAAAAAGGATGAGCTTCCGCTTACGGGCTCGGATGAGATGTGGGCAGGGAATGTGTCCGCATTTCTAATGAACGCCTTCATTGTGGATGATTATACCGAGAAAAACGCCGGCACCTTCTTATCCGTAAAGGATGGCAAGGTTGACTTCACGGCGAATAAGGAGGAATGGAAGCAAGGGCTTGCGTACTTGAACAAATTGTACAAGGAAGGATTAATCGATCCGGCAGCCTTTACGCAAAATGCCGACGCCATCCAGCAGCTGGCTAACCGGGAAACGGATAACATTATGGGCGCTGCGACGACGGCACTTATAAGCTATGCCTATAATATGACGGATGCACAGCCAAGGCACAAAGATTATGTGACGCTGCCTCCGCTTAAAGGTCCTAATGGCGTTCAGCAGACGCTTAACTTCGCCGGCATTAGCAAATCTCAATTTGCCATTACGAACAAGGCGACAGAAGAGCAGCAGATTGCCGCGATACGTCTGGCTGACTACTTGTACACGGAAGAAGCAATCGTCCTGCAGGAGTCCGGCCCTGAAAATAAGGGCTGGCGCAAAGCGGCGGAGGGTGAACTCGACCTCGACGGGAAGCAGGCCAAATATTCCGTCATTCAACAAGAGAAAAAGCAGACGCATAACGACGGATGGGAACAGATCGGACCTTCCCTTCGCACGTATGAATACCGTTCCTCTTGGATGGCTATTCAGGACCCGCTTGCAGAAGGCGGCTACGGAACGCGCTTGAACACGGAATCGAAAAAATATGAGCCTTTCCACTCCAAGGAAATGTATCCTAACGGCGTATTCATTGCGCAGGAAGATGCCGAAATCGCAGCCCAGCTGAAAACGACGATCGTTGATTATACGAAGTCGAATATGGCGCAGTTTATTACAGGCTCCAAAGATATAAGCAAGGAATGGGATGCTTATGTGAAGGGCTTTGACGGTTTGCAGCTTGGTCAATACATCGACATTTATCAGAAAGCGTTAAGCACTCCATAACCATTAAGAAGAGAAGGCCGCTTCGCGGGCCATATGTCTGCGGAGCGGTCGTATTCGTAACCGACTTTAGGAGGTTTTGCAACGATGAGCGATCAAATGCTGGATCATCTGCAAGAAGAGACAGAAGAGCAAGTGCTGCATGAAGGCGTCCATAATTTTAGCAGCGAGCGCGAATACGTGCGCCCGAGCAATCCGACGACGCTGGAGCGTCTGGAATGGTTTAAGGATCAGAAGCTTGCGCTGATGATGCACTGGGGACCTTATTCCCAGATTGGAGTAGTCGAATCCTGGGCTCTTAGCGATGAAGACCAGGATTGGTCACGTGAAGGCATTGATTGGGAGACGGATGGGGAAGCGTTCAAGCGCCAATATTTTGATTTGAACAAGACGTTTAACCCGATTCGCTTTCAGCCCGAGGAATGGGCGGAACTCGCTGAAGAAAACGGATTTAAATATTTAATTTTTACGACGAAGCATCATGACGGCTTCTGCATGTGGGATACAAAAACGACGGAGTATCGCATCACTGGCGAGCAAACGCCTTTTCACACGCATAAATACGCCGATGTCTGCCGCCATGTATTCGACGCTTTCCGGGCGAAGGGGCTCGCTATCGCCGCTTATTTCTCCAAAGCGGACTGGCATACGCCTTACTACTGGGCGCCGGATATGGAGCGCAGCCTTACCAACACGCGGCGCGGGCCGACTTATGATCCGCAGCAGCATCCCGAGCTTTGGAATAAGTTTGTCAACTTTACGCATGAGCAGATTACGGAATTATTGACCGAGTACGGCAGAATTGACGTCCTTTGGCTCGATGCTGGCTGGGTTAGGCCGCTCCGAAGCGGACAGGATATTCGGCTTGGCGAAGTCGTGGAGAAGGCTAGGGAGCATCAGCCGTGGCTGCTATCGGCAGACCGGACGGTAGGAGGCCCATATGAAAACTACGTCACGCCAGAGCAGACGATCCCGTCCGAGGCGATGAATATTCCGTGGGAGAGCAACATTACGATGGGCACTTCCTTCTCGTTCCGATATGAAGATAACTATAAGCCGACCCGCCAAATCGTGAGGATTTTGCTAGAGGTTGTTGCCAAGGGAGGGAACTTGGCGCTAAACGTTGCTCCGCAGCCGGATGGCAGGCTGCCGGCAGGCGCAATCAAGCGCATGAAGGAGCTTGGCGCGTGGCTGCAGGTGAACGGAGAAGCGATTTATGGCACTCGCATTTGCGCGCCATACTTCACTGGCAGCCAAGCCTTCACGCAAAAAGGCGATGCGGTCTATTGCTCTTGCCTGTATCCATCTGCGGACTCGGAAGTTTCCGAGACGATTTTTATTCCGTTTAACGATTCGCTTGAATCGGTAGAGCTTATAGGTATGGAAGGAAAGCTGAGCTGGACGCGCGAAGCTGATGGGATCACGGTTCAGCTGCCTGCGGCTGCGATTTCGGAAAATGCGCCGATCGCGCATGTGTTCCGGTTGCTGAGAAAATAGTATGCCGAGCTACTAAAGCTGGTTTTGGGCGAGAAGCCAAAACCAGCTTTTTGCGAGTAGAGATGGCAAGCCGCTTGAAAAAATCGAAGTAATTTCTTGATAATATGGTAACTGGGGTTTATGGTTAGGAAAGAAAGGTTTCCGGAAATGGGGCGTGTTTTTATTGAATATCCAATCGTTTTGCGAAGGCATTAAGCTTGACCCTGCTGCTGCGCAGCAATTGTATGCGTATCGTATGGATGAAGAGGCGTATGAAGCGCATAAACAATATTTTTATGCGGACCGCGTCTCCTTCTTTGAAAGTGTAAAGCAAACGACAAGCTATCGAGAACGGTTACTCTATTTATTTGTCAGGTTCGGGGTAGATGCCTATGAGGAGTACCGAATCCGAGGTATCAGCGATGAAATCTATTATGCTACTTTCTCGGATATTGAAATTTGGAGCTCTACTTGTAAGCATGATTTTGGTGAATACGGCATCGAAGAATATAACTGGCTGCAGGAGCATGTTCAGCTTCGTTTGTTCCGGCTCGGAAGGCTGCAATTCCAGCCTATTGCCCTTGACCGTGACTTAGAAGCAGATGGCCGGAAACTAGCAAAGCATCAAATTGTGCTTAATGTCCACATTCCGTCAGGAGAGCCGTTAACGCCTCAAGGCGTGAAGAAGTCGTTTGAGCTTGCGAGAGCTTTTTTTAGAGGCGTATCTCCGGTTTACGTTTGTCACTCATGGCTGCTTTACCCGGAGCTGAGCAAGGTTTTGAGCGCGGACTCGAATATTTTGCAGTTTCAAAAACAGTTTTACATTTATGAAGTTGATGAACATGCGAGGGAAGCCGAACAAAGAATATTTAATAGGGTAAGAGCTGATCCTGCCGAATATGAAGCGCAAACAAGCTTGCAGCGCAGCGCTAAAGCTTATTTGCTTGCCGGCCATAAGCTCGGAAGCGGATATGGAATTATGCTGGATGGGGCCTCATCGATCTAAGTGATGAGGTTCTTTTTTTATGTTCTGTTCGGGTTTGTTAATGGCTGACATATGTTGAAAAGTTAACATAATCCATAAGCTGACATTGGTTTTAATGCCAAAGTCAGCTTTTTTTGTTTTTACTTTTTGTAAAAATTTAGTCGAGATAGAAATTTATCTTTTAGTTCTTTTGGATTATATCCGTTTTTTAATTAATTTTAAAAGTTTATGAGCGATTTCGGAAGGTGAGCGCTTTCAAATAACGCTGGCTTTGGAAGAAAAATCAAGTCTGCTTGTACGTTTTTCAACTCAAACCTAGGGACTCGTTGGCTTGCCGGCATGCTGTTTGTATTTCAGAAATAATAATTGGCGTTCGAAAAAAAGCGCTAAAAGTCCTATCAGAAATAAAAGGGCTTTATTCCTCTGTTGAATCGATTCGTTCAAATGTGAGGCAGGCCTTTGGAGATAGGTCTTAGGACTAGCACTCCATAAATAGAAAAATTTACAATAATATAAGTTGACCAATGCCGTTTCTGTGTTATTATTTTGAATAAATGCATACATAACTGGAATCGACTGGATAAAATCGGAGGGAAGGACACCAATTAAGATCGGGTTTACTTACACAAAGAAAAGGTGGATGCCATGAGAAAGTGGATTTGGATCATCGTTATCGTACTCGTTATTGGCGCTATAAGCAGCTTCTCTATTATCGCAATGAATCAGCCGATTACGGTTGTGCTAGGAGATGTTACTGAGCAATCCATGGCGGAAGAAATATATGTAAGCGGCAAGCTGGAAACAAAAGAGACGACTTCCCTGTATTCGGACACGAACGGGCTAATCAAAGAGCTGAAGGTGAAGGAAGGGGATAAGATCAAGAAAGGCCAAGTGTTAATTACGCTCAATATGGACAGCGTTAAGCAAGCATTGGAAGAAGAACGCGTAAACCTCGAAATCACGCAAGCGGAGCGTCTGGCTGCGAAGCAGGAGCATTTTAAGCAGTTTAGGCAGCAGCAGATCGAAAACCAAGACGCAGCAATTGAACCCCTGAAATTAGAGCAATTCGACCTTCGAATCAAAACCCATAACATTAAAATCAAAGCGATGGAAAAAAAGCTGGTTAAGGATGAAATCAAGGCTAATGCAGACGGAACGGTAACGGAGCTTGCTGTAAACAGCGGGCAATTAATTAGCGAGGGCCTGCTTATTTTGAAAACCTCTGATTTTTCAGCCTATAAGGTCGTTGCTAATATCAACGAGATCGAAGCGGGCAAAGTAAAGCTCGGCATGCCTGTATCGATCAGCGGCGAATCGTTTGCCGACGTTTATGAGGGCAAGGTATCCAAGATGGCGTCTACCGCCGTCGTAACAGATCCTGCCTACAAGGATGCTTACGTGGCCACTACCATAACGCTGCAGCATATAAGCAGCGAGCTGCGGCCCGGCTATAATGTCAACGTGGAATTGAAAATTCCCGATAAGCAAAGAATCGTTGTTCCTATGGAAGCAGTCGTTCAGAGCGAAGGAAAGGCTTACCTCTACAAGGTTGAACAGGATAAAGCGGTAAAGGTACAGATCCAGACGGGGAAAGAAAATGATGAATATTATGAGGTCGTTTCCGGCGCCGCGCCTGGGGACAAAATCATTATCAAGGACGTGGAATTGCTTGCGGACGGCAGCAAGGTGACCGTCCAATGATTACTCTCCAGGACATACGAAAGGTGTATCGCAACGGGCCGCTTGAGGTTGAGGCGCTAGGATCTGTTAATCTGACCATTGAGCGCGGCGAGTTTGTCGCCATTATGGGCTCGTCCGGCTCGGGAAAATCAACGTTGATGAATATTATCGGATGCCTGGATGTGCCTACGTCAGGCAAATACATATTGGACGGCGAAGAGGTTCAGGCGCTCGATGAGGTTCGGCTCTCCTCCGTTCGCAATCGCAAAATCGGATTTGTTTTTCAAAGCTTTAATCTGCTCGGTAGACAATCGGTGCTGCATAATGTGGAGCTTCCGATGATGTATGGGGGACTGAATCGGACCAAACGTACGGAACGGGCACTGGAGCTGCTTGAGAAGGTAGGACTCGGCGGCCGCGTGAAGCATAAGCCGACTGAGCTGTCTGGCGGGCAGCGGCAGCGGGTTGCCATTGCAAGGGCACTGACCATGAATGCGCCGATCCTGCTGGCGGATGAGCCTACGGGCAATCTCGATTCCAAATCGTCAGAGGAAGTGATGGGGCTGTTCAAAAATATCCATCAAGAAGGCACGACGATCATTCTTGTCACGCATGAGCCGGAAATTGCTGAGCATGCGGAGCGTGTCCTTTGGTTCGGAGATGGCAAGCTGCTTAGAGAAACGCGCAGAGGAAGTGCCGCTACATGAGTATGTGGGAAAGCATTATGGTGGCGCTGGACAACCTGAGAGTCAATAAAATGCGTTCGCTGCTTACGATGATCGGAATTGTCTTCGGCGTTATGGCGGTTGTAACGGTTGTATCGATCGGGCAGGCGGGGCAAGCTTCTGTCTTGAATGAATTATCCAATTATTCGGACGGATACTTCGTCGTCTTTAAAACGGCAGGCGAAGGGAATTCCAATGCCAGCATTACATTAAGAGATTTGAACGAGGCTCGAAAACTCGATGGCGTGAGATTTGTTTCAACGAGCAGCAGCTTTCAAATGTCTGAGATGCGCGGAACGGAGAAGCTGCTGCTCAATCTGCTCGGCACAACCTCGGATATGACGAAGATGCAAAAGGTTGATCTGCTGGCAGGCCGTTTCTTTAATGCCCAAGAGCAGCGCACTAAGCAGAAGGTGGTCGTCGTAGAAAAAAAATACGCCGAGAAAGTTTACGGATCATCCGAGCGAGCCTTGAATCGAAAGTTGAGGCTATCGGGAGGAATCTTTCAAATCATAGGCGTCTATAAGCCGCAAAAAAGTATTTTAGGCGATACGGGAGGTACGCAGTATAACGCGTATGCGCCGCTTGAGTCGATGCCAAACTCAAGTGCAGGACGATATATTAGTTCACTTGATGTCGTATCGGAAAAACCCGAGCAAATGGAAGAGCTGATGAAGGAAATGAAGGGATGGCTCGCGATGAGGCACAATGCCGAGCCGGAGCAATTTACGTCTCAATCGGGCAAAGATGCACAGGATATGGTGTCCAACATTTTCGGAATTCTGCAAGTCGTCATTGGCTCAATCGCCGCGATCTCGCTTCTGGTAGGCGGAATTGGAATCATGAATATTATGCTCGTATCGGTTACGGAGCGAACGCGCGAGATCGGAATACGCAAAGCGATCGGGGCTACGCCTAGCGCCATTAAGCTCCAATTTCTAATCGAGTCGGTCATCCTATCCTTTCTGGGAGGAATGACAGGCGCATTGCTAGGGCTGCTGGTTGGAGCGGGTGTTTCTTTTTTCATGGCTTTGCCAAGCGTAATATCGGCTTGGGCGATTGTGCTTGCATTCGGTTTTTCTGCAACCGTCGGTATTTTCTTTGGTTATTATCCGGCCAACAAAGCTTCTAAGCTGCAGCCAATTGAAGCGTTAAGATACGAATAATCGACTCGAACAATCGACCGTTGATAGGCCGTAGGAGGAATGCCGAATGGATCATTCGGATGAATTTGCACGATTTATTGAACCGCATATGAAGAAGGTTCATAATCATTGTCTTTATCTGGCTAGCTGCAAATGGGATGCGGATGACCTGGCGCAGGATGTATGGATGAAGGCTTACCAATATTACCGGAAGGTCGGTGCCTTTCAGCACCCGTTGACGCTGCTGAACAAGATTGCACGCAATCTTTGGATCGATCAACTGCGCAGGCGCAGCAAAACGATGGTTTCCATAGAAGCGGCTGCCGAGCTGACGTATACCGATCTGAATTACGCGGCGGTAAGAGGGCTCGTAGAATGGGTATCCGAGCATTTGGCGGAGCGAGAGGTTGCGATGCTGCTGCTGTCCGAGGTGTTTCATTATTCGTATCAAAATATCGCCGACGAACTGCAATGCTCGGTCGCATCTGTCAGAATGGCACTGCATCGATCCAAATTATCGCTGCGAATTACCCAAATTCCATACAGCGACCGGTTTAATCGCAAGATGATGCCGGACTATCGTATCGACTGCTGGACACAGGCCATCATGAATGATGAGCCGGTTAAAAATACGCAAATGGAGGCTTGAATGAATGCTTCAAATTTTTGCTCTCCACATGAAAGAGAGATTGAGCAGGACAACGTTTCATCGCTTGTTGACGGAATCATCCATAGAAAGGCAAACAAAGGTGCAGCGATTTCTAAAATATGAAGATGCTGCTCGAAGCTTAGTTGGCGATAGGCTGGCAAGAGAGGTTATTGCAAATCGTATCGGACAGTCCGTTAATGACATTCGCTTTGAAGTTGACCCTTACGGAAAACCTCATCTGGTGGATAGGAAAGAACTGATCTGCTTTAATGTTTCACATTCAGGGGATTGGATCGTATGCGCCATTGACGTATTGCCGGTCGGGATTGACGTGGAGAGGATTAAACCAATCGATATTCAAATCGCTCTGCCCTATTTTTCGAAACAGGAGCGCGCGGAGCTTATGTCTAACCCGTTGGAGCAGCGGCTTGCCCATTTTTATGAATTATGGACGATGAAGGAAAGCTTCATTAAAGCTGATGGCAGGGGGCTTTCGATCCCATTACACTCGTTTACGGTAAGAAAGAACGGATCATCCTCTCAGCTCATCATGGAAGACAAATTAAGTGACTTTCAGCTCAAACAGTATGTTATCGATGCTGCTTATAAGCTGGCCGTTTGCAGTAAGAGAGGCTATTTCCCCAAGCAAGTTATGATGGTGGAGCTCAACTCCATGCTACAAATCGGATAGTGACACTAAATGTATAATTATTGTAATTATTTTCTTTATTATGGGTTTTATCTTATTAAAAAATTATCTTGACGCTAATATTAGGATGACATATTTCATGTAAATTAGAAATATAATGTTCGTGGTTGATTATTAAAATAAGGATGGTGATGGAATAACTGTTAATTAAAAGCGGTTGATAATGGCGATTCGACCTCTAAATGATTTTTTTCAATCATTATTATCCTAATAATAAACGAATAAGAGGTGGAATAATGACAAGCAAGCTTCATTCTTGGTTTGTTCCTGCAAATATCAACTCACACGCCAATTTGCGATTATTTTGTTTCCCTTATGCAGGTGGCGGCGCAAGTATATACCGCGAATGGCAAAAGCATTTTCCGAAAAATATCGAGGTTTGCGCCGTTCAACTGCCCGGAAGAGAGAGCAGAGGGCTAGAGTCTCCGATCCATTCACTAGCTCAGATTGTAAATGCGATAGCTGAAGAGATTCAGCCTTTGCTTGCGATGCCGTTTGCTTTTTTTGGCCACAGCATGGGGGCGTTGATCGCTTTCGAAACCGCTCGCCAATTAACTAGAAAATATAAGAGAATCCCCGACCACCTATTCGTTTCAGGCCGATCCGCTCCGCATCTCACACATCGATATAGGAAGCTTCACCTGCTCCCAGATGACGAACTTAAAAATGAATTAAGACAATTAAATGGCACTCCGGATGCCGTGCTGCAAAATAATGAGTTAATGGACCTGCTGCTGCCGCGGCTTAGAGCAGATTTTGAGGTTTGTGAAACGTATACGTATTCGGTGGATATGCCCATCCACTGCCCGATTACCGCATATGGCGGGTTGGACGATCACGCTGTCAGCATGGAATCGCTTGCCGCTTGGAAGGAACATACAAGCTACCATGCTGATTTGAAGATGTTCGAAGGGGATCATTTTTTTCTGCATAACGAGCAGCAAAAGCTGGCACAAGATGTCGGCAGCATGCTTCAGACTGCCAAAGCCTTACAGAGCGTATCAGTGAGATAGGCATGATATGGAGGGGAATAAGATGTATACGGAATCAGCATATCCGTTAACAGAGGCTCAAAAAAGAATTTGGTACACAGAGAGGTTCTACCCGGGTACAAGCATCTCAAACATTGGAGGAAATATTAGCTTCAAAACGGAGCAGCCGTATGATGCTGAACTCATGAAACAGGCGCTCAACCACTATGTACGGCTTCATGACACGATGAGACTGCGCATGATCAACGATCCCGGCAGCGAGCCGGCTCAGTATGTGTCTGAATATAAGCCTTTTGAAGTGGAGATCATTGATTTTTCCAATCGGGAAAAAGAAGAGCTGGAGCAATGGGCCAGCGATCTAATGCGATTGCCTATGCCCTTTTTTGACGCGAATCTTTATTTCTTTGCCATTACCAAGACGGGCGAGTATGCAGGCAGCTTTCTCATCAAAATGAATCATATTTTGTCTGACGGCAACGGCATGGTCATTACGATAAGCGAAATTATCGATATTTATCTTGATCTCGTTAAGGGAAGGGCAATTTGCGAGGAATCTCGTCCTTCCTATCTGGCATATATTCCAAGCGATACGGAATATAAGCAATCGGATCGCTGGTTGAAGGACAAGCAATTTTGGGATAACAAATTTTCTACGCTGCCGGAATTTATATCTTTGAAGCCAGCGGACAGCTATAGCATTCGCACGGAGGCTGAGCGGGAAATCATCGTTATACCACAGGTGCTTGAACGGCAAATTCGAGCGTTTTGCCAGGCGAATAACTTGAGTATATTAACCTTGTTTTTATCTGTACTGTATACATACTGCTACCGCATCACGGGACACGAGGATTTGGTTCTGGGCACTTTCTTCGCTAATCGTACGAGTGCAAAGGAAAAAGCGCTTCCGGGAATGTTCGTCAGCACGACGCCGGTTCGGGTCCAAATGACGCCTGAGATGGATTTTCTCACCTTCGCGCGTTTCGTTCTAAAGGAACAAACTGGCGTGCTTCGGCATCAGAAATATCCGTATAACATGATCTTGAGCGATATAAAAGCTCGCAAACCCGATGTAAGCTCGTTATTTGGCCTAACGCTTGAATACATCGTAATGGGCTGGCAGGAAAAGGACGGGATCAGCTACGTAGCCGAGCAGCTCTTTTGCGGGCATGAGCTGAATGACATGTTCGTATCGGTCAAGGATCGATGGGACACCGGCGAGCTGCAAATGGTATTTGATTATCGTACAGAAATGTTCACGCATGAAGAAATCCAAAATATTAGCAGGCATTTGGTTTGTTTGCTCCGTGATGCGGTGTTAAATCCTAGTAAATCACTGTGTGAATTGGATATTTGCCCGCCTGAAGATAGACAGCTAATTTTAGAGCAATTTAACGATACCGATGCTTTATCAGCTCCGGGTTTAACAGCGATCGCGTTATTTGAGATGCAAGTCAAGCGGCTTCCGGCAAAGACGGCAGTCAAGTTCGGAGACAACACGCTCACTTATCATGAATTGAATGAACGAGTTAACCGGCTTGCTCGGCTGCTTGTCGACAAAGGCGTCAGCCGCGAGGGGCGGGTAGCCATTTTGATGGATCGCAAGCCTCTCATGCTGGAATGCATTTTGGCGATATGGAAAGCCGGCGGCGCGTATGTCCCCGTCGACCCCGACTATCCGAATCAACGAATTAGGGACATGATCTCGGATTCGGGAGCAAGCTGCGTTTTGACAGAATCGTTTTTGGTTAGCCATGAGCTGCAAAAGCAGCTTCCTGATACCGATTTTTTATTGCTGGATGAACGCTCGTCGGAGCTTTTGGCACGGGATAGCTCGAATTTGGATATAGCGATCATCCCGGAGCAGCTGGCATACGTGATCTATACGTCCGGTTCAACCGGGAAACCAAAAGGGGCGATGCTTGAGCATGCCGGCATGCTCAACCATATAGAAGCGATGGTGGAAGAGCTAAAGATGGATGTGGCCTGCATAATGGCTCAGAACGCTCCGCATTGCTTCGATATCTCCGTATGGCAGTTCGCAGCGGCGCTTACGCTCGGAGGGACTACGGTCATATATCCGAATGAGCTGATTTTGAACCCGAGAGCGTTCATTGCGGAGATCGAGCAGGATGGCGTTACGGTGCTTGAAGTTGTTGTATCCTTCCTGTCTGCTTTGCTTGAAATGGAGCTGGACGTTTCCTTGGCTGCTCTAGGCAATTTGCTCGTTACCGGTGAAGCGGCGAAGGCAGACCTCGCCCGGCTTTGGTTTGAGCGCTATCCTCATGTGAAGCTGATTAATGCCTATGGGCCTACTGAGGCTTGTGACGATATTACCCTTCATATTATGGAGCAAGCGCCGGAAGGGGATGTTATGCCAATCGGCAAGCCTGTCCGCAATCTTAAGGTCTATGTTGTTGACGGGCAAATGAACCTGCTGCCAATCGGCGTAATCGGCGAGCTATGTGTCTCAGGAATTGGCGTTGGACGCGGTTATTTGAACGATGCGGAGAGAACGGCGAAGGTGTTTCTTAACGATCCGTTTCGCAGCGGTTCTAGCGTGAGGCTGTATCGTACGGGTGATCTGGCAAGATGGCTCCCTGATGGAAGCCTGGCGTATATGGGGCGGATCGACCACCAAGTAAAAATCCGCGGCCACCGGATCGAATGCGGCGACATCGAGGCTCGCCTCCAGCAGCATGAAGCGATCAAAGAAGTGCTGGTGCTGGATCGCAGCGATTCGAATGGCAGCAAATATTTATGTGCGTATTTTACAGGAATGTGGGAGCTTGCATCTGCGGAGCTAAGAGCATTTATTTCGTCATTGCTGCCGAGTTATATGGTTCCTTCTTACTTCGTGCAGTTGGAAGCTTTCCCGCTTACAGCCAATGGCAAAATAGATCGCCGGGCATTGCCGGAGCCAGCCGCAGAGCTTGGCGGTACCGCTGCTGAATATACCGCTCCGAGGAGCGACGCCGAGCTGCAGCTTGCGAATATTTGGCAATCGGTGCTTGGCATTGAACGAATCGGCATACGCGACAATTTTTTTGAGCTTGGCGGCGATTCTTTGAAGGCTATGGTCATCATGGCTAATCTTTATAAGCAGCGCCATGTTGAGCTGCCTTTGCGCGAATTGTTTGAGGCACCGACGATTGAGGGTCTAGCGCTCAGGCTATCCCGTTATTTGCAGCAGCAAGGGGCTCGGCCACAGACGATTGTGCCTATCCAGGAACAAGAGTACTACGAGGTATCCTCTGCGCAGAAGCGCATGTTTTTGCTCCAATTGATGGAGGAAGAAAGCACAGCCTATAACTTGCCCGGCATGCTCACCATCGAGGGGCCTTTGGATGCCGACCGCGTTAGGCATTCGCTTAACATGCTCGTTCAGAGGCATGAAGCGCTGCGCACCTCCTTTGTCGTGATGGATGGGGTTCCGCTCCAGAGGGTATTGGCGCAGCTCGATTTGGAAGTGCCGATGTTAGACGCTTCCGTAGAGCAATTGCCTCTGGTTGCGCGTGAGTTCATTCGCCCCTTTGATTTATACGATGCGCCGCTGCTGCGTGTCCTATTGGTGAGGCTTGGCGAGAAGCTGCATGCTTTATTTGTGGATATGCATCACATTATTTCGGATGGCGTATCCGTTCAGCTGTTCCTGCAGCAATTTGGAGCTTATTATAGCGGAGCTCGCCTGCCGGCGCTAGAAATCCAGTATAAAGATTTCTCGGCTTGGCAAAATCGTAAGCTGCGCAGCGAAGCAACGCAGAGCGACGAGCGCTACTGGCTGCAGCAGCTGTCAGGCGAGCTGCCGGTGCTTGCAATGCCAACTGATTATCCAAGGCCATCGGTACAAAGCTTTGCCGGTGCCCGAAATTGGTTTCACGCCGATGCAGCGCTGACTGATGCGATTCGCAAGCTAGCAGCGGACACGGGAACGACTCCTTTTATGGTGATGTTCGCCGCATATCAAGCGCTGTTGTTCAAGTATACGTGGCAAGAGGATCTAATTGTAGGAACACCGATTGCGGGACGGTCGGTGGCCGAGGTTGAACAAGTATTCGGCATGTTCGTAAACACGCTTAGCATCCGTTCGTTTCCGGAGGAGAATAAAACGTTTCTGCAATTTTTACAGGAGTTGAAGGGGACGCTGTTCGAGGCATACGAGCATCAGAACTATCCGTTTGACGCTCTTGTGGAGAAGCTTGCGCTAGGGCGCGACAGCAGCCGCAACCCGCTGTTTGATGCGATGTTCGTACATATGAATAACGATATCGTCGAGATGGAAATCGGCGGACTGCAGCTAAAGGTGAACGAGCTGGATGAGGATATTGCTAAATTCGACTTGCTGCTGGAGGCTTCCGAGCAGGCTGACCATATTCGCTTTAAGCTGCAATACTGCCGTGATTTGTTTAAGCAGGAAACGATGGACAGACTGTCAGTCCACTATCTGAATTTGCTTGCCGCCGTAACCTCTGCACCTGAAACCACTCTGGGCAGCACGTCCATCATCAGCAGCGAGGAGAAGCACTTATTGCTTTATGGCCTACATTCGGCAAAAGCAGATTATCCGCAAACGGCTACTATCGTCGCATTGTTTGAGGAACAAGCTGCAAAAACGCCTGACCATATTGCGGTTGCATACGAGGGACAAGCGCTGACCTATCGCGAGCTGAATGCGCAGGCTAATAGGCTTGCGCGCACGCTGCGCGAAAGGGGAGTGTCGCGGAACAGCTTAGTGGCGATCTTAGTTGAACGGTCAGAGAAGATGATAATTGGTTTGCTCGCGATAATCAAAGCGGGCGGCGCCTATGTGCCGATTGATCCGGCATATCCTGCCGACCGGATAGCCTTTACGCTTCAGGATAGCGGAGCATTGGTGCTACTGACGGAACCCGCTCACTTAAAGAAGATAGAAGCTTATAACGGAATTGCTATTGATATGCAGGATGAAGCGTGCTACGGGGAAGAGACGAGCAACCTCCCGCTTATTAATGAGCCGGATGACCTTCTATATATTATTTATACGTCGGGTACGACGGGTCTGCCTAAAGGCGTAATGATCACGCACCGCAACGTCGTACGTTTGCTTGCGCATGATCGGCTTCAATTCGAATTTGGCGAGTCGGATGTATGGACGTTGTTCCATTCGTACTGCTTTGACTTCTCGGTATGGGAAATGTACGGTGCGCTATTGTTCGGAGGCAAAACCGTAATCGTGCCTAAGCATGTGGCGCAAAATTCGGCGGAGTTCGCCGAACTGCTTCGCAAGGAGCGGGTAACCGTTTTGAATCAGACGCCAACGGCTTTTTATGCGCTCATTCACGATGAGCTGAAGCGGGCGGACCAAGAGCTTTGTATCCGGTACGTTATCTTCGGCGGCGAGGCGTTAAGCCCCGCGATGCTGCAGCCATGGCGCGAGAAATATCCGAATACGCGGCTGATTAACATGTACGGCATTACAGAAACGACCGTGCATGTGACGTTCAAGGAAATCGGAGATGCGGAAATAGCCGCTAATATAAGCAATATCGGGAAGCCGATTGCTACGCTTGCCGCTTATATTTTGGATAAGAACAAGCAACTGGCCCCGGTCGGCGTAGTCGGTGAGCTGTACATCGGCGGCGATGGCGTAGCGCTTGGGTATTTGAACCGCGAGGAGCTGACGGCTGAGCGTTTTATAATGAACCCGCATGTGCCCGGCGAGAGAATTTACCGTTCCGGTGATCTAGCCCGGATGATGCCAAACGGGGAAATGGAATACCTTGGCCGTATCGACCATCAGGTGAAAATACGCGGTTACCGCATCGAGCTTGGCGAAATTGAATCGGCAATCTTGCAGGTGCCTAATGTTAGGGAAGCGGCAGTGGTCGTCTCAACCGATGCGCACAACCAGAAAATATTAGTCGCTTACTATATAACGGAGTACCGGATTAATGATCAAGAAATACGCAAGTATCTGTCCGAGCATTTGCCGTCCTATATGATTCCGTCGTTTTTCGTTGAGCTTGAGCGGATGCCGTTGACGAGCAATGGCAAGCTGGATCGCGGAGCGCTGCCTGCGCCGCAGAGGTCGATTGCTGCAGCCGTTCAATTGGAACCGCGCACGCCGACGGAAGCGGCGATGGTCGAGATTTGGAAGGAGCTTCTTGGAGCAGAAACCATTGGCGTTCAGGACGATTTCTTCCACAGCGGCGGTCATTCGCTCAGCGCCGCTATGCTGGCGGCACGTATTTTGGCAGCCTTTCATGTGAAGATTCCGCTGCGCATGATCTTTAAGCAGCCAACGATTGCTGAAATTTCAGCCCTCATTGATGAGGCGGTACAAATTGAAAAGCCGTCAGGAGCACACAGGCTGACCGTTCATAGCCGAGTAGAGACGGCTCCTGTTCAGGATGAATATCCGCTCTCATCCGCCCAGAAAAGGCTGTTCGTATTGGACCGGCTGGAAGGCGCTCAAGCAGGAACAGCCTATAATTTGCCTGCCGCTATACGGATTACGGGACAGCTGAATCATGTGCGGCTGGAGCAAGCTTTTGCCCAAACCGTTCGGAGGCATGAATCGCTGCGTACTTCATTCCGGCTTGAAAACGGAAATCCCGTGCAGCGTATCCATGAGGACGCCCATTTCGCCATTCATTATATCAGCGCGGATGAAGCAGACATCCCGCAAACCGTCCAGCAATTCATTCGTCCTTTCGATTTAAGCGAGCCTACACTTCTGCGAGTGTGCCTGGCGGCGCTATCCGAGGATCAGCATTTGCTGCTAGTTGATATGCACCACATTATTTCCGATGGCGTTTCGGTTGCCGTCATCATTGACGAGCTGATTCGGGGATACGCCGCGGAAGAGCTCCCGGCTCCTCGCCTGCAATATAAAGATTATGCGGTTTGGCAGCAAAGCTGGATCGATTCCGAAGACTACCGCAGCCAGGAGCAGTACTGGCTTCACGCGCTTTCCGGGGAGCTGCCTGTATTGGAATTGCCATGCGATTACACGCGCCCTCCGGTGCAAAGCTTTGAAGGGGAAAGCTTTTCCTTCGAGATTGATGCTGCCCTAACTGAAAGACTGACGCAATTGGCCGCAGCAAGCGGAACGACCATGTACATGCTGCTGCTTGCCGCCTACAAGGTGCTTTTGTTCAAATACAGCGGGTCGGAAGACGTTATCGTCGGGACGCCTGTTGCGAACCGGACGCATGCAGATGTGAACGATATGATTGGCATGTTCGTCAATACGCTCGCCATCCGCAGCTATCCAAGCGCGGAGCAGACCTTCAATCGATATTTGCAGCAAGTGAAGGATAGCGCGCTAGCGGCTTTCGAGCATCAAAATTATCCGTTCGAGGAGATGCTCGACAAGCTTGCTATACGGAGGGATTTAAGCCGGAATCCGATCTTTGATACGATGTTCAGTCTTAATAATGTGGAAACGGTGGAGCTTGCGATGGACGGCGTGACGTTCCAAACCTTGACCGTCGAAGAGAAAATATCCAAATTCGACATTTCGGTGGAAGCCCTCGAAAAGGATGGCAAAATCGCGTTTACGGTTGAATATTGCACGAGGCTGTTCAGGGAAGCAACGGCAAGACGATTTGCTGGCCATTTTTCTCAAATCCTTGAAGCAGTAGCTATGCAGCCTGATATTCAGCTTGCTCTAGTGCCTTTATTGACGGATGGGGAGAAAGAGCAAATCATTCACCTATTCAATTTTACGGCGATGCCCTCTCGTCAAGGCGCAACGGCTATATCCTTGTTCGAGGAGCAGGCGCAGCGTGTTCCAGACCGTATTGCTGTCAGCTTCGGCGAGGAAAGGCTGACCTACTCTGAGCTGAATCAGCGAGCGAACCAGCTCGCACGGCTTCTGATGGAGAAGGGCATAGGCCGTGACGACCGCGTTGCTATCTTTATGGACCGCAAGCCAAGAATGGTCGAATGTATATTGGCAATTTGGAAAGCAGGCGGGGCTTATGTGCCGGTAGATCCTGCATATCCGCTGCAGCGGATTGCAGATATGATCCTCGGCTCGCAAGCTGAAATTGTTTTAACCGAGTCGTTATTTTGCAGCGATGAGGTTAAGTCTGTTTTGCCGGGAGCTGAGTTAATTAGCCTAGATGTAATTATGGACTCGCTTGATTCGTTTCCAAGCAGCAACGTAGCGCTTGAAGTTAAACCCGAGCAGCTGGCATATGTGTTATACACCTCCGGCTCAACGGGCAAGCCCAAAGGAGCCATGCTGGAGCACGCGGGCATGCTTAACCATATTGAAGCGATGATCGAAGAGCTGAAAATGAAGGAAAGCTGCGTCATGGCGCAAAATGCACCGCATTGCTTCGATATCTCCGTGTGGCAGTTCGTTACGGCGCTCACTATTGGCGGAAAAACGGTCATCTATCCGGATGAATTAATTTCTACGCCTAAATCGTTCATCTCAGCGATTGCGAAAGACGGCGTAACGGTGCTGGAAGTTGTCGTCTCCTTTATGTCGGCACTGCTTGAGATGGATTTGGATGAAAAGCTGCCCGCGTTGGAGCATTTGATCATTACGGGTGAAGCGGTCAAAGCGCAAACAGCCAGACAATGGTTTGAGCGGTATCCGCATATTAAGCTGGTCAACGCTTATGGTCCAACTGAAGCGGCTGATGATGTTACGCTGCATATTTTGGATAGGGCGCCTGAATCAGACGTTATGCCAATCGGCAAGCCTGTACGCAATATGCGGGTATACATTACGGATCCGCATATGAATCTGCTGCCAATTGGCGTGGTGGGAGAGCTATGCGTTTCAGGTATCGGAGTTGGACGCGGTTATTTGAATGATCCAGCCAGAACGGATAAGGCATTTATGAAAGATCCATTCCATACAGAGTTCGCTGCGCGGCTGTATCGAACAGGCGACTTGGCTAGATGGCTTCCGGACGGAAGCTTGGAATATAGAGGACGGATTGACCATCAGGTGAAAATACGCGGACATAGGATTGAATGCGGTGAAATCGAGGTACAGCTGCTGGAGCATGAAGCAATCAAGCAGGTTCTCGTTATGGACCGCAGCGATTCTCGCAACCAGAAATACCTTTGCGCTTATTTTACCGCAGATCGAATTCTGGAGCCGGCTGAGCTTAAAGAGCTTATAGCGTCGGCATTGCCTGGCTACATGGTTCCGTCTTATTTTGTCCCAATGGATGTATTTCCGCTTACGCCGAACGGGAAAGTAGACCGCAAAGCGCTGCCTGCGCCTAGCGGCGACTTGCTCTTGGCTGAATATAAAGCACCGAGCAATGAGGATGAGCGGATGCTTTCCGAGATTTGGGAGGATGTGCTTGGCGTCGACCGGATCGGCGTAATGGATCATTTCTTCGAGCTTGGAGGTCATTCGCTGAAGGCGATGGTTATGCTCTCGCATGTATCTAGCAGATTCGGCACGGATATTCCGCTTCGGGAGCTGTTTGCTTCACCGACGATTGAGGGGCTTGCCCAAGCTTTGAAAGCACATGGCGCAGCAAGGAGTGCGCAAGACCGCGCCATTCCGATTGCGCGGCACATGTCCTTATATCCGTTGTCTTCTGAACAGAAGCGTCTATACATTCTTAGTCAATTCGAGGAAGGCGGCAGCACCAGCTATCATATGTCCGACGCTCTGCGGATCGAAGGCCCGCTTGACCATGCCAAATGGCTGGAGGCATTCCGCAGCATCGTTCGCAGGCATGAAATATTGCGAACCTCCTTCCATTCGGTGGATGGCGAACCGTTCCAGAAGGTTCACGGCCATATTGAGCTGGAGATGCCTGTAAGAGCAGTGGAGGAGCATGAAGTGAATGAAATCGTTCAGCAATTTGTGCGGCCCTTTCATCTAGACGAGCCGCCGCTCTTGCGTGTAGAGCTGCTGAAGCTGTCGGAATTGCAGCATATCTTGCTTATTGACATGCATCATATCGTCTCTGACGGAGAGTCCATTCGCCTCTTGGTCGATGAATTCATGAAGCTCTACAGCGGCGCTCAGCTTCCAGAGCTGAAGGTGCAGTATAAGGATTTCGCCGTTTGGCAGCAGGAGAGGCATTCTTCGGATGCGATGGAGCGTCAGGAAGATTACTGGTTAAACCAGTTTGCGGATGGCGAGCTACCTGTCTTGCAGCTTCCAACAGATTATGCAAGGCCGCCAGTCCAAAGCTTCGAGGGCGATCGATTCGTTTTTGAAGCCGGGGAAGAGCTTTTAGAAGAGCTTCGAAGCATTGCGCAGGACACGGGTACGACGATGTACATGCTATTGCTTACGGCATATTATGTCCTGTTAAGCAAATATTCCGGCCAACAGGATATCGTTATCGGCACGCCGGTTGCAGGCAGGACACATGTTGAAGTGCTAAATTTGGCAGGCATGTTCGTTAATACGTTGGCAATCCGCAGCAAACTTGCACCGGGCATGTCATTTTTGGAGCTGCTTGACCAAGTGAAAGGCGCAACCCTCGAAGCGTTCGAGAATCAGGAATATCCATTCGAGGAGCTTGTCGATAAGCTGCAGCTGCAGCGTGATTTCAGCCGCAACCCGCTGTTTGACACGATGTTCAGCCACCAAATGAGCGATACGGAAGCGCTCGTCGTGAATGAGCTGACCTTCGTTCCTTATGGAATGGATAATCCAACCTCCAAGTTCGATTTATCGCTGGATGCGGTTGAGATGTCAAACGCGCTTCACTTGGAATGGGAATACAGCACCAAGCTGTTCAAGCGGGAAACAATCGAGCGTGCCGCCTTGCATTATATGGCGATCGTGAAGGCTGCAGCTGCAGATCCGCAGCTTCGGATTGAGGAGATTGATTACTTATCAGCCGAAGAGAAACGGCAATTGCTGGCGGAATTTAATGATACGCAGCGGGATTATCAGACTCAATTAACCTTCCATGAGCTGTTTGCGCTGCAAGCAGAGCAAACGCCAGAGCATCCAGCCGTTACGGCAGGCGGGATTTCGCTTACGTATCTAGAGCTGGATACGCGAGCGAATCGAGTTGCACATGCGCTTCGCGGCAAAGGTGTGGCACCGGAGAGCATCGTTGGCGTTATGGTCGACCGATCTGTCGATATGATCGTCGCGGCGCTGGGTGTGATGAAGGCCGGGGCAGCTTACCTTCCGATCGATTCGGAATATCCGAAGGAGCGGATTGCCTATCTGCTTCAGGACAGCCAAGCGTCGGTTGTGATTACGCAGCGTGGCCAGCTGGAATCAGCCGAATTGACGGGCAATATCCTCGTCATGGAGGAAATCGAGGAAGCGGGAGGAGACGGTTCGGAACCGATCAGCTGGTCGGCTCCGCATCACTTGGCTTATATCATTTATACGTCCGGAACAACAGGCAAGCCAAAGGGCGTAATGATCGAGCATCGTCAATATATGAACGTCGCTTTGGCTTGGAAGGAAAAATATGAGCTGGAGCAGTTCCCGGTAAAGCTTCTGCAAATGGCAAGCTTCTCATTTGATGTATTCGCGGGAGATATGGCACGCGCTTTGCTGAGTGGCGGCGAGCTTATCATTTGTCCAAACGATGTGAAGCTAGACCCAGCATCTTTATATGAGCTGATGCTTAAGCATAAGATCAATATTTTTGAATCGACGCCGTCTTTGATCGCACCGCTGATGCAGCATATTTACGAGAATGGCTTAGACGTGAGCTTTCTCAAGCTGCTGATTTTGGGGGCAGACAGCTGTCCTATTGTCGAATTCCATAAGCTGCTAAGCCGTTTCGGCACTCAGATGCGCATCATTAACAGCTACGGCGTAACGGAAGCTAGTATCGATTCAAGCTACTACGAGGCGTCGATAAGCGAGCTGCCGGCAGCAGGCAATACTCCTATTGGCAAGCCGCTGCCGAACATGTCCTATTACGTGCTTGATTCTGCAATGAAGCTTCTGCCGGTAGGCGTAGCGGGCGAGCTTTATATCGGCGGCGCCGGTGTGGCGCGCGGTTATTTTGGACGAGAGGATCTGACGGCAGAGAAGTTTGTTGCAAATCCGTTCATATCTGGAGATCGGCTGTACCGGACAGGCGACCTAGCGACTTGGATGCAAGGCGGCAACCTCATGTTCCTTGGCCGCGATGACCACCAGGTGAAAGTACGCGGATACAGAATCGAACTCGGCGAGATAGAAGCTTGCTTGCTTAAGCATCCGGACATTCGCGAGGCTATCGTAATGGCTCATGAGGATGCTTATAAGCAAAAGTATTTATGCGCTTATATCGTAAGTACGAGCGAGCCAAAGCTTAATGAGATTCAGGCCCATTTAATCGGGGAGCTGCCGGTATATATGGTGCCTTCTCAAGTTGTGCTGCTTGAGCAAATGCCGCTGACTCCAAACGGGAAAATCGACCGAAAGGCGTTGCCGGAGCTAGCCGGAAGCCAGCTTAAATCGGCAGAATATGCTGCGCCGTCCACACCAGCCGAGAAGCGGCTTGCTGAGGTGATGGAGCTTGTTCTTGGAACGACGGGAATCGGCGTGAATGATGATTTTTTCCAGATTGGCGGACATTCGCTTAAAGCTATGACCCTCGTGTCGCATATTCATAAAGCATTCGGCATTGCGGTGCCCCTGCGAATGATATTCGAGGCGCCGACAATCGCGATGATGGGCAGGCACATCGATGCTGCGGAAGAGAGCTCCGCATCCAAGTTCATGGCCATCCAGCCGATTGAATGGCAGGAAACGTACGAGCTCTCGTCCGTACAGAAACGTTTGTACATCTTGAACCAAATCGAAGGTACGGGCACCAGCTACAATATGCCGGATGCGATGATCATGGAGGGCCATATCGATCCGGCAAGAGTAGAGGCTGCGCTGCGCACCCTCATTCAACGCCATGAATCGCTGCGAACATCCTTCCATATGCAAGATGGCAAAGCGATTCAGCAAGTGCATCATGCTGCCGAATTCCACGTCGAATTGTCGGAGGCGCTGCATGCACCGGATGAAGAGCTGGAACAATTAACGGCTGATTTCGTTCGCCCGTTTGATCTGGGACAAGCGCCGCTCATGCGCGCGGCTCTAGTAAAGCTGTCAGAGGATCGTTATTTATTCCTCTTTGACGTGCATCATATCGTGTCCGACGGCGTGTCGATGGGCATTATTTTGAGCGAGTTTGCAGCGTTGTACGGCGGGGAAGCGCTGCCGGAGCTGAAGCTTCATTATAAGGATTTTGCCGCTTGGCAGAACCGACAATTTACCGCAGCTTTTTTGAAGGAGCAGGAGGCCTATTGGCTGGAGTGCTTATCTGGCGAGCTGCCGGTATTGGAGCTGCCGACGGACTACCCGCGCCCAGCAAGGCAGAGCTTCGAAGGGGCGCGCGTCGCTTTTGGCTCAGGCATACCGCTTCGGGACGAGCTGAACCGGCTCGCAGCGGAAACGGGAACTACGCTGTACATGGTTTTATTCGCGGCATTTAATGTGCTTCTTGCCAAATACAGCGGACAATCCGACTTGATCGTGGGCACGGCGACCGCTGGCCGCTCGCACGCGAATCTGGAGGGCATCGTCGGCATGTTTGTCGGTACGTTGGCGCTGCGAACAGAGGTAAACGCTGGGTTTACCTTCCGAGATTTACTGGCAAGCGTGAAAGCCCGTATGGTGCAAGCGTATGAGCATCAGCATTATCCGTTCGACCAGCTGGTGGAGAAGCTTCAGGTTAAACAAGATTTGAGCCGCAATCCGGTGTTCAATACGATGTTTATTTTGCAGAACACGGATGAGCAGCCATTTCAATTGGAGAATGTAAAGCTTTCGCCGTTCGAAGCAAAAGAAACGATGACGAAGTTCGACCTGACGCTGGAGGCAACGGAAACGCAGGACGATCTGGCTTTTGTGCTCGAATACAGCTCGAAGCTGTTTAGCCCGAGCACGGCACAGCGGATGTCGAAGCATTTGATTGCGCTGATCCGCTCAGCCGTACAGCAGCCGGATGTTAAGCTCAGCGAGCTTAGGCTGCTGTCGAGGGAGGAGGAGCATCGTTTAATCCATGCTTTCAACGATACGGCGACTGTCTATGATACGGATGCGAAGCTTTTGCATGAATTAGTAGAATCGCAGGCAAGGAGGACGCCCGAGCTTCCTGCAATCATTGCGGGCCAAGCAAGCTTGACCTACAAGGAATGGAACGGCCAAGCGAATCGGCTCGCTCGGACGCTCCGTGCCAAAGGAGCAGGGCCTGATCGAACTGTAGCCATTTTGGCCAATCGTTCCATAGAGATGACCGTAGCCATACTCGCGGTTCTAAAATCGGGATCGGCGTATGTGCCGATTGACCCGGACTACCCGCAGGATCGCATTCGCTACATGCTGGAGGATAGCGGCTCCGAGCTGCTGCTGACGCAAGGCGAGCTTGCCAGCGACATTTTCTACGGGGGACAAACGATCGATTTGCTTGACTCCAGCTGCTACAGCGAGGATGACACCGATCTTAAGCAATTGAACAGCCCGGAGCATTTGGCATACGTCATTTATACTTCCGGAACGACCGGTCGTCCAAAAGGGGTAATGATCGAGCATCGCAGCATCGTGAATACGATTGCTTGGCGTGCAGAAGAGTATCGGTTTAGTGCCGGCGACCGTGTATTGCAAATCCTTTCCTATGCTTTTGACGCGTTCGCAGCCAGCTTCTTTGCTCCTATGGCGGCTGGAGGCACCTCCGTTATCGCAATGGACGAGGAAGCAAAGGACCCGCTTGCTTTGAAAGGCTGCATGACGAGCCAGCAGATTACGCATTTCAGCACCGTGCCAAGTCTATACGCGGCGCTGCTCGAGATGTTAAGCGAGAAGGAAGCCGCATCGCTTAAAGCGGTCACGCTGGGAGGAGAGCATGTCCCCGTTAGCATGATTGAGAAGAGTATAGCGCTCAATGATCAGCTCACGCTGTTTAACGAATATGGTCCAACGGAGAGCAGCGTAATCACGACGGCAGAGAAGGGGCTTCTTCCAGGCAAAAAGGTCACGATTGGCCGTCCTATCGCGAACACTCGCGTATATATCGTGGATGAGCATATGCAGCTGCAGCCGGTTGGCGTTTATGGCGAGCTTTGTATCGCCGGCGCCGGGCTCGCAAGAGGCTACTTTAATCAGCCGGAAATGACGGCCGCCAAGTTTGTTGCGGGTCCATTTGCATCGGGCGAAAGAATATACCGAACGGGAGACTTGGCGCGCTGGCTTGAGGACGGAACGATTGATTTTGCCGGAAGATTGGACAACCAAGTTAAAATCCGCGGATATCGGATCGAGCTTGGCGAGATTGAAGCCCATTTAATGAAGCTGGATATGATCAAAGAAGCAGCCGTAATCGCACGGGACGACGATAGCGGGCAGAAATATTTATGCGCGTATATCGTATCGGATGACGAGCTTGCCGTTCTAGACGTCAGGGCAAGCATGGCGCAGGAATTACCGGGGTATATGGTTCCAGCTTACTTTATTCAGCTATCACAGCTGCCGCTTACGCCAAATGGCAAGCTTGATCCGAGGGCGCTTCCCGCACCTGATCTTGAGCTGTTAGGCAGGCTGGATTATGCGGCTCCGGCGGATGAGCTGGAAGAGAAGGTGGCGGCAATCGTTCAAGACCTGCTGCAGCTAGAGCGGGTTGGCATGGCTGATCATTTCTTCATGATTGGCGGACAATCGCTCAAAGCGATGCAGCTCGTTGCCCAGCTTTACCGGGCGTTTAATGCGGAGGTGCCGCTGCGCGTTATTTTTGAGAGCGTCGCGATTAGGGATATAGCCGATTTTGTAAGGATGTCCGCTTCGTCAGCGGATCTGGCGCTTCAGCCTGTACAGCCAAGAGAAAACTACCCGCTATCGTCCGCACAAAAACGATTGTATGTGCTGGATCAATTAGAGGTGCCGGGGACTGGCTATAACATGCCGGGAGTGCTGCGCCTGAAAGGCGCCCTTAACCGCAGCAAGCTTGAAGACTCGTTCCAGCAGCTTGTGAACCGTCATGAATCGCTGCGCACATCTTTCCAAACAATCGAGTCTGAGCCGGTACAGATCGTGCACAAGGCAGCTGCGCTGCAGATGGAATGGATGGAAGGCGAGGAAGCAGAAGCGATTGCGTCCATCGAGTCTTTTGTCAGGCCGTTTGATTTAAGCGAAGCGCCGCTGCTGCGCGTTGGGCTTTTAAAGCTTTCCGATGAAGAGCATTTGCTGCTCTTTGATATGCACCATATTGTTTCGGACGGCATTTCCATGAATGTGCTCATTCAAGAGTTTACACAGCTTTATCGCGGCGAGGAGCCGGCGGAGCTGAAGATCCAATATAAAGATTTTGCGCTATGGCAGCATGGCTTGTTCGAAGCAGGGGTGATGAGCAAGCAGGAGGCCTATTGGACGGAGCGGTTCGCAGGCGAGATACCGGCGCTCGAGCTGGCAACCGACTTCCCGAGACCTGCCGTACGAAGCTTGGAGGGCGACTATTACGATTTCGAGGCGGATGGGCAGCTGCTTCGCGAGCTGAAAGAGCTAGCCTCAGATACGGGTACGACGCTATTTATGGTCCTCTTAGCTGCCTATAACGTGCTGCTAGCCAAGTATACGAACCAAAACGACATCGTCGTAGGCACGCCGATTGCCGGCAGAACGCATGGTGATACCGAAGGGTTGATCGGCATGTTCGTCAGCACGCTGCCGATGCGCAATCGGCCGGAAAGCGGCAAGACGTTCCTTCATTTCCTAAACGAAGTGAAGCAGCATGCTTATGAAGCATATGACAACCAGGATTACCCGTTTGAATCGATGGTTGAGAAGCTGCAGCCTTATCGCGATCTAAGCCGCAACCCGCTCTTTGACACCGTCTTTATTTTGCAAAATATGGATCAAGAAGTGTTGGAAATGGAGCAAATGACGATTGAGCCGTTTGCTTATGAGAACAAGATTTCGAAGTTTGATTTGACGCTTGCAGCCGTTGAGGAAGAAGACGGATTATCGCTTAGCTGGGAATATGGCACTTCATTGTTCCGCAGTGAAACGATGGAGCGGATGTCCAAACATTTCATTCAAACGCTGCGCGAAATTACGCGGAATCCGGGCATTGCGCTTACGCAGATCGATATGCTGGATAGCGCCGAGAAGGAGCAAATGTTAGTCGCATTTAATGCGGCGCCATCGATTCAAGCGCCTGCCGAGACGCTTCACGGATTATTCGAGCTTCAAGCGGGACTAGTTCCAAAGCAAATTGCGCTATCGCTTGGGTCGGAGCAAATGACCTACGAGGAGCTGAACAAACGAGCCAACCGATTGGCTCGGACGCTGAGAGAACGCGGCGTCGAGGCGGAATCGGTAGTCGGCATAATGGCTAATCGTTCATTCGAGATGATCGTCGGCATGCTTGCGGTATTGAAAGCTGGCGGCGCCTATATGCCTATCGATCCTGCCTATCCGGCAGAGCGCATTGCTTTCATGCTGGAGAACAGCGAAGCCGAGTTCGTGTTGTCGCAAGCTGAATGGATGGAGGCAGCCGCTCATGGAACGTCAGCCGTTTGGCTGGATTTGTGCGATGCTTCGCTTTACGCGATTGACGGATCGAATCTAAGCGTAGGCAATCGATCAAGCGATCTTGCTTATATCATTTATACGTCAGGAACGACAGGCAAGCCGAAGGGTGTCATGGTCGAGCATCGGAGCATTGCCGGAAATATATGGTGGCGGAAGGAAGCGTACGGCTTATCGGGATCCGATCGCGTATTGCAGCTGTTCTCCTTTGCTTTTGACGGTTTTGTTACGAGTTTTTATACGCCGATCGTTTCCGGTTCAACGGTCATTCTGCTGGAGGAGGATGAAGCGAAGGATCCTGTGGCGATCAAAAATAACATAGTCGAACATGGCGTAACCCATTTCATCAGCGTTCCGAGCTTGTACGCCGGTGTGCTGGAATGCTTAAGCGCAGAAGAGGCGGCAACGCTTCGCATGGTCACTCTGGCGGGCGAGCGGGTAACGGATAAGGTGATTGCGCTTAGCAAATCCGTTAATGACAGCATCGAGCTGATCAATGAATACGGCCCTACGGAAAGCAGCGTGGTCGCGACCATCGAACGTGATTTGCAGCCGGGATGCCAAGTTACAATTGGCCGTCCGATCTCTGGCACCAGCATTCGTATCCTTGGCGCGGACGGTCAAATGATGCCGATTGGCGCGGTTGGCGAGTTGTGTATTGCCGGAGCAGGGTTAGCGCGCGGTTACCTCCGCTTGCCGGAAATGACGGACGAGAAGTTTGTGGCGGATGCGTATCAGGCAGGTGCTCGCTTATACCGAACGGGAGACGCAGCCCGTTTTCTCCCTGACGGCAGAATTGATTACATCGGAAGAATAGATGACCAGGTTAAGGTCCGAGGCTACCGAATCGAGCTTGGGGAAATCGAGGGAGCACTGCTGCAGTTGGCCCATGTGAAGGAAACGGTAGTCGTGGCTAGGGACGACGATGGAAGCGGTAAGTATTTATGCGCATATGTCACTGCGGATGATGAATTGGAGCCAGCTGCCCTGCGAGATGAACTCTCGCAGCTGCTTCCAGATTACATGCTGCCAGCTTTCATCGTACTGCTGGATCGCCTTCCGGTGACGGCTAACGGCAAGGTAGACCGCCGAGCGTTGCCTGCTCCAGACCGTACAAGCAGCGGATTAGATCATTATCAGGCGCCTGTCGGTGACAAAGAACAGATTCTAGCCTTGATCTGGCAGGAGCTGCTTGGCGTTGAACGGGTCGGTACGAGGGATCACTTCTTCCAGTTAGGCGGAGATTCGATTAAAGCGATACAAGCTGCGGCAAGGCTAAACAAGCACGGATTGCGTTTTGAAGTGCGCGACTTGTTCCGGTATCCGACTATTGCGGAGCTGAGTCCACGTTTGAAGCTCATAGAGCGAACGATTTCACAGGCTGCAGTGGAAGGCGAGGTGCCGCTAACGCCGATTCAGCATTGGTTTTTTGAAAACAGCTTTACCGATCAGCATTACTGGAACCAAACGGAGCTGATATACAGGCAAGAAGGCTTTGACGCTGACATGCTTCACCTGGTATTCCACAAGCTGACACAGCACCACGATGCCCTGCGGTTCCGATTTGATGCTGACAGCAGCGGCAAGGTGAAGCAGCGCAACGAAGCTGCGGGCGGCGAGCATTTCTCGCTGGAGCAATTTGATCTTCGGGGGCAGACCAACGAGCAGATTCAACTAGCCTTATTGCATGCGGCAGCAAAAATTCAGAGCAGCATGAATCTGACAGATGGGCCGCTTGTCAAGCTTGGCCTGTTCGTTACGGATGACGGTGACCATTTATTGATCACGATCCATCATTTGGTGGTAGACGGCGTATCATGGCGTATCTTATTCGAGGATTTGGAGGAAGCGTACCGGCAGGCAGAGCTAGGCCAGACTATCGTACTCCCTGACAAAACGGATTCTTACCGGTATTGGGCTGAACAGCTTTCCAGCTATGCTGGCAGCGAGCAGCTGCGAAGCGAAGCTGCCTATTGGGAAAAGCTTGGGCAAACGGAAATTGTTGAGCTGCCTAAGGATAAGCATTCGTCCGATAATCGCGTGAAGCATATGCGCAGCATTGGCAGAGAGCTTAGCGAGGAGGCTACCGACAAGCTTTTGAAGGGCGCCCATGAAGCTTACCGAACGGAAATGAACGATCTGCTGATGGCAGCACTTGCTCTCGCATTGAAGGATTGGAGCAATGGCGATACGTTTGCGGTTAATTTGGAAGGGCATGGACGCGAAGCGTTTACGGAAAAGCTGGACATTACGCGCACCGTAGGCTGGTTCACGTCACAGTTCCCAGTCATTCTCGAAACGAAGCAAGCAGGCGACCTTGGTTATCTGATTAAGCTGACCAAAGAAATGCTTCGTAAAGTGCCGAACAAGGGGCTCGGTTACGGCATTTTGAAGTTTATGTCAGATATGCGCCAACGCTTTGAGCTGGAACCGGAAATTTCGTTCAATTATTTGGGGCAATTCGGCGGCGACTCCGAAAACGGAAGCAGCATGAGCATGTCTTCTTATGATTCCGGGTTGCCGTTCAGCATGGAATCAGAGCGCACGGTCTCGCTCGACGTGACGGGTCTTGTGTATGAAGGCAAGCTGAAGCTGGAGCTTCATTACAGCGAACAGGAATACGAAGCTGCAACAGCTGAAGGATTGATCGACCTGCTGTTGAATCGTTTGCTCGAAATTATCGAGCATTGCGTCCTTAGGGAAACGCAGGAGCTCACGCCTAGCGACCTAGGCGATGGCGAGCTAACGCTGGAGGACCTTGATAGCATTTTGGAATCGATTGAGTTGTAATTTGCAGTTAATGCGGTCTATCCTCTGGCAAACCAATCGGTTTGCCGGAGGACGGATGGCTGTTTCCCGAAGCAAGAGGATGGAAAAGGCGAATAAGCAAACTTCACGCGAGGTGAATAATGAGTAAAGCAAATGCGATTCAGAAGGTTTATCCCCTTAGTCCGATGCAGGAGGGGATGTTGTTTCACTCCATTATGAACAGCGAGTCCAGCGCGTATTTTACGTTAATGGAAGCAACTTTAACCGGAAGCGTGGACCCCGAGCTGTTCGAGCAGTGTTTAAACGGCATCATAATCGAATTCGACATCTTGCGTACCGTGTTTGTCCATCAAAATTTGCCGCGGCCAAGGCAGGTTGTCCTTCATGAGCGCAGCACGAAGCTGCATGACGAGGATCTCCGCCATTTGACGGAGGCTGAACAAAATAAGTATATCGAGTGTTATAACGAGGCAAACCGATTACGCGGTTTTCAACTTTCGAAGGATGTGCTGCTTCGAGTCGCTTTGTTTCAGACAGCTGAGCATACCTATCGTTTAATGTGGAGCCATCATCATATTTTGATGGATGGCTGGGGCTTTGGCGTCGTCATTCAGCGGCTGCTTCAAATGTATGCCGCAAAACGTACAGGCGGCGCGATTCCGCCGGGTATCGTCTACCCATACGGCGATTACATAAAGTGGCTGGAAAATAGAAGCAAAGAAGAATCGCTTATTTATTGGAAAAACACGCTTGCAGGCTTTGAAGGGCAAACGTCATTGCCGCATCGCCCGCTTAGCGGTCCATCAGAACCATTTGAGCAGGGCCAGCATGAGTTTGCGATTGACGCAGCTTCAACGCTGCTCCTGACTCGAATGGCTGGTGGCTGCGGAGCAACATTGAACAGCGTGTTTCAAGCCATTTGGGCTGTGCTGCTCAGCAAATACAATCGGACGAATGACGTCGTTTTTGGCTCAGTCGTGTCAGGGCGGCCTTCGGACGTACCTGGAATCGAGCAGATGGTCGGATTGTTCATCAATACGGTGCCGGTGCGCGTTCGCCGTACGGATGGTCTTACTTTCGCACAGCTGTTAACGAACATACAAGCCGATGCGGTTGAAATGGAGGCCCACAGCTATTTGCCGCTTTACGAGGTGCAAAACCAGTCTGAACTGAAGCACGCACTGCTCGATCATATTTTAATATTTGAAAATTATCCGCTCGGCAAGGATGTGGATGGCGAGCAGGCTGAGGACATCATTGGCTTTCAGACACAGGTCGACCGCGTGTTTGAACAAACCAATTACGATTTGAACGTCGTTGTAGCTCCTGCTGACGAGCTGTCTATCAAATTTAGCTATAACAAGAATAGGTTCGATTGTGCCTTCATTCAGCGAGTGGAAGGACATCTGCGCGGCATCATTAATCAAATTTTAAATAACCCCGCTATAGCGCTGAGTGACCTTGTCGTTGTAACAACAGATGAGAAGCGGAAATTGACAGCAGTGTTTAATGCGACAAAACGGCACTTTGAGGAGCCGAAGCTCGTTCATGCCTTGTTCGAGAAGCAGGTGCGTCATACGCCGGAGCATATCGCTGTGATTGGAGCCGGCGTTGAGCTGACTTACCGGGAATTGAACACGGAGGCTAACCGGCTGGCGCGGACGTTGTTAGAGCATGGCGCCGCTGGACGCATCGTGGCGGTTATGACGGAGCCTTCTCCCGATCTGGCGGTTGCGCTGCTCGCTGTGCTCAAAGCGGGTGCGGCATATTTGCCGATCGATCCCGCGCTTCCAGCGGATCGTATCCGCTACATGCTCGAGGACAGCAAAGCATGCTGCGTGCTATCTGATCCCCACTTCGCGCAGCTTGCGGAAAGCTACGGAGGCAAGGTTATTGATATTAGCGATATAAGCGGCTATGCGGAGGATGCCTCCAATCTGGCTATTCAGGTACAGCCGAATGATCTCGCCTATATCATTTACACATCAGGCACGACGGGTAAGCCTAAAGGGGTCATGATTGAGCATCGCAGCATTGCGAATACGCTGCTTTGGCGCAAAGCAGCGTACCTTTTCAGCCCTGAGGACCGAACGCTAGTCTTCTTGTCATTTGCGTTCGATGCTTTCGTCAGCACATTTTTCACACCGCTCCTTGCAGGCTCGTCCGTTTTATTAGCGAAGGCCGTGGAGGCTAAGGACCCGTCCGCGCTGAAGAGGCTGATTGCAACGAACCGAATTACGCATTTTAGCGCAGTGCCTGCGATGTTCCTAGCCATTCTGGATGTCATCGATCGCGAGGAAGCTATGTCGCTCAAAGCGGTAACTCTCGGCGGCGAGAAAGTTACGGAGGATGTCGTTAACCGTGCAAGAAGCATAAACCGAAACCTTGAGCTCATTAATGAATACGGGCCGACGGAAAACAGCGTTATCACGACTTGCTTGCGTCATGTCGAGGACGGAAGACGAATTACGATAGGCACACCGATTGCCAATACGCAGGTATGGATACTCGGTTCGGATAGGCAGCTTCAGCCAGTCGGCGCGGCTGGCGAGCTCTGCATTTCTGGCGAAGGAATTGCCCGGGGATATTTGAATCAGCCAGAGCTGATGGAGCAGCATTTTGTGCCGAATCCTTTCGCTGAAGGCGCTGGATTGCTTTACCTTACAGGCGATCTAGCCCGGTGGTCAGAGGATGGCCAGATCGAATTTGTAGAGCGGATCGATCATCAGGTGAAGATTCGCGGCTATCGAATCGAATTAGGCGAGATCGAAGCGGTGCTTCGCAAGCAGCCTGCGATTAAGGATGCTGCAGTGCTTGCTGTACAGGATGGCGCCGGATCAAAGCAGCTGTGTGCATATGTAACGGTAGAAGAAGGAGCGGAGTGGGGGGAAGCATCATTAAGAAAAGCACTCGGAACGGAGCTGCCTTCTTACATGAATCCGGCATATGTCATGAGGCTAGAGCGTTTGCCTTATACGCCAAATGGGAAGCTGGACCGCAAGGCGCTGCCGCTTCCGGAAGCGAGCTTAGGAGGCCGGGCATATACAGCACCCGAAACGCTGCTTGAGGCGCAGCTTCAGCCGATTTGGGAGCAAATTTTGCAGGTGGAGAAAATCGGCGTGACGGAAGATTTTTTTCAGCTGGGAGGGCATTCGCTCAAAGCGATGCTGTTAGCAGCGAGGGTTCAGAAGGAGCTGCAAACCGATATTCCGTTAAAAGCGCTGTTCGAGCATCCGACGATCCGCGGCATTGCCTGTTTCATAGAAGGAGAAATCGAAGCGGAAGGCTCGTTTGTCGCGATAGCGCAAGCAGAGCCAAGGGAAGTGTACCCGTTAACCTCGGCGCAGCGAAGAATGTTTGTCATCAATCAATTTGAGAACGTCGGGACGGCTTACAATATGCCCGATGCTTTGCTCATGGAGGGTCGACTTGACAAGGCGAGGCTTGCAGATGCCTTGCAAAAACTGATCGAGCGGCATGAGCCGCTGCGGACCTCGTTCGAATGGCAGGAGGATGAGCCCGTTCAGCGCATACATGACGCGGCTTCCCTTGAGCTTGAATTATTTGAAGCGACTAACGCGGAGCAGGCTGAAATAAGGATGAGCGGGTTTGTTCGTCCGTTTGACTTATTGACCGCCCCGCTAATGCGAGCTGGCCTTATCCGTTTGGAGGAGACGCGTCATCTGCTCTTGCTGGATGTGCATCATATTGTTGCCGACGGCATTACGATTGGACAATTCATACATGATCTAGCGGCCTTGTATCGCGGTGAACAGCTGCCGCAGCTAGACATTCAGTATAAGGATTATGCCGTGTGGCAGCAGGGAGATGGATATGCGGAACGTATGAAGAAGCAGGAAACTTTCTGGGTGGAACAATTCTCGGAAGAGGTGCCCGCGTTTGATTTCCCTGCCGATTTCCCACGCCCGCTTGTGCGTGATTTTGCCGGCAAGCGATATGAATTCGCAGCTGATGAGCAGTTGACGGCAGCGCTTCGCAAATTAGCGTCGGCTCAAGGCGCAACGCTGTTTATGGTGCTGTTCGCAGCTTATAACGTGCTGCTCGGCAAATATACCGGCCAGGAGGATTTTGTTGTCGGAACGCCGACAGCCGGCCGGGCTCATGATGAGCTGCGGGCTATGACAGGGTTGTTCGTAGGCACGCTTGCGCTTCGAACGAGGCCGAAGCAGGAGCTTGCTTTCGAGCAATATCTTGCCGAGGTTAAGCAGCATTGCGTTAAGGCGTTCGAGCATCAGGATTATCCCCTTGAGCAGCTGCTGCAAAAGCTGGGCATTCCGCGCAGCATGAGCCGCAATCCTCTGTTCGATACGATGTTTCTTATGCAAAATATGGACTCAGCCGATTTGCAGCTTGAAGGCTTAAGGCTGACATCCTATCCGCAATCCAATAATATTGCCAAGTTTGACTTGACCTTTGGCGCGATAGAGCAGGATGAGTCGCTTCATTTCAGCATCGAATATGCAGCGGCCTTGTATCGCCCGGAGACTGCGAAGCGGTTAGGAGATCATTACATAGAGCTGCTGCGCGGAATCGCAGCACATCCAGAGAAAAGGTTAGCTGACCTGGATGTGTTAAACGGCGGCGAAAAGGAGCGGCTGCTTAACGAATTTAACGATACAACCGCAAGTTATCCGCATACGGCTACGATCGCTTCGTTATTTGAGCAGCAGGTTTTCCGTCATGGGGAGCGAATTGCCGCATCGGATGGTGAGCGGCTGCTCACCTATCATGAGCTGAACGCCCGGGCGAACATGCTCGCAAGGCGTCTTCGCAACGAAGCGGAGGTAAGGCGCGACAGCCTTGTCGCGATCCTTATGGATCGCTCTACGGATATGATCGTGGCAATGCTCGCAGTATTAAAGTCGGGTGGCGCATATGTACCGATTGATCCGGCATACCCGGAGGAACGAATCCAGTACATACTCCGCGATAGCCAGCCGAAAGCGCTGCTGACACAAACCTCCTGTCTCCATCTGGCTAATAACGGCGTGGGGAAGGTATTTGATCTCCATGACCGTGTATTATTCACGGGTGATGACAGCGGCCTTGATTCGGTTAATGAACCGCAGGACTTAGCCTATATCATCTACACGTCAGGCACTACCGGCCAGCCGAAGGGCGTTATGATTACGCATCGGAATGTCGTAAGGCTAATAACGAACGATCGGCTAACCTTTGATTTTAATGAGCATGACGTATGGACGATGTTTCACTCTTATTGCTTTGATTTCTCGGTATGGGAAATGTATGGCGCTTTGCTGCATGGCGGGCAAGTTGTCGTCGTGCCGCGCTCTACGGCGCAAAATCCGCAGGCGTTCGCCGAGCTGCTGAGACATGAGAAGGTTACGGTGCTGAACCAGACGCCGACTGCTTTTTATGCGTTGATTCAAGAAGAATTGCGCAGGCAGGAGCAGGGTTTAGCCATTCGGTATGTGATTTTTGGCGGAGAGGCTTTGAACCCGGTCATGCTCCGTCCTTACCGCGAGCTGTACCCGGGCACAAAGCTGATCAATATGTATGGCATCACGGAAACGACAGTGCATGTTACTTATAAAGAAATAACCGATCACGAGATTTCTACTAATGTAAGCAATATCGGGGTGCCGATTCCAACGCTTACCTGCTATATTTTCGATGCCAGGCAGCGGCTGGTTCCGATTGGCGTTAACGGCGAGCTTTATGTCGGCGGGGATGGCGTGGCTAGAGGGTACTTGAACCGGGAGGAGCTCACGGAGGAACGTTTCGTGCCGAATCCTTATAAGCCTGACGAGAGGCTGTACAGGACCGGCGATCTGGTTCGCAGAATGGCAAACGGTGAGATGGAGTATCTCGGGCGGATCGACCATCAGGTGAAAATTCGCGGCCACCGGATCGAGCTAGGTGAAATCGAGACTGTGCTTCTCAAGCATAAGAAGGTAAAAGAAACGACCGTCACCGCGCGTGACCAAGAGAACGGAAGTAAAGCGCTGTGCGCCTATATCGTTGCCGAGGAGCAGCTGACCGTTACCGAGCTGCGCGAGTTTGCTAAGGAATGGCTGCCCGATTATATGATACCCGCCTACTTTGTCCAGCTGGACAAAATCCCGCTGACCTCAAATGGCAAAATAGACAGGCCGGCGCTGCCTGAGCCGGATATGAGCATCGCGCTTGGCAGCAGCTATATGGCTCCTGAGTCGATTCGGGAGCAGCTGCTTGCGGACATTTGGCGAAGCGTGCTTGGCGGTCATTTGATCGGACTGTCGGAAAATTTCTTTGCCCTTGGCGGCGACTCTATTAAAGCCATTCAAGTAGCTGCTAGGCTCGGGGCGTCCGGCCTTAAGCTGGAAATAAAAGATTTATTCCAGTATCCCACTATTCAAGAGCTTGCTCCGCGGCTAAAGGCTGCTACCCGAAGCATCGATCAAGGCCCTGTCTCGGGTGTGGCAGCGCTAACGGCTATTCAGCAGTGGTTTTTCCGGCAGCGGTTTACCGATGCCCATCATTGGAATCAATCGGTCATGCTGTACACGCCGGAACGATTTGAAGAAAAAGCGATAAGGTCCGCAATGGATGCGATCATGCGGCACCATGATGCCCTTCGCTTCGTATTCCGTCCAAATGAGGAAGGCTCTATTACGGCCTTCAATTTAGGGCAAGAAGAAAATACGTTTGCTTACGAGTACGTTGATTTAACCGACGAGACCGATGATCGCGAGGCGCTTGCACGACATGCCGAGAAGCTTCAAAGCTCTATTAATCTATCGGAGGGTCCATTGTTCCTCACCGCTCACTACCGGACTACAAACGGCGACCATTTGCTGCTGATCGCCCATCATCTGGTTATCGACGGCGTATCCTGGCGCATTTTGTTCGAGGATCTGGAGCAAGCGTACAGTCAGGCGCGGAGCGGGGAAGCAATTCGGCTCCCGCTCAAATCCGACTCCTTCCTCTATTGGTCGAAGCAGCTTCACAAGTATGCGGAAAGTCCGCTTTTGCTTAGGGAAGCAGACTACTGGAGAGAGCTGGAGGAGAGAGGCATCATTCCGCTTCCTCGCGATCAATACGCGGGACGAGGTGATTTCTCGGTGCTGCGGACGGCTTCGTTCGAGCTGGATGAGCAGCAAACGGATCATTTGCTGAAACGGGCGGGACGTGCGTATAACACGGAAATCAACGATTTGCTGATGACAGCTTTAGGCCTTGCGGTTAAGGAATGGTCGGGCATAGAGCAGGTAGGCATCAACTTAGAGTCACACGGGCGTGAGCCTATCGCCGAAGCGCTGGACATTTCGCGCACGGTGGGCTGGTTCACATCGCAATATCCGGTTGTGCTGGATATGCGCGCAGCGGGTGATTTAGCCCGCCAGATCAAGCTGACCAAGGAGCAGCTGCGAGCTGTTCCAAGCAAAGGCATCGGCTATGACCTATTGAAATATTTGACCCCTGAGCCATTGAAGCCAGCGCTGCGCTTCAATCTTGAGCCGGAAATTTGTTTTAACTATTTGGGCCAGATTGATGGCGATGTGACAAACGACATATTCAGGATGTCGGATTATGATAATGGGTCCCCTGTCAGCGCAAAAGCGGAAAACAGCTTCGCATGGAGCTTCGGCGGCATTGTTGAGGATGGCCGGCTATCGATGAAATGCCACTACAACAGCCTAGAATTTTCGGAGGAGACGATGAACCGCTTTATGGCTGGTTATCGTGCGCAGCTAAGCCGCGTAACCGTTCATTGTACCCTGCAAGAGGATACCGAGCTGACGCCAAGCGATATTAGCTCGAAGGGGATGTCGGTAGACGACTTGGAAGACATTTTTGAGCTGCTGGAAGAAAAGCTGAAATGAGAAAGCTCAAATGAGAAAACGAGCGAATATGGTTATCAGAGAGGTGCGAAATGTCCACTTTTAAGAAAGAGCAAGTAAAGGATATTTACTATTTGTCTCCGATGCAGGAAGGCATGCTGTTTCATACCTTGATGAGCCGGGATGCCTCTTATTTTGAGCAAATGACCGTCCGTATTCGCGGAGAGCTGGATATTGCCTTGTTCGAGGAGAGCATGAACCGGATCATTGCGCGTTACGATGTGTTTCGGACCACTTTTTTGTATGACAAGGTTAAGCGGCCGGTTCAAGTCGTGCTGAAGGAGCGCTCGCTAACCATTCAGATTGAGGATTTGTCGGGATTAACGAAGGAAGCTCAAGAGGCTAGCTTGGAGTCAGCAAGGCGGAAGGATCGTGAGGCTGGCTTTGACTTGTCTCATGATATCCCTATGCGAATGATCGTGTTCCGGCTTGCCGCAGGCGAATACGAAATGATTTGGAGCCATCATCATATTTTGATGGACGGCTGGTGCCTTGGAATTATTATCAATGAATGGTTCAGCGTGTACGGATGTTTAAAACGCAAGGAGATTCCTGCACTTGCGCCTACCCAGCCGTATAGCGAATATATCAAATGGCTGGAAAAACAGGACAAGGAAAAAGCGTTAGCCTACTGGCAGGAGCTGCTTGGCGGTTATGAGCAGGGAGTATCGCTTCCGAAACGGAAAAATCAGCCAGCCATTCAAACGACCCGCTATGAGCAAGCCGAAATACGCTTCAGCTTTGGCTTGGCACTCTCCCATAAGCTTCAGGAGCTGGCAAGCGGCTGTCAGATAACGTTGAACAGCTTGTTCCAAACTTTATGGGGCGTGCTGCTTCAACGGTACAACCATCTGGATGATGTTGTGTTTGGCTCCGTCGTATCCGGCCGTCCATCTGAGCTGCCCGGTATTGAAACGATGGTCGGACTGTTTATAAACACGATTCCTGTTCGCGTACGGCGTTTGGGGGATGAGACGTTTGCCGAGCTTGCTGCCATCGTACAACGGGATGCGATTGAATCAGAAAGCTATGACTACATGCCGCTGTACGATATTCAAAATAGGACGGAACTAAAAAACAATCTTATTCAGCATATTATTGTGTTTGAAAATTATCCGATTGAAGAGGAAGTATCAGGGAGCGGCTCGGAGGATACGCACGGCTTTGATGTTGGCGACATAAGCATGTACGAGCAGACGAGCTATGATCTGAATATTATGGTGCTTCCGAGCGAAGACCTGACCGTGAAGCTTAATTATAATGCTGCTGTATATGATCCGAAGCAGCTTCAGGCTATTGAAGGCCATCTCATCACTTTGGCTAAGCAAGCTGTGGCCAATAAGGACATGCCTGTTCGCAGCATGCGAATCGTTACCAACGAGGAGCAGCAGCTGCTCGAATCGTTCCAAGGCGAGACATGCGATTACCCATCGGAGTACACGATTCATCGTTTGTTTGAAGAGCAGGCTGCCCGTACGGCGGATGCGGCGGCAATCGTGTTCGGCTCCGAGCAAATCACCTACAGCGAGCTGAACGCAGCAGCGAACCGGATCGCGAGCAGCTTGAGGCAGCAGGGGGTCGGCCCTGACAAACCGGTGGGCATCATGGCGGATCGTTCGATTGCCTATGTAACGGGCGTGCTTGCCATATTAAAGGCTGGCGGCGCATTCGTGCCGATTGATCCGGATCTTCCGGCAGAGCGAGCTGCATACATGCTGGAGAATAGCGGAGCGGAGATGCTGCTGATCGCGCCCGATATGGCAAGCAAGGCAGCAACCTTTGTTCAAAGTAGAATCAAGCTGCAGCTGCTGCAGGATGAGCTGTATGCTGAATTGCCGCCGGGCAATTTGCCGCCAACATCAAGCGCGAACGATTTATTTTACATCATCTACACGTCCGGCACGACGGGTCAGCCCAAAGGCGTCATGCTGGAGCATAAAAATATGGTTAACCTGCTTTCTTATACAGGAACGAAAACAACGGTTCCTTATCATACGAAGGTGCTGCAATATACGACAATTAGCTTCGACGTCTGCTATCAGGAAATCTTTTCGACCCTTCTGGCAGGAGGCACGCTTTGTCTAATCGATAATGATACGAAGCGCAGCGTAGAGAAGCTTGCGGCTTGGATCAGCAAGCAATCGATACCGGTCTTGTTTTTGCCGGTGCCTTTTCTCAAATTTATATTTAATGACGTGGATTACGTCGCCTTGTTCCCGCCTTGCGTGAAGCATATCATAACCGCAGGCGAGCAGCTTGTCGTCTCAGACGGGCTTCGAGCCTACTTGCAAGATCGCGGGGTTATCCTCCATAACCATTACGGTCCATCGGAAACACATGTCGTTACGACGTTGTCGCTAGGGGCACGGGATGCGATAGCCGAATTGCCGACGATCGGAAGGCCGATCCAAAATACGGGCATTTATATTTTAAATAACGGCATGCAGCTTCAACCCGTTGGCATACCCGGCGAACTGTATATCGCCGGAGACAATGTGGGGCGCGGTTATATCGGAAACGCTGAGCTTACAGCGGAGAAATTTTTGCAAAGCCCCTACCGCAGCGGAGAACGTTTGTATCGAACGGGAGATCTTGCGAGCTGGCTGCCAAACGGTGACATCGAATTGCTGGGCCGCATTGACCATCAAGTAAAAATTCGCGGTCACCGCATCGAGCTTGGCGAGATTGAATCGCGGCTGCTTAATCATCCAGCTATTGCGGAAGCGGCGGCAATCGCCTATGAAGATGATCAAAAAAGCAAATATCTATGCGCGTATTTTGCAGCATCTGAAACGTTGTCGACAACGGCGCTGAGAGAGTATGTGCTTGAAGCGATGCCTGATTATATGGTGCCGTCTTTCTTCATGCAACTGGAGAAGCTGCCCATTACAGCCAACGGGAAGACCGATCGCCGATCACTGCCCATGCCGGAAGGAGGCATGAAAAGAGGCGCTGCCTATGTGGCTCCGACAACTGAGCTGCAGCGAAAGCTGGCTGCGATATGGGCGGAGGTGCTGGGAGCTGCCGATGTTGGCATACGTGAGAGCTTCTTCGCATTAGGGGGCCATTCCCTCAAAGCAATGACGCTTGTGTCCAGCATCAGCAAGCAATGCGGAGTCGACGTTCCGCTTAAATTGTTGTTCGAGCGACCAACCATTGAAGCGCTGGCGACATATCTTGCGGACGATAAAAAACCAGCAGCAGCCGATTACCCATCAGCCGTTCCGCAGGCGAAGAAGCAGGAGAAGTACCCGGTGTCGTCCGCGCAAAAAAGAATGTTTGTACTTAGCCAATTGGGCGGCGCTCATACGGGCTATAACATTCCGGGCATTTTCCTGCTTGAGGGAGAGATCGATTACGCTCGCTTCGAGGGGGCGATGCAGAAGCTGGTGGAGCGGCATGAATCGCTGCGGACTTCCTTTAGGCTAACCGATGGCGAGCCGATGCAGCACGTGCATGACAGCATCCTTTTTCATGTGAATAGGATTGATGCCTCCGAGCTGCCGGATGCGGGGCGCGAGCCGGAAATGCTGATGGAACGATTTGTCCGTCCCTTTGAGCTGAGCAACGCGCCATTATTTCGTGTAGAGCTGGCTAAGCTGGCTGCGGATCGTCATTTGCTGCTTTTTGACCTGCATCATATTATTGCAGACGGTGTTTCACTCGGCATCGTTATTCAGGAATTCATAGCCCTATACCAGGGAGAAGCGCTGCCTGAGCTGCGAATCCAATATAAGGACATTGCCGTCTGGCAAAATAGCCTCATCGGAACAGAGGTTTTCGGCAGGAAGGAAGCATATTGGCTTGAGCAATTTTCTGGCGATTTGCCCTTGCTCGATCTGCCGACCGATTACCCGCGGCCAGCCATTAGAAGCTTTGAAGGAGAGCATATATCGAAACGCCTCGAACCGGGGCTTGCCGCTTCGCTTGAAGAGTATGCAGCGAAGGAAGGTGTTACGCTCTACATGCTGCTGCTCGCTGCATACTTCGGCCTGCTGTACAAATATACCGGACAATCGGATATTATCGTCGGATCGCCGGTTGCGGGACGAACGCATGACGATATGAATCAAGTTGTCGGAATGTTCGTGAATACGTTAGCGCTGCGTGCAAAGCCGGAAGGAGCCAAGACGTTCCGTGCCTTGCTGCAAGAGGTGAAGGAAACTTCGCTGCTCGCGTTCGAGCATCAGGATTACCCGTATGAAACGCTGCTGGAGAAGCTGGATATGCCTCGTGATTTGAGCCGGAATCCGCTGTTTGATGCCGTGTTTATGGTACAGAATCTACCAGAGGCCGCAGCTGATCCGAATGGGTTAAACGTAACGTCCTGCGAATTTGAAAATAAATGGTCCAAATTTGATTTGACCCTTATGGCTGAGCCGTCAAGCCTTGGGTTAACGCTTGGCGTTGAATTCAGCACCGCCTTGTTCGGCAAAGATACGATGCAGCGGTTTCTGAGCTGTTATACGCAATTTTTAACAGCGGTCGTTCGCCAGCCTGATCTGACTCTAGCAGAAATAAACATGCTGACAGAGGAAGACAGCCGCGTGCTGCTGGAGGATTTTAACGAGACTGCGATTGAAATCCCGGCTGGCGGTACGGTGCACTCCCTATTCGAGCAGCAAGCGAGCCGTATTCCGGATGCGCTTGCCCTGAAGTTTGGTGACACTGCATTGTCCTATGCTGAGCTTAATGAGAAGGCGGACAAAATGGCAGCGAAGCTTCGCCGATCAGGCATTGGAGCGGAAGCGATTGTTGGCGTCATGATGGAGCGATCCGCCGAGCTGGTCGTGTCGATGCTCGCTATTATTAAAGCCGGCGGCGCTTATTTGCCAATCGATATCGACTATCCCACGGAACGGATTCGGTTCATGGTTAGGGACAGCGGCGCTAAGCTGCTCATAACCAGGCGGCAAGACGAAGAGAAGGCTCGGGCAGCCATTGAAGAGGAGAGCAATCTGCTCGTCAAAGAGGAGATCGATGGGCAATCTGCCGATGAACCGCTTCTGGCCATTGGCGATGAGGGAGAGCATCAACCATGTTCGCTGGACAGCTTGGCGTACGTTATTTATACGTCCGGAACAACAGGGCAACCCAAAGGAACTTTGCTGGAGCATAGAGGCCTTGTCAATTTGCAGCGTTATTTTCAAAATCAATACGGCATCGGCGAAGGGGATCGAATCGCCCAGTTTGCGAGCAGCTCGTTCGATGCCTCGGTGTGGGAAATAAGCATGGCGCTTCTAACCGGGGCAAGCCTGCATATCGTTCCGAAGGAAGCGTTAAACGATTATGCAAGCTTTGAAGCTTTTATGGGCGAGGAGAAAATTACGCTCATCACGTTGCCGCCAACGTTCGCTGTTCATTTGGACCCCTTGCGCCTGCCCTATTTACGCCGCCTGATTACCGCTGGGTCTGCAGCTTCGAGGGAGCTGGTCAGCCGCTGGTTCGACCGCGTAAGCTACGTCAATGCATATGGCCCAACGGAAACGACGATATGCGCGACCGCCTCCGAAATAGATGAGAAGCTGTTTGAATCTACTTCGTCCGTATCGATCGGCAAACCGATCGCGAATACTCAAATATATATGGTCAGCCCGGATAACCAGCTGCAGCCGATCGGCGTGCCGGGGGAATTATGCATCGGAGGCGCGGGCCTCGCAAGAGGATATCTTAACCGGCAGGAGCTGACTGAAGCGAAATTTGTTTCAAATCCTTTCCTGCAAGGAGAGAGGATGTACCGAACCGGAGATTTGGCACGATGGCTGCCTGATGGCAGCATTGAATATTTGGGCCGAATCGATCATCAGGTGAAAATACGCGGCTACCGCATTGAGCTTGGCGAAATTGAAGCGGCTATGCTTCAAATGGATCGTTTGGAGGAAGCGGTGACGCTCGCTCTTCATGACGAGCGGGGGGATGCTTATCTGTGCGCGTTTTATACGGCTCCAAGCGGACTTGAAACTACAGAGGTGCATGAGCATTTGGCAGCGAGGCTGCCGGGCTTTATGCTGCCGACGCGCCTCATCCCGGTAGCGATTATGCCGCTCACTGCCAACGGAAAAATCGATCGCGCAGCGCTGCAGGAGATTGCGTCAACCTTGTTTGAGGACGACGACTCGAAGTATGTCATGCCTCGAACGAAGACGGAAGTGAAGCTCGCCAGCCTATGGTCTGAGCTGCTCGGTGCAGAGCGTATCGGCATCCATGACGATTTCTTCAAGCTTGGCGGCCATTCACTGAAAGCGATGAGTTTAGTCTCCAAGGTTTTTCAAGCCTTCGGCGTAAAGCTGCAATTAAGCTCCCTGTTTGAGAACGCGACAATCGGTGCATTGGCATCGGTGATCGATCGCAAGGAGCGGGTTGAGGCGACAGCGATTATTCCGCTTCCGAAGAGCTCCCATTACGAAGTATCCTCGGCGCAGCGGCGGATGTACATCATGCATCAATTCGATAGCGAAGGCACGGGCTACAATATGCCTGGCGCTATGTTCATTGAGGGCGAACTGAACCCTGACCAATTACAGGACACTTTCCGCAGCATCATTCAGCGTCATGAGGCTTTCCGGACGACGTTTCACGCGATTGGGGGAGAGCCGGTGCAGATCATTCATGATGAGGCTGCATTCGAGATTTCTTACCGCCAAGCGAGCGAGGCGGAGCTTGGAGGCGTACTGAACGGTTTTGTCCAGCCTTTCGATTTGGAGCAGGCGCCTCTGCTTCGTGTCTTGCTCGTCATGGTTGAGCCCAATAGGCATCTGCTCCTGTTTGATATGCATCATATTATTTCGGACGGTGTCTCGATGGCTATCCTGGTCGGCGAGTTTGCCGAGCTTTATGCAGGACGGGAGCTGCCGCCTCTAACGCTGCAATACAAAGATTTTGCTGCTTGGCAGAATAAGCTGTTTGCTTCCTCGGCGTATGAACGCATGGAAGCATTTTGGGAGGCGCAATTTGCGGGCGGCATCCCTCAATTATCGCTCCCGACCGATTTCCAGAGGCCGGAGAAACGGGATTTTGCAGGCGATTCGATTACGTTTGGCATGCCGCCTGGATTAAAGAGCAAGCTGCTGCTTCTAACTGAAGATACGGTCTCAACCGTATTTATGGTGCTGCTTGCAGCTTATCATGTGCTCCTCTCCAAGTATTCGGGCCAGAGTGACATCGTTATCGGGGCGCCGGCTGCCGGCAGGCCGCTTGCCGAGCTTGAGCAAGTGATGGGCATGTTCGTTAATACGCTGGCGCTGCGGAATATTCACGAAGCGGATTTGACCTTTGCAGAGTTTGTGCTTCAAGTAAAAACACTCACGCTCGAAGCCTTCGAGCATCAGGACTTTCCGCTTGAGCAGCTCATAGCGAAGCTTGGCAAGCAGCGCGACTTAAGCCGCAATCCGCTGTTTGATACGGTGTTCAGCCTGCAAAATATTGCGGGCGAGGCAGCAGAGATCTCAGGCTTGCGATTTGTGCCGTATGAGCATGGCAGCTCGATTGCGAAGTACGATTTGACGCTGTCGGCGGTCGATGAAGAGGAAGGCTTTAGATTCTCTTTCGAATATGCAACTTCGTTGTTCAAGCGGGATACGGTTAATCGGCTGGCGCAGCATTTCATTAAGGTGCTGGAGACTGTGGCGAGTGATCCAAATAAACGCATCGGCGACATTGAGCTGATCGAAGCCGAACAAATGGATAATTTACTCGGAGAAGACGTACAGTTTCAATTCTGATTCGGTTGGAGGAGACTCGCAATGTTCGATAAATACGCGCAACAAATGCTGCTGACAGGCGGCCGATATGATAAAGAGCAGAAGTACTGGGCTGAGAAGCTTCGGGATGATATCGGCATGAGCGAGCTTCCGCGAATGATTGCTCGCGGAGGCTTAGCCTCTCCCGCAAAGGCAAACGGCAGCAGCCCGCATGGGATCGGCATTCATCGGCATGTTATAGACGAGGCAGCGGCAAATAGGCTGATAGCTGCCGCAAGCACGGAATACGGCTTGTTTATGCTGCTGTTATCCGGCGTCAGCTACTTGGTGCACCGCTACACTTCTGAGGCAGAAGCTCGGATTGGGGTGCCGGTATTCAAGCAGAATAAGGATCTGAAAGAGTCTATCAATCATCTGCTAGTCATACATACCGAATATAAGAGTTCGTATACTTTCCGTGATTGGGCAGGCCATGTCAGGGAAGCGGTGACTGAAGCGAATGAGCATCAAAACATTCCTTTCCATGCTTTGGCCGAGTATGCGCAAATCGAGCTGTCGGACGATGGAACGGCTGAATTGCCTATACTTGTGATGCTGGAAGGCGTTCATGACAGAAGTTATGCTTCAAAATTGTGCGCTTCCATTACCTTTGTGTTCCGCAAGGAAGCGGATCGGTTGGAGCTGGCGATTGAGTACGACTTGCAGCGATATAACGAGCAAGCTGCCTTATCGTTAGCCGCTCATCTTAATCATGTCCTTAGCGCGATTGAAACGCCAAATGAGCCTTTGTCCCAGCTGGATTTGTTGACTGCGGGGGAACGAAAGCTTCTACTCGAGACTTTTAATGCTACATCGCTTGATCTCCCCCAAGAACGAACGCTGCACGGGCTGTTTGAGGAGCAGGCTCGCAAATCGCCGGACCGTACTGCTATTCAATTCGGCATGGAGCGACTTACATACGGAGAGCTGAATGCGCGCGCGAATCAGCTTGCGCGTACGCTTCGCTCCCTTGGAGCAGGTGCGGATACCGTTGTTGCTGTCATGTCGGAGCGATCAAACGAGATGATTATAGCCATACTCGCTGTTATGAAGGCAGGGGCGGCTTACTTGCCGATCGATCCGGCCTACCCGCAGGAGAGACGGGAATATTTGATCCAAGACAGCCGCGCTAAGCTCGTCTTGGCGCAATCCCATTTGCTTGCTGAAAGCGGCTCGGTGCAGTCGCTTGATTTGGGCGATGAGGCTTCGTATGAAACGGATGGCTCCGATTTAAACGCTTTGGCTGGACCTGAGCATCTGGCTTATCTGATCTATACGTCAGGCACAACCGGACAACCGAAGGGAGTCATGGTCGAGCATCGCGGAGCTGCCAACTCGATTCAGTGGCGTGCTGCTGAGTATGGTTTGACGGAGAAGGACGTTGTGCTGCAATTGTTTTCCTTCTCGTTCGATGGTTTTGTGACAAGCTTCTTCACCCCGATCATCGCTGGCGCTTCGGTGCTGCTAGTTTCCGAAGAGGAAGCGAAGGACCCGCTTGCAATCAGAAGATACATTGCGGAAGCGCGGGTAACGCATTTCATTAGCGTTCCTAGTCTGTATGCCGTGATCATTGACGGCATGAAGCCGGAGGCTGCCCGCTCACTGCGTATTGTGACGCTGGCTGGGGAACGGATTCCAGAGGGTCTTCTTGAACGGAGCAGGAGGCTTGCGCCGCAAGCGGAGCTTGTCAATGAATATGGTCCGACAGAAACCAGCGTTGTGGCAACGATTTGCCGTCAGTTAAACGCTTATGAAGCAATCACAATTGGTCGTCCGATTGCGAACACGAGCATCTATATCGTCAATGAGCACGGCCAGCTTATGCCGATAGGCGTTCCAGGCGAGCTGTGCATAGCGGGGGTTGGCCTTGCCCGCGGTTATTGGATGCGGGCGGAGCTGACCGCGGAGAAATTTGCGGAGTGTCCGTTTTTGCCGGGGCAGCGCATGTACCGTACCGGCGATCTGGCACGCTGGCTGCCGGATGGGCGGATTGAATATATCGACCGGATCGACTATCAGGTCAAAATACGCGGCTATCGCATCGAGCTTGTCGAGATAGAAGCGGCAATGCTTAACCATCCGTCTGTCGAGGAAGCGGTTGTCATAGCCCGTGATGACGCGCATGGACAAAAAAGCTTATGCGCCTATTTAACAGCGGTGGACGAGCTTGCCCTACTAGACCTTAAAGTGACCCTCTCCTCCGAGCTTCCCTCCTATATGGTGCCAACGCATTTCGTACAGCTCGATCAAATGCCGCGGCTGCCAAATGGCAAGCTGGATCGGAAGGCACTGCCGGAGCCGGATTACACAGCGGCGATTACCCGCGACGAGGAGGAGTACGTTCCGCCTGCGAACGAAACGGAAGTACGGCTATGTGCCATGTGGCAGGAGCTGCTTGCGGTTCCAGTCATCGGTACAAGGGATCATTTTTTCAAAAGAGGAGGGCATTCCCTCAAAGCGATGACGATGATCTCGCAAATTAACCAAGCGTTTGGCGTTGAGGTTCCGCTTCGGCTTATTTTCGAATCGCCAGTTATTCAAGCAATCTCAGCTTATATTAACCTTCAAAAGGAGTCGGGGCTCGGTCATTCCTATTCGGATATTGAGGCGGTGAAAGAAAGAAGCCACTATCCGGTATCTTCGGCTCAGAAGCGGATGTTTGTCGTCAGCTCGCTTGAGGGCTCAGGGACAAGCTACAATTTGCCGGGCTTCCTTTTCATAGAAGGAGAGCTTGATGCGGCGAGGCTGAAGTCGGCTTTTCATCAGTTCGTGCAGCGCCACGAAACGCTTCGGACTCGTTTTGAAGTGGTGGACGGAGAGCCCGTTCAAATTGTTGAGGAGCAGGTCGCGTTTAACGTTCCTTATTCGGAAGCGGATGAATCCGAAACGGAGCGGCTGACGGATGCGTTCGTACGTCCGTTCGAGCTGAATGCCGCACCGTTGTTCCGAGCGGAGCTAATTAAATTGAAGGAAAATAAGCATCTGCTGCTATACGATATGCACCATATTATTTCAGACGGGGTATCGGCCGGCATTGTGGTCAAGGAGTTTGCAGCGCTTTATCAAGGCATCGATTTGGAGCCGCTGCGGGTGCAGTATAAGGATTACTCAGTATGGCAGCAGGAGCGGCTTGGTTCAGCGCAATTGCAGAGACAGGAGCAATACTGGCTGAATCGGTTTTCGGGCGAGCTGCCCGTGCTGGATCTTCCGACCGATTTCCCGCGTCCGCCGGTGCAGAGCTTCCAAGGCGGCGTGGTCACGCAGCAAGCTGACCGATCCCTGTTAGATCGGCTTCAGGCACTTGCGAAGCAGACGGATACGACGCTTTATATGGTGCTGCTTGCAGCCTATAACATCCTGCTGGCAAAATATTCGGGCAAAGAAGACATCCTTATCGGGTCACCGACCGCTGGACGCCAGCATGCGGATACGCAGCCGATGATCGGCATGTTCGTCGGGACTCTTGTCATGCGGAACAGGCCGGAAGCGGACAAATCCTTTGTTGCGTTCCTGCAAGAGGTAAAGGAATCTACGCTCGAGGCGTTCGACCATCAAGGGTATCCCTTCGAGTCATTGATCGAGAAGCTTGGGCTGATGCGGGATATTAGCCGCAATCCGTTGTTTGACACGATGTTTATTTTGCAAAATATGGATCTCGAAGCGACCGGCCTTGCAGGTCTGAGCTTCACCCCGCTGGACGCTGAGGCGCGGGTCTCGAAGTTTGATTTGTCTCTGCAAGCAAGAGAAGCAGAAGAAGGGCTGCTGCTAAGCGCGGAATACAGCTCAGCTTTGTATCGGGAGGAAACCGTCCAGCGGATGCTGGGTCACTTTATTGAAATATTGAAGGGCATAGCCGAACAGCCTAGCTGCTCGATCCGAGACGTCGAAATGATTACCGGCGGCGAGAAGCAGGTTATTTTGCGGGTTTTCAATGACACCCGCACCGCGTATCCGCGCGATGCCTCCCTTGCAGAGCTATTTCAAGAGCAAGCAAAGCTTACGCCGGGGCATACTGCCATCGCTTATCACGGACGATCGTTAAGCTACAGCATGCTTAATGGATACGTTAATCGAGTAGCGCATAAGCTTCGGCAGGACGGCATCAGGCACGGGCAAACCGTTGGTGTATATGCAGACCGATCACCCGAGCTGATCATTGGCATTTTTGGGATTTTGAAGTCAGGGGCAGCATTCGTCACGCTTGATCCATCATTACCGGAGGAACGGATTCGCTTCATGCTGGAGGATAGTGCGGCAGAGGCGTGTTTAACATTCAAAACGGAGCCGCTGCACGGCTTAAGCATCGGATGGACGGATCTCGCTCCATTTCTGTCGGAAGAGTCTGCCAAAGACGAGGATTTGAATGCAGCCATTTCGCCTGTTGATCTTGCCTACTTGATGTATACGTCTGGCTCTACGGGCAATCCGAAAGGCGTTATGGTTGAGCAGCGCAACGTGGTTCGCTTGGTAAAAGGGACAGAGTACGCTTCATTTGATCCAGACGGAAGGCTGTTGCTAACAGGCTCCGTCGGCTTTGACGCGATTACGTTTGAGATTTTTGGCGCGCTGCTAAACGGAATGACGCTGCATATCGTGGACAAGGACGTCCTGCTTCACACGGAGCAATTGGCAGCTTATATTCGCGAGCATCAAATTACGTTGATGTGGCTGACAGCTCCGCTATTCAATCTGCTTTCGGAAGAGAAGGCGGATATGTTCGCAGGCGTCCGGCAATTAATTGTCGGGGGAGATGTGCTCTCGCCTCGGCATATTAACCGCGTGCGGCGCAGCACGCCAGGCCTTGCCATAATAAATGGGTACGGACCAACGGAAAATACGACGTTTTCGACGACTTTCGCCATCGATTCCGACTATGAGGACTCCATTCCGATCGGCCGGCCGATTAGCAATTCGAGTGCTTATATTGTGAATGAAGCGGGTCATTTGCAGCCGATAGGCGTACCGGGCGAGCTTGTCGTAAGCGGAGATGGCGTCGGCCGCGGATATGCGAATTTGCCTGAAATGTCAGGGGAAAAGTTTGTTCCCAACCCTTATGAACGTGGCGAGCGGATGTATAAAACCGGGGATCTGGCCCGCTGGCGAGCGGATGGCTTGATTGAGTATTTGGGCCGGATTGACCAGCAGGTGAAGATTCGCGGGTACCGGATCGAGCTCTCGGAGATCGATGCAGCTTTGTTGAAGCAGCCGGGATTGAAGGAAGCATGCGTCGTTGCCTGCGAAGATGCTAATGGTCAGAAGGCATTATGCGCCTATTATGTCAGCGAAGCTGAGCTTAGTGCTTCGGAGCTTCGTGCAGCGCTGGCGGAACAGCTTCCCGCGTATATGATTCCGGTATGCTTCATCAGGGTGGAGCGTTTCCCGTTAACCGCCAACGGAAAAATCAATCGCCGCGCATTGCCGCAGCCGGATTTTGCCGCAGCCGCAGCTCTAAGCGCCGGCTATGTGTCACCCCGCAATGAGACGGAATCACAGCTGGCTGCATTATGGGAAGAAGTGCTTGGCAGTTCGCCGGTTGGCGTGAAGGATGATTTCTTCGCACTCGGCGGTCATTCCTTGAAGGCAATGACGCTGATTGCGCGGATGAAACGGCATTTTGGCGTTGACGTTCCGCTGCGGAAGCTATTTGAAGCGGCGACAGTGGAAGCGGTGGCCATCTACATTGATCATGCGGACAAAGCAGCGCAGTCTGCTATAAGCAAGGCGCCTGGACAGCCGCATTATCCGCTTACGCCGGCTCAGGAACGATTGTTTGTGCTAAGCCGGTTCGAAGGAGCAGGCATCAGCTACAATCTTCCGCGGGTGATGACGATTGAAGGCCCGCTTGAATGGGAGCATGTACAGCAGGTTTTCCGCAAGCTCGTCTCCCGTCACGAAGCGTTTCGCACTGCGTTCAGCTTAGCAGACGGCGAACCTGTCCAGCGTATTCTTTTGGACGATGATATCGCATTCCGTGTGATTAGGCGTGAGGCGAAGGAAGAAGAGTTATTACCTTATATTGATCGATTTATTCGAACGTTTGATTTGGAGAAAGCACCGCTGCTTCGGGTAGAGCTGATTCAGCTCGCGGCAGAGAAACATGTGCTGCTCTGCGATATGCACCATATTATTGCCGACGGCGTGTCAATGAGCCTATTTATGAAGGAATTTGCCGAGCTCTATGACGGAGCGGAGCTGCCGCCGCTGCGCGTTAGCTACAAGGATTATGCCGTATGGCTGGGCAGCGAAGACGGGAAGTCCGCCTTGAAGCGGCAGGAGCAATATTGGCTGGAGGCTTTTGCCGAGGAAGTGCCGCTTCTGGCATTGCCTACGGATTATCCGCGTCCCGCAGTGCAAAGCTTCAAAGGAGCAAATCATGCCGTTCGAGCCGGAAGCGCGCTGAAGGATGGACTGAATGAAACGGCAGCGCGCACGGGAACGACCTTATACATGGTGCTGCTTGCCGCATATAATGTGCTTCTCCACAAATACAGCGGCCAGACCGACATCGTCGTAGGCACGCCGGTGGCGGGACGCCCGCATGCGGACGTAGAGCCGGTTATCGGGATGTTTGTAAATACACTAGCATTGCGCAGCTATCCCGAATCTACCAAAAGCTTCGGACAGCTGCTAGAGGAGATCAAGCAAGCAACGCTTGCGGCGCTCGACAATCAACATTATCCGTTTAACACACTGGTAGAGAAGCTGGATCTGCCGCGTGATTTAAGCCGGAATCCGCTCTTTGATACGATGTTCAGCCTGCAAAATATTAATATGGACACACGCGAGCTGACGGGGCTGAGCATTGAGCCGTACCCTTTTGAAGGCGGAGCAGCCAAGTTTGATCTATCGCTGGAGGCAACGGAATCGGAGGATGAAATAATCATCGGCTTCGAGTATGGAACAGCCCTCTTCAAGCGTGAGACGATCGAGCGGATGGGTGATCATTTTATTCATATTTTGCAAGTGATCGCCGGCAACCCTGAGGTGCTGCTCGGTGAGCTTGATATGATGACCGCTCAGGAAAAAGCGCAATTGACGGAGCTGTTTAATGGTACGGAAACTGCATTCCCAGGTGAAACGACGTTATATGAATGGTTTGAGGCACAAGCGGACAAAACGCCCGACGCTGTCGCTGTGGAGGATGGCAGCCGAACGCTTACGTACCGCGAGCTGAATATGCAAGCTAACCGACTTGCGCATAAGCTGCGCAGAAGCGGTGTATGCCCTGACCGTATCGTACCGCTGATGCTGGAACGCGCTGCCGAGATGATCATCGGCATTCTCGCTATTCAGAAAGCGGGCGGAGCTTATCTGCCGATAGATCCGGATTTCCCGGAGGATAGAATCCAGTACATGCTGGAGGATTCCGGGGCTGATTGGCTGCTGACGCAGACGAGGTTTGCTGCTAAAGCACGCTCATTAACCGCTGGCGAGGTGATTGATCTTAATGACCAAGCCGCATTTGAGGACGGTGAAGAAAGTAATTTAATGCCGGTTGCGCTGCCGCAGCATCTTGCATATGTGATTTATACCTCTGGCTCCACGGGCAAGCCAAAAGGGGTCATGATCGAGCACCGTGCGGCGGTTAATCGGATTCACTGGATGCAAAAGGCGTATCCGCTAAACGAAAACGACGTTATTTTGCAGAAAACACCTTATACCTTCGACGTCTCCGTCTGGGAAATGTTCTGGTGGAGCTTGGCGGGGGCAAAAGTTTGCTTCCTGAAGCCGGGAGGGGAGAAGGACCCTGAGGAAATCGTTCAGGCGATTGAGCGAAGCCGGGTGACGACGCTGCATTTTGTACCGTCGATGCTTAGTCTATTTCTGGAATATGCAGCAAGCGGCGCACATGCGGCGCAGCTGCCCAGCCTGCGTTATGTATTTGCCAGCGGCGAGGCGCTGCAGCCGGGTCATGTGAGGCGATTTCAAGAGGAGCTTTACGGCAGGCATGGCACCAAGCTAATTAATTTGTATGGCCCGACGGAGGCAGCCATCGATGTCTCGCACTTTGATTGCTCCACAACTGATGTGACGGCGGCCGTACCAATAGGCAAACCCATTGACAACATACAATTGTATGTAGTGAACGAGGATTTTCATCTGCAGCCGATTGGCATTCCGGGGGAGCTGTGCATCGCAGGAATCGGCTTGGCACGGGGGTATGTGAACAAGCCGGAGCTGACCGAAGAGAAGTTTGTCGGCAATCCGTTCACACCAGGCACAACAATGTACCGTACCGGCGACTTGGCGCGCTGGCTGCCGGATGGAAATATTGAATATTTGGGCAGGCTGGATTTTCAGGTCAAAATTCGCGGTTACCGCATTGAGCTTGGCGAGATCGAGACGATGATGCTTGCACATGAGGCTATACGCGAGACCGTCGTTGTCGCCTTGCAGGATAAGGAGAAGCAAAGCTTCCTGTGCGCGTACTTTACTGCCGATCGCGAGCTGAACGTAAGCGGTCTTCGCGAGCATCTAGGCAGCGGGCTCCCGGCCTATATGATTCCTGCTCAGTTCGTGCAGCTGGAATGCTTGCCGCTTTCCTCCAATGGCAAAATAAACCGGAAAGCTTTGCCAGAGCCGGAAGGGCTGCTGGACATCGGAGTAGCGTATGTCGAACCTCGCACGCCAATGGAGGACCTGCTTGCCGGCTTATGGCAGGAGGCGCTTGGCATTGAACGCATTGGCGTACGGGACAGCTTCTTCACTCTCGGCGGACACTCGCTCAAAGCGATGGCATTGCTCGCCAAGATACACAAAGCATCCGGCGTTGAGGTTCCGCTTCGCTATTTATTCGAATCGCCTACGATCGAAGCGATTGCGCGTTATATTGACGGGAATGGCTTGCAAACCTTTAGCCCGATCAAAGCTGCGGCTAAGCAGGAGCTATATGCCGTGTCGTCGGCGCAGAAGCGGATGTATATTCTTGACTTGATGGAAGGGAAAGGGACAAGCCTAGCCTACAATATGCCGGCTGTCGTTGGGTTGGAAGGAAGGATGGATGCGGCGAGATTCGAACAGGCGCTGCAAAAGCTCGTTGCCCGACATGAGCTGCTGCGCACCTCCTTTCATCAAGTGAACGGCCAGCCGCTACAACGTGTTCACGATATGGTTGATCTGCAGCTGGAACGCTATCAGGCAAGCTCAGAGGAAGAGGCAAGCCAGCAGATTGCGGAATGGTTCCGTCCATTTGACCTGGCGAAGGCTCCACTGCTGCGGGCGGCATTGTTCCAAATTTCCAAACATAAGCATGTGTTTGCCTACGATAAGCACCATATCGTCTCGGACGGCGAATCCGGCGCGATCTTCTTGCAGGAGCTTATCCGTTTGTATGAAGGAGAAGAGCTTCCCGCGCCTGTGCTGCATTACAAGGACTTCGCGATATGGCAAAACGAATGGCTGGAAAGCGAAGCTTTTGCCAAACAGGAGCAATTCTGGCTGCACGCCTTTAAGGGTGGAGGGGCGCCGGTGCTTGAGCTTCCGACTGACTTCGCCCGACCATTGGTAAAGAGCTTCTCCGGCGCTATCGTTGCTTTCGAGGCCGATTACGAATTGACGGCAAGACTGGAAACGCTGGCGCAAAATGCGGGTGCAACGCTGTACATGGTACTGCTTGCAGCTTACAAAGTACTGCTGTCCCGTTATTCGGGACAGCCGGATATCGTCGTCGGCGCTCCGATTGCAGGACGCTCGCACGCCGACACGGCAGGCATGCTTGGCCTGTTCGTCAATTCATTGGCTATTCGCAGCTCGCTCCATGGGCAGCAGACCTTCCGGGAGCTCCTGTCAGACGTGTTGCAAAATACGCTGAATGCTTTCGAGCATCAGGATTATCCGTTTGAAATGCTGGTTGAGAAGCTGCAGCTGCCGCGTGACCTAAGCCGCAATCCGCTGTTCGACACCGTGGTCGTTTGGCAAAACGGCGAGTCTGAACGCTCAGAACGCAGCGAAATAGCTGAATCGCCGCTTGGGCAAAACGAGCTGCGTATCGTGCCGTTCGGGCAAGAGCATCACATTTCCAAATTTGATCTATCCTTGATAGTGGCGCCGGGCGAAGGGACATTGCGATTAAGCTTTGAATATGGCACGGATCTGTTCCGGGAAGAAACCATTCATCGAATGGCAGGCCATTTCCTGCGTATTCTTGAAACGGCGGCGTATTCGCCAGATTCAACGATTGGGCAGATGGATCTGATGACTTCCGAGGAAAAGCAATTTTTGTCGGACTGGAATGCGACTGAACGGGAATACGCAGGCTCGAGCCTGCTGCATGGGCTGTTCGAGGAGCAGGCAAGAAGGCTTCCGTCTCAAGCTGCCGTCGTACAAGGGGAGTTTTCCTTGTCCTACTCGCAGCTGAATGCGAGGGCGAACCGGCTAGCCCGCACCATCCGTGGCCGCGGCATAAAAAACGGCGATATCATCGCGGTTGTTGCCGACCGAACGATTGAAATGGTTACAGGTTTAATTGCCATCATGAAGGCTGGCGCTGCATACCTGCCGATTGACCCCGATTATCCTGCTGATCGTATCGGTTATTTGCTTGAGGACAGCCGAACGCCGCTCTTGCTCGCAAGAGCAAGCGTCATAAAGGATACGAAATTCGAATTTAGCGGAAGTATGCTGGATCTTGAAGCAGAGGATAACTACGATGCGGATGAATCGAACCCGGAATGGACCGTTTTGCCGCAGCATTTGGCTTATGTCATCTACACCTCGGGGACGACGGGCAAACCAAAGGGAGTGATGATCGAGCATCAAAGCATTGCGAATACGGTGAAGTGGAGGCGTGACGAGTTCGGATTCGGACAGGAAGACAGAGCGCTTCAAATGATGTCATTTTCCTTCGACGCGTCAGTCATCAGCTTGTTCACGCCGCTCTCATCAGGTGCCGTCAGCTATCTTGTTTCATTGGATGAAGCGAAGGACCCGGTAGCTTTGAAGAAGTATGTATCCACCTATAAAATTACGCATCTAAACGGCGTCCCAAGCTTATTCGGTGCAATCATCCATTTGCTTGAGCCGGATGAGGCAGCGTCGCTTCGTCAAATTTTGCTTGGCGGCGAGCCTGTCAGCAGCGGCTTGGTGGAGCAAGCGAAACGGAAAAATGCGAAGGCAGAGCTCGTGAACGAATACGGGCCTACCGAAAGCAGCGTCATGTCCACCTTCATGCGCGGACTTGATCCAGGCAGCAGCATAACGATTGGCAAGCCGATTGCCAATACAAAAATTTATATCGTAAATGATCGGATGCAGCAGCAGCCTATTGGCGTCAGAGGAGAATTATGCATCGCAGGCGCCGGCCTCGCGCGCGGTTATTGGAATCAACCGGGGCTTACGGAAGAGAAATTTGTCCCATGTCCGTTCGAGCCGGGCGAGCGCATGTACCGAACGGGGGATGCGGCACGCTGGCTGCCTAATGGCATGATCGAGTTTGCCGGACGCATCGATCAGCAGGTAAAAGTACGCGGCTACCGCATTGAGCTGGCGGAGATTGATGCCGTGCTGCTCAAGCAGCCCGCTGTACGCGAAGCTTCGGTTCAAGCGTTTAATGACGCAAGCGGGCAAAAGTATTTATGTGCTTATCTAGTCACAGAAAACGAAGAAACGGTGCACGAAGCCAAAGCTGCCGCAATTAGAGAACTTCCAGCTTATATGGTGCCTTCCCATTTCGTTTTGCTGGAGCAGCTTCCGCTCACGCCAAACGGCAAGCTCGATTTGAAGGCATTGCCGCTGCCGGACGTTAATGCTTCGAGGGAGCCGTATACGGCGCCAAGGAATGAAGAAGAGCAGAAGCTGGCGCAAATCTGGGAGGAGCTGCTCGGAGTCGTACAAGCTGGCATACATGATAACTTCTTTGAGGTTGGCGGGAATTCCCTAAAGGCGGCTATGCTGACGGCAAATGTGTATGAACGATTGCGCATCGAGCTTCCGTTTATCGCCGTCTTCCAGCACCCGACGATAGCGGAGCTATCGGGCTTTATAGCCCGCATACGCATCGAGCGAAGCGGTGGACAGCCGATTACGCCGCTTAACAGCCCAGCAGATCGCCATTTATTTTGCTTCCCGCCGATAGCCGGCTACGGCTTCGTCTATCAGGAGCTTGGCGGATTGCTGGAGGAGGCTGGAATTGCCGTTTACGGCTTCGATTTCATTCATGAGGATGACCGAATCGAGCAGTACGTCAAATACATTCGAGGCGTACAGCCGGAAGGTCCGTATCTGTTACTTGGCTACTCGGCCGGAGGAAACCTAGCGTTTAACGTAGCCCAGAAGCTCGAAGCCGAAGGAAGCGTCGTATCTGATCTGATTATGCTCGATGCCGAACCTAAAAAGAAGGCGATCAAGCAGTCTTCACGGCAAACGGAAGAAGAGGTCGGGAAAATGATCGAGCAGGAAGCCGGAGGCTCGCAATACGGCGCTTATCTGCAAAACGATATGATCCGCGATACGATTTACAGTCATATCGTGGCTTATATGTCCTTTTTGAACAAGCTTGACAATAAGGGCAAGCTCGCCGCCGATATCCATTTCATCGAGTCCGAAGGCAAGGAGCAGAGCCTGCTTCAGCGCCAGCTTAACTGGAGCAAGCATACGCGAGGCAGGCATCTCAAATATAAGGGAGCCGGAACGCATGAGGATATGTTAGAGCCAGCACATATAAAGGCTAACGCGGAATTGATCAGACAGCTGCTCTGCTGATCGGGAAAGGAGCTGCACCTTGCTTAAGCTATTCAAATACATGAAGCCTTACAGCTTCTGGATTGTTCTATGCATTGCGGCATCGCTTACGGTTGCGTCTATCGATATATGGCTGGGGCTATTTATCGAAAGGCTTGTTGAGGACAAGAAAGGAAGCTTAACGAGCAGCTTTGGCTCGACTCTCGCTTTGCTGGCGGCGCTAACGGCAGTGGGCGCTGCCGCCAGCTATGCGATCAAGTACGCACTGACGCGGTTCAGCTCATACGCCTTGCGCGATATACGGGCTGAGCTTGTCAGCCACTTGGAGCGCTCGACGGTTTCTTCGCTGGAGAGCAGGCATTCGGGGGACTTGGTATCGCGGCTTACGAATGACACAGCGGTGATCCAACAATTTTTTATGCTGCATTTTGCCAATTTGTTCTATATGCCGGTCGTCTTTGTCGGTGCGCTGACGGTGCTGCTCCTAACAAGTTGGAAGCTCGTTTTGTTTAGTCTCTTGTTTGTTCCCGTTGCTATATTAATTACGAGTGTGCTTATCTTTCCCATGAACAAAATGTCGGAGCAGCTGCAGCATCACTTGGGTTCAGCCAATGCCATTGCCCAAGATACAATCGGCGGCATCCCGATGCTGAAGGCGTTCAATATGTTCAAGGCGATGTCGGTCAAATATAAAGACGCAATGGAGCTTGTACTGGCGAAAAGCTTGCAGGTCGAGAAAAGACGGGCGCTCATCGCGCCAATCAGCCTGCTGTTAATGTCTAGCCCGATTATATTTAGCGTCTCGTACGGCGGTTATTTGATCGGGGAGGGGGAATTATCCGCAGGCAGCATGGTTCTTTTTCTCTACATGCTTAATTTCCTGATGCAGCCGCTCTCGATGGCTCCGGTGTTATCCGCTCAAATCCAAGAGGTGAAGGGAGCCTCGAACCGTTTGTTCGAGCTGCTGGAGCTGCCGCTTGAGCCAGCTAACCGGGACAAGCATTCCATTGAAGAGACTGCCTTGCCGATTGCGTTTGACAGCCTATCGTTTGCTTATGAAGGCAAGCCGGTGGTGCTTGCAGACATTACGTTTAAGGCGAATAAGAAGCAAGTCGTAGCGTTAGTGGGTCCTAGCGGCAGCGGGAAAAGCACGATTTTAAAGCTGATATGCGGTTTTTATGGCATGGAGGAGGACGTGGACGCGAATAAAAGCGGCGTGCGGTTAACCGGAGGGATTCGAATTATGGGCCATCCGCTTCAATCTTGGAATCCTGTTGACCTGCGCGATCAGCTTGCGCTCGTTTCCCAAGACCCTTACCTATTCCCGGTCAGCGTCGCGGAAAATATCGGCTACGGCAGGCCGGGAGCAAGCCGTGAGGCCATTATCGAAGCGGCCAAAGAATCGGGGGCTCATGCATTTATCGATTTGCTTCCGGAAGGTTATGAGACGGTGCTGGGGGAGCGCGGAGCGAGGCTCTCCGGCGGAGAGCGGCAGCGGCTTGCCATTGCGCGCGCAATGCTGAAGGATGCGCCCATACTGCTGCTTGATGAGGCGACCTCTGCGCTGGATACGCAGTCGGAGTCCATCGTGCAAGAGGCGCTGGAGCGCATCATGAACGATAGAACGGTGCTGGTAGTCGCGCATCGCTTGTCGACGATCATCGAAGCGGATCTCGTTCTGGTGCTTGACCAGGGCCGAATCGTTGAACAGGGGACTCATGCTTCCCTGCTGGAACAAAGAGGACTTTATATGAAGCTGTATTACAAGCAATTCGCCGCTCTCGAAAGCCATGAAGCGAAGTCAATAGCGTATGGGGAGGGAGTGCGGGGATGATTGGAAAAAAGCTGCTGTTGAAAAATAGCATGGCAGAGCTCAGCCGAATGATCGAATTGCTTGGTTCCGGCCGAAGGCTGTATTTTGCCGGTTTAATTGGCGACAGCATGGTTAACGGCAGCATTACGATCATGATGGCATTCGTTTTTAAAAATTTGCTCGACTTCTCGGTGCAGGGCGATCGGCAGCTCTTCTACAATTCGATCATTTTCGTAAGCGCCGCTTTTCTGGCTATTGCGCTATTGTCTCCCGTGTTCTCCTTTCTTTATATGAAGGTTGTTAAGCGGACGATGGTGAACACGCGGAGACGGCTCTATGATCATCTCGGGGAGCTACCTCCCAGCTACTTTGAGACAAGGCATTCGGGAGATCTCATCTCCCGCTCGACCAGCGATGTCCAGACGATGGAAAATATTTATGTCGAGCATCTGAAATCGATTTTGACGGATGCGTTTACGCTGCTCGGCTCGATTATTTCCATGTACATACTCGATTGGCGATTTGCGCTCGCCTTAACGGCATTTGGAGCAGCAGGCATCGCCGTTAACCTGGCCTTTGCAAGTCCGCTCCGCGGTACGGGCAACCGGCTGCAGGAGCGTCTCGGCAAATTGACGGAACGATTAACCGACATACTGGCTGGCCTCCACATGATGAAGATGTTTAGGCTGCAGGATATCATGACCGGCAAATACAAGGAAGCGAATGAGCGCGTAACGGCTTCTTCCATGGAGCAGGGCCACCGTAATGGCTTGCTTGAAGCCGTTAACTTCTTAATCAATTTCATAAGCTTCGGCGGCATTTTGGTGGTTGGCATATATATGTTCGCCAAAGGTATCCTGGCGCTCGGCACGATGGCTGCTATCGTACAGCTGGAGATGGGCGTTACGATGATTTTCCTGCAGCTGGGCAGCGTCATTTCGATGATGCAAAGCTCGCTTGCAGGAGCGGCACGCGTGTTTGAGGTCATCGACCATGCGCCGGAGCATGATCGCTTTGCGGCTCGCTCTGAGGAATTATCGCTAAGCACGGAGCCGATGCTCGAGTTTAAGGGTGTAAGCTTCAGCTATGAGCCGGGAGTCCGGGTGCTGTCCGGGTTTCAATTGACAGTCCGGCAAGGGCAAGTCGCGGCGATCGTAGGGGCGAGCGGCAGCGGAAAAAGCACCTTATTCAAGCTGCTGCTCGGCTTTTATCCCCTTGATCACGGCGCGATCGGCCTTGGGGGCAAGCCTTTCTCAGCGTATACCTTAGCCGAAATACGAGGAATGATCGCCTATGTGCCTCAGGACGCTTACTTGTTCGAGGGCACGATTGAACAAAATATTATGCTCGGCAGGCCGGAAGCTTCACGTGAACAAATGATTGCCGCCGCACAGGCAGCTTATGCCCATGAGTTTATCGAAGCGCAGCAGGAAAGTTATGCAACGATGGTTGGCGAGCGGGGAGCCAAGCTATCCGGCGGTCAGCGCCAGCGAATTGCCATTGCAAGGGCATTGCTGAGGGATTCGCCGATTCTGCTGCTGGACGAAGCGACCTCGGCTCTCGATAACGAGTCCGAATATTGGGTGCAGCAGGCTTTAGAGAAGCTTATGAAAAACCGCACAGTGCTTGTCATTGCACACCGATTGTCCACGATACAAGAGGCGAGCGTCATCTATGTGATGGAGCAGGGGGAGGTGTTCGAGAAAGGAACCCATGAGGAGCTCATCAACCAACGCGGCTTGTACGCGGGTCTGTATAAGCATCAATACGACAAAGAAACGGAGTACGCAGCAGTGTGAGCAAGCGGTGGGATAGGGAAGGGAGCCAGAACAAGGTATGCTCTGGCTCCCAACGCCTTAATAACGTTTCAAAGCTGCTTCCGGATAGTCTGCTGATTGGTTTTCGTTCAGCAAAGGCGAGTCTATGCCTTGCAAATATTTTTGGAAAAAGGCGACCGTATAAGCATTGATTACTTTATGTGCCCGCCTTGGAGAAAGCGGCATCTTCTCCATAATGGGAAGAGCCGGTGACCAAAAATAGTAATCGCTGAAGCTCATGTGACGCGTACGCTGCAAAGTCAATTCATAGGCACCGGGCGAAAGGGCCTCCTTCATACGCATAGGGAGCTCAATGGACATACGATCGAATTGCTTGCGAGTCATGCTCAATTCTTGCAGTTGCGATTCGGTAGGCGCGACTGGATCGGTCTCCATGACGAAGGGTTTGGTGTCCATCAGCATAAACGGCTTGCCGGTACCTTCGGCTTTGTGCGTATTGCCAAACATGGTGCCGTCCATATTGATTGCCGCCTTGAATCTGGGGTCCGTGTACAACACTTGAGCAGCGTTTGCGCCTCCGAAGGAATGGCCGAACATCCCGACATGGTCCAAATCGATTTTGCCGCTGAAGAGATTATTAGAGTCTTTGCCGTTCAGCTCCTCCAGCTTATCAAGCACGAAGGTAGAATCCTTGACCCATATGTCAGAAATAAGGTTATCCCATGCGTCAATATCGGTCATGCCCGGCAGGCTCGCAATCGTAACGAATTTCCCGTCAGGCAAAACGGTAGCAAGGGCGTTATATGTATGCTCGATGCTGGCTACGATAAATCCTTGACTGGCCAGCTCTTCAAATTGGAACGTATTGGAGAATCTTGCTCCGGGAAGTCCATGTGAGAACAGGATGAGCGGGTATGATGGCTGTTTACTTGCTAAGGCAACATTCGGATAGGCATTGGTCTTGACGAGCTCTAGGTATTGGAACAGAAACTTAGGGATTTGAAGCTTGGTTTTCACTTCTGTTGCTATGACGGGAACATTTTTGACATAGGGGGCTTTGCCTGAAAGCGGCTTCGCAGGATCGGCGGGATACCAAATCTGGACCAGCACTTCCCGATGGTCGTTAGGATCTTCCGTGTAGGTTTCTTGCCGATTCGGATCAACCATCGCATATTCTACAGTTCCGACAGCGTAAGGACCGGTTGGAGGATCAAAGCCGAATACCGGAAGCAGCGTAGGTAGTGCGGCTGCGACAATGACAAGTACGGCAAGCAGGGCGGTCATGATAGCCCGCTTTACTGGCCGAGGCTTCGTGCTTCCAAATGATGGGCCAGCTTGCCTTCTTTGCCGCAGCATGCGGAAGATGCCGTAAAGGGTCAAACCGTATGCAGGAATCATTTGCCAGCGGTACCCGTTTATCGACAGGTGAAGAGCAGCCGATAAGAGCGCAAGTAATGTCAAAGCGATAATCGCTCCGCGTGACATGCTTTTGCCGAATCGTGTTCGAATGATCAGAAAGATGCTAATAAGCAAGACCAGAACTTCAAAGATTTTCACTTCAAACCTCCTTAATAGGGACATACCTTTTTCAGTCTTCTTGCGTTTGTTGCAGAAGCCCAACCATATTGTATACTCGCGCTGATAGAGTTACAAGTTTTTGTTTTAATGAAATAAATTAACATTTTATTAACAAATTGATACGGCGAGTTATTCATGATTAATTAATCAAATGATGATATTATGTTAAATATTGTATGGTATTTTATTGAAAACATATTAGGAGAGTGGGAATAATGAACGTTTTTGAAACGATGGAATCGAATGTACGGTCTTATTGCAGGTCTTTCCCTGATGTATTCGTAAAAGCAAAGGGCTCTAGAATATACGCGGAAACTGGAAAGTCGTTCCTGGATTTTTTTGCAGGCGCCGGAGCTTTGAATTACGGTCACAATAACGACTTCATTAAGGCGAAAATCGTAGCCTATTTGGAATCGGACGGCATGTCGCACGGCCTTGATATGCATACATCGGCGAAGGAAGTCTTTCTGAGCCGGTTTTCGGAGCTTATTTTGCAGCCTAGAAATTTGTCCTATAAAGTTCAATTTTGCGGACCGACAGGCACGAATGCGGTTGAAGCGGCTTTGAAGCTTGCACGCAGGGTCAAAGGGAGAACCGGCATTTTCTCGTTTATGGGAGCCTTTCACGGCATGTCGCTTGGAAGCTTAGCCGCAACCAGCAATTTGTATCATCGCGGCGCAGCAGGCACGGATTTGGATCGCGTCCATTTTATGCCGTTTCCGCAAGGCTTTATGAATTCCTTCGATACGATTCAATATTTGGAAGAGGTTCTTACGGATGGGCACTCGGGCATCGAAAAGCCTGCCGCGATTATTTTTGAAACGCTGCAGGCGGAAGGCGGAATTAATGAAGCGCCGATCGAATGGATGAAAAAGCTGCGGGAGCTTTGCGACCGTCATGGCATCCTGCTCATTTGCGATGAAGTCCAGGTCGGCTGCGGCCGTACAGGCCCGTTTTTCTCGTTTGAGAGAGCAGATATCGTTCCGGATATCGTTGTCTTATCGAAATCAATCAGCGGTTATGGCCTCCCGATGTCCATCGTTCTTATGAAGCCGGAGCTGGATATTTGGAATCCGGGCGAGCATACGGGCACATTCCGCGGCAACCAGCTTGCTTTTGTTGGAGCGACTGCTGCATTAGAATATAGTGCGTCTATTAGCCTCGAAGCAGATGTGTACCGCAAAGGGGAGAATGTCCGTCAGTTTTTGAACGAGGTTATTGCACCAATCCATCATTCCATCGTGATCCGGGGCATGGGTTTGATATGGGGAATAGACGTTTCAGCGAGCAAGCATGACAGTCTGTCGAAGGAAATTGCGTCGCGCTGCTACGAGCTGGGTCTCATCCTTGAACGGGTAGGACGTGACGACAAGGTCATCAAGCTCATGCCACCGCTAACGATCTCTATGGAAGAGCTGGAAGAGGGCTGTGCAATCGTGAAGCAAGCGGTACAGGAATGCTATGAAAAGTACAAAGCTTCTGAATATCTTTTGGCATAACGGCGGTTAAATTAATCGGTTGCGAAGATGTGGAATGAACGATGCCTGAATGATGGACTCTTAATTGAGCGCCCTCATGGGGCATCGTTTATTTGTGTGCTAAGGAGGAGCGGTTTTTCAACATATTCCAACTATGGTAATCTTATAGGTGGGGGGTGAAACGGTTGAATCTACATTACAAAGAGTACGGCGATGTGAACGCTCCGCTTATTGTTTTTATACATGGAGGAGGCGTTAGCGGGTGGATGTGGGATAAACAAGTAAACTATTTTTCCAGCTACCATTGTTTAGTTCCGGATCTGCCCGGGCATGGCAAAAGCGGCAGCGGGCATTTGTTTGCGATAGGCCTCAGCGCTGAGAAAATCATTGAATTACTGGAGCAAAAAGGAAAAGATAAACCGATAATTGCGGTTGGTTTCTCGTTAGGCGCCCAGGTTTTAATTTCAATACTTAGTAAAAAGCCTCATTTAATAGACTACGCTATTATTAATAGTGCATTAGTTAGACCCATTTCCTTATCGAATATGATGATTCCGTTATTGTCGATTACATACCCCCTCGTAAAAAATAAAACATTCTCAAAAATTCAAGCAAAGTCTATGTATGTAGATGAAAGCCATTTTGACACCTATTATCAAGAAAGCTGCCTGTTAAATAAAGAGAGCTTCATGAGAATCATGGCTGAAAATATGTCATTTGAAATACCGAACGGTTTTAAACAAGCGGGAACAAAAATATTAGTCACCGTTGGCGAAAAAGAAAAAAGCGTCATGAAAAAATCATTGCAGGATATCGTTAAAAGCCATTCGAATGGCAAAGGCATCATCATTCCTAATATAGGGCATGGCGTTTCGATGGCGAGACCTGATTATTTTAACAAGCTGCTTGAAACATGGCTCGAAAATGGCAGTCTTCCTGATGATGTTATGGAAGTAAGCGGGGAGTAAGCGGCACATTTAAAAGGCAAGATAATGAATGGCAAAGGAACTTGACACGTCACTTTTTGGTGTCCTATAATCAAAAGGACAATAAAAGGTGTCCTATTAGCTTGTTTTGTAGTTTAATCAATGACAGAACAGGAAATAATAATGAGAAGGTGGGGGTGATTTTGAACGATAACGGTCAAGTTAGGGATGTTTATGACGCTGTTGCCGATCCGACAAGGCGAAAATTACTTCAAATGCTGGCGGATGTTGAAGAATTACCCCTGCATGAGATAACGGTTCATTTTCAAATGGGTCGTACGGCAGTTTCCAAGCATTTGGCTATTCTTAAAGATGCAGGTCTCGTAACGACTCGAAAGGTTGGTAGAGAAACGAGGTACCGGTTGAATGCCGCTCCGTTGAAAGAAATTCAAAATTGGGTATCCTTTTACGAAGGATTTTGGAAAGATAGAATTCATAAATTAAATCTATTATTGGAGGAAAACGAATGAAATCGGATGTATCATTAGATTATCAATTTACAAGCTCGATCGAGCAGGTATGGAACGCTTTAACGGATTCGGATACTCTAGCGAAATGGATTTGGGATAATGATTTTAAACCAGTCGTTGGACATAAATTTCAATTCCGGACAGAGCCTTCCGAGTGGTGGAACGGAATTGTAGATTGTGAGGTGCTTGTAGTGGATGAGCCTCATACATTATCTTACACTTGGGCAAGCGCCGGAGAAAGCACGACTATTACATGGAATTTGAAAAAAGATTCAGATGGAACTGTCCATCTGCATTTCGATCAAACCGGATTTAGCGAAGAAACAAAAGCCCGCCAGGGAGCCATTGAGGGAGCTAAACATGCTTGGATCAAAATGGGCGGCCAGCTCGAAAAAGTGTTGGCGGAGCTGTAAAAAATAGTAGTCGTAATGATTTTATACAAATAAACCATTCTTCAACAATAGGGCGCAATTCCGTAGCACGAATTGTGCTCTTTCTTTATGATAAGGGCGCTTCTCTGAAAACGGAAAGCGTCATTTTTAATAGAATCGAGGATGGAATGGAGAGGATACCGCGATGAAAGTAAATCAATTGATTGCGAACAATATTAACAAATTAGATGCAGTACTGCCAGTAGATAAATCGTTAGGAATAGCTGGCTTGTCTGGCTCCGGTAAAACAACGTTTAGTCAAACCATCGGCGAAGAATCCAAGAAGCGTCTCGTTTCCTTATTGCCAAAGGCTGAATATCAGTATTTATTTCCTAATATTATGGAAACCAACTTCAGTGCCATCCATATGGAAGAAATGCCGCTTGTCCTTTTTCTAGGCAGATCATCCATTTCTTCCAATCCGCGTTCAACAATTGGCACGCATACTGGCGTGTTCACGGAGATTCGTGTTGCGCTTGCCGAAAAATACAATCTTTCTCCGGAAGTTTTTTCATTTAATAATGAATTAGGCTGGTGTCCCGATTGTAAAGGTCGCGGAACGACTAAAAATGTCGAATGCAAAAAGTGTAACGGGAAGCGCTATAATGAAGAGGTTGAGCAATATAAAATTGAATTATTTGATCGAGCACACCATATTTCCGACATCAACGACTTAAGCATTGAAACTATTTTTTCATTAGCAGAAGTTTTAAAGATTAGTGAAGGCAAACAAAATATTCTAAAAAATATAATCCATATGAATATTGGTTACTTAACATTAAATCGCATTATGGGCACATTGTCAGGCGGAGAATTAACGCGGCTTTACTTGGCGGAATTTATGGCAACAAGTGAAAATACGGTTATTATCATCGATGAAATCTCCGTCGGCCTTGATCACCAAACGCTGTTGAAAATTTTAGAGCAGATCAAGCAATTAGGGTATAAGAATCAAATTTGGCTCATTGACCATTCGGACACGGTGCTGGGCACAACGGACGAGCAATTGTTCTTTGGGCCAGGCAGCGGCAAATACGGCGGGAAAATCGTTGAGGAATCACCACGCCCTAAGCCAATCCTTTGGGAACGAAATCAGGAAACTCCAACAGAATATTACGCATTTCATGACCTTTACTGCCGCAATATTCAAATGGCTGAAATTCAGATTCCAAAAAATAGACTTGTAACGTTTACGGGCGAGTCTGGATGCGGCAAATCTACGCTTGTCAATGAGTGCATGTCCAAAGATTTTTTGAAGCGATATCCCAAAGATAAGCTGGTAATGGTTGGGCAAGACCGAAACCAATCGATTACCAGCCGCTCAACCGTTGCGACTTTTCTTGATATCAAAAAGAAGCTCACAAAATATAGTGAGGATATCGATGATATTTTTCAGCGCTCGATTGAAGATATTATTGAAGAACTGCCAAATGAAGACATCGCTCATAAACGCCTCAGCTTATTGATCAAGCTTGGTCTTGGCTATTTGACGCTGGAAAGGAAAACACAGTCCTTATCAACAGGTGAATTTCAATGCGTCCATTTAGTTTCCGAGCTGTTTGCGGGCTCAAGAAACCCACAAACGCTTTTTATTTTTGACGAGCCTTCCAAAGGTTTATCACAAAATATTTTAAATCAATTCATTGATAGCGTTAGGGTCATTCTAGAGGATGAATCCGTATCCATGATCTTGATTGAACATAATGCTTACATGCTGGAAAACTCTGATTATATCGTTGATTTTGGCAAAAGACAGCTTGCGCCTGTGGAGCATCTTGATGTAGTCAGCCATGAAGATTATTATCAAAAAAACGACATTGCAGATCGTGCGGCTCCCTTGCAAATTTCTTCAACACTCAATCAACAAAATGGAATCAACTACTTAAAAGAGAATCATATTGCCTATTATAAAAATGCGGAAAACGTCTATAAGGGCGGCATTTTAAAAAGCTTATCATCAATGGCCCGTCTGATTTATGGTGAGTACGAATCGGAAACCATTGCACCGGTCATCGCCATTGATCTGGAACGGCATCTGTATAGTCAATATAGTTTTCTCTATGAAATCGGTGGCTTGATCAACCATATCGTGGCGGCGCATCCGACCAATAAAGATACGAATAGCTTCGATTTCTATAATCAAGAAAACCATTGTCCATGCTGCTCGGGCCGCCGGGTAATTGAAAAATTTGATTTTGATATCGTTGTTCAGGACAAAACCGTGCCATTCTGGGATGGCTTATTGCATCCTGATGCGATGGATATTTTAAAGTTTTATCAATTTTCAAAAATAAAGTTCATCTTTGATGAGATTAAGAATGAGCTCGGTCAGGATATAAGCAAAAGTTATAACGAGATGACAGAAGCAGAGAAGCATACCTTTTTATACGGGTATTGGGAAAAGTCATTCTACGATAAAGCAGCCAAAGCCTCGAGAACTTGGGAAGGCTTCAATTACATCATTGGGAATTATATGGTCATTTCGAAATCGATTATTAAAGAGCATATCAAACAATCCAAAGTAATGATTACCTGCCCAATCTGTCAAGGAACCGTACTAAACCATCGTAAAAAGCTTAAATTTGGCGACACGGATATTCGTGAGATTATTGGGCAGTCTGTTGATCAAGCCATGAACAATGCCGGAAATTTACTGGTGCTAGAAAAAATGAAAGCCATTGTCGGCGGCGATATGGTTTTGGCGGAAGATGTCTCTCTATTGCCAAGGGAAACGCAAGCCGCACTGAAAATGCTCGAACTAGAGCTGGCGAGCTTTGCGAACTATGAAATGGTTTTACAAAACGTACAGCCATTCTGGGGCAGTATTAGCAGCAGTATCGAAGCCATCAGCATTAACAATCGGATCACCGTCTGTGATTTTGCCAATATCACCGAAACGAGAGAAACGATCATTGATAAGTATTTCACCAATGGTAAGTACAAAAAGCTGACCTATGTCTATGAAGCTTTTGGCTACAAAAAAATTGTTACTTTAATCAATAAGATCAAAGCAAGTCATCCCTGTCCGTTCTGTAAAGGGAAGAAAGTCATTTCGGAGGACGGGCTCCATGATGGGGTGTATAAATTATCGGTGCCATGCGTTAGCTGCTATGCAAGCGGCATCAATGATGAAGGGCGCAAGGAAATCGTCGATGGCATAGACGTGCAAAGATGGCTAACTGGCAAAGTAAGCGATGTTGTTGCTTATAGCTTTATGCTTGAGGCTGTTGCCGATATTCCAATTTTCAATCGTCTTCGCGAGTTGAATAAACGAGATATGATGGCGGTTTACCAATTCCTCGAGCAAAATAATTAATTTAGAATGACTAATACAAGCCATATTTGAATACAAAGCTAGCTATCAGTCAGTGAAGAAAACTCATTTGCAATAATGAATTGCAGATGAGTTTTTTTACTATTCTGAGATGCTTATCTCAAGATTGTGTGTTTTGTTGTTTTTAATTGTTTTTATGTTGACATTGTAAAGGCGGCTAAGTAAGATGAATAATGAAAATAATGATTCCGTCAGGAGGAGGGATACGCTATATCCTTTGCTATCATACTTGTTTTATGCTCGGGGCTTACACACGCCATTTGGAATTTATTTACGAAGACGAGCAGAAATAAAAGTGTTTTTCTGTGGTTAATTCATATTACAGCTTTTGTTTTGCTTCTTCCTTATTTCATTGTTGATGTCACGAGCAGCTCCATTTCGTTAAGCGGTTATTTATTCATGCTTCTGACAATGGGATTTCAAATGGGCTACTTTTTTCTGCTGCCGATCGTTTACCGCAAAGGCGAGATGTCGCAAATGTACCCGATTATGCGCGGCACGGGAGCTCTGCTTGTCCCGCTCTTCAGCGTATGGATCTATAACGAATCGTTATCGGCTCTCGGATGGATCGGCGTAGGCTGCATCGTGCTAGGATTGTTTGCTATAAGCGGATTTTTGAAGAAGCAGCATGGGTCAGCGATAAGTTTGCGAAATATTTTTCCCGCACTCATGGTCGGTTTATGTATTACGGGTTACGTCATGACAGATAAAATGGTGCTTCAATCATTGTCTCCGCTGTCTATCATTGAGCTTAGCAACATCGCCTATGTCATCGTGTTAAGTCCTGCCGTGCTTCGCTCCAAGCAGATTAAACAGGAATGGCAGGTTAATAAACAAGCCATTTTATGGGGGACGATCCTATCGCCCGGTTCCTACTTGCTGTTTCTCTATGCGATGAATCTTGCGCCGTTGTCACATCTGGCTCCCATTCGCGAGATTGGCACGGTGTTCGGCACGATGCTCGGCATTTTTCTGCTGAAGGAGTCGAATGGCTTGAAACGGATTTTGTTGTCAGCGGTCATTACGATGGGCGTCATTATGATTGGAATGTGGGGTAGCCCTTAAAGCTTGCATAAGAGGAGAGATGGATAATGGGGAAAATAGAAAGAGTGTTTATTATTGGCTGGGACGGCGCGGGAAACTTTGTTCGTGCTGCCCATACGCCGAATTTGGATCGATTAATAAGCAGCGGGACTTTCGCTTTCAATGCGCAAACCGTATCGCCAACGATTAGCGCACAGTGCTGGGGAGCGCTTCTTCACGGTGTAGGTCCGGATAAACATGGTTTAACGAATGAAAGAGCAAGTGAATTTACGTATCCTGACGATTCCATGTATCCTTCTATCTTCAGAATCGTCCACAATGGCATTCCTGATGCCAAAATGGCAGCGTTTAGCGTTTGGAATCCGATTAATCATGGCATTATTGAATCGTCTATCGGGGTGCATAAGGTATCCATGAACGACCGCGAGCTTCCGCTGGCGGCAGCGGCTTACATTCGGGAAAATCTTGATTTGAAGCTGATGTTTATCGGCTTGGATCTGCCCGATGCAGCGGGGCACCAATACGGCTACAACACCCCCGAGCAGCTGCAGGCAATCGAAGAGACGGACGCACATACGGGAATCATTTTGCAAGCTATTGAAGAATCGGGTATTTTTGAAGATAGCTTGATCATCGTTGTCTCCGATCATGGGGGAGGAGGGGAGCATCCTCAGCAGCATGGCAGTGATCATCCGTCTGACAAAACGATATTTTGGGGCTGCGCCGGTCCGGGAATACAGCAGGGCGCCTCTCTTCAAGGAGACTTCTTCATTACAGACACTGCGGAAGTCGTTATCCGCGCACTTGGACTTGATACGCCGGATAATTGGGAAGCAAAGCTGCCGGAAGGCCTATTTCAAGTGTGATCCCTCTAAGGAGGAGCAAAAAAGAGCAATAAGGATGCGCGATTTCAAATAGTGGCAACGGAAACAGGATGTATGTTTTTAAAATGCATCCTTTTTGCTGTCTGCATTTATTTATGATCAACGGGAGCTGCGTTTTCTGGACGTTTTCTGGCGTGAAGCTGCTGCAGCACGTGAATTTAGCTTCGCTTTTTTATTTTTTGATCTTACTCTGCTGCTAGGTACGCCTGATAAGAAAGCTTTTGTACCGAATAATGAGCCTACCATTTTAAAGGCTGGGCGAATCTGCTGAAAGATGCCGAAAAACTGTTGGACTTTTCCCATCATGGACATGATTCCGTCGAAGCCGCCAACCCGGGCAAGCATGGATCTGTCGCCTCCAGATGCAGGAAAGGACGGAGAATCTTCAGATGGGTTAAAATCATTTAACGGCTCGCTTTCGGCAGGCAGAATTGCATTGGTCCGGATTCTTTTTATTCTTTTCACTTCGTATCACTATCCTTTGCTCAATAATAATGAAGCCAATGACAACCTATTAGTTGTTGAAAGAATGACTCGCTAATCCCCATATGCCATTCTATTTTGGAGTACACTGTAAATTATGCATGGAATGTCTGCTATGATTGGATATTTGTTACCAAGACTAATAATCTATGTGATTCGCCTATGTATATCTAAGATGATGATAACCTTCCTCGAACGCAAAAGACCCATAAAATGGGTCTCTTGTTCAGTTTATATTTTACATGTGATATGGAAGATCAGCCGTTGATTAACAGCAACCGCCATAATCGCCGACATGTTGTTTATCGTTGTTTTTTTCATCCTTTTTGTCTTCTCTTTTTTCATCGTTTCTCTCATTCCGGCTGCCTACTCCGCAACTGCAAGCGATAATGACCAACAAAATAAAAAGAACTAAAATGGTACTTGTTTGATTAAACATGGTTCCATTCACCTCCTATTGATTTGAGCTCTCTATAAGTTATGCCAGACTATCAAGCTATGTTTGTATGTTTGTTACGGGAACATTTTTACAAGGTTATTAGTCTCGAAGCACTTAGCAGCGTTGAAACGAAATGCTTGCAACATAACTTGGCGCGTTTGCGTTATTTAGGCAAAAAGGAGTATGAACATTAATTTTAGAGGTGATGATGTGCTTTTAAAGTGGTTGTTGGGCCTGTAATGGCAGCATCATTAAGAGAAGCCGCATGGAATGAGTTGTCCAGTGGAGTGAAGGAATCTTTGATTAACGATTGGAGGCTGGCCGAGGTGAAGGAGGCAAAATGGAATGAAGTTCTTCTAGTGCTTGGCCCGATTGGCATTTATATAGACTCTTCAAATAACCAAGCGGTGGGGTACGATGAAAGAGAGTGATTAACCATTATGATTTATTTTATCCCCTTTTGTGGTGGATTTAACTTCAAAGGTCACTCTGCTTTTCGAAAAAGCAGCGCAATTTTATATGACAGACAAAGTAGGAATAGAGAACCGATCCAAGCGCTGCTTGGATCGGTGCAAAAATGGCTGATCATTTATAGCGTAACAGGCTGCTTTTGTTCCATCGAACGATAACCCGCAAGCGCAACACTCGTTGAACGCATACCGTCTTCGCCTGTGATCGGGACGGGTTGGCCGTGTAGGATAGCCTTAACGAACGCTTGAATCAAATGGAAATCCATATTGTCTCCCCAATAATTCCATTGTCCTTTGCCGTTTTGTTGGGCGTACAGCTCGTTAATTTGGGCAAGGCCGTCAATGGATATGACACCGCTCGTACCTATAATTTGCATCGTGACATCCCCCCATGTCGGGAATGGCGGCGTTCTTGACCAGCTCGTATCGATTACCCCAAAAACGCCATTTGCAAATTTCACATGCAGCATGCCGGTGTCGTCTACATCCAGATTATCCTTGAATAAGGTGGCCGCATAGGCGTATACCTCTGTTGGCTCTGAACCGGTAAACCAATTCATCAGATCCATCACATGTACGGTATGATCCAGCAGGGCGCCGCCCCCGGAGAGCTTCGGATCTACGAACCAGCCGCCTGGCGCAGTACCGCGGTTCGTTCCTTTAATGGCGACGATGCTGCCGATTTCTCCCCGTTCAATCGCTTTCTTTGCTTGTGCGACCGCAGCTAAATAACGGCAAGGAAAGGCGGTCATCAGCTGTACCTGATTGTCGCGGCATGCCTTGATCATCGCCAACATTTCATCGTTCTGAATGCCTAGCGGTTTTTCGCATAGCACGTGCTTGCCTCTTCTGGCAGCTTCGATCGTAATCTCGGCATGAAACACATTTTCCGAGCAAATGACGACAGCATCTACTTCTTGGTCCAGCAGCTGGCGATAATCGTTGAAATAAGGCAGTTTATGCTCGGCAACGAGAGCGCTCACCCTGCTCTCTACCGGATCGGCAATGCCAACCAGCTCGACTTCGGCAAGCCTCCGCAATGCCTCAAAGTACGAATAGGCATGGCCATGCGCAAAGCTGATCATACCCACTTTAAGCTTCTTCATCTTGTATTCCTCCCTCACGATTAGAGTTGAACGGGTTTGCCGGTACGCGCGCTCTCAAGCGCGGCATAGGCTATTTCAAGCGCTTTATAGGCATCCTTCGCCGTTACGATTGCTTCTGATCCGTCCCGAATGCAGCGGATAAAATGCTCGATCTCAAGCTCATAAGGGCTCTTGAATGCAGGGCTCTCTGGGATGGCTACGGTTGGGGCTGACGTTCCATTAGCGTGCTTGTGGATTTGAAGCGAGCTGCTCTTTAAGCTGTTCGCCATGACAACGCCGGCATTACCGGCAATTTCCGCCTTCGTATGAAAGGGTCCGGGAAAGCCCCAATTCGCTTCGACGTTTGCAATGGCGCCACTTTCGAATTGCAGCGTTACTAGCGCGTATTCCAGCTGCTCATTTTGCGATAACATGGCGTATACCGTTTTGACTTCTCCTAGCGTCCATCTCAGGAAATCCAGATCGTGGATCATCAAATCGACGATTACGCCGCCGCTTCTTGCACGGTCTTTGTACCAAGGCTTGGCATCGCCCGGATGGGAGCCAGCTCGGCTGGCATGGGCAACGCAAGCTCGGCCAATTGCTCCGCTGTCCAGCGATTGCTTCAAGCTCACATATTCCGGGAAAAATCGGACCACATGTCCGATGAACAAGCGGACACCGTTATTCTCGCAGCATTTCATCATCTCGTCTGCATCTTCGAGCGAGAGGGCCATCGGCTTCTCGCAAATGACATGTTTTCTTGCCTTTGCAGCTAAGAGAGTATATTCTTTGTGTAAATAACTAGGCAGCGTAATGCTGATTACATCGAATTCAGCATTTGCCAGCATCTGCTCGAAGGAATAAAAGGCAGGAGCGCCTGTTTGCTCGGACAGCTTGTCGGCTTGATCCATCTGCAGGTCGCATACACCGGTTAATTCAACGCCTACCAGCTTTGTGTAAGCGTCTGCATGGACATGTCCTAGACCGCCGCATCCTAATACAACAACTTTCATGATCCATCTCCTTGTATCGTTGATAGGTTATCTGCTCTAAATGATACACAGCAGGTGGAAGGATCGTATATGCGAATTTTCATTCAATTTGTATCCATATTCAATCTATTAATTTGGCGGAGGAGACTATATGGACAGCTTTCAAGAGCCCATTCACTATCAGAATCCACAGCTTTGCATTAAGGTTTGGAAGTTTACCCATTCGGGAAATGAACATTTTGGCTACCAGCCTTGGCATTATCATAAGGAAATAGAGTTCATCCTCGTGCTCGAAGGCGTTCATGAAATGCATACGCCAACGGCAGCCTACAAGCTGCATCCGGGGGACGTGATGGTAATCGGCTCCTCCCAGCTCCATAAATCACGGGTGCACCCCGGGAAACATGTAACCTATATCGTGCTCCACGTCGATCTGGAGCCGTATTTTGATCCGGCGATGATGCATTATACGCGGCATTTCATGGAGATTATGAACCCGCTGGACGATCTGAACTACCTATTCAGCAAGTATCCCCATGTGCAGGAAGAGGTAGGCGCTATTTTGCTTCATATCCATGAGGAAGTGATGCACAAAAAGAAAGGCTACGAGATCGCCGTCAGTATGCATATTAAACATCTTCTTCTAGTGCTGCTGCGCAATGACGATCTGCTGCTGCTGTCCGCGCATGAGTATGTGGATGCGGATTTCTTGCGCCCCGTTATGGCCTATGTCGAGAACAATCTTGGCGAGAAAATTGAAATGGCGGAGGTTAGCCGGTTAGCAGGGATGAGCTATGTATACTTTTCAAAATATTTCAAGAAAAAAATGGGGCTTTCATTTACGGAGTTTGTTAACCGCAAGCGGATATTAAAAGCTAAACGAATGCTAGTGACCGACAACAAAAGCATTACGAGCATCGCAGCGGCGGTAGGAATGGAAAATATGGCTCATTTCTATGAGTTGTTCAAACGGTTTAACCATTGCACGCCAAAGCAATTTAAAGAGAATATGAAAGTAAAAGAACGGAAATAAACCTTGATGGCTGCAAGGTTTATTTTTTTTGCGGCAACGTCCGAATGGAAGTGCCTCCGAAAATGTTTCGAAATTGCAGTCAATTCAAAGGAAGGAATAAGACTAAATAGCTAGTTTTATTCCGAATGGTTAGGACTTTACAATTGAATGGGATTCGTTATAATAAAATCAACGAAAGCGGTTTCGTAAATAGACTTATACATGGAGAAGACGAATAAGAATCGATGAATATTTTTTTCAAGCCAAATGTAAGCGTTTTATTTCTACTCAAGCCGCTGTCGTGATGATCGTGTCAAGAAGGGAGAGGATAATCGAATAAGTGCTGCCCCTACATTCAAATTTTAAGGAGGGTATTTCATTGAAATTTTCGCTGCGTTTATGTTTAGTTGTTTTTGTCCTATTCAGTATGCTTCCTTCAGTCGGCTTTTCGTTCTCGGGCGAGGTGCCGCTCGGCTCTGGCAGCTATTCAACCGTACTGCCGCCTGGCGCAGCGGACGTGCAATCGCAAATATACAAGACGGCTAACGTGACGGGAAAAATGCCCACGAACGACTGGTGGAGCAGCTTGGCATGGACACCATACTCAAACGGACAGTATCCACACCCGCTTGCGATGAAGCATCAAAGCGACGGCATGCGGATATTTAATCCGAGCGACCGCATTACAGCAAATACAGCCTGTATTTGTGGATGGATGAATGATATTCATGACTTCACCATAGGAAATAGCGGCTCGGCTACGTTTCCCGATGCCAAAGTGGACAACTTCAGCGACTGGTTCGTAAGCGCGCTTTATCAAAACGGCGGCAGCTCGATCAAAGCCAGCTACGGACACGGTTCACCATATGTGTACTTTACCTACACGGGCGGCAATCCGGTGCTTAAGTTTTATACGCCTCCGACCGTATGGTCAGGCAATGCAAACTCTGCGGTGCTTGGCGTTACCATCGAAGGCGCGCATTATGCTTTGTTCGGCCCAACAGGAAGCACGTGGTCGGGCATTGGAACAAACAACCTTACCAACAATCTGAACGGTAAAAATTATTTTTCGATAGCGGCACTCCCCGATCATTCACCTGCAACGCTCACGAAGTTCCAGCAGTACGCCTACTCTCACGTAACCGACACAAAAATGAATTATGCCTATAACTCTTCTAACAGCAACGTCACAACCACCTATACATACACGACCACTGCAAAAGAAGGCTCGCAGACAGGCACGATCTTTGCGCTCTATCCGCATCAATGGAAAAACACGTCCCAATCTCTTTTATCCTACACGTATAACTCTGTCCGCGGCGCGATGAAGACAGCTGAGGGAACCTCATTTACAACGACGATGAAGTTTACGGGCGTACTTCCGGCGCTCCCTGACAAAGGCACCTATAACAAAACGACGCTTGGCGGATTTATAAACGAGGAAGAGGCACTGACCTATACAGGCGGAAACGATACGTACTGGCTAGGGAAGCGGCTTGGAAAGCTCGCGACCTTGGCGCCGATCGCAGACCAGGTCGGCGATGCGACGGCTTCGGCTCAATTCCGCAATGAAATCAAATCCCGCCTGCAGAACTATTTGAAGGCTAGCGACAGCAGCGGCAACTTAAAGAGCAGCAACTTATTTTATTACAACAGCAACTGGGGATCGCTGATTGGTTATCCGGCGAGCTTCGGCAGCGATTCCGAACTGAATGACCATCATTTCCACTACGGCTATTATATTAAAGCGGCCGCTGAAATCGCGCGCACCGACAAGACATGGGCGGCAAGCTGGGGTCCGATGGTTGAATTGTTAATCCGCGATATGGCAAGCTGGGACCGCAACGATCCGATGTTCCCGTATTTGCGCAACTTTGACCCGTATGCAGGCCATTCCTGGGCGGCGGGCCACGCGAAATTTGATGACGGCAACAACAATGAATCCTCCTCCGAGGCAATGAACGCTTGGACCGGGTTAATTCTATGGGGAGAAGCTACAGGCAATACGACAATCCGTGATCTTGGCATTTATCTGTACACGACCGAAATGAACGCGATTAACGATTATTGGTTTGATGTGCAGGATAATACGCATCCGGCCGGCTACACGCCATCTGTCGTTACGATGGTCTGGGGCGGAAAAGGAGCGAATGGCACTTGGTTTACCGCGAATCCAGAGCAGGTGCACGGCATTAACTGGCTGCCGATTACGGCAGGCTCGTTGTACTTAACCCATTACCCGAATTATGCGAATAAAAACTATGCCGCTCTGGTCAGTGAGAACGGGGGCACCAATTGGGATGCTTGGCGGGATTTAGTATGGATGTACCGAGCTATTTCGAATCCGGCGGATGCCAAAAATCAATTCAACGCTGGCATAGGCTCCATGGCAACCGGTGCTGCGGAGAGCGAGGGCGGTCCAGAGACGGGCAACTCCAAAGCGAATGCGTACCATTGGATTTATAATCTGGATGCGATGGGGAACGCCGATCCTTCCGTGACGGCAAACTCGCCTACCGCTGCTGTATTTAACAAAAACGGCGTCAAAACCTATGTCGCCTACAACTTCACGAACGCGGCGAAAACAGTAACCTTCTCCGATGGAACTACGGTTTCAGTGCCTGCAAACAGCTTTAACACCGGCAACGGCGGCGGTGGCGGCGGTGGCGATACTAGCGCACCTAGCACGCCGGTTAATTTAATCTCTACAGGCAAAACAGCCTCAAGCGTCTCGCTCTCTTGGAGTGCATCAACCGATAACGTTGGCGTGACGGGTTATGTTATCCAATATGCGGGAGGGACGCTGAACGCGCCCGGCACTTCGGCAACCGTTAGCGGACTCAGCGCGAATACGGCATACGCCTTTACCGTCAAGGCGGTTGATGCCGCGGGCAATCAGTCCGGCGCGAGCAGCGCGGTAACGGTTACGACGGACGCAGCAGGCGGAGGAGGCGTGACGACGCCGGACTACACGGCTGGCGTTGCGAAACTGAACGTTTCGCAAGCGAAGATTGCCTTCACGCCAACAACCAACGCGTTATATGTGGATGTGCATTATTTGGTTAACGGGGCTAATCAGCAAAACGTGCGGATGATAAAAAACGGTCCGGCTTGGGAGCATACGGTTGACAGTCTCACTGCTGGCCAAGCGGTAAGCTATTGGTTCACTTATGAAAAATCAGGACCGCAGTATGATTCACCAACTTACACCTACACACATTAAAAGCTGAAAAATTTTGAGTAAAATGCTGTAATCGCGCCCTCATGCTTTACTGAAATAACTGGAAAATCTCCTGCTAATCATTCGAAGAGAAGGGGGAAACGTGCATTTAGCTGGAAAATCTCCCGTTAAAAGAGGCGATTCCCCTCCAAATCGGACAAAATGAAAGGATTAACGGGAGAAAATCCATCTAACTTCTATTTTTACCCCGAATTGCTACAAATAACGGGAGCTTTTCCCGTTAATGATGAACAAGCTGCAGCTTCTCCTTCGGAGAGGCTGCTTTTTTTTATGATCGTAAGCGAAGCTGTTTATTTGGGGCGTGCCTGTACAATTAGCTGGAAAAAGGCGAATAAACGTAATAAATTTATATCTTCTTATAAAAATGAAGCTTGAAATCATAAATATTTTAACCTTTCTGCGGAATGAGATATTTTCAAATGCGGACTCTAAGCCCTATGATCGTGATGTAAATATGAAACGCTTACATTCGAGGGAGACACGGAAAGGAGTAATCGATTGAGTCAGGTAACATTAACAACTAGCAAGGATTATCAAACGCGCAAATCAAGAAGAGGCTTTTTTCATGAGCTGTGGAAAAACGGTTGGTACTATATGATGGCTCTGCCCGGCATATTGTTTTTTTTAACGTTCAGCTATATGCCGCTGCCAGGGTTAATCATTGCATTTAAAGATTACAACTTTCTCGAAGGCATGTTCGGCAGCAGCTGGGTCGGGCTCGATAACTTCAAGTTTTTCTTCAACGGGGAGTACGCATGGCGAACAACGTTCAACACGCTGTTTATCAATGCAAACTACATTGTTTTCGGGACGTTTTTTGCCGTTGCCTTTGCCTTGCTATTAAATGAACTAAGAAACGGCTTGCTTAAGCGGCTGTACCAAAGCCTTATGTTTTTGCCCTTTTTCTTCTCCGCAATTGTAGTGGGGAACTTCGTTTACTTAGTCTTCAGCACCAAATACGGCATCGCAAATCAGCTGCTTGAGGCGCTGAACCGGACATCAGTCGATTGGTATTCGAGCGCGCAGTACTGGGTTTCGATATTAGTCGGCGTATTTATTTGGAAAAATACCGGTTATGCCGTGGTCATGTATTTGGCTACGATCGTTGGCATCGACCATGAGCTGTACGAGGCAGCGGCTCTTGACGGCGCAGGGAGATGGCATAAAATCCGCTATATTACGCTGCCGTTATTAGTGCCGACCATTATTATTCTTACGCTGCTGTCGGTGGGCAAAATGTTTTATGGCGATTTTCAAACGATTTACTCCATCGTCGGCGATAACGGGCTGCTCTTTGCAACCACGGATGTAATCGATACCTATGTGTTCAGAGCGGTTAAATCGGTAGGCGATATCAGCATGCCGGCTGCTGTGGGGCTTTATCAATCGGTATGCGGATTTATTACGGTTGCCGTCTGCAACTGGGCGGTAAAAAAATATAACGATGACAGTTCATTGTTTTAGATAGGGGTGGAGTAGTGAACAACCAAAGCGGAAGAGTAGCGCAAATGCTATTCCATATCATCATTTTCGCGTTTTGTATTTTTACGACGATTCCATTTATTCTCACCATCATAGTATCGGTCACGAATGAGAATTCGATAGTCAAGCACGGCTATCGCTTCTTCCCGGAAGCGTTCTCGCTGGATGCGTACCGGCTGATCTTCTCCAGCAGCGAGATCTACAATGCCTATACGATTTCCATCGTTGTAACGGTTTTAGGCACAGCGCTCAGCCTATTGATTACAGCACTGCTCGCTTACGCCATAGCGGTTCAAAAGGTGAAATATAGAAATGCGATCGCGCTGCTCGTCTTTATCCCGATGATTTTTAACGCGGGGCTTGTGCCATGGTATATCTTCATTACGAAGTACTTGCATTTGAAGGACTCGATACTTGCTTTGATCCTGCCGATGCTGGTGAGCCCGTTTAACGTATTTTTGGTGCGAAACTATTTTAAATCATTGCCGCCGGCGCTTATCGAATCGGCAGAGATGGAGGGTGCGAGCCCGCCTTATATTTTCGCAAAAATCATCCTTCCTCTGTCAGCGCCTATTACGGCTACCATCGCTCTATTCTACGCTTTGGCGTATTGGAATGACTGGAATCTAGCGTTATGGCTAATTGATAGCCGTGAATTATATCCGCTCCAATTCATGCTGTTCAAAATTCAGTCGATGATTAACTACATGAGCTCCGGCGGCAATTTTGGCGTAGGCAGCAGTACGATGCCCTCGGATTCCGCCCAAATGGCGATGGTGCTCGTTACGATCGGGCCAATTGTCCTTGTATATCCTTTTGTGCAGAAATATTTCATTAAAGGGATTATGATCGGAGCAGTGAAGGGTTAGGTTGTTTCCTAGCAATAGGTTCAGCATAAAGAGAAAAAACGAAAACAAATTGGGAGGTAGTCTTTTGAAAAAAGTACAGATTAGAGCAACGGGTGTCGTCTTGGTTCTCATTTTATTGTTCAGCATGCTTGCTGCATGCTCCAAAGAGGAGGGCGGCAATAAACAAACGAACGCGCCAAAAGGGGATACGGCAGAAGCTACGAATAAAGGGGAAGGCCAAGCGCCTGAAGCTTCAGCAGAAGCGCCAAAAGCAGGAGGCACCGTAAAAATCGTGCTGCCGGGCGATCAGCCGAAGGATATGGCGGGCGTTCAAAAGGCGATGGAGGCGAAGCTGCAAGCCGATGGGCTTAACATTAAGCTAGAGTTCACGTATTTCCCTTGGGACCAATATTCAAACAAGCTTAATCTGATCGCAGCATCCGGCGAGGACTATGATATGGCTTGGACGCATGTCAGCTGGTTGTCGCAAATTACGGCCAAAAATGTCATCATTCCGCTTAATGATCTACTGGATGAGCAGGGTCATCAACTGAAAGAGAGCGTACCTGCCGCCAGCTTCATGAGCGCTTCCATCGATAACAAAATCTATGGCATACCTACGCTTGTTCCGACTGCAGAGAACAATAACTTCTTCGTTATCCGCGGTGATTTAAGAGAGAAATACAACTTGGCCCCAATCAAAAGCTTGGCTGATTTTGAGGCTTATCTGGATACGATTAAAAAGAATGAACCCGATATGGTGCCGATTGCCAATGATAACAACCGTGGGCTCTTCCGTGAATTCGGCGACGTCTACCTGCCTATTGGCGATAACGGCGCAGGCCCGGCGTACATTGACCCGGCAGATCCGAATCTAGAGGTCAAAAGCTTTTATGAGTCTGATATTTTCAGAAAAATAGTAGAAACGAAGCGGAAATGGTACTTGAATGGATGGATGCCGAAGGATGCGCAGGAAATTAAAGATTCCGAATCCGCTCTGAACAACGGCAAAATCGGCGCGACATGGTCGAATGTTCTTAAAACCTCAGAGCGTATAGACACGTTTAAGAAAACGCTTCCGGACGGAAAGCTGGAGGACGTATTTCTAAATCCGGAAAAACCGAAATATGTTTTTGACGCTGCTGCGAATCTATTGTCTATTTTCTCAACCAGCAAAAACAGCGAAGGCGCTATGGCCTTCATTAACTGGTTCAGAAGCAACCAAGAAAACTATGATTTATTTTCCTACGGCGTCAAGGACGTGAACTATAAGCTGGATGGCGCTGCGGTTTCGGTTGACGGCATTGCGGAGAATTCGACTTACAATCAAGTGTACTGGGCATGGGATGATATCAGGCTGAAGCATTTCAGCAAAAATGTGGATCCAAGCTACATCGAGAACTTGAAGGTATGGGATAACGATTCTATCGTTGCGCCAACGCTTGGCTTCCGCTTTAACGCCGATCCGGTAAAATCGGAAATCGCTCAAATCGACGCGGTGGGGCAAGAGTATGTAGGTGCCGCTTACTCTGGATTCATCGAGTATGATAAGTTTTACCCTGAATTCCAGAGAAAGCTGAAGTCTGCGGGAATTGATAAAGTAATCGCCGAGGTGCAGAAGCAGCTTAACGATTTTATAGCAAACAAAGCGAAATAATCATGCAATCCATAGCTGTGACCTATTGATATAAAGGGGGGGAAACTCGTGAAGCGAAGAGGTAGGAAGCTGCTTTATCTCTTTTTAAGCTTGGTCATTATTGCGAGTAGTTTTGTTTCAATCAGTCCGCAGTCAAACCGCGTATCGGCAGCTGCGAATCCAGCGAATCTGGCATTAGGGAAAACGGTAACGGCCAGCAGCTCGCTCTCGCAGCATTCGCCAAGCTATATGGTAGATGGATCGATGGATACGATGTGGTCGACCAGTGATACGGGCTGGCAAACAAGCCCGATTACGGATGAGTGGGCGATTGTGGATCTTGGCGAAAGCTACGCGATTTCAAGGTGGGTCGTCAAGAGCGGTGCCGACGGCGCGCTGATAACCAGTGACTATCAGCTGGAGTACAGCACGGATACGGATAACGGGCCATGGATAACCGCCGATGCGGTGACGGCAAATACGAACCGGTTCACAGACCGTTTACTGGATCAAGCTGTGAATGCAAGGTATGTTCGCCTCCATGTAACAAAAAAAACGTCGGATGGCGTAGACTGGCCGGCAGTCAGAATTGGCGAGTTCGAGCTGTATGAAGCAGCAGCCGCCGAAATTCCCGTATTAAGCGCGGCTCCGGCCTCCGGCACTGTAGCGAAAGGCACAAAGGTAACGCTAACCAGCTCGGTAGCGGCCGCTTCGATTTATTATACGACTGACGGCAGCGACCCAACATCCTCATCAAGCAGGCTGCTTTACAACGAGCCGCTTACGATTGACAGCGACATCACCATTAAAGCGGCAGCAATTGATGAATTAGGCAGCGGCATCAGCGACATACAAACGTTGACCTATCAAATACCGAAGGATGCTGTAAAGGGAAACCTAGCGCTAGGCAAGAGTGTATCGGCGAGCAGCTTCCTCCCGCAGCATTCGCCAAGCTACATGACAGATGGTTCCATGGATACGATGTGGTCGACCAGCGATACGGGCTGGCAATCAAGTCCGTATACCGATGAATGGGCGGTTGTAGACCTTGGCGAAAGCTATGCGATTTCCCGTTGGATCGTCAAGCATGCGGCGACTGGAAACCTCACGACGAGGGATTTCCAGCTGGAGTATAGCACGGGGAATGGGAACGGGCCTTGGCAAGCCGCGGATTCGGTTACGAACAATACGGCTCACATCACGGACCGAATGCTTGCCGATTCGATTCAAGCGAGGTATGTTCGCCTTCACGTCACGAAAAAGTCGGAGGAAGGATCGGATTGGCCGGCTGTCAGGATCGGCGAGCTGGAGCTTTACTCGGAATCGGCCATAGTACCGCAGTTAACGGCATCTCCAGGATCTGGCCAGGTGATCAAAGGCAAGAAGATTACGCTCAACAGCACGCTGGCTTCCGCCGCCATCTACTATACGGTTGACGGCAGCGACCCAACGACTTCGAATAGTAGATTGCGTTATTCAGAGCCGCTAACGATTAATAGCAATGTCAGCTTGAAGGTAGTAGCCATCGATGAGCTAGGCGGCGGAGTAAGCGACATACAATCGCTGACCTATACGCTTCCAACGGAAGATATATCGATGTATCCGAATTTAGCGCGCGGAGCGACGGCAACGATGACGGTTGAAGCCGGGTGGGGCAATGTAGCAGGGCGCGCCATTGACGGCAACTTTTCAACCTATGCCCAGCCCGAGAAAGCGGGCGTATGGGATCTGATCGTTGACCTTGGCAGCATTCAGGCTGTCAATTACGCGGTGCTTCGCAAAAATCCCGACCATCAAAATTATATTACGCAATTTACGATAGACGTTTCGGACAATGGCACCGATTGGTCGACGGTTGTCACCGAAAACAGCAATACGGACCAAGAGGATAAGTATTACAAATTCCCGGTACAAAATACACGGTTCGTGAGATTGCATCAGCTAGCTAACATAGGTCTCGCAGCTGCGGTTTGGGAGTTTGAGCTGTACAACACATCCAATGCGTATCCGGTTCAAGCAGACGTGTCCGCCAAAGCAGTAGCTGAAGGGACGCGGGTTGGCTTACATTCGGTGGAGCCTGGCGCTTCAATCTATTACACGACCGATGGCAGCGACCCATTAATCTCGGAAACGAAGCAGCTTTATACAGATAAGATTGCGCTTGCTGCTGCTTCTATCGATTCGATTCTCACGCTAAAAGCGTATGCGAAGGTTGAGGGGAAGGCGGATAGCTTAGTCCGATCATTCTCTTATCAGGTAATCGCGATAGCAGCCAGCCCTGAAGCTGGAATCGTAGATGAGCATACAGCCGTAGCCTTATCCAGCTCGGTTGCAGGCGCAGAAATCTATTATACAACCGATGGAACAGAGCCGATCGCCTCGGCATCGAAGCAGCTTTATTCGAATCCGATTATCATTACGAAGGATATGGTGATTAGAGCGTACGTCAGCGAAGGAGGAAAGCACAGCACAGTCATCAATTTCCCATACAGCATTGGCAATGCAGAGTCCAATGTTGCGATTGGGAAGGCGGCAACTGCTTCCTCTGAAGAGAGTGCAAATGGTGCTTCTAAGGCCGTTGATGGAAATGCGGAAACGGCATGGGCAGCGAATACGACAAGCAAAGGGCAATGGCTTCAGGTTGATTTAGGCGGAGATTATGAATTGACCGGCACAGCGGTAACTTGGAGAGACAACAAAAACTACAAGTACAAAATCGAAGTGTCATCGGATTCCATAAACTGGTATCCGGCTGTCGATCAAACGGCTGCAGAGGATCGGGAGCAAGTAAGAACGGATCGTTTTCTTGATGCAGCAAGGCGGTATGTTCGGATAACCATTACCGATTTTGAGCTTGGCAGCAAAGCGGCTATCGCAGAGTTTGAGGTGCTCGGTTATCCAAGCGAAGCGATGCCGACGGTACCTGTCGGGCCATCGACTAACGGATGGGCAAGGCCAGTAATCGCTCCTTTGCCTGACTCCGTCATAGGCGTACAGAATCCAATTATTAATCTCGGCGGGACATGGAATTTTACGCAAACGCCTGAACAGGGCTTTTGGAAAAACAGCGTAGAGCCGTCGGCTTGGCCGGATGCGAAAGTGCCTGCGAACCTAGAGGTCCTCGGCTTCGATATTCGCGGCAAGCAGGGCGGGGACTGGTTCCCTGACCGCAATATCGAGAATGTATACAAGAAATCCGTCCCGATCCCGCAGGACTATCAAGGCCAAAAGGTTATGCTGCGGTTCGAAGCGGCGTTTAATGTCGCTAGAATTTGGGTGAACGGACAGCTGGTTCGAGTGCATCGAGGCGGATTTACGACCTTTGATTGCGATATCACAGACTATGTGACGCCCGGCGAGAGCGCATGGGTAACAGTAGGCATTACCGCTGAGAAAGGTTTCGTCGAGTACCAGCATGTTCGCGGCTTAACTGGCGAAGTGAAGCTGTTCGCCCTTCCGGTCAATTACCTGACCCGCTTGCATGCGGAGACGCTCTTTGATGATTCGTATACCGATGCGATGTTGAAAGTTTCTGCCGGAATGATTTTTGGCAGCGACCTAGCGTCAGGTTCCCAAGTTGAACTTACCCTTATTGATCCGGATGGCGAGCTCGTGCCGATCGAGCCAGGCGGCATCAGCTTGGATGCAGAGCACCCTGATCATACGATCAGCATTCCGGTTAGCAGTCCCGAGAAGTGGGATGCGGAGCATCCGAACCTTTATAAGCTGATTGCCAATGTAAAGGTTGGCGGAGAGATCGTACAGACGGTTACCAGGAAGATCGGCTTCCGCTCGATTAAAATTGTTGGCAATAAGATGCTTGTAAACGGCAAGGAGGTTAAGCTTCGGGGAGTCAATTGGCATCAATCCTCGCCGAGCGTTGGCGTTGCTGCCGATCCTGAGCATGATAAGGAATCGCTGCGGAAGCTGAAGGACGCGAATGTCAACTATATCCGTACCTCCCACTGGCCGCAAGCTGAATATGTGCTGGATTATGCGGATGAGCTCGGCTTGTATGTGGAGCAAGAAAATTCCGTCATGTTCATCAATGATTCCCGTTTGAACGATGCCCATTATTTGAGTTATTTCATGGGCCAATTCTCGGAGACCATCGAGAAGGACCGCAGCCATCCAAGCATTGTCATTTGGTCGCTTGAGAACGAGAGCGGCTGGGGAAGCAACGTGGCAGCTACCCATGATTATGTAAAGGCGATTGATCCGACGCGCGTCGTCAAATCCAGTTTCGGGTACAACGCACCAAGCCAGTACAATGATCTGTTTAGCGTTCATTACGTCGATAACAGCTTAAAGCTTGGCGGTCTTGATAAGCCGGAAATCGTCGATGAATACGCCCATTTGTACGTGTATTACGAAGACTGGTTTAATGCGGATCCTTCGTTCGAGGATTTTTATGGCGAGGGAATCAAGCGCCTGTGGGATAATATCTATCACTCAGAGGGGGCGCTTGGAGGCGCGATCTGGCACTCGAGGGACCTGACCACCTATTGCGAGACGGCCGTATGCGGCTTCAGAGCCGAATGGGGAATTATGGATTCTTGGAATCGGGAGAAGCCGGAGTATTGGAACGTGAAGAAGGCGTATTCGCCGATCCGCATTAACGCCAGCTCCTTGCCGAATCCGGGGGCGAGAAATCCGCTCAGCATCGAGGTTGAGAACAGGTATAACCATACCAATTTAAATGAGATTAAGGTCGAGTGGACAGCAGGAAACCAATCGGGCACTTTAAGCGGCCCTTCTATTGAGCCGATGTCCAGCGGGCATTTGATGATCCCGGCTAGAGCATGGAAGCTTGGCGACATTGTAGGCTTGAAGTTTTATCAAAGCGATCGCAACAAGACCAATCGTTTGGTGGATGCGTATAATCTGACGATCGGCGAGAAGAGCTTCCACTTTACAGGCGCACAGGGCAATGCTCCGGCAATCAAGAGCGATAGCGATGCGCTCACGCTTACGGGGCAAGACTTCAAGCTGGTCTTCAGCAAAGCGACGGGCATGATTCAGGAAGGGACGTATAAAGGAGAAACGATTATTACCGGCGGACCTTATCTGAATATGGGCTTCACTTCCAAGCTTGGGCCATGGACGTTTTCGAGCATCAATAGTACATCTACCGATAGCGAGGCTAATGTAACTATCGCTGGCAGCTATGGGCAGACAGCCGTTGTATTCACGCTAGCCGTTGATGGCAGCGGGCTGATCTCGACAACATATTCCGTTACTCATTTGCCTTCGGCTTATGACACCATCGGCGTTGCCTTCGATATCGCAGCCAAAGCAGATCGGATCACATGGGACCGCAGCGGGCTTTGGTCGGCTTACCCAGAGGATCAGATTGGCAGAAACACGGGAACGGCGTACAAAGCAAGAGGCGAAGGCGATGAACAATACGGCGTGAAGCCGACATGGGCATGGTCGAAGGATGAGAAAAACTTCAGCAAATATGGCAAGGATGATCCCGGGCAGCGCGGGACGGCAGACTTTGTTGCCTCCAAAAACAATTTCAACTTTGCTTCGCTGATATTGGGAGATACGGGCAAACGGATTACCGCGCAGGGAGACGGCCATGGTTCGGTAAAAAGCTCGGTTAACGCCGATGGAACGATTCGTTTCGAAATCAATTCGATATGGTCGCATCCCGCAGCTTTCCCGGGCTGGGTGGAAGCCAACTCCATCAGCAAGCCGATCACTTTAGCAGCCGCGTATACGAACACCGTTACCGTGAAGCTGGATGACCAGGATGATTACACCGTTAGCTATGCCGATGCTCCAACCTATCTAACCGACCTGAACTGGGCATCCGCGACGACAGGCTGGGGATACCTTAAAAAAGATTCAAGCATTCAAGGGAATGTATTGACCTTATTCGACGGCATGGGAAGCAAGTCTTATAAGCATGGTCTAGGCACGCATTCGAATTCGGAATTCATTTACAACATCGATGGAAAGGGCTATGAAAGCTTTGAAGCCTTCGTAGGCGTCGATCAAGAAAGCGGCGCCGGCAAAGTGACCTTCGAAGTCTGGGCAGATGGGCAGAAGCTGTTTGACAGCGATATGATGGACAGCCGCACGGCAGCCAAGAAGGTTAACGTAAACATCGCCGGCAAGCGTGAGCTTAAGCTGATCGTAACGGATGGCGGAAACGGCACAGCTAACGATAATGCCGATTGGGCGGATGCCAAATTGTTTAAGCGGCCCGTCGTCGTGGCTCCTAGCTCAGAGGCCGCGCTTAGCAGCATAACGGTTAATAATCAAGCGCTTGCTGCTTTCGAAAGCAATAAGCTGTCGTACGATGTGGCGCTGCCGGCTGGAACGCAAACGGTGCCGCTCGTTACGGCTGTTGCGACGGATAGCGAGGCGACAGTCAAGGTCATTCCGGCAGCGTCGCTGCCTGGAACAACTTCGATTGAGGTGCTGGCTGAGGATGGGGTTACGAAGCTTGCTTATGCGATCCATTTCACCGTGACGCCGACCAAACCCGATCCAGGAACGGAAACGCCGACAAGCGGAGACAATGGATTAAGCGGCGGCAGCAAGGAACAGCAGATCGTATCTGCGCTTCAAGTCAGCAATGGCAAAGCTGTAATAGCCATGCAGACAGGTGTGAAGGAAGTGCTGATTCCGCTTCAGGTGAAGGAGCTTAACGATCTCGATAGGCTCATATTCAAAGGTGATGAGCTAACGCTAGAGCTGCCTAAAAAAGTAATTGGACAGCTGATTGAGTTAGCTGCTAGCCAGAAGCAGCCGTATATTTCCTTCGCATTTACGAAGCTGGCGCCAACAGAGGTTGATCGTTTGCTTAAGGAGGCTTCGAGCAAAGCACATGCTGTTATTACGTCAGCGGGTCAACTATTTGAATTGTCATTAGCCGTTACCGGTCTCGATCATGCGGCGCTTAAGCAGCTGACTGCCTTTGCCGAGCCAATTACGCTAAGTCTATCAGCGTCTGAAGGCGGCGACAGCCATCTGAACGCGATCTATAATGTGAAGGGAAATGGCGAGCTAGAGCATCAACGAAGCAAACGGATTAACGGTAAATTAGAGGCGCAAATCAATCATTTTAGTGTCTATGGCGTACTCTCGTATAAGAAATCGTTCATTGATGTTCCAAGCCATTATTGGGCAGCAAACGTCATTGAGAAAATGGTCGCCCAAGGTGTCGTCACCGGCGTGAATGCGACAGAGTTTGCTCCGCAAGCGAAAGTAACCCGTGCGCAGTTTATCACGATGCTGGTTCGCGCTTTAGGCTTGCAAACGACCGGAACCACGTCCTTTACGGATTTGGAGAAGGGCGCTTGGTACGAGTCGGCGGTAGTAACCGCTTACAACGCAGGAATTGCGACAGGCAGAAGCTCGACCCGCTTTGCCCCTCATGAGACGATAACGCGCGAAGAAATGGCCGTAATGATCGTTCGCGCTTACGAGGTGAAGACGGGCAGCAAAGCTTCAGCAGCAAAGCCAAATTCCTTTGCGGATGATAAGCTGATCCACGAATGGGCGAGGAGCTCCGTAAATGCGGCATTTGAACTAGGCATTCTTCAAGGCGCAGGCGGAAATCGGTTCCAGCCGCAAGGATTGGCTACGCGAGCTGAAAGTGTTCAGGCGATTGCCAAACTAGTCGATTAAAGCAGAGTCGGATGAATCAAACCGGAAGCGCTGGACCTCTTCTTTAAAGCGAAGATGAAGTCCAAGCGCTTTTGGATTTGACCGGTTAGCCGGGGGATTTATGATAAGCGGACAAAGTTGATCTTGACGTTTTTTCCAGTTAAAGAGTATATTCATCATGCGGCGATGGTTATTTTTAACGAATTATGTAAACGGTTACAAAAATAAAGGACAGGGATGATTCGATGTTGAAGCCTTTAAAGCAGCGCGGGAGTTTCTTAAGTCGAATAATCGTTGCAAACGTAGTTATTTTTGTTTTATCGATCATTGTGCTATCCGTTCTGAACTACGGTAACAATACCCGAATTATTGATCAGCATACCTCGCTGATGTACAAACGCTTGCTCACGCAAACCGACTATAACATTGAAGCCTTATACGAGCGCGTCTTTCAAATTGGGGAGCAGCTTCTGAATGATACGGAGGTAGTAAAAGGACTCTTCTCCAATGAGCTAAGCCCGGTCGACTCGATGAAGGTTGCAAGCAAGCTTAACGATGTCGTAAACGCGAACAAATACATTAATTCCGTGTATCTCTATAATGGCGAGAAGGAGCGGTTTATTCATACCATCCGCAGGGACGTATCCATTCAAACGATCGATAAAGAAGCGCCGGCCTTAATCGAGGTTCGGAAGCAAATGCAGAAAATGATCTTTTTACCGCATAAGCAAAGCTATGTCTATGAATCCAAAGCGTATGACAACAACATTCTTTCGTTAATTTTTACGTATTCCGGCGGCAATAATGGCTATGCCATCTTCATTAACTTAGAGCTGAACGCGATCTTGGATCTCTTTAATAAAATGGGCAACTCCGCATATTCAAACTTCATAATTGTAGATAAAAGTGGGTTGAATATTATTAACGGCTCGAAGCCGGATTTATTCCTGCACGATACAAGTGATCAAGACTATATCGACAAGGTTATCCATGCAGCTGCCAAATCAGACCACTTCATAGGTTCTGTTGATGGCGAAAAGTCGCTGGTCACCTACGTTTACAACGATAAATTGGAATGGTATCTCATCAATACGACAAGCTATTCGTATTTGGCGAAGGATAATCTTCAAGTGCTCCAAAACATCATTTTGATATCCGTCATCATTCTCGTATTAAGCATTGCGGCGACCGTCCTGCTTACGAACAAAATTTACACCCCCTTTGGCAGAGTCGTGAAAATGATCAAGTTCAGCCATCCCGCGGTCCCTGCTGAAGATAACTACGATGATGTTGAATATGTGAGCGATGTGTTCAAGGGGCTTATCCAGAAAGTAACGACGCTGGAGGATTCGGCCGTCAAGGACCGCAATCGGCTGCGGGATGCTTTTCTTCGAGATTGGCTGAATGGGGAAGGGCGGGTGGATGAAGCCGAGCTAGCTTTGAATTTCAGCAAGCTTAACGTTCAAATTAGGCCGAGTGATCTTCGGGTGCTCTTATTGGTCATGGAAGGGCAAACCGAGAGTGCCGAGCTTGAGGAGGAGCAGCCGGATCTTAGAATGAACTTCGTAGCGGATGCGATGGTTGAGCTTGCCCTGCGAATATTTACGGAGCATGGCGAACTGGAAAAAATAGATACGGGGAGCCATTCCTTCGTGTTCATTTTGAATGATTTTGATGGAAGCAACGTCGAGGCCAAAATAGGCGAGTTTGTGTATCAGGTAGAGAAATTAATGAGCTTTCGATTAAAAATCGGGGTTGGCATCCGGGCAAGCAGCATGCAAGAGCTGTCTAAGTCGTATGAGACGGCCAAAGATGCGCTTAATTACATGTTTGTCGTCAGCGACGAAAATGTGTATGACTACGAAAACATTCAAGCCCAAATTCGCAAGCAGGCACATTATCCTGTGAAGCTGGAGCAAACGTTAATCAACCAATTGAAGCTAAATGATAGAAGAGCCTCAGAAGAAACGGTAGAAGCTTTGTTCGGAGAGCTGAAGCATTATGCCATTAAGGACAGCTATGCGACTTTAAAGCAGCTCGGTTCGAGCATTGATCATGAGTTTAACGATATCGTAGACTTTGCTCCGCTATGCAAGCGTTATGAGCAGCAGTCCTTGGCTCGCGTTATTGAAGGCTTGATTTATTTTGAGCGCTTACATCGATTCTTTTTGGAGCTTGTTGATTACATTATTCAAGATTTGAAGAGCAATCGGTACAGGGACAGCAAAGAAATCGTTAAAAATGCTTGCGAATATATTCAGCAGCAGTACCGCAAGGGCGATCTCTCTGCCGATGCCGTGGCTGCTGCGCTTAACATTTCGGTTCCTTATTTCAGCAAACTGTTCAATGAGAACATGAGAATGACTTTCTCCGCTTATGTTACGAATCTCCGTCTGAGCGAGGCGGAGTCGCTGCTGCTGCACACGCCGCTTCGGATCAAGGAAATTAGCGAGAACATCGGGTTTTTGAATAGCACTTATTTTATTACGGTGTTTAAGAAGAAGCATGGCGTGTCTCCGAATCAGTACCGGCAGATGAAGCGGGCAAACTAAGCGAGTAAATGCTAGTGCCGAAGATATGCATACTTTTGCGGATCGAATGAGAAGTAAATAAGCTTCCCCCCCATTATGATAATGACAAGGCAAGATCACATATGTGGAGGGGATTATGATGGCAAACGCAACACTATCCGAGCAAGAGGTTCAATTTTATAAACAGAATGGATATGCGCTCCATAAGAAACAGTTATTCAGCCAAGAGAAAATGGCAGAGCTGTCCGCCATATTCGAAGAGCAATGGGAGCTTGTCGGCAGAAGGCTGAACAGCGAGCTGGATACGCCGCATTTCCGCGATGAGCGCCTGCTGAAGTTCCTCTTAAGCGATGAGGTGCTCGATATGGTTGAACCGCTGATTGGGCCTAATATCGGGCTTTGGTCAAGCCACTTCATTTGCAAGGAACCGCTGATCGGCAAGCAAACGCCTTGGCATGAGGATTCCGCTTATTGGAACGGCCGCCTCAGCAACTTTGACAACATCGTGACCGTATGGCTGGCAATCGATCGCAGCTCGAAGGAAAATGGCTGCATGCGCGTCATTCCCGGCACGCATAATAACGGGTTTTCCGAATACGAAGAGGTTGACGGAAACCAGAACATTTTTAATACCGAAATTAAAAACACGGATGAATCAAAAGCCGTTTACTTCGAGCTTGAGCCGGGCGAGTGCTCCTTGCATGATTCCCGCATTATCCACGGGGCAGCAGCCAATACGAGTCCATTCCGCCGCTGCGGCTATACGATGCGCTATTTCTCGACAGAAGCACAAGTATATACCGAGAAAAACCAAAATCATAAAATATGGCTCGCAAGAGGCAAGGATATAGCAGGCAATCCATTCACAAATGTATAATGAATAAAGGCTAGAAGGAGCTGCACTTCATGGAACTAAGGCAAATAAAAGCGTTATGGGGAATGGAAGGCATGTATGAAGAGCAATTATCCCGCGCAGCAGCGGCAGGATACTTCGGCATTGAAGCTCCGCTGCCTTCCTTATCCGATGAACAATCCTTTAAAGAAGCGCTTGGGCGGCATAACCTAGCTTTTATTGCGCAGGTCTGCACGCAGGGCGACCATCTTGCCAGCTTCGAGGAGCAGATGGTCCGCGCCGCAAGCTTTAAGCCGCTCTTTATTGTGTCGCAAAGCGCAAGAGACAGCATGACGGAAGCGGAGCAGGATCGTTTCTATGAGAGTGCTTTAGCAGTTGAGAAAAAAATCAATATCGCGGTTGGGCACGAAACGCATCGAAGCCGCGCGATGTTTACGCCTTGGACAACGGCTAGATTGCTGAAGCAATTTCCGGATCTGCGCCTTACGGCTGACTTCAGCCACTGGGTAAACGTATGCGAATCGCATCTCGATAATCATGAGGAAGAGCTTGCGCTTGCGATCGATAGAACGATCCATGTACACGGCCGAGTAGGGTTTCCGCAGGGCCCGCAGGTTCCGCATCCGGCTGCTCCGGAGTATAAGGCTGAGCTTGTTCTCTTTACGAAGTGGTGGCAGCAAATATTTGATAACCAAGCGATGAAAGGCAAAGCATTCGCTACCTTTACAGCTGAATTTGGACCTCCAGGCTACATGCCGACAGTGCCATTCACCAATAAGCCGGTCGCTGATTTATGGGAAGTGAATCAATGGATGTCCGATTATATTTCCGCCAACTATGCAGAGTGGTTTAACGAATAATCAATAATCAAGGGGGGAGCAAGGCTGGAACATTACAAAACGCCGGAGCGGCTGCTTAGCAAAAACTTTTTAACCTTGTCCTCCCCCTTCCGTATTTACAAGCATGTGCTCGATCACAAAATTCAGACGCATTGGCATGAATTTTTTGAAATGGCTTTTGTCGTGTCAGGGAAAGGAACGCATGTGCTTAACGGCGAGCCATTTCCTTTGGAGAGAGGAATGGCTTTTCTGCTGACAACCGCCGATTTCCATGAGATCATACCGGATGAAGGCGAAACGATCCATTTATATGATTTTATATTTGAGGATTCGTTCATTCGGCCAGCGTTATCCGAAATGCTTTTTGAGCATGCCTCGCATTATGCGCATACTTTCGAAGGCGCTTTGGCTAACGGCATCGAAGCGGAGTTCGATCGCATATGGGAGGAAACGCAGCTTTGGCAGCTAGGCAGCGACATGGTCGTTCAAGGCAGCTTTGAGCGGATATTGATTGAGCTGTTCAGGCAAATCGGACGACAGAAGCTTGCAGCAGAGTCGGTTGCCATAACCGCAGTCCATCCCTCGATCCGAAAATCGGTCATCTATATCCAGCATCACTTCCGTGAACCGATTACGCTGCATAAAGTTGCAGAGCATGTGGGACTGTCCGCAAATTATTTTAGCGAATGCTTCCGCAAGCAGACAGGAACTTCCTTTCAAGAGCATTTGCAGGAGAAAAGGCTGCAGTTCGCGAGAGCGCTGCTTTGCAGCACGCCGCTGCCAATTACGGAAATCTGTTATGCCTCAGGCTTTAATACGATACCTAATTTCGAGCGATCGTTCAAAAGAAAGTTTGATCTCGCGCCCCGCGATTACCGAAAAATCAATAAAGGAACCCATAATTAAACCTTCCATCCACTTTTAAGTGTGTGGAAGGTTTTTTTGCGCATGCTAAGTTTTTAGACTCTTATTCATGGGACTTGTTTCTAAACTGTAAACTTTCGTTACGTTAGTTGTTAGTCAAATCGAGGCTGTGATACCATCAAGTTTGAATGGAGATGAACAGATGGAGCTAACGAAAATATTAATTATAGAAGACGAAGCGGCTATTGCGGATTTGCTGGCATACGGCTTGCAGAAAGAAGGCTTTCAAACGGCAGTTGCACATAACGGCAAAGACGGATTAAGGGAGATTGAGGAATTCAAACCGGATCTGCTGCTGCTCGACTGGATGCTCCCAGATCAAAGCGGCCTTGATATATGCAAAAAAATTATGGGGAAATATATGCTTCCGATCATTATGATTACAGCCAAATCGGATATATCAGACAAGGTGATCGGGATGGAGCTTGGTGCCGATGACTACATTACGAAACCATTCGATATGCGCGAAGTGATCGTCCGTATCCGTACGCTGCTGCGCAGAATTAATCCGGTATCGGCTGCAGCCGAGGAGCCGGTGCCTGCTTTGATCAAAATTAAAGCGATCGAAATTAATGTCATCGAAAGAATCGTCAAAAAAGACAACGAACCGGTCGAGCTGACGCCAAAAGAGTTTGACCTGCTAATGACTTTGACCAGCTCAAGAGGAAGAGTGTTTACCCGTTCGAACCTGCTGGATATCGTGTGGGGCTACAATTATTTTGGAGATACAAGAACCGTTGATATCCATATTCAGCGTTTGCGCAAAAAGCTAGATGCCAATGACATGATTACTACCGTATTTCGTGTTGGCTACAAATTCGAGAAAAATGTGGAATAAGCTATGATACAGTCAATCAAGGTTAAGTTTCTAATCGGGTTATTGGTCATTTTTGTCGCTTCGCTGCTGCTGCTGCACCATTTTGTGCTGCAAATTATCGAATCCAGCAACGAAACGACGATCACGCAGGATTTGAACAGCATAAAGAAAAATAGCAATGTTTATGTCAGACAGACGTTTATGATCAATCATTACAGCCATGATGAAATTTATTTTGAGCAAATGTCGAAGGAATTAGTAGCCGATTTGAATAAAATTACGTCCAGCAGCGTTGCCGTATATTCGGTTGACGGCGAGTTGCTTGCCGCATCGGACAAGGGTGCCTTCAAGAACCCTCCCGGAGACGACTTCAAGCACGCTTTAAAAGGAGAAACAGCCTACACCATCACCCATCAAGATAAAATATCGTCCATATACTTTGCGTATCCCGTAGTAATCGACGGCGATAAAATAGGCATTTTGCGATTCGCCAAGGATGCTTCCTTGCTCTACGGGCATAGCCAGCAAATTTTAAATGTCATTATGTATGTGACGATTGCGATTTTTGCGCTGGGCTTGCTGCTCTGCTTCGCGTTGTTTTGGAATATTACGCTTCCGATCGTCAAGATGACAAAGGTATCCACGGAAGTAATAGGCGGCAATCTAAATGTGCATATCGCATTGAACCGAAAGGACGAGCTAGGCAAGCTAGCCCACAATTTCAACCAAATGATCGAGAAAATTCGTTTGCAGATCGGCAAAATCGAAAAAGACAGGGATCAGCTTAAAGAGCTGAACAGGCATCGCAAGCAATTTTACGACAATGTCACCCATGAACTGAAAACGCCTCTGACCTCCATTATGGGTTATGCGCAGATGATCAAGGAGAACGGCCAGAGCGATGAGGTTTTTTTCGAAAAAGGCATCGACCATATTGCGGATGAAAGCGCGCGTCTTCACGAGATGGTGCTGCAATTATTAGAGCTGTCCAAGGAGACGGATTTTAAATCCGCTTTCGAAAGCATGGAGGCCGGAGCTATTTTGGAGAGCGTTTGCGAGGGTATGGCGTTTAAAGCCCAAAAATATAAAAAGAGTATTTTATGCGAGGTGGAAGGCCATCTCATGATTGAAGGGAGCGCAACGAAGCTAAGGCAGCTATTTATCAACCTTGTTGATAATGCCATTAAATATAGCGACACGTCCTCTGAAATTATCGTGAACGCGGCTCAGACATCGGAATTCGTACAGATTTCCGTTTTCAATCAGGGAGAGGTTATCCCGCCTGAACATTTGGAACGCATTTTTGAGCCTTTTTTTAGAGAGCACGGCTATCTTGTGAAGGAAATCGGCAGCCGAGGACTAGGACTAAGCATATGCAAAGCAATTGTAGAAGAACATCAGGGAACTATTCAAATCCGAAGCGAGAACGGGGAAACAAGCGTGCTCGTACAAATTCCTCGAATCGAAACCAAGCAGGTGAATGTATGATTACAAAATCTTTCTTTGTACTGCTGACCGTCGTTTTGTTGTCGGGCTGTTCATCGCTCGAATTCAAATCAAAAACGATTGTCATCCCGGAGACCGAGGCTGTACCGGAATTGGCGCACTCGAACGGCGAATTTGAAGTAAACAAAATATATCGCATGTTTGAGGACGAAGAGAGGTCGATGCAAATTTTTGGGTGGACAGATGACGAGCATCTTATTGGCAAGATCATGTCCATTGATATGGGTCAAACGATGAGAAAAATCGATTATCGGAAGCAAACCAGCGAAACGGTAACGAGCTTGAACATAAATGCCGAACCCAGCCAGCTATCTCCGGACAGACGGTATATAAGTCTTTACGCTTGGGATGAACACGAAGGCAAAACAACGAAGCTGTATGACCTGAAGAACGATGATACGACAACAATCGTTGATAATAATTTTCCATCGTCAGGCATGATCATGTGGTCTAACAACAGCCGTTATGTTGCTTTTTTTCTATGGGATGATCAGTGGCGAGAGGAGAAGCTGCACATTTACGATGTAACCACCAAGAAACTTAAGCAAGTGGAAATGCCATTGAGCGAGGAGAAGAGCTGGGTGAGGTATGCGAAAATGTCCGACGATGGGCAAACCGTTCTGATCGTCTACAATCAGTCGGTGCTGTTCGGTAAACTAGATGGCAACCAATTGGTAAAAATTTATGAGCATAAGCTTAGCAATGATGGGGCGGTAGATTACTTAAACAATGATCAAATTATGTTTGTCAGCGAAAATAATTTGTTGTTTGTGTTTGACCGCCGCAATAAGGCGACCTCGATTTTAAGCGAGCAAATCGGCGCTTTTCGTTTAACGGCGGATCGCAAGTATATTGCCTATTCCAAAGACGCTCAAAATACCTACGTTGCCAAGCTGCAAGGAAACAACCTTCTAAATGAACAGGAGGTCTTTAAAGGGATGAATCCGGCGCAGCTGGAGTGGAATCCGTCCGGCAAGAAGCTTTATGTGAATGGCTGGAAGTCATTTGATGCTCAAAGGAAAAGCAAAACGAGCGTGTTAAATGCGATGCAATACATCATTGAATTTAAATAATGTTATTTCTCAAAACTGCCCTTGCAGCCATTCGCTGTAAGGGCAGTTTTTTTGTTGCCGTTAAACGACGGGATTCGGCAAGTTTAGATACAAATTGTTTACAAGTCTGACATACGCTCGAAATGACGCTCAAGTATAACTAGAAGTAGCTGATAGACATTATATTTTTAGGAGGACAACATGCATTCGTACACGAAGAAACGAAAAGTTCGTCTCGCAAGATTTATCGTTATTTTATTCATACTATTGTTGATCGCCGTAACGATGATCGGCATTGCCGCTAACCGATTAGAGCAATCACAAGCATTGTCAGCAATTCCAACAGAAAAACCGTCGAATCAGCTTGTGGAGGTCGATCAATTAAAAAAGAAATATAAGGTAGTCATCGACGCGGGACACGGCGGCAAAGATCCGGGGGCTGAAGGGGTTAGCGGACAAAGGGAAAAGCTGTTTACGATGTCCTTATCCGCAAAGGTTTATGATCTGCTTAAGCTAGACGAAAGGTTTGAGCCTTATATGACTCGAAGTGACGACACGTTTATCGACTTGGACGAGCGTCCTGAAATAGCGAATCAGATGAATGCAGATGCATTTGTATCCATACATGCCAATACCTATACCGATCCATCCGTTGGCGGAACCGAAACCTTTTACCGCCATGACGACAGCATTCAGTTAGCCCAAGTTGTGCATGACAGTGTAGTAAAGGAATTGGGCTTTGATGACCGTGGCATCAAAAATGGGCAGCTGAAGGTTCTATCACTCAGCAAGGTGCCGGCGATTTTGCTTGAAGTTGGTTATTTGACGAACCCCGCACAAGAGGCTGCTCTCCTCAGTGAGGATGGACAAGATCGTACTGCGAGGGCCATTGTAGACGGATTGAAGCAATATTTTATGAACAAGCCGCAAGAAGCCATTATCCATTCCTAAACTTTGAATCTAGATAATCGACAAAGAGCGTCTCGAAAGGTCTGGAATGACCTTTGGGATCGCTCTTTTTTTATTGCAGATTGGCGCAAAGCCGTGTCGGTTCACGATACCCGGCAAATGGCAACCCTTTCACCATATGCCGAAAATAGAGCTGCAGCGTAGTTCTATTTCACCCAAACGAGCTGGAAATTCGTAAAGGGGCTGTCGGCACGGGCACGGTAATCGGCCATTGGCTCCCTTATTTCTGTTCGCGGATGTGCGTTAATTCTGCATTTAACTCAAACAGCCTTTTTTTGGTCAAATCATAAATCCAGTAAATCGAGACAAGCGCCACTAACGCGCCTAATGCGGGAACTACCGTAATAATGCTCTTGATTCCCGAAGCTACTTCTGCCGATTGTGAAGGCAAGCTGGAGTTATAGCCGACCGCAACCAAAGCAAACCCGCCTATCCCGCCTGCCGCAGCTTGCCCGATCTTCCTCACGAGCGAATAGACCGAGTACACCGTTCCTTCTTCACGATTGCCGGTAATTCTTTCTTGATTATCAATGCAATCGGACACGAGCGCCCAAACTAGAATATTCAAGAAAGCCATGCCGAAGCCGGAAATACAGTTTAATGCCATGTAGACATAAGGGCTAGTAATCGGAAGAAGGTACATGAGCACGTTAACGATAAAAGCGATGACCAAGCCGATAACGGCCGTTTCTTTTTTTCCATAACGCTTGGCAAGCGGAGAAATAATCGGCATTGCCACAAAGCTCGAAGCAAGTCCGATTAATCCGGACAATGCGATCAGCTGCGGAGCGTGGAAATAATCTTTAAACAAATACGGCGTAAGGGCATTAACCGTCATAAAAGAAGCTAAAAAGCCGAAGGAAGCGATCATAAGCCCAAGCAGCGCTCTATTTTTGAAGAAGCCTTTTAAGGAAGCGGCTAGATTTATTTTTCTCTGAGCGTTCCTTGCTGCCTGCACACGTTCAACGGTTAATTTGTAGGAAGAGAAGTAGAACAAATTGGCAAGCACCGCGCATATCGCAGCAATGGTTAGAAAGCCTTGGGCGGATGGCGATTTGCCCGACCCGAAAATAATGATAGGCGCTACGACCATAATGAAAACGTTTGCCAAAATAGCGCCGAGTGTTCGGAACGTAGACAAGGAGGTTCTCTCTACAGGGTCGGAGGTCATGACAGAAGCCAACGAGCCATAAGGAATGTTGATCGTTGAGTAAGCCAAACCCCAAATTATATAGGCGATGCTGGCTACGATCACCTTCCAGCTCTCATTCACGGGGAAATGCGTAAAGGTCAGCACTCCGAAAGCGGTTACAGGAATGGCGCTGAATAATAAATAAGGCCTAAATTTCCCTCTTGGCCCTACAGGCCTTGAATCGATAAACGCTCCCCAAACAACGTCGAAAATCGCATCCACCACTCGCGCCACCAGCAAGATCATGCCTGCTGCCGCAGCGGAAATCCCGTAAATATCCGTATAAAATAACATCAAATATCCGCCGATTAACGCAAAAAACATATCGTTTGCAATATCGCCGAACATATAGCCGATTTTATCCCTGCTGCCGAACTTTCTTTGTTTTATCTTTGAAGGAATAATGATTTCATTTGCGAGCTCTGCGTGTTGAAGCATATTTGTCCACCCCTATTACCGAATGATTCATGAAGGCCGGGAGACTAATAATCACTCCCGGCTGTAACGATAGCTGCATGCCAAAGCGTTTTACTTTTTATACCCGAAGTCTGGAATGGCAAGCCATCTCTTGCGCAGCTCGTGCGCCGCGTATTTAGGCTTTCGGTCCCTCGTGAAAATGCCCTTCTTATTGCCTTGCACGCGGATGAATCCTTGGCTCGTATTAAAATCAGCAAAGTTCCATACCTGTTCGCCAATGAAATGTTCAAACTCATCAAAAACCTCATGGTTAGCCTTTAAGTATTCGACTTGAAACTCCTCCGTAAACATGACAGGATCAACATCATGCAGGCCAGCTACCGTATCCGCGCCATATTCGGTCATCATAATCGGCTTACCGGGACAGCGCTCATACCAGCCATTAAATTCATTGCGCAGATTGAACTTCGCTATTTCCCAGTCGCCGCTATCCACGTACCAGCCATAGTAGCGATTGAGAGCAAGCACATCAACCAGCTCTGCTACTTTGCATGTGTCAGGCGTTGACATGAGATGTGTAACGATCGTTACAGGCCGATGCTGCGGATCATACGATTTGGCAAGCTCCACAAGCGGTTTGAAATATTCGTAGGCGCCTTCTTCTTCGGAAGCGGGCTCGTTGGCAATGGACCACATGACCACGCAGGCGTGGTTTTTATCGCGGTCGATCAGCTCGCGGATAATCTGCCCATGATACTCACCGGTCGTTAGCTCTTGCCATGTATTTCTTTTCTCGCCGCCTCCGAACATCGTGGCCATAAAGTTCAAATGAAGGCCGACAGCAGGCGTTTCGTCGATAACGACTAAACCCTCTTTGTCCGCTAATCGCATCAATTCCTCGGAGTAAGGGTAATGAGCCGTCCGGAAGGAGTTCGCTCCGATCCATTTCATCAACCGGAAATCAGTCACGTTGACCGCTTCATCAAAACCTCTGCCATGGATCGGCGAATCCTCATGCTTGCCGAAGCCTTTGAAATAAAAGGGCTTGTTGTTGATGAGGAATTGACCGTTCTTTACTTGTATCTCCCTGACGCCAAAGGGCTGTTCATACACGTCGATGATATTGCCATCCTTGATTAAAGTAATTTGAAGGCTGTACAAATACGCGTCCATCGGCTCCCAAAGCTGCGCCTCCTTGATGCTGACAACGCTTTGCGCCCCGGCCGCTTCTGCGATGACGGTTTGTTCCTGATCCAAGATGCGGGCATGCACCTCAGCGTCGCCAACGACAGCTGCTTCGTATTGTACAGTGGCGGATGCTCCTTGCAGCGTTGTAACGATGGTGACATCCTTGAGATAGGTTTGAGGTGTTGTGTAGATCTTCACTGGCCTATGAATACCGGCATAATTGAAGAAGTCGAAGTTAGGCTTGTTTCGGATGACCTTGCCAAGACCAGCAACTTCCTTCTCGCTATAATCGCCAATAGGAAGCGTCGTTTCGTCCAAAATATTGTTGACGGCCACCGTCAATCGGTTTTTGCCTTTTATCAAGAATGGATTGATTTCGGCTTCGAATGGCGTAAATCCGCCTTTATGCGTGACCGCTAGCTTACCGTTCACATAAACCTGCGCCGTATGCGTAGCAGAGCCAAACCGCAGCACGATACGCTGCGACAAGAGAAGGCTTGGAATCGTAAATTCTCGCTCGTACCAGACATAACCGACATGATTGCGAATGTCAGCAGTTACGCCTACATCATTGTAAGAAGCAGGCACCGCCATGTGCATCGTATCGGCAAGCTTCGTTTCGTTCCATTTGCGCTCAAAGCCTTCACCCTTATCCAGCTTGAAATTCCAAATGCCGTTCAATTCAATAATGCCACGTGAATCCGTTATGATCGGATATAACAAATGAAGTCCCCCTTGTCGTGTATATCACTTTGAAAATGCTTACAAAATGAGTATAATCAGATTCAAAGGACGAGAGAAGGATGGAATAAGCATATTCAGGACTGTATTAACGTTATGGAGGAATGGTGAACAATGGTGCAGCATGTACTACTGACATCGGCAAGCCAAACGATTTATCATTTGATCGATACGAATACGACCATTTTAGCGAAGGATGGGACTGTGCGGTTAGCGCATGAACGTGATTTGATTCCGGATTTTTTATTTGCGATGCAGCTTAAAGATTTCTTATTGCTAAGCAGGCAAACAAAGCAGGAGGGCAGCCGAAGCTGTTTGTATACCAATGAGATGGGACTGTCTTATTTATCAAAAATGATCGCGATCGAAGGGGATGAGGCGAGTATTTGGGTATTGGGGCCTTTTCTCATGCAAATGCCGGATCTGAATAAAATCGATTCAATCTTCCATACAGAGCCATATAAGCGAAATATCATGCAGGATTTTATGCGCGGCTTAAAACTGTTCAGCAGCTCCAGAATTCAGAGCGCCGTCAACTTGCTGGAACACGCGGGCATGGTCCGTCAGGCTCCCTATGACTGCGTTGACTTGCAAGACGAGGTTTCGGACCGGTTAGAGGGGAAGGAACTGCTGCATATTTTGCAGCAGCCGGATGAGCATGATTCGAAATTAATGGAGGTCAAATACGAGCTGGAGAAGGAAATTATGCAAGCGGTCGAAAATGGCGATAAACAAAAATTAAAAGAAACGATGTCACAGAGCAAAAATTGGTTCGATTTTTCTTCCAGATTTCCGAATCAGCCGATCAGGGCGATGAAAAACATGCTCATCGTATTTAATACGATTTTACGAATGGCAGCGGAGAGAGGGAAGGTTCATCCGTTTTTCCTTCATCACATCTCCGAGAAATTTTCAAAGCAAATCGAGCGTACGGAGAGCATTAATTCGCTTAATACTCTTCGTGAGGTGATGCAGGATGAATATTGCGATTTAGTGAAAAACAAGGCCGTTTCAGGGTATTCGCAAGTCGTGCAGAAAACGGCGCAACAGATTCGGATCTACTTCAGCAAACCGCTGAATCTGAAACGGCTGGCAGAGCATTGCCTTGTGCATCCTGCGCATTTGTCGAGGCAATTCAAAAAGGAAACTGGAATGACGCTTACTGATTTTCAAAACCGGATGCGGATAGACGAGGCTAAGCTCCTTCTCAAAGAGGGCAGCGCCTCGATCGACCGGATTGCCGGGTATGTCGGCTTTGAAGATGCCGGTTATTTTGCACGAATATTCAAAAGGCTGGAAGGCATGACGCCGACCGTTTACCGAAATACGATGTGATCGCTAGTAATAACGAAAAGAAATTAATTCATCTTGGATGTAGAAGAGCGAACGACAAGCTCGGGCTCTAGGTAAACGGTTTTGAGCGATTCCGGTTGATCTATAAGTTCAAGAATGGTTGCGGCGATCACCGAGGTTATCGTAGCGATGGCAACGCCAACTACGGTCATCGGGACGCCGAGGTCCTCCATCTGCGGCAGGTTGTCATAGCTGACGACGGATAAATCCTGCGGAACGGAAAGCCCGTGCTCGCCGATTGCCCGAAGGATGCCGCGGGTCAAATCGACGCCGCCGCTGATTACAGCCGTTGGGCGCGGCGATCTCTCCAGCATGGTTCGCGCGGCCATGTAGCCGTCGTGAAATTCTAGTCCGTTCATCAAAAGCACGGCATCGTGCGCGGCGGGGAGACCTAGAGCGTCCATCTCTTCCCGGAAAGCTTCGATCTTGACCGTCTGCAAAGGATCATGCGACTGCGGTTCCCCGATATAAGCGATATTAGTGTGGCCGAGTCCCGCCAAATGGCGAACGGCTAGGCGAACGGCTTGGCCCCGGTTAACGTCAACCGCTGAATAGGGCGTGTATCCGGCTGCGCCATAGGTGAGAATGGGGATTTGCAGCGGATTAAGCTGGTTGAAGCTGGAAAAGCTATCTTGGTCTCCGAAGACAAGGATGGCGTCGACTTGATATCTGCGGAAGATTTCGACGGCCGATTCTAAATTGCTGATCGATAGCAAGGTGACATAGCCCTGCATCTCGAGCTGCTCATTAATTTTGGTAATCAGGGAGGAAAGCGCGGCGCGTTCGATCGACGGCCATACGACGCCAATTGCCCCGCTTTTTCTGGAGACGAGGCTCCGTGCGGCAATGTTGGGCTGATAGCCCATTTCTTTGGCGATGGCAAGAATATGCTGCTTTGTTTTGTGCTGGACGAGCGGGCTGTCTCTTAGCGCCTTCGAGACAGTGGAGAAGCTGACGCCAGCGCGGTCTGCAATATCTTTAATGGTTACCATGGATTCCCTCCGGAAGGCACATATACCTGACTCTTTTATGTCGTTCACTTTATCACAGAACACCTATTTTGCAAATGAAAGCGGTATGTTTTTCGTATAGACAGCTAAGAAAGATTCGGCTATGATGAAAATAACAACGTTGTTAATTTGGAGTGGGAGTGATTCGCTGATGTTTAATTTACAGGATACCGTATCAGTCGTGATCGGCGGAAATGGCGTGCTGGGAAGCGCCATGGCAGGTGCGCTTGCCGAAGCGGGATCAAAGGTGGCTGTCGTTGGCCGGGATATGGAGAAGGCCGCATTGGTTTGCAAGCAAATCGAGCAAAGCGGCGGTACAGCAACATCCTTCCAAGCCGATGCGACTAAAAAGGATGAGCTGGAATCCGTGCTGGGCCAAGTATTGGAATGGGGAGGACGCGTGGATACGCTGGTGAATGCCTCCGGCACGAACAGCTCGACACCGTTTTTTGAACTCGAAATGGATGAATGGGACCGGATTATGGACGTTAACCTCAAGAGCGTCGTGCTGGCAAGCCAAGTTTTTGGGAAAAGAATGGTTGAACAGGGTACCGGCGGCTCCATTATTAATATTTCATCGGTATCATCCGCCCCTGCGCTATCCCGGGTGTTTACTTACTCGGCTTCAAAAGCGGGAGTCAACAGCGTAACGCAGTTTCTGGCCCGTGAACTTGCTCCGCATAACATAAGGGTTAATGCTATTATTCCAGGTTTCTTCCCTGCGGAGCAAAACAAAAAGATTTTATCGCCGGACCGAATTGAATCGATTATGCGGCATACGCCGATGGACCGGTTCGGCTCGCCGGAGGAGCTTAAGGGATCGGTTGTATACTTGGCCTCTCCGCAAGCATCGTCGTTTGTAACGGGCGCTTTTCTGCGGGTAGACGGCGGATTTGGAGCGATGACCATATGAGCGATATTTTATCACAGCTAGTTCAGGACATACCGATTCCAAAGCTTGTGAAGATTCGCCAATCATTTGACGACACGACTCTAGAGGATCCGATTGGACATCTAAGCGAGCGGCTGCGAACATCCGATTCGATGATCGGGATTATAACCGGAAGCAAGGTTGCGGTCGCCGTTGGCAGCCGGGGCATTTCCCGCATCGATGAGCTGACCAAGACAGTGATCGACGAGCTGAAGAGAATCGGCGCTGAGCCGTTCATTGTGCCGTGCATGGGAAGCCATGGGGGAGCGACAGCAGAAGGACAGACGGAGGTGCTTGCACACCTTGGCATAGACGAGCAGCGGATGGGTTGTCCTGTGCGTTCGTCGATGGAAGTTGTCCTGCTGGAACATTTGCCGAACGGCTTGCCGGTATATTGTGACAAAATCGCGGCGACGGAGGCGGATGCAATCGTCGTCATTAACCGCATTAAGCCGCATACCGCTTTTCGCGGGACGATTGAAAGCGGCATGTTTAAGATGATCTCCATCGGTCTTGGCAAGCAAAAGGGAGCGGAAGCCTGCCATCAGCTTGGCTTTAAATATATGGCTGAGAACGTGCCCGCAATGGCGAAGGTGATGATCGAGAAGCTTCCGATTAAATTCGGAGTGGCGGTTGTGGAGAACGCCTATGACCAGATCTGCCGGATCGAGGTTCTGGGCACCGATATTATGGAGGAAAGGGAGAAGGAGCTGCTCGTGGAAGCGAAAAGCCGGCTTCCCCAAATTCTTTTTACCGAGCTCGACGTGCTTGTGATCGATTACATCGGCAAGAACATTAGCGGAGACGGAGCCGATCCGAACATTACAGGCAGATACCCTACGCCGTACGCGCATGGCGGTCCTGAGGTCAATAAGATGGTCGTTCTTGACCTTACGCCAGAGTCGCAAGGAAATGCCAATGGAGTAGGCACGGCCGATTTCACGACGAGCCGGCTGGTTAGCAAGACGGATTGGCCGAGCACTTATGCCAATGGGCTGACCTCAACGGTCTGCGCGCCTACCAAACAAGCGACGACGCTTGCGAATGACCGGGATGCCATTAAAGCGGGCATCAAAACCTGCAACATTTTGGACTATACAACCTGCAAGCTGGTTCGCATCCGAGATACGCTTCACCTTGGGACGATTGAAATATCGGTAGCGCTGCTTGAGGAGGCAAAACGCAATCCGCGCATTGAAATTTTGGAAGGACCATACGACTGGACGTTTGACGAGGAAGGATATTTGCCAAAATGAATGCGGATAACCCAATTGTCATCGCCATTGATATCGGAACGACAAGCACGAAGACGCTGGCTGTCGACCTTGCAGGAAACATTCAAGGCAGCGAATCGATTGAATATCCGCTGCACACGCCAAGTCCGGGTTATGCTGAGCAGGACCCGGATGTCATCTACGAGGCTGTGCTGGACGGTGTAGCCAGCGTCATGAAGAAAGGCGGATATTCGGCTGAGCAAGTGGTATGCGTTACCTTTAGTTCAGCGAATCACAGCTTGATTCTTCTGGATGAAGGCGGACTCCCGCTTACTCCAAGCCTTACATGGGCAGATTTGCGCGCCGCTGCCCAAGCCGAGCGGCTGCTCGCCGACGGCACCGGCTTGCCGGTATACTTGCGGACGGGAACGCCGATCCACCCGATGTCGCCGCTCGTCAAGCTGATTTGGATGAGGGAAGAGCGACCGGGTTTGTTTTACGCTGCACATCAGTTCGTTGGCATAAAGGAATATATATTGAATAGGCTATTCGGGGTTGTCATTATGGATCATTCTATCGCAAGCGCAACCGGCCTATTTAACTTGGAAGCGTTGACATGGGATAGCGAAGCGCTGCTTCTGGCTGGTATCCGCGAGGAACAGCTGCCAACATTAGTTCCAACGACGGAACGGATCGATGGATTGAGGCGGGAAGCGGCCGCGCGAATGGGGCTTAATGAGCGTACGGCATTCATTGTCGGCGCACAAGACGGCGTGCTTGCCAATCTCGGAATCGGGGCTGTGGACGAAGGCGTGCTCGCAGTTACGATTGGCACAAGCGGCGCGGTGCGAACAGCGGTTAGCAGGCCTGCTTTCGATCCTGCAGGGCGGCTGTTTTGTTACGCGCTGACGGAGGAGCATTGGATTGTAGGCGGGCCTTCCAATAATGGCGCTATCGTTGCGAGGTGGATTACGGATCGCCTTTACCCAGGCAAGAGTGTTGAAGAGGTGCTTCCCCTTGCAGCAGCTGTGCCTGCGGGAGCTAACGGATTGCTCTTTCTGCCGCTCTTATCGGGTGAGAGGGCTCCCTTCTGGGACGCGCAGGCGAAAGGCGTCATGTTCGGTTTGACCCTCTCGCATAACGAGACAGATATGCTCCGTGCTGCAATGGAAGGCGTTATTTTCCAAATGACAGCGATTGTTTCTTTAATGAAGCAAGCCGGAGAAGCGCCAAAGGAAGTGCGGGCTTCAGGCGGATTTGCGCGTTCAACTATATGGTGCCAAATGATGGCGGATATGCTGGGCGTATCCGTAAGAGTGCCGGTATCGGTTGAAAGCTCGGGACTTGGAGCCGCTCAGCTTGGACTCTACGCGATGGAAGGCTGCCAAGGTCCGCTGCTCAGGTGGAAGGTCGAAGATGGAAGCGTCTATGAACCGAATGCAACGAACCATGAACAATATCAACGTTTACTTCCGCTATATTTAAGCTTATACGATCGATTGAAAGAACCGATGAGGGACATATCGAAGATTCAGCATACGTCTGTTGGATGAGTTGAGCAGTAGGAGGGAGCAGGACCATGCATGATAAATTTAACAAGCTGCAAGCGATTCTAATGGAAATGGAATCTGTCGTGGTCGCGTTTTCCGGAGGCGTCGACAGCACATTCCTGCTGGATGCCGCCATAAAAACGCTCGGAAGCGAGCGTGTCTTGGCGGTCACGGCTGACTCGGAAACGTACCCGACGGAAGAGCTTCAGGAAGCCATTCAGCTGGCGAAGAGTCTTGGCGCTGCGCACCGAGTGATCGAGACATCGGAACTTAATATTCCGGGTTACAAAGAGAATAATGCGAACCGCTGTTATTTTTGCAAAAAGAGTCTGTTCGAGCATTTGGAGCCGTTCATCAAGGACGGAGCTTACCGCCATATCGTCTATGGGCTGATCGCGGATGACATGAATGAGCATAGGCCGGGGGTTCAAGCAGCGAAGGAACGTGGCGTGCGCGGCCCGTTGCAGGAAGCGGGCCTTTATAAAGAAGAAATCCGTGACCTATCCCGCGAGCATGGGCTAGCCACTTGGAATAAGCCGTCCTTTGCTTGCCTTTCTTCGCGAATTGCATACGGAGAGACGATAACCATCGAGAAGCTTGGCCGCGTCGGAGAAGCCGAGCGCTATATCCGTTCGCTCGGATTTGGCCAAGTAAGGGTAAGAAGCCATGGCGATATCGCCAGAATCGAAGTCGAGCCCAAAGCGATGGAGCAGTTGATCGGCCATTCGTCAGCGATCTCAGAACGATTGAAAGAGCTTGGTTTTATTTATGTGGCGATGGATCTATCCGGTTACCGCAGCGGCAGCATGAACAAAGTGCTTGAACGTGGAGGGGCGGCGCTATGAATGAGTTTGAGGATTTAGGCTTTTGCAAGCTGGATATCGGGCGAAGCGAGCGAACCGGACATCCGGAGGTCGTTTTTGGACAGGGCAAAACAACGGACCAGGTTGAAACGATCTTCTCCCGGCTTGTTGAAGTCCATGGCAGGGCGCTTGTGACGCGGGCAACGGCTGAAATGGGCGAGCGAGTGGTCGCTAAATTTCCAGACGCGCATTATGACGAAGCATCTCGCCTTATTTCGTTAGGCCGCTCAGCGCGGAGGCTCCCAGGTAAGGTAGCCGTCGTGACCGGAGGCACATCCGATATTCCGGTAGCGGAGGAAGCGGCGGGAACTGCCGAGTGGATGGGCTGCGAGGTTGATCGCATTTATGACGTTGGCGTTGCCGGCATAGAGCGGCTACTAAGCCAGAAGGACAGGATCAGGGAAGCTTCAGTTGTCATAGGAGTCGCTGGCATGGAGGGCGCCTTGGTAAGCGTGGTCGGAGGACTCGTGCGAAGGCCGGTTATTGCCGTGCCAACCTCAGTGGGATACGGGGCGAATTTGCAAGGCATAACGACGCTTCTTGCCATGATGACTTCCTGCGCAGCCGGGGTAACGGTAGTCAATATCGATAACGGCTTTGGGGCAGGTTTTCAGGCGGCGATGATTTTACAATTGGTAGCGGAGGGCACTTAGCATGAGGACGGTTTATTTGGATTGCATTTCAGGCATCGCAGGGGATATGGCATTGTCCGCGCTCGTGGACCTTGGCGCAGACCCGAACTACATTATCAGCCATCTATCGAAGCTGCCGATCGATCCGTTTACGATGGAATTCGTCAAGGTGGATCGGAGGGGCATCACAGCGAAATGGCTGAAGCTAAGCTTTGATAGCAGCGGGCAAGAGGATAGCGTTGATGGGCATCACCATGCTCACGACCATAGCCACGACCATGATCACCATCATGCGCATGATCATAGCCATGATCATAAACACCATCATGCGCACGGTCATAGCCACGATCATGAACACCATCATGCACACGATCATAGCCAAGACCATGATCACCATCATGATCACGCTCATAGCCATGAGCACAGAAAAGCTTCCGATATTATGCGGATGATCGAAAAATCAAGCTTGCCGAACCGCGTTAAAGAGCGAAGCTTGTCTATCTTTCAATTAATTGCCGAAGCGGAGGGCAAAATTCATGGCATGGACCCGGCTGACGTGCACTTTCACGAAGTAGGAGCGATGGACTCCATTTTAGATGTCATTGGCGTATGTTTAGCATTCGAGAGCCTCGATGCCGGCAGCATCGTCGTTTCTCCCGTGCCGACAGGAACAGGCAAGCTCCGCATGGCACATGGCTTGTATCCGATTCCGGCTCCTGCGACGGCGGAGCTGCTTCGAGGAGTGCCGTTATCGGCGTTCACGGCGAAAGGTGAATTGACGACGCCGACAGGAGCCGGAATCGTCAAAGCGCTGGCCTCTAGCTTCGGTCCGCTGCCCGCGGGTACGATTGACCGGATTGGCTATGGGGCAGGAACCAAGGATTTTGAACATCCGAACGTTTTGCGCGCTGTTTTGTACGGGCAGGAGCATAAAGAAAACAAAGAGACGATCGTTGTACTCGAAGCCCAAGTGGACGATTCTACGGGGGAGACGCTTGGTTATGCGATGGAGCGGTTATTCGAGGCTGGGGCGCTCGACGTTTACCATACGCCGGTTTACATGAAAAAAAATCGTCCCGGTGTTCTCATCAGCGTATTGTGCCGTCCAGCGGATAGCGATCGCTGCGAGGATACGCTGCTTGCCGAGACATCCACCTTCGGCGTGCGCCGCAGCGAGTGGCAGCGCAAGGCGCTTGAGCGAAGATGGATTACGGTCGAAACCGAGTACGGCTCAGTCAGAGTGAAGCAGGCTATCGACGGCGAGAGGATCATTCGCCAATCTCCGGAATTTGAGGATGCGGCGCAAGCTGCCCGTGCATCCGGAATACCTCTTGAAACGGTTTATCGCGAAGTATATAAACGATTAAACGATTAAGAGGCCTCTAGCGAAGCGTGTTTATGGGTTGTTGGCCGCAAGTGCGTCCCGCAACCCAATGGGCGCTATTCTTTTACCTATCTATAACAACGTTGTTATAATGCGATCCTTGCTAGTAATGGATCAACTTAATAAGGGGGAAATGATAATGAATACACAATCGGTTATAAGCTTGGCAGATCTTCGTGTAACGGTAGAGAAACTGGCTAACAGCATGCCTGTCACGGATATGCATACCCATTTATATTCGCCTGGATTTGGAGAGCTGCTGCTATGGGGCATTGATGATCTGCTGACGTACCATTATTTGATTTCGGAATCATTCAGATGGTCCGAGGACGAATACGGCCATTTCTGGTCGATGTCTAAGCGCGAGCAAGCGGATTGGATATGGAAGCAATTGTTCATCGACCATTCCCCGGTAAGCGAGGCGGCCAGCGGTTTTATTACCATTTTGAAACGGCTCGGATTCGACGTGTCCTCTCGCAATCTGGACGATTACCGTCAAGCCTTGGCGAATCGCTCCGTTTATGAACAGGTTGATACAGTGATGCAGATTGCGGGAATTGAAAAAATCGTCATGACAAACGACCCTTTTGACGCTTTAGAGCGGCCGATCTGGTTGTCCGGCCAAGGAAATTCGGACCCTCGTTTTTTTGCGGCGCTTCGGGTGGATGCTCTGCTTAATGATTGGCCTCACGCCGTAAGCGAGCTGCAAAAGCTCGGATTTGACGTAACGGCGGAATGGACGGAGCGGACAAAGGAGGAAACGCGCCGTTTTCTATCGGAATGGATCATTCGGATGGATGCTCTTTACCTTGCGGTCTCCATGCCGGGTGATTTCAGGTATCCCGCTGAGGACCATAGAAGCAAAATGATGGATGAGGTCATGATTCCCGTATGCCAAGAGCAGCAGATCCCTTTTGCGCTCATGATCGGCGTTCGGAGAAGAGTGAACCCGGCGCTCGGATTAGCCGGCGATATGAGCATGCTGTCAGACGTGTCTGCCGTGGAAGCGCTATGCCGACGTTATCCGGAGCAAAAGTTTCTTGTTACGATGCTGGCAAGAGAGAATCAGCATGAATTGACGGTGCTTGCCCGCAAATTCCGCAATTTGATGATCTTCGGATGCTGGTGGTTTTTGCATATCGAATCTATGGTTGAGGAGATGACGAGGTTCCGTATTGAGCTTCTAGGCACCTCGGTCATTCCGCAGCACTCCGACTGCCGTGTCTTCGAGCAGCTGATCTATAAATGGGAGCATTCGCGGAAAATTATCGGTAGCGTGCTGGCGGACAAATATGAGAAGCTGCACCACAGCGGGTGGGAAGTGACCGAAGAGGAAATCAAAAGAGATTTGGATGATCTGCTAAACCGTAATTTCTGGCGTTTTCTGGGCAAGGATATTACCTAGCCGAATTAATAAGAAGATTGAAGCAAAAAAAGGCGATTCTTACCGGGTAGGCGGGGAATCGCCTTTTCTTTCATAGAGGAGATCTACCACTCCAACGAATGGCCAAATGCTCAATGCTCTGCGCTGTCCATTTTTCATTCTTTCATTCGGTTGCCTTCATTTGAGCATTGAGCATGGGAGTACTATAATAGAAGCAAGCAATGGCTAAGTTCATTTATAAAACTATTGGAGGTAAAATGACTATGACATATCCTACATATCAGCAATTAGAAAATTACGCAGCGCTGGCTGTTCAGGTTGGCGTCAACGTGCAGCAAGGGCAGACGGTTGTCGTTATGGCTCCGATTACCGCGGCTCCGCTGGTTCGGCTCATTGCCTCTAAGGCTTATGAAGCCGGTGCCAAAAACGTACACGTGGAATATAACGATGAGGAGCTTTCCCGCATTAAATACAAGCAAGCGCCAGAGGAAGCCTTCTCGGAATACCCGATGTGGCGTGCCAAGGCGTGGGAGGATTTCGTAGACAAGGGCGCGGCGTTTATTACGGTTTATTCCCCGAACCCCGACCTTCTGAACGATGTGGACCCGGCACGCGTTGCGACTGCGACTAAGACGGCATCTACTGCGATGAGCGGCTACCGCGGCTCTTTGATGAACCATACCAATGCATGGACACTTATCTCGTATGCCACGCCGGAATGGGCATCCAAAGTATTTCCGGATGTATCGACGGAAGAAGCGGTCCAGAAGCTGTGGGAGCGGATTGTGGATGCTACGCGCATCGGGTTGGAAGATCCGGTTAAAGCGTGGAAAGCTCATAACGCGAAGCTTCTCCAAATGGTTGAGCTGCTTAACGGCAAACGTTACAAGCAATTGCAATATGAAGCGCCAGGCACAAGCTTGACCGTAGACCTGCCGGAAGGCCATATTTGGCTGGGCGGAGCAAAAGCGAATGCCAAAGGGGTATTTTTTAATCCGAACATGCCGACAGAAGAAGTATTCACAATGCCGCATAGAGAGGGCGTGAATGGCGTCGTTCGCAGCACGAAGCCTTTAAATTACAATGGTCAAGTGATTAACGGCTTCTCCTTGACCTTCAAGGATGGCAAAGTAATCGATTATTCGGCGGAGCAAGGTTATGAGGCGCTCTCTAATTTGCTGAACACGGATGAAGGCGCAAGGCATTTGGGTGAAATCGCGCTTGTCCCTGATGACTCGCCTATATCCAATTCCAACGTGGTTTTTATTAATACCTTATATGATGAGAATGCCTCCTGTCACCTTGCACTAGGCCAGGCGTATCCGGTTAACCTTGCTGGCGGTACGAAAATGTCTCCTGAGGAGCTGCTCGCTCATGGTGCAAACCGCAGCCTTACGCATGAAGATTTTATGATCGGCTCTCCCGACATGAATATTGACGGCATAACGCAGGACGGCACGCGCGAACCCATCTTCCGTAATGGCAACTGGGCGATTTAGCTGTCATTAAATAAGTGGAATGGCTTGTTTACTCCTTCACTAAGAACACAAGATAACCAGTGATGGTTTCTTGTGCTCTCCGTGGAGGTTTTTTTGTTTATTAAGGTACAATTTATCCAGATTATAGTTGCTGATGCAAGCCTGCTTATATGCTTTAGTCGTTGATTTGCGATGAAAAGGAACAATTCCAAAAAAATTTAACATCAAACCAAAAAAAAACGTATCACGTCTACTGCCCTTACTACATGATAATTGTAAATAGGAAAGCGCATTATAAATTTTAGAATTGGGGGATAAAAAGATGAAGAAATTGATTTTGGTCATGGTAATGGCATTAGTAGCTGTAAGCTTAGCAGCTTGCGGCGGCAACAATGCAGCCACGGAAGAGAGCAGTAACCCGACTAACGGGAACGCGGGCAGCACCAAAAAAGAGGTCACGCTAAAGTTTCAAATTCATACGGCCGATGAATCTTCCGTTCAATTGAAAGCGCTTCGTCAAATTGTAAAGGATTACACAGAAGCTAACCCAAACATTAAAATCGATGTTGATGCGTTAAACAGCGACCAACAAAAATTGAAGCTGAAAACGCAAGCCGCTTCCAATGACATGCCGGATGTTACCGTAGTAAATCCGGGCGCTCAGATGAAGCCTTATGTAGATGGCGGCAAGCTTGCTCCGCTTGACGACATTTTAGACAAAGACGGTTTGCGCGACTCCTACCAAAAAGGAATTCTCGATTACTATACGTTTGATGGTAAAACGTACGGGTTGTCGGAGGCAAACGATATTGGCCTCATGTACTACAACACGGAGCTGTTCGAAAAAGCGGGTGTCGCGATTCCGACTACTTTCGAAGAGATCGTAGAAGCTTCCAAACAGCTTAAAGCTAAAGGGATCATCCCGATGACAATCGGTGAGAAAGAGCCGTGGACAGGATCATTCTTGTTTATGAATATCGTTCTTCGCCTTGGCGGACCTAGCTTCTTGCAGGATGTTATCGACAAGAAGAAGTCGTTTGATGACCCGGCATTCGTGAAAGCGATCGAAAAAATGCAAGACCTGATCCAAGCAGGCGCGTTCCAGGAAGGCGCTACGTCATTCGACTACGAGCAAGGCGAGAATTTGTTCCTGACCGGCAAAGCAGCAATGTATTATATGGGCTCATGGGTAACCGCTTCTATTGAAGGATCTGATATTCAGGACAAAGTTGTCGCGAAACCGTTCCCAACGGTAGACGGCAAAGGCGATCCGAATGAGTTTATGCTTGGGCCTGGTTCAGGTTACGTGATCTCTGCCAGCACGAAGCATATGGAAGAATCCAAACAATTTTTGCTTTACTACATGACTAATTATCCGAAAAAGATGTTCGAAATGAAAGGCGCAGTAGGTCTTGCGCAAATCGTTGACGGTGACTTCGTTAAAGCCGGTTACTCGAAAGCAGCAATTGATGTTCTCGATATTATCAAGACGGTAAAAGGCGGAACGATCGCGTTTGACAACTTGATTGATCCAAGCACGACGCAGTATCACTTGAACGCGCTTCAAGGCATGTTTATCCAGAAGGTTAAGCCTGAGGATATCGCTGCCGAGCATAAAAGCAATTTTGACATGAACAATCCTTGATTTTCAATTTTAGAACAAACTAAGGGAGCCTAAACGGTTCCCTTCCTTTATTCAATAACCAGGCCAACGCAGCCTATGGCAACACGGAGGGATTACAATGAATATTTTGAAAGTTTCGAAAACAACACTAGCGATCTTCGTTCTGCCGTGCCTGATTTTGTATGTGTTGATGGTGTTCGTACCTATTGTCATCTCGATGTTCTACTCGTTCTTCCAATGGGATGGGATGAGCTCAGCAAAATATGTAGGACTTCACAACTTTGTATCTATGCTCACGAAAGATCCATTATTTTGGCCGGCGGTTAACCGCGGATTGCTCTTTGCACTCATATCCGCTTGCGAAATTCCTGTAGCGCTGTTTGTAGCCATTTTGCTCACACGTTATCTTCGCAAACCCAATACGTTGGTTTCGATTTATTTTTTACCGGTTATTTTGTCTGTTGTCGTTATCGGGCAGCTATGGCGCTCGATTTACAACCCGGCTGAATTTGGCGGGATGCTGAATAAGCTTCTTATATCTGTAGGGCTGGAGAGCTGGACGCATACATGGCTCGCAGAACCTAAAATAGCGATTTACGCGATCTTTTTCGTCGCCTTATGGCAGTACCTAGGCTATCATGTCCTGATCCAGTTTACGGGACTACAGAATATTTCCAAGGAAATATATGAAGCATCACGAATCGATGGAGCAGAAGGCTTTAAAGCCGATCGTTATATTACGCTGCCGTTAATGGCGCCCGTTCTGAAAATTTCACTTATACTTGCAGTCATCGGTTCACTTAATGCTTTTGATATTGTTATGGTTATGACAGGCGGAGGGCCAGGCAACTCGACCGAAGTGATTTCCACTCTCATGTATAACAAAACGTTCATGTCCTTCCAATATGGCTACGGCAGCGCAATGTCCGTATTTTTGGTCGCAGAAGGATTGGTCGCAACCATATTGCTTAATTTTGCCTTCAAACGATCAGAGAATGCCGCATCTTAGTATGGCGGAATAGGAGGATGAAACAAGTGAAAATCAAAAAAACGATCGTTCGGGCATTTTTGGCCCTTCTAATATTAACACAGGTATATCCATTGCTTTGGCTGGTATTGTATTCATTTAAGACCAATGAGGAAATTTTGTCGAGCAGCTTCTTCGCTCTTCCAAAAATCATGAAGTGGGAAAACTACTCCAATGCATTTGTGAGCGGCCACTACTTGCAATATTTATGGAATAGCGTTATTGTGACAGGAATATCGATGGTGATCACATTGGTGCTTGGCGCCATGGTTTCCTACGCAATCGGACGTTTCAAATGGAGAGGCTCTAAAATTGTGATGCTTATTTTTCTAATCGGCATTATGATTCCGACGCAAGCGACGTTGATTCCGCTCGTCGTATTGTTTAATAAGCTGCACATTATGGATACGCATATTTCGCTTATTTTGCCTTATATCGCATTTTCGGTACCGATGGCTGTCTTTATTTTGTCCGAATTTTATAAGGGCATCCCGCATGAGCTTGAGGAATCGGCGGCGATGGATGGAGCATCTATTTTCCGGATTTTTGCAAGCATCATTTTTCCGATTACGATTCCGCCATTGATGACCGTATCGATCGTTACGTTCATCAGCATTTGGAATGAATACATTATGGCGGCAACTTTTATTTCGTCTGCCCATTTAAAAACTTTGCCATTCGGTATTTATAGCTTTGTTGGTAAATATACGACGAATTACGGCGCTATTGGCGCATACTTGATATTAGGCGTTATTCCAGTCCTGATCGTTTACTTCCTTCTTGCTGACAAAATTACTTCAGGCATGGTTGCCGGAGCCGTTAAGGGATAATCGATACAGGCCCGCATAAAAAAAGATTCAGGGGAGATAAAAGCATGAGGTGGGGCAAACAATGGTTTAATCGATTAGGTGTTCGTTTATTTCTATTGTTTGTTGGAAGCTCCATTATCCTCATGCTTGTATTGACCATGCTGTATTATCAGCGCTCTGCTGCGCAAGTTAATGACAAAGTAGGGGAAGTGGCCTTAAAGAGCATGTCGCAAGCAAGCGGACATGCGGAGCTGCTTCTGAAAGGTTATTCGATCTTGGCGAAATCGATTGTCAGCAGTCCAGAGATTCAAAGCTATGCTGCGCGTGAGCAAAAAGATATTCCTGCATTGCAAGCGATAAGAGAGCGTTCGATAACGAACGCATTAGGCGCTATTTTTTATTCATGGGATGACATCATTGGCATTTATGTGATAACGGATACAGGAAAAGTGTACAGCTATGGCAGCCGAAACGCGCAGGTCATTGACGTAGGTTATAAGGATTCGCTTTGGTACTATCAGATCAAGCATTCCAAAGGCGAGCCAATTTGGCTTGGCGTAAAGGAAAATTCAATCATTGATCAGATTGAGAAAAGATCCGTATTCGCCTTTGGCAGCCAGCTCGTGGATTTCACCAACCAGAAATCGATGGGAATCGTGCTGGTCGAGATGGAGCCTAAAGGGATGAATGACATCATGAAAAATTTAGAGCTGTCGAGCAATAGCGAATCCTTTCTTTTGAACAGCGAGAAGGCTATTTTAGCCCATAATAAGCCGGATCATTTTGCAACCACGACTGCTCGCGCGATCGCGGATGCTCATGATAATAAACCCGTCCAGCTCATAGACAATGATCGGTATTTAATCGTTAATGGCATGCTGAACAGCATGGATTTGCAGCTGCTAAGCCTAACGCCAAAATCGGATCTTGCCTTCGAGCTCAAGCAAACCAAGCAGTTTCTTCTGATGATTTTTATGCTGCTGATCTTCTTATCCATTATTTTGGCCTTGTTTGTATCGAGATCATTTTCCTTGCCGATCAGCCAAATGATTCGCCAAATGAAGCAGGTTGAACGCGGCGACTTTAATGGTATGATGGAAGTAAAGTCCTTCGAAGAAATCAGGGAGATGGCACAACGGTTTAACCGAATGGTCGACCGGATTAATGGTTTGATCGCACGTATTCGGGCAATTTCCGCAAGCGAGAAAAATGTGCAGCTTCAGGTGCTTCAAGCACAAGTGAATCCCCATTTTTTGTATAACACGTTGGACATGATTTATTGGATGCTGGAGGAGAAGGAAGAAGAAACCCTAAGCGAGGTTGTACTTTCCCTTTCCGAAATATTTAGATACAGCAGCAACTGGGAGCATTCATCAAGCGTGACACTGCTCGAAGAGCTTGAACAAATTAGAAACTATGCGCTTATTTGTCAAACCCGCATGAACCATAGATTAGAAATCAAAATAGAGATTGATCCCAAATGGCATGCGATAAAGCTTCCGAAGATGATTTTACAGCCCATTGTTGAGAACGCAATCGTACATGGACTGGACGAGAAGGATTCGAATGAGGCTGGGGTTGTTCTTATAACGGCCCACATTGATGCGGGTAATCTCTATATTCATATTAAGGATAATGGTGCGGGAATGGAGCCCGAAAAGCTCGCAGCGCTGTTAACCGCACTTCATACCAAATCGGAAAAGGAACGCACGTTTGAGAGGAAGGCGACAAGCAGTCTTGAAGAAGTTCCGAAGGGACAAGCAGAAGACTTAATCTCGACAGATATGCAGCGCGAATCCGATACAGGAATCGGGCTGTCTAACGTGCATCGACGGCTTTTGCTATGGTATGGGCCTGCATACGGCGTTCAAATCCATAGCACTTTCGGAGAAGGAACGCAGGTAACGATAGTCGTACCCGCTAATTTGGAGGAGGAGCGTGCATGAGAGTACTGATCGTTGATGACGAGAAACCGATATGTGACGGCGTGAAGCGAACGATTCTCTCCTCCTTTCCAGAGGCTTCGATCTTAGTAGCTGGAAATGGGAAAGATGCGCTGGACATCCTCTCCAAATCGCCGGTTGATATCGTTATATTAGACATCAAGATGCCGAAGATGAACGGATTAATGCTATTGGCGGCAGGCAAGGAATTGGATCAGCGCATAAAATGGATCATTATTTCGGCCCATGCCGATTTCTATTATGCGCAAGAAGCGCTCAGGCAAGGAGCTTCCGACTATATTCTTAAGCCGATTGGCAAACAAAAGCTGGTAGCACTAATTACGCGGCTGCGCGCTGAAATGGAAACGGAGCAACAAAAAAGGTCCGCGAGTGAACATATGGAGCTTGAAGAAAAGGCATTAAAGGCAACTCCGCCCGTTAATGATGCCGATAAAGCGTCAACCGGAATGATCGACACAGCCATTCAATACATTCATGAACATTTTCATGAGAATGTGTCGCTCGACAAAGTCGCGGCGGCCGTTTATTTGAATCCCACCTATTTCAGCTTACTGTTTAAACAGAAGGTAGGAGCGGGCTACAAGGAATACATTACGCAGCTCCGAATGGAAAAAGCGAAAGCGTTGCTGCGGGATACCCATCTTAAAGTATCAGATATCGCGGTGCAGGTCGGTTTTAACGATATGCGCCATTTCACGCAAGTGTTCCGCAAATCATGCCAGGAAACGCCAACCGAATATCGAATGTCCGAATCTCAGAAAACGGACCGCACATCTTCATAAAACTTTCGCCGTCCTATAGAAGGGCGGTTTTTTTGTTTAGCCGCAGTGGAGGTGTTCGTTGACGGAAAGAGGACTGACGATCAACGACCGCAAGTCCTCTTTTTGCTGCTCCGCTACTCTCCAATCATTCTAAAATCAATGTTGGCAGGCGGCGGGAACATCACCTTGGCTTCCGCTAGAAGAGCCTCGCTTAACGGCTCGTTTCTTGCCTTTGCCAGCTTCTTGGCCTTGTATTTGTACCAAAGCTCGATAACGAGCGTCTCTCCCTCTCGGATAACAGCAAACTCCTGAAGAAATAAGCGCTCCACAAACGCAAGCTCATCCAGCTCCAGAGCAGCGGCACCGACAATAATTCGAATGCGGTCGCTGCTTGCGAAAGCATCCGGCAAGCTATGATAGACACGCCATGCCTCAGCGTATCGCTCCATTCCTATAAGCAGGTTCAAATATTCTTCAGCAAGCGCTTGGTCAGGAAAGGAGTGTGTAAGCTGGAACGCGCGCTCCCAATAGCTCAGCGCTTGTTCGCTCAACCCTTTTCGATTCATCGCTTCAGCGAGATTTCGGTATACCCAGACCGATGGCTGAAGGCGGAGGGAGGTTTCCCATGCGGCAATCGCATCCGCTTCCTTGCCATTCTCATACAGCATCACTCCCAAATGCATATAAGCGTTCCAAGATTGGTTGCGCGCGGATTGCAGGCTCGCTTCAAGAAGGTCAAGCCATTCCTCCTGCACCATCCAGGCGCTTGGAATTTCATGAACGCCGCGCTCTGGAAAACGGCCATCATTCAGCAGCGCCTGCCAGTCGCGGCTTGGGCTGTTCCCGGCTTGCTGTCTCACGGTGAAATGAAATCCGGGAGGAATTTGGCGATTCTCCAGCTTTTCCCTGCGAAGCCTTTCCAGCTCGCCCCATTCGGAGCCGTGAAACAGCTTATGTTCAGGTTTTTTGCCAGCTAGCGTCCGAAGGGAGTGATGAATCGCCAGCATTTCTTCTTCATCGATATGCCGGTCGACGCATTGCTGAACATACGACTTTGCTTTATTCCAATCCTGCTGGTGCGTTAGCTCAGCCTCGATACAGGTCATGCCGATCGCTTGGGTAAAATCCCATTCCGAATGGGCGGGCATATCGAGTCCGTGCAGCTGGGTAGGCGCAAAGCCTCCTTGGATTTCGATATAATTGCCCTCGCCCGGATTTGCAAGGAAGTCGCACCAACGCCTTCCGCCAGCGTGATTGCCCCAGCAAAACATTTTGCGATAGCGCAGCCGCGAGGTCGAGCGTTCGTAGAACATTCTGCCGTCTTCGTAGGCAACGGCTTCCCACGGATATTCGTTGTTAGCCGGCGTTTGAAAAAAATACTCATTCGAGAACGGAAAGCTCAGCGGATACGATACATCTTTATCCGGAACGGTCGGCAGATGAGGCAGCTTGCCTAAGCCAAACCCTTTTATGCTGTGGTCAATATAGATGACTTCATCGGTTGCTGAGAAAACACGGGCTCCGGCGGTTTCCTCGACGGCAATATTGGTCCACCAATACATCGGTACGGCCCGGTTGTTGTCATTGACGATTCGTACATAAATAAGGAGCTTATCCGATCCGGCAGGCAGGTGGAAATCAATATGCCAGAATACATTTTTAGTCCGTTCATAATCGTAAATCCGCAGGAAATCGTCTCCCTTATGGTCTTTGAGAATGGCGGCATGCACGGGTGAGCAGGTCGTAAACGTATGGCCGAGCTGGCCGATATTCCACTCGATGCCCCCAGAGAACCATGCATTCAAGATAGCTAAATTAGCGGGTTGAAAAACAGGATTCGTATATAAAATATCGCGATTCGATTTTTTATCGATCAACGCATACAATCTACCCCCATACTGGGGCAAAAATACCGCTTGCAGCTGATCATTTTCCAATATAATCGTTTCGATTAAAAGCTCATTCCGTTCTCTGGAATAACGGTCCTGCATCCGGTAAGGTAAAAACCGTTCTCCGGTTTCGTAACCAAGCTTCATGCGATGCCCCTCCGTGAGGGTACCGTTATCCGCTACTTCTCTATGATGCTGGCTGTTTCGAAACATAGGCAGCGGATTTTCCCCTCCAACTTCTGCTCCCTCGAGTCGTAACGATGATTGATATACACGCAATTTATACATTCCCCCAGTATTCGTTGTCTGCGCTGTTGTTCATCAGTAACTCTACCTTGGGCGTGCGCAACAGGAAATGAACTATTTTGAACTAAACCTGTCTTATTTTGTTCTGTGCCGCTTACAAGGCGGCCAAACGGTTCGTTATAACGGAATTGTCCAACTATTCTCGCTTCTGGCTAAATAAAAAAGGGGATTAGTCATTTATGATAAAGCTAGCCAACACATTCGCGAGAGGGATTTATCGCAGTTTGTCGAATAGAAACGAGAGTATATCGATTTCCAAATGCTGTAATCGCAAGGCGGCTCTGAAAATATTGTTTAAGGAGTCAATATGCAAAAAAATCTACGCATGTCCACAATACTCCGGCTTTTTTTTATTTTAGTTGTTATCGTGCCGGTCATCTTGATCTGCGCGGTCATCTTGAACATCTATGAGCGGGATATTCTTCAGCAAAATACGGGGCGGTCTTTGCAAACCTCTCAGGCGGTTGCTTACTCCGTTAGTCAGGAAATCAATCGGATGGCGGGTTTGTTCGCTTCGATCGGGGTCGACCAGGATGTCATATTAACGGTGTTTGACGTCCATCACAAGGAAGGCATAGAGAAACAATTAGCCAGCAACAAGCTGAAAATACTGATCGAGAAGTACACGGCGTCCGTATCGGGACGCGTCCTTTCGGTCAACTTCTTTTTTGATAACGGCAAATCCTACTCCTATTTAAAAAACATGATGACTGACGAAGCGATGCTCCGCCAGCAAGAGTGGTACCACGATACCGCGAGCACGCCTAACATTGTAAGGTTTTTGGGCATGCAGCCCAATATGCTGTATGGCAATTATAATCCGTACATTATGGCGGCTGCCCTTTCTCCCAGCGATCCTAACCCTTTTTCGAAGCTAGAGATGATCTTGTTTACGTTTGAAAGCGGCGCTTTTGACCGTATTTTGCAATCCCGCGACAATTCGGAATCCGTTCTGCACATTGTAAGCGAAAAAGGCGAAATTATCGCCTCCAATACGATCGTGGATAGAGGCAGCATCATTTCGGATAATTGGAAAGCAAAAATCGGCCAAGACGAGAAGGGCTCTTTCGTCGATGATACGGAGGACAACCGCAAATTAATTACGTATGCCAGGGTCGATAATTCAAATTGGTATATCGTACAGATGCTTCCGTACAAGGATTTGCTCGAAAATTACAGAAGCGTCAATTCGTTTGTATGGTTTCTGGCGATTTTGATCATCGTGGCGTTTGTGCTCGTTTCCTTCTATCTCGTATCAAATGTCACGGAGCCGATTAGTGCGCTGCTCCGCCAAATGGTCCGCGTTACCGGCGGCGATCTCAATGCGAGATACACCGGTTCAGGCAGCTTGGAGATGGTGCGGCTGGGCCATTCCTTTAATCTAATGACGGAACAGGTTAAGGAGCTGATTGACCAGCACGAACAGCAGGAGATCGAGAAGCGCAAAGCCGAATTTGCCGCCCTGCAGTCTCAAATCAATCCTCATTTTCTAATCAATACGTTAAATTCGATCAAGTATATGGCTTTAATCAGCAAGGCGGATAATATCCGCAACATGACGCATGCGTTAACGCGCTTATTGGCGTCTTCCTTCAATCGCGGCGGCCTGCTTACGACGATAGAAGAGGAAGTTGACCACTTAAAGCATTATTTATACATTATGGAAATTCGATTCGGCAAATCGATCCAGACCGAGTGGGATATCGATGACGGAATAGCCCGCCATTACTTGCTCAAGCTGCTGCTGCAGCCCATTTTGGAGAACAGCATCATTCATGGCTTGAAGGAATTGGATTACCCTGGAACGATCGATGTATCCATCAAAGCGAAAGAAAGTGATCTGATCATTACAATCGCAGATAATGGAGCGGGCATGCCGGAGGAGCTAATGACTCGGGCGCAGGATAAAGAGCCCAGCTATGCATTTAGCGGAATGGGCAACAAAAACGTGCATAGAAGAATCCAGCTGCACTATGGGGATCGGTACGGTTTGCAGTATGAACCGAATTATCCGCATGGCACGAAGGTGATCATAAGGCTGCCCTTGATTAATGAGCCGGATGAGGAAATGGCCGACATCAATTTAAGGAAATAAGCGGGCTTTGTTCCGGGCAATGCGTGGAATATGAGCCATAAAAGATCATGTCAGAACCAAAAACGTCATATCGCCGCATCTCCTTACCATGTAAGATGGGATTTATAACGCTGAAAGCGCCAACAATACTTAGCCAATTCCAAGCATCCTAGGGAGATAAATGAATGAGATTGAGAAAAGGAGTAGGTTCCGCTTTAGTGATTAGCCTAATCTTTATAAGCTTGCTTGCGGGTTACATCGGCTACAACAAGATCGAAATAAATAATAAGTTTAATTCATTTGGAACAAATGATTCACAATCAAACATAACATCCAATAAAAATCAGCCTGTCAAAATTAAACTCGGCATTTGGGAATCGAAGACGGATATTGCGTTTTGGACCGAAAAAGTGAAGGCATATACAGCTATTAAACCCAATGTAACGGTCGAAGTGGAGACGATTCCGGATAACAGCGGACAATACTTGAAGGTGCGCCTCGCGGCCAATGATTTGCCGGATCTTTTTTACTTAAAGCCGGGCCATCTTACGATTTATAAGGATTCGCTGCTGTCCCTTGATGAATTGCAGGCAACGGGGAGAAACAGGTACCCAGCCGTGCTCGACGGCCATATCCTTGGTTTGCCGCTTGTGTCCTTCTCGGAATACGTCTATTACCACCCTAGCATTTTTCAAGAGGTAGGCGTTGAGGTGCCGCAGACCTATGACGAGTTTATGAATGTGCTTGAGAAAATCAAATCCCATGGCAAATATATACCGATTGCGATCGGCGGGAAGGACGATTGGACCTTTTATCCGTTTATCGAATTTGGCCCGCCTATACTCACGGAGGATGAGCAATATCTGGCTAACCTCGCGAATATTAAAAGGCCGTTCGGAGCAGGCTCAGCCTTCGAGAAAGCGGCGAATATGCTGAAGACCATATCCGAAAATAAGCTTGCAGGAGACGACGCGCTTGCGATCGGATTCGATCAGGCGACACAATTGTTCCAATCGGACAAAGCAGCGATGATCGCACTTGGGCAATGGTATTATTCCGATCATATGTCGAAGGTGAATACGGATGAGGATATTGATGCATTCGCTTTGCCTTGGAGAGCGACGACCAAAGAGAAGCTGCAAGCTGTCACTATGCCCGACCAATATATGGCGATAAACAAAAACTCCAAAAACACGGAAGAAACGATAGCTTTTCTGGAATGGATGTTCAGTCCCGAAGTCTACCAGCAATATATTAACAACTCGCAAAATTCTTCCACCTTAAATGACGTAACGGCTAATCTGCCCTTCTTCAACAAGGTGAATAACCGGCATCCCTTTAATCCGTTTATGTACCAAGGACTGGATGAGCAATTCGTGAAAATAAAAAACGCTGCCCAGTATGACGAGAAAAAGATGGCGCAGCAAATTTTTGCAGGCGCATCCGTGGCTGATATTGTAAGTGAAATGAATGAAAATTGGAGCAAGGCGGTTGAATACGTCGAGAGCAACAATATCCATTTTCCATTGTATTTTGACAAGTGATATCAAAAGGGGGAAATAGAATGGCGAAATACCAAGCCTTCATCATTGATGACGAACCTTTGGCTAGACTTGCACTACGGGAATACATTTCATTAACTTCAACGGATATTGAAATCGCAGGAGAGGCCGGGGACGGTGAAGAGGCGTTATCGCTGCTTCGGGAACGCCAGGACATCGATATCGTATTAGCCGATATTCAGATGCCGAGGATGAACGGCGTGGAGCTGCTTAAAGCGATTCGTGATGCTTCTTTTGCCAGGGAGCCGCTTGTCATCATGCTGAGCGCGTATGGCGATTACGGGTATGTGAGAGATTCATTCGTGCTGGGCGCCTTCGATTACATGCTCAAAGCAAAATTGGACGAGGCTTATATCGCGCCTGTTCTGCACAAGACGATAGCGGAATTAAATAGGCGGCAAAAAACAGCGGTTACCCTAGCCCCCGTTCAGGATGAAGAAGAAAGGGTATGCTCGATCCTGCACCGGCTTTCCTTGTCGACTGCCGCGAATCTGCCGGATTACGGGCAAGATGAACAATTGAAGCAGGACTTGGAATTTGTAAAAAACCATTTGGGCGAGAAAAATCAAGAGGTGGCGCTTATTCGATTGTCGGAGGTCATCCCCTTCGAGCATATCCATCGCATGGTCTTGCAGACGATACGTACCGTTACAAATACAGACCGGAATGAAGGGATATGCCGCGTTTGCCGCCATGATGACCGCCATTACACTTTATTTTTCACATTTCCTGAGCAGTGCAGCACGTTAGCCATTCGCAGCCTGACCCATAGCGTATTAACCGATGTGAAAATCAGGCTGCGCCAGTTTTTGAATCTTAATCTATCCATTGGGATCAGCGATGTGGCAAGCGGCGTGATGCAGTGGAACCGATTGTTCAGGCAGGCGGAGCGCTTGTCCATTCTAAGCTACTATCATGGTTATGACCGTTTGTTGTATCCAGAAGCGGAGCGGCCTTTTCGAATAGAGGCGGATGATTGGAAGGAAGAGTGGATGTCATTTAAGTCGGAGCTGCTGCAAACGTTAAAGGAGGCTGACCAAGCGCTCTGGAAGCAGCGGCTGCAGGAGGGCTTCGAGCGGCTGGGGCAGCGGTTCCCCTCATCACCCGACGACATCAAGTCGGCGCTTAGCGACCTGATCTGGGAAGTGGGATCGCTGATGCACCAGAATGGCGTATCTTGGGAGAAGTTTCATGAGCAGTTTCCTCATCCGATGGAGCATGTACGCCATTTGGAGACGTGGGACGAGACCATTCAGTGGGTGGAGCTGTTCGTTACGAAGCTTCATGATAAATTGCATCCCAAAGTACAATGCGCAGCTGCTTGGCTCAGCCCGGTTGTCGCCAAAGCAAAGGCGATTCTGGAAAATCATTTTGACGAGGATATTCATCTATCCAATATTAGCGAAATGGTCGGCGTCAGCGAGAGCTATTTAAGCAAGCAATTCGCCAAAGAAACCGGCATTAACTTCATTTCTTATTTGACGAATTTGAGGATAGAGAAAGCGAAGGAAGGGTTAGAAAACGGCTTGAAAATATACGATGTCGCGGAGAGGGTAGGGTACGTCAACCCAGAGCATTTTAGCCGGATTTTCAAAAAAGTAACGGGACTTAGCCCGGTCGCCTACCGGAAGGAGAAAGACAAACGTTCTTTCGTATCCTCCTATATCTAGCAGCCTATAAGAACCTTCTAATCACATCATCGTGGTTAGGGAGGTTCTTTTTTCGTTTTCGGGCAAAATTAGCGTTCAATGCAAAAATAATCAACTTTACTACAAAATAGATCATTTGTATCCGTTTCCACGGTTTGTATGATAGAGGGGTCAATAAAACCAAGGGGAGGGATACATATTGTATCGTAAAATACTGCTGAACACGTTGATCTGTACGATTTGTACCATGCTGATGATGACGGTGGCCAGCGCGGAGAAAGCATCGGATTTTGGGATGAGCTCATCGGCTAAGGAATCTGCGAACGCACAATTCACCATCAAGCTTAGCGGAGATAACATGAAGGATTTGTACGCGTATGAAGTGAAATTCAAGTTTGATCCCGAACAATTGGAGATCGTAAAAGCAGAATCAAGCTTCAAAGGCTTTTCCGTGTCTCCCATTGTCAAAAACGATGAAATTACGTTTGCCCACACGAAGATCGGAAATGTGAAGGGCGAAGCCGGGAACATCGATATAAGCACCATTACCTTCAAAGCGAAAAAGCCGGGAACCGCTAAGGTGAATTGGACATCGATGAAAATCATTGACCGAGATCTCAAGGATCAAGCTTTTACGCTGACGGAATCTGTCGATTTCACGAAGCTGTTCAGCGATATCGTTGGGCACTGGGCAAAAGACGATATTATGCAAATGGTCAATAAAAGCATCGTCGAAGGCATCGATAACGAGCGGTTTGCTCCGAACAGCAACGTGACTAGGGCGCAGTTCGCGGCGTTGATCGCAAGGGCATTAGAACTGAAGAAGGGCAGCGGAAAGAACCCGTTTGCAGATGTGAAAGCAGGCTCTTGGTATGAGGATACGGTCAAAAGCGCTTATGCCGCTGGCATTATCAATGGGGTAACAAGCGTGGCCTTTGCGCCTGACAAAAGCATTACGCGGGAGGAAATGAGCGTCATGCTGATGCGAGCCAAAGCTTATGCTGCGGGGGTTAAGGTAGACAGCCTTAAAGCAGGCAGCTTAAAAGGGTTCAAAGACGAAGGGGAAATTAGCGAATGGGCTAAAAAATCGGTCGGCTTTGCCACGGCTTCTGGCTTGTTGAAAGGAAGAACGGCAAGCTCCTTCGCGCCTAAAAAGCTCACTACAAGAGCAGAGTCTGCGGTTGTCATTAAACGGTTGCTGTCAGGCGTTTGATGATACATTTTGTATCACGACTTCTTTGATTTTTTGGAGGGGGGATGCAAAAAAAGAGATATAGAGAGGGTCAGGGTCCATTTGTTTTTAATTTAGCAAAGAGAGGATGATCGCAGTGAAAAGAAGCAACAAGCCGTTTAGCTTTCTTTTGGCCATGTTACTGGGCGTGCAGCTTTGCATGCCGTCAGCCGCTGTATTTGCAGCTGAGACCAGTGATGCCTACATTAAGGATTACAATGACGGCATGATTACCGGTTGGACCGCAGGCAAAGGAACGACAACGTTTACCGCGGATAACGGAGCAGTCAAAGCCGTTACGCAGGGGGCGGTGATCGTATACGACAAGGATTCACCGCAATACGCGGATGGCGAGTATGAAGTCAAGCTGAAGTTTAATGAGGCGCCGACGCGGTTTGGGCTGGTCTACCGTTATGTCGATAGCAGCAATTATAATGTCATCCAATACGATACGAGCAGCTGGGGCTGGGATGCCGTGAAGGCCGGCGTAGAAACCTACGGCAATATCGCTTCCACCAGTCCAGCGTTTGCAGCCGGGCAGCAATATACGTTCAAGCTGCGTTATGTGAAAGACAGCGTGGAATTGTTTGTTGACGGCACTAGCGTTCTAAGCACAAGCTTGCCGAGCGTGCCGACTGGTGCCGGCAAGATCGGACTGCGCAGCTGGTTCGCCAATAAGACGATAACCATTGATGATTTGAAGGTGACGGATGCGAAGGTAACGACTCCTGACCCTAAGCCGATTACGGTCATTGATACGCTTGCATCCGAGCAGATGACCGTCCAAATCGACAAGGAATTTCCGCGGGTGAAATCTTACGTTTGGAACAGCAGCAATGCGGAAATGAAAGGCCAGATAAACGGGTTTAATGAGATCAAAATCAATAACAAGTCCTATTTCCCTACAGCCGCCGCCTATGCGAAGAGTGCAGCAGCAGGCTCGAAAGGAGAAACGGCCGTATACGCGCTTCAAATTCCAGAGATTAACGTGGACTTGAAGGTGGCGATGGAGCTATCGCATAACGTGCTTAACTTTAACGTGGTTAGCTTGGAGGAGAAGGGCACGGTAAAGGTTAAAACGATCGAATGGCCAAATCACGATCTCGTTTCGGTTCTCGGAACACAAGCCAAGGCGCAGGAAACGGCTGCTTGGGTAACGGGCGGCTGGAATGAAATCAATGAGGAATACAAAGACCTTAAAGCAGGGGCAACCGATGTTAGCGGCGGACGCACCTATGCTTTCCTCAACACGGATCAATTAGCGGCAACAATGATCACGAACGTCGTGAACGATAACGATAAGGTTCGCGTGAAGGTGGCAACGGATGCGCAGCTTGGGACGAAGAAAGCAGCCATCTCGGGCGGTGCTTGGGTATACCGCGGCAGCGATGTGCTGGAGCCGGAGCCATTGCCATGGGCGAAAGTTATTTTGACGCCGGATGCGAACGATGACGGTCTGGTCGACTGGCAGGATGGCGCTATCGCTAATCGCGAGCACGCGGAGGTGCCGTTTGGCAGCGAGAAAATCCGCGACAATCTCTCTTATGTCAGCATGAACATTGGCTCGACGACATCCACTCCTTTCCTCCGCGCATTCGATAACGCGAAGAAAATATCGAATTTGACGGATGGATTCGGGCAGATCATTTTGTTCAAAGGGTATCAGGCCGAAGGACACGATGATTCGCATCCGGATTACGGCGGCCATATCGGCATTCGCCAGGGCGGCATCGACGATTTCAATTACGTGCTGAGCGAGGGCAAGAAATACAATATTCTCGGCGGCGTTCATATCAATGCCACGGAATATATGCTCGATGCTTACGAAACGAAGATGGAAAATATGACGCAGCCGCTCAGCAAAGGCTGGGGCTGGCTCGATCAGGCTTACTACGTAAACAAAACAAAGGATGTGGAATCCGGCGAGTTGAAGCGTCGCCTTGATATGCTCAAGAGCGACACCGGTGACAATCTATCCTTTGTATATGTAGATGTCTATTCCGGCGCGGATTACAATGCGAAGAAGCTTTCCGATTATATTAACGGCAACGGCTGGATGCTCGGAACGGAATTTGCCGGCCCGCTATTCCAGCAAGCCGCGTGGGTACACTGGGGAACGGATCCCGGTTATCCGAATCAAGGCAACAGCAGCCAAATTATCCGTTTCATGCGCAATCACGTGCTGGATGGATTTTTAACGACGCCGCTGCTTAAGGGGAACAAACAGGTTGGCGTAGGCTACTGGCAAAGCAATTCTGCATTTAACAGCTATAAGGATACGACAGCGGCATTTTTCAACCACAATTTGCCGACCAAATATATGCAGTATTTCCCGATTACAAAAATGACTGAAAACCGCGTTGAGTTTGAAAACAATGTGGTCGTAGAGCGCCGTCAAGACGCAAAAATCCATTTGAGCAAGGACGGCAATGACATAGCGATCATGACAGACAGCAGCAGCATCAGCAACAGCACGGTATTCATTCCTTGGAGCCCGGAATCGGAAGAGAAAATCTATCACTGGAATCCGGCTGGCGGGGCTACGACTTGGAAAGTGCCGGCTTCATGGAGCAATGTGCAGACGGCTCAGCTATATAAGCTGACGGACCTTGGACATGAGCCGGCGGGCAGCGTACAAGTGACAAACGGCGAGGTGACGCTAACGGCAGAGAAGGGCATCGGTTATGTCCTCTACAAAACGGCGGCTCCGGCAAATAAGGATATGCTGTGGGGCGATGGCGGCTTGGTGAAGGACCCGAGCTTCGACAGCCAAAGCTTCAATAGCTGGAGCAAATCCTCGACGGCAGCAAATACCGATCATATCCAAATTGTTAAAAACAACAATGCGGAGGATCAGCTTCAGGTAAGCGGGCCGGAGGACGCAACGATCAATCAGACGATCACCGGACTTGAGGCAGGCAAAACGTATAGCGCTTCCGTATGGGTGAAGGAAGACGGCAAACGCAAGATGCAAATCGGCGTGAAGCAAGGAGACTCCGAGGCAGTCAATTATTTGGAGGACACCGAGCACGGCTATTTGTCGCAGCAGCATAAATATTCGGGCGCCAAATTCCAACGCATTAAAGTATCGTTTGATGCGGTGAGCAGCACGGCAACTTTGTCGTTGAAGGTGGAGAAAGGCAGCGGCAACGTAGTGCTTGACGACGTGAGAATATGGGAAAACCCAACTAAAACAGATGCAGGCGCTTCCATCCTGTACGAGGATTTCGAGAATGTTGATGAGGGCTGGGGACCATTCGTTTATTCGAAAACAGGCCCAGTTCGTACCCATCTGGTCGAAAAGGGCGGCAGCCAAATTCAGAGCTATGTGCTGGATGGCAAATGGTCGCTCAAAACGAATGAAGAAGGAACGGGAGAATGGCTGCGGACGCTGCCGCACACGCTCCGGATGAAGCAGGACAATATGTATCATTTGACGATGGACTACAATTCCGACGAGCTGGATATGTACACCGTAGCTGTACGCGTTAATGAGAACGGTGTCGTGCGTGATCTCGTTACCCAAAATCTAGCGGAAGGGAAAAACAAGCTTGATCTTACGTTTGCTACGGAAGGCGCACAAAACGCATATTTAGCCATTATAAAAAACAAAACAAATAACCAAAAGGAATTAACGGGAACACTCGTCGTCGATAATATTCGCGTTGACGATGAAGGACCTATCGTACCTGTTGAAGGCGTACTCGTTACGAGTGTGACGCTTAACAAGCAAGAAATGGAATTGAATAAAGGTGAATCCGCACAAATGGTTGCGCAAGTAAAACCAGCTATCGCCTTTAATAGAACGCTGCAATGGAGCTCAAGCGATGCGGAAATCGTCTCCGTGGATCAAGCGGGCAAAGTGACCGCTCATGGCATCGGTTCGGCTACCATTACGGCAGCCTCTACCGATGGAAGCCAAATAAGCGCAGCTGTGATGATCCATGTCTATGAAGCGAATACGCTCATTCCGCAGTCGCAAATGACAGCTAGCGCATCCAGCTTCCAGCCGGGCGACGATCCGCAGAACGCGCTTGATGGCGACATCTCGACTTTATGGCATACAAAGTGGAGCCCGCCTCACCTGCCTGAATCCATTACGCTGGATCTTGGCGGAAGCTACACGATCAATCAATTTAATTACACGCCAAGAACGGGTGCGGTAAACGGCATCATTACCCGTTATAACCTGTCGGTAAGTACGGATGGCGTCAACTTCACGCAAGTTGCAAGCGGTGCTTGGACTCGTGATGAGAAGGTGAAATCCGTCAGGTTCGCGGAGACAGCAGCAACGCATGTGAAGCTGGAGGCGACGGAGGGCGTAGGCAATTTTGCCTCGGCAGCGGAGCTTCATGTGTTTAAGGTGCAGGACCCATCCGAAGTCATCGGAGCTACCGGCGTTCAGTTAGACAAGGCGGCGGTTACGCTCAAGGAAGGTGAAACGACGGAGCTTACGGCAACGGTATTGCCAGAGAATGCAACGAATAAAAAGGTAAGCTGGTCTACTAGCGACGATACGGTTGCCACGGTGGCTGCGCAAGATGGCAAAGTTGTCGTGACAGCGCTGAAGGCGGGTACAGCTGATATTGCCGTAACGACGGTAGACGGGAAATTCACGGCAACAAGCAAGGTTACGGTGCAAAAAGCGGAGGTAGAGCTGAAGCCGTCAACGATCCTGACGGGGCCGGCAAGCGTTCCGACAAAAACGGAATTTGCCGTGAAGCTTGGGCTTCGCAGCATGGAACAAACGATTTTTGCGCAGGATATTAAGCTTCAATACGACGCCGGCGTGATGGAGTACGTAGGCGCAAAATCGTTAATTACAGGTGTGAGCATCGTCGGTGACCAGCATGCAACGCCAGGCGTGCTTCGCTTCCTCGTTGCTAGTGAGGGAGCCGCGAATGCGGTCACTGGAAATGCGGATGTGCTGGAGCTCACTTTCCGCTCCAAGGATTCGGCTGGGAAAGTGATCGGTATCATTTCCGTAACTAGCGCTGACATTTCCGACGGCAATGTGGAATGGACGGCTGCTCCTTCGACGATTAGCATCGAGATTGCCGATAAGGGCATTAGCGGCGATGTTACCGGAGACGGCAAAGTAAGTATCGGCGATTTGGCGGTCATTGCAGCCCACTACGGTAAAACAACGTCCAGCACGGATTGGCAGCAAGCGAAAAAAGCGGATATTAACGGAGACGGCGTTATTGATCTGCAAGACCTTGTTATCGTCGCTAGAAAAATCGTAGAGTAAATAAATTCAACTAGGCTAGCGGCATGATGTGATTGACAGCATGATGCCGCTAGCCTTCTTTCTGCCTGCTCAAAATAAGGAATCGGGGCGATTTTTATATGAAAAAGTGGATGAGTATCATCGGTATTGCCAGCCTGATATTTTGTTCCATACCTCTGCAGTCAATCGGGGCAGCGGAAGCAGCAGTGAATGCTAAGCCTAAAGTCATACCAAGCTTGCAGGAGTGGACGGGCGGAAGCGGCTCCTACGCGATAACAGACCGTTCACGCATTGTTTTACAGTCCGCGGGCTGCAACTGCAATCTATCAGCGGCTGCGAAAGTGTTCCAAGACGATCTGAAAGAGGTGACTGGCAGAAATATTTCGATTGTCAGTGATCAGCCAGCCTCAAGCGGTGACTTCGTTCTTGCGGCAAACAGCGCGAGAGATGAATCGGTTGGTGACGAAGGTTATACGTTTGAGGTTGGCGATTACGTGAAAATAAAAGCGAACACGATGAAGGGCGTTTTTTACGGAACGAGAACAGCGCTGCAAATTTTGGAGCAGGACCCGTTGAAGACGAGCATCGTGAAAGGAATCGCGAAGGACTTTCCTAAATACCAGGAACGCGGCTTCATGCTGGACGTCGCACGTAAATTTTTTCCGATGAGCGATCTGAAGGAATATGCCAAAATGATGTCCTACTACAAGCTGAATGATTTCCAGCTTCATCTTAATGATAACGAGATCTTCTCCGATACCAGCAGGCTGAACTGGACTAAATACTCTGCGTTCCGTTTGGAAAGCGCCAAATACCCGGAGCTGACCGCTAAGGACGGGCACTATACGAAGCAGGATTTCCGCGAGCTTCAGGATCTGGCAGGCGTTCGCGGTCTCAATATTACGCCTGAATTCGAATCGCCTAGCCATGCGCTCGCCTTAACGAAGGTTAGACCGGATCTCGTGAAAAATAATTTGCCTGTCGACCATTTGGATATTACACGCCCGGAAACGATCGATTTTGTCAAAGACGTCATGGATGAATATTTGGACGATCAATGGTTCGATAGCAAAGAAATTCATTTTGGCGCCGACGAGTTTGATCGGAATGATAAAACGACCTTTGAGTTTTATAGGCAATACCTCAATCAAATGAACGCGTATTTGAAGAGCAAAGGGAAAGTGTCCCGCATGTGGGGCAGCTTGTCGTTATTCACCGGAACGACGCCAGTCGACAAGGACATCATTACCCACATTTGGAACAATGGCTGGCAAAATCCAGCCGATTCAGTCGCACAGGGCTTTAAGGTCATCAATACGCTGGACGGTTACCTGTACATGGTGCCAAAGGCGGGTTATTACCGCGATTACTTGGATACGAATTGGCTCTATAACAATTGGGAGCCAACCTACTTCGGGAACAATCTCCGTTTGCAAGACGGGGAGCCTAACCTGCTCGGCGGCATGTTCGCGGTGTGGAACGATCTGCTTGGCAAGAAAGTAAGCGCGGCGGATGTCCATGACCGGGTGGCGCAGGCGATGCCGGTGATGGCGGAAAAAATGTGGAGAGGGCAATCTAGCGATTCTACTTATGCCGAGTTCAAGCAGCTTAGCGATCAGCTAGGCATTGGGCCTGGAAACGATCTGTTCCATGAGGTGGATTCGGCTGGTAAGACGGTCGTTCACTATTCCTTTGAAGAGGGGAATGAATCGGCAGCGGATCAATCCGGCAATGCATACAATGGCACGCTCAAAGGCGCGGAGCGGACGAATGAAGGGAAGCTGGGCAAAGGGGTTAAGTTTAACGAGAAGACGGATCGGATCGAGACTGGCCTGACGGTTAAAGGTTTCCCTTGGACGGCGGCTGCTTGGGTAAAGCTTGCTGACAGCTCGTCATCGGATGAAGCGATTTTCACGGAATCGGAGTACGGCATGCTGAAGCTGAAGCAAAAAGGCAGCGCAAATGCGGGCTTCTCGCGCGAAGGCTATGATTTCGCCTTCAATGCCCCTATTCCAACGGGACGCTGGGTGCATGTCGCTTTCCGTGGCGATTTGAAGGGAACTTCCTTATTTATTGACGGTGAGCTTAAAAGTACCGTATCCGAAACGACGCTGCTGCCTGCAGCCGCCATCGGCAGCAAGACGGGCTCCTTCCTAGGAGCTTTGGATGAATTCAAAATCTATGACCGCGTTCTAACGGGGAAAGAGATTGGCGAGGAAGCAGGCTCACCTCCATGGACCGTCAACGCTGCGGCTCATAAGACGGCAACGGCTTCTTCCGTAGAAGTAAGTTCCTTTCCAGCAAACCTGGCATTCGATGAGGATGAATCAAAGACCTCGCGCTGGTCCTCGAAGTATACGGATAATGAATGGATTTATGTGGACTTGGGGCAAACCCTCGACATTGGCAAGGTCATTCTCAAATGGGAATCATCCTACGCCAAAGGCTACAAGCTACAAGTCTCGGATGACGCGCAGGCGTGGCGTGACGTTTATTCGACTGGGGCAGGCATCGGCGGAGTGGAGATCGTTCGATTCCCAGCGGAAAACGCACGATATGTGCGAATGCTGGGTACGAAGCGGATCGGCCAATACGGCTATTCCTTATACGAATTTGAGGTTTATCCGGCGAATCCGAATGATCCTGTTCCGGTTCCGGTGCCTGTGCGCTATAAGCAAAATTTCGAAGAGAACGCGCTGGACGGCTGGAAACATGCGATCGGTGCCGGCGTCGGCAGCATGTCCCTTGTGGACGATCCGGGGAATGCAGGGCAGCATTCGCTAAAGCTCACTGCAAATAACGTCAGCAACGTGTTTGTGGATGAAAATGCTCCGGCGATTCAGAACGGCGAAATTGAATTCAAAGTGACTCCGCAGAGCGATGTCATTCGCGCGGGCATTATTTTCCGGTATGCGAATGAAGGCTCATGGGCTTCGGTTGGCTTTGACCAGCGCAGCTGGTACTGGGTGAACGCGCAGGACAGCTACGGGGCGATGACCTCCGAACAAGGGGCCATGCTGCGAAAAGGCGAAACGGCAACCGTTAAGGTCAAGTTCGAGGGGAGCTTTATTACGCTGATCGTGAATGGCACGACCTATTATGAAGGCGTTCTGCCTAATCTCCCAGTTGAAGCGGGCAAGATGGGTGCTCGGGTATTCGGTTCAACGACAGCTGTTTTTGACGACTTCCAGTTTAAAAATAATGTTGCCGAAGTTGCGGTAACCGGCGTTAAAGTGGATAAACCGTCGATTCAATTGAAAAAAGGGGAAACGGCTGAGCTTGTTGCGACTGTGCTCCCGGGAAGCGCGACGAACAAAAAAGCGGTATGGGCGAGCAGCGATGAGGCTGTGGCTAAGGTTGAACTCGTGAATGGCAAAACAATCGTTACGGCGATTGGAGCGGGCAATGCCGATATGACGGTCACGACCGAATCTGGCGGATTTACGGCTGTTAGCAAAGTGACGGTTGTACCAAATACGGAAGCTTTATCTACGTCAATCTCGGCTCCGAGCAAGGTAACGTACGGTGAGCCGTTCAAAGTCAGCGTAGGTCTCCGAAGTGTAACCGAGTCTGTCTATGCGCAGGACATTACGATTCGGTATGATGCCAATCTTATGGCATTTAAATCAGCTGAATCGCTGATCGAAGGCGTTGCTCTATTGGAGGTCAAGCAGGGAGCGGGTTCCGTGCGGCTGCTGATGGCGAGCCGAGGGGCAGAGCATGGCATAACGGGAGATTCGCTGATCGCGGAGCTGGCCTTTACGGCTAAGAAGCTGGATCAGCCTTTAATCGGGACGATTGCCGTGTCTGACGCATGGATGGGCACCGACAGCGGAGAAGAATTCAAAGCCGCTGCATCCTCTGCCGAGATTGGCTTCGAGAATCAGGAACCAGGACTGCCGGGAGACATGAACGGAGATAACAAAGTCAGCATTGGCGACCTTGCTATCGTCGCGGCGAGCTATGGAAAAACATCGGCCGATTCGGATTGGGAGCAAGCGAAGCGGGCAGATGTGAACAAAGACGGCATCGTTGACATTCAAGATCTTGCGTTTGTCGCTCAAAAAATGTTGGAGTAGTTCATTAACCGAATGGGGGAGATTATGTGGCCATTTTCAAATACCGCTGGGGTTTTGCGTTTGCTTTTATCGCCATGCTGGCGGCAACGCTCTTATTGTTAAATCCGCATGCCGTCAAGGCTGCCGCTGTAGGAAAGATTACGAGCTTTGAAAAAACGGATGACAAGACGTTCACGATCACCTCTGGCAGCGACAAGGTCAAAGTTATTTTCCTTAAAGAGGATATGGTGCGCCTATGGCTCGGAGTCGGAGGCCAGTTCACCGAGTTGAAAGGGAAAACGTCAGCTAAACCCGCTGAGCCAATCGTCATCAAGGAGGACTTTGGACCAGTCGCGGTGACATGGTCCGATGAGGGCGCTTATTACAAAATGGAGTCGGGCAAATTCGTATTGCGCGCTTATAAGAATCCTTTAAAGTTCGCTATGTACAAAAAGGATAACGCGACGCTCGTATGGGAGGAAGCGAGCGGATTAACCTACAATGACTCGTCTACAACGCAAAAGCTCGTTCGCGGCGATGATGAATATTTTTATGGCGGCGGGATGCAAAACGGTTTTTTCTCGCACCGCGGCCAAAAAATTGACATCGCGAACAAATACGGCAACTGGGGAAGCGGCACCGTGTCGAACCCATCCCCATTTTACCTCAGTACAGCCGGGTATGGCGTGCTGCGCAATACATTCCAAACCGGAACGTACGATTTCGATAATGTCCTTTCATTGACGCATAACGAGAGCCGCTTTGATGCTTATTATTTCTACGGCGATACGATGAAGGATATTTTGAACGGCTATACCGATCTGACGGGCAAGCCGAGCTTGATCCCAAGATGGGGGATGGGCTTTGGCGATGCGAATTGTTACAACCGAGCGCCTGGAACGACGATTGACGTCGTAGACAAGGTTGCCAAAGCGTATCGGGACCATGACATGCCTGGCGCATGGATTTTGCCAAATGACGGTTATGGCTGCGGCTATACGAATCTAGGCGACACGGTGGATGAGCTGCAAAAGCTAGGTTTTTATACGGGCTTATGGACGCAAAACGGCGTTGATCAAATCGCGCATGAGGTTGGCGTGGACGGAACGAGGCTAGCCAAGCTTGACGTGGCTTGGGTCGGTCCTGGCTATGACTTTGCCTTAAACGGAAGCAAACAGGCGTATCAAGGCATTGAAAACAACTCAGACGCTAGGGGCTATGTCTGGTCCGTCGGCGGCTGGGCGGGGACGCAGCGGTATTCCACCGTATGGTCAGGCGATCAATCTGGTGATTGGGAGTATATTCGGTTCCACATTCCAACGCTGATTGGCGCGGGGCTCTCCGGCATCCCTTATGCCACGGGCGATGTGGACGGCATCTTTGGCGGAAGCGCCAAGACGTACGTGCGGGATTTGCAGTGGAAGACGTTCACGCCGATTCTAATGAGCATGTCCGGCTGGGCCTCTAAAGACAAACAGCCATGGGTTTGGGGCGAGCCTTACACGAGCTACAATCGGGACGCTTTGAAATTAAGAGAGCGTCTGACCCCTTATTTCTACACCTATTTAAATGAAGCATATGAATCAGGCGCACCGCTTGTCAGAGGCATGATTTATGAATATCCGAACGATCCGAATGCAAAAGGGCTGCTCACGCAGTACCAATTCATGTCTGGCGATTCGTTTCTGGTAGCTCCCGTATATTCGGACACTTCGAGCAGAAACGGCATCTATTTGCCAAGAGGCAAATGGGTGGATTACTGGACTGGCGAAGCGCATTACGGCTCCAAAATGCTGGACGAATACAAGGCGCCGCTTAACCGTCTGCCGCTTCTGGTCAAAGCCGGCGCGATTATACCGATGTACCCGGAATCGCTCTATGACGGGCAAGTTCCGGCAAATCCGATCACGTATGATGTGTATCCTTACGGAACGTCAAGCTTTGAGCTGTATGAGGATGACGGCGTGACCAAGGAGCATCGCAGCGGCAAGTTTGTCAAAACGGTCATTACCTCAATCGCGCCGGAACAAGGAACAGGTGATTTAGTCATTCAAGTCGGAGCTAGCGTGGGCGATTATAACGGCAAGTTAGCCTCGCGCACGAATCAATTTATGATTCATATGCCGAATAAGCCGACTGCCGTTACCGTTGATGCATCTGGCTCCGCGGAGCTTGCAACAAAGGCAGCATGGGATGCTTCAACAAGCGGCTGGTATTACGATGCGCAGGATAAAGGAGGCATCTTATATGTGAAAACATTGGATATGCCTACGAATGCCGCATTTGAATTGAAGGTGTCAGGCTTCGCAGCCGATACGACGCCGCTGCTGGATACGGTCGTTATTGAACTGCCAACGACGGATACCGATCCAAGCAAAATTCCGCAGGACGATATGATTGCAACCGCAACTAGCGCGGATGCAGCTGCCCCTGCATCAAACGTGATTGACGGCAATTTCGAATCGATTTGGAGCACCGCGCTAAACGGTAGCGCTGCATTGCCGCAGTCGATTACGCTCCATTTAGGATTCAAGCAGTATGTGAATAAAATTAAATATTTGCCAAGGCAGTACGGAGGCACAGACGGAATGATTACAGATTACAACGTGTACGTTAGCTTGGACGGCACAAATTATACGAAGGTAAGCAGCGGGCAATGGAACGCCGATAAGCTGGAGAAGGTGGATACGTTTGATACTGCTGAGGCGCTCTTTGTTAAATTGGAGGCGACTGCTGGCGTAGGCAACCTCGCTTCTGCGGCGGAAATAAACGTGTACCGGGATCTGTTGATGCCGGCGCCGACTGCTATCGAGAAAAAGCTGATGAAGGCTACAGCTGTGAGCTTCCAATCCGGCAGCGAAGCATCCAAAGCGATCGACGGAGATTCCAATTCCGTATGGCATACAAAGTGGGACGGATCCGACAAATTGCCGCAATCGATCATCCTTGATCTTGGCAAGGCGTATGAGATCAGCCAGTTCCGCTATGCTCCGCGCAAGGATGCCGGAAACGGAACGATTACCTCTTACAACCTATACGTCAGCACAGACGGACAAACGTATAACAATATTTCTAGCGGCACGTGGATTCGAAATAATGTGAAAAAATATATTTCCTTTGATCCCGTATCGGCTCGTTATGTGAAGCTGGAAGCGGTCGCTGCGCTTGGCGGCTTCGCGTCTGCTTCGGAGCTGGACGTATATGAAGCGCCGAAAGGGGCGCCGGAGCTTCAGCTTATCTCCGAAGGCAAGGCTGCAACAGCCGATAGCGAGGATCCATTGTTCCCGGCAGCTGGAGGAAATGATGGAAACCCGGCTACAAGATGGTCAGCAAACGATGCGTCTGCAAACCATACATGGACCGTTGATTTGGGAGGCATGTACTCGATTCAATCCTCGGAGGTTTCCTTCGAGCATAGCGACAAGCTTTATAAATACAAGATTGAAGTGAGAGAGGCCGGCAGCACGAATTGGATTACGGTCGTAGACCGTTCTAGCAATGCTACCATTGGCGCGGTGCTGAAGGATAACTTTGGCAGCCAAGGCAGATACGCAAAAATTACGGTAACCGGACTGCCGGATGCGGTTGCGAAAGCGAGCTTCTCGGAGTTTAAATTATTCGGCATTCCGTTAGGCGGGGGACAGAAGCCTACTGGCGTTTCACTCGATAAGGCATCTCTTGCGCTGAATGTTTTGGATGAGCCGGTTACTTTGATCGCAAGCGTAGAGCCTGATGGCGCTGCGAACAAATCGGTAACATGGGCAAGCAGCAACCCGGGCATAGCAGAGGTTGACAGCAAAGGCAAAGTGACGCCGAAGGGACAGGGCAAGGCGACGATTACGGTTACGACTGTAGAGGGAGGCTTTACGGCTGTAAGCGAAGTGACGGTAATTGGCCAGACGGAGCTCGTGGAGATTCCGGCAAGCCAAATGAGCGCTACGGCAACAAGCTCGCAAACCGGCACAAACGATCCGAAGTTTGCGCTTGACGGAGATCCGGATACGCACTGGCATACGAAATGGTTCAACGTTGATCCGCTGCCGCAATCGATTACCGTAAATTTAGGCGGCACGTTCAAGGTCAGCAAGCTTGGTTATTTGCCAAGGCCGGATGCGGCTAACGGAACGATTACCGGCTATAACGTGTACACAAGCATGGATGGCGAAACGTTTACGAAGGCAACGAGCGGCGCATGGCTCAGAAATAATGCGCTGAAGGAAGCGAATTTCAAGCCGGTCGACGCTGCTTACGTGAAGCTGGAAGCCGTTCAAGGAGTAGGCGAATTTGCTTCGGCAGCCGAGCTTTCGGTATTCCAAGTGAAGAAAACCGCCACGGAGCCGCAGTCCCAATTGTCAGGCAAGAGCAGCGTTCAGAGCGGCGAGTCATTTGCTATTCAATTCGGAATCAAAGCTGTGACGAGCAAGGCATATGCACAGGATATTTTCATCGACTTCGATGCCTCGGTCATGACGTTCCAATCGGCTAAGTCGTTAATCGAAGGCGTGAAGCTTATTGAAACGAAGACGGTATCGCCGGGCAAGCTGCGGATTATTCTGGCAAGCGCAGGTGCAGACCAAGCGCTGACTGGAGATGCGCAGGTGCTGGAGCTTAGCTTCAAGGCAAGCGATGTTGTGAAAGCCGTATCAGGCACGGTCGCGGTAACGGATGCGACACTCGCCGACGAGAACGGGACGGAGTCGAAGCTGAAGGCTTCTTCCATTAGCGTGGAAGTGGCTCCGGTCGTCATCGGAATTCCGGGTGACACGAACAATGACGGGAAAGTCAGCATTGGGGATCTTGCTCTGGCAGCATCCCATTATGGCAAAGATACGACAAGCCCGGATTGGGAGAAAATCAAAGGCGCTGATCTGAACGGCGACGGTAAGATCGGCATCGAGGATCTGGCAGCGATTGCTAAGAAAATACTAGAGTAAGCCATGAATGGAGGGGCTTATCCGCAGGATGATAAGCCCCTATTTGTTACAAGAGAGGAGACTCCTGACATTGAATACCGGAGCGAATAAGCTGGCTGCCAAAACGGCGCTTTTGTTGTCTGTGTTAATGACTTATTCGGTCATAGCAACGTATATCGTGCCTTCGAGGGCAAGCGCGGACGGTGCAGGTTTCGCGTCAGAGACAGCGCATACAGCAAAGCCAGAGAATAATCTGTCGCTTTGGTACGGGCAGCCTGCAACGAGCTGGGAGACGCAGGCGCTGCCGATCGGCAACGGACATATGGGCGGCATGGTGTTCGGCGGCGTCGACCAAGAGCGCATTCAGTTTAACGAAAAGACGTTATGGAGCGGCGGTCCAGGCGCTGACCCGAATTATCAATACGGGATCAAAGACGGCGCTCAAACGCATGTCGAGACGATTCGTACCTTGCTGAAGGAAGGCAAAGTCAATGAGGCAAGAGCGCTGGTTGGCCGCATAACCGGCAACATGGGCGCTAACGATTCTTCCTTTGGCGCTTACCAAGCTTTTGGAGACGTATTTCTGGATTTCAATAAGCAGGCGACCTATACGGTAACAGCCAGCTCGTCGAATCCGGCTTACGGTGAAGGGATCGAGAAGCTTACGGATGGCTCCGTAGATACGAAATGGTATTCCGGCGACGGCCAGCCGCCGTTTTGGATTAATTGGCAGTACAGCGAGGCGAAGGCGATCGCTAGTTACTCGTTCACTTCCGCGAATGATGTAGCGAATCGCGACCCGAAGGACTGGTCGCTTAAAGGCTCGAATGACGGGTTGACGTGGACGGTTCTAGACACAAGGACAAATGAACAGTTCGAGAGCCGCAAGCAAAAGAAATCATACACCTTTACGAACAGTCAGCCCTATGTCTTCTACAAGTTTGATCTTGCAAGCAAGGGCGGTACGCAAATCCAATTGTCGGAGCTTCAGCTGAATGATGGAGCGGAAGCGCCGAAAAACGTATCCGAGTACAGGCGCGAGCTTGATATTCAGGATGCGATGGCAAGAGTGACCTACAAGCAGGATGGCGTGAAGTATAAACGGGAGTATTTTTTAAGTTATCCCGACAAGGTTATGGTCATGAGATTGACGACGGAAGGGAACCGTCCGCTAAGCTTTGACGTGCGTGTAACAGGCGCGCAGCCTGCCCATTCCGTTACAGCTTCAGGAAATGACACGTTAGTCCTTAAGGGTCTGGTCCCCAGCAACAAAATGGGTTACGAAGCTCAGCTTAAGGTGAAAAACGAGGGAGGAACGCTTACCGCGGGCGGAGGAAAGATTTCGGTAGCGGGGGCGAGCGCAGTCACGATTTTGCTGACGGCCGCAACGGATTATGCGAATGATTTTCCAACCTATAAGAGCGTTATAACGCCTAAAGCGAAGGTAGAAGAGAGTATGAATGCGGCTGCATCCAAAACCTTTGACCAGCTGCGCGCAAGCCATCTTGCGGACTATCAAACGCTGTTTGACCGCGTAGAGCTGGATTTAGGCGGGGGAGAGGCTGAGCTGTCTACCGGTGAGCTGCTGAACAAATATAAAACAAATGCGACTGAGAGTGAGAAAAGAAGCCTGGAAGCGCTCTTCTTCCAATATGGGCGCTATTTGCTCATTGCCTCTTCGCGTGAAGGCTCGCTTCCGGCGAATTTGCAGGGCGTATGGAACCAGGTGAATAACCCGCCTTGGAATAGCGACTACCATACGAATATTAATGTGCAGATGAACTATTGGCCATCTGAGGCAGTAAACCTTGCGGAGACGGATATTCCTTATATCGATTACATTGATTCGCTGCGGGAGCCGGGCCGCGTAACGGCGCAAAAGCAGCATGGCATAAAGGGCGAAGGCTGGGCTATCCATACCGTAAACAACCCGTTCGGTTATACGGCTCCCGGCTCGGATTTTTATTGGGGCTGGTCGCCCGCAGCCAATGCATTTATGGTTCAGCAGGTATGGGACCACTATGCCTTCAGCGGAGATACGGATCTATTAAAAGGCAGAGTCTATGACATGATGAAAGAAACGGCGCAGTTTTGGCTGGAGTATTTGGTAGAGGATTCGGATGGCAGCTTGGTGTCGTCCCCTTCGTATTCCCCGGAGCAAGGCGACGTAGCTATCGGCGTCTCCTATGATCAGGAGCTGATCTGGCAGCTATTCACGCAGTTTATTGAAGCAAGCGAGGTTCTTGGGCTGGATAGCGGCTTGCGCGCAGAAGCAATCGAGAAAAGAAGCAAGCTGTGGATGCCGAAGGTCGGAAGCTGGGGTCAGGTACAGGAATGGAAAAATGATATCGACAATCCGAACGACCAGCACCGCCATATCTCGCATTTGATCGGCTTGTATCCGGGCACGCTCATCAATAAAGTGGATACGCCGGATTTATTCGCTGCGGCCAAAGTGACCTTAAACGCACGCGGCGACGGCGGAACAGGCTGGAGCAAAGCGAACAAAATTAATTTATGGGCGCGATTGCAGGACGGAGACCGCGCGCACAAGCTGCTCGGGGAGCAATTGAAGGGCAGCACGCTGCAAAATCTGTTTGATACGCATCCGCCGTTCCAAATCGACGGCAATTTTGGCGCGACATCGGGCATAGCGGAGATGCTGTTGCAAAGCCATACGGGAACGATCGACCTTTTGCCGGCTATGCCTTCTGCATGGGCAGCGGGAAGCGTAAAAGGCTTGGCGGCAAGAGGCGGCTTCGAGGTGGCGATGACGTGGAAGGATACAGCGCTGAAAGAAGCAACCATTACATCGAAGCAAGGCAATGAAGCGAAGGTGAAATATAAGGATTTTGTGGAGCAAGGCTCCTTCAATATCGTTCGTGCAAGAGACAACCAATCCATCCATTACGCGTTGAAGGACGGCATCGTTACTTTTGGCACAGAGGCAGGGGAGCAATACCGAATCGTATCGCATATGAAGCCGCCGATTCTGCCGGTAAAAGTAGATGATCGTGATGCGTCGGTTGTTTATTCAGGGACATGGAGCCCTTACAACGATGGCGGCGACTATAAAGGCACGGAGTCCTTTAGCAGCACGGCGGGCAGCTCTGCGGAATTGACGTTCGCAGGCACCGAGATCAAGCTAATAAGCGCGAAGCAGGCGAACCATGGCCGAATTGACGTTTATATCGATGGCGAGCTAGCGGCGGAGAACATCGATGGTTACGGGCCAGCCACGTTAAAGCAGCAGGTTTTATTCGAACGGGCGGCTCTGCCAAAAGGGTCGCACACGATAAAAGTAGTAGTGAAAGGTACCAAGAACAACGCTTCCTCCAATACGATTGGAATGATCGACGCCTTTGAGTATCTTCCTTACGACGAGGACGAAGCGCTTCCGACTGCCGAGTTAACCGGGCCAAAGTCGATTGCCAGCGGAAAAACGTTCACAGTGGGCGTTGCCCTCAAAAGCGTGACCCAGTCCGTCTATGCGCAGGATTTCCGGCTTAGCTATGACGCGGAACGATTTGATTTTGTATCTGCCGCAGCCGTTAAGGATGGCGTTCAGCTGCTAGAGACGCAGCATAACACACCAGGCACGCTCCGGTTTATTCTTGCAAGCACGGGTGCTGGAAAAGCCGTCACGGGAGATGCGAAGGTGCTGGATATTGCTTTTAAAGCGAAGGAAGTATCGGATATGGTATCGGCAAATGTATCGATTGCATCGGCTTTGCTTGGAGATGCACAGGGCAGCGAGACGAGTGTAGGCCTTGCCGTTATCGCGATTGAGGTTACGCCGGAGGTGAGGGGCAATCCGGAGGATACGAACGGCGACGGCAAAATAAGCGCCGGCGATCTTGCGATTATCGCTAAGCACTATGGCAAAAATTCGTCCAGCCCAGATTGGGCACAGGTTAAGCATGCGGATATCAATGGAGATGGCAGCATCGATCTTATCGACCTAGCTGCTGTCGCTCGGAAAATGCTGGAATAACTATTCTAGAAAACGGGGGAACCATAGGGCATCTCGCATGCTTCTCCCTTCTCTATCAAAAACGAAGGAGCTGTATAAAATTGAAGAAAGCTGCATCTGCTTTTCTTGCTTTGATCATGGTTTTTGTTATGCTGCCGTCAACGATTTTGGCAAACCAACAAACGTTGGAAGCGTCCGACCCTAACCTCGTCTTTCGAGTCGACAATCAGCAAATTTACAACAATAACTATACAAATCTGAACGACAAGGTGGATGCGCTGAAAGGGCTGGAGGAAGGGACGATTATCGTTCGGTTTCGTTATTCCGGCACTTCGATTATGTCCTTATTTTCACTAAGCAACAGCACGATGGCAAATGGCCACTTTCATCTCTATGTGACCCCGTCTGCCATCGGCAGCGAAAACCGTCTGGAAGCGCCAGGCCAGACAGCTGTAAACACGCATGTCAAAGCGGACGTTGCGGTGAGGCAAAATGAGGTTCATACGGTAGCGATGGCCGTTGACAAAAATCAAGGCTATAAATATTTTCTCGATGGAAAATTGGTCAAAACCGATACGGCATCGGCACGAAAGTTTCTGAGCAATGTGTATGAACCCAATAGCTCGCAACTCGGGCGCACGGAGCGGAAGGGCGGCTCCAACACCTATCCGTTTAACGGCGAGATTGATTTTGCAGAGGTGTACGGAAAGCCGCTTGCTGATCAGGAGCTGCTTGCGATTACGGGCGTTACAAACACGAATCCGGTGCAAAATCCATTGCCGGATGGCGCTCTCATTACAGAGCCATATTCCGTTTTTTATCCGGGACTCTATAGCTCGAACGCTTACCGCATTCCTGCTCTTCTGCAAACGGAAGCGGGAACGCTGCTCGCAGGCATCGATAAACGGATCAACCACGGCGGCGACTCGCCGGCAAATATCGATATGCTCGTTAGAAGAAGCTTGGACAACGGCAAGACGTGGGAAGAGAGCGGCATACTCATTAACAATTATCCCGGCAACGCGTCTAATATTGACCAGTCCTTGCTGCAAGATCTCGAAACGAAGAGAATCTTCTCGCTTGTGCTTGGTTTTCCAGATGGCGGAGGATTTCCTACCTCGGTGAAAGGCAGCGGCTTCAAGACGGTCAATGGAAAACGATATATGATTCTTAAGGATCAAAACAATAATGAGTTTACCGTAAGAGAAAACGGCGAGGTGTACGACAGCGCGAATGCTAAAACGACATACGTCGTAGACCAGAAGAGAAACCTGTCAAACAACGGCGTTGTGGTCAGCCATATTTTCCTCCCGTCATCGCCGTTAAAGCCGATTCGCACCTCTTACCTTGAGCTGTGGCACAGCGACGACGAAGGACTGACTTGGGAGGGTCCAGTCGATATGAATCCGGGGCTGAAAGAGGATTGGATGGCGTTTCTCGGCGCTGGGCCGGGAACGGGAATCCAGCTGACCGAGGGAACTCACGCGGGCAGACTCGTTTATCCTGTTTATTTCACCAACGAAAACGGCGCTCAAGCAAGCGCGGTTATCTATAGCGATGACCATGGCGCGACTTGGCATCGCGGGGAGTCGCCTAATGAAGGGCGCATCGTAAATGGCTTTACGTTAAACGAAAGGACTTTTACGGGCAATGAGATTACGGAATCGCAGGTCGTTGAGATGCCGGACGGCCAGCTTAAGCTATTCATGCGAAACTATTCGGGTTACGCCCAAATCGCAACAAGCTTTGACGGCGGAGAAACATGGGATTCGGAGGTTGTAACCGAGCGAGGCTTGCCGGCTGCTTACTGCCAAATGACGGCTATTCGGTATAACGGCCAAATCGATGGGAAGGAAGCCGTTATTTTTGCCAGCCCGGGCAGCTCGTCAAGCCGCATTAACGGTACCGTTAAAGTTGGGCTGATCGTTGAAAACGGCACCTATTCGAATGGCAGAACCAAATATGCATTCGATTGGAAATATTCGCAGCTGGTGAAGGAGGGCCATTATGCGTATTCGAGTCTAGCTAATCTAGCAAACGGCGAGATTGGACTATTTTATGAAGGCACCGGAAGCGAGCAAATGAGCTTTATTAAATTTAATGAATCGTATTTGAAATGGCAGCGTCAAGGCAGCAGTCCCGAAGCGAAGGTGAAATCGATCGCGCTTGAGGCGCCTAAACCAGGCGGATATGCCTTGCATGACAAGCTGCGGATCAAAATGGCATTTGACCATTATATGCTGCTTAGCGGCGACAAAAGCTTAAAGGGCACCATCGGTGACGCAGCTGTAGTGTTCCAATTGGCAAGCCAGAATACATCCAGTACGGAGTTTATTTTCGAGGCGGAATTTCCGGAGCTCTCCCCAGGCGCTTATACGCTAAGTGCAGGGTTTGGACCTAATCTGAAAGCTTACAATGCTTACGGCAATGCCCTTAATGCACAAGCGTCCGCAAACAAGCTTCAAACGCAAGTCGTCTCAAAAGCTGCCGAGGCGCAGGGAGCGGCGACTCAGCTTACGGGAGCAGCCAAAGCGGCATCGGGTGAACCATTCCAGATTCAATTCGGTTTAAAAAATGTCACGCAAAGCGTATACGCACAAGATATTACGGTGCTCTACAACCCTGCTGTCATGGATTTCACATCCGCAAAATCGTTAATGGATGGGGTCAATCTCATTGAAACCGAAACGAGCGAGCCGGGAAAAGTTCGTTTCATTCTAGCTAGCGTTGGCGCCGGTAATGCGGTCACGGGAGCTGCGGAGCTGCTGGAGCTAAGCTTTAAAGCAAAGGAAGCGAGCGCCGCTGTAACGGGAACGATTACCGTATCGTCAGCCGTGCTCGGCGATGAGCTAGGAGCTGAAGCGCAGGCGGCTCCTTCCGCGCACAGCATAGAGATTACGCCGGCTCCTGTGGGAATCGTGGGTGACATCAATGGAGACGGCAAAGTAAGCGTTGGCGATCTTGCTATCGTCGCCGCCCATTACGGCAAAGATTCTACGAGTCCGGATTGGCAGCAAATTAAACAGGCAGATACGAATAAAGACAGCAAAATCGATATCGAGGATCTCGCAGCGATCGCCAAAATCATTTTAGAATAATGGACGAAGGGTAGGCCATGCGGCCTACCCTTTTCTAATCGGGATAAGGAATTAAGATTAGGACAAAAAACATCAACTTCACTACAAAAGATATCATGTGGCAGCGCTTTTACAACTTATATAATGAGAAAACAGAAATGACGAAAACAACTAGAGTTCGGAGGAAGACAGCAGATGAAAGAAGCATGAACGATACTTTAAGGAGGATTACAAGCAATGGGGAACAAATTCAAAAAAAGGGTTACATGGGGAATGGCACTATTTCTTGTTCTGCTGGCTCTATCCGGCTGCAGCGGCAACGACAAAAACAACACGCCGGCGACAGCGACAGAGAAGCCAACGGATGCTCCCAAGGTTGAAGAAACAGCGAAGCCAGCAGAGGAACCAAAAATTTCGGGAGACTTTGAAATCCAATATTTTGTCGGCGGTTATGGCGACGCATGGTGGAAAGAAGTCATTGGCGAATTTCAACAAAAGTATCCTGATTTGAAAATCAAAGAGTCCGCAGGCTCCCAAATCAATGAGCAAATGAAGCCGCGCTGGATTCAAGGCAACCCGCCGGATGTCGTGTACATTGATGGCGCCGGTTCGAACGAAACGCAAATGGTTCAAGATGACCAGCTGATGGAAATCACGGATTGGGTGAAGCAGGCGAATAATGTTGACGGTGAGAATCTGGTCAGCAACCTGATTGCCGGCCCGCAAGATTTTAGCGGCAAAAACTATACGATTCCAATGGTATTCGGCTCGTGGGGAACGTTCTACGACGCGGCTCTTTTCAAGGAAAAGGGCTGGGCTGTGCCAACGGATTGGGATAGCTTCATGGCGACAAGCGAACAAATCAAAGCATCCGGCATTAACCCTTACATTCACACAGGCAAATATCCATACTACATCGTGGGCGGATTGCTTAACTCCGGTTTCGTATCCGAAAACGGCGATAACCCGCAAATTCTGAAAGACCAGGAAGCAGCTAAAGAAGGCTCCTTCAACAATGATGCCGTTAAGAAAACTTTAGCAAAGCTAGTAGATATGCGCGATAAAGGTTACTTCGACAATGCTTCCTACGGTATGAACCATACCGATTCGCAAATGCTGTTCTTGCAGCATAAGGATGCGATGATTCCGAACGGTCTATGGCTGGAAAATGAAATGAGCAAGGATACGCCTGAAGGCTTTACATTCGGCTTCATTCCATCGGTTATGCAAAATGCAGGCGGCAAATATGTAGCGATTCCGTACACAAGCAATATCGCTATCGCGAAAAAAGCGAAAAACCCGGAAGCCGCAAAAGCGTTTATCGAGTTTATTTTCACGAAAAAAGCAGCCGTACGCTGGGCAGAGATTACTGGCGCACTAATGAACGTGAAAGCTGATCTGGAATCCTCAAGCGCAAGCAACGTCGTAAAAACAGCGATGAACTATTTTAACGGCGGCGACACGATCGTAGCACCTGTATTCAAATTGAATTCGGACCTTGAGCAAGCGCAAAATGACGCAACGATCGCTTTGCTGCAGAAGACCATTACACCGGAAGAGTGGATCGACCGGATGGAGAAAGCAGCAGCTAAAGCACGTTAATCCGATTACCTCTCTTCATTCCAACAATCAGAGGACGCTCGTTCCTCTGATTGTTCTTTCAAATCATAAGGGAGGCAGGAAATCATGATCTCGACAATAAAGAAAAAGAAAAATACAAGCTCACGGAGCAACAAGCTGTTTATTGCAAGCTTCCTGCTCCCCACATTAGCTTTATTCTCTTTATTTACGATCTATCCGTTGATCCGCGGCTTATACTTGAGCTTCTTTGATTGGTCCGGCGGGTCGGAAACGATGAATTTTATCGGTATTGATAATTATAAGGAACTATTCTCGGATTCTATTATTCCGACAGCCATTAAAAATGATTATTTCCTAATCTTCTGGAAGGTCATCCTGATCATGCTGCTGGCTACCTTCTTCGCGGTCGCCTTAACGAGGCTCAAGCTCAAGGAATACGGATTTTACCGGGTTGTTTTCTTCTTCCCGAATATTATTTCCGTTGTTGTTATCGGGGTATTATGGAGCTTCATTTATAATCCGACGCTTGGTTTCCTGAATGCGTTTCTCTCGTTATTTACCGATAATCCCGTAACGACGAACTGGCTCGGATCCCCTAACCTTGCGATATGGTCGCTTCTCCCGCCGAGCGTATGGGCAGGCATTGGCTTCTATATGCTCCTCATCATCGCATCGATACTAGGGATTCCCAGCTCCTTGTATGAAGCAGCGAGCATAGACGGGGCTAACGAATGGAAGCAGTTCACGAAAATTACGATGCCGCTCATCTGGGAGCAATTCAAGACGTCGGTTATCCACATTGTCATTACAACGCTGAATGGTTCATTTATTATCGTGAAGCTTATGACAGAGGGCGGGCCCGATAATCAAACGCAGGTGCTAGGCTATTATTTGTATCAAATGGGTTTCAAGCAATATCATCTCAGCTACGGGGCAACGATAGGTGTTCTGATTTTAGTACTATCGCTAGTTACAACCTTGATTCTGAACCGTATCCTTCATCGGGACACTATAGAAATGTAATGAGGTGAACAAATGAATGAGCTTGCAACCAAAAAGCCGCTGCTAACCCTATCCAAATCGGTCGTTCGCATTTTATTACTGCTTTGGTCTTTGCTTGTCCTCTATCCGGTTATGTGGACATTTTTAACCTCATTGAAGGATAACAAACAGGTCATGCAGGGCAAGCCATGGGATATTCCAACGTTTTTTCACTTTAAAAATTACGCGGATGTGTGGAGCCGGGCGCATTTTGGTGATTACTTCTTCAATTCGATTATGGTCACAGTCGGCAGCATGATCGTGTCATTGGTAATGGCCGCTACGACGGCTTACATATTGGCTCGATATAGGTTTAAGGGAAAAGGGACGCTATATTTTGTTTATGTCGCCTCGATGATGATCCCGACCACGCTCGGATTAATCCCGTTATTTTTTCTGCTAAGCGATCTGCATTTGTCGAATTCATTGTTCGGGCTTATGATCGTATATTCGGTCGGTACAATCGGTATTCTGCCATTCGCCATCTTCTTCTTGGTAGGCTTCTACAAGACGCTTCCGAAGGAGCTGGAAGAGGCGGCAACCATTGATGGCTGCACGAATTACGGCATTTTCTTCCGCATTATGCTTCCGTTATCGAAGCCGGGACTGGTGACCGTTGGCATCATGAACGCTTTAACCGTCTGGAACGAATATATTATGGCGACGGTTTTAATCAATGATCCCGAGAAATATACCGTCCCTGTCGGCATTGCGATTATGCAGGCGGAGATGCAGTACAGGACGGAATGGGGTCCTTTATTCGCGGGATTAGCGATCTCGATGATCCCGGTCATCGTTATGTATGTTCTCTATCAACGGCAAATTACGGGCGGACTTACGGCAGGCGCTCTAAAAGGCTAACGGAGCGCTGCCGCCCATTCCGCTCATTCCAAAGTGTTCATACACATCCGCAGAATCAGCAGAGAGACATTGGAGGCGATAGAATCGCCCCAATGACCTCTAGGGATACTCGCAACCAGATCTCCGGCGTTCATGAAGGAGGTTTTTTTGCTATGCCCAAATGTGGGCATTCGTTTGAAGCGGCACGTGATTAGTGAAAAACAAGGGAGGTAAGGATAAGATGTCAAGAAAGACGATTAGCCTATGGCTTGCGCTTTTTATGCTGACAACGGTATTTTCTAACCTGGTGAGCTTCGCTGCACAATCGGATGAGGGCAAGCTGCAAAGCGGAAGCGGCGACGGTACCTATGAAGTATATCCGCTGCCTCACAATGAGAGCTACTACGGAGGAAGCTTTACGATTACGGATGAGGTGAATCTCGTTATCGAAAGTCAAATTGATGCTGCAACGACTCATCTGATTGAGAGCATTCTCTCATCAAAATCGATTGAGGCGACACGGTCGGATTCGGCGGTGCCAGATCAGACGAATGTGCTCATCGGCGTCCGAAATTCGGGTGGAATCGTAAACGCCTACTTCGATCAACATGCGAAGTATGATGCTGCTATTTTTAGCAAAAATGACGCTTACGTATTGGATATCGACAAGAAGCCCGCGCAAGCCGGCAGCATCGCGGTACTCGGGGCAAGCACGGACGCCGCTTATTATGCGCTTGCTACTTTAAAGATGATTTTTGACCAAATGCCGGGGAAGAGCATTCAAACGGTAAAATACGAGGATTATTCCGATGCGAAGTGGAGGGGGTTTATCGAAGGCTTCTACGGATTTCCATGGTCGCATGAGGACCGGATCAGCTTAATGCGCTTTGGCGGCACGGTCAAAATGAATTCGTATATTTTTGCGCCAAAGGACGATAAGTATCATAATTCCGCTTGGAGAACGCTGTATCCGGCAGCTGAATTAGCGAAAATCAAAGAGCTTGTTGACGTTGGACACGAATCCAAAACGCAGTTTGTATGGGCGATTCATCCCGGCTTCAACATGATCAATTGGAACAATTATGACGCGGAGCTGCAAACGCTGCTTAATAAGCTCGATCAGCTTTACAGCGTTGGCGTGCGCCAATTCGGCCTGTTTATGGACGATATAAGTACGGCGCAATCGCTGGCGGACAAGGACAAACATGTAAAGCTGATTACGGATGTCGCCAAGTGGGTCACAGCGAAGGGCGATGTCAAATCGTTGATCTATTGCCCGCCATTTTACAATCAGGGCTGGACGGGAGAATCGGGCAAGCCTTATCTTCAAGCACTGCGCGACGTTCCGCAAAACGTGGAGATCATGTGGACCGGGAGAGGCGTCGTGGGCACGGTAAATACGGCCGATATGCAGTGGCCGAAGGATGCACATGGCAGAGACCCTTATGTGTGGTTGAACTGGCCGGTTAATGATTATAAGGATTCGAGACTGATGCTGGGCAAAGGGGAAGTACTACGCCCAGGCACGCATAATATTTCAGGCGTCGTATCCAATCCGATGGGGCATGCGGAGCTGTCAAAAATAGCGTTATTCGCCGTTGCCGATTATACGTGGAACGTGGATGATTTTAACAGCGATGAAAGCTGGATAAATTCCTTTGATTATGTTGCGCCTGAGGCTGCATCCGAGCTTAATGCGATCGCTTACCATCTAAGCGATCCATCGCCAAGCGGGCATGGTTTGCAGGTGGGGGAGTCGGAAAATATAAAGGCTGAGCTTGAGCAATTTTCAAGCCGGTTTGCGGGCGGGCAATCGGTTGAAGGGGTTGGGCAGACCTTGATTGCTGAATTTGATCATGTGCTGCAAGCCATCGAGTCGTTCAGAGAAAAAAGCCAAAACCCGAGCATGGTCGAGGAAATTGACCCGTGGCTGAGCAGCCTGCGCTATGTCGCTGAATCAAGCAAATATGCGGCGCAATCCGCTATTTCGCTTCAAAAGGGTGAGCTGGGCGCCGCGTGGGAAGGACTTGCAAAAGCGACGAATGCCTTATCCGAATCGAAGAAGATGAAGATCAAAAAATTAAACTACCCCGATGTAACGGTAGAAGCGGGTGCGAAGCGGCTCGTTCCTTTTGCCGAGCAATTACTCAGCAAGCTGGATGCACAAATTTACACGGCGATTGACCCTGCATTTGTTATACCGCTTCCTGTGAGCTCGTACGGCTCGCCAGCGGGACTAAATCAGATGATTGATGGGGACAGCAGCACATCGATCTATTTCCAAACGCTGCAAAAAAACGGCGATTGGTACGGGATCGATTTTGGCAAGACGATTAAAGTACAAGATATTGCGATTACGCAGGGCAGAACGGATACGGATCATGATATTTTTCAGAGAGGCATTCTTGAATATTCGAATGACAATCAAGCCTGGACGGCAATTGGCGAGGAAAGATCAGGCTTTGGCATTACGGCGAATGAGCTTGATCTGGAAGCTAGATATGTCCGGTATCGGTTGACGCATGCAGGAATTCCCGGCGGAAAGCCCGACTTGTGGACAGCGGTAAGAGAATTCACGGTAAATGCGGATAAAGGGAAGGCAGCCCTCTATACGAATGTGGAGGCGCTGAAGCAAAAGGCTGTTATTGCTTCTGATGCATCCGCCGAGCTAAACAGCATTGGCCAATTGATGCTGGAGCCTTCTCAATACGTAGGCATAAAGCTGCCTTCAATTGCGAAAATATCGGATATTACCTTTGAAGGCACAGCGTTACAAGCCGTGCTTGAATTATCGGAAAACGGCGTGGAATGGAGCGAAGCTACCGCGGGAGGCCCGTATAATAATGCCGCTTATATAAGGTTAATAAACAAAGGGAATGATCCTATTCCATTTGAATTAAGCAGGCTAACGGTCAGGCTGAATAAGTTTTCCGAGCCGGTTGTCACCCATAATTACGAGAGCGTTTACCAAGGCTCGCTGCAAGATATTTTTAATGGCAAATTGGAAAATAAAGTTTGGTTCGGCGGCGAACAGAGGCTTGGCAAATACGTGCAAGTCGATTTGGGCGGAATCGTCCGTGTACAGAACGCAGCGGTTGTCATCGGCGACGGAGAAGGGGATTATTTTCGCAAGGGTGATCTGCAGCTTTCGGTAGACGGCCAAAATTGGGAAACGATTCATAGCTTTAACAATCCGAATGATCGCAGCCTGAATTTTCCTGAGCATGAGGTTCCATACCGCTATAAGCGTGTTCAAGTGGATAACAAACCAGCTAGATATATCAGGCTAATCTCTACCGTAAATGACTCCTCGTGGCTAGCGCTTAATGAAATCATCGTCAATGAGGGCTTGCCAAATACGGGACGGGAGAATCCTTCCATTCAAGCAAGCCCGCAAGGGAGCTTAGGCAATGAAGCGGAAGCTGCAATCGATCATAAGCTGTCAACCTTCTATACTCCGGTGGCAGGTGCGGGGGCAGGTGCTTTGAACTACAAGCTATCGAATGAAACGGAGCTAAGCAAGGTTATTATTATGCAAAGCCCGCTCGGAGGTTCGAATGCTGAGGTTTGGATAAGAGACTTGAAAGGGTGGCATCAAGCAGGCGCTTTAACGCAATCGTTCAACGTCATTGACACAGCAAAGTACGAAAATGTGCTGGAGGTGAAGCTTACGTGGGACGGAGCCGTAAAACCAAAGATTCATGAAATGATCCCTGTGAAGCGGGATGGTGAAGTCGTTGTTCCGGAAGGGACGCATTCGGAGTTAACGGGTGCCGGATCAGCTGCGGGAGGCCAAACCTTTGGTGTTCGGCTTGGTCTAAAGAGTGTGACTGCCAGCGTCTACGCGCTTGATATGACGCTGGATTATGACGTGAATACGCTGGAATTTGTGTCCTCGAAGTCGCTGAAAGAAGGCGTTGCACTGCTGGACGCGGCAAAGCATACGCCTGGTCAAATCCGGCTGCTAATGGTCAGCGAAGGGCCCGCGAATGCGATCAAGGGCGATGCACAGCTATTAGAGCTGTCCTTCAAAGCCAAAACGGTGGCACAAACGACAGAAAGCTGGATTAAAGCATCCAAAATAGTTATGGGGGATGAAGAGGGGGCGGAGAAGGAGGCAGCAGGCGCAGCCTACCGTATTCAAGTAACCGCAGCTCCTGTTGGCATTCCGGGTGACGTGAACAATGATGGAAAAGTGTCGATCGGCGATCTTGCCATTGTTGCGGCAAATTACGGCAAGGATACGAGCAGTTCGGACTGGGCGCAAGTGAAGCATGCGGATCTAACAAACGACGGTATGATCAGTATTGACGATTTGGCGCTGGCAGCACGGAGGATTTTAGAGTAACAGGTTAGAGAGTGAAGGAGCATTCTGTTAGGGGAATGCTCCTTTTTTGTTTTACCCTAGTATCGCTGAGAGATTTCTACGAGTCGTCTGACTCCTTCCCGCAATTGTCCTTCACTTACGAAGGAATAGCTTAAGCGTATCCAAGACCGCATCTCTCTAAGCGGATCGCAGATTATACCCGGAATAAAGGAGATGGATTGCCGGATGCTTTCGTTCAAAAGCTCTTCCACGGGAAGCGTATCGGGAAGCTTAAGCCACAAATTAAAGCCTCCATTTGGACTAACCCAGCTCCATCCGGAAGCGGACAATTCCTTCTCAACGATTTCTTTTCGTATTTGGAGGGCGATACGCAGTTTGTCGAAGTGCTGCGTCATCCGCTCGGACTGGAAGTAATGTAAAAATATTTTCTGATTGACGAGCGGCGTTCCGTTATCAGCCAATGACTTAGCGGTAATTAACGGTTTCATGACGGATGGACGGCATATAACGGCACAAATGCGCAGTCCAGGCGCCACATACTTGCTGAAGCTGCGGAGATAGACTACCCAGCCATCTGTGTCGTAAGAAAAGAAGGGCTGAGGCGGCGGCTGATCAAAATACATTTCATGAATCGCGTCGTCTTCGACTAGTAAACACCGATACCGCTCCGCCAGCTCGACAAGCTGCTTGCGCTGGGCGGCAGGAACCGTATATCCTGTCGGGTTATGAAAGGTAGGATTTATATAAAAAATACGGGGCCGATTTTTTTGCATGAGCATTTCAACTTTCTCCAAATCATAGCCGCTCGGGTAAATGTCGACAGGGAGAAACCTAGCCCCTTGTCGGAGGAAAATATCGAGCGCAGCGCTATAGGTAGGTCTCTCGACCAAGATGAAATCCATCGGTTTGATGTACATTCGGGAAATTAAATCAATGGCTTGCTGGCCCCCGGTCGTAATCAACAGATCGTTTGGTGTCAGTTCAAAGCTGTGGTATTGCATCAAGTAGCGGCATAAGAACACGCGCAGCTCTTCGTCCCCTTGTACGCTTGCGTATGTTCCCATTAATTTTGGATAGATGTCAAAAACTTTTTTAACATAGTCGGATAGATATAGATTCGGCAGCAAATTCGGATCAATAAGCGATTGGGAGAACTGGTATACGGCAGGTATCTGCTGGATTTCTGACAAGGCGTTTTTTAAGTGGCCGGAAGAGATGATTGGACTTATCTCCAGTTGCTCCTCGTATAGAACAGGCTCCGGTTGATCCGGGCTCACATAATAACCTGATTTTTCTTTTACATAAACCTTCTCGTTTTGCTTAAGCAGCTGATAGGCTCGAAGCACCGTCAGCCGGTGTACCTTAAGGTCTTGGGCGAGCAGCCTAATCGAAGGGAGCTTGTCATGAGCCTTCAGCTCTCCACGCTCGATCTTGGTCGCGATGTAATCGTAAGCTTGTCTGAAAAGCAGCTTGTTCTCATTCGTGGATGACTGTGACTTCTTCATTATTTCTCCCCCTTCATAAAGCTTATTATATATGATGTCCACTTCATCTGTTCTGCTAACCTGCATCTGTTCTATTCCCTGCCTTGTATAATACGTAGCAAGAGGGGGAACATCCATGATTATATTCAACTATTTGCTTATTTGTTTTATTTTTGGCACGACGTTTTTAGCCATCAAGATAGGAGTCGATGCTTCAACACCGCCTTTCTTCTCAGCGGGAATACGGTTTTTTGCAGCAGGCCTGCTTGTGTTCCTATGGCTGGCTTGGAACAAGAAAGCTAGCTTTGCTCTGCTCTTTCACAAAGAAATGCTGCTTACGGGAATCGGGCTGACGTTCGGTACCTTCTCGACTTTGTACTGGGCCGAGCAGTATGTCTCATCCGGTATCGCCGCCGTTTTATCAGCTACCGCGCCTATGATTATTCTCGTGCTGCAAGTACTTGTCTTGCGGCAAAAGACGTCGGCACGCTCCGTATTCGGATGCGTTTTAGGATTTGCTGGAATCGTCTTATTGCTGCTGCCGCGCCTTACATTATCCGCTGATTTAGGATGGATGATCGGCTGCGTCGCGATTTTATTCGGACAGCTCTTCTATGCATCGGGTACCCTTTATTCGAAACGGGTCATTCAACGCTTCCCGCAAGCATCGCCCATAGCGCTTAACGCGGCTCAGATGATTTGGGGAGGCTTGCTGCTGCTTATTTTGTCATCGGTCACAGAACAAGTGGACATCCAGAGCATGTTAACGACCAAAGCAATCGGGTCTTTGCTCTACTTAATCGTTATCGGGTCAATGGTTGGACACAGCCTGTTCTACTGGCTTATTGCCAAAACAAATCCCATATTCCCGGCAACTTGGCTTTATGTTTCACCGACGATTGCCCTCGTGCTAGGGTTTTTATTATATGGAGAGACCATTAGCTGGTTATCGATAATAGGGGTGTTTACGATAATCACGGGAACCGTTTTTGCCAATCTGGACAGTTTGAAGTTATTGCTGTGTAAGAGGGGGACGGCAGACATGATGCCCGCTAGAAAGGCTGATGCACACGGGATAATCCACCCATCGAAATGAGCCTCTGAACCGCCGGTTTCTGAAAATAGAGCTAGAAGCTAGCTCTATTTCTCCCGTCCCCATCTAATGAGCTTCTGGGCCTCCGAAAGCTGAAATTAGCTATAGCTAACCCCAAGAAGAAAAGATCCAGCGATATCGAAAAGATTTTTATGTTCAGTTAAGGCTCTCTTAAGTAATCATGTGGATAATAAAGGAAAAACAAATGGAGGACGTTATGACGATCCGTTTGAGGTTGACTTTATTTTACGCAGGTATTTTGGCAGCCGCATTACTCGTTTTTTGTATAGCCTTGTATAGCTTTTTGCAGTTCTACATCTTTAGTGATCTGAAGTCTTCGCTCAAAGAGCAAACGGAAACCTTTCAGGAATATGTGAAATACAAACTGAAAATTGATCCGACAGGCTGGCATTTATTAGTACAAGTAGATGATTTCGATACAGTGCAGTCAGGCATGTATGTACAGGTTATAAATCTGATGAATGGCAATAAAATGAGATCAAGAAACCTAGGAAACGCAGAGCTGCCCTATTCCCATACGAATCTTGAAGAGAGAAAGCAAGGCTACTTCGTTACGGCAAAAATCGAAAATTCACTTTTTATCATATACAATGACCCATTAATGGTTGAAGGAAATGTAATTGGGGTTTTACAGACCGCTTATCATATAGGTGTCATAAACAAATTTTTCACTATTTTGCGATGGCTTCTTTTTTCATTATCGTTATTTATAGTAGCCATAGCATCATATATCGGTTGGTTATCTGCCAAACAATCTTTAAAACCGATCTACTCGCTGATCGAGGAGACGAAGCAAATTCAAAGCAGTGAGGATTTGGGTAAAAGAGTGCGCTTTCATCATACGGGAGACGAGGTCAGTCTCTTAGGTACGACGATCAATGGAATGCTTGAACGCATTCAAACGATGTACGCTGAACTAGACAGATCATTTTTAAACCAACGTCGCTTTGTAGCGGATGCCTCGCATGAATTAAGAACGCCGCTTACTACGATTACTGGGAATGCGGAGTTCCTCAAAAAAGTATGGACGGCTTATAATAAACCGCCTTATTGCTTGGATAATAAATCAGAGATAGAAATATCGGTAGAGTCTGTTCATGATATTGTAGACGAAGCGAATAGAATGGGGAGATTGGTTAACAACCTTTTGACTCTTGCAAGAGCGGATGCGAATCTACGAATAAAGAAAGAGCGCTTTGAGATTAAGCCAATCATAGAGACAGTTGTAAGAACGGCACACTTAATGCCTAAATCGGTTATTTTTAAGGTTGAAAATCTGGAGTCGATTGAGAACCTTAATATTGCTGGCGATAAAGATTACATACAGCAGCTCTTTTTTATTTTTCTTGATAATGCTTTTAAATTCACTAAGGGAGGGTTGGTTGAGTTTAAGCTATCAACGACAGAGGATGAGATTCTATTCAACATCATGGATAGTGGTATTGGCATGGATGCCACTGAAGTATCCCATATATTCGAACGATTTTATCGCGCTGATCCTTCAAGAGGAAATACGCCGGGAACCGGTCTTGGATTATCGATAGCAAAATGGATATTGCATGAGCATAATGGCAGTGTCGATGTATGGAGCAGCCTCCATAAAGGAAGCTCGTTTATTATAAAATTGCCTATTTCTAAAGCAAGTGATCGAGCGGACTAATTAAATAATGTTGAATTTTAAAACTAAAAAAGAAGCAACATTATTCTATTTTTTAACGTTTATGAGAATATGTAGTTTGTTCAATAATACGATGCTGCAGGAGGAATCGATTTGAAGCTGTTCGGGAGGGTGTTATTATTTTTAATTGCCGTATACTTTATGTATCAAGGTTATTCTACCTATACATTTAGTGCTAGAAGCTACGATGGCAGTATGGGGATCTATAAATTTAGCTGGCTATTTATTCCTGCTACTGACTACCACTTACATACTTACGGTACCGTTTTTATTGTTATAGGCATCTTATTTGCACTCACTCCGCTCGTCCTTCATAGGCTTTCTTTAAAAAGAAATAAGAGTACATAGAATAAAAAATGATTAGCAAGAGGTACATATAAATGAAAAACCAAAAGCTGATTTACGGCAATGGCTGCAATTTTACGTCTCTAATACGGGCAAAAAGAAACTGAATGTCCAACCTCTCGTTAGGCAACGAGTGGATTCAAGCTTCAGTCGCGCCTAATGCCATCTATGCCGGAGAGTTGTGGCTCGGATTGGAGCAGGCTTGCCAGTGGAACCTGGATTTTGATAATGAGGATGGGTCTGTGATAGAGTCCAGTTTAGCAGTAATGATCAAAAAGCAGAAACAAGCGTAAAAAACCACGTGCCAAGGCTGACGACGTTGTTACGTAGCAGCCTTATTTGACGTTTACTGTGATGAGATTTAATGGTTGCTCACAAAAAATGATACAAGCTCCGATGAAATTAGCTTTGAATTGAGCTTTTTGGTATGGCCAAGTCCTTTTTTGCTCAGCAGCTTTGCTTTGGGGAGCACCTCTGCCAGTGCCTGAGCAGCGTGACGCAGCGCTGCGGGGCTTTCTGTACCTTCGAGCACCAGCGTTGGCATGTTAACAGTGCTCCACAAGTTTGCTGGCAGCGGCTTGCCGTCCATATACCCATCCAATAATGCCGCATCGTAAGGGAGCGTGTGGGCAACGGCCATAAGCCTAGCCCAAACTCCCGGCATAATGCGCATTAAACCAATAACGAATGATGGAGCGCCCATGCCCTTGGTCATAAAATAGTTGATAGCTTCAGCCCGTTGATCAGCGGCGATAAGCTTCGTAACGTGATTGACGAAATCTTTCGGCGGCTTTCGATCCGCAGCATCGACCACAAATGGAGGCTCATGCAGCGCTAATTTCGTTATATTTAAGCCGCTCGCTGCTGCCTGCAGCGCAAGTGCCGCCCCTGATGACAACCCCCAAACATAAGCCGAGCCTCCGGCTTCATTCATGATGGCTTGAAGATCTTCAATCTCCCGTTCTATGGCATAGGGCTGTGTATCTCCGCTATCTCCGCGTCCGCGGCGGTCGTAGTTATAGACCGTGAAGCGCTCTGACAACAAATTAGCCAGCTGAACCTGTCCGGGAAATTTCCGGTAGCTAAACGCGCCTGCTACCAAAATAAGCGCTGGCCCTTGACCAGCTTTGTCGTAAGCAATCTTCGTGCCGTCTTTTGATTTTATTGTGTACATGTTATATCTCCTTTGCTAATGCCGCTAAGTATGAGCCTTTACTAAGACGACGAACGATTGACGGCAAAATCGACACAGCAGCAATTATTTTTTGAAAAATAATTCAGCAGTGTTTATTTCCGGGCAAAGCTAGGCTCTGGCTTTTGTTTATTTTCTTATCAATCCAAAGAAGGCCTGAAACAATGTGCAAGCCGAATATTAGCTTCTTTTCCCGATAAACATTACACAGTAGAAGAGATGATCGCACAAGGGGAAAGGTCATATCAAGGATGGTTGTGAAGGGTACGCATAAAGGCATATTTTTTGGAACAGCTCCTACGGGCAATTCCACCGAGCACGCGGGATCAAGCGTTTTTTTACAAGATGTTCACCTATTTATTATTTAGCCCAAGGTAAATTTTAGAAACTAATTGGATGATAAATACGTTTAAGGTTAGGGACGGAGGTTTGAGCACTAAAGATTAAAGGGGAGAAGAGAATGTTCAAGCTATTTGGCATTAGAAAAAAGAAGCAAGCTCATTCGCTTGAGGAACAGATGCAACTTATGTTTTACTAGCTTAAATCTATATCAAATTTCCGGAAATATAGAGGTGCAGAAGATGAAGAAGATATTGCTGTCCTTGTTAGTTTTATTATTTCTTTGTTCGTGTCAAAAACAATTCAGCGCGGAAGTATGGAAAGATGAACCTGAGCAAAGAAATAGTATGGTAGATCATCTAATTAATAGAGGCGAGTTGAAAGATAAAACGGAGAGCGAAATTATTAGCTTATTAGGCGAACCGGAGCAAAAGATCGAAGAACCCAATCATGAATTTGTATATTACTTGGGGAGAGCGGGTCTGGGAGTTGACGACAGTCTGCTCAAATTGAAATTCGGCAAAGATGGTAAGCTAGAAAGCCATCTGATAACCCATGATTAGAGTGACACCAAATAAGCCATCTTTAGAACGCTAAAACGTTCCATTAGATAGCTTATTTTCATTGAATCATTCCATTCTTATTTGGACAGCACACGTCTCTCTTAGCTACAATGAAAATAAATCATAATAAATGGGGCTGTGGCGAAATGATCTATGATAAAATCACGAATGCAGGGCTGTATGCTTTTCCTAACGTTCGATTAATGAAGGCTGTTGCGGATATGAGCCATAATCTGCACGGTGAAGCGGCCGAAACAAATGATTTTAAAAAGAACAGCCTTTTATTTACGACGGTCCCCAAAGGGGAAAAACGATTCGAAGCGCATCGGAAGTTTATCGATATTCATGTCGTTCTAGAGGGAAGAGAGTACGTGGAGGTAAGCGATGTTGAGCGGCTTTCCGATTTGACGGAGTACGATCCGGAGCATGATATTCAATTCGGCGATGCATCAGCGGGGCATGCCTTCAAAGGTTACTTAGAGCCAGGCTACTTCCTCATTTGTTTTCCTGAGGACACACATTTGGTGGGAGCTCATGAGCAGTCTGAACAAACGGTGAGAAAAATCGTCTATAAAATCGAAGCTTAACAAGAAAGAGCCGCACCCAGTACTGGGACGCGGCTCTTGTTATTTGTTCAGTTCGACATCCACCAATATATCGGGATGAACAGGAGGGAGGTCACGATGCCAGCTACGCCCATCGCAAAGCCGCTCATGCTGCCTTGCATTTCGGAATCTCGAAGGAGCTTTGCCGTACCGATGCCATGTGAGGAGGTGCCGATGGCAACGCCAATCGCAATGCCATTTGTCAGCCGAAGCGAGGTTAACAGCTTCTTTCCGAACATGCTGCCAAAAAGTCCGGTAAGGACGGTTAATACGGCAGTTAGCTCAGGTAGTCCTCCCAGCTGGCGTGAAATTTCTAACGCAATAGGGGAGCTCACCGACTTTGGAAGCATGCTCAGCAAGATTTCACGGCTGCCGCCGAGCAGGGCAACAAGAGCGGCGGCGCTTGCGATGCTCGTAAGCGAGCCGACGGTTATCGCGATTAGAATGCTGATGAAATGTTTTTTGATCAGTCCAACGTTTTTGTATATCGGCACGCCGAGCGCCACTGTCGCGGGTCCGAGCAGGAGGGTAAGGACATCTCCGCCTGCTTTGTAGGTTTCATAGGGAATGTGAAAGCTAAGCAGAAGCAGAATAATGAACCCCGAGCATAGAAAAAGCGGGTGCAGCCAGCGCCACCGAAGATGGATGAGCTGTGCGGCGGCATAGGCGGCAACGCTAAGCGTAATGCCAAATAACGGCTGATTGATCCATGCTTGCAGATTCATTCCGCACCGCCTTGTGTTTCTTTTCTCAGCAGCTTAGCCGTAACGAACCCGGTTGCCAGAAGGGAGGCTACAGCGCTCCCGATAACGCCTATTCCAATCGACAGCCAATTGGATCCGATCAGCGGGAAAAAAACCATCGTCCCTACCAAAAATGGAATAAAAAACAGCATCATATGCCCAGTTAGCCAGCCTGCTGCCTGCTCCACCCACTCCAGCTTGATTAACTTCGTAAATAACGCGACGAGAAAAAGAATAAGACCGATGACATTGCCGGGCAACGGGATGTGTAGGCTCAGATGAAGCCAGCTTCCCAGCAAATTAAAGGCTAGTAATATAGCGAATCCTAACATAATGTCTCCTTTTTTTTGAAAATGCTTCAAGCGCAAGTAAAGTTAATTTGCCGGCAGCCGGATGCTAATGGTCGTTCCTTCCCCCAGCTGGCTGTCAATCTCAAGTCCGTATTGCTCCCCAAAATAAAACAGAATGCGATCATGCACGTTCTTGATTCCTATATGCGCCTCGTCGAGCGTGTCTGACGGCTGAGAGAGACGGTATCGGAGCTGCTTTAGCTGCTCCTCACTTATGCCGACGCCGTTATCTTTGATCATAATCAGCATCTCATTGCCGGAGCGCAATGAGGATACTTCAAGCTGACCGGGGCCGCTGCGGCGTTCCAAACCATGCACGATGGCGTTCTCGATCAAAGGCTGCAGCGAGAAATGCATCACCTGAACGGTTTCGCTATTTGGCGCTAACCGCTCGATATATTGAATTTTATCCCCGAAGCGCAGCTGTTGTATTTTGACATACAGACGGATGTGCTCCAGCTCCTCCTTAAGCGTTACCGTATCCTTGCCGGTTTGAATATGGATTCGAAACAGCCGCCCGACAGTACCGACCATCTCGCCAATATCGCGCTGCCCGTTTATGACCGCCTTCATCTGGATGGACTCCAGCACATTTGCAAGAAAATGCGGATTGATTTGACTCTTTAGCGCGCCAAACTGTGCGACCTTTTGCTGAGCCTTCGCCATTGAAGATCGTTCAATATAGTTTTGCAGATCCTCGACCATTTTGCGGATGCCTTGATACAGAACGCCGAACTCATCCTGACGGTCACTGCTTAGATCAACATCAAATTTGCCCATGCCGACCATTTTGACCTGCCTGCTCAATAAAATAATCGGCTTTGTTACGCGCTCCGACAAGATGTACATGAACAAAATGGCAGTGCCAAGCGATAGAATGGCTAACGTTAAAATGATTTTTCCAAGTATAGCGGCTTGCTTTGTCATCTCCTTCTCCGCGATATACTGGATGACCTTCCAATTCGAATAACCAGAGGTTACAAAATTGATATAAGACTTGGTATCGGCTACATCGGCATAAAAGCTGCCGGAGTCTTCCTCCAAAAAGGTTCGGAGCGTGTTATCCTCTAAAGAAACGGATGTGTTAATGTCTGCGTTTGCATCGGAATGGTAAGTGATGCCGCCTTTATCATCGATAATAATAAAATTGCGTTTGCTCGTCTCGGATAACTTCAAGATTTCCCGCAAAGAATCGAGGCGAATGTCGATGAGCATGACGCCTAACGGCTGCTTGCTGCCGACCTTGTTGATCACCCTCGCGATGGAGATCACCGGCTCCTTGGAGTTGGTTCGGTGAAAAGGAATATGGCTGCCAAAGAGGATGACGCCGCCTTTTTTCTGCTGAGTCTGAATATACCAATCCTCTTTGGTGAAGTCTTTAAAGTCGTAATCGGCACGGTTGAAATTTGCGGAATAAAAGACGCGGGAGCCCGCATAAATCTGCACGCTGTCGACATTTTTAATCGTCATTTCGATCGAGCTGATGAAATGCTCAATCGTATTGCCGTATTGAATGCTCTGGTCGTTGCCCGCATTGTCTTTGCTGTTCGTCCAATGCTCAAGCGCGATTTGAAGCCGGCTATCCATTTGGGCATTAAGCGTGCCTTTCTCGATGCTTTGCAAATACTGGTCAATATTAAAGGAGAGATTGTTGAGAATAAGATTGGAGCTGCTTTGATATTCGTTTTTGACGGCCTGATTTGAAAATATGTAAATAATTGCCGATATGACGAGCAGTGGAATGGTGATTGTTAAAACCATGAGCACAAAAATTTGATGATTGACATGCTTCATTCGGTATTGGTAGGTGGACCTGCCTAATTTTCTCACGGGGTCACCATCCTGATTGTTTTCTGTAATCGGTCGGTGTCATATTCGTGATGCTTCTAAACGTTTTGACAAAATGCTTATAGCTCTTATAGCCGCACATCGTACACACATCAGTGATCAAATAGTCCGGCTTCCTCAAGCATTCCTGCGCAAATTGAATGCGGATCTCGGTGACGAAGCGCATGTAGTTTTTGTCGAGCTTCCGCTTGAACAGCCGGCTCAAATAAGAGGGATTGTAGAAGAAGCGGTCAGCAACCATTTGCAGCGTAATCTCTTGATCGATATTTTGCTTGATGAAGGACGCGATATGCTCAAAGATGATGACATCCTGTTGGTGGTGCTGCGTTAACCCTTCTGTATAAACGAGCCCCAAATGCACCATCCATCTGCCCAGCCACTCAAAAAGCGCATCAAGCGTTGGGAAATCGTCCACGAATGTAAGGTTCAAAAGCTTTTCGCTATATACGCCTTCAATATGGATGCCGTTTTTATGGGCAAATCGAATCGTAACGCTGATTAATTCTTGTAAATAAGCAAGCGCTTTTTCAAAAGAAGCAGAGGAAGTTTTACTCAAAACCGCATGGGCCAGCCGCTGCATGAGCAGCTCGGTCTCTAGTTTATTGCCGCTTTCCAAGCAGGCAACGATCCGTTTACGGTCATTTTCATCCAGCTGGATAAGGGCTGCTTTGGTTGTTAGGGAAGCGTCTCCCAAGCGGTCTGCAAGGAATACGCAGCGGCCTGCCTCATAAAAACGCTCATACAGCGCTTTATCCGTTTGATGCAGCAGTTTATTCATTTGGGATAAATCGGATGTAAGCTTGCCTAACGCCATGAACAGGGAGGTCTGGTGCTTATTGCCAGCGCTAATTAGCATAGGCTCCAATTGATCCTGTATGTTCCCGGCTATAGAGACTTCGAATTCGCTAGCGTTATTAGCTGGCAACGCAATCATGCCATAGAGCTTTGTTTTATAGGCATAGGTGAGAATATGGCGCGGAATAGGGTTGGGAAAAAGAGTCTGTGCCGCATCCGATAGGAACGCCTCGGCTTGCTGCCTGCCCCAGCTGCTAGGCTGCGTATGCGCTTCCAGCAACGGCAGCCATGTTAATGCAAATGGTTGGTATATATACGAGTCGCACTTCCATTCGCATAACTCGCCGATCATAGATTCATCAACCTCAGCATGCTCATCCTCAAGCAGAAGCTTCACGAGCTCGCTCCCTCTGAGCTTCGAGCTTTGCTTCATCTCCGTCTCCAAAATAGACAGGCTTTGCTGCTCATGCCGCTTCTGCTTAAGTATTTCCATGCCATCTTTTATGGTTGCCAGACTCTCCTCATACTCTAGTGGCTTGAGCAGAAAAGCATGGACTCCGCCCGCGCGGATCGCGCGCTGCGCATATTCAAAATCATTAAAACCTGTCAAAATAATAAATAGCGTACCGGGCAGCGTCACGCGGAGCTGCTCGATCATTTGAAGGCCGTCCATCTCAGGCATCCGAATATCAGTGATGACGAGATCAGGCTTCTCTCGGAGAGCAAGCGCAAGACCGTCCTTTCCGTTCTCTGCTTCAATAATGGAATGAACCTCAAGCTCTTCCCAGGAAAAATAATGTTTTAATCCCAACCGTATAATGGGTTCATCCTCTACAATCATTAGTTTAAACATGATATTCCCTCCTGAAGGATATGCCTATAGTGGATTTCTTCGATAGATGTAATGAATTATAACATGCTAATAGAATGATAGAAGGAACATGTCAGAATACGACCATGAATGTCAATCGTAAGGGATTCTTCTAAATTTACAAATGTTTTATGATTAGCGCAAGGGATAAAACGTTCTCATTTTATTCCAAAACATAATGGGGGGTATTCGAATGACGGTTATGAAAAAAGGACTTATGACGATTGTAGGTGTCGCTTTACTAGGCATGCAGCTAGCAGCCTGCGGAAACTCGAACACGAATACGAATGCGACAAATGCGCCTAGCAATACAGCCAGTGATACGCCTGCTACCGAAGCAGCCGCCAAGCCCGTTGAAATTACGTGGTGGAACTTCCCAACTTTCCAAGCGCTGGACGGAGAGGTCGGCAAATATGAGAAAGAAATTATTGCCGCATTCAATGAGAAAAACCCGGAAATTAAAGTTAATTTAGAAATGATCACCTTTGAAGGCGGCCCTGAGAAGCTGAATGTCGCGATCGCATCCAATACAGCGCCTGATGTCATCTATGATGCACCTGGACGCATTATCGATTGGGGCAAAAAGGACTTGCTTGCTCCGTTGAATGATATGGTAACCGATGAAGTGAAAAATGATATTTCGCCAGCCTTCTGGAAGCAGTCGAGCGTAGGCGATCAAATTTATATGTATCCGATTAATACCGCGCCGTTCATGATGGCTGTCAATAAAACGATTTTCGAGAAAATCGGTGCGCTGGATCTGCTTCCGCTGAACAAAGAGGACAGAACTTGGACGTTTGACGAGTACAAGAAAGCGCTGCAAGCGGTTAAAGAGAAAGCGCCGGAGGTTATTCCAACCGGGTTTTTCGCCAAAAGCCAAGCTGGAGATCAAGGAACACGCGCATATATCGCTAACCTAGGCGTATCCAGATTTTTGAATGAAGATAATTCCGCAGTAGCCATTAATACAGACAATGCCGCAAAGGCGCTGGATTGGATCGTTCAAGCGACCAATGATAAATTAAGCGTCGCTGGCGCAGCCTCGCTTGCTGCGGCAGATGTGAACGATTTGTTCCTGCAAGGCAAGCTTGCCTTCACGCTGAACTATTCCGCTGTTCTTAAAGCGCAAAACGTATCCAAAAAAATGGTCGAGTTTGAAGATGTGTTGCTTCCGTTCCCTACAATGGACGGTTCCGAGCCTAAGCTTGAGCCTTACCTTGGCGGCATGGCCGTGTTCAACAACGGCAATGAGGATAAAATTGCAGCTTCCAAAAAATTGATCGATTTCATCGCGAATGATGCGGTATACGGCAAGAAGAACTTGATTCAAACCGGCGGGCTATCCGTTCGTAATTCCGTAACTGGCCTGTATAACGACCCAGAGTACACTTACGCGGAATATGCCCGTAAATTCACGACGGATGCACCAACAATCGCAGACGGTTATGCCGATATCCGTACGTTCTGGTTCCCTGAATTGCAGCGGGCATTGATCGGCGGCGCTACGGGCAAAGAAGCTTTGGACAGCTTTGCCAAGAGTGCGAACGAAGCGATTGCCAAAGCAAAAGCAGCTGCAAAATAAAAAACATGGCGTCCATGAGAGAGTAGAGTGCGCGAGTGCTCTGCTCTTTTTAAAACATCGAAGAATGGGGAGAGGGAAATGGAGGCAACCGTCCGCAAAACGAAAGGTTATGTGCTGCGCGATTGGCTGATGAGCTATATCTTTTTACTGCCGGCGTTTGGATTTTTTCTGCTCTTTGTCGCTTATCCAATGGTCAAAGGGATTTATATCAGCTTTTTTGATTACTCGTTGAGAGACTTTAATTTTATTTGGTTCGACAACTATATTTCGCTGGTTCATAACGAGACATTTTTGAAATCGATGAGAAATACGCTTCTGCTTGTTGTCATTACCGTACCGATCGTTATCGTGTTCTCTATATTTGTAGCGGTCAATATTTATAAGAAAAAAGAGTTTGCGAGATCCTTCTTTCGAGGCGTGTTCTACTTGCCGGCCGTATCCTCTGTCGTCAGCATTACGGTCGTATGGGGCTGGATCTACCATCCGAACTACGGCATTCTCAATTACCTGACAAGCTTGTTCGGCGCTGAGCCTATTTCTTGGCTTGGGGACACGAGGACTGCGCTGCTCGCGATCATCGCCGTTTTAATTACGACATCCGTTGGTCAGCCGATCATTCTGTATGTCGCATCGCTTGGCAACATTCCAACCTCCTACATTGAAGCGGCGGAGCTTGACCGCGCGACGCCTTGGCAAATTTTCCGGAAAATTGTTTGGCCGATGCTGATGCCTACCAATTTGTATATTATCGTGATCACGACGATTAATACGTTCCAGTGTTTTGCTTTGATTCAGCTGCTTACCTCGGGAGGTCCCGTTTACAGTACATCAACCGTCATGTATGGCGTATATGAGCAAGCATTCGTACTCGGGCATTTCGGCAACGCCTCCGCGATGGGTGTTTTACTCGCAATCGTCATTGGCATCATTTCCATTATTCAATTCAAATACTTTGGCAGCGATGTTGAGTACTAAGGGGGGGACATCATGAGTGCATACCATTCATTAGAAATGAAAACAACGATGATGCAGCCAAACAAAAAAAGCGCATGGAAAAAAGATTTTACCGTATCGAAAGTGCTGGCTGGCATCCTTTTAATATTGGCTACTCTATTTTTTATCTTTCCTTTCTATTGGGTCGTTTCCGGCTCCTTTAAGCTTCAGACCGTAGCGACCACCATTCCGCCAGAATGGTTCCCGCTCAAGCCAACGATGCAGAACTGGACGGAACTGTTCAAAAATCCGGTGGAGCGCTGGATGTTCAACAGCTTCATAATTGCCTTGCTGGAGATGATTGCGATCTGTGTCGTTTCATCGCTTGCCGGATATGTGCTTGCCAAAAAATCATTCCCCGGCCGCGTCGTTATATTTACGATGTTCGTGGCGGCAATGGCGCTGCCTAAACAGGTTATTTTGGTGCCGCTCTTTACGATGCTGGCCGATTTCGGCTGGGTGAACACGTATAAGGGACTTATTTTACCGGCGATCGGCTGGCCATTCGGCGTGTTTCTCATGAAGCAATTTGCCCAAACGATACCGGGCGAGCTGATCGAGGCAGCAAAGATCGACGGGTGCTCGGAGCTGCGCTTGTTTACAACGATCATATTGCCTTTGCTAAAACCAGCATTAGGCGCACTTGCTATCTTTACGTTCATTACGTCATGGAATGATTATTTCAGCCAGCTCATTATGACAAGGTCCACCTCAATGATGACGCTTCCGCTAGGCGTAGCAACGCTTAGAGGCGAATTCACGACAAACTACGGGCTTTTGATGGCAGGCGCGGCACTGGCCTCTATCCCCATGATCGCTATCTTCCTTTTATTCCAGAAGGCGTTTACGCAAGGCATTACGATGGGAGCCGTTAAGGGGTAAGGGCTTCGGGGATTGCTATATCAAAATTATCTAATAACGGAGGCTATTATACGATGAAACCATATGATTTGGATCGGTTCAAAGGCATTACAATCGCGATGTATTCCAGCTACAACGAGCATGGCGAAATCAATAAAGAAGCGGCGCGGAAGCTGGCACGGCACTACGCTTCAACTGGTGTAAGCGGCCTTTATGTGGGAGGCAGCTCAGGCGAGGGGATGCTGCAATCCACGGAGGAGCGCAAGCAAATGCTGGAGGCGGTCATTGCGGAGGTAGGCCAAGAGCTTACGATTATTGCCCATGTCGGAGCGCCGTCAACGCGGGACAGCGTAGAGCTGGCGAAGCATGCGGAGCAAGCAGGCGCTCATGCCGTGTCGGCCGTGCCGGCAATCTATTACCGGTTATCTCCGCAAAGCGTCGAAGCGCATTGGCAGGCAATCGTGGACAGCACATCGCTGCCGTTTATTATTTATCATATTCCACAAACGACGGGCTTTCAGCTATCGAAGGGACTGCTCGTCAAGATGGCGGCACAAGGCAAAGTGATTGGCGTAAAGATCTCCGCTGAGAGCACGTTTGAGCTTCAGCAATTCAAGGCTGCCGGCGGCAAGGACTTCCTCGTATTAAATGGACCAGACGAGCAATATCTGGCTGGCCGGAGCATCGGCGCGGATGGGGGAATCGGCGGTACGTATGGCGTCATGCCGGAGCTGTTCTTAAAGATTGAGCAATGTTACGTACAAGGTAAAATGGCGGAAGCACAGAAGTGGCAGTTCATCGTTAATGAGCTTATTGTAGAGCTGCTGTCCTTCCCGTCCTTATATGGGGCATGCAAGGCGATATTGAAGCTGCGCGGCTTCGAGACAGGCGAGCCTAGAATGCCGTTATTGCCTGTTGCAGCTTCCGATATGGACCGAATTGAACTGTTGAACGAAAGAATCTTGAATGATATATCGCAAGCAAAGAGCTTAGCGTAAACATTGATTGACTCGGAAAGGGAATAAGCCAATATGACTCGAATGAATGATATTTTTCGGAAGCAAGGGCTAATCGTTTCCTGTCAGGCGCTCGAACAGGAGCCGCTTCATGGCGGCGATGCGATGGCAAAAATGGCACGTGCTGCCGTAAGCGCAGGCGCCATCGGCATTCGAACGAACGGCGTACCGGATATTGTTGCCATTAAACATGAAGTGGATGTACCGGTCATCGGACTCATTAAGCGGGATATGCCGGGCTCGGCGATCTTCATCACACCGACGCTGGAAGAAGTGAAGGCTATCGTAGCAGCCAAAGCGGATATCGTTGCGCTCGACGTGACGAACCGCGAAGGACGGTTGGAAACCGTAAAGGCATTGATCGAGTATGCCCATGAACATGGCGCAGCGGTGATGGCTGACATCTCTACGCTTGAGGAAGGGCTTGCAGCCGAGGAGCTTGGCGCGGACTTCATCGGCACAACCCTTTCGGGATACACGCCGTACAGTACGCAGCAGGAAACGCCGGATTTTGAATTGCTGGAGCAATTATGCAAAGCGGTAAACGTTCCGGTCGTTGCGGAAGGACGGATTTGGACGCCGGAGGAGGCGGCGAAAGCATTAAATACCGGGGCATCTTATGTCGTTGTAGGCAGTGCGATTACAAGGCCGCAGCTGATTACGGCGCGTTATGTCAGCGCACTTCGTACGCGATAGGATGAAGGAGGGAAGCTTGTGGATTTGCAATGGTTTGATCCCCTAGCAGAGTATGCCATTGGCGTGGATATTGGGGGCACAAAAATAAATGCCGGCGTCGTAAGCGCGAAAGGGGATGTCCTGCACACTTTAAGCCTCAGCACCTTGGCTGGGCAAGCCAAAACAGCAGACCGTGTGCTGCAGGCTGTTCGGGAATTGCTGGCAGAGGTGAAAGCAGAGCAGCCAGCCATCCAGCTTAAAGGCATCGGCATTGGCAGCGCCGGGCAAATCGATTGGGCGCAGGGCAGCGTGCGTTCTGCCTCCGACCTTATTCCTCATTATGCAGGAACAGAACTGAAACGTATGGTGCAGCAGCAGTTTCTTCTGCCAACCATTGTAGATAATGACGTGAATGTGCTTGCGCTGACGGAGAAATACCTTGGAGCGGCGCGGGGCGTCGACCATTTTCTTTGTCTTGCTCTAGGAACGGGAGTGGGCGGAGCGATCGTCGTTGACGGCCGCCTGGTTCATGGGTCATGGGGCGGAGCCGGCGAGCTTGGACATCTGTCAGTCGATTTTAATGGCAGGCCTTGCTTATGCGGGGGGAAGGGCTGCTTGGAGCAATATGCATCTGGTACGAACATTGCCCGCCGGATGCAGGAAAAGCTCCAGATGAACGGCCGCCTCAGTGAAAATGTAGACGCACGCGAAGTGTTTGCATGGTGGGAGGCGGGCGATCCGCTTGCCGCTGAGGTAATGGAGGAGACGGTGGCTGCGCTAGGCTCCGCTATCGCTTCCTTCATCCATATGTTTAATCCGGAAGTCATCGTAATCGGCGGCGGCGTTGCTGAAGCGGGCGAGCGTTTGTTCGCAGGAATTAGGGATGAAATAAGCCGCAGGTCGATGCCGTCGATGATGGAGGGCGTCCGGATTACTGCTGCCTATCGCGGCAATTTATGCGGGATGATCGGTGCGGCTTTGCAGGTGTGGGAATATGGGGAATCCTAATAGAAGCTTAAAGAGCGGGTAGTCAATCCTTTGACTATCCGTTTTTATTTTATTATAAATTATTCATTTTGAATAACTTTAACATAAATTAGTCATTATTTCTGATATAATATTCGAAAAGCGAACTTTTGTGGAGTGGGAGGATTTATATGAGGTTTAATACTGTACTGTACAAGCTCAAAGGACTCTACAAATTCGGGAAAACAGCTCCAAAGCTGCGCGGCAAAGTGTTTGTTAATCGAACAGGTGCGATCGAGGTCGGTAGAAACCTTTCCATCGTTGGGCATCCATGGGCTGTTCAAATTACGAGCACCAAGGGCGCGAACCTAACGATTGGGGATCATGTCTATATTAATGCAGGCGTTGGAATTGCAGCCAATAAGGAAATTACGATAGGCGATCATGTGAAAATAGGTCCAAGAACGAGCATTTTCGATAGCAATTACCATCGCATGGATAGCGCCGATAAAGGCGAGCTTAGCAAAAAAATAACGATTGGCAACAATGTCTGGATTGGAGCCGACTGCACCATTCTTCCTGGCGTCACGATCGGCGATAATTCGGTTATCGCAGCTAAAAGCACCGTTAACAAAAACGTACCCAGCAACGTGCTTGCAGGGGGAAGCCCCGCTAAGGTGATCCGCGAGCTGGAGATTGAAGAGGGCTGGGTTCGGGATTAGCGGTTTCATGCATAAAGGCGAGTCTTCCTCCCGGACTAAGGGAAGCAGGCTCGCCTTTTTTTTATTTGAACATTATTGTGAATCCGCACTCTTATCATTTACGAGCGTTACTTCCTTTTGGAAAATCAGTTTATCCTCCCCGCCAAAAAAATGCATGAGATACGCGCCAATGACCGCAGTGCCGCTGTCCGCTTTGTTCGGAATCGTCACGGTTCCATTCGGATTTACGGTAACCTCGTCTGCGCCCGATATTTTTTTCCACGTAATAAAAGGGAGAGACGGAAGCTCGAATCCGATTACCTTAAGCGTGTAATGATGCTTTTTGCCATTGGAAGTAATTTTCACCGTTTCCGCTGCTTCCATACGGATATAAGCAGTGATGAGGGCGTATAATGCCGGCTCGTCCGTCTTCAGCGTATTTTGGACATTCAGAATGGTAGACCAAACATTCGCGGGCTTGATGCCAAGGTTAGACAATGCCCCGCTCAACGAGTAAGTATCCTTCTGATTCAATACTTCCACTAGCGCCTCTTTAAACACCTTGTTCATGGCATCCTTATTGATCAGCAGAGCGGATAATGCCTGCGGTTTTTTCTCAGCGAGTATCGCTCTAATTGTGCCCTCTATCCCATTGATTTCGTTGCCGTCTCCGAAAATAAACAAGAGCAAGTCCTCGAACGCAACATTCGAATTTCCTCCGGCAGCCGCAAGCGTGCTGAGCAGTTCTTGGTACTCCGCATTTGCGGCAATGGCTTCGAGTTCCGAAAGCTGCGGATCGTAATGGAAAGAACCGAATGCCCTCAGCATATTGAACAAGCTGCTCCTAAGCTTTGCTTCGTCGGAAGATGCGGGCAGCTTCAATTTTATCTTGTTCCAAATAGGGTTGATAAGCTCCAGATGGCTCGCATCGTTTAGGCTGGCTATTTCCTCTTGCAGATTGCGCAGAGCCTGAATGTCATCCGCGTCACCTGCAGCTATCGCCTCATGCAGCTTCTGAATCCGATCAAGCAGCGCCTGCGGAATAGAGCTTCCTGTGTCCGCTGCCGTCAAAGTCACCTCTTTCTGGAAAATGATTTTCGCCGATCCGTCGATAGGATTCAATGCTTTTGCCACAATAACAGCAGTGCCCTCCCTGTTAGTTTTGGAGAGGACAACAGTTCCCCCGGCAGATACCGATATGGCGTCGCTACCGGAAGCTTTGGACCAGGCAAGAAGCTCATTCGGCATATCTTTGCCAAGCGTAGATAACGTATAGTCGTGCTGGCGGCCATCCGTGCTCATTGTTACTTTTTCGACCGTATGCGTACGCAGATAAGCGAGCAGCATGGCGCTGGCAGCTGTTTGGCTATGTTCAAGCTTGCTCTGAAATTGCGCTACGACTGCCATAATATCATCAGAAGTTACACCAAGCTTACTGAGTGCTTGACTAAATCTGTAATAGTTCTCATCCGTTTGGCTCATGACGGTGCTTATCGCCGAACGCAGCAGCAAATCGCGTTTATCTTGGTCATACAGAAGCGAGAGAAGCTCCTGCGGGCTTTTACTGGCAAGCAGCTCCAGTTGTGTACGCTGAACACCTTTCCTCGCTGCACCGTCACCATATAGGAAAATCATCAAATCCTCGGCATAGAGGTTGGTTTGAATAGTAGTCAGGTAGTCAAACAGCGCTTGATCGTATTCCGCATTCGTAAGGAACGCTTGCAAATCATTTGCATCGGCATAATAGGCTAATTGACCTGCTTCCTTTACCAGTTGGAATAGAGACCGTTTGTTTTTTTGCTTGTCGACGGCTGCGGTCAAATAACGTTCAATCTTATTCCATATCGGGTCAATCAAGCTGTGGTCCGCAGTAGCATCCAGCGCTTGGCGTTCATCATAATAAGCTTGAACCTCTTGTGCGTCTGCCTGAGCAGCCGTACGCAGTGACTCGTGCAGCGTGTTGACCGACTCGAAAAAAGGTACCTTCGGAAAATCGGAAATCGGATATGCAAGTCGGATCTCCTTCTCTAAAATAACCTTCTCCGGTCCGCCAAAAGGATGCAGCAGCTTAACTTGAACGACGGCCGTCGCACTTCTAACGTTGTTCATGAGGGAGGCAGAGCCAATGTATGTCGAGTTGAAGGCGTTTACGAGGATGTCTGGACTTCCCGAAATTTTCGCCATTTGAATGGGAAGCAGATCGTCATATGGGGCAACGTACGCGCCAAATAATTGCAAAATGTACCGATAGGCCAAATATTGCTCCGGCACATGCGAAGTAGAGGCCTGTATCGCCGCTTCCGAGCGCATATAGGCGATGGCGATAGCAGCAAAGGAAGCATCATCCTTTTGAAGCTTCGTTTCAAAATTTTTCAGCATATCCGTTACGTCCTGCGCCTTCACGCCAAGATTGCGCAGCACTCTGCTAACCTGATACTTGTCTGCAAGTCCGAGCACCTTTGACAGCTCTTGATAGAGAAAAGCTTTTGATTTCCCCATGTCGTTGATCAGCTCTGCCAGCTCGTATGGCGACTTGTTCCGCAGCGTTTCGCGAAGCGTGCCCTCAAGCCCCGGGCGGATGGCGCTGTCCCCAAATAAGAAAAGGAGGAAATCCTCCATCGTAAGGCTAGGCAGCCCGGCGGCAGAAGAAATGATCTGAAGCGAAGAGCGGAATTCGGGATCGCTGCGAATTTGGTCCAAATCGTTCTCTTGCGGATTTAATAAATAGAGGCGAACCGCGTTCACGAATCGGAAAAGATTCGTTCGCAGCTTCGTTTGGTCAACGTAGGCTGGAAGCTTGAGCTTGATCTTGTTCCATACGGGATCGATTAGCGCTTGATCGGCCGCCTCATTCAGTTCAGCTATTTCCGCGCGCAGCTCCTTCACAGCTTGTACATCGGCAGGATCGCCTGCGGACAGCGAATTATGGATGCTGTAAAGCTTCTGCAAATTCGCTTTGGGCGCTGCCTCGGCTGCACTTGCCGTACCAGCGAATCCATGCTTCACATTCATAGTGGTTTGGCCGCTTAACGACAGCCCGCTGCATAATGTTGCCGTGACTGCAAAAGCGAGTGCGGCAGCGACGATTTTTTGAGCAAATGCCACCTAAATTCACCTCTCTAAATAGGATGCAATCATCGAAATTTTGAAATCATTTCCTTAATTGCTGCTAGCATACCCTTTTATAAAAAAGGGAATAAGAGGCGAACATCCTACAAACGGGGATGGAAATAGACTCATTTCCTTCCTAGGATTCCCTATGCTAAAGAGGGGAATGAAAATGCTTTTGGCAATAAATAGGTCGTAATGCACATAAGGACGGAAAAAAAAACGGGATTGCGGCAGGATGAACGAGTAAAGGCGCCTGCAAACGCCGCAAACGCCTATTTCCGAAACGGTTTATTCGGTTGTTTGCAGCGCTTTAGATAATTTCCATTCCTCATGCTTCCGTCGTACTTTTCCCCACAGCTCATCTCGCTCCGGCTTCGTATAGTTAACAAGCTTCTCTCCGAACTGGTCAGCTAAAACGTCAAGCCATTGCGATTTATTCGTAATCTCGATCTTCACAGTCTCATTCTCTTCACGCTTTGTCCAAATGCAGCCGCGTATTTCGTTACCGCCGGTCTCGTGCCGCTGTTTGAGAATAAACAAATTAAGCCATGGGGAATCCGCTGAGCGGCTGTAATGCTCGTGGTTTGGCTTAAATGGCTCTAAATCCTTGATGATCGCCGGGGCATAATCGACGCCAACAACGGAGCCTACAGGAACATGCTCTAAACGCCAGCCCTTAGGAGCCACGCTGGATTCCACTACTTTATATATAAAGGGGCCTTGTTGATAAACGCCGGCTAGCAGGGGGAGTGGCTCATAAGGCATGTCGCCAAGTCCAACGTCAACAATCCAAATTTCTTCGATCTGACTTTCGTTAGTTAACGTAACGGTGAGCCCTAAGTGAAAGCCATTGACCCGAGGCTCAGTGCCTACGGGCTGAACGCCGGCACGGTGGAAGTTAACCTTGTAGCCTAACGAGCGGAGAAGGATGCTGAACGCCCCATTTAAGTGAAAGCAATAACCGCTCCGTCCAGCTAACATAAGCTCAATTATTTGTTTATCATCAATAGAAGCAGGTCTTCCCGCAAAAATATCGATCGTCTGCCACGAAATATGCTTAACGTGAGCTTTATGTAGTTCAAACAAATAGGACTGGGTAGGAGCCTGAATATCTGCGATTCCGATTCTGTTTAAATATCTTTTTATTTCCTCGCTGGTCAGCCCATTCATTTGCATACACCTCTTATTTTTAAAAAATCGACTGCTTTAATAATGACCTCGTGCAACCGTAATTACATCGTAAACGAGTAACGGACTAGGAACAACAAAAAAAAGGGCTATCTGTACCGGTACAAAATGCGGGTTTCAAGGCAGCAGTAATGATGGGCAAGCATCCTTACATATATTGATGTGAAGAACATTGCGAGAGGAGACATCATCGTGAATGATCAGGTTCGTTTTTATAAGCCTTTTGTCAGTCCGCTCGATCCTTGTCCACCGATATTGGTGAAGAGCTTCAGCACGCCGCCACAATTGTTTATTTCGTTCCAGCCCCCCAATCTGCCCCAATTCACTCCATTCGAGGCCTTAAAATACGGGACCCTTTGGCCCTCGTTATTCAGTCCTTACAGCTCGAAACACGACAGAGAGGAAGAGGGTGACTAAGCGTGTCCATCGTACTCAACGAGGAATATTACAAGCTGCTGCATGAATTGCAGGCCGTTGATTTTGTTTTGGTGGAGTTGAATTTATATTTGGATACGCATCCGACAGATGTGAATGCGATCCAGCAATACAATCAGTACGCGCTGCTAAGGCAGCAAATCGCTCATCGCTATGAAACCAATTATGGTCCGTTAAAGCCGTTTGGCCAAAGCTTATCCGGTACGCCTTGGTCCTGGAATGAAGCGCCATGGCCGTGGCAGGTTTAAGGTACGAGCTTGGCTAAAATCCATTTTAGAGGAGGTAACCGTGCATGTGGGTGTATGAGAAAAAATTGCAATATCCCGTACGGGTCAGCAAATGCGATCCTTTGATGGCCAAGTTCCTCATGGAGCAGTATGGCGGTGCCGACGGGGAGCTTGCAGCGGCGCTGCGTTATTTGAACCAGCGTTACACGATACCGGATAAAGTGATCGGACTGCTTACAGACATAGGAACGGAAGAATTTGCGCATCTCGAGATGATCGCAACCATGATCTACAAGCTGACCAAGGATGCGACGCCGGAGCAATTAAAGGCGGCCGGACTCGGTGCTCACTATGTCGCGCACGACAGCGCCTTGTTCTATGAGAACGCAGGCGGCGTCCCATGGACGGCTGCCTACATCCAAGCCAAAGGCGATCCGATTGCCGATCTGTATGAGGATATTGCGGCGGAGGAGAAGGCGCGCGCTACTTATCAATGGCTGATTGATTTGACCGATGACGTCGATCTGCAGGACAGCTTGAAGTTCCTTCGGGAGCGGGAGATCGTGCATTCGCTGCGGTTCCGGGAAGCGGTGGAAATACTGAAGGAAAAGCGGGATGAGAAGATCTTTTATTAGAGGGAAACCTCTCTGCAGCGGAAGTGGCTGCGGGGAGGTTTTTTTTAATTGATTGGCTCCATCAAAAAACTCATAATCATGCCGCTCCGAGAAATAGGTATATTGGTTGGTAAAATGAAATGAGATCATTATTTTATGGCGATATCGAGCACACTCTAGAAGGAATCGCTTGACATGGAGTAAGCTCCATACGTTAAGATGCGGATGCAATGGAAAACGAAACTGCTTACCTGGAATCAGAGAGGAGGAGAAGGATGGAGCCCACATATTCAATCGCAGAGATTTCCCAAAAGTCAGGCCTCACTTACGATACGATACGGTATTATGCAAAGATCGGACTCCTGCCGCCAGCAAAGCGTAAGGCAAATGGGCAGAGGGAATATGGCACAATCCATCTCGAACGATTAATTTTCATTTCACATCTCAAACGAACCGGCATGCCGCTAAAGGAAATTGAACATTATATGACTTTGGCATCCGCTCAAAATTACGAGAACTGTTATAACTTACTTTATGAACATAAACTCAACATCGAGTCGCAGATGGTGGCAATGAGGGCTACTTTGGATGTGGTGAATTATAAGCTGGACCATTTCAATGACCTAATGATGCAAATCAAGATTAGGAGGAGTTTGAACATGAATACAGATAACAACTATCAAGCTACGCCACAAAAACCGATTCACTCGGGCTTTGGTCCGCAAACAACCGCACAGGAAGTACTTGTAGGCCGTGATTTGAGTGGAAAAATGGCTATCGTGACAGGTGGGTATTCTGGCGTCGGACTCGAAACAACACGTGCTTTGGCTGAAGCAGGTGCGACAGTCATTGTACCCGCACGAACACCAGATAAAGCTCGCACTTCGGTTGCAGGCATCCCTCGAGTTGAGCTGGAGGAGCTGGATCTGATCGATCCTGCTTCAATCGACGCATTCGCGAAGCGGTTTCTGGACTCTGGGCGACCGCTGGATATCTTGATCAATAATGCCGGAATTATGGCTCCTCCGCTAGTACGTGATGCACGCGGCTACGAATCCCAATTTGCAACCAATCATTTGGGACACTTTCAGTTGACGTTACGGCTCTGGCCTGCATTGAAACAGGCGGGAGAGGCGCGAGTGGTCTCTGTTTCTTCAACTGGCGTTCGCTTCGGTGGCGTTGATTTTGAGGATCCAAACTTCGAACGGCGAGAATACGACAAATGGAAAGCTTACGGCCAGTCCAAGTCAGCTAATGCGCTTTTTGCGCTCGCGCTGGACAAGCGCGGTCAAGCGCACGGTGTCCGCGCTTTTTCTCTTCATCCTGGCAGAATCATGACTGATTTAGTGCGTTTTATGTCAGAAGAGGAGAAGGTTGCAGCAACCGGGGAGTTAAAAACCACACAGCAGGGGGCTGCAACTAGCGTGTGGTGTGCGACCAGTCCTCAGCTTGAGGGCAAAGGCGGCGTTTACTGTTTAAATGCTGATATTGCCGAAGTTATTACGGCAGAAGCCCCGCAAGGGCTAAGCCAAAAGCTAACGGGTGTATTTCCGTGGGCGATCGATCCGGATTTTGCGGAAAGGCTTTGGCTAATTAGTGAGGAGTTGACTGGCGTGAAATTAACAGTTTGAGCATAGGCTAGATTTGCATGAACATAGTAAGATCAACAAAAAGCATTTGATCCTTAATTTGCAGGATCAGATGCTTTTTTGTTTTTCAACATATAAGTATGGGAAGTGTATGAAGACTTATTTTGGGGAAAATCACAAATTAATAATGTGACTTTTTGGAATATTACCGTGCTAGCTTTAAGGCTAAAGAGTGCTTCTATAAAGCTGAGACAAAGTACCCGTTCAATCGTATAATTGTATGAAGAGAAATAATGATCTGAATATATTCACTAAAATAGTAATAACTAAGGAGCGTACATCATGGATTCGATATTATTTATTGCAACTTGGGCCATTATTGGGATTTTTATTGGCGGAGTAATAGTACTTGTAAAAGCAAAATTTAAGAAATAAAAATAGGTTTGAGTCAAGGGTAACTAGCTGAGAAGCTAGTGATTTAATAGTTCAAATTATGAAACGGATAAAATTTATCAAAAGAAGAGAAGGATTTTGTAACAGCCTGTATTCGTGCACGACGTACTACAGGTGCGGAGTCGTAGATTATGTGCGGTTTCGGAAAGGTTGAAGATCCTTAAGGAAAAGCGGGATAAGAAGATATTTCCCTACAGCGAAGCGATGCTGTGGGGAGGTTTTTATGTAATAATTGAGAGCAGAATAGCTTAACCACTTTACGTTATAGGAAATAAAGGATATCAAATGGATTTAGCGAATTGAATCCAATTTTCATGTGCCCAAGTGTGATAAGATTTAGGAAGGATTATGGATAAAAAATGAGAGAATGCAGGTGAGAGTTTGAACTTTGTTTACATTAAACGATTTTTAATATTGTTAGCAAGTCTCTTCATCTGGTTTATCATTCACACTACTTTTGTGATAATAGATGGGTTGAAAGATGAATTAAAACCTGTTGACGTAGCTGTAGTATTAGGAAATAAAGTAGAAGCTAATGGACAGCCTTCTGAACGGTTAAAAGCAAGATTAGATAAGTCCGTAGAGCATTATGGTGGGAGCTATTATACTTTTATCATTGTAAGTGGCGGTATTGGTAAGGAAGGCTTCGATGAGGCAAAGGTTATGAAATCTTATTTAATAGATAAAGGGATACCGGAAGATAAAATTATAGAGGATAATAATGGGTACAACTCATATATGACCGCCCAAAATACCAGCAAGATTATGGATGAATTAGAATTAGACTCCGTTATGGTTATTACTCAATATTTTCATATATCCAGGACAAAACTAGCGTTTAGAAAAATGGATATTAAAGAAGTGTATGCAGCGCATGCCAAAATCTTTGAGTCTAGAGATATTTACTCAGTAATACGAGAATTCCCAGCATATTATAAATATCTCTTGAAATAATGAAATAAAAAAATGATAACCTTACCTGCGTTCAAGTAGGAACGAATCAGTATTAAGACTCGTTTGTCCAAAACGTTCCGTGCCACTCTAGCTGTCAGGTGACAAGAACATTAGCTTATTAAGTGCCGCGTAAATCGCGACGCTTTTATTTTATGGGGTAAGGTTGTTGTCAAAGCGGGATGAAAAGATCTTTATTTTGGCCTTGTAGCATCAAAGCTACGTTGACTGCAGGAAAGATGATACAAATTAGATCGATCACGATGATTTTAAGGCATCACCTAATTTAAGCATGAATCCACTCATAAATGGAATGACTAGATACTAAGGATATAGGGTTCCTACTATAAGGAAGCAGGCTGCAACGGTATCCTTATTACTCATTTTCATTAAAATATCGGAAAACGAAAGTTCTATATACTCGAAGAGACGGCAGCCGATATAGTGGCTGCCGTTTTCTCAACTAATGGGCAGCCAGTATAAAGGATGCCTCTTCTCATAGCTTCTCAAAACAAACTAATTAGATTATTATTAAATTAGATAAGTATCGAAAGGGATTGATATTAATTGATATCCGTTCTTCCTGAGAGATGGCAATCCAGAAATCTCGTGTACCGAAGATTATTAGAAAACGAAATAACCGAGATGCAGAACCTATATTCAGGTAGTCAGTATATTAGCGAGTGGGACGGCAGTGAGCTCAATGCCAGTCAAATCGAACATTGGTATTATACCGGAGATTTGCCTCCAGGAGGTGTTAAAGAGAATTATTGTTTGTTTGCTGTAAGACTCATGGATAGTAACGAATTAATAGGGATAATAAGCGTTTACCATGGGTATCCAAAAAATAATTCAGCCTATATCGCATTTCTGTATATTTGCAAAGATAAACAGGGACAAGGATTTGGAAAAGAATCAGAAATTCAATTGAGTGACGAATTAAAAAAACTAGGATATAAGGAAATAAGGGCGAATGTTGCAGTTAAAAACTGGCCTGCAATTAGGTTTTGGATAAACGCAGGGTTTAACGGAGTAAGTGGCATTTACGGAGACAAGGTACATGCAGCAAACACATTTGCAAACTTGGAGTTATTCAAGATACTATAACTCGTTAAGCTAACGGGTAAATAACACTCATGATTAGCAGAGGCTGCAATGCCTGCTCTTTTTATTGAACTAACTGGCAGTAGTCCGCATACAGTCTCCCATCTTATGGTATTCTCGAGATGAGAACTAATTCCGTGAGGAGGAAGCTTCGATGTGGAAACCTTATGAAGAAATATGGAACCATCCAGCTGATTTAAGGGTTAAATACAGGCTTTGAACTCAAGAAGAAGGTGGTAGAAAGCATCCCGTATTTCAAGGCTAACGCTCTTATTTTTTTATGATGGAAATAACTTGAATACAGGAAAATACAGCGCAATACATCCTGAGTTTGAGGATGAATATGGAAATGTCGTTTTAAAAAGCGATAAACCTGTACCAACGGAAGGGAAAGCTAGGATGTGGATTATTTTCCCTGAAATGAGGAAAGAAGTACAGAGAATCGGATTAATGTTGGAATTTTCTATTTTTTGTGGAAGGTCCAAGGAAAGTTGCGATCGCAGAAATTATTGAAATTTTAGGGCTTCATTTAAATGCAAAATTATTACGTTAACAAGGAACAGTAGGTTCAAGTAATCGATGAGACGAATAGGGGGAAACCGTAATGAAGACGATCAAGCGCATGATGGACCACCTGTACTGGGCGGACGGACGTATCTTGGACGCGCTCGAGGAAAGTGAGACGAAGAATAAGGACCTTCTGAAGCTGGTTCGGCACGTGGCGGTAGCGGAACGAGTCTGGTTGTCCCGATTGCAGGGCAAGGGCAGCGCGCAATATTCCTTGTGGGAGGAAGCAGAAGACCTCACGGCGATCCGGACGATGTTTGAAGAGAACGCCGAGCAATATCGCGTCTATATCGAAGGGCTCGAAGAATCAGAGTTGGACGAGATGGTCGACTATGAGAACCAGAGCGGGGTTCCGTTCCGAACGTCCGTCCGGGACATCATGTCGCAGGTCCTCTTACATGGGCAATATCACCGGGGACAGATCAACCGGGCACTTCGGATCGAATCGGCCGAGCCCGTCCAAGTCGATTACATCACGTTCGCGAGGCTCTAACGGGGCCTAATCATCACCATCACTCGGAATGGAATGGGATTGGCATTGACCTAACGGTAACGATAGTTGAATAACATACATGATGAGCAGGCGCTACGGTGGCCTGCTCTTTTTATTGAGCTATTCGCCGGAAGGCCTAATCTTCTTGTCGTCCACATTATCGCATGTGATTCGAGGTCTTGCCCCATCTAGCCTAATTATGGTTTTACAAGTAGGGGGATGAACACAATAGCTCTCGAGATCGGAGTCTCACGGGCAGATACGCTCAATCTCCAGCTTCCGTTATATTACGACCATACAAAAATGAGGTCGACCAGAAAGATCTGGTAACCTCATAATACGAACGAGCAGGATTGTTTAATAAATGTGCTACCTTTAAGTGTATTGGCTTTTTAATGCTGGCCAAAATGAAAAGAGCTTCGTCGAGTTAGGCATGTACCAGATTGAAACTGGGCTCTATCCCTAATGAATTCGTTGAGGCTTTATTTAAATAGATCATTTTTTCAAAAAACAGGATAACAACTAGAAAATCAATAAAGTTAATTTCAGTATTAAAATAATTAATAAAATGCATTTACAAATTGAATATGTTGATTTATAATTCAAAAAAAGAGAGGAGTAGAGTATGAGATATCCTATCATCACACAGTGTCCCGTATGCGACCATCAACTGCACGCCGTCAAGCTGGAATGCGGACATTGCCGGACGACGATTGAGAACACATTTGAATTATCAAAGCTTGCTCTGCTCTCGCCGGAACAGCTCCATTTTGTAATCACCTTTCTAGTAAACAGGGGCAACATAAAGGAAGTTGAGAAAGAGCTCGGCATATCTTACCCGACGGTGCGCGGCAAGCTCAATGATATTATTACGGCCCTCGGATACGATACGCAGAAGAAGCCGGAAGTCGATGAGAAGAAGGTCATTTCCATGCTTCAAAATGGCGAAATCACCGCGGATGAAGCGGTCAAAATGTTGAAGAGTGAATAAGGAGGCGGAAGAAACGATGAAAGAAGAAATCGGCAAAGTACTGTCCATGATGCAGGAAGGTAAAATTGATTCAAACACGGCTTCGGAGTTGATTGACGCGCCGAAGGAGAAGCAAGCGGCTCATACATCGCAAGCCGTACAGATGCTGGGGAAACCAGACTATTTCAAGAAACAGTCATCGGCATCCGGCCGTTATTTAGACAAAACGTTGAAAATTCGGGTAACATCCCAAGAAAACGATAACGTCAACATCAATTTGCCGATTAAACTGGTGAAGGCTGTTCTCGGAGCGGGGCACAGCATCGCGTCCAATATTCCGCAGGCTGCGAAATATGTGAAGGATATCGATATCGACCTGCTGATCGATGCAATTGAGAACGAGCTTGACGGGCAAATCATTGACATCCGCTCTGGTGAAAAGGATACCGTCACCGTAGTGATTGAGTGAGAGGTCATGATGATTGTGAAGGTTAAAAGCAAGGAGCACGCTTTTACGATTCCGGTCCCGTATGCTATGTTGCGCATGGGGAGCGGTATACTGACTTCTAAATTAGTCCAACGCATTGTGAAGGATTGGATGAACAAGCACGGCAGACATGCGGATGGGCACTTGAGCCGGAAGCATGATTTTGAATCGGACAGCAGCCAGTTTGGGATTGAACTGGTGCTGTCGATTCTCGAAAACCAAAACACGAAGCAAGCGATCAGGCAGCTCATCAAGGAGTTGCAACGCTGCAAAGGGGCGGTTCTGGTCGATGTCCAGACCCAGGACGGCACGGAAGTGTTGATTAAATTATAGGCAAAACCTTCATTTAAGGGAGGCAACAAATGCAGACCATGCAATCCAATTCCATTCAAGTAAAAGGACTTGCGGAAGATATGACGCATGGAGTGCCCAGAATATCATTAGCGAACGGCTGACTTGACACCCAATGCGCGGATGGGTCCTGCTATCGAGGTAACAAGTTGGTTAGTCTACCGCGTTTTCTTGTTACGGGATAAAGCTCTTGTGAAAATTTGAAAAGATCCATTCCGATTTTGACAAGAACTTTATTTTGTTTTTTTTTTTTAAAATACATGGGGAACTCTCATAAAATAAGGCGGCTGCTTTCCGAAAGAAATGTCGGAAAGCAGCCGCCTTTAAAGCTTTTTATTTATGTTCTTCCTGCTCAATCATTGGGCTGCTTCCGAGATATAGCCGTAGGCCCAATGGTTGACATTTATATCTGTAAAGCTGTTCGTGGACTGCTCTTCGCTTGCTGCCGCTTCTCTTCCGAGGAGCCTGCAAAGAACGGTGACGATTTGCGCTCGGGTTAGTTCGTCGTCCGGGCGGAAAGAGTGGTCCTCAAAGCCGACCATCAACCCCTCGCCAGCGAGCTGCTTGATAGCTGCTTCTGCCCAGTGTCCTTTGATATCTTTGAATGTTGGAGCAAGGGAAGGTGTCCTGTCTGCCAAGAAAGGTGATAGCAGCTTGGCTAGCTCGGCTCTTGTCATGGGCTTGGCCGGGGCAAAACTGCCCTCTCCTATACCGGAAACCAATCCTTTATCCGCGAAATAGAGAATCGCATTTAGTGAATAGGCCGTGGCTTTAACATCTTGGAACGGGTTGCCTGCCACATTCACGTTTTGCTTGTCTCCGTTCGCAACCAAATTATAGAGCATTGTCATAGCTTCTTCCCTTGTAATTGCTTTGTCAGGCTTAAAAGTATGATCTGGAAAACCGCTGACGAATGCTGTGCCGCTTCGTTTGCTTAGCCCGACGCCAGCCGAGGAAACGAGCAATTCTTCAGCTTTGAAGCCGGGGAAGGAAGGGTTTCCAACTTCAGGCTTGGCTGTTGGCGCCGTTGTAGGAGCCGCAGTTGGAGCAGTCGTAGGCGCAGGTGTCGGCGCTGCCGTCGGAGCCGGCGTTGGGCTGCTGCTCGGGCTTGGAGTCGGTTCTACAGGTGCTGCTAGAACCGGACCGGCTGAGAGCGCCGTGACCGGCGTTCCTTCTTGAGCCGCGCTGCGAGGCGTGATCTCCACTTGCAAATAGCGGCCGATCATCTCTACAGTTGGCGTAAAGCTCAACCCCGTGGCACCATGGATAATGCTCCTGTTCTCCAAATTCTGGTCGCTAACGGTGTACCACTGTACCGTCGTACCTTGCTCGGCCTCTGACAGAGCGTGGTAATATTCGTAGATGGCCGTAACGGCCTTGCCTACAACGGTGTTGGATGCTTCGGTCTCGATGTTCACGTTCCGTGCTTGCGGCAGCGCTTGTTCCGGCGCGTCAACAACGAAGACAGGCGCACTTTCGGCAAAAGCGCCACGTGTACCGGCGACATCGACAGGAATAACCGACAGCCTGATCTCAGACCCCAGGTCTGCTTTGGTCGGAATGTAGGATTTTCCATTCGCATTTGAGATTGGTGAGCCGCTGCGATTCCATACATATTCAAAATCATCCGCGTTGGCGTCTTTGTCGCCCTTAATGAACGCAACGTTGGCCGTTAACGGTTTTCCGACCATGCGATCGCCATCTACGGTTACGCTAGTGATTTGCGGTGGAACAGTGACCGTTCCTTTTACCTTTATCGTCACAGCGGCAGCGACTTCACCGCTGACGGTGCTTATTGCCTTCAGCTTGGCAGTTCCAGCATTTACGCCAAGAATCTTAGCAGTCAGTCCGTTTGGTACGAGCGAAATGACTCGGCCTGTGCCTGCGTCTGGCTGCTGATCCTCGATGATCCATTTCACATAATCACCGGTTGCGTACAAGGCAGCGATACCTTCGACTCTTGCTTGAAGCGCGGCTTGTTCACCAACCTCCATGTCGGTGCTTCCGGTGATGACCATACGCGGCGGTACAGCTTCGAGCTTGATTTTATCGATGACTATGTCGTATTTGGCGGACGCTTCATGCTTGCCTGTTACCTGAAAGGTGAAAACATAGCTGCCCGACTCAGGGAATGTATACTTTCCGTAAACATGCTCTTGGATTGCGGGAGCCGCAGCATATTGATCGAAGGTCTCGCCGAAGGTCTCGCCATTAATGAGCAATTGTGCTATGCCCTTCTCGTTTCCAAGCAGATGCGCAGCGGTTACGATATAGGTGCCGGGCTGCTGAATATCGAAGGTGAGGTAGACGCTGTCGCCAACGCTTGGCATGGCTCCGGCTACCCATTTGCCGCCGCTTGCGCTCGGGTCATTAACGGTTGAGACGCTTGCTCCGCTTGAAGCTGCAATCAGACTGGCATTTTCTGCTTCATAAGAAGGATTAGGCTCCGTTAAAACAGGCGTTAATACGATTCGGTCCGTATTCAGCACTTTGTTCGAGCTTCCTTCGAATTGGAAACGGAATTTTTTCTCGCCTGGGCTGGCGAGGGTCACTGTGCCCAAGTCGTGGAATTTGATTTTCTCGTTTTCATTCTGATTCCAGACCGCTCCTGCTTTATTTCCTTCAATATACCACTGGCCTGTGCCTCTAGAGGTTGATACCTTGGAGGCGACTTGCACCTGATAGACGCCAGCCTTGGCGACTTTCACAGCAAACTCGATATAGCTGCCGGCCGTTGTAGTTGAAGAGGTAAAATTAAGACCGAACGCAGAGGCATTAGGCGTCGTCCCGCCCGCAACCTTCGTCTGAGTTCCGCCAGACACGGTTGTTTTTCCTTGGTCGAACAAATCGGATGCGATATAAGTAGCGGGAGATGGCAGGGATGGGATAAATACATCATCTGTGGATTCGAATTGGTCAATGACGAGTGAGCCATTACCCGTTCCGTCAAAATGAACCGTAACCGCCATAGCGGCGTTCTCATTTTTGCCATAGACAATGATTTTTCCTGAGCTGTTTGCTTTCCCGGTTCCGGAAATTTTGATCAAGCTGCCGTCTAGCGTAAGCGACGAATTCTGTACATTCTCGTCCGCATACAGCATTTGGTATGGCTGATCCGCAAACTCCTGAATCCAGTAAGCTTTGCCTTTGGTCGTATTTTCATCGAGATCAATCCTGAAGTTCTTCAGCTGTTCGCCCGTCAGCAGCCCCTTGAACCGATAGGTGACAATCCCGGTGTCATCCAGCGTAATGTCCTCCACCAAGTACGACTTGTTCTTGTCCAACCATCTAAGATTGACATCAACTGCTGCTGCCCCGGGCTTGCCGCCACCTGTTGCAATCATGAGCGCTTGTTCCTTGTTCTCAGATACGTGCATTAGTACGTAAGGGCCCGCGTTCTGATTCCAATTCGCTGCCACATTGCTGTCCCAGCCCTCGCCAGCATAGACTGGACGAATGATCGTGTCCGTCAGAGCTTGAATCCGCGGAGATTTCCGCCAAGCGTTGAATTTGCCCGCAAGCTCGATATTGGCTGCACTCCAAGTATCAGGAGAAGCTCCATGCTTGATATTTCTCGCAAACATGTATTTATAGAAGTTCGACATATCGCCTGTGCTCATATTGCCGGAATTGAAGTAAACCGAATTGAGCGGCAGATGGCCGAACTGCCCACCGAACAACGAAATATCCAATGTCTCGCCGTACTCTGTAGAAGAGGTCGTCCAGCCGTTGTTAATGACATGGAGCAGCTCGTTTGCGCGGTCGCCTTGAGAGGGCCAAATGTCCACCTCCGTCGTATATTTAACCTTATACTCCGGATTTTCCTCAACAATGCCGTTCATGAGATCCTTGGACAAAACGTTTTTGCGGTAGACGTTGTCGGTCGGATGTGAATACTCCGTAACCTCCTCATTTAGCCAAAACTGGGTAAGATCGATCATCTGATGATCAAGATGATAGTTGTCGATCATATATTGAATTTTTTCCTTTTTGGCTGCAATTACGGCCGGATCTGCGAGATCATTGCCGCGATTATGGTAACCGCCAGACAAGGAATACCAGAGCCCGAACAGCAGTCCTTCGTCTTTGTAATAATCGGCCAGGCGGTTCATGTTATCCGTGTAGGAAGGGAGGGGCGTTACGCCATCGCGTGACGTACCGTTGCTGTCAGTATTGTTCCAGCCGTCGTCGAACATAACCATATCGAAGCCCGCTTGCTTCGTAATCGGCACGGCGGTCGATTTGTAGAATGCCTCGCTGCGCTTGCCATTTCCCCATTGCCAGTCATTCGTGTTGAGAATGGTGGATGTATGGTTGTACTTAAAGCGGGCGCGAAGATGCTCTTCAACTGCCATCTTGGCATCTACAATATCCCCGGTGAAGGCCGTGAGATTGATGGCAATATACTCGAATTGCTCTTGCGGGAACAAAACGAGCTGCAGCGCTTCCGGATTGGTGGATACGGTGACTTGTTTGCCTTTAAAGGCGCTGATACCTGCAAAAGCGCGGGCCATATACGTTTGCCCTGTATCGGGAACGCTGGGATCCCGTCTGTACACCTGCGTTTTGGAGTTTACCTCAGGTCCGATATAGAAGCCGTCACCAGATTGATATCGATTGATTAGCACTTTAATATCTTCGCTTGCTTTGCCGCAATCGGCTTGATCAACGCCGGTGGCATTGCTTTTCCATTTGGTAATACAGGTATAGTGCAGGTTTCTAGGCTCGTCCGGCATGTCCAGCTTGAGGACATCGGAGGCTGTAATTTGAAGCCGTTTATCTACGCTGTTATTGCGGATGTATGTTTGATATTTCAGGCCTGCGTTGCCGTCATAGATTTCAAAAGACAGCGTAATCGTGATGCCGTCCTTCGTCACGGGAAGCTCTAACCGCTTTCCTATGATCGAGCTGACGGCTTTTTCCGTCGTCATCGAAAGATTTTGCACGGTAGGGGTTCCAAGAGCATAACCGCTATCGCTGGCATTCAGCGTTTGTACGGCTCCAATGGCTTCTTTGCCGGTCTGACCGTTCTCCAACAGGCGATAGCTGTAGGAGAACAGGGACGATCGATTAATTGCCTGACCTTGTGGCAGATACTCCCTCCCCGCGCGTTTATTGAAGAAGCTGTTGATTTGTAGACGACCTTCATTTGTAAATTCAATTTCCGTCCGGATCACATCATTCTCCAGCGTCCATTTATTTCCTGACTGGGTGCTAGTGGCCTCTGCTGCCAATACTTGCATGCCGGGCAGGAGCATGGCGAGAATGAGGATGAAGCTAACTAACTTTTTCGTAAAACGTTTCTTGATCATTGCGACCCCTCCTGTTTATGATCGATTCTGAATGCGCTTACAATAATAGGAATTAAAGACAAGCCTAAACGAAATGACCAATGCCCTTGCTCTCGCTCTTCATTCATGTTCCCCTCCATTTCAATAGTAATAGCTTTGCTGCCCCCATTGAAGGTATCATGTTGATGCTCGGATGAATACGCTTGTCACTGGAGATAAACTATCCTGAATCTGTTATCTTAAGGTAAAGTCAATCATTGATATGATCGCACGCGAGGAAGGATAGGAAAAGGCGGTTCAGTAGGGAGAAAAACACAAAGTAGATAGAAGCATGCTGTATTATGCTATCTTTTGATATCTATATCTTCAATAGTCGAAAGCTATCCTGAATGGAGGTTCGCCAGATTAGGGAGCTTACGGATAGTTTATCTCGGATCAGCATCGTATTTATTTCAAAGCTAGGGTGATATCTTTTTAGTAGCGCTACTATGAAAGTGCTTACAATACAAGTTCTACGACTAAGGGGAGGAATAGCAATGGGTAAGAAAAGAATGGGGAAGCTGCTTGGCACGGGTGTTCTGCTGGCGGCAATGGCGACGACGATTGTAGCTTGCGGGGGGAACAACAACACTCCGGCAGCAACGAATGCGGCATCGCCGAATACAACGGAGAGCAGCAAGCCCGAGGACAAGAAGGAACCGGTAAGTCTGAGGTTTTCCTGGTGGGGTTCTGATGCGCGCCATAAAGCGACGCTCGCTGCCATTGATGCCTACAAAGAGCTCAACCCGCATGTTTCTATTGAAGGCGAGTATCAGGGCTATGACGGCTATCAGCAGAAGATCATGACGCAGATTGCCGGCAATTCCGCGCCAGACATTATGCAGCTGGACTATCCGTGGCTGCCGGATCTCTCGGCACAGGGCGATGTATTCGTAGACTTGAATAACGAGCCAGAGGTTGACCGCTCGCAGTTCCCGCAAAAGGTGCTGGAGGAATACACCTCATTTAACGGAAGTCTCGTAGCGCTGCCTATGGGAACCAACGGATACGGAACGATGATTAATAAAGGTTTCTTCGATAAATTCGGCCTCTCGACCGACAAGCAATGGACGTGGCAGGAATTGATTAAGGAAGGCGGCAGAATCAACGCCGAGAATAAAGGAAACCATCTTTTTGCCATAGAGCCGGGGACGACGACGGGTGGATTGGGTGATTTTGTATTAGGGGAATACCTGTACTCCAAGAACGGCGAATACTGGGTTTCTGACGCTCCGGCGATTACTGCCTCCAAAGAGGATATCAAGGAAGCGTTAACGATGATGAAGGAACTGTTCGACAGCGGCGCAGCGCTTCCGCTTGGCGATGCGGCACTATTCACCAGCAAGATGGAGCAAAACCCAAAATGGGTTAATGGGGAAGTCGGCATGACGGTGGATTGGTCATCGACGGTATCGAAGTATAAGGCTGCTGCAGGAGAAGATAAATTTGCGGCTGGCATGCCGATCTTTACGGAAAACGGCAAATCGACAGCTATAAAATTCAAGCCATCTATGATTTTATCTGTTAACAAAAAATCCAAAAACGCGGAAGAAGCCGTTAAATTCATCAACTGGCTGCTGAACAGCAAGGAAGCGGCGCTGATCTTGCTTGATACCCGCTCAGTTCCGACATCGGAAGCGGCCATGCAAGCGCTAGTTGAAGCGGATGTCATTGACCCTGACGTTGCGAAAATGGTTGACAACGCGCTCAAAAACCCGACGGCTTCACCGCCAATTGTGCAAAATAAGCCTGAAATCGCGGACATCATTCGGGATATATGCGAGAAAGTTGTCTATGGCAGCCTTACGCCAGAGAAGGCCACTGATCAGTTGATTCAACGTGTAGAGGATAAATTCAAAGAGCTGAAATAGAATTCTACTGAAAAGCAAGGTGAGACTGTGAATATAAGGGCTAGAAAGTGGAGCAAGCAATATGTAGGCCTACTGTATATTTTACCATGGTTAGTTGGCTTCCTCGTCTTCCAGCTGTATCCGTTCGGAGCTTCTTTTGTCTATTCCTTCACGGATTACAGCATTACGAACAAACCGAGCTTTGTTGGTGCGGACAACTACGTGGATATGTTTACGAAAGACAGCAACTTCTACCAGTCCATGATAACAACGCTCGTGTACGTCTTCTTCTCGGTGCCCATGAAGCTGGTTTTCGCGCTGCTGGTGGCGATTGTTCTAAACGTCAGCATTCGCGGAGTCAATACGTACCGCACGTTGTTCTATCTGCCTTCGATTCTGGGAGGAAGCGTCGCCGTCTCGATTTTATGGCGCTTCCTGTTCATGAAGGAAGGATTCGTTAACGGCTTGCTGGCCAAGCTGCATGTGCCTCCGGTCGATTGGCTGGGCAGCCCGAACATAGCGCTGTTCTCGCTGAGCTTACTGGCGGTATGGCAATTCGGTTCCTCCATGGTTTTGTTTCTGGCAGGGCTGAAGCAAATTCCAAATGAGCTTTACGAGGCGGGACGTGTAGACGGTGCATCAAAGGTTCGCATGTTTTTTATGATTACGGTACCGCTGCTAACCCCGATTATCTTCTTCAACATAATTATGCAGCTGGTCAATGCATTCCAAGATTTCACGAGCGCGTTTGTCATTACAAACGGCGGTCCGATGAATTCAACCTACTTGTTTGCGCTTAAGCTTTATGACGAAGGCTTTAAGTTCTTCAAAATGGGCTACGCCTCCGCGCTTTCGTGGGTGCTGTTCCTGGTCATCCTTGCCGTTACACTGATTATATTCAAATCATCAAAATATTGGACGCACTATGAGGACGGAGGGGATTTTAAATGAATAATGGAAGTCTCCGAACTCGCCATTTGGGCAGTCATTTCTTCTTGTCAATCTTTGCGCTTGTTATGGTATTTCCGCTTATTTGGCTGTTTTTTGCCTCCTTCAAGGAGAATAATGAAATATTCGGCTCGCTAGCTTTGTTACCTAAGGAAATCGTATGGGACTCCTATATCAAGGGCTGGAAAGGCAGTGGGCAATTTACATTCGGCGTCTTTTTGTTCAATACGTTTAAAATGGTTGTGCCTGTCGTCTTGTTCACGCTGGGGTCCAGCGTCTTGGTCGCTTATGGCTTTGCGCGCTTTCGCTTTCCGCTGAAAGGGCTGTTGTTTGCGGTAATGATCTCGACGCTAATGCTGCCTAATGCGGTAATTATTATTCCGCGGTATATTTTGTTCAACGAGCTCGGCTGGCTGAACAGCTACCTGCCATTCACGATCCCGGCACTGTTTGCTTGTTATCCGTTCTTTATCTTTATGCTGGTTCAGTTTTTCAGAGGTTTGCCGAAGGAGCTGGACGAATCTGCGACCATTGACGGCTGCAATTCCTTCGTGGTACTGACACGAATTCTACTGCCGCTGTGCAAGCCGGCCTTGTTCTCCGCAGCGATCTTTCAGTTCATCTGGACTTGGAATGATTTCTTCAACTCCCTCATTTATATTAACAGCGTGAAGAAATATACGCTGGCGCTTGGACTTCGAATGTCGCTGGATATCAGCTCGGCCGCGAAGTGGAATGAAGTTATGGCGATGTCGATCGTCGCGATTGTTCCCTGTGTGCTTCTATTCTTCTTTGCGCAAAAATACTTCGTGGAGGGCATCGCTACGACAGGGCTGAAGGGTTAAGAGGCTTATCAGGAACAAAAAGAAACGGTACGGAAGGAAGGAGGCATTCTTGAGCAGCTTTGCTGCTTGAGGAGCCTCCATTTTTTGGCATCCTTACAGTGGCATTAGTGAGATGGGATGGATAACGTTACAGTTCCCTTACAGGGTAAATTAGTATTGATCTTAAGGAGAGCTTATCCATGGGTGGGTATATGTTGTACGCATTCTGCTTTGAACGACAAGAAACTGCCCTGGGAGGGCAGTTTCATGTTTCTGTTCATTCCGATTAATGTTAGGTAAATGATGCGAGCATTTTCTCATATTCGACTCCGCACAAAATCACAATGCCGATGCCATGCGTGTCGTTGAGCAACCAATTCAGCTCATTGCGGTAATAATCGGCAGAGAAGGAGTAGCCTGAGCCTCGGCATACTCCGTATACATTTCCCTTGTGATCAATGGAATGTTTGGTGAGACCTTCCCATGCGCGGCTGGCTGAACTTGCATAAGAAGCGGGATCTTGAAGCCAGCCGAGGCGCACACCACGGCTGAAGGCATAGGCAAACATCGCCGTACAGGAGGTTTCCTCGTACGAGGAGGGGTCCGTCAGCACCTGATGCCACAAGCCGTTATCGCCTTGAAGCTTCAAATAGCCGGAAGCCAGCTCGTCAAATAGGTTGATTAGCTCTTTGCGATGCTCATGCGATTCCGGAAGCACAGCAAGCAGCTCGGATAGGGAAAAGATTACCCAGCCGTTGCCGCGTCCCCATGGCACATAGGTTGGTGTCTTGTATTTGAAATCATAAACATGAGATAGGATTTGCTGTTCAGGCATGTATAAGTATTTTTTAAAAAGTAGAAACTGCTTGGCGGCATCAGTGATGGCTGCTTCGTTGCCGGTATGCTTGTAATAACGGGTCAAAAACGGCGTGCTCATGTACAGGTCATCTGCCCACAGCGTATTCTCCTGATATTCGCCGGGCCGCAACCTGTAAAAAGCACCGTCCGCCCGGCGCTCCTGCTTGTTCATGATATAGTCGGCAAGAGTATTTGCAATCTGCAAATAACTCTCGTCCCGCGTATCTTCATAAGCTTCGAGCATGGCCGAGCCGAAGGAGCCGCAATCATCCAGCATATTAAGCTCAACGAGCTGGTGATTGATTGCGGGAGCGCCATATTGCTTGCGATCCCATAAGGAATAGGGATACAGCCGGGTGCATTCGGAAATATGCGTATTCACATAATTTCGCAAATCCGCACGCTCCAGCGTCCGTCCAGCCTGAAGCAGGCCATACAGCGTAACGCCAAGCGGATAGTTCCATCTCGCAAAGCGTTCGTTCTCGAGGTAGGGTCTAATATAACCATTCGTTATGGCTGGGGTACGCCAATACAAAGGCTTGGCCTCTCCAGTATCTTTAACCTCGAATAAGCGGTACAGCGTAGGAAAGGGCCCTGGACCGAGTTCGGCATAACCGCTGCTTTCGATTGGACCGAGAAAGATCCAGCTCTGCCTTACCCCCTTGATTTGCTGCGGAGCATTCAATGGGTATGCTGTGACTCCATCGCTCACTGATATGGAAACATTCCAGTCAGCCTCAGTACAGGTAGATAACAGCAGAAGCGTGTGCTCACCAGGAGATAGTGAAACCGCAGCGTCAAAGCGGCCTCCCTTGGCTTCCAGTACCAGCTTCTCGTCTACCCATATTTGAACAGGGCCAGGGGCTTCTCCGCTTATCGTGCAGGGAACGGCTTGATGCCCGTTTGTTGTGAAGCTGCTCCACGCATAAGCAGATTGGCCGGGCAGTATGCCAAACACAGATGAAAAATCGCAGTCTTGTTTGCTGCCACCGGAAAGCCGCGGATGCCAGACAGACGGCAAATCCTTCTCCAAAGAGGCGGCACTAGGCAGTGTCTCCTCTGGATACAAGTCTGTCTCCGAGCTGGAATAAACCCATCCGCCGCTGCCTGTGCGTTCGGTGAACGGGGATAGCGCATGCAGCGGGAACCATTTGTAATTGCTGGATCCGAAGACGCAGCCGAAGCCGGAGGAGGTTTTGATCATTTTGAGAAAAAAAAGATTCCAGCCCTTCTTCAACTGCGCTTGCAGGGATCGTTGGTTCAGAATGTTCACGTCATCCGCTACGGTTGATTTATAGAAGAGCCCGCCGTTCAAATAGATTCTCACCGGTCCATAGCAGCTTAAGGAGAGCTCAATCTCGCTTCCTTCCTCGCTGTATACCAGTGCACAGGCATATCCGTATTCACCCAATTGACGCTCGGGGAACTTAGGGCCCAAATTCATGTCGTAGCGGCCATCCTCCAATTGCTTGAAGCTGTCCGTGCTTAGTGTTCGGAAAGTGAAGCCGTTTGGCGGAGTAGCTGCGACGTATTGATTGGCGATCGTCTCGATTACCTTGCGGACCGAGCTTCCTTGCCGGTCATATATACTCTCTTCTAAGGGGAAATAATTGCTCATAGAATCTGTCCTCTCATAGGGAATGGGGCTTATTATCAATTCAAGCGTAACAGCACTTAGAGCGGAATGTAACGAAGGCGAGCGGATAAAAACACTCATTGGTCAACCCGTTTGAAGAGGTTGTCGGTTAAAGAATAGATTTGTAGGGTTTAAGATATATTGCGGCGTGTGAGGATAGGAGAAACCTGATTTAACGCTTGACCGCCATGAATTAATTGCGCTAATCTAAAATTGGAAACGCTTTAAAAACACAGGGGCATTCATGCTTCGACAGAGATGAATTCGGAGGTCATGATGTACAAACTACTGATTGCAGACGATGATTACGAAATTCGCAACGGTCTGTGCAAATATTTTCCTTGGGACTCGATCGGCTTTCATGTTGTTGGAGACGCCGAGAACGGGCAGGAAGCCTATGATTTTATAAAAAGTAACGAGGTAGACGTCATTCTTTGCGATATCCGCATGCCCGTCATGTCCGGAATTGATCTAGCGACAGAGCTGAATGCCAGATACTCCCACATCCAGATCATCTTCTTTAGCGCGTTCAAGGACTTTGAATATGCGCAGAAGGCGCTTGAAGCAGGTGTGAGACGCTATATTTTGAAATCAACGAACTACAATGAGCTTATTCGTGCATTCACGAAAATTAAGGAGGAGCTAGACAGCACGGTGCAGACGCAGGAGCTCAAGGGGGCGCCTGAGCTTAGCGGCAGCTTTCCTGAGAAAATAATTTCAACCATCAAGGATTACGTCCGGCAGCATTATAAGGACGTTACGCTGGAGGACCTGTCACAGCAGGTGCATATGAATGCCGATTATTTGAGCAAGTTTTTCAAAAAACACGCCGGGATCCGGTTTTCCGATTATTTAACCACGGTCCGTATGGAGGCGGCGGCGCATCTGCTTGATGATATCCAGTTTAAGACGTATGAAATTAGCGACCGAGTCGGCTACAGCAATTCGTTTAATTTTACGAGAGCCTTCAAAAATTACTACGGCATGACGCCGCGCGACTACCGCAATCGAAAGGGCTGGAAAGAAGAGCAGGAAGAGCATAACTGATAGAGCTGGAGATGGACGATGAGAAAATCCTTTTTCGTAAAAAACGTGCTTCGTTTCATAATACCGCTGCTTATACCGCTCATTATATTGGGCGGTTTTTCCATTGTAACGACCTTAAGCTATATCAAAACAGAGCTCAACACGAGCAATTACAAGATGCTGGAGCAAACCCGCAGCACGGTGGAGCTGATGTTCAACGAGCTGGACTCGGTGCATTACACTTTGAACTATAACACGAGGCTTATCCTGCGGCTGCGCTCGCTGCTGACAGGGAATGAAGCGAGCTCAAGCGATATTGAAGCCTTTAATCACTTTATGGGGATCATTAATGCACCGACCAATATCAGACCGCATATTCACTCGATCTATTTGTATTATGATAATGCCGACGGTAATTTCCTCGCTTCCAATGAGGGGAGGGTCAACCTCAAAAACTACAATGACGTTTCCTGGTATGCTACGGTTACGGCTATGAAGCAGAAGAAGCAGGATTTGTATATCGAGCGCCGTACGATGAAGCGCTTCTCCTTCGATCGTAAGGAAACGGAGCTCGTGACACTGTACAAGCGGTTCGTTCCGCCGGGTATGACGAAGACGGAAGGCTACATGGTAGCTAATATATGGATGGATGAGCTGGAGAAGAGTATGGAGAAGCTGCTTTACCAGCCGCAGCAGCTGGTTTTCATGATGAATGGGGAGAAGGAAATTCTCACTACGACAGATGTCTCTCATGCGGACCTCAAGGGTATCTCTGAGCTCGATTTGTCGAAGTCGCAGCAGTATAAGTCCAAGGTTACGGGGGAGAGCTACGTAGTGTCCAAGCTGGACTCAGATTTCTATGATTTGCATTATATCTCCGTTACACCGAGTCGCCATTTCTACCAACTGTCCACGAACCTGCTTTACCTTACGGTGACACTTGTGTTTGTTTCATTGGTGCTGGGGCTTGTTCTGACTTATTACATTTCCAGGAAAAATCATCGGAATATGATGCGGGTGCTGCGGACGATCGACAATGCGGAGCAAGGGAAGCCGATCCCGCGGCTGCCGGAGAAGGTAACGGACGAATACAGTTTTATTTTGCAAAGCATGATCAAGTCATTCGTCGAGCGCAGTGCTCTCAAAATCCAGCTGACCGAGAAAAAATATATGCTGCAGACGATGGAAATGATGGCGCTGCAGTCTAATATTAATCCGCATTTTATGGCTAACACGCTGCGGACGATTTTTTGGAAGGCAATAGGGCTTACGGGCGGGCAGAACGAGGTGAGTCAAATGCTCGACTATCTATCAGAGGTTATCCACTATGCCATTAGCTCGTCCAATAAGAAGGTTACGCTGGAGGAAGAGCTGCGGAATACAAAGCATTATATCGAGATTATGAAAATCCGCTATAAGGACAAGTTTCGTATGGTTTGGGATTATGACGAGGATTTGCTTGATTATGAGGTCTCGAAGCTCTTGTTTCAGCCGCTGCTCGAAAACGCCATTTACCATGGCATCAAGGAGAGCAACCGATTCGGATATGTAAAGGTTCGGATCAGGCGCCGCGGCGCCAAGCTGCATATCGCAATCATTGATACGGGTGTAGGCATGACGCGGGAGCGGCTCGTGCAGCTAAGGCAAATGATTATGGCTGAGAAGGAAAGCAAGCATATCGGGCTGTTCAATACGTACAAAAGGCTGCAGCTAATGTATGGCAGCGGGCATCATTTCCGCCTACGCAGCAAGCTAGGCTGGGGAACGTTGATTGAAATTGTACTTCCTATCGATGAAAAAGAAATGTAGTGGGATTCGATAGTACCGATTTTGACGGTCCGGCTGAAATCTTTGGTTTTATTAGGGAGAGAAGAGGTATTTCTACTTCACTTCAGTTTCTATTGCAGGAGCAGGAACCGATAACCGCAGAATTTAACGTTGATGTAAGCTGAACAAGTTGTTGATATGTTTTAGCGAGGATTATAGAATTTTGAGAAAATGAAATAAAAATTGTAGACTGAGCAGTGGTATTGCACTAATGGGTAACGTTAGTTAAATAAAAACACGGAAGCAGCTGACCACAATGATCGGCTGCTTCATCACGCTATACCAGCTAATAGCCTGTCAATATTTAATAATTAATGAAGTAAACGAAGGATGCTATACTGGTAAAAATGCATGTCAAATAACCGTCCCATAGAATTTGGGAAGGTTTTCCTCAATATCTAAACGTTGCTTATTCAGTCAAGCGGAAAGGTTCTTTCTTGGTCAAAATCGCATAAATCCAATGGATCAGTCTATTTACACAAGCGATCACAGCTACTTTAAATAGTTTGCCTTCTGAACGCTTTTTGTCGTAATAAGCTCTTATTTTCTTGTTACGTGAGCCTTTCAGTCCACACCTTACAGCTTGATATAAGGCTGTCCGAAGCCTTCTAGAACCACGTTTGGTGATTTTATTTCGGGTTGCTGTAAACTTGCCGGAAGAGAAGACACTTGGATCAATACCGGCAAACGCAACTAGTTTCTTTGGGTGATCGAACCGATCGATTTCACCGATCTCAGCTAAAATTGTTGCAGCAATTTTAGTGCCAATGCCGGGTATCGATTGGATTAAATCATATTCCAGTAATTCTTCAGCAAGGATCTCTATCGATTTATCAAGTTTTGCTAAATGCTCCTGGTACTGAAGAAGTAAATTAATGAACAGCTCCAATGAGATTAAATGACTCGGAAAAGCGGTCTCCCTGAAGGGATTTCGTTCTGCTGCAGCCATTAGTTTCTGTGCCCGTTCCAGCGACCATCTGTTTGAACTGACATGTCCAACTAGGCGTTGTATGCTTGCTGTAACGTTTTCCTCGGACATCGCTAGCACGGATTGAGACGTTGGATACTGCGCCAGGAAACGAAGTGATACCTTAGAATAAAGGTCACCAAACACGCCATGATACTCTGGAAAGACTTGATCAAGCACTGCTTGAAACTGCAACTTTACCTGGACATACATTTCAGTAAGTGACTCATGTTGCCGTGTCAGGTAACGCAGATTCATGAGATACTGACCCCGTTTTTTGTAAGGCTCCAGCTCTTCTTTGAAGAACATTTCACCCAACTGGTATGCGTCAGCAACATCCGTTTTCACCTTACGTAAATTCATCTTTTTCGCTTGGTGTGAAATTAACGGATTGATAACGATATACAGATATTGATGATCATCTAGAAACTGAATAACTGGACTATGATAATGGCCTGTTGCTTCTAACACAATAGCTGGACGATGCCCAGCAAAGGACTCCACGTTTTGAGCAAAGCGGAGGAAGGACGCTAATCCCTCAAGATTGTGCTCAAATCGAAAGGTCTTTCCGTAAGGCATTCCTCGATCAGAAAAAGCTTGTGCATGACTTTCCCCTTTAGATACATCTAATCCAATGACAGGGTTCATTCAATCACTCCCGATATTATATTCGCCGGCAACCCCTAACCTTCTCGTCGTCCACATTATCGCATGTGATTCGGGATCATTGTCCCAACCAGCCTAATCATGGTTTAACAAGTAGGGGGGATGAACTGTATAGCTCTCGGGATCCAACTCCCACGGGCAGAAACGTTCGATCCCCGGCTACCGCTATCTTATGACCTCACAAAAATGAGGTCTACCAGAAAGATCTGGTGACCTCATAATACGAATGGGCAGGATTGCGTGGTGTCGCCATTAACGACAATTATATTTCAATTAACTTTCAAGGCTAATTTGATGATAAAATAATTTGAAATACAGAGATTGATGCTGCTGAATCTTCGAATAAGTGTATCTGACAAGGAGGTGGGTATTACTAATGATTGATTTAAAAAAGTTCAAGCGTTTATTAAAAGAAACATTCGAACAAGAACTTATAAAGTATGGATTCAATGGCACAGGCGGTAAGTATAGAACAAAACCTAATAATCATTTTATCTATACTGTCAACATTCAAGCTGATAAATATGGCGGGAGTTGTTGTGTTGAACTTGGAGTATACATAGACTTCATCCCAAACCCTTCGGGTGTTCATGTCCCTCTTAATAAAGTCTCATCCTATGATTGTGATTTTCGGTGGAGACTTTCAGACCTTGAAGATGAAGATTTATGGTGGAGTTATGGTGAAACGGAAATCGAAGCCCTTGAAAACATCGGACATATGACAGAAATTTTTGTGGAATACGGTTTACGATACTTCGAGTATTTTATTAATTTCCCTGAAAGTCTCACCAGTACTAGCATAGAGGACATAGAACAAAGTAATAAGAATGTAAAACGGTGGGGTGAGTTGCCAACAGATATTAGATTAGCATTAGTTATATCTAGAGTACATTTGTATGTGAACAACAGTGAGCAGGCTATTTATTTTGCAATTTGGGCGATTAATCAGATTGGAAATAAACTTGCTGGTAGTGCTTTGATTCCTGTGTTTAACGAAATAATTAACGAAGCAACTGCTGCAAAGAGTTTACAATGAAGAGATTATTGATAATTGAACTATCGGGAAACTATAGCTTAACGACAACATGACGGCAGCCGGCTTCTGATCGGCTGCCGTTTTCGTTGACCAAACGGGCAGCATTCCTATAATGAAGAAATACGAGGTTTGAGAAACAAAAAGACTCCTTGGTATGATGTTAATGGGTCCACGATGCTGGCCAGCGACTGGATTCAAAAACAAACCAAGGAGACTACAAAATGAATTCTACTCAAAATGAACGCATTAATCAAATAACTTCTTCTACCTTAATTGTCGGTGTAGACATCGCTAAATTCAAACACGTCGCTCGAGCACAAGACTACCACGGAGTCGAGTTCGGGAAGCCAATTACGTTTGAGAACGACCGTGAAGGCTTCGAAATGTTCGTTAGCTGGTTCAGAAAGCTTGCAACGGAGCAAGGGTTCCAGGACGTCATCGTTGGCATGGAGCCGACCGGTCACTACTGGCTGAACCTGGTCCATTTTTTAAGAGAACAGCATGTTACGTGCGCTGTGGTTAATCCGCTCCACGTGAAGAAAAGCAAAGAATTGGATGATAATTCACCAACCAAGAACGACATCAAAGATGCTAAAGTCATCGCACAGCTCGTTAAAGACGGAAGATACGCCTTACCTAACCTTCCCCAGGGCATCTATGCTGAACTAAGGGAAGCGATGAAAATTCGCGATCATCTGTCGACTGACCTGCGTGTGGTACAAGGCCGCGTTCATAATTGGTTATATCGTTACTTTCCAGAGTTTCTCACAGTGTTTAAGGATTGGGAATGCAAGTCTGCACGTCAGATGCTCGGTCTTTGTTTGTTGCCGCATGAGCTGGCTTCTCAGTCAGAGGAATCTCTGCTGAGCCATCTTAGAGAGGTTGCCAAGCGGGGACTCGGCATAGAACGTATGAGAGGTCTGAAAGCAGCAGCAAGTCGTTCTGTTGGCATACGAGAAGGTACAGAGCTAGCTAAAATCGAGCTCAAGCTGTTGTTAACACAGTATGAGATGCTTGAAAGTAAGTTTGAAGAGCTTGAGGTAAAGCTCGATGAACTCCTGGAGCAAATCCCGCATGTGAAGCCATTACTAGCCATTAAAGGCATTGGTCGGAATAGCATAGCTGGTTTCCTCGCTGAAGTTGGAGAAATTGAGCGCTACCAGCATCCGAAACAGATCATCAAGCTCGCAGGCTTGAACCTCAAAGAAAACACATCTGGTAAGCACAAGGGACAGACAAAGATCACGAAGCGAGGACGAAAGCGACTAAGAGCGCAACATAATTAAAGTTGCCGTACTTGAAAAGAGTTCGATGCGTTAAGGATTGATGAACTTGGGTGGTAACACGGAGTATTAACTCTCGTCCCTTTACGGGCGGGAGTTTTATTTTTTATCACAAATGTAAATATAGGAGGTTTTTTTTATGGAAAGAAAAAACACTTTTAACGAAATTGCTAGGGAATACGACAAGTACAGACCTAGATATCCAGAACAATTATTTACTGACATCTTGAAGTTGGCGGCTATCAAGCAGGGCGATTCCATACTTGAAATCGGCTGTGGCACAGGTCAGGCAACGAAAGGTTTTGTTGATTTAGGTTTTGATAATGTGACTTGCATTGAATTAGGTCAAAAATTGGTGGAACTTACTCGTGAAAAATTTAAAAACAAACCAAATGTTAATATAATCAATTCCTCATTTGAATCTTGGCAGAGTGAAAAGAGTAACTTTAACTTGGCTATATCTGGTACAGCTTTTCACTTTATTCAGCCACAAGAAGTTGGCTATCGCAAGGTATTCGACCTGCTCAACGACGAAGGTTCTATAGCATTCTTTTGGACCGTCCATATTCCGTCTTTTGATGATGTCTCTAATCGAATTCGAGAAAGTTACAATAGATATGCACCCCAACTAGATGACTCGAAAAACCCTACCATTGAACAAATTATCGATGATAGGTCAGTTTTAACTCTAAAGGATGGGTTGTTTAAGGAATTAGAAATAAAGCAATACATTTGTAATCACACCTATACAGCTGATGAATATATCTCTTTATTAAACACTAATTCCAGACATAGACTACTTCCCGACAATGTGCGATTTGAATTGTTTGGGGAAATCAAAGAAGCGATTGAAGAAGATGGTGGAACTCTTAATAAACCTCAAGCTGTTGTATTGTACCATGCAAAAAAAACAAAAGTGAATACCTAAAATACTAATTCGCTAAGCTAACGGGCAGGTTAACTTGGTGGGCATATCGTCATTATTAGTATGTTATGTTACAGTTAGTGGAAATCGGAGCATAAAGTAACCCGTGTGTGAAGCGAAATTTAAGAGTCTAATAAAAGGGTGAAAGTATTGCTTAAATGGATAAAAATATTGTGGATATTGTCGGCTTTAATTAATTTATCTGGAGTTATTTGGCTCATTATTGGATCAACAGCCAACTTTCAACGCGGGATTGATCTAATTACAACAGTAATTATGATTGATATCGGAATACCTTCCTTGTTACTAATTGTTTTGTCAGTCATTTTACTTGTTAGAAGGTGGTCTCCACAAAGAGGTGGAGTTTTAGGGATTTTTGCTTTAATTGTCAGCATGCTTTTGTTAACTCCTCCATTGTATAAGAGTGTTGATACGAGCGGCTGGTTAACAGAGAGAGTTATGACAGATACAATACAAATGACAACAGACGGTCATTATGAATACAGCATAGAAGTTATCAATATATTTCAAAGAAACAGCTATGCCCGTCTATATCTAAAAAACGTTTCTACGTCAGAAGAAAATCACATCCGTTTAACACTGCCAATTTATGCGATCCATGGGATAGGGGTTGAGAAAGTTAACTATTGGGTAAAACTGGAGTTGACTTCGGAAGCAGACACATACATTTTACACACGACGAAGGATTTCCCTTTATCAGGTGAACGGTTTGAAGTAGACGTAATTAATGGTCAGGCAATAAAAATTGAATAATACATATTTTCAATTTGAACAGTTAAATCAACCCATTACGCTAACGGGGAACGTTAGTTAAATAAAAACACGGAAGCAGCTGACCACAATGATCGGCTGCTTCATTACCTAACGGGCAGCATTCCTATTATGAAGAAATACGAGGTTTGAGAAACAAAAAGACTCCTTGGTATGATGTATGTGGGTCCCAGATGCTGGCCAGCGACCGGATCCAAATACAAACCAAGGAGACTACAAAATGAATTCTACTCAAAATGATCGCATTAATCAAATCACTTCTTCTACCCTAATTGTCGGTGTAGACATAGCAAAGTTCAAACATGCGGCACGAGCGCAAGACTACCGCGGAGTCGAGTTCGGAAAGTCCATTACCTTTGAAAATAACCGAGAAGGCTTTGAACGATTTGTTAGTTGGTTCCGAAAGATTGCGATGGAGCAAGGGTTCAAGGACGTCATAGTCGGTATGGAACCCACTGGCCACTACTGGTTGAACCTCGCGTATTATCTGAAGGAACAACAAGTCTTATGCGGAGTAGTTAATCCGCTGCACGTGAAGAAAAGCAAAGAATTAGACGACAATTCGCCGACCAAGAATGACATCAAAGACGCCAGAGTCATCGCACAGCTCGTCAAAGACGGAAGATACGCCGTACCTAATCTACCCCATGGCATCTATGCTGAACTAAGGGAAGCAATGAAAATTCGCGATCATCTGTCGACTGACCTGCGTGTAGTGCAAGGCCGCGTCCATAATTGGTTAGATCGGTATTTTCCAGAGTTTCTCACGGTGTTTAAGGATTGGGAATGCAAGTCCGCACGCCAGATGCTCGGTCTTTGTTTGATGCCGTATGAGCTGGTTTCTCAGTCAGAAGAATCTCTGCTGAAGCATCTTAGAGAGGTGGCCAAGCGAGGACTCGGCATAGAACGTATGAGAGGTCTGAAAGCAGTTGCAAGCCGTTCCGTTGGCATACGAGAAGGTACAAAGCTAGCAAAAATCGAGCTCCAGCTGTTGTTAACACAGTATGAACTGCTTGAAAGCAAGTTTGAAGAGCTTGAGGTAAAGCTTGATGAACTCCTGGAGCAAATCCCGCATGTGAAGCCATTACTAGCCATTAAAGGTATTGGTCGGGATAGCATAGCTGGTTTTCTCGCTGAAGTTGGAGATATTGAGCGCTACCGGCATCCGAAACAGATCATCAAACTCGCAGGGTTGAACCTCAAAGAAAACACAAGTGGTAAACACAAGGGACAGACAAAGATCACGAAGCGCGGACGAAAGCGACTAAGAGCGCTGCTATTTCGCGTCATGATGCCACTTGTGGCAAAGAATCGTGCATTTAAAGCCCTGCATCAATATTACACAAAGCGGCCAAACAACCCATTGAAAAAGATGCAGTCGCTCATTGCGCTTTGTGGTAAGTTAATTCGAATTCTCTTTGGTGTCCTGAAGA
>NZ_MAQX01000023.1 GCF_001682865.1 Bacillus sp. FJAT-26390
CAAAGAAAGCACGGAGTACCGGATATATTCAACCAAAGGGCACCGACCCGTAACGATAGCAAGACCGGCCTCCACCCCTTGGACAGGCGTAACGAAGGAATGAAAGGGCGTAGACCCGTTGAGACATGGGAGTGAGAACCTCCAGGGGCGGCGTGGAGAATGCGTGCAGTAAATGGAACTTTCTGGGGCGGTATATATTCCCCTTTATTCCCGTGCGTCTTCATGTTGCCGAAGTCTTATACGGAGTTCCCCTTCTTGTCTTTCATCCTATACCAACCGGGCGAAATCCTGCGAATAAGCGAGNCAATATCACACATGGATGAGCAGGCGCTGCAGTGGTCTGCTCATTTTTTATTAAGATAGGGGCAGGATTTTAGAGCGAATTCTAGAATATTTTTACTAGACAGATTGCCAAATAAGGTGTGATAAAGGTGAAAATAAGTATCAAGCTTTTAACTGAAGTGATTAACAATTGGGACCCTATCGGTCTGTTAGCTGGAGGTGCTCCACAGAACGAGTATGATATTGAGATCAATCAAATTGCACAAAAGTCTATAACATGTACAAATGAAATAGAATTAGCAAAACTTATATACAGAGTGTTCAATGATATGATGGGTGTGAAGCTAGACCATCTAAGTTGCTTAAAGCAGGCATTTAAAATAACTGATCGTAATAACAATACATTATTCAACTAACGAGGGACGATAGTTCAATAAAAACACGGAAGCAGCCGACCACATTGATCGGTTGCTTCATTACGCTAACTGGCAGGATTGATTAGTCAATTTCGCGAATACGTTGAGCTGAGAGAGGTGTTATTGAATGAAATATACTTGTCCCTGTTGCGGATATAAAACACTAGACGAAGAGCCACCAGGTACTTACGATATTTGTGATATTTGCTTTTGGGAAGATGATGGAGTTCAATTTTTTAACCCTGATTATGAAGGAGGAGCAATGTTCCATCATTACGACAAGCACAAAAAAACTTTATAAAATTTGGTGCAAAAGAACTTCGAAAAATAAAGTATGCAAGAAAACCTTTTAATGATGAAATTGACCCTGAATGGAAACCACTTGCTTAATTAATTTTATAAAGCTCCCTCGGTACGATGCAGTTT
>NZ_MAQX01000025.1 GCF_001682865.1 Bacillus sp. FJAT-26390
CTTAACCACTTGACCAACGGGCCGTTTATAACTTGAAATCAAATGCTGTCTGAGACAACAAAAATGATTATATCAGCTATTTAGCTGAAGTACAAGCATTTTTTTCAAAAAATATTTGAGCGCGATTATTCAATCGTCTCCGCTTTAAACACGTTGTCCAACTTGTCTTCAGGAGTAAGTCTTTTCTTCAAAGGCACCTTAACATCTCTGCCCAATTCCTTGAAGAACGTCTCAACATCACATTCGATTTTGTCTACATAAACCGAAAGCGTGCCTTTTTCGATAATCGCTTCGTTGCCTTCAGCAGGCACCGTTACCTCAATGGAATATTTCTTCATTAACGTGTTGCTGTAACGGCCAAAAATCTCAAGCAATTCCTCGTTATTAAATTTCCCAATCGCCGCTTGTCCCTTGTTCGTAAAGTTTAAGTTTATTTTCATGTTTACAGCTCCTCATCTCTAATGATGCATCTGTTTGGACGGTTCGAGTAACTTATAACGAAAAAACCACTCTCTAGTCAGATTTTTATGATCTGAATATAAAGTGGCATCATCTATCAGAAAAGTGCGTTATGACACCTTCTAAGTTCACCTATATACATCGGCAAAGAGTAAGTTATGGTGCGGTAGACAGGATTTGAA
>NZ_MAQX01000026.1 GCF_001682865.1 Bacillus sp. FJAT-26390
CGATAAAACGCCGCCAAGCGGAAGCGTTGTAATTGCGGGTGGCGCAGCTGAAACGGCCTCAGCGTCAGTCACGCTGGCTGTAACGGGAACCGATTTGCATGGGCTGACGATCGCTTTTTCGAATGATAATGCCACTTGGAGCACGGCTGAAGCTTTGGCAAGCAGCAAAGCTTGGACGCTGAGCAGCGGCGATGGAATCAAAACCGTGTATGTGAAGCTGACGGACGAGGCCGGAAATGCTGCCGTCTTTAGCGACACGATCGTGCTGGACACAACGGCTCCTGTTGTAACCGGCATTGCGAACGGGGATTTGGTTAATACGAATGTTACGCTGACCTTTAACAAAGGCACGGCTACGTTAAACGGGAATGCTTTTGCAAGCGGTTCTGTGATCAGCGCGGAAGGTACATACGTGCTGGTCGTAACGGATGCGCTGGGACATGTCACAACGGTTGCTTTTACAATCGATAAGGCAGCGCCTATCGTAACCGGCGTGAGCAACGGAGATAAGCTTAACCGGACGGCGACCCTAACGTTTAATGAAGGCACGGCGACGCTGAATGGC
>NZ_MAQX01000027.1 GCF_001682865.1 Bacillus sp. FJAT-26390
GGAGACAGGTGGTGCATGGTTGTCGTCAGCTCGTGTCGTGAGATGTTGGGTTAAGTCCCGCAACGAGCGCAACCCTTGATCTTAGTTGCCAGCACTTTGGGTGGGCACTCTAGGATGACTGCCGGTGACAAACCGGAGGAAGGTGGGGATGACGTCAAATCATCATGCCCCTTATGACCTGGGCTACACACGTACTACAATGGCCGATACAACGGGAAGCGAAACCGCGAGGTGGAGCCAATCCTATCAAAGTCGGTCTCAGTTCGGATTGCAGGCTGCAACTCGCCTGCATGAAGTCGGAATTGCTAGTAATCGCGGATCAGCATGCCGCGGTGAATACGTTCCCGGGTCTTGTACACACCGCCCGTCACACCACGAGAGTTTACAACACCCGAAGCCGGTGGGGTAACCCGCAAGGGAGCTAGCCGTCGAAGGTGGGGTAGATGATTGGGGTGAAGTCGTAACAAGGTAGCCGTATCGGAAGGTGCGGCTGGATCACCTCCTTTCTAAGGAAATACCCGGACCCGATGAGGTTCGGATA
>NZ_MAQX01000028.1 GCF_001682865.1 Bacillus sp. FJAT-26390
AAAATGATTCTCCATAGAGGGAGTTATGCGTAACAAATCCCTTAGGGTTTAAGTATAGGATGTAAATGGAAATTGAATAACTCATTTGCTGACAGTGCCTAATTGGAGTTTGAGGCAAATAAGGAAGGTTTGATCATATGGAGAAAGATCGGATATTGGAATGGGCGAAGAAATACCAAATAGAAGAGGAAACAATTAAATGCTTTTGGCTTAATTTTTATAACTATAAAGAAGAAGAACCAGAAGAGTTCAAACAAGTTTTTGGAATGAATTTCGAGTCTGACAAGCTATTCGTTCAGGTGAGTTCTGTACAAATGCGTGTTGAATCATCTAGGGATGAAGAGAAAATTTTCCCATCGCGTAACTATGGGTTTGATTATGCCGTTTCATGTATTCCAATCGTATATAATGAGCGGAAGCTCGGGGTTTATAAACTCCTTTTCACTTTGGATGGACAATCATTTGACGATTTTTTTATTATCGATTAAGACCGTTGCTTCTAACGGGGAACGATAGCATTCCTGTAGAGCGTT
>NZ_MAQX01000029.1 GCF_001682865.1 Bacillus sp. FJAT-26390
CGTTATCCAGTTTTCAAGGTGCAAATTGTTTTGCGGTGAATTTGCTTCATAGTAAATCTTCAGCAAAGACGCAACAAATATTTTTTTGGTGGAGCCAAGCGGGATCGAACCGCTGACCTCCTGCTTGCAAGGCAGGCGCTCTCCCAGCTGAGCTATGGCCCCAAAGTTATATGGGTACCGACTTCTCAGAGTCGATAATGGTGGGCCTTAGTGGACTCGAACCACCGACCTCACCCTTATCAGGGGTGCGCTCTAACCAGCTGAGCTAAAGGCCCTTGGGTATTCCCTTTGGACTTCCTGTTGAAAGATGATTAATCTTTCAAAACTGACAACGAGTGAGCAATATACCTGCCTGAGTATCCGAACCTCATCGGGTCCGGGT
>NZ_MAQX01000030.1 GCF_001682865.1 Bacillus sp. FJAT-26390
AGGACCTGAGTTTACCTCGGAACTGGAGCAAATAAAGGCGGAGAATCGGTTCTTAAAGCAACAATTAGATGTGCTAAAAAAGTACAAGGAGATGGAAAGGAGTTGTCACCAAAAATCATAGTTGAACTGGTTGAGTTGATTCACGGGGAAGTTACGATCACCAAAGCTTGTTCATGGCTGGGTGTGCCACGTGCTACCTATTACCGATGGAGAGCAAAAAACGAAACTCGGCCATTGGACAGCATGGTTGAAGAGATTCGAGAACTCTGCACTGAAAATAAATTCCGTTACGGATACCGAAAGATTACTGCACTGCTTCGAAAAAAGTACAAGATTAATCACAAGCGTGTACAACGAATCATGCAAGGTGAGC
>NZ_MAQX01000031.1 GCF_001682865.1 Bacillus sp. FJAT-26390
AAAGCTGACTCGACGCGGCTCTTGATGGGCGGCCTGGCGCAGAAGACCGTGCTGGACACCCTGCGGGAGGAGGGCGAGGACGTCGACCTGGAGGACGTCCTCCGCCCCGGTTTCGGCCGGACCATGTGCACCGAGTCGGGCGGGCCGGAGCCGGGCGTCGGCTGTGCCGGCCGCGGCATCATCACCTCGATCAACCTGCTCGAACAGCTCGGCGCCTACGACGAGGACAAGAGCCTGGATTACGTCTTCTACGACGTCCTGGGAGACGTCGTCTGCGGCGGCTTCGCCATGCCCATCCGCGAG
>NZ_MAQX01000032.1:0-426543 GCF_001682865.1 Bacillus sp. FJAT-26390
CTTGCCCACTATTGCAAGTGTTTTTTAAAAATAATTTAAATTACTATATTTGAGCGTTGTAATATTCTGCAACTATTAGATGAAGCAACAGCTTTCACTGCTGCTCCATATGTTAAATATCAAACAGCCTGCCGCCCGCTGCTTCATATAAACGGGAATACATTTTTAGCGCATAAGTATCTGTCATTCCTGCTATATAGTCGCAAACGAGCCTTGCATTCACCCTGTCGGATGATGGCTGCCAGCTCCGTTTTCTATCCTCAGGAAGCAGATTCTTATCATTCATCATCGCTTCAAAGAGCTTCTCGATAATTTTACCGCCGCGCCATTCAAAGGTTTGAACCTTTTGAGAGAAAATCACATGGTCGGTAACAAGGCTTTTCAAATCTTCCAATAGCTGCATCGCATCCTCAGCAATAACCGCCTTGTAACGCAAACGGTTAGAGGCGAATGCTGGGTGCGGCTCTACGATACTAATTTCATTAATGAAACCGGACACCAGATCCGCGAAAAACGGCTTCGTTTTACTTTTAGGACTGCTATTCTCCATATAGAGACGTAGGGCTCCAGCAATTCTGGCCGATGAGATGGACATATGCCGCTTAGCGATCTCGTTTAAATGGTCGGCATGAATCAGATTCAGCTTAAAAGCATCCTCCAAATCATAAGTCGCGTAAGCGATATCGTCAGCTAATTCAATAATGGAGCATTCAAAGGTTTTATTTAAAGTCTTCTTATGCTTCCCCTCTTGAAAATCCGTTACCTCCAAGAAGTAGGCCTTCTCTTCCGGCGCAAAGCTTTGGATCACCCACTCAAATACCGGCTCGTCCTCTTCAAACACGCTGCTTTTGGGCGGCTTTCCCGTAATCGCCGGATTGTTTACTTGCTTCATGCTGGCCGGGTATTTCAAAATCGACAATAAAGCCGCTCTCGTCAGATCCAGTCCCGCTTCCAAGTCTCCCTCTCTATTCGTTAATAACCGAAAGGTATGCGCGTTGCCTTCAAAATTTAGCCCAAATGCACTCATGCATTTGTTCAATGCGCGTTCTCCTTGGTGTCCGAAGGGAGGATGCCCCAAATCATGGGCTAGAGCGGCAGCTTCAATAAGGGAGATATCGATTTTGTTTTCCGACTCTTTGAAGATTTTGTTTTTTTCATTTAAGGTTGTGGCTATTCCTCTGGCAATTTGAGATACTTCAAGAGAATGGGTAAGACGCGTTCTATGAAAATCGCCTTCGCTGATCCCAATAACCTGCGTCTTGGATTGCAAGCGGCGAAACGCAGCAGAATGAATGACCCTGCCAAAATCGCGTTCAAAATCATCCCGGATCGATACCCTTTGCTTCGCATTTTCCGTATTGATATGCCTCTGAATATCCGTATCATTATAAAATGAATTCGAAGAATGTTTATATAAAATCATTGGCTCGCTCCCAGCTGGCTTTGTTTACAAATATTTTAACAATATATGGTCCCTATTAGAAGCAATAGATGAAGAAATCATAAAGGAGCGCTTCCGTTTGGGAAAAATACTTGCATTTTATGGCCCTTCCGCGTCAGGAAAGTCCGAAATACAGAAGGAGCTAAGCCATAACGGCTTCCGCAAAATCATTACGGCAACGACAAGGCCTCCTAGGCCAAACGAAGAAGACGGGGTTCATTATATTTTTATGGATGCCGCGCAATTTGATCAGCAAGTTCAGGCAAATGCCTTCATCGAGTGGACGCAGTACAACGGACACTTTTACGGCACGCTCAAATCAAGCATCGAGCATATATTGAATCAAGATGAAACGGCCCACATCGTACTAGACTTAGCCGGCGTTCTATCCCTGAAGAAGCTGTACAAAGATATCGTGGCTGTCTATGTTGGCGCTAATCTAGAAACGATTGCGAGAAGGCTGGAAATGAGAGGCGGTAGCGCGGAGGAAATCGGCAAAAGGGTTAAAAAAGCGGCAGAGGTTGAGCTGAGCAGCGAGTATATCCAGCATGCTGATGTCATTGTATGGAATCATGATGGCGTTGACTTCAACGATACGATGAAGAGCGTTAACGCATTGATCGGAACCAATTAATCATATTCATTTAAAAATAGGCCGAGCCCCGCACAAGTGCGATGCTCGGCCTTATCGTTATTCGACAACAAGTATTCGCGGCGATGTCTTCTGGATTACTTTTGACGATAGCCATGAACCAAAGCCCGCTGCAATTACGCTTAACAAAGCAACTGCTATGATTCCTCCCCATTCCCGAATTAGCGGCAGCTGCACGATTCCATAACCCGAGAAGAGGTCAGACAATAAGATAGGCAGCACATAAACGCCCACAACTATTCCGATCACAACTCCGATTGCAGATAGCGCCACGATCCCTGCCGAAATGGCTCTTCTCATTTGATTCGAAGTCATGCCTATGGATTTATAGATCCCGTAGCTTTTGCTTTCCTTCCTAATGCTCATCCGGCATATGCTGTAAATAATCATGAAGGTAACGCCAACAAACAGCAGCCCCATCATGCTCATTGGCAAGATCAAAATAGTCGCCGCATCCTTATAGACCGAATCCAATAAAGTCTGCTGGGTTACCGCTGAGATCGAATCCTTGTATTTCGTATTTAATTGCTGTACGATCTGATCCGCTAGCGTACTGTCGGCTAAGTTAATGAAACAAAGCTCCGCCGCGTTATAATTTTGATTATATTTTTTAACCACATCCGCCGTAATTCTTGCTGAATAGGACATGTTCGCTATGGCCTGGTAGACGCCCGTAACGGTAAGCGTATGTTTATGGCCCTCGATATACACATCTACTACATCGCCAACATCCTTGCCAAGACTTTTGGCAACGTTGACGCCAAGCGCAATTTCGTTGCTGTTCCGCGGGTTGTACCCTTTTAGGACCGCCATTCCCATATGATCAAAGCTTCCGTCAAGGACATCCATATTCCCATTAATAGATTCACGCTTAGCTCGTTCAGCGCCCGGCATCTGGTCCGGAGCAAATACCCCATTCAGTGAACTCATCCATCCGATGTTTTTGATTCGTGGATCAGCCAGCACCTCCTTCTCCAAATCCGCCCGTGAAAAAGCCGACTTATTAAAGATCGTCACTGCAACATGAGAGGAGTCGTATCCCCACAACGGCGCCGTTTGCTGTATAGCAAAAATACTGTTTAGCAAAACAAAGCCCAATACGAGCACCGCTGACGTAATCGTGGTGAGCACTACAATGAGGACGGAATCCTTCGCATTTTTCAAAATAGGCCTAAGTCCAATGACGAAAGGGAGCGGCATTCGCTCAAAAATGCTTTTTGCGCCGCTTATGACTTGAAGGCGTTTGATCATTTTATTGTTTTCCATCTCGGACATGCCATACCGAATAGCTTGCATGGGCTGTACATAACGCGCTTTGCTAGCATAGACCAACACGCATAGCAGAACCGCGATAAAAACAACGACTCCAGCTAGCATAGCCATATCATACCCCTGAATCGCGACCCATAAATCCCCTGCTTTTAAATACGAAAGCGAGCTCTCTACTATCATTTTTGACAAAAAATAGCTGATCCCAAGTCCCGGAATAATAGCTATAACAGAAAGAAACGCATACTGCATCACATATATAGCGATCAGTTTGTTCGAAGACAGCCCCAGCGACTTTAATACTCCGATCGTTTTATAATTGGATAAAATGGCGTCGGAAATCGTAAAGCCAATCGTATATAACGCAACCAGCATCATGACGACGCCAACAAAAATCATTACAAAGCCTATTAACTTATTAATAATGAAATAGAAGGATGAGATCGCTTCAAAATCGGTCTTCGACTCCAAGTAGGGAGTTCCGAGACCCTCCTCGAAGCTATGCCAATATCGGCTGCTCTCGCTATAGTCATCGTAACGCAGCCCGAGCATGTACATGTCCTCACCCTGCAGCGTATCGAGCTGCTTATGATAATCCGTGCTGTTCATCCAAATCCGTGCACCGGTTGCAAAGGGACCGCCGTATGGAATATCGACTACAACAGCGGATACCTTAAGCTCAAACATGCGCTCGCCTGTTTTGAAGCCAATGCTGTCCCCGATTGCAATTTTATTGGTCATCGCCATTGAAGTAGGAATCCATATGCTTCCCGCCTCTGGACTAAGCGCTTCGCCCCCCTGTGCAAAAACAAAACGGTCTACCTTTGCCTGCGCCGCCGGCGTATTCATCATAAACAAATATAAATTCGCAATTTCTTTCCCTTGAAAGGTTGCGCCGGACAAATTTCGGTAAGGCAGGAGCTCGGACACCTTCATCCCGTCCTGCTTATCCCACCAGCTCTTGATCATTTGGGGATCATGCAGCTGATTCATCAGCGTCAATATTTGATGGGAGCCATTTGTTTTGCGGTGGATATCCATAAACACATTTTTAGTGTTTGAAATAACCGTAACGGAGGTGGCAAGAAGCAAGGTCGATAATAAAATTAACAAGGCTATTATCCCGTTCTGCAGCTTCTTTTTTCTTAAATGAGCGTAACAAAGCGACCATACTGCATCCATATCGGTTACTCCTTCCCCGACACATAGGAGAAAATAATGTGCTCGCGTTCCGGAATACTTGCTTGGTCAAACTTATCAAACTCTAAGATGCCGCCTATTTTGCCGTCTCGAATTAAAATAAGCCGGTCTGCCCTGCAAGCTGCTTTAATATCATGGGTCACCATGACGACCGACTGGCCTTGACGGTTCATCTTCGTTAAAATATCGAGCACCGCCACGCCTTGATCATAATTCAAGCTTCCTGTAGGCTCATCCGCAAAAATAACGTCAGGCGAATTAATGAGCGCTCTGGAGATGGCCGCTCTTTGCTGCTGTCCGCCAGAGGCCTGCGCTGGCATGCGGTTGCTTAGCGCCTCTATATCCAGCTGCTTCAACAGAAGAAGCGCCTTGCTCTTTAATTCGCTTTTGCGACAACCCGCCACATACCCGGGCATTACGATATTTTCGAACAGGGTAAGGTCGGGCACCAAATTAATGCTTTGATAAATGTAGCCTATTTTTTTCGCTCTAAATTGTGCCAGCTCTTTCTCGTTATATTGGTCAATGCGCTGCTCCCGAAAATAAACCTCGCCAGCCGTTACACTATCCAGCCCGCTTAATAAGTAAAGCAGCGTCGACTTGCCCGAGCCCGAATTGCCCATGATGACGGTAAAATCGCCCTCATAAATGTCTACATCCATGTTTCGAAGCGCATGAAACTGCTCGCTCCCGGTCGAATAGGTTTTGCATAGGTTCGCTGCGCGAATGATTGTTTTTTTGGACACCGATAAGCCCTCCCGTATTGCTGTCATCTAGTCATTGTAAGGGGCCGTTGTTGATAAATACTTATCAGGATATTAATAAAGTATTACAGCATCGATTTAACAGATGGGGATGAAAAAACTAAATACCGTTCCTTGATCCTTTATGCTTTTAAAAGATATCGACCCTTTATGCGCCTCAATAATGTGCTTGCAGATCGAAAGCCCCAGCCCGTTCCCCTCCTGATGCGGTTTGGTACTCTGCTGCCCTTTGAAATAACGCTCGAATATAAACGGCATGTCCTGCGGAAGAATCCCTTTGCCTGTGTCTGCAATCGTTATTTTTAAGCTCCCGCCTTCAAGCTCGACGCTCATCCGAATCGAATCGCCCGCCGTCGTATGCTTTAATGCATTCGCAACCAAGTTGGAAATGACCTGCTCTAAACGGTTAGCGTCAACTTGAATGAGCACATTCGCAATTTCCGGCGGCTCTATGAAAGCAACTCCGGTAGAGCGAACATAATGGCTAATCGGCTTGATAATGGTCGACAGTACGTTTTGGCTGTATTGCTCTGTAAGCTGTATCGAAATTTGGCCCAGCTCCTTTAAAGCATGCAGGAGAAGGTCCTCTACGAGCCGCGCCATTTTGTCCGTATTCGTCTGCATGATTTCAACATAACCCATGACCGATTCCATATTGGGGCAAATCCCTTCAAGAATGGCGTCTATGTATGCTTTGACCGTCGTTAGCGGCGTTTTAAGATCATGCGAAATATTAGTAATAAGCTCCTTTTGCGCCTTTTCATGCTCTGCCTGCTGCTCGCTCAGAAACATAATCTCCAAGCGCATTTGGTCGAACACCGCATAAACCTCGCCTATCTCATCAAGCCTTCCATACTCGGCCTTTTGCTCGTAATCGCCTTTCAAAATCGCTTCAGAATGATCCTTTAGCTTGTGAACGGGGCGAATGATATGGCGGTTGATTTTAAAGCGAAGAAACACAAGCAGCATGATTAATAGGATCATAAACGAAAGAATCATGAGGATTCGGATAAGCGGCACTTCGTGGGCTTGTTCATTCTCGATAACGCTTGCTGGCATCGTAAAAATAGCATTTCCGATTTGTTCTCTCGTTTGATCATCTACGATTGGAAAAGCAATGTTAAACTTATTCTTTTGCACATTGGAGGTGTATAAATCATAGTGAAGTGCCGTTCTAACATCAACCTTCGATAACCCATTATTGTCTGGAAAGGTGCTGAAGCGAATGCTGCCGTCCAGCCCCGCGTACAAGAAAGACAGATCGTTAGCGTTACTCATCTTATTAAGAGTCTCACCGATCGCTTCGTCCTGTATTTCAGCATGATGCCTTTCCAGATAAAAGATGATCTCGCTTACCTTTAAACGTACTTGATTAATAACATAGGCAGAATCTGCCTTATCCTTGCTGCTGTAGCTGTCGATAAGCAAAGAAGCACCACAGCCGATTATGATCGCCAGACAAATCAAAACAGCCGTAAACCACGTTTTAAACCAGCTTTTTAAATACATAGGCTTCTCCTATCTCACGCTTCATCCATGCTGAACTTATAGCCGATGCCCCAGACCGTTTTAATATAGGCAGGGTTTGAAGGATCCGCTTCGATTTTTTCCCGTATCCGGCGAATATAGACGGTTATGGTGCTTTCATCTCCGTACTCCGCGTAGCCCCAAATCGCATCGAGCAGCTGACTCTTTGAAAATACTTGATTGTTATGCTTAGACAGGTAAAATAACAGCTCAAATTCCTTGGCAGACAAAGCGATCTCCTTGCCAGCCACCGTTACGCTGTACGCCTTCTTGTCAATGACGATGTTGCCGAATATCAGACGATCATCAACCGGGCTAGTCGTTCCGAAGCTGTCCATTCTGCGTAAATGGGCATTTATTCTAGCGATCAGCTCGCTCAAAGAGAAAGGTTTGGTCATATAATCATCCGCCCCAAAGCCAAGGCCCAGAACCTTATCCGTGTCGCTCCCTCTCGCGCTCAGAATAAGGATCGGCGTTTGGCTCTTTTGGCGAATTTGGCGGCATAGCTCAATGCCATCCACATCCGGAAGCATAATATCCAAAACGATAAAATGCGGCTGCCAGCCGTCTAAAGCATTTAACGCGTCTCTGCCATTTTCAGCAATTAGCGCTTCGTACCCGTTGATCGTGACATAATCCTTGATGATGCGGGAAATGTCCTGCTCATCTTCGATAATGAGTATTTTGCGTGGTCGATTCATCGTTTGCTCTCCCATACGAATTCATTCAGAAATAGTTTGCGGGCGATAGCTTTATAGATCTTGCAACTTATTCGACAACTTCCAGCATTATCCTTTGCGTATGCTATTGCACAAACAAAAAAAGCGTCCTGCCGCCTGGGCATGAACGCTCTCGAAATTCCGCTTCGCATTATTTGATTTTCACTACGATTTTCCCTCTGGCATGATGGGACTCGCTCAGCTTATGGGCATCCCTTAATCCTTCTTGCGTAAAAGCAAACACATGGCCAACGATCGCTCTTATGCGGTTGCCTGCCATCAGATCGGCTATTTCTTGAAGCTGCTTGCCGCTCGGATTTAGCCATAAGGAACCGTCTTTTATGCCTTTCTCTACTGCTTTAGCTTCATCTGGAGGCGATACGATCGATACGAGCCTCCCGCCCTTTTTTAACACCTGAAAGCTATTTTCTTGGATGGTTCTTCCCATCGTATCAAAAACGATATCATAGTCTGAAATCACCGTTTCAAAATCAACCTTGGCGTAATCGATGAACACATTTGCGCCCAGCGATTTTAGAAGCTCTTCGTTTTTTGAGTCACCTGCGCTCCAACCTCTGTTACAATGCCCGCTGCGTCCCAGCCGAGAATGATCGGAAATTCAAATGGCAGCATTTCTTTTAAATAACCTTCTCTTAGCTTCCAATCAATCGGGTTGATGGAGGTGGCAAACATTTCAATCAGCGCCTGATTGTCGCATATACGCCCGAGATATCATGCACAGCAACCTGGTTTGAGCAAATACAGGAGCAGCGCTTTTTGAACATGCATCCTATTCTCGGCTTGCTGATAGATGACGGAGCGATCCGATTCAACGAGCTCTGCTTCAATCTCATAACCCGGATGAATGGGCATATCATGCATAATATAAGGAGAAAATCCTTTCAGATTATTCCGGTTCAGCTGATACGGCAGCATCTGCTCCATTCTATGGTTTTTCTCTTCCTCGTAATGGCTCTCGTGAAAAAACTCCATATCGACCCATGTGTCCGTATAAACAAAATCAGACCGCGATACCGCCTCCGACAAATGAGCCGCATTTTCGACGTATCCGCTTTGATAGGCAGCTTGCATTAGCTCCTCATCCCATGAAGGCGTATTTACGATAGGCGTTACAAGGAGAAGCTTGACGCCCATTGCGGTGCAGCCTGCTACCAATGAATTGGCTACATTGTTGTGGATACCGACATACGTCAGCGTTATTCCCTCAAACGTCCCCGCTACCTCATAAATCGTCATCAGATCCGCTAAGGCTTGGCATGGATGATATTTTTCACAGCAGCCGTTAATGACAGGAACGCTCGAATACTGGGCTAGTTCGAGCACGTCGGAATGTTTTTTCAGTCTAGCCATGATCACATCGCAGTTTCTTGACGCATACCGGGCTTCATATTGGATCGGGGATATGCTGAAATTGCTTGAATCCCAATCCATAACGACCGAGTATCCGCCCAATTGGTTGATGCCGGATTGGAAGGACAGGCTAGTTCGCGTAGAGGTTTTCTGAAAAAGCATAAGCAGCCCTTTTCGCTCAGTTGCATGATAGAAGCGCTCTGGGCTTTGTTTCATTTCCACAGCTTGATGGATAATGGATTGAATCATGTCCTTGCTGAATTCTTTTAACGATAATAAGTGGATCATCGGTTCACCTCGGTTATGAATATTTATACGTAATAATGAATTTATATTCATGTTATATGCGATGAAGAGGCTTTGTCAACTTGCAGATAAAAAAAAGCTCTGCAGATTACTCTACAGAGCTTACTTTTAACGAGCTTATGGCTATTTCCCGCCGGTGAACGTAATTCCTTTAATAAAGAATCGATTGAAGAAGGCATAAATCAGCAGCGCAGGGAGCGTGAAGACCATAGATGCCGCCATAATGTAATTCCAATGACTGATGTACTGCCCCTTGAAGGTATTGAGTCCAAGCGTGAGCGTAAACATCGACTTATCGGACATGAACATAAGCGGCTTAAGGAATTCATTCCACGCTCCCATAAATACGAAAATCGTCTGTGCCGCTAACGCAGGCACTGCCAGAGGAAGGGCAATTCGGAAAAACACGCCGAACCGATTGAGGCCATCCATCTCGGCTGCCTCCTCCAGCTCCTTCGGAAAGCTTAGGAAAAATTGCCGCATCATAAAAATAAACGTCGCATTCGCCATCATCGGCAGCGTTAATGCCGCATACGTGTTCAACAAATCGAGCTGCTTCATAATTAAGTATGCCGGCACGATCGTGAGTTGGCCCGGAATCATCTGTACAGCCAAAATAAGAATGAACATGACCTTGCTTCCGGTAAATTCAATCCGCGCAAGCGCATAACCTGCCATGGAGTTGAACAGCGTATTGCACACCGTAGCAACTACGGCAATCAAGGCACTGTTGTACATCCACCTGAGGAACAGCGGTTCTTTTACGAAAATGTCGTAATAGTTCTGAAAGGTGAACTGTTTGGGAATAAAGTTGATGCCTCCTGATACAATTTCGCTTAGCGGCTTAAACGAAGAGGAAAGCGCCCATAGAAAGGGAGCGACCGTAACGCAGCCGTATGCGAATAACAGGAAGTAGAGAATCGCCTTTCCCCATTTGGATTGTTGAAATACCACCTAATCGCCCTCCTAGTTCAGCTTCTCTTCGGCGAACAGCTTGCGCTGAATCAGCGTAACGAGCATAATGACCGCAGCCAGCATGACAGCGAGCGCGGATGCGTAGCCGAAGTCGAGATTTTTGAAAGCATATTGATAGATCAGCAGCGCTACGGTCAAGGTGGAGTTGTTCGGACCGCCAGAGCCTGCCGAGAAAATATAAGATTGATCGAAGAGCTGAAACGTACCGATAATACCCATGACGACCGTAAAGAAGGTCGCCGGTTTAATTAACGGGAGCGTGATAGAGATGAATCTCCGCCAAGCCCCTGCCCCGTCCAGCATCGCTGATTCATACAGCGCGTCAGGAATATCCTGAAGCGCAGCTAGAAAAACGACCATAAAAAACGGTGCGGTGGACCATATATTCATAAGCATAATCGCCTTCATTGCGACCGCAGGATCTCCAAGCCAGTTATAGCCATGCAAACCGACGAATTCAAGCACACGGTTCAAAAGACCGTTTGAATTGTATATCCACATAAAGATTAGCGACAATACAGCCGATGACGTAACGGTCGGCATAAAGAATACGATTCGGAAAAAGTTTTTGTATCTCAATTTAGCATTCAAAATAACGGCAAGCAAAATAGCAAATGCCGTCTGCAGCGGTACTACAAAGAGTGCGAAGGATGCCGTGTTCTTAAGCGCGATCCAAGCGCGTTCGTCTCCGGCCATTCGGGTAAAGTTGCCTGTCCCCACCCATTTGTAGCTGACGTCGCCAAGCAGATTAACCTTGTGTCCCGAAAGATAGAGCGAATAGAAAACGGGCAAGAACAAAAAAGTGCCCAGCACTAAAATCGTTGGAAGCAAAAACAGATAGCCTGTTGCATTATTTTTCAGCTTCTTTCTCCATGAAGAAACTTGGGTCATGCTACACCTTCTCCTTTCGTATCAAAATGAAAGAATGAAGGAGGGAGACTGTCGATGCTCTCCCCCCTTCCTTTCGTTTACTTAGCTGCTGCGATTTCCTTATTCGCAACGGTTTCGGCTTTTTTCATAGCATCCTCAAGCTTCGAATTGCCCATAAAGGTATCAACGAATTGATTATTGAAGTTGCTCATAATTGTTGGCAGTGTAGAACCAGCTTGCCAAGGCGTTGCATAGGACGCTCCCGCCACAATTGCGCTGCGCATCTCATCCTTGTCATATCCTAGCTCTTGTGCGACCGACTTCCGCGTAGGAAGCGCGAAGCCTTTGCTGGTCCAAGTCTTCATGCCTTCCTTGCCAGTCAAGAAAGAAATCAACTGCCAAGCTGCCTCTTTCTTCTCCGATTGCTTGTTCATCACATAAGCAACCGTGAAGGCCATCGTGCCTTTAGTGCCGTTTACAGTTGGCAGCTCCGCTGTTCCGTAATCCAGATCCTTGTAGTTGGATTCGAGGAATGGGATCGCCCAGTTTCCTTCGAATACGATCGAGGCTTTGCCTTGGCCGAACATCTCTCCGCCCCAGCCAGCGCCAACTTCTTTTGGCTCGCCGGATGATTTGTCTACATTGTGCATATCTGTAACTAGCTGCAAGCCTTTAAGCGCATCCGGGGATGCGAATGCGGCATTGCCTTTGTCGTCTGCCACTTTGCCGCCAAACGCTTGAATCATGAACATTTGGCGCGCAAGCTCAGGCGCTACGCCGAAGCCATATCGAACGGTTTTATCGCCTTCTTTTTTGGTCAGCTTAGCTGCAGCTGCCTTCAGCTCATCCCAGGTTGCAGGCGGCGCTGCAATGCCTGCTTCTGCAAAGTCCTTCTTATTGTAAAACATGGCAAGGGTAGAGAAATCCTTAGGGAAACCGTAAGTGACTCCCTCTTGCTTGAATGCATCAACCATAGGCTGTTCAAAGTCTGCAACGTCAAAGTCTTCCGTTACATAGCTATCCAGCGGCTCAAGTACATTGCGCTCAATGAGTCCCGGCGCTTCGAATGCGTCCAAGTAGAAGACGTCTGGACCTTCTCCGCCGATCAGTCTTGTCTTGATTACATCCATGTATTGATCAGCAATCACTTCATACTTAACCTTCACGTTCGGATATTTAGCTTCAAACTCCTTCAATGTTTGGTTAAGCAGATCCTGCTCTTCCGGGCTTGCTCCCCAGCCGGCAAGCGTTATGGTAACCGGTTCGGCCGCTGGCTCTTTTGTGGCCTCTTGCGCCGTACCATTATTCGTTGCCGCAGTTCCTTTGTTCGTGTTCCCCTCATTGCTGCCGCAAGCACTAAGCATTAGTACAGCAGCCAACGTTAACGATAAACCAACAACCCCTGATTTCTTCATCATACATACAACCTCCTTAAGTAATATGAACTTTGTATATATAGAAACATATTGCGTAAAACCTATGAAATCAGCAGCTCATACCCTGTTAGATTAGACAGTATTTCCACCTCGGGACCATTAATTCCGCGTGTAACGCGCAGGCTGAGCGTGCCGCTGCCGATTAGAAGCTGCTCCACTTTAAGCTCATTCATCCCTTCTAATAGAGAAGGTCTGATCGTAATCTGGCGCGACAAAGCGTCTGGTTGAAGGCCAAGCAGCGCTTGCACAAAGGTTAACGGCGTTCCCGCTGCCCATGCCTGCGGAGAACATGCAACTGGATAAGGTACCGGGGCACCAAGCAGATTATCGTATCCGCAGAACAGCTCAGGCAATCTGTTATATTCGAATTTGTCAGCAGCAGCGAGTAAACCCTCTATAACCGTGATTGCTTCATTGGCGAAGCCCAGGTGGCTAAGGCCAAGTATGCATAAGGAGTTATCATGCGGCCATACGCTGCCATCATGGTAGCTCATCGGATTGTATCCCGCTGCATCCGTGCTCATTGTCCGAATGCCGTAACCTCCGAATAGATCGGGAGCGACAAGTCGCTCAGCAACAGCCTTAGCCCGCTCCGGAGAAGCAATGCCCGACATAAGAATATGCCCAGCATTCGAAGTGACCGATTCCACGCGTTTCTTGTCTTTATCCAAAGCAATTGCGTAAAACTGCTCATCCTCCATCCAGAAATCGCGCTCAAACCGGGCTTGAAGCTGCGATGCGTCTTGCTCCATCTGATCCGCCTGCTCTGCATGGCCTAAGCTTCTGAATATAGGAGCAAGCCGGGTGAGCGCCTGATAGACATAACCCTGAACCTCAACGAGTGCGATCGGAGCTTCCGCGTAGTCGCCGTTGCGGTGCACCACGGAATCCGCTGAATCCTTCCAGCCTTGATTCGCAATGCCTTTGGATGACTTCTGATAATACTCCACGAAGGAATCATCATCTGCGTCGCCATATTCCTTCACCCAAGTTAGCGCTGCTTGAAGATGCGGCATTAACGCTTTTATAAAATCAGCATCGCCCGTCCAGTGATAATATTCAGCAGCCAGCAGGAGGAAGAGCGGTGTCGCGTCAATCGTTCCATAATAAGGCGTAAACGGCACTTGATTCGTGCTCGCTAATTCGCCGTACCGGATTTCATGCATCACTTTACCCGGCTGCTCATCGCGCCATTCATCCTCATTTTGGCCTTGATAAGCCGCCATCGTGAGCAAGGTGCCCTTCGCGACTTGCGGATTCAAGGAAAGCATTTGCAGTGCGGCAATCAAGCTGTCGCGGCCAAACGGCACCGAGAACCATGGCAAGCCGGCAACGGGAAACGCTCCGTATCCAAGATCGGTAAGCAGCACTCGCAAATCTTGAACCCCGCGATGATAAAGCTTGTTGAACAGCGGCAGATTGCTCTGAATCGAAGTGGAAGAAGCATTCCAATCCACGTAGGAGGCTCTAAGCTTGCTCATCGCTTCCTCAGGCTCATGTTGAAGCGGCTCGTTCCCATCGATAATCGGCGCGATGAAGAAAGCGATTGCAATATTTTCCTGATGCCCTAGGGCAACATCGAAGTGGAGCTCCCCTGACTCGCTTATTTTGCTTTCCTGCGTATTCCATTTGATCTTGGTCTCGCGGCGCACGCCGTCTGCCCCTAGATAGCCGATTACTCTCTCCCTTGGAGCACTCCGCTCCATTGTCTTGCTTCCAAGCTCTCCATATTGAAAGCCGCGAACGACGAACATGTCGGCAAAATCCGTATCGAGCAGCACCGAGAAATCAAATTGAATAGGCTTGGGATAGTAGCTTGTAAGCTTGATGCTCTCATATAACGCACCTTCATAAATGAAACGCGTGCGTTCGATTTCTACGGACTCACGCCACAAAATCAGCTCGCCGTTCTCCTCCATATGCGGATTGGTAAGACGAATCGTGGAGATATAATTATCGTCGGCAGCGGAAGACAGCAGTATGGGCTTCTGACCGTTGATTCGGATCTCCATCCTGCTTAGAAACCTTGTGTCTTTCGTATAGAGACCTTTGCCGGAAATATCGCCTTCCGGGATGTCGCCATTCCTATCCGTCATGAGGAATAGATCGTTTTCTTTGATGACTCGATAATCCAAACTTCTCCCTCATTTCTCTCTTAGTGGCATCTTTACTCACTTATTTTTGAGTAAGCTCATTGGTATCCGAAACGTTTCGGAAAAAGGGTAAAAAAATATTTACACTTCATTCATAATTCGGTGATCCAACTTTCCAAAACGTTTCGGATACGTTATAATCGAATTATAGATCATGATGAAAGCATTTACAACCCTGAATTTAAATTTTAATTTTTCCTATCTTTCCTTACATGTTTCCTAACAATCCGGAGGTATCCTATGGTCACCATCAAAGATATTGCCAAAGCTGCCAGCGTATCCGTCACGACGGTATCGCGCGCATTAAATGGCTATGACGACGTTAACGAGGGCACACGGCACAAAATTAAAACCATTGCAAATCAGCTAGGCTACAGCCCTAATATGGCGGCAAGGTCGCTTATATCCAAAAAAACGAAAACGCTCGGCCTGCTTCTCTCCAATGTGACAAGAGACAGCTCCAAAGACAATATCGCCTTTGAAGTGCTGTGCGGCATCAACGACCGTTCTGGCGAGCTTGATTATGATCTCGTATTGTTCAGCACGACGCCGCAAAAGCAAAGAATGAAATCGTACAAGACATTATGCCAGGAGCGCGGCGTGGACGGCGTTATTATTATGGGCATTCGGCTGGACGACCCCTATTTGAAGGAGATCGTATCCTCTGATATTCCATGCGTGCTTATCGATATTACCCTTCAAGGTCCGAATGTCGGGTACGTCACTTCAGATAATACGCACGGCGCCTTTACCGCAGTGAAGCATTTGCTTGAGTCCGGGCATCGCCAGATTGCGATGATTAACGGACACGCGCAAGCGGACGTAAGCCTTCTGCGTTTAAAAGGATACCGCGAGGCGCTTGCGGAGTATGGCATTCCTTTCGACGAATCGCTCGTAGTCGACGGACGATTTTCCGAGCATGGGGGAAAGCTAGCCGCTTCTCAAATTTTTACGAGCCGTTCTGACGTAACGGCTTTATTTTGCGCGAGTGACCTCATGGCTTTAGGAGCACTGCAGACCGCTAAGGATATGGGCAAAATCGTGCCTGATGATATCTCCATCATTGGATTCGACAACATAGACCTGACCGCTTACTGCACGCCTGCGCTCACTACCGTCCACCAGCATAAATACGAGCTTGGCTTTGAAGCCGCTCAAGTGCTCATCGATTTGTTAGAGGGAAAAGACGTCGTTCATCATGTCATGCTCGATACGACGCTAATTTCGAGAGATAGTGTTCGCAAAATCTAAAAAGCCATACGTATAATAGCCCTTCTAATTGATGATGCGCGACATTAGAGGGCTTTTTTTCGCGTTCCCACATCCTTCTGTCCGCAGCCTCTCCGAATCTACTCTATCAAAATCGTTGCACAAAACTTCCTTTCCGCTCGCGGTCCTTCTCTCTTCTCACTTTTCTATTATTCATAAAACCTTATTATATGGAAACATTTCCATATGCTAGAATGATCTTGTGTACAGAGCTGCACAAAATTACTAGATAGGAGATGAGTTTAATGATTGCTAGACATTCATGGTCACGTTTGTTGCTAGCTACCGCTTTAAGCTTCAGTGTTCTATTCTCCAGTATCGGTTATGCGCCACAAGTCCATGCAGAGGGTCCCGCCGATCCGGCTCCCGAAATTTTGCATGTCGGCACAGCTAACGGTAAAAAAGTGCTTTTTGATAATACACACGCTCAAACGGCGGGCGCAGCCGACTGGGTCATCGATGGCGCTTTTTCTGATTTTGGACATGCTTTAGCAAATGAGGGCTACGATGTAAAGGAGCTGCGTAAATCAACGCCGATTGTCCTGAGCGACCTCTCCAGCTACGACGTATTCGTCGTCGGAGAAGCGAATATTCCTTACAAGGCGACGGAGCAAGCTGCTATGCTGCAATATGTGCAAAATGGCGGAAGCATCTTTTTTATATCGGATCATTATAATGCGGACCGCAACAAAAACCGCTGGGATTCCTCCGAGGCGTTTAACGGCTACCGCCGCGGAGCGTGGAGCAATCCAGCCAAAGGCATGACTGCCGAGGAAAGCAGCTCCGCAGCGATGAGCGGCGTAGTCAGCTCCGACTGGCTAGGCTCCAACTTTGGCGTTCGCTTTCGCTACAACGCGCTTGGCGATATAACAGCCAATCAAATCGTCGCACCTGCACAAGCTTTTAATATTACAGCCGGCGTATCCACCATAGCTATGCATGCCGGCTCGACGCTCGCTATTATTGATCCTAATAAAGCAAAAGGAATTGTGTATTTGCCCACCACCAACGCCAAATGGGGCAATGCCGTCGATCAAGGCGTGTATGCGGGAGGCGGTATCGCCGAGGGGCCTTATGCTGCCGTGTCCAAGGTAGGCGCAGGCAAAGCAGCCTTCATCGGCGACTCCTCGCCGGTCGAGGATGCTACTCCAAAGTACAAACGGGAAGAAACGGGCGGCACGAAAACGACCTACGCCGGCTTTCAAGAGCAAGATGATGCGACTCTACTTGTTAATGTAGTGAACTGGCTGGCGCAGCAGGAGAGCTATACTAGCTTGAATCAAGTGAGCGGCCTAGTGCTTGACCAACCAACGCCTCTGCTCGCGATAGAAAATCCACAAACATCCACCGAGCCGCAAAACGAGCCTTGGTCCGCTCCGGCCGCAGGCTACAAATGGTACGATCCTTCAACGTTCAAAGCCGGCTCTTACGGCTACGGGACGGGCGGCGGGCAGCCCGAAGAGCCTGGCGGCAGCGGCTCCGGCGTTTTCTTCTCCGAATATATCGAAGGCAGCAGCAACAACAAGGCGGTTGAAATTTACAACGGCACCGGCTCAAGCGTGAATTTATCGGGATACTCCGTTAGCTCTTCAAACACCTCGTCGGCCATTAATCTAAGCGGAACGCTCGCCAGCGGCGATGTCTATGTAGTTGCCCATACAAATGCAGCCGCTGGCATTTTGTCACAAGCAGATCTGCTCTCAAGCAATTTAAGCTTTAATGGCGATGATTCCGTCACGTTGAGCAAAAACGGAACAAGCCTTGATGTGATCGGCACCGCCGGCCAATCTTTTGGTACGGATAAAACACTCGTTCGCAAAGAAACGGTAACAACCGGCACAACCACATACGTTGCAATGCAGTGGGATGCTTTAGCGAATAATACGTTTACGAACCTTGGCAGCCATACGATCACCGCCGCCAATCAACCACCGGTAGTCGCTAATCCGATTGCAAATCGGAGCACTGCTGTAGGCAGCGGCGCATTGGTTATTGATGCAACAAATACATTCAGCGATCCTGATGGGCATGCGCTAACCTTATCGGCCGTCTCGAGCAGTCCTTCAGTTGCAGCCGTTAGCGTTGTCGGCAAGCAGCTCACTGTTAATCCGCTTGCTCTTGGTACGGCTGCCATTACAGTAACAGCAAACGACGGCAATGGCGGATCTGCGAATGCAACGTTTACAGTCACGGTAACATCTACATCCGCCGTTATTTTGAACGAAGCTTTTGAGAGTGGAAGCAAGGGCTCTTACACGGCAGGAAATGTCACGCTATCAAGCGGATCATGGAATATGGATAATGCCTTGATCGGCAACCTGAGTACGGACAAGAAAAACGGGCTGCAAGCAGCCCGGATCAAAGCTGCCGGATCGATCTCTATGAATTTTAATGCTGCCGGCGCCAAAACGGTCAAAATAAGGCATGCTGCCTTCGGCACAGACACAGGCGCGGTATGGAAGCTGCAAAAATCCGTCAACAGCGGCACGAGCTGGACGGATGTAACAAGCACTTACTCAAGCTCAGCTGCGCTAACGGTTCAAAGTATTACGGTAAACGAGAATGCCAGCGTTCGCTTCCGCATACTCGTATCCGGCACTTCCGGCAGCCGCATCAACATTGATGATATTCAAATTTTCAACTAAAATGAAGCAGGCTGCCGAGAAATGATCTCGACAGCCTGTTTTTTCATATTTGGAACGAGCCTTTGCTTCATCCCATCTTCTTCGCGGATTGCTCCAGCTCCTGACGCCGATGCTGGAGCTCGTCCAAATAAAGCGTAAACTTCGAATCTCCGCTGTAGGAAATATAAAGCCAATCTAGAGCACGTGTCATTGCGATGTAAAACAGCGACACCTCGCGTTCCTCCACCTCTTCCAGCGAAAAGGGCATATTCTCAGCATTCACGATAAATACCGCCCGGAAATCAAGCCCTTTCACGCTGTCGATGTCCGATACGTTAATTGCATCAGCGTAACTGCCGGATTCCTGATCGATATTCTCATTTTCCGTAATCCAATTCATCGGAAGCCCTTGACCCTTAAGCGCCCTGCGGATCGAATCGGTGTAGGAGGAATAATAGTTGTTTTTCACACGGTACAAAATAACCATCTCGGCAAAAGGAACCTTATGGTCGTTATGCAAATACCGGATTTGCTTGATGACCGCCTGCAGCTCCTCTTGAAAACCGCTGTGCCGGCTCATCGTAGGCTCCGCCCCCATTCTTCGGGTGCTCTGCGGCGGAATAATCTCGACCCCTTTGGTGGAACCGAGCTTCACCTTGTTCTGTAGCAGCGAGTGCTGCTGATAGAAATCCCATGCAAATTGGGCAATCTGCGCCGTGTTGCGGTAATTAATAGAGAGGATGCGCGACCTCCCGCGGAAATCAAGCCCCGTATCCTGCAGCAAGCTCGACTTGCGCTTCATGAACGTCTGCGCCCGATCCTCCACCAGCAGCAGATTTTGCGTAACCGGATTAAGCAAGCAGCTAAGCAGCTTGAGCCATTCCGGGTGGAAATCCTGGCCCTCGTCGATTAGTATCGCTTCATAACTAGGAAGGATCGCTTCCTTCTTCTCCAGCTTATCGATGAGTGAAGGGATATCCGTATCCCGGGCATTCAGCGCTTTTTTCAGCCATTCATGAAAGTTATACACCTCGATGTTTTGCTGGCGCGGCTTGCCTTCCTTTTGCTCCTCCAGCCTAATCCAGTCCAGCAGATCCTCCGGCTCCTCCATCCTCCGGTCGATCGTTCGCCGAAGATTTTGCGACAAGGCGATGCTGCTGCAAATGACAAGAATCTTCCAATCCGGATGATGGTTCGCCAAATGTTTGGCACGGCTGGCGAGGACGAGCGTCTTCCCGCTTCCTGCCACGCCGCGTATCAAGCGGTGACGGTCGCCGAGATGCTCTGCCATATTTTCCTGGTGCAGATCGAGCGTCTTCATATTGTGAAGCGAAAGCACAAACTGCTCCTGATGCTTCTGCTCGCCTGGCTGGCGAAACTCTGCGCTGAGCCTTGCCTCGGGTATGAGGTGATGGCGAATCGCACGAATATCTTCCTGCGACAAAATGTACGGCTTACGTCTAAACGCCGTAAACATGCCATGTATTTTCTCAATCAAGGAGTCGGCGGTAAAGCTGCCATCCTCCGGGTCGATTTCGTCGCGGCTCAGCACGAATGGCTGCGCAATGACGTCGTATAAGCTATATTCGATAAAATCCTTCTGCTTCATTCGCGTAAAAGCAGCTCCGAAGCCATGAGGGAATTTCAGCTGTCCTTTAAATTTGCCTTCTTGCTCAACGAGGGTATCATCCTTCTTAAGCTCGCCCGCCACATGCCGCAGGCTCTCCCTCGCTTGCTGATAAGGGTTCATCACCGTTTCCATTTGTCCGCCGGACCCATGCAGCAGCCACTCATCGCGGCCCACCTCGAATATTGCGGATTTCGTATAATCCTTCACTTCCAGAACGACTAATCCTAGATCGGGGCCAATAATGACAAAGTCAGGCCGGCTCCCCTGAATCTCTGGCTCAAAATAAACCACATAATCGCTCGGCAAATGATCCTTCAGCGTCCGAAACAATAGCCGTTCCCCAGCAGTCGCGCTCGTCCGAATAACCTCCGGTACCATATAAGCCATCCTTTGTCACCTCCAGTTCGATTTTTTCAGTTCTTATTATTATAAACGATCTTGGGCGGGTTGGTGTGAGAAAATAGGAAAGGCGAAACGTTATTTTATTGGAGTGACAGAAGCGAGTTCTTCCGACACATCCATATTTCTCATCCAATCGGCGACGATCCGAATATCGTTTGATAATACGCGATCCTCGTCCACGAAGCTCACCTGTTCCCGGCAGCGGTCGTAGATCCATTTTGTCCCTTTACCAAGCAGCTCGGGACCCCGGAAATCAGCCGCCTGCGCAGCGCACATAAGCTCGATGGCAAGCACCGAATAGGCGCTCCGTACAATTTGACTTGCTTTGCGGGCCGCTATCGTACCCATGCTGACATGATCCTCCTGATTGCCCGACGATGGGATCGAGTCTACGCTGGCCGGATGCGCGAGCGATTTATTTTCGGAGACGGCTGCGGCAGCCGTATATTGGGCGATCATGAAGCCGGACTGTACGCCCCCGTCCTTAGCAAGGAATGGAGGCAGCTGCTCATTCAAATGCGGATTGACTAGCCTTTCCGTGCGGCGCTCCGAAATATTGGCGAGCTCGGCGGCGCAGATAGAGAGATGATCCATCGCGAGCGCAATCGGCTGGCCGTGGAAATTGCCTCCGGAAATGACCCGATCCTCAGCAGCAAAAATAAGCGGGTTGTCCGTTGCGGCATTCATTTCAATTTCCAGCTTCTCTCTTATATACCGCAGTGCATCGCGGCTTGCTCCGTGGACCTGCGGCGCGCAGCGGATGGAATAGGCATCCTGGACGCGCATTTGGCCTTGGCTTGTCATTAGCTGGCTTCCGAGCGTCAAGCGCCGAATATTCTCGGCTGATTGCCCCTGCCCAAGATGCGGGCGAATGGCATGGGTGAGGGGATCAAACGCATCGCGAATTCCGCGGAGCGCTTCTGCCGTTAACGCGGCTGCGCAGTCCGCCCATCTGGATAAATTGATCGCATCAAAGCATGCAAGCGCACCGATTCCCGTCATTACCTGCGTGCCGTTTATTAAGGCTAAACCTTCCTTCGCCTCAAGCGCGATAGGTTGTATGCCGGCTTTGGCCATCGCTTCGCTGCCAGGCAACCGTTCATTCAAATAATAAGCTTCACCTTCACCGACAAGCACGAGTGAGAGATGGGCAAGCGGCGCGAGATCCCCGCTTGCTCCTAGCGAGCCTTGTTCCGGGATGACCGGCGTTACCCCGGCATTCAGCATCTCAGCGAGTAACTGAACCACTTCCGGCCTGATGCCGGAATAGCCGAGCGACAAGGCGTTTATGCGCAGCAGCATAGTCGCTCTTACGGCTTCCACACTCAGCGGCTTCCCTATGCCGCAAGCATGGCTTCGAATAAGATTTAACTGCATCCGCTTCGCGTCCTCCGGCGAAATATAGGTATCGCTGAACTTCCCGAACCCCGTCGTGAGCCCGTACACGACTCGTTTCTCACGAAGCAGCATTTCAACATACTCTCGGCTTAGCTTCATCTTCTTCATGCATTTCCGGCTTATTTTCACTCTCTCCATGAAGCGGGCTACCCGGACAACATGCTCCATCGTCATCGCTGCTCCGTTAACGAGCACAAATTTCTCGTGCATAGCTCCCACCTGCTTTTCGAGTAATTAAAAAAAACCAATACCTTGGTGAAGGTATCGGCTTCTGATTGCTGGGCTGTTAAATAGTCAATGCCATATGGCTATTCGTTTTGTTGCATGCCTAAACGCTGTACTTATCTTATTTTATGGGGATATGGAGCGTTTTAGTTCAACTAATTCCGAGATGCAAGCAAGGAGAAAGCTTCTTCCTTAGCTCCGTCTTGAAGCATATCGGATTCATCCGTAAGTCCAATATATCGCGACCACTCTTGCTCGAATGGAATCCCCATTTGAAACATCCGGTTGAACTTCTCCAAATCTTCTTCAACCGAATGCTCATACATATCGGCCAAGAGCAATCTTTCCTTCATCTCGGTTAATTGCTGCTCGGCTTGCTCCAGAATTAATTCCCGTTTTTCATTAACGCTTTTTTCGATATGCTGCAATTGGCGAACATAGTCATTCTCGGTATCGTCAATCGCCTTCTCGATGTTCGCTACCAGCAACCCGTAACGCACATCAAACAAATCGGCTTTTTTCAGCACCAGCAGCACGATGTTAGAGATAAGTACCGTTGCAATCATCTGCAGAGGACCGGAAATAAATGCGGGTATGCCGAATTGCTTCGACACATAATCAAGCATGGTGTCAATGACAAATGCAGTAATCGTTACCGAAACGAGATTAAATACCCCGTCAGCCTTTTGCGCCTTCGTGGCGCTTTTGTCGAGCATTATTTTGGCAGAGTCGACTAAGGCTAACACTAGATTTTTGGCTAATCCGACGACCTTCTTGACCGTTTCCTTTAGCAAGCTAAGCAGAATATCAAAAAAGGTTTTAAAAAACTTCTTGAAAAGCCCTGATGCCGCATTAGAGAAAATCTCTTTCATTTTGGATAAGACATATTTCCCAATTCGTTTCATAGCAGGCTTCAATTTATGAAAAAACGCCGAGAGCGAGACGCTCTTATCCTTCAATATGGCTCTCGTCTCAAACAGCAGCGGAGGCATCGTGTAATAAATGAGCTGGCCCGCCAATATTTTCGTAATTGCCTTGCCGGAATCATTTAGCGCGTCCTTGCTGATCGCCTTATAGTCTGCATGCTTCAACGCTTGAACGCTTTCCTTATTTCCAATCTCCCTGAAAGTTCCCGCAAGCTCTTTCTGAACGTGCTTCGGCACTTTCCCTTCTTCGTTCAGATAACCTTTGTTGATGAGATGCTCACGCGTCTCCCCTTGGCTTCTCTCCCATCGCCCAATTGTATCCTCTACGGATTCGGCAGCGCCTTTAGACATGTTCGCCCTGGAATCAATCCATTGCATATTACCCTCAGAATGATAGACCTTCTCCATATCCTTTCGGTAATCGTCTCCCAGGTAGCGTTCGTTGTACTCTGCGCTTTTTACCGCCCGAACGTGATCGCCCGCTATTGAATCCTTCTGAACCACTCTGCCGGTAAGGTCATCCCTTACGGTGTCCCCGCCGTTATTCAGTTGATCATTCTTAAAAGCCGTCCGGGAGCTGTATCTATTGCCTTCGCTATCGTAAAAAGGCTCGTTCCCTGACCGCTCACCCTGGAACATCTTAACCGTCGACTCTGAATTCCGCGCATCAATGGCGCGAAGCGAGGACGATAATCCCTCATAATCATTGTAATTATTAACTTCGCTGATATAGGCTTTGTTCTGTCCGAGCGGGTCGTATTCATTGTCGTATTGGAAATTAACCATCCGAAGAGCAAGCTGGTCCGCTGTAATATATAAATCGCTTAAATCGAAATAATTTCGAATCACTTCCCCTGACAGGTCTCGCGAGCATGACTTTACTAGCTCGGCACCAAAATGATCCGGGCTCATTAGCTCTTTCATCTTCGTATTTAATTGATTAACCGAGTTGATATACAACGTTTTTTCCATCTCTGCAAGCTGTGCCCTCTGCCTAACAATCTCTCGAAGCTCCACCATCTTGTCCCTCCAAAATACTAGCGTTATTCAACATTCGCGATTGCTCCTGCAAAGCTTCCGTATGCTTCTCTACTTCTATAAGATCCCTCTCGCTCGTTTCCTCATGAAGCAATCGCGTTAGAACGGGCGTGTCGTATATTTTTTTGCCAATCTGATAGAATAGAAACGCGTTTCTGATGAATCGGTAATGCTTCTCATGCAGTGTTCCATTCAGCAGCGTGATCTTCCGGTTAACCGGTATGTTCTGCAGCTCTCTTTTGGCAATGATGACATTTTTAATCGCTTCCGCTTCCATGAAGGCATCAATCAGCTCCAGCTCGGGAATAATCTTCTCTTCTATTACATCATCGATCATTCGAATATTGCTTTCATATATCTTTGATATGCGAATGTCGGTTGCTACCTTCTCCTGAATCAACCGTGCCTGGCTTTCCGTGGAGGCGATTTCCAGCCTGTATTGGCCTAATGTCTCGCGGAGGACTTGGTTTTTTTTCCGGATTTCCATCCTTGCTCCAAAAACCGTCTTGAACAAAATTTTCTTAATATACTCTTTCTTCTCCCAATCGTTATCTTCTATATATTTCGTTTTGGATTCGAATATTTTCTCTGGCAGTATAATCTCTTCTTTGCCGCTCTCCGCAGCAAATAGCTTCGTTTGAAATACATTTCCGAATTTGGATAAAAACCGATAGAGGCTAGAGATGGTTAAGCTAACTTTATTTTTACGGAAGCCATTAAGCTTTCTAATCGTGTCGTTGTAGCTCTGTATCCGATTGTTCGTTGTATCAATGATGTCTGTAATATTGCTCATGTACGCCTTATGTAAAGCCTTAAGCTCCGAGACAAGCTGCTCACGCTCGGTTTCTCCAGTAAAGTCGTTAATTTTCCCGCCAACCCAGTCGAGCACCTTCTTCATTTTTCTACCTCCGTGTAGAAAACAAAGTCCTGATGCTTCTGGTTGTCCTTGCATGCGACGATGACACCGTCTCGAACCAAAAACGCGAAACGGTCATTCTTCTGAATGACAAAGTCGTCCAGCTTGCCCCGGGCTAGAAAGGTACCGTTTTCGTTCGTGTAATTGACGTCGACTTTTGCAGCAGCCATCGCTTTTCCCCGGTTTTGGATAATGAAAAACGCGACCGCCGCAAGCAAAATAAGCACAACTGCTGTAATTAGAAAAACCATTCCTCTTTCGCTCCTAAACTAGTAATATATTCCCATAGATCTTTTTGTCATCGTACGACAAAAGTCGCATATTGTCGAGATGAAAGTAAATAAGGGATACCCTTCAACCAGTTCTCCGACTGTTTGAAGGGTATCCCTTTCATTCATTTACGTGCTTAATGGGCAGCTAATGTTCGTTTATATCATTTGGCTCATTTTCCGCCAGAAACCCGAAACGCCTTCACATACCCCTCATAATTCCACTCCGCCAAAAATTCATGAGCTGCAGCTTGCCCGGATTGAAACAGCATCTCCCGGTCTTCGGCGCTCAGCCCAAACTGCGTTGCGCCTACCCCTCCCGTCGGTATAAAAACAGTCCGGCTCTCGGAATGGCTGTCCACATGCCGCTGGTCATGAGCCTTCAGCATCGTCTGGAACATCGCACGGAACATGGATATGGGGCCCCGTATATTATAGAATGGCGTTTCCGTATGCTCGCCTAACAATCGGAAGCCAAACGTAGGCCAGTTCGGAATCCCCTCTACGTCAAACAACCAGATCGGATAGTTGCTGAGCAGCCCGCCGTCGAGGATATAAAACGGTTTTCTTCTTAGCTTCGTTTTTAATCGGTAGGGCTGAAAAAAATAAGGAAGCGTCGTGCTCATTCTAACCGCAGTCGCAATTCGGAACTCGGATGGTGAAAGGCCATAACGCGGCAAGTCGTCTGGCAGGACCAGCATTTTTCCGCTGCTGATATCGGAAGCAATGATTTTCAGCTTGCCCTCTGGCAGGTCGCCAAAGGTAGATACGCCCTTTTGGCCTAGCCAATACGTCAGCTTGTCTTCCAGCGGTGTATTTAAATAAATCCCTGATCGCAAAAGAAGCGGTAGCGCCATGCCTAAAAAGGGCAAATGATGAACCCACGTCTTGCCCAGCAACTGGCGGTAATCGAGCGTATTCATAATACCGATCAATTCGTTAGCATGATATCCGCAGGCGAGCAGCGCAGCCACTACGGCACCGGCAGATGTTCCCGCTAAGCGCTCCCACTGGTATCCGCTAGCCTCCATCTCTTTTATCGCGCCAATGAATGCAATTCCTCTTACTCCTCCGCCTTCAAATACGGCATCCGCTTTCATAAACGTCTCTCCTTCCAGCCCTTCAGAAGTGGAATGAACGTTCGATGGGTTTATATATACATATCAATTTTTAATGAAATCATGTATGCAGAGGAAACATCGTTTGCTGGAACATTCACGCATACAAAAATAAGCACCACCAAGAAATAGCGCTTAAACCATACGGAAGCTTCACTATGTAGCATGCGCTGCGTATCGGTATTACCTGGTGATACCGGCGCGTTCCAATAACCGCATAATCGCGTCATTTGAGCTTTTCAGAACCTCACTCCTATCCATGCTCAGCAATTCGCCATCCTTCATGACGATACGGCCGTTGACCATGGTCAGAACAACATCCGAGGATTTGGCAGAGTACACGATCCTTCTATAAATGTTTGGCTCTTCATTTAGCTGCGCCGCACTTGGCCACGCATGCGGTTTTCTCAAATCCACAATCGCGAGATCCGCCTTTTTCCCAATCTCGATACTGCCAATCAGTTTCTCTAAACCAAGGGCACGGGCACCGCCTAGTGTCGCCATTTCGAATGTTTTTTGGGCATTAGGCTGAATCGTTGGATGCATATGAACTCCTTTTTGAACGAATGCTGCCAGCTTCATCTCTTGAAAAACGTCCATATTCGTATGGTCTGCCGCATTGTCGGCCCCCAAGCCGATGTTGACTCCATGCTCGATCATTTTTGGAATTGGAGCGATTCCCGAGGCTAAATAAAGGTTTGCTGTAGGACAATGCGCCACATGGGCACCGCGCTTTGCGATCATTTTGATTTCATGATTATCCACGTGAACGCAATGAGCCAAAACCGTCCTAGCGTTTACGAGTCCAACCGAATCCAAATAATCGATAACGCGCATACCCGTATGCTTCATAATAATCGTTTCTTCCTCTTTGATTTCCGAGGCATGAATATGAACCCTTGCCCCGTACTTTGAGGAAAAATCGGCTGCCATTCTCAAAAGCTTCTCCGAGCAGGTAATGGCGGAAGCTGGGCAAAAGCAATACCGGATCCGCCCGCCGTCGCGTCCATCCCATTTTTCAAACAGATGCAAGCTCTCCTCGAAGACGATATCCGCGCGCCCGACTGTCTTCTCTGTATATTTAACGCCCGTATACAGCTTATCTGTCATCCTTTTTCCGGAGAAGGCGCGAATGCCGGTCTGTGCGATCGCCTCGAAGGCGCTATCCGTATATTGATCGGCTTCCATATCATAGATCGCTGTTGTGCCGCCGAGAAACAGCTCCGCAATGCCTAACATGCTTGCCCAATAATTTGAATCTCTATCATGTGCAGCTTCAAGGCTCTGAATGATATCCAGCCATTGATTCAGATTTTTGTCAGCTACCAAATTTCGAAATAACGTCCGCGTAAGATGGAGATGCGTTTGGATCAGCCCCGGAATAACAATCTGTCCAGCAGCAAGAATGACTTCGTCAACTTCCTCCGACATCCCATCCAATTTGCCGATATCTTCGATACGATCCCCCACAATGAGAATATCCTGATCTACTAAGACATCACGTTTTGGATTCATCGTGACAATCGTTGCACCGCTAATCAATACACGCTTATCGACTTCGATTTTGATACCCGCCATAAAAAGACCTTCTTTCTTGATCCTTGAATACGTGTCTCTAAATAAAAAACGACCCGTCTGCAATGGTTTCTGCAAACAAGATCACGAATTACATCCCTATTTATATTGCGAAGCCGTGAGTTGCAGGCATTCGACCTAGTATATGATCTTTTCTCGCGAAAGGTGTTTTAAAAATAACAAAGCCTGACGGAGCAATCCCATCAGGCTTCATTACATTTCAACGATTAAGAACCGTAAACCTCAAAATCAAAGAGTGAATACCCATATGCTGTGCCTCTTAATGTACCAAGTATTCTTACATATCTTCCGCTTTGCGCTGTGAACGTAATATCATCAATTGCGCCATTGCCGGTTGTTGTTGTAAAAGCATCCGTCCACGTGGTTGCATTGGAGGAGATTTGGATTTTATACCCTTTACCGTAAGCAGCCTCCCAATTCAATTTCACACGGTTGATGCTTTTGGTCGCTCCAAGATCCACATAGATCCATTGGTTATTGCTTCCTTCAACACTTCCCCATCTAGTCGACGAGTTGCCGTCAGTTGCTTTGGATGCCTCAAATCCCGTTCCTTCTACTGAACTTGCTACTGCCGTCTTGCCGAGAGCAAGATTAGAGCCTGTTGCAATTGCACTTGTCGTTGCAGTCGCTGTATTGCTAATTGCCGAAAGGTTGCCCGCAGCGTCAATTGCTTTTACCGTATAGCTGTATGCCGTAGATGCCGTTAGTCCCGTGTCGTTAAAAGTAGTGCCCGTTGGTGTTCCGACTTGAACGCCGCCACGGAATACACGGTATCCCGATACGCCAACGTTATCCGTCGAAGCCGTCCAGCTTAAATTGATTTGGCTGCTTGATGCAGTAGTTGCAGTCAGATTAGCTGGGGTAGTAGGTGCTTGTGTATCCGTTGTGCCGCCACCAAACTCAGGCTTCCACCAGTTTCCTGAAATGAAGAGCAAGTTCAGCATATTGAACGAATCGCTAAAGTAGGATTCTTGCTTGTTCTTCATCCAATCCCAGCCTGCATTTACCCATGCTTGGTGAGCGCTGCTCGTGGTCGCAGCCGAAATGAACGGCGATACGAATACTGCTGTAGCGTATGTTCCTCTTACATTGCCATTCAATTGGTAGCCGTCTTTTACGTTATTCGGATTTCCGCTTGTTTTGCCTTTAATCCATACTGCTATTTTGTCAGCAATATCCTTGCCTCTCGTATCACCGTACAAAGCGTAGTCCATTACAATTCTTAATGGAACTCGGCTAGCGTTGTAGTTGTACTCATTGGTTTCCGGGAATTCATCCAGATAGTTTTGCGGAGCTGGTTGTGGAGGATTCCCTACCACAAAGTCAGAGATTAGGCCCGTGCTATTCGAATACGATGTAGTGAATTGGCTGTATAGCGTATACAGGTTATTGATGACATTCAGCCATGTTTGATCCCCTGTAACATCATAAAATGCTCTTAAATGTGAAAGCATCCAATCGGAAGGGCGGGTGTTCAGGGCGCTTTTGGTATCCCAGTCACCAAGGTTCAGCCTGTTATTTGTGGTTACGTTGCTAACCTTGATTCCGTTTGTGATCATTTTTTTGGCTTCTTCCAAATAGTTGATCGTTCCTGTCGATCCCCACTGGCGATCGGCAAGAATTAGCGAATAGGCAATATCCAAATCTCCGTCAGTAGCAGAGTCAAAATGGCCTTGGGCACTGCTGCTGTCCGCTACAACCCAGCCCATTAAATTAGCATTATTCGGGCTTTTGAAGGCTCTTGCCGTTTTGAATAGCCCATCGTAGATCGTTTTTGCATTCGTATCGTAACCTGCCATCAGAACCGTGATGATCATTCCATATCCTTGGCCTTCAGAGGTTCCGAGAGGATTGTATCCGTCCGCATCGCCGGTAATATCACCTTTTACATAATAACCGCCAGGCAATGATGCTAAGTTGTTTCTCAAATGAGCAGACTTCCAGTAGTCATAATAGGCGCTTACTGAGCTATTCATAGCTGCTTGGGTTACATGGTTTGGCTTAATAATGCCCGGATAGTTAATTTGTTGAGGGAATGGTTTTAGTTCACCGGCAGCATGCGCCTTCGACTGAAATTTAGCTGGCGCACCCAGTAGTGTCATAAGCATGGTTAGACAGAGAAGAATGAGACCCAGCAACTTCATCATACTTTTGTTAGATTTAATCGTGTACAATTAAAATTCCTCCTTTTATTGTGCTGCTACCAACTTTAACTAAAACCATGGCTCCTTTCCCTTTAATAACATTCGTCAAGCTCTTCCTCACTCCGCAATAAGTTTAAGCGCTTTAACTTTAGGGCAAAAGTAACTTGTTTATGGAAAAAAAGTATGGAAGGCGACAATAGCAGCTCCTTGAGACACGGCTGTATCAACCTCGTTACTTTGTGGCCCCTCCCTTTCATGTGAGTAAAGGTAACACAACATTTCTCCTTATGTCTACTAAAAAAATGAGCATCTAATAAACTTATATTGGTAAAAATGTTTTAATAGATCGGTGCTTTTCCCTGCTATATCAATCCTTTCAAACCGTTGATCAGCATTTATATTGATCTCTTGTGTGATAAGCTGCCACCACGCATCTGGGAATTTAAACCTGATAATTTCAAACTTGGATGCTGTGCATCGGAATATGAATCATCCTTAATTTGGTATTAATTTAAAAATATGATATGAACATTTCTGTCTCGCTGCAACGCTTTGACTTCTGCATTCAGCATATGCTGGTACGTCCCAAACAAGAAGCTGGTTCGCAATTAGGTAAAATAATGAACAACGCCATATATAAAAGGACTCAATCACGCAAGCAGCGAGATTGAGCCCTAAGGTCAAAAATATTAGATCAGCTCTGATTTTTGGAGCAGCCTGTTCACGATAGCCGCAACCTCTGCTCTTGTAATGAACGCTTTTGGCGCAAGCGTAGTGCTAGTTCTTCCCGATACAACGCCGGACTGCACGCTGTCAGCAATGCTGGCCGTCGCCCAAGAGGACGCTTTAGCCGCATCTGCAAATGGACGCAACGTTTCGGTTGCCGATTGAACAGGCAGCTTAGCTTTCAAATCCGTAATCGACATGGCTTTGGAGATGATGACCATCGCCTGTTCGCGAGTGATCTTGTCATTAGGCTTGAAGGTCCCGTCTTCAAATCCATTGATCAAGTTGTATTTGTAAGCCGTGTTAATCGCTTTGCTGTACCAAGCTGTCTCCTTCACATCCGAGAAGCTGCTCGCTCCGCTCTCCAGCTTAAGCCCTAGTCCCCGAACGATGATTGCTGCAAATTCAGCGCGCGTAATGTCACGGTCAGGACTGAACATTCCGTCCCCTGTACCATCAATGATCATTCGTGAGCCCATATCATTAACTGCGTTTTTCGCCCAGTGTTTCGATACATCGCTAAATTCAATTGGATGCCACACAACCGAGTACGTACTATTGGTCAAGCTGTTGATGACGACAAAAAACTCGCCGTCCTTCTCCACCACTTTGGTCGGTACATGACGTACAGTTCCGTCTGGATCAACCACAATGCCCGTTGTAATCTTATTCGGGTCGAAGCCGTCCGGAACTGCGATCGTGCGCTCTACATACGCATTAAACGTAGAGATTTCAATGTTAGTCCCCTTATACGAGCTTGTAACTGTAAAATTAATCGGCGGAACGACAAGCGTGAACGTTCCTTTCTCTGCTGCATTCTCCACCACTTTTACCATATCCGCTTGCGGAGCCGCGATTTCGATCTTCAGCTTGATGTCTTGCAAGGAGACCGACGCGCCAAGCTGCTTGGATATAGCGTCAATGTTGATAAGCTGTGCAGGCAGCGTATACGCTGCTTTGTCCGTCTTTATTTCCAAAACCGCTTGCTTGCCTTCCATATTTTTAACCATTTGACCGTTCAGCTCGCCAATGACCACATCTGACTTGGTGTTTACCGGAATCGTGACCACTGCGCCTTGGCCTTCTAATGCAAGCTTTTCCTCAAGCTTCTTCTGATCGACAACGACTGTAGTAACGGTTTGATCATTTACTTTCGTTGTTGTTGCCGTTCCCGCATGCTCTACCTTGCCGTTAACAAGAACTTCAATGTCGGTGCTTGTTGAAGGCTGCGATGGTGTATTGTTGCCTTCGCTGCTCGTCGGAGCGGTCGCAGGCGTTGCATTCACTTGATTAGATTGAGCGCTAAGACCGCCCAAATTGCCCGCTTTTACTACAAAATAATATGGCGTTCCGTTGACTAGATTCTGGACGGTATAGGTAGATCCGGTCACAGTAGCAACTGAATCATCACTAAATTGTCCCGAAGCCGTGGACATATAAACATTGTAATAGGTCGCACCCGTTACCGTATTCCAGTTCAGCACAACCTGGCGATCGCCCCCAGCAGCTGCAAGGCTCTGCGGATTCGCAGGAGCATCGGGCAAATTAACCACTTGCGTCAACGTCAAAGCAACTTCCGTCATGTTGTCTGCTTTAATCGTAACGGTTGCGGTGTATGTTCCTGCCGCCAAACCGTCTTTTGCTTTAACGGTGAAGCTGGTTGCAGGCGCTCCGCTGTTCAGCGTCGTAGCTAGCGGCTGAGAAATGGCAAAAGCATTCGCATGGCTTCCGCTTAGCGTTGTTGCCAGATTAACTAAATGCCCCGTTCCTGCATTCGTCACATTAATGCTCTTCGTCTGCTGAGTTCCCTCCGCATAACCTACCGTTAAATTGGACAGCGACTGGTCGCCAATGGGTTGAAGGATATAAGTAAGCGCGGCGATAACGTTAACGTCAATGCTTTTGGTATCCGCCGTTCCGCTGTTTACCCATGCCGTTCCATTCCAAATTTGCTTTTGGAAAGCAGCCGTTACCGTATATTTGCCTACTGTTGAAGTTTCATATACATCTTTATAGCTGCCGCCATTCAAAATAAAACTGCCGGCTTTGCCACCCTCGGTTGAAGCCCATGCTGTCGGTATATAACGTTCTTCGCCGTCCACAATTCCGGCCGCCGACTGACGATCACCGGTCGCTTGCAGCGATAAGCTCCCGCCTACAGTAATCGTGTAGACATCTGCACCGAGACTGTTATTTTGAGCAGACACCATAGGAGGCAATGCTTTTACAGTCAGTGTGAACGTCTTCGTATCCGTTGCTGTTCCTTTGCTGATCGTTGCCGTCAGCGTCACGGTTGCATCGCCTTGCTCGTAGCTTGGGCGCACGACTGCTCCACTTGCTGCATTGACTGCTGCTGAATCCGAGCTCCAAGCTACTGTCGTTCCGCTCGTTCCTGACTTGTCCAAAACTATGTTCTGCGTCACGCTCGCTGCCGATTCGCTGCCTGTGTACCCAACTACTACGGAGCCTTTCGCTTCAGCCACCGCTTCCGCGTCCGTTTGCGCCAGCTTCAGCACTTTCAGCGTGAACGTCTTCGTATCCGTTACTAAGCCTTTGCTGATCGTTGCCGTCAGCGTCACCGTTGCATCGCCTTGCGTATAGCTTGGGCGCACGACTGCTCCGCTTACTGCATTGACTGCTGCCGAATCCGAGCTCCAAGCTACTGTCGTTCCGCTCGATCCAGACTTGCCCAAAGTCACGTCCTGTGTCACGCTTGCTTCCGAGTCGATGCCTGCATACCCAACTACTACGGAGCCTTTCGCTTCAGCTACCGCCTCCGCGTCCGTTTGCGCCAGCTTCAGCACTTTCAGCGTAAACGTCTTCGTATCCGTTACTCCGCCTTTGCTGATCGTTGCCGTTAGCGTAACCGTTGCATCTCCCTGCGTATAGCTTGGGCGCACGACTGCTCCGTTTACTGCATCAACTGCTGCTGAATCCGAACTCCAAACTACATTCGTTCCGCTTGTTCCTGACGTGTTCAAAGTCACGTTCGACGTCACGCTCGCCGCTGAGTCGCTTCCCAAATAGCCAACTTCTAGCGCAGTTTTCGCTTCAGCTACCGCCTCCGCGTTCGTTTGCGCCAGCTTAACCACTGTAAGCGTAAACGTCTTCGTAGCCGTTGCCGAACCTTTGCTGATCGTTGCCGTCAGCGTAACCGTTGCATCGCCTTGCGTGTAGCTTGGGCGCTCGACTGCTCCGTTTGCTGCATCCACTGCCGTTGCATTCGAGCTCCAAGCTACTGTTGTTCCGTTCGCGCCAGACTTATCCAAAACTACGTTCTGCGTCACGCTCGCTGCCGAGTCGATGCCTGCATACCCGACTACTACCGCATCCTTCGCTTCTGCTACTGCTTCCGCGTCCGTTTGCGCGAGCTTAACCACATTCAGTACGAATGTCTTCGTAGCGATTGCTCCGCCTTTGTTGATCGTTGCCGTCAGCGTAACGGTTGCGTCGCCTTGCGTATAGCTCGGGCGGATCACTTCTCCGTTTGCTTTAATGGCTCCCGCTGAACTCGAACTCCAGACTACATCCGTTCCATTCAAGCCGTTCTCGCTCAAAGTCACGTTCGACGTCACACTCGCCGCCGAGTCGCTTCCCAGATAGCCAACTTCTAGCGCAGCTTTCGCTTCGGCTACCGCCTCCGCGTTCGTTTGCGCCAGCTTAACCACTTTAAGCGTAAACGTCTTCGTATCCGTTACTCCGCCTTTGCTGATCGTTGCCGTCAGCGTCACCGTTGCATCGCCTTGCGTATAGCTTGGGCGCAAGACTGTTCCGTTTGCTGCATCAACTGCTGCTGAATCCGAGCTCCAAACTACATTCGTTCCGCTTGTTCCTGACGTGTTCAAAGTCACGTTCGACGTCACGCTCGCCGCCGAGTCGCTTCCCAGATAGCCAACTTCTAGCGCAGCTTTCGCTTCAGCTACCGCCTCCGCGTTCGTTTGCGCCAGCTTAACCACTGTAAGCGTAAACGTCTTCGTATCCGTTACTCCGCCTTTGCTGATCGTTGCCGTCAGCGTCACCGTTGCATCGCCTTGCGTATAGCTTGGGCGCAAGACTGTTCCGTTTGCTGCATCAACTGCTGCTGAATCCGAGCTCCAAACTACATTCGTTCCGCTTGTTCCTGACGTGTTCAAAGTCACGTTCGACGTCACGCTCGCCGCCGAGTCGCTTCCCAGATAGCCAACTTCTAGCGCAGCTTTCGCTTCAGCTACCGCCTCCGCGTTCGTTTGCGCCAGCTTAACCACTGTAAGCGTAAACGTCTTCGTATCCGTTGCCGAACCCTTGCTGATCGTTGCCGTCAGCGTAACCGTTGCATCGCCTTGCGTATAGCTTGGGCGCACGACTGTTCCACTTGTTGCATCAACTGCCGTAGCATTCGAGCTCCAAGCTACAGTTGTCCCATTCGTTCCTGACGTGTTCAAAGTCACGTTCGACGTCACGCTCGCTGCCGAGTCGCTTCCCGCATATCCAACTGCTAACGCCGCCTTCGCGGCAGCTACTTTCTCGGCATCCGTAAGATCGTTTGTCGTAAACGACTGGTCACTGCCGTACGCAATCCCGCCGCCGTTTTCCGCCTTCACGCGGTAATGATAGGTCGTATTGGGGGTCAAGCCCGATAGCGTAAGCGAGCTGGCCGTATTACCCGCTCCAGCCGATATCGTTCCGCCAACCGTTGCAGCTAAATTGCTGCCGTAGCTTGTTGTGAGGCCATAGTCAAAAGAGACCGACGTATTCGAGCCGTTGTCGTTCACGGTTCCGCTTAGAACAGCGCTGCTCTTGGTCACTGCACTGGCTGCGTTCGTTACCGCAGCAGCCGGAATCACCGCGCTATCAATGATAATATTGTTAATTCCATGCCAGCTTTCATTGCTGGAATATAACAATACCTGATCGACATTATCAAAAGCCGAATCTAGCGTGACGTTTTTTGATATGTAGTCCGATACTACATCACTTGCTACAAATGTAGTGTCCGCCACCTTTGTTCCATTGCGGTAGCCTTCTACTGTAATCGTAATGGGTGACACTTCGCCAAAATTGGAATAAAAGAAGCCGTTGATCTGAAACTCGCTTCCATCTGCCGACTTTATCCCCATCCCTTTCCATCCGTCGTAGGTAAAACTCGGATCATAGGTTGTAAGTGCGTCAAAATGGTCGTTACTCTCTGTGTGACCATGAACTAATGGCTTTGTTATCAATGTGCCGATCGTATCGCTAATATTATAAAATTCCAAATTCAGACCTGGGATATTAAACGAGGAGCCCTCGCCGTCATGAGCAATCCCACCGTTCCATAAACTAGCTTCATTCGAAGAAAACGTTATAGTCTCTGGACCTGCTGCCGCAAATACGGCTTCACTAGAACGATTAAACGTGAAGCCTCCAGAAAGCACGAGCATACAACTTAATGTCACAACCAATACTTTCTTGCATAATTTTAACGAACCTTTGATAAAAACCAGTCCCTTCATGAGGTATGTAATAAGATAAGGCTGCCACGTCAGCACTCTCTAAATCCGCCGGTGCCAAAGAATGGAAGATACTTGTTTTATTAGAAAAATTAATTCGACAAATAATGCCACAATCCTGCAAACCTCAACATCTCCGCACAAATAAAAGAAGCCAAGGCTTAGTCGCCCTGACTTCCAATCATAGGTATCCATACTTATCCCGGATAATCGGTAATTACGCCATCCACTCCAAGCTTTTTCATCCGTTCCATATCGCTGTCATTTTGAATCGTCCACGCGATCACCTTCCGATTTCGGTCATGGATTTTCTGTACAAGCTCCTCATCTAGCAAATCATAGGTATAGTTAATGTACGCTGCATAAGATGTCAGCTCATCAAGCGTCTCATCCGATAAAGGATGTTGATCCTCATGGACGAGAGCAGCGACAGGTATGCCAGGCAGCAAGTCGTGCATGCGTCGCGTCGAGTCAAAATCATAGGATTGAATGATGATGCCTGAGCTGTTCTTAATCTTTGCCATCCCTTGTAACTGCCCGTTGTCCTTAAACGCGGTATAATTATGCCGCTGCTCATACTGGCGTACAATCTCAGCCACTTTCTCTTCAATTCCCGGAAATAGCTTTGAATCCTTAATCTCGATGAGCATGCCCATTTTCCCCGCGAACCGATCCATCACTTCTTGGAAAGACGAAATCGTCTTATCTTCTTCCTCCGCGCTTGAGCTGATTCCTGCATCCATTCCTTTCAGCTCATTCAACGTGTACTGGTCCACGGAACCTGTATGCTCCGTCGTGCGATCAACCGTATCGTCATGAATGACGACAAGCTCTCTGTCTTTGCTGAACTGTACATCGTATTCAATAAAGTCGGAGCCAAGCTTCTCTGCCTCCTCAAAGGCAGCCATCGTATTCTCAGGCGCATAACCGGAAGCTCCACGGTGCGCAATAATTAAAAATCCCTCAGGCGTATTGGGGTTTGATGCAGATACGATAAAGACCGCACAGCACAGCATGACCAATACCAGCCCGATTCTCCGCCAAATCTTAGAAATGGTTTGTCTCCTCATCCATCTGCCTCCTAAACACTAGTCTTAATACTATAACCATGAGCCACATAGCCCGAAACACAGAAAGGCCAGAACAGCCTTTTCCAAGGCGGATCTGGCACGAATTTGTTCATCTGCATTCACTTCCAAGCCGGAAAAATAGGTTTAGTGGGGGCATCGCTGTAAACAAAAAAAAGAGATGCATACGCAGCATCTCCTCGGTCATTTATATCGTTCAATCCTTTTCCTTCACTATTCCGAGCACGTGAATACCCTTAGTTATAAGTCATCCACGCCGTGCTGCTCAAAACCTCGAACCCTTGCTTAAACCAGAAGTTCTGCGATTTATCTATGGAATACACATACATTTTTTTGTTCGGATATTTCTCTTTGAGCCAGTTAATGAAAAAAGCAGCATAACCCTTGCCTTCAAACGGTTTCAGAACATCCAGCGCTTCAATAAATATAAAATCCTTTTTGTTCTTGATATCAATATAGAAGTCCTTCTGCAGATACTTCTCATCATCGCTAAAATAATCGGCTTCCGCCTTCTGAATTAACTGCTTTCCATTCTCGTATTCCCAAATGACGCCGTATCCGGCCATCTCTTGATCCGCTTCAATCATATAGATCTGTTCGGGCAGCTCCGAGCGATCCTTCCTGCTCAATTCCCCTGCATGATAACCCGATTGTAGCTCGCTCAATAGCGTCTGCACGTCCTGATCGAACGGTTTTGCAATAATTGTAGGCATGTTGTAGCTCCTTTAGTGTCCTTAAGCGACTTTAACAATAACCTATTCGTTTCCTGCCGTCAATCAAAGCGGAATGATATAAACATTTTGCGTTTCATGCACTTATCATCCAAATATCGCAATTACTCCGCCAAATTGCATAATTATACAATTTTACCCCATTGTAAATAGAATATCCCCCTTCCCATCTCTCTCTATTCGTCCCATGATAATAGTAGGTACACAAAATCTTTACAATTGCTAAAGGGGAGGTGCGGGTTTAGTACGTTCACTCACAACACAATCATCGCTTTAAAATGCTTTTACGGCTCTTCTCCCAGTCATCGAGATTCCCCATTCATAATGCCATCCGGAACTATCCAACCAGCACGATCGGACATCGACACCCAGACATGCGCATGAATTAAAATGCTGCACGGTTCGACTATTCCAATTAGAGGTGATATGGTGGATTTTTTTGCCAGAAAAAAAGATTTGAAGATATATATGCTGTTGCTCAGCTTTGTCCTCTTGTTTAGCTCGTTTCTTAATTCTTCTGTATCCTACGCCGCTGAAAACGCCCCCCCGGCTCAAGCAGACCCTTCTGCTCCGCAAAATTTAAGAGTTGTAGCCGACTCTATAACCGCTACTAGCGCTAAGATTGAATGGGATCGTAATGACGCTATTTCCGACATTGACGTTTGGTATGCGGGGACGGATGACTACTACACTTGGGGAAATAACGGAAGCCGTACACTTACTGATTTGAAGCCCGAGACGACGTATAAGCTTTATATTACTTGGTTCGAGAGGCCCTATACCCTAGCACACAAGAGCAATATCATCGAGTTTACGACGCCAGCGGGCGAACCTGTCAAACCTCCCGCCGCGGGTGCTAAGAATTTAAAAGTCGTTGAGGTTACGCATAATACCGTTTCCTTAACCTGGGATGCCGCACCGGGTATTAATGATTATTGGATTTGGGACCAGAACAATAAATATATTCTTTGGGCGAACAGCGGAGCCCAAACCGTCGGCGGCCTAACGCCAAATACTACGTATTCCTTCTATATTGGCCCTGACGGCATCCAAGCGCCAAATCTTACGCCTGAGCTTAAGAGCAACTTGGTCACCTTTACCACTACGGAAGATAAAAGCGAATACAAAGAGCCGCCACTCGCGCCTCCACAACATTTGAAGGTGACAGCCGTAACAGATTCCAGCTTAACCTTGAAATGGACGGGAAGTCCTGGCGCGGATGGCTATGATTTCTACGTCAATGGAAAATGGACATCCGGCGTATGGGACGGTTCCAATATGGTTACATATACCGTTCCTGACACCGTAACTGGCTCGGTTTATTTTGAGGTTGGCGCACAAAAAACGGTTAATAAATTAATGACGGCATCAGAGAAAAGCAATAAGGTGGAGCTTATATGGGGACAACTCGCAGCTCCCAGGGATGTTCAAGTCGTCACGGCTAACCGGACGACCGCTTCACTAGGCTGGGCTCCTACGCCTGGCGCTACAAGCTACGATATTTATCAAGACGGCAAGCTAATCGGCTCAAGCCAGTCGAACCGTTATGTTGCGGCTGCCCTACAAGAAGGCCAATCCTACGCTTTTGCGGTCGCAGCCAAAAACAATCTATGGGAATCACCGAAGAGCGCTTCGATTAGCGCCGTGCCGGGAAGCAACTATAATATCGTAACGTACTATACGTCTTGGTCTGTCTCCGAGACAGCCCGGAATTTCAAGCCGGATCAGGTTGATGTATCGCAAGTGACGCATATCAATTATGCCTTCGCGGATCTGTGTTGGAAAAAGTACGGAACAGGCTCGACAGCATGTCAGAACGAAAAAATTCCACTACAAAAAAATTATGTATATGACGGCGAAATCGTCCTAGGCGATCATGACAACGATATAAAAAACTTTGAAGCGTTTGCTTCGATCAAAGAAGATAATCCGCATTTAAAAATGATGGTTTCAGTAGGTGGATGGTCATGGTCCAAAAACTTCTCGAACATGGCAGCAACCGAGGAAACCCGTCGTACATTCGCTAACTCCGCTGTGAAGTTCCTTCGTGCGTATGGCTTGGATGGCCTCGACATCGACTGGGAGTACCCCGTTGAGGGCGGAGAGACGCACAATAGTCATCTTCCAGAGGATAAGCAAAACTTCACGCTCATGATGCAAACCGTTCGTGATGCGTTGGATGCAGCCGGCTCGGAAGACGGCAAATATTACTTGCTGACGATCGCTTCCGGCCAAGGCGACAATTTTACTGTGAATGCGGATTTTGCTAATTCCGTCAGCTACTTGGATTTTATCAATATTATGACCTATGATTACAGCGGAAGCTGGGAGCTGCTCGCTCATCATAATGCTCCGTTGTACGCAGATAAGAACCATCCGCGAGATTCTGCGCCGCGCAACAATGTAAGAGGCGGAGCAACAGGCCATTTGAATGGCGGGGTTCCTGCCTATAAGCTGGTGCTCGGCATTCCGTTCTACGGCAAAGGCTGGAGCGGCTGCCCTGAGAACGGCGAATATCAGACCTGTACCGCCATTCCGGCGGGGTCTTGGGAAGCAGGTATCTTTGATTACTCCGATATAGAAAACAACTATATAAACAAAGATGGTTATGTCCGCAATTGGAACGAAGCATCCAAAGTTGCCTTTTTGTACAACAAGAAAAATGGCTACTTTATTACGTACAATGACCAAACATCAATGATCTACAACGCTTCCCTCGTCAAATCATTGGATTTGGCCGGAGTAATGAGCTGGGATATTAGCGGTGACCGCAACAAAACCTTGTCCACGCAGCTCGTTCATGATTTGCCAATTGACGGCTCCGTGAATGCTTCCGCGTTGCCTGCTCCTTCCAACCTTGCGATTATTGCTAAAACCGACAATGAGCTGCAGGTGAAATGGGACGCAGTAACCGGAGCATCGGGCTACGAAGTGTACGTCAATAATGTATATGCAGGTACCGTTACCGAAACCAAATTTACTGAAAGCGCGTTTGCTTCCTATGCCGACTACAAAATCCATGTGCTTGCTGTCGGGAAAAAGGATGCTCAAGTGCTGAGAGTTTCCGCAGCTAGCCAAGTTATTGTCGCGAAAACACCAGTAACCACTTCACCAGGAGGAGGCTCGACTCCGCCGCCAGCTAAAGCGAAGGATGAGCTTGATGCAAGCATCACGAAAGACGGAGATAAATGGACCGTCAATGTGCAGGCAGATGCGGCTATTAAGACCATCAATGCTGCCGATTCTGCAACGTTTAAAGTAACGGTAGGCAAAGAGGCGAAGCAAGCGGATATCCTCATCACTAAAGCCGTTATCGAAGCGATTGCCAAAAAAGGAGAAATGCCGTCCATATCCATCGTCTTGCATGGCGTTTCCTACTTGATTCCGGTTCATGCTATCCATCTCTCCGCCGACATTAAAATCTCGATCACAGCGCCGGATGCAAGCAGCGCAGGCAAGATCGAGCAGCTATCACAAGCTAGCGGGCTGAAGGTGCTTGCTAAGCCGCTTGATTTTAAAATCGAGAAGCTCACAACGGGCAGCACATACGTTGAAGTGACTGATTTCGGTCAACATATGTTCAGCCGCATCTTTACTTTAAGCGCGAAGGATATCGACGTGAACCGGGCAACCGGCGTTGTTTATCTGCCAGGCTCCGACCAGTTCCGCTCCGTCCCTACCAAATTCACTCCGAATTCGGATGGAACCGTAACCGCGGAATTAATAAGAAACGGAAACAGCATTTACACCATCGTTGAAACAAGCTTCAAATTTAATGATGTAACGATGGAATGGGCACGCAAAGATGTGGAGCGCGCAGCGGCCAAGCTGATCGTCTCTGGAGAGACGACAGATCGTTTCGGCGCAAACAGCGCTATTACCCGAGGCGAGTTCATCTCCATGATTGTCAAGGGTTTGGGCATATTGCCTAATGCAGCTGATAACCCGTTCAAGGACGTAGACAGCAATTCCGAGTTTGCCGGTGATATTGTAGCTGCCAAGAAACTAGGGCTGATCAAAGGCACAACCAAGGATGACTTCAACCCTAACGGCTCCATCACCCGTCAGGATTTGTCCGTCATACTCGCGAATGCGCTGAAGTATGCGGGCAAGACGAGTGTAGCAGACAATTCGGTGCTTGAACATTTCAAGGACCAAGCAGCGGTTTCCTCCTATGCCAAACCATCGGTTGCGCTTATCGTAGAGCAGCAAATTATGTTAGGCGTGTCCCAGGATACGTTTGCGCCTTTGTCCAAAGTGACCAAAGCGCAAGCAGCTGTAACGGTCATGAGATTGCTTGATGCTTTGAAATTGACTTAGCAAGGCGACAAAAGGACGGAGCAGGCTGTTGCAGCTGCTCCGTCCTTTTCATTTGCAAATTATTTGGAGCTAATAAGCTTCTCATACTTATTAAACTCTCCCATCGGATTAGAGGCAGAGCCTTTACATTCATAACCACAGCTCACATAAAAGGCGTTCAGCCTCGGGTTATTCGCAATGCAATCAAGCCGAATCCGGTCTTTGCCTGCGAATTGAATACCGGAGTCGGCCCAGTGAACGATGGCCTCGCCTAGATTTTTGCCTGCGGCTTCACGGTTAATATTTAGACGGTGCAGATAGATGGAGGAGGAATGGCCCTCATCTCCCCATAGCTCCCTATCCCAAGCGCTCTCGCGCTGCATAAGCATGACCATGCCTGCCAAAATATTTTCTTGCATGAAAATGTAAACTTCCCCGCGCTTGATTGCCTCCGGTGTCTGATGGGAATCCTCGCCTTGCAGCAAGCCGCTCCACTGCGTAGAGCCTTTGCTCTTTAACCACTCAGCCGTACGGACGAGCAGCTGCAATACAGCATCCGTATCCTCTGGCCTAGCTTGAAACACGGTAATATTCGGTGGAATGATTCCAATGGAATCTGTACGGGAAAAGGTTGGCATGATGATTGTCCTCCAAATGGCTATAAGCTCCTTTTATTATATCCTTTTCTCCACTCACAACAAAAGGGCTATCCCGAAGCGGGATAGCCCTTAAGCAATCGATTATTATTTTGCGGTAACGCCGCCATCTACAGGCAGCTCAACGCCTGTAATATAAGCAGATTCGTCAGACGCTAGGAACAAGACAGCTTCAGCCACCTCGGATGCACGTCCAACTCTAGGCAATGCCGTCTGAGACAAGAACCATTGCAGCATTTGTTTGTTATTTACGAATTCCGCGCTCATTGGCGTTTCAATAAAGCCCGGATGTACCGAATTGACACGGATATGGTCCTTGCCAAAATCGACAGCCGCCGCTTTCGTCAGCATACGGACAGCCCCTTTGGAAGCCGTATAAGCCCCCGCTCCGCTGCCGCCTGATAGACCCGCAATCGATGATATATTGACGATCGAGCCGCCGTTATTAGCTTGCATATGTGGAATGACATGTTTCATGCCAAGGAAAGTGCTGGTCAAATTAATGCTCATAACTTTATTCCATTGTTCAACCGTCGTATCGAGCAGCCCGACAGCATGAGAAATGCCTGCGTTGTTTACTAAGATATCCACTTTGCCATACGTCTTGATCGTTTGATCAACAACGCTGACCCACGCTTCCTCCGAGCTTACATTATGCGCATAGGCTGCAGCTTGTCCTCCACCTGCTTCAATTTCCTGCACAACGGCCTGCACAGCGGCTTCGTTAATATCGGTTGCGACAACCGTTGCCCCTTCTTTTGCAAACAAAAGTGCTTCTTCGCGCCCCATACCACTGCCTGCTCCAGTAATAATTGCGACTTTCCCAGTAAGACGAGTCATGTGTGCATGTCCCCTTTGTTGTTTAATCACCTTAATGATAGTTTTACTATCACTATGATAATAATCATATCACACTCATAAAAAAAGCTCAATCCTTCCTTGCTTAAAGGATAAGCAGTGGATATACTACATGTAATCGAAATCGCTAATCTGAAAGGATTAACCTCTCATGGATCCAAAAGAAAGATACGAGAAAGAACGGCTTGACGGCAAGCAGCAGCGCCTCATCACGATTCTAGAAGCGGCAGAGCGCGTATTCAATCATAAGGGCATCGAAAAAACGACGATGCAGGATATTGCCACTGACGCGAACATCGGCATCGCAACTTTATTTCGCTATTTTCCAAAAAAAGAAAAGCTTATCGTCGCGGTCGCTACCAAGCTGCTTGAACCGATGCTTCAACGGTTTCATGATGTAGCAGAATTGCCTCTTTCATGCCTCGAGCAGCTTGAAAAATTATTTGATTTGTTTATCGAGGACCTTGACCATTCAAGCATAAAATTTATGGTTGATTTCGAGAGCTATGCCTCTCACTCACCCGTCCCTTTAGAGGATATTCAACAATTCAACGCCATGAATCGATTGATATCACGCGAGTATGCGAGGATTATTCAAAATGGCATGGAGGATGGATCCATTCGGTCCGATCTTCCGGTCAAGGAAACATTAACTACGCTCATCAATACATTTGGCCTTTTTTCAAAAAAATTATCCATGCAAAAAAACATTCTCCTGTTCGAATCGGATCTAGAAAACGATCATCAGCTTGCTGTTCTAAAAAAAATATTTCTGGATTACCTGAAAGCCTGACTATCAAAAAAAGCTGTCCCAAGCCACATGATGCGGCTCGGAACAGCTTCTTTTTTCTAGTTATGAGTTTGCTTGTATTTCCATCAATTTAACGATCACCGATGCTGCTTCGCCGCGGTTCATCGCTTTATCCGGACGGAAGGAACCATCCTCATAACCTTCGATAATGCCTTGGCTTACTAGTGCATGTAAGGAGCCGACTGCCCAATCGGAAATATCCTTTTGATCCACGAATTTAGTTTTCTCCCCGTTGTCGACCTTCAGCTTTAGGGCGCGAACGAGAATAACCGCCATTTGCTCTCGTGTAATCTTTTGTTTTGGCGCAAACGTTGAATCGCTTACCCCTTGGATAATGCCTAGCGTAGCAGCTGTCTTGACTGCTTCTTCAGCCCAGTGGCCGTTAAGATCGCTAAATTCAGGACCGTCCGTACCCTTCAAATGCAGAGCTTTCACTAACAAAACAACGAACTCCGCACGTGTCATCTCTTTTTCCGGCTTGAATGTCTGATCCGGGTATCCGCTAATGATATTTTGTGCGCTTAGCTTGTCGATTGCGCCTTTAGCCCAATGACTGGATAGGTCGTCAAACTTCACAGGAGCTGCAGGCTTTTCGGTGTTATCCGCAGGTTTCTCTGGTTTTACTGGCGGCACGGTTGGCTTTTCCGGCTTATTATCGCCCGGTTTTGGCGTCTGCGGGATCACGACCGGTCCTCCAACGCCGCCATTATTGCTCGAAGGTGAAGAAACAATAATATTAACTTCAGCTGTATTGGAGTCAGACATTCCGTCGTTTACCTTATAAGTAAACTTGTCCGTTCCGGTAAAACCAGCGTTAGGCACGTAATTAAACTTTCCGTATACGGCATCGGTTACGGTCAACTTGCCAAACTTCGGCTGGTCGACGACCATGTAGCTGAGTGCATCCTTATCGCTGTCACTCGCATCCATCCGCCCCTCCACCTTGCTCTCCCTCAGCGTTTGAAGCTGAAGGTTCGCGGCTATTGGCTTGTTGTTTGGCTCGATATGGAAGAGAACATAAGCTGTATTCGTCAGTCTTTTGCCATCGCTAATTTTGAATGTGAGCACATCTGTGCCTGTCTTGCTTGGATCAGCTTTGTAAACGAACGACCCATAAGTCGCTTCGGTTACGGTTACCTGTCCTTTTTCCGGAACGCTTACTAGCGTAACGCCCAGTACTTTTTCGCGATTGCTTTGATCGACCGCATTGGAGAAGGTACCGTTAAACGTTCCGCCTTGGCGAATCGTATACTCCAAATTGGACGCCTTCCAATCTCCTGTACCGGATGCATTTGCAATTTCTACGATTACTGCCGCTTCAAGCGATTCGTTTTTGCCGTCCGTTACGCGGTAAGTAAAGTAATCAAAATCTGATTGTCCACTTGCTGGCACATATTTGAAGGCGCCTTTGGACGCATCCGTCCATTCAAACGTTCCTTTGCCCGGCTGCTTGACTAGTTCATAAGTAAGCTTGTCCTCGTCTTTATCTTCCGCTTTCAGTATTCCGGTCAATTCATTTCCTAGAGCAACGATAAAATTGCCGTCAAATGCTTTAGGCGCATTATTTTTCACGACCGTCACACTGACGTGGGCGTCGTTAGAGTACACCTTGCCGTCATATACACGGTATGTGAATTGATCGGCGCCGCTATAGTCATTATTCGGTGTGTAAACGTATTCGCCTGTGTTTTTGTCCACCGAGACTGAGCCGTACTTGGGCTGAGCTACGATTTCATACGATAGCGGGTTCATGTCTGCATCAGCAGCCGAAAGCTTGCCGTTAACTGCTTTGTTCTGGTCCGTCGTCACCTGTGCATCATTGCTGACTGGCATCGTATTGTCGTTCAGCAAAAACTCGGAGTGGTCAAGCGGATGGTCCGTAATCCGAATTTCATTAATCGACCCGTTAAACGCTCTTTCAAATACATTGTCATAATGATAAGCACCAACGATCCATGGCACGAACTTGCCGTTTTTTGTAGCCGTGGATAAACCTACAGAATCTGGACCGTCATCATTCATCATGACTTGGGAGCCGTTAAAGTACATTTTCGTCGTTTTCGTATCGTTTACAAGTGCCACGTGAATCCAGTCATAGAACATTTCACCGGACCAGTTGGTCTTAAGATCATTGGAATTGCTTGGATAAACAGCCCACTGCAGCTGTCTAAGATTGGAGATCGACAACGTAGCGATAGGCTCTTCTTTGTTCCCATCGGTTTTCCCGCCGTCAGCACCTGTGCCATAACGTCCAAGGATACCCATCCAACCGTTTTTGTCCTTATCAAAGTTATCAGCCAAGCGGATGTAAGCTTCGACGGTATAGCCATTTTGGAATGTCATGGCGTTTAACGGCGCATCGTCCGGTGTCCGCAAATAAGCCAATTCTTCTGGAAATTTACCATAGGATGAAATTTGCAAGCTGCCCATGCTTTTGGAGAACGGTGCCCTATCATCCGTCCATTTCATCCCCATATCAGGAAGATCCTTAGTGCTGAGATCAACCATGTACAAATCATTGCCGTTACCGGATACATCCTTTACGTTAAAAGAACCGTCAGCCGGCTTCTCGAATTTCCAATGCGCAACCTCGCCGTTGTTATCCGAAGCTTCGCGAATTTTAATTTTCACTGTCCCGATAGCAGAGTCGACGAAGCCGTCATTCACCTTAAACGTGAACAGATCATCTCCTGTCTTGCCTGGAGCGGATGTATACAAGAACGTTCCTTTCGATTTGTCGGTTAATTTGAGAGTGCCCTTCGCAGGCGAATCAACGATAGAGTAAGTCAGCTTGTCCCCATTTTTATCAGAAGCACTCAGCCTTGCGCTCATTGTCTTCCCTGTCGAAGTGTTATACGTTGAATCAGACACGGTTGGCGCGCTGTTTTGCGTATCCCAAACCCCTTTGAACCGTTTTTTGAAGTCCATGTTAATCGTGAATTTGTTATTGCCATCCGTAATTTCTTCTAAATCATAGCTAGGGTCCCGCTCATCCAAAGGCATATTCATGACCCAAGGCGAGAATGTTTCCGTTGAAATCGTCCCGGCATCCAAATTAAATTCCATCGTACGCATAATGCCGTTTCCGCCCAGATAAGAGCCTTGATAATCAATAACGGACATAAATACGTCATTGCCTTGGGCATTCTTTTGGACCATATGTGCTGTTCCATGGTGGTGGCCGTTAAGCGTCATAAAAACTTGATTGTTGTTTTTAACGAGATTGTCCCAAATATATTGGCCATTCCCCGTCATTTTCGCTGTTTTCCCATCGGCTTCAATATCTAGAATCTGGTGGGTAGCAATGATGGTTGGAAGGGTAGGGTTATCATTCAACACGGTTTGTGCCCAATTCAATGAGTCTGAGCCTGTCTTCCAGTCTAGGAAAAGAACAAGAAAGGTTTTCCCTCCGCCGTCAAATGTGTAGTAGGAGCTGTAGCCTTTCGGTGACGCGCCTTCAAATCCAGGTTTGTTAGCCATGCGTTTGGAAGGCTTAAAGTATTGATTAAAAAACGTATTATACATGTCATTGTCATCACGAGCATCCTCATCGTCCCAGTAAGCAACATCATGATTTCCCGGCGCGTATCCATATGGAATATTCGCATCGTCCAAAATCTTAAAGGCATGGTCGGCATTTTTCCATTCTTGTTCTTCCGTGCTTTGATCGACAATGTCACCAAGTTGAGCAGTGAACACGATATTTTCGCTATGCTGGAATTTTTTTATCCAGTTCGTTTGGGAATTGAACATTTCCGGGCTGTGACGAGCATACATTTGCGTGTCAGGGAGAACCGCAATTTTGAATGTAGTGTTCGCAGCAGCTTCAGCTACTTGACGATCTACCATACCCGAAATGGGCAACAATGCGACTTGCAGCATAATGGCAAGGGATAACAAAATCTTCGTTAGTCTTTTTTCTAATAACACCATACGGCTTATCTCCACCTCTATTTTTCTTATTGTGCTCTTTTGGCAAATGATCATTTCCATCGGCAAAATGATTTTTGTTGTCTGGTTGCCCTGTCTTTCCTCACCCTTCCTCTCAAGTTGTTGTTTAAGCGCATAAACTTATAAGGGTAGCGACAGTCTTTATCATGAGTCCGTTTTGTAATGGGAATATTAACATCAGTAATAAAATTGTGTAAAAATCACACAAAAACAAGAACACTAAAATAAAATCGGACATAAAACAACATTTCTCGATTTTATCCAATCGATATTATGTAAATATCTGTTTAAATGACTTTCGAGGAATTGAAATGGATTATAGACAAAAATAGGATGAAACAGGTTATTATTCCTGCTCCATCCTATTTGACTTGCATCCTGTTAAATGAGTGCCAAAATAAGCACGTTTACGGAATGGGCAGCCAAGGTTATCGTTGCCGTGCCGTTATCCACATTTATTACCTTTTCGCATGGTGCAATCTTCTCATCATTCTTCTTGTTTACATTCGGAAGATGCACAAGCGGGGAGTCGCCGGTTAATGATACCCATTTGCCAGCGGACGTCACTTTTATCCCTGCAAAATCAAGCTTAATAGCTTTCTCCACGCTGTCGGCATTCACAAGCTTCACGTATATATGCTTGTCATCCTTCGTAACCGAGTTGTAAATCTCTCTATTATAAGCTTCGAGCTTGTATTCCAAAACCTTGCTAGTCGTTATGCCATCCGTATAAGAGCAGATTAGCTGTTTCCCATTCGCGCCGCCGTAGTCAACCGTAATCGTATATTCCGTTTGATTGGTTAACGCTTCATAACAGCTCGCTCTTAGGTTGCCGGCTGCCGTGCTGGAGGAATAATCGCCCAGCGTATACCCTTCGATTCCTCGCTTGTACACTTTGACGCCGGTTGCGCTGCCCTTGTAGCCGATCGCATATTCGATGACATCTTTTTGATCCGGCGAGATATCCGTCAAGCCAGCGCCAACGTAGAAGCCGTCTTCGCCGCCTATCTTTTCCGCAACGACCTCTAATTTGTAGTTCGTCCATGCTTCATTCAGCAAATACAACCCGTTCAGGCCGCTGCTTTGTGCGTGAAGCACTAAGCCTTTGACCGGATCAACCGTATAGCCATCCGAGCCCGGAATGACTTTCCATGCAGCGTCCAATGGCTTCGTAAAATCCTGCTCCAGCAGCACGCTGCCGTCCGCGTTTGAGGTCACTTTTGCGTGCTTGACCACAATCGCTGCATTTCCTGCTGCCAATTCAATTCCGCCATGAGGAATAAGCGCTGTCCTCTCGCCGTTCCGATAAGTAGTGAATGAAGTGCCTACAACCTTGTTGCCGAGGTATTTGGCATACAGCTGCTGGACGTAATAGTTTGGCGTATACCACACCGTCTCGTCATCGAACCAGATGCAATCCGGCGTCCATCTATACGTGCCATCTGTTAGCACCTTGTTGAATAATGGCGCTGTTGCCGCCAATCTGACCACATCCGCATTATTTTCGAAGCCAGTCATGATCGCTGCCTCTGCAACTGCGCCTGCCAACGTGTTCTTATCCGTAGAGGCATATTCGCCAACAAACACCTTGGAGGTCTCCGCCTCATTCAGGCTGCCGTCTTTATGATAGGCTCGGTAATAATAGTTGTAGCGGTCCGCGTTCTCTAGCAAATACTCGTTGGAGCGATAGTAATGCTCATCGGCTATCGTATCCATGTAGTTTTTCTGCTTCTCATACCACGTAACCGTTTCTTCGATGCTCGATTTCCCATCGGTAAATTTGAACAGTTCCGAGCCCTTTACGTTACCGCTTAAAAACTTCCAGCCCTGCTGATAGGCATCATCATCCGCTTGCGCGCCAACGGTAGAGATAATCGTTAATTCATAACCCGGATAATGCCTGTCCATATATTCATCAATCGCTGTTTTGAAATACTCAAAGTTGGCAAAAAACTCCGTTCCCCAGTTTTCATTGCCCACGCCCAAATGGTGCAGGTCAAACGGAGCGGCATGCCCCATCCTTTTGCGCAGAGCAGCCCACTCATTATGTTCAAAATCCGTGCTAATCGCAAAATCGATTAAGTCCGTAAAGTTTTTAACGTAATAATCTCTCAGCGCGCCGCCGGCAGGATTAACATAATCCGAACGGGCTTGGCAAAGCACGCCGCAGGCCATAACCGGGAGCGGCGCTGCATTCAGATCCTCCGCTAATTGGAAATATTCCATATAACCAAGGCCCATCGTCATCATGTAGCCCCATACGTTAAAGTTTTCTTTGCGCAGCTCAATATCGTTGACGGATTCTTTCCAGTCGTAAATATTTTCCCAGACGTGAGAGCCCTCTGAAATACAGCCGCCGGGAAAACGCAGGAAAGCAGGATGCAAGTCAACTAACGCATTCACTAAATCTTTTCTCAATCGGTAGTTTGGATTTCCAACATAGTTGGCATGGGCTGTTAAGGAGCGTTTTTCCTCGCCAGCACCCCATACATCCTCCGGCATTAAAGAGACCATATCGATCGAAATCTCGCCGCTAAACGTCATAGAAAGCTGGCCAAGCATGGTAGCTGAACCCGTTAATACAAGCTTCGCGTCCATGCCGTATTTTCGCCATGTGCCATCGCCATTTACTTCTACAATTACTGTATCGCTTATTGCCTTGCCCTCTTCATTAAGCAATTGCAGCGTTATGGCTGCGGCGGCTTCTGCTTTAGCCCAAATGGTAAAGTTGTACCTCGCATCCTGCCGAATAAACATCGAGCAGCGCTGATTGGAATCCGCAAAGCCTCTATTAAAAATGGTAGCGCCGCCTGCTGCCGTCACATAGTGAGCATTCACATCTTGATCTTCGATTCCAAAAAAGTCGTAAAGGCCGCCCTCGTTCTTGACTACCACTTTATTCAAATCGCCTGACCATGCGTGCAGAGGCGTATAATTTCTGCCTGTCGAAGTGCCGTGCTCACCGCATACATGCGAATAGCTGTCGAACGCAAACGCTTCGAAGGAGCGGTTTTGAATGAGCTCAGCATAAATGCCGCCGTCAGCAGCGTTGTTGATATCCTCATAAAATAGACCGTACATCACGTTGCTGACATCCAATATTTCATGGCTGCCATTAATCGTTAACGTGTAAGGCGGCAAGTCTTCGGGAAGCACGGACACGGCGAAGCTTTTTTCCACCGCACTAACGCCTTTCTTTAAAACGGCGGTAATGGTTACGCCTTTTGCCGAATTAATCGTTTTGCCAATCGCACCGGCATTTGAAATAATTTCGGTATCGTTTGATTGCCAGCATACCTCTACCTTTCCGCCCATGAGCGCTGAAGGCAATGTAATATCCTTTGCAATAATAGAGGTTGGAAACGATAAGTATTTATCCTTGGCAAGATTGACAATCTCTTCATCGGTCAACGCTTCGCACATGACCTCGATGATTTCGTCCTGCGTTAATCCCGCCTTATAGATTCGGAAGTCCGATAGCGAGCCGCAAAAATCCATATCCGCATCATATTGGGACTTCCCGATTGTATTGTTGCTGTAATTCGATGAGTCCGAGAACGAGGCAAACCATGCGCGCAGCTTGGCATACGTACCGCTTGAAGTCTGGCTGATCGACCCGTCGGCAACCATTTCGCCGTTAACATATATAACAGGGCCTGCACTGCTTAATGTGCCGCCCTTTGTTCCTGTAACAGACATGGAAATATGCATCCATTCTCCCGCTGCAAAGGACTTTCCAGGATCAGCGACTAAGTCCTCTCCTGCAAAGCAAGTACCGCGCAATTGACGCGTCAGGAAGAGATAAGGCCCTGTCTGGCTTTTGCCAAAATCAAAAATTCTTTCCCATACGCTGGCTCCTTTACCGGCGTAAACCCAAGCAGCAACCGTGATCCCCGTATGGTCGCTGACTTCCTCCAAAAGACCGGCAGGCAGCTGCAAATAGGATGTGCCGCTTTGTCCGCCAGCAAGCGTAACCGCAGCTCTGCCTCCTACCGTTTGAACCCAAGGTTGCGCTGAGCCTGATGCAACCGCGTCATTGCCTCTCCCGGAGCTGTCCAGTCCAACATGCCCGGGATTATCAAATCTATAATGCGCTATCTTGTTATCGTTAATCCTGTTTCTGTTGTCATGTTCCATAGAAGATCACCTGTCATCTTTGTATTAGAAAGCACACATAACCTAATGTAAAGCTGATCATTTTCTTTCCACACGGACATAATAACATATTTGCTAATCAATTAATATATTAACTAATGTATATTTTATAACTGATTTTACTCCGCTCCATAGCCTAAAATAGCAAAAGAAACCTCTGTTAATCGAACGCAGAAGTTTCTTTCCTGTTATTTCGCATATATATTCGTGTCTCGTGTCTAAAGTGTCATTGCTTGCCCGTGCCGCGCCAAATACTCTTCCTTCTCTTTATAATCAGGCATAATGCTGCCGACGCGCCGCCAAAAAGACCGATCATGATTCATATGAAGCAAATGGCATAGCTCATGGATGATTACATAATCGATCACATCAATTGGCGCCATGGCCAGCCGGTAATTAAAGGTTAAATTTTTGCTGGAGCTGCAGCTTCCCCATTTCGTCCGCGACTCTTCGATTTCTATGGATTTAGGTTTGACCTTCAGCTGCGCTTGATAGCTCTTAATTCTCTCTCCTATTACTTTCTTACAGCTATTAAAATAAAACTTCTTAAGATTTTTCTTTAGCTCCTCTTCATCCAAACCCGCGGTGTCAATTAGCTCATGAAGGAAATACTCTTTGCCAAGGTGAAGAAACTTTCCTTGCTCTTGATATTCTTTTGTCCTAGGCTTGTTCCGGGCTTCCGCGATGAGATGCAGCTTGTCCACAATCTTTTTCCCATGATGCTCCACAGCCTTGACAATAACCGCTTCGCTAGTCCCATTGGGAGCCTTCACGGTAATAAATCCTAACGAGTCTATTTGAATGGAAATTTTCTCTCTGTTTCCGTATATCACATTACATTCGATTATTTCGTTCTCAAATTCAATTTTCATATCCACCATCGTTTCCTTAAGGCTATTTCTAAATGACAAAAATTGAGGGGAAAGAGCGCAGGGATCAAGGTTTCTCCTTGTTCCCTTCTCTTTCCCCTATTTTAGCATGCTGCATAGTATATCAGGTAATACCCATGCTTGCAGGAAAAAAATAGATGAATTAAACAAGCCAGCTATATTATTTTTTATCGGCAAGCCGGCTTATCAGCAAGTCGTATAAATGGATCAGCTCAGCGGATGGGCGAATGCCAAGCTCGCGGTTGAGAAGCCGAACATAATCGGTGTACAGAGCGTTTAGCCCTTTTTTGTCTCCGGTCATCTCGCGTATCGTCATGAGCTGGCGGATTACCGATTCATCCAGCGGATTGCGCTCGTTCAGCTTAAGCAGCAGCTTTGAGGCGGAGGACGTATCACGTTTCGAAATGAGTACCTCGGCAACCCTCTTAACGAACGAGGCGTACAATTCCGCGTAACGCTCCGTCTCGTGAATCGCCCACACATAAGCCTTGTCCCCGAACAGATCGCCCGTATACAGCCGTTCGATTTGCAGCGCCCTCTCCACATTATCGCTATCGATGGATTGCAGCTGCTCCGCTTGCTTTTCAAATGCCGCGTAATCGATGACGGGAGCTTTTAACTCCAGGGCGTAACCATCGTTCTCCGAGCGCACGGCCTCTCGCATCCCAAGCGGCTCGAGCGATTTGCGCAATTGATAGACGGTCGTGTTCAAATAGTTCTCTGCATTGGCTAGGTGCATCCCTCCGAAAATATCCGTGACCAGCCTGGAACGGGGGATTCGTTTGCCGCGGTATAACAGTAAATAAGCGAACAATTCCGCGCATTTCCGCGAGATCCACTTGACGCGGCCCGCTCCATTGCTCACGGCGACGTCGCCTAGCATCGTTAGGACGATGCTGCCTGAATCTGTGGTAGCCGGAGGCAGCATCGACAATGAATCGATCGCACGCTGATTCGCAAGCGCGCGGTATACGGTCCGCTGCAGCCTCTCTTGTGAAACGGGCTTAACCAAATAATCCAGCACGGACAGCTCATACGCTTCAAGAGCAAACTCCTTGTGCGACGTGACAAAGACGACTTGTATGCGCGAATCCGAAGCCTCGAGCTTGGCTGCGAACTCCATCCCGCTCTCGCCCGGCATAGAAAGGTCTACCAAAGCCAATCCAATATCGCTGTTCTCCTTGAGAAAGGAGGCTGCGGACTGCGTATTCGTAAAAGTGCCCGCCACGTGAATGCCGGGCAGCTTAACCAGCATCTTACGCAAAATTAAATGCATCGTTGGCTCATCGTCCACCAAAATAACTTTCATTTGCGTCCTCCTCCCATCCACCGTTATCGAACGTTTCCCGTATACCAGCCGATCCGAACAAGGTAAATGAAAAGGTCGTTCCAATGCCCGGCTCGCTCTCGAACCAAAGGCTTCCGCCATGTATGCGAACAAATTCGCGTGTCAGCGCTATTCCGAACCTCGTATCCCCCGAATCATCCCCGCTAACCAATCCTTTCAAAAACGGCTCCTCCAGGCGCAGCAATTCCGATGTCTCATCGTCGATTCCCGCTCCGTTGTCTCGTACGGATACGACGATCATATCGCCTTCGAGAGCAGCCCCCACTTCAATCACCCCGCCTATTCCCGTAAACTTGATCGCATTCGAAAGCAGGTTTCGCAAAATGAGATCCAGCATCTCCTTATCCGCTCTAACCGTAAGCTTCTCATCGATATTCTCCAGCATACGAATTTGCTTCATGCCAGCCTTCGCGCCGGAGAGCAGCAAAGCCTGACGCACGACCTGCTGCAAGTTCCAGCCTAAAGGACGAAACACGACCTTCCCTTTCTGGCTGCGATACCAATCGAGCAAATTATCGACGAGATTGAACGTGCTTTGTACTTGTCCTTTGAGCTCCCGCACCAATTCGGCATGCTCGAAGTCAGCGGCCGTCCACTCATCGCCCAGCAGCTCGGTCAAGCTGACGAGGAGCGCAATCGGATCACGAATGTCATGCGCCACGACGGTGAACAGCTTGTCCTTGAACGCATTCAGCTCTGACAATTGCCGGGCATTCTCGCGAAGCCGCGCCTCGCTCTCCTTCAGCTCCGTTATATCGTTGAACATTAAAATTCTGCCTATCAAAATATTGCCCGAATCATAGACGAGCGAAATGCTGCAGTTATAATATTTGTTCCGGTTCGCATGCACTCTATGGAACGGGAAACGTTCTTCCCCGCCGCTTGCGGCTCGAATGCGCTCAAGCAGCTCTGGGTTTGCCGTCAGCACTTTCTCCATATCAGCGGGGTAGCGCTTCGTTAAACCAAGTTCGGGAAGCACCTCTTCCGCCGCACGGTTGTAGCTGACGATTTGATCCTCATAATCGAGTAAGACGACCCCGTCCCGGATCGTTTCAAACACTTTCGCCAGCGCAAGCGGCGTTAAGCGAAGCAAATTAAACCGGAGAATCCCCCACACGTAGGCGATACCTGATACGGCGAATCCGAACGGCGTCAAATCGACGCTCAGCCCTGTCCAAAAGAACGTATTAAGAAACATAGGCGCAGCAGCGCCGAGCAGAAGAACGACGATTTGCTTGCGCACAATCGGCAAAGCACGCCAATACATAGGAATGAACAGCAGTATCCCGCATAATAGAACGGAATAATTATAGAGGGTGTGCACCTCATACCATGGCCCCTTGATTGTCGTGTACAAAGGAATCGCAGAGTCCGTATTCAGGATATATTGCTCATAAATCAAATGATGCCAGTCGTTGGTTAAATGGAGGAAAAAGACGATTACGGGGACAATAAACAGCAGCAGCACGAGCCGCCTTCGATAACGAACCGCCGTCCCGGTAAATTGGATCGCTAGAAGCAGCCAGAGCGTAGAAACAAAAGGTATGCCTATATATTCGATTTGAAGCGACAGCTTCATTTCGTCCAGATTGCGGCTCAACACCTCGAACGCGTAGCCAAGTGCATAAAAAGCCGCTGACAGCATGATCAGTATCATCGTTTTGGCAACGGGCAGATGGCGTTTCCGGTAGGATAAGAATGAGACAAACAGCATTATTGCCGTTGCGAGGAAAAGCGTTACCGACATCCATTGTCTTGTGTCCACAGCTGAGTCTCCCTTGTATCAAATGACTGCCGCGCCGCTTTATGCGCCAGCTAGGCAGCATTATTTTAAAACAGATCATGCAGGCCTGGGGAATGAACTCCCTCTCTATCTATTATACTCGTAAGCGTAGAAGCCTTGATATACCCCATTTGTTGCTCTAATGCACGCCAAAGAGTCATAGACCGTCGCATACAGAAGACCGACCCGTAACCGGATCGGCCTTCTTTGGACTATGCGCGTAACGTTAATTACTCCATTCATAAATGGTTGCCGTTCGCCATCTGCAGCGCGACAACCAAATCGGCGAGCGTAATCATGTTGGAGACCGGAAGCCATTCACACTAGACAGACTTGCCATAGCCGTTACAGCCGTCTCAACCGGCGGATTTGGTATCGGCGCAACAACAGGTCCGCCGCCGCCACCGCTGGGCAAGGTGCCCGAAGGAGAGCCTCCGTTTTCTGCTATTTCCAAGCTGCGCGGCCCTTTAGCCATCCATTCGTTCATTGGATTCTCCGCCCCATGGCCCGCGATATCATGCGGAGAGGGTGCCACGGACTCCGCAGCTGCCACTTCATACCCTGCGCCGAGACCGTGCTGAATAATGCCCCCGACCATACTTGCGATCAAAAGCCATTTGAGCATGATGCCTTTCCATTTTCCCGCAAAAATTGTTCCCAACATAAATTCCCCTTTCATAAAGCAATCCTTGTCCTAATCGATTTATCGTGCTTGCCCGATGATTCAATTGACTCCAAACGCTATGGACATGGGCTTCTTTTCATAGACCGAATCATAGCTTTCATAAATAAGTCTACAGCGGACAAATAAAAGAATAATGAAAAACTTCATGCAAAATAAGACAAAAACCGCGCAGCATCAAGCCTTCGCGGTTTTTGTCGTTCAGTATATTTTTTTCGGGAAGCTGCTCGGACCCTTCTAGCTCCTGTACAAATCGCTACGTGTTACGAAGATGGCCCACCATATTTTCATATGAAGTAAATAACTTAAGAGAACATAAACAGCAGCGGTTCCGCTCATCGTCTTGCTACCGCTTCCGAATGGGCAAATGAACGAGCACTGTCGTACCCTCGCCCAGCCGGCTTTTCATTTCGATGCTTCCATGATGAAGCGTGACGATTTTTTTCGCAATGGCAAGCCCTAGTCCATTGCCGCCGATGCTGCGGTTTCGCGATGGGTCCGTTTTGTAAAACCGCTCAAACACGTAATCGAGCTGCTCCGGCGCTATTCCGATTCCCGAATCGGTTATCGCGACAATCATCTCATTTGCCGACTGGGCAATGCTTATTCCGATCTGGCCGCCCACGGGTGTAAACTTAATGCCGTTGCCAAGCAAATTCATCCATACCTGATTAAGCTGGTCGCGATCCGCCGTTATTTTGGCATCATCAGCCCCTTCCAAATCAATGTGAATGCCCTTCGCCGACCATTGCGGCTCGCAAGTTACGACCATTTGCCTCATTTGCTCGACAAGGTTATACGTCTTAGCCTCAAACGGATGATGCTCTGAATCCAGAGAAGCCAGCTTCAGCAAATTATCGCTAAGCCTGGAAAGTCGCCCGCTCTCGGTGATGATGATATCCAAATAATAATTCCGATCATTTTCCGCTACCAAGGTACTGTTTTTCATAGCCATGGCAAAGCCGGTAATCGACGTTAACGGGGTTTGGATTTCATGCGAGACATTCGAAACAAAATCCTGCCTCATCTGCTCCAGCTGTTTAAGCTCGCTCGCCATCTCATTAAAGCTTTGAGTCAAGGTTCCCATTTCATCCACGCGTTTCGTTTTGATTTCTACGTCAAAATCGCCCTTTGCAAGCCGTTTGGTCGCCCCCGTCAATGCTTGGAGGGGCTTGACCAAATAACGCGCCGCGATAAGAATGCATAAGCTCCCTATCGCCAAGCCGAGCAGCAAAATGAGCAGCATCATCCGGTTAAGGACATTTTCGTTCTGCGGGGAAAACTGCATGAACATGGCATGAGGCTCCCCCTCAAATGGAAAAGGAAGACCGACGAACGTTTGCTCCCCCTCGCCCGGCGAGCGGTAATATTGTCCCTCCAGCACCTGCCGAACCGCATCCGCCGGAATTTTGAGGCTGCCTGAATCGTCTAAATCATAGAAAGTAAAGCTGCCCGAAGCATCGTAAATGTGAATCGGGTAAGCAGACACCTTCACCATGCGCTGCATGAACGCGTCGCGATTAGGCGGCTTAGTTTGTTCATAGAGACTTATAATCTCTTCGCCTACGGCGATCATATCGTTTTGTCCGGTATGGTTTATTTCTTTCTCGAATAGAAAGTACCCCATAAAGAAGGAGGACAGCAAGCTGAAAATAATGACCGCCAGAAACGTGATAATGATGCGGACATATAAGTTTTTGATCATGTAATGACTAACCGGTACCCCAAACTACGGGCTGTTTCAATCGTAAAATGCTGCGAATCGCCGGCGAACCTTTCCCTTAGCCGCTTAATGTGAACATCGACGGTCCGGTCATCGCCTTCGTAATTTTTTCCCCATATATGAGTGATCAGCTGCTCGCGGGTAAAAATTTGCCCGGGATGGTTAGCCAGCTTGAACAGCAGCTCAAACTCTTTTAAAGGAAGATTCAGCGTTTCATCTCCCTTTATCACTTGAAAGTTACGGCGATTCAGCTCAATGCCGCCAAGCTGTATCGTTTGCGAGGCGACAATCAAATAACGTTTCAACAGAGCCTTCACCCTCATCACAAGCTCCATCGGATCAAACGGCTTCGTTAAATAATCGTCTGCTCCAAGCTGAAAACCTTTCACCTTTTGCGCCGATTCGCCCTTCACCGTGACCATTAAGAGAGGGATATTCGAATCGATGCGCCTGATCTCCCTGCATAATTCCCAACCGTTCAAGTTAGGCATCATAATGTCGAGGATAACCAAATCCACTTGCGCATTTTCCACAATCGCCAGCGCTTCCGCACCGTCTTTTGCCTCTATAATCTCAAATCCTTCGTTTCGCAAAAATAAGGTGATCAGCTCGCGAATGTGCGCATCGTCATCCGCGATTAGGATTTTAGCCATTTGAGAATAAACCTCCGATCTTTATCATTTGTCCTCTAGCGGGCGGACGGCTGCTGTTGCTTTACCCCAACTGCCAACCTAATAGATTCCAATGGAAAAAGAATACACTGAGTACGACGGCCGACAACGCTACGAGCGAGTAATGCACGCGTTTTAGCACCGTCCAATATTTGTTTTTCCATGCCATTACACTTACTGCTATGATTGCCAAGGTCAGCCCTAGAAGGATGATCGGCATGAATAAATAAAGATTTAACGACAGCGTAATTCGGCTAAGCCGATCCAGCAGGGCCATGTTCAAAACCACGACGAATGTCGCGACGCACGTCGCTAGCGCCCATGCCGCAGTAGCTGCCGATAACCGAACTGCCCACTTTTGCACGCCCGGCATTGCTTTGATCTCCCGCCTACGATAAGCAAACCCTAACAATGCGGTGATGAACAGAGCTGCCGAAAGACCGAGCAAAGGAAACCAGAACTTATTCCGATCGATGAGCGGCGTGCGCTCAAGCGGCATGGACGGAAGAAAATCGAGAAGCAAATGAGTGACCTTCCCCGATTCGTCGGTGCGGAATGCGATTTGCTGCGTGCCGCCAACTTCTTGAAAGATATCGGGTTCAATGGGGACGTACAATTGCTGTTCGGCGCCGCTGCCAATCGATAGCTGTTCGCCTGCTGCCGTGATGCTGATTTGGGACATGAAGCTGTAGAACTTATCGATATCGGTATGGTTGCGGCGCGTAAATTGATAGGAACCGGCATATTTTTGCACGGAGCTTGCAAGCTCAGCGGACACAGGAGGTTGCTTGGCGTCTTTCTTCGGATAATAACGGTCAACAAAAGCTTTCGCCAGCCCGGATGCTGCTGCCCCGCCATCGCCACCGCTATAGGAAACAAAGATGCCAATTTGCTGCTCCGGCAATAGATAAAGCTCCGTATTGAATAACGTATCGGCGCCGCCATGGGAAATAACACGAATATCGTTCATTTGCAGCTCGTAAAAGCCAAGGTCCATGCCAGGCATCCGTTTGTCAAACTGGAATGCCGGCGAATGCATCAGCTTAGTCGTTTCTGGTTTGAGCATTTGTGTGTCGCCATAACGTCCGTCCTGAAGATGGGCGAGCATGAAATGAGCCATATCGAGCGCCGAGACGGATGCCGATCCCGCAGGGCGGAAGCCTCCTTCGAACGTAGGCGGCTTGGCTACGAATGTGCCGTTCTCCCGGGCATAGCCCTGCACCTCGTTAGGCTTCAAAGCTGCCGGAATTGGCTCCTGAACCGTGGCATATTTCATGTCGAGCGGATCAAAAATATTTTGCTGAATATAGTCATTATAAGCAATTCCGCTAACTTCCTCGACGATTAGTCCCGCCAGCGCAGCACCATAGTTGGAATACGCCGCCATCTCGCCCGGGGGCATTACCCGCGCCAGCATATGCTTGGATAGCGTCTCCGAGATGGATACCGGCAGCTTCTTAGGGTCCGTCGTAATTTGATAGCCAAGGCCCCCCTCCTCAAATCCGGCGGTATGGGTCATGAGATGGCGCATCGTAATCGGCTCCGAATAGGTTTTTGGAATTTTTAACGTTTTCAAATACGTGTTAACGTCGGTGTCGAGATCAATCTTGCCCTGCTCAACCAACTGCATGACAGCCGTCCAAGTGAACAGCTTCGTTGTCGAAGCAATCCGAAACATGTCGGTCTCTGGGTTAACCAGCGAGCCCTCTTCGATATTGGAATGGCCATATCCTTTGCCGAGCAGGATTTTCCCATCCTTAACGACCGAGATGACCGCGCCTGGAATTTTGTAAATGTCCATGTGCACCTTCATAATACCATCAATGAATGCCGTTAACTGAACGGCGTCGTCTACATCTGCCGCTTCATACGGTTGGTCGGGCAGACGTGAAGACGTGGCAGGAGCAGCGGAAGCGGATGCCTGAACCCCTAACGAGCCTGCTCCAAGCGCTGCCACCAGCAACACCAATAAAATCATTTTATAGCTTATCTTCTTCATCGAAAATGACATAATAGTCCTCCAACATTCAGCATTTTTGTGATAGTGAACTCTCGAGTTACTTTGGAGAGCATATCATAAGCATGTGAACGGAGCGTGAACCTGGGAGGGATTTACAAAAAAAGAGGCGATGATTGGGCTTTTTAAGTGGAATAAACTAAAATGCAATCAAAAATCCCCTCCACGAAAGAGGGGACTAGACACGAACGTGACTTGTTTTAAACTAATCGCTAGATGAAGAAGACCCATTATCCGAACTCGATGAATCGTCGCGGCTGCTCTCGCTTCTTGAGGAAGAGTTGTCCTCCGTATTAGAATAGTCGCTGAAATATCGCCGCGGCGTTTCTTCATAGCAGCTGTTTTGATTTACATCATAATCAAGCTGATCATCAGATGTTGATGCTGCGAACGAGTCACTCCTTAATGGATATTTTCGAGGAATAATGTGGCCTCTGCCCTTACATTTATTGCATTGCTTATTCCACAGGAATCCGCTAACTTTGCCGCTACCATTACATTTGCTGCATCTCTCCATGAAGACACCCTGCCTTTATATTTTTAGTCCAATCATTTTACATACTCTTCTCTTAAAATACTGTATATTTCCAAATCGACGATTCCTTTGCCCGCCCATACTGTGGCTTGTCTTAACGTCCCTTCTTTAATGAAGCCGTTTTTCAGCAATACCTTCTTTGATCGTTCATTTGGCGGCATCACATCAGCTTGAATGCGATTGACGTTGACGTCCATAAACAAGTAATCGAGCATTATTTTGACGCTTCCGCGGCAATTCCTCTGCCCCAATGCGATTCCGCCAAAAAGTAGCCTATCGACACCATGTTCACCTTTTGATTAAAATCGAAAACTTCAATAATGCCAAGCAATCGATCGCTTTCGTCATTCGCGAATACCCCCCACTTGACCCTCGACCGCTTATTAAAATCTCTCTCAAAATGACCTATCATATTTTTTACCGTGTCTTTATTGTGTTTAGGTATGATTCCGCAATATTCAAACACTTTATCATTGCTATAGATTTCAAAAACTTCGTTAAAATGATGGTCTTCAATCTTCTTCAATACCAATCCGTCCGATTTTAAAATAGGAAACTGCTCAAACACGGCTTCAATATCCATCCCGTCACCGCTCCTCTTATTCTTACTTGTGGAAATATCGCTGAACTCAAACTCTTTTAAAAATGGATTGCCCGTTATTAAACGTCTTACCCGCTCCATTGTATTAGGCCCTTTGGGCGTGCCTCCGTTTCTGCTTAGCCAAATCCATCTAAGGCAAGCCAGCGCTTCAAAGGCATCAAGCTCCTCCTGCGGCATATCATTCTTTGATAGATAAGCAGTACGAAAAACTTCGGCATGCGTCTCCGAAATGTATATTTTTTTCAGAGTAAGCGACCATGCAAAATCATACCTAGGGTCTCCCAATTGTCCGTTCGTCCAGTCGATTACGGCATAGCGGCCATTTTCCTCCAAAATGTTGGCTAAGTGGTAATCACCGTGAATAATATGCTCTTGTTTAATTGGAGTCCTTTGGACAAGAGGAGCTAACGCTTGATATATGTCTGAGTGCTCTCTCACCCCAGGAAAAAAGTAATCGCAGAAATCATACTTTGGAAGATTAATATTTTGAATTTCTTTCAGGTCCATTTGATGGATCATAGCTAAAATATTTGCAATATCCGTCATTTTCTTGTCATTCACTTTACTCACGGGCGTTCCATCGAACGTTGTTAGCATCACCTGGTCCCCGTTCGAATCGATCCCCCAGCCTAGCGGCGTTGAGACGGATAATCCTCGTTCATGAAGGACATTCAGCAGTTTAAATTGAAAGCTAACATTCGGCTTGGAGCCTTTATTCCATACTTTTAACACGAAACTTTCTTTACCCGAATTGATCAGCTTAACCTCGGCTTCAAATCCTTGGTCCATGGAATGTATCGTTAAGCTGTCCTGCCGATTTAATAAATCATCCAGCATTTCATTTTTTTCTGCCCATTTCACGCTGCCTATAAAAGTGCCCAATCAGGATCATCCTTTCGAGTAGCTAATGCCACTTAGCATTTCTCTTCCTTACCTTCGCTTGGACATTCATGCAAAATACGAGGCAACTGTTAAGCCCGAGACATACCGATAGTTTGAGCTTTTGACTGCTATGTTCCTCTATGTAGGTTTTGCTCTTTCCATTTTAATCTTTATTAGTCACTATTATCTATAATAATGCAAAAAAGAGGGGCTTGGTGCCCCTCTTTTTTTAAAAAGAAAATCCATCAAAATATGAATTATGGTGCCATTTTAATAGCGCAACGCTTTCCACATGTGTCGTCCAAAGTATAGGAATGCGGTTCCCCCCTTTCATTTCTGGATAGCTTTTTTTGCATAATCATCTTACTCTCCACCGAATTCGTAAAGCCTGTTTTATAAATAAACATTAATCTATGCGGGTCAGACTGTGCAGGATCAGTTGAATCCCCTACAGTAACCTTCTCCACAATGCTCTCAAATACATTGCGGTCAAACGAAGAAAGCACCTCATTCTTTTGCAGCACCTTTCTCAGATGTTCCAGTCTTTTCTCCACATCCAATTCCTGCCGTGAGCTTTGCTCTAGCTGCGCCTGCTCATTTAACAACTCACTAAGCTGGCTCTCCAGCTCCGCATACTTGTTCTCATAGGTAGCGCGATCTATTTTTCATCTAAGCACAGGTCAATAAGCTTACAACGCTTTTGCTCCATGAGCTTGATTTCATTATTTACTTTATTTAATTTTCTCATATGGTTCTGGTTACCGAGAACGCTCTCCATGTGCTTCATCAGCTCATCTATTACATCCATATGCTTGCTGCACAATCTTCTGTAGGATTCAAGAAAAGCACTCTCAATGACATTTTCAATTAAAGCCTTGCTATGAGGACAATACTTCTTTCCTTTTTTGGTTGCTGCCACACATTGCCAAATCGTCTTTTCGTGCGTCGTGCCGCTATGCCAATTACGCCTGGATAAGTTACTACCACAAAACGCACACTCCAGCTTGCTGCTAAAAGCAAACTTCCTGCTGTATTTATCGCGCTTCCCTTTTTCAACGCCTCTTAATCGTGCTCCTCTTCGATGCAAAATAGCCTGTGCTTTTTCAAAAACCTCTTCACTCACTATTGGCTCATGATGATTCCTAATGTAAAACTGGTCTTCTTCGCCGTAATTCTCCAGTCTTCTCTTTGAGATGGGATCAACGGTAAAGGTCTTTCCTTGAAGTAAATGCCCTTGTATTTTTCATTTTTAACGATACCAAGAATCGCTGTATCTTGCCAATTGCTTCGACCTGAGCTCGTTTTATAGCCCGCGGCGGTTAATTCCTTAGCAATCATATAAGCTCCATAGCCCGCTATGTAACGCTCGAATATATAACGAACCAGTTCGGCTTCCTTTTCATTTATAGATATTTTCTTCGTCTGTACATCATAATCATATCCCAAGCAGCTTTGAAAGCCCACTAGCTCGCCGCGCTTCATTTTCATCTTCAAGCCCTTTTTTACGTTGGAAGAAATATTTTCAACCTCTTGTTGGGCCACCGAGCTTAATATGACCAGTAACAACTCGCCATCCATTGTCATGGTATTAATATTCTCGTTTTCAAAGATTACAGCTACATTCTGCTCCTTCAGCATCCGTACATACTTGAGTGTATCCAATGTATTTCGAGCAAATCGGGAAATGGACTTGGTAATAACCATATCAATTTTTCCATTCATGCAATCATCAATCATACGTTAAAAGTTCTCACGCTTGTTGACCTGTGTTCCGGTTACTGCCTCATCTGCGTAAATATCAACAAGCTGCCAATCCGAGCGTTTGTTTACCAGCTCAGTGTAATAGGAAACCTGCGATTTATAGCTGCTAAGCTGTTCCTCAGTGTCCGTACTTACTCTTGCATATGGGGCTACTCTTAAAATATCGGAAAGCCCTCCAGTTTTTCGGTCAGTTATCTTTCGGCTGGCCTTGATCACTTCAACTTCATATGCCATTGTTAATCCTCCTTCAGCTCTTATTATCTCGGAATCAGTATAATAAGACTGGGTGCAATCAACAATTGTGCGAATCAGGTTGTCAGATCGGAAATCACACCATAGTCTTTCATGATTTTGCTTTTGAGCGCATGAAATTCCTGTTCGGTAATCAGGGATATGGACAATAGCTGCTTAAGCATAGCAATTTGCATGCTATATCGGATTAAATTATGCTTCATACGATACCTCCCAATAAAAAAATCGAGAACATCCATCATTAAAGGGATTCGTTTAAGAAAACAAATAGGTAGGCACGAGCTTGAATGAAAGGGGCATGCGAATGCCCCTTCTCCTCTGTTTTGGTTTGACAATTTACTTATCCGGCGAACGATGGTTAGTCATTCTCATAGGTAGCTAACCTCTCCCAGGTTCTCTGCGAGCTGCCCCCATTGCGATAAGCTGTGGCTGGACAGAAGTATCATTATAACTTCGCACGGATCGTCGCCTTAAATGGTACCACCATTTATTCACTGCATAGCAAAAATCGCTCGCATCCTATTCATATAGTTAAGATGGTCATGGCGCACCTGACAATTGGCTCACTCATTTGGAGCATGCGAAGAATGTACAGGATTAGATAGTATTTTGTTTTCAAGGTGCGATGAGGTTATATCCCTCTACCTATCATTTCAATTTTCAATCAAAATCGGACCCTCATAAATATAAAAATCTGCAGGATGAAACTGAGGAGTTTATTCTCTGAGGATAGTAAGGCCTTATAAGCTCAAACAGATGCCGCTAAGAAAAACAATGTAGAACCAAATTGGGGATGACGGAGATACATACGATGAACTTTTGGAGATTTTTGATGAAGTTTGTGAACTCATCAGAGAGCGTATAAGGCGCGAGGATCGGGCATTAGAATGGCTCACTATTCCTGCTTTTTAATTTTCAACTAACGTTAAGCTCTCAAGATTAAAATATCTTGAGAGCTTGTATACTGACAGTAGATTGAGGATCATAATACACCCTATTATCGAATATTTATTTCTGAGCTACTTTTCATCAGCTTCCACTCTACAGTTCGTGTCCAAATCAATTTGATCTTTACTATAAGATTTGAAATGAATATAACCAATTTGTTCCCCTTCTAGTCCTGATTTGTTTTTGATAAGACTCACAAAATCTTCCTCGTGGCTGCTTATCATTACCTGCTTGTGCGCAACGACTTGGCTGATAACATCGATAAATGAGAATACATTGATGTCATCCATATTTTGAAAAGGATCATCAATTCCAATCATTTCAAGTGGCGTCCACTGCTGGGATAATGCCAAAGATAAGAAAATGCAAACAGCAAGAACATTAGCCTGTGCTGAGCTAAACGTTAAACTCGCATTAAATCGGTAAGCCAATTGGTCTTCTGGGAGATTAGCCAAATTTGCTGCATCCCCGCTATGTTCGCTCATTAATACAAAAAGCTTACCTTCCCTCGGAACCAAATGTACATGCTTATAAATAGCATGGGGACTGATCTGCATGAACAACTGATCAATTGTTTCACTATAATTAACCAAATAGTCAGTCATGATTGTGCTGCGAATCTCATTATGACGTTCCCTTAGTACCTCTAATTCCGATTCTAGCTTCTCATAATGTTCAATTTCTGTGTCCGCTGCTTTAACATGGTCGTTCAACTTACGCTCTTCTAATCTTGCCTTAGCCACCTCACCTTTGGATATAAACGCCTCGACCTTTTCAAGGAGATGTTCAGCCGCAGCATTAAGCCGTCCAAATTGCGTTTTTTGTTGATAATATTCATCAATCCACAATTGTAGTCTAGGCTCTGACTTATTAAATTCAGGAATCAGTGCGATTATTTCTGTTGCTTTTAATTTTTGCTGGTTCCATTTATGCTCTAATGCCGTTAGTTGACTCGATACTTCTTTGACATCCTGCACGCTTTGTTCGATTTGAGCTCGGGCTTGCAATAAGTATTGATCTAATTTTTGAATTTTAGCAATTAGCTTTTCTTCTTCATTGGTTAGATAATGAGCTCTCTTCCCTACAAGCTTTTTTTGCTCTTCCATCCAACTGATTGCGATGCTTCTCTCGTTTGTCAGTCTCAATAACTCAGTCCGAATTTCATCTAGAGATTCTAATAACTTGAAAGTGGTCGAATGGTTCTCTAGGAATGTTTCCATCGAATGCTTCAATTGCGTGAGTTTCTCCAGAGGTATATCCTGTACCCACTGTTCAACCAAAGCGCGCTGTTGTTCAATTATTAATTGATTCTGGTCGTATGACGTCTTTATTTCCATCATCTGTTCAGCGATTTTTTCTAAATCTGATTCGATTTGATTTAGCTCTCTATCGAGCTCATTCTTCCTGCCTGACTTCTTCATTACTTCCTGTTCAAGAGCTGATAAATGCTGACTTACTTCTTCCCATTTTAGACGAACTACTGAATGAAGATTCTCGGAAGTTTGAAAGTTTGTTCCGCACACAGGGCACGAACTACTTGTTTGCCCCATCAAAAAATGCTGTATATCATGAATCATTTGATCTATGGTGTTTTCTTTTCCAGAGTCTATTTTACCAGATAGAACCGCCAGTTCAGTTTTTACTAGCTCTAGATTTTGTAAACCAATTCCTTTTAAGGTGTCCAGTTCACTAGTTCGTTGTTTCAATTCATCCATTTTTTCGTAAAGTTGTAATGAAACCCCAATTCGCTCACCTATGTCGATCTTAATTTTAATTTCAGAGAGATCCTTAATCGTCTTGTTAAAAGCCGTTACAAATTTCTCGATACTTTCAAACTGTTCTATCACCATTAATACTTGAGGATTTTTTTCTATGGCAGTAAGCTTTTGCTCTGACAGTTTAATTTGACTGTTTAAATCCTCAATGTCCCTTTGCCTAGATATATATATTCTGCGTTTTTGGATCAAAGACTCCATCTCTGATTTATTTCGATCAGCCAGAAGAATGCTCTTTTCCCGACGTTTCATTTTTGAATTAAAGACTTGCGTTAGCTCATTAAATTTTTGTTGTTCGGTGTAATACTGCTTTTCTGTCAAATCAAACAACGGTTTAGCATCCTTTAACATCAAAAGAATTTGATCACTACGATCCTGAAGTTTTGTTATACTTTGTCGCAATTCACTATATGCAGATAACGTTTTATCATCTACTTTTGCCGAGCCTGACAATGCTTGAGGAATTTCCAATCCGGATTGACGAATATCCTCAAGTAAGCCAGACAATTGTCTTTCTAGCTCCTTCTCTGTCGTCCCCCCTAATTTTTGCAACAGAGCTTCCTTTTCTTTGAGCAGAGTCGATACTTCAAGCCAAGAGTCCTTGCTCCCTTGCCTATTTACATTTATTCTCCCTTTCTCTTCTTTAATTACTTGCAGCGATTCTACTAAATATTTACCAAAATCACTCCCGTATTTTTCTATACCAAGAACTTTCTCCATCAGTGTGAACCGCTCTTGCGGATTGCTGGCAAGAATGAACTCATGTAGTTGATCCTGAGACAAAATCTGTGTTGTGGAAAAATAGCTTGGTAAATGTTTGGTTTTGTCTATACTTGTCGGTTGCTCTTCGTCCCCGCCGCGGAACAGAATTTCACATATTTTAGTGGTACCTTCTTTTACCCCGTAATTCGTTCCATTAACTTTGATTTTCGTGGTTTGTGTTGATGGACTCCTCTGTACTGTTCGGGTTATCTTATGAATAAAATTATCCATTTCCAACCAAACTTCGACAGATGCACTCACTCTTCCTGTGCCTTTGACAAGCGCATGTTCATTAATAAGATAATTGAAATTCTGATATTCGCTTGAGCCCCTATATCTCCTAATTTCACCCGTAAGACACCATTGTATAGCATCAAACAGCGAGCTCTTTCCATGTCCGTTTTGACCGCCTACTAGAATCAATTGCTTTTTGGAAAAGTCAAATATATATTCTCCTGGAAACACTCTAAAATTATTGATAATAAGACGAGAAAGTCTCATTTTGATCCCCCATCCCCTTTCAATAAATTTAGGATATACTGTTTCGTATCAAGCTTATTATTTATCCTAATCAAGTGCTCTAACTGAAAGTACCCTTCCACTACGCGACGAATTTTAGGGTCTAAAGATTGTTCAATCAATAACTCAGTCTTGAATTTTTCTACAAAATCAAATCCTTTTTTTGCGTAAATATACTTAGGTTGAAAAAAGGGCACCCTTTCCAAATCGTCTATGTTATGTAATACATATTTACGGCAAACTTTCGCGTTTTTCTCTACTCTGTTCATTTCCATAGGTATTTCAGGTAATAGCCCCGATTCCCAGTCCAACACAAGAAGAAAGTACAAATTATTTTTATATTGAGCAGGTAAAAGCTCCAGCAAATGAGAAATCACAAATTGATCCTCACGCCAATTTAAAAGAAAATGATGATTGCTCGTGTATGTCTTAAGCACGGCTATACGCTCAACAGAAAACCATAACTCCAAATCAGCATTGAGGTGCATATCTAATATAGAATCGTCTTGGACGGGAAAATCTGTTTGACTATTTTGAAAATCTGCCATTTCAAGGCGCTTTCTTAATTGAATCGGATTCATTTTTCCAACTCCCTCTTGCTAATCCTTTTTATCAAGTAATATATGCCACCCTGCCCTCATCTCATGATCTTGAAAAGAGCGTACATTGGCCGGTTGATTAAATCGGCTAATTACAAGATTAATCTTATCCTGTTTTTGAAACTTGATGTTCTGAGGCTGCTCCACTATTTCGCTTTCATCGTTATCATGGTTATGAGTAATTGGAATTAATGAGGCGAAGGGGTCATTTTCGACCGTGAGAGTTTGTGTTCTATCTTCATGTGTGACGAAACAGTAGTACGTTTGTTGCAAACTCTGCGTGAATAAGCAATCTTTAGATCGCGATATTATTTTTCTCAATGCCTGCGCATAGGTTTCCTTCTCTCTTGCATTGTACATCGTGAAGAGATTCCAAGCCTCTTCTCCTTGCTTCCCCTGCTTGAATAAGAGTTGCGCATCACTAAAAACAAAGTTACGGTCAGGATAGAAAGCCAAACAGATTATCATGTACTTCAGTGATTCCTTTAAATAAAACTCATCCTTCATTCGTTGCAATGTGGGAAGTTGAGAATTGTTCAAGTAAAATAATCGGTTCAAAAATTGTTCATACACATATGGATTTCCATTTAAAACCTCATGCTCCAAAGCGTTATACATCCAACCTAACGTATTCAATAGATCAACCTTTAGTGACGCATTCCAGGAAGTATCAATTTCTTCACGCAATTCTTCAAAACATTTGACGAAGTGTCCTCGTTGTACGGCCTGCTCAACATCTTTTTGAATTTCCATCATCGCTTTTTGTTGCCAGTCCTGGATCAATTGCACAAGCTCGGACTTGTTAAACACAAGAAGCATTTTATCGGGAAGATCATCCTTATGGGTACGTTCAATAACTCGGAGCAATAATTGCTTGAATACTTTTCTTGCTACATAATCATAAAGTAAACCGTCTCCCGATAAGCGGCTTTTACCTTGAATAATTCCAGTATGAGTAAAATTATTCAAATACGCCAAGTTTCTTCTGCAATAATCCGATAACTTCCCTACAATTTTTTCTTTCAAGTTCGTCATGCAACCTAAATGATTTAGATAAAACCGATCCAGACACCATTCCGGATCGCGGCCTACCATTTCAGTAAAGCGAAGTTCTTGCGTAGAAACAACCTTCTTTTTAACCTTTACCGATTTCACAAACGGTTTACTTAAATTTATGACCAAGTTGTCTTCTTTAGAAATGCTGTCTTCGGGTAGTCGATAGGAATCATTCTGCGCATAGCATTTCAGACTTTTGTTGTCATAAGATGCATTGGTAGCGATTTCAAATTGCACGCCGAATTCATTGCTAGTATTGAATTGTTTTTGTATGTTTTTTTGTCTCCGCTCGAATTCCGGCAGATTCAAAAAAAGCGTATCAAGCCAACTATCTAAACCACTTTCCCTTTTTAACAAGGTACTCGGTTTCAAGTGTCTGTCTTGCCCGTCTTCTCTAACCGTTTTCACTTGAACAAATCGAATCTTGTCTTCCCCCAAAAGCGCTACATCGTCCAGAAATTCAAAAATCACTTCGTTCCACCATGCATGCTCTGCATGCAACATCTCTACCATATAGTGAATGGCAACATAATATTGGTAAACAAAACCACGAAGTGCAATAAGCCCTCCCAAATCATCGGGATCTTCATTAAGTAAGTATCTGACAGCGCAACGCGCCTCATTCTCAGGCAATACCCCCTGCAAATGTTTAAGACTATATTTATTCACTTTGTCTAACAGACCCTGTTCCAAATCTTTATATTCCATAGATTCCACCTGATCCTGAAAAATATATTGTTTTTAGCGACAAGAACAAACATGAAATGCATTAAGCTACCTTTCCCGTAATTCGACAAACTTTCCCAAATTCCTGTTCTATTTAGATATGCAATCAATCCTTCTCCATCCACACGAGGCGACTTGGAGATGGATGCCTTGTTCGTTAACAGGGACAACCAACAAATCAGTACTGAGCCTTACAAGACAAAATGCAGGCCTACGGTAACATGGCTGACATTACCGGTGTCAGAGTTTCTCCGCATACGTTTCGGCATTCAATGGCGAAATTTTATATTTTGAAGAGCGGTGCCCCCTTTACGCTTAGACGAATTCTATGAATATTAAGATGGGGCTGTCCGAAAAGAAAAGTTTGATGAATGAATATCTAGCAAAAACTATCAGAACGAAAAGAGTGAATGCTGGTTAATATTTATTCAATCTTGTTCTCTTTTCGGGCCCCTTTCTTTACATTAAAACCGACTAAATTGGCTCTATATTCCGTCCAACGATGCAGCAGAACCCGCTTGAAGTTTATATAGAATCCGTCTCTCAGTCTACGATACACTCCTGCTCCAGACGAATCCTGCGCTCTATCATGGTTTCCAGCACCGGAAGCCAATCCGCATATCGTGGTTCTCTTAACGTATGAACAAGCTGACTGGCATAATCTTCACTAACCGGCGCTGCTTGTGATTCATACTGAAGTAGCGTATCCACTCCCATCCGATACGGTCGTAGCCCAGGGAAAAAATTGGATTGAATCCACTTGAAAATTCGGATTCCGCCAAGGTCGATATCACCCCAGTGGAGCAGTTCTGGAGGATTTGACGCTTCATTCACTACCTGACTCAGCTTTCGGAGAAAGCTTTGCAAGACACGATTTGGGTACCCTCCTGTGTAGATGACAAGAACCTCACCAGCACGAACCGAAGGCTGCTCTAGATAATGATGATAGCTCGTCCAATTCTCAATGGAAAGAATGTGACGAGCAGATATAAAGACATGCGTTATCACATCAATCGTCTCACCAGAAAGCCCAAGACCGCCCGGAAATGCGCTGGTGTCAACCTGCTTGCCGTCGCGGGTTCGAAAGACAAGTGAGCCGCATAAAAAGACACTTTGAGGATTACGAGTAAGACCAAGCCAATCCAACCATTCCTCTTCTGTCTCCCGCTGCTCACCGGAAGCCTGCTTTGCCAGAGCAATCAGCCGTTTAAGCGTCTGACGCTCCAGATGCTTCGTATCTCGAAATAACTGCTGGCTAAAGATGCGAATTGGTACTGCACGATCACCAAGCAGCGGCAACTCGTTCAACGTGTGAACTAGATCAACCGTTCCTTGCACATCATCTGGATCGAGGCGAACAGCCTTACCTTGCGCCAATGCATCGTCCATTTCCTGTCGCCACTTTTGAACCCAACGCCACGGATGAGAACTCAACGGAATCAGAGAAGCCCGCAGTTGCTCCAATTTGGTGCGCAAAGGAGTACGACCGGAAATTCGGTAAGCCTCCTCTACAGCTTCCCATTGCAAATATACTTTCTCTATTTCGTCCGAACGATATTTAGCCATTGTAAGTTGAACAACATCTTCCTGCTCTAACTCGGCTAGCCTTTCGTTCATCCAATGACGCTTTCGAAAGTCCATCTCATCGTTGTAATCTCGAGCAAAAGGACTTTTCCCAATTATGAGTTGGGGACGCATTTTTCCAGGGGTCCCTGTAACAAATGATTGGCTTTGTTCGTATTTGTTCAAAAGCAAGGTCAGCAAATCCTTGCCAAATTTCTGCTTAAAGCTTATTTCGTCTGCTTCCATGCGCAAGTCTTACCTCCTGCTACCAATTCAAAACAAGGTGCCTTGCCTTCCGTGGCGTTCACTTTCAAACGGAGGACTCTCTATACTTTCACCTAACTTTGACGAGGATGAGTCCGTATTGGGAATTTTATCTTCCGTTAAGTCAATCGACTTTTCGATTGTTTCAGTATTGTGAAATGCAGGACTCGTCTCCGCTTCATCTGGAACCCAGCGATCAATCATATCAACAAAGCATTGGTAGTCATGCTTGCTGACAAACAGCGTAGTCGTCACTTCAGGTGCCATATGCTGCATTTTCTCGTCTGGAACAGCGGCTACCAATTGCAGTCCCATTTGCTTAATTAGCCGCAAACTGGATTGAATACGCTGTTCGTCCATTTTGTTGAACGCTTCATCGAAGACAACCAGCCGAGAGCTTTTGTTTGAATATAAATGATGAAACGAAGCTAGGATCGCAATATAAAAAGGAGTCTGTGTCTCGCCGCCGGATTTCTCTTTAAGTACCTGCGAGAATCGGTAACGCCCCCCACTGCTCGACGAAACAATGATGTCAAAGTCCAGGTATTGCCGGTAATCGGCATACTCTTCCATCTGCCCTGCCTCTCCACGCACCAGCATTTCGAACAATTCATGTAGCACTGCAGTTCGATCATTTTCTGGCAGGTCAAACAGAGATCCCTTCTCCATCAAAAGTGGGTCCATCACTGCCTCATAAAATTTCTTGTACCGTTCGCTCGGCGAAACCTCGAAGTGATACTTGTCGTCAGAAAAGGGGAAGTTCCGTAGCGCATAGTTCAATTGTTGGAATTCACGCCGCGCCATCTCAATTGCTTCCCGCAGCTTAAATACGAAGTGAGACTTAAACTCCTCCTCGGACTCAGCAAGCGCCTCTGCAACCTTTTGCTGATATTCTGGGATATTAAGATGTTCAATTGTATCGAGCAAACGATCATAGGCATCGTTCTCGGAATCGTTCGCATCACCATTGAAAGTATTATCAACATTGTATTTTTGCCTTAGTTTGGCTACATCATTGAATTGGTCATCACGCTTGGTCTGTAGTCCCTTGGAGCTACGTTCCCAGTTTTGCAACTTTTGAAACGTACTGACTGTTGTTGATCGCTCCGCTTCCTCATAACGTTGCTTGGCTCGCTGCTCACTCTCAGCACCATACTCACCCACCCATTGCTCAAGGATAACTTCAATATCTCGCACTCTATTCTGTTGAACGAACAAAGCTGCCGCCAGTTGCTTGCACTCGGCTTCAATCGTGCCTTTATCCTGCAAGAGACCTCCCCATTTCTCCTTCCAATGCTTCTCCGCCTCGCGCCAATGCTCGTAGTCAGCCTTAAGACGTTCAGCTTCCGCCAGGTTGAGTCCTTCCCATTCTAGTTGCACTTGTTCCTGACGAAACCTGCAAGTTTCCAGTTCTCGCGGCAATGTGAGATGAGACGATAAAGCATTATACACGGCATCCTTGTCCCGAAATCGATCTAGCCACTCACGGAAGCTAGCCCCCAACTCCCTTAGCCTTGTAATTGTTTCCCTAATCTCTTGAAGCTCCAACTTGCGAATCTCCAATTGGCGTGCGATTGCCTTGGTTCCAATATAAGGGATTTCATAGTACTTTTTCGGAATTTGTCTGGCCACAAGATTATTGTATACCATACAACTACGCGTAATGGCTGTACGATGTCGTCGCAACTCCTGCTCATCCTTAGCTTTCATCACTCTGCCTAGCAGGTGCTCGGCACGAGCCCGAACGACAGGATGCTCAGCAACAAGCTCATGCGCCAGCGAACCCGGCTCCGCCGTTCCTAGATATTTTCTTTCTTTTTCAGTATCGACAAGGCCCACGCCTTCGAGCTTTCGCGTCCATTTCTCTCGCTCATAGATGCCTAGAGCCTCCGCGAAGCATTCCGGTTCCACCAATAGATCAAATCGTTGCGTATTCAGATAACCTTCCAGTGCATCCCGCCAGCCTTCGTCAACCAGCTCCGCTTCCTCACAAAAAATCCAGACCGCAGAACGCCCCCTTAACCTGTCCTCCAACAATTCCTTCAACTGTCTGACCGGCTCCGCATAGCTGCGCCTCTTCTGCTCTAGATCACGGATAATGCTCTCCAGTTCAGTAGCCTGCTCCTCCGCCGCATTCAGTGATTCCAGTAAACGAGCTTCGCCAATCAAGAGCCTGTCATACCAACCAGACCGGGCTTCAGCAATTGTAGCTAGCCTCGCCGCCCATATTTCTTCATCCAATTCTTCTGCCTTGCCTTTGTCTACAATCGTCAGCAATCCCGCAAGATGCTCCGTATATTGTCCAATCTGCTCACGCTCTCCTGTTTCCCACGACCAATATTCTCCGTCCGTATAGGTGGAGAAGTTCTCCAGCAATTGTCTCTCCCGATTAAGCTTATTGCAGTAAATGGACAATAATTGCTCCAGTTCCGCTCGTTTCGTCTCAAGCTCTCGAATCTCCGCCTCCAGTTCCTTTTTGCGTCTTTCAGCTGCATGATTCTGCCAGCGCTGGTAAGCGAGCTGCGACTGCTCACGTGCCTCGTTCAACTTAACCTCTGCCAATTCAGTACTTTCCAGTAGGCGAGCCAAATTTCCCTCTGCTTGATGCTTTAAACGCTCCTGTTGCTCTAGATTCTCTGTTTCATACAACACTTTTAATTTTCGAATAACATAGTCCTGCTCTTTAATTGTTTCTTTAAGCCGGGCATACTCCTGATAGCCATCTCGAATATCCTGCAACTGCAATTTGCGCTTCTGCAGCAGTTCAAGCTCCTGCCTGTAGCGCTCATGAATCTCGAAATTCTGCTTCATCAAGTCCAGCTGCAACTCGCGTTTGTCCAGAATGTAGTCGTAAACAAACGTCCGAATATTTCGAATAGGCTTAAACGATAGTGCTTTGGTGAATATATGAAAAAATCGATCCTGCAGTTGACCCAATCTTGCCAACAATGCCTTCTGATAGTTAGACTTGTTACGTTCGAATAGAGCCCGCCCCCTTGAACTCGGCCTCACACCAAGCTGTTGATGTCCTTCTCCAAGACCAGTCCCAACACCGGCTCCATACCGTCGTTTAAACGCTTCCCGATTCAGTAACTGGCCTTGCGGATTGACAAAGTCAAGCTGATCCAACTTGCATGCAGCCAATATAAAATACTCTTCCTCGTACGAACGATCGCGGTACACGTCGATGGCTGCGCCAATAACAAACGATTCCTTCTTGTCCTCGTCACGAAACTCAGCAATAATATAGGTCGTAAAATCCCCATCCCGAACGTACGAGCGTTCATCACTGCCAATCTTGCCCATTAGATAATTCTCAAAACTGCGCTTCGCCTCATCGTGAGCTGCAGCGTTGAAGCGAATAAGCCGCTGATCAACTACAAACAGCACCTGAAGGGCGTCGATAATCGTCGATTTACCGGCGGCATTTTGTCCTGTAATTAATGTCTGTCGGCCAAATTCCATAGTTACATCCTTGAAATAGTGCCAGTTAATCAACCGGAGCCGTGTCATCCATTTCATCCAGCAATCCTCCTTCCTCTGCGGCATCGTAGCGTTCCAGTCTTTCCGTAAGTTGAGCGATCTCGTCAGCCTGAACAACATACATCCAAGTATGGTACAGTTTGAACCGGGCATCGTCCGCTCGATGATCCTCATCCATTGCTTCGAGCAACTGAAACTGTGCACACAACCGAATAAGCTTGTCCAGCGCTGTTCGTCCCACCCATTCAATCCGAAACGTCTCAAACTTACTACGAATTTCATGCAACGTCACCATCGGATAATCTGCTAACGACAAGCCTTGTCGCTTCTCCTCATACAGAAGACGCAGCACAAGTAGCCAAAGGGTCTGTTCCCTATCCATACGCCTGCGGAGCCTTCCATCCGGAAGGTGGAGAAAGACGCATTCATGACGTTCATCAACTGTTAGTTCCCAACCGAGAAATTGAAAGTAGGCTTCAAGTACCTGACTATGACGCCTTATGATGGCATAAGCTTCACGATCCTTGTCTCTAACCAGCAGATTGACCTCGAATAACCGATTCAATACATGACGAACCTTGGCTTGCTCAGATTCACTCAATTCGTCAAACATCATCTTTTCGGGCCCCCTTTCTTCTTGACAATTGTATGGTTATCGAAGCGATAACCGCCATTCGTTAGAATATTACGGCCATCACTTCGCCGAACCAGGAAGTTCGAGCCCCCGTCTGATCCATACAAATAAATATAGCCCAGCATAATGAACTGCTCCGCATTCTCGGGTGCGAGTTCGGCCATCTCCATCTCTGCCCGTTCACCCAAACGATTCGTTACATAATCATCGACCTTCTTTCGGGTAATCGCCTTGCGCATTCGTTCTAGGTTTTTGGTTCGCAATTCCTCCAGTAGATGATCAGGCATCTCCACAGCCACATGCACATCAGGTTGATGAGGCGCCCGCTTACGCCGCGGCGGCAATAAGGATTGTTCAGAAAGAGCGCGGGTCTGGCGCAGCGCAAACAACGACTCTGTACCATCCATTGGTAAGTCTTTGCTCAGCCGTTCAATTAAACGTGCAAGCTGCTGATCTATGCCTTCATTCTGCTGACTCAAATAGCGAGCACGATCATAAGAGGAACGCAAGTATTGATTGTGCCGCACATCAATTTGGTAGAACAACTCATCCAGCCCGTTGAACGTTTCATCAATGAAAAAGAGTGCCTGCTTCACAGCCTGCCCAGCCTCGTCTACCGAAGTGTACAATCCGCTCTTCACCCCATCGAGTGCAGCCGCTTCTAATTGCTGTCGATCTAGCAGCCATTGCTGTACCGTATTTAGAATTTGCATTCGATAACGGGCAACATGATCGGACGTCTTCAGCCGATGATAACTCTTGTCAATAATTTGCGTTTTATAATGGTCAAAATGATGATCCAGCACATCTTGTATTGACGTCTTCTGAACAACCTGTTCCATCAAGTGCTTCATATTGTTGTAAAGCGCCACAAGCTCCTGTCGAAACTGTCCACTTACTTCAGCCGCACTCATAACGGCCGAACAAGGCTGCAGCCGGGCTCCTTCTCCGGTCAGCGATTGGTAGACCAAAAATGCGAATCGCTGGTACTCAACCGTCCTCGCATCGCACAGCTCTTTTAACACACCAATCAGCCGACTGGCATAGTGCGGCAATACAATGAACCGCTCGAATTGAGCTCGCGTCTCCACATCGATCCACTTTCGCTCTTCCAGTCGCCGCAACATTGTATTCGCTTGAGTCCTCGTCAGGTCTTCCATGTTAATCTGTCTCAAATCGTCACTGCGCTCACTCTCCTCGTCTTCCGTATCCAATACAGCAATATCCTCACCCAATTCGCGCCGGGTATCCAGCATTTCCTGCAGCAAATCCCGCATGACGTTAAAACGAATGCCGAAGCGCTCTGTCTGTGCCTGATCGTACAGCAGCAACAGAGCCTCAGCATAGATTTGCTTATTAGAGCCCACAAGCAGCGTAAACAGTCGATCCGGAATAATGTCGAACAATTTCATACTCGTCACACATTCCCTCGTTAGTATAGAATTCCTTGCGCCGATAGGCTTGTTAATATCCTGCCTTATGCCATCTCCAGTCATCGACGCATTTTTATAAATTTCGACAGTAATGGCATCATATCCTTTAATCTATTGTTGCCTCAAGGTAGAGGTCACGTATAATCAAATCCTCAAAAACAACTACCCGGCACACTACTATGTAGTATGATAAAGGTGAAAATAATGATATTAAATCTGGAAGAAAAACGCCCTGCAAAAGGAGGTGAAACGTATGGCTAAGTATTCGGATGAAGAGATCAGAGGCTTGTCCAAAATTACCATTAAAATTGCAGCAGATTACCTAGGTATATCCCCAAACATGCTGACACTCGGCATGAGAAATGACTTGTTGCCCATTACGGGACCTGGTTTTTCTATTAAGCGAAAACGAGGGATTGGAGGGATCAAACAATTCGACGCACTCCTTGCACCGCAGGTAAATCACACACTGCAGGGTAAACACACTGCAATTGACTTTCATGATGATAAAGAAGCAGTTCAACAAGTCGCACAAGAAGAGCAACCAACTAGAATTGGACCTGCAGTTGTTCCCATCATTGAAGTAAGCTCGTCAAGTGAAGGAGAGGAGGGAAGCGCTTTGCCCGAGTATTCGAATATTGAAATGACTCGAAAGCAATTATACGATGAAATCTGGGAAATATCGGTCGCCGGAGTGGCCAAAAAATACAACCTCCCTTATACCCACCTTATGAAACAGATTAAAGACGCGGGCATTCCGATTCCTCCGTCTGGATACTGGACGAAGCTCAATTTTAACAAGCCTGTAACCAAGCTTGAATTACCGGAGCTGGCAGACGAAATCATTTTGTTATCCAACTCCCGACCTTCTACTTCTAAAGAGAAGCGGCAAAGCTTAACGATTGAAAGCTACAGCAAAGACGAGTTGGAAGCAGGCATCGCAGAAGCATCAACAGCACTCGAAGCTCCTACATTACCAGTGGAAGAGCAGGCTCCCTTCCCTTCTACAACAATGTAGGATGATGCCAGCGAGGTCGCTCAAACAATTGACCTACCAGAAACGTATGAGCAATCCGGACAAACCTTCAATATTTATGACAGAGAGCTTCTATACAATGAAATATGGTTGGCTCCCGTAACCGAAATAGCTAAACGGTATGCTGTCTCGGATGTCGCAATCCGCAAGGTATGCCAGTCGTTGGATATCCCCATGCCTCCAGTTGGGTATTGGGCCAAGCTTCGAGCAGGCAAGCCAGTGCCCCGTACTCCGTTACCTATAACCAACAAGCATACTAAAAAATCAGGGGTGCGAACCGGAGCAGATTACAGTCCACCACTTGAGAAAGAGACACTCAGCTTTTTAAATGAAGAAGATAGAAGTGTTGCTCTTTCTATTGCAACGCAAATCAGACTGCCCGATGAGAACGCCAAAATGCATCCGACAATTGTAGCCCACCGAAAATCAGACATTGATTGGAAGAGAAAACATAGGGAGCAAGAAAGCAAAGGTTATAATAGAAGAGCTATGGATACTCCTCTGTTTCTTGCCGACACGGTTTCTGAAGAATCCTTGCCTAGGGTGTTGCATCTCTTTGATGCGCTAATCAAAGCCATGGAGCCGCTCGAATGCTCCCTAACTAGCGATTTAAAATTTGTTGTCAACGGTGAAACCGTCTCTGTCTCGGTAAGAGAAGCAAAGGACGAAATCCAGCATATTCCTACGAAAGAAGAAAATATACAACTACTAAAGTATGAAGAAGACAAGCGCCGCAATTCCTGGGCGTCAAAACCAAAAATCAGAAAGTATGACTATGTTTACAATGGCCGACTAACCGTTTCGATTAATAGCTCAAAAAGTTTCCGTGATTGTAAATCATACGTCATTGAAGATCGTCTTGGTGATCTCATAATTTCATTGTATGAGGCTTCCGATATACTCAGGCAAGAGCGCGAGGCTCGAGAAGAAGCCGAACGTAAGCGTCAGGAAGAGGAACGTCGAAGAGAGGAACGCCGTCAACGTGTAAATGAAGAGGTTGACCAAACACTTATACTGGCAAATTTATCGGAGGACTACGATGTCGCCTGCAAAAAAAGACGCTACATTGCAGCAGTTGAGGCATCTGAAAACCTTGATTCAAAGACAACGGATTGGATATCATGGGCAAAAGCCAAGGCAGACTGGTATGACCCAACGATTGCCCGTGAAGACGAATTTTTCGGGAAACGCGATCACCAAAGGAACGCTGACCAAAAAAAGCTGGAGCGTAGGTGGTGGTAATGAACGGGAAAAGCAAGTGCCTGCGTGTTCTTCAGGCCTGCTTGCTTTTCCAAGAGAAAGGTACAATTTCACCTCCTCTGAACAACATCCCTTTTTCAATCCAATAACTTCTACTTATGAAATCTCCTCATAGGTGACGATTTCGCATGCTTAGATCGCATCTCCGGCCACCATAAATTCACGTATTTCTTGACTATGTCCTGCGAGGTATTTCCCAAAATGTCCTGCAGGCTGTAAGGATCACATTCATTCATAATATACAGCTTGGCAAAGGTATGCTGGAGATTATGCGGGCTAGAACGTACGTCCTTAATCCCGACCGCTTCCCCATACTTGCGAATAAAAACTTGAACAGATCGTACCCCATGCAAATGTCCATCCAATGTTACGAAAAAGTGCAATGATGGTACTTCTCCTCTGGCTTTGACATACTGAATTAGCAATTTACGGAGATCATCACAAAATGGAATATCCCGTGGCTTCCTACTCTAGCCAATGCCCCCTAGCAACTGGCTTTCCTTCACATCGACCTGGTTCATTTTAAGCTTGGTCAGCTCACCAACCCGCAGACCACAATCCAAAATCAAGGACAGCATGACGAAATCACGGAATCCGGTGAAGGTCTGCTGATCAGGTAAGTGCCTTAGTATATTTGCCGACAGGCACGCTAGAAGCTCTTCGCTCATGGGACTCTTCTTGGGCAGAACTAGCCGTATAAGTTCCGTTCTTCTTACTGCCGCTACGTGCTATTTCTCGTGCGATAGTAGAAGGATGTCGACCCAGCTCACCCAATCTTGCGACATGACCAGCCCAATCGATGCAACGCTTCTAGTTGTCCTCGTTCAATTATGTTAAGATGGAAGTAGCTCATGTTGGTTTCTCCTGTACAAAATGGTGGTGTGGTAACTTCCATTTTACACGAAGCCTTCATGGGCCTTTTGTTTTTCTAGGTGTCGCACTTCATATTACAATTCGTCATTTAAAAAAAGGTGTACTTACTCAAATCCCAAAAAAACATCCATGTTCACGTGGTCACAATCATGAATGAAAATGACAGTGTAAGCCAGAATCTCTCATAAAAAAGCAAACAGTTCTGTCTGATCTTAATCATTTCGGAATGTTGCATGTAATACTGATATTTAAATACTTCTATATTACCTTCATCCACAGGTCTTCAAAATTGAAATTTCCACAAACCAACTTAAAAATCCTTTTTCCGACACATTTATTCCATTATTATACACTACACTATTGACAATTGTCTGTCAGCAAGCGTATGTTCGTATGAAAAAAACTCCACCGCGCGGAGAGGAGGAAGCAGGTAATTATTTTGCCTTAATGAATTATATAAGTCAGTATTTATCGTCTTATACTCTAGGAATTACTGATACAAATTTACTCATGAAATTTCTTCTGTGTTCTTTGCTATGGATGTAAATATCAGAAAACTTACTTCTCCAGGTTCCGTCATAAACACTTGTCTCCTCAATTTTAAACTCTAAATATTCATTCAATTCTTTCCTGTTAATATCAATAGAATATAATGAAAATGGACTTTCCATATCAGGGATAATTATTGAGACCACATCTACAAATGAAAACTCTCGAAGTATTCTCACAGGCTCTCCAACTAATATTTTTTCTATTGTATTCTGAGTAAAATATTCACTATAATCTACCTTAGTGATTTTCGAGTCTTTATTATGGATCAAAAATTCTTCATATGATTTATAAAAGAAAATTGACACTTTCTCTTCCTCTAATGCAACACTTTTTATGAAAGTTCTTCCTGTCAGATTCTCAATGTATCTCTCTAAATATTTATTCATTAATTAGTTTCCCCCTAAAATTAATAAATCAATTTAAAATTCAGGTTTTATTTACTATTTTTGTGCGCCTCTCTATATTAAATTTGTTTAAAATGTCGTAATAGCTAATCAGAGGATCTGGCACAAGATCCCTGCCATACTTATAAGCATTCACTTCACCTTCAAGAATAAATTCAACTGTTGCATCTTCAACATGCATTTCTCTATATAATCTCCTATTCGGATTTGCAATATAATCAAGGTGATGTCCTATTTCGTGATATATTGCAATTTCAAAGAACTCCTCTAATGATAGATGTGCTAATTCAGGAGTTTGACTCTTATTAGGTTCATACATTGGTAAATTATATGCTATGAGTTTTTCATTCAAGTTATAACCCATAAACATTGTGGTCTTCTCATAGTAGTCAATATCAAATTCTATTAGAGGTAGACCTGTATGTCGATGAACTAACATTTTCATTCTTTCTAGGAACTGATCATTCAACAATTCCATTTTGTCCTCCTATTGAAAGAACTCTTTCAATACCCAATTTAAATTAGAAACTTACTTCTTAGAGCATGATCCAACTGAGACAATTGATGTATTTTCCTACTAATGTTGTCTTTAATATAGACTTTCTATCTTTACAAGCTAACTTTTCAGATGTAGTCAATGGTCTGCTAAAATCACATTCCGTTACAGTTAAATCTAAACATCAAATATAAGTAGATAGATTAAATAATTTCGGTTGAGTTACTTTATTACCTTTGGATTTCATATCAAGAAAAAGAAAGATTCTTCCTACATTAGCAAAAACCTTAAAGAAAGTTTTTTGAAAATCACTTGCCATTGATTTAACATGTATTTCAGCAGGTATATAAATACCTGATACCAGCATGTCAGCATCTCTAAATTTATGAAGCCTCGCTGCAACTCGATGATTTCCATCAATGAGTACCTGCAAGTTTGATGGCGAATAATCTATGACTAAAACAGGTTTAGAATTTTTTAATGCGTAAGAAAACCTGTTGGTTTCTAGTCCACTATAATCAATAAACTCATTGAGTTCACCAATTTTGAATTTTTTTCTTACTACTTGTTTTGGGTTGTTTTGTATCAATCGCTGTAATACTGGAATAGACCATGCGAAATCAACTACATTGCCATCTGGAAATATATGTTCCCGACAATAAAGTTCTCCAAGATCAGTTCGAATATTAATTGTTTCTTTGCTATCCAACATTTTCAATAGCACTTCTCTATAAATATTTAGCAGGTTTTGGTACTTCGGATAGTCTTCAAAACAGGGGTCTGAATTACTTTCAATACTATCAATGCTTTTCATAATAGAATGAATTCCGTTTATATTGTTAGCAGATAAACTGAGCATCATTGTGCGATCTCCTATGAGTTGAAATAATTATTATTTTATAGCTGATAAATCGAGTATTTTAACTACTCTGGCAAAAACATATCAAACACAAGAATATCTTTTACACTATTATCCTGAACCGTAACGATAAAATTCTTTTTAATTCTTTTCTCCAAGTTTAACAGTGCATTAGAAAACTCCATAGTAGTGTTGAGTTCTAGAACAACATTCTCAATCTCATCGATGTCCTTATAATGTTCTAGTAATTTCAAAACATATTCTTGGTCATTTGCAAATGCAATGTATTCGGCATTTCTTGCTAGTGCTGCCACACCTACACTATCAATATATGCGGTAGTATTTTTATTAAGTTTTTGCATCATCTCATCCAGAACTCTCGACTTACCTACTTTACCAAGTACAACTCTCATTATATAGGCTCCTTGATGAAACCAATTATTTATCGCGCTCAGAAATAATTTGTTCATCAGTAAATACTAATCACTTTAGCTAGTTCAGACTTAATCCCAAAATTTTTATTTGATTAATAGGAACTTCATCAAACTCGCTTAAACTCTGTAAGACTTCTTGAGTAACCATTGATTCATCATTAATATCTGATTCAATATAAACATTCGCAATGCGATTCTCCATCTTAATTCTACCGATATCTGCAAGAACATTTACTGCATAATGCACCTGAATATTCATTTGACATCCTCCTAAAATGTAATTGAAATCTCCGTTTTATCATTAGTTATAAATCATTGTTCCAAATTTAATTACTCCCATAAACCATCTGCTTCAAATCTCTTTATTAGCCAATTCAAACCTTCTTGTCCTGATAGAAGTGCCATAAAAGCATCTTTTGAATTGGTGACTTCACAGAGCCTTTGAAAACGATCAATTTTCATACTTTTGAAATTATTTTCGTATTTACTGATATCACTTCGTGAACAATCTAACTTACTTGCTAGTGATTCTTGAGATGAATTTGCTCTCTTACGACACGCCTTGATAATTTTAGGCAAGTAATGTTCCAGATCTTTTATTGTTGTATGATTAACCGACTTATAAATGGCAATAAACTCATCATCTGTATTCGAAAGAATTCTATTGATGTTGTCTTGATAAATTTTGCTGTCATTCTGTACATTATCAGAAATTTTATTCATCATTTCCACCTTCAAACTTTAATTAAATCAGTTTTTATTGCTTCAGCGTCAATTCTATCAAGCCTGTGGATTCGTTAACTTCTAAACCATTTTTCTTATAAAAATGATTTTGTCTGTCGATGTGTCCACTATCTACTGAGGACAAATTTCCAGTAATTTTGCTGATATTCTTATTAAGAGCTATTTCTTTAAGTTTATTGATAAGAATTGATCCATATCCGTTATTCTGATTCTTTCCAAAAATAGCTATGTCAACTATCTGGATGTTGTCTTGACGTATTGAAGCGTATAGTTTTGGATCTGGGATTATAACACCCTTGGATGTGATCACTCTAAGGCGAACATCAATTGAAAACTCATCAAAGTCTGATATACCATGCATATCCTGAAAAAGAATAATTGTTTTATGTTCATCTATAAGTATTTCTAGCACCATATTCTCATTATTAACAAGATCACTTGTTTGACATTCTACTTCATAACTAATATCATTCTTTTTTTGAAGTTTAACTAAAGCAACTCTATTTTGAATTTTTTCCAAATCTTTAAAAATACCAAATATTTTGATCACATCCTTTTATATATCCTACGAAATCCGTGTTTTATGGTAATAGAACTTTCTCATTCCTTGTGAAATCCCATCTAGATAAAATGGGATCAAAAGCAACTACACATGGGTAATCTTTATAATTCAAGAATTCTATTTATAGACTGTACCAATAAAATCAATTTGTAATTCAAGTTGAAGCTTATTTATTCTATCAATCATGTCTCGTGATTGTTTATCTATTACCTTGATTAATCCTGATATTTCATTATCAGTGCGTCCTCTTTTTTCATCATACCATGATTCAAGTGTTACGAGATTTTCACCTACTTCGGTACTTAAGCTATAAATAAATTCAACTTCAACTGAGTACTTTTCAAGAATTACTAATCTTTGCTTATGTTTAACTGCCATTTTCAGAGTAGAATCATGCAAAGTATCGGTTACCTTTTTAAAGTGTTTCATAAGTGAGGGTAAATCAGCTTTATTATTCATAAATAATTCAATAATACTTTTAATGCCCATTATTTCTCTATAGCTGTCTTTCACTAAACTTAATACTTCGATCATATCGTCAGCAGTCTTCAGGTTTAAATCACGCTTAAACTTTTCTATATCGTTGCTTCTACTTCGTTTCTGTGCTCTATTAACGTTGTAAATAGTAAAAAATAAGGTGAATATTGCCAGTACAAAAGTGAATAACTGAACAAGTTGTATTGTTTTTGTTAAAACTATTGGATTAAAGCTCCCGATGTATTCCTTGATGTAATCAAACAAAAAGATCCTCCTTTTAAAATCAGACTTTCATTCGGCTTCGTCTTCAAAGAACAAATCTCCTATTTGGAAATGATATACTCTAAAACGGTTATATTATTGTATAGTTCATAAATTTCATCCTGATGATTGTTGAAATCTGTGCCTTATAATAATCATACCAATATCCACCAAAATAGTATATCAGTGAGTCGAAGAATGCAGAAAAAAAGAACCTCCTGTTTAGGAAGTTCTCCACTTTGTTATTTGATTAGAAGCTTAGCACAATCCTCCCGATATATCCTTACCACGCACTCTACATGTACCGTATGCGGAAACATATCCACCGGTACCACCTCAACCGTCCTATACCCGCCGTCCTCGAGCACTCGTAGGTCCCTTGCCAGCGTAGACGGATTGCAGCTCACATAAACGACCCGCTCCGGCTGCATAGCCAGAATCGTCTCGAGCAGCGCCGGGTCGCAGCCTTTGCGAGGCGGATCGACGACGATTACATCCGCCGTAATCCCTTCCTTGCGCCAGCGAGGTATTACAACCTCCGCAGGCCCTGCTTCAAACGACGCGTTTGTGATGCCGTTCAGCTCAGCATTGCGCGCCGCATCCTCAATCGCTTCCGGCACAATTTCCACGCCGTAGACGCGCCCCGCCTGACGAGCGAGGAACAGCGAGATCGTTCCGATGCCGCAATAGGCGTCAATAACGGTTTCCGAGCCGGTTAAGCCTGCATACTCCACTGCTTTGCGATATAACTCCACCGTCTGCATCGGGTTTACCTGATAGAACGATCGCGCCGAGATAGCAAAGCGAATGCCGTCGAGCTCATCATAAATGACCTCATTGCCCCATAGGACGCGAGTCACATCGCCAAAAATAACGTTCGTGTCGCGCTCGTTCACGTTCTGAACGATACTCTTCACGCCCGGCAGCTCCTCGCGGATACGCTGGACCCAGCGGTCCGCCATCGGCAGCTTCTTGCCGTTGGTCACAAGCACAACCATAATCTCGCCGGTCACTACGCCGGTCCGCGCCATTACATGGCGCAGCACGCCGCGGCCGGTAGCTTCGTCGTAAGGCGTAGCACCGAGCTCGCGCCCGATGCGCTTCACGACGCGAATGACCTCGTCATTGTGCTCATGCTCAATGAGACAATCGTCCATATCGATAATTCGGTGACTGCCGCGCGCGTAGAAGCCTGCGATCAATTGCCCATCATCGGATCTTGAGCCTACTGGTACCGAAGCCTTATTCCGGTAACGCCAAGGCTCGTCCATGCCAATCGTCTTGTGCACAACAATGCCCTCACCCTCAGCATTGCCTTCTCCAACCACATTCAGCTTCCCGATGCGCACAAGGTTATCCACGACATGCTGCCGCTTCCACTCCAGCTGCGCAGGGTAGTCGAAATGCTGCAGCTGGCAGCCGCCGCATTCCTTATAAATATCGCAAGGCGGCTCCACGCGCGATGGACTCTTAAGCACCAGCTCCTCGAGCCGTGCATATCCATACTGCTTCTTCACTTTCATGACCTTCGCTCGCACGCGTTCGCCAGGGAGCGCACCCTGAATAAAAAGGGTAAAGCCGTCAGCGCGGCCTACCCCTTCTCCGTCATGTGTCAGGCCGATTATATCGACGGTGACCTCTTCATTTTTTTGAAAAGGCGCATCTACCGGAATCGCCGCTGCATTCGTCCCCGCCGCGCCGCGTGATCTTCCTTTGCCGCCTCTGCTTCTACCTTTATTCATAAACTCTCTCCGCTCTATCTTCAATGCTGTTGCTTTTCATTTCTTATCCATCGCTCTGTTTCCCTATTGCACTGTTGCTCTGTTTCCCTATTGCTCTGTTTCCCTATTGTTCTGTCTCACTATTGCTCAATTTCACTATTGCTCTATTTCACCATTGCTCTATTTCAACATTGCTCTATTTCAATATTGCTCTATTCACTAATGCGCTATCACTCTTATAGCACCATTATTCCCTAATTTCCCAATTCATCCGCAGCTAGCGGTACGTAGACTCCCCTGTTTCATCCGCAAAAATACGCAAATGCGACGGCAGCACCGAGAACGTGCAAGGCAGCACGCCGCCATACTCGCCATCGAGGTTTATTTGCACGTAATCGGGCGTAGTCACTCTCAGCTCATCCGTCCGGAAATGGATAACATGCGGGTCGTTCAAATGCTCGCCGCGCAGCGCTAGCGTCACCAGCTTAATAAATTCCGGCAGGTTGCACTTGCGAATAAGCAAAACATCCAATAAGCCGTCATCCAGCTTGGAGTCTGGCGCCAAACGCTCGAAGCCGCCAACCGAGTTGCTGTTGCAGATGAGGAACATCATGAACTCGTCATGAAACTCGCCAACGCCTGCCGCTTGGAAAGTCAGCTCGGTCGGGCGAAGGCGGGTCATTTTCTCCATGCCCTTCATATAATAAGCCAACTGCCCGATCATCGTCTTCAGCTTGCTAGGTACATCATAGGTCAGCTCCGTCAAGGAACCGCCCCCGGCAATGTTGATAAAATAACGCTCATTTGCCTTACCGACATCAATCGGCCGCGTATACTGTTGAATGATCAGATCGACCGCATACTCCCAATGCTTCGGAATGCCCGTTGCCCGAGCAAAGTCATTGGTCGTCCCCACCGGCAAAATACCAAGCGGAGGACGGTTAGCCTTAGTCGCCAAACCATTGATAACTTCATACAACGTCCCATCGCCGCCCGCTGCAATGATCATATCATACCCGCGATCCGCTGCTTCCGCTGCCGCAAGCGTCGCATCCCCTTCGCCGATCGTCGCATGACAGCTTGTTTCGATGCCGCCCTGCTCAAGACGCTGGAGAATATCAGGCAGACGCTTCTTCATTTCTTCTCTTCCCGATGTCGGGTTATATATCAGTCTCGCCCGTTTGATTGCCATCTTGGCTCACTCCTAACCATCCAATCAACCCATCGTAATCAGACATGCACATGTCTTCTACTCTTCATTCAAACTTTGCAATCCGTTGTACATCTGACGCTCCAGCCATCTCTCGATTGCCGAATGAGGCAGCATCGCTCTGCCATTATATCGATACGTAAGCCCAGTAAGTCGGGTCGGAATAACATGGTTTGTAAAATAGCCCTGGCTTAGGAACAGCGGCACTACGATAACCGCTTCCTCGGGATTAGCAGCCTGCATAGCTGCAAGCTTAGCCGCTGCCTGATCAGGCAGAAGCATTGCATATTCCGCACGCTTAAAGCCGCCAAGCACGCGGAGACGCATCCCAAGCTTCTTTAATCCTTCTTGCCAGCGCTCATGGAATACTTTTTCCTTGCTCCCATGGCCAATAAGCAATATAGCTTCCTTGCCTGGCTCTGAAGACAATTCTGCAATATTTAAAGCAAGCAGCTCTGCGATTTCCGGATCGTCATCAATTGGCGTCCCATAATGAACCTTAGCGGCTACGCGGAACGTGCCAAGATCGCCTTCTAAATCCGATACCCACGGAAAACCAAACGCTTGCCCGATTTCATCCACATGCGTGCTGCCTGACGAAAGAAATAACGGTACTACGAACATAGCTGTAACGCCCTGTTCTTCTAGAGCATCGATTCCATCCTGAATAAGCCGTCCCTCAACAATTTCAAGAAAGGACGACACGATTGGTACATTAGATAAACGCGGTGAAGCTGCCGCAGAAGCAATTGCATCGTCGACAAGCTGTACCCACGCGGTTTCCCTGGAGCCGTGACTAATAACGAGAATACCTGGCTTCATCGGAGAAGAAACCTACCTTCCGAGACGCTCTAAAGCCATTTTATACCCGTCATTGCCGTAGTTCAAACAACGCTTCACTCTAGAAATGGTTGCCGTGCTGGCACCTGTCTCCGCTTCGATTGCATTGTATGTACTGCCCTTGCCGAGCATACGCGCGACCTCGAGCCTTTGCGATAACGACTGAATCTCATTTACGGTGCACAAATCGTCAAAAAACACATAACATTCCTCAACTGATTTCAATGTGAGAATCGCTTCGAATAATTGATCTATTGCTTTATCGTTAAGTTTTTTAAGCTGCATACGCATTCACTCCTATTAAAACTAATGTAACTATTGTATCTTTTTTAACCGTTTTTTTCAAACATTACCGTATTCACGCTTTACAGAACGGAAGGCGGAAGCCGTCGATTTTTCATGCGATGGCCAATACAAGCACAGGGCATTTATCTAGAAAAAATTCCGCACTCGGGACATTCGTCCAATCCTTATGTTCGCCTACCCCATAGACTATTATAAAAGAAGGGTTGTGATCCGTGTGAATTATCGCAATAACCCCGGTACCGGCAACCAGCATTACGATTGGCACGGCGGCCAGCGCCTAGCGGACCAGCCAAGCAAATCGTCTGGGGCAAAGTCTTCCGGCTTCAGCTTTGCCGCAGACTTGCCAACCATGCCGCCGGCAGTATCGACGCCGCAAGCGCAGGATATCCTGCCCGCCGTCGTACCGCAGTCAACAACTGAGCTAATCGAAACGACCGCCACTCCCAAAGCAGGCGGCTTCTCCCTTGCCAATCTCGCCAACTTAGGCGAAATCAAAGGTTTTGTCGACCGTATTGGCGGCATCGACGGTATCCTTACAACCGTTACGAAAGTGCAGAAAGTCATGTCGAGCGTCTCTCAAATGGCGCCTCTAGTCAAAGTGTTAATGGGCTCCTTCAAAAAAGACAAATCGGACGACGATGATGAAGTCGAGTGGAAGCCAAAACGCCGCAAGCGCCGCAAGCCTGGCTCCGGCTCTGGTTCAGGCAATGGCAAAACTCGCCGCCGTACGCCAAAGCGCCGTCGATAATCCATTACATGACACACACCCTGATTGATGTGCATAAGCGCAGCGATCAGGGTGTGTTCATTTCATCCACAGCTGTGGTCCAATTGTGCATAAATCGAATTATTCTGACACTTTATTTATTTATGCACAATTTCACACATCCGTTTAGAAGTTATCCGGTTGTGGATAACGCCAACACCTCGGATATCCACAGCATTTATTGCTTTTAGCGCATCGGAAATCAATTCGCCTGTGCACAAGTGCAACCTTCGACATCGTTCGGCAGCCTCCACAGGCCATCTCATGCACAGCTGTTGCTTCAATGTGTATATCCCGCCCGGAAAATGTATGATTACGAGCCTAACCTCGAATGTATCCACAAATTAAGCGCGTTCCGCCCCTCAATTGGTTTTCTTTTCGATAGCTTAAACATTATACACCATCGAGCGGCATACAAAAGTGTTTTCATGCACAACTGTTATTAATGATGTGCATACGCGCAAATTTCGCCGCGTTTCGCCACAGGTTGTCCACACCCATTCCCTTTTCAGCGCTCTCCAAATGGATGAGTAGAGAACACAAAAAATAGTGAGAAAAATCTCATTCCCCATGAACCTAAGTTCATGGCGAGTGAGGTTTTCCTCACTATCTCATTGTCACTCCATCTTATAGAAAGAAGAAGTGAATAATCCAATAGAAGAACATCGCCATCAAAACTGTAATAGGAATCGTGATAATCCAGGCAACGACGATCCGGCCTGCCACTCCCCATTTTACACCAGAGAAGCGTTTTGCACTACCTACACCTAGAATGGACGAAGTAATAACGTGAGTTGTACTAACAGGCAAATGAATCATCGTAGCTGTCAGGATTACGACCGCAGAACCGATATCTGCTGCGAAGCCGTTGATCGGCTCGATTTTGAAAATCTTCGTACCCATCGTCTTGATGATTTTCCATCCGCCTACCGAGGTACCAAGCGCCATTGCTGTCGCTGCGGAAATTTTAACCCAGAGCGGAACGTCCATCGTCGTCTGAAGGTCGGAAGCAACTAGGGCAAATACGATAATGCCCATCGCTTTTTGAGCGTCATTCGTACCGTGCGAGAACGATTGGAAAGCAGCCGTCAAAATTTGGCCAAACCGGAAGCCTTTATTCACTTGATGCGGACTTGATTTGGCAAATATCAGCTTCAATATCCACATGATGATAAAACCGGCAGAGAAAGCGATCAACGGTGAAAAGATCAACGCTTGAACGATTTTAATTAGACCGCCGGAATTAATGGCACTCATGCCTGCCCCGCCGATGACTGCGCCTGCAAGAGAGCCGATCAAAGCATGCGAGGATGAGGAAGGAATACCAAACCACCATGTAATCAAATTCCAAGCGATTGCCGAGAGCAGCGCGGCGATAACGATTGGAACGCCGTGCTCCAGCTCAGCCGGATTAGCGACGCCTTTACCGATTGTAGCCGCAACGCCCGTAAACGTAACCGCGCCAACAAAGTTCATCACGGCAGCCATAACGATTGCGACGCGAGGCTTTAACGCCCGCGTGGATACGGCTGTTGCTATCGCGTTCGCCGTATCGTGAAACCCATTTATAAAATCAAACGAAAGCGCCAAAAAGACAACAATCCATAGTACCATTAAATCCATTGTGAAATACTCCTACTCCCCAGATTAGCTGTTACGCATAATGATCGATTCCAGCGTATTAGCCACATCTTCGCAGAAGTCGGTCGTTTGCTCCAGCATCTCGTAAATCTCTTTGCGCTTCATCAGCTCAATAGGATCTTTGACATTTGTAAATAAGCTCTTGATGCAGACCCGAAGCAGGTCGTCCGCTTGATTCTCAAGCTCGTTAAGTGCAATATTCGGCTCGCGGATCGCAAGCAGCTTACGCTCTGTCAACAAATAGATTGCCTTCTTGATTTGGTGAGACGAACGAACAAGAATGTCGCCGAATAGCGTTATGTACTCATCCTTTTCACGAATGTTGTACATTTCAAACCGGGACGCGCAAGCTTCAATGCCGTCAAGCACATCATCAAGCGAAGTCGTAAGGGCCATAATATCTTCGCGCTCGATCGGAGTGATGAACGTTTTGTTCAATTCCTTCAAAATCGTATGCACGTATTTGTCGCATTTGCTTTCGTATTCCTTCATGGTCTTAGCGAAAGCCGATACATCCGATAGATCTGAAAGGCCTTTGGCGAAATACTCAACTGCCTCTACGATGGCGTCAGCCATTTCTTCGAACGTCTTAAAGAAAATATCCTTTTTCTTGAACATCGTAATCCCCTTTATCCGACTTGATGTTTAGGCGTACTGTTATGAGCCCACAATATCTTAACATAGTTTACATGCGAATTGTTAAGAGAATGTAAAGGTTTTAAGAAAACTTAAAAATTTTCGAAAAAAATATAAAAAAGACACAATCCTGAAACAAGATTGCGTCCTCTCTATCCTTGGAAGCTCATCCGTTAACGTCTGTTAACAGTGTTTCCAAAGTGTTAGTTTTGTACCCACGTGACATGTCCTTCGAATGTCGGTTTGTTCGGCACGATATGGAAAAAGGTTTTGCCCGGAACAAATGGAAGCTCTTCCCCGTTTTTCACAATTCTGATCATGCCATCGGGAGCGCGCACCCATTCCGCTTCGATCGCTTTGCCCTTTTGGAACAAAATCGCCGAGCCACCCTTATTGAGGTCAACAGATAGCCGCCCTTCATTATCCAGCGTTTTGTGATCCGCGCCAAGCACAACTAGATTCGTTCCCGAAAGCTGCTCGTTATTGTTCATATCGATATGCGGCTTATCGCCGATTGAGCGCTTATACAATCCCGCTGCTGAATCATATTTATAGCCCACATTGTAATTTTTCAGCAAAAAAGATATCGTAATATCGCTAGCCGGAACACCTGTCTCCGTCGAGCCCGCTTCCGCAAACGTATACGGCGGTACCTGCTTGTCCATGCTGTATTTTTTCTTCTCGGCACCCGTACGAAGCTTCTCTAGGCTCGAATAGAGATTATGCGGCGCCTTCCGCTCCTTGCTTCTCCAGAAATAGCTGCCCGCATTCGAGATTTCGTCCAAATAAGGCTTGCCCTGCCGCTGTAAAATCGCATAACCGTCGTTGCTCGCGCCAGCGTGAGCAAGCACCGCTCCGAAGCTGTCACCAATATCGATGAGATATGGCCTAATGCTGCGAATCGGTCCGATCGTGTCCGTTAATGCGCTTGTGCTCTGGAATACGGCGATCAGCCTTGTAATGCCGCCTTCCGCAAGCACTTCCCAAATGACGTCAGCGTTAGTCAGCCCCGATTGCGGACGAGCTGCCGCATAATTATTGATCATGACGACGATTGGCCGTGCTGTTGCCGCATTCTCCAGCTTTAGTCCCGTTAACGGAGCATCATAAGGAAGCGGAACGGACGTAGTTACGGGCTCTGCCGTGTTAGTCGGATCATTTGTTTCGCCGGTTTGCTGCGGGGATTCGTTATCCCCCTTGCCTCCGCTGCATGCCGATAGGATGAGAATAAGCGACAATAATAGCAAAACTGCCGATTGTTTAATGGTTTTGTTCATGCGTTAACCCTGCCTTTTCCCGCTACGCGCAGCTTGTATTCGTTTACACTTAACTTCCATTTAAACACAATTTCTGACGGTTGTCTCGACAATTAAGTTGCTTTCTCGGTTACAAAACCCATAAAATGCATATCTTATCCCTATCTCCCAGCAGGAATAAGATGCCGTTATTCACGGAAATGACGTCCATTTTCATATTAAAGCTAGTTATAAAGCCGAGATGTACGAATATTAAACGCCTACTTCTTATAAGGAAATGACGATAATCGCGGAGGATACAATCAAGGAGCTAATTTTGAATACGTATGAGGAAGGCTTAAAAATCGGAGTTGATCCTTATGTGCATGGGCACAAGCTGCGCCTCATGCATCCTAAGCTGTGGAAGCCGCTTTACGATTAAGGTAGATATCCCGTACAACGGGAAATGTAAACGCCAAACCAAATAAGAAGGAGCAAGCTTTTTTATAGTCCAAAAAGCTCGCTCCTTCCTTATTGCTGTCCTGCACTTGCCTATATACTCCAATGATGCCATTCCTCTTGCTTCTTATCTAGACCGTTCAACCACTCCGAGGTCACGCGTATCGCTTCCTCTTGATGATCGCGTGCCGAATACGTATGGTTCGCTTGAAAAATGATTTCTTTGTCGCATAAGCCGTCGCTGCGGGTCCAAAATACCTTTTGGTAAAGGAAGCTGTAGTCGACTGGAATGAGATCATCGCTCGTTCCGTGTACGAGCAGCACTTCACCGCCAAATCTTGTCGCCGCTTGAAAAGGCTGATGCTGAAGCAGCGACTCGAAGAACACAGGCTGCAGCGTATAACCTTGATAATCAGAACTGCCGGACGTAACTGCAAGGTCATAGCTGCTGCGTCCTACTATGCGTACAATATCATTAAATGGATAAGCTACCGGTGACCATAGCACAAGCCTCTTTGCCCGCTTGTCCTTAACCGCCGTCATTATCGCTACCGCTCCGCCAAGGCTGTGTCCAAGCAATACGATTCGCAGCGGGTCTACGCATTCCATGCTCGCCACATAATCGATCGCCGCTCTGGTCTGGTCTACCATCGAATCAAATCCAAGCGCGCCGTAATCACCGCTGCTCTCGCCGCAGCCGCCGTAATCAAAACGAAGCACGTAAGAGCCTTGCGCTGCAAGAGCACGCGCCGTCTTCACGAACAAACGGTCAACTCCGATACGGGAGCCAACGAATCCATGGCATATAATAATAGCTTGCCTCTTCTCTGACTCGGTTTTGTTTCCGTCAGTTGGGTAATGCAGCGTTGCCGCAAGCTCAAGTCCGTCATGTCGCAGCGTCAAGTGCTTTTCCATCCCGATAACCTCCTGATTGCCTATATATAATAATTCCTACCCGTATACTTTGAATTAACAATAAACCCATAATATCATCACCGCTCTCTGCCTGTCAATCATGCATAGGAAAATAAAACCGATCGCGTGCTAGTCCTCCGTTATTATAGCATAACAGGCCCACGATCATTATTTTACCGCACAAACGGGACATACTATGCACATGAACAGAGCTTATGAAGCAGGCTGCTTCGCAAAACGTTTAGGAGGTTCTCCCATGCCTATGTGGATAGAATGGCTGAAGGAACATTGGCTTTCCTTCCTGCTTATTTTAGGAATTGTTGTCGCTTCTATTTTTGTAATTGCCAACCGGAAATTGCTTTTCTACAAAGAATGACGATTCGGGCGCCCATAGGCTGAGGATTACTCCTCATGCATAATCGGCACTCGAATCGTCACAATCGTTCCGGCTCCACGCTCGCTGTCTATCGTAAGCTGGCCGCCGTGGAGCTCTATAATTTCTTTGCATATCGCGAGGCCCAGCCCCGAACCGCCTTGTCCCGTGTTTGCCTTATAAAACTTTTCCGTCACATGCGGCAAATCCTCCGCTTCGATCCCGCAGCCGGTATCGGCTACGGTGAGCATCGCGTTCTCCTGTTCGATCGTAGTGGCAACTCTTATCGTCCCTCCCGCAGGCGTAAACTTGAGCGCATTATCGATCAAGTTGATGATGACCTGCTTAAGACGGTTCGCATCGCCTCGCACAACGATCGGGCTTTTCCCGTAATTGGCCAGTATGCGCACACGCGTATGCTCCTCACGCACACCCAGCTGATTCACCGTCTCCTTGACCGGACTATTGAAATCCAGTACTTCCCTGTGCAGCTCCATCGTTCGCGCAGACAGCTTTGAGAAATCGAGCAAATCCTCAACAAGCCCCGATAACCGCTCCGTTTCTTTGCTAATAATCGAGAGGCCTAGCTTTACTTCCTCATCATCCTCGGTAGGCTCGCTTTCCTTCAGCGTTTCACTCCACCCTTTTATCGAGGTTAGAGGGGTCCGCAGCTCATGTGAGATAGAAGATATGAAATCGTCCTTAAGCTTCTCCCGCTTGCTAAGCTCCATCACCATCACGTTAAACGTTTCCGCCAGCTGACCGATTTCGTCATCATTGCGCTGCATCGCGCGCCGCGTCCAGTCTCCTTCCGCCATATAGCGCGCAGCCCGCGTCAGCTCCCGAATCGGCTTCACGATGCGCTGCGCAAGAAATAAGCTTAACCCAAGAAACAGCAGCACGACTCCGACACCAACTGCCGCAGCCATTCGGATGAGCAGGCTGACCATCGCATCAACTTGATTCAGCGAAGCCGAGTAACGGAGCATCGATACGACTCTCGTTTCATTCCAGAGCGGTATCGTTACCGACATGACGCGCTCGCCGTAGTACGGATCAACGCCGCGCCAGCTGCCGGTTTTCCCCGCAATAGCCGCCTTCACGTCAGCAGTCGTATAATGGATATCCGGCGCGAAGCCATCCGAATCAATTCGAATTTGTCCGGTGCTGTCGAGCAGTTGCAGCCTCGTGCTGCTCTCCACCATGTATTGCAGCATATAATCGCCTTGATCCTTTACCGTGAGCGAGGAAAGTGACCGGCTGTGCAGCCTTAGCGCCGATTCCGCTCTTTGCTTGACTGAGCTCTGCGCGCTTCCATAATAATAATTCCACATCAAAGCCGCGAATACGCCGCCAAGCACGCTGACGACTAGCACGATGAGCAGCAAATAGCTCCACACCATTCTCGTTTGCACGCTTTTCATTCGCTGCATCCCCGCTTCCACCGATAGCCATATCCCCATACGGTTTCGATAAAGGCCGGATCAGAAGGGTTTTTCTCTATCTTTTGTCGGATCCTCCGAATGTTCACGTCAACTACCTTGAGATCGCCAACGTAATACCGGCCCCATACCTCTGTTAAAATGTGATCGCGGCTTACGCTCTCGCCTACGCGCTCCATTAACAGTCTGACAAGCGTCCATTCCGTCGGCGTCAAAATAATTTCCTTCTCCAGCTTCCAAAGCTTGCGCTCTGCAACAGATAATCGAAACGGCTCCACCCGCAGCTCCTGATGGAAGCTTACATATGGAGCTTGCATCTGCTGCATCGATGTTGGCGCCTGCGCATAGGGAGCGGCTTCAGGTACAGCCTTAAGTGCCGCGTTAGCCTCGGCAGCTCCCTCCGTTGCTGCCGCAATCCCTTCTTCTGCGGCTACAGCCTCCTGCTCCGGCTCAGCAGCATCCGGCTTCATGCGCCGGTAAAGGGATTTAATGCGCGCGATGAGCTCGCCAGGGCTAAACGGCTTTTGTACATAATCGTCCGCACCTAGCTCCAGCCCATGAATTTTATCTTCCTCCTGCGACTTCGCCGTGAGCATAATGATCCCCATGCGCGGGTAGCGCGAGCGAAGCTGCTCGCATACCTCGAAGCCGCTGATCGTAGGCAGCATCACATCAAGAAGCGCGATATCGATAGGGCCCTCCGAAGCGGCAAGCGCTAGCGCCTCTTCTCCCGTTTCAGCTTCAATGACCTCCATGTCGTTACGCTTCAGATTAATACGGACAAAGCCGCGGATGGACTCCTCGTCCTCCAACAATAATATTCGCATAGCTTAGAGCACCCGCTTTTCTCACTTAATCGTTACGAATCGTTAAAGAAGAAGCGAACTCTGCTTCCACCCCAGCCATCTCGCTGAACGCTTGCCGCTCCGCTTCAGGCCAGCCAAGCGGCGCCTCCTTTACGAACGAAACCGCGAACACGTTGCCGCTGTCGGTCAGAAGCTGGCGGTATGGCTTGGCGCTTTGCTTCCATACGGACTCGACGTTTTCCCAATCTTTCTGCGGAACGGCATATAAAGTAGCCATTTTGGCCGTAACATTTGATTTCTCATTCCAATAATCGATCGCCACGAAGGCGTACTGCTCATCCGAGCTGTGCAGCGTATAGCGCCCCATCCATTGCTCGGGTATAAGCAGCTGCATGCCGTATCTATAGTCGGTGAATTCTTCTCTTATTTTAACAAAATTATCTTTGCCATCCCATTGCACCCAATCATTCAACCATTTGGATTCGGAATAAGGAACGTTCTCATATCCCGGAGCCTCTTTGGTCAATTGCAGCTCCAAAATCCCATCGCCGTTAATATCCTCGCTCATCGTAGGCGTACCGCTAAAGCTCTCATATTCCGTGTCAAAGTTCGGATAGACGAGCCGCAGCTTGTTTCTCTCCCACACGTACATGGCGGTGTAAGTAGCATGAGCACCCGTCGACGCCTCCAAAATAATCCCTCGATGCCTTTGCGAGATTTTTCCTATGAGCAGACGCTCGTAGTTATTTACTCCGTCATACAGCTTTTCCGTGTAAATTTCCCGCATGCCGCCATTTATCCAATTGTAGATCGTTAAATGGTATTCTGGCAGCGCCATTTCCTGATTGGTCCCGATCTCAGAAATGATAGCCAGCTCAAGCTGTCCGTCCTCATTCATATCGCCCGTATCCCCGTAGGAATAGGAAAAGGTTTCTACCGGCTTCAGCATCAGCTTGCCTGCCTCGTTCCGTACCGGCGCTGTAGCAAACGAGTAGATTTCGAGCACATTGGGACTGTCGAATGCCCCAATCCAACCGATCATAATTTCCATATCGCCATCTTTATCGAGATCCTCAATTTTCAGCCAATCGATCATTCTAGCAAGCGGCTGCTGCACGAGCACCCATGGCTTCCATGCGGCTTTTGTATATTTAAACACCATAAGCTCAGGTGAACTGTATTCATTGTAATAAGAAACTACGGCCTCTTTCACGCCGTCTCCATCCACGTCTATCAGACGTATCGCTTCCATATGCTCCTCTCTAAGAGGAAGGGTAAGCTTGCTGTAAACAGGCAGATTTTTTTCGATTGCTTGCACAATCGCCTGCTTTTCTGGCGAAATGGCTGGCTTTTGCAGTAGGTCCGCAGGCGCAGCTGTATAACGGCAGCCAGTTGCCAAGAATAGGAGTGGGATAACGCCGCTGAGCAGAACGCTCCATCGTATTATTTTTCCACGCCTACGCCTGGCATTTGTATAACTTGCGTCATCCAACTTTACAGCCTCCTCGTACATGTACCGGTGTTAAGCAATAATTTGATCGACAGTAACCAGCGTATACCCTTTTTTCACCAAATCATCAATAACGTCTGGTAAAGCTTGTACCGTGTTTTTAATATGCTTGCCTCCAAAAGAATGCATTAATATTATACCACCGGGCTTCGCCTCGTTCTTAATCATTTTGCGGATATCGGCTGACGATGTGCCTGCCCAATCACGCGTATCGATGTTCCAACCGACTAGATCACGATTATTCGACTTCAATAATACTTTAAGCGTATCCGATACAGCGCCGTACGGAGCGCGGAACAAAATGGGCGTAAAGCCGATCGCTTTTTTGATTGCGGAATCCGCTGTTTTGACTTCCTCGATAATTTGCTGCTTATTTAACTTCGATAAATCTTTATGATGATAAGTATGATTGCCAACCGCATGCCCTTCGTCCACGATGCGCTGAAGCACCTCTGGATTTTTACTTACTTGTTGACCGACTACAAAAAAGGTAGCTTTTACTCCTTTTTCCTTCAGGATATCCAAAATCTCGGTCGTATAACGCTTATCCGGCCCATCATCAAACGTGAGCGCGATTAGCTTCTCTTCCTTGCCCGGCTTCGTACCGGTTAAAATCTGATCAGGCTTGTCCAGCTTATCCTCGGCCGGCTTGCCTGGCTTCCCTGCTGGCGCATCCGGTTTGCCTGTTGCTGGCGCATCCGGTTTATCCGTTGCTGATGCATCCGGTTTATCCGTTGCTGGCGCATCCGGTTTATCCGTTGCTGGCGCATCCGGCTTGTCCGTTGCTGATGCATCCGGCTTGTCCGTTGGCTGCGTATCCGGTTTATCCGTTGCTGGCGCATCCGGCTTGTCCGTTGGCGGAGTTGTTTCTTTGCCTCCGGTTGGCTTGCCTTCAATATTGCCATGGATAATGCCGCCGTCTTCGGTTCCGCCATTGCCTACGATCACGACATCACCTGCTCCGTCTGTCCCGCCTGCTGTCTGCGGTCCCTTCTCCACGTTCCCTGCGTCTACAACTGGTGCCTTATCGCCTGACAACAATGATGCCAAACTGAAAGACTGACTAGCCGAACAGCCGCTGATCCATACCATAACGACAGCCATAACGACCCCTACAAAAATGTGACGACGATGCCTTTTTGCTTTTGCCATTCCACTCACCTACTATTCCTCGCTGATAGCATAATTGTAACTCTACTGATGATTGATAGAGTTACAAATAAGTAACACCTTTCGAGTGCATTTGACACATTAGTCGTGAAAATAAAACAAAAAAAGCCAGCCAGATACGTCTGGCTGACTCATTTAAGCGATAGGCCCATCCATCACGGCGCTCGAAGCGCCATTGGATGGATTTGCCGCTCTATTAGCTAGGAAATATTTAGAAGCAAGCTAAGCTTGCTCCCCGCTTAAATAAGCGCTTTAGCTGCAATGTCCGTACGGTTTTGCTTGCCTTCAAAGTCAATGACGCTGACGGCTTCGTATGCGCGAGCACGCGCTTCCGCGATATCGCGTCCGCGGCCGACAATGCCAAGCACGCGTCCGCCGTTTGTAACGAACTGCCCGTCCTTCTCGGCAGTGCCTGCGTGGAAAATAAGCGCGCCCTGCGCCTCTGCTTCAGCAAGTCCTGTAATGACTCTGCCCTTCGGATAGGAAGCAGGGTAGCCTTCCGATGCCACAACGACGCAGACTGCTGCTTCGTCGCTCCACTGGATGTCAAGCTGGTCCAGATTGCCATTCAATGATGCAAGCACGATGTCAACCAAATCCGTTTCCAAACGAGGCAATACGACCTGCGTTTCCGGATCGCCCATGCGCGCATTAAACTCGATTGTTTTTGGGCCGTCTTTTGTAATCATAAGGCCTGCGAACAGAACGCCCCGGAAAGGCCGGCCTTCACTGACCATCGCTTTTGCAGTAGGAATAATGATATTTTGAATCGACTCGTCGATAATCGCTTGATCGATATGCGGCAGCGGCGTATAGGTGCCCATTCCGCCTGTATTCGGACCTTTATCGCCGTCAAAAATCGGCTTGTGGTCCTGTGCGGGAACCATTGCACGAACCGTCTCTCCATCAACGAAAGCCAGAATCGACATTTCTTGTCCGACTAGGCATTCCTCGATTACGATTTGGCTGCCCGCTTGGCCGAACACTTTATCAACCATCATTTCGCGCAGCGCCTGCTCCGCTTCCTCAAGCGTAGCTGCAACCGTAACCCCTTTGCCCGCTGCCAAGCCGTCTGCTTTAATCACGATCGGAGCAGATTGCTCGCGCAGGTATGCGGAAGCTGTCTCGTAATCGTTGAACGTTTCGTATTTCGCCGTTGGGATATCGTATTTCTTCAACAAATTTTTCATGAAAATTTTGCTGCCCTCGATTTCCGCTGCGTTTTTGCGAGGGCCGTATGCCTGAATGCCGGCAGCCTCAAACGCATCCACGATGCCATCCGCAAGCGGATCATCCGGACCTACAAACACAAGATCAATCGCCGTATCCTTGGCAAATCCAATTAGCTCATCGAACTGATTGACTGCAATCGGCACGCAATCAGCAAGCTGCGCTATGCCGGCATTCCCCGGCGCGCAATATATTTCGTCTACCTTTTCGCTTTTCTTAAGCGCCCATACGATCGCATGCTCGCGTCCGCCGCCGCCTACTACCAAAATACGCATTTCGCTTAACCCCCTATATGACTATTTGAAACGGCTGCAGCCGCCGCCTTCGCCAGCTTACTGTCGTTAACGTACGGCTGCTTTTAATTAGCTTCTCTCGAATCTAGTGCTTGAAGTGGCGTACGCTTGTGAACACCATTGCGATGTTGTTTGCATTCGCCGCAGCGATAGACTCTTCGTCCTTAATGGAGCCGCCTGGTTGGATGATCGCCGTAATGCCTGCTTTTGCCGCAAGCTCTACCGTATCGCCCATTGGGAAAAACGCATCCGAAGCAAGCGCTGCGCCTTTTGCTGCTTCACCCGCTTGCTCAATCGCAATGCGAGCTGCGCCTACGCGGTTCATCTGGCCAGCGCCAACGCCGATCGTCATGTCATCCTTCGCAAGCAAAATCGCATTGGATTTCACGTGCTTAACGACTTTCCAGCCGAATAGAAGCTGCTTGAGCTCTTCCGCAGTCGGCTTGCGGTCTGTTACAAATTGCAGATCCGCTTCCGTCACGCTGTGAACGTCGCTCTCTTGAACAAGCATGCCGCCGTCAACCGATGTCACAAGCCATTCCGGCTTGCGCTCGCCAGCTGCGGACAGCTCGCCAAGCTTGAGCAAACGGATGTTTTTCTTCTTCGTCAAAATATCAAGCGCCTCAGGCGTGAAGTCCGGTGCAATGATAATTTCGAGGAAAATGCCGCCAAGCAGCTCAGCCGTATCAGCGCCAATCGTACGGTTAGCCGCAACGATGCCGCCGAAGATCGAGGTTGGGTCCGCTGCATATGCTTTTTGGTAAGCCTCGTGAATCGTTGCTCCGATACCTACGCCGCATGGGTTCATATGTTTAACGGCTACAACCGCTGGCTCGTCAAATTCTTTGAGAATCGCGAGCGAAGCGTTGGCGTCGCTGATGTTGTTGTAGGAAAGCTCTTTGCCGTGAAGCTGCTCAGCCGTTGTTACGTTGCCTGCTGCAGCAAGCGGCTTGCTGTAGAAAGCAGCCTTCTGATGCGGGTTCTCGCCGTAACGAAGATCCTGTACTTTCTCGTAAGTCACGGTGTAAGTCTCAGGAAGCGGCTCGCCCATTTGCTTGGAGAGGTAGTCCGAGATTAGGGAATCGTAAGCAGCCGTGTGGCGGAATACTTTGGCAGCCAGACGTTTGCGCGTTTCAAGAGTCGTGTCGCCCTGTGCTTTCACTTCTTCAAGAATCGTGCCGTAGTCGCCGGCGTCAACAACAACCGTTACGAACGCGTGGTTCTTGGCAGCGGAGCGCAGCATCGTAGGTCCGCCGATATCGATGTTCTCGATCGCGTCCTCGTACGATACGTCTGGCTTCGCGATCGTTTCTTTAAACGGATAAAGGTTAACGATAACGAGGTCGATGTAGTCGAGGCCAAGCTCCTTCATCGCCTTTTGATGCTCTTCATCATCACGAACGGCAAGCAGTCCGCTATGAACGGCCGGGTGAAGCGTCTTGACGCGTCCATCCAGAATTTCAGGAAAACCCGTCACATCGGAAATACCGATAACCGGAACGCCTTCCTTTTGAAGCAGGCTGAACGTACCGCCCGTCGAAATAATTTGCACACCTTGATTTGCTAACTCTCTGGAAAATTCCACGATTCCCGACTTATCGGAAACACTAATTAACGCTCTACGAATAGCCACGCAAATACCTCCTCATCTATTTGACCAAACCAATGCTTTTCTCAAAAGAAAACCTTCCGACCGTCCGTTACATTCGCTCGAATGGGCTCATTTCCACCGCGACGGGTGGGAATAGGCCTAGTTTCTAGACTTATTTCGCTCAAACGAGCCGAAGTTTGGGAAATAGAGCTAATTTCTAGCTCTATTCCTCCAGCGAACCGCCAAATGTGCTCATTTCCGCGGTCGGAGTTGGAAATAAGGCTAGTTTCTAGACTTATTTCGCTCAAATGAGCCGAAATCCGTGAAATAGAGCTAATTTCTAGCTCTATTCCTCCAGCGAACCGCCAAATGTGCTCGTCTCCACCATCAAAGCTGGAAATAAGGCTAGTTTCTAGACTTATTTCGCTCAAATGAGCCGAAATCCGTGAAATAGAGCTAATTTCTAGCTCTATTCCTCCAGCGAACCGCCAAATGTGCTCGTCTCCACCATCAAAGCTGGAAATAAGGCTAGTTTCTAGACTTATTTCGCTCAAATGAGCCGAAATCCGTGAAATAGAGCTAATTTCTAGCTCTATTCCTCCAGCGAACCGCCAAATGTGCTCGTCTCCACCATCAAAGCTGGAAATAAGGCTAGTTTCTAGACTTATTTCGCTCAAATGAGCCGAAATCCGTGAAATAGAGCTAATTTCTAGCTCTATTCCTCCAGCGAACCGCCAAATGTGCTCGTCTCCACCATCAAAGCTGGAAATAAGGCTAGTTTCTAGACTTATTTCGCTCAAATGAGCCGAAATCCGTGAAATAGAGCTAATTTCTAGCTCTATTCCTCCAGCGAACCGCCAAATGTGCTCGTCTCCACCATCAAAGCTGGAAATAAGGCTAGTTTCTAGACTTATTTCGCTCAAATGAGCCGAAATCCGTGAAATAGAGCTAATTTCTAGCTCTATTCCTCCAGCGAACCGCCAAATGTGCTCATTTCCGCAGTCGGAGTTGGAATAAGGCTAGTTTCTAGACTTATTTCGCTCAAATGAGCCGAAATCCGTGAAATAGAGCTAATTTCTAGCTCTATTCCTCCAGCGAGTCACCAAATGTGCTCGTTTCCACCATCAAAGCTGGAAATAAGGCTAGTTTCTAGACTTATTTCGCTCATTCGGGCCAGAAAGTGTGAAATAGAGCTACTTTCCAGCTCTATTCCTCCAGCGAACCGCTAAATGTGCTCATCCTAGCCGCCATAGCTGAAAATACGTCTAGTTTCTAGACTTTTTCCCCTCAAACGATCCGAAATCCGTGAAATAGAGCTTTTCCTAGCTCTATCCCTCCAGCGAACCGCTAAATGTGCTCATTTCCGCAGTCGTAGCTGGACATAGGCTAGTTTCTAGCTCTATCCCACACAACAGCCGCCTAGCGGCTCACGGTCACGTGGCGCCCGTTCAGTGATACGCGGCCCTGCGCGATCTGCTGAATAACCGCCGGCAGCAGCGCTTGCTCGGCTGCATGAATGCGTTCGGCGAGCGAGTCTTCCGTATCCTCGTCCGCCACTTCGACTGCGCGCTGCGCGATGATCGGCCCGCTGTCCATGCCGCCGTCCACGTAGTGGACGGTGACGCCAGTCAGCTTGACGCCGTACGCCAGCGCCTGCCCGATCCCGTTCACGCCGGGAAAAGCCGGCAGCAATGCCGGATGAATGTTAATCATCCGGCCGTAGAACGGCTCAACAAGCACGGACGTGATAATGCGCATATAACCCGCAAGCACGATCAGCTCCACGCCGCGGCGCTGAAGCTCGGCGATAATTTCCGTCTCATAAGCCTCGCGAGACGGATACTCCTTCGGCGTGAACAGGAACGTGTCCACGCCAGCCTTCCGTGCGCGCTCCACAACGGGAGCGGCAGGCTTGTCACAAACAAGAAGCTCGATGGTTACATCGAGCTTCCCCTCCTGCACCGCATCTACAATCGCTTGGAAGTTCGTACCTTGTCCCGAAGCGAATACAGCGATGCGAAGTGTTCCCATTATACGTCCGCTCCCGTAAACGTCACGATGCGGCTTCCTTCCGTAACCGTTCCGATACGGTAAGCCTGCTCACCAAGCTCAGCTGCAATGCGAAGAGCTTCATTTGCTTGATCAGCCGGTACAACAACAACTAGACCAATACCCATATTAAAAGTCGTGAACATATCACGATTCGTAATGCCGCCTTTATTTTGCATCAAATCGAAGATCGGCAAAATCGGCCAAGAGCCGTATTCCACGTCAACGTTCACGCCGTCAGGCAGAACCCGCGGAATGTTCTCGATAAAGCCGCCGCCCGTAATATGCGCCATGCCTTTCACTTCTACTTGCTCAACCAGCTTAAGCGCCGATTTCACGTAGATGCGAGTTGGTTCGATCAGCACGTCGCCAAGCTTCGCGCCGCCAAGCTCTTCCAGCTCTTGATCAAGCGAGTAGCCAGCGTCTTCGAGCAGCAAACGACGAACAAGCGAGAAGCCGTTGCTGTGAATGCCGCTTGATGCGAAACCGATAACAGCGTCGCCCGCTGCAATTGTGGAGCCGTCGATCATTTTTTTCTTATCCACAATACCGACCGTAAAGCCGGCGATATCGTATTCTCCGCCTTGGTACATGCCCGGCATTTCAGCCGTCTCGCCGCCGATCAAGGAACAGCCTGCTTGCACGCAGCCTTCCGCGATACCTTTGACAATGGCTTCGATCTTCTCAGGAACAACCTTGTCGCATGCCAAGTAATCAAGGAAGAACAACGGCTCCGCGCCTTGTACGATAATATCGTTCACGCACATAGCAACGGCATCAATGCCGATCGTGTCATGCTTGTCCATTGCAAAAGCAAGCTTCAGCTTCGTTCCGACGCCATCCGTTCCAGACACGAGCACAGGCTCATCGTACTTGTCCTTGTTCAGGCTGAACAGACCGCCAAAGCCGCCAAGCTCTGCCAGCACCTCTGGACGATAAGTCCGCTTTACGTGCTTCTTCATCCGTTCAACCGCTTCGTTGCCTGCCGCGATATCGACGCCGGCTTTTTTGTACGCTTCTGACACTCTCGGTCAACTCCTTAACTAATTTAAGAGCAGCATTCGCTCCATAGGGTTAATCATTTATGCTATTAACAGCTGCAGCTTTTGTCCGATTCTTCGTTAACCGGCGTAGGATAGTCGTTATCGAAGCAAGCTAGACACATGCCGCGATTATACGCTCCGTCATTGCCGCCAACCGATTCAACAAAACCTTGATCGCTTAAAAAGGATAAGGAATCCGCGTTGATTTGTTTCCGGATTTCTTCAACCGTACGGGAAGAAGCGATAAGCTCCTTGCGGTCCGGAGTATCAATGCCGTAATAACAAGGGTTTTTGAAAGGAGGCGATGTAATCCGAACATGCACCTCTGTCGCTCCCGCCTCGCGAAGCAAGTTCACGATACGAAGCGATGTCGTGCCGCGCACGATTGAATCGTCAATCATCACGACGCGTTTTCCTTCCACTACTTTACGAACGGCTGACAGCTTCATTTTGACGCCTTTCTCGCGAAGCTCTTGAGAAGGCTGGATGAACGTCCGGCCGGTATATTTGTTTTTGATCAAACCGAGCTCGTATGGAATCCCCGTTTGCTCTGCATAGCCAATCGCTGCGGAAATACTCGAATCGGGAACACCCGTTACGATATCCGCATCCACGAACGACTCCGTAGCAAGCTGGCGTCCCATCCGTTTGCGCGCCGAGTGAATGTTAATGCCATTGATATCACTGTCCGGGCGGGCAAAATAAATATACTCCATCGCGCAGGTCGCGCGGCGGTCAACCTTCGCATAACGATCCTCGCGCATGCCGTTTGCGTCCAAAATTAGCAATTCACCCGGCTGAACATCACGCTCATACACGGCGCCAATCGTCTCAAACGCGCATGATTCCGACGAGAATACGTAACCGTCGCCAATGCGGCCCATTACTAGCGGACGCAAGCCATGCGGATCAGACGCAACAAGCAGCTTGTCATTGGTCATAATAAGGAATGCAAATCCGCCGACAATGCGCTGCAAAGCTTCCTTCGCAGCCGTCTCGAAATCCTTCGACGAGCGTGCGATGAGATGCGCGATAACTTCCGTGTCGCTAGACGTTTGGAAGATCGAGCCCGACATCTCCAGCTCATGGCGAATTTCCGGCGCGTTCACGATATTACCGTTCGTAGCAACCGCAAGGTCACCGTCCCGATAGCGGAAAATAAGCGGCTGCGCGTTGGCAAGCTTGCTCTCTCCTGCTGTCGAGTAACGGACGTGACCGATGGAGCGGTCGCCGGCAAGCATATCCAGCTTTTCTTTATCGAAAACTTCTTTTACAAGGCCCATGCCGCGGTGATAGGCGAACTTGTTGCCGTTGCTTGTATCAACGGTACAAATCCCTGCGCTTTCCTCGCCGCGGTGCTGCAAGGCATGAAGTCCGTAATAAGAGAGGTTGGACGCCTCGGGGAGGTTAAATACCCCGAACACGCCGCACTCCTCACGCAATTTATCAAAAATATCGTCGCGGCCAATGCCTTCGTTATAGTGATCTCCTGTCCACAGCAAAGGCTCCTGTCTTATTTCATCAGACATGGAATCGCATCCTTCCAGACCTTCTCCAGTTGTTGTACCGGCGCCTGAATACCGGCTTTTCCGTTTACGCTTATGGTCAGGCTGCTGCCTTTAACGTTACCGATTTGTGCATGTACAACGCCTTGCTCAGTAAGCAGGGCTTGCAACGCCGCCGCTTGCTCCGGTTTAGCCGACAGCAAGATACGGGATTGCGATTCGCTGAACAGCAAGTGATCTGCGCGAAGCTCGGATGACAATGCCACTTCCGCGCCAAGGCGTCCGCTGATGCATGATTCTGCAACAGCAACCGCGATACCGCCTTCGGACAAGTCATGCGCCGATGCGACAAGACCTTTTTGAATAGCGCCAAGCACGGCATCCAAAACCTTTTTCTCCGTCGCAAGATCAATTTCGGGAGGACGGCCGGCAGCAGCGCCTTGCAATACGTATTGCAGCTCGCTTCCGCCTAGCTCCGCTTTCGTCTCGCCAACGAGAATAATAACGTCGCCTTCCGCTTTGAAGCCTTGCGTCGTAATGTGATCGATGTCATGTACGAGACCAACCATGCCGATTACAGGTGTTGGGTAGATCGCGCCTTTTGCGTTCTCGTTGTACAAGCTTACGTTACCGCCGATTACCGGCGTGTTAAGCACGACACAAGCCTCAGACATGCCGTCTGCGGATTTTTCAAGCTGCCAGAACACTTCCGGCTTCTCAGGGTTACCGAAGTTCAGGTTGTCTGTTACGGCAAGCGGCTCAGCGCCGGAGCACACAATGTTACGCGCTGCTTCAGCTACTGCAATTCGTCCGCCTACTTCTGGATCTAGATATACGTAACGTCCGTTACAGTCCGTTGTCATTGCAAGCGCCTTGCGCGTGCCGCGAATCGTCACGACTGCCGCATCGGAGCCTGGTTGAACAGCTGTCGATGTACGAACCATGTAGTCATATTGATTGTAAACCCACTCTTTGCTAGCAACGGTAGGGGAAGCTAAAACCTTCTCCAGCGCGCCAGTCAGGTCAGTTACTTCTTCATAAGCCGCTGTGTCTACTGCAGCATTTTCGCCGTAGTAAGCTGGCTCTTTGGATGGTTTGTCGTATACAGGGCACTCGTCAACGAGCGCTTTAACCGGCATATCGGCAACCTCTTGGCCTTGGTGGAACAAGCGGAGACGTCCGTCATCCGTTACTTTACCTACTTTGGCGCAAATAATGCCCCAACGGTCAAAAATTTCTTTCGCTTGCGCTTCATGCTGCGGCTCTACGACGAAGAGCATGCGCTCTTGCGACTCGGAAAGCATCATTTCATAAGGCGTCATGCCTGTTTCGCGCTGCGGCACCTCGTCAAGGTACAACTCCAAGCCGTTACCTGCTTTGGAAGCCATCTCTGCGCTGGAGCAAGTAAGTCCCGCTGCTCCCATATCTTGAATGCCGAGTACGATACCAGAATCGATTAGTTCAAGCGTCGCTTCCATAACCAGCTTCTCCATGAATGGATCGCCGACTTGTACCGCCGTACGCTTCTCTTCGGATTCCTCGGAAAGCTCAACAGAGGCGAACGTAGCGCCGTGAATACCGTCGCGGCCCGTTGCAGGACCTACGTAGAATACCGGGTTGCCTACCCCTTTAGCCACACCGCGCTGAATTTTATCATGATCGATTAGGCCCACGCACATGGCGTTAACGAGCGGGTTGCCCTCGTAGCTCTCATCGAACATTACTTCACCTGCAACGGTAGGAATACCGATACAGTTGCCGTAGCCGGCAATACCGCTAACGACATGCTCGAACAAATACTTAACGCGTTCATTTTCCAGGTTGCCGAAACGCAAGCTGTTCAGCAAAGCGATCGGACGAGCGCCCATGGAGAAAATATCGCGGATAATGCCGCCAACGCCCGTTGCAGCGCCTTGGTAAGGCTCAACCGCCGATGGATGGTTATGCGATTCGATTTTGAATACAACCGCTTGGTTGTCGCCGATATCCACAATACCCGCGCCTTCGCCCGGTCCCATAAGAACGCGAGGCCCGGTAATCGGGAATTTTTTCAAAATCGGCTTGGAGTTTTTGTAAGAGCAGTGCTCTGACCACATAACGCTGAATACGCCGATCTCCGTGTAGTTAGGTTTACGGCCAAGAAATCCGCAAATCAGATCAAACTCATAATCGGATACGCCAAACTGGCTGTAAATCTTTTGCTCGGCAATTTGCTCCGCTGTCGGTTCTTTAGCTGTTAACTGCTGCGCCATGTTGTTCCCTCCATGCATTCAAAATCGATGTAAACATCCGTTTGCCGTCTTCCGAGCCGAGCAATTGATCGATTGCGCGCTCTGGATGCGGCATCATACCTACTACGTTGCCTGCTTTGTTGCTGATGCCCGCAATGTTCTCAACCGAACCGTTAGGGTTCGTGTCGCCCGCATAGCGGAAAATGATTTGGTCGTTCGCTTTGAGCTCAGCTAGCGTTGCGTCGTCGCAATAGTAGTTGCCCTCGCCGTGAGCGATAGGAATATTTATAATTTCGCCTTGCGAATATTGGTTTGTAAAAGGAGTGCTGCTGTTCACTACTTCAAGCGGCGATTGATGACATCGGAACTTTAGTCCATTGTTGCGGATCAATGCGCCAGGCAGAAGGCCAGCCTCGGTCAAAATTTGGAACCCATTGCAAATGCCCAGGATATACTTGCCTGCTTCAGCCGCTTTTTTCACTTCGCCCATCACGCTTGCGAATTGTGCGATTGCGCCGCAGCGCAGGTAGTCGCCGTAAGAGAAGCCGCCCGGCACTAGAATTGCATCATAAGCGGACAAATCCGTAGCTGTGTGCCATACGTAATCAACCGACTGGCCGATGGTGTCCTCGACTGCTTTGTAGCAATCGATGTCACAGTTGGAGCCAGGAAATACGAGTACCGCAAACTTCATCGCCTTATCCCTCCAGCTCAAAACGGAAATCTTCTACAACCGTGTTCGCGAACAGCTTTTCGCACATTGCTTTGATGCGTACTTCCGCTTCTGCGCGGTCAGTCGTGTCAAGCTCAAGCTCCAAATATTTGCCGATGCGTACTTTTTCGACTTCGGAGAAGCCAAGTGTGTGAAGCGCGCCTTGTACAGCGGTTCCTTGTGGATCCAAAACGTTTTGCTTGATGGTGACGTAGACGGTTGCCTTCATAATAGCCTCCTGAAAATGTGGGTTTTTCTCGCAGTAGCTTAATTGTCAAATGTGGCAGCCGCTCGGGCGCGGGGGTTATTGTCTTCGTCGCTTTCGAAGCCGGGAAATTTTGATTACACCGCTTAGCGGTAATTTCCCGGCTTCAAGAAGCGATCGCTGTCGCTCTGCGACAACAACTCCCCGCTCTCCGAGCTTCGCACATTTTCATTTAAGACCTTTTGCGAGGGTGGTCGGTGAAGCAATGTTTGGTGGCCGCGTTTCACTGGCCACCGGATTGATTAGTGCAGCCTTGCTAGTACACTGGTTGCCTTGCATTTATGGGGTGCAGCAGCGCTCTCGCTGACTGCCTGCCTTGCGGCTTTAACGCCATCGCTCTCGCTTGACGCGGTTTTTCTTTAAAGCTCAGCGCCTGTAAGGCGGCGATAAATATCGCGGTAGCGTGCCGTTGTTTCGGCTACTACGGATTCGGGAAGCGGTGCCGGCTTGCTGTCGCGGTCCCAGTCGGAGCCGAGCAAGTACGTGCGCACTGGTTCTTTGTCCATGCTGTCGATCTCGATATCTAAAGCGTAATTGCCCTCCGCCCAGAACCTTGAGGAGTCAGGCGTGAAGATTTCATCGATTAGAATAACTTTGCCGTCGATAAGTCCGAATTCGAATTTGCAATCGGCAAGGATGATGCCGTGCTCGGCGCAATAGCCATGAGCATATTCGTAAAGCTTGATGCTGCGGTCCCGCAGCTCTTCGGCAAGCTCGGCGCCGACCATTGCCGCCATCCGCTCAAACGGGATGTCCTCGTCGTGGCCAACGTCGTTTTTGGCGGCCGGAGTGAAGATTGGCGCCGGAAAACGTTCGTTTTTGCGAAGGCCCGCCGGAAGCTCGATGCCGTTGATCGCAGACGTTTGCTGGTATTGTCTCCAGCCTCCGCCCGTGATATAGCCCCGAACGACGCATTCGATATCGATACGTTCCGCTTTCTTGGTAACCATGATGCGGTTTTTGAGCAGCTCAGGCTCGGTTACGAGATCGCCAAGCTTCTCTACGTCGGTATGAACCACATGGTTCACTTGAGTGTCGGCCGTTTGCTCGAACCAGTAAGCCGATAGGCGGTTCAGCACATTGCCCTTGTCCGGCACAGCGGGGTCAAGCACGTAGTCGAACGCGGAGATGCGGTCGGTTACGACGATCAGGAAATGCTCGCCCAGATCGTACAGCTCGCGAACCTTGCCTTTGTAAATAAGCGGAGCTTTAATATATTCGACAGCCGTCGATAAAGCTTGCGATGTTGCGGTCATCAGGCCAGCCTCCCCTTAAATCAATCCCAAACGAGTGAAAATCGTATCAACATGCTTGAGGTGCCAAGCCGGGTTGAAGCAATCGTCGATTTCTTCCGTTGACAGCACGCTTGTAATTTCCTCCGTCTCACCGATGATGTCGCGGAATTGGCGCTGTGTCTCCCAAGCCTGCATCGCGCGCGGTTGAACGGTGTCGTACGCTTTTTCGCGGCTGAAGCCTTTGTCGATCAGCTTCGTCAATACGCGTCCCGAGAACGGTACGCCGTAAGTCGCTTGCATGTTGCGCTTCATGTTTTCCGGGAACACGGTCAGGTTGTTGATGATGTTGCCCAAACGGTTCAGCATGTAGTTAAGCAGCATCGTTGCGTCCGGCAAAATAATCCGTTCAACGGAAGAGTGGCTGATGTCGCGTTCATGCCACAATGCAATGTTCTCGTAAGCCGTAACCATATGTCCGCGAATGACGCGGGACAAGCCGGAGATGTTCTCGCAGCCGATCGGGTTGCGTTTATGCGGCATTGCCGAGGAGCCTTTTTGACCCTTAGCAAACGGCTCTTCCACTTCACGGAATTCGCTCTTCTGCAAGGCGCGGATTTCGGTTGCGAACTTGTCGAGCGATGAAGCTACGAGAGCAAGCGTCGCCATATATTCAGCGTGACGGTCACGCTGCAAGGTTTGTGTAGAGATAGGAGCAGCAGTAATGCCCAGCTTCTTGCATACAAATTCTTCCACAAAAGGATCAATGTCCGCGAACGTGCCTACAGCGCCGGACATTTTGCCGAATTGCACGTTGTTAGCCGCGTGGTGGAAACGCTCCAGGTTCCGCTTCATTTCCTCGTACCAAAGCGCCATTTTCAGGCCAAAGGTAGTAGGCTGAGCATGCACGCCGTGCGTACGGCCCATCATCGGCGTATCCTTGTATTGAATCGCTTTGTTTTTCAAAATTTCGATAAAACGTTCGATGTCTTTAACGAGAATATCGTTTGCTTGAAGCAGCAGGTAGCCGATCGCCGTATCTACAACGTCTGTTGATGTAAGGCCGTAGTGCACCCATTTGCCTTCTGGGCCTGCTTTCTCCGATACGGCGCGCGTGAACGCGATAACGTCATGGCGCGTATCCTGCTCGATTTCATAAATCCGGTCTATATCGAAGTCCGCGGAAGCGCGAAGCGCGACTACGTCTTCCTTCGGAATAACGCCTAGCTCAGACCATGCCTCGCATGCGCAAAGCTCAACCTCAAGCCATGCTCTAAATTTATTTTCCTCTGTCCAAATCGCTCTCATTTCCGGTCTGCTGTAACGCTCTAACATGATTGCTTCACACCTTCCAAATAGTTGTTTCTTCGATCCAGCTAAGCGCAGCATCTATGTTCTCTGCCAGCACATTGATATGGCCCATCTTCCGTTTAAAGACAGCTTCCTTCTTCCCGTACAAATGCAGCTTCGGCGCTACCTTGAGGCGCTTTGCAGCTTCATCCTGACGTGACGTCAGCTCAAGCAGCGGCTCGACATGCTGGCCCAGTACGTTAACCATTACGACTGGAGTCAGCAGCGCCGTATCGCCAAGCGGCAGATTGCATACCGCGCGCACATGCTGCTCGAACTGCGATGTCCGGCAAGCTTCCATCGTGTAATGGCCGCTGTTATGCGGGCGAGGCGCAAGCTCGTTCACGAACAGCTCGCCCTCCGCCGTAACAAACAGCTCCACCGCGATTAGACCCACTACGCCAAGCCCTTCGGCAATCCGCATCGCAAGCCGTTCCGCTTCGCGCTGCAGCTCCGCGCTGATCCTTGCAGGAACAATAGACAAATGCAATATATTATCGACGTGTATGTTTTCCGCAACAGGAAAAGCCTTGATCTCTCCCTGCGGACTTCTCGCCGCTATAACCGACAATTCCTTATCAAACCGTATGAACTGCTCCAGCACCAATTGCACCTTTGCGCGCGATAACGTCTCGTAAGCTTCCTCGATTTCGCCCGCGCTGCGAATGACCCATTGGCCCTTGCCATCATAACCGCCCATCGCCGTCTTCAGCACGCAAGGCGTTCCGAAAGCGGCTACCGCCTCGCGAAGCTCTTCTACGCTGCGAATTTCGCGGTAAGGCGCAACCCGCACGCCTGCCGCTTCAATCGCTTGCTTCTCGCGAAGGCGATGCTGCGTTGTATGCAGCAGCTTGCTGCCTTGCGGCACATAGGATTCCTCCATTAGCATCGCTGCCACGTCGGCATCCACATTTTCAAATTCGTAAGTAATGACATCCGAGCGCTTCGCAAGCTCGCGAGCCGCCTCGCGGTCATCATAGGCTGCAACGATTTGCTCGGCAACCTGCCCGGTCGGGCTATCGACGACCGGGTCAAGCGCGATAAACCGATAGCCCATCGCGCTCCCGGCATTCGCCATCATCCGGCCAAGCTGGCCGCCGCCAAGTATGCCGATCGTGCTGCCCGGCAGCAGCGTGTGAACCTGCTGCTTGTCCGCTTCGTTACTCATAGCGTTTCACTGCTTTCCAGCACTTCCTGCTTGATGCGCTCGCGGCGCGCTTCCACGCGCGCTTGCACCTCGGGGTCGAAAGCTCCGAGCATTTGTGCCGCCAAGAGCCCTGCATTCGTTCCGCCCGCATTGCCAATAGCTACAGTAGCTACCGGAATGCCGCCAGGCATCTGAACGATGGAGAGCAAGGAATCAAGCCCGCTCAGATTCGAGGATTTGACGGGAACGCCAATAACCGGCAAAATCGTCTTCGCAGCGACCATGCCGGGCAAATGTGCAGCTCCGCCAGCTCCGGCGATGATCACCTTAAGCCCGCGCTCAACCGCAGTTTCCGCGTATTCAAACATAAGGTCCGGCGTCCGATGCGCCGATACGACCTTTTTCTCATAAGGAATTTGCAATTCCTCCAAAACGTCGCAGGCTAGTTTCATTGTGTCCCAATCCGATTTGCTGCCCATGATGACGCCAACCTTCGCAGACATGCGTTCAAACCCACTTTCATTTATAAGTTTATAAAACGTCAAAACATTATCGCTTACCGCTGCAAAAAACAGAAAAAGCCCTTCAGCAACCATAAGAATAGGAATGCCGCAGGACTCGAGCGGAAGCAGAAAGAATGGCCGGCAATGCTATTGATTGCGGTTCTTCAGCATGCTTCTCAACAATGAGGACAAGCAAAACCTTCGCCGCTATGCCTGTGAGACAACATAAGGCTGCCCCGTAAGAGAGGCAACCTATGTCCAACTAAAGGGCATATACGTGCTGCGAATTTGCTATATGGCGTTCCAAGCCGAGATCTTGCCACGTTAGTTCGTGCAATAGGCTTGGTCGCTCGTCCATTCATCTTGCTCGTAGTCCGAAAATTAAGGTTTCCGGGTAGAAACATTCAGGCCTTATCCCAAATATATACGAGATGACGTTAAATGAATTAGGAAGAAAATAATGATAATCATCCTTCAATTCCAGTTGAAATGATTCGCGTAATGCTGCTCCCTCCATTCGAGGAAAATCGACAGTCATTTACGCATCGGCAGCACGCGCTGCCTCAAACCTATTCTAGTTTATCTAATCCCCAAACCACTGTCAATGAAATACGAACATTAAAAGAGAATGTTTTATAAAGGTTCGTTTTTTTGAAGAAAAGAGCCGGAAAATCAGAACTGTATAACCAAAAAAAGGTGTTTACCTGTTGATATTCAACTTTTTTATGGCGTAAATGCTTAACCAATTCCCTAAACGGCTGTTGCGCTGTGCCGCATTTCGGATAAATGGCGGAAATCACCGAGAGAAAAATACGCATCATTCGTCGTTTTTCTCCCTATTTGCGTATTATTCCCAATGCTCGTTATTCCTTCCGCAAATTTGCTTCGCCATTTTTTAGAGCAGCACCGCTGCGAAAGCGGAAAATTGGAAATAACCATTTTTTGTAATCATCAGACTAGAAGCTGCGCGCTTTGAATAGAGTTAGATTGGAGAGTTATTTGGCATAACCGGTACCATGCAAGGGCAGTTGCGAGTTTTTACATCACATTTGAAAAAGGAGGCTCGGCAATCGTGTTGATTCATGTCGTGCAAAAAGGAGACACGCTTTATAAACTGGCTCAAAATCATGACGTTACCGTGGATGATATTGCTGCCGCTAACGGCTTAACCAATCAAAATGTGCTCGTCATCGGACAATCGCTGATCATACCAATCGAGGCAACCAGCCACAAGGTGCGTGCTTCCGAGTCGTTATGGCAGATCGGCCAACGCTACGGCGTTACGCTGCAAGAGCTGATCGCGGCGAACCGGCTTACGAATCCCGCACTTATTTATCCAGGGCAAACGATCGTCATCCCCCAAGCAGCCCGTCCAACGATTGAGGTCAACGCCTATACAGAGAAATTCGGACCGTCCGGCGTCGAAATCGTCGAGGAAATCGGCCCCTATTTAACTTACTTAAGCCCGTTCAGCTACCGCGTGCAAACGGATGGTACATTTACGACGCTAGATGATTCAGGTGTTATCAATGCGGCATACAGCAAACAAGCGGCTCCTATGATGGTCATTTCCAATTTTGAAAATGGCACGTTCAGCCCTGATATCGCACATGCGGTTTTGGCTGATCCCTCCCTTCAACAGAAGCTTGTCGAAAACATTCTTGCTACGATGAAGCAAAAAGGCTATCAAGCCCTGAACGTGGATTTTGAGTATGTGCCTCCCGCGGACAAAGAGCTTTATAACGCTTTTCTGCAAAAACTCGTCGACGACCTTCATCCGCAAAACTATCTCGTCTCCGTCTGCCTCGCCCCCAAGCTAACCGCGAATCAAACGGGTACGCTGTATGAAGCGCATGATTATTCCGCAATCGGCGGCATCGTCGATTTTGTTATATTGATGACCTACGAATGGGGCTGGTCCGGTGGTCCGCCGCTCGCCGTCGCGCCGCTGAACGAGGTGAATAAGGTGGTAAGCTACGCGCTTAGCGTCATTCCATCGCAAAAAATCGTAATGGGCATGCCGTTATACGGCTATGACTGGACGCTTCCTTACGTCAAAGGAGGGAAATGGGCGCCTACCGTCAGCCCAAAGGAGGCGGTAAATCGAGCGAACAAATACGGCGCGGAGATCAAATACAATGAGGAGAGCCAGTCGCCCTACTACAACTATTACGATGAGGAAGGCCTTGAGCATATCGTATGGTATGAGGACGCGCGCAGCGTACAGGCCAAGTTCAATCTTGTAAAAGCATACAAGCTTCGTGGTGTCAGCTACTGGGTGCTCGGCGTTCCTTTTCCGCAAAATTGGTATGTGCTGCAAGCGAATTTTACGATTAAAAAGCTTGTATAGCGGCTCGCTAACAAAAAAAAAGAAACCGCAGTACTCGCCCATGACGAGCGCTGCGGTTTCTATCGTAGATGCTACTCAAGCCAAACTGTTTTTGCTGTAGCCGGAATACGCTTTGGCTCAGGTGCAGCCATATCCGGATAACCCAAGTAAATAATGCCGACGATTTGGTCTTGCTCAGCAAGCCCGAACGTTTCTTTCATAAGCGGGTGGTACATCGGATCGCCCGAACGCCAAATCGCTCCAAGACCGTTTGCATGTGCAGCCAACAGCAGGTTTTGCACCGCAGCATGAGCTGCCGCAATCTCCTCAGCCAGCACCGCACGCGGATCATCTGAAGGCGAGCATACTGCCGCTATTACAACAGGAGAACGGTATGCTTTCGTACGTTCCTTCGCCAATCGATCCTCAAGCTCCTGTCCGCTTAGCTCAGGAACGGCAGCGGCAGATACGCGTGCGTAGCCTTCGGCCAGCCGCTCTCTTCCTTCACCCGTCATTACAATAAACGACCAAGGCTGTGTATTAAAATGGCTAGGCGCCCAAACCGCCGCATCCAGCACACGTTCAATGACCGCTCGATCTACAGGGTCCTTCTTCACTCGCCCAATCGTTCTCCGCGTACGAATCGCTTCCTCAATATTCATCTTCGGCTTCTCCTCCATTTAGATCATTTATCGAATCTTCTTTTTTACGCAAACAGATGCAGGTATTCCCCATACCCTTCTTGCTCCAGCTTATCCTTGCCAATGAAACGCAGCGATGCAGAGTTAATGCAGTAGCGTAGTCCCGTTGGTTGCGGTCCATCATCGAACACATGACCAAGATGGGAATCGCCCTCTTTGCTGCGAACCTCGATCCTCACCATATGATGCGTGGTGTCGGTATGCTCAGAGACAGCTGCAGCCTGCAGCGGCTTCGTGAAGCTCGGCCAGCCGCAGCCAGCATCATATTTGTCACGGGAGCTGAACAGCGGTTCACCCGATACGATGTCCACATAGATGCCATCCTCGGTATGATCCCAATATTCGCCTGTGAAAGGGCGCTCCGTTCCGCTGTTCTGCGTCACTTCATACTGGATTGGCGTCAAGCGCTGCTTAAGCTCCGCTTGATCCTTCCTTGTTGTCCAGTTCTGCGAAATAAACGCGTCGCGCCCGGAGCCTTTGCGGTACATTTTGTAACGGTAAGGATTTGTTTTGTGGTAGCCCTGATGATAGTCCTCTGCCGGATAAAAAGCTTGCGCAGGCTCGATCTCTGTTACGATTGGACGGTCGAAGCGGCCGCTTGCCTCAAGCTCCTGCTTGGAGGCTTCAGCAAGCGCATGCTGCTCCTCATCATAATAATAAATGCCGGTTCTGTACGATTCGCCGCGATCATGGAACTGTCCGCCCGCATCGGTCGGATCGATTTGTCTCCAGAAAATATCAAGCAGCTTCTCATACGGGAAAATCTGCGGATCATACGTAATTTGTACCGCTTCCGCATGTCCGGTCGTCTCCGAGCAAACCTCCTGGTAAGTTGGGTTTACGGTATGCCCGCCCGTGTAGCCGGATTCGACTTTTATAATGCCGGGCATTTCCTCAAATGGTGAAACCATGCACCAGAAGCAGCCCCCTGCGAACATGGCTTTCGCCTGAACTCGGCTTGCGCCGTTATTTGTGATTGGTTGATCCATGCTGATCACCCTCCTAATTGGTTCAATACGTAACTAACACCTCTATTATACATGACCGGTACCGCTAATCACAGAAAAAAGGAGGACAACCGCGTAGCGGCATATCCTCCTTCAATCAGTTATTCAAAATCGGAGCCCGGAAAAAATACGAATAATATCGGCAACGAACTTGCTCCAGGTGATGAATAAGTAATCGTAACTTCCGGCGGCTTAGCAGTAGCTTTCCCGTCCTCCGGTTTCTTTTGCGTATAAATCAAAACGCCCTCGCCCAAGTTCACATGTCCGCCTGTCGGCACCGATACCACGTTGCCATTGACAGAGACTGCTCCTTGGAATATTCCTGCACGCGGATTGAGAATAATGCGGGTTCCATAGGCGACATCCTTAAGCTTGATTGTCGTCACTGCCCCATATTCCCCTCCGTTGTAAGTCATTTCGCCAGTTAGCGCATCAACACCAACCATGCTCGTGCCGCGGCTGCCCAGACGAAGCTTGCCTTCTGTAAGCCCAATCTTCTCATTTACTTCAATAAACTGATCCGTGTCCAAAAATCTTCCTCGATTGCCCACCTTCTCAAGCTGCTCCAGGTTGAAGACAGAGCTAAGCGCATCCGTCGTTTCTCTCAAAGACATCGTCGAGAAAGTTAGTGGGCCATCCATATTTACATCCAGCAGGCCGGAAAAGCCTTCGTCAGGATTCATGATGATTTTCTCAAGCTCAGGCAGCAGCACTGCGGATGTACCCGGCTCTACGATTAACTCACGCGGCTGGCTGCCGATTAAGTATCTTGTTATGGCTGCAGAACCGAATTGCATGGCGCTCACGCTTGGACCCGCCAGTCCTCGATTGCCTAATGTCAATTTAATCGGATAGCCCTGCTTGTTCGTTACTACGACAGCTAACTTCATTCTCTCTTGCGCGCCATTCCGATGATGAATGAACAATCGGCTAGGACCGTCCAATTCATCCTCATACAGCAACCCTTCGCCAAAAAACCGTTCAGGCGCATTGGACATGTACAATGTCGTATAACCTTTTGTCTCATAAGTAGGAACATCGTCAAACGTATTCATAAGCTTCGCATCAACGGCGAATTTATCGCCGGGATTACCGTAGCGCATGTAGTATTCATAAGGGGTATACATGACTTCGTCAGTAACCGTAATATCTTTGGCGATTTTAGGGCTCCAAGTGCCATCGTTATCATATACGGATTGTGTAACCGTATAGACGCCCGGCTCAAAGTACGCGCTTTTGCGTCCTGTCCATTCCGTCTTTATGATCTTGCCGTCAGGATCATAGCTAAGATCCTCAAATTGTACCGGCTCGCCTAGCTTTACCTGCACAGGCGCATTAAATTTCGCTACCGGAGGAACGTTCGGATCTGGCTGGATCGTTATCGTAATTTGTTTGAGCTGCGCATTGTACACATACCCTGCATTCCAAAGGAGCTTAACCGCAGACAAGGGTACATGCATTGTTCCATTAATGGTTAGAGCCTCATTCGGCATAACCAAATAGCTGCCATTGCGGTTTGCGCCGCGCATCTTGGCGTTTAACGTCACTTTGTTGAAATAAGTATCGATATGAGTGCCCTTGCTATCGTTATATACGCTTGCTCCAACAGAATTCGCTAGCGTACGAACTGGAATCATCGTGACCCCTTTTACTACCGGCAGCGGCGTCGTCATTTGCTGCGTCTTGCCATTTAACGTCATTTGCTTCGACCCGTGCACGAACACCAGCTTGATCGGCTGACGCTCTGCTGCATTTGCTTGTTCCTTGACTCCAAAACCCGTGCCTACAAGCGCAACTAGCAAGCTGGCTACGATTGCTCGCTTCGCTAATCGCTTGAACCAATTCTCTCTATTCATCATAATCTCCTTCCGTTTTGCGGCATCGGCTGCCGCATCCCGTATGGTTAGACGCAGGTAGGAGGGAGAATGTTCCGCTAAGAAATCAAATTTACATAAAATTCCCACTCAGCGCAGACGACATCTCCCCCTCTCTTTGTTACAATAAGATGACATCCGCAACTATTTAGCGGCAATTGCTGTCTAAAACTAAGAGTCCCAATGCTTGCAGTTCGTTCATCCGATCTTTCGTGCAAGTGACTATCAAGAGAGGTGAATGAATAGAATGAGTGATTTGATTTTGGAACAACGTACTGCCAGCCAATATGACAAAAAGACGCGCAGAAAGAAAGGAAATCGTACCTTCCTCCTTTTTGTATGCGTATGGCTCATTATTATATGCTCCGGCATACTCGGTGCCAAATGGTATACCGAACGGATTCAGCAGACGCTCTCCGCTGATCTCGAGCGTCAAACCGCCAGTCAAATTTCGGCGATGCAGCAAGCCTACGAGGCTCGCATGCTACAGCTCGAAACAAACTATACGGCAGATCTATCCGAGCTTAAGGCGAAGGTCGACGCGCTTAATGAGCTGCTTACGTTTACGAAGGATAACGCCGATTCCAAGACCGACAACAGCAACAAGCTGTATACGCAATTGAATGAAGTGAAGAAGCAGCTGAACGAGCTGCAGAAGAGCTTGGATGTGCTCAAATGAACCTGACCGTCAAAGCGCTGAACCGCACAGCCCTGCTCGCATGCGCGCCTTTTCTAGGCATTATGATTTGGCTGCTCTTATCCGATATTGTCATTCAATTGCCTACTGACGCGTTTCCGAAGCCCGTTACGGAGCTTACAAGGCCTCCTGAAACCAATATTGAGCCTGCCTCAACAGGGCTTGATCTCGCGCAGCAAACCGCGTCGCAAACCCGTGAGTCGATTCAAAAACAAATTAAGCTGTATACGCAAACCAATGCCGATATGGCGAAAATATCGTCCATGGCCGCCTCGCAAGCGATGAGGCCGCTGATCATTTACGATCGCAATATTACGAGTAAGCTGGGCAAGGCAGCCGGTACAATCGAGTCGGACAAGCTAAGAGCTCAGCTATTCTACATAAAGGCAGAAAACTTTACCGCTTATGCGCTTAAAGTAAAGCTGAAAAGCAAAGACGCGATGACCATGACGCTTGGCGGAGATGAGCTCGGCAAAGCAGAGACTACGCTAGCTGCCGTTAACCGTCACCAGGCAGCAGCCGGCATTAATGCAGGCGGCTTTGCGGATGGACGAGGCAAAAGATATCCGTTAAGCACAACCATCGTTGACGGCGATTATGCTACCGGCTTTGAGGCTCCTCATGCCGATCTATTTTTTGTCGGACTAAACGATAAGAACGAGCTGATCGGCGGAAAGTTCGCGACCAAGCAGCATTTGGACGCGCAAAAGCCGAAGTTCGGCGCGTCCTTCGTGCCCGTCCTGCTCCGGGGCGGTGCGCCGCAGCCGATTCCGGCCAAATGGCAAACGAGTCCGAAGCGCGCTCCGCGAACCGTTATAGCCAACTACAAAGATGACCAGCTGTTGTTTCTCGTCGCTGACGGGTACAACGAATCCGGCAGTTCTGGCGCTACGCTCGGCGAAATGCAGCTGTTGCTCCAGCGCTACGGCGCCGTAGACGGCTACAACCTGGATGGCGGCGGCTCTTCCTCGCTCATTTTTAACGGGCGCGTCATCAATAAGCCTTCCGACGGTCAGCTTCGGAAGCTGCCGACACATTTTCTGTTTTTTAAATAATTAGGCGCACATAGCGCGATGTCGGTGATTTGTGAATATACTAATACCGAACTCTCCTGTTTCTAACTCCTACTAACGCATTTTCGGGAAAGGAGCAGCAATGATGGGCATCGGTGCAAAATGGTATCGCAAGTCATTATTGACGATCACAGGCTTACCGCTTGTCGAGAAGCTCTCAACGACCTATGGCAAAAAACTCGCGAGCAAATTCATTGCGGGGGAAACGCTTGAGGAAGCTTTGAAGGAAATCGACGCGCTCGGCAAGCTTGGCATTATGGCTACGCTCGATCATTTAGGTGAGGGCATTCGGGATATAAGCGAGGCTTCCGTATATAAGGAGCAATATTTAAAGCTTATTGAAGGCATAGCTGCCTGCAAGGCAAACTCCAACGTATCGTTAAAGCCAACCCAAATGGGACTCGCTCTGGACCCAGCAGCTTGTTACGCCAACATTCGTGATGTGGTGAAGCATGCAAGGCGCCATCGGAACTTTGTTCGGATCGATATGGAGAATACCCCTTTTACGCAGGCGACGATCGATATCGTGAAGAGGCTGCATGCCGAAGGTTTAAAGAATGTAGGAACCGTGCTGCAGGCTTACTTGTTCCGATCGGAGCAGGATACTAAGGATATGCTGCAAGCACGTATCAATCTCCGCCTCGTGAAGGGAGCCTATAAGGAATCGGATGAAGTCGCTTTTCAGAAACCTGACGAGGTGCTTGCAAGCTTCAAAAGCATGATCAAGCTTCATTTGGACAAAGGCGTCTATACAGCAATCGCCTCCCATGATGATGCGATTATCAGCTGGGTGAAGGCATACGTGCGCACGCATCGGATATCTAAACAGGCTTTTGAATTTCAAATGCTTTACGGCCTGCGTATGAACGAGCAAGCCAAGCTTGCTAAGGAAGGTTATCGCATCCGCTGTTATGTCCCATACGGTGTCATGTGGTACCCCTACTTCACCCGCCGACTTGCCGAGAAGCCAGCAAACCTTATGATGGTCCTCAAAAACATGTCCGTGTTCAAGCGCTGATCCGCCACTTTTGGCGGCATCGGCGCTTTTTCTTTTTGGAGTAACCTGCATTCGCTGCCTACACCAATACAATTTCAATTAGCGGAGTTAAACTTTAACGCTACAGCTGCCTTCAGCATCCTTAAATCGCGTTCGCTGTCCAAATAAAGCTCCTCTGCCTCCTGCTGGGTAATCCATTCGAAGCGAAAGCGGTCGCCGGGCTTAAGCTGGGCGAAAACAGCAATATCGACCGTTGCGACCTGCCCGATTCGCGGGTAACCGCCCGTTGTCTGCCTGTCGGCAAGCAGCACGATCGGATTTCCATCAGCCGGCACTTGGATCGTTCCACTCGCGACTGCTTCCGATAACAGCTCTAACGGCGCAGCGAGCTCCAGCTTGTGATTCCCTTCGAGGCGATATCCCATACGGTCAGATTGCACGGATATTTGAAAGCTTTGGCTAAATAACCTCGACTTGCTCTCGGCTGTAAATCGCTCATAATGCGTACCCGGCAGCGCGCGAATGATCGGGTCCGCTAGATTGTCCGCTATGGCAAAATGGCTCGCATGCCACAGCGGGACTGCAAAGCTGCCATACCCGCGCCAACCTTTCTGCAGCGATTCCTTCATTCGCTCTGACAGCAAGCTCGGAGCACCGGCCGCCAGCACATCTCCTGCCTTTAGCGCTCTCCCTTTATAACCGCCGATAGCGCCGCGCAGATAAGTACTTTTGCTGCCCATCACTTCCGGAACATCCCATCCGCCCGCAACTGCAAAGTAGGATCGGCAGCCAGACTCGCAGGCTCCAAACTTGATGACGGTCCCCGCGCGAACGAGCGCCGGCCTCCATAGCGGCAGCTCCTCGCCATCGGCAGTGACGAGCATTCGTGCGCCGCAAATCGCGAGCAGCGTATCCTGCTCCAAAACGAGCTCCGTCCCAGTAAGCGTAATTTCCAGCACAGCTTCATGCCCCTCGTTGCCTACCAGCAGATTAGCCGCTCGCGATGCTCCCGTATCCATAGCGCCGCCGGCAACTACGCCGTATTTTTGATACCGAAACCTCCCGAGATCCTGAACGGTAACAAGCAAGCCGGGGCGAACCACCTTTATACTCATAACTCACCTTCTATATAGAACTTAAATTGTTCGTCTGTTATTGGCTTGAATTTAACCGAGTCACCTGGTCTAAGCAAGCTAGGAATTTCATCCTGCGGGCAAAATAGAGCAAGCGGCGTTCTCCCGATCAACTGCCAACCGCCCGGTGTTGCTACCGAATAAACGCCTGTCTGCTTGCCGGCTATGCCGACGCTGCCCTGCGGTATAATCGTTCTCGGGGTCTGATGTCTTGGCGCGGCAATTTTCTCAGACATCCCGCCCAGATAAGGAAATCCCGGCGCAAAACCAAGCATATGCACCAAGTAGAGCCCCTCCGTATGAATAGTGATCACCTCTTCCTCCGTAAGCCCGTTAAGCTTAGCTACTTGGCTTAGATCTGGACCATACTCCCCGCCGTAGCAAACCGGAATTTCAATCGTTCTAGCCTCTTGATTGGAAGCGAATAACTGCTCTTTCGTTAGATAGGTTTGCACTCTCGCACATACGGTTTCAAAAATCGTAGCATGCTGATGCTCTGCCCCTGCTCGGCTTTTCTTCACGAGCAGCGGATCGTAGTGAACGGCAACGGCTACGAATGAGGGAACACATTCGATTAATCCCGCAAAAGGCCGCTCCTCTAAAGCTCGGCTTACATTCATGACAATGCGATTGACTCGCTCGTCGATGCTATTGCCCAGACGAATAATTATGGCAGTGTCGCCTAACGGCAGCATTTCATAAGTCGCTTTGTCCACACTCACCCACCTGCCTTTTTAACGGCAATGCCCACAGCCTCTAACGCCGCCCGCAGCTGCTTAACATGCTCCACCGCTCCCGGAGTATCTCCATGCACACATACCGTATCCGCCCGCAAAATAAAGCTGCTCCTCTTCCGCGTGATCACCTCGCCGTCCCTTACCATCCTTATCGCTTGCTCTGCCGCGCGGGCAGCATCAGTTATGACCGCTCCTTCTGCTCCTCGCGGCGTAAGCGAGCCGTCCGCTTCATAGGTTCGGTCTGCAAACACTTCACTCACCGTACGCAGGCCAATTGCCTCGCCAGCACGGATAAGCTCACTGCCCGCCAAACCGAATAACAGCAGATTCGGCTCAACCTTATAGACCGCTTCCGCAATCGCATCGGCGAGCGGCCTGCTTTTTGCAGCCATATTATACAAAGCGCCATGCGGCTTCACATGCGCAACGACCCCGCCCTCGGATTTGGCAAATGCGTAGACTGCTCCTAGTTGATACACGGTCAGTTCATACGCCTCATCGGGCGTTATATCCATCGCACGCCTGCCAAAGCCAGCCAAATCGGGCAGGCCCGGATGCGCGCCGATCGCTACGTCATGGGCAATCGCCAGCTTTACCGTACGGCGGATAGTCGCTGCATCTCCCGCATGAAATCCGCACGCGATATTCGCTGAAGTAATCGATTTCATCAGCTCGCTGTCAGCGTTCGTTTGATAGACGCCAAAGCTCTCCCCCATATCGCAATTCAAATCAACACGTAACATCTTGCTCATCCTTCCGCCTGCCGCAGCATCCTTTTTTCAAAAGTATACCAAATGATAACCGTAAAATACCCTTCCAACCGTTTCAATTGCACAAAAAAAAGAAGCGGCGCCGGTCCAGCGCTGCTTCTTTCACCATAACTATTCCCCGCCCATGAATACGTAACGGCCAATGATCAGCACCGCTAGAATCCACATGAGCCAGTGTACCTTGTACTTGCCTTTGCCAGTCAAGTTAGCAACCGTTGCAAGAAGCACGTACGATACGATACCGAACGAAATACCGTTCGCGATGTTGTACGTAAGCGGCATAAATGCCAGCGTCAAGAAGGAAGGAATCGCGTAAACCATATCCGAGAAATCGATATCTTTTACCGACTGCATCATAAGTACGCCTACGATAATAAGTGCAGCAGCTGTAGCCGCACCCGGAACAAGCGCAACGATCGGCGACAAGAAGATCGCAAGCAGGAAGCAAATGCCTGTCGTTACTGCCGTTAGACCCGTACGACCGCCTTGCGCAATACCTGCGGAGCTCTCTACGAATGCAGTCACTGTGCTCGTACCTAGAACCGCGCCGCCGCTAACGCCGATGGCATCGACGAACATGGCCTTACCTACACGTTTTTTGCCCTTCTCCGCGTCCTTCATGTAACCGGCACGGTTTGCCGTACCGACAAGCGTTCCGAACGTATCGAACATCTCAACGAATGTGAACGTTAGAATGACCGTTACGAGACCAACCTCGAACAAGCCCGCAAAGTCAAAATGCCAGAAGTTCATCTTCGTGAAATCAGGCACCCATGTTTGATTCGTGAAAGCTGCTTTCACGTCAACATGGCCAATTAGAATCGCAATGACTGTCGTTCCCAAAATACCGAACAAAATGGCGCCTGGTACACGAAGCACCATCAGCACGCCGATGAGCAGCAGGGCAATGACTGTGAGCACAACCGTTTCATTATGGAAGCTTCCCAGCTGGATAACGGTTTCGGAGCCGCTAACCGGCGTGAATACGCCTTGCTTGATATCTGTAAAGCTCGATACAGCAATCGTCATAATACCGCTGTTTTTCAAGCCGATGATCGTAATGAACAAGCCGATACCGACCGTAATCGCATGCTTCAAGCTGTCAGGAACAGCCGTTATAAGCATTTGGCGAATTTGCGTCAGCGTTAAAATGATAAAGATAATGCCTGAGATAAAAACAGCCGTCAGACCCATCGCAGGCGAGATCGGGGTGTCTGTTGACGCTGATGCTATGACAACAGATGCAAAGTACGCATTCAAGCCCATTCCCGGAGCAAGCGCGACAGGGAAGTTAACGAATAAGCCCATCGCAATGGTGAAGATGCCGGCAGCAAGTGCCGTAGCTAGAAATACTGCTGTCCAGTCAAGACCGGCCGGTGTGAGTATGATTGGATTGACGGCTAATATGTACGCCATCGTCATGAAAGTCGTCAGCCCCGCCATAATCTCTGTTCTGACATTTGTTCCGTGTTCCTTTAATCGAAAGAAACGTTCCATTTTGATTACTAACCTCCCAAAAATGTGGTGGAACAAACAAAGAAGCCTAGAAAAAAATGCAAAAATACGCATTTCTCCTAGGCTCTGCAAAAAGGGGAAAAGTATACACGCCGGACCGCTGCGCGCTTTTCCACCATTTTCGTAGCCTGATCATTTACGGTGACCGAGTAGAGACTCTCAAGCCGATTCTTGAGATTATACGAAAAAATATGCTGTTGTTGTTTTCCGTTTTCAATTTTAAAGAGAAATTGTCCTCTTTGTCAACAACTTTTAACGAACATTAATGGCAATAAATAACTTCATTATTCGTATCTATCCATAATTTCCGATCAAATTACCCCTTTTTGACCATTGAACGATACATCAGAAATAAAAAGTAAGGCGCTCCAATTAGCATAATGATTAGTCCGGAGGGAATTTCCTTCGGCGCCATCACCGTTCTACCAAGCGTATCCGCTGCTACAAGCAAAATCCCGCCTAGCAATCCTGATAATACAATGGACCGTCTTGTATGATGTCCGATCATCATGCGTACCGCATGCGGCGCCATTAAACCAAGAAACCCAATCGTTCCTACGCTCGCAACCGCGCCGGCAGCCAGCAGCACGCCGATAATCATCGACCACAGCCTCGTTCCCCGGACCGGTAAGCCGAAGCCCGTTGAACTCTCGTCGCCAAACGCCAACAGATCAAATTTTCTTCCTAGATAATAAGCAGTTGGCACAAGAATAAGCAGAAAAATAAATATGCTGTTAAATTGGGGCCAGCCCCGTCCGTAAGTTGTTCCTGTTAACCAGACAAAAGCCGTGCTGCTCCAAAGGCTAGCCTTTACGATCATCGCCTGGATCCCGGCTGAGCCGACTGCCGAGACAGCAATGCCCAGCAAAATAAGAACAGATGGATTCAGCGCTTTGCGCCACGCTAGGAAAAAGACAAAAGCGGCGGCGATGACTCCGCCAGCTATCGCTGCAATCGGGAGCGCAAAAATCGGCAGTGTCGGCCAAGCGACAAGCACAACAAGCGCGCCAAAGCCCGCACCCGAGGTTACCCCGATAATAGAAGCGTCCGCAAGCGGATTACGAACAGCGCTTTGAATGAGAACGCCGCTGATCGCTAAAGCAATGCCTCCTCCTGCTGCAACGAGCGTGCGGGGAAGTCGTAGATTTAAAAGAACGGAATAAGACGAATCCCCAGCACCTACGAGACTGCCAAGGAGCTCGGCAATCGGAATTTTAGTGCCGCCAAGCGAGAGGCTGACTAGGATAATCACGATTAACAATACCGTCATGAAAATTGCAGCCGGACCAAAGCGCAATCGCAGCGCTGCTCCGCCGATGCTCATCGAGGACTGTCCCGTGCCTGAACCTGAGATATGCTTCATTTTGCTTAGCACCAGCCAAATAAGCCAAGGTGCGCCGATGATCGCCATGACCGCGCCAACCGGCATCTCTCCAAGGCTGCTGCGTATCATGCGCGCGAGCAAATCCGCCGCTGTAATCAGCAGCGCGCCCCAAAGCGCGCTTGCTGGAATGAGCAAACGGTGCTTGCGAATGCCGCTAAGCCTTACGAGATGCGGCGCTACGAGCCCGACAAAGCCGATTGGCCCAACTACACTGACGACGATAGCTGCCAGAAACACAGACAGCCCGAGTCCCGCTGCGCGAGTTAAGCCGACGCGTTGCCCTAGCGAGCGAGCAGTCGATTCATCAAGCTCAAGCGCATCGAATTGCCGACCGGCAGCTATCGCAATAACTAGCAAAGCCGCAATAAAAGGCCAAGCATACTCGACACCGCTCCAATCGAGCTGTATCAAGGTGCCAGAACCCCATAAAAACAAAGATTGCGTTTCGGTTTGCTTGAAAATATGAATGGCCGATGTGAAGGCGCCGAGCACCATAGAGACAATCATACCGGATAAGGCTAGCCGGACAGGGGTAGCCGTTCGGCCGCCTCCAAGGAAATAGGCGGCGAGAGCCGCGAGGAAGCCGCCAACTGCCGCTAGTACAAAGGGAAATTCATTTTGCAGCGCAGGAAAAGCAACCGTGCCCAGCACAACCATAAAATATGCGCCCGCATTAATGCCAAGCGTGTCGGATGCAGCGAGCGGATTTCTCGTTATCGTCTGCAGCAAAGCGCCTGCCGCCGCAAGGGCAGCGCCGGCAATAATGCCAATTACGGTGCGCGGCATCCGAATATCCCACAGCAGATTATGCTCCATCACATCTTGCCTATGCAGTAAACCGTCAAACACGGTTGCTGCCGGAATCTTTGCTTCGCCGAAGCATAGGCTTAGCAAGGATAGAACGAAAAGGGCGGCAAGGCCGCCCCCAAAAATACCAATCAATCGCCAAAACATACCCGCGTTAGCCTCTTTGTTTTGAACCTTCGTCATGGCGCTCATTTTGTTAATGCATTAACGACTTGATCCACGATCACTTTAGAGGAGATCGGGCCGCCGAACACCCAAGTAGAGCCGTCCAGCGCATAAGTGCGTTTTTCCTTGACGAAATTCAGGCCGTTCCATATCGAATTATCTTTTAATCCATTCGAAAAAATATCGTCATCTTTCTGAACGATATAAATGAGGTTGGTATCCTTTACCGCAGGCAATGCTTCAACTGTTGATGTGGTAAAGCCGTATAGCTCAAAAGGCTCCGGTTTCCAATCGTTTTTGAGACCGATGCGATCAAGCGTCTGAACCGCCAAGGAGTTATCCATGAACAAGCGCATCGTCGCCGCGTTTTGATAGCTGAATGCTTGGGTCAGCACATAGTTCAAGCCTTCCTTGCCTGCTGCTGCCAGCTTAGCTTTTGCATCTGTATAATGCTGGTCCAAATCGGAGAGAACTTTGTCTCCTTCAGTCGTCTTGCCAACCGCTGCAGCGATTGTTTTGAAAATATCGATCATCTGCGTATATTGGTCGCCTCCGCCCTCAACCGGGTATAGGCTGAATATCAGCGTTGGCGCGATTCCTTTCAGCTGATCGTAAATCGCCTCATGGCTATCCGTATTCGCAATAATCAAATCGGGCTTCAGGGAAGCGATCGTCTCTAAATTCGGCTCATGCCGGAAGCCGACATCCGTCACAGACGCATCCAAAGGGGCTTTAGAAGTGACCCACTGCTTATAGCCTTCATTGTCAGCGTTACCGATCGGCTGCATGCCAAGCGCGACCATGTCTTCTGTAAACGTCCATTCCAATACGACTACCTTTAGAGCCGGTTTATCCAGCTTGAATTCACCTTTCGCATCCTTAAGGATCATCGGGCCGTTAGCCGTTTCAGCGCTCGCGTTAGTCTCGCCTGCATTTCCGCTTGTCTCGCCGGCTGCTGCTTTATTGCTCGTGTTGTTCGCTCCGCAGCCTGCTGCGACTAGCATGACTGCAATGACCATGATCAAACCCATTAAACGTTTACTCATTTCCTATTACCCCCTATTTATCAAAACCAATGCTTGCCTTCATTTTGTGAAAACCATTATCAGTCTATTGATAATAATTATCATAATCATTAACATCAGTTATCTTATAATCGTTTCACGCCGTTGTCAATGAAAAATATTGTATGTACGCTCTTCTGTGAAACAAACTGAAAAAAAGCAAATAGGAAGGACAGGATCATTAATCCCGGCCTTCCTATTTGCTTCGCTTCGCCTATTCGCAGCAGCTTTTATTCTTGTTTGAAAAAGTTTGGCAGATACGCTTTGTTCGCTTCAAGCATCTCCTCAAGCAGCGCCTTCGCCACTGAGACGCTTGGAACGAGCGGATGATGCACCAACGCTTGCAGCGCGATGCCTCTATCTCCGCTAATTGCCGCTTCGATCGTCAATGCCTCGTACGTTTTAACTGCATGCATGAGTCCTTTAATTTGTTCCGGAACACGCTGCAACGGCATTGGGATCGGACCTTGCGCCGTTACGACACAGTTGACCTCGATGCTGGCATCCTCTGGCAAGAAATCGATAATGTTGCCGTTTCTTACGTTAAGCGTCTGAATATCCCGCTTGTCCGTATACAAAGCGTGCATCAAGTTAACAGCCGCCTCGGAGTAATAAGCTCCGCCGCGCTGCTCAAGCTGCTTCGGCTTCTCATTTAGGTTAACGTCCTTGTACAGCTCAAACAATTCCGCTTCAACCCGGCTAACCACTTCTGCACGCGTGCCGTTTTTCTCCATTGACTGCTTCATATCCGCAAGCATAGCATCCGTCATGTAGAAATAACGGAGGTAATACGTTGGCAGTGCGCCAAGCGAGCTTAGGAAATCCGCATCCCAGTCAAAAGCCGTCACGTTCGTAGCGGAATAATCACGACCGCCGCCGATCATCTCCTGCAGCTTATCCTCGCCGTTTACGTAAGCAGCCGTCACCCAGTGAAGATGGTTGATGCCCACAAATTCCGGCAATACGTCGCTCTCGCTTACGCCGTACTCTTTAGCAAGAAACTTTTGGAAGTTGATAGGCGAATTACATAGGCCAACTGTTTTTACTTTGCTGTATTTCTGTACCGCTTCCGTCACGATACCAGCAGGATTCGTAAAGTTAAGCATCCAAGCATTTGGCGCCAGCTCTTCGATATCTTTACAGATGTCCAGAATAACCGGCACAGTGCGAAGCGCTTTGAACATACCGCCAGGACCTGTCGTTTCTTGTCCGATCACACCATGGGAGATCGGAATATGCTCATCACGTTTTCTTGCTTCAAGCAAACCAACCCGCATTTGAGTCGTAACAAAGTCTGCTCCGGCAATTGCTTCGCGGCGGTCAAGCGTCAATTTCACTTCGATCGGCAGACCCGCCTTCTCCACCATCCGTTTTGCAAGCTCGCCTACGATCGCCAGCTTATGTCGGCCTTCTTCGATATCAACGAGCCATAACTCGCGAATAGGCATCTCGTCGTACTTTTTGATGAAACCTTCTACGATTTCAGGGGTGTAAGAGGAACCGCCGCCGATGACAGCAACTTTAAGTGGTTTTTTGGACATTTTGAATGAGCCTCCCTCAATGTTTTAAAAATGATGATTGCATGCACGGTGTTCATTTTGGAGTGAGTGTTCTATTGGTTTAAAGAGTAATTTTTCTAAGTGCTGCGTCAACTTCTTCGCTGATGACCATACCGCTGCTATCCATCGCGCTCATGACTGCACCTACTACCGGGTCAACCGTAAGCTTGACTGTTTTGGCATGAGGGGCAACCGCAACGACGGCCTCGTTAATGGCGTTAACCATATGTGGAGAGCTTCCGCGCGACAGCACGCTGCCGGTTAGTACGACATCAAACTTTTCTTGCTCCATGCCAAGGCGCTTGATGAGCGCATTGACCGCATTCGCATGCTCACGACCCGCCTCTTCCAAAATGCGGATAGCTACTGCATCGCCCTGCTCTGCTGCCTCAAACATAACCTTAGCAAGCGAATGGGGAGGACGCTTGCCGTTTTCCAAGGCGTCGTCGTACATGTGTTGAATGGTTTCATACCCAAGCCGCTGCGGAACCAGCTCAGTAAGCAGAGTCGCTTGCTCTCTGCCCTCCCAAGCACGGATCGCACTGCGGAAAGCATGGATGGCTAGATCGGTACCCGAGCCGAGTCCATCTCCGAACATATATCCAAAGCCGCCATATTGAAGCTCTTCGCCTTGCTTGTTGCGGGCTGCAGCGTTAAAGCCGGTGCCGCTGATAATAACCGCGCCATACGATTGATGGGTACCCGCGCGCATACCGATCATCGTATCGCATGCGATATCATGTTTTTCAAAGCCTAGCGAAGCAATCATCGGTCGTAAAATAACGTAGTCAGGCTCGCGATCCGCTCCGGCTAGTCCGAAATAAGCGAAGGTCACTTGATCCTTTGATACGCCAGCTTCTTGAAGAGCCTGATTGCAAGCCGTATCAATGCTCGTCTTTGCTCCTTCATACGCCGTTTGGTGGTTGCCATTCCCACCATGCCCTCTGCCTAGTACCTGACCATTCTCGTCAACAAGCAGGGCATGCGTCTTGGTGCCTCCTGCATCTACCCCAAGGAAAATCAATTCGGTCACGCTCCTAGTTTTTTACTTTCGTATGTTAACTATCATTTATACTTTCTTCTATTTTAAAATAAAAAACATCGCTCTTCTAATGAAAAAGAACGATGTTATGATACTATCTTACTATTCTATCTACTCACGTAGCTCGGAAGGCAGCTTGCCTACATGCTGCTTAAACAGCCGATTAAAGTTAGACAAATTACGAAATCCACATTCTGCTGCCACTTCTATAATCTTCTTGTCCGAAGACTCCAGCAGGTGAGCCGCATGCGACAGCCGCAATTGAATTAAATAATCCATAGGCGAGGTTCCGACAACCTGAACAAACAGCGTGCTAAAACGCGAGGGACTGAGATGCGCTGCCTCTGCCAGCTCCTTAAGCGTCCAAGGATAAGAAATGTCAGCCTCGATATCATGCAGTACCCCTCGAATCGTTTCCATCCCTCGTGCATAGGGTGTTCCGGTTTCATTGTTTTTCGAAAAATAACGATTAACAAACGCAAGAAACTGCATGAGCCTTGCCCGAACGACCACCTCAAAATGCGGTTCCTTACGCTCGAATTCGGCTGCCATATCCGAAATGATATCGCCCAGTAGCCCAAGCATCGGATGGGTCCGATCAAGCACCTTATCAAACCGCATGCCTGTATCGCGAAAAGGGATAAGCAGCTCCGCGTCATAACGCTGCTCTAGGGCAAGGTAGGCGGAGTCAAACATAATCACATTCATCACCAGCTCCTCTGATTCGAATGCACGGTGCAGGTCATTGGAACGAATGAGAACGATATCGCCTTGCTGAAAGTCATAACGGCTCCCGTTAATTAAATAATAGCCTCTGCCCTTTTTTATGTAGTTTATTTCAAGCGCCATATGCCAGTGCAGCCTTTGAAAGGTAGGATTAACCCCCTCGGATTGCGAGATGATAATCGGAAAAGCCTGCGGCAGCTCGATAAGGTCTTTGCTGATGGAAGGGAATAGCTTCATTATATTTCTCCTTAAAGGTTTGCTGAAGCAAACCTACTTCGTAAGCGTGTGCTTAGTTTTGCGAATGCAAACCTACTTCGTAAACGTGTGCTTAATTTGAATTATAGCAGATGTTGATTATTGACAACATATGTAAGTGGTGATATTGTATAACCGATGGTTACTAACCATTGGTTATACAACGAAAAGGAGGGTTAACCCATCGCCTCAAAAAAAGAATTGCGATCAGAAGAAACCAAACGCTCTATCATCGCGGCGGCCGAGAAGCTGTTCGGAGAACGCGGCTACGAGTCCGTTACGATAAGGGAAATCGCCAAAGAGGCAGGTTGTTCCCATACGACGATCTATATTTATTTTCAGGATAAGGAAGCTCTCCTTCACGCTCTCTCGATGCAGCCCTTGCAGCAGCTTAAGGTTAAGCTGGACGCTCTAGTTGTCGATGGTTTTTTGACCTCCGACGAGAAGCTGCAGCGGTTAAGCGAGCAGTTTATTCGATTTTGCCTCGAAAACCGCAGCATGTATGCTATTTTTTTCGAAGTAAAATCCGTACGGGTGGACGAAGCAGAGCCTGAGCTTGAGATTAATCGCATGCGCAATCAAATGTTCAATATTATTGTGCAGGTTTTAAAAACCAACCTTAATTTGACAGAAGGCGAGCAGCTCCTTAGCTTCTCACGCATTTATTTCTATATGCTGCGCGGCATCGTCGGCACCTATACATTGTCGGAGGAGACTGTCGATTCGATAATGACCCGACTATCAAACACCTTTCACGTTGCCTTTGAGTCATTGCTGCTTGGCTTTAATGCTCAGCTTCAGGAAAGCAGGAAAAAACATTGACCTTTTTATTGTTTATTTTCTTGTTCGCTGCTTTGTGCGGCTGGCTTGATGCGCGAATAATACCGAAGGGGGAACAATAGATGTTTGCTGGACATTTTGGACTTGCAGCTGCTGTAAAAGCGATGGAACCGCAGGTTCCCTTATGGGCGCTAATGGCGAGCACGCAGCTAATGGATATTGTCTTTATCCCGCTGCTGCTCTCCGGCGTAGAATCACTCGAGCCGATTGGCGATGGCGGATACGGCAAAACCATTATCCATGCCGACTATACGCACTCCCTCGTCGGTGCGCTGCTTATATCGGCTATCGCCTGCTTCATCGCATGGCGCATTTGGAATATGCGAAGCGCAATTGTCATCGGATCGCTTACCTTTAGCCACTGGCTTATCGATTTGGTTGTGCATCGAAGCGATATGCCGTTTTTTCCTGGAAACTGGGGAGACCTGCCGCTGCTTGGATTCCGGCTATGGCAATTTCCGGTCATAAGCGCCGCTGCGGAGATTGTACTGGTTCTGATAGGAGCTATTTTGTACTTTCGATCCGTCATTGCAAGAGCAAAGAAGACTGAGAAAACAGAGAAGAAATCAAAAGCAATAAAGCAGGCCTATGGGATCGGCTCGTTGATGGCATTTTTTCTTGTTTTATCGTTCGTTACTGATTATTTGGGGTTATGATCTAACTCCTGTTGCCAAAAAAAAACCGCTGAGACATGTCCGAGGCCACTGAAAAAGTCAAACTGAACAAAGGTGTAGTTTTCTCACAAAAATGTGAGGAGACTGCACTTTTTTCTTGTATACTTTTAGTATCATTGGAATAAGGGTGAGTCGAATGATTCAAAAACAACAAGCTTTGGTGTTAAGTCCTATGTTGAACTCTATAATTTGATTGTACCTATAGATAATTTGCTTCGACAAATTAATGAACTCGTGGATTTTTCATTCATATACGAAGAACTTCAAGTCAATTACTGCCTCGATAACGGTCGTAATGCCATTGATCCGATCCGAATGTTTAAATACTTATTGCTGAAGGCTATTTTCGATATGTCCGATGTCGACATAGTTGAGCGATCTCGGTACGATATGTCCTTCAAATATTTTCTGGGAATGGCCCCAGAAGACCCCGTTATGGATCCTAGTTCCTTAACCAAATTTCGAAAACTTCGTTTAAAAGATTTGAATTTGCTGGATTTGCTCATTGAGAAAACCGTGTCACTTGCCATTGAGAAGGAAATCCTCAAGAGTACGTCTATTATTGTCGATGCTACCCACATGAGAGCACGCTACAACCAGAAGTCTCCTCAAGAAATTCTACAGGATCGTGCACGCAAGGTGCGCAATACTCTCTACACCCTAGACGAAAACCTAAAGGGCAAGCTTCCTGCTAAAAATACCAGCACCACTTTAGAAGATGAGCTCAGCTATTGCCAAAAACTCATCCACACCATAGAAAATGAGTTAAGAGTTCCGCTAGTTTCCAAACTTCTGGAACCGCTTAACCTGTTGAAGGAGACCGTTCAAGATGATGTAGAGCAGCTTCGAATTTCGGAGGATGTTGATGCGCGGGTTGGGCACAAGAGTGCGGACTCCTCTTTCTTTGACTACAAGAAACATCTAGCTATGACAGAAGAACGTATTATTACAGCAGCCATCGTCACAACAGGTGAAAAGAACGACGTTAAGCAGTTGCAAACACTCATTGAAAAAAGTATAGCCGTAGGCATGGATGTCCGAACGGTGATTGGCGATATGGCGTACTCAGAAAAGGACAATCTCATCTACAGCAAGACAAACGATATTGAACTATATCCAAACTAAACCCCGTGGTTATCCAAGGGAACCGAAAGAAAGAAGAAGAGTTTGAGTTCAACAAAGACGCAGGTATGTATGTGTGTAAAGCCGGTCATTTGGCGATGCGGAAAGCTCGGCAAGGGAAAAAGGGCGTCGGCAAAACCAGGTGACAACCTTCTATTTTGATGTGTCCAAGTGCGAGCGCTGTCCTCTTCGGGAAGGGTGCTACAAGGAAGGGGGGGACGAAAAGCTATTCCGTCAGCATAAAGTCCGACGAACATTCCGAGCAAATAACCTTTCAAGAGAGTGAAGATTTCAAAGCGAAGTCGAAGGAACGTTACAAGATTGAAGCTAAAAACAGTGAACTGAAGCACAGACACGGGTACGATGTAGCCACATCCTCGGGTCTATTAGGAATGGAACTTCAAGGAGCGATGGCGATTTTTGCAGTGAATCTAAAGCGAATTTTGAAGCTCAACGATTGAAACTGGACGTCCCTAAATACCAAATACAGCAAAAGAAGACATCTTCCCGAGTGGGCGATGTCTTCTTTTTGTAAATGAACAACCATCTAAACTGAATGCGCGAGTTCTTCAGTGGCCTCAGACATGTCTCAGCGGCTTTTTCTCGTTAATGCTATTCCCACTCGATCGTAGCAGGCGGTTTCGACGTAACGTCATAGACGATACGGTTAACGTTGTCTACTTCGTTTACGATACGTACGGAGATTTTCTCAAGCACATCCCAAGGAATACGTGCCCAGTCAGCGGTCATTCCGCCAATGGATGTAACTGCGCGGATACCTACTGTGTATTTCAATAGAGTTAATTACTATTCAGTTATTGCGTTATTTTATATATCAATTGTAGCGGGCAAAACGGACTATTTCAATTAAAATCTCAAAGCAGATCACATAAGTTAATATTTAAGATAAGGTTTGGAAACCTGATTAATCTAATGACTGAAAGCATTTAATAATGTTGTAGTTTATGTTAAGTTATAATATAGAATTTCCAGTGATTAGCAGCTAAACTACGAATTAAGGGGTTGGAGATAAAGCATGAGTTTGGAAGAAGAAATAGCATCAAAACCTTCTTACGTTGGTAAAACTATCGAATATTTCAAATTAAACCAGACAAACAACCTAGATGATTATTTAAAAAGACTATATTTTATCTATCCCACACTACATGTCGACCATGATCAACTTGGGAATATAATTAAAGAAGCCCAGAGGAGGTTTGGGACTTCCTTCCATTATATAAAGGTGATTGGTTCTAAACATCAAGGGTTTAGCTTTATTGATAAAAATAATAATGGACAGATCAAATATGTAGAAGATACCTCTGATATTGATCTAGCAATTATTGACTCTGATCTATTTAACAAACTCTCTACGAACACACTTATTGAAACTGAAAACTTTGCGTTAAGAAATAAGTTCAAGTCGCCTTTTGTCGACAGAGCTGGTAGGCAGTTTAATTACTTTGAATATTATAAAAAAAATATAATGTCAGGATTTATTAGGCCAGATAGCCTTGGATGCTATAAAGATAGAAAGATATTCGATGATTTTTCAAAAGATATGAAGGCTGATTATGGTATTAAAATTTCTGCTGCAATTTATTTGAATGAAATAAGTTTTATTTTACGTTTAAGCAAACAAATTCGTGAATTTTATGATATGGAGGAAGTTAGAGATGGACTTAAACGAGAAGTTTGAGATTAAATCAGAGTCGTTAGGTGAATTATTTGTAAAAATGAACAATAAAACTCTTATTTACGACCCATACTATCAGCGTAATTTTGTGTGGGACACAGAACACCAAAAGGAATTTATAAGAACAATACTACTTGGTTTACCTTGTCCAATGATTTTTGTTGCCGAAGGCGATATAGATTTGGACACACACGTCAAATACTTACATATAATTGATGGACAGCAACGAATGAGGACTGTAGAGAAATTTCTAAATAATGACTTAGAAGTCGACGGAAAGCAATATAAGGGACTAGAGCAAGACGAGAAATTAAATTTCTCAAAGTATCAAATCGGCACCGTTAGATTAAAGTATAATCCTGAACAAGATATAGCCGAGATAACAAAGATTTTCCAACGGTTAAATATTGGCAACTATGAATTAACAAGCACCGAAAAGACTCTTTCTAAGTTTTCTGACAACGAATTTGTTTTTCTTGCACGCCTAATTAGCAACGATAAAGTGTTAACCTCTTCTGCCCAAAATGGAGAAGAAGCAGACGATGAGATAAGTGATGATACTGACGAAAATGAAGTAGTTGTCGAAAGCCTAGTAAATTTCAGAGAAAATCCCTTTATTACAAAAGAATTTAAGGATTGGGCAGAAAAGAAAGACTTCTCTAAATTTAAATCATTCTTTTTAAACGAGGAAATCTATAGCATTCAACAAATTAAACGAAACATAAATACCAAGGATGTAATTGATTTAATAGGTATAGTGATGAACAAAGAGTTTCACGGAAGAGTTCTTGATGATGAAGAAATTGAAGGACTTACCTCTGATGTATTGAATCAAAAAAGTGTAATTTTCATCAAATTCGATAAAGCCATTGAGATATTCAATAAAATAACGATCCCAGAGGTTCCCGGTTTTCGAAAGAAAAAATATTTCTTGCTAAGAAGCAACGCTTTTACATTATTATTAGCCCTGCTTCTTAATTACGAATATCTTGATCATATCGATATTGGCAAACTTAACACAGAACTCGAGCAATTCTGTGTTTCTTTACCGGGGGATTATGTAGCAGCTGCGAAAAATAGCAACATGGATAAGAAACAGAGGGCGATCAGACATGAATACGTTGAATTAATGATTAAACGATGTATTGAATAAATATAAGCCGATTTGTTACTGAACATCAGTAATTAAATCGGCTTATTAGTTTTCTTTAAGATATAGTTGCACTCTTGCCTGCGGATCTGCCTCTCTTAGCTAAAACATTCGTTTTATTCAAAAGAAAGAAAAAAACACTGCATTGAGTAGCGGCCAGAACATTCGCATTGTCGGTTATTAAATCGAGTTATCTTTGCGGCATAAAACTAAAATAGATCAGATACAGTTTTTCGTAATATATTGCCAAACCTTTAGCCCAAAAGGATAAGCAACCAAGATCATTGTTTGGTTCCATTGAATTTTATAATCATTCCCTGCAACACTTCTTATTACAGAAGTTAGTTCATCCGCTCTTAAAGGCGTAGCCAACCTTTCAAAACGATTGAGATTCATATAGTGCTCCTCGTTTACATCTCCATTGTAATCTGCCGTTTCGACAATACCTGTGGCTATCCCTCTTGCAATAATTCCTGTGTCGTTGCTGTATAAATATACAATATCGTTTGCTTCTATTGTATCTATGTAGTATTTCCAAGGTGTATAGTAAGCCGCGCATTTTTCGTTTTGAAGCATTAGTGGTTCATCATTAGGATTATGGGTCTTATTTGTGTTTATGATATAAACCTTTGGCATTTAAAGTCCTCCGTTATTTTTATTTTCTTCAGGAAAGCAATCTGAACCTAGACAATGCCGCCATCTTTCAATTCCTCTATACTCGTCTGCAAAGCCATCTAATGCTTGTAGGTTATTTGAACACACTTTTTCATACCTCGCCTTCGTTCCTCTGGCGTGTAGTCTTGAACATGTTACTCGGTGTATGATATTCATTTCATTCTGTTTATCTGTACCCTTGAAGAAATTAAAGACGTAGCCATTAGGATTTTCATTGCACCAAGTAGTAAACTTTCCGTTCGCATCTGCATCATTTCTTGTCCAGAAGCGCTCAAACATATTTTCCTCTCCTTAAGTCTTTAGATCAGCAATAAATTAATATTTATATACGTTACTTATTGCTGCCAATAAAACCTTTACACAGAAGTCTTTGTTTTTCCATTCACAATTTCCGCGAGTTGTTCTACAGTAGCAAGTGGTTTCTTATGTATCATGCGGTGACAATTAGCGCACAGCAGCGCTAAGTCCTCTACCTTGGTTGTTTCTCCTGCTTTCATTTCGGAAACCATCTTCTTGTGGTGACCTTCTATGAAATCTTTACCCCGATCTCCATAAACAGCAGTAAAATCAAACTCACAAACTTCACAATATAAGCGTCCATGCTTCTTCAAAAATAGAGCCTTTGCTTGTTTCACTACTCTCGGTTTACGCTCTCTCATGCGATGAAGTCGATAATATACTTTGCCCTCTGGATACTCTTCACCTTCTTCATCTGTTGAGAAGTCAGTATCTTCTTGATACAGATTTTCAGAATATCGCAATAAAGAAGCAATTATAACAATATGTATTGATCTTCCTGTTCCTGTCGAAAGATGATCTACCGCTGAAGAAATATCCGTTTCGCTGAAGAAACCTTTGTGAGCATCAACTAACCCAAGATGATGGAGAATGCCCATTGAGAACCAACCTTTTGAATAATCTGCATTTTCACCCAATATGCTTTTATCTAGCCATCGGTGAGAATTGCCGCCAATTATATATTCGTAAACAACCCGATCTCTTAACTGTTCTGGATACTTCTTATATTCACGATCTCTGTCTTTTGGTTCTAGTGGCGGAAATATTGTCAATTTTTTTTTGTTAAACCATATTTGACGTAATAATTCCGCATGACGCTTATCTAATAGATAGTTTGTTTCATTCGCCATTTTCAAAATACGTAAATTGCAAAGTTCATCATGTTCAAGCAAAACGGTTCGTTGGATAAAGCCTTGATAAATCTTGGTTTCATGAACTTCCAACGGAATATGTATAAACATTTGAAGCCCTTCCTCCGCATATTGCATATCAGTAAGATCATCTTCGTATTCCTCTGGGGAACCTATTACGATTGTTCTTGCAATGATGCCGCCTGTTCCTTTTTTACCTCCGTCGGCTCGCCAGATAAATACCTCATCACCAATCTGAAGTTTGTCAATGAAGTGCTTCTGATTAACTGGTAAGAATATATTCTTTCTATCTGAAAGATAAGCGTCAATATTGAACTTTTTGGGATTTACTTGAAATATCCATGTATTTAATACGTTTGTCTGTTTCTTTAAGTCAGCAATAAATTCGTAATAAGAGTCTTCATCTTTTAACACATACTCAATATCATGATTTACATAAATGGATAACTTGCTTTCATTAAAGAAAAAATATCTATACAAGCGGTAATCGCATCCGTTTATTTCGATTTCATTTAACAACTCCCAGTCGGATGTATTTTCTAAGTAATCCTTCTTGGAGAACGATTTATCGTACAATTCATATTTTAATTGTTCTATTTCTTGTTCAATAGTTTTCGTATATACCAATCCCTATACATAAATTACATTGCTGAATTACTCTTTAATGAAAGTCACTCTTTTGCCAAGCACCACATCTGCTGTTTTCCAGCCAGCAGATCGCCATGAGCGAGCGTGAGAATGGTTTCCATCCTCTTCATTTGCCCACCATGCGCTGTATTTGTATGCTGATGTTGGGAGTTTGAAGCGCAATATATCTTCGATTTCTGCTAAGGTTAGTGATTTGTTTTTCGCTGCAATTTGCCGCGTTAGGTAATCAGTTAAAGTTGAATACTTGCCGTTATACATGCCTATCACTCCGAATTAATGGATTAGTTCTTTAATCCTAATTTTACCATGCAATTTGATAGTTGTAATTCAAATCTTCTTACTTGGCTTGATCTTCGGAAGCGCCTATCCCATTCTGGAAACCAACTTCCCAACAAACGGTAAAAAGGCACGCCCCCCTTAGCTAAAACAATCGTTTTATAAAAAAACCATCCTTAATTGGATGGTTTAACTTTCTTCCCTCTGGTATTCCAAACTAATATATTACTATGTTTTTCAATTAGGATAGCTTCAACAGCCAATCTTAAATAATCTGGTTTTGTCTTGACAAATGATATTCCAATCTCCTGACCTTCAAGAACAGCTTCCTTTACTAAATCTAGTTTCGCACCAGTGCCTTTGTTTTTCTTGACAAGATGGTTCCTTATTCTTTGGCGAGAACTACTCCCTCCCTTGGTATGTCCAATATATCTTAATATCCATTTCTCATTTACTGTTCTACGAGTAAACAACGCATAAACCCCACTACTTCCAGCAACCGAATTTAATATTACTTCATTTATTGAGTCAATATCTTTTTCAGACCCTTCCCATTTTTTTATACCTTTTGCACTATATAGCTTTTTCGGATACGTAAAAACATTTACATTCATTGAATCAAGAAGAGAAGCTTCGCAGTCATTTACAAAACTTTCTATTTGTGAAACGTCATTCATATTATGTTCTGCAAACATATTATCCTCCTTATTTTAGTTGGAAGCGTCCTCTACCAATTTTTATTACCAATTCACTCTTGTTAAGGTGATTCCAAACTGAATCTGCTTTACTTTTGTCATTAATACCGCTAATAACTTGACGCTTTTCAATCTCTTCTTTGATCTCTTGATAATGTGCTTGACCGCCCAATATCTTTAATGCTTTGATAGCCGCATCACCAATTTCTGAACCCCTTAAAAGTGTTTGAGTTACAGCAGCTTTTTCACCTGTTAATTTTTCCAACTCATTTTGAAATGTACTGATAGCCGTATCATTTTGCCTTATTTCGACTTGAATTTGTTCCATCTTACTTCGTAATGAGTTTCTTTCATTAACCTTTTCTTCAATCATCTGACGTAGCAATTCGACCCTTTGGGGCAGATTGTTCATTAGCTAATCACCCACCATAATTTTATTACTTTAACAATAGCACTATTTAAATAACACTTCAATATTTACTTATTAAGTATCTTTTTAAGTTAATATATAAAAAAGAAAAAGCGCCTTCTTTATTGGCGCTCGTCAGTTAAATTTATATCAAGTTTATTTCTTCCGTAAATTCTAACTCTAAATACCTGTTACAATACGTGCTGAATGTCCGCAATCTTGCTATCTAGTGCGTTTTGAATTGCTTCTTCGATTTCATCTTTAGTCAATCCTTCGGACGTGAGCAATTTTCTTATTTTGCTTTCAATCTCATTTTGTTCTGTTTCGGACAATTCGACTACATAGATTTTTCTAGTCATTTTTAACACTCTCCAATTTTTAATAGGCGGATTGTCGTCAGTTGATCGTTTTTGTTTTACTATATCGAATTGATAGCTTTCCTTAAATCCTGCCGCGATGGCTCTACATACCTTAATGTTGTCTGAATTGAATCATGTCCAGCAAGTTTAGCTACGTTCTGAATTGGTACCCCTGCATTGACAAGGCTCTTACAAAATAGGTGTCTTAACGAATAGCATGAGTGCTGCCCTTCCAATTTCACTCCCTTTTCTGATCTCTCCAACAGCCCACAGCGCTCAAAATAACTGTCAACCATAAAAGCAATGGCTCTAGTTGTTATTTGCCCCGATCGCTCAGACGAACATATATGGACTTCTCCTATGTATTTCTTTTTGGCTTTCCAAGCGATATGAAATCCAAATTTTTAGCGCCTTCTTCAAATCATTATGTAAGGGCAGCGACCTGTACTTCCCACCTTTACCATCAACAACTGTTATGTAACCCTGTTTGAAATCAACATGGTCAATTTTCAGATCGCTGACTTCTTCAACCCTTAAACCTGCCAATCGCATCGTTTCAACAATGGCTTTATCCCTCGCCTGCTTGATCTCGTTCTTTTCGATTTCCAGCGCATACAACAATCTGTTCTGTTCTTGTTCAGTTAGCCATTTTGGGGCATTAATTTGCTGGATACGTTTCATTTTTACTTTGATCGCTGGATTTATATCTACATGCCCGACTTCAACAGCCCAACTAAAGAACGTCTTTAGTACGGCGATAGCTTTATTAAAGGTCGCAGGCTTCTGCTCCAAAGTATTCATTAGATATGACCGATAATCCATTATTAAGATCGGTGTAACTTCGTTCGTGTTAAAAACCTTTCCTTCCGTCTGTTCATACCAAGTTATGAATTTCTTTAATTCACTACCATATGAGCGTACTGTTTTTTCACCCTTGTCCTCGTATTGTAACCACGTCTGAAAGTCGGCATGATAGTCTATCACTCATACACCCACTTTGTTATGTATTATCAGATTAATTTATATGTTTAGAATCACGTATTATCAGATGAATTGTCAAATATTTCTCATTATTTCATCTGATAATATTATTTAGAAGATGAGTATTAAAGCCCTGTTCTCCAAAAAAATTCAACCTATAGGTAGTTTTATACTGGAACTTAACCGGGTATTCTAAAGGCACAAGCAAGGAGTGATGGAAAATGTATACACTACACAATGTGAAATATCAGTTAGGCTTGAATGTCTATAACTTGCGGAAGGCAAAAGGATTGACACAAAGTGCATTAGCTGAAATGGCCCAGCTTTCCTCGAAATACATTAGCCGCCTTGAGAATGGAGAGGAAAATACATGCTTGGATACATTGGTTAAGTTATCCAACGTGTTCGAGGTAGAATTATCAATCTTGCTTACCTTTGACGAAGATTAGGAGGGGCTGACAAGTGAACTTATTTAGATCAGAATCACAGATTGAGGATGTTTTTTGCAAAGTATTAACCCCGAATGACGATAGTGGCCGACATGGTGTGCTTATCCCTGTATTTGCATACTGGATGTTTCCTAACTTCCCTTCTTTTGTTCCCGGCGCTCCAATTAACTATGAAGAACCTATAGTGACCTATTGGAAGGAAGCAGCTGGCTGGGACAGAAAGGAAAGCAAATGGAAGCATTATCATCGTTACCCCGAAAGAAGAATGACTTCACTCTCTCCTGAATTATTAAACAACAAAGTACCCGGTTCGCTTGTTGTTGTCGCAAAATTAAAAGGAGGGTATGAGTACGAATGTTTAGTCATTTCTCCGCAGGATAGCAATTACCGGGACATAGGTAAGCTATTCAAATTAAGTGAGAGTGATGGAATTTTTGCAGGGGCATCTATCCTACCGTTCTCCAGCTTATTTGTTCAGACACAATCTGCTCTTGATGAACTGGTTGACAAAATAAAAGTCATTAGTCAAATGAATTACGTGACAAGTTTAAGAACAGGAGATACCGGTATTGGCTTCACATTCGAAACGCTACTCGGAATAGATGCCAATTCGGACAGAGCCCCTGATTACAAAGGGATCGAAATTAAAACATCTCGCTCAAAACAAGTTAAAGCTAGAAGAAAATCGCAAACCGGGAAACAAACCCTCTTTTCCCTAATCCCCAATTGGGGTAAAGCCAGAGATCGAAGAGGGTTAATCCAACAATACGGTATAGACGACCCATCAAGAAACCGGATCGGTTTGTATTGTACCATCAAAGTCGTTCCCAACCCATATGGATGGAATCTTGAAATAGATGAATCCGAAGGTATTATTTACGGTTGTAGAAATGGTGAGCGAATAGTTTACTACAACATAAATGACCTGAAAGAAGCGCTCGAGAGCAAACACAAGGAAAGCGTCTTTGTAACTGCACATTCAAGGGTTAGAGATGGCAATGAGGAATTTCATTATGATTCCATTGTTCATTGCCAAGATGTTCAATTCACTGAATTTATTGACATGATAAAGGAAAACATAATTGGGCTTGATTTTGCTATTAATCAAAAGCCAGATGGAAAAGTCAAGGATCATGGTTTTTTATGGCGCTTGGACAATAAAAAATACCTTCTACGACTTTTCAAGTACGTACAAGAAGTGTTGTAAAAAAAGAAGAAGTACACTTAGTTAAGTTACTAGGTGTACTTCTTTTTGCACAAGCACCTTTTTGATTTCGCTTGCGATTGCTTTAGCCAATAAAGGTGGAACAGCATTACCTACTTGGGTATATTGTGGAACCTCTTCTCTTCTTCTTTGACCACCTGTTGTCCTTTTGCCGAGAAATTCAAAGTTATCATCAAAAGACTGTAACCTTGCAAGTTCTCTAACTGTAGGTATCCTGTTTTCGAGTGGAACAAGGAAATCATCTGGCAAAGTAACTACTGTTGGGGCCACACTATCGCTTAAATAACGATAACGATTACTTTTCTTTGTTATCAATGCTTCAAGTAAAACTTGATCTACGTCCCCCTGACTGAACTTCATAACAAGTTCTTCTTTAGATACTAAATCCTGCACCTTCTGCAAACAGTCCTGCAATAAAAGTGGATATTCATTAAGGTTGACACCTTGAGCCTTGATTCTTTTTATTAAGTTTGAAGTTGTTTCGCCTTCTTGGTATAAGGAAAACCGCTGTTTTATTAAGTCATTATGATTAGCTAGATCGTGATTACGAATTATACGATCATAATTAACTCTCTCCCCTGTAATTGTACGTGTTCTTCCTTTAATTGAATCATTTTGATATTGGCTGACCTTTAAGTTCAAACTTGTTTTTAATTTTTCATCTTTTATTAAATCTCCAATAGCATCTAATACTGACACTTTTGATTCTTCGCTTAGAGTAGTCGGTTCAGGATATACTGGGGCTCTCTGCCCGGTACGATATGCAAGAAATATTACTCTTCTGCGTCTTTGTGGTACTCCAAAATCAGACGCATCAAGACTTTCTGGTTCTAAATATGAATAGTCTATTTCTTTGAGTTCACTCTTTAATAAATCAGGGACTAGACTGTTGTCAGGATAAACTTTGCCTGTAACACCAATAAATCCATCCAATCGAGTATCTCGGAATCCTTCAACATTCTCCATCACAACATATTTCGGTTGAATCTCGCTTATAACTCTTATATATTCCTTAAAGAGCATGTTTCTCGGATCATCTTTTTTTCTTAGTCCTGCCCTGCTGAATCCTTGACAAGGTGGGCCACCAAAAATTGCATCAATTTCCGGCAAAGGTTGGTTTTTGTAAATCTTTAATTGTGAAATTGAATCGAAAATAACGTCTTTCGACAACTCCCTAATATCGGCTCTCTTAAAAAAGGTATTCTCACCCTGTATTAGACCTAACTGTTCATGTCTATGAGTATATGTTTTTTCAACAAATTCATTTATATCACTTGAAAAAACTATATGAAATCCAGCTTGAAGAATACCCTCGCTCATGCCACCGGCACCACAAAAAAGATCAATAGCAATAGGCTTCAAGTCTATTCCTCCTTACATTCCTCTATTGCATATTTATCAGAATATCAGAAATCCCCCTGAATGTCCAGGGCTATCCTTAATTTAGTAGTTGCTGATCTGACGTGATAATTATTCCTGACATTTACCTCACCACCTAATAAAAATAAAAAAGCACATCGTAATAAAGCGGATTGCCGCTAATTACGAGTGCTTCTCGTTATTGCATATTATATACTTTTACCAAGAAACTGTAAATAGGGTTAAATTATTTGAAATAAAAGGAAGGTTACATAGAGCGTTCCAAATGTTTGAATGTATCAACAAACAGCATAAAGTGATGATTAGGCTCTTTGGAGAGTTCGGAGGTCTTGCAAAATAACAAATTACACTTCCGACTTAATTAAAGTTGATAACAGCGCTAGGTACGTAAGAGAGCATTGAAAAATTTATGCGTAAAGTTCGTCTGGAGCAGGGCTTACTACCTGCTTTTCTTTTCTTCTATCTTTAATGCAAGTATCGCTGGAAAAATTGTTATCGTGTTTCACTATCGCAAAATCCTTGATATATCAACGTTCTTGCCAGCTTTTTTGCTCAATAACAAGTGTTTTTTATCGCGATAACTATAACATTGTTTGCGCGGCATAACTATTAAGAACGGTTGTTGCATAGAAAAAAATGGGTTATAATAAACACAACATATAGTGTCTACTTTAATTTTCGATCTATATGTTGAATTTCAATAAAGGAGGACAAGCCAAGAATATTTTAAGTTGTTACGGCAAAGAGCGATTCGATGGTTTTATTCTTGGAATCGTCACCAGCATGGCCATTATTTCCGCAATCGCATTAAAGAAGCCAGCTTTCCAACAATAATTTGAAGGGAGTTCGTAGAATATGACAAGAAAAAGCATTCACACAGTTCCTCGCGGTGACAAATGGGCAAATGTTGTTGCTGGTAATCAACGTGCAAGCGGTACTTACAACACTCAAAGGGAAGCAATGTAATATCCAATCCTTCCAATTATCCGATTTGATGCCCAATATTCTTCGACTATCAATATCTGTGTGACTACCGAGTTGAAGCACATCTCGGCGAAAGCGCTTTACTACAAGAAAATTTCGTTGATCTCGATTGGTGAAGCCAGCCAAATTCGACCTAATTATTCTTTCAGTTTCAACTGACTTACCCAAAGCTGCTTCAAAATCAAGTATACTAAGTTGCCCACTTCCAGTTTCATCTATGAGTACAGCTTTTTCAAGTTTTTTTACAAGTTTTGAATAGACGAAAACATATACATTCTTTATTTCTTTTGTGTCAGTGGGCAATGTAAATTCGTCCTCCTTTTCTTATAATTGTAATCTCATATCCAATTCTGCTACCAAGCAATCGGAATGATTATCCAGAATCCTTCCAATTTCTGCAAACCACTGCTCATCTGCTGTTTCTTGCAAAATAAAACCTTCATCTTTTTCATTTGTTAAGAAATCTTGAAAATCATCAGCCGATCGCCATAAACCATCAGGTGTAACAACTGCATCTGGTATAAAATACATTGATTTGATTGCTTAACATCCTCTACTTTCCACAAATCAATTTCCATATTTGCAAAACTCCATTTAGGTTCATTATCTTTGAATGGATTAAACTGCACATTTTCTTTCGTACGGTAAGGTGTAATCAGTTTAACTACATACGAGTACACGTTCTTTTTGTGTTGTTTCGGTATCAATACGAGCGCTTCAAAATAGTAATCCATTACATCTCCACTCCTTAATAAGATGTGTAAGAAATCAATGTGTTCTTTTCGTGCTTTATTACAACCCTATGATGAGTCGATAAGACATTGGCTAAACATGGTAGATTTTGGGCTTGATGATTAACTCCTTAGTATGTGCAATTTCACTATCTTTTAATTCAGTTCGGAGTAATTATAAGTAATAATAAAAAAAAACGAGTGCCGAATGACACTCGCCTTACGTTTATTAAGCTGTTTATTCTGCAATGTAAGAAGCACATTGTAATCAAAATAACAATCGATTGCCCTCATTAATAATTCTTGCGAAGTACGACCGCTTAATCAGGCTATGCTATTCATGAATATCAGTCATGACGCAGTACCTACTTTTGAAGATTGCGGATTCAGGATTGCATCCCTCTCCGTCCTTAAACACACTATTTCGGCTCTAATGGCTCGCGGCGGTCGGGAAGGATGGTTTAAAGCGTCCACACTCTAAAGCGAGCCTACAATGCCTTCTGGTGATCTGTAGAAGGTGTTGGGTTGTGGCACCGTCAAGATATATGTTATAAAGATTTGCCATTATAACCTCTCCATTGAACCTTGTTTAATTTTTAATCCATTCAGAGGGCTGTGCAATCGACCTATCTGTAAAATATCCTCTTGCTCTAATCCCCTTAAATACTTGGAAGTTATTTGAGTATCAAAATGTCCCATTAATCTGCTCAAACTATAAATATCAATTCCATTTCTTAACTGCTTCAGTGCGAAATAATGACGGCAATCATGTGGTGAACACCTGACTTCTTTTCTGACTCCAGCATTATTACAATGTTCCTTCAAAATCTTATTGATGCGTGACCGAGATAGTTTTACAGCGGATTGATCTAGGAAATAATAAACTTTGATTTCATCCTGTGATCTTTTCTTGAATCGTTCCTGTTTTAATCCTTCATACCTTCTCATGTATTTCCGCATGATATTGCTAATGTACACCAGACGCTGTTTAGAACCTTTCCCATGCATCAGAATGTATCTCCTTGCTTTGTCGCTGTTTTTGATATTGCACAGTTCAGACACTCTAATTCCTGTATCGAATAGCATGATTAGAATCAGCTTGTCGCGTACATTGGAATAAATTTCTTCTTTAAGGTCATTAATTATCCGCGACACTTCATCATCATTGAACGTGACAATGACTGTTTTCTCTTCCTTGAGATTTTTAATCCTCCGCATGGGATTTGCTTGTTCATCAATAAGTTCTTCGTTCACCAAATACTGAAAGAACACTTTTAACTGGCAATATTATTATTCAACGTCCTGTTTACTTCACTTCCTTCACGTTGTCGCTCCTGTATAAACTTCTTGATATGAAGCTGTGTAACATCCTCCGTTTCAGTAACACCTAATTCGTTATCCGTAAACTTTTCCCATCTATACAATCGAAACACACAAAGATCAACATATCTCTTTTCCCTGCCTAAGATTTCTTGGTTTAGTCTAAAATCCTCAATTAATTCTTTGATTTTGGTCATAAAAAAAACTCCCTTCTATTTGCGAAACAACGCAGATAAAAGAGAGTAATTTTTTGCACTCTATTGTTGCAGGTGTACGTCAATTATCAATGCCATCAATTTCATAAAGCCTTATAAATCATGGCTTCCGAGCGATTGACGACATTAATTATTTCCAGCCTATTCCCACTCAATTGTAGCAGGCGGTTTCGACGTAACGTCATAGACGATACGGTTAACGTTGTCTACTTCGTTTACGATACGAACGGAGATTTTTTCGAGCACATCCCAAGGAATACGTGCCCAGTCTGCAGTCATGCCGTCGATGGAAGTAACCGCGCGGATGCCCACAGTGTACGAATACGTACGCGCATCGCCCATAACGCCTACGCTCTTCATGTTTGGAAGCGCAGTGAAGTATTGCCAAATTTCACGGTCAAGGCCTGCTTTCGCAATTTCATCACGCAAAATCGCATCGGATTCGCGGACAATCAGAAGCTTGTCCTCCGTTACTTCACCAAGGACACGAATGGCAAGACCTGGACCTGGGAATGGTTGACGCCATACGATTGCTTCTGGCAGTCCGCATTCTTCGCCGACTTTACGAACCTCATCCTTGAACAGCGCTTTAAGTGGCTCAACAAGCTTAAACTTGATATCCTCTGGCAAGCCGCCAACGTTGTGGTGAGATTTGATCGTTTGCGCCGTAGCCGTACCGCTCTCAACGATATCCGTGTAAAGCGTACCTTGTGCCAAAAATTCAAAGTCATCCAATTTATCCGACTCTTCTTGGAACACATAAATAAATTCGTTACCGATAATTTTACGTTTTTGCTCAGGGTCTTCTACGCCTTTAAGCTTGCCTAGGAAACGCTCCTGCGCATCGATTTTGAGAACCTTCATATCGAATTTGCCCACGAAAGTATCCATTACGCCCTCGGCTTCGCCTTTGCGCAGCATGCCGTGGTCGATAAACATACAAGTAAGCTGATCGCCGATCGCTTTGTGAAGCAGAATCGCTACAACGGAAGAATCTACGCCGCCGGAAAGCGCACATAGCACCTTTTTGTCGCCAACTTCGTTACGGATGTCGCGAATGGCATCCTCAATAAACGATTCCATCGTCCAAGTGCCGTCGCAATCGCAAATATTGTAGAGGAAGTTGCGAATCATTTCATTACCGAATTCAGAGTGACGAACCTCCGGATGGAATTGAACCGCATAGAACTCGCGATCCGGGTTGCTCATTGCCGCAACAGGAGCATGCTCCGTGCTTGCATCCACTTGGAAGCCAGCAGGCAGCTCAACAACATGGTCGCCGTGGCTCATCCAAACGGATTGGACTTTGTCCAAGCCAAAGCCGATGCGGGAGCCTTCCACAAATTCAACCTCGGCTTTGCCGTACTCACGTTTGCCTGCGCGCTCAACTTTACCATTAAGCTGATGCGACATAAGCTGCATGCCGTAGCAAATACCGAAAATTGGAATGTTCAGATCATAAATAGCCGGGTCTACCATTGGTGAATTTTCTTCATAAACGCTGGCCGGTCCTCCCGAGAATACAATGCCCTTCGGCTGCAATTCGCGGATCCGTTCTACCGACGTGTTGTAAGGCAACAGCTCGCTGTATACGCCCAAATCACGAATACGGCGCGCTATCAGTTGGTTGTATTGTCCTCCAAAATCCAGAACAACGATGATTTCATTTTGCTTAGTCATTACCGAGCCTCCCTCAAATTATGTAGTAATTATATATAAGGCGGTTTGAACGAGTCAAGGCGATCAGCGTGACAATTAGTAGAAGATTCGACATCTTCCCTTCTGCACGGCGATAAATTCGCGGGAATAATGTTTATTATGACAAAAATAACGGGATGTTACGCATCTTTGGGGTTCACGAAAAACCTAAGCGATAAAACATGATATGTAAAATGTTTTAATTGTGTAGTTCGGGGTTGGGTGGTTTCCTTGTTGGTGATTCGGGAGCTGAGATTAGATAGATGGATTACCGTTCGAGGGGTATTAGTGACGAGTGAAGGGTGATGTTAGAAGTAAGATGAAATATGATTTAACAATTAACAGAAAAAGCTCCTGCTAATTTTACGGATTTAGCGACTTTTTCAGTTTAACTGGAATATCTCCCGTTAATTTATCGTCTCTTGCCTAAAATGGCATGAATGCTGAAAATTAACGGGAGAAATTCCTTTTAATGCGATTCAACTGCCATTCATTTTGCAAATTAGCGGGAGTTTTTCCTGCTAATTTGCAATCGTTCTCGATCGGTTATTTCGGCGCATAGTTATTTATGCGCTTTGACATCGATGGCTGACTTCTTCCGCTCTTTCTTCTGCTCTGCGGAAGAACGCTTCGTTCGTTGAGCGGGCTGCTTGTCCAGCACGCGCAATACGGTTCGCAGAGCAGCAGGCATCGGCGCTCCCGGCCACGGGCCGGGGGCAGCGAACTGCGCTTCCTCGATCCAGCTCGTAAGCTGGCGGAGCGCGTCCTGCTGCTCTGCCGCGAGCGCCGGTTGTGCGGCGATCGCGTATTCACGCGCGGTCTGGCCCCGCGCGTGCTCGCCGAAGCGGCGATGAAGCAGCGGCGCCAGCGCATTGGCGACGCCGATAAAGCTCTCGCGCAGCCGCTCGTCCGTGACTCGCTGCGCGGCACTTTCACCGCGTCCGCGCGCACCCTTGCGGCGGCGCGATGGCGCTATATCCGTCACATACACTTGTGACGGATCAGGCGCGGCTGCGCCGGCGAGCTTCGCGATGCCGGCGTGAGCCGCGCTGTAACGGCGCAGCGCCAGCGAAACGCGAAGCCGCTGGTGCTGCGCCGCAGCAATGGCCGCGGCCGCGAGCGCTAGCGCGGCCGCGCCTGCGGCAGCTACAGCGGCGGGCGATGCCGCCGCTGCGCCCTTGGCGGCGCCCCGCGCCGCCTGCGCGAGGGCGTCTGCCCCTCGCGCCACCGCAGAGGCGGCTTGCTCCGCCGCCGCCTCAGCCCAAGCAGCGAGGCCGGCAAAGCTCGCCTCGCTAAGCCCTAGGGGCTCGCTGCCGGCGCCGCTCGCCATCGCTGCTCCCATTGCGGGAGCAGCGAGCGCGCCGCCCGCAGAACCGGCTGACGCGACATTAATGACGCCGCTGAACCCCGGCGTCGGGTCAAAAGGCACCCAGCCTGCGCCTGGGAAATACACTTCGACCCATGCATGCGCATCAGAGCCTTTAACCTCGTAATTCACCAGCTTGGAGCCATCCATGCTTTCGCTCTCATGACTAGATCCTCCCGCGCTTGACGCAGCGCTGCCCGAGCTCTGTTCATCCCCATCTAACTTCCTCAATGTCTCTCCGTTTCCGCTGACGGGGGTTCCTGAAGTAAAGCCCTTCACCCACCTAGCAGGAATGCCCTGCGAGCGAAGCAGCACGACCATTGCCGTCGAGAAATGGACGCAGTAGCCTTCGCGCTGCTCAAACAGAAAGTGATCAACGAAATCGCTGCCCGCAGGCGGCGTTGTACTGCTCTCAAGCGTATAGGTGTAGCTCGCTTTCAAAAAATCCTCAATCGCCTTTACCTGATCGTAACGGCTCGTAACACCGCCGCCCGCTACTTCCGCAGCCAATGCCGTTACTCGGCTTGGAAGCGACGAGGGAAGCTGCAAATAAGGCTCAAGCTCCGCTTCCGTTAGGCTAGCAGCACCCGTATGCTTATCTCCTTCACTTAAAGCCATTTCGCTGTCCGTACGACTTAATGCACGCAGTTGCTCCCCGTCTGTAATCGACAGCACGCTCTCCACCGTGTAACGCTCCACCTTTGCCGTATCCGACTGCGGATATAAGGCGCTTTTCTCGGCATTGTATACATAGCTTCCCAGCTTGCGGCGCGGATCGGCAGCAACAAGCTCCGTCACGCGGCCGAACAAGCCGGACGAAAAGATCGGCATCCCCGCTGTCGGCTTAGTCCACACGACCGACTGCTGGATAACCGGGCCAAGCTGCTTGCTTCCCGCTTCCATCGCCGCCTGGGTCGAAGCCGCAACGTCCGTGCCTCGTATAGGCATTAGCACGGAGCTGCTTTCAGTATTTTGCCAGCCGCGTCCGTCATATAAAATCTTTGATTCTCCCCGCCAATAAGCTTTGACGGCCGAGCTTCCCACAAATATAACGCTGTCGTCCTTCCGCACAGGCGCTCCCAGCTCGCTATCGTCAAATCCATAACCCGTAAATGCGCCGCCGAGCTGGTCGAAGCCGGTCTGCCCCATCGTAGTGATCGAGCCGTTTTGCTGACTGAGCGAATGTACAGCTTGCTCGATTCGATCGTTGAAGGTGGTCGTCCAGTTCACGGGCGGCATCGCAGCTTCGCGGCCGCTGGCGAACAGCAAGCCGCAGCCAAGTATCGTCAGCACGACAAAGGCCGAGCCCGTCAGCCAGCGCATATCAAGCGCTTTTAGCTTCCCAACACCTGAATCAATGATACGTTGAACACGCGGAACGGAAACTACCGCACCAAGCAGCAGCCCTTCTGTTACGGTCCGCATCAATCCGCCCATTACATCAATGCCAAGCCATATATGCAGCAAAATCAAATAAACTAACGTAATGCACGCAATGCCAAGCGCCGTCTGGCGCATCCACAAAAGCGCCTGTAAAGCCGGAGCCAGCATAGCCCAGCCAATAAAGAGCAGCAGCGTCCGAAGCTCTCCCGACATCGCCCATAATCCGCTTTCCATAAGGAGCATGACATGCTCCTTCATCATCGCCGGAAAGCTAAGCAGCCATTGCAGTCCGCTCTGATCGGCACCCTTATACAGCCACATAAGACTTAGCACGCACAATATCACATTCATCGGAAGCGTAGCGGCAAACGGCAGGCGAAACAAACCCGCCAGCATTACGAAGCCGATGATTAGAAGAAGCGGTCCCGGGTTATAAATATTCGACCATAGTCCGGCATTCATCCATGGCAGCAGCCATTCCGCAAGCAAGCCGAACAGGAGCAGGCTCGTGATCAACCGATAACCAAACGACTCTTCTTCCGCCTCGCGGCGCGTCAGCTTGCCGCCATCCTGCAATCCTTTATCCGAACGTCCCGCAACGAAGCTTTTATGCAAGCTCATGAGCAGCCCCTCCTTCCTCGGCATAAGGAAGTGCGTCCATGCTCGCGGGAACATGCAGCCACGTCACCTTGACGCCGCCGCTTTCCAGCCACCTCTGCTGCTCACGCATTGCGAAGGTAGGCACGCTGGCACGCGTAACGACAAACAACTCCAGCCTGCAGCCTTGCTCCGCAGCATATCCGGCAAGCTCGCCCCAGCTCCGACCGCCTCTCCAGTCGGCGGTGAACACGAGTATCGTGCCTCCGCGATTAAGCGAATTGGCCCCGCTTGCAAGACTTCCAGCGAGTGAGCCTCTTCCGTCCGCACGCAGCAAAGCCATCGCATGCAGGATGCCAGACAAGCCATCCTGGGTATTCCCATCTGGTGAGGTATGTATTGCCGCCTGACCTTGTCCAAGTAGCAATGAAATGGCACTGCCAAACGAGGCTGCTTTTGAAACGGCAAGCGCCGCCCATCCCACGCAAGCATCAAACAGGCGATCATCACGGTCATATGCAGAGGCAAGCGTGTCGACAGCGATAATCGTTTTGACAGGCTGCTCCAGCGGGTGGATTTTAGTCTGAAGGCCGCGCCCTTTGGCGGCGCTGCGCCAGTCCAAATGACGCAAGGAATCTCCTTCGCGGTATGGTCGGCTATCCGGACCGATCCCTGCTGCTCTTACAGCCGCTTCGATTTCCTCTCGCCCTGCTTCTCCGCGAGAGTCCACCGCTCTGCCTGCAAGCAATGAGGGCACTGCCTGAACTGCAGCACCGCCGGCGCGTTCCGGTTTATACGTGTTTTGTTCAATAGGCAAACCCGGCAAAATCACAAACTCTGCTTTCGCTTCAATTCTTCTATGGATAGCCGTTAATCCCAGCCAATCGCCAACCGTAACCGTTACATGCTCGAAAGGATGCCTCCCGCGCCGCAAATTGTGCAGCGTGTACAAGAAAGTCGTTTCCTTGCGCAGCACAGGGGTAAACACCGAGCGAACGCTGATTTCACGATTTGAAGCCGAGCTTTCATTGATCGTTTGCTCTCGTACCGCTAACCAGACGAAGGGAACGAGATAGGACCGCCTGATCGTCAAATGAATCGTCAGCTGTCCGCCATCCCGCATTTCTTCACGCGGCATTACCCGAGTGGCACGGAGTCCGGCAGCGCCCATCATTGGCGCGATTCCGCTAATGACGATAATCATGCTCAGCACGGATGCCATAAACCATTCCACCGCGCCGCCCCGCAGCACAACGGCTGCTAGGCTTCCTGCCCAGCCCGCTCCGATGATCGCCCATGCGATCCATCTAGTCCGGTACGTGCCCGCAAGCTCCTCATGCTCCAGACTTGCTCGCTCAGCCTTTTTCACTTGTTCCGATGCTGCCTTCTGCCCGCCGCCGGCCTGCTCAGCGTTGATATGCTCTTGTGACTGTGAATATAAGCCCTCGGTCACCTCTGTATCCTGCAACCCTTCCGTTAGTCTTCCATCCTGAAAATTCGCATTCATCTTCGTTTCCCGCTTCCTGCGGCAGCTGGCATCGGACAATCGCGAATCGTGCGGCTGATGACAGCAGCAGCATCGCTGCCATTGGCATGGGCATTAAAACGAAGCGACAATCGATGCGGCAGCACGGCATCAGCCGTCGCCAGCAAATCATCAGGAACCGCGTAGCCGCGTCCTTCCATATAGGCATTAGCCTGCGATGCCCGCAGCCAGTCACGAAGCGCGCGTGGGCTCAGCCCCAGCACAACCTCTGGCGCGCGGCGCGTTGCGTCTGCCACCTGTACCATATATTCAAGCAATGCCGGATGCATATGCGTCTGACGCGCCTCCGCCTGCATTTGCAGCCATTCCTCCGTTGCAATAACAGGGCGGAGCCGCTCCGGCTCGATCCGATTGCCGTCTGCATACTGCTCCAGCATCCGTTTCTCTTCAGCGGAGCCAGGATAACCAATCGTCAAGCGCATCATAAACCGATCCAGCTGCGCCTCCGGCAGCGTATTGGTTCCCTCGAAGCTAAGCGGGTTTTGGGTTGCGATCAGCATGAAAGGAACAGGCAGTTTGCGCGTTTTCCCTTCGACCGTAACACGTCTTTCCTCCATCGCCTCGAGCAGCGCGGACTGCGTGCGCGGCGACGTCCGGTTAATCTCATCGGCAAGCACCACATTGCCCATAATCGGGCCAGGGCGATAGACAAGCTCGCTTGTCCTCGCATCCAGCACGACACCGCCAACGATGTCAGCCGGCAGCATGTCGGACGTAAACTGAATTCTTTTAAAATCGCCGCCTACCGCTCTTGCAAATGCCTGCGCAAGCAATGTCTTGCCAACTCCTGGTACGTCCTCTAACAGTACATGACCGCCTGCCAGCAGCGCGGTTAACGTATTTCGAATGACCTGCTGCTTGCCTAGCAGAACGCTCTCTACCTTCACTAGCAATCGATGCAGCAGCACCTGCGGCGCTTCGGGCCAATGGCTATAACGATCCTCTTTCGCTTCATCTGAGAACTGTGGAGAAATCATCGTATAAATCGCCTCCTGAAAAATAAATCTATCTATTTTTCAGTTTCCCCAGCTTTCTCTCTCTTTAGACCTGCTAGAGGTGCTATGTTTGTTCTGTCATCCAAATTTCACGCTGCCGATCGTTATAAATATATTTTGTAATCTCCATTCCGAATTTTTGCAGCGTCGATCGCACCGGGACAACAATTTCGTCCGCTTGTCGGGCAGTTGATTGGTTAGCCGGGCTCGGCAGCGCCAATACCCGATTGCCATCTATGTAGCCTTCAATTGCGCCGTGGTCCATATCGAATTCAACGCTGCCGTAAATCCATTTCGTGAGCTTAAGCAGGGATACTTCAATGGAGCCGTCTCGCAGAATGTAGTCCTTCGCACCAAGCGTCAAGCTTTCTTGACCGCGGTGCAAAATAAGGCTCGGCGCATTTTTTTCTGCTTGCGCAAGCTTGCTGCTTTGACCCAGCTTCTCCGAAAACTGAACCAGCTTCGCTTTCTCCGGCTGCGTCGCCAGAGCCCTGCTCCATTTCAATTGCTTGGCCACCCTGAATTGAATGGGCTCGATTTGATCCGTTATTTTCGCAAAAGAGTAACCTTTGCTCTTGTAATATTTTATAATCTCGGGCAGCGCCTTTACCGACTCTGCATGCCCCGCGCTGTCATGGAGCAGCACATTCAGCGTGTTAGCCAGCTTTGAGCTTTTAATCGCGGATAAAATCTCCGAGGCAGGCACGCCTACCCTTTTTGAATCTCCGCTGTCCACATTCCAGTCATGCACCTGATAGCCAGCTGCGGCCATCGCGTCAAAGTAGCTCTGGTCAAAATTGGTGTACGTCCCGCCCGGCGCCCGGAACAGCGTCGTTCTTACGCCGGTCGTGCGGTAGATGGCTTCGTCCGTTTTCATGACCTGATCGGCAAACTCAGCAAAGCTTCCGTACAGCTTCTCGTATTTATGATTAAACGAATGATTGCCTATTGAATGGCCTTCTTCGATGATTCGCTTCGCGATTTTCGGCTGCTGAAGCACATGCTCGCCCAGCACAAAAAACGTCGCCGTAATCCCTTCCTTTTTCAAAATATCAAGAACTTGCACCGTGTTTTTACTCGGGCCGTCATCAAACGTCAGATACAAAATCTTTTGATTGGGATCTATTGGAGCTGCCCCTTTGCCTTTGCTATCAGGATTAGGCGCTGCTGCAGCAGGGTCAGCTTTGCCTCTCTCTTGAATGACTTTATTTTCATAGGATGTCTGCTTAGCAAGCAGCGGCTTTGCCTCATAAAAAACAGCGGATGAACCAGCCGCGCTTGCTTGTACAATATCCTGTTCTCTCGCAACCTCGCCTTTGTACGCCAAAAAACCTCCAAGCTCAAACAAGCCAAACCATACGACCATTACACAAATCGTCGCCTGCAACACACGCCGCATTCCATCTGCCACCCTTCTCTACCTATGAATAGGAACTCTCGTTCATTCTGATAGATTATATGAGCAGCCTCTCTAGTAAATGACTAAGCCAATAGCTTTCTTATACAAAAAAGCCAACAACAGCTGCTTCCAGCCGTCATTAGCTTTATCTGTTCCATCTATTCCCGGTCCCAACCGGCGCTACTTTTCTTCTTCGATCAAAACATAAGCTGCAGGGATAAAGTCAGCCAACCACACAACCTCATCTCCCTCATAAAAAGCAACGCCATCTCGCCAAGCCCGCTCTGAGTCAATGCGAAGCAGCACCGGCTTTTTGTCCTTGCGTCTGCCCACATTCCATGCCGTAGCCGCCTCGATAGAGAGATGGACATTTTGCCTTGCCATCGGCTTTAAGCCTTGCTCCATGATGAGCGTGAGCAAGCCCGGCGAAGTTCCATGATAAAGAACGGAAGGCGGCTTTTTTGGCTCCCTCGCAATTTGGTCAGGCACCGAGTGACCGTATATGGCTCTTATTTTGCCTGCGGCAAGCTCATGCCTTTTCTTCGGAATGGCATCAATCATCGCCTGCAAATCACCTTCCTGAAGCTGTACCCATTCCTTGCGCTCTCGCAGCGACTCTATTAAATGATCTGTCCGCACCCAGCCCTCTTCATCCAGCTCCAAGCCGGCACTCCATGGCGCATGGCGCAGCACGTAGGATAGCTCCTTGCTTAGCTTGTGATAGTCCATAACAATCCCCTTTGGTTCATTGATAAAATTTATGGATTCCAAAACCCGCGTGTCTTAGACGGTGGGGGAGTTTGGATCCTTATTCAGAAATGGCAAAACGGTAAGTATTATTATCCTTATCATACGGAAACTCATTTTTGAAAACGAGCGTATCACCGTCTCTTTTGATGATTTTCAAGAAATCTCCCACATAGGGCATATCGTTTGTTTCCACATATTCCTGGTGCTTCGCATCAAGCAGCTCCTTGTATAGAACGCTGATTCTCCCTGTATCCCTGTCCACTAGCTTCAAGATCCCGCTCTTGTTGGCACGAAGGAGGAATACGTCGTTATCAAAATACTCCACAAAGTAATTGTCATCTTCTCCGCCCAGCTTCACTAAGTCGATCGTTTCAACGACCTTCCCGGTGCCGTCCTCGATCAGCCGCAGCGTTTTCCCATCGATCAAAATGAGCCGTTCGTTAAACTTAGTTGCATTCAGCTCAAGCCGATTCCAATAATGGACGCTGGATTGCTGAATGACTTTCCCCTCTTTTATTATAAGCGTAAATTGTTGATTGTTCAGATGAGGTTCTCCGTAGTTGTCCGCTAAGTTTACCACCAGCAAGCCGCCCTGCGTTTTTTGGAAGCCAATGTTCAAATACTCCCAAATAGGTGCTCCAAGCTTTGTAAGCAAACGCTGCGTACCCTTGCTGTCTGTCACATAGATATCGCCGCTTTTGCCCTCTATCGCATATTTTAATCCTTCAATGACAAATTCGTATTTTTTGAATGTTTGCAGATGGTCGGCTTTGAATGTCTTGCTGCCGGCGTCCCAAGTTATGTTTTTGCCGTTAAGGGCATTTACGACAAAACGGGCTGGCAGATAAAGCTCTTTATTATAAAGGAATGGAGCACCATCCAGCTTAATCATTTTTCCATCCACCATGCCAGTAAGATTGCCAATCCGTACGGCAAAAGATTTCCTCCAGCCATTGAATTGTGCCCGTTTGCCGGTAGAGTCCCAGCTCAGCTCCAGCCGCGACTGATTGATTAAGCCAGTCATCGGAACGAATGTGACCCCGTTTTTCACAAGAGCTGTCCCCGAAATGCTCCCCGTACGGCCGTCATCCCAGCTGAACTGATATTTAGCCTGCGCCGCAGCACCCGCTGTAGTCGGAAGGATGAGCAATAATGCCAGAATAAAGGCGGTTATCCCCCTTTTCATCATCAAACATCTCCTCTTCTTCAATTAAATGGATTTTACATCTCTTAATAACGCGCATTCTAAGGTAAAAGTTGCGATGGAATTAAACGGCCTGCCGGCTCGGGGAGACTGAAAAACACTATTTTTCTGGACTGAAAAATACATCAACGGTAATTCGTCTTAAATTCACACATTTGCACATTCTCGCATGTCCATAGCCGCATCCGACTCCTCACAGGAGCAAATTCCCTCAAACCATAACCGTTTAACCGAGTTAACAGGAAAAGCTCCATCTAATTGTCCGTTGCAGCAGCGAATAAAACCACTTAACCGGAAAATCTCCCGCTAAATGGATAATCTTCACCCCAATTGGCTAAAAAACAGAAAATTAACGGGAGAAAATCCATCTAAACTTGATTTGAGCCTGAAATTTCCAGAATTAGCGGGAGCTTTTCCCGTTAATCGCTCAGCCAGAGCTAATTCGGTAGCAAGTTAAGCTGACAGATGGTTAAGTAAGCTGCGGTTTGGCGTTGGAATTGATGGATTCGTGATGGGTGGATGTGTTACTGGCAGGTAGCCGTTGGATGGATGATCGCTGTTTCACTGACGTTTGTTGGCTAATTGATGGTTTTGTGTGTTGGGGTTGGGGTTGCTTGCTGCTCGTTTGCACTTTTGAATCCCTGCCTAATCCTCTAATCCTCGCATTTAGCAAAAAAGCGCCCCTGCCAGCTTGGCAGGGGCGCTCCTCGTGCTAATGGCGCTTAAAATGCTGCTACAATCGCGCCTTTATATTTTTCCTCGATGAATTTCTTTACTTCTGGCGAACGAAGCGCTGCTGCCAGCTTTTGGATCGCATCGGAATCTTTGTTGTCCGGACGCGCAACCAGGATGTTCACGTACGGTGAATCATTTCCTTCGATAAACAGCGCATCCTTTGTTGGAACAAGATCGGCTTCAAGCGCATAGTTCGTGTTGATTAGCGCAAGATCTACCTCGCCAAGCACGCGCGGCAGCGTCGCTGCTTCCACTTCCGTGATCGCAAGCTTTTTCGGATTTTCAGTAATGTCGGACACCGTACCGTTAACGCCTACGCCATCTTTAAGCTTCAACAGCCCGTGCTCTGCCATAAGCGCAAGCGCACGTCCGCCATTCGATGGATCGTTAGGAATGACAACCTTCGCGCCATCCTTTAATTCTTCGATTTTTTTGATTTTTTTCGAGTAAGCGCCAAAAGGCTCGATGTGAACGCCGGCAACGTTAACAAGGTCATAACCTTTGTCCTTGTTGAATTGCTCTAGATAAGGCGTGTGCTGAAAGAAGTTAGCATCGATATTTTTCTCAAAAAGCTGTGTGTTCGGTTGAACATAGTCGTTAAATTCCATAACTTCAAGGTTTATGCCTTGCTCTTTCAGCATCGGTTTTACAAACTCAAGCAGCTCCGCATGCGGTACAGGGGATGCTCCAACCTTCAATGTAACCTCGGACGGTTTACCTGTCTCCGCTCCATTAGTGCCGCTTGTATTGCCCTCGGCGTTTTTGTCTTGCCCGCATGCTGTTAATGCGAACATTAGCATCAGGGTAATAATCATATAACTTGTCTTTTTCATCTTCATTCCTCCATGTTGTTAGATCAGTCTAAGCTGACTATTTTTCAAAAAATACTTACCCTATTTTCTGCTATAACGACGCACCAGCGCATCGCCGATCGTTTGCAGCACTTGAACGAGCACGATCAGCAGGGCAACGGTAACGAGCATAACATCGGTTTGGAACCGCTGATAGCCGTAACGCAGCGCGAGATCGCCAAGTCCGCCGCCCCCGATAACGCCCGACATCGCCGTGTAGGAGACGAGCGTAACCGCCGTTATCGTCACCGCAGCCAGCAAGCTGGGGCTGGATTCACGGAGCAGCACGCGGCGCACGATATCCCATTTTGACGCGCCCATCGCCTGGGCAGCCTCGATGACTCCACGATCCACCTCGCGCAGCGACGTTTCCACCAGCCTCGCAAAGAACGGCGTTGCTGCTACGACGAGCGGTGGAATCGAGCCCTCAACGCCAAGCGTCGTCCCTGTAATCAGCTTGGTAAGCGGCATAATCAAAATCATGAGAATGACGAACGGTACGGACCGTAGCACATTGACGATAAAGGATAATACGCCATATACAAGAGGCTGCTGCAGCAGCTGCCTGCGAGAGGTTAGAAATAGGATGATGCCGATGATTAGTCCCAAAATAATCGTAAATACGAGCGATGCTGTCAACATATAAAGCGTATCTTTGGACGCATCCCATATTTCCGGCCACCGAACGTTTTCGAAGCTCATCATATCGCCTCCACCTCCAGCCCATCCTTGCGCAGCACGGCAATAACATGTTCAATTTCCTCATTGCTGCCGATCAGCTCCACGATAAGCTGGCCATATGGCGTTTGCTTCATTCGTGACACGGTACCCTGCAAAATCGCAAACTGCACCGAAGTAGGCTTCACTGCATTGTACAAAATCGGCTCATAGGTCAAATCGCCGATATACGTCATGCGCAGAAGACGCCCCGAGCGTCCGCGCAGCAGCTGGCCGTTCGCCCCGCTGTCAGCCACTTGATCAACAAAATCGCGAGTAACGGGATGCTCCGGCCTTAGAAAGACATGCAGCACATCGCCCATTTCAACGATTTCACCTCCATCAATGACAGCCACGCGATCGCAAATCGAACGAATAACGTTCATCTCGTGAGTAATAAGCAAGATCGTTATGCCAAGCTTCTCATTAATGTCGAGCAATAAGGACAAGATCGAATTGGTCGTTTGCGGGTCTAGCGCCGAAGTCGCTTCATCACAAAGCAGTACATCCGGATTGTTCGCCAGTGCCCTTGCAATGCCGACGCGCTGTTTCTGGCCGCCAGACAGCTGCGCAGGAAATTTATCCGCATGCCCCTCAAGCTGAACGAGCTTAAGCAACTCGTCTACACGCTTGTTCACTTCGGCCTTCGAAAGCTTAGCCAGCACAAGCGGAAAAGCAATATTATCTCTAACCGTGGACATCGACAGCAGGTTGAAATGTTGGAAAATCATTCCGATACGACGCCGCTGCGTTTGCAGCTGCCGCTCGGATAAGCCAGTCAATTCCACGTCACCTACGGTCACAGAACCCGACGTTGGTTTCTCGAGCAGGTTGACACAGCGCAGAAGCGTGCTTTTTCCCGCCCCGGAATGGCCGATGATCCCAAATATTTCACCTTTTTTGACTGTCAAACTAACGTCCCGAACCGCTTCTACCGAAGCAGCTCCTACTCGGTACGATTTTTTTATGTTACTGAGCCTGATCAGTTGAATAACCCCCTATCGGACAAGCAAGACCATATTGTATAAATGAGTCAGCATACTGTCAATGTCAAAAATATCCATTTAATGTCATTATATCATTCGATTATTTCTGCACGCCTCTGAGCGAGCTTTCCCTATTGTTTCCTTACCCCATTTTTTTACTCTACTAAACGCCGTAAAACACAGCAAAAAGGCGACCAGCAAGCAAAAAATCTACTTACGGGACGCCAAGCTATAACCATTATTTTATGTTGACCAACTGCTGCGTCTCCACCTCGAATGTGCCCATTAATTTTTCAGGGTTTTTGTTGAATTTCAAAACCGCCATCGTTTTCTCCGTCTCTTGCAGCGAGGACCAATGTGCGTTCTCCAACACAACAAACTCATCTGCGTAAGCCCGGCCATCTCCAATGATAAGATTTCCCTCATATTTGACTGCAAGCGTGCCACTGTTTCCATTGATCTTGTCAGACTCTTTTTTGGCGAACAATAAGCCCTCTCCTTTGGAAACGGGCGGCAAGGAAACAACAGCCTCCGTCGAACCATCTTCTTTCACTTTCATAAGCAGCTTTTTCTGGATCAAGCCATCAATCGTCGCTTGCGATACATACATCACTTTTTGCACACCGGCTTCAGAGATTTTGATCGTGTATACATCGCTTGCTTTTAACTGCTTCGCTTGCTTATCCAAAACATCTTTGACCTGCTGCTTCTCACCGTATACGATCATCCCATTTGCTTGAGGAAAAATCTTATCCATAAGTTTTTTCCCGCCAAACCCCGCGATAACAATGACAACGACAACGACCAGCACAATCGATACTATTTTTTTCATTTTCCGTCTCCTTTATATTTTAGTTTGGTCTGCCTTATATTTTAAAGGAATCTTTCCCTGTAAAAATAACGACAATAATGACGGCAGCGACAGTCGTTATGGTTCGTATCCAATCACTCATTCGTTGTTGCCTCCTTTTTGAATCGTTTATCTAATACCTATCCTATAGAAATGACCGACTATCAGCCATCGATTAGAGTGACAATATAAGTGACAAATTTGTAAGATACACTGAGCTAAAAACAGAAACAGGGCGATGCAGATTTTATCATCTGCACCGCCCTGTATTTAAGCTTCCATCTATTAGCGTGCCGCTTCCTGGAGCTGCTGCACCGCTTCAAATACCTGCTCGGCATGGCCCTTGACCCTTACCTTGCGCCATTCCTGAACCAGCTTGCCATCTGCATCTATCAGGAACGTCGATCTTACAAGTCCCATGTACTCTCTGCCGTAAAGCTTCTTTAACTGCCACACGCCGTAAAGCTCGCACACCGCGTGCTCCGTATCCGCAAGCAGCAGGAAAGGCAGCTCCTTCTTCTCGATAAAACGCTGATGCGATTTTACCGTATCGAGGCTGATGCCCAAAATAACGGTATTACGCTTCAGCATCTCCGCGTTAGCGTCACGAAAGTCGCAGGATTCCTGGATGCAAGCTGTCGTCATATCCTTCGGATAAAAGTAGAGGACCACATTTTGACCACGGTAATCGCTAAGCGATACATTCTCTCCATTTGACGCCGGCAATACAAAATCCGGTGCTGTATCTCCTATTTGAAGCTGTGTCATCTAAAATCCTCCATCGCTGTCTCATTAACGAATCGTATGAAATCAATCGGAAAGCTCCGTTTATGAGCCCGCTCCGCGATAACGCTTTACCCCGTGGTTCCACAGCCAGAGCCCCAAAGAAAATACGATAATGCCCATAACTGGCGTCATAAGCGCGAGCCGTGACAGGTCATCCGCCTTTTTCTCAAGGAAATAAGACGCTGGAATAACGCCAACGAAAGCAAACGGCAGCAGCCATGTCAGCACGAACCGAATCATTTTGTTATAAATATTAACCGGATAACGGCCGTAGTTTTGAATGTTGTACATAAGCGGCACGATGCCGGTCGGCGCGTCAGAATAAAAGGATATAGCGCTGAGCGCCGTATATAGTCCCGCGTAAATAAGAACCGCGCCCAGTACGAGCAGCATAAGCATCAATAAATCGAGCAGTTGGAACGGCAGATCGAGCTGCGCCCAGCATAGAGCCATAATGATCGCCCCGACGAAGGAGCCAATCAGGGACGGCGGATCTACATTTTCGAGCAGAACCTGATATAAGCTGTGAGCCGGCCTTGTAAGGACGCGGTCCATCTCGCCTTTGACAATGTAGCGCTCGCTGAAATTCCAAATGCTGAAGAAGGTGCTGAACACGCCGTAAGGAATCATGAAGAATCCATAGACGAACACAACCTCGGCCTCCGACCAGCCGCCAAGCGACGGCGTATGCTGGAACACAATCAATATGAAGATGAGGTTCATCCCTTGGAACAATAAATCCGACAGCACCTCAACCCAGAAATCGGCACGGTAGGTCAGCCTTGTTTTTGCGTAGTTTTTAATGTACTCCCAGAACAATGAAGCGTATCTCATGTCTATTAACCCCCTTGCACGAACAGCCGCTTGCGAGCAGCGCGCCACGTCAGCCAGATTGGCACCAGCAAGCCTGCAAACCATAACACTTGAATGCCGAATACAGGCAGCACTTCGCTGCTCGGCGTCCGTCCTGTAAATACGGAGCTAGGCAAATAGGTGATAGCCTGGAACGGCAGCCACTGCATGATTGCGGAGAGCCACCCTGGGAAGAAGGCAATCGGCACGACCACGCCGGAAAACAAATCGACCATAACCCGCTTCATCCGCATCATGCCTTCGTTATTTTCAACGAAAAACGCAAACAAGCCGGTCAAAATATTAATTTGCGAATTGATAAGAAAGCTAAAGAACAGCATGACTAAGTAAATAAGCCATGTCATTGGATCTGTAGGCAGCGTAACCGGAAAAATGAGACAAACGATAATCATCCCCGGCACCATGAACAGCAGCATTCGGAATAACCCCTCGCCGAAGCCTTGCATCATTTTGACGAGCAAATAGGAATAAGGCCTGATCAGCTGAACCGCGACGCTGCCGTCCCGAATCTCATTCGCAATCTCGCGGTCAAGGTTGTTGAAATAAAAGGCGCGAGCCATCCATGATACCGCAACGTATGTTGTCATTTGGGTCACGGTAAAGCCGGCAAGCGTCTCCTGATCGCCGTAAATCGCCTGCCACAGAAAGTAATAAGCGCCTATGTTAATGGCATAAATGATAATGCCGCTATAATAATTAACGCGGTAAGCCAGCATCATAATAAACCGAATACGAATAAAATCGATATAAGCGCTCATCATGACTGGGCTGTCTCCTTCGTGGTTGAAGCGGAGCCTGAGGAGTAAATGCTGCGGACGATATCGTCCGTATTGGTTTCAATGATTTTGATGTCGCGAATCTCAACGCCGCCAACAACGCATGACAGCGCATCGGATACGTTAACGGTATGCGGCAGCCACATTTTCGCGCTCACGTCGCTCTCCATCGTCCATGTTACGTCAAGCGCAGCCGTCAAGTGCTGCAGGACTGAAAGCGGCGTATGCCCCGCAAACTGGAACTGGATTTCGCGGCCCTTGCTCCAGCGGTTTTTCAAATCATCAAGCCCGCCATCATAAATGATACGGCCGTCATCAAGCATAATGACGCGTGAGCATAGCGCTTCAATATCCTGCAAATCATGTGTCGTCAGCAAAATAGTCGTTCCCTGCTCCTTGTTCATTTGAAGAAGGAAGTCTCGGATTTCTGTTTTCACGACGATATCGAGGCCGATGGTCGGCTCATCTAGAAAAAGTATCGACGGATTGTGCAGCAGCGAAGCGACAAGCTCGCAGCGCATCCGCTGTCCGAGGCTCAGCTTGCGAACGGGACGGTTGAGCAGATCGCCAAGCTGGAGCCGCTCTACAAGCTCGTTCAGCCTTTTGCGGAAATCCGCCTCTGAAACCCGGTATACTTTGCGCAGAAGCTGAAAGGATTCAATAACGCCGATATCCCACCATAATTGCGAGCGCTGGCCGAATACGACGCCAATGCCGTTTACGAATTTCTCGCGATCCTTGAACGGCACATAGCCGTTTACCTTGAGTTCTCCTGACGTTGGCACCAAAATGCCCGTCAGCATTTTGATCGTGGTTGACTTGCCTGCTCCATTCTCTCCTATATAGCCGCATATTTCGCCTTGCGGAATTTGAAAGGAAATATCTTTAACCGCCGTTACCTCATTGTACTCGCGTTTAAACAAGTCCTTGAGGGCGCCGGATAGGCCTTCGCGGTTCTTTTGCACACTGAATTGCTTGCGTAAATCCTTTACATCGATTGCTAACATCTGGTTGTTATAGCCCCTTTCGCTTCGACATTTCCTAGGAAATAGCGATCTTTTCTTACCTAAAACGATAAAACTTGCTTCTACATGTCGTTCAGCTTTATAATTTTATGATATGTAATCATACAGTAGTTCACGCCTAGCGTAAACGGTTGAGTCTGCCGGAGGCAGTTCAGCTTCCGTTTGCCGATGAAATATACGCACTTATATTTCCGGCGCAACCTGCTCCGCTAGCCTTCTTCCTGGATGCGGACCATTCGCTATGCCATCTTTGTTCATGCTTACATTTGAAATGTACCCTCTTGGGACAAAAAGATCCAGCAGCATCTGAAGGGAGCACGTCTAACGAAATGCCTAAAGAGACGAATAAGAAAAGAAAGTGGAAATGGTTGTACATCAGCCTCTCCGTAATTCTAGGCGCGGCGGCAGCATTTGTCATTTACTGGAGTGTAGGCATATATAATGCGCTGGATAACTTCAGTGATCCGGAGGCAACGAAGGCGCCTGTCGACGGCGTTGAAGCTACGCCTGTTCCGATCCCCGAATGGGAGGGCAAGGAACGCGTTAATATTTTGCTGCTTGGCGGTGATGCTCGTGGGGTTGATGAGGGCCAGCCGGCTCGTTCAGACTCCATATTGGTCGCTTCGTTCGATCCTGTTACCAAGAAAGCGCATCTGTTCTCTGTGCTGCGGGATACTTACGTCAATATCGAAGGACATGGCAAAGGCCGGATCAATACAGCGCTTACTCTAGGGGAATACCCGCTAGCGATGAAAACAGTCGGCGATCTGCTTGGTCTCGACATTCAATACTATGTATATACCGACTTTGAAGGCTTTAAGAAGCTGATCGATACGATTGGCGGCATTTACTTCGATGTCGAGAAAGATATGCATTACACGGACAACGCGGACGGCAACCGTTACGATATCGATCTCAAAAAAGGCTACCAGCTGCTCGATGGCGATAAAGCGCTTCAGTACGTTCGCTTCCGCCACGATGCGATGAGCGATTTCACGCGGACCGGACGCCAGAGAGAATTCTTGCAAGCAGTAGCAAAGGAACTTCAATCGTCTTGGAACATTATCCGCATGAAAAAAATTCTGGATAGCGTTCAGCCTTATGTGAAAATGAACATCACCGTGCCTGACATGCTGAAGCTAGGCCAGCTTGGCGTCAAAAGCCATGTAGCCAGCACGACGCAAATCCCGCCGATGGAACTTATCGCTGAGGACCGTGTTGGCGGCGCGTCCGTCATTGGAATCAGTGACGAGGATGAGCTTCGCTCCTACGTACAAATGACGCTTGAGCAGGATGATACGGTGCCCACGCCTACCGAATCCGCTACACCAAGCGACGGTACGGCAAGCAGCTCCAATACCAACTCGAAGCAGTAACCTATAGATACACGCAACGGCGAGCTTGAGTTGCGTGTATTTTGCTTCTTTTTCTACTACCGTTATTCACAACTACTTCAATTTGGAGGCTACTTTCCATGACCTTACAACGACCCAATTCAGAAAAGCTATACGAGGAAGCATTGCAGCATATCGTCGGCGGCGTCAACAGTCCCTCCCGTTCCTACAAAGCGGTAGGCGGCGGTGCCCCGGTGTTTATGAAACGCGGCGAAGGCGCTTATTTCTGGGATGTCGACGATAACCGTTACATCGATTATTTGGCGGCATACGGCCCCATTATAACCGGACATGCTCATCCACATATTACGGAAGCTATCGTTCGTGCCGCGCAAAACGGTACCTTGTACGGCACGCCTACCGAGCTCGAAATTACGCTCGCGCGCATGCTGAAGGAAGCTATCCCTTCACTCGACAAAGTTCGATTCGTCAACTCAGGCACTGAGGCAGTGATGACGACCATTCGTGTCGCACGCGCCTATACCAAGAAAAGCAAAATCATCAAGTTCGCAGGCTGCTATCACGGCCACTCCGACCTCGTGCTTGTCGCGGCAGGCTCCGGCCCATCGACGCTAGGCATTCCCGATAGCGCTGGCGTGCCTGCTAGCATTGCAAGCGAGGTCATTACCGTTCCGTTTAACGATCTGCCTGCGCTTAAGGAAGCATTGGATCGCTGGGGACACGAGACGGCCGCCGTCATGGTCGAGCCGATTGTCGGCAACTTCGGCATGGTAATGCCGCACGAGGGCTTCCTGGAAGGGCTCTGCAAGCTTACGCGCGATGCCGGCGCACTTGTCATCTATGATGAAGTCATCAGCGCATTCCGCTTCCATTACGGCGCTGCGCAGACGTATGTCGCTTTCCCGGACCATAAAGCGATTGAGCCAGACTTAACGGCGCTTGGCAAAATCATCGGCGGCGGCCTTCCGATCGGCGCTTACGGCGGACGCCGCGAAATAATGGAGCAGGTCGCTCCGCTTGGCCCTGCTTATCAAGCAGGCACGATGGCCGGCAATCCTGCCTCCATCTCCGCGGGCATCGCCTGCTTGGAGCTGCTGCAGGAGCAAGGCGTCTACGACAGAATGAACGCGCTCGCGACTAAGCTCGCAGCAGGGCTGCACGCTGCCGCTAAGCAACATGACATTCCGCTCACGATCAATCAAATTCGCGGTTCATTTTCCGCCCATTTCTGCGATCATCCCGTTACCAACTACGATGAGGCGCAGGATACGGACGGCGAGCTATTCGGCAGATTTTTCAAGCTCATGCTGGAGAAAGGCATTAATCTAGCGCCATCCAAATACGAAGCTTGGTTCTTCACAACCGCGCATACAGAAGCCGACATTGATGAAACCATTGAAGCCATTAATTATGCTTTCGCTAAACTGAAATAAACCCATACAAAACGGATTATCTCAAAATCAGTAAATTTCCTCGAAATGATTACTAACTTGGAACCGAAAGTCTAGACGACGGCTAGCCGCTCGTTTGGCGGGGAGAATGCGAAGAGATAAGGCTACTTTCTAGACTTATTTCTAGAATTTCAGCTTGCTTGGGTGAAATAGAGCTAGATTCTAGCTCTATTTTCCTTTGGCGCGCCCCGGAGGCTCATTTTCAGCGGAATGTGAAGAAATAAGGCTAATTTCTGGATTTATTTCTAGAATTTCAGCTTGTTTGAGTGAAATAGAGCTAATTTCTAGCTCTATTTTCCTTTGGCGGCGCAATTGCCGGAGAAGCGACATCATTTTAGGTAAAAAAAGAACCGTCCCTAAAGGTCTTTCCAGACCTTTCGAAACAGCCCCGTTTTGCGCTTCATGCGCTGCGTCATGTTCGCTTTGCTATTCAATTGGCTTAAGCAGCAGCAGACGGTCATCCGTCTTTGCCGGAATGCCGCGGCCATCGGTGTTGTTCGTAATGACGTAGATGCGTCCATCCTTCATTTTCACATCACGAAGCCTGCCTTCGCCCTCGAATACGACAGCCATTTCCTTTGTAGCCGGGTCGAACCGGTAAAGCGCGCCTCCCATCAAGGTCGCAATCAAAATGCGGTTGCTCTCATCCATCGTCGCTCCTGAGGGTGCGATTGCCGTTTCTCCTGAATGGTAAATAGGCGTTATCAATCCTTCGTGCTCTTCATCGCCATAAATGGTCGGCCAGCCGTAATTGCCGCCCGCATCAATCACGTTAATCTCATCATGCCCGCCGGGATCACCCGATGGACCATGCTCCGTATTAAACATCACATATTTATCATTCCATACGAGCCCTTGCGGATTGCGGTGCCCATACGAATACACATATGACCCAGGAAAAGGATTATCCTCCGGTACCTTGCCATCAAGCGTCATTCGCAAAATTTTACCGGCTAGGCTGCTTCGATCCTGCGCTAACTCCCTTTGCTGGGCATCTCCTGTCGTTACATAAAGGAGCTTATCCGGTCCAAAAGCCATCCGGCCGCCATCATGGTTCGCTGCTCCCGGAATCCCTTCAAGAAGTGCGCGCACCTCATCCCATTGCTCGCCATTTTGCTTAAGAAGAACGACTCTGTTCAAAATACGGCCTTTTTCCTCATAGGTATGATAGGCATATGCCATTTTGGACTTTGCAAAATCCTGCGCCAGCAGGAAGCCAAGAAAGCCGCCCTCGCCAAGGCCATGTACGCCTTTTTTCAAGCGCACCGCTTGACGGGTCATTTTATTGCCGTCAACTTTGACAACATTCCCTTCCCGCTCGCTAATATAAACGGTATCATCATCGAACGTGATCACCCACGGCACACGAAGGTCCTGCGCCAGCACCTCGTACGCTGCGGCTGTGTCGTCCGTCTCTGTAGGTTCGCTCGTTTCCGTTTCTAGCGGCTTATCGGTTGCTTCGGTTGCCGGCGTATTTGTCGATGGAGGTGATTCGGAAGTTTTAGTAGACTCGCATGCAGCCAGCATGCCCACGCATATCATTGTCATCATTAGCGCGGCTATTCGTTTTCTAGCAGTCAGCATCGTATGTTCCTCCCTCTCAATCAGGCATGAGCTATAACTAGAGACAAAGAAGGACAGCGTATCCGCCAGCAAGCAGTACGTTGTCCTTCCATCATTACTTATTTGCTTCCGCTTCGGCTAACGCTGCGATTAGCTCCTCTTGAATATGTCCATTCGACGCTACGACGTTGCGAACGCCCAAGTCGTAAGGCTCGCCAGTCGTGCTGCTTACGACGCCGCCCGACTCCTGCACAAGCAGGGAGCCTGCCGCCAAATCCCAGCTGTTAAGCCCAATCTCCCAAAATCCGCTCAGGCGACCTGACGCGACATATGCCATATGCAGTGCGGCAGAGCCGGCCATACGAAGATTGCGAACCTGCGGAGCTATCGCCTGTATGCCCTTCAAGTTCAGCGGTAGCGCATAATGGTGATCGGCCGGGAATCCGGTTGCAATAAGGCTGTCACGCAGCGTGTTATCGCTGGACACCTGCATCCTTTTACCATGAACATAGGCTCCCTTGCCTTTCTCCGCGACAAACATTTCATCCTTCATCGGATCGTAGACGACACCGACGATAACTTCGCCGTTATGGGCAAGAGCAATCGATACGCAGAAATAAGGAAAGCCGTGTACGAAGTTGGTTGTTCCGTCAATTGGATCAACAATCCACAAGTATTCAGCATCCCGAATATTTTCAAGCGCACGCGTAGAAGCCTCTGGCCCAGGCTCTACACCCTCCTCACCAAGAAAGGAATGGCGGGGAAAATGAGTCAAAATCAAATTTTTAATCAAGCGCTCCGAGCCTTTATCTACTTCCGTAACAAGGTCATGTGAAGAGTACTTTATATCAAGGCTTGCATGATTGCCAAGCTTCATTTTAATCCATTCTCCTGCTTTCGACGCGCAGTTGATTGCGACAGCAGTAAAGCTTTTGCCGCCTACAACGGAAGCATTGTTCTGGTCACTCACGGTCCATCACTCTTCCCTCTATGTAAATTTACGAACGGTTGTATCCACGTTATCTTCTATTACGCATAAAGCTCATCTCAAGTTTCGCATAAGACTATTTTCACAGTATTAAAATGATCTAACACCTTCAATAATTAATTGTGCGGCCAGCAGAAGCAGCGTTACTCGGAGCAGCCACAACAAACCTTTGCCGCTCATTTTCACAGCAATGGCAGCGCCTAGCTTGCCCCCGATCCAAGCTCCCGGCACTAAAGCCAGCACAAGCATCCAATCCGTCTCTCCCAAATAGATATGCATGCCGCTTCCAAGAATAGATGATAAAAAAATGACAAACATCGACGTAGCCGTAGCCAAATGCGGCGGAAAACGGAACAGCAGCACCATAAGCGGTACGAACAGCGAGCCGCCTCCAATTCCGAATAAACCCGAGATCAAGCCTACGCCAAAGCCAATGGAAAGCGCTGGAGCGATGCTATAGCTGTACGTATGCTCCTCACCGGATGCATCGGTCATCGTTCGAACGGTCGACCATTGTTTAGAAAACGGTTTCATATGGTCTCGAGCGATCAAAAGCGATGCCATCAGCAGCATAAAAACGCCGAATACAAGCTGGAACACGCCGGCAGGGAGCAATCCTGTCATTGCCGAGCCAAGCATGGCAGCGGGACCGCTCGTTATAAAAAATAACCAGCCGCTGCGAAAATCAACAATTTTCCGCTTGGCATAACTCAGTGTTGAAGCAAGTGCCGTAACGACTAACACCGTTAATGAAATGCCGACAGCCGTTGCGTGCCCAATTGCTTCGCCCGTCAGCACAGGTCCGATCAGCATGAGTACGGGAACGATAATAATGCCGCCGCCAAGTCCAACAATGCTGCCGAACATCGCCGCCACGACGCCGAGCAGTACTAGAAGTATCCATTCCATGATGCGATCACCTTTTTCAGCCATATTCGAGTTACTGCTGCGGGAGAGACTGCAAACATATAATAACACCGCCAAGGATTGGCCTTGACGGTGCTTACATTCAATCATTAGTGGTGAGCGTCAATCTCTACTCGTCCGCCATCTAACACTTTGACACCTGCTCCGCTTTGTTCCATTTGCTTAAAATCGTCCATGAGCTTGAATAAAGCCTCGTCCTTGCTCTTAGCCTCAAGCATGCAGTCCAAATATTCGGTGCTGCGAGCCGTCTGCCTTAGAAAATGAACTAATGGCTCTGCCTCCACAAAATCCGCATGACCACGGGGATCGGATACGCTTTTGGGACTGGAAGCATGAATTTTGCACGGAAGCTGACTAGCGCTTGTAAAGCCCAGCCTTTCTCGTTCCTTCTGCCAGGTTCGCTCTATTCTCGGCCATATGCCGTTGTAAAGCTCGTCCTCACTGACATCGCCATGATTCACGGCATGATGGTGAATATCGAGTACCATCGGAACCTCGACTTGCTCAGCTGCCTCAAGCGTCTCCCTTGCGTTAAACGTTTTGTCGTCGTTCTCAAGCGTGATCCGGTGTTTAAAACGAGGCGACAAGGCGCTGAATTGACGGATGAACCGCTCCCCAGCTACAGCCTTGTCGCCATATGCTCCACCGATATGTATGTTGCATTTGGTCGCTTCGTCCAGCCCCATCGCCTCTAACATGAGAGTATGATGGAGCAAGTCCAGCTCCGACTTTGCGAGCACCTCGGGCCTTGGCGTGCTGAACACGCAAAAGTGATCCGGATGAAAGGACACTCGAATGCCATTTTTCTGGGCGTATTCGCCGACTTCTTGAAAAGAAGGCGCTAGAGCCGCAAATGGATTCCATTCCAACAAATTCTCATGCGTAGCAAGCGGGATCAGCTTGGACGAAAATCGATACATTTGAATGCCGCTAGCTTTGCAATGCTTCAAAATGCGCAGCGTGCTTCGCAGGTTCTCCTCCGCAATACGCTCCAGCTTTCGGATGCCCGCCTCGCGGTCGTCCAGCTTCGAGAAGTTAGCGAACGTCATCGTTCTGGACGGTGATGCATTCTCTACCTGCAAGCTCATGGCGACAAAACCTAATCTAACGATCATTGTTTAAGCCCTCTCGCCAAAAAACATTTCAAAGGCAAGCGCCGTTTGAACCTTTGCTTCTTCGTCAGTCAGCTTTCTCACGAGCTCCATCTCCACTTGTGTCACTTCTTCGCCTTGGAAATTAATTTCCGCGATAGAAGCTAAAATGCGGACAATCGCTATCGCCTCATTGGCTGGCGTATAGGCAATAACCTTCTGGCCCGTCGGAAATACGCGAAAGCCGCTCTTCATCATTTTGCCCCGACCATACTCCAACAATTCATACAGCTCTTGTTCGGACTTAAATTTGCACACGGAGTTAAATTCAGTCGCAAAACCCATATTGTTTCCCTCCTTTCAGTGGAATTTCAACGGAGTTTCTACCAAACCTTCAGTGGCCACTACCAAACCTTCAAAGGCTACTCCCCAACCTTCAAAAGCTTTTCGAACCCACCCAAACCCTCCCTTCCAAGGGAGGGCCCCAAGGGTTGCACCCTCTGGACTCCCGCAACTGAACTAACGTTAGAGCTTGTGCGGCGCTCGGAAACCTCCATTGGCGGTGGATCGCTTTCGTCCCTGCGGGACACGCTTTACGTTTGTGCCACTTTCATTACCAAACCTTCAAATGCTTTTCGAACCCACCCAAACCCTCCCTTCCAAGGGAGGGCCCCAAGGGTTGCACCCTCTGGACTCCCGCAATTGGACTAACGTTAGAGCTTGTGCGGCGCTCGGAAACCTCCATTGGCGGTGGATCGCTTTCGTCCCTGCGGGACACGCTTTACGTTTGTGCCACTTTCATTACCAAACCTTCAAATGCTTTTCGAACCCACCCAAACCCTCCCTTCCAAGGGAGGGCCCCAAGGGTTGCACCCTCTGGACTCCCGCAATTGGACTAACGTTAGAGCTTGTGCGGCGCTCGGAAACCTCCATTGGCGGTGGATCGCTTTCGTCCCTGCGGGACACGCTTTACGTTTGTGCCACTTTCATTACCAAACCTTCAAATGCTTTTCGAACCCACCCAAACCCTCCCTTCCAAGGGAGGGCCCCAAGGGTTGCACCCTCTGGACTCCCGCAATTGGACTAACGTTAGAGCTTGTGCGGCGCTCGGAAACCTCCATTGGCGGTGGATCGCTTTCGTCCCTGCGGGACACGCTTTACGTTTGTGCTTCTATATTACTTTTAAGAGCATTAAACATCTTTAACACCATTCGTTGCTGCACTTTCCATACTTTCTATCGTATGAGACACGCTTCCAACATCGCACCCTTTAAACAGCAGATAATCAATCGAATATCCATTTAGCGGGAAATACTCCCGTTAAATTCTCAAATATAGGATCGTACCATGGATTAGCGGGAATTCCTCCATCTAATTTGGCGAAAAGTGCCTCATAGAGATGAGAAACTACATTTTTAGCTGGAGAAATTCCGGTTAAATTGGATTTCAGCCTCTTTTTAAAGAAATTAGCTGGAGCTTTTCCCGTTAATTGCTGCTGGTCCATCCGCCGACTTGAGCGAGCTCGAAATAAACAGCGACGAATAGGTCTACAAACAGCTTGTCCAAAGGACAAGAAAGAAAAAACTCCTTTATGTATCTATTTTGGCTCAGCGTTACGTTTTATGGGCTAACCGGCCACATAGCAACGTTCCATCATCCCAAAACAATAAATAAAAGATTTTTTCCTCGCACTATTTATGAATGGGTTATAAGTCCTTTAACCTGCTAAGTAGCGTCGCCTGTAAAATCGATGCGTTGCTTCTCGGCGTGGCGAGCAAGGGCTAGCGAAATTAATGTGTCTAACAACTCTTTATATGGAATGCCGGTTTCCTTCCACATGAGCGGGTACATGCTGAATGGGGTGAAGCCTGGCAAGGTGTTGACTTCGTTAATGAAAATCTGGTTATCGTTTTTCCGAAGGAAAAAGTCTACGCGTGATAAACCTGAGCCGTCGATCGACTGGAAGGCGCGAACAGCCATTTCTCGAATGGACTCCGTAATTTCTGGCGACAGGATAGCCGGAATTTGCATAGTCGACTTACCGTCAATATATTTGGCTTTGTAGTCGTAGAACTCATTGGATGGCGCAATTTCACCTGGCACTGAAGCTCTCGCATCGTCGTTGCCCAGTACGCTTACTTCGATTTCGCGGGCATCCACGAACTCTTCCACGATTACTTTACGGTCGAAGCGGAAGGCATAGTTAACGGCGGCAACTAATTCTTCGCGGTTTTTCGCTTTCGATACGCCGACGCTTGATCCCAGATTGGCTGGTTTAATGAAGCAAGGATAGCCGAGCGAAACCTCGCATTCCATAATGAAGAAGGAAGCATCCCTTTCCCATTGCGTCCGGTTGAAGTAGCGGAATACGCATTGCGGCAAACCTTCTTGGGCGAATACTTTTTTCATCAGAATCTTGTCCATCCCAACGGCAGAAGCGAGAACGCCCGCTCCAACGTAAGGGATGTTCGCCATTTCGAACAAGCCTTGAATCGTGCCGTCTTCCCCGAATGTACCATGCAGCAGCGGGAAAATAACGTCAATACGCGTCTCGTTCTCTGCAGACGCTTCTTTGTTTAAGCCCGCAAACAAAGGGGCGAGCGCAAAGCCTGATTGCTTCGCCTCGCTCCCGCCAAAACGGAGCTCCTCTACGCTGCTTGGGCGGGCATGGAGCGAGTCGCCCGTTTTCCATTCGCCTTGTTTTGTAATATAAAAAGGTTTGATTTCGTATTTGTTATAGTCAAATTCACCCATTACTGCGTAAGCCGTTTGCAAAGAGACCTCATGCTCTCCCGATTTCCCCCCGTAAACTAAACCTACTCGAACCTTGCTCCCCATGGCATATCCTCCGGTACAATTATTTATAATAGGTCTGCAATGTGAAAAAAACGATATTTCGTTTGTTCCGTCCATGCATAGGAATCACGATAATCCCAATAACGATGCCTGCTGGAAACCGTGTTGGCATTCACTAGCGGCATGCCGAACGAGTCAAAGGCCGTTACGATTGTGCTGTGCTGAAAACGATGATCGCCATTCCAGTCATACGTGATGACATCGCCAAGCTGCAGCTCATCGGCCGATTGTACAACCTCCGCGCGCAGGCCCGAAGACCTCGAAGCAGTCAAATAATTCGTTATAGCATTCGATACCGCCCAGCTATAGCTCCACCATTCGCTGCCTTTGTTACGTCCTTTATACCACCAGCCCGTTTCCCTCTTACCAGTATAGTTCATCGGAGCATTGCCTGCAAAGATGCACTGCGACACGTAATGTGTACAATTTACCTCAAAAAGCTCATACGACGGGTTGCCTTCATTCCACCAACGGTCCGCATATGCAGCAACCAAATCTCTCCTGTAACGAATGCCGGCTGGTCGGTGTTTGAATTGCTGTAATAGGTCATAATTTAAGTATGGTGTTGACGGTGACGATAGATCGCCAAATAGCTCCGAATGCTCATCGACGGTCATCCAGTTGTCTGAAGCAGTGCCAAAACGCGGCCTGCGCTCCGCTATGATCGGTTCTACGCGCAGGACTTCCCAGGCATTGCCCGAGGATCCAAGCCATAGACGTTCGAATTCGGATCTTTCCTCCATGTAAAATCGTCCAGACTGCTCCATCCTTCTTTTGATGTGAAGCCGAATGAGCACTGAAACTTCGCTGGATGATTCATTAAAACGGATAATCTCTGCTTTAGTCTCGCTGCCTGCCGGCAATGCGCCTCTAAGCAGATCACGCTCACGCAGACGCTCGAGCCTGCATCTTAGCCGGTCGCAGTGATCGGCATCGGTCACATAATCGGTCAGCACGGTGGCATGCTGATTCGCTTCTGCCTGATTGTATAAGCTCACATAGCGATGAACGGCAGATTTCCAGCCTTGCAGCTTCCCTTGCTGCGAGTATGGATCGTAATCCGATGAACGCAAAAGCGAATTCAGCTTAGACGTTTGCTGCTTGATTGGTTTTGCCTCTAGCATCGCTTTCTCTAGGCTTTGCAGCGCTTGATCGGCGCCATCGGCTTGCCGCTCCGCTTGCAAGCCGAAAGGCGATGGCTGCTTTTGCAGAGCATGTGTCGCAACTTTTTGCTGCGGCTTACGCTGTGGCGCTGCTGGCTTGGACGGCGCTGAGCTGCGCTTTTGACCTTGAGGACCCTGTCCCCCGTTACCCGTACGCGACATAGCAATCCCTCCTTAACCTTGTCGTGCATGCAATGCGTAAACGGCTGCAGCCAGCCTCTGGCAGAACTAGCTGCTTTAGCCTAACGCTGATTAACTGCTTCATTATATGAAGCCAGCTTCCGTTTCATGTAACATTCATCTTCATGGATTCCACACAATTTACAGGCCCATAAGGACATAATTGGACTTTACGGAAGGACTATTTTAACGATATACTATAGATATAGCGATTTTGAAATTGTGTTTCACAGAATGAAACACGAACTACATTCAAAGAGGAGAATGACGATGTCTACACAAAATCATTATTCGGTTCGCACAACGCTGGACGCAGGTGGCAAAACATACGCTTACTACCGTCTGGGCGGACTTGAAGAGCAAGGACTAGGCGACATTTCGAAACTGCCTTTTTCCATCAAAGTATTGCTTGAGGCTGCTGTTCGTCAATTTGACGGCCGCGCCATTACGCCAGAACATGTAAAGCAGCTTGCTACATGGGCTGACGGACGCGAAGATAAAGAAATTCCTTTCATCCCTGCTCGTATCGTATTGCAGGATTTCACCGGCGTACCGGTTGTCGTTGACCTCGCGGCAATGCGCGATACCGTGAAAAAAGCTGGCGGAGACCCGAAAAAAATCAACCCGCTCGTACCGGTCGATCTCGTAATCGACCACTCGATAATGGTTGACGCATTCGGTACGCCTGAAGCGCTTGAGTACAACACGAAAGTTGAGTTTGAGCGTAACGAAGAGCGTTACCGTTTCCTTCGCTGGGCACAAACGGCGTTCGATAACTTCCGCGCGGTTCCACCGGGCACAGGTATCGTTCACCAAGTTAACCTTGAGTACTTGGCATCCGTTGCAGCTACAAAAACAATCGACGGCGAAACTGTTGTATACCCAGACTCTCTTGTAGGTACGGATTCCCACACTACAATGATCAATGGTCTTGGCGTTGTCGGCTGGGGCGTTGGCGGTATCGAGGCTGAGGCTGGTATGCTTGGTCAACCGCTATACTTCGTAATGCCTGAAGTTATCGGCTTCAAATTGACTGGCAAGCTGGCAGAAGGCTCAACAGCAACTGACCTTGCGCTTACCGTTACTCAAATTTTGCGTAAAAAAGGCGTTGTTGGTAAATTCGTCGAGTTCTTCGGCCCTGGTTTGTCTAACATCAGCCTTGCTGACCGTGCAACGGTTGCCAACATGGCACCTGAATACGGCGCAACAATCGGCTTCTTCCCTGTCGATACAGAGACGCTTAGCTACATGCGCCAAACAGGCCGTTCGGAAGATCTTATCGAGCTTGTTGGCTCGTACTATAAAGCACAAGACATGTTCCGTACTGACGAGACGCCAGATCCTGTATTCTCTGACATCGTTGAGCTTGATCTTTCCACAATCGTTCCTTCACTTGCAGGTCCGAAGCGTCCACAAGACCGCGTAGAACTTACTGCAATGAAAGAATCGTTCAACAGCATCATCCGCACGCCGATCGACAAAGGCGGATACGGATTGACTGACGATAAAATCGATCAGGTTGTAACGGTTAAGCATAATGACGGCCAAGTGAGCAAAATGGGCACTGGCGCAGTCGTAATTGCCGCAATTACAAGCTGCACGAACACTTCAAACCCAAGCGTTATGGTCGGTGCCGGCCTCGTTGCTAAAAAAGCAGTAGCACTTGGACTTAAGAAGCCTGCTTATGTAAAAAGCTCCTTGACGCCAGGTTCGCTTGTCGTAACGGAATATTTGACAAAAGCAAACCTGCTTGAGCCGCTTGAAGCGCTAGGCTTCCACGTTGCAGGTTATGGATGCGCGACATGTATCGGTAACTCCGGTCCGCTTCCAGACGAAGTAAGCAAAGCGATCGCAGACAACGATATGACGGTATCCGCCGTTCTTTCCGGTAACCGTAACTTTGAAGGCCGCGTTCACGCGCAAGTTAAAGCGAACTACCTGGCTTCACCGCCGCTAGTTATCGCTTACGCGCTTGCTGGAACAACTAACATCGATTTGACTACAGATCCAATCGGATTTACGGAAGACAACAAGCCTGTATATTTGAAAGATATCTGGCCTACGTCCCAAGAAATCAATGATGCGATGACTGCTGCGCTTAACCCGCAAATGTTCCGCGACAAATACGAGAACGTATTTACGCAAAATGAGCGTTGGAACGCGATCTCGGTTCCTAAAGGCGAAAGCTACGAGTGGGATGCAAAATCGACGTACATCCAAAACCCGCCGTTCTTCGAAAACCTTGGTCCTGACCTAACGGATATCGAAGATATTCATTCCGCAAGCGTGCTTGCGCTTATGGGCGATTCCGTAACGACTGACCACATCTCACCTGCTGGTAACATTACGGTTAACAGCCCAGGCGGCCAATACTTGATCGAAAATGGCGTTAAACGCGAAGACTTCAACTCCTACGGTTCACGCCGTGGTAACCACGAAGTTATGATGCGCGGTACGTTCGCGAACATTCGTATTCGTAACCAAGTGGCTCCAGGAACGGAAGGCGGCGTTACGACTTACCTGCCTACGGATGAAGTGATGTCGATCTACGATGCTTCGATGAAATATCAAAAAACCGGTAAAAACCTTGTCGTTCTTGCTGGTAAAGAGTACGGTACAGGAAGCTCCCGTGACTGGGCGGCAAAAGGTACTTACCTGCTTGGCGTTAAAGCTGTTATCGCGGAAAGCTTCGAGCGTATTCACCGCTCCAATCTGGTTGGTATGGGCGTATTGCCACTCCAATTCCCAGAAGGCCAAGGCTGGAAGACGCTTAACATTACGGGTCGCGAGACATTCGACATCGTTGGCTTGTCCAATGACGTTACGCCTGGTGCGCAAGTTACCGTTACGGCAACACGCGAAGACGGCACAACATTCGACTTCCCTGCAATCGTGCGCCTAGATTCGATGGTTGACGTCGATTACTACCGCAACGGCGGTATCCTTCAAACGGTACTTCGCCAAATGATCGCAAACATGAACACAACAGCTTAATTGCTGAAAAAGTACAAAAAGAGAAGAGCATTGCCGTCCTGACGGCAATGCTCTTTTTTACGTTTAAGGAACAAAAAACAGCAGACCCGAAGTATGCCTTTATGCTTCGGATCTGCCGTTTATTATTGCTATAAAATCATAGTCCCCATCCGTTTGGCGGATTCCATCATAACCGGCGCATATTCCCTCATCGTCTCCATCGTCAGCCTGCTTGCAGGGCCGGATACAGACAACGCGGCTGTCAGCTTCCCTGTCCGGTTAAATATGGGTGCGGACAAGGCTGCAGCCCCCGTCTCGCGCTCCTCGAAGCTAGTTGCATAGCCCTGCAAGCAAACCTCTTCGAGCTGCTGCTTGTAATGGTCCAGATCGATGGAGTAAAGCCATGCCGGGTCTCCAAAGATGCTTTCCTGAACAAGCGGGTCGGAATAGGCAATGAGCACCTTGCTGGACGCACCGGCATACAGCGGCAGCCTTGCGCCTACCGGCGCCACTCTGCGCACGGGCTGATTGCTCTGCACCGCTTGCATGCGAATCCTCTCGGAGCCGTCTCTTACATATATGCTAACTGTTTCACCCAGCTGGTCGCGCAGCCGCTCCATCTCTGGCAGCCATATGGTGGCTTGATCGTCTGAACGCGACAAATTGGCGGACAGCTCCCACATTTTTAAACCTAAATGATAACGGTCAGTCGAGCGGTCACGCTCGATAAAGCCCTTCTCCTCGAGTGTAGCGAGCATCCGGTGAACCGTGCTTTTGTGCAGGCCAACATGTTCGGCAATTTCCGTCATCGCCCAGTCCGTCTTCGTAGTAAAGCATAGCAATATATCAAGCGCTCGATCCACTGCTCGAACCGTCGATTTTCCATCTTCCATGCAGCCGCACCTCTTCCTCAAAAGTTTCATCCAATGAAACCGATTCTCATTCAGTATAACTCATCGCTTCCATCATCGTAAAGAAAAGATCTTTACATTACAGCAATATTACAAATGATTAACATTACCTCGACATCAATTGACAGGCTCCTAGGACCGGACTACGATTAAAGTACTAGAAAAGAAAAGCGCTTTCAGCGCTGAGCCAAAAGATCCAAGAGAGCTGCTAGCAGAGGGAGGACGACGACATGAGCACGACCATCATGACACCATTGCCACTAGAAGGCGGATTTCCGCAGAACCTTCAGCCCTTCCCTTTGGGAGATTCCGACAACCTGTTCCAGCTTCGCAAAACAAGAAGCCGCGGCAAGCACCTGCTCGTCGCCTCCATCGCTTCACTCACGGCTATGATCCTGCTTGCCGTTATTATCTTTCATGGCTATGTCGCTTGGATGCTAGCTTATCCTTTTGTCGCACCGCTATCCTCAAATCCGCAAGCGGCTATCGGCCTAAACTATGAGGATGTCGTATTCCCTAGCAAAAGCGGAGATACGACGGTCAGCGGCTGGTTTATTCCGGCGGAAGCTGATGCGAGCGAAGCTGCGCCCTCGGCGCGCACAGTCGTTTTCAGCCATGGCTATGGCGCTAATCGTGAAGAATCCTGGGTACCGATGTATGAGCTCTCGAAGCTGCTGCACGGTTTGAACTATAATATATTGTTGTTTGATTACGGCTACGCCTCGAAGGAGTACAAGGCACCGGCCACCGGCGGCCTCGAGGAGTCGCAGCAGCTGCTTGCAGCCGTAGATTACGTCAAATCCCGCGGCGCTGAGGATATCGTCGTCTGGGGCTTCTCCATGGGTGCGGGAACCGCCCTGCAAGCTGCGCTCCAGACCGATGACATCGATGCGATGATACTCGACAGCTTATTTATTCCAAGCCCAGAGGCGTTATTTGATAACCTGAATCAATTTGTCTCGCTGCCGCGCTTCTCCCTGCCGCTTATCGAGTCGATGATTCCCCTTTGGACGGGAACAAGCTTCGGTTCTATTCCGGCAAGCGAGGTTATCTCGAATGTCTATGATATACCGCTTTTCATCATTCATGGCACGAATGACGTCAAGGCGCCATTCACGACCGCTGAAGCTATTGCCGAAAGCCAAGGCAACGTTCTCTCCCGCTCATGGATCGTGCAAGATGGCAAGCATGAGCTGCTGTTTCAAGTGCATCCGAGCGAATATATTCAGAGAGCAGCCCTATTTTTAAGCCAAGTCGATCAGCAGCTGCAAGCAGAAAAAGGATAAAACAAACAAGCACGACATAAGCCCGTTTCACAACGAATACATCTAACATAGATGCACTTGTTGCGACAAAGGAGGCGATGGTCGTGCTTTTTGTTTATGGAACGCTCATGCCCGTTCGCGTGATGGAATTAGTTCGGCATTGGAAGCTGCAGGAGAAAGAGCATGCCGCCGTTATTTTACAGGCAACTCCTGAGCTGGAGAGCCAGTATGTAGAGCTTCTCGAGTCCTGGGATCCCATCTTCTCGCAAACTGCGCATTATACGAATCAATGGCTGGATGATTGGGTGCCCTACCCGACACGCTTACCCTCACATATCGAACAGACCGTTGATGCGCTTGTTGACGCTGCGCTTGAGCAATCACGAACCTATGTCGATCAGCTCGCTCAACTGACTGAGCGCATAGCCGCTGTATCGACAACTTTAAGCAAAACTGTCATTTCCCATTCGATCCGAGAATCAAACTATTACATCGGCTTAATGAGCGCCTACCGGCAAGCTGTGAATAGCCCCGGCAACAGCCGGCAGCGCGCTCCGCTCCTGCAGGTTGTGCCGATTGGCGGCCATACGCTGCCTCCCTTGCCTTATGCCTATGATGCGCTTGAGCCTTATATCGATGAGCACACGATGCAGCTCCATCACCGCATCCACCACCAGTCCTATGTGGATGGCTTGAATAACGCGGAGCTTCAGCTGCAGACAGCGCGCAATACCGGTAATTTCGATCTCGTAAAGCATTGGGAGCGCGAGCTCGCCTTTCATGGTGCCGGCCATTATTTGCACACCCTCTTCTGGTACGTCATGTCACCGTACGGCGAAGGTGAGGCGATGGGCTCGCTCAGCAATCAGCTGCGAAATGATTTCGGCAGCTTTGCAGCCTTTAAGAAGCAGTTCAGCGAAGCGGCTGCGAAGGTCGAGGGCAGCGGCTGGGCTGTTCTAGTATGGAGCCCGCGCAGCAGGCGGCTAGAAATTTTGACGGCAGAGAAGCATCAAAACCAATCACAATGGGATGTCATCCCATTGCTCCCTTTAGACGTATGGGAGCATGCGTACTATTTGAAGCATCAAAATAAACGACCCGACTACGTGCAGGACTGGTGGAACGTCGTTCATTGGTCTTACGTGAATGAAAGGTTCGAAGAGGCGAGGAAGCTCGTTTGGGTGCCGTTCTGACAAGCGCAAATCAAAAAAGCCCGTCAGGAGAGATTCCTAACGGGCTTTCTATTGCGCTATTTATTGCTTGAGCAAAGTAAGGAACTCCGAGCGAAGCGCCGCATTGCTGCGGAATTCGCCTCTTACTGCGGATGTTACCGTCTTGCTGCCCGGCTTCTTCACGCCGCGCGCGCACATGCACAGATGCTCGCCTTCCACGACGACCATCACGCCATTTGGCTGCAGCTCCTCAGCGAGAATATCCGCAATTTGCGACGTGATGCGCTCTTGCACCTGCAAGCGGCGAGTTACCGCCTCGACAAGGCGAGCTAGCTTGCTTAGCCCTGCGATTTTGCCGCTAGGGATGTAACCGATATGTGCCTTTCCGAAAAACGGCGCCATATGATGCTCGCACTGACTGTAATACACGATGTCCTTTACGATGACGAGCTCCTCGTGCTGCTCATCAAATGTGACGCCAAGTACCTCGCGCGGATCAACCTCATAACCAGCAAAAATTTCCTCATACATCCGAGTTACGCGAGCGGGCGTTTCCAGCAAGCCTTCACGCTCCACATTTTCGCCAACCAGCTTCAAAATTTCTCTTATATGATGTTCAATCTGCTCCCGGTTGCTCGTCACATTCGAATTGACGTAATCTTTCCTTCCCGCCATTTCTGTACACTCCTTCCGGTCCTCGCACGCTTCTATTTATCTGCGAGGCATTTTTTGATTTTTCATCATGTGCTGTGCTTTTTGCATTTGCTGCTTATTCAAGTTGTAGCCCATTTGCTTAGCCATCTTCTGAATCATTTCCGGATCGTTTTGCATCTTCTCAAGCTGCTTCCGCAGATAGAATACGCCTACAAAAAAGCCCCCTACAGCTCCTGCAATTAAAGTTACAATCGGCACTACAATATTAACCCAAGACATACGTTCCACCCGACCCTTTCTAAATCTCCTGCTGTGTATAATGTTCCCATGATAGCATGTTCACCTTGTGTTCGCAATGAACAACATAACGCTAATTGCAACCATTTTGAAACAGCTAATCGGCTTGTATTAGGCTCTGGTCTCAAGATCAAGCAGCGCTATCTTAATCGGCAGCCCTCCGCCATAACCGACCAGTTGCCCGCTTGCCCCAATTACGCGATGGCAAGGCACAATGATCGATACCGGATTGCGATTATTCGCGCCGCCAACGGCACGCATCGCGCCCGGCTGTCCCAGCATCACCGCAATGTCTTTGTATGTGCACGTCTCGCCATAAGGGATTTGCTGCAAGGCTGCCCATACCTTCTGCTGAAAAGGCGTACCATACATCTCAATAGGCAGATCAAACTGCTGCAATTGCCCGGCAAAATAAAGCTTCAGCTGCTTCTCCGCTTCCATCAGCAGCGGATGCGACGATGCATCCACCAGCGTAATGTCAGCGGCATGCGGCCCTAAGTGGCGTACCGCCCACGGTTGAAGCCTATCCAAGGCAGCCTCATAGGAGGAAAAATCCAAATGGCAAATGCCTTTGTCCGTTGCCGTCAATGTCATCACCCCGATAGGTGAATCCAACTCGGCTGCGTATAGCCGCTCAGTCATTCGCGACACCTGCTTCCGTCTTCTTCTCGGCCTCTTTGTTGATTTGATCAAGCGCATTCGCTATCGCTTGCTGCGCTTCCTCATCGCTTTCTTTGCCTGAAGCTGCGAGCAAAGCCGCCTCCGCCTGCTCACCGCCAATTCGGGCGAGCGACCAAGCGGCCGTACCGCGCAGCACGGGGCGCGGATCTTGCTCCAGCACGCGAATCAAATCGGGCACCGCGCTTGCGTCTTTAAAGTTGCCCAGCGCGATCACCGCATTGCGCTGGATCGGCTTCTTGCCGCGCCATGCCGAAGAGGTGCTTCCGTATCTGGCTTGAAATTCTTTGTTTCCTATTGTAAGCAAAGGAATTAGCAGCGGCTTTGCAAGCTCGTTGTCGGGCTGCAGCTCCGGCTGGTGCGTCCAGTTTTTACCCCGGTTTATCGGACAGACGGTTTGGCAAGTATCGCAGCCATACAGCCGATTTCCGATTTTGCGCATGAATTCGTCGGATACCATACCCTTTGTTTGCGTCACGAAGGAGATGCACCTGCTGGAATTTAATTGGCCTGGTCCAACTAGAGCGTCCGTCGGGCATGCGTCAATGCATTTTGTGCAGGAGCCGCAGTTTTCCGTAATCGGCTCATCCGGCGCGAACGGTATATTCGTAATCATCTCGCCCAGATAAATCCATGAGCCAAGCTCAGGTGATATAATTGCGCAGTTTTTTGCACTAAAGCCAATTCCCGCACGCTCTGCGACCGCGCGATCGGACAAGGCACCCGTATCAACCATGCTCTCTACGCGAAGGTCCGGCACCCGCTCCCTCAGCCAAGCCTCCAGCTTCGCAAGCCGGTCCCGCAGCACTTTATGATAGTCGTCTCCCCATGCCGAGCGAGCCATAATGCCCCGCCTTGCTCCCGGCTCCGACTTGGGAGGATTCTTCAGCTTGGAGGGATAGGCGATTGCAATCGCTATAATAGACTGCGGATTGTCAAAAAGCAGCGCGGGATCCGTTCGCTTCTCAATATCAGGCTCCTCAAAGCCGGATTCTCTTCCCAGCTCGCGATGCCGAATCAAAATTTGTTTTAATGAAACGAAAGGATCAGCGGACGCGATTCCTATTTTGTCGATGCCTAGGCTTGGAGCAGCCTCCACCATTTCTTCCTTCAACTTTGCCCATCTATCATTCATGAGCTACAACCGTTTAATCGCTGCGCGAGCGAGCTCGTCACAGCGATTATTCCATTCGTTGTCGCTATGGCCTTTTACCTTTACGTATTCTACTTTATGCCTCTGCATAAGCTCCCAAAGCGCTTTCCAAAGCTCTTGGTTCTCAACAGGCTCCTTCTTGCTGTTCTTCCATCCGTTGCGCAGCCAGCCTTTGATCCAGCCCTTCTGGAAGCAATTCACGACATACGCCGAATCGCTATACACCTTCACCTGACAGGGCTCCTTCAGCAGCTTCAAACCCTCGATCACCGCCTGAATCTCCATGCGGTTATTCGTCGAATGTTTCTCGCCGCCCGAAATCTCCTTCTGATGAACGCCAAAAAACAGCACCGCTCCCCAGCCGCCCGGACCCGGGTTGCCGGAGCATGCTCCGTCTGTGTAGATGGTAACGTCCTTCATTGTCGATCCCTCCTTAAAGGTTTGCGGATGCAAACCTACTTCGTAAGCGTATACCTGCTATAATCCTCTTATTTCTTTATATGGCCATAAAATATAATCGGCTCTGCCCCGAATCAGCTCTTCCGGCACTGCATGAAACGTCCTGCTGTCTAGGCTAGCTCTAGCATGGCGATTATCTCCCATGACAAAATAATGCCCTTCGCCGATAACTTCTGGCCCATAGCTCATATCTTCGATTAAAGAATCCGTGTATGGCTCGTCCACCAGCTCGCCGTTGCGATATAAACGCTCATTGTGAACCTCGATACGGTCACCGGGAACGCCTACTACCCTTTTCACGAGATACTTCTCTTCTTTTGCGCCTGTATTCGGCTCCTTCAAAATAACGACGTCCCCGACCTTCGGCTTGCCGACCAAAAAAACGATTTTATTAACAAAGAGCCACTCATGGGCCGTTAATGTCGGTTCCATCGAATGCCCCTCGACTTTGGAGAGATTGAATACAAAAAAATGCAGTAGCATCACGACTGCAAAAGCAAAAACTAATGTTTTCGTCCAATCCAGCAGCTCTGCCAGCCATGAAGAACCGTTGCTAGCTGCGATATCGGCATCGTTCTCCCGCGCCTCATGATCCTGATTGATCCGGCTCATTGCTCCACCTCATCCATTCGTCTGCGCCATTCCTCATAATAAAGAGTCACGCGTTGGTCTTGAAAAGGGGGCTGTCCGAGGTCGATGCGTCGCAGAAGAGCTTCAAGCCCCTCCTGCACCTTATCGTCGACCATTTTCGGATAGTGGTAAGCCGCTTTATGCATCTCGTATTCATCTTGGTCGACAACGAACCTTCCGCCGTCTACCGTACGGATAACATCCAAATCATAGTCGATATAAGTGAGCACATCCCCCTGCAAATAAGGCGGCGAGGCGATGTTGCAATAATAGCGGACGCCCCCCTCCTCGAGCAAAGCGACGATGTTATACCATTGCCCAGGTATAAAAAAGGAGACTGCAGGAACGCGGCTGATCCACACTTTGCCATCAGACTCTTGAATCGGCGTTTGGCGGTTTATGAGTACGAACATAGACTCCGCCTTATGCTCATCAGCGCGCAGCTCATCCGGAACGAGCCAATTCTGCTGCCATGTACGGTGAATGTGACCGTTATGCTTGAAGCTTTTGATGACACAGTGCCGATATGGTTCCATCCCGTTCTCCTTGTTTAAGTGTATAGTAATAAGAAAAGCATATCTCACCGCCAAAAGCAATGGCGATGCAGATATGCCCTGCGTACAATCTAACATGCAGTAAAGTTCGCGTTAACCCGCAACAATGCTCAGTTTCTGAAAAGATCTGATAAAATCGTTGGCTACGTAGCCCATTGACTCATACAGCGGCAGAACCGGTTCATTATGCTCGTCCGCGGTTATTAGTATCTTTGTGACATGGCGCTGTTCGAAACGCTGGCGCAATGCCTGGATAAGCGTTCTACCGATTCCTTTCCTTTGGTGGAGAGGAGAGACGGCAATTCGATAATAATAACCTTTGTTATTATCAATCGTACCGATAATCATGCCCACAATTTCGGAATTTTCGACAGCGACTAGAACTAAATCACTATCCCATGACAACTGGCGGGCAAAAGCCTCCATCGTTTGTTCGTAGCACTCTTCTGATAGAACATCTTCGAGTAGTGCTGTAATTGATCGGTAATCGGACAACTGGAAGGAACGAACATTCATTTAAATTACACCTTCTATACCATGTCATAGTACTGCATTTAGAATATATTACGACAAATTTTAACGAAATCCTGCTTGTATCTTTAATATTCCTTAAAAAAATTAAACAAATCATCGATTATCTCCTGAAAACGCTTAATATTAAGCGCTTTCATCAATTTAATCGTTTTTTTTGTAAACTGATACGGTTCTATGTGACTATTTCGAATAATTTGCTCGGCTCTGTGTTACCCTATTGCAGGTATGTTTGCCGCCCCTCCCTCTTCCGACTTTTGAAACAATAATGTTGATTTATTCAATCGGATAAGGGATAATGGACTTGGATAACTACATATAATTAGGAGGCTGTAAAAAATGGCACATCAACTACCTGCATTGCCGTACGCGCACAACGCACTTGAGCCGCATATCGATGCGACTACAATGGAAATTCACCACGGCCGTCACCATAACGCATACGTGACTAACCTTAACGCTGCTTTGGAGTCCGCTCCAGAATTGCAAAGCAAATCAATCGAAGACTTGATCTCCGATCTTGCTAGCGTTCCTGAAGCAATCCGCACGGCTGTTCGCAACAACGGCGGCGGACATGCTAACCACAGCTTGTTCTGGGAAACAATCGGACCAAACGCTGGCGGAGCACCAACTGGCGCTCTTGCAGCAGCAATCGAAAGCGAGCTTGGCGGCTTTGATACGTTCAAAGCAGACTTCGCTAAAGCAGCTACAACTCGTTTCGGCAGCGGCTGGGCATTCCTAGCAGTAGCTAACGGCAAATTGAAAGTATACAGCTTGCCGAACCAAGACAGCCCGATCATGGAAGGCGAAACGCCAATCCTTGGTCTTGATGTTTGGGAGCACGCTTACTACCTGAACTACCAAAACAAACGTCCTGACTACATCGCGGCGTTCTGGAACGTAGTTAACTGGGATGAAGTTAGCAAACGTTACGATGCAGCTGTAAAATAATATTGTTTTTCCAGTGAGGCGCTGCCTCATGCGAAACGAGCCCTAGAAGCGATTCTAGCGGCTCGTTTTTTTGTGTCCGGTAAAAGTAGCAGTTGACCTCGCAATGAATGCTAATGAGCAGCACACTCTGCCTATGGGCGGTAGATGCTGCTTGGAGCGGCAGATGCTGCGGCAGTTGCAAGATTAACGGGAAAAACTCCCGCTAATTGAAGCGATATCAGCCGAAAATTAGCTTTAGCAGGAAAATCTCCCGTTAATTTTTAACTTTTGGCCCGATTGGAGTGGAAAGCGCGCCGATTCAGGACATTTTCCAGTTAAATGATGAAACTGCCGTTCACGGCGGGAAATTAGATGGAGCTTTTCCTGTTAATTCTGTTTAGCAGCAATGGTGGGTAAGCTCGCAAGGGTAGTTGCTTCATATAAGACTATATTAGGCTCCCTTAGCGTATGCGAGGACCAGTTAAAGTAGTGTGTTTGGCGTTTGGCGTTTGGCGTTGGCGAAAACATGATACTCGGGTGACACCCATTGCGTCTAGCGAGCCATAGAAGCGATTCTATAGGCTTGTTTTCTTTTGCTTATTGTTCTGATCAGATAGAATGGCGTTTTTCAGCATCACTAACTGTCAAAACTCCCGAACACCGCATAGGCGTTTGCCGCATACGATACAGAAGGATAAATGCCTATACTGTTACGTGAAGGAGACTGAGTGCTTGCATGAACTATACTTATGCTAACGGGCAACAACCTCTCGCAGCTCCGCGACAATCAGCTCGAGCCGGCAGCCGCGGCTGCGGCTGCGGCGGAACGCGCATGATTATGCCGACGCCTTCGCAAGGCGGCTTCGGACCGGGTGGTCCGGGCGGCTTCCCGCCGGGGCCGGGGCCTTTCCCGCCGGGGCCGGGGCCTTTCCCGCCGGGACCTTTCCCGTTCCCGATTCCATTTCCGGTGCCGTTCCCGTTCAATCCCGGGCCGCACGCGTCGGTAACGGTCGTCATCAACGGAGGAAGAGCGTTCCCGAACGTTACGCAGGCTTACCGGGTGCCATTCCGTCCGGGCTTGTCAATTTACCAAGCGCTAGCTGAAACCGGCGTCGTCCGTTTTAATTTTAACGGGCAGATCGTATCGGTTAGCGGCATTCCGATCAGCGGCAATATTAGCTACCGCCTGCTATTGAATGGCCGCATTATTCCTGCGACACTGCTTAGCTTCCCTGTTCAGCGCAATGATTCTATCGCTTTGGAGCTCGTTTACAACGGGCTGCTGCGCGAGGAAGATAACGAAGCTGAATGGCCCGACCAGAGCGATGAATCCATCCCGTCAGAAGAGATCTAAAACAAATTTTCCAACAAGCAAAGAGCTAGAGAAAACAGTCTCCCCCGGACGGTTTTTTCTAGCTCTTTCTCTATAGCCCCTTATTTGATCGCTTTCCCTTTGCCGCTCAGAAGCTTCAGTTGATCGTTTTCGTAGCCTACCTCGTACGTCACCTGATATTTGCTAAGCACATTTTTGCCGTTAACCCGCTCGTCAACCGAAATGATCGCGATGACCGTCGCCTTATCGTTTCTGCTGTTATTCACGTGCATATTATCGATTACGACGTTTAGGGTCCCGAGATAACCTTCCCTGAACTTCTCGTAGCTGGTGCCTTCTTTCCAGTTGCCGCCAAGCAGCGAGTACGCATACACGTAATCCGCATTGTTCAAGCTGTCATAGAAATGCGTGACGAGATAGCCAGCAAACTCATCTATCGAAGCACTATCCTTCAAATCATCCTGCTCCTCGGGCTGCTCTACCTCAGGAAGCTCCGTCATCGGCTCCTTGGACCAGCCCTCCGCAATCTCGATTACATTCGATATCGGAATGCTGAAGCCGATCGAACCCTGCTCATAGCCCGCCGAGTTAATGCCAAGCACCGCCCCCGTCTTCTGGTCAACGAGGGGCCCACCGCTGTTGCCTGGCGCAATCGGCGCCGAGATTTGGTATAAATCCGAGTACAAATACGGCTCGATCTCAAAGCTTCTGCCAAGGCCGCTTATAATGCCGGTCGTAACCGTATTTTGAAAACCTAGCGGACTGCCTACAGCGAGCACCTCATCGCCAACCTCCGCTTTCTCATCGCGCACGACCTGCAGCGGCTCCGTCCCGGCCAAATCGGTTACGCGTACGACGGCAATATCGGTCTCCGTACTAATGCCGATAACCTCGCCATCCAGCTCGCGGGCATCCGCGGTTTTAATTTTCACCTTATGGGAGCCAGCCACGACATGGGCATTCGTGATCAGATCACCCTCCAAATTATAAAGAAAACCGGAGCCTTGATCGCCATCCTCCGTCTCGATCATCACGACCAGCTTCTGCGTCTCGAAAATAATGTCCTTAAGCGTCTTTGTCTTTTTCTCTCCCGCAACTGCAAGCAGCGGCTTGCCTGTAAGCTGACTAGGCACTTTGGAATGAATGCCCCAAACCGCAGCCATGCCGCCGCATAAAATCAGGGTTGACGCGATGGCGCTGATCCATGCTCGTTTACTCATCTCATCGCCCCCCTTTTAATCCAAATACCAAGTCGCATGATCAACGACTACGGTCGTATTTTCAACATGTACACCATCCAAGGTGCTCGTAAAGCTCAATTTCCCGCCCGGATCCACATAATCCGGCGATGCTACAGCCGTGCCTTTGCCTACTTCTTTGCCAGCGGCATCATGCACGATGAACTGCACAGAAATCGAATAAATTGGGCGCGTTGCGGCATTTTTCAGCTCCCCTGTTATCGTTAGATTGCCAGCCTCATCGAGCTTCGAATCGATTTTCACAACCTCGACGGCTGCCGTTTGGTTTTTCAAATCCTCTGCCGCCGCTTGCTGCATGGCATGCTCCAGACGCTGCTGCTCGGTTTTCTCGTAATCGGTTTGAGCTTTATTAATTTTCTTCTCAAGCGCTGCCAATTGCTCATTGCCGCTTGCGATCTCAAGTCCTTTGGACGTTATCTCTAACGCTTCCGAGTAATTTTTGGTTTTCAGAAGAGCTTCCGCATCCTTTAAGCTAATCGCTACGATTTTCGCCAAAATCTGTTCCCGCAGCGCCGATGCTTCGTCGCCTTCTAAGTGATTCGCAACCTTAAGCTTAGCTTCAAGCTCATCTACCGTATTCAAATCCGACAGCTCATCCGTCAGCTTCATCAGCTCGAGCTGCGCCCTGCAACCGCGTAGCTGATCCTTCACCTTGGCATAGATCGGCTCCGTATGGCCTCTCAGCTCATTTTTAAGCTGATCGAGCGTCTCCTCTGCTTCCGTAAGGCTCTGCTCCTCGAGCTGCTTGCCAGCGGCTGCTGCTGATTGAGACAGCTGGATGACATGATCTACAACCTCGGCATCCTTCTGCACCGCTGCAAAGCCCGGACGAGCCATGCTTGCTTCCTTAAGAAGCGCTGCCGCTTCCGCATATTTTCCTGCAAGCGCCTGCGCTTTGGCCTCGGTTTGCAGTTTGAGTACTTTATCATTGATCCCCGATTGATAGATATAGTAGCTAAATACCGAACCCGCCGTAATAAGCGCAAGGATAATCGGCATCAACCACGTCCTCACTGAGCGTTTTGCACTCCTTCTCCGCACAATGCTAGGCACGCTCGGTTGCAAAGCTAATTCTCTCTCATAATTAGTCTCTATAGCAACGGCTGTCTCCGATAAGACGACAGTTTGGTTATCAATAGCAGCCGTAGTCGTTTCCTCGTCCATAGCGAGCAGTCTTCCGCACTGACTGCAATAGACCGCATCGTCAGTCCGCTTTTTTCCGCAATGATAGCAATACACTTCCGTTCAACTCCCAGCCCATGATTCTCTCTATTTACATCTATCTATTCTATATGAATTAGTAGGTAATCTCCATTTAATTTAGTGGAAAATTTAGTTAGGCAAATAAAGACAGCTTCCCGTGGTCAGAGACCAGAGAAGCTGCCTTTATTAAGATTGTTTATTTGACATCGTCACTAAGATTTGAGGTCCAAGTCTCAGTTCCATCTTCATTACGCTTGGCGTTATGGGAAATGGTTGCTTCCTGCACGTCGCCAAAGCCCCAGTGGCTTTGCGGCATGTCAGGGAATTGTTGAGCAAGGCCCTGCAATGGACCTCTGTAAAGCATGCGGTTAATCATCGTAACAGCCTCGACACGAACGATATTTTTTGTCGGCTTGAAGCTGCCATCCGGATAACCGGTAAGGAATTTGCCGTTGTACAACGCTTCGATAGTATCTGCCGCCCAGTGTCCTGTTGTGTCCTTAAAGTGTGTTGTCGCTGGTGCGCTCACTTCAAGCTTCAGGAACCTTGCCATTACGGATGCAAGCTCTCCTCTCGTAACAGGCGCATCCGGACGGAAGGAACCGTCTTCGTAGCCGCTGAAATAGTTGTTTTTTGTTGCGATCTCAATGTAGTTCGTTGCCCAGTGGCCTTTGCGAATATCGTTATAAGCCAATGGATAGTTTACATCCTCGTTTTCTGTAAGCCTTGCGACAATAGCTGCAAGCTCTGCGCGAGTCAACGAGCCTTCCGGCTTGAACTCCTTGTCGGGATATCCCAAAATATAACGATAATGCGCAAGGTCGCCAAAACGCTCGGAGTATACATTGATTTTCACAGATGATTTTACCGTTGCGCCGTTAGCCAGAAGCTCGCCTGGAATATCAAATGCCGTATCCGCTGCTTTCATAAGCGGCCATTCGATAATCAGCTTAAAGCCTCCCGTTTGTCCTGCAAGCACATTGGCAACCTTCCATACGACCAAGTTTCCGTTAACCGCTCCGCCAGCTGCGTCTACAATAACAGCTCCTGCCGGAACCGTAACTTTAATCTCGCCCGTTGCAATCGTGCCGCCGGTAGCATTTTTGTAATCAACGGAAACCGTCGATTTTGCGCCTTCCTTTACCTTGTTTTTATCCACGGAAAGGGTTAGCGTCGGATCAGCAGCCGGTGCGGCTGGCACACCTGCCGGAACCGGAATCAGCTCCAAATCATGTCTGACAATTTCCCATTCTACAGAAAGAACGGGGCTTACGTAGCTTTGGTATCCGTTCTTCGATACAACAAGATAATAATCGGTTTCTGGATAGACCATATACGCGTAGAATCCAAAAGCATCGCTTAGCTGCTCAGGACTTGCATTGTCATTCGGTGCAAACCCAACGAGTGCTGGCAAGGTCACAGTTGCTCCCGGCGTAATGCCTTTCCCTTTATTGCGAGCAGTGTCTGCATAATGCAGCACGACGGTTGCCCCTTCAATAACAGCCTTCGTAACTGAATCTGTAATCGTACCGTATGGATCAACCAACGCTTCGGAAATATTCATCTCGCCGGAAGCCGTTACGCTTACCGCAGTCCGGCTAAATGCAATCGCCTTGCCCGGTTCAACCTCATATCTAATTTCAAGCTCGTATTCGCCGATAGCGAGGCCATCCGCATTAAATACACCCTGTCCATTCAGCGCAAAAGCTTTCGGAGCTCCGCCTTCCGAAACATAGCTGCCGTCCGCCTGCTTCAAATAAATCGTCGTCTTGGCAAGCAGATCGCCGCCGAACATGGAGGATTTGCCGTCTGGCTGCTTAAGCAGCACGATGCCGGTTACCGTTTTCTCAGAGTCGAAATTTTCTTTCCCCGAGCCTGTAACTTCGCCAACCTGAGCCGTTTGTTTGTACGTAACAGGCGTAGCAACTCCGCCTACATATACCGATTGCGTCACATCCAAATCGTAAATGACGTCACCCTTCGGCACAACGACGTAGTAAGCTCCGCTTGCATCGGTAACGACCGTTTGATCAAAATCCACTCCGGCCGTAATAATGCCGTCCCCATCAAGATCAAGCGTCACGCGAACGCTGGCTCCCGCCACAGGCGTGTTCGAGCTGCCTTTCGTAATGAAGCCCTTCACTGCGGCAGGCTGGAACGTAATGCTCACTTCGTCCTGCGACTTCAAGCCACGTGCCTTATCGTACACGTTCGCCCGAACAGGAACGATTTGCTCGTCGACACCTGTAATTTTCGCCGATTTATACGTTGCTTTCGCTATTCCTTGCTCATCCGTTACCGCAGTATTGCCGCCTACGAATTCACCTTTATGAACAGGAGCCGTGAAAATAACGGTTACGCCTTCTATTGGTGATCCGTCAGCATTTGTCAGCACGGCCGTAAGCTCGGTTGTTGATTTGCCATCGCCCAAAATTTTCTCCGGGCTTGCCGTAAGATTTAGATCTGCTTTCAGCACTTCAAAGCCGTTATCAAGCAATCTTGTCTCAGAAGCTAATGGGGCACCCTCTACGTCAAATGCCGTAAAAGCTACATCATATTTGTTCGCTGCGGTTGCCGCAGGCAGCAAATACGTTGTTTTCTCCCACTTCTTATAGCCGTCGAGCGCAAAGCTGTCCTGATTGACTAATATAAGAGGTACTGAAATACCGTTCACATTCGCATATACCTTCTCCGCGAGCCAAGAGCTAACTGCACGCAGCGTGAGCTGCTCGCCGGGAATGATTTTTAATACGTTAGGATCGCCTTGAGCCTTGTCGCCTGCCCAGCCGTCCAGCGCTCGATGGATATTAATCGTTACGGTTGCCGGTGCAGAAGTCTGGTTGTCATAATCTGTTACGCTGTACGTGAAGCTGTCTTGTCCCGAAATAAAATCGTCATTTGGCGTATAGATCCACGTGTCGCCTGATACATCATCATCTGCGGGTCTAAGCGAGCCTTTGACTGGATTGCTCTCCAAGCCGTACACGAGCGTCGTTACCGTCTCCATGTCCGTCCCTTTAAACGTAATGATGATTTCCGTTGTGCCTTCTTCCACGTTTGCCGTGATAGGCTCGGCAACAGGCTTGCCGTTGTAAGCAATCGACACCTTAGCCGGTGCTTCGGCATATTGCTTGCCGTCGCTTGCGCTCCAATCGAATTCAACCGTGCTGCCTTCCGCCAAATGAGCTGAAGGCTGGAATTTCAAGCTTGCCAGCAAGCTTTTTGCAATCGGAGCCGAGCTGCCCTGCTCCAAATATACGGATTCCCCTACTGAAGAGGTATACCAAAGCGTTCCGCTCTCTCCAAATTGTGCAGGAAGGGTAATAATAACTGCACTTAATTGATCGCCGCCATCCGCATCTGTAAACCGAGGCGAATCTGTAAAATCAATCGCGTTAAAATCAATGACTCTGCCCGATAGGCCAGCCTTGATCATATCGCCAACAACTGGCGGCGTATTGATCTTAATTGTAATCTGTTTGTTGTCCTTCGTGTATTGCTTGCCATCCGAGCCGCTCCAGTCGAAGGTTACCGAACCTGTAGCGTTAGAAGCAGGCACGAAGGTTAATCCATTCAGCTCTCCCGCTTTGATCTCAAAGTCCGGAGTCGTTATCGGGATTGCCGGTCCATCTCCAAGCTGCAGCATTAACTGGCCTTTGGCTGGCTCAGGAAGCGATACAAGCTTCACTTTATCCAAGCTCTCGTGATCCTGGTCGCTGTATACAGCTGTAAAGTCTGCTTGCTTAAACGGTACCGTTTCACCTTTCAAAATCGATTTTTCAATTGGATCAACCGTCGGCGCGGCATTAGCCGTAATGGTTACTGTGGCTGCAAGCACCGCGTATTTCTGGCCATTTTCGCCATTCCAATCAAAAGCAGCTGTGCCTGTGAAGCCGCTTGATGCAGGAGCGAAGGATAGTTTAGCAATGTCTCCGATGGCGATTTCGTCACCGGCAGCAACGGCTTCGCCGTTTAACAATAGTTCACCTTGCTCTGCTGCAGGCAGCGTAACAATCTTTACTGCCTTAAGGCCATTCGCATTGGAAGCTCCGTTAGCCTTCGAGTAATGGCTTTTGAACTCATCTGCCGTAAAGCCGGTTGGATCGTATTGAAGTCCTGTTTTTGCAATATTGCTGACAACAGGATCATTTGTATAGGTAATGCTGGCTTTAGCTGGCGCTAAAGAGTACTGATTGCCGTCATACCCTTCCCAATCAAATACAACCGTGCTTTCTTCTGCCAGATTCATAGCTGGGACGAAGCGCAGGCTGTTCAAATCCGTTATCGCAATTTCTGTTCCGGATGTAACCTGAGTCTCATTTCCCGCTAACGTATAGAGAAGCTTGCCGCTAGTCCCAAAGTTCGCTGGCAGCGTAATGCGCACCTTCGTTAGCGCGTCATTTTCCTCATCGACATATGCATTAGGGTTAGCGAAGTCCGTTGCTTTCAAAGATACCGTTGTGCCCGCTATAGCCGCGAAAGAGATATCGCTTACAATCGGCGCAGCATTAATGGTGATCGTTACCGTCTTCGTATCCTTCGCATATTGCTTGCCGTCCGAGCCGTTCCACTGGAACGAAGCTGCGCCTGCGGCACCGCTTGCCGGAACAAAGCTCAGCTTGCCCAAATCAGCTGCGTTAATTTCGTTGCCGGCTGCTACCGCAACGGCTGGATTACTGCCATTTTTGAACCACAGCTTGCCTAGCGCCGGATCAGGCAAAGAACTGATTTTCACCTTGCTCAAGCTCTCGCTTGGCGTAGTTGCATCTGTATACTGGCTCGTGAAATCGATTGCTCCAAAAGCCAATGTCTCGCCTTGGTTAATCTTTTTGGCGATATTAGCCACTACAGGAGCGACATTTGCCGTAATGGTTGCTTTAGCATCAATGGCAGCATACTTGTTGCCATCATAGCCGTTCCATTCAAATGACGTTGTTCCCGTGAAGCCCCCAACTGCCGGAACAAAGCTCAGGTTAGCAAGATCCGCCTTAGCAATCTCATCGCCGAGTCCCACATTCACATTCTGAAGCTTAAGCGTGCCTCCGCTCGGCAGCGAGACAATCTTCACCATTTCAAGCTTAGCCGGCTGCGCTTGTCCGGTTACGCGATAGTACTTGCTGCTAAAATCCGTCAATGCGAATGTCGTTGGCTCATATTGAAGGCCCGTTTTCGCAATATCCTTTACTGCAGGATCAAAGGTGGATAAGGAATAAATATGCTGTGCGGTGCCCGGCTGATCTTTGTCTGCCTGCTTGTCGAACAGCATGATGTTCACTGTATACTCCTTATTTGGATCGGCGCCTGGAACGGCAAGATCAATATTGCCCCATGTGCTCGGCTCACCTTGTTTGGCGTTTAAGAAGCTTTTCTCCTTCAGATCCACGTTTTGATCGACGATTTCCGTGCCGATTTGCGTTTTCTGAATGACGTTGACTTCCATATAGAAGTCTCCGCCCGCTTTTGGCAGAAAGCCCGTATCAATCGTTACCTTATTAGTTCCGACTGCTACCGTTGCACCCGTAATTTCACCGGTTTGCCTTATGCCGCCATCAATGACAAGCTGGCCCCAATCGACGTTGGTTACCCAGTCGCTCTTGTTGTTCGGATGATCAAAATAATGATGAACGGAAATGCCTACGAAATGATCTTGATTAGCCGCGATTCGGCTCCACTGATCTTCTTTTATTTCAATTACGGTCGTATTCCATGAGTTGTTTTTTCCTGATAGGGCTCCCAAGTAAAACGCTTGCGGAAACTCCTTCTTGTATGTAGCAGTGCCGAACCCTGATGCCCGCCAAGGTGTTGTCGGCGCAGCCAATGCGATATCCTCAGGCTTGGATGAAAAATAGACGCGGTCCCATTCGCCTGTACCGTTCTTGTTCGCTTCATCATACTCGTCTACATCATAAGCCCGAATAAGCATATAGGCGCTTTTTGTAGGCTTTGCCTTAACATCGTTAATCTTAAATTCGATCGGATAGACATTGGCGCTCTCAGCACCTTCGTTGCCGACAAGCTTGTCCATATCATTGTCAGCCGTACTGTCGGCTGCGCCGCCCTTCCAGTTGTCCGTGCCGGTGAAGTAAGTGGCTCCTGTTGTATCCGTTCCTGCGGCATTCACAGCATAAGGAACCGGAAGAAGCTGTGCCAGCAACAAGGTTACCGCCATAAATAAGGCGATCATCTTTTTTCCCCATAAGCGGTTCCGCTTACGGCTTTTCATTCTTACACTTCTTGACTCCAAAATGTGCAATCTCCCTTCCGTGCTTCTTTTTTCGGGTAAGTCCAAAACACCTAACCCCTTCCTCTTTGTCATACTTTAGGTCTACTACTATATTACTAGTCATAACTGTACAATTTCTGTACAAGTTCGACAGAATGCGCGGCGTTCTCAAACAAACCTTGTCGAATGTTCTGCATTCCACAAAGCAGACAGAAAAAAACGACTCCGCCGCTTTTTATAGCTGCAAGAGTCGTTTGGGTTTAGTATGCTAATCGATTGGTTTGGAATAAGTCCGGTATACGGCTTAGGCTTGCTCTTCTTTAATCGCTTTAAGGCGTTTCATCACGTCGTTTGAGCCGCGGCCGTAGTAATCATGGAGCAGATTGTATTCCGCATACAGCTTCTCATAGACCGCTACATTCGCCGGGATCGGCTTGAAGGATTCCTCGCGGACGCGAGCCATCTTCTGAGCCGCGTCTACGATGCTGTCGAAGCCGCCTTTCGCCGCGCCGGCCGCTACCGCTCCGAACATCGCCGCGCCAAGCGCCGGCGTCTGCTTGGATGCCGCCACCTTGATTTCACGATTCGTAACGTCTGCATAAATTTGCATGAGCAGCGCGTTTTTCTGCGGCAATCCGCCGCATGCGTACAGCTCATTTACTTCGACGCCGTTGTTATGGAAAGCGTCAACGATTTTGCGCGTGCCAAACGCCGTTGCTTCAAGCAGGGAACGATAAATTTCCCAAGGCTTCGTCAGCAAGGTCAAGCCTACAATCGTACCCGTCAAGTCTGTATCGACCAGCACCGAACGGTTGCCGTTCCACCAGTCCAGCGCAAGCAGGCCCGATTCGCCAACGTTCAGCTCGCTTGCTTTGCGAGTAAGATAAACATGCACGTTTTCGCCAGCTTGCTCCGCCTCTTGAAGCACGTAGGCAGGAACCGATTCCTCAACGAACCATTCAAAAATATCGCCTACCGCCGATTGCCCCGCTTCATAACCGAAGTAGCCCGGAATGATGCCGTCCTCAACGACGCCGCACATGCCTTCCACTTCCTTCTCCTCCGTGCCAAGCAGCATATGGCAGATCGATGTTCCCATCGCCATTACCAGCTTGCCCGGCGTTACGACGCCAACACCCGGCACAGCCGCATGCGCGTCCACGTTGCCAACTGCGATTGCCGTGCCTGGCGCAAGGCCGATACGGGCAGCGAGAGCAGGAAGCAATTCGCCGGCTTTCGAGCCCAGTGGAACAACCTCGCCGCGCAGCTTCGTCTCCGTCAAGTTCTCCAGGCGCGGATCAAGCGCTTTGAAAAAATCCTTGCTTGGATAACCCTCTTGCTTATGCCACATGCCCTTGTAGCCGGCGGTACAGCTATTGCGCACGATATTGCCTGTCAATTGGCCGATAACCCAGTCCGTCGCTTCAACGAATTTATCTGCCGTTTCATAGATCTCAGGCGCTTCGTTCAAAATTTGCCAAGCTTTGGCCATCATCCATTCGGAAGAAATCTTGCCGCCATAACGTGGCACCCATTTCTCTCCGCGCTGCGCAGCCATCTCATTGATGAGGTTAGCCTCGTCTTGGGCCGCATGATGCTTCCACAGCTTCACCCAGCTATGCGGATTGTCCTTGTAGGCATCCTGCGTGCAGAGCGGCTCGCCTTTTTCATCAATAGGAAGCATGGTGCATGCCGTAAAATCGATGCCTAGGCCAATCACGTCGGCAGGATCGATACCGGATTCCTTCATCACGGCAGGAACGGACAATTCCAGCACTTCAATATAATCAAGCGGATGCTGCAGCGCCCAGTCATACTCAAGCTTTATGCCGGAGACCGGCAGCTTCTCGTCGATAACGTGGTGAGTATAAGGCGTTACGTGCTCTGCCACTTCAGCACCGTTAGATAGATCAACAAGAACGGCGCGTCCCGATTGTGTGCCGTAGTCCACGCCAATTGCATATTTTTTGCTCATTATCCGAGTCCTCCTTATTTTTGGCCGTAGTAGGCGTTTGCTCCATGCTTCCGCAAATAGTGACGGTCTAACAAGTCTTGGTCCATTGGCTGTACGTTCGGATTAAGCTGGAACGTATGAAGCGCCATTTTTGCCACTTCCTCCAACACGACTGCATTATGAACCGCATTATGCGGGTTCTTGCCCCAGCAAAATGGCGCATGGCTGTTAACAAGCACCGAAGGCACTTGATTCGGGTCGATCTTGTTTTTCTCGAACGTTTCGACGATCACGTTGCCCGTCTCCAGCTCGTAAGCGCCTTTGATTTCTGCTTCCGTCATCGCGCGCGTACATGGCACCTCGCCGTAGAAATAGTCGCCATGCGTCGTGCCAAGCGACGGGATTGCGCGTCCCGCCTGTGCCCAACTGGTTGCCCAAGGCGAGTGCGTATGGACGATTCCGCCGATCGTCGGAAATGCTTTATACAATAACACATGCGTTGCCGTATCGGAGGATGGACGCAGGCTGCCTTCAACAACGTTGCCTTCCAAATCCACAACAACCATTTGCTCCGCTTTCAACTCTTCATAAGGAACGCCGCTCGGCTTAATGACCGCATAGCCGGACTCCCTATCAATGCCGCTGACGTTACCCCAAGTAAATGTGACTAATCCGTATTTCGGAAGATCCATATTCGCTTCCCAAACCGCATGCTTTAGCGCCTCCAACATGAGAATTGTACGCTCCCTTCAAACTTGCATTCATGTACTTGCCCCTATTCACTTATACGGACATTACCATCGAATAGCTCTGTTTTTATTATAAGTTGTACGTACAAGTGTGTCACGTTTTTTTTTGCCGCATTTCAACCAAGCATGAAGCGATCAACGGCTGGCTAGCTTTTGGGCGGCTGCGTGGATTCACGGATCACGAGCTCAGGATCATATACCTTGTCCAGCGTTTGGCGCCGCTGCTGCTTCTCCACCATACCGAGCAGCATGACGACAGCATCAGCGCCCATTTCGGTTTTCGGGTGGGCGACTGTCGTTAGCTTCACCTCCGTAGCAGTTGCCAAGTTAGCATCATCGAAACCAACGATCGATAGATCCTCCGGTACGGAAAGCCCGATCTGCCGCACGATATCAAGCATTTTTACCGCAAGCTCGTCGTTGTAACAAATGATAGCGGTCGGGCGCTGCTCCGGTTCACGTTGAAGCAAATCGAATAGCGCCTGCGCCGGCTTATCCTGCTTCTCTTCCGTAGAGTAGCGCAGCAAATAATCCGGCGGAACGGTTAAGCCCTGCTCCCGGTGGGCTCTTAGAAAGCCGCGCATCCGGTGTACGCCCTGAAAGTCATCGGTTTTGAAAAAGCCGGCGATCCGCGCATGCCCAAGCTTAATGAGATGCTCCGCCGCGCGATGGCCCCCAAGCTCATCGTCGACCCGAAGGCAAGGCGCATCCACGTCGCTGTAGCGTTCATTCAGCATAATATAAGGAATTTTGAGCGCATCCAGCGCCAAAAAATAGTTGAAGTTCGGGTTCCCCTCGGCACTCTTCGTCGGCTCGATAATAAGCCCGGTCAGCGGCTCGCGAAGCATCGACTCTAAGCTGTCCTTCTCTTTCTCCTTCTCGTTATCGGTGCTTGCCAGCAGCAATCTTGCGCCTACCGCGCGCAGGCTGGATTCAACGCCTCTAACGATCGTCGGGAAAATATAATCCGATATATGTGTTGTAATCATGCCGATCGTCATTCCTTGCGAAGCGTTTTTCCGCTCCGGCGCCGACTGGTCGGATACGAACGTTCCTTTTCCTTGGGCGCGGTAGAGCCAACCCTCTTGCTCCAGATCACCGAGCGCCTGACGGACGGTTTGCCGGCTCATTTCAAACTGCTTGCCGATCTCATTCTCCGATGGCAGCTTATCATGCGGCTTAAACTGCGCCGTGACGATCCAGGATAAAATTTGCTGCTTTAATTGCATATATTTGGGCGTTTGCTGTTCCTTCACTTCACACCTCAGCTCCGTTAGTTGTATGCCTAGTAGTATAGCATAAGCTTAACTTGTACGTACATGATCTTGTCGCCGCAAGCGACAGCTCTATAAAACAAGAAAAGCCGCCCAGCGGCGGCCCTTCAAATGATAGCGTTAAGCGTTCGTCTCTTTCAGCCTATCCAGCAAATACTTCCTGACCTCAGCGCCCAGATCTGCACGCTCTAATGCAAAATCGATCGTAGCCTGCACGAAGCCCAGCTTATCGCCGACATCATGCCTGCGGCCATCGAAGCGGTAGGCGGATAACGAGGCTATTCGGTTTAGCTGCTGCAAGCTGTCCGTGAGCTGAATTTCCCCAGCCTTGCCTGGCGTTGCTTTCTCCAGCAGATCGAAAATAACAGGGTCGAGGACATAACGGCCGACAACCGCATAGTTCGAGGGAGCCTGTCCTTGCGCCGGCTTCTCGATAATATCGCGGACGCGGGCAACCTGCTTGCCGCGCTCGATATCAACGATGCCATACTTATGCGTCTGATCCCAAGGCACTTCCATGACGGCTACGACCGACGAATGCTCCTGCTCGTACACATCCATCATTTGGCGCAAGCAAGGGGGATCCGACTTCAAAATATCATCGCCAAGCAATACGGCGAAGGGCTCGTCCGCAATAAAGCGGCGCGCGCACAGGACTGCATGACCAAGTCCAAGCGGCTCTTTCTGGCGAACGTAATAAATATCAGCCAGCTGCGATATTTTGCGAACCATCTCCAGCATTTCCTCGTTATGGCGAGCCTCCAGCTCCATTTCAAGCTCAGCCGATTTGTCAAAATGATCCTCGATTGCCCGCTTGTTGCGACCGCTGACAATAACGATGCTCTCGATCCCGGATTGAACGGCTTCTTCTACTATATATTGAATAGCAGGCTTATCGATGATTGGCAGCATTTCCTTCGGCTGCGCCTTCGTGGCGGGCAAAAACCTGGTGCCTAGCCCTCCGGCAGGTATGATCGCTTTCCGTATCCGCTTCTCCATTTGTAGCTTCTCCCCCAAATCGTTACATTACACGCAAAATATGCTCCCTTCATCATAACGGTTATCCCCTTATTTATCCATGCTTTAGCGCGTTATGAGCTGCTGGGCGGAGCGAGCGGAAGCCGAATCATGAAGCTTGCTCCGGCAAGCTGGTCCGCACCCGGATCGAGCGTAATATTCCCGCCGTGAATTCTCGCGATCTTGTGGGCAATCGATAGTCCGAGACCGCTGCCCCCTTGGCTTCTGTCCCTAGATGCATCGCCTTTATAAAATCGCTCGAACACGCGCTCCCGATCCTCCTCGCTGATGCCAATTCCCGTATCCGTAATGCGTACGACAGCGAAGCCGTCCTGTTCCGTTAGGAAGCAAGATATTTTGCCATCCTCAGGGGTGAATTTCATGCTGTTGGAAAGCAGGTTCATCCAAACCTGATTAAGCTGATCGCGATCTGCGGTAATGGTGGTCTCCTCCATTAGCAGCTCAACCGTCTGCCTCTTCGCAATCCAATGAGGCTCGCATGCCAGTACGACATCGCGCAGCTGTCGATCCAGCCGATACGACTCGGGATGGAAAGGATGATGCTGCGAATCCAGCGATGCCAAGTTGAGCAGATTCTCGCTCAAACGCGAAAGGCGCATGCTCTCTTGCTTAATGATGCTAATGTAACGCTCCCGCTCCGCTTCCGTTACTTCCTCGCTGCGCAGCGCTTCGGCGAAGCCGCCAATCGAGGTGAGCGGCGACTGGATTTCATGCGATACGTTCGATACGAAATCCTGTCGCATCATTTCGAGCTGCGACAAGCTGAGCGCCATTTTGTTCATGCCCTCGGCCAGCTCGCCAAGCTCATCGCCGCGCCTTGCAGGCAAGCGGACGCTAAAATCACCTTCTGACATGCGCGTTGCGGCGTTCGTCATCATTTTTAACGGCATCACCAAATAACGCGCCGCTACCAAGATCAGCACGCTGCCGACCAAGAGCAGCGTGACGAGCAGCGTTACTGCCGTCCAGATAAAGTTGCTATTTTGCGGAAAACGATCCGGCTGAACGAATAACGCCCACCTCTCGCTGCCGAACTGCGCCAGCTTGCCAAAAGCCGGCGGCAATGGCGGCTCCCCTACCTCGCTGAATATGTTCAGCCGAACCGTGCTGCCCCGGAATGCGCTGAGCAGCTGCTCATATGTGAGACTTCTGAGCATCAGCTCGCTTCGCTCTCCGGCTGTTACGACCCGATTGTTAATGCTGACCGCGATAATCGATTGCCCCTGCAGAGCAGACATTTCATCCAAAAAAACCTTTATCGAAGTAGGCTTGGACACGGCATACAGCTGCTCGATCCGATCAATCGACTTCTCCATTAATTGCGGCAGCTGCCCCCTTGCATCCCGCTTGAACATTTGATTCGTAAATAGAAAAGCAACGCCAATGCTGATCAATACGATAATGAGAAAAGTGGCGGTTATCCGCACGTATAAGCTATGAATCATGCCCATTCCTCCAGCCGATACCCAAGGCCGCGGATCGTGACGATACGAAAGCGGTACTGCTCCTCGGGAAAGCGGTCACGCAGCCTTTTGATATGTACATCCACCGTTCGCTCGTCGCCCTCGTAATCCATCCCCCATATTTGTTCAATAAGCTGATCCCGCGCGAAGGTTTTGCCCGGATAGCTTGCCAGCTTGAACAGCAGCTCGAACTCTTTGGGCGGCAATGTAAACTTCTCTCCGCTCGCAGACATATGGAAGTCGGTTTGGTTCATGGTGACATCGCCAAATTCGACGGTCTGGGATGCGGTTATCCGGTATCTCTTGAGCAGCGCCTTGACCCTCGCAACCAGCTCCGGCGGATCAAACGGCTTAACCATATAATCATCCGCTCCAAGCTCAAAGCCTCTTACCTTCTGGGAGGTTTCCCCTTTGGCAGTCAGCATGAGCAGCGGGATATCATAGCTTGATCGCATAGCCGCGCAAAGCGCCCAGCCATCCATACGCGGCATCATCACATCGATAATCGCGAGATCAGCGCGAACCGCCTCAAGCTTCTCTAGTGCATCTACTCCATCTATCGCTTCAATGACCTGATAACCTTCTCTTTTCAAAAATAGGCCAACCAGCTCTCTAATGTTCGGATCATCATCCGCAACGACGATTTTCGGCATCTTGTGTGTCCTCCAGACCTGCTTATGTAGTCGACGCAATCAGCATACAATACGAACATGAACGTTACATGAACGATATTGACTTTGATGCTAGATTGTAATAATTTTAAAGTAGTATTTATTATCTCAGAGCATTTTTAACTGGAGGCGAATATAGATGACTTATAAAACGATTATTATCGGTACAGGTCCTGCCGGACTAACATCTGCTATTTACTTGGCTCGCGCGAACATGGAGCCGCTTGTTATTGAAGGCTGGCAGCCAGGCGGCCAACTTACAACAACAACGGAGGTCGAGAATTTCCCGGGTTTCCCTGACGGCATCCTCGGCAGCGAGCTGATGTCCAATATGCGCAAGCAAGCGCAGCGCTTCGGCGCTACATTCAAGACGGGCTCCGTAAAAAGCGTGGATTTCAGCAAACGTCCTTATACGCTTGACGTGGAAGGCATTGGCGAGCTGAAGGCGGAATCGATCATTATTTCGACAGGCGCTTCGGCTAAATACCTTGGCATTCCAGGCGAGCAAGAAAATATCGGACGCGGAGTCAGCACTTGCGCTACATGCGACGGCTTCTTCTTCCGCGGCAAAAAAATTATCGTAGTCGGCGGCGGCGACTCCGCAATGGAGGAAGCGGTGTTCCTTACTCGCTTCGCATCCGAAGTAAGACTCGTGCACCGTCGCGACGATTTGCGCGCATCAAAAATTATGCAGGACCGCGCTCGCGCCAACGACAAGATCGTTTGGAGCTTAAACCGCACGCCGCTTGAAGTCGCTGCTACAGGCATGGGCTTGCAAGGGTTGAAGGTGCGCAATAATGAAACGGGCGAGGAAGAGCTTCTTGAGACGGATGGCGTATTTGTTACCATCGGACACACGCCTAATACCGGCTTCCTTGGCGGCCAAATCGATACGGACGATCAAGGCTACATTATCGTGAAGCCGGGCACCACAGAGACGAACATCCCAGGCGTATACGCCTGCGGCGACGTTCAAGACCGCAATTACCGCCAAGCGATTACCGCTGCGGGAAGCGGCTGTATGGCTGCTCTTGATTGCGAGCGTTTCTTGGAATCACAGGCACATGAAGAGGTTCATGCGTAAACTTTTTTTTGCGAACCGACTAGTACAATACGTGCAAATTATGTATAATAAAATTGTTGAGAGATACAATAGAAAGGCAATGCTACCGCAACCATTTGTTCGCAATATGCTTCGCGTGAGCGGCGCCTGAACGTATTATGGGAAAAGGTACAACCTCGGCTTTTATGAGCAGAGATTGTACCTTTTTTCGCGTTTATAAGCTGTTTTCCACACTCTTTTTATACCATTTATAAGGAGCAATTATGATGTTATTAGAAGCTATATATCACAGGCCAAAACAAAACTGGGCTTACGCCTACGACGGTAAAACGCTGCACCTCCGCTTGCGCACCAAAAAAGACGATGTCGCAACAGTAGAAGCCATTGTTGGTGACAAGTATGCGTGGGACCAAACCCTTACAACGGTCCCGATGCGCATTTTCTCATCCGATGCTTTGTTTGATTATTGGGAGACGGCCGTCATTCCGCCCTTCCGCCGGCTGCGCTATGCGTTCCGTTTAACTAGCGGCGCTGAGTCGATTATTTTCTCGGACAAGGGCGTTGAGCTTACGCTTCCCGACAACTCCAATTCATTTTTCGACTTCCCTTATATTAATCCGATCGACGTGTTCGCGCCGCCGGCTTGGGTGAAGGATGCTGTGTTCTATCAAATCTTCCCGGAGCGGTTTGCGAACGGCGACCCGTCGCTGAGTCCGAAAAACGTACTGCCTTGGGGCGGCGAGCCGACTCCTCAGAACTTTTTTGGCGGCGATCTGCAAGGTGTAATCGATCATTTGGATCATATATCCGAGCTTGGCATAAATGCGGTCTACTTCACGCCGCTATTCGAAGCGACGACTAACCATAAATACGATACGCAGGATTATATGAAGGTTGATCCGCATTTTGGCACAAACGAGAAGCTCAAGGAATTGGTTGATGCCTGCCATGCCCGCGGCATTCGCGTGCTGCTTGACGCCGTATTCAATCATTCCGGCAAAACGTTCCCGCCATTCGTCGATGCGCAAAAGAACGGCCAGCAGTCGAAGTATGCGGATTGGTTCTATGTTCGGGAGTGGCCGCTGCAGGTCGTTGATGGCGTCCCTTCTTACGAGACTTTCGCCTTTGAACCGCTCATGCCTAAGCTGAACACCGAGCACCCGGAAGTAAAGCAATACTTATTCGAGGTTGCGCGTTACTGGATCGAGGAGATCGGCATCGATGGCTGGCGCCTTGACGTAGCTAATGAGGTTGACCATCAGTTTTGGCGTGAATTCCGCAAGACGGTAAAAGACGTCAATCCGGAAGCGTACATTTTGGGTGAAATTTGGCATGATTCGATGATGTGGCTGCAGGGCGATCAATTCGATGCGGTCATGAACTATCCGTTCACGAACGCGGTGCTCGATTTCTTCGCCTATCAAACAATCGACGCGACTTCCTTCGCCCATGCGATCGGCACGCAGCTTGCTGCCTATCCGCAGCAAGTAACGGAAGCGGCATTTAATTTGCTTGATAGCCACGACACGCCAAGGCTGCTCACGATCTGCGAGGACAATACGGAAGCGATGAAGCTCTCCTCCTTGTTCCAGCTGACTTACCCTGGAACCCCATGCATTTATTACGGGGATGAGGTAGGCATAAACGGTGCAGGCGACCCTGGCTGCCGCAAATGCATGGTATGGGACGAGGCTGAGCAAAATGGCGAGCTGCTGCAATTTTACAAGGCAGCAATTGGCCTTCGCCACCGTTATAGCGCGCTTCGCAGCACGGACATCCGCTTCGTGCATGTCGGCGCAGAAGACGGCACCTTGGTGTACGAACGCCGTGATGGCGACCAGCGCTTGCTTGTTGCGCTGAATGCGCGCGGCAAAGCTGCCGACGTTAGCTTCACGATTGATTCGGCTGCGTCCGCTGGGCAAGATGCAACTCCTCACGCTGTAGCTTTCACAGGCTTCGCTAGCAAAGAGGTGGCTGCCGCTGAGAATGCAGCGCCAGCTGAAGCTTTGAAAGCTGAAGTTAATACCGTCACAGCTGAGGCTGCTGAGGAAATGGGCGCTGCTGCTGTTCAAGGGAACGACTTGACCGATGCTGCTGCCGCTGTCGTGAAGAGCAATAACGATTCGACTTGGTCCGTTTTGTTGTCAAGCGTTAGCGAAATCGCTGAAAGCTCTAGCGTAGCAAGCAATGCCGCGGGCAAGCTGAAGCTTACGCTGCCAGCTTATGGCTTTGTGATTTTGGAGCAAGCCAAAGCTGACGTTTAATGGTTAGCTGTAGTTGCTCGAAGTAAAGGCATAGACAAAGAGGCGGTCCACCCGATGGACTGCCTCTTTGCGCTTTGCTGAACGAGTCAGTAAGGTGCGGCAGCGTACGATCCCCTTTTGCCACACGCCAGCTTCACTCTATAAGCACCTATACGTGCTGCTCCCAATATTTTTTTATGCCCCTGAATATTAAGATGACTTATTTTTAATTTGTTTTTGCAATTGAGCGATTTGTTTCTGCATCTGCTCTATCTGTAGCTGCACTTGCTGCTGCTCACGCTGTTTGTCCTGCTGGTCCTTTTGCGATTGAATTTGTGCCTTCTGTTCTTGCTCCAGCGCTAGAGCCTGCCCCGCAGCTGTAATTATATCCCCAGCCGTAACTAGCAGCTGCCCAATAAACTGGATGAGATCCGGAAGATTATCCCCATTATCAAAAATAATATTGTCTCTCGTTCTACCGCTTCTTGCGCCTTTGCCCGGGTTATCACGGTTGTACGCCATACGAGTCCCTCATTTCATATTAAAATATTCGCCGTCGTGAAATTAGGTGACAATTTACATTTTATCCCTATGTTGCAAGTGCCGCTAGACAATCGCATATGGTTCATGCCATAATAACTTAAACGATTAAGTTGTTAGTTTTCATACGAGCAAGGAGCTGCATACCCATCAAAAAAGCTACGCTTAAGGATATTGCGAAAGCCGCCCAAGTTTCCGTCGCTACAGTAAGCTATGTGCTCAACAACGTTACCAACCAGACGATCCCCGATGAGACCAAATGCCGGGTGCTGGATGCCGCAAAGCAATTGAACTACGTTCCAAACCTAGCCGCGCGCTCACTGGTGAAGCAAAAGTCAGGCTTGATCGGCATCCTCATCAACCGGGCGAACAACGAGGGGATTTGGAAGCAGCTTCGTTACGCTTCATTCATTAATCGGCTTGAGCGTCTGTTAACGGATCGAGGCTACCATGTCGTCTTATCATCGCTTGAGGCCTTGAATCCAAAGCTCGATGTAATATCGGAGCGAAAATTAGACGGCGTGTTTGTCGTAGACGTAAAAAGCGAAAATTTCCATCTCATATCCAGCCACTTCTCCGAAGGCGTGCCGCTCATTGTCATCGACAGCATCATTGATGACCCGCTTTTTTATAAAGTGAACTTTGATTATAGCGACGCTTTTGCCAAAGCAAGTGCCTCATCGCTCCTCCATCCCAGCTATATCGTTATGGACAGCTTGAATAATGCCGAGCTTACCCAGTCCATAATTAACAGCAGCGGCATTGATCCAAAGCTCATTCATATGATGGAGGATGAAGATCAGCTGCAGCGATTTCTTGATCAACATGCGGATAAAAGCGGAGTCGTACTCAACGAATTCATCGGGGCGATCACAGCAAAGTATGCCAATCCGGCGAAGCTCGCCGTTATTTGCACCGCTGATTGCCCAGAAATCCTGCCGGCAGCAGTGACGCGTGTCCAGTACGACAATCGCAAGACAGATGAAGCTTTTCAACTGATGATGACCCTTCTAGACGATCCAAGGGCTGGTCCTGAGCATAAATATATTGAAGTCGAAGCAAGTCCAAGCGCAGAGTAATCTCTGCCTTTTTCTATAATAACTTAAACGTTTAAGTTAAGCTCCACCCACATTAAGGAGGAATAACCTATGCTTGAACTAGCCAAAAATGCGGAAGCCAATCCATCCCATGCTCAGCAGCAAAATTCCGCTGCCCCTTCCATTTGGCGCAACCGCTCGTTTATGCTCGTCTTCTCCAGCTACAGCTTGTCGCTGCTAGGCAATACGTTCCACAGCATCGCATTAAACTTATGGGTGCTGCAAACTACAGGCAGCGCCAAGCTCATGTCGGTTGTACTCATTACCCACCTCGTCATCAGCATGTTATTCGGTTCCTTCGCGGGAACAATTGCCGACCGCACCGACCGCCGCACCTTAATGTGGGTGACGGATATCGTCCGTTTTGTTCTTGTCGCCGCCATCGCCGTTCTAATTTTTCTTCCGAATGTGCCCTTTATTTATGTCGTCCTATTAACCGGGCTTGTAGCGTTTGCAGGGGTATCTCGAACGCCCGCATTCCAAGCCTCCCTTATCGAGATCGTTGGCAAAGAGCAGCTTACGAAAGCCGTTGGGGCGATCAGCATTTCCGATAACATCATTCGAATATCCGGCTTCGCGCTAGGCGGCATTGCCGTCGCAGCCTTTGGCGGGGCATTTGCGATTGCCATCGATGCCGCAACCTTCCTCCTATCAGGCATTCTTCTCTTGCTTGCAGGCAAATTCCCTTATGCAGCCGTCCGGGATGACGCAAAGCCAAAAACCTCCTTTAAGGAGGATCTCACAGCCGGCTTCCGTTATGTTTGGCATGATCCATTTGCCAAGGGCGTCATTATTTTGCTGCCGCTCGTGATGTTCTTCTTTTTATCCACATTTATGCTCATTCAAGTAATGGCGGTTCAGGTATGGCAGGCAAAACCCTTTGTATTCGGACTAATGGAGGCCTGCATTCCGCTCGGGTACGTCATAGGGTCTATTTTGATCATGAGGTTTAATACACGTTTAAAAAGCAGAGGAAAATGGATCATTGGGAGTATGATCCTGATGGGGCCAGTCTTTATTGCGATTTCGCTGCTGTCCTCGGCTGCCGTCGCGCTCCCGTTAATTCTGCTCGTCGGCTTCCTCTTCTCCTTCAGCACGACGATCATCTTTATTGCGCTGCGGGTCGCCATTGATCCCGCAATGCAAGGCAGAGTGTTCGGGCTAATCGGCGCTTTAACCAGCGTCGCTCCTCCAGTTGGGTTAGCTGTATTCTCTACCTTTTCCGACATTTACGGCCCAGCCGTCATTATCGCCATTAGCGGCGCAGCGATGCTTTTCATTGGGCTCCTCGCCTACAGCCGGATGAAGTCCATACGCGAGTTCAACTAAAGGTTATCCCTTTAATGAGCCGCCAAGCGCAAAGGATAGTCGGTTAGATATAACAAAAAGAGGGAACCGCACATGATGTGCGATTCCCTCTAATCGTTTTATTTCAAAATAACGGTACTATACGCCGGCAGCGACAGCTTGCTTCCGTCCAGCTTCGCTCCGCTGTTAGTCGCACGGGCTAGCTCCTTGAACTCGCCAAACGTCTGCGACGGCTGCAAATCCGTCGTTTGCTGCTCGCCCGATAAATTATGCACGACGAGCACCCGTTCACTCGCCATGACGCGGACGTACACGCTCAGCTTCTGATTGGCAGGCTCCAGCTTAAACTCCGCAATTCCTCCGCTCTGCAAAGCCGGCTCCTCGTTGCGCCACTTGATCAGCTCGCGATAATGATGCAGCATCGACTGATCATCTGCCGATTGTGCTTCGACGGATACCGAAGGAGCATCCGCATTAAAGCGTGACTTCTCCCATGTCGTCTGCCCTTCGCCTCCGCTTGCCGCGCTATACCACAACATCGGCTCGCGAATGTACTCATCCGGCTTAGCGCCCTTCATGCCAAGCTCTTCGCCATAATAAAGATATGGCGTGCCCGGAAGCGTGAGCAGCATAGCAGCGGCCATCTTCGCATGGTTGACATTGCCCGCCAGTACAGTCATGGCACGGTTTTGGTCATGGTTGCTCAGGAACGGAGCATCAACAAAGGTTCCGCCAGAAGACTTCTCATATACGCCATATGCGCGGCCTAACGAGAAAGCCAGATCTGCATCCTGCTCCGAGCTCGCCGCACTAAGCAAACGTCCAGCAAGATCAAAGTGGAAGGCCGAGTTCAGCGCTTGATCAAAATAAGGCGCGATAACGGTTAACGAATCCCATACCTCTCCGATCAAATAAGCATCCGGCTTCACTTTGCTCATGCCCTTGCGGAACTCCTGCCACCAAACCTTGTTTTTCTCCTGAACCTCAGGCGTGCTCGCCGTTGAAGCAAAATCGCCATAAATATGCTTGGCAGCATCAAGGCGGAAGCCGTCCAGACCCTGCTCAAGCCAGTATTGACCGATTTTGATCATTTCCTCGCGCACCTTCGGCTCGTCGAAATTCAAATCCGGCATGCCTTCCCAGAAGACACCCAAATAGTTAAGGCTGCCATAGCTATGCCATGGGTCGCCGCCTACCGCGCCGTCCGCCCTTACCTGCTCGCCCTGCTTCGCAAAGGTATACCAGCTGCGATAAGGGCTTTTCTCATCCGCGAGCGCTTCCTTAAACCAAGGATGCTCCTTGCCCGTATGATTAACGACAAGATCCATAATGACTTTAATGCCGCGCTTGTGCGCTTCATCCAATAGCTTCTTCAAATCTTCCAGCGTGCCGTACTCTGGATTTATCGCGTAGTAATCGGTTGTATCATAGCCGTGGTAGCTGGGCGAGGCGTTAATCGGCATCAGCCAAATGCCGCTCACGCCAAGCTCCTTCAAATAATCAAGCTTGGCGGTTACGCCATTCAAATCGCCGACCCCATCACCATTCGTATCATAGAACGAACGGACGAATATTTCATAGTAGACTCCGCCAGGCTGCTCATCTACTTGATAAGTGGCAGCGACCGGCTCTCCGCTTTGCTGTGCGGCTTCATCCGCTTGCGCAGCGGCCGGTTTCCCGCTATTGCTTCCTTCATCTTGGGAGCAAGCCGCGAGCATAGCCAGCAAAATCAAGCCTAGCAGCATCGCTGCCGCATAACGAACCCGTTTGACTCCCATGCCTTTATCCTTTCGAAGCGCCAGACATCAGCCCTTGTACGAGGAAACGCTGCAAGAAGACAAACAGCAAGGTGATCGGAATCGCAATCAATACAGCTCCCGCTGCGAACAGCGTGAAGTTACTGTTCTGGTAAGAGTTAACGAGATCCCACATACCGACGGCAAGCGTCCAGTTGTCTTTGCTCCGAAGCACCAATCTCGCAAAAATAAAGTCAACCCATGAGCCTGCAAATGAAGTCAGCGCCACATAGGTCAGCATTGGACGCGACAATGGCAGCATGATTTTCACAAACACTTGAAGGTGCGAAGCACCGTCGATTCGAGCCGCTTCATCAAGGCTCCGCGGAATCGTATCGTAGAACCCTTTGACAACGAAACCCCCGAGCACTGAGCCCGCTGAATATACGATAATAAGAGCAGCATGCGTATCAAGCAGGTTAAGCTGCAGCAAGAAAATGAAGATCGCGATCATGCTCATGAATCCCGGGAACATGCCGAGTACAAGCATAACCGTCAGCGTCATCTTGCGCCCGCGGAAGCGGAAGCGCGACAACGCGTACATGCTGAGCGTGACTAGAATCGTTGAGAAGATCATCGTCAGCGTCGCAATTTTCAACGTGTTCATATACCAAACCCCGTAACGGAAGCTCGGGCTCGTGAACAGCTCTTTATAGTGAACCAAAGTGAATGTATCCGGAATGAGACTTTCGCTAAATAGAGCCGTACCCGGCCGAAGCGAGGATAGCAGCACCCAAAGAGCAGGATAGACTGCACAGATCGCTATACCGATCAAAATGACATAGCTAAGCGTCAGACGCACAATATTTGCGGTTTTGCGGCCCATTTTCATTGAATCATATCCTCCTCTTTAAATGACCGCGAACGGCGATAGTTATAAATAGAGAACGACGCCACGATAATGAAGATAATGATGCCGATCGCAGACGCCATATTGAATTGGCTATTGTTCAGCGTGAGCTTATACAGCCAGGTGACGAGCAAATCCGTGCTTCCCGCGTATTGATAATCCCCTTTTACCGGGTCACCGTTCGTCAGCAAGAAAATAACGTTAAAGTTATTCATGTTTCCTGCGAACTGCGTGATCAGAATCGGAGCGGTAGAGAACAAAACAAACGGAAGCGTAATAATACGGAATTTCTGGACGCCAGTCGCCCCGTCTACATCAGCCGCTTCGTACAAATCTTTAGGGATAGCCGTCAATACGCCGAGAATAAGAACCATCGATACCGGAATACCGATCCACATATTCACGATAATAACGGTGACCTTTGCCCAAAATGGATCAGTGAGCCACGGCAGCTTACCCATGCCGAAGTAGCCTAAGTATTGATTGATCGGACCAAATTGTCCGTTGAACAAGTTTTTCATCACGAGCAAGGAAATAAGCTGAGGGATCGCATACGGAATGATGAACAGCGTACGCCAAAGCTTTTTGAAACGAATGCCCTTTTGTTCAATAAGAAGCGCTACGAGCAAGCCGCCGAAATAGGTCGTTACCGTCGCGATAACCGCCCAAACAATCGTCCAAGTGAATACGCCTACGAAGGTATGGCTCCATGTCTTGAGTGTCAGCAAGTTAGCGAATGTTTGAAAGCCTACCCAGTCAACCAGCTTAGCCGGAGGAATATGATCAGGCGATGCATAGTTGGTGAACGCGAGCATGACCATGAAGATAATCGGCATGATTGTTAAAAACAATACGCCCAGCGCCGGCAGCGTCAGCATCAAATGCGGAAAATTGCGATCCGTCAAATGTGCCAGCGTTTGGCGGAAGCTTGCAGGCGTGGCTCCTTCATCTCTTTGCTTTCCGTTCCGATATGCATCGCGGATATTCATAACATAGATAACGACAAAAAGTATGAATATAATTAACGTAATTAATCCGCTTATTAATAGAAAGATCGAATGATCTCCTTCTACTCGAACACTGATTTTACCGACTTTCTCAAGCCCTTGCGTTTTCTCGCCGAGCGTAACTACGCCCCAGATTGCTCTTCCTAAATTCGGAACAAAATACATAAGCGCTGCCGCTTCAACAGCGAGCATAATTAAACCTTTAACGATTTGGCGGTTATACAATTGGCCAAGACCCATTACGAGTAACGACAATATAGCCGCGGTGCTGCGATGACGATTCATCCCGCCTGGCTCCCTTCCTTTCATATAAAAAAAACATCCTGCCGCAGCTGTTAACGCAAGCGGCTAATAAACATCGGTTTACCCGCCGAACAGCTTCGGCGGGTAAACCCGATTAGATGATATTATTTTGCTGTTGCTGCGCCATTGTTTGCATCTTTGATTTGTTGAACCGCATTGTCGAGCGCTTCTTTTGCATCCTTGCCGGAGTTCCATACGTCAGCGAAAGCTGCGCCGATTGGGCTCCATACGTTACCCATCTCAGGGATAGATGGCATTGGCGTCGATTGGTTGAACTGCTCTAGGAAGCCTTTAACAACTTCGTTTCCTTGTACGGTAGCGTCTGCTGCCGCTTCGATGTTCGCAGGAATCGCACCTGTGAGCTCAAAGTTTTTCAACTGTGCTTCTTTAGTCGAAGCATAGTAGGAGAATAGACGGGCTGCGTTCGGGTATTTCGAGAATGAGTTAACATACCAAGCTTTGATGCCAGAGAAGGAAGAAGCCGGTTGGCCGTTAATGCTAGGCAATGGAGCTACGCCGAAATCAATTCCTGCGTTTCTGTAATCGCCAATTGTCCAAGGACCGTTAATATCCATTGCCAGCGTTCCGCCAATGAACAAACCTTTTTTAATATCGTAGTTGATATCCCCGGAATTCAAAGGCAAGATGCTGTTTTTAAGCGAGCCGTAGTATTTCAGGCCAGCGATTGCGCCTTCTGTGTTAAGGCCGATATCTTCTTTGTTTTGACCGTTATCGCCGTATACATAACCGCCAGTGGAGATGAACGGATAGCTGAAGTAGAAGTTGCCTACATCCCACATCAAACCGTATTTGTTGTTTTTCGTGTCGTTAAACGTTTTGGAGAACGCTACAACCTCGTCAAACGTTTTTGGAGCTTCTTTGATTAGAGCCTTGTTATAAAACAGCGCGTAAGTTTCTACCGAACGCGGGTATCCGTAAAGTACGCCGTCGTAAGTAACCGCGTTTACGGCGATTTCTGAGTTCGCGCTTTTGGATTGCTCTTCGTAGAAATCATTTGGCAATACTAGGCCCGCTGTAACGGCTTTACCAAGGTTATCGTGCGGGAACAAAACAACGTCTGCGCCAAGACCTGCAGGACCGTCAGTAACAAGCTTGTTAACTTGATCGCCTGCGCCGATTTCCTCGAATTTAATTTCGATGCCGTATTTTGCAGTGAACTCCTTCGCAATGGCTTCAACGAAAGGACGCTCTTCTTTACTTTCCCATACTAGAAGCGATGCGCCTTCTTCAGGAACGATATCTTCTGCTGCTGCGCCTTCATCTGTTTTGTTGTTTTCTGTATTGTTCGCTGGAGCATTAGTTGCGTTGCCAGCTTTTTCTGTGTTGCCGCCTTTGTTTGATCCGCCGCATGCGGAAACGATAAACAAGGCTACAATTAATGACATTACAAACCACTTTTTCATGCTAGGTGATCCCCCTCCATAATGTGTTTCATGCCTTTTTTTGAACTAGCGCCTTCCAAACAATTCCTTGAGCCCATCTTCATAAAATGCCGATTTCGTACAAACAATATGCGTAATAATTAGAACCGCTATGCCATTTTAAACGACGGACACGGCAAGCGCAAACGTTTGTACAAGAATCGCTAGAAAATGCTGCGAAATCGGTTTATTAGCCGTTTCACAATTTTTTATGACCGTAAAATTGTCTTGTAAGCGTTCTATTCGTGTTTTCATCATACAACAGGGCATGCGGTTTGTTAAAACGTTTGCACAGTTCAATTTTCCGGAAAAATAATATGTTAGCTTTGATTTTCGCCTGTTTTCTCTTTCTGCTTCAGTTTTTTATCATTTGTATAACGCTTTCCTAAGATATATATTTACTTTTAGACAACAGTTGCATTAGGATGAAGCATATTAGCACAAGCACAAACGATTTGCGCGATGGGGGCTCAACTATATATGGTAACCATTAAAGATATTGCGAAAGCAGCCGGTGTATCGCCCTCTACTGTATCCAGGGTTGTGTCCAACCACCCTCGTATTAGTAAGGCAACTACCCAGAAGGTTAAACGAATAATGGAGGATATGGGCTATCATCCGAATGTGATGGCGAAGAGCCTCGTATCAAAGACAACCCAGACGTTAGCGATCATGCTGCCACGTCCTGCGGAAGAGCTGTTCCAGGATTTCTTCTTTGGCGAGCTGCTGCGCGGCATACTGACACAATCAACGCGCGCAGGCTACGATATGCTGCTTACTGCCGCCACCTCGCCAAGCGACGAGACCGAAACGATTTCCCGCCTTGTGTTTGGGCGCAGAGTTGACGGCGTAATACTATTATCCTCCAGGGTAAATGACCCCTTAATTGATCTATTGAACAAACATAACTTCCCTACTGTATTGATTGGGCGCACGGAAGACCGTCCTAACATTCTATCTGTCGATAATAATAATGAACAAGCAGCCTACGATGCGACTCAGCATTTGATTCTCCAAGGCCATGAAAGAATCGGCTTCGTGAGCGGACCTCCTTCTCTAACCGTTGCGCATGACCGCATGAAAGGGTACCGCAGAGCGATGCAAGAGGCTGGGCTGCCCGTCAAATCGGAATGGATCGTTGAGGGCGAATTTTTACAGCAAAGCGGCTATCGTGCGATGTCATTTATGATGAGTCTGCCTGAACGCCCTAGCGGCCTTGTCGTTATTGACGACGTTGTCGGCTTCGGTGTATTGCGCGGCTTGACTGAACTTGGCTACAAAGTGCCGGATGATCTCAGCCTCGTTAGCTTTAATAACATTGCCCTATCCGAGCTTGCCACGCCGCCGATCAGCTCTATCGATATAGGAACATACCAGCTTGGCTACACGGCTTCGCAAATGTTAATCCGGTTAATTCAAGAGGAGAGCGTGCATCAAAACCGCATGATTATTCCGCATAGGCTGATCGTTCGCGAATCTTCGATTCAAACCGTAACCAAAAGGAGTTGACAGCATGTCAAATAAAAAACCGTTTTTAGTGGATGCCATTATCGGCAATTCCAAGTTTCTCGCATCGCTTGGCCGCACAGGCAAAATGTATCGCCTGTGGTGGCCGAACATCGACCTGCCGCAGCATGTCGATGCGATTCGCACAGGCATTCAATGGGATCAATTACCCGTATCTTGGTTTGATGAAGACGCGGATGGCTGGAAGCATGAAGCTAAATACGCGGACAAAACAAACATTTTGGGCGTTAGCGCCCGCTCGGAGCAGCAGCCTATTCAAGTAGACAGCCTCCATCTTGCCGTACCGGGTCAAGATATTATCGTTCGTGAATATACCTTCACGAACAGCAGCAATCAGCCTGCTTCCTTCTCGTTTATCGTGCATTCCTCTTTCCTAGTGAGCGAGAATCAGCTATACAATACGACGATGTTTAATGTCGATAACGATTCATTGGTTCATTTTCGCCATAAGTACTATTTTGCGCTTTCAAGTGCAAACGTATGCACTGGTTACCAATCCGGACTGGCTTGGGATATGGTTCAGCAAGGCGAGCTAAACGGAAAGAACATCGATATGAGGCCAGACGGCGCCTTAAAATGGCGCATCGACGAGCTGGCAGCCGGCGCATCCGTGACGATTCCCGTCTATTTAACCGCCGGTCACGATGAAGAAAGCGTATTGCAACAAATGCGTACTGCAAAAAGCAAACCAAGCGCGGAATGGATCGCTGAGACGACGGCTTACTGGACCAACTTCCTCGCAGAGGCAGCGCCATGTCCGATAGACGATGCCGAAATTTCCGACTTGTACGACCGCTCCCTGCTTATGTTTAAGCTGATGTCTGACGAGCAAACTGGAAGCATCATTGCCGCTCCCGAATTTGATGAAAACTTTGTACGCTGCGGCGGTTATTCCTATTGTTGGGGCCGAGATGCCGCATTCATTACGACCGCGCTTGATAAAGCAGGCCTCGGCTCGTTATCCGACAGCTTCTACGCTTGGACGCTTACCGCGCAATCGCCTGACGGCTCCTGGCAACAGCGTCATTATCATGATGGCAGCTTAGCTCCATCATGGGGTCTTCAAATCGATGAAGGCTCGTCGATCATTTGGGGGATGTGGCAGCATCATTTGGAGCAGAAGGATCATGCGTTTGCCGAGAAGGTATGGCCGGCCGTGGAGAAAGGCGCCTCCTTCCTCATTAACTTCTTGGATTCGGAGAGCGGATTGCCTAAACCGAGCATCGACCTATGGGAAGAGCGCGAAGCATCACATACGTACTCCTCTGCTGCCGTTTACGGCGGTTTGACGGCTGCTGCCAGCTTTGCGGAGCTTGCTGGACGTTCTAAGCTTGCAGCGGAGTGGAAGGCTGCGGCAGAGCGGATTTCAGCGTCCATCAAGGAGCTATGCTGGAATGAAGAAGGCGGCAGGTTCTACCGCGGCGTCAATCTTACCGTTCAAGCTGGCAAGTACGAGCAAGCGATCGCTTCCGGCGCTGCAGGATTTGTATCAGAGGGCATAAAAGGCTACCAAAAATATACGCTCAACCACGATCCTATCATTGATGTCAGCTTGCTCGGCATCGCGGTTCCATTCGGCGCCGTTGCTGCCGACCATGACCATATGCGCCGCACGGCCGATGCCGTTGATGCCGCATTGACCGTACCGGGCGTAGGCGGCATCAAGCGTTATGAGGATGATATTTATATTGGCGGCAATCCATGGATTCTTACTACTCTATGGCTTGCTCATTATCGCATTGAAACCGGCAGCCTAAGCGAAGCGAAGCAATTGCTGAAGTGGGCGCTCGATCACCGTACAGAGACGGGCTTGCTCCCTGAGCAGGTGGACAAAAACACAGGCGAAACGGCTTGGGTTGTCCCGCTAACATGGTCGCATGCGATGTTTATCTTGACGATCTTCATGCTTGCGGAAGCGGAGAATAAGACTGGCGCGACTGCTCAAGTATAATAAAATAACAAGCAATAAAAGCCGACGGTAGATTTCCACCGTCGGCTTTTTTTTGCTGCGCTATAGGCTTTTTTAGCGAAACATTATGACCAAGTAAAGACGGATGTGTCCGCCGTTCCCGTAGAGCTGGATGGCGAGGTAAACGATCGATTGGTTCCGCTCTCCCAGATTACATTGCCAAGACTGTCCTTCTTAATGAATTTGAACTCGAAGGTCGTCCCCTTCGGTACGCTGACCTGCAGGAACCAAACCGGATAATTGGGATTGAGCATCGCTTCGGTCGATTTTGCCGGATCCCAGCTGCCAAGCTCAGGAATGCTTCCGACGATATGGATATTTTGACCGACTGCGGTTGTGGCATTCACTTTAAAGATGACCTGCACTTGATCGCCTGACAGCACCTCGTAAGTGAAGCTGTTGCTGACATTCGTGCCTTTTGTAACCGTGATGCCGCTAGCGCCAGCCGCTACAGCAGGTACAACGGCCTCGATAAACGTATCATTGTTGGAAACGACCGTTGCGGCAACCGTTCCGAATTTCACTGTAGCCGATCCGCCTAAGCCCGTTCCATAAATATAAACGGTGTTGCCTGGACGGCCGGACGTCGATACAACATCGCCAATTCTAGGAACCGTGGTGCCAAGCGAAGGGTTATAGGACCACACATTCACTTCGCCGCCAGAGAGCGTGAAGCTGGAAATTTTATTTTGACCCGATACGCTTGTTACTGGATTTGAAGCGCCGCCCAGCACATCGCTGTATGTTCCAGTCGGCAACGTTGTATTAATGGCAGGAACGGTATAGGAAAGGTCAGGCTGCCTGTTTATAGCGACGATAACTTGCTTGTCGTAGAACTGGCGCTGATAGACGAGCACATTGTCCGTGCTGTACAGGATGGAAGTGGTGCCGTAAGCGACTGCTTCATTGGTTTTGCGCAGGGCGGATAGCTCCTTAATGACCTTAAAGGCGGTTGTCGTCTCATCGAAAGCAGCCGCTTTCTGCATAAACGGCCTGCCTGCAATGTCACTGCTATCCACTGAGGAGACATATTGCTCGGTACCGTAATAAATATTTGGCGTACCGCGTGACGTTAGCAAAGCGGCAAGAGCAGCATGATAAGGCTTATTGTTCGACTGGATGTAACGGAAACGTGTGACATCATGGTTGTCGAGGAACGTAACCGCTTGATTCTCATAGGAATAATCGCTGCTCGTTTGCGTCAGCATAGAACCGAAGGAGCTCATCGTCTCCGAGAAATTGCCGAAAGCGTTCGTTGCTGCGCGGTAAAATTCAAAGTCAAGATTGTTTACCCCGGTACGAATGCAAAATGTACAGGCATTTGATTAAACGTTTCACTTTGTATTTTCTACTATATTTTATGGTGTATAATTTTTTCAATCGTTTTTTTGTAAGCGCTCTATTTAGGCGGAGTAGAATTGGATCTCCTGCTTTTTTTGGAGCTTTTTTCGTGTCGTACGGCATCGCTGCGCTAGAACGATTGGAACGCAGTCTGTTGTGAGGTTTCTATTGCAGTAACTGCAGCGTAGACCGTGAAAACAGTTAGCATATGAGTGTTGAGAGCGTTTTTAAGCGTGGTTTCTGCGACGAGACTGCTCGATAAGCACAAATGGATGCTTACAGGCCACACACTAGGGTTTCTCTTTCGCCGTTAGCGCATATACGTGCTAACGGCGGTTTTTCGACATGTTTTCTACGCCTATTTATCTCCCCCTCCTCTACTCGGGTTTTGCAGAAAAAATCAACACCCTGTTTCATTTCGAAGAAATTGGTTTATTAATATTGACAAACCTCTTCTAGTTTGTAATAATTATAAACAAAGAGTTAGTCTAAATCGTTATTTGGTCGACCCAATCACAATCAACATTACCATTTTCGTATTCACAGACTGCAAATAGCGCAGACTACCATCAGAAAGGATGATTACAATGACAACAACAACGAAAACCAACACAACCGTACAACAACATTTGAACCGCCAAATTGCCAACTGGAGCGTGCTTTACATCAAGCTTCATAATTACCACTGGTATGTGAAGGGCTCCCAGTTTTTCACTTTGCATGCAAAGTTCCAAGAGCTTTATGAGGAAGCTGCGCTTCACGTCGATGAGATTGCAGAGCGTCTGCTAGCGGTGAAAGGCACGCCAATCGCAACGATGAAGGATTATTTGAAAACTTCAAGCATTGAGGAAGCTTCCAACAAAGAGGACGCCACTCAGATGGTTGATCAATTAATTACGGATTTCACGACGGTTATCGGCGAGCTGAAGGAAGGCATGGAAGCCGCTCAAAAAGCTGATGACGAAACGACAGCCGATATGCTTCTTGCTATTCATACTACGCTTGAGAAGCATGTATGGATGCTGAGCGCATTTAACGGTAAATAAGCTGCTACAGCATAAGACGAGGGTGTCTCAGGAGCATAAGCGGCTCCTGGGGCATCCTCGTTTGCGTTCGTTCATATGAAGATAGCCCTATAACAAAAAAACAGCTCTTCCAACAACGGTTGGAAGAACTGCCCGCTAAACTATATCAAAACTTAAACAAGCTTCACACTGCAGCTGCCAACAGGCGATCCCGCCCATAGCGCTTGCAGCTGGTCGCCCTCATGCAAAGCAGCTACGCCAGCAGGCGTTCCTGTATACAGGATATCGCCGACGCCAAGCCCGTAATTCTCGCCTACATACTTAATGAGCTCGGAAACATCAAACAGCATATCGCTTGCTTTGCCGCGCTGTGCCTCTTCGCCGTTGCGCAGCAGAACAAATTCATCCTCCGCAAGCGCTGCTGCTCCCGGATAAGGCAGCCATTCGCCAAGCGGGGCTGAGCTTTTGAAGCCTTTGGCCGCAAGCCAAGGCTGACCCTTCGCCTTCAGCTTGGATTGTACGTCCCGAAGCGTTAAGTCCAGACCAAGCGCCATGCCGTCGATGCAAAGCTCGGTATCGATACCCGTCTCGTAAGCGCGCCCGATTCTCAGCACGATTTCCAGCTCAAAATGCACCTCGCCTACATTTCCCGGCAGCTCGACAACATTGCCTGCCATCGGAACAACAGCGTGAGACGGCTTCGTGAATACGAGCGGCTCGTCTGGCACCTCATTGCCCAGCTCCAATGCGTGAAGTCTATAATTACGGCCAATGCAATAAATGTTGCGAATTTCACTTGTGCTCATGAATCATGCCGCCTCTCTATCCTGTTCGTGTTATGCAATCCATATTTGCGCTTTTACTTCTGGGCAGCTATCTGCTCTGCCAATTCGTTAAGCTCTGCCCAGCGGTCCATAAGCTGCTCCAGCTTCTCTTCCAGCTGCTGCTGCTCCAACATCAGCTCCTGCAATCGCGCGGAATCGCTGCTTGCTTCTTCCATGCGGACAGCAATGTTGCTGAGCGCGGTTTCCGCCTCTTCAATCCAGCCGTCGATTTGCTCAAAGTCCCGTTGATCCTTGTAGGACATTTTAAGCGACTTGCCTGCCGGTTTCGCAGGCATAGGCGCAGATGCAGCCTTGCTGCTGGAATCAACGGCTGCTGCCGGTTTAGGAGCAGCCGCATCCGCCGGCGCAACATTGCCATGCTTTTCGACAAACGCCTGATAATCCGAGTAGTTGCCTGTATGATGGGCAATAACGCCGTTACCCTCGAATGCTATGATCTTATCCACCGTACGGTCTAGAAAATAACGATCATGGGAGACAACAAACACGACTCCCGGAAAATCATCCAAATAATCTTCAAGCACCGTTAATGTCGATATATCCAAATCATTCGTCGGCTCATCCAGCAGCAGCACATTCGGCGCGTTCATTAATACGCGCAGCAGCTGCAAGCGGCGTTTCTCGCCGCCGGACAGCTTGGAGATCGGCGTCCATTGCATCGTTGGCGAGAAGAGGAACCGCTCCAGCATTTGAGCTGCCGAAATCGTTGTGCCATCTCCGGTTTTGACCTGCTCTGCACCCTCGCGAATATATTCAATCACCCGCAGCGATTGATCCATTTCCTCATGCTCCTGCGAGAACCAGCCCAGCTTAACCGTTGCGCCAAGCTCGACCGTGCCTTCATCCGGCGTTAATTGGCCGGTAATGAGCTTCATCAGCGTAGATTTCCCGCTTCCGTTGCGCCCGACGATGCCAACACGATCCTCAGGAACGGCAATATAGCTAAAATCACGAATAAGCGTGCGATCGCCGAAGCCTTTCGTAACGTCTTCGATTTCAACGATTTTTCGGCCCAGCCTTGTCGAAGCAACGGATACGTCCATCTTGCCGCCAGCTTGCTTCGGCGCATCCGCTTTGAGCGCCTCAAACCGATCGATACGCGCCTTCTGCTTCGTCGTTCTCGCTTTGGCGCCGCGTCTAATCCAAGCAAGCTCATTGCGCAGCAAGTTCTGGCGTTTCGATTCCGTTGCCGCTTCGCGTTCTTCACGGTCGAGCTTCAGCTCTAGAAAACGGCTGTAGTTCGCTTGGTAAAAGTGAGCTTGGCCTTTGTCCAGCTCAATGACCCGATTGCTGACACGGTCAAGGAAATAACGATCATGCGTAATCATGAGAAGCGCGCCTCTGCGCTTTTGCAGCATGCCTTCCAGCCACGCAACCGAATCATTATCGATATGGTTCGTAGGCTCGTCAAGAATAAGCACATCCGACGGAAGCAATAGCGCGGCCGCCATAGCGACACGCTTGCGCTGACCGCCGGACAGCGTCTCTACCTTCGCTTCAAAATCGTTGATGCCTAGCTTCGACAGCGCCATCTTTGCATCGCTCTCGAGCTGCCAAGCATCAAACTCATCCATGAGCTGATTCGCCTTGATCAGCTTCTCCTGCAGCGCTTCATCGCTCGGTTTCAGCTCGATCGCTTCCATAGCCGCGGCATACGCCTGAACAGCTCTTAGCTGCGGCGAATCTCCGCCAAGCACATGCTCCAGCGCCGTTTCGTTCGGAGCGAACACCGGGTCCTGTGCCAGCATTCTTACCGTTACCCGGTTGCCGATTGACACCGTACCGGAATCCGCCGTATCGAGGCCCGCGATTACTTTAAGAAAGGTCGACTTCCCTGTACCGTTCACGCCGATGATGCCGACTTTATCGCCATCCTCTACGCCAAACGTTACATTTTCGAACAAAAGCTTCTCGCCATAGCTCTTCGTTATATGTTCAACAGACAATAAATGCATAAGGCAAACCTACTTTTTCGAATAGTATAGCTGCGGGTAGCAGCCTCTCGTATCATACCACAAAAAGGCCATTTCTTCACTTGGCAGCAGCCTTACAAGCCCCTTTTCCCATGCTTTCGGAAGCAATCATAATGAACGACCCATCTGCCGATATAAGTAGTATGAGGAAGGAGTGATTCCGCATGGGCAAGCCTTACTTGTTTATATTTACAGGCACTAGCGGCTCGGGCCGCAAAACCGCGGCGCATAAAGCGCTGCAAGGAACCGGCATCGCGCATATACCCTCCTGTACGGATCGGCCGCCGCGTGACAAAGAGCGTCCCGATCTGGACTATCGCTATGTGAGCAAAGAGAAGTTCGATCAAATGCAAGCCGAGGGCCTCTTTACCGAATCAGTCAAAATCGACCAATACCGCTACGGAATCGGCAAACGTTATCTAGATATGGCGCTTCAAGCCGGAAATAGCGTCTATCTCATTCTAAATCGCGACGGCTCGGATACGATTTGCAAGCTTTACGGTGACCGTGCCATTCGTATTTTCCTCTACGTCGACAAGAATACAGTATCCGAGCGGCTTGAGAGCAAAGGTACGCCGTACGAAATAATCGACAGCTACCTGCGCCATTATTCCGAGGAGGTCACCTACCGCAAAGCTTGCGAGCATGTGATCGAGAATTTGTCGCTTGAGCGAACGGCTCAGCAAATCAGAGCCATCATAGACAGCTATTTAAAATAAAAACAGAAAAAGGGCCGGCGCATCGTCATCACATGACGTGCGCCGGCCCTTTTTTATTATTAACGTTTTCCGATCATGTTCTCCGGACGAACAAACTCGTCGAACTGCTCGGAAGTAAGCAGGCCGCTTGCGATAGCCGATTCCTTAAGCGTAAGTCCTTTTTTGTGTGCGTTTTTCGCGATAGCAGCTGCGTTCTCATAGCCGATATGCGGGTTAAGCGCGGTAACGAGCATCAGCGATTGATCTAGATTGCGCTTGATTACCGCTTCGTTTGGCTCGATGCCGATTGCGCAATTGTCATTGAACGAAACCATGCCGTCAGCCAGCAAAGCTACCGATTGCAAGAAGTTATAAATAATGACAGGCTTGAACACGTTCAGCTCGAAGTTGCCTTGGCTTGCTGCCATCGAAATCGCTGTATCGTTGCCGATAACTTGACATACCGCCATCGTCAAAGCTTCGCTTTGCGTTGGGTTTACTTTACCCGGCATGATGGAGCTGCCCGGCTCGTTCTCAGGGATCGAGATTTCGCCGATGCCGCAGCGCGGTCCGCTTGCGAGCCATCTTACGTCGTTGGCGATTTTCATCAAATCAGCAGCAAGTGCTTTAACAGCGCCATGCGTATATACGATTTGATCGTGGCTTGTGAGCGAGTGGAATTTGTTCTCCGCTGTCACGAATGTTTTGCCAGTAAGAGCCGTTACTTCCGCCGCAACTGCAACCGCAAAATCCGGGTGCGCGTTAAGACCTGTGCCGACAGCCGTACCGCCAAGCGCCAAATCGCGCATCGTGTCTACGCTTTGCACGAGCATAGCGCGCGTTCTGTCCAGCATCGAATACCAGCCGCTAATTTCTTGGCCAAGTGTAATTGGCGTAGCATCCTGAAGATGGGTACGGCCGATTTTTACGATATCGTTAAACTTCTCCGCTTTCGCGCGAAGCGTCCCATTAAGCAAATCAAGTGATGGAAGCAACCGGTTCTCAAGCGCGATAACGCCTGCGATATGCATAGCGGCAGGGAAAGTATCGTTCGAGCTTTGCGAGCGGTTAACGTCATCGTTCGGGTGAATGCGCACATCGCTGCCGCGTTCTGCCAAAAGCCCGTTCGCACGGTTCGCAATAACTTCATTTACGTTCATGTTTGTTTGCGTGCCGCTGCCTGTTTGCCATACAACGAGCGGGAAATGGTCATCCCATTTGCCTGCTACGATTTCGTCTACCGCTTCACCGATAATAGCCGATTTTGCCGCATCCAAAACGCCGAGCTTCTCGTTGGCTTGTGCGGCTGCTTTTTTGATGTAAGCCATCGCATAAACGACTTCAATCGGCATGCGCTCTCCGCTAATTTTAAAGTTTTGCAGGCTGCGTTGTGTTTGCGCTCCCCAAAGCTTGTCCGCAGGAACTTGAATTTCACCCATCGTGTCCTTCTCAATCCGATAATCCATTAATTGAACGACTCCTTTAACCATTTGGTTTGTCACTTCATGACCCTGTTTCTGTTATAACGCTAATCTAGGCGAGAATCAAGCAATCCGGCTCAAAACGATCGGAAGATGCCCAAACAATTGACAGGAATTCGAACATTAGTTGAGCTGTAAAATAACGCCTCCGCGCATTTCCCCGTTCGATGCAGCTCTTATTGTTTTCGGCGAATCGTGCCGTCCATTTCTTCTACCTCTATGAATACCGCCCGCTCGTTGGGCTGATTGTTTGGCGTATGCATCGCTAGCATCAGCAGCTCGCCTGCTTTATTTTTGAATAGGAAAGGGCCGTCTGTTACGTATACGTTCTTCTCCTCGCCGCCAGCAACCGTCCAAGGCGCCTCGGAAGCCGCGAATAGCGCAATGGGCTCTCCTGCCGCTTCGCTCAAATCCTCGGTCAGAGGAATCGCGCACATTTTCCCATCCTTCACCTGTACCCATTCCTGGCAAAATACCATCCATGGCGCTCCATTCTCGTCAATGTGCAGCGTACCGTCCAGACACTCCCACTCGGGCGGCGTGACCGGGGTGCTGCTGATCGGCTCGAACGGGCCAAGCGGGCCGTCTGCTTTTAAAATTTGCGTAGCTCTGCGTTTATCCTCCGATTTGAAGGAAGCGAACATATAATAGCTGTCCTTGTGAAAATAAACCTCAGGCGCCCAAAAATGATGATCCGCCCAAAAGCCCGCTGCCGGACGAAAGGCTGGATAAGGCCCGTCCCATTGCTCAAGATCCGTGCTTTTGTACGTATCAAAGCCTGTTCCCGGGCCGGACCAGACGTTATCGTCTGTCGTTCCATAAAGGTAATAACATTGCTCCTGTTCACTCACGAGTATGTACGGATCACGAATTCGGATTTGTTCACGAGAAATCATGGGCTGGATATCCTCCTAGAGTTAGTTTCGCTGAATAACTTGGGAGACAAATGGAGAAAAACCCCTGACAGAGGCGTTTCCTCTCTATCAGGGGTTTTAGGTTACAGCCCTTTCGCTTCGCGGTACGCTGCGATGTAGGCGGCAGCTTTTTTCTCAATGAGTGAGAAGTCGCCGGTTTTGACAGCATCCTTCGTCAGATCGGAACCAATGCCGACCGCTACTGCGCCTGCTTTAATCCAGTCCTTCAAATTGTCGAGCGATACGCCGCCGGTCGGCATGACGTTAGCCTGCGGCAACGGGCCTTTTATGGAAGGAATGACACTTGGAGAGTACAGATTGCCCGGGAACAGCTTAACGATATCTACTCCGAGCTCAAGCGCGGTTTGAATTTCGTGAATGGTCATCGTGCCTGGCAAGATCGGAATCGAATATCTGTTGCAAAGCTTGATTGTATCCGGGTTAAGCGCTGGCGAAACCACATATTCGGCCCCTGCTAGAATAGCAGCGCGCGCCGTCTCCGGGTCAAGCACGGTGCCAACGCCGATAATGGCGAAGTTGTCCGCTTCAGGAGATACGTCGCTCGAATATTCCTTCGATAGCTGCTCGATTGCACGTAGCGCAAAAGGCACCGTCATCGTAATTTCGATCGCTTTGATTCCGCCCTTAATCGCACGGCGTGACATTTCCACTACTTCTTCTGGCGAGTCTGCACGCAATACCGCTACAACGCCCGCATCCGTAAGCTGCTGCAGCACTTTAAGCTTTTTCATCTGCTAGTCCCTCTTCCTATTTCGTTCGTTATTGTTCGAAAATGTTCCCTCTATAACGCTCATTATATGTCGTTTCTATTAAATCATCAATCGTAATTCTACTTTTTATAATCGATTTCTAGAAACTTTTCGACTTCCGTCACCCAACGTTCGTTAACAAACTGCACATGAAGCGGATGCTCATTATACGCCTCATAATCCGCTTGATTCGCAAATTCCATGGCAAAGCCGTGGCTGTACTCATTTTTGCCGCTTACCTGCTTATAGACCTGAAAGTTGGTTACGGTTGGGATTGATGTCAAAATGCGCTCTCCATCCTCCAAAAACCGGCGTTCCGCCTCCGATCCCTGCCCATGCTTCAAGCTAAAAATAACCGAATGCAAAATCCACTCTTTCGATTGCGTCGACATATGAATCGCTCCTTCCTCCATATGAAATAATATTATTCCTTTAAAAATAACATAAACAAGCCTCCGAATGGAACGCCTTCGACATTTTAACTGCAGAAATTTTACATTTTTCGCCAGAGTTTTTGTGCTGCATGCCGCTAACAACCGATTTATGTTTAACCTTGTCCAGCTAAGTTTAACCTACTAGGGTAAGACTAGTTCATAAATTAGGAGGTTGAGAAAATAATGTTCAGACGCATGGATGAAATTATGATCGAGATCCCGGATGTCGAGAAGCCGGATGCAAACGCTGCGGCCGCCATACAAGAATTGTTAGGCGGAAAGTTCGGAGAAATGTCTACGCTAAACAATTACCTATTTCAATCTTTTAATTTCCGTTCAAAAGAAAAGCTGAAACCTTTCTACGACTTGGTGATGAGCATAACCGCAGAGGAGCTTGGCCATGTCGAGTTGGTTTCGCATGCGATTAATAAATGCTTGAGGGGCACGACAAGCTATAAAGAACCGGATCAAACTCCGCTCGGTTCTGCTAAGGACGCACGTTTGTCCTATCATTTCCTTGCCGGAGCTCAAGGCGCTATGCCGTTCGACTCTATGGGCAATCCGTGGACGGGTGCCCATGTGTTCAACAGCGGCAATCTGGTGGAAGATTTGCTGCATAATTTCTTCCTCGAATGCGGCGCCAGAACGCATAAAATGAAAGTATATGAAACGACGGACCATCCGGCTGCGCGCGCAGTTGTAGGCTTTCTGCTCGTTCGGGGCGGCGTTCACGTAGTCGCTTATGCCAAAGCTCTGGAAATCGCAACAGGCGTGAACGTCACCAAATTGGTGCCGATTCCGTCTCTAAGCAACAAGTCATTTAATGAAGCAAGGAAATATGAAGAAAAAGGCGCGCACACGAAGCTGTACACATGGAGCGACAGCGACTTTACCGCGATTGATCAGATCTGGAAAGGGACGCATCCGGAAGACGGGCTTCCGCTAGAAGTCATTCAAGGCTCGCCAAAAGGGTTTCCGATCCCGGAAGCGCCTGCGGTCGAAGAGGAATTCGCGCCGGGCATTTCCACCGAGGAGTTTAAGGCAATCGCTAAGCGTTTGAAGCAGGCCGGAAATATTACGGAGTAATGATCGTTTGCCATTCACGTGGAGCCTGCTAAAGAGAATGTTATACTTTGAGCAGACGAAGAACGTCCTAATGCCACTCATGTGGCTTTGGGGCGTTTTTTTCTGCTGCAAAATGTATGTTGGCCGGTCTTCGGCACTTTTCGCAATTTGCATCCCGAATATGAAATATATGATTGGAATCGCAAATCTCAATTTCTTGATTTCGCCTTTCTTCCGGAGTTCGGCCGTTTCGGGCTGGAGTGCGACGATTTTCAGAGCCATATTAAAGATATGGATAGAGAGAAGCACAGCTATGCTTCAAATTTCCCGCCACGACGAGCTCTTCTGCTGCATTTCTGCAACGCAGCATCTTCTTACGCCCCTAATGTGAGCTTTCTGCTGCACAAAATGCAGGGTACGGCGCAGCATGCCCCGACCGTCATCACAGGCCGATGAAGCATTTCATCTCATCCGCACATTTATTTCACATGACCAATCAACGCTGACATAATGCTGTCAGGGTTTGCCGATTACAATTAAGTTAATAATGAACAACAATAACTAATGTGGAGGAGATTGCAGCATGCCTACCGTTAAAGCTCAGCAGGCTGGTACCGCCTTGGCACCCATCCTAAGTACGCGCCAGCTTAATCGGGCTTTGCTGGAGCGGCAAATGCTGCTGCGCCGCACGAGCCTCTCCGTACTTGAAGCAATCGAAAAATTAGTTGCGATCCAAGCACAAGCGCCTAATCCGCCTTATTTTGCGCTATGGACCCGGCTTGAGGGCTTCCACCAGGATCAGCTCTCTGCGCTTTTAAAGAAGCGGCAAGTGGTGCGCATTGCACTAATGCGCTCCACGATCCATTTGGTCAGCGCGCGCGATTGCTTGGCGCTTCGCCCCTTGATTCAGCCGGCAATAGAGAAAAGCCTGCTGGGTTCATACGGCAAAGAGCTCCGCGGCTTAGATTTACAGGCGGTTAGTGCAGCGGGGCGCGCACTTGTGGAGGAGCAGCCGCACACCGCAAATGAACTCGGCAAGCTGCTCGGAGCGGCATGGCCGGATCACGATCCAGCAACCCTCGCAAGTGTGATCCGAACATTCGTCCCGCTTGTTCAAGTGCCGCCCCGCGGAATATGGGGATCTAGCGGCCAAGCGAGGCATACGTCTGCGGAAGCTTGGCTAGGCGAGCCTATGGCAGCTGAGCCTTCTATAGAAGACATGCTGATTCGCTACCTAGCTGCCTTTGGCCCTTCTTCCATTAAAGACATGCAAATCTGGTCAGGTCTGAGCAAGCTTCATGAGACAGTCGAGCATATGCGTCCGCGTCTTCGCACCTTCTCAGATGAGCAGGGCAATGAACTGTTCGATCTGCCGGGTGCTCCCTTGCCGCCTGCCGACACGGTTGCTCCAGCAAGGTTCCTATCCGAGTTCGACAACATGCTGCTCTCCTATTTCGACCGCAGCCGGATCATTAGCGAGAAGCACAAACCGCTTGTGTTTACGATAAACGGCATCATTCGATCTACCTTTCTAATAGATGGATTCGTGCGCGGCATTTGGAAAATAGAACAAACCCGCCAGTCGGCTGCTTTAATCATTCAGCCTTTCGAGCCGTTAAATGATGCGGATCGCGAAGCGCTGGCAGCGGAAGGAGCTAAGCTCCTTTCGTTTGCGGCAGCGTCCTCCCGCTCGCATGACATCCGATTTGTCGGCTCCGATTAAAAGCTGCTGAAGCAAACAAAAAAAGGAGCCGACCGCACTACCGGCCGCTCCTTAACGCCCTCACCACAGGCATCTAACTGTCTCTTCCTAACCAGCTTCACCTAGCTCAAGCTTTCTTCCCCATCCGCAACGCCATTAACCATACGCTCCATTACCTACACCGCCGTATTCACATCCGGCGTCTCCGTTATTTTGCGCGATGCCTTCGACTTGCCGCTAAACGACCAATACGTCCACATCCGCAGCAACCGCTCTAAAGGGCCATTTTTAAATACTCGCAGCAAATAACTGGACACGATCGCTTGAATGGCATAAAGGAGAATCGCGAGAAGAAAACCGTTTAACATCCCGATTTCCCCGAACCAGCCAAGGCCATAACCGTAAAATAAAGTAGTACAAATAACCGATTGCATCAAGTAATTGGTCATAGACATCCGTCCCACCGCCTCGAATGCCGCTATAATCATCGAACGCTTCGATAAAAAGGACAATACGAGCGCAAGCCCAAATATATAACCGAGCGCCAGCAGCTCCGCCCCGGCTGTTGTCAGCAGGCCGCTCCATGCACCTTCGGGCTGCAGCACGGCAAGGCTCTTCAGCAAAATACCAATCGGCAGAAAGAGCGCGGTCGCCCATATATATCGGTGCCTCTCCCGCTTCGGATTATGGAACCACTGTTTATTGGCAGCCGCAATGCCGAACAAAAACATCGGGAGCAGCACCAATGGCATTAAAAAAACAAGCATAATGATTACCGCTTCCGGCAGGTCCAGCGGATCTTCATTCATGCGAAAATCCATAACCTCCAAATAGGTTCCCTCGCCATAAACCGCAATCGATTGCTCCACGTACCGCTTCATGCTTTCCTTCTCTTTTGGCGTATCGTCCTTTAACCCGTAGCTAATGCCCGCTATGAATACGCTTAGAATAAAGCCCCAGATCACCAGCGTCTTTGGCTTTCTTTTGACGAATAACAATAAGCAGAAGCCCGTTATCCCGTATGTGAGCAAAATATCGCCCTCCCACAGCAATATGCTGTGCAAAAGGCCAAGCGCCATCAGCATTAGAAAGCGCCGCACCAGCGGTTTTCCCGGTTTAATTCCCTTTGACACCAAGCTTTCCCTCAGCTTAAACAAGCTGTACCCGAACAAGAACATAAAGATCGGCATAAAGCTGCCTTCCACTAAAATAAGCAGCCATTGATGCGTCACAACGTCCAGCTTGGAAGGGTTGAAAAACTTCATCGTTTCTCTTCCGTAAATGCCGTATTGAAAAATAATCATATTGGCAATCAATATGCCGAGCAAGCAGAAGCCTCTAATCGCATCAATAATACGAATGCGGCTCCCTGTTTCAATTTGGTTAACCATCTCCATCACCTCTGCCACAATCATAATGACTCTTCTTGAACAAGTGAAAAACAGAACTATAACATCAGCTTAATTTTTTCCAGCCGTGTTCAACTTCTGTTAAGGTTTGTATGCTAGCATATAATCGGGTGATGAATATGAATAACATTGTTATCGTTGATGATGAACCGTCTATCGTTAAAATGCTGCAGCTTGTCCTTCAGAAGGAAGGTTTTCAGCACATTTATACAGCAGGAACCTGCCAAGAAGCACTCGATACGATCGCTCGATACGGCGCTGATATCGTGCTGCTGGATGTGATGCTTCCGGACGGCAGCGGCTTTGAGCTGTGCTCCAAAATCAGGCAGCTCGGCAACCCGCATATTTTATTTTTAACCGCCAAAGCCTCCGATCTGGATATATTGACCGGATTCGCGCTGGGCGGCGATGATTATATTACAAAGCCGTTTAATCCTTTGGAAATCGCTGCCCGAATCAAAGCGCGACTGCGCCGAATGGATGGAATGGACACCGCTTCAAGCGCGGCTCCTCCTTTCATGAACCCTTTAAACGCACAGCGAATCTATAGCTTTGGCCGATTTCAGCTGAATGAAGCAGCCGGCGAGCTGCTGGTTGATCAGAAGCCGGTCCTGTGCCCTGCCCAAGTTTTTCAGCTGCTGCTGCATTTTTGCAAAAATCCTGGCATCGTCTTCTCCAAGGGCCAGCTTTATGAAGCCGTATGGGGCATTGACGGCGTGGGCGATGACAATACGGTCATGGTCCATATCCGAAGAATACGGGAGAGGATTGAATACGATCCCAGCATGCCGACGCATTTGCTTACCGTACGCGGGTTAGGCCATAAATTAGCCAAGGAGCCCGCAAAGCTATGAAGATTCAACGTCGATTGGCTTTTCATTTTACCTACCAGCTCATTATCTATTCCATCCTTATCTTCATTGCAATGGTCTTGCTGTTCCTTATCCTCATCAGCAAACTAATGAATGACGATCTCAAACGAAACTTTCCTACCGGTGCGATCAGCTCCATTGTAGCGGGAAGCTACTACGAGAGTGACGAGCTCAAGCTGTCTGCGCATTGGAAGCAGCTCATTGAAGATCGCGAGATGTGGCTTCAGGTTATCGACTCTAAGGGCAACGCGATATACACCATTAATACGCCTGCCGATCAGCCTTCCTCTTATTCGGTTACGCAGCTGTTGTCGATTCAGCAAACCGGCAAATTCGGTCCATACCTCGTAGACAGTGAGCTCGATCAGACATACAGCTCTCCGCTATACTTTCTGCTCGGCTACAAGAGCCCGCAGCTAGAGAAGCTGACTGCTTGGTATACGTCCTACCAGCAAAATGGACTCGTAAACGAACAGCATAAAGATGACCTGCTTGCCAAGCTGCTGGAAACGGACAGCTATCTGCTGATCCTCGATCAGGCGGGCAACAGCGTCCAGACGATTGGCGCTAAAAACTCGGCATTCAACATTTATGAGCCCTTGGAAGTGCTGTCCATGCAGCAAAGCCCCGGCGATTACGACACGAATATAGCCGTATATCAGCCGTCAGCAAGCGGGATGACTTGGATCATGCATACGCCAAACGAGCGGGGAACGTTCACCAAGCAGCCTATGCTCAAAGAGATTATACGAATCTTTATTTGGGTAGGCGGCTCCATCCTGCTGCTGTCGCTTGCTATCTCCATTTGGCATGGCTACCGTTACGGGCAGCCGCTCATCTTGTTCTCCGGATGGTTCGAGCGCATGGGCAGCGGTCTTTATGAAGAAGTGCTTACGCCGAAGGATCGCCGAAAAGTATTCCGCCGCAGCGGCAAGCTTCGGATACGCTACCGCCTCTACCGAGAGGTAATCGCAGCCTTTTATCAAATGGCGGAACGGTTAGCGCGAACGGAGAAGGACCGGCTGCAGCTGGAGAAGACAAGAGAAGAATGGATGGCCGGCATCTCGCATGATCTGCGCACGCCGCTCTCTACCATTCAAGGTTATGGTTATATTTTGGAAAGCACGCCTACGAGCTGGAGCACGGATGAGCTTCAGGATATGGGGAAAATGATTCGCGAGAAAAGCGATTATATGCTGGATCTGATAACCGATTTCTCGCACATTTATCAGCTAAAGCAAGGTCCTTTGCCCATGGAGCGGAGCAAAATCGAGCTCACGGAGCTCGTTAGAAGATCCCTATTAAAATATGTCAACGATGCAACTCTTACGGAGGTCGAGCTCCGCTACGAGGGGGATGAGCTTCCCGTCGTCATATGCGGCAATGAAAAATGGCTGCAAAGGCTCATGGATAATCTGATATCCAACGCGGTGAAGCATAATGCTCCCGGCATCACGGTGACTGCCTCAAGCGGCATGCTGAATGACGAGGCATTCATCCGCGTCTGCGACGATGGAAAAGGCATGGATGAAGAGACGATCCGCAACCTGTTCGAGCGATATTACCGCGGTACCAACACCGAGGAATCAAGCGACGGCTCCGGCCTTGGCATGAGCATCTCCAAAATGATTGTAGAAGCGCACCAAGGGCGCATCGAGGTACAATCGGCTCCCCACGAGGGCACCACCATCCACATTTATTTTCCAATCGACTGATAGTATTGCTTTGACGGCAAGGGGGCCTTTCGCAGGCCCCCTTCTTCATATCCGCGGCAGGCCTGAAGCCTTTAAGCAGCGATCGATTCGGTCGACTGCTTCCGTAAGCCTGGATACGGAGGATGCGTAGGAGCAGCGAATGAACCCTTCGCCGCCAAGACCAAACACATGCCCAGGCACGGTAGCCACGCCTGCGTCGAACAGCAGCTTTTGCGCAAAATCATCGGAGCTAAGTCCCGTGTGCGCAATCGACGGAAACGCATAAAACGCTCCTCGCGGCTCATGGCAAGGCAAGCCGATTTCCCTAAGGCTCTTCACGAACATCCGTCTACGCTGAGCGTATGACTCCATCATCATGTCCTTCGCCTCCAAGCCGTTTCGCAGTGATTCAATCGCTGCGATCTGACCGATGATAGGCGCGCACATGACGGTGTATTGGTGGATTTTCAGCATCGCAGCTATTAGCTCCTGATGGCCGCAAGCATAACCGATCCTCCAGCCCGTCATCGCAAAAGCTTTGGAGAAGCCGCTTATAAGCAGCGTTCGCTCCCTCATCCCCGGCAGCGAGGCGAAGCTCACATGCTTCTCATCATAGGTCAGCTCTGCATATATCTCATCCGAAATGACGATAAGGTTGTTTTCCTCCACAAGCTTTATGATCGGCAGCCAGTCTTGCAGGGTCATGATCCCGCCTGTCGGATTATTAGGGTAGTTAATAATGAGCACCTTCGAGCGCGGCGTCAGCACCGCCTGCAAAGCTTCAGCCTTCAGTTTAAATTCATCCTTCGCGAACGTTTCGACCTCGACGGTCTTCCCGCCATTAAGCTGTGCAATAGGCGAATAAGCTATATAGCTTGGAACGGGCACAATGATCTCGTCGCCAGGCCCGATTAATGCCCGCAGCGCAAGATCGATCGCCTCGCTTCCCCCTACTGTCACGAGCACTTCATTCGTTGGCTCATATTTCACTTGGAAGCCATTGTACAAATAGCTAGCGATCTCTTCCCTAAGCTCAAGAAGTCCCGCATTTGGCGTATAAGAGGTTTTGCCGAGCTCCAATGCACGGACGCAGGCAGCCCTGACATTTTCCGGCGTTACGAAATCAGGCTCCCCTACGCCAAGCGAAATAATATCCTTATTGCCCTCTGCCATGCTGAAAAATTTGCGAATGCCCGAAGGCGGAATCTGCTGCACCACCGGGGAAATCATCTCGTTCATCGACCATGTTTTCATACCTATACTCCTCCTAAAGGTTGTTAAGAAAACAAAAAAGAGACCCGTCCCTATAAAGGGACGAGTCTCCACCCGTGTTACCACCCTAGTTTCGCGCACAAAGCGCGACACTCCGCTCATGTATCAATCAATACATGTTCCCGTTAACGCTGGAAATGCGGCAGAGCTTACTCTCGTTCAGCCTGCTTCTCGGAGATGGCTTTCCGCTAGCGCCCGAACGTTGGTTTTCAGCTGCCCCAACTCTCTGTTCGATCAGGCTCTTAACGTACTCTTTCTCGTCATTGAATGTAAAAGCTATTTAGCTTGTTGTATGAAATCATCGATAATCGCAAATTTTTTACCAATGATAACACCAAAAAACAGGAAGCGCAATACCCAGTTTTTAGCTGCTAGTCCGAGTTCATTTAATAGCCTTAAACTATAAAGTTTATTCTTTTTATATATTTCACTTATGAATAGCACAGCTGTAAGATACAACTAACCTAACACGGAAAAGCAGCAGAGAAAATCAAACCATCCACAAAGAGGAGGCTATTCTATGAGTGATATCGTCAAACAACATTTTGATGCGGTTGCCCCCCAATATGATCGTCAGCGCCGCCAGCTTATTCCCTGCTTTGATGATTTTTACGGCATTGCGACCGACATGGTAAACTGCGACAACGAGGCTCCGCGCATTTTGGATCTAGGAGCAGGAACGGGGTTATTCGCCTCGTTCATACGCAGCAAGTACCCAAAGGCTTCTCTTACTTTAATCGATCTAAGCGAGGAAATGCTGAAGGGTGCGCGCTTGCGCTTCGGCGATGATCCTTCCGTCAGCTATATTGCAGCCGATTATACAACCTACCCTTATACCGGAAAATACGATGCGATCATCTCCTCGCTGTCCATTCACCATCTGACGCATCCAGCCAAACGAGCGCTGCTGCGCAGCATCCATGGGCTGTTAGTTGACGGAGGTTGCTTCGTTAACGCCGATCAAGCGGCCGGTACGACACCGTATTGGGATAACTATTACATGACGCAGTGGCAGACAGCCATCAAGCAAAGCGGCCTAGCCAATGACGCGATTGAAGCTTCAATCGCGCGCCGGAAAGTCGACATCAACGCAACCGTCCAAGATCAGCTTGACTGGCTTCGCGAGGCTGGATTTGCCCACTCCGATTGCGTATACAAGCATCATGGGTTTGCTGTTTTTGCTGCTCTTAAAGGCCCGTGCTTCTCCTAATTTTCAATCCGATTTTAAGCAGCGGAATTAATCCCAATCTTATAGGTTGGAATTAATTCCGCTGTCCGCGCAAACTCAGCCGCCACGCTTAAATGCCTTATTGCGACTCTGTTTTCCTTATATCCGACTAATCTTATTCCAATTTAAACAAACCACTTGCATTTCCTTTAATTCCGAGTATAATACTAGGTATACGAAGTTACGGAGATTGGAGCTGACCTGCATGACGTATTCCGAGAAACAAATAGCAGCAAAATGGGTTGATGATTATTTGGATCTATACAACTTTGCCGTGAAAATCGGAGATGCCGAATGGCAGCAGCAAATTCTCCAAAATCTACAAGCGAAAGACAACCATATTCGTCTTGAAATCGAGCATGGCATTCGTGTGGATCTATGGCTTCGGTTCGATAACATTAATCGCAAAATGCTTGAAATATATGAACAGCTTCGTCATTCGCAGCATTCGGAGCAGCAGCAAAAACAGCTGCGGGATAAGGTTTGGGAGTTTAAGCTTCAACGTGTCATGATCGCAAGCAAGCTGAAAGCCCACTACACGATTTAGAGTAAAATTTCGAGGATAAATAACAGAAGGTCTCCAAATAAAAAAAAAGCCGGCATGCAGTGATCTGCTCTGCTTAGCTATGTAGGATCAAGCTATAAACAATGGCATGCAGCGAACTGCTCTGCCGATGGAACCACATCGTTGCGGTCTATGAATGGCCAGATTCATAGATCATATGCTTACATCGATACCTGCTCCATGTCGCGCATCATTTTCATCATCATTGTAGACATTTCGTCGCACTCTTGCATTTTCATCATCATCATGTTCATATCGATGCTGTCCATCATGTTCATTTCCATCATCATGTCCATCATCATCTTCATCGATTTCATCTTGCACATCATTTCATCCATGCACATGTTCATCATCATTTGCATTGCCATCTTTTCCATCCCCGTTCACCTCCCTTAATCTTTTACTATACTGAAGATACTACAGCCTGGAATAAAATTCAAGGTTTTTTTGCATTTATTTCTTGATTTTTTAATTGCAGATATGTTATAAATAAAGATTACACATTTAATTCTTATTACTCCGCTTGGAATTATCGCGATGCTCGGACAATAAATGCATATAAATCTTAGTAAAAAAACAGCTAATCAAGCGCTTTAGCAAAGCTCCTGATTGGCTGTTTTTCATTTGCCCGAAATATTAACCGTTTGCGCCCGTCTCTGGAGCGGCATCATCCTTATGCGCTTCAATAAAGCTAACCGCATCGTACAAGGAAGCTGCAGCTTCGGCGCGTGTCAGCTTGTGTGCCGGATCAAACTTGCCTGCTTCATCCAAAGAGGCGATTTTGTACAGAAGCGCACGCTGGATCGTACCTTGGTACGCTACCGTAATATCCTGCTCGTCTTGAATCGGAATGAACATTTTGACCGTCGGATACTGGCCTGTAAGCTCGAGCGCTTGCACGAGGTAATGCGTGAACTGCTCCTTCGTAAGCGGTGACTGCGGATCAATATCCGCCGGGATATCCAGACCATTATAGTGGGCAATGACAAAATCCTCGGCGTACCAAACGTCATTATTTATTTTTGTATAGAACCCGTCTGCAGTAGGCGCTTTGTTGAAATCAATAGCGGCGAGGCTGATTTGCGTCGCTCTCACGATTAGGGAAATGCCTTGCGCGGCAGTCAGGTTATCTTCTGGATGAAATGCCGTATCGCTCACCCCTTTAATGATGCCTTGCTGCTGCAGAGCTTCAATCTTCGCTTTGTTGCTTACGCTCGCGATATCGCCAAAAGGGCCTTCCGCGAAGGCTTGTGTTGCAATAGATGCAGAAAGCATGACCGCGACCGCTGCAATGGCAGTGCTCCAACGTTTTTTCATGGTCGTTCACCTCTTCTGATTAGTTGGCGTTGTCCGTTCTCTTACTTGAGAGACCCTACGCTAGAAAAGGTTGCAAGCGTCATGCGCTCGTGCTTATTTCCTTGCCCGTCTTGAGCGATCTGTGCAGCTTAGAGAACAGCAGTGCGAAACCAACGATTCCGACCGCCGCCAAAATGCTGCATAACTGGTACATCGCCTGCGGACCGGATTGCTCGAATACAAAACCTCCGATAATGCCAGCCGCGATGCCGGATAAGCCACCCCATGTCAGCGCATAGACCGCCTGGCCCGAAGCTCTGAATTCAGCCGGAACGAGCAGCACGGTCAGCTGCGTGCCGATATAGTAATAGCCGCCGAAGGTGATACAGTGAAGCACTTGAATGTAAATAATTTGTTCCGCGCTGCTCGTATGCGACATGAGAAACCAGCGCAGCGTGAACAGCACGCTGATGACGATTAGACATAGCACCATCGTCCTTGCGTTTTTTTTCAAATAGCGATCCAGCAGCAGAAATATCGGGATCTCAAAGATTGACGACCAAAAGGCAGACCAGCCAATCAAAGAAGCGTCCCCTCCCATTTCTTTAATATAGAGCGAAATGAAAGTTGAATTCATAGAGTTAGGAATCGAGATAACAAGACCAATGATTAGGAACAACAAAAAGGTTCGGTTTACGAACATGGAGCGATAGTTAACCTTGCCTGCAGGCGCAGCCCCCTTCACCTCGCCTTTCGGCAGCGTGAAGGCAAAGGCGAGCGAGATAAGCATCATTACCGTATAAATAATCCACAGCCGTTCGATGCCGATCTGACCGATAATGGGTCCTGCCGCCACAGCCATTAGTGCCCAGCCGAGCGAGCCAAACAAACGAAATGCGCCGAAATTTTGCCCTGTTCCCTCAATGCTATTTAGTATCAAGCTGTTGGTTTGCGAGAATAAAGGCATTTGAAAAAAGAAAAAGAACAGCATACTCGTATAAATGATGGTATAGGATTCGAACAAAAATACGAGCTGCATGATAAGCATGCTGCCTATGAGCATAATGATCAAGGACCGTTTGACGTTGCGAAGCCGATCGCTCAAATAGCCCCATAACGGATTCGCGATGATGGAGACGACAGGCCCGCCGGCCATTAATGTACCGATCTCCATGGTTGACATGCCAATGGATTGCAAATAAATCGCAAAAAAAGTGCTGTAGACGGCAATCGCGCCGTAGACGAAGAAATTAAACGCTTTAATGAAATGAAACGATCGTTTCTGGTTCATAATGTTGCCCTTCATCCCGCTGTCAGACCGTTAGCCGCCCGCTTCCCATGATTATAGTTCAACGGCGGACGTTCGCGAGCGCTTTATCACTTCCTCCGCGCTGACTTCCCGTCCAAGCTCCTCCGACATGTAGATGCCTTCGCTAATTAGCATAGTATTCAGCGCGATTTCCGCTGTTGGCAGGAGCGGAACTCTGCCTTGCAGAGCCGCTACCCAGTGGTGCTGCGAGGAATTGTAAGCCTCCTCATTCTCGTACAGCCGATGCCTGCGCAAATCCATCATATCCAAATCCAGCGTGCTGTCCATATCCATATCGCAAACGGTGCTGTGGAAGCTGAACGGCTGTGCAGCCGCTCCCGTCTGCTCATTCGGCAAGCGTACGCCGCCCTTGGAGCCGGCGATGCTGCTGCCCTCAAAGCCGCCCATATGTACGGCCCACGCTTCTACGATATCAAGCGTCAAGCCGCCTGCAAACCGAACAAAGCCCGCAGCGAGCTCCTCGACATCGAATCCGCTCTGCTCCCTTCTCTCCTCCAGCATATCCGTCTCTTGGTACAGCTTGCCTGAGACTCTCTCCACCTGCGGATTTCCTAATAAATAGAGAAGCTGCGCAATATGATAGACGCCCATATCGAGCAAAGCGCCTCCTGCCGCTGTTTCCTTCCGCGTAAAATAAGGCGTGCCGTAGCCGTCGACGAACGGACGGTTTCTTCTGCGGAAGCCCGTCGAGCGCGCATGGTAGAGCTTGCCGAGCATGCCCCCGTCAATTAACGTTTTTGCCGCTTTTGTATCTTTACCATATAACGTAAATAGTTGTACATGCAATTGCTTTCCGTAAGCTTTTGCGGCTTCGACCATCGCTTTGCCATCGAAATAGCTTCCTGCTATTGGCTTCTCGCAATAAACATGCAGCCCTGCTTGGAGCGCAGCAATCGTTACCGGAGCATGAAAATTGTTGTGCAGGCACACATCCACCGCATCCAAATCCTCGTGCTTCAGCAGCTCCCTAAAATCAGAATATACATGCGGAATGCCGTTCAGTTCAGCAACGCGCCTAGCTTCCAGTTCATTCACGTCACACACAGCCACAAGCTCAGCACCGGGTATGCTTTTGTACTTTTCGATATGCATCTTGCCGATCTGTCCTACTCCGATAATGCCAATTCGAATATTATTCATCGTGCTGAGCTCCTCTGCCTGATTGTTGATCTGCGTCCACCAGCAGCTTTTTCACTTTGGAAATAAGCAGCTCCGTCTCTACATACTGATTGCCTAGCGCGTTGTATTCTACTCCCCAATAGCCCTTATAGCCTGATTCCTGAAGCATATGAATCGTCTCAATGGCATGGTCGGAATTCGCCGTCTCCACGTCAAAATGAGTATGGTAGGCCCATGGCGCAACGATCCGGTCCCCTTCCGCTTGATCCACCTTCCAACGACCTAGATGAACTAGAAATCCGAAGGAAGGATGATCGACCGCCTCCGCGAGACGCTTCATTTCATTCGGGTCAAGCGATGCACCCATATGATTCTCTGGTCCGATTAAAAAACCATGGTCTGCTGCATAAGCAGCAAATTGCTGGTAGCGCTTAACTGTATATTCGAACTGAGCCTCGCCCATTTTCTCCCAATCCTGATAACTGCCGCCCGTATCAATACGAACCGTCTCTGCGCCTAAAAGCACAGACGCCCGCAAATGCAGCAGCGCATTATCGTACAAATGCTGGCGCATCTCCTCGTCCGGGTCCCACAAATGAGCGCCGTCGATTGCCAAATTAACCACTCGCATTTCCTTCTCGTCCAGCGCCTCGCGTATTTTCCGGATATAGCTTTCATCGGCCAGCTTCATTATAGGCTTGCTGCCACTATCTATAAAAAATCCATTCCACAAATCAACGACATCCATGCGATAGCGGTATTTGACGGTTTCCAAATAACCGAATACATCCATCTTTCCTTCCAAATACGTGTTATTGAATGAATAGCCTCCGATTGATATGTTCATCGATTAATCCTCCAATTGGCGAATAGATTTGCAGTCATCCCCATTATAAACCTCGTGTAAAAAAGGCTTCGGTGCACTTTCTTCTTATTGAGGGGGAAATTTCTACTTTAATGGAAGAATTACTGAAACTAGTTCTCTATTCCCCCTCTTCTTTACAAATTCAATACAATTTCTAAATAATGGGATGATAAATCGCTGTTATGATCAGGTAGAACTAGAAACCAAACATAAGTAATGTAACGAATTATCGCCGCCTGGGAGGGATCTAGCCAAATATACATACCGACCAAGGCTGTCGGAGATTCGGTTTACAATAAAAAACCCCATTTGAGAAAGGTGACCCTATTCCATGCAAATGAAAAAAGCAATGGTAGTTTCGATGATCGCCGTGGCAATTAGCGCAACAGCAGTTACTCCGATCTTCGCACAAACGGCAGCAAGCAGCCAAGCAGCACAAGTTAGCCAATCGAACTTTCTCGTTAATGCAAATCCGGTTTCCATTCGTACGGTTGTAGACGGTGGCGTTACGCTAGCTTCTGTTCGTGACATCGTCAATGCAGTTGGCGCTACGCTTCACATTAACAGCGACCATACGGTGGTTGTAAAGCTAGGCGAAACCACGCTGAAGCTGAAAATTGCTTCCAAAACGATCACAGTAAATGGTGTAGCAACTCCCCTTCAGCACCCTGCTAAAGAAGTCGCTTACTCCACTTACATCGAACCAACCGCATTCGTTCAAGCGCTTGGCGGCACCTACGAAGACAACACAATTAACACGGTTAAGCTTCTTCCGGGAGCAGAGCATGCGGTTTGGGTTAACTCTTCCCAGCTGATCGTTTCCAATACGGCAGGCGAAGGCCGTGAAGATTACTTAGTTGATGCAGCTTCTGGAAAATACGAGCTGCTGCTCGCATCAGAAGGCGCTTCTGAGCTTGTTCTTTCGCCAGATGGCAAAAGCGCGGCTTACTCCGATCCTAACGGCGCGGTGTTCATCATCGACCTGAGCACAAAACAAGCGAAGCAAGTTAGCACGGACAACTCGATCAAAAATGAGCTGACTTGGGCAAAAGACGGCTCGGCCCTCTTCTTCTTGCAAGGCGACAAAAGCTCAGTTATCGCGAAAGTTGCTGTAGCTGATGGCAAAGTATCTAAAGTACTGGAAGACAAAGTAGATTACAAAGCGAACCTGAAGGTTTCTGATGACGGCACGCAATTTGCATTCTACGTCTTCAAACAACCGAAAGTTACGGCTGACAGCAGCAAAGAAGTAGATCTTGATGATGTAGCGATCGATGCTACAGGCACTGAGCCGCAAATCTACTACTACAACGCTGCAACTGCAAACAATAAGCCTGTACAGCTAACGAAAGATACGGCAGATAAAGTATTCCTTGAGCTGGCTGCAGACGGATCCAAAGTTAGCTACGTAAGCGTGAGCGCGGACGAAGCAAGCGTTGGCCAACTGGTTACTGTTGATAATACAGGCAAAGCAAGCACGCCATTGTTCGCTGACAAAGACGTGTATGAGCTGGTTAAAGGCGGAAGCAAGCTGTTCCTGCTTACTGCTGACGGCAACAGCACAAATGCGATCTACGAGATCGATAGCGCGGCTGGCACTAGCAAGCTCGTACAGACGGTTTCAGACAGTGCATCGGAATTGATCGTTTCCGGCAACTCGGATATCGCAGCTCTTATTGATGGTCAGCTCGCCGTATCCGCGCAAGGCAAATGGAAAAACATCACAAACTAATTAATGGAGGTCATTCCTAATGAAATGGTTTAAACAATTAACAATCGCTGCGCTTATTGCCGTAATTGGCTTCAGCTCAGTTCCAGCATCCACTCCTACTGCTACAGCAGCAAGCAAGCTAAGCGGCAAAATCGTAATTAACGGCTCTTCCGCACTTCTTCCATTGACGCTTCAAGCGGCTAATGAATTCAAAAAGCTTAACCCTAAAGTAAAAATTTCCGCATCCGCTGCCGGTTCGATCACTGGACCGCAAGCTGTACGCAAAGGCATCGCTAACATCGGCGCTGTAGACTGGGACGCTTCGAAGGATGTACCTGGCTTCAAAAAATTCGATGGCCAAGTCGCTCATAAAGTTGCAGTTATTCCTTTCGCCGCAGTAGTAAACAAAAACGTTACAGCAACAAACCTAACAACGAAAGAGCTGCAAGGCATCTTCTCCGGAAAAATCAAAAACTGGAAAGAAGTTGGCGGCGCAGACGCTCAAATCATCGTCGTAAACCGTACTTTCGGATCTGGAACTCGCGTTAACTTCCAAGACAAAGCGCTTGACGGCACTGATTTCATGACTAAAGGCGACAACTACAAAGAAGTAAAAACAAGCGGCGACATGAAATCCACAATCGAAACGACTCCTAATGCGATTGGATACATGGACCTTGCTTACGTAACAGACAAAATGACAGCTGTAAAAATCAACGATATTGCACCAACTGAAGCTAACGTTATTAACGGCAAATACAAAGTTTGGGGCTACGGCTACTACATGACTAAAGGCGAGCCTACTGGCGCGACTAAAGAATTCATTAAATACGTACAAGGCACGAAGTTCCAAAACGGATCGCTGAAAAAGCTTAAATTCATTCCGATCTCGGCAATTAAATAGATTGGAATCAAAAGAGCGGCCGGCTTGCGCAAATGAGCGCCTAAGCCGGCCGTTCTTTCCTTCCAAAACATAAGATTTTAATTATTTGCCCCGTTCATATTTCACCGCGAAACGAGCTAAGCTGCCAACCGGCCGGCTACAGTCGATTTCGCTTGAAGGAGCCTATTCATATGTTGGAATCTACTCATGCCGGCCCGCAGCCGCGTATCAACGCAGAGCTCGGCAAGGCGATTTTAGCTGGCAGCAGTAAGCCTTTTGACCGCAGGTCACGCCTTTTCTTCACGAACCGTCTCTTCCGTTATTTGTGCATAGCAGCCGCAAGCTTTGTTTGCCTCATCCTCTTTCTCATCTTGCTGCTTATGTTCCGGACCGGCGTACTGACGTTTGGACAAATTTCATTCGCGGACTTCTTTTTCTCTGCGGAGTGGAATCCCGAGAATGAACAATACGGTGCGCTCATCTTCATCTTCGGCACCTTTGCACTGACCGCATTAACGCTGCTCATTTGCGTGCCGATTTCTCTAATCATTGCTGTATTTCTGTCCGTATTCGTTCCGGCTTGGCTAAAAAACATGCTGCGCCCGGTACTGGACTTGCTCGTTGGCATCCCTTCGGTCGTTTACGGCTACCTCGGCTTAACGGTGCTGATCCCATTAATTCGAAATGTTACCGGAAGCGGCATGGGCGATGGCCTGCTTGCAGCAGCGCTTGTGCTTACGATCATGGTTTTGCCTACCGTAAGCCGCATTAGCGACGATGCGATCAGCGCGGTCCCTGCCAAGTTCAGCGACGCTTCCTATGCGCTTGGCGCTACTCGGTTTCAAACGGTATGGAGAGTGCTCATTCCATCAGCCAAAAGCGGCATCATGTACGCCGTTATTCTCGGCATGGCCCGCGCGGTCGGCGAGACGATGGCCGTCGTCATGGTTATCGGAAATACGCCGCAGCTGGCTGACAGCCTGCTTAAGCCAACCTCCGTCCTTACGAGCAACATCGTTATGCAAATATCGAATGTACCTTTTGACTCGACGTGGAACTACGCTCTTTACTTGATGGGCTTCCTGCTCCTCGTTATCTCATTGCTTATGATCGTTGCCATTCGCTGGCTTCAAAGAAAGGGGTCTCAAGCATGAAGCAAGCTATAGACATGAACCCTTTAACGAATCCCTTTAGCGGCAAAAAAGGACTTAATCGGCTAAAAGACCGCTTATTCACCGGCATCGTTTGGTCGCTTGGCGTCCTTATTATCGCGTTTATTTTCGGGCTCCTGTATCTCATTCTGCAAGATGGTCTCCCGAAGCTCACTTGGGACTTTTTGTTTGGCTTGCCAAGCGAAATCGATGAGGGCGGCGGCATAGGCCCGACCCTGCTGAACTCCTTCTACATCCTGTTTATCTCTTTGCTTATTTCGATCCCGCTCGGGATGGCTGCAGGAATCTATTTGGCGGAATTCGCTCCTGACAACAAGCTGATCGGTTTCGTGCGAATTTGCGTAGAGGGGCTCGCTTCGGTTCCTTCCATCATCTTCGGCTTGTTCGGAATCGCGTTATTCGTTGAATACTTCGAGATTGGCTTAACCATTCTCGGCGGCGCAGTCAGCCTTGCCTTTCTTAACCTGCCCGTTCTAACCCGCGTAACCGAGGAATCGATCCGTTCGGTGCCGAAGGAGCTGAAGAGCGCTTCGTTCGCGCTAGGCGGCACCCATCTGCAAACGATAACGCGCGCGCTTATCCCGGCTGCGCTTAACGGCATCATAACGGGCATTTGCCTTGTTGCTGGCCGCGCTTTTGGCGAGAGTGCCGTTATCATCCTCACCGCTGGCGTTACGACATCCGGCGAAATGTGGGATTTCAGCCTCTTCTCGCCAGGCGCTACGCTAGCCGTTCATCTCTGGTATGTGCAATCCGAAGCCATCGTAGGCGATGCGCAGGAAATTGCCCAGAAAGCAGCAGCCGTGCTCGTGTTTGTCGTCCTGCTCATCAATTTAGTTTTCCGCATTCCGCTATGGCTTAATTCCCGCCGTACGAAACGTTCATAGGTGAGAAAAAAACCTTCCGTATCCGCCCATTTGGCTGATGCTGAAGGCTTTTTTCATGGAAACTTTATCCTATAGTTGTTACCAAAAGATACAAATTCAAGGTATAATTAAAGGGTAATCTCATTACGAAATGAACGGCGGTGCTGCATATTGTCCAAATTACCAAAGCTCGTCATTCCAAAAACGAATCTTGAAAGATGGCATGACGGGCTGTCCATTATTATTTTGCTCTTCTCCTTCGTCTATTTAATCGTAAAATGGTCCGAGCTTCCGCAAACGATTGCGATTCACTTCAATGGCAGCGGCGAAGCTGATGGCTGGGGAAGCAAAGCCTTCTTGTTCATCCTGCCTATCTTTGCCCTTCTTATCTTTATAGGCCTAACGCTATTGCGAAAGGTGCCTCATCAATTCAACTACATGGTTCCGATAACGGATCAAAATGCTCCTTATCAGTACAAGAACTCGATCTATCTGCTAAGCTGGATCAAGCTTGACCTCGTGGCGATATTCGCTTACGTGCAGTGGGCCGTTATTCAAGACGCTTTGGGGATTACCTCTGGCATTGGCATATGGCGCATCCCGATCGCACTCGTCATCTTGCTAGCAACCGTAGTCTTTTATGTCATGAAATTAAGAAAATAAACGGGTAAAGTCGTTCTACCATATTGTAGTTTCCATCTGGATAACGTTTTCTGATAGAATGGAGAACACAGGCTATCTATCGGAGGTTAAGATTTTGGACTATATTATACTCGACATTGAATTTAATGGACGCAAGTTTGCAAGCGAATTGCCCATGGAGGTTATTGAGATCGGCGCGGTTCGTTTGAATAGCTCGCTTGAGCAAACCGATGAATTTTCCGCTTTGATCAAACCGATTTATTTCTCCAAGCTAAACAGCTTCATTAAGAAGAAAACGGGCATCCCGCAGGAAGATATCGATACCGCGAGCCGCTTCCCGAAAGTGATTGGCGATTTTACCGCTTGGCTCAAAAAAAGCGACAGCTTCCTGCTCTTCACATGGGGCGGCGAGGATTTAAAGCGAATTGTATTCGATACGCGGATGCATAAGCTCGATGACAGCTTCTGGATGGCTGCCGATTATTTTGACCTATTAAAGGGCTATATTCGTTATAAGAACGTTACGAACGATGTCAGCGTCGAGGCGGCTCTCATCGATCTCGAAATAACGGCAGAAGGCTCCGCGCACCGGGCACTGGATGATGCACGCATGACAGCCGAAGTGTTCCGCAAAATTTTTGGCGAGCTGGATTTTGACCTCAAGCAGCAGTTCAAGGATATGTACACGAATGCGAAGGAACGCAGAATGGTCAAAAATGCGATTCGATCGATGAACGCGCAAAAAATCGTGCCGCAATGGGAGGTTTTCGCTGAGCGTTACCTCGCCGGCAAAGCCTCCTTTGAGGACGTGCGGAAGGTAGCAGAGCTGCAGCAATACTTCGACGCAGAGCTGGAGAAAGCAGCGAAGCCTTCAGCCGGACAAGCCGGATAGTTTATCCGATGTTTTCATGCGATTAATAATATGAAATAAACCCCTGCCTATTAACAACAGCTGCCGCTGCTGCAATGGGACGCTAGGGGTTTTTAAGTATGGGAGAATCAACAGCTATGAACCGCAGCACCAAATCTTTTGCTACCCATGAATTGCTTTACATTATCGGCATTATCGCGATCTCTTTTTCTTCGATATTCGTTCGTTGGTCTGACGCCGACGTCGCCGTGATCGCGATGTACAGGTTGTATTTAACCAACCTTATTATGCTCCCGCTCGTCTGGAAATATCGGGCGGAATTGTTCCATCTCACCGCAAGGCAGTGGCGGCTGTTAACGGCCTCCGGCATCATGCTGGCACTGCATTTTTTGCTTTGGATGGCGTCACTGCGGCTAACGACTGTCGCCAGCTCTACTGTTATTTTGACGCTGGAGCCGGTCATGGTCATGCTTGGCTCTTATTGGCTGTTCCGCACAAAGGCAAATCGCATGATGCTTTGGGGGATGGGCATTGCGCTCATCGGCTCCGTTGTCATCGGATCAGGCGACCTCTCCCTCTCGAGAGAAGCGCTGCTCGGCGATGTGCTATCTTTGCTGGGCGCGGCTGCTGTAGCCGTGCACATGCTGATCGGCAAGCAGCTGCGCAAGGATATGAGCGCATTTGCTTATAACTTCTGGGTGTTCGCGCTTGCCGCCACGGCACTCGCCTTCTACAACATCGTTCGCGGCAACTCCTTTACGGGCTACAGCCCGAAGGAATGGGGCATCTTTCTGCTGCTCGCGATCGTTCCGACGTTGTTTGGCCATTATTTGTTCAACTGGCTGCTCAAGCATATGAGTGCCGCCGCCGTATCGATGTCCGTGCTTGGCGAGCCTGTCATCGCTTCCCTGCTCGCTTGGGCGCTTTTGAAGGAAGCATTAACGGGCTATCAGCTCGCGGCTGGCGCGCTAATTTTGTTCGGCGTATGGCTTTTCATTCGCCATGGCAAAGAAGAGTGAAAGCGGGATTGTCCCTAAGCAGTATATGTTCTCGGAAAGATTTTTGATCTGGCAGGTTGGAAGGAAGCTCGCTCTTTTGGCAGGTGACGTGTGCAGAAATAAGGCTAATTTCTAGTCTTATTTCTGCAATTTCGGCTTGTTTGAGTGAAATAGTGCTAGTTTCTAGCTCTATTTTTCATTCCGTTTTTTCTATCTGCTAAGCCTTATCGGGAAGCCGCCAAACTATCGTGCCAAGGCGGCACTTTTCCGCAACCGCAGGCGCTGGTAGTCTGCCCTTACGCTCCAAATCCTCCATAACTGCAAAAATGAGCGTCGAGCCATCCACCATCGCTTTATACACGATCTCCTTATCCGAGATGAACGATGGCGAGTCCCTTCTCCATATGACGATCATATCCTCGTAAATTTGATTCGCTTTTGCTTTAAATTTTCGTACGATTTCGTAATCAGGCAAATTCGTTTTATATTCCTCTTCGCTATATACAATAGAAGCGTTTACGATGTATTTCCCGCCATCTTTTCTTTCATCCGGCTGATTTTGATCATAATAGGCTTGATCTTTCACTTGAAAATACTTCTTCCATACCGCATAAGGCAGCAGCGACCATAGAAGAAAATTGTCATTCAAATGCGAGCCTTGAAAAGCAAGTCCGTTGCTCCGTGTGAAGCAGCAAATCGTGTGAACCCCTGCGTCCATGTTGTCCACCTGCTTGCCCGTTAGAAGCGATCGGTACAGTGCCAGCAATATCTCCTGAGACAAATCCTTCGCATTTTGTTCATGTGCCGTCTTGGATACCCTTGTTTGCCATGTTTTCCTGCTCTCGGAGTAAGTTTTGTTAAGCCAGCGTTATCGCAAAATTTTCTAAGCATTAAATTAGAACTAGAGAACTATTTTTTGAAGGATAGTGTCTTATTTTGTCTAATTATATAATAGAAAAAGTAACAATGACCATTTTTTATGCAGAAATTTCACTAACAACGGAGGGTTTCATGAAGAGCATTCGAACGAAGACCTTATTAACGATTTTGCCGCTGGTTCTGTTAACTCTCATTGCTGTGTCTGTTCTATCCTATTTTTATTCGAACACCCTGTTTCTGAACGAAACGGAAAGAACGATGACCGAGCAAATAAAGGGCACGATCGACCGAATTGACAACCGTTTTATTGCCCATAGCAAGACGGCAGAAATTTTCGCCAGAGCGATTGAGCGATACGCCTCGAGCTTCTCGCTTAAGCAGTACGATCAGATGATCGGAAACGTGCTTCAATCCAATGACGACACCTTCGGCATGGGCATTTATTTTGAACCGAACCGTTTCATCCAAGGGACCAAATATGCCTCTACATACGGATATAAGGATCAAGGCAAGCTCGCGTTCACTCAGGAATACAGCGATCCAAAGTACGATTACCTGAATCAAGAATGGTACAAAACCGGCGTTAACACAGACAAAAGCCTCGCCTATACGAACCCGTATTATGACGCTGCCACCAGTGTAACGATGTCCACGGTAGCCGTTCCCGCATACGATACGAGCAGACAACTGTTAGCCGTGGTTACAGCAGACATCGATCTGGTCACCATTCAAGACCTTGTAAAAAATACTAAGGTCGGAAACACCGGGTGGGCCATCTTATTAGATCGGCAAAATCAGTACATAGCCGGACCTGATCCGGAAAAGATTATGAAGATGAATGTCAGCCAGGACCCCAACCCCTCATTCGCTTCCCTTTCAGAGGCTCTGCTTAGCAGCGTAACTGGGCAAGCGACTTATTCCGATGACAATGGGCTTAATCATGTGTACTACGAGAAAATCCCGCAATTGGAGTGGACGCTGCTGCTCATCATCCCGGATCAAGAATTAAAGGAACCATTATCTAAGATGCTGAGGGTGCTTTTGATCGTCAGTCTTATCGGGATTGCAATTATTATCGCAACGATATGGCTGTACAGCCGGTTTATCGCAAATAATCTCAAGAAAGTGAACCGTTTGTCTTCTACACTAGCCGAAGGGGATTTCACGCAATCGTTATCTATCCGCAGCAAAGACGAATTCGGGCAAATGGCACACCAGTTTAATCGGATGATTTTGCAAATCAAATCGATGTTGAGCGAAGTGTCGGGTCACTCTCTGCACGTTGCCTCAACCTCCGAGCAGCTCATGGCGAGCGCAGATCAGACAAGCAAAGCGACAGAGATGATTACCGAATCGATGCAAGTCGTAGCCGGAGGCTCCGAGACACAAGTGCAAAGCTCCGATGATACGGCAAGGGCCATGGAGGAAATGGCCGTCGGCATTCAGAGAATTGCAGAGTCGGCAACCGCGGTTTCCGAATCCTCCAATATCGTGTCCAGCAAAACCTTTGAAGGAAACGGACTCATTCAAAGGACGGTTCAGCAAATGCTGTCCATTCGCGATTCCGTAGATCAATCCGCCCATATCATGGACACGCTGGACGAGCAGTCGCAAGAAATCGGTAAAATTATCGATGTGATTAGCAGTATCAGTACACAGACCAATTTATTGGCGCTCAATGCGGCTATTGAGGCAGCTAGAGCTGGCGAGCATGGACGTGGATTTGCTGTCGTAGCTGGAGAAGTAAGGAAGCTGGCAGAACAAACGCTCAGAGCGACCGATCAAATCGCTTCGCTAATCAAGTCGATCCAGATGGAGACGCAGCGTGCAGTCGCCTCGATCCATCAAGGGAACAAGGAAGTGCATGAAGGAACCAAAGCCGTGCAGCTAACGGGAGAAATCTTCCATGACATTATGACACAAATGGAGCAAGTCTCAGGCCAAGTACAGGAGGTGTCAGCCGCATCCGAGCAAATGTCGGCTTGCAGCGAGCAAGTATCGGCTGCTGTCGTACAGCTCGCCTTCATTGCAAGGGAAGCCGCTGATAACACGCAAAGCGTAGCTTCCGCTTCCGAAGAGCAGCTAGCGTCGATGGAAGAAGTAACTTCGTCCGCAGAGTCACTCAGCATGCTGGCCCAGGAACTACACGGCTTGATCGGCAAATTCAAAATATAACGGATCAACAAGAAGGGATGCTGCGCATTAGCGCAGCATTCCCCTTAGTTGATTGTTCTTTTGTTAAATTTCATAGCTGGCTATTCGATTCAAAAATTGAATGGCGCGTTCGCTTCGAGGATTTTCCAGCACATTCTCTGGCGGCCCTTCTTCAATGATAACTCCGCCATCCATTAGGATGACCCGATCCGCTACGTCTGCGGCGAACCTCATCTCATGGGTAACGATGATCATCGTCATCCCGTCCGCTGCAAGCTGCTTGATCACTTTAAGCACCTCTCCCACCAGCTCAGGATCTAACGCCGATGTCGGCTCATCGAACAGCAGCACTTCAGGCTCAACAGCCATGGCTCTTGCAATGGCTATCCGCTGCTGTTGTCCGCCTGACAATTGATGCGGGTAGAAATCAGCCTTATCTGCGAGACCTACCTTATCAAGTAGCTCAGTCGCGAGCTTCCGAGAATCAGACTTGCTTTTCTTCTGCACCGTTACTTGCGCTTCGATTATGTTCTCAATCGCTGTTTTGTGCGGAAAAAGGTTGAATGACTGGAATACCATCCCCGTTTGCTTGCGCAGGGCGACAACCTCTTTCTCCCGTGGCTTCTTGCCTGCTTGGAAATTCATCGTTTGCTCACCGATTGTGAGTTCGCCTCGATCTGGCACTTCCAGAAGGTTGAAGCACCGGAGCAATGTCGTTTTCCCCGATCCGGATGGGCCGATAATCGTGAGCACCTTGCCCCTCTCCAGCTTTAAATCTATTCCCTTCAGAACCTCTAACGAGCCGAAGGATTTATGCAAATCGCGTATTTCAATCATCTTCGCTCACTCCCTTAGCTGGCGGAATACCGTGCCAATCGTTTCTCCGTAACGCCCTGCAGCCACGACAGTACAGAGCTGAACAGCAGATAGATGACCGCAACCTCGCAATAGATCAGAAGCGGCTCGAATTTGGCTGCGTTAATCTGCTGCGCAACGCGGAACATTTCCACATACGTTATGCTAGCCGCAAGGGATGTATCCTTTACCAGGCTTATGAAGGAGCTGCCAAGCGGCGGTATCGATACGCGCGCAGCCTGCGGAAGAATAACGCGCCGAAGCGCCTGCCACCTTGTCATTCCGAGTGAATAGGCAGCTTCCCACTGCCCTTTTTGAATCGACTGAATCGCCGCACGCACAATCTCGGAGCCATAGGCACCTACGCTAAGCGAGAATCCTATAATAGAAGCGGTGAACGGATCTAATATAATCCCTACATAAGCAAGACCGTAGAAGATAATAAATAATTGTACAAGCAGCGGTGTCCCGCGAATGATCCAAACATAGAAGCGTGCAATTTGCCGCAGTACCCCTATAGAAGATAACCTTGCAAGAGCAGTAGCAACGGCTAACACTAAACCTAAAGTGAAAGAGATTAATGTTAGCGGTATTGTAAAAGCTACCCCTGCCTTAAGCAGGGGTAGCAGCGAATCTATAAGAATCTGTATTTGACGATCAGTCATCATCTATGCATCCTTTACGCCTATAGGCTGTTAGTCAGCAAGGCAGCATTCATCATTTCGAGACGTCGGCTCCAAAATATTTCTCTGATATTTTCAAATAAGTGCCGTCGCTCTTGATCTCAGCAAGCGCGCCGTTTACGGCTTGAATTAATGCTTCATTGCCCTTTCTAAATAGAGCAGCGTTTTTGGATGCATCCGGCAATTCTGCAACTATTTTAAGCGGCAGGTCAGGTTTTTGTTTCTTTAGATCAAGGAAGGATAGTCCGTCATTTACGGTAGCATCGATTCGCTTCGAAGCGAGCAAATCGATCGCCTGGTTGAAGCCTTCTGTTGAAATAATTTCTGCGCCATTCTCGCGAGCAATGTCAGCAAGGTTGCTCGTCAGTGACTGCCCCGCCTTCTTGCCCTTCAGATCAGCGAACGTTTTGATATCCGTGTTCTCTTCACCAACGATCAATACCGCTTTGGAGACGATGTAATCATCGGAGAAATCGTATTTCTCTTTCCGTTCATCCGTAATCCCTACTTGATTAAAGATCGTATCGAAGCGCTCAGCATCAAGTCCAGCAATAATGGAATCCCATTGCGTCTCAATAAATTCAGCTTTAAGGCCAAGGCGCTTAGTAATCTCTTCTGCAATCTCGACATCAAATCCAGTCAGCTTGCCAGAATCATCATGGAATGTGAAAGGCGCATAAGTGCCTTCTGTCCCAATACGGAGCTTGCCGCTTGCTTTAATGGCATCCCATGCCGCTTGCCCCGGTGCTGGTTCTGCCGTGCTTGCAGCTTCCGCAGTCGGACTGACCGCCGGCTCCTGCGTTCCGCCATTTTTATTCTCATTCTTGCCTCCGCAAGCTGCTAGCAGCAATACAGTTAGTGCTATTAACAATGTTAGTGTGCTTATTCTTTTCATATTATTCCCCTCGCTATTCATAATCCGTCATGGATTTACATGTCGACTAAGTGAATAGTATACCGCGGGGAATGCTGTGTCAATTCTTTTTCCGATAATTCTCATTGGAATTATCAATTTTAATTTTTAGCTCACTATATTGGTATTGAAAAAGCCCCTTATAGTCATTAACTCTCAAAAACTTATAGGTAAATTGTTGATCATCGCGCAAAGGCATCTCACTTTTAAGGGAGTAATGGATTTATTGCAAGGCTTGCTGCAGGGGTTAAGATGGGGATCATCCTTCGAAGAAGCACTATGTTCGATGAGTAAAGGCCGAAATGCCAATACTAGCTTCTCGGCCTCTATTATCGCGATTCGCGTCAATCTACCCACACGGAATCTTTAATGCACGTTTTATTCGGCGATGCGAATATCCTTCTGCTCTTGTCGGGAAAAGGTCAACTCCTCAAACAAAACTTCGCAGCCATTGCCAATTGGCGATTGCGCGACTACGCCAACCTTCAGCTCGCCCGGACAGCTCATTCCGAAGTAACGCACCAAATTCCAATTTTCAGCGTCAACAGAATAATGAAACGCAAAGCAATTCCCTGCTCTAGCCACTCTCAAATATGGCTTTAAGGTACCCGCTTCTCCCGAAATGCAATCATCGGAGTCGCCTTTGGTCACAACGCTTATTATAGAGCGCTTCGCTGCAAAAAACTCATTGCACAGCTTCGCCCAGTTTTGGTCGTCCGCCATCACCATCAGACAGCCGGAATCGTATTGCTCCTTCATTTCCACGCTGACGCGGGCCGTCATGACGAAATCGCCTTGTACGGTCGCATATAGAAATGGCGCAGACGACTTAACCTCTTCTCCGGATGGATTTATGAAGAAGTCTCCCATCGCCGGAGCTGAAACACGCAGCGCATTGCTATCATCAAATGCCCACGTTTGAGGCTCGTTCATCCATTTTAAATCGGAAATTGCCGTTTGCTTTAAGCCATTTTCAAATAAATTCACCAACATCCACTCCCTGCTCCGATAAAATCATATTTAATTAGGAACTATTATTTCTAAACAATAATCAGCGTTCAGAGTTACTTCCTTATCATGAGTAGCAAACTCTCTTCGCCAGTACATCGTAAACAATTTTGGCATATCCATCCACTTTAAGCAACGGTGGATTTTCCGCTACTTGGAATCGAAAGAATCAATTAAAACACGATCTGCCTTTTAAAACATTTCGACAATGAAGCCCAAATATTGAAGGCCGGTAGCCTCTCGATAGAAAGAGGATTACCGGCCTTCTTTTTGTAGTTCACAAGAGATTGATCTCGACTGAAAGGTTCTCATTCCTGCTAACGGAACAGACCATTTAAGTCCGTTTATTTCCCCAATAGGTTATAAATCACCTGCGCGCTTTCGGCACGCGTCATTTTCCCCTTCGGTACGAAGGTTTCATTTGTTCTTCCTTGAATCAGCCCTAGCTCCTTAGCAGCCGCAACAGATTCGGAAGCCCACTTGCTGATCTGGCCGCGGTCCGTGAACGTCGATTCCGCCGTTGCCGAGCTAGCCGCTTCCCCATTCCTAACCGCATAAGCTCGGATCAGCATGACTGCCATCTCCTCACGGCTGATCGTTTCGTTTGGCGCAAAAGCTTGATCGCTGCGCCCGTTTACGATGCCAAGCTTGCTTGCTGTCGCGACGTAAGCGGAATACCATTTGTCCGCTTCGACATCCGAGAAGCTAGCTGAGCCTTCCGCTTTTAAGCCAAGCGCTCGAACGAGCATAGCCGCGAATTCCGCACGGGTTACGTTCGCCTGCGGCGCGAACTGCTTTTCGTTAACGCCTGTCACGATATGCCTCGCAGTCAGTGACTTAATCGCTGCCGATGACCAGTGGCTAGCTTGCACATCTGCAAACGATTTATCGTATTCAAGAACAGCATATTTGCTAAAATGGGATATCTCCGCTGTCATGCTGTCGCCGCTTAGCACCCCTCCGATAAATTCAAGCTTGCCATCATCACTCACGTAATACACGCCAATTAAGTCTCTATCCGCATTCGCGTTGATCTTAAACGTGACTGTTATTGGCTTCTCAAACTTCGTAACCGGAATGCTCTTGCCGTCTTTGGTAATGACGCTTAAGTGGAACTCATAAATCAAGGAGCCAGCTTTCACATCCGCTTGCTTGTCATCGATTCGTTCAATCAAAGCATCTGCTTCTGCATTCGCCGCTGGTTTTGCTTCAAGCCGGATACGGGAACCATCCGCTTCGCCTGTCGGCACTAGCCCTTGCATCGAGGCTAGCATTTCATTTGGCAGCATAACCGAAATACCGCTTGCTTTCAGCTCCAAAGCATTGCCTGCTAACGCAGCGGCCGCATTCAGCGGCAGAAGCACAATATTTTTGCCATCTGCAAGCTGTACCGTTGCTTTGCCGTCCTTGCCGCCTCGCAAGCTGCCATCGTCAATAACTTGAACGTCAGCCGCCAGCGGTGTACTTGTCGGCGTATTCGATAATCCATTTGGCGTTGCAGCCGGCGTTGGTGCTGGTGTTTCCACCGGTGTCGGCGTTGGCGTTGCGGTTTCTTCCGGTGTTGGTGTCGGTGTCGCCGTTGGCGTTGGTGTCGGTGTCGGTGTTTCCTCCGGTGTCGATGTCGGTGTTGGCGTTGGCGTCGGCGTCGGCACAACAGCCGATTCGCCGCTCAAAATAACCGTTCCGCCTTCGTTCCTTCCTGGCACCTCAATCGTCAGCTCGCCGTTCGCCGCTACTTTGTACAGTTTGCCGCTATATTCATCTTTCGCATCCGTTCCGGCCGTGAATGGAACAGTCAGCGTAACGGACTTGCCCTCCGCTGCCGTGTTAATGACCGTCACGACATTCGTACCGTCATATTGCTTGTTGAATGCCAGATATCCGAGTGAATCCGAAGCTGAAAGCGTTGTTCGCGCGCCCTTGGCATATACCTTGGAGAACTTGGCCCGGATATGGAGCAGCTTCTCGTAATGGTCATGCAGCGCTTGCTCCGCGTTCAGCTGGTCCCACGGCATATCCGCGCGATTTTCGCTAAATTGTCCTGCTCCCATGTCAACCGCATTGGCTCCCGAACGGCCGAGTTCCTCGCCATAATAAATGACCGGCTGGCCTTTCGCCGTAATTTGGAGCGCCGCCGCGATCTTCAGCTTTCCTTTGTCTCCATCCACAAAGTGGGAAAGGAAACCATTCTCGTCATGGCTGCTTAGGAATTGACCCATCGTAGCGACGTTATCAAGCTTAGTCTCACGATCGGCTAGATAAGCATCAACCGCTTCGATTTTGCCGCCCGCAAAATCTTTCGCCCTGTCATTAAAGCTGAAATCAAGCAAGCTATCCATTTGGCCGCTGCGAAGCATGCCGCCATCGCCGTCGATCGTCCCTCCAAAATATTCCCCAATCAGCTTGAAGTTTGGATTAATGGCAGTAAGCGCATTTTTAAATGCCTTCCATGTCGTGCTCTCCACATGCTTGACGGTGTCTACGCGGAAGTAATCGATCATATCCCCGCGCTCCGTTTTGGCACGCTCTAGCCAGCCGGCCTGCCATTCGATTATTTTCTCACGTACAGCAGGATCTTCTGTCTTAAAGTCTGGAAGATGGTCGAGCTCGCCCTCAATCGGATTCGTGCTGGCTTGCACACCATTCGTCCGCAGCATGCCCTCAAAGCGTGCTTTGTCCTCCGGCGTAATGCCAGGACGGTTCTCATCTGCCTTGAGTCCGTATCCTGTGTGGTTAAGCACCACATCAACCATAATCTTGATGCCCTTGTCATGTGCCTTGTCGATAAGCTCCCTGAACGTATCCATATCGCCCAGATGCTCGTCGAGCTTCGTGAAATCTTTCGCCCAATAGCCATGGTAGCCATACTGCTTGCTGTTAAAATCGGCACCTTTGTTGAAATCGATATTGTCGACGATCGGGGTAATCCAAAGCGTGTTGATGCCAAGCTCCTGCAAATAATCCAGCTTGTCGATCATCCCTCTAAAATCGCCGCCATGGTACGCTTCAAGATGATCCTTATCCACATCCGCATTATTCGTTGCATCGCCGTCAGCGAAGCGGTCAGTCAGAGCGAAATAAATGCGTGCCTCATCCCAATCAAAGTCGAGATCGCCCGCAGACATTCTCGCTTTTACCGTTACCGAGCCTGTATGCTTATGCTTGTTGCCGTATTCGTCGATAAGCGTAATCGGTATTTCCTTGGTTCCCGCGGTCACCGTATCCTTCACAGCAATCGATTGCGCGAGCAGCTTGGTGTCAAAATAAACCTTGGCTGCACCGCCTAATGCCGTTAGATCCATATAGCCTTCAGTAAATGCTACCTCTTCCGAAGCGGCTGCCTTTACCGTCAGAACTGCATTCTCGTTATACGATATCGCAGGCGGCTGCACAGATGACGTCATTGTGACGATAGGCTTCCGATACGTAATGACCGATTTGCCGTCTATCGTATTTTTCGGATCGGTTATTTCAACTGTTGCCCCATCCTTGTTCGTGACTAGGAAGGTGTATTCGTATTGGCCGCCTTCTACTTCGGAAAGGGTATACGCAAACCACTCTTTCGTTGCGTCATACGCCATGTCATAGGCCGTGCCGTTTATTTTCACTTTAACGCCTGTTATATCTCCCAATTGCCCATTTTTGAATAAGGTATCATCCCGATAGAGGAAGGTGATGCCGCCATCCTTCAGAATAGGTCCGTTTATGCTAGGCAAAATATCAACCTGGCTCACCATGCTGACAATGTTCACTTTCGTAAAAGCCGCCCCCGGCGCAATCGGAATGACGCGGTCATCCGGAATATCCTGCTTCGCGGTGTTCCAGTCTGTTCCTTTGCGGAGGACAAACCCTACGCTTGTTGCATCCTGGGCAATTTCGAGCATAACGGTAGCTATGCCGTTTTCGACTTTATCAAAGTTGATTTGGTCGTTTTTCACACCCGTATTCCAAATCCATAGATTCCAGTCCGTATAGTTTTTGTCGGGCCGGATGTAGTTCAATTGCACATAACGCTTCAGCGATTCGGTCGTAACGGCAACCGCAACATTCTCCGACATGCCATTATACGTAACCGTGATCGTTGCATCTCCTGCACCGATCGCCGTTACCAAACCGCCCGTGCTTACAGCGGCTACCGATGGCTTGTTGGAGGTGTACGTCGCTTGCCCCGTTACATTTTTTCTGCTGCCGTCGCTGTATTTCGCGTAAACCGCGGTTTGGTGCGTCGTGCCTACCTGAAGCGGATAGCTCGCGCTGTCCAGCTCCAGCTTAGTGAACACAGGCGCTGACGCTTCCATTCTAATAATGACCGCAGTCAAAGGATCAAGCGTAATCGAGCTCGCTGTCAGCTCGAAGCCAGACACAGCGGAAACGGCCTCAACTCCCGCCTCGTCATTGTCTACAACCACCGTGCCTGCGGTTAAATCCTCCGTAAGCGTAAGCGTTCTTGCCGTATTGTCCGCATTCATAAATACATAATAATTGCCGGTTCCGTCCGTCGCTTTGTTCTTGTAGCCGATGACTAGATCGCTTGCTTTCATCTCCTTTGCTTCAACAAGCGTAACGTTGGAATCAACCAATGCTTTGTCTCCAAGTCGGAACGCATCCGTATGCTTCCTAAGCTCGATTAAGCCAGCCGTATATTCCTTTGTGGTATGGTTGATCGGATATAGATCGGCATCAGCAGCTTTCTGCCAGTCAAATTTATTAATGGCATCGGACGAATCGTACGAATCATGGACAAAATAACCAAAGGATTGATCCTGCGCATCCTTGAGCTCGTGATATTTCTGCTCCGGCATTCCCTCTCCCAGCCACTGCTTCGTTCTGCCGTATTCTTGCCCCGCATGCAGGAACGCCGTACCCTGTGAGGTCAAAATCAATAAATTCCCCAGCCGCACGCGCTTATGAATTTCTAGATCGTTAGCTGCAACTGACGGATCTTTCTTGATGGACTGTGCAATAACGTCATACAGCGGCAGGTTGTCATGGGCTTCAATGTACTGCACCATGTCGCCCGGATCATCGGCAGGCGTGTTGCTAGGCTGCGCCTTAATGTTAGCCAAAATCGTCGCGATGCTTCTAGCTCCGCCCGTTATAAATCTTGGCTCGCCCTCTGAGCCAAAGCCTGATTTCAGCTCGTTGCGAATCTCATCGGAAAATACGCCAACGTTATCCGTTTTGTCCATCCAGGCTTGGTCTGCGCCCTTGCCTGCCAATGACGGATCGGAAGCGGCTCCTCCGAACGTTTTCCAGCCTTCGCCGATGAACAAGGCGTTCGGGTTAATGCGGGCTGCGGCATCATAAGCATGCTGAACCGCATCATAAGTCGCGTCGCCCATCATATCCCAGCGCATGCCGTCGATTTTGTACTCATCGAACCAATATTTAACGGAATCAACCATCAGCTTCTCCGCCATTTTGTGAGAGGTAGCCAAGTTGTTGCCGAAGCCGCCGATATTGTTTCCGTTCGCATCCTGGAATGCGTAGTAGTTAGGTACGATATCGTTCAGGAAGCTTGCTTTTGCCATGTGGGTGTACACGACATCAAGAACGACCCCCATGCCCGCATCATGAATCGCATCGATTAGTCCTTTTAATTCTTTGACTCTAAGCTCCGGATCGGCAGCGTTCTCGGAATATGCGCCGTCTGGCGAGAAATAGCTGTGCGGATCATAACCCCAGTTGTATTCATTATCGATAGTCGAATAATCCATTTCCCTTGTGCCCATGTTCGCCTCATCGCCGAAGTACCAAGCCATGACCGGAAGCAGCTGAATATGGGTAACGCCTAGCGACTTAATATAGTCCAGCTTATCTTTGAATGCGTTATAGGAGCCCCATCTCGCATTCAAATCACCCGCAATAGAGGGATCAGACGTGAAGTCTCTAATATGCGCCTCCCAAATAATCGCATCTTCCCGTTTCTCATAACCGTCAATCTTGGCAAAATCATAGTCAGCCGCTGGATCAGTCCCGCCAAGGTCAACGATTGCCGCCTTACCGACCTCATCGCCGTCCTCCCCGGCTTCTCCCTTGGTGTTGACTCTGAACTCCGCCATCGATTTGGCGTACGGATCGAGGACATTTTTTGTTACCCCGTCATTTGTTACTTCATATTGATAGAAATAACCTTTCAAATCCGTTATTCCTTGTACATCTAAATCAGTTGGCGCAATGGCAGTCGACCACACGCCCTTGTCGCCTTGCGTCAACTCCACGCTGCCTACTAGCTGAGTAGAGTCGCTTTTATCGTAGACGTTGGCTACGACGGAGCTTGCTTTTGGCGCCCACAGCTTCAAAACAACGTTGCCCGAGTCATAGCTCGCGCCAAGGTCATTTCCTTCGTAGCTGTATAGCTCGTCAAGCATTCTCCAGCCTGCGGCTGCCGTTACCGTTTTGCCTTGGTAGGAGACGCTTAGCGGAGCCTGATCCAGTTGTATATTCGCCGAGACGAGAACGCTTTTCTTATCCGCCTGCAAGGTCACTTGATTAATAGCGACGGCTGCTCCGCTTTTATCCTTAATCGTGATCGCTTGCTTCAATTCGTCCGCCACTAGCCCGTCGGTCATCGTAAAACCGAGAAGAAGCTTGCTCTCAGACAATATTTCTGCGGATACAAGGCCGGTAGGCAGCTCCCAATAAGGAGAAACATAAACATTGTTGTCGCGCTCTCTAATCCATAGCTGATCGTAGCGGTCAAGAAGGCTGAAGGTACGGTCGCCGCCATCCTTATCTGCATCGCCTAACGTTCGGTTCACGACCAGAAAGCTAATTTTTTGCGCATTTTGCTCGAGCGGAACATCCACATAGCCGCCATATCGATCGACGTTCTCGGCTTGGAAGGCAGCTGCGCCCGCAGGCCAGCCCGTTGATGGTGCCGCAACCTGATCCCACAGCCACAGCCCATACGCGCTCTGATTCTTATCCTCTCTAACGTAGTGGATGCGAACGGTATTAGGCGGAAGCGCTACCGGTTCGTAATAAAATACCTTATCAGAGTCCTTCTGTATCCAAACCTCGTTCACTTCAGGCGAGCTTATGGCTACCGCTTTATCGCCGCCATCCTTTGAACCATCCGATCGGTTGACGATTAGAAAGCCCACTTTTTTGGCGTTATCGGCAAGCGGAATATCCACATATGCGCCATAGCTGTCCCTCTTATCCTCCGGGATAGCCATTGCACCCTGCGGCCACCCAGCAGATGGTGCGGCAACATGATCCCAAGCCCATACGCCTTGATTCGTATAAACGCCATCCGCCCGGCTATAGTGAACGCGCAGATGGTTGGCCGGGACAGGTTCTGTATTTGAACCTCCCGGGTTCGGATTCGGCTCTACGGGCGCCTTGAAATCTGCAGCCACGTCATGCGTTGCCGCATTATACTTGAAGGTAACCGGCAGATCGGCAGGCAAGCTGAGCGCTCGGTTGCTTTGCGGGTAAGCTGCATCCTCCCAAGTTGATCCCAGCAATATTTTGAACGCGTAGTCCCCTTTAGGCACTTCCTTCGTAAGGGTGTACACGCTGTCAAAATCAGAATCCTCCAGTACCGAAAGCGCCGTTTCCGGCGACCAGTCGGATGGATCACCTATTTCACTCTGCAGATCGCCTACGATACGCGGGAGCTTGTCGCTAGCTAGCGGAACATAATAAGTAGAATCTGCGATTTTGTGCGAGACATGATTATAATAAATGGTTACTTCTGCCGCTTCGGCGAGGGTCAGCTTAATATTTCCCTCGTTGCCGGCACCGCTTGGGTTCGTGTAGTGGTCAAAGCCATAGCTTTCGTCCCAACCGCCATTCAAAGCGATCTTATATTGATAATCACCCGCTGGCAAAGTCGCGGTAAAGCTGTAAATCCCGTTGCCCTTGTCGACCATTTCGGTTGCCGCTGCCGCCGGGTCCCAATCTTTGTCATGTCCAAGCTCTGACTGCAGATCGCCGACAAGCACAACCTTCGTTGGCGCAGCAGCGCTCGCACCGTTCGGAATAGCCCCAATAATCGACCAAAGCATAGCTGCTATCAGCATAAGAGAAATCATTTTCTTTCGCTTAAAAGCAAAGCCCATTCGGATGAACCTCCCCAATTTATCGTAAAAGCGCTTTTGAATCCTTACTGTTTTGAAGCCTTTAGCCTGCTCATTCGCTCTGCTACGCCACCTCCTGATTGGTTGAAAATAAAAACCCTGAACGTGTGCAATCGTTTGCACAAATAGCACAAAAAATGTGAGTCCTTCCTTCCATCCTCTTGCAACAGCCTTAATTGCGCTAACAGAACTGTGAAAGCGTTTACTTAGACCCATATTAATACCAAAAATAAAGCGCTGTCAATTATTTTCTCGCTTTTTTTTTGTTTCCACATGTGTATGCGTCCTTTTTACTGCAAATGACAACGTTTGCGCAGAAAGTTGCACAGCTATGCGGTATGCATGCATGTCTGATACCACTCATCTTTTGCATAAGAAAAACGCCTGACGGCGTCCTTGAAGTGCATATCTACTTTCGAGCATGCGAAGCAACGGCACGCAAGGAGATCCCTTACGTTCTGTTGCTTCTCTCATTTTCTATTCGGTATTCATGTCCGTGAACGCCTTTGTAATACTCAGTCATCACTCCGCGGCATTCCTCACATTCGAATTGTGGCGGGACAGCCGGATCTCCACCGTCCATTGGCTGGTGTGCGAAGGATGCCACGACCTGCGGCGCCGAACATTCTGAAACGCATCCGCCCTGCATGAGGGCGGCCTAAACGCTGCTTTCGTTACCATTTCAACTTTGTACCAAATACGAGTCCGTTACTGATAAGCCTGCCTGGCGCCGTAATCAGCTTGCCTTGCGCATACATACCCGAAGAAGCTCCGCCATCCAAATTCATCGCCTGCTCCGCACCTAGCTGCAGCATGATTTGTCCCCACTGCTTCATCGTTGCCTGAGGTACGGTCGCCATGATGACGGTTCCGTCCTTTTTAACAAGAATGCCGCTTCTGGCTGCGGAGTCTGTTAAAATTTTGGAGCTGCTGAAGCCTTCGCCCACGGGGTTAATCGCCAGCCTCCCGTCCTTTACCAGTCTTGGACCAGCACCAACTGCCGTATGGACGCGTGACCAGGCAATCGGCGTATTGGACAAGTTCGTCATTTCCGTCTTATAGTCCACCAAAGTGCCGACCTTAAAACGTGCGGCAAGCTTTTCTTCCGAGCCTGTAAAAACGAGAACATACCCATCTGCCGGAATGCTCACATTTTCTTTTTTGCTTATTTTGGTCACGACGCCTTTGCTGACGGTAACAGCCGTCCCAAGCGCAAAGCCTAGCTTAGCGCCCCGCTTCGGAGTAAACATAATGGCGGATGAGCCGCCCGCTACCGGCGTACGGTTTATGAAATACACATACCAGTTATTCGGCGATTTGAAAGAACCATCCGTCCCGCCCAGCAGCTTCACCCGGAGCGTATCCATGATAACCGTCCCGTCCCATGTAAAACCGATCGCCGTACCCGTATTGCCGATATGCTCCACATTTCCGTCTGCGATGAGGGTGCCATACGGTTCGGGAATGCCGCCGTAAGCCTCGAAGAATGTCCCGTTGATAGCTGCATCAGCATTGTAGGCTTTCGCAATCAGCGCAAGCGGCTGGACAACGCCAACCTTCCGGCTTGCAAGACCTGCGGTCATTGGAACTCCCTTAGGAATGACCACCGTTTGAACCGTATAGGACTTGCCTGAAATGCTGACCTTTTTCGCTTCATGCTTCACCTTCAGCTTGGAGTCCGAGGCCGTCACCTGGACAGGCAGCTTGAGCTGGCCTTTATAGCCGCTTGCGATGACATCCACATAAAGATTTGCTGAGCCCACTGCAACCGGGGTCACGATGCTCTTCTCCGTGATGCGAACGATCGCCGTATTATCGGAGCGGAAGCTGAGGGCGACGGGATCGGACAGCTTCAGCTTGTCCGTGAGCAGGAGCCTTATATCCAGCGGCAGCTTAAGCGTCGCCGCTGCGTAGGTAATCGCGACGGGGCGAACCGGCCCCGCTGCGACCAACTGGCTGGCGGACGTATACGCGAAGCGTCCGCCGCCCATCGGCGTCACGCCGCTCGCGGGAACCGCGGCGTGCCCGCCGTAGGTGTACAAGATCGACTTGGCAGAGCCGTCGATCGCGTACACCGCGCCGGATCGGCCGCCGGCCAGCACGATGCCGGCGGCAGCATCCGGCGCCAGCGCCGCGGGGCCGAAGCCTCCGGCCCCGGCGGCGCTGATGCGCCATAGTTCCGCCCCGTCTGCGAGGCGGAACGCAGCAATGCCGTTGCCGCCAAGCTCAGCGGCAACGACAGCTCCCGCATCCCCGGGCAGAAGCACCGGGGATGTCCAGCCGCCTGCGGGCGCCGCCGCAAGCTCGCGCGTGAATCGGACTTTGCCGTCCTCTTCATACGCAGCGACCGCTTTGCCCGCGAGCAGCAGAACGCCGCCGTTAACCCGGTCGGCGGCCAGCTTACCCCCAAGCAGCGGCTGTTCCAGAGCCGCTTCCCAGACTACAGCTCCGCCGCGCACCGCATACAGCGCGCCGTTGCTGCCAAGCACATAGACGCCGCTCTTGCCCGCGGCAAGCTCCTTCACGCTGACGCCCTCCGGCAGCAGCGCCGCCTGCTTCTCACCCGCTTCATCCAGCGATAAAATCGCATGCTGATATGCGAAATAAGGGAGTCCCTGCGCGTCCGTGACTAGTGCAGACGGCTGAAGATTCTCGGTCTTTCCTTTAAAATAAAAAATACCGGCCTGACCGCCATTTCCCGCTTCATCGTATTGATAGAGCCGCGCGCTTTTGCCAGCAGCAAATATTTGGCGTTTCCCGTTCAGCGCCGGCGCGGACAAATTCGTATAGGCATTGACCCGCTTCACTTCTTTGCCCGTGCTGGTGACAATGGTCACCCAACCATTAGCGGCTGCGGTGAACAGATTTCCATTCGACAAAACTAGCGCCGGATGCAGCGTTCCTTCGGCTGCGTAACGCCAATATTCGATTTCTGCTTTATTGACCGTTGCGGCTGTCGTGCTAACCGCTTTGCCTTCCGCGGCCTTAACCGTGACAGTTTCACCTGCTGCTGCGGCGGCAGCTGCCCCGCTTCCGGCATAACTTAAACCCATAGACGCTATCAATAGCGCGGCTATTCCTTTTTTTCCCCACATCATCCAATCTTGCTGCATCAAAGCTGCACTCCCTTATCTATGCGTATTCCAAATAGTCCCAACGAACTATATCGACAAAGACCTATTAAAAATGAAGAACAGCTCATAGCATCACGAGAAAAGCCTTACCATTCGATAACCCTATAACAATCCTATTCCGTTTTTTCATAGATTTCATGTTTCTTATATCGTCACAGTCACCTTTCCACTCAATGTAAAACGGCTGTCGCCGTCCTTTGGCGTCGCAGCGCGTTTCATTATATATTTTCCTATATTTAAAAAAAAGACTGGCATTCGCCTCAGCAATGACGTTCACTGAAAGCTATGCCAGCCTTGATTGCTATATTTTAAAATGAGACAGCTTCTCCAAAAGCTCCTGTACCATGGTGCTAAGCGCTTCTGCCGAGGCTGAGATTTCCTCCATAGACGCAAGCTGCTCCTCTGAAGCTGCGGCAACGCTTTGAGAATCGGCGGATGCCTCTGATGCAAGATCGGCAAGCTGCGACACGCTGGCTGAAATTTGCTCGGTGCTTGCCGTCATTTGCTGGGCAGCAGCCGATACCTCTTGGGTTTGCTCATTTACCTGCGTCATTTCCGTAAGGATAGATGTGAATAACAGACCGCTCTCCGTTACGCTTTGTACGCCCTGTTGAACCTTCTCGTTGCCGGTAACCATCGTGAGTGATGCTTTATTCGTGTCCATGCGCACATCTTCAACCAAGCTCGTCACCTGATCCGCTGCTTGCTTCGTCTGCTCTGCAAGCTTGCGAATTTCAGTTGCGACAACAGCAAAGCCCCGTCCATGCTCACCCACTCTGGATGCCTCGATCGCCGCATTGAGCGCCAGCAAATTCGTTTGCTTGCTAATGTTCGCGATTAGATCAATCATTCCGCCGATCTGACCGGATCTCTCGCCTAAGCGCCGAATGGCGCTTCCCGTTTCCTCAAACGACCTTTGAAGCTCGCCCATCTGCGTGACTGCCGTTTGGAGCTGCACGCTGCCCTGCTGCGTTTGGTTAGCCACTTCCTCGGCAGATGACGATACTGCCGAAGACGAATCCGCAATTCGCTGAACGCCTATTGCCATTTCGCCCATCGCCTGGGATGACTCCGACGCATACTCATGCTGATTTTGCGCGCCCTCTGCAACACGGCCAATGGAGTGTGCAATCGTCTCAGCCGCTTTGCCTGTCTGCTCCGCGCTTGCTGTAAGCTGCTCCGATGTTGCGCCCACAGCCATCGACAAATCCGAGACCAGCTGGAACATCCCGCGCAGCTTGCCGGTCATTTCATTAAAGTGACCGCCCATCACCCCAAACTCATCGCCAGATCGAAAATCCAGCTTCTGCGTTAAATCTCCCTGCGCCATTAGCTGCAGCTTAGCCGAAAGGGCACGAAGCGGCTTAATGACCATGCCCCATACAAGAAGTCCTATCACCGCTGCCAAAATGACCAGCGCCGCAAGCACCGTAATGCCCGCGTTTGTTCTAGCTTCATTATATGTTGCCAAAACAACATCCTCTAAGACAGCGGTTTGCGTATACCAAATCTGCTCGCTGCCCGGCAGCTTGATAGGCTCGAATACACGCAGCACATCATCGCCTTTGGAATTAGCCGTATATGCTTTTAACGTCTGGCCGCTCTGGACCTGCTTCCATAACTGCTCCTTCTCCGGCGAATCGCCGTATGGCTGCAATATCGATGCCGGATCATTCGGATTGGCAGCATAGACTCCCGCTTCGCTAATAAGCGAAACATATCCATCAAGCGGTCTGTAATGCGTTGCCTCCTCCTGAAGGTCGGAAAGCGAAAGATCTACGCCAACAATGCCTAAAAAAACGCCCGATTCGTCAAGAATCGGCTGGACGATAGACATCATCTGCGTTTGCTCGCCCGCCGCCTCATACGTGTATGGTTCCAAATAAGAGAGCTGCTTGCTCGCCTTTGGTATAAGATAGAAATCGCCAACGCCCTGCTCCTCATAGCCTTTTAACGGTTCGGCAACAATTTCTTTATTCTGTTGAATCAAATAAGGAATGAATCTTCCCGTGGCATCGTCATATTTCGCTTTGCTCCGGTTTGCCTCATCGTTACGATCAAATGCATTAGGCTCCCAAAGCGTGTAGATACCGAATACTTCCGGGCGCTTCTGGAGCATTCCCTTCAGCAGGGAGATAACCTCTTCCCGTGATAGGCTTTGGCTCGCCCGTGATTCCTCAAGCACCTCTGACAATGATTTCAAGGTTGATTCCAGACTAGTCACTTTTTTCAAAAACGAATTCGCGTAATCATTTCCAGCGTTCTCCGCTGCAAGCTCGCCGTTCGTAAGGCTTACTTTCTTTAATTGCTGCAAATTTACGAAGAGAATAGAGCCTAACACTAAAGCAATAACGACTCCAACTACTGCAATAAATTTGAATGATAAGGAAAGCTTCCGATATGCGGCCATTGCATCCACTCCACCCATCCAAGATAAGACATTAATCGACAAAATACGACTAAAAATGAATAGGTATAATGGACTAGTCTGAAAATGAATATCGCGCCAGTTCCTCGCTTTTGTTAGAGCGTGCTTTCGTCAGCCGCCGCTCCAGCTTGACTAAAGAGCTGGATATTACCTTGCTCGCTCAATCTCCATTCAACCGCAGGCAGGCTTAGTGTGATATGCACGCCCATTTTCACCGCGCTCTCGTACTCGCCATTCAACTGCGAGCTGCTATCATGAGCAGCATGCCTAATCAACGAATCAAGCCCCGCCAGGGCAAGCACACACTCACCATTTATTTTTTGCTGCTCCGCATGCCTCGAAGCACCGTCACCTGATCGCGCCCGCCCTCTGCGAATTGGCCGTATTCCTCCGATTCCTTTGGCACGAGCGCCAGCTTGCCCTCTTCATTAAAGTGGATGCCCCAGCCGTATTTCTTCGGAAGCATCGACGCCCTTAGACAAGCCTTCGGCTTTGAAAAAAACTCGTCCCAAACCTCCTTCCCTCTTGCTTCGAGCTCCTCGGCCGACAACTCCTTATGCCGAATGTGCACCTCATACATCAGCTCTTCCTGCGTATACCTATAGGGTTCATTGGCTGCCAGCTCATACTCAAGGCTCGGCTTCGTCCGACCGCCCTTCTTGTCCGGCGGCACCGTGCCAATCTCCGCTGGACAGTCTGCCGACACCGTGATGAATGTATTATAATAGTTCCAATTCATGACTAGTTTCCTCCTAATCTTGGATAAGGCTATTATAGCGATATCACACTTTTGTGACTATACAATCTCATTTATGTCCATTTCCTTTAGTGATTAATATCGTTTATATTGTGATGAGAACAATTATCATCAATGGAGGTTGCTACGTATCATTTCAGATAGCAAGGAATGGTAGACGGTGAGATGTATTTGCCCCGCCCCAAAGAAGCGCCCATCATCTATGAGGTGCTTGGCTTCGATATTCCGGATTCGTTGAAAATGCTCATGACGATAAACCCAGCAAGGCTGTTCATCCCCGCCGATGATTTCCCCCTCTATGCCGCTGGCCGAATTTTTATCGTATGCAGCAGCATTCACGGCGCCAAGGAAACCTATGCTCGCATCATCGGCATTGGATTTCGTAAAATGAGCAACGGCTAAAGCGAAAAAAATAATTTAACTTCATCTCCCGTTATGTGGAGGAAGTTAGTTTTATGCAAGCTTCACTTAGTTTCGTGTATGTAGCATTCGGGTGACATCTCCTATAATCGGTTTATAAATTCATTTCTTAGGAGGATATCGATCACATGAACCAATCACCACTGTTACTGAATGATGAGCAAATGAGAAAATTTATTACGGAAGGCTTTCTTATTTTAAAAACCGACTTTCCCGAATCATTCCACCATGCGTTGACCGCAGAGCTTAATAAAGTGTATGACGCGGAAGGAAATCCCGGCAATAACCTGCTGCCGCGAATTCGCGAGATTCAGCAAGTATTCGATAGCCCCGTCATCACCGGCGCATTAACGAGTGTGCTGGGACCAAACTACATGCTTCATGCACATAGACATGGCCATTACAATGCGCAGCCCGTTGCCGGCGGCTGGCATAAGGACAGCTACTGGGGCTACTCGCGGATGCGCAACCACCATCCATGGTGGGCGATGATTATGTATTTTCCGCAAAACACGCCGCTTGAGCTTGGACCAACAAGCGTGCTTCCCGGCACGCAAAACTACGAGTCACGCACTTTCGTATCCGATGAAGTCGCAGGGGAGGCCTTCGCTAACGGTGAAGCTGGCACATTTGCGCTCATCCATTACGATATCTGGCACCGTTCGACGCCGAATGTACTAGGCAATGCACGCTTCATGCTGAAGTTCGAATTTATGCGTACGGCTGCGCCTGCCGCACCGACTTGGGACAATCAGGCAACAGCATGGTCAGAGCCTTCCGATCTTGCGCTTCCCATTGCAAACCATGAAACCTTGTGGGAGGAAACCTGGAACTGGCTGTCCGGCAGCGTTGGCAGCATAGCGAATTCCCGGAGTGAAGATGCTAATAAGCTTAATGAGCTAGCACGCGAATTAGAGGATCAATTCGAGCCAACCGCGCTGAACGCAGCTTATGAGCTTGCAAGGTATGGCAGCAAAGGCGTAGCAGCCTTGCTTGCTGGACTGCACCATCAAAGCGCCGACGTATCGCGCGTGTCTGCCTATGGACTATCGGCGGCAGGAGAAGAAGCCGTAAACGGACTAATTGCCGCGCTGGAACATGACCGCGAGGAAACCGTCTATCATGCCATATTTGCGCTCGGGGAGCTGGGCCAATTTGCAGAAGCTGCTCTTCCAGCGCTTACAAGCTTGTTGTCCCACCCTTCCGCTACCATTCGCACGGCGGTGGCCGATGCGCTGGGCATGATCAAATCTACCTCCGCAGCTGGGGTAGACGGCTTAATTACATGCCTGGCAGATAAGGATGCGCAGGTCCGTTTTACGGCTGGCCTTTCGTTATCGAAGCTTGGCTCCACGGCTGCTGCAGCGATTCCTGCGCTGGAAGCTGCGCTGGATGACGAGGACCGCTACGTGCGGGCACATGCGCTGGAAGCGCTCCGTTATATCGGCACCGAGGAAGCAAAGGATCTTCTAATCAAGTCGCTCTTTAATGCGCGCTGGTGCACGACAACTACATCTGCCGACACCTTCTAGGCTTGATCCTCATAAAAATAACGAAGAACCGCCGGTTAAGCAACCGGCGGTTCTTCGTTTCTTCTTCATTAAGAGACACCTTTATTTCAGCAAAAGCTCTCTGTATTCGCTCGGCGACAGCGCCGTATACTCCTTAAAAAGCCGCGAGAAGTACGTCGCATCCATCCCCAGCGCTTCAGCAACAGCGGAAATGCTTAAAGCGGTGAAAGTAAGCATCTCTCTAGCTTTGTCCATCCGCTTGCGGTTCACATAATGAATCGGCGAGAGCCCGGTCGTATTTTTAAACATGCGAATGAAATAATTGGGGTGAAAATGAACCAGCTGCGCCAGCGTATCTACTGAAATATTTTCAGAAAGATGCTCCTCGATATAAGAAAGCACGACGTTCATTTTCTCGAATGAGCTTGTTGTTGGCGCATTGATCGTTACCCGGTCAGTCTGCTCCAAAAACATGGCCATGATCTCGAGGAAGGTCGCCTGCACATGCAGGTCGGCCGTCCACTCCTCGCTCTTATAATGATACATAAGGCGGTCGAATTTATCCTTTAATAAAGGATGGTCCGTTACCGTTAGGATCACAGGCATCTCAAGCACTTGAAACAGGTTGAAATTGCCCAGCTTCGCCGTAAAGTGGCACCAATATTTGCCGAAAGTATTTTCATTAATCGTTCCGTAGGACTGGGTCACATCCGCCGGCATCAAGCATAGGTCGCCAGCCTTCGGATAAAAGGTGCGATTGCCAATCTTAATATACCCTTCGCCCTCTTGAATGTAATAAAGCTTGTTCACGTCAGGCGTGTAATTATCGTCATTCCATGAGCGCGGCACCTTCGTATACTCAACTACAGCCACATGCAATTGCAAGCCGGTCAAATACGATTTCCAAAATGATTTCATGCTATTTTCGTTCATTGCCACTCCCGCCCTCCAAGCCCGTGATGTCACTTCTAATTGTTAAAATCCATTCTCGGCTCTCGCTGAGGCGTATTGGTTTATTTGGATAAATAACGGTGCAACGCGGAAATAAGCAAAGCATGATCCTCCTGATCCGGCAAGACGGACATGCTAATCGTGCTGATCCGCTCTTCCAGCTCCATCCGCAACAAACGTTGTTTTATATTCAGCATAATAATTGCCTAGATTCTATTTTATAAATCTATACTAAATGATACCCGCTGCATCCTTCCAACCCTATCTTATCTCTTATCCTTTTCCTTGCCAACAGAACCCTTGAAGCCGCTTGTTTTTAGCCATGCACGCAAAAAAAAAAGGAAGCAGCATTACGCTGCCTCCTTCCTCATTCTCAGCCTCTTCAAGCTTACGCCTGCGCTTGTCCGAGCTGTACCCACTGTGCGACATTTACTGTCCGTTTCGCTTGGTATTCAACCGCCGCTTTTACGTCCTCGACCATTTTGCCGCCTTGAACCGTCACGCTCGTTCCATATGGATTGCCGCCCGCCTCAAAGGTAACGGGACTTGAATAGCCTGGCGCCGCAACGATCGCTCCCCAATGATACATCGAGGTGTATAAGCTGAGAATGGTCTGCTCTTGACCGCCGTGGGCATTTTGAGCTGATGTCATCGCGCTGACCACTTTATTAACGAGCTTGCCGTTAAACCAAAGCGAGCCCGTCGAATCGAGAAATTGCTTAACAGGACCAGGCATGCCGCCAAAACGAGACGGGACGCTGAAAATAATCGCGTCAGCCCATTCCAAGTCCTTATAGGAAACCTCCGGTATTTCCTGCGTAGCCGCAACATGAGCTCGCCAAATCGGATTCGCTTGAATCGCTTCTTCATCTGCCAGCTCCGGCGTTTTCAAAATTCTCACTTCGGCGCCCGCTTCCTTTGCGCCTTCCGCGGCCCATTGCGCCATTTGATAATTGGTACCCGTTACGCTGTAATAAATAATGGCAAGTTTAATGGCTGACATCTGATCCATCTCCTCAATAATAAAGTTATGATCTAACGATTAACGCTGATATAGCGGGTATGCTACTTGATTAGGCAGCTGAATGACGATCATGCGCACCTTGTCTTGCCCGATTGCCAAGCGAACCGCCTCAGGCTCTGAATCTGCCTGCACAACGGTAAAATCTTTATGCTGGAATGGAGTCGTGGCTTCCCTTGTGCTCCAATTGCCATTTCCTCGAATGGCTAAGGCGGCGATCGAATATCCTGCTGGAACGGCATGCTCATATTCGCTGCCAGCTTCCAAGGAAATATCCCACATTTGCGCATCCGTCACCAAATGAATGGGAGATCCTTCGCCAATAATCGTTTTCTTATGAACCTGTCCGCTGACGGTCTCTGGAAAATCTTCAGCAACGTATTCGTGATAGGTAGGCTTCCTTTTAATCGCTTCATTTAGATCCGGTTCAAACCAAATTTGAAAAATCTCGGCATCAGGACCGTCTATTTTCTCGCGATGCGATACGCCGGAGCCCGTCTGCATAACCTGTGCGCCGCCGGGTCCGACGGTGCTCTCCGTCCCAAGCGTGTCGCCATGCGAGACCTGCCCGTTTACGACATATGTCATAATTTCAAATCCTTTGTGCGGATGCAGCCCGATGCTGCCGCCCTCCTTGGCATGTGCCCAAGCCCAGTAAAATAAAGGACCAACCCGCTTAACCGCACCCAGATCCTGAGGGAACCCAATCGGCTTTTGCTCAATGATTTTGCCCCCTTCAAACGAGCCCGTTGCTTGCTGTAGCGGCGTATATATATTCATCCTCATGGTATAACCTCCCTTTGATTTATTTATCTTAATATCGTGAATCCTAATGTTAGTATATATTCATCCTATCATCAGGGTATATAGATGTCAACTAACTTTTTTAAAGTAATAAAAACCGGCGTTTTCCAAATCGGAAGACGCCGGTTTAACGTAGCTATGCGTTGTTACAAATTTTCAAGCACCCGCAAAATAAGCGTCAAAGCTTCAGCTCTCGTAGCGCTCGCATTAGGGTCAAATTTATTATTGCCTTTGCCTTGGATCAGGCCAGCCTGGATGGCTGCAGCTGCTTCCTTCTTCGCCCATGCCGGGAACTGGTCGGCATCGTCGAACGATAATACCGCATCCTCGCTAATTTTCAGCTTGGCTGCGCGCGCTATGATAACGGCAAGCTCAGAGCGAGTTATTTCATTGCTTGCGCGGAAGGTTTGATCCTCATATCCGCCGATTAGTCCCGCTCCAACCGCTCTGAATATATGCTCCTGCGCCCAGTTCGGTATTTGCGAATTGTCATTAAACTTAGCATCAGCTGCGCTGCTCTTCAGCTTCAAGGCACGGCTGATCATTACGGCGAATTCACCCCGCGTAATGACTCCGTTAGGACGGAACTTGCCGTCTTCGTATCCTTTGGCAATGCCTAGCGCGATGGCCTTCTCAACGGAAGCTTGCGCCCAGTGCCCCTCAATATCTTTAAAGCCAGTAACTACAGGCTCAACCAGCTCTTCCTTGCCTTTGCCTTCGTCCTTATCCTTCTCTTCCTCGAGCTCTATGTCGCCTTGCCCGCTGATCGGCTTCATGCTGGACTCATCAAATTTAATTTGAATGTTGTATTCATGGTGATAGCTCATTTCCGGCCAGTCGATCTTCACCCAGCCATCTGTCACCTTGGAGAGATCCGATACCGGGAAGTAAACGACCCGTGTATTTTTCTCTTTGTTGCTGCTTTCCGTCGAAACGTTAGCCCCATTAAATTTTAACCCCGTAATTTCTTTGTCCTGCTTAATCGTCAGGTAGACCAGCTTGCTGCTGCCGGCTACCTTCAGCCTAGCCGTAGGAATAATGTAATCCTGCATGACTGAATCCTGATCCGTGCCAAATTTCAAAATCCGAACGGCTATGCTGTATTGTCCATCCGACGAGCCTGGATTCGGATTCGGAATCGGGTCCACGCCAATCTTCGCTGCTTGGAAGGTATCCAAAGCCTGCTTCAACTTTGCCGCGGCTGCGTCAATTATCGCTTGTGACTGAGGCGCTTGCCCCGCCGCTTGCCCCTCCGTAATCGCAGCTGCAAGTAAGGCTTTGGAGCCGGCTTTAAAATTGCCCGCTTTCGTCCCCTCAACCGCTGCGTCATGCGTTTCCTGCGCTGTCTTAATCAGAGCATTCAGCGCAGAAGCATCAAAAATTCCTGTAAGGGAGCTTGCATCCAGCTTCAATTGAATATCGTACTCATGATGATAATTGATGGCAGGCCAATCTACTTTCACCCAGCCATCCGTAACCGTAGTCAGATCTGTTAGAGGCAGCGATACGACTCGCGTATTCGTTGCTTCATCGATGCTCTCTACTTTTACATCCTGTCCTTTAAATTTTAAAGCTGTAATTTCCTTATGCTGCTTGAGCGTAATGAACATCGTTTTGTCCGCTCCGCGTACCTTCAAGCTTGCAACTGGATTTACGTAGGTCTGCATAACGGAATCTTCATTCGTCCCGAACTTCAATATCCTGAAGTTCACTTTGTAATCACCGTCGGCAATGCCTTTAATCGCTTTATCCTTGAACGCTGCAACTGCCTGATTCAGCGCCAGCAGCGCTTCGTCTGTCTGAGCTTGCGTATTTTCCGCCCCAGCAGCAGCGGCACCCGCGGCGGTGATTGCCGCTTGTAGAGCGTTTTTCGCCTCAGCCGGGTACTGTCCAATCGCCGTGCCGACTACTGCCGCTCTTTGAACAACCGACGCTGCTGAAATAGCCTGCGCTAAAGCGGTATTATTTACATCGTTAAAGTTAAGACGAATATCATGGGTTTGGTCATAAATTTGGCCTCCCTGCGATACTACGACACGAACCTTTGCCTTATGAAGTACAGATAGGTCGGCCGTTTTAAAGGTAACGACGCGGGTATTTGCCGCTTCGTTTACGCTGGCGATCTCAACATCCTTATAGCTTCCGTCACGCTCTACTTTTATTTCTTTTATCGCTGCGTTGTCCTTCACCGTAAACGTGACCGAAACGTCGCCATTTGCTTCCGTCCCAATGGTGGCAGGCTTAAGGAAATAGCTGTCTGCCGACGAAAATGCCGCGTTTGTGCCATGCAAGGTTGAGAAGTAGCGTTCATACACGATGAGCGCTTTAAAAGCATCTGCTGCCAGATCCAGCTCTGCCTGTGCAGATGTAATTGCTGGCCGGGTAGCGGACAGATTGTCTGCTGTCTGCTTGGCTTTGTTGATGGCTGCAAGCAATGCTCCTTTTGCAGCTGCAAATGCGGCTAGATCAGCGCTATCAGCTTTGGTAGCCGTATCATGAAGTCGCTTGTACTGGGCAAGAGAAGACTGCAATCGTTCCAGCTTTTCAACATTAAAGCTAAGATACACATCGCGTGTTACGCCGTTGATGTCATAGCTGATATAGCTTAATCCCTGCCAATCCTCGTCACTCGAATCCGTACCCCGCGGGCTTAGCTGATAAACCTGGCCATCGGCATTGGAAAGCGCAGAAGAACGATTTGCGTAATGGGTATACGCTTCGGACTTAATAATTTGGAAGGTTCCATCCGCATTCGGCCAAGATTGAGCTACCTTCGCATTTGCAGGAGGACCTTTTAGCGCTACATTCGCTAGAAAGCCAGATAAGCTTTGTGCATTTATGCTGCTGACGATCGTCGTAACCGTATTGCTGATCTCATTTGCATATACCGATTGCGTATTAGTAGGCTCCAGCGTATCAAGCGCATAAATCTTCACCGGCTTGGCGGCTAGATATTGGCTATCTTTGGCTCTTTTATAATTATTGGCGAGCGTTGTCAATGAATTCGATAATTGCTGCGGCGTAGATGAAGGCGTGTTTACCGCAGTCTTTGCTTTGCCAAGGTTTTTGACTAAGGTGTTGATATCGGAATGATAATATTCCCCTGCCGCAATCGCGGCAGATGCCGAGCCTGGAGAGCCTTCCGCCGCTCCGTTTACAGCAATATTGTTCGTAAACTCGGTAATAATTTTAATGAAGCTCTCAAGCTCGGTTCGATCCGCCAGCTTTCTGCGCGATTCAAAAAGCTTCATAGCGCCTTTCAACGTGTTGTAAATATTGCCGTAGGCTTCCAGATCGCCAGTCGGCGTTAGGCCGAGCATCGTATCGGCATAGTCGATCACTGACCAAAGAGCGGCTTTACTACCGATCGGATAGTCGCCGTACGCCGTGCCTTCCGAGCTTGAATAATAGACAGAACGGGATACCGTAATAAACTCATCCAACTGGCTGTATGTAACCTTCGTGACTGTTGGCTCCTCCGGCTCTACTCCCCCATTCCCGCCGCCCGGAATGTCTGGAAGGGTGCTGGTATCGATGCTTAAGCGCACATTATACCAATGGTCATAGGAATATTCGGGAATGAAAATATGCATGAGGACATCCTGCTTCTGGGTAAGATCGGCAATGACGTATTGCAAGATATAACTGCCGTTCTCCCCAGGGACAGGTCTTGTGGAAACTGCTTGGTAACCCTCTATACCTGAAACGACTTCATTGTTGATTCCTGCTTTGGCTTTGCCTGCGAGGCGATAGCCTAAATAAGGAAAACGCGTATAATTAACTGCCGTAAGCTTATGTTCGAATTTCACGGTACCATTTTCAATAATCAACGACCCTTTTTCGCCGTTTGTTTTCATATAGTCATTTGCCACGGATGTGGAAGCATGCTCATCATGGAGAATCGTGTAATCGACGGCATACACGCCGTCGGGGACGTTAGCGGCAGCCGCGGCGACCGCGCTGGCACCTGTTTGCAGGGAGGATACGATTAGACCTATAGCTATCCAAAGGATAGCTGTTTTTTTTAGCCATCTACTCAATTTATTACGCTCCTTAAAAAATAATGGCGACAATCGTACGGGCTTAGCCGCCGATAATCGCGCAAACGAAGAGCGTGTCGGTAAATTACCGACCGCTCTTCGCCTGTCTGCCAACTGCTTACTCAGCAGCTCCTATCTAATTAAAGCCAATCGATGAACAGGCTGTACGTTGTGTTGTGGAATCCTCCAGCATTAACTTGCAGCTCAACCGGCAGGTTATCCGTGAGGTTGTTTACGCCGCTGAATACAAAGTAAGTGAAGCCGCCGGAAACCGATTTGGTTGCCGATACTTCGTATGTGCCATCGCCAGCAGGCGCACCGTTAACATCCACGTTCAGGAAGCCGTAGCTTACTGGAATCGTTGGGAACGGAGGGTATGTGTTTTTCAGCTTAATCGTAACGGTATAATTGCCAGCAGAGCCTGTCACATCAGCGCTGTCGATAAACGCGCTTGCATGGGTAGAATAAGCTCCATTCTCATCAAGGAATTGCAGGTTTTGAGCAGCAGCCGAAGCCGGTACCGCCATCGCTAGAGCAAATACGAAAGTGAGCAGCATAAGAAACATCGTTTTCTTGAAAGATTTTTGCGAACGCAACATAGTGATCAACACTCCCTATAATGGTTTTAGAATATGTTCTTGCAAATAAATACGATGATTGCTCCGTCCGATAAGAGTGACGCTATTCCTCCCTTCTACTTTGCGGATATCGTCCACAGAAAAAAGTATGCATGAAGACAATGATTATCATTATCATCTAAGTTGCAAAAAAATTTCTGTGGCAGAAGCCTATGCCAGCCTTTGCAAGCAGCACGCCTCTTCTCTTCAGAAAATCGATAACGTGTACATCGCCCATCGACAGCTTGATTTTATAGTTATACTCTAAATTATGTCAATCGTATAAACGGCATTATTTATTTTTTAAATAGTTGTTCTATCGTTTTTTGATTCTTTTATTTTTATAATTAAATACAATCACAATTGTTATTTTAGATTATATTCTCGATAATTTATTTTTTATTTACAAATAAACATTAATTACAGTTTCTTCTTAATTGCTTTATCAATTATTGATAACGATTATCATTATTATTAAAAGGTTTCTTATTATTGTTTTCTTAAAATAAATCCCTTTTGCGTCCGCTTGAGTTTCTTCGATATTTGTATCCAATTGTTTGTTATTGAGCGTTCAAAAAGCAAAAACAGGAGCCCCGAAATACTCGATTCGGCTGCTCCTGTCATACTAAGCTATTTATCAAAAAGCAATATGCTAGCTCTCATCACCATGCCAAAGCTTATGAAACGATTCGCTCGAAGCAAGCAAACTTTCAGCCGTTCCCTCCGCCTCGACGCGTCCATCCTTCATCACGATAATATGATCAGCCTGCGCGAGGGCTGTCTTGCGGTGTGAGACAACAAGGCATGTCGCATCGCCGCGTTCACGGAATAGGCGAGCCCATAGCTTCTGCTCCGTCTCTACATCCAGCGCACTAGAGAGGTCATCAAATACGTAAAGCTCGCTGTCACGGACCAGCATGCGCGCCGCAGCCGTTCGCTGTGCCTGACCGCCGGACAGCTTCACGCCGCGCGGACCGATAACCGTATCAAGTCCCTCTTGAAAATGCACGAGATCGTCCTCCAGCACCGCCGTATGGAGCGCTCTAGCCAGCTGACCCTCCTTATCCGAATGGCCTAGCAATATGTTTTCACGCAGCGTGTCGCTGTAAAGCCTAGGCACTTGTGCCGTATAAGCGCTCCGCGGCGGCACAAAAAACGATCCGGCATCCTTCACCTCAGCTCCGTTCCAGCGGACTGTCCCGCTATCTTGCGGAAGCAGCCCAAGCAACGCCCGCACCAGCGTCGTTTTGCCGGAGCCGATCGGACCTGTAATTACAGTGAATGAGCCGCGCTTCAGCATCAGATCGACAGAAGCAATCCCTCTGCCGGTCTCCGGGTACGTATACGACAGTCCGCTGACCTCCAGCTTTTCAAGCCGCTCGCTGGCAGGCGGAACAGAAGACGCTGCATCAGAGGCATCCTCACGCAGATGCAAGTCATTTGCAACCGTTAGCACATGGGCCGGAGCTCCTTGCAAAATGCCCGTCAGACGAAGCAGGGCAACGGTCATTTGTTTGAAATAGGTCAGAAACTTGCCGAAGTTCGAAATAAACTGCGTCACAAAGGTCAGGTAGTAGACAAATAAAGAGAAGTCGCCTACCGTAAATTCTCCGCCGCGCATTTTCTGGCCGGCAAGAAGCAGAATGAGTCCCGTGCCAAGATTCACCGAATTGGAGAAGATGGAATCCAGCACCTCGGTCATCAATTTATCCTTCAGCATCGTTTTGCGGCGATTGTCGTTCAGCTCTCTAAAGCGTGCCATTACGCGTTTCTCTGCGCCAGCTACTTGAATAGCCTGGACGCTGCCGAACATCTCGCTAATCGCCCCGGTCACCTTTGCCGTAGATTCACGGCTCTCCGAACGATACTTCTGCAGCCTGGTCGTCGCCAGCTGCGCCGCGATCACGACGATTACTAGCGGCAAAAAGACAAGCAGCGTCATTTGCGCATCAATTCGTATCAATATAAAACAGGATACGAGCGCGAAGCAGGTCATGCCGAATACATCGACGGACCAGCTAACCGCTTCCTCGGACTGGTCAACATCGTCTCGGAAATGGCTGATCGCCTCGCCCGGCGAGCAAGGGATTGCTCTTGCTCCCGGCTCCTTCAAAATATGCTCTAGCAGGTTCCGGCGCAGCAGCATGCCCATCCGGAACCGGAAGTTCACATCCGTTATAAATCCGATCAGCACCGTAGCGCTGCGGGCAAGTGCAGCTCCTATCAGCAGGGCAATCAGTCCCCATGTGCCATAGCCGGCAGCCGATTCGATCGTTAAAGAATCAAAAAAAGCTTTTGTAATAAGTCCCGGAAAAATCGGCATTAAATAAATAACCGTCCAGACGAGCGCATTGGTGATGTACCACGCGGGGCGGTAGCATATTAAACGCCACATATACGTAAACGTGCTCATGCCAGCACCTCCTCTAGTCCAGCCGCAAGCATTTGGCTAAACCTCGATCCCGGGTCGGAAGCCAGCTTGAGCCTCTGCCCGCTCTCCACGATGCGTCCTTGCTCCAAAATAACGATCTGGTCAGCACGCTGCACCGTAGTGAGACGATGTGCAATAATGATGCAGGAGCGATCGCTGAGCAGCTTGCTAATTGCCTGCTCCATCCGATACTCGGTAAGCGGATCAAGCCTAGATGAGGCTTCGTCGAGTATGACGAGGCCCGGATTCGTAAGGAATACCCTCGCAAAAGCAAGCAGCTGCGCTTCTCCCGCCGACAGGCTGCCGCCGCCCGAGGCGAGCGGCGTATCCAATCCTTCCGGCAGCGACTCGTACCAGCTGCGAAGCCCAAGCTCTCGCAGCACGAGGATGATGTCCTGATCAGCTATGCTCTCGTCATAGAAGGTCAGATTATCCCTTACGCTTCCTTGCAAAATCTCGATATTTTGCGTGACGAGCGCAACTCTCGAGCGAAGCTCCATAAGCTTGCACTCCTTAATATCCGTTCCGCTCAGCTTAATGCTGCCCTGCTGCGGATCATAGAAACGAAGCAGCAGACGAGCAAGCGTCGTCTTCCCGCTCCCTGTCCGCCCCAGCAGCCCCAGCACCTCTCCCGGCTTCAAATGAAGCTGCAGCTCCTCGAGTGTCGGATAGTCGTCATAGCCGAAGGTGACGCCGTCCAGCTCTACCGCCAGCGGTCCTGCCGGAAGCTTAGCGCCTGGCCCATCCTCAATTCTCGGCTTCGTAGCAAGCAGCTCCCGAATGCGCAGCAGGCTGGCGTCAGCCTTTTGCAAATCCTCGAATTGCGTCCGGATTTTTTCAATTGGCTTCGCTAACAGCTCCGTATAATAGAAGATTAGATAGACCGTTCCGATGGAGAGGCTGCCCGCCTTCCAAAGATACGCGCTAATGGCGAATGCCATCGCGTTGCCCAGCGCAAACACGATAATGGTCGTGATCCACATGGAGGAAAAACCGAGGAACGCCTTTCTCCGCAGCGGAAGCATCCGGCGCAGCAGCGAGTAGAACCGGTTCATGACAAAGCCGGTCGCACCGTTCGCCCTCGTGTCCTCCGTTCCTTCCAGATGCTCGCCGATAAAGCCATAAAACTCAGCATTGATTTGGCGCCATTTTGCCCATACCGGCACTGCGAATTTGCGAATCCATTGAATGACAAGCATCGCGAACACAACAAACAGCAGCATCCCTGCGCCGATAAGCGCATTTTCACGGAATAATAAAATGATGATGCCAAGCATCAGCAGCAGATTGCCTGCCAAATGAATAATGAAGCTGGAAAAAAAGTTGGCGAGGGCGTTAACATCCCCGTCGACACGCTCAATAATGGATCCCGATGTGTTCGATTTATGAAATGACATATCCAGCTTTAGACAATGCTCGGCAAGATCGCCGCGCAGCTGGTTCGTCGCTCTCCAAGCGAGATTTTCGCTCACGTAGGTTGCAACAACAGAAATAAGCTGCTGGATTAACGAGAATCCTATAAACAGCGCGGCTGCGTAATAGAGCGGCTGCAGCGCTTTATCCGATTGGGCGGTATCAATAAAATACCGGATGATTTGCGGATTGATCAGCTGCAGTCCAATCGAGGAAAAAAGCAGCAGCGCCAGCGCAAACAATGACTTCTTCCGAGGAAGAAGATAACGGCTCAGCATTAGTTTATAGTGGCTTAACGAATTCGTCTTCTTGTTCTTGCTCATGTCCTTCCCCTTCCTGCCTAAAACTAGAGTTAACAGGTGATTCTATTTAATCATGTTAGCGCTTAACGATATGAAGCTTACACTGTTCAATGCGATTGAAGATGTGTCATCATCCATATCCATATGTAGCTTTTCCCGCTCGTATTTATACACTCTCCCATATACCTTTATATCTGTTCCGAATTCTAATCGAATGCCCTTCCGAGACTTGGCTAGATATGTTTTTAGTTCGAACATAGTAACTCCTTTATGCTAAACTAGTAAATAAACGATAGAAAACGCAAGGAGATAAATGATGATCAAGCTGGTATCCTGGAACGTAAACGGACTTAGAGCATGCGTCACCAAAGGCTTTTACGACTACTTCAAAGAAACAGACGCAGATATTTTTTGCCTGCAAGAGACGAAGCTGCAAGACGGCCAAATCAGCATGGAGCTGGGCGAGGAGTATTTCCAGTATTGGAACTATGCGATTAAGAAAGGTTATTCCGGCACTGCGGTGTTCACAAGAATCAAGCCCATTTCGGTGCACTACGGCATTGAAGAAAATTCGGAGCCCGAAGGGCGTGTCATAACGCTTGAGTTCGACAGCTTCTACCTCGTCACGGTATATACGCCTAATGCCAAGCGCGACCTTACGAGGCTGGATTATAGAATCGAGTGGGAGAACCGTTTCCGCAGCTATTTGCAGGAGCTGGATTCCTTGAAGCCCGTACTCGTCTGCGGCGATTTGAACGTCGCGCATCAGGAGATCGACCTGAAGCATCCGAAACCGAATCTAGGCAACTCTGGCTTTACGTTAGAAGAACGAGGCAAGATGACGGAGCTGCTGGAGGCTGGTTTCCTCGATACGTTCAGACATTTGTACCCGGATCGTGCAGATGTGTACAGCTGGTGGTCTTACATGCCGAAGGTGCGCGAGCGGAACGTTGGGTGGCGCATTGATTATTTTCTAGCATCATCAAGGCTTAGCCCGCTGCTTATCGATGCGCAGATCGATACTCATATTTTGGGAAGCGACCATTGCCCAGTTCTGCTTCTGATGGAAGATATTCAAGCTGAGGTTTCGAAATAGGCAGCCTACCCTGCAAAAAACGAATACGGATTTCTTTTCATGCGGCTCCTTTGCTTGAATCATTTTATTTATTCGAAGTGGCTGCACCAAAATAGGCGGACAACACTCAAGCTTGAGCGTTGTCCGCCTATTTGAATGGTTAAGTGGGGAGCGTCTCAGTCAAGGCTTCCTTCTCGCGCAAGTACGCTAGCGCCGTCTGCATTTTATCGATATACGCAGGCTCGTTGCCCGAACACATAAATTGAACGTTCCCGCTTCCGCCGCCCCCGGCGATGCCGTAGCGGCTAAGCAAGGCTTGCAGGCGCTTCACCGTTCCGGCATTCCCGTCCACAATTTCGATATGGGCCGGAAGCAGCTCTCGCAAAATATCCTTATAGAACGGATAATGCGTGCAGCCTAGCACAATGATGCCGTAATCATTCAAATCATAATTAGAGAGCTTTGACCTAAAATATTCATTCATAATTTGTTTATTGAATTGCAAAGCTTCACAATAATGCACAAGCTCCGGAAGCGGCAGTGAGTCCACGATCCCCATATCATCCACGCGAGAGACGAGCGCATAGTACTTAGGCATCTGCAGCGTTAATGGCGTTGCGAAGACGAGCACTCTTTTGCCCGTTGCACGGTTCATCTCCACCGCAGGCTTAACAGCCGGCTCCATGCCTACGATCGGAAGCGAATAACGTTCTCTGAGCTCTGTAATCGCAATGCTGGTTGCCGTATTGCAAGCTACAACTAACGCGTCCACTCCCTCTTTCATCATCGTTCCAACCGTATCGAAAATATACGCCTTTACGTCTTCCTTCGGCTTCGTGCCGTAGGGAACATGAAGCGTGTCCGCCATATAAAGAAAATCCTTGTCAGGGAGCCTTCTAAGCCCTTCCGCCAGCACGGTAAGTCCGCCGATCCCTGAATCAAAAAAACCAATTCGCATGTCTCATCGATTCCTTACGTTTAGTGAAATAGAATAATGAAATAGAATATTCGGATAGAGCTAATTCCATCTTAACTCATTCCCACCTTCCATTAAAGCTTATAATTGTATCTTTAAGAAAAAAGCGCCCCTCGTCCTAAAGGACAAGAGGCGCATGGCTGTTTTTAAGGCGCTCGCTTCGGCAGCAGACGGACATATTCATCCGAAAACTTCATGAGTTCCAATATATAATCGTAGTCCCCGCGATATTTGCTGAAATCCGCTACGGGCTCCTTCGTTCTAATATCGATGGCCGTGCCGTCCTCGAATCCCTTGCCGGGCACGAACAAAATATCGTTATTGAAAAATGATCCCGTCGGCAAATAGTAACGCATACCGACTACATTTTGGCTGGTATTAAGCAAATCATGGCCAAAAGCCGTATAGCCTTTATCCTTGAGCGATATGCCTAGCAGATTTGAAAGTGTAGGCATGATATCCACTTGACCGCCTACCTGATCAACGACCTTACCCTCTGCGCCTGGCACATGGATAAATAGCGGAATGTTGAAGCGGCTGACTTGTCCGTCATATTTAATGCCCAACTGCTCGCTGACCCATGCGGGATCATTATCCTTCGCCTGCAGCCCGGAGTGATCGCCGTATGCGACCAGTACCGTATTTTCCCACATGCCGCTTGCTTTGAGTCCATCTATAAATTTCCCGAGCGCGTAATCGGTATAATTGATCGCTGTTAAATAATCGCCCAGCTGCGTATCCTTCAGCGATTCCGGCATCTTAATCCGCTGGAGCTCGCTCGGCACCTTGAACGGATGATGGCTGGATGCCGTTACAAACTGCGCATAAAAAGGCTTATTTTGCTGATCGAGCGCTTGAAGCTTCTCTAATCCGACCCGGTACAGCTCCTCGTCTGAGGCGCCAAAGGAATTAAAATGGTCATTTTTAAAAGAAGGCTTATCATAGTATGCTTCAAAGCCCAATGCAGGATACATCCGGTTGCGATCCCAAAACGTTACATCGTTAATATGAAACGTGTTCGTGGCATAACTTTCGTCTCCAAGCAATCTCGGCAAGCTGGGCACGACTCTGTCGCCGTAACCGGTGGACATCGCCATATCGCCGGTCGGATAGATCGAGGTGTTGGACATAAACTCGGCATCCGACGTGTTGCCCTGCCCGATCTGTTGGAAGAAATGAGGGAAATAAAAGCCCTCCTTCGCAAGCTGATTCAGTGTCGGGGTGACCGCTTGGCCGCCGACCGATAGGTTAATCGCAAAGTTTTGGAACGCCTCCATCTGCACGACAATGACGTTTTTCCCTTTGGCAAAGCCATAATAGCTTGGCGTGCCCGCCGTCACCGCAGCCCCGGCTTGGTCAAAATAAGAGCCTTGAAGCGCCTCGGCGCTCGCAGCCGTTTCTTCCATACTTCCGTTTTTAATCGCGTTTTGCACCTGATTCGCTTTTATCGCAGCCGCTACCTGATAATCTAAAAAGCCTAGGTTTTCGGCTTGTACAATCTCATTTGGGATTGAGCTCCCCGACCAGATGTAGCCGCCCGAAACGGCAACGCAGAGCAGTGCAGCAACACCTGCAACCATTGGCCTCGCGACGCGCTTTCGCCCATCGCTGCGAGTCCCCCGGACAAGCTTAACGATATAAAGCAAAGCAAATACGACCACGTCAGCAAAAAATATATAATATTTCACTTGGACAATCGAGCCTACGCTCGTCCGAATTTGCAGCACCTGGTCCAGTCCATGCAGCGCCGTATAGGTCGGAACCGTTCCATAATAGCTAAAATATATGGTTGAAGCGAAAAGGAGAAGCGACAGCACCGCATTCAAAATTCCCAATACCGTCCCTCTCCATCTCGCCGAAGTTATGAGGTCAACTACCAGCAATAAGGTTAGCACAGCTGCCGCATCTGCCAGCAGGCGATCCGCCTGAATGCCGTTAAAGACGAATTGGCGGAACAGAAGCATTTTCAGCATCAGCATAACGAATAATAAAATAAACGGCGACCTGTCGTACTCGTAACGTGTAGATATAAGCTTCAAGATCCTTCACTCCTTAGAGATCAACGCTTGCTCAGAAAATAGAAATAAACCGTCAAGACATGACGGCTTACTTAAGCATTAATGTTAAGGCAATATGAAGGCAAATGCAACGGCTAATATAGGAAACAAAAAGGAATCGAATTAGGAAACGAAACTCTTGCATTTTTTTAACAAGGATTACACAGGCTTAACTTCAAATATACAATCGACGATGACGGGCAATTGATCTCTTAAGGAGCTCGCTCCCAGTACGGACCGGGCGTGGATGCCCTTGTCGCCAAATACTTCTATCATTAAATCCGAGAAGCCGTTAAGCACCTTATGAGGCTCTTCAAAGCTCGGGTCGGCATTTACGAAACCTTGAACCTTCACCACCCGCGTCACGTTATCCAAGTGCATCAAAGCGCTTTTGAGTACTGCAAGCACCTCAATCCCCGCCTGCCGAGCGAATTGATACCCCTCCTCCGTAGAAAATTGCTGCCCCAGCTTTCCCTTAACCGAGTCGGTTGGTCCTTTGCCGGAAACAAACAGCAGTCCGTTTGAATATACGCAATTCGTGTATTTGGCTGCTGGATGGCTTGCCTTGGGAAGCACAATTCCGAGTTCCGTTAACCTTCTTTCAGTGATTCCTTCTACTTGAGACATATTACCCCTTCTCTCTATTTGTATTCTGCAGTTGATGTAAGCTTATGCCAAAGTTTATACTAGGTTTGACCTCTGCAAAAGGATCAGATCTTCATTAAATTTAAAGGTCAGATTGTGTGGGCAAACGATGGACATTGTACTTTCTGGAGATGAAAAAGGACCCCTGTACATGTCGCTATACCGGCATATTCGTGGACTTATACAGGATGGCTTTTTGCAAAATGGAGCAAAATTGCCTTCTATCCGCTCTCTCCAAGAGCAAACAAAGCTTAGCAAAACGACAATCGAGACCGCATATCATATGCTGCTGGAAGAAGGCTACGTATATAGTAAGCCGCGTGCCGGCCTATTTGTCATTAATCCACAAGTGATGCCTGCTGCTGCGGGGAAGCTTAAGCAGAAAGCTGCGGCTCCGAATCGCTCGCATCGCCATTCAACGCCACAGCCGCAGCATAATGGCCAAGTCCTACTAGATTTCAGCCTGCTCGCGGTGGACGGGGAATCCTTCCCGGTTCGCCCTTGGAGATCCGTCCTTCATGATGCCCTCTCCCTTCATATTAGCTCCGTTCATCAGTATGGCGACCCGCAAGGCGAGCACGGCTTGCGCTTTCAGCTAGCCCAGTATTTGAAGCATTCTAGAGGCGTCAACTGCTTGCCCGAACAGATCATCATCGGCTCAGGCATCTCCTACAGCGTTCAAGTTCTCTCCAAGCTGTTAGAAGGTTTCACTACGATAGCGGTAGAGGAAGCCGGCATCGCTCAGGTTAGGGCTATTTTTCAGCAGCATCATTTCAACGTTGTCCCGGTTCCGCTTAACAGCCATGAGCATTTGATTGCTGCATTGAAAGAGAAGCGCATACCCGCACTCTATCTCACGCCATCACATCGTCCCACGGGAAGTCCTTTGTCTTATTCCCTAAGGCAGCAGCTGCTTAACTGGGCTGCCTCCAGCGGCGCATATCTGATTGAGGATGACTATGATGGGGAGTTCCGCTACTCCGGCAAAACCATTCCTTCCCTGCAAGGGCTGGATGAGCAAGGCAATGTCATCTATATCGGGACCTTTTCCAAAGCGTTCACCCCTGCCCTGCGAATGAACTATATGGTTCTCCCCATGAGATTGATAGACAAGCTGCCAACCATAGAATACGCGCTTACCAGTCCGTCACGCATCGATCAGTGGGCTATGCAATTGTTTATGGAACGAGGGCATTGGTACCGGCATATCCGGAAAATTCGCCATCTCTATCGGAAGAAGCATGCAAGGCTTAAAGCCAGCATTGAAGCCCACTTGTCTGAAAATGTACAAATCAACGGCGATTCTGCCGGACTTCATCTTGAAATAACCGTCAAAACGGCCCGCAGCGCCAATGAGCTAATTGAGCTGGCTGCCGCCGAAGACGTTCGTGTCTATGCATCACAGGATTCCACTGTTAAGGCTGGCGACGATCCAAAGCTTTATTTGGGCTTTGGAGGTATGAAGGAAGGAGACATCGAACGAGGCATTCGCATACTTGCGAAAGCATGGTCCGAAGCTACACCCACTCCTGCTCAAGTTCGGATAGAATAAAAGAATAAAGTTAGAACGATGTGATTAAATCGGCTGAACCTGGGAGGCGTTTTCTTTTGGCGAATAAACATTTCCTTACCGATCTCGACGGCACGCTGCTGCAATCGGATGCAACCTTGTCCGACTATACAATTAACGTCTTATGCAGCGCATTGAACGAAGGGGTCATCATCAGTTATGCGACGGCAAGAAGCTATATGAGCTCGAACAAAATCGTTTCCGTCATTCCGTGGAAATTCCCCATTGTTTTGTATAACGGAGCCGTTATATTTGATCCGATTTCTTTGAAGGTGCTAGGCGGGCATTGGCTCGATATCAAAACGACGAATGAAATTATTGGACTTGGAAGAGCGCAAGGACTGCTCCCTTTTTTATTTGCGCTGGATGAAGAAGACGAAGAACGCGTACTGCACGAAAAATTGCTTCGGACCGGGGACTTGAAGTTTTTCGAAAGCCGCCCTAATGATCCCCGCTTTGCAGAAATCCCGTTGCTTGAGTGCCCCGCTGCTTATCGTACGCTTATCGTCACCTATATTGGTTTGCTTGAAGAATTGGAACCCTTAAAGGAGAAGGTACAGGAAACGTTCGGTGATCAGGTCCACATCCACCTCATGAAGGATCAATACATAGAGAACCACTACTTTTTGGAAGTTAGCCATAGCCAGGCAAATAAGAAGGAAGGGCTGCTGGAGTGGGCCAAGCTTATGAAATGCGAGCCAGAGGAAATAACCGTCTTCGGAGATAACCTGAACGATTTGGGGATGTTTGAAGCTGCTGGGACCAAGGTCGCTATGGCTAACGCGCATCCCGCGCTCATCGAACGATCAACGCTAGTAGGAGACAGCAACGATGAGGATGGCGTTGCTGCATATATTTATAAGGCGACTGGCGGCAGAGCTTAAATCGATTGCTGCTTAAAATAGCCCCTACATTGCGCTTCGTGCAGTAGAAACTGAAAAAATACAATGAAATGGACTTTAAAGTAAAAGTCGAAGTCGAAGAGTCGATTCCTGCTGCTTTAACTACAATAGTAATAATGAAAAGAGTTAACGAAATGTCTTTCCTTGCACACAGTACAATTGAAACTTCACCTAAGCTGTCTCGATGAATTTGCGCCTTCTTCTTATTGAATGCTACGCCACAAAAAAAGGAGCCGCCCCAGGTCATCGACCTTGAGGACAGCTCCTACTTCCTTATTCCTGCTTGCGTTACTTCTTCGCAACGTATTTGCGAATATCAAACGCTACGGCAACGACGATGATCAAGCCTTTGATGATCAGCTGCCAGTTCGGGTTGATGCCGATGAAGGTCAAACCGTAGTTGATAACGGTGAAAATGAGCACACCCGCAATGATTCCCTTTACTCTGCCTACGCCGCCAGTCGTCGACACGCCGCCGACTACACATGCTGCGATGGCATCAAGCTCGTACATATTGCCGTAGTTGTTCGATGCTCCGCCTGTGCGCGCTGCTTCAAGCACGCCAGCCAGGCCATACAAAGCGCCGGCAATGGCATAGATCCACATCAGGTTGCGAGCAACGTTAATGCCGGATACGTGAGCGGCTTGAATGTTGCCTCCAATCGCGTACATGTTTTTGCCAAGACGCGTTTTGTTGAATACGACCCATACAATGAACGCTACGAATATAGCAATTAGAACGATATACGGGATCGAGAATTGACCGCCGCCAATGGCGCCTGTTCCAAGCTCGGTGAAATCCTTGCGCAAGCCGCCGATCGGCTGCGAGTTGTTGGGCGGCAAATCGAAGTAAAGCGAGTTCATCCCATACACCGCGACCATCGTGCCGAGTGTCGCTATGAACGGCGGTACGTTAAACTTTGCTACGATCAAGCCGTTTAGAAGCCCGACCAACAACCCCACTATAATCGCAATTGAGATCGGGATAATGATCGACAGCTGCGGCAGGTTAGGGAAAAACTTGCTGGCGTAATCAGGCATTTGCAGCATCGATGCGGATACGACCGCAGTGAGGCCGACTACACGCCCTGCCGATAAGTCAGTGCCCGCGGTAATGAGTACAAAAGCGGCGCCTAGTGCGATAATGGTCCTCGTAGAAGACTGCACCAGCATATCTCTGAGCGTCGTTATAGACAAAAAGTTGGCATCAATAATTGCGATTCCCAAAATTAATGCGATAAGAACGATCCAAATTGCGTTTTGCGAAAAAACGTGTTTTATCTTTAAGCCTTTAGCTGTGTCCATTTGTCGTAAGCCTCCTTAAATCCTTCATCATTAACCCGTCTGTGCCGCTAGCCGCATAATGCTTTGCTCGGTTGCTGATTCTCCGTCCAGTATGCCGGTTGAGCGTCCCTCCGACATCACCATTATGCGATCCGACATGCCAATAAGCTCGGGCATTTCCGATGAAATCATGATGATGCTTTTGCCTTGCTTCGCCAGCTCGATAATAATGCTGTAAATCTCGTATTTCGCGCCAATGTCGATGCCCCGCGTCGGTTCATCCAGCAGCAAAATATCCGGATCTGTCAGCAGCCAACGTGCCAGCAGCACCTTCTGCTGGTTGCCGCCCGATAAGTTGCGAATAAGCTGATCGACTGACGGCGTTTTGGTCTTGAACTTCTCGACGCCCTTCGCCGCTTCGTTCCTCATCTTCGATTCGTTTAGGAAGCCTAAGCGGTTCTGGTACATGTCCAGATTGGCGATTGCGGTATTTTCCATAACCGACAATACGGGGAAAATACCGGTGACCCGCCGCTCTTCTGTTAGCAGGGCGATTTTGTGCTTCTTCGCGTCAATAGGCGATTTCACCGTGATCGGTTTGCCATTTTTATAAATCGCACCCGACTTAACGGAACGAAGCCCGAACAAAGCCTCAACCAGCTCCGTACGCTGCGCGCCTACAAGCCCGCCAACACCAAGGATTTCTCCCTTGCGAAGCTCGAACGAAACGTCTTTAAATGAATGCGCGTGCGGCGAAGTTAATCCTTCCACCTTCAGCATGACCTCGCCTGGCTTGTTCGTCCGCTCTGGGAACCGATCCGATAGATCACGGCCCACCATACGCGTAATAATCGTATCAATGGTCAGCTCGGGAGCCGGCCAAGTGCCGATATATTTACCGTCGCGCATAATCGTTACATCATCGGAAATGCGCAATATTTCTTCCATTTTGTGCGAAATATAAATAATGGAGACGCCCCGCGCCCGCAGCTTGTTAATGATAGCGAATAGCTGCTCGACCTCGTTGCCGGTAAGCGATGAAGTTGGCTCATCCATTACGATAATTTTCGAATTAAACGATACCGCTTTGGCAATTTCGAGCGATTGGATTTTGGATACCGACAATTCGCCGACAAGCTGCTTCGGGTCAATCGTCATATTCAAATCCTCGAACAACGCCACCGTGTCTCGGTGCATCTTTTTATGGTCTATGAACCGGAATGGAGGAAAACCTCTTACCGGAAATCTGCCAAGCCAAATGTTTTCCATCACGCTGCGCTGCGGCACCGGGTGCAGCTCCTGATGGATCATGGAAACGCCATGGTTCAATGCGTCTTTTGAGTTTTTAATTTCAACCTTCTGTTCATCCAGAAAAATCTCGCCGGCATCCGGCTTATATATGCCAAACAAACATTTCATCAATGTAGATTTGCCTGCACCATTCTCTCCCATAAGAGCATGAACTGTGCCGGGACGTACCTTCAGCGTTACATCATCTAGCGCTTTGACACCTGGAAACGTCTTTGTTATCCCGTTCATTTCAAGCAAATAAGGATGCTGCTTTGCCATTGTATAGCCTCCTTTTATCCAGCCCACCTAGAAAGTGGGCGAAAAAAAACAGGGGCAACGCAAGTGACGTTATTCCCCTGCTTCTTGTTCATCCATTTCTGTACTCGTATTATTTGCTTTCTTGCGTTACTTTTTGGTACGGAATCCATACATATTTGCCATCCGTAATTTCAAAACCCGTATTTTCCTTCGATGGCGTTTCGCCCGCAGCAAGCACGCGCATAAGCTCAACCGTTGCTTTACCTTGGTTTGTCGCATCGTTTAGAACCGTTCCAAGCAATGTTCCTTCTTTCAACGCTTGGTTTGCAGGGTCTGTAGCATCTACGCCTACAACCGGCATAAATTTGTCGCCTTTGAAGTAGCCCGCAGTTTTCAAAGCTTCGATTGCGCCAAGCGCCATATCGTCGTTATTTGCTAGAACGGCTTCAATGCTGTCGCCTTTGGAAGAAAGGAACGCTGCCATTTTTTCTTGGCCTTTAACGCGGTCCCACATCGCTGTGTCTTCTGCCAGCTTCTCTACTTTGATTCCAGCATCTTGGATCGCTTGGATAGAGAATTTTGTGCGAAGCTCGGCATCCTGATGGCCTGGCTCGCCTTTTAACATAACGTATTGCAATACACCGTCACCGTTTTTATCCGCTTCCGGGTGTGCTTTCCAGTACTCGGCAACGATTTCGCCTTCCATCGTACCGGACTCCTCCGCTTTAGCGCCTACAAAGTACGCTTTATCCCATTTAGCCAAATCATCGGCAAGCGGTTCGCGGTTGATGAACACGACTGGAATGTTTGCTTTTTGTGCTTTGTCGATAATAATGCCTGCTGCCGTACGGTCAACCGGGTTGACCGACATCGCTTTTACTTTTTTCGTAATAAACAAATCGACTTTATCATTTTGCGTTGGCTGCGAGTTTTGGCTATCTACGATATCTACTGCCAATTTACCTTCTGCCGCTGATTCGATTGCGTTGCGCACGCCGCTCATGAATGTATCGTCAAATTTATAAATCGCAACGCCTGCCTTTGGCAACCCGCTTGTGCTTCCCTCTCCGTCTGAGTTTCCGCATGCCGCTGCCGTAACTGCAAGTGCTCCGATCATAATCGCTGCCGTCCACTTTTTCATTCTTATTGACCCCCTGGTGGATTAATTAACTACAGCTTCATTATGTCGCAAAAGGCGATGGATTCACATTTAATATCCTCATCACTTTTATTAATATCCTCATATCTTTCGTTTATTGAACGACGGGGAACAGCAGCTTTTGATTTTTTAGCCAAAACATGTTTTCCTCCGTAATAAACTCCATGCTCATTTCCACGCGGTTAGGAATCTGTTGTCCTTGCGCCGCGTCAATCGCATGCTTAACGCCGAGATACCCCATGCTGAACGGATTTTGCACGATCAACATTTGGAGCTGGTTCTCCTGAAGCAATTCCAGCAGCTCCGGCGAGCTGTCGAAGCCGACCAGCTTAATCTTCTCCCCAGCCAGCCTTCGCCTCAGCTCAAGCGCCGCGCCAATCGATGTCTCCGTATTTAGCGACAAAATGCCGTCTACCTTTTGCCTATCCAAAATACCGCTAACCGTTTGCTGGCATATGCTATATTCATCCGAACAAGGCTGGCTGTCTACAAGGCGGATGCCCTTATATTCAGCTACGGCATCGCGAATTCCCTGCTCTCGCAGCTTGCCGTTAATGCCCCCTTTGGTATACGCAACGATCGCTACGGCTCCTTTGCCGCCAAGCTGAGCTGCCATTTCGCGCATCGCTTCTTTGCCGGCAAGGTAATTGTCCATTCCGATATAAGAAGCCGTCGCGCCGGACGTAATCAAGCTGTCGATTGCAATAACAGGAATATGCCGCTTGGCTGCCTCCTTCAAAAAAGGCTCAAATGCCGCATCGTCATTCGCGCCAAGCACGATGGCATCAGGCTTCGTCTCAAGCGATTGCATCGCCGTTTGCAGCTGACCCTCTACATCTCCTTCGTCCGTTGGAGCGGAGACATGCAAATTGATGCCAAATTCCTTGACCGCTGCCTGCGCGCCCATCGTTACGTTTTGCCAGTAGTCGCCTTTGCTTGTGCGTAGAATAAGCTGGATGGTCTTCCCTGCTTGCTCCTGCTTCGGCTGCTGCTCATCCGGATAAAGCGCAGAATACAGCAGATAGGCAGCAACGAAGAATAGGAGCCAGCTAATGATGCTTCCTTTTTTCATTACCATTAGGATGGATCCCCTCCTTCGATTTGCTCAGGCTTTCGGGCAGGGAAACGAATGGTGACAGTCGTTCCGACTTCCAGCTCGCTCTCGAAATGAAGCCCATACTTTTCGCCAAAATAAAGCCGTATTCTCTCCTGCACATTCATGATGCCTACGCCTGAGCCCTTCGAGCTTACGACTTCTCCCGAAAGGATTTTGCCGAGCTGCTCCTCCGACATGCCTAGCCCGTTATCGATCACCTGAATGACCACATCGCTTCCGTCAAGCTTAGCGGATATTACGATATGCCCTTTATCGACGGAGGGCTCGATGCCATGCATCAGCGCATTCTCGATTAACGGCTGAATAATAAGCTTCAAGGTAACATAAGACAGCGCCTCTTCCTGCATATCAAAGGTATAGTCGAATTTATTTTTGAAGCGCATCTGCTGGATGATCAAATAATTTCGCGCATGCTCCATCTCATCTGCGATCGGTATCAAGCTTTTTCCTTTGCCGATACTAATGCGGAACAGCTTGGACAATGCCGTAATCGTCTTGATGACCTCTTCGTTTTTGTTCATGCCGACCATACGGACGACCGTATTTAAGGTGTTGTACAAAAAATGCGGATTGATTTGCGCTTGCAGCGCCTCAAGCTCATATTTTCGTTTGCTCTCCTGCTCCGTTACGATTCGGTTCATCAACTGCTTGATCGTACCGATCATAATGTTGAACCGATCCGCAAGATGCTTAATCTCAAGCGGTCCCTCGCCGCTGACCGTCAGGTCGAAATCACCCCGCTCCACGCTTTTCATCGACAGCTCCAGCCGCTTGATCGGCCTTGATATGCGGCGTGATACTAAGCTGGACAGCAGGAAAACGATGAGTGCCAGCGCAATAAGCAGCTTCAACATCGAACGGTTCAATACCGAGCTTGTCGTCATGACCTCATCCATATACGATACGCCTACAACCTTCCAGCCGACGTTGCCGATCGTTTGGACGCTGATCATTTTCGCATCCTCCGTGGATTCATCGATAAAGCTGCCGTAAGTATGCTTGAGCGCAAGCTCGACGTTCTCTTCTTTTAGACTCGCGTAAATAAGCTCGAGCTGAGGGTGATAGACGATATTGCCCGCCGACTCGTCGAGCATGTATACGTACCCTTTTTGCCCCAAGCTAACTCGTTCGGACAGCTCATCTATCGTATTGAAGTTCACATCGAGCAGCAATACGCCGTTCACCTGCTTGCCATTATGCTGAACGGTAATGCTCTTGCTAATCGATACGACCCAGCGAAATTGCTGCTTGTACAAATTTTGCACATGGGGAAGCGAAATGGATAAATGGCCCGTCGTATCAAGCGCACTGCGAAACCAGCTTTCCTCGGTCACCTTCAGCGTGTCCTTCAATTCAACATTCGGCAGGTCGAAGAGCAGCTGCCCCTTATCGTCAAAGAGCACAAGAGATACCGTATCCGTACGCGTGGACATCATCGATTCCAGCTGCCGGCGCATCGTATCCGACTTCACATTATCGCTTTGGCCAATGGCATGGTGCATCATATTGAACAGATCGGAGGTAACCTCCACATAATTTTCAAGATTGTAGCTGACCTGATCCACAATTTGCTGCGAGTTGCGAAAAGCGTTTTCCTTAGCGGTAGCCGAGAAGCGGCCATACAATACGACGCTAACGATTAAGATGATAAATACGGAGAATAGCGTGAACGCCACCGTCAAAATATATTGAATGCTTCTGCGCTGCATCACTTGCCCTGCCCCAACAAGCCGCTGCGGTATTCTTTGGCGGACAAGCCCGCATATTTCTTAAACGTGAGGCTAAAATAGTTCGGGTCGGCAAAGCCTACCTGATCGGCAATTTCGAACGCTTTAAGCTCCGTCGTCCGAAGCAGCTCCTTGGCCGATTCCATCCGCATCTGCAGCAAATAGGCGCCGTACGTCATTTTCAGCTCCTTCTTAAACAAACCGCTGAAATAACCCGTGCTAATATGCAGCTGTGCGCAGAGCTTCGCTATAGACAAATCACTTTCGTGAAAATGGCTTTTCGTATAGCTGATCGCATCCTCTACAATTTGCTTATACGTATGCTGCCTGCGGCTCGCGATACGGCTGCGCACCTTCGCGCATAGCTCACCGAACCATGCCTTGGTCTCCTGCACGCTGTTGAGCTTCTGGTATTGATTCAAAATGCCCCATCCGCCCCCAAAAATATCATCGGAGTCGCTTTCATGAATTTTGGTCAACTTGATAATGGCTGTAACCATTTCGAGCAAATAATGCTGATATTCATGCACGGGCGCTTGAACGCGGGCGATTTCGTCGAACAGCCCATCAACGACCTCCTCCAGCTCCTTCTCCGTGCCGAGCTTGACTGCGCTGACTAGATTTTGCTCCTTCCACTCGTCGAACAAAAGCTTCTCATGATCCCTGCTTTCCATATCGTCAATGCAAATAATCAAATTGTTGCCGAGAATTCGCCGGTAATCGAGCGCAACCGTAGCGGACTCGTAAGCATATTTCAAATTGCCGATATCCCGCGTAAACGTTCCGACGCCAATCATGACCGGGAACCGCAAAAACCGCTCGATGCTTTGCAAAATTTCTTTCAGCGCATCCTGCGTTTGCTCCATAATAAGCTCGGATTCCGGGCGCGGGCTCACAGAGAACAATACGACTTGATCCTGATGGATAAATACTTTGCCTAGCTCATGCCTCGCCCATATCTCACTTGCAATGTTGCAAACGGAAAACAACTTCAGATCGAGATCAGTTGACGAGGCCAGAGAGGTGGAGGAGGACTGTGCCCCCTTCTCACTCCCGTCATCGGAGTGGTTTACAGATATAATCGATACAACATAACCTTCGCCCTCAAGCTGCATGCCGTATTTGGCCGCTTTCGCCGAGATGTCCTTATGCTGCTGCTTGCGAGTGATCAAGGACGATAGAAACTTCTCGCGAACGATGGGCAAGCTGGTACGGTAATGCTCCTCAAGCAGCTCGATATTGCTCCGCATCTCCCGTTCCTCATCCATCCGCCTTGCAACCTCTGCAATGGTTTCGGTCAGCTGCTCGCCTGAGAACGGTTTCAAAACATAAGCCTCTACCTGCAAATGGATGGCTTGCTTCGCATATTCAAATTCATCATGTCCGGATAAGATAACGATTCGCGTAATCGGGTACATCTTTCTTGCCCATTCCGAGAGCTCAAGCCCATTCATATAGGGCATACTAATATCGGTAATGAGCACGTCGGGCTCCATTTTCTCAAATATCTCCATCGCTTCCTTGCCGTTGCTCGCCGTCCTTACTTCCGTAAAGCCGCAGCTGGCCCAATCTATTTCGACCATTAATCCTTCCGTAACTTCCGGCTCGTCGTCGACAAGCAGCAGTTTATACATAAGGCTCCCCCTAAAACATTGCTTTGAGCGCTACGCCTCCTTGCGGACTGCGTGCCGCCAATACCATTTTGCCATAAATTTTGTCTTTGTAAATATAAGTTCGTTTGATCCCATTATGGTTCGTCATTCGCCTTGTCAATTATACCTATTAAAACTCGGCTATAATAAAGCAAGGCTGACGTCCCTAAAGGGAGCTGCCAGCCTTGTCTCTTATTCTTATTTCAAACGCCGGCGCCGCAGCTGTATCGCTGTAACGATCACGGTCATAATGAAGAAAACGATCGCGATTATGCCGAGCGGCATTCCCCCTGCACCTTGCGCCCCTGTCGCCTGTACCTGTTCAGTTGGCATAGTTTTCTTTGAGCTAAGAGGCTGCGGCCCGTAACCGTCACCTAGCAGCTTGATCTCTTCCTTCGCCGAAGCAAGCGGCTTCGTTAAATCGCATATATTGGTTTCAAGCTTCACAGGCTTCCCGATTGCAGTAACGATATAAGCCTGACCCACTTCGAAGCCTTCATAGCCGCAGCTCGCTGAGCTCATGGCTGTATATACAGTTGTTTGCTTTCCCAGCTCGCCTTTCCATACCGTAGACACCTCGAAGTTTACTTGGACGAGATCAGCGCTCGACATCACTTTTTTCTCAGGCGGCTGGATGACCTCCGTTACTTTGCCTGCGAAGATGGATGTGTCGCGCCGAAGCGCCTCCTTCACTTGATTCTCAGGAGATGGCGACATCGCACAGGAGCATGCATAGACGGCGGTTGGCTTAGCAATAATCCCTGCACTCCATAGGATTGCGCAGCAAAGGACGAAAAAAAACGATTTTCGATACATAGGAATCACCTCTTAGGATAGACGTCGAAGCGATGATATTTGTTTCCAATTTTATGTATATTCATCACAAGATGCTGGCTATTTCCTCATTATATTGCTATATTACGTTAGATGAGTTAGATAGCTTATGCAATACGGGACTCCTTAGACTAAAGAAAACGTAGGTGAGCAACATGATTGAGGTAAAGACTTCCAAGCTTAGCGACGGAGAGTTCAATAGAGGGGTATTTGCGACGCAAGATATAGCAAAAGGTGATCTTATACACGAAGCACCGGTCATTCCCTTCCCAAATGAAGAGCATGAACATATAGAGAAAACGCTGCTTGCCGATTACGTGTTTGAGTATGGCGCTAACCATACGGCAATCCTGCTGGGTTATGGCATGCTGTTCAACCATTCCTATACGCCAAATGCGTACTATGATCTTAATTTTGACAATCATACCGTCGATTTCTTCGCTTATACGGACATCGCTGCCGGGGAAGAGATCCTCATTAACTATAATGGCGAAGTCGATAACGAAGAGCCGCTATGGTTTAATGAAGATAAAGAAAAAGAAAATAAGTAAGGCTTGCAGCATGCAACGAGGCCGTTCCGGAGAAAATAATCCGAACGGCCTCGTTTTTTATTTTATACAAATCCGCCATTTACGCGAATCGTTTGGCCTGTCATCCACTGTGACTCTTTACCCGCCAAGAACAGCACGACGCTCGAAATATCTTCCGGCTCGCCAAGTCTTCCAAAAGCGTTCAGGTTTACGATGCCAGCAATCTGTTCTTCTGACTTCCCTACCTTAAAGAGCTCCGTGTTAATCGGGCCCGGCGCAACCGCATTGATCGTAATGCCTTTATGCCCAAGCTCCTTGGCAAGCTGGCGGGTAATCTGTTCAACCGCGCCTTTGGTTGCTGCATACACGCTGTAAGTGGGGAACATTGAACCGTTAACCGAAGTCGAAAAGTTAACAATACGACCGTTCGCATTCATATGCATAGCCGCTTGCTGGCAAGCAAAATACGTACCCTTCACATTGATCGCGAATTGCTTGTCGAAGTCTTCCTCTGTCATGTTCGCTATCGGTTTATTAATCATGATACCGGCATTATTGACGAGAATATCTATTTGCCCGAAAGCATCCAACGTTTTCTGGAACATCATCTCTACTTCCGCTACTTTGCTAATATCCGCTTGTACGGCCACAGCCTCGCCGCCTTGCTGCTTAATGCCGTTAACCACTTCCTCTGCTTTGGCTGGATTGCTCGCAAAATTCACTACAACCTTAGCACCGTTACGGGCTAGCTCTTCAGCAATCTCACGCCCTATTCCTCTAGATGCACCCGTTACCAAAGCTACTTTGCCCGCCAATTTATGTTCCATGCTTTTTTCCTCCTCAGAATGTTTCTCTTATGGTTTGATTATATCCGCACCACAAACAAATATCAAGTGACATTATTGTATTTTTGTCATTTATTTTTCAGGCATCTTTTTTACCTTGTTAAAAAGAAAAAAGCCCTCCTGATGCCCAGCATCAGAGGAGCTTTCCTTGTATAACCTATGCAGCGATTCCTGTCAGCAGCAGCTTCCATACCATATCGAACTCCGCATCGCTTTTCTCAGCTGTCCACTCGTACGAATGGCCCGGATGATGAAAACGCGAGGTCGCGATGAACAAAGCTTTGGCAGTCTGCTCTGATTGCCCTGGCTTAAATTCCTTCGTTTTTATCCCTTCCTCGATGATCTGCGCGATCTGCGCAATCAAGCGGTCTACATGAACAGCAATCATCTCAACCGCATCTAACGTTACTGCGGCGTACATCGCAAACATCTCAGCATCATTGGAAGCGTAGTTCCGCTTGCTGCGGATAAGCGTCTCCAGCCACAGGCGCAAGCGCTCTGTCGAGCTGCCGCACGTTTGGCTCGCGATTCCCTCTAATGGCAAGGCGATGCAACGATGCAGCCAGCGCTCGGTTACCGCTTCCCGCAAGGACGCTTTGCTCGCAAAATGGCGATACAGCGTGCCGTGGCTCACTTTAAGCACCTTCGCTACGTCGACAACCGACGTTTTCTCAGGCCCAAAACGTCTAAGCACCTGTTCTGCCGCATCTAATATTTGTTCCTTATTTAATGGTTGATCATTCGTCATAATGGGTAGCAGCCGTTCATCCAAAATCAAAGGATTCTGAACGCGCAGCATTCCCCCCTCTCAGCTCTTTCACCCCATCATAGCACGGCGTAATTCTAATGACAATAATGTTATTTTGTCACCCGTATAATGAAAGCTTGCAAGAGCAACATCGGGATTAGTAAGTGCTGCGTTATAGATGTGTATAAGCATTATGCCTTACTTGCCATAAAAGCGATTTGATCAAGCCAAGCGCGGCGCGTAGCTTCGTCCGAGCTCATGACAGCGTCAAAGACCACATGATACAAAACTTCGAAGCCGCAGTATTCAAATATCCCTTTGTCCGAAGTTAGGCGAAGCGCTTTATCCAACCCGCTGGCTGCATACTCGGCATTCGATTTGCCTTGCGTGTGAATAATAACCGCTTTTTTCCCTTTTAATAGTCCCATCTGCTCGCCATTTACATACTTGTAAGCAAAACCATAGGTAAACACCCGCTCAATGTACCCTTTCAAAATAGCAGGCAATCCCGTCCACCAAATCGGATAAATAAACGTTACGACGTCTGCCCATTTCAAATATTGCTGCTCGAGTTCAATATCCTCAGAGATGCCTCCAAGGATCTCACTGCTGCTGACCACCGCGTTAAACCCAATTCCATATAAGTCACGAACAACGACCTCATGGCCATTCTCCTTAAGCCCTGCAACCGCTGTCTCCAAAATAGCATGGTTAAAGCTTTCTTTTCTCGGGTGTGCGTAAACGATAAGATGTTTCATATTCATTTCTCCTCTCGAATGGACAAGCTTATTTTTGAAATCTATATAATTAGTGATCAATCAATTACAAATGATGAAAAATGTGATTGATTGATCAATAACAATCCGTTATAAGCCAAGAATAACTCGGCTAATCATTCATCTCCATTAATTCCGGCAAGGACAGCGCCATCGAGATGTTGCACAGCATGCCTCTAGCTAGGAAAAGGAGTGTCTTCTCTTGCGGCCTCTCCAAACCCGCTTGCTTGAACGCATCATAAACGATCTGCTGGACCTCTCGGAATCCTTTCTGCATAACCTCAACGATGGAATCTTCTTTTATCGTTTGAGCTTGCATTTGGAGCAGAGTCTCGTTCTGGTAGCTCTTCATTATATTCGCATACACAGCAGTCAGCTCTTGCTCAAGCTGTTCAGGACCCGTTGTCGAAATAACTTGACGGAACGCATCAAGGATACGCGTCCACGACACTTCCAAAGCCGCTAGCAGAAGCGCTTCCTTCGTGGAAAAGAAACGGAATACGTACGGCTGCGAAATTTGGGCACGTTCGGCTACCTTCGCTGTCGTAGCTCGGTAATAGCCAATTTCCGCAAACACCTCAATGGCGGCAGATACGATATCATTGCGACGATTGACTGAGGTTGCTGGGCTTTTTGTCACTGTGTTTCCCGCCTTTAAGTTGCGATTCATATTTAGTGATTGATCAATCACTAAACTCATAGTACTTCAACTTTTGTTCATTTGCAACCTTTTGTTTTAAATTTGGCTCTGTTAGTGTTGATTGTTGATTATCCTCCAAACTAATCCACCCTCGTAATGAATCTCTTTTTCAACGTTCAATTCAACACTTTTGTTTGAACTTGGGAACCCTGGTTCATCATTTACAATGTATAGCGTATTCTCATTTTTCCATTCCATAGAAAAGTTGCTATTCGCATCACTATGATAAACAGTCTTTATTTTGTTATCATCATGATAAGTTATTTCTACCCATAAATTAACTCCACCAGCGGCACCTCCGTAATTCTTATAGTAAGCATTAGCAGTATATTTGTCTGTTGGCGAGTTCACGGGTCCTTTATAAAATTCACCTTCAAGGTTATCGAATGTAAAAAAGTATGTATTGTATATCACTTGTGTAGAAATCATACCCATTCCTATCAGAGTTGCAATTAACAGTTTTTTGGGAAATGGCTTCTTTTTGATAAAAAAAACAATTAGTTTGAAACAAAAGATAAAACCTATCAGAACAGTAATGAGAGAAAGGATGAAGAAGCCTAATAAGTATAAATAATTAATAATAATTCCTCCCGTCGATATGGTTTTCATATTCCTTGCTATCTAAGTAAAGGAACCATGCTAAATCATGTTGCAAATCCTTGGTTGCAACGCGATTAACATAACCTTAAATTTTAAAACGTTCATGCTTCGCCGCAGCGGCAAAGCATGAACGTTTTGATCCTATGCTTATTTGAAATAATAAGTGCGCAATGCATCCATAATGCCGAGCGGGTTTTTCCGGAGATCCTTTGCGCTGAAGAAAACATCACCCTTCACTTCCGGATATTTTTTATTGTATTCCAGCTGATTAATGATTTCCTGAGCGCTTTGCCAGCCCGCTTCCTTTGTGCCCAGCTTATACGGTGAATGGCCGATATACAGGTCAACCCCTGTCCCTTTCACCTCTTGTACCCACCAATCCACTAGCTTGTCATAGCGCGCAACGTTGAAGGAGAGGCTCCAATAAATTTGCGGATTGATATAATCGATCCACCCTTTTTGTATCCACGTCCTCACATCCGCATACATATTGTCGTACGCCGTTACGCCTGCATTCGTGTCTGAGCCGGTTTTGTCCACCGACTTATTCCGCCAAACCCCAAACGGGCTGATCCCGAATTTCAACTGCGGCTTCACCGCGTGAATGGACTCTCCGAGCTGGCGGACAAAATCGTTGATGTTGCTTCGGCGCCAGTCCGCTTTTGATGTTAGTTTACCGGCGTTGTAGCTCTTAAAGGCAGCATCGTCGGCAAAATCCACGTTCGACGGGTAGAAATAATCGTCCAAATGGATGCCGTCAATCGGATAACCGTTCACGACCTCCATGATCGTATCGATAATATGCTGGCGCGCCGCCGGTATGCCTGGGTTAATATACAGCTTGCCTGCCGCATTCACGATCCATGCCGGCTGCTGCTTCACTACATGATTTTCAGCCAGCAGCTCGGTTTTTGCGTCAACATTCGCCCGAAACGGATTGAACCAAGCATGGAACTCCATATTCCGTTTATGCGTCTCCTCGATCATAAAAGCCAGTGGATCGTATGTAGGTGCAAGGCCTTGTACGCCTGACAAATATTTTGACCACGGAACCAGCTTCGAAGGATACAAGGCATCGCCCGTAGGACGTACCTGCACAAAAACCGCATTTAATCCCATTCCCTGCAAATCATCCAATAAGCTGACGAACTCGCCCATCTGCTTCACTGCATTTTGATAAGAGGATTGCGAGGGCCAGTCCAAATTATAGACAGTGGAAACCCATGCTCCGCGCAGCTCCTTCGTGCCTGTTCCTGGATTCGGATCTGGATTCGGAAGCGGATTTGGATCTGGATCTGGCAGCGGTGTTTCACCCGTCGGATCTTCAACTACTGCTGTCAGCAGCGTGATCATCTGCTCCACTTGATTCCAATTGACGGTTAGCCCAAGCTGCTCGCTGACGAACCTTAGCGGCACCATAGCCCGTCCTGCTTTCACCTGAACGGATGCATCCAGCTTAATGCTCTCCCCGTTAACGGTAGCAACCGTGCTGCCGCTCGTCATCGAAATCGCTTTATTGTCGCTGCCTTGAATCGTAACCGACTGCTCCTTGGCGTTCCAATTCACAGTGGCTCCCAGCTCTTCACTAATAATGCGAAGCGGTACCATCGTTACGTTAACCTTTGGAATGATATAAGGCGATACATCGCTCTCAATGGCCTTTCCATTCAAAATAATACGAATGCCAGCTTTTTGCGCCGCTTGGCTGATTGGTGCGGCTGCTGTCATGCAAATAACGACAAGCAGCAGCCCTATGGTCCATTTTCCCCATTTCATGCGTTCCAGTTCCCCTGTCTCCAAACAATGTAATTATGCATCCCAAACGTTAGACGCTTGTTCCTATTCTTTGGTTGCATGAGGACAAGGACAATTAACAAAATTTAATAATATATGCGAGACTAATCCAGCCTCGATTCGTGTCATTATGCTCTGTATTTGAAAAAGTGAGCATTATCAGTTATTCACAAACGGACATATCCCCTCTATCCTGCGGAGAGAGAATGATAATTTTTTCATAGTTAGGGGTTAGAAAAAATGATCGCCTTAAACCGGTTGTGGCATTAGTTTCTCTCAAACGTTGGAGTGGAAACAGCTAGAGGCCCTGCAGGAGAATAAGGTACATTTCGTTTCGGGCCATGCTTGGTTTGATTCTCCTTGGAATTATGCAGCCGATCATTACGACCGCTGGATAAAGGCGGATACGCGGGATAAGCTTGCTATATCGTTAATTTGAGCTCTTTAGCCTTCGTATCCAGCTGCCGCGCTGCCGCGCCAATGCTCATAAATTCATCGACGGCCCGTTGAATGCGCTGCTGGCTTTCCGCAACGACCTCCTGTGAGAGCTTCGTCCCTTTTACGACCTCTTGCACATGGGTTACGATACCTTCTACATACCCATTCACTTCTTTGGTCGCTTCCTGAACCTGCCCTGCCAGCTTGCGCACCTCAGTCGCTACCACATTGAAGCCCCGGCCATGCTCACCCGCATGCGCAGCTTCTATCGCCGCGTTCAAAGACAATATATTCGTTTGCGAAGCTACGTCGCGGATCGTACGGACGATTTTGCGGATTAAGCTTGTTTGTTGTTCCAGCAGCCCGAGAACGGCCATATTCTCGCTTGCTCCGTCTGCCACTCGTTCTATTGCCGCTTCCACTTCTTGACTGTGTGATATGCCCTCTTGGGCCCGGTCCAGCAGCTCCTCGGACATTTGCAGCAAGTTTTCTGTCATTTGAGCAGTCGCTTGCTCACGGGCATTAATATCCGTTGCCATTTTCAAAATCGCAATGACTTTGCCCTCTTCATCCCTGATCGGCATGTAAGTAGCCTCCAGCCAGATCGCAGTGCCGTTTTTGGTTAATCGCAATATTTTATTCTGAAATGGCCGTCCATTGCGCAAATCGTCCCAGAGCTTGGCGTACGCGGTGCTATTCACAAAATCCGGCGAACAAAATTGCTTATGCATCATGCCTGGCATCTCTGCGGAGCGGTATCCCATTGCCTGCGCAAAATTTTCGTTTGCCCATAATACCTGTCCTTTAACGTCGAATTCGATCATGGCAAGTGACTGCTCGATAGCTGTAAGAACAGCCCGCTTGTCCAATACCTGAGTAGTCATTTGCAGGACGGTGTTCCATTCTGTCATGTAAAGGTTCTCCTTCATCAGTTCGAATGTATAAAGCAAGCCTAATAGCCCACACAACATTCTACAAACATTATACAAGATGTGCAAGCAAATATTAACAACCGGCGATTTGCGTACCATACGAAAGGACCCGACCATAAATGGCCGGGTCCTTCTGCTTCTTACTTTGCTACAGCCGGTTTATCCTGCGATACGGCAATCTGATACGGATATAGATTTGTTCCATCGCCAATTGCATAGTTGAGAATGCGTTTGTTGACCGGAACGATAACGGCGCGGTACAAGGTCGGGAAGACCGGAACCTCGTCTACCATAAGCTGCTGCCATTCCTTATAAATGCCTTGGCGAACCTTTACATCAAACGCTTCTGCTGATATGCCCGCTTTTAGCAATCGATCCTGCTCATCGCTCGCGTACCGCGGGAAGTTATAGATCGCATCGCGGCCATACAAGCCTGCAGGGTCAACGTCAATGCCTACGCTCCATGCTCCTTGATAAACGTCTACTTTCGGATCGTCCTCGCCATTGGAGCCAACGCGGTCATAGAACGTATTGAATTCCAGCATTTCAAGCTGAACGTTTAAGCCGATAGCTTGCCAAGACTGCACGTAATACTGGGCAAGCGGCTGAGCGATATCGCCGCCGGTCATCGAAATAAAGTTAATGACCAGCTCGCTTCCATCCGGTTTCGTACGGTACTTGCCATTTAACTTATAGCCCGCGTCATCCAAAATCTTTTTGGCTAATTCCGGGTCAAAGGCAAGGCCCTTATTCGTTGCATCATGGTATTCAGGATGGGATGGCGGAATGAGCGTCGTCGCATTCCAGCGCAAGCCATGGTAGAACTTTTTGCCGACCTGATCGTTGTCAACGGCATGCGCCATCGCTTTGCGCAGGTTCAAGTCGCTCATTTTGGCTTTTGGATCAGGAGCAACCTTGCCGGCCGCTGCATCCCACTTGCCTAATTTAAATCCGATATACGTATATGCACGGTCAATTGCGCCTAAGTATTCCACGTTCGACATCGTCGCGTTATCTGGGTATTGATCAACCGGGAATGAATCAACTAAATCAACCCCGCCGCTCTCCAGCTGTTGAACGATAGTCGTTGGGTTAATCACTTTTAGAATGACTTGATCCAAGGCAGGCTCTCCCCGCCAGTAATCCGGATTTTTCTCAAATACAACCGATTCCCCGGGCACGATGCTCTTTACTTTAAAAGCTCCGAAGCCGATCGGCTTCTCGCGCACTTCTGGGGAAGAAGAAATTTTGGCTACATCCATATTTCCGAAAATATGCTTCGCTAACGGATAAGACCACACGCCGCCTGTCAACAAAGATGGCGATGATTGGATATACGTGATTTTAAGCTTTTTATCGCTAAGCACTTCGATACCTGAGATCGTTTTTGCTTTGCCTTCATGATATTCATTCATACCCACAATATTAGTGAAATTAGAGTCATAGCGCGGACCATCGTACTTGGGATTGCCGATGACTTCATGGGCAAATAACCAATCCTCCGCCGTTACGGGCTTGCCATCCTGCCAGTTCACATTGTCACGGATCGTAAACGTAAATGTCTTGCCGTCTTCCGCCACTTCATACGTCGCCGCTCCGTCATTCGTATACACATAGTTTTTATCCCATGTGAGCAGCCCTTCATCAAACCAGCCCAGCACCTGCGAATCCGGGTCGCCGGAATAAAAGTTATAGTTCAGCGTCCCTTCAAACGGTGTGTCCGATACGAGGCCAAACGTAATAGACCCGCCTTTAATCGCTTCGCCTTCATTTTTCTTCACGTTGCTGAAATCATCAATCGAATAAAGACCGTCATCTGCAGCAGGCTTTTCACTCTCAGTAGGAGCCGGTTTGTCCCCTCCGTCAGTCGGAGAAGGATTGCCCGCGCCATTCCCATTGCCATTGCCGGATGAGCAGGCTGCAAGAAAGACGAGCAGTGCCAGCATTAACGGCAGGAATAGGGATCTTGCGAAAAAAGACTTTTTCTTAATCATAAATTTCCTCCTCTATTATCCTTTTCTTTGCCTTGCATCCGTCGCACGCTTTAACGCTTGACCGACATTGTTTATACTCAACATCAATACTAGGATCAGTACCGATGCAGGTAACCATATCCACCATCTGGACTCTAGCGTTTGCGGGTCCTTGGCATAGCTGACTAAAGTGCCTAAGCTAGGCGTGCTCTCCGGAAAACCAAAGCCCAAGAAGGAGAGGCCCGACTCCAAGCCGATATTGGCCGCCAAATTCAACGTCATCGTAACGATAATGATAGAGCTTAAATTCGGCAGCACCTGAGACAGCATAATTTTCAGGTTGGAGGAGCCCAGCGTCTTCGAGGCTTGAACATAATCAAGCTCCTTCTCCTGCAGCGCTTTGGAGCGAATCAGCCTTGCGATCCCCATCCATAAAAAAGCGGTCATAATAAGCGCAAAGGAAATGATGCTATATTTAGGAACGGCTGTAACAAATGCGATAACGATCATCAACGTCGGCAAAATCATGAAGAAATCGACGAATCGCATAAAAATGTTATCTACCGTTCCCCCGAAATAACCGGAGATAAGTCCTATTGAAACGCCGATAATGCCTGTAAGCACCGTTACGATAATGCCGATCGATAAAGAATTGCGCGTTCCGATAATGAGCTGTCCAAAAACATCGCGTCCGCCATAGTCGGTGCCCAGCCAAAATTTTGCCGAAGGCGGCTGCTTCAGCTCGAACAAATCTATCGTGACGATCTGCGCCTGATCCAGAACAAGGGATATCCCATAGACGGATAAGATGACCAGGCTTAAAAATATTAAAGATATGAGCGCCACCTTGTCTCGAACGATTTCCCGCCAAACGATGCTCCAGCCCGAAGGACTTTTGTCCATTTGCTTCTGCGCGCTTATTGGGGCAGCTGTTTTCCTCATTTCATTCACCTCAACGTCTCGGGTTCTTATTTAATGCGAATACGAGGATCAACTAAACTTAAAATCATGTCAGAAATTAATGCGCCGAGAATGGATGCCACGCCGTACAGCAGAACCAAAGACGTTACGACACTGAAATCCCGCAGTGAAATGGAGCTTAAGAACAGCTCGCCCATGCCCGGATAACTGAAGATGCTTTCAATAAATACCGTGCCTCCGATAAGCCCCGTAATTTCATAGCCAAAAAGCGCTGCGATCGGCAATAATGAATTCCGTAAAATATGACGATTATAAACGCGGGATTCTGAGGCGCCCTTCGCTCTTGCCGTTATAATGAAATCCTTCTGCTTCGTATCAATAATTTCGCTGCGCAGCAGCTGAACGGTTGTTACCGTTGTAATTAAAGCCATAGATAACGCCGGCAGCAGCAAATGATAAAATTTGCTCACGAAGTATTCCAGTGTGCCGGGTTCCGTCCCTGGCGTGATGCTTCCCCCTGTCGGAAACCAGCCAAAATGAAAGCCGAACACCCATAACATCAATAAGGCGAAAATAAACAACGGAGCCGCAAAACCTAGATACGTATAGCCCGTTATCATCCGATCCGCCCAAGTGTCATGATAGCGCCCGCTAGTAATGCCAAGTGGAATCGCAATAAGGTAAGTTAGAATTAATGTCGCTAATGATAACCAAACCGTATTCATCATCCGCTGGCCGATTAGGTCTGATACCGGCATTTTAAAGCGGAATGATTGACCGAAATCGCCTTGGAAAGCACTCGTAATCCAGTCCCAATATTGCACATACCACGGATTGTTAAGACCGAGCCTCTCCCGCTGCGCATCCAGTGCGGCCGGGTCGATGCTCGGGTCGAGCAAGCCGGTCAGCGCATCTCCCGGCATTGCCTTAGCCATCAGAAATACTAGAATGCTCAATAACAGAATTTGTGGAACCATAATGATCATTCTTCGTAAAATTGTTCTCCACATCGTCCTCAACCTCTCTCAGGCAAAGCCACGAAATGTGTCTCTGATATTGGTTTTAATGGATAAGCCAAGCCATTCCCGTCAAAATATTTCCCATAGGCTTGTTCATATTCCGCCTTCACCGCTTCTCGGAATTTATACTTTTCCTCACGCTTAGCCGGATCAATATCAGGTATGGCTGATAGAAGACGCTTCGTATAAATATGCTGCGGATCATCAAAAATATCTGCTGTTGTGCCTTGCTCCACGTAACGGCCCTTATACATAATGCCAATGTGATCACACATATGCCGGATAATGCCGAGATCATGGCTGATCAATAAATAGGTAAGATTCAATTCCTTTTGAATGTCCTGCATAAAGTTCAGCACTTGAGCTTGAACGGACACGTCAAGCGCGGACACCGGCTCATCAGCGATAATCAGCTTAGGCTTGAGCGCAATCGCTCTTGCAATGCCGATCCGCTGCCGCTGGCCTCCCGAGAATTCATGCGGATATTTGAAAATCGATTCCGGGCTTAAGCCTACCTGCTCTAATAGCTGCTGCACCCTGCGTTTCTCTTCGCTTGCGGACAGCTTCTCGAAATTTCGCAGCGGCTCTGCAATAATGTCGAGTACGCGTTTTTTTGGATTTAATGAGGAAAAGGGATCTTGAAAGATCATTTGAATGTCTTTGCGGTACGCTGATTGTCTCTGCAATCCATGAACATCTAGCTGTCGCCCTTCAAAGAGGATGCTGCCCGAAGTCATTGTGTTTAAGCCTATAATAGCCCTGCCTGTCGTTGTCTTGCCGGAGCCCGATTCACCTACAAGGCCATAGGTCTGTCCCTGTTCCATCGAGAAATGTATGCCATCAACCGCCTTGATAGGCTCACTCTTTCTGCTGAAAAGGCCGCCGCGGTTTTGAAAATGGACCTTTAAATCTTTTACCTCAAGAAATGACATGATGGCGATCCTCCTCCTTTGGATCAGGGAAGTGAAAGTGCTTGTAGCAGCTGCATCTGACCAAATGGCCCGGCGAAATCTCATGCATGATCGGGTCCGCTTCATGGGCTGATTCGCTGATCCATGGAATTCTGGATTGAAAGCGGCAGCCCTGACGAGGCAGATTTTGCAAAGAAGGCACGATTCCTTGAATAACATGGAGCTTAGACTTCGCTTCGTTCGCGGTTGGTATGGATTGCAGCAGCGATCTTGTATAGGGATGCTTCGCATTCGAGATAAGCGTGTAAATATCGGCGATCTCGACGATTTGCCCCGCGTACATAACCGCTACGCGATCGGCCATTTCGGCAACGACGCCTAAGTCATGCGTAATTAAGACGATGCCGGCTTTGCTGTCCTGCTTCAGCTTCCTAAGCAATTCAAGAATTTGCAGCTGTATCGTCACATCAAGCGCGGTAGTCGGTTCATCGGCAATCAACAGCTTCGGATCATTTGCGATCGCGATCGCGATGACGACCCGCTGCCTCATCCCGCCGGATAATTCATGGGGGTATCGCCCGTATGTATGCTCTGGACGCGGAATCCCTACTTTTGTCAGCAGCTCGATTGCCCGATCAGCCCTTTCCCTCTTCGAAAGCTTCGGCTTATGTAGGAGAATGGCTTCCTCGATCTGCGAGCCGATAATCATAAGCGGATTTAATGCCGACAAGGGGTCTTGGAAGATCATGCCGAGCTCATTCCCCCTTAGCTTGTTGAGCTTCGAGGGAGATATATTGGCGATATTCTGGCCATTGTAAAAAATATTGCCCTCAATTCTTGCTCTCGTATGCAGTCCCATAATGGAATAGGCTAACGCGCTTTTTCCTGAGCCGGATTCCCCAACAATGGCAAGAACCTCATTTTCCCTCACCGTTAGCGTCACATCATCCACCGCTGCATAATAATGATCCGCAATTCGAAAAGAAGTCGTTAAATGCTCGATTTTCAGCAGCTCTTCATTCAATAGAATCCTCCTGACAGCGATCGGGACTATAGTCGCAATTATTTTAATATTCAGACAATTTTAGACAAAGTAAAACTAATACTTTTGAACGAAAAGCAGTAATTAATACACCTAAAGTATGACCGCTTTAATTTTAAATTTACTTAATTATGGTTATGAATCCTTATTTTCTACATATGTTAATGTGAAATTTACATTATGTCAAGTATTAATGTGGGAAAATAAATAATTATGTAATTATTTATTTAATATTTATTATTTTATTAATATACATTTTATTCAAACTTTTTTTACTTGTTTTCCTTCGAAAAATGTTCGTTTTTAATCTTTTTAATAGATTTTAAAAGATTGTTCATAAAATAATTTCATAACGTGTTTGATTCCGATTATTCATTTGCGCACTTTATTTCTCGCCAGGAAGGTACTTGCTCGCTTGAGCAGGCTATATCGAACATATATGTTACATGTAGGTTACATCTATCTGCCTCCATTCCTTTTCTCGTTTTTTTGATTTCCATATCCTTATAGGTATATGCTCCTAACTCGATTTTCAATTCACTAGCGCCCGCCTCCCCATTTCCACAATAAAATCCGGGATTCCTCAGTTGGAGGAACCCCGGATTCACCTGTTTATCCAGCACTAATCATGGATTTCCATTAATCCAATAGTCGATAAATTGCTGCCTTTCCACTGCGTCATCCTTCGCTTTCTCCCACCACCAAACGCCCGATCCGGCAACCTTCGCCCCGGCTGCAATCGCATCATTGACCGCAATAGAGTGGTTCATTGAATTCTCGTATGCCGGGTGGTAAATATCAATGGTATCTACGCCAACTCCGAGAGGGATGAAGGCGCAATTCGTATTTTTCAAAGCATTGCTGATGCGAATCGTATTATCTTTAATAGCGAGCTGATAGGATTCGGCATCCGTCGTGAATGGATTTGCCGGCCAAGGTATGCCTGGCACATCCCCTTCTGTATCGTCGCCTGTGTCATAATCCATCATAATGATCATATCCAGCAGGGCTCCGTATTGCGCGATCTCATTATCCGGCATGTACTGCGGGAACGGATTTCCGCAGATGGAGAGATGCTTGCCAGGGCCGATAGCTTCCCGCACCTTGACGATCAATGCCCGGTAATCGTTAGCCGACGCACCCGATCTCAGCGGTTCAAAATCGATATTGATACCGTCTAGGCCAAATGTCTCAACAAAATATTTTGCCTTGGCCGCAATATTATCTTGCATGGTTGCTTTATCTACCGCAGGGGTATGCACTTTGCCATTTCTGTCGGTCCAAGGCAGGTTCTGTATGTGCATAAAGCTGTTCCCGCTCAATGCGCCAATCAATTCAATATCCGGGTTGGTCGCTCTTGAAACGGTCACCCAGTGCTGAAGCTCGGCATAAGCGGCAGGATCGAGCGTTCCGTCTATTGCGCCGCCTTCTACTGTGTCCTCGAAGCTCGCCGTATTGGCGATACGGTCAAAAAATCCGACGTCAATCATTTGATATTTAATTTGATAGGAAGTCATTTTATTAACCGTCTGCTGAATGAAGTTGTCTGTTCGAGGGAACATCACCCATTCAGGGTTTAAGAACGTAACATTATTAGTCCGGTAAGCGGGCGGCTCTGCCCATGCTTGAACTTCAATATAATGATTGTACGGATTAACGTCTCCGTTTTGCTTCGTGCTTCCATTGGAATAGACTCTTAAATATCTTCCGCTAACCGCTTCAAATGAAATGGCTTTGCCTTCGCTCGTTTCCGCGTATTCCAAGTCCGTGCCGATTCCTAGCCCAGCTGAGCCGTCAGCATCATTGTTAAATACGGTTGTCGATTCCGCGAATGCAGGGTCATCCGACAGCTGAACGATAACGTCATGATAGGTTCTGCCGTCCCCGTAATAATGCCAAAGATTAACCGCATTAATTGGTTTGCTTGCGCCAAAGTCCAGCTGGATATAAGTTAACCCGGAGCCAGCGTCCGTTAACAAATCAAGGTTGTCCGTCACTCCGTCCGTCGCATAGACAGAATCAACGACAGTCCCGTTTGTAGTTAGCTCCACTCCGGCTGCCGCGTTTTTGAGAATAACCGGCGACAAAATCGGTTCCGGCGGCTTTGCAGGCCTTGTTGCACTCGTCCATGCTTCAACCTCCACATAATGGTTAAACACGCTTAAACCTCCGTTTTGTTTTGTAGCGCCGTTCGAGTAGACTCTTAAATATCTCGCATGAACTGCAGATACGGAAATCGCTTTTCCTTCCTCAGTCTCCGCATATTCAGCGTCCGTACCTGTGCCTAAGCCGGCTGAACCGTCCGTGTCATTGTTAAACACAGTTGTGGATTCCGCAAAGGCTTCATCATCGGAGAGCTGAACGATTACATCGTGATACGTTCTGCCGTCGCCAAAATAATGCCACAGGTAAACGGAATTAATCGTCTGGCTAGCTCCGAAGTCGATTTGAATATATTTAAGGCCGGACTCTGCTTCGGTAAACAGATCCGTATTGTCTGCTTTGCCGTCAGTCGCAAGCGTTGCGTCCATTAGAACCGCGTCGGAGGTTAGACTTTTTCCGGCAGCTGCGTTAAATGGAACTTGCGGTGTGGGAGCAGGTGTTGGCGACGTTGACGGTGCTGGTGATGCTGTTGCCGTTGGTGCTGGCGTTGGTGCAGGTGTTGCGGTCGATGGTATCGACGTGGAAGGGGCTGTCGAGACCGTTGGGGAGCCGGTCGATATCGTTTTAGGGCTGGTCTCGAATGTCGAGCCTTTAGCGCCTTCATTAATAGTGGCTTTATCCACATTGCCAAGTCCAAGCACTTTCACGATCTCATCCAGCACTAATGCTGTTATCTTGGACTCTTTGCCCAGGTTGATCGAAGTATCCTTCGCATCCTTTTGAAGATGAAGGCTGCGGATAGTCCCTTTAGGCACTTCGATAGCAAACGATTTGGCATATACGTCCAAATCCTCAAACGCTCCAAGCAAAGTTACCTTTGAGCGGGAAGGCAGCTCTTTCGGAATTTCAACATTTGCAAAACCATTTCCAGAAACATTCGCTTCCTCTACAATTGCCGAAGATAGCAGCGTAACTTGCTTAACTGTCGTTGTTCCTTCCGCAACGATGCGGACCGTGCCGTCCTTCTTATTTACAATGATCGTAAGCAGCACCGAGTCCTTGAAATGAATCGAGTTCTCGCCGCCGCCTTTAACGGTAGTGGTTCCGTTTACCGTGACATGATCAAGGGTTGCATCCCCGGCGCCAATTCCCTCCGTAAAGATAAGATTCCCTGTCACCGTCACATTCTGCAGCGTAACGCCTGCGGCGCTGATGATGACATCCCCGTCGATCGTTTGTATGCCAGACGCAGGACCGTATGTACCTGCCTTGTCATAGTCTGTCGGGCCTGCTGTCCCCTTTGCCCCGTAAGCCCGGCTTAAGGATACAACGGCTTCCGCTCTCGTTATCAATCCTTCTGGACGGTAGGTGCCGTCCTCATATCCCTTCATCAAGCCTTTTGCAGCGACTGCGGCAACTGCCGGTTTGCTCCAAGCTGCGATTTTATTCGAATCCTTAAAATCATTCAGGAGCGCAAGCTGCGCATAGTCCGCTTTAAGCTTAAGCAGATTAAATATCATCTTCGCCGCTTCCTGACGGCTGATTTTTTGGCTTGGACGGATCGTGTTATCCGTATACCCGCTTATATATCCCGCTTTCAAGGCTTTGCCGATCTCCGCGTATTCCGAGCTGGAGCTGGCTACATCCTTAAAGCTGAATGTTGCCTCTTCCACAAATCCGAAAGAGCGGTTGATCATCGTCAAAAATTCAGCGCGGGTCACCGCCTTGTCCGGCTTATAGCTGCCATCGGAGTAAGCTTTAATATAGCCATTCGCTATCCACTCCGTTAATTGCTGCTCCGCCCAGTGGCCGCTAATATCCGATGATTTAGCACCGAATACCGTTCCGTAAGAGAAAACCGTTGATAGTAAAATAAGGAAAGAAAGCGATAAAGAAGCTGTTTTTCTCAGTAACATAACCATAACCTCCGTTTTGTTAACGTTTGAAGCGAGATTGCTTGCAGGTTAATTGGATTAAATTTTGACGCCAGCAATCATTTTGATGAAAAGGCTGCCCAATGGCCCGCCAGACCTATTGAACAGCCCCTCTGCTTCAAGCTTCTAAACTAGTTGCCTTTCATCTTCTTAACGTTTTCCTGCCACTTCTCGGTCATGAACGCTTGCAGCTTGCTGTAACCCATAGCCTGCGCATCTGCTTCGGCTTTGTCGAGAATGGACAGCACGTCAGCTTCGCTCTTCGCCATAAGCGCCTTCGCACGCACTTCTTTGAAGAGATCGTCGAGCTGCTTCCAAACGATGCCTTCCTCCGAATCCGGCTGCGGATCTAAATTGATGAACGCCGTAGCATCCGACTGCGTTTTCCAAGTAATCTTAGTCTGCTGCTCCGTTGCCCAGCTGCGCTTATCCTCCGGCAGAGACATTTCGAACTTCGCTTTAGACTTATCAACAAATACCGTATTGCCTGCCCATTGGAAGTCGGTAATGGTAGCCATCAATTTATCTCGGCCTTCGCTGTCGGACGTATATTTCTCCGTAAACTTAGGGGCGCCATCGGCATCAAATCCATCCCAATACAAGCCTGGAGGTCCCCACATTCCAACGCTTTGCCCTTCAGGCCCCGTAAACCAATCGAGGAAGGCGAAGATCGCTTCCGGATCTTTGGCTGCTTTCGTAATGACACTGACATTCCAGCCTAGCTGATTAAAGGTGCCCGGCCATATTTTATTTTTGTCTAAGCCGGCCTTATGGATCGGCCAAATCATGAAATATCCCGCTTCAGGGTCTTCCTTTTTCAAGACCGCATTTCCCGGATCACCGTACTTCGTCGGGCTAGCTGCGGCAAATACGGCAACGCGTCCGTTCAGCACCTTCTCCTTCACTTGATCGGCCGTTTGGCTCATTACGTCCTGCGTCATTAGTTTCTCGCGGAACAACTTATTGGAATATTGCATGGATTCGCGGAAAACCGGGTCTGTGAATATCGATGTCAGCACATTGTCCTTTGGCACGCCGCGAATGCCAAGGTATTTGACTTGATAGTCTTCGCCAAAGGCGGAGTACAGAACGTCAAGACCGTCTCCTTGAGCGCCTAAGCCAACCTCAATCGGAACGACGTTCTCATATTTCTCTTTCACCTGCTTCAAATAGCTGTAAAGATCGTAGGTCGTTTCAAGCGCTGGCGAACCAAGCTCGGTGTAGATTTTTTTATTGATCACATATCCGGCATTCCCGTTTGGCTGGCTCGTATACCAGTTCGGGAATTGGTATAGCTTGCCGTCCTCGGAACGAAGCATGTTGATGCCGGCTTCTCCCAGCCATTTTTTCAAATTGGGATACTTCTCTAAATAACCATCGAGCGGAACGAGCATATCGGCTTCACGAAGCTTCTCGACATCGGGACCGCGCTCCATCCACATCACGTCAGGCAGCTCATTGGACGCAATCATCATATTGTATTTGGTTGCGGCATCGCCGCCAGATTGCACCGGCGTAACGTTAACCTTCAAATGGTCTTTGATCCAACCGGTTGCCAAGTCATTTCCCCATGGCGGCATCGTGTACCAGTCATAGTTGCCATAGAACGAGAACTCCACTGGCTTAGAGCCAAGCACGAACGGACCTTCACTTGGCGCAGCAGACTCTTCTGTTTTCGCGTTTGCAGCATAATTCTCTTTCTTGTTCGAATCATTCCCCGTCGAACAGCCGCTCAGCGCTGTCGCAGCCGCAAGCATTACAACAACCGAATTCAATAACAGCTTCTTCATGCACTAAAACCCCTCTCTCATCTTCAAAATTCAATTCTATGTTTAGAAGCCCCGAGGGCTGTAAACACCGCATTGCCAGCCAAGCCTTATTCCTTCATGGAACCGATCAAGACGCCTTTGACAAAATACTTCTGTACGAATGGATATACGCTTACAATAGGCAAGGTTGCGACCATCATCGTCGCCATCGAGAGCGATTTGGACGTTACGCTTTTCATCCGTTCTGCGGCGCTTTGGGCAGCGGAATCGAGCTGCGCCATCTGTTCCGACATAATATTGGCATTAAGAATTTGTTTGAGCATCGTTTGAATGGGGAGCCATTTTTCGTTCGTAATGTAAATGCTGGGCGTGAACCAATCATTCCAATGGTAAATGGCGGTAAATAGCGACAAGGTAGCAAGAACGGGACCTGACAGCGGCAGCACAATTCGCAGGAACGTGCCCCAATTGCTGCAGCCGTCGATCTTAGCCGATTCATCAAGCCCGGCAGGCAAGCCCATGAAGAAGGTTCGGAATATGATCATGTTCCATACACTAATGAGTCCCGGGATGATCATGACCCAAAACGAATTCGTCAATCCGATCGCTCGCATCAGCATGTAAGAAGGAATCAACCCGCCGCTAAAATACATCGTAATTAGTCCTAGAATCATGTAAAGCTTACGACCGGCAAGCTCACGCCTTGTCATCCCGTAAGCAAAAACCGCCGTACAGAAAATAGAGGTAAAGGTGCCTGTAACCGTTCTCACGATAGAGATAAGAAATGCATGCGTAATCCGATCATCTTGGAATACGATATCGTAGTTTTCCAAGGTGAAGGCGCGCGGCCAAAAAGTGACTCCGCCCAAAGAGGTGTCAAATCCGCTGTTAAAGGAAATGACGATTGAATTCCAAAATGGATAAAAGGTAACGAACGCAAGCAATACGAGAATCATATATATCGTCACCGACAAAATCCGATCACCCACACTATAGTTCATCGACAACCCCCGCTTTTGAGTTCTACCACAGGCTGTTCCCTGACCTGCGGGCAATTAGATTAGCCATGGTCAGCAAGCCGATGCTGATAATCGCTTTAAACAATCCGACCGCCGTGGCGTATGAAAATCTTGAGCTTTTGATCCCGACACGGTACACGTAAGTATCCAGAACGTCCGAAACATCTCTTAGCGCCGGATTGGATGCCAGCAGCAATATATCCTCGAAGCCGGCTGTAAGGAGATTGCCGACCGCCAGTATCATGAAGATGATAATAACCGGCATAATCGAAGGAATCGTAATAAGAAAGATTTGCTTAATCCTGCTGGCCCCGTCGATTGAGGCGGCTTCGTACATATCGGGGTTTACCCCTGCGATTGCCGCCAAATAAATGATGGAAGCAAATCCGATCTCTTTCCAGATGTTCGTGCTGATTAATATTCCCCAGAAATAGTCCGATGTCGAAAGCCAATTGATCGGTTCATCAATCAGATGAAGCGATTGCAGCAGTATGTTGAGGCTTCCGTTATCCGTTGAGAGCATGGACATCGTGAACCCGGCGACAATGACCCATGACATAAAATGAGGCAAGTAGCTGATTGTTTGCACGATCCGCTTAAAGGCTGCCTTGCGAACCTCGTTCAGCATAAGCGCGAGCAGAATCGGGGCCGGAAAGCCGGCAACAAGCTTTAGCACGCTGATCACGATCGTATTGCGCATAACGGTCCAGTAATCCGGAGAATGAAAAAACATTTGAAAATGCTTAAACCCTACCCAAGGGCTATTCCAAAAACCTTTAAAAATGTTGTAATCCTGAAAAGCCATCAACGTTCCGTACATCGGGATATAGTTGAAAACAATGATAAACAAAATTGCCGGAACCACCATCATTTGAATATCCCACTGCTTGATCAATCGCCTGATCAAATGCGCTCCCCCTTCACCGAAAATAAACGTTTTCCAACTAGCCGAGTATTTTGTCTCTAGCTTTAGTCGAGTCGGAATAGTTTATTTCGTACTGTGTCCTTATTAATTAAAACGTTTATTAGAGCAAAAATGTCATTTTAGCAATCCGATATCTGCTCCCTGTTTGTTCAACTAACCGCTATGCCGGTAAATTTCCGGGCAAATGCCTTCATGCTCTCGTCTCCTGAGGAACAAATCAGAACGACCGAGCTCGCATCCGGCAGCTCAGCGGCATCATAAGGATTTCGTAAAACAAGGCACACATGAGGCTTAGAAGCGGCGCATAGGCGAGCCAGCGACAGCTGGTTTTTGAAGATATGGGCATTCCTTGTCACTTGGAGAACCGCATCGGCTGACCGGATCTTCCTCTCTGCCTCCTCTTGCTCCGACTCCGTCGGATTCATAGAGGTGTATACCGTCTCCACCTGGATGCCCTTTTCCTTCAAATAGCTGTCCAGCTTAAATGGCTTATTGAAGGTCGTGTCCGCTTGTGTAAGCCGCTCCATCTCCGGCACGAACATCACGTATTTGAGCTGTTTAAGCGGAAGCAGGCTCGCCGGATCACGATCGACGACGATTGATGCTTCAGCGAGCCGGGCAGCATGGATCTCCCACAGGGACCTTGGAATGACATTCGCTTGCTTGCGATACTGCTTCATCTTATTTTGCAAAACCCGAATGCGTTCAACGGATTGGTCGATTCTCTCTTCCGAAATCACGCCCGCCAGAACCGCGTTCAAAATGCCTAAGTATACTTTCTCTTGAAAATCCCGCGTATGGCACATAATGATCTGGTCATTTCCCGCCAATACGGCAAGCACGCCGATTTCTGAAGGATCAAAGTTGTTCTTGATCGCATGCATTTCAATATCGTCCGTACAGATCACGCCTTCAAAAGCCAGCTTTTCCCTTAATAGATGAGTAACAAAAAACGGTGAAAGTGAAGCCGGCATATGATGCGATTGCGGGATATTCGGAAATACGATGTGCGCAGTCATGATCGCGCCGATTCCTGCTTCTATCGCAGCCTTGAAGGGCTCCAGCGTCTCTGCATATAGCTGCTCCAGCGTCAAATGGCAGGTAGGCAATTCAACATGCGAATCAGCATCTACATCACCGTGACCCGGAAAATGCTTGGCTGTACATACCATCCCAGACTCTCTCATCCCCTTTACGAAAGCCGCGCCGTATGCTGCTACTTGACTGGCATCTTCGCCAAATGAGCGTACGCCAATAACCGGGTTAAGCGGATTGGAATTAACATCGAGCACCGGTGCCCAATCCATCATGAAGCCTAGCTCGTATAGCTGGCTCCCGATTAACCTTCCGCTCGCATAAGCGAGCAATGGATCGTTCGCCAGACCAATGGCTCGATTGCCGGGCACATCCGTATAAAATTCCGTAAAATTCGCCAGAGAGCCACCCTCTTCGTCAATTGCAATCATGAATGGTTCTGGTGTCTCGTGATCGGTTCCAGCCCTCTGATTCAGATCGGAAATGATTTTCTTAAGCTGCTTTTCATTTTCGAAGTTATGCGGGAAGAGTCCAAGTCCACCAAAATGGTTGCGGGACAATGTCTCCATGACTTCCTCGTCCACTTGATTTGACGGCATTCCTACCACGCACATTAGCCCCACTTTTTCTTCCAAGGACAGTGCCTTCACTTGCATTCCCCTTCCAAATCGATAGATGCGGCACACCTAAATATTTAATTCGTACACTTTACAAATTAAATATACAACCAACTTAAATCGTTGTCAAACAAAAAAAACGGAGCTGTCTTCAGGGTCATTTCCCCCCTTGAAAACAGCTCCATTTTAGTCAAAAATAATCCTCGAATACCTTGTGAAGCATAAGCGTAGACGCTCCGATGATGAAGTTTCGCTCTTCAAAAGTTGCTGGCACCACCCGTTTCTCCTCGAACGGCAGCGGGAAAGGGAATGTCGAGAGTCCCTTTTTTAATTGGTTCATGAACTTATTCGAATGGCACATCCAGCCATGCAGCACGATAAGCTCCGGACTGAAAAAGTTAATGAATACCGACAATGTATTTACGAGCAAGGAGCTCACTTTAGTTAGAACCTCTTCGCCAAGCTCTTCTCCGGCTTCATACCTCTCAAGCAATTCATCGAACGTCTTCGGAACGTTGTCTACCTTCTTCAGGCGCGCGACTTCCTCTGCCCTTGCCAGAACGGCAGGCTCCGTCAACACCATTGCGATGCAGCCGTTTTGGCCACAATCCTCGCAGCGCTGACCGTCGGGATCAATAAGCATATGCCCAATCTCGCCAGCCAGCCCTTTGTAGCCGGAATAGACCTTGCCGTCAATGACCATGCCCATGCCGATACCTGAATCTATGGAGAGGAATAACAAATTATCCGTTCTAATGTTGCCTACAAAATACTCAGCGAAAGCGGCAGCCTTCAAGTCATTCACTACAACGACCGGATAATCGAATTCTCTGCGGAGCATTCTCTTGATCTCCAGATTATCGATTCGCAGGAACGTCGACCGGACGATAACTTCCCCCTGATCGTCAATGACGCCGGGCGTTGAAACGGCTACCCCTTTTACCTGCAAAGGATCTTTGATGATGCCGGACGCCAGCAGCCGGTTTATCGCGGCAACCATGAAGTCCAAAACCTCTCCGTTTCCTTTAACAACCGGCTCGGTAAACTCATAAACGATTTCGTTCCTGAAGTTCAAGAGCGCGCACCGGAAGTAATTGTTGCCTAGCGCGATCCCTATGATGTAACCTTTATCGCGGCTGATTTCTAAGGCGATCGCTCTTCGGCCTGCGCCTGGAGATGACTTCTCGCCAACCTCGTCGATTAAGTCCTGCTTAATCAATTCATCGACCAGGGAGGATACGGTAGTTGCACTCAGTTTTGATCTCTGAGCTATTTCAGCTCGGGAAAGGCTCCCTTCCCTAAGCAGCATATGAAGGATGAGTGAACAGTTAATTTTTTTCATCAATTGCAAATTGCCTTTTTGAGCCATCATACGTTCATTTTCCTTTCAAGATAAAGATTATTCGCTTTTTAAATTGCATTCTAAGTGTTCATAATTAATAAGGACTCTTTAATAATATCCACAAACTCTCAAAATTTCAACCTATCCCAATCATATGGGCAGCAAGTAAGCGTTATTTTAGGGTTGACAATTAAAAGAAAAATCGATTACTTTATTAATTAGTACAGTGTGCTTATTAATTAATGGGGGTACGCTGATTACAAATTAAAGGAGGACATTTATGAAAAAAGGTTCGTTCCGCTCCATTCTCATTACGACGATAGCCGTAGCGCTCTTCGCTACCGGTCTAATCGGGGATCAAAGAGCAAGCGCCGCAGCAGCCCAAAATGTTGCAGCAGGAAAAACGGCAACTTCCAACGCCACGCTGGTGAATGCATCGCTACTTACCGACGGGGTCAGCAACAACAGCAATTCGTTCACCGAGGCTGGTACAGGAAAGAAATACATCCAGATCGATTTTGGCGCGAGCTACTACCTAAACAAGGTTTTGCTCTGGCATTACTACGCGGATGGCCGGACCTACAAGGATGTTGTCGTTAAGCTGTCAGAAAACGCCGCTTTCAGCAGCTCCACTACCGTATTCAACAATGATGCCGACAACAGCTCCAGCCAAGGCGCAGGCACCGATGCCGAATACGCGGAGTCCGCTGCCGGCAAGACCATCACCTTTAATCCGGTTAAAGCAAGATACCTAAGAATCTACTCCAACGGCAGCTACACCAACGCCTACAACCACTATGTAGAGGCACAGGCTTGGACCGTAGACAATTCCTATCGCGAGAACAACGTTACCTTTACGAATCCGGAATGGGTGATGTCGCCCCAAACGAATACTTTTATCCAAGACGTGATCACCAAAATGAACAGCTACAAAATCAAATACCAAATGATCGACGTCGGCTTCTTCGATCGTGATTCCACAACCGGTCAATACGAGGATGTAGACGGGCAGCCGATTGACGGAACCATGAGCTGGTATGCTTACGACGAGCTTGAAAACTGGGTAAACAAATCCAGATTGTATGCTCCCAACATGAAGTTGATCGGTGTCGTTAACGGAAACAAGTCGCTGCATGTACAAAGCGTGCCGTATACGGACAAAAACAATGTCGTGCATACGCCTGCGGTTTCCAAAGCCACGATGCATGATAATATTGCGGCGCATTGCGCGTTTCTCGTCAACTATTATGGCCTCGACGGCATCAACCTCGACTTTGAGCCTGTCAGCGCGGGTACGGCAAGCACCGATTACAGACAACTGATCCAAAAAGTAAGAACAGCCATCGGTCCAAACAAACATCTTTCCATTGACGGCAATCCTTTCTCTGCTTATATGCCTGACAGCGAATTGGCTCAATTTGGCGCATTGCTCGACATGATCGTGATGATGGATTACGACACGGCTGATCTGAGCGCTCCCGCTTATCCCGCCAATCCTTCTACCACAAACGCAACAAATTATAAGCTCGCCATTAAAGAGAACACCATCCGTATCAGCAACGCCCTGCCTGCAACCTGTGCCTTTATTCCGCTCGGTCCCGGCGATTATACGCTAACTGACTACCATAAAACTTACGAGAATGCGCAAAACCATTCCGTTGCCGTCAACGATGCGATTTTGGAAGGCGCGCGAGTAGCAGGCTCCGGCGTTTGGTGGTTTAACAACTCCATGAATAACGCTACCGAAACGCAGCAATTTACCGACTACTGGATTAATGGCACACCCTAAACATAATTGATTCCACAGGAGGCACTACCATTGAATTATCAACCTAGCGAGCAACGATACGAGAACATGAAATACAACCGATGCGGCAAAAGCGGCCTTAAGCTTCCCGCTATTTCACTTGGCCTATGGCATAACTTCGGCGACGGGTATGTGTTTAACAACAGCCGTGAGATGGTCCGCCGCGCGTTCGATTTAGGGATTACCCACTTTGACGTCGCCAACAACTACGGCTGGCCGGGCGGTTCGTCGGAGGAAACACTCGGCAAAATATTAAAGCTGGACTTCGCTTCGCACCGCGACGAGACGATCATCTCAACCAAAGCCGGCTGGGACATGTGGCCAGGTCCTTACGGGGATGAGGGCTCCAAAAAATATTTAGTCGCAAGTCTTGATCAGAGCCTAAAGCGTTTAGGGCTAGATTATGTGGACATCTACTATCATCACAGACCGGACCCTAACACGCCGATCGAGGAAACGATGGGTGCGCTGGATTTGCTTGTTCGACAAGGAAAAGCGTTGTACGTAGGCATCTCCTCCTATGATGAAGCAGAGTCCAAAGCTGCGATTGAAGCGCTGAATAAGCTCGGCACGCCTTGTTTAATCCATCAGCCTTCGTACTCCATGCTTGATCGCACCATTGAAGACGGGCTGCTCGACTTGCTTGAGGATAAAGGCGTAGGCAGCATTGCGTTTTTCCCTCTTGCGCAAGGCATTCTCACGAATAAGTACCTGACAGGCATTCCGGCCGACTCCAGAGCAGGCAGCGGCATCCGTTTCCTGAAGCCGGAGCATATTACGGAGGATGTCCTCAATAAGACTCGCCAATTGAATGATATTGCTGCCTCAAGAGAGCAATCGTTGGCGCAAATGGCGATCGCATGGGTGCTGCGCGGCAACCGGGTCACCTCCGCGCTGGTAGGCGCAAGCAGAGTAAGCCAAATCGAAGAAAACGTGGCGGCACTTAACAATCTGGCGTTCACGCAGAGCGAATTGGATGCCATTGATCGCATTTTAAACGCGGAATAATTTATGTAAAATCGCTTACCGCTATTATTCGCTAGCGCAGCAATAAGAGGGGCTGTCTCAAAGGGTCATTGACCTTAAGAGACAGCCCCTTTTTTACGAGTTCCTTACACTTCCTTGTTCAAAAACGTCTTTAGCACCGAAATGACCAGCTCATGATCTTCTTGTTCCGAGAGGCCCGCTACCGTTATGGTTCCAATAAATCCTGCGCCATCTACCACGATCGGAAAAGCCCCGCCGTTCGCCGCGTAATGCATCGGGTCCAGCAGCGCGAACTCTTGCATCGTCATGTTCAGCAACTTCATTCTTGTACCGATCAAATAAGAGCTTTGGAAAAATTGATTCACTACCCGATTTTTTCTAATGATCCAGCTATTGGCGTCTTTTGTAGCCTGCGGCAATGCCGCGCGAAATAGCTGCAGCTCGCCTCTGGATATATCGATTGTGACCGGCAGCTTGCTCTCTAGCGCCGCCTCGACGAGCTTCGCCCCCAATTGCAAAGCCGTTTCATTCGTAAAGCTTTCAAAAGTTAAAACCGCTTCCTCTTTTTTCAATTGTGCCAATAACGCTTCTGTCTCTGTCATCCTTCAATCACTCTTTTCTCTTCAAAATAATTAATTCGTACACTGTACAAAATATATATAATCAGAGCTGCTCGCGTCAAGCATTATTTTCCAGCTCATCTGTTTAAGCAGTACTCAGCTCTGCTAGTTAAAAAGTACGTTACGCGATTGCCCCACATACAATGGTGGCAACGGAGGTGAATAGATTATGCTTCAAATGCCATGGTATTCGAAGGCTGCAGGACTCGTCGGCCAGCCAGTGGGTGTATCGCTTACGAACGGGCAAGGTGTAACGGGGGTATTATGCAGCGTCAGCGGGGGCAATGTGGTATTGCAGGAATATTTGTATCAAAGCCAATTCGCCACAAAGCAATACCCTTTCAATATGGTTCAAGATATTAATGCTTTCCCTGGGTGCGCTATGCCGGGACCATTCTTCTAAAACTCCCCCTATGCGCAAAGAAAAACGAACCGCCCAAAAGAAAACCGTTGGCGGCTCGTTTTTTTGTTTCATTCCTTCGGCGGAATCTCTGGCGGAATGTCCGGCTTGATCTCAGGGATCACGTCCGGTTTAATCTCGGGTGTCCTCTGCGGAACAATTTCCGGGACGGGCTGCACAGGCTTAACCTCCGGCGATGCTGGCGGTATGATCTCCGGTTCATTATTCGGATTAACCTCTAGAATGTCTTCCGGCATATAATCATCAATTAACATGGTTCAACAGCTCCCTTCGCTTATAAGTATTAGTACCCTAATCAGGCCCGAACATAACAATAAAGTAAAAAAGAGGAGCCTGGGGGCTCCTCTTCTCCTCATTCCTTTATGCTCGCTTGCCCTTGACTCGCGTCCGATCTAACCTTGATCCGATATTCCTGCGGCGAGATTCCTTCCAGCTCCTTGAACACGCGGGAAAACTGCTTGCTGTTCTCAAAGCCGATCGCGCTTCCTATCTCCTGCATCTTCTGATTCCCTTCGAGCAGCAGCTCCTTGCCCTTGCGAATACGCACTTTTTTCAGGAACAGCACAAAGCTCTCGCCTGAATGGGCTTTGAACGCTTCGCTGAAGTAGGAGTAGTTCAAGCCGACATAATTGCTTACGACTGCCATATTGAGCGGCCTGTAATAATTTTGTTCGATATAGGCAACAGCCGCCTTAATCTCCGAATGCTCGCTGTATGCGGAACGGATGCCTCTAATATAATCATTCACGCTCAGCAGCAGCAGCTCCAAGCTTCTGTAATAGTCATGGAAGCTGCGGAAGTTATCCATATTGCCTACTTTGCGGTACAGCTTCAGCACTTCGATCGACTCCTCGCCGTAAATACGAAATACCTCATCGAGCACCTGCTCGTTAATCCGTTTCCCGACAAGCCGCAAGTAATGAATATCAACGTCAGGCAAGTCCTCTGTATGGAAGATCAGCTTCAACAGCTCCTGCACCTCCCGCTCCCGGTCGGTTCCCAGCATATTGCCAAGCTTGCGAATCTCCTCATCCGGCACCTTGTAGTCCCGCCGTTTCTCCCGGATGTCCTCATGCCGCAGCATCCGGCAATTCGAGTACAGGAACGAGTATTGCAGCGCTTCCGATGCCTGCTTGTAGCAATGAAACAGTTCCTCGATTTCATTGCCCTCCGCACTGACCCCCATGCGAAGCCCATCAAGCTCCCTGACGCCTGCCTGCTTGAACAATTCTTCGAACTGCAGCGCGGGACTTCCAATTAGAACAAGCTTGCTCTCGCTATCTAGGAAAGAGACATCCAAAGCCCCGTTCATCGGCTCAAGCATCTTCTCTACGAGCAGCTTAAACTCTTCTTTGTTCATGGAGTCGCCGCTCTCTGATTTATAGTTCAAGACGGCAACGGTAAACGGCAGCGTCATCTGATCGAACCTGATTTTGGACTCAAGCTCGGCCATGCCGTCAAAAGAGGGCTCGTCTTGCCTAAACCATTCCTTCAGCAGATTGATGCGCAGCTGTTCTCGGTACGTATCGCTCACAGCCACTCTCTCGGCTAATTCGGCCTGCGCTTGCAGCGTATTCTCGCTTTTGCGCAGCGACTCAAACAGCTCGTCCCGCCGTATAGGCTTTAATAAGTAATCTTTAACCTGATATTCGATAGCGGCCTTTGCATAAGCAAAATCATCATACCCGCTTAGTATGATAAATATCGGCTTCTGCTCTGGCTCGGCCTCCTTGGTGATCCGTTTAATCAGCTCAATGCCGTCCATTATTGGCATGCGAATGTCTGTAATGACGATATCCGCCCGTTCATGATGATATTGTGTTAGTGCATCTTCGCCATGTATGGCTGTCCGAATATCGTATAATTCCGGAAACTCTCTTTCAATCATGGTTTTGAGCCCTAAGCGGATATTTTTCTCGTCATCGACGATTAGCATTTTCCTCATTGCCAGACCCCCTCCCCATTAACAGCACCTTTGGAAGAGTAATAACCACCTCAGTGAATTGCCCTTCTCTGCTGTGCACCTGTAATCCATATTGCTTTCCATAATAAAGCCGAATGCGCTGATGAACGTTGCGCAGGCCGATTCCGAACGCCTGCTTCCCGTTTTTAACCTGTTCGTCCGTAAGAGCGTTGTTCCAATTTTCGGCATGAATCATTTCATTTAATCGCTCTAGGCGTCCCGCCTCAATCCCCATGCCGTTATCTCTCAACGTAATGATCACGCCTGCATCCTCATTCTCCGAGACATCAATAATGATGGTACTCTTGCCCTCTTCCACCCCAAGCCAAGCATGCTTAACCGCATTTTCAATGATCGGCTGCAGAGACATCTTAAGCACCTCGATCTCCAGCAGCTTCGGGGGAATGCGCAGCTCAAGCTGGATTGGCTCGTCGAAGCGGATATTCATAACCGCAATATAATTTTGAATATGCCGAATCTCATCCCGCAAGCTGACATACTCGCCTGACCATTTGAAATTATAGCGCATCATTCCGCCGAGCGAAGTGAGCGAGTCGGATATCGTCCGCTGATTCTCCATCTCTGCCAGCATCTTAATATTCTCAAGCGTATTGTACAAAAAGTGAGAATCGATCTGGCTATGCAGCGTGCGCAGCTCAGCCTCTTTCGTCAGCGCTTGCTTCTTCACGCCCTGTGCAATCAATTCGTTAATGGTATGAATTAATTTGTTGAAATGATGGGCAAGCTCCCCGATCTCCCCGCCTCCGCCGAGCGGCAGCCCGGTAGGCATTTCCCCTCTTCTCACCTTCTTCATCGCCTCCGTCAGGCGGCTTAGGTTTTTGAGAATAAAGGAATTCATCATATACGTAATAATCGAAAGAAGGCCGATCAATATAAGGTTTGCCGCAATGATCTGCTTCTCCGCTGTAGATATGCGCTCATGCGCGGTCTGCAAGGACACGACATTCAGAATATGGGCATCTGCCTGCTCAATTGGCGTCGAGACGAGCAGATAAGGATGCTTATTCACGATGAAACGTTTCTCGTGTAATCCGCGCACGTTCATATCGGCGAATTGCTGCTCAATCGCTTCGCGAAGCTCCGGATTGTGGCCGGCAAACGGCTGGTTGTCGTCCAGATAGATAGCCCCGCTGCTGTCAGCAAGCATCATCTGCGAGCCCTCGTCCTTAATATTGGCAAAAGCTTTGGGCGAAAACTGCTTCAGCAGCATTTCCACTTGGATGATGCCAATACGCTTGCTCCCGGCATGTACGACGCGCACCAGCGAGACCTTCGGCATTTGGTCATTCACATCGGTCACATAACGGCGCAAAATATCAAAGTCCTTATCCTTGAACGTCCAAAGCTCCTTGCCATCCAATTGATCCAGCTTAGAGAACCAAGGCTCGTTTTGGATACGGCGCTCATGAAAAATAATCGGCCAAATTTCCGAAATATGCTCATTGTTCGCATAAAGCCGCAGATGGGCGATATTCGGATTATTGATTTGAATATTGATCATATCGGTAAGAGGCCCCCGGTACAAATCGAGCAGCTCCTGAATAGGCAGCTCTTCCTTCGTGGAGATATATTCTAAAACATCAGAATCCGATATCGTGAGCTGGGCGGCAAGCTCCATGGCTTCAATCTGATTCAAAATATTTATTTTTTCCATCTCCAGCAAGTACTGACCCTGTTTCAAGGTGTCATTGGTATAACTATCCCTAATTTGGCTGAAGAGATAATTGGATACCACGATGCTTGGAATTAACAGAATAACGATATATGCGGCTACCAAACGGCTCTGCATGGATCTGCGGCCCAGCCAATTCGAAAAAGATTGAAGGTACAACCGAAACTTCCTGCCCATTATTTACTCACTTCCGCTCCGTATATCATTCTGTGTTAACATTCCTCTATGCAACAAAAAGCACTCCAGTCCGTTTCCGGTTCTGGAGTACCTTTCGTTACGCGTTACTTCGTCGCTTCAGCCAATTTCGCTACGTTAATTTCGTATTGCTTTTGTTTATAAGCTTGTACTTTACTGAAACCAAGAGATTCGCGTTTTTTCAGAAACTCGTTCCAAATCTTATCGAATTCCGCATCGGATTTGGCAAGCACTAGCTTCGGAAGCACTTTGCCGAACTCTTGATCGATTTTCGTATTCATAATGCCTTCTTCCGATGTGCCTGTCGGGTTCAGCTGGTCAAACTCCGACAAGCTCTTCGCTTTGCCGCGTGTCCAGTCTTCCAATTGCTTGAATGGCTCAACAGCAGGAGGCGACCAAATTGGCGTCAGGTTCGTGTCCATCATCATCCAGAACGTATGGGATGCCCCTAGCTGCTTGTCGAAAGCGCCACGGTCTGTGTTCAATAGATTAAGCGCCTCCGGCAGGAACTGATCCTTGCCATCGATGTTATCCCAAGTTACGCCTTGTTTGCCGAAGAACGTATCATGCTGGCCTTCTTCAGAGATCAAATAGTCTAGGAAACGAATCGCGCGTGCTTTGTCTTTTACGTTTTTGGAGATCAATGTAACCGTCCAACCGGAAATCGATGGTCCAGCCAGTGTCGGCTGATCCAAGTTCGCATTAGCAGGACCGTCTACCGCGATGTAAATCGAGTTCGGGTCGTTTGCAAATAGCGCATTTTGTTGGTTGGCAAGGTCTGATCTGGAGTACAGCATTGCAAAGTAACGGCCTTGCGCGATTTTCTCTTCCATTTGCGGACGTTTGTCGATGAAGATATCTTTTGCCAACAAGCCGTTCTCGTTCGCTTGGCGCACCGTTTTAAGCCATTTCACATATTCAGGATCTGTGTTGCGATCATAAAGCTGTCCGTCTTTATCGTACGGAATGGCAAGGAAGTTTTGAATGTAGTGCTGCAGCGACGCATTGCCTGTATCGTTAAAATCGTACATGCCTAGCGGAATAAGCGGTTGTCCGTTAACGTCAGGGTACATTTTTTTGGCAGCCTCAAGCGTCTTCAAGAAACCTTCCGGCGTACGCATATCCGGGCTTCCAAGCGCTTCGTACATATCCTTGCGCACTAGGAACGTTTGTGTTGACGTAATGTTGTCTCCGAATTTCTCGTAATCCTTAGGGGAAGAAGAAGAGTTAGGATAGCCGTATACATTGCCGTCTTCCTGCTTGTACCACGAAAGCTTAGCCGGATCTGTTACTTTGTAGAAGTAAGGATCATATTGGTCAGCAAGCTCGTTCAACGGAAGCACAAGATCGCCTTCGATCATTTTCTTAACCGCTTCTTCGTACCAGCCTAGCGTAATAAAGTCAGGCAGGCTGCCCGATGCGATCATCGTATTCATCTTCTCTGCTTCGTTGCCGGCAGGAACGATAAAGTTAACGTTAACGCCTGTTTTTTCCGTAATGTATTTGGATGTAGCATCTACGCCCCATTTGTTAGGGAACCAGGAAAAGTTGATATACCAGTCAAATGTAATAGGGGTTTTATCGACTTCCCAGCCTTTATCATCCTGCGTAAGCTTCACTTGCTCAGCTGGCGCTTCGTTGCCCTCTTCTTTGTTCGCATTTTTGTTGCCGCCTGATGAGCAAGCCGTTGTAAAGACCAGAACCGTTGCAATCATCAGCATCAATAGATTTTTGAGCTTAGGCTTCTTGTTCATTTTGTCTTCCCCTTCTCTGTATGAATGATTATTATATATGCAATCCTCTGCCCGATAAAGGGCGGAATGTACTGCCGCAGATTAACCTTTGATCGAACCGATCATCATCCCTTTGACAAAATACTTTTGCAGGAACGGATAAGCGATGACGATCGGTAGCGTTGTAACGACCATCGTAGCCAGCTTGATCGATTGTGTCGTAACCGACTTGCCAATGCCCCCAGGAATAGCAGCCAGCATCTGGCTGGAGCTGGACTGAGCCACAACGCGGTACAGGTACGTTTGAACCGGCTGCAGGTCCATGTTGTTCATGTAGATAACGCCGGCAAAATAATCATTCCACTGGTATACCCCGTGGAACAGCGCGATCGTCGCGATAACCGGCATCGACACCGGAAGAATGATCCTAACGAAAATCGACCAGTCATTCGCCCCGTCAATTTTGGCTGCTTCCTCAAGGCCATCCGGAATATCCCGGAAGAAGGTCATGAAGATGATGAGATCGAAGAAGCTGAACATCGCCGGGATAATATAGACCATGAAGTTATCGAGCAAATGCAGATCTCTCATAAGCAGGTAAGTTGGGATCAGGCCGCCGCCAAAAAACAACGTTACGGTACCGAAGAGAATATAGATTTTGCCGCCAATGAGTCCTTTACGAGAGAAAGCAAAGGCAACCATAGCTGTAAAAAACACGTGAATCAACGTTCCAAGCACGGTTTTTGCAACCGTAATGCCCATAGCTGTCATAATGCCTGTGCTTTGGAAAACCGCGTCAAAGCTCTCGAAGCTGAAAACCCGCGGCCACCAGTAGATCCCTCCGCGCATGCCGTCTTGTCCCTCGTTGAAGGCGTTGACCAGCACATACCAAATCGGATATAACGTTGCGAAGCAAATGAGCAGCATGCCAAAGTTATTGAAGAGGTCGAAGAAAGCTTCTCCCTTTGTTTTACGTTTAATACTAAACACGGCTTGACTCCTCCTTTTCTAGAAAAGCGATGTATCGTTCATTTTTTTCGTTACGCGGTTAGCAATCAGAAGCAGAATGAGTGCGATAACAGCCTTGAACAATCCGACAGCAGTCGAATAGGAATAACGTCCTTGCTGCATACCGGTCTGGTAAACATAAATATCGATTACGTTGCTCGCGCTCTCATTCAGGGAGTTTCTCAGTACGAGAATCTGGTCGAAGTTGGAGTTAAGCACTCCGCTTACAGCAAGAATGAAGAGGATGGAGATCGTCGATTTGATGCTTGGCAAAGTGACATACCACATTTTCTGAAAACGTCCCGCCCCATCTATGGTTGCCGCTTCGTACAATTCCGGCGATACGCTGGCGATAGCCGCTAGATAGATAATCGCGGACCAGCCGAGCTCTTTCCAAATATCCGAAGTAATGATGATGCTCCAGAAGTAGCTTGGCTCTGCCAAATACGAGATCGGCTCTTTAATGAGATTAAGCGCAAGCAGCACATTGTTGATAACGCCTACATCCGCAAGCCAAGTTGTCAGAATGCCGCCGAGGATAACCCATGACAGGAAGTGCGGCAAATAGGATATCGTCTGAATCGCCTTTTTGAACCCGACAGAACGGATTTCGTTAAGAAACAAAGCAAAAATAATAGGCAATGGAAAGCCGATCGCCAGCTTAATCAAGCTGATGCCGAGTGTATTTCGCATTACGTCGATGAAGCTCTCGTCTTGGAAAAACTCCTTGAAATGCGTGAGGCCCACCCAAGGCGCTTCACCGATCGATTTCACAATATTAAATTCTTTGAAAGCGATGATAACGCCGTACATTGGGACATAGTTGAATATAATCATCCATATGACGCCGAGCAGCGCCATAATCTGGACATGCCTTTGGCTGTACAATTTCTTGAACCATTTGCTTCTCGCTGCTTTTGCGTCCGCAGCAGGCAGGGAAGCTGGTGCCGAACTTAGCTGTGTCTTCAAAATAATAACCCCCATGCTGATGAAAATCTGATGTAAGCCTTTGCAAACCCTATACGTTAATTGTAGATTGTTGTCCCTTATCCCGTAAGGCTTTAGATTTCGTATTCGGGTGACCATTTTTCGGTTTTGGGCTGATTCGCCGTTTTTCGGGCACAAAAAAAATGTGATGCCGGCAGAAGCTGCCAAACATCACATGATCGGTTCCATCCTTTATTCCGCGAAGGAAAATGTAATCCAGTCCAAATCCACTTGTCCGTGCAGAACGCGAATGATGACGCGGACCGCACCCTTAGCCGCTTCGACGTTATCCATCAGCAAGCTCTCCTGCCATTCTGCCCCGCTCACCTCGCGGGTTACCGGTTCATGCCCTTCCCATTCAATGGATAGGAGCGCTTCTCCCTCAGCGGCATGCAGCCTGACACGAAGATCGTACTTACGCGCTTCGACGCATAAAGCGTCGTAAGCGAGCCAATCACCTGCATACAGCTCTACGCATACGGTGTTATCCTCGGCCCATGGCTTGCCGCCTTCGGAATGATAGCTTGGCTTCTCCGCCTTGCCCGTAATCATCCGCATAGGAACGCCGTCGCTCGCCCGCAGTTCCAGCTTATTCTCTCTCTTTTGCACGATGCCGAAGCCCTTTCCTTCGCCCTGTCCGTAATACTCGGCAGGAATTTGGAGCGGAAGATGGCGCAGCAGCGAACGGGATATTTCAGGATATGCGTCGCAGTTTTCCAGCTTGAGATTGTCGAGATATTGATTCAAAATCCGCTCCGCAGTCTCCGCGTCCGGCTTAGCGCCGCCTTCCAAATAAGCCGTCAGCAAATGCCAGCCTTCCGGCATACGAATCGAGTACGGCGAATTCTACGTGCTCATCTTCTTCCATGTCCAGAAATTCCACGATATATCGTGGTCCTCGAACATTTGGAAAGCGCCGCTGTACCACTGCGCGTTATTTTCTCCGCCTTCGCCCATAAAGATCGGCACATTCCACTCTTCCCGCTTGTCCAAATACTTCTGGATGCTCTCCGTATCGGGATTGTTCCAGTACTTATGGAATTGCAGCATCAAATTATCATCAAACTTATCCGTAAATATGCTCCAGTCCGTTGACCAGTGCACGCCTTCAATAATAATCATATGGCGCTTGTCCACTTCACGGATCGCTGCCGTAATTTCCTTGTACAGCGGCTCTACCTGATCATTGTATTTGCTGAACCAATCGGGGAGCGGCTCATTAAAGAGGTCGTAGCCGGCGATGATCCAATCATCCTTGTAGCGCTCCGCGAACATTCGCCAAATCGCGATCGTCAGCTCTTGATTTCTGCGGTAGATAAATAGCTCAGGCTGGTCATTTTCGGAATCGTCGATGTTGGCACCCGTCTGCCCGCCCGGCGCTCCGTGCAAATCCAATATGACGTACAGCTTGTAGGTTCTGCACCATTCGATCACTTGGTGAATCCGCGCCAGCCTTTTCTCATTAAAGACCACGCCTTCTCCGTCCTCCAGAATACCGCGCGCATTGATCGGAAGCCGCACCGAGTTATAGCCCTGCCGTGCGACTTCACGGACATCTATCTCATCAACATAACGCTCCACGTACGTATCCCAGAACTGCGATGCCTTCTCTTCTCCGATTAACGCCGTTACCATGGCCTCGATCTTGCGCGGACGGTCGCCGCCTTCCGGGAACTTCCACATATAACCCTCCGGCAGCAGCCAGCTTCCGTAGCCTACGCCTCTCAGCACAATTTCCTTGCCGTCACCATTAATCACCTTTTTCCCGTCCGTTCGAATGAAACCGCTTACGTCATTATTGTCACTATGCACGCTCATAATCGGATTGCCTCCTTATATGTTGGTTTGTTTACTACTTCCAGCATTCCATCAAAATATAGCACAAGACAATAGCTTGCGGTGCGCAATCCGAAATACGGCGAATAAAACCGAAAGCAGAAGCTTTGATCATCCGAATCCTTCTTTGATAATAAGGGAAATTCATGATATATTTTCTAATATTTAGAGGCTGGCAGCTAATCTTATTGCAGTATCCAATCTATTCATGGAAGCGAGTGTTCCTTCTTGAAAAATAAAGCCGTCATACTAGGCTCAAACTTCTATACAGGGCTGAGCATTATTAGAGGTCTAGGCTCGAATGGCATCTATACGGTCGCCATGGATCATTCCAAAGAAAATACATACGGCGCTCAGTCTAAATATTTAAGCGAGCAACTCATTGTCCCTCATTACAAGAAGCAGAAGGAAGAGCTATTGCTTTATTTAATCAACTACGCCAAACAACAGGAAGTGAAGCCCGTCCTGTTCCCAAGCGTCGATCCTTATGTCGAATTTATTGATGCCAATCTCGATGAGCTCAAAAACTACTATCATATCAATATGACCGAGCAGGGCTTTTGGAGCAGCATCATGGATAAAGAATCTCTTCATATGCTCGCAACGAAGCACGGTGTAATAGTACCAGAATCGATTAGTCCAACCGAGGAGCGGTTCGAGGAACGTGTCGTCGCCGAAATTGGATTTCCATGCATCGTGAAGCCAACGGACTCTCCGTCCTTTGTATCCTTATTCCGCGCTAAAATATTTACATGCAACAACTTGGAGGAAATGAGGAGCGCTATCGAGAAGTCGGCTCAGGCCAAGCTTGAGGTTATTGTCCAGCGGATCATTCCCGGCTTCGACGATCATGTTTATACGTTTGACGCATACTTGGATCAAAGCTCCAAAGTAACCCACTGGGTCACCTGCCAAAAGCTAAGGCAGTTCCCGATCAACTTTGGCGCTTCATCCTTTACGAAGCAAAAATACGTAGAGGAGCTTTATCACATTGGAGCACCCTTCCTAGAGGCGATCGGCTACAAAGGCTTCGCAGAAATTGAATTTAAGAAGGATGCCGTGACGGGGAAGTACTACTTGCTCGAAATAAATGCTAGAACGACTACGCTGGATCCTCTTCTCCGAAAATGCGGCGTTGATTTCCCATTGCTCGCTTATAAGGAGCTTACCGGAACGCCGATTGGAAGCCATGCGGTTAGAGAGGACTTCGGCATCGCCTTTTGCTTTCTGTTCGAGGATCTTATCTCCTCTCGCGATTATGTGAAGGCGGGTCAGCTAGGCATCATGCAGATCGTAAAAACCCATTTCACCAAAAAAGCACCGGCGATTTGGAGCATCAGCGACCCTGCCCCTGCCTTCTACTTCTCATCCATCATTGGGAAGAAAATAATGAAGAAGCTGGCAGGCCGCTAGTCTTCCCCTTCTATTCATGAAGCCGACCGCGGAAGCTGCTCGGCGACTCCCCGGTCCAGCGCTTGAACTGCCTGCTGAAGTGAGCCATATTATGATAGCCAAGCTTTGCTGATATCGATTCGACGCTTGCGTCCGGGTCCATCAGCAGCAGCTTGGCTTTTTTAAGTATTAATTGGGATAAATATTGCCGCGGGGATACGCCATAGACATGGGTAAACATCCGATTGACCGACGACATGCTGTAGCCCACCGACGCCGCAATCGACCTAATGGTGTCCATCTCGTTATCCTTCTCCCCGCCGTTTGCCTCGCTCTCTACCGCCTGCTCCAGCTTAGCTGCAATCTGCGAGGCTGCTGCTGACTTGCGCGCTCCGGCAGCATCACGGTTCAGCTCCGATAAGGTACCGCTTAAGCCGGCGAACAGCTCAAACAATGCGGACAAAATACTCATGCGAGATTCAACCCGCCCCGCCGCCTCTTTAGAAGTTAACGCCATAATTTTATCCAGCGCGGGCTTTATCGCAACAGCCAGTTCGCTTCCAGACTCATGAAAGCAGCGGCTGTTACGGACCAGAAGCTCGCGGAAGGACCGTTCATCCACATCAAAATGCAAGCAATAATACGTCATTTCTTCGCCGCCGACCACTTTGCTCCCGTGATTATCCCCCGGGTTGAGCAGCATAAGATCACCTGAGTTTTGCACGTAAGCCACTCCATTGACCGTCATTTCCTGTACGCCTGACAACACAAGATTCACCTCGAAGAGCGGATGCTTATGGAGCGGATACTTCCAGTCAGGGTCAACGGTTCGCCAATGCGCCGCGAATACGCGAAAGGTGGAATCCATATCTGGCAGCATAAATTCCTTTCTTACGGGTTCTAGTTTTGCCGGCATAAACAAGCAGCCTCCTTCGTCATTTGCGAGCTTATATAAGATGATTGATTTGGGTAAATATCAACATGCTATGGATATGGGAACCGATCATTATCATTGCTATCATATTTTTATAATAACGTACATTCGTCTTCCAGAATGCCTTACATCATTTTTCACAAAGGAGAAAACATATGACCGCTATTCAAAATCCGATTTTGACAGGCTTTAATCCCGATCCGTGTATTTGCCGTGCAGGCGAGGACTATTACATTGCGGTTTCAACCTTCGAATGGTTTCCCGGCGTTGGGATCTACCACTCCAAAGACTTGAAAAACTGGAGACTCGCATCACGGCCTCTAAACAGGCTCAGCCAGCTCAATATGATGGGCAATCCGGATTCCGGCGGCATTTGGGCTCCTGCGCTATCATACAGCGACAATAAATTTTGGCTCATCTATACCGATGTTAAAGTAACCGAAGGACAATGGAAGGACTGCCATAACTATTTGGTCACCTGCGACACGATCGATGGCGAGTGGTCGGAGCCGATTCATGTCAACAGCTCGGGTTTTGACCCCTCCTTGTTCCATGATGAGGACGGCAGGAAATATTTTGTAAACATGATGTGGGATCACCGCGCCGGACATCACAATTTCAACGGCATCCTGCTCCAAGAATACAGCGTCAGCGAGCAGAAGCTGGTCGGCCAACCGGAAATTATTTTCAAAGGAACGGATGTTAGACTTACCGAAGCGCCTCACCTGTACAAAATCAATGGCTACTACTACTTGCTTACGGCTGAGGGCGGCACCAAATATGAACATCAAGCCACGATCGCAAGGTCCAAGCAGCTGCGTGGCCCCTATGAAGTTCATCCCGAAAATCCGTTGATCACCTCATTCCATGCACCGCGCATCCCGCTTCAGAAATCCGGTCATGCCTCTATCGTCCAGACGCATACCGATGAGTGGTTTTTGGTGCATTTGGTTGGACGGCCGCTTTCTATAGAAGGTGCACCTCTGCTGGATCCACGCGGCTACTGCCCGCTCGGCAGGGAGACAGCAATTCAGCGGGTTGAATGGCGAGATGAATGGCCATACGTTGTTGGCGGCAATCAGCCTTCGCTGGTTATTGAAGGGCCAAACCTTCCAGAGGTGCAATGGGATCCTGATTATCCGGTCAAAGATGACTTTGACAGCGGCACTTTAAATCCGCATTTCCAAAGCCTCCGCATTCCGCTTGGAAATCAGATCGTATCGCTGAGCGACAACCCTGGTCATCTGCGTCTATACGGCAAAGAATCGCTGACCTCCAAATTCACGCAAGCGTTTATCGCAAGGCGCTGGCAGCATTTTAACTTTACGGCAGAGACGAAGGTTGCTTTCCATCCAACGACCTTCCAGCAATCGGCTGGGCTAGTCAACTACTACAACACGCAAAACTGGACATCATGCCAGATATCGTGGAATGAAGAAAAGGGCAGAATGTTGCAGCTTGTCGCATGCGATAATTTCTCTTTCTCGGAGCCTCTTCGCGGCAATGAAATTGCTCTGCCGGATGATGCCGCTTACGTTTATCTGCGTGTAGATACGGAGAATACGTTGTATTATTACTCGTATTCGCTCGATGGAAATAGCTGGACCCGCCTTCCTGTAAACTTCGAGTCATATAAGCTCTCGGATGATTACATTCAGGGCGGCGGCTTCTTTACAGGCGCGTTCGTCGGCATGCAGTGCCAGGATACGTCCGGCCGCGGCTACCATGCAGACTTCGATTATTTCATCTATGAAAACCATTAATGAATGAAGAAAGTCCTCTTGGAAGGGTTCGGCTCTCCGGAGGACTTTCTTATTTTCTACCGCTTACGAACAAGAAAGAACCTCCGGCAGCACTTAAAATAAGTGATTGGAGGTTCTTTGCGTTACCCTTTAACGGAGCCCGCAGCAATGCCTTCTACGATGCGGTCACTCAGGAATAGGAACGCGACCAGTATTGGCAAAATGCTGATCATAAGCGTCGCGCCGATTGCGCCCTCTCCGAACGCTTGTCGATTGCCATATTCGCTTATTGCAGCATGCTCAATAACCGTTCTTATAAAGCTGCGGAGGCTTGGCTTACGAGCGAAGAAAGCTGATCGGAATCAACCGTGTTCCCTTGGCGCAGCTTGATCGTTTTTCTTTCCGGAGGACCATCGAACAGCCCTTCCGGCAGCGTGAGGTCGCTCGCATTAAAGATCGTAAAGCTTACTGCGTCTTTGGACGTTGAAATAACAGCAGCGTATTTTCCATTTTTCAAAAAATGAGGTTTTTTGTACTGAATGCGCTCCTGAACGTTAGGAATGGCTCCGTGGACAACCTCGCGCAGGCGGGAGCACAGCTCACCCTGCCATGGCTCTTTTACCGCCTCGATAAAATCCGTTACTTCTTGGTTCATGTTTTCTCTCTCCTCTTCGATTGAAATCAAGGAATCATTTTTTTGAGCATATCGATTTGATCGCGCAGATCCGACTCCAAAGCCGTAGTTGCTGATGCATTTAGCAGATTTTCATCGTCCAAAAGCCCGCGAAGCTCAACCTCGCCTTGGCCCGAGCCGCTTGGATTCGGCATTCGCTTCGCCCATTTGATCGCTTCATCCTCCGACTTCACGTCAATCAGCGTAAACCCCGCAACAAGTTCCTTCTCCCTAGCAAAAGGACCGACCGTTACAACCGGCATCTCGCCGTGCAACGAATACGTGAACCGCAGCCCGCTCGAGCTTGGCTGCAGACCCTCGGACGCGATGAGCACGCCCGCTCTTGCCAGCGATTCATGATAAGCAGCCATCGCCTCAATGTGCTCTCGGCTTGGCTTCACGCCCGCTTCAGAATGCTTGGTCGCTTTGACAATCAACATATAACGCATTCATGTTCCCTCCCGGCAGCTTGATTAGTCCGGGCCGCCTTGAGCCCGCCTCTACTTAAACGACGAACGGAAGGAATCATAATCGACAAGGCCGTGCTAACTATTTTTTGAGATCCGAATCCGTTGAAATGCATTCCGCAGCGCGCTTCAGCAGAAGCTCTTGCTCTCGCGTGTTGCGTGTCAGCGATGCCGCACGCTCGAATTCGAAACGGGCTTCGTCGATACGGCCTAATTTGGCCAGAAGATCACCGCGTACGCTCGGCAACAGATGGTACTCCTTCATCGATGGTTCAGCGGTCAATTCATCAACAATTTGAAGGCCAAAAGCAGGACCAAAAGCCATGGCGATCGCCACAGCCCGGTTTAATTCGACGACAGGCGATGGCATTACGCGCGATAAAGCTTCGTAAAGGGCAGCAATCCGGGCCCAATCGGTCTCGGATGCCGTACGAGCCTGAGCATGGCATGCGGAAATCGCAGCTTGAAGCGCATAAGGGCCGAGCGGACGCCCGAGCTTCCTTGCACGCTCTAGAGCGGCCAAGCCGCGGCGGATCAGCAGCTGATCCCATAACGCACGGTTTTGATCCATCAGAAGAATGGGCTCTCCGGCGGCGCTTACCCGCGTTTTGAACCGTGACGATTGGATTTCCATCAAGGCAACCAAGCCATGAACCTCCGGCTCTCCAGCTGCGATTTCCGCTAGAATGCGTCCTAATCTAAGCGCCTCCTGGCAAAGCAGCGGACGTATCCAGCTGCCTCCAGAAGTCGCGGTATAACCCTCATTAAACATTAAATAGATCACTTCGAGAACGGTTGACAGACGTTCTTTAAGTTCCTCGCCTACGGGAACCTCAAAGGCAACCCGAGACGCGCTAAGCGTACGTTTCGCCCGAACGATCCGCTGCGCGATCGTTGATTCACCAATAAGGAAAGCATGTGCAATCTCATCGGTCGTAAGACCCCCAAGCAGGCGCAGCGTCAAAGCGACCCGCGCCTCCTTCGACAAAACCGGATGGCAGGTTGTAAAAATCAGCCGAAGGAGATCATCGCCAACCTCTCCATCCATTGCAAGGTCCACGTCGTCTTCGGCGTACAAGTCATTGCCGCGACCAAACTCTTCATATTTCTGGTCACGCAGCTTGCTCCTGCGCATCATATCGATTGCACGGCGCTTCGCCGCAGTCATGAGCCATGCGCCGGGATTATCGGGAATGCCGGTACTCGGCCACCGCTCCAATGCAATGACCAGCGCATCCTGCGCAAGATCTTCCGCGAGACCAACATCGCGCACCATCCTCGCCAGCCCGGCGATCAGCTTGGCCGATTCGATCCGCCAGATGGCATCAATTGTACGCTGGACCGAGGAACCGTTCACGAGTTTTTAAGCCGGTCCATCTGATCGCGAAGCATCGCCAGCGTTTCCGGGTGCTGCGTCAATTCCGGCGCATCAATAATCTGGCGGAGCTCGATTTGCCCTTCGCCATTTCCGTGCGGATCCGGCATGCGCATCGCCCATTCGATCGCTTCTTCTTTTGATTTGACCTCAATTAGCGTATAGCCGGCAATTATTTCTTTAGCCTCGGTAAATGGACCGTCAATGACTTTCGGTTTGCCGCCAGGTTCAGGATAAGATATCCGTATGCCATTCGAGCTTGCATGCAGACCATCGGCAGCAAGCAGCACACCTGCCTTAGCCAGTTCTTCGTTGTACCTCAGCATCGCTTCAAGAAGCTCTTGGCTTGGCATAACACCTGCCTCGGAATCGTTCGTACCTTTTACAATCATCATAAATCGCATATACATTTCCCTCCTGCGTTCATTATGGAGACCCAGATTATTCGCTCTAAGCTTGCCGTTAATCCCGCTCCTACTTGAACGACGAATCGTAACAATAGAAATCGACATTACGCGCTATAAAAGTTTTATTATTTTCGCCAAGTTGCTTGCTGCATCCGCAGCTCGGTTATTCATTCGTCATTTGCAAGTATAATTCCTTGTACAGGTTCCTTAATCTGTAAAGATTATAATGAGACTAGAAGACCACATATAAATGACATGATATAATAAAAAATGGAAAATAACTTTAGAAGCATCAAAAAAAGGAGTGTTTCATTATTCATTCGCCAGTCCGTACCACTATTATTTATGTGCTCATTTTTATGGTTAGCTTAGTCCTAGCATCGATTGACATTAAGCTCATCTACATCCTCGTTGCCGCTATACTCATTGCAGGCCTATTTCTCAGCCTTCCTGTCTTGCATATGTTCTTGTTTGAAACCAATATAGCGCGGCTGGAAAAATATTTGAGCAAACAAAGAAAAAAATCACATATGTATCTTTATTATGCTATTGCCAACAGAAGAGATGAAGAAATTGAACATCTGTTTCAGCATATGCTTAGCAAATATAAGCAGCCGCAACGCCAAGCGCTATACAAAGTGATGTATGATTTATACCACAAGGATGCCGCTTCCATGAAGAAGCAGCTTCCTCATATCCATTCTGAGAAATACCGCAACTATTATGAAGCCTTTGTTCATCTTGAGGAAGGCAATTTGGAGCTTGCTCGAGCAACTGCGGCTAAAGCAGCAAAGCCATGGATGAGAGACGCATTGCTCTATGAGCTTGAAATGCGTGCCGGGAACCGGCACAAAGCGGCTGCACTGGCAAGGCAATCCTTAGACAGCTGCAAGGGCATACAGAGGTATATCATGTATAAAAACTATGAGCGAGAGCTGCCCGAAGCTCTTACCGGCGCTTAAAGGAATGCAATAACAGCCAAAATAATGTTCTTCATCCGACCTCCGACGGAGAGTAGGCTCAGCCGGAAGCCAGTTGAGGGTCAAACTCCATAATGGTAAATTACTTTTAGTAATAAATGACCGTTAATCATGGGGGCTGGATAAATGAGTGCACGAGGAAAAGCAGGCCGTTCGTGGGCATTAGCAGTATTAGCTTTTTTGGCTTTAGCCGTCGGTGCATACGCCTTGGTGTTTTACGGATCCCCTGATGGCATCGAGGATCAGCCGTTCGTTTCTGAAAAAGGAAGCCTGCCTGATTTGTGGTTCACTGTCCTATGGGCGCATGCCGTCTCTGCCGGGATCGGTCTTGCTATCGGCTGGCTCCAGCTCATTAAGCGGCTTCGCCATAGATCGCCGAACGTTCACCGCTTGATCGGCTACGTCTATTCCATGATGATCGTTATCGGCGGAATTACCGGCCTGTACTTAGCCTTCTATGCAGAAGGCGGCTGGATCGCAAAGCTTGGCTTCGGCGCGCTTTCTCTTGCTTGGTTATACAGCTTGTTCCGCAGCCTAAAAAGCATCATCGTTAACCGTGATCCTGCCGAGCATGGACGGTGGATGATTCGAAATTATGCGCTCACCTGCGCCGCAATCACGCTCCGCATTTATACTGCGCTTGCAGCGGTACTGTTCGGCCTTACCGATACGAACGATACCTTCATCGTTATTGCGTGGCTTTGCTGGGTGCCGAATCTATTGTTCGTAGAGCTTCTCTTCAACAAAAAGAAGCCTAAAAGACGTATGCCGCAGCCGCGCCAGCATGCAAGGCTATAAACAGAATTGCCTTGCGGGATCAATTCGCAAGGCATCCTTTTTGTTTCATTAAACCGTTGGTTTAGAGACCATTACCGCTATTGCATAGATCATTTAAACTGGCTCAACAATTCAAGAACTTGTGCCGCTTCTTCCCCGCCCTGCTGCGCATGAACGATCAATGGAATCCCATGTGCACCCTTTGCATTAACAAGGCCGGGATTATCCGCAAGCATAGCCCGCACAATATCAATCTTCCCTAGCATTGCCGCCGCAAATAGATCAATGCGCGCCCCGTTATCGATAAGAAATTGAGCGATGTCTCTTCTTCCCATATGCGCTGCTGCGCCGATACCTGTCTCCCAATCCCCGCCGCCCCAATCCCAAGCAGCATTTACGAGCCCCGGCTCTTGCTTCAGAAGGTCTTTTACCCGCTCCAAGTCACCGTGTGCATTGCCGACAAACTCTCTTACTAATTCAGGCTGGATCGATGGTTTGTTCTCCATTAAAATATCTCCTTCAACTGTTTTTTATTGTAAAAGAGCAGCGGACGCTTGATGACCCTTTGACCTCGCTAATTCGTAGGGCGTTGCTCCAGCGTCATTGACAACTGATTGATCTGCTCCTGCAAGCAATAACATCGTGATTATCGTTTCTCTCCCAAAATGTCCCGCTACATGCAGAGGGGTATAGCCTAGCCTCCATATTCCTTCACACTTCACGTTCACATCGGCGCCATGCTCAAGCAGCAGCTTCACAATATGCTCAAAATTGCCTGCTATCGCAGCATGGATCGCCATATTGTTCAGATTCCCGTCCTTGTTTCTCGCGTTTATGTCTGCGCCTTGGTCCAGTAGAAACTTCACCGTTTCCTCGTTGCCAAAATGAGCCGCTAAGCCCAGCGGGGTAAAGCCGTCGCCGCTGTAGCTGCTTAACCGTTCAGGAGATTCTGCAAGCAAATCTTTTATCCGCTTTGTATTGCCAACAGCTGCCGCCTCAAAAATAGTAAGCTCCGCGCCATTGTTAAGCAGTAAGTCTTTAATCTCTTTCGATCGGTAATAGGCAGCCATCAATACAGCCGTTTCTCCGTTATTGTTGCTTGCATTAACAAGCGACGAGTCCTTGTTGATTAACTCTGCCACCTTATCCAGATTGTTCAGCTTCACCGCATCAATCATTTCATTTCGCAGCTGTTGCACGTTATCCGCAAGCGATTTGGCCTTCTGGAGCAGCTCCTCTGAGGCTTGTATCCCCATGCTTATCAAGTGTGTGACTGCCCTGGAACGGTTCGATTCAAGCCCGGAATCAACAAGCAAGTCCACTGCTTTCAGCGAAATATCATCTAACCGGATCGAAATAACGACGCTCTGTTTCTTGTTGGACATCAATTTTCTCCCATTGTTTTCTGTAATTTTTATTACACAATTACAATATCCTATTTTACCCAAAATTACCACCACTATTTTTATCCGCTTACATGCGAGTTGAAATCATGCAAAAAACAGAGCATTTGAGGTTATCCCTCACTATGCTCTGTTTTCGTAATAGAGATAGATTAATACCATACTCCATCAGCTTTTAATCTCCCGTAACTTAGGCCACGCAGCTGCTACATTACCGGATATACGTTCCCCGCCTGCAAGCTATTGAACAGAAATAACAGGAAAACCTCCATCTAATTGTTCAAAAAAATAGGCAACAGACCATTTAGCAGGAAAATCTCCCGTTAATAGGAACACTTTTACTCCATATTGATAAAAAACAGTAAATTAACGGGACAAAATCCCTCTAATTCAAGATTTAATTCAAAATCGCCACAAATAACGGGAGTTTTTCCCGTTAAGTCTACTGCGTGGAAAGTCAGCTGCCGACGATAGACGCTGCGTGTGCAATTTTCGCGTAGAAGCATGGTTAGGCGACCAGTTGCGGCTATGCCGATGCCCCAAGCATACGCGCGACCAGCTATCCCTCTATTCAACTATCCAACTACTCCTCAACAACGCCAAGCGCCTTGTTCTTCTCCTTAAAACGCTCGTTGTGCGAGGACACGTACGCCATTCTCGGTGCTTCTGGGTCCATGTACAGCTTCGCGCTGTTAACGGCAAGTGCAGCATCGGTGAACGCACCGGCTATGAGATTGAGCTTACTGTCGTAATATGCAAAATCCCCCGCAGCGAAGACGCCCGGCAGATTGGACTCCAGCTTAGCATTTACGTACACGTTCCAATCGTCCATGCTCAGCCCCCAATCCTTAATCCCGCTGAAATCGGATTTCAGCCCATGGTTAACAATGACCGCATCCACCGCGAGCTGCTCGGATACGCCTGTTTCCAGATGAGTCAGCGTTACGCGATCGATCATCTCGCCATTGCTGCTGTAAAGCTGGCTAACTTCGTAAGGCGTCCGCACGTCAACGGAGGAATCGTTCATCTTGGCAATGTTTTTCTCGTGTCCGCCAAATTGGTCGCGCCGATGCACGACCGTAACGTGCTCCGCAATCGGCTCCAGCTCATTCGCCCAATCAACAGCCGAATTCCCTCCTCCGGATATAAGCACCCGCTTTCCTCGAAACGGCTCAAGCTCCTGTACGGTATAGTGTAAATTAGATACCTCATACCGTTCCGCTCCCTCAAGCTCCAGCTTAGCCATCTTCAAAATGCCCCGGCCTATCGCCAAAATAACGGTACGCGTCCAATGCTTCTCTCCTGTAACCGTCTCTAATAGATAGGTGCCGTCATCCTGTTTCTCCAAATCGCGTATTTGCTGGCCCAGCAAAATAGTCGGTTCAAAGGTTTGTGCCTGCTGTTCCAGCTGAGTGATCAGCTTCTCGCATAATACCGGCGTAACGCCTCCAACATCCCAAATCATCTTCTCGGGATAGATTAACATCCGCCCGCCAAGCTTCTCGTTCGCATCGATCAGCTTTGTTTTCAAATCCCTCATTCCGCTATAGAAAGCAGCATACATCCCCGCAGGGCCACCGCCAATAATCGTTACATCATAGAGTTGCAGTTGTTCCGTCAACAGTATATCCTCCTGCACAAGTATTTGAGATTCATTCTCACTACTCATTGTAGAATTGGAACACACGCAAGAGCAATGGACAAACAAAACGGGAAATTTGCACAAACTCAACTCATGCATGGTCACCCCCTCATCCGCCAGCAACCCCGATTTCCTTCCAACGAAGAGCATATATGCCAAACTTGCATGCAAGATCCGCTAACCTTTGGGGCATATTAAGACCTCACTGCAACTCCCTGCTTCAAAACTTTGTCATCACTTTAACGAAAGACTTTATTAGCTACGCGAGCCAAAAATAGGTTTGAACATTTGTTCATCAATTGGTTTACATATGTTCATGACCATGATATTATAATCTTGCATTTGAGGAATCGTATAAGGGGAAGGTGAACTGGCTATGTTAAATTTGTCCGGAATGATCGATCATACGCTTTTGCGCGCTGATGCAACAAAAGCTGAAATTACAAAATTAACGGAAGAAGCGAAAAAATATAGTTTTGCTTCCGTTTGCGTCAACCCAACCTGGGTAGCTTATTCTGCTGAGCAGTTGGCAAGCAGCACGGTTAAGGTTTGTACCGTAATCGGATTTCCGCTTGGAGCGTCAACTACTGAGACTAAAGCTTTTGAAGCTGCGAATGCCATTGCAAACGGAGCGACTGAGGTTGATATGGTTATTAACATAAGCGCCTTAAAAGATGGCAATGATGCATTGGTGGAAAAAGATATTAAAGCCGTTGTTGATGCAGCAGCCGGCAAAGCGCTTGTGAAAGTTATTATCGAAGCATCGCTTCTTACGGATGAAGAAAAGGTCCGCGCTTCCCAGTTGTCAGCTAAAGCTGGAGCGGATTTCGTGAAAACATCAACGGGCTTCTCCACTGGCGGAGCAACTCCCGAGGACGTTGCGCTTATGAGAAAAACGGTCGGGGACAAGCTTGGCGTTAAAGCTTCCGGCGGCATTCGCAGCCTTGAGGATATGGAAAAAATGATCGCAGCAGGCGCCTCCAGAATCGGTGCCAGCTCAGGCGTGAAGATTATGGAAGGCGAGCAATCGACCTCTTCTTACTAAAATAAATTGTGCTGCTCCTTAACGGAGCAGCTTTCCAGGGGGAAAGAAAGATGAAGGAGCAATTGATTCAAGAAGCGATTGACGCGCGTAAGCATGCTCATATTCCCTACTCGCATTTTGCTGTCGGCGCTGCGTTATTGACTAGCAACAAGCGTATTTACAAGGGCTGCAACATTGAGAATGCCTCGTTCGGATTAACGAATTGCGCAGAGCGGACAGCTATTTTCAAAGCGGTATCGGAAGGCGATCACATTATTGAAGCAATCGCCGTAGTAGCAGACACCGAGGGTCCTGTCTCTCCGTGCGGAGCATGCCGGCAGGTATTAGCAGAATTTTGCGATGAGAATACAAAGATTTATTTGACGAATCTCCATGGCAATACCGAAGAGTGGACGATGGCACAACTCCTTCCGGGTGCTTTTCAAGCGACTGACATGAAAAAGTAAGCGGCGGCTCAGTTGTAAGCGCTTTATAGTAATGCAGCATGACGTACTATACTAACTTACTAGGAGAATGAACAATGAAATTTTTAATCGCTATATTGGGCTTGCTTGTTGTTCTTGGGCTTTCTTACGTTGCCAGCAATAACAAAAAGAACATCAAGTACAAACCGCTAATCATCATGGTCCTCCTTCAGGTGGTTTTGGCCTATGCATTATTAAATACAGCCATAGGAGAAATTCTGATTAAAGGCTTCTCCGGCATGTTCGAGAAATTGCTAGGCTTTGCCCATGAGGGAATCGATTTTGTGTTTGGCGGTCTTCTTAACGAAGGACAATTCTCGTTCTTCTTTAGCGCGCTGCTGCCAATCGTGTTTATCTCGGCGCTCATCGGTATTTTGCAATATATCAAGGTGCTGCCGTTTATCATCAAATATATCGGTCTTGTCTTGAGCAAAATAAACGGAATGGGAAAACTGGAATCCTATAATGCGGTTGCATCCGCTATATTGGGACAATCCGAAGTGTTCATTTCGGTCAAAAAACAAATCGGATTGCTGCCTAAGCAGCGTTTATATACGCTTTGCGCCTCGGCGATGTCCACCGTTTCGATGTCGATCGTTGGCTCATACATGCAAATACTCGACCCTAAATACGTGGTAACCGCGCTCGTCCTTAATTTGTTTGGCGGATTTATCATTGCTTCCATCCTCAACCCTTATAAGGTTGAGCCGGAGGACGATATTCTGGAGGTTCAGGAAGAAGAGAAACAAACGTTTTTCGAAGTGCTCGGCGAATATATTTTAGACGGCTTCAAGGTCGCTATCATAGTCGCTGCGATGCTGATCGGTTTTATCGCGATGATCGCTTTGGTCAACGGGCTATTCAGCGGCATTATCGGCATTTCGTTCCAACAAATATTAGGCTATATTTTTGCTCCGATCGCTTTTATAATGGGTATTCCATGGAAAGACGCTGTCGATGCAGGAAGCATTATGGCGACAAAAATGGTGTCCAACGAGTTTGTAGCGATGCTTGAGCTTGCAAAATATCCTGATTTGTCCGCTCGCGCTGTCGGTATCGTATCCGTGTTCCTCGTTTCATTTGCCAACTTCTCGTCAATCGGCATTATCGCCGGCGCCGTAAAAGGACTGCACGAGAAACAAGGCAACGCCGTTGCACGTTTCGGATTAAAATTGCTTTACGGGGCCACTTTGGTTAGCGTCTTGTCTGCCATCATCGCAGGACTGTTTATTAAATAACGGAAGGAGCCTAATACAATGAACAAATTTCAAAGAATTCACCTGATCGTTTTGGACTCGGTCGGCATTGGCGAATCGCCTGATGCGGCAAGCTTCGGAGACGTCGATGTTGATACGCTTGGCCATATTGCGAGTGAGCTTGGAGGCTTGAAGATGCCTCATATGGGCGTCCTCGGATTATCCAACATCAAGGAAATTAAAGGGATTCCGGTTGCAGACAAGCCTCTTGCCTATTATACGAAGATGCAGGAAGCGTCGAACGGCAAGGATACAATGACCGGTCACTGGGAGATCATGGGGCTTCATATCGCCGTACCTTTCCGCGTGTTCGCGGATGGTTTTCCGCCGGAGCTAATTAACCGGATTGAAGAGAAAACAGGCCGTAAGGTAATTGGCAACAAACCAGCCAGCGGCACGGAAATTATTGACGAGCTTGGCGAAGAGCATATGCGGACAGGCGCATTGATCGTCTATACCTCTGCGGATTCCGTATTGCAGATCGCTGCCCATGAAGATGTGGTACCATTGAAGGAACTCTATGAAATCTGCGAGTTCTGCCGTGAAATTACGCTGGAGGATCCCTACATGCTGGGGAGAATCATCGCTCGTCCCTTCGTCGGAGAGCCGGGACATTTTAAGCGGACATCCAATCGTCATGACTACGCGCTGAAACCATTTGGGTCTACTGTGATGAATGAACTAAAAAATGCCAGCTTCGACGTAATCGCACTCGGTAAAATATCCGATATATATGATGGAGAAGGCGTTACAAAGGCCGTGCGCACCGTATCCAATTCGGATGGCATGGATCAATTCATTTCAGTGCTGGATGAATCGTTTACGGGTATTAGCTTCTTGAACCTTGTCGACTTTGATGCGCTCTATGGGCATCGCCGCGATCCTAAAGGGTACGGACAAGCGTTGGAGGAGTACGATACCCGTCTGCCGGAGGTTTTTGCGAAAATGACCGAGCAGGATTTGCTTATAATCACTGCGGATCACGGTAATGACCCGACCTATCACGGAACGGATCACACGCGCGAATACGTGCCTTTATTGGTTTATTCCCCACGTTTTAAGCATGGCGGACATGCCCTTCCATTGAGGGAGACCTTCGCGGACATTGGAGCGACGATCGCAGACAACTTCGGAGTGACGATGCCGGCGCACGGCACTAGCTTTTTGGGAGAACTAAAATAACAAAGTTGAAGGAGCATGACTATGAGCATTCATATTGGAGCCGAGCAAGGCCAGATTGCAGAAACGATTTTATTGCCAGGAGATCCGCTGAGAGCCAAGTATATCGCTGAAACGTATTTGGAGGATGTCATCTGCTACAACGAGGTCAGAGGCATGCTGGGCTTTACAGGTACTTATAAAGGTCAGCGCATATCCGTGCAGGGAACAGGAATGGGCGTCCCTTCTATTAGTATTTATGTGAATGAATTGATTCGTGATTACGGCGTAAAAAACTTGGTTCGCGTCGGCACTTGCGGCGCTATGCAAGAAAGCGTGCACGTTCGCGAAGTTATTTTGGCACAAGCAGCTTGTACGGATTCCAGCGTTAACCGCCATGTTTTTGGCGGCTATGATTTCTCGCCAATCGGCAGCTTCCCTTTGCTAAAGGCTGCTTACGAGCGCGGTGTCGAAAAAGGCTTAAAGCTGCATGTGGGCAATATTTTCTGCTCCGACTCCTTCTATCGGGACGATAAAGCGATTGTGCAAAAGCTGATGGATCATGGCGTTCTAGGCGTGGAAATGGAAACGACTGCCCTTTATACGCTTGCTGCGAAATACGGCGTTAATGCTTTAACTATTTTAACGGTGAGCGATCATCTGCTGACAGGTGAAGAAACAACCTCCGCAGAGCGTCAAAGCACCTTTAACGATATGATGGAAGTTGCACTCGAAACGGTTATTTCCATATAAATACGGAATCATAAATAGATATTAGGCGAGGAGAGAAACATATGAGAATGGTTGATCTGATTGAGAAAAAACGTGACGGTGAAGAGCTAACAACAGAGGAAATCAACTTTATTATCGATGGTTATACGAAGGATGAAATTCCGGACTATCAAGTTAGCGCTTTGGCTATGGCGATCTTCTTCAAGGATATGACAGAACGCGAGCGCGCTGATTTGACGATGGCAATCGTGAATTCCGGCGATACGATTGACCTCTCCGCGATTGAAGGCGTAAAGGTTGATAAACACTCCACAGGCGGTGTTGGCGATACGACTACATTGGTGCTTGCTCCTCTTGTGGCGGCGCTCGATATTCCGGTTGCCAAAATGTCCGGCCGCGGCCTTGGACATACCGGCGGTACAATCGATAAGCTGGAAGCCATCGCTGGATTCCATGTAGAGATCGATAAGGATGAATTCGTACAATTGGTGAATAAGGATAAAATTGCGGTCATCGGCCAATCCGGCAACCTGACGCCAGCCGATAAGAAGCTCTATGCCCTGCGCGATGTTACGGCAACGGTTAACTCGATCCCTCTCATCGCAAGCTCCATTATGAGTAAAAAAATTGCAGCCGGCTCGGATGCAATCGTGCTGGACGTGAAGACTGGCTCCGGCGCATTCATGAAAACTGTGGAGGATGCCAAAGAGCTTGCACACGCTATGGTTAGCATCGGCAACAACGTCGGCCGCAAGACGATGGCGGTTATCTCGGATATGAGCCAGCCGCTCGGCCTTGCAATCGGCAACGCGCTGGAAGTAAAAGAAGCAATCGACACGCTGCAAGGAAAAGGACCTAAGGATTTGGAGGAGCTTTGTCTTGCGCTAGGCAGCCAAATGGTGTTTTTGGCGAATAAAGCCAGCTCGCTAGAAGAAGCCGAAGAGCTGTTGAAGGAAGTTATCCGCAACGGCAAAGCGCTGGAAAAATTCAAAGCCTTCATTGCCAATCAAGGCGGCGATCCGTCTGTCGTAGATCACCCAGAGAAATTGCCGCAAGCCGCTTATCTCATCGAAGTGCCTGCTAAAGCAGACGGCGTTGTAACTGAGATTGTAGCGGATGAGATCGGCACGGCAGCTATGCTGCTTGGAGCTGGACGCGCGACTAAGGAATCCGAAATTGATTTGGCCGTAGGACTCATGCTGAACAAAAAAATCGGGGATGCAGTAAAAGCAGGCGAATCGCTCGTTACGATTCACTCGAATCGCGAAAATGTGGATGATGTGCTGAGCATCATTTACGACAATATTCGCATTGGCAGTGAGGTAACCCCTCCTGTACTCGTCTACGGTATCGTAACCGAGTAGGCTAAGAAGGAGATAAGCAAATGTTTTATGCGATTATCATTTTGTTTCTGGGATTTCTCCTTATTAACGGAGTCTTCGCCTTTCAAACAAAATTTATCGGCGCTTCAATAGGAGACACGTTAAAGTTCCAAGTCTATATGATTCCCATTTTGTTTCTCGCCAACGTATTGCTTGGACTAGGTTTCAAATATGGTTATAAATATTTAGGCAGCAATACACTGGTCGTTTCCAGCTCCAAATTCCTTGATATTGCCGCCCTGCTTGTCGTTTCCTTCTTCTTCTTCTCAGAAGTTCCAAGCTGGAAAACGTTCGTAGGCCTTGGTTTGGTTATAGCTGGAATTATTGTGACTAAGCTTTAGAAATAATAAATCCCCTTTAGACAGGCAGTGAACGACCCGCTGCTGACTAAAGGGGATTTTTTTATTGAGCGCATCTATTTTCGCTTGCCATATGCACCTCTCAGTCAACGTTGCTCTTTACGCTGTAATAGCGCATAGCACGCGGAACTCCCTTGATTTTGAGACGGCCGCTATAGATCAATTCACGAACCCGGTATTCAAAATATTCATCTCCCACGTACTGCTCGCAATAGCCTAACGCTTCGCCAACGACCCTAGCTGATTTTATGAAATCCCGGTCGCCTCTTCCACTATGCAGCTTCTCCACTGTCTCCATCAAATACGCATCAAAATAATCCTCGCCTACAGGAAGAACATTTCCGTCTATGCATATGCGAAGCACCTCAGGCTGCTGGGCAAGCTCCAGCCATTCGTTCTCTAAAACCTTTCTCGAATCGCCGTTCAATCGTATGCTCACACTGTCTTCGCCGAGGATAACCTGCAGCTTGTCTGATGGTATTTCCCCAGAGTGATTATACGGAACGCTCAGGTCTGGGCGGTTAAATAACCGGCTGCTTACATCCGAAACAGGGATGGTGGCTATGGGATTCAACATATTTCTCAATAAATACGCGGCATAACGCAATCCTACCTGCTCACCTGCATTCATGCTGCTCCATATCGTTACGGCTGCCCCAGGAGGAATGAGCGAGATTTGCCGCATCAAGCTCTGATGCTCTTCTTCGAAGTCCTCCTCTTCTTCATTATTGTTAATATGGTCAAAAAACCATTGCTGTCTCTTCATCCGTCCTGTCTCTTCGTGCAGCTGCCATATCGGTCCAATGGAGTAGCGGTCGCGAAAAGTGATCACTTTATCGCTATCCTCCCTCCCAAGCTTCTTAATAGCCAATTTCAAGCTGCCCGCAAAAGAATCGCCAAACGCCATATGCACTTGGTTGCAGCTATCGCTAGGCTCCCATTGCTGCTGCTTTTTTGGCGTTAAAACGGCTTTATACATCTCTAATAAATCGTCGTAAAGCTTCTCTTTTGGATAATGCTCATTCTCCACTCCGTCTATCATGAGCATGATGTGCATGATTATTGATTGGGCTTCCCGTTCAGATAAATCGTTGATCCTATTACTTATTTGAGTAATTTTCATATGTAGGTCCTCTCTCTCCAATGTCATCCTCTGGCAAGCAATGCCCCGAATCCCAACCCTACTTATGCAGTTTAATGTCCAGTATTCTAAAGGCCTCTAACACCGCTGCTTTGGGAGCCAAACCATACCTATCGCCAGTATTAACCTCAAAGTAGGAGCCGCCATCCTCTCTATCGCGTACCGATTGTGCCAAGCCGACACCTGTTTCCAAAGCAATAGCGATGAAAATCGGTTCAAGCTGTTCCTTGCTCGCTTCCGAGTGTACATGAAACATATTGGAAACAGGCGTCTCCGGGATCGTTTTCATCGTTTGGCATCCATTGTATAATTCAGCAAGCTCCTGCGCTTCCCTATAGTACTTCTCCATTTGCGGCAGCCGCCGCTCCATATAGTAGTCTGCGGAGATAATATAAGGATAAAGGCTGATCAGATCGCCGCCGTGACGTCTTTTCCAAATCTTCGATTGTTCCGTAAAATCGCGATCTCCGGCCAAGATGGCTCCGGCAATGCCGCCAATTCCTTTATAAAATGAGATATACACGCTGTCAAAGAGCGCGCAGACCTCCTCCGCTGACTTTTCATAATAGGGAAGGATCTCGAACAGCCTAGCGCCGTCAAGATGAAGCCTAATGCCTCTTTCTCGGCAAAATGCCGACATGGCTTCAAGCTCCGCGTATGCCGGCAACTGTCCGCCAATTTCCCTCTGAGGCAATTCCAGCAGCAAGCAGGCGATGTCTTCCCTCATGCCAAGCAGATCCTTCAGAAGGACTGGCCTTTCATTATCCGCCAGCAATAGGGGCTCAAGATGATGCAGCTCTTTCATCCCGTCTTTCTCATGGATTTCCAAATGGCTTAAGGGATGATAGCCTACTTTCTTATTTCCTTTCTCATCGCACCATATTCGGAGCGCAATTTGCTGTGCCATCGTGCCGCTAGGGAAGAAAACTGCCGACTCCTTGCCAAGCAGGCGTGCCATTCGCATTTCAAAATCCTCGATCAGCTCTCCCTTGCCGTACATATCGCTATCCTGCTCATCCTCCCATTGCTCGAGCGCTTCTTTCAGCACCTTCACGTTCCGCCTGCCATGGCCGATCAACGGATAGCTGGATTGATTATATGCTTCGATTAATGATTTCGTTTGTTCCATCCTATATGTCCCCTTTTACGTTCATTCTTTTGGCAATATGGTCCGGTTCATTACCGGAGAAGAGAGAATGACCGACGTGTTGACATTGCCGAATGGCATGAGCCGCTCCACGAGCTCGCTAAGCGCATCCATCCCCGTTACTGCCGCCTTCAAAATATAACTGACCGTTCCCGTTACCCGGTGGCATTCTATAATATCCTCATCATTCATAATCCGCTTTTCAAACTCCATCGGAAATACTTTTAATTCGCTCATTTGGATAATCAGCTGAATGTTTCTTCCTACCGCTGCCGCCGATACTCGGGCGCCGAAGCCAGTAATAATACCTCTCTCTTGGAGACGCAGCAGACGCTCGGATATGCTGGGACGGCTCAAAGCCAGTCGTTTGGACAGCTCGCTTACGGTCATTCGCCCATCCTCCTGTAGCCATCGGAGAAGCGCTCGATCCAATTGATCCATCCTCGCAAGCCCCCCTTCATTTTGCAGCAAAAACGTGTTCATTTGATTCAATGTTACATAATTTCACATCAATTTCATTCCGTTTATCATATATACGAATCACGCTGTTTTGTATCCTTATATTAACAAACTTAAGCAGGCGGTGCATGCGGGATGATAAGGAAATCAGACAACAAAGTGAAGGAAAATATGCGCAAATGGCTCCATTTTGCAATAGGCTGCTTCGTTACTACCGGCGGATTGGTCATTCTGAAGCATTCGGGTATCGTTACCGGAGGCACAGCAGGACTATCATTAAGCTTATCGCCCTTGCTGCAAGTCCCATTCCACTATTTGTTCGTGCTGCTCAACCTTCCATTTTTTATTTTCTCCTACTTTTACATGGGTAAATCCTTCACTTTCAAAACCGTGCTGGCGATCGCGCTTCTTTCCTTGTTTAGCGCCTTAAATGGCTTATTGCCTGCCTTTGCGATTCCATCGCTCATCGGGGCAATCGTTGGAGGCGTATTTATCGGGGTGGGCATCACCGCCTTGTTCCGTAACGGCGCTTCACTCGGAGGCGCGACGATACTGGCGGTTTATTTGCACAGGGAGCACGACATCAATCCCGGGATTACTAACTTCGGATTTGATCTTCTAGTCGTGCTTACCAGCTTGTCCATATTTTCGCTTACGAGCGGGTTGTATTCTGCGATTTCGATAGCCGTTACATCAGCCATTTTATCGTTCTATAAGAGAAGAAAGACGAAAACCAAGCAGGAGAAAGCGGATGCTCTGCCCCGTGTTACGACATCTGCCTGAATGATCATTTATGCCATAAAAAAAGCAAAGGAGGCGTGTCCTCCTTTGCTCATTAAAAACAAATAGACTTTCTGCAGCTTGATCTTTTTTTCTTTTTCTTCTTCTTGGTGAACCCAACCTCAACGGCAATGATAGAAGAAACACTAATATAGTTTACGGAGCCTTTGATATTGATAACCACACAATCATCGACAATGCCTAGATAAATGCCGGAACGTACTTTACCGCCAAAAAAAATTCGAATATTCGTAGAACCTACGCCAAGCTTGAGCAGCATGCTAAGCACACGTTCATTTTTGCCGCAGCTTTTTTCCTTTGATCCGTTATTGCCCTGACTATGGTTCTCTGTTTGTTTGTTTCCATGACTCTGGTTTACTGGCTTCCCATGACTTCTCTTCCCAGAGCTTTTGCATCCTCCTCGCTTAGTCATACCTACCATCTCCCTTATATTAAGAATTGCTATTATTATATGGAGATTGATAGATTTCGGTGTGTATATTTTACTAGATTACGAATGGATAAGCCGGGTTGTTATTTCTGCGTCAACAGCTGCACCGTCCACAAGATGACAAAAAGGCTGTAACGGAAGGCCAATGCCTCCTGTTACAGCCCTGCTAATTGCGCACATGATTAGAATAATTCGAGTTCAATAACGGTATCCATCTCATCAGGCAGCACGGCGCCCTTTAGCGTAATAAATGCTCCGCCTTCAATATCCGAATATTCCTCCGCCATCCACGGTACCTCGATTTTGAGCTCGGTGCCGTCCCGCAGCAATCTGGCCTTCTTGATTTTTCCCTTCAAGCCTTGGAAATAGATAGGGCCGATGCCTCTGTCATAGACATGGGCATATAGCTTGTTGCCCTTTTGCGTGTAACGGCCCCACTCCGGCTTCGGCAGCGTCGAATGGCCGCAGCCGTAAATGCTGTCTCCATTCAAACGCATCCATTCGCCGACCTCGCTTAATACAACAAGCGACTCCCTTGTCATTTCACCTTTCGCATCCGGTCCCACATTAAGCAGCAGGTTGCCATTTTTACTGATGCATTCCACCATTGTGCGGATAACCTGCTTCGTTGATTTGTAATTTTTATCTTCGGAGCAATAACCCCAGTTGTCGTTAAGCGTAATGCATGCTTCCCATGGGATTGATTGGCCGTTCACGTCAACGATGCCGCCAGGCGGTATAATTTGTTCCGGCGAGAAGAAGTCACCCGCGTATTCTTCCGGCTCTGCCGCCCGGATGTTGCCGCCCAAGCGATTGTCGATAATAATATCCGGCTGAATGGAGCGAATCATCCGAACAAGTTCTGTCGCTTTCCATTTCTCGCCGGTCATGTTGTCATAGGAGAAGTCGAACCACATGATGTCGATTTTGCCGTAATTGGTAAGCAGCTCCTTCACTTGCCCGTGCATATACGAGAGGTATCGATCAAAGTCAATCGGCTTATCCTTCGCCGCTTCATTGCTGCGGTCGGGATGCGCCTTATCCCCGTAGCCCGGATAATCGTCATGATCCCAATCGATAATGGAGTAGTATAAACCGACGGCGATTCCCTCAGCGCGGAACGCATCCACATACTCACGAACGAGGTCGCGCCCGGCTGGCGTGTTCGTCGCTTTGAAGTCTGTTAGGTTACTGTCGAACAAGCAAAAACCGTCATGATGCTTGGTCGTCAGCACAGCGTACTTCTGTCCGGCAGCCTTAGCCGCTTTCGCCCATGCCTTCGGATCATAACGGGAAGCGTCAAACTCATCGAAATAGGTCATATAATGCTCTTTGCTCATCCGTTCGTTGCCGCGTATCCATTCGCCTCTGGCTGGAATCGAATAAAGTCCCCAATGAATAAACAAACCGAATCTGTCCTGCAAAAACCATTCCGTTCTTTGTTCCCTCGTTCCCATTCCTGAATCCCTCCGTTTATAAAATGGATCATAAATTCGCTATTCTGCTTCGAATGTATGAAATAATGCCGCAGCGCCGATGAGGCCGACATCGTCTTTTAGGCCGGCAGATATGAGGCTGTACGTTCCTCTGTACGGCGCCATCACAAGCTCATCTGTCTTTTTCCGCAGCGCAGGAAACAATAGATCCCCCGCTTTGCTTACGCCGCCGCCGATCACGATACGATCGGGATTGAACGTATGGACGGCATTTGCCAATCCTTGCGCCATATAATGAATCGTCCGGTCAATAACTTCAACAGCTACCGGATCGTTTAATTTCATAGCTTGAAAAACATGCTGAGACGTCACCTTACCTTCGCTAGCGCTTGCCAGCTCGGCAATGAGCGACGCTCTATCCTCCATATATCTCAGCGCCGTATCGCGGATTGCTGTGCCTGACGCGAACACTTCCCAGCAGCCGTATCTTCCGCAGCTGCATATCGGTCCGCTCGGGTCAATCATATTGTGGCCCAGCTCACCCGCGAAGGAATGTGATCCTAGCAGCAGCTTGCCGTCTAAGACGATTCCCGCTCCAATGCCGGTGCTGAACGTAACGTAAACCATATTTTCTGCACCTTTGCCCGCGCCTCGAACATATTCGCCCCAGGCTGCAGCATTAGCATCATTAACTACCTGCACCTGAATGCCAAGCTCCGCTTCCATCCACTTCTTTAACGGGACGTTGTCCCACTCGGGAAGGTTAGTGCCATTAATTACGATACCGTCCCGGCTGTTCACCGCTCCTGGAGATGCTAATCCGATGCCGATTAATGGCCGTCCTTCGGAGACGGAGCGAATCATTCCGATCATCCGCTGAACCACCTCTTCGGCAGTTCGGGCACCGGCTGTCTCCATCTGCTCCCGTCCCAGCAGCGTACCGTTCGAGTCAAACAGCGCTGCCGCAATCTTCGTTCCACCCAAGTCGATTCCGACTACATAGCTTTGAGACTTATGCATGGCCAATCACCTTTTCACTTTCTAGTATCAGTCGACGCCGTGCAGACTGTCAGCAAGCGCCCGCAAGACCACTGGATCAATTGGAGACAGAGAGTCATTGCCGCAGCGGACAGCTGAGCCAAAATGCACTTCCGTCACTCCGGTCTGCTCGATAAACGTTTTGATGCCTTGCGGTTTCAAACCGCTTCCAGCTAATATTTTTAAAGACCCGCTTTGCGATGCCTCGACAAGACTGCGCATGGCCGGAACAGCATCGATCGCTGGACCCGGTCCAGCAGAGGTGAGCACCCGTTTAATTTGCGGGTAATGGCTCAGCGTACGCAAACCGGCAATTTGGTCTTCCAACTCGTCAAACGCGCGGTGGAATGTTACTTGCAGCCCATTCGTTAATGGCAGCAAGGTTTCCAGCGCCCGCTCATCGATGCGTCCTTCCGGCGTTAGCGCTCCAACAACAATGCCTGCCGCACCACTTTCTGCAATAGCTCTCGTCTCCGCCGCCATCGTTAAAAGGTCGTTTTCCGAATAGACAAATGTGCGGCTATGCGGACGAACCATAACAAAAACAGGTATGCTCACCGCTTTTGCAACCTGCTGAATTAATCCGATTCCCGGCGTCAAGCCGCCTTCTGTAATTGCGGTAATCAGCTCGAGGCGGTCAGCGCCATTCGCTTCTGCGGTTAGCGCATCATCAATACACGTCGCGATGACTTCCAAAATCATAACGAAGCCCCCTCTCTATCCATTCTTTTATTGCTGTTCCTTCTTCATCGCATAATCGGCAAGAAGCCGCGCCCCGTATCCGGTCGCTCCCGCTTCCGAGTAACTCATGTCTTGCTTGTATTGAACCGTACCCGCCATATCGATATGAATCCATTTCATGGATTCAGCTACGAAGCGGCGAATAAAGAGCGCCGCCGTAATGGCACCTGCAAACGGAGAGGTGCTGACATTACGAAGATCAGCGTAATGGCTCTTGAGATCCGCTTCGTATTCATCCATAAGCGGCATCGGCCAGAGCCTCTCCCCGTTGCGCTCGCCAATCTCGACGAGGCTTTGCGTCATGTCCGCATCGCCCCAAATGCCGGCGATGCCAAGACCTAGCGCAGCCCCGACATTCCCAGTCAACGTTGCAATATCAATCGCTTCCGCTGCACCGATATTCGCAGCATGAATGAGTGCATCCGCGAGAATGAGCCTGCCTTCGCCATCGGTATTAGCCACTTGCACAGTCAACCCGTTCGGGAAGCGAACAACCGACGATGGCAAGATCGCCTCCGCGTCCGGCACGTTGTCAACGACCGGTATTAGTGCGGTCACATTCACATTAGCCTTCTTGCGGAGCAAGATGTCCATCGCGCCAACGACAGCAGCGGCACCGCCCATATCCATGCGGGCATCGCTAATATCGCTGGCCGTCTTCACGTTCATGCCGCCCATATCGAACGTAACGCCCTTGCCGACCAAAGCCAGCATCGGCAGCCTCGGATTTCCTTCATAGCGGATTTCAACAAGCGCCGGCGCATGCTTGCTTCCTGCGCCTACCGCCAGGAGACCGTTCATTTGAAGGTCAACAAGCTCCTGTCCGCGGTAAACACGAACCTTTACCGGGCTATCATCGCGGTCGAAATACCCTTCCATCCACTTTGCAAATGTATCTGGATTCAGTGTATCCGGCGATTCATTCACCCGGTCCCGAGCAAGCATGGCGCCATCTGCACGGATTCGCGCATTAACAAGCACAGCGTCCATTTCTACCGCTTTCAGCTCCGCCCAATCTGACGAAGAAAGCAATAAATCAACAGAATCGTTAATTCTCGTCGCTTCCCTGTAGGTTTGGAAACGGTATAAACCGAGCAGCCAGCCTTCTGCCCACGCTTGCAGCCAATCGGCGGCAGCCACTTCCCTATCGCCATCGGCCGCACTGCCTTCTTCATTGGCTATACGGACAAGCAAAGCACGGCTTTTCCCTTCACGCTGCGCCATACGGGCCGCATACCCGCCTGCCCGGCGGATCTTCTCCAGCGTCAAATCACGCCGCTTGCCCATTCCTACTGCAAGCACGTCAAGCTCTTCTTCCGTTCGGCTGTACAACCATGTCGCACTGCCGCTCCGTTTATGCGCTTCCCCCAGCTTGAGCGGAAAAGCCTCCTCTTCAAAAGCCAGATAGACGAGAATATCCGCCGAATCGGCGGAATCGATTACAATATTCATCGCTGTCCCTTCTTTGCCTTAAAGTGTATACACAAGTTCAATTAACGCTCTAATTTCAACATCTCTTCATCGAATAAATGGCATGCAACCTCATGGCCGGGCTCAACCTCCCGGAATACCGGCACATGCTGCTTGCAGATTTCCATGCAGGAAGGACATCTCGTATGAAACCGACAGCCGGATGGCGGATCAACGGGGCTTGGAAGATCCCCCTTCAAAATAATGCGCTCCTTCTTAAGGCTTGGATCCGGCACAGGAACCGAAGAGAGCAGCGCTTGCGTATAAGGATGCAGAGGCTTGTCATACAGCGTGTCCTTATCCGCCGTCTCCACCAGCGAACCTAAATACATAACGCCAATGCGGTCGCTGATATGCTCAACAACGCTAAGGTCATGCGAGATGAACAAATACGTCAGCCCATACTCCTCTTGCAAATCCTGAAGCAAATTCAGCACTTGGGACTGAATGGACACGTCCAGCGCCGACACCGGCTCATCCGCCACAATTAAGCTCGGACGAACGGACAACGCCCGGGCAATGCCGATCCGCTGCCGCTGCCCGCCGCTGAATTCATGCGCGTAACGCTCCGCATGAAAGCTGCTAAGCCCAACCGTTTCAAGCAGTTCGTTAGCCAGCTTATCCCGCTCCTTGGGTGAGAGCTTCGTATGAATAAGCAACGGCTCGGCGACCAAATCTTTCACCTTCATCCGCGGGTTAAGCGAAGCGTAAGGATCTTGGAATACCATCTGCATATCCTTGCGAAGCGGACGCATTTGGTTGTCGGAAATATGGCTGATGTTCTGGCCCTTAAACCACACTTCGCCATCGTTTGGCGTAAGCAACCGTGTCACCAGCCTGCCTGTAGTCGACTTGCCGCAGCCGCTCTCGCCAACGAGGCTGAACGTTTCGCCTTTGCGTATAGCGAATGAAATGCCATCAACCGCCCGCAAATATTTAGTCGTTCCGAGAAAGCCCTTTTTTACCGCAAAAGACTTCTTCAAACCTTTTACTTCAATTAACGGCGTCTCTTTCATGCGCGTCCCACTCCTTCCGTATTCTCCTGCTGCGTAAGCAGGCAGCGGCTCTTGCGATCCGCAAGCCCCTCTACCGGAAGTAATTCCGGTTCACTCACCTTGCAGCTCTCCATGACGAAGGAGCAGCGCGGCGCGAACTTACAGCCTTGCGGCATTTGCGAAAGGTCGGGAACATTGCCTTTAATGGAATCAAGGCGGCGTACATTTTGCCTCAGCTTCGGAACCGATTGGATCAAGCCCTTCGTATAAGGGTGCTGGGGATTTGCGAACAGCTCATGGACGGAAGCTTCCTCCACCACGCGGCCCGCGTACATAACGACAACCCGGTCGCATAGCTCAGCTACAACGCCGAGATCATGCGTTATGAGCAGCATGCCCATATCCTGTTCTTCCTTCAGCCGTTTCATTAGATCAAGAATTTGCGCTTGTATCGTCACATCGAGCGCCGTCGTCGGTTCATCTGCGATAAGCAGCTTCGGATTGCAGGACATAGCCATGGCAATCATCACCCGCTGCCTCATTCCGCCTGACAGCTGATGCGGATAGTCATCTACCAGCTCCTCCGCGCGAGGAATGCCAACCAGCTTCAGCATATGAATCGCATGCTCGCGTGCCTTCTTGCGATTGTAGCCCAAATGCAGCATAATCGGTTCTGCCAGCTGCAAGCCGATCCGCAGCACAGGATTAAGCGATGTCATCGGCTCTTGGAAAATCATCGCCATCTCGTTTCCCCGAATACGGCGCATGTCCTTCTCTGAAAGGCCCGTTAAATCCGTTCCTTCGAAACGGACAGCCCCTCCGGCGATTTTGCCCGGCGTGTCCTTAAGCAGGCGCATAATCGACAAGGAAGTTACGCTTTTCCCACAGCCGGATTCGCCGACAAGACCAAGCACTTCGCCTTTCTTTATATGAAAATCAACGCCTGCGACCGCCGTTATGCTGCCGCCGCCCCGTTTGAACTCCGTTTTCAACCCTTGTACTTCCAGCAAATGTTGAGTCATGTCTTGTCCCTCCTTAGTTTTTCATCTTGGGATCAAGAGCATCGCGCAGTCCGTCCCCGACCAGGTTAAAAGCAAGCACAGTCAAAAAGATAGCTATGCCCGGAAAATAAACGATATGCGGTGCAATACTCAAATAATCGCGCCCCATACTTAACATGGCGCCCCAATCGGGCTCCGTTGTCTTTGCGCCCATTCCGAGGAAGCTGAGTGATGCGGCCGCCAAAATAGCGCCGCCGATTTTCATCGATACATTTACGATAATGCTGGAAATCGTTTCGGGAAAAATATGCCGCCAAATAATCCGGTTATTTTTCGCTCCCATCGAGCGAGCAGCCTCAACGAACAACGTCTCCTTCGCGGACAACGTCACGCTTCGAATAATTCGAGCAAACGAAGGCGTGCCGAATACGGCAACCGCGATTACGACGTTCGATAATCCAGGGCCGAGAATAGCGACGATACCAATAGCAAGCAGCAGATCAGGGAATGAGAACAAAACGTCGCTGCCCCGCATAATAATCCGGTCCCACCAACCGCCGAAAAATCCGCTTAGCAGGCCAAGGATGGTACCGAGCACCGCCGCAATCGTTACGGCACTAAGGCTGACGGCTAACGTCAACCGCGTTCCATCGATGAGCCGGCTCAAAATGTCGCGTCCATATTCATCCGTACCCGCCCAGTGAGCAGCGGAAGGTCCCGTCATCAAGGCATCATAGTTAGGTTCATCAGGATTGTAAGGCGCCAGGAACGGCCCAAAGATGCCGACGATAAATAGCAATATAATAAAGCAGGCAGCCACGACAGCCATCCGTTGTTTGCAAAACTTGCGAATAAACTCTCCAAATCGCCCCTTCGTTTTAGCCGGGGCCTGCACCTCATCCGATAACGGTGAGCCGCTTCCCATTACCGCCGAATTGTTGCTCATGATATTCCTCCTAACGCTAAATAAACACTGTAAGCAACATCATCTGTCGCATGAATAACCAAACGTATCCTTACATGTCTTCATCGTTCAAACTACGATGAATACCTAATTTTTGGATTGAGTACGCCATACAGCAAATCTACAATTAAGTTGATTAGAATAAATTGCGTGGCGAAAAGCAGCAGCAAGGCTTGAATGACCGTATAATCACGGAAAAGAATAGAATCAACCAGCAACCTGCCGAGTCCCGGAATACTGAACACCGTCTCGACCATAACCGAACCGCCAAGCAGAAAACCGAATTGAAGACCTGCTACAGTTACAACCTGAATAAGTGAATTCCGAAGCGCATGTCTGCCGATAACGACGGACTCACGCAAGCCTTTGGCACGGCCCGTACGGATATAATCCTCTCGCATCGTCTCCAGCATCGAGGATCGCGAATACCTGGCTAGCATAGACATAATACCGGCCCCAAGGGTAATGGAAGGTAAAATATAAGATTTCCAAGAATCAACGCCGCCCGTTGGAAACCAACCAAGCTCTACCGAGAAAATTTGAATAAGAACGAGCCCAAGCCAGAACCCGGGAATGGACATACCCGAAATGGCTGTCAATGTACCTGCGTAATCCGGCCATTTGTTGCGGTATACCGCAGATACAACGCCAATCAGAAGACCGATAACAAGCGCCCACGCCATACTGAGGAATGTCAGCCATAAGGTAGGCATTATTCTGCTCTCCAGCATATCGGTAACCGGCATGCCCGAACGAATCGAATTGCCCAGATTGCCGCTAAGCAGATCACCCATATAGTTAATGTATTGCTTCCATAGCGGAAGATTAAGGCCAAGCTGCTCCTGAATGCCTTGAATTTCTTCAAGCGTAGCGTCCTTGCCCGCAATAAGCCTCGCCGGATCTCCGGGAATTAAGTGAATAAACATAAAGACAAGCACGGATACAACAAACAGCAACGGAATAACCCCGAGGAGTCTTTGCAAAGCATATCTACCCAACTTATAAGCCTCCTTCAGTTTCGACAGATGATATAATAGGGCCGCTTCCCGTTAATCTATAGAAGCGGCCCCGTTCATTTCATGTGATACTAAGCCTAACGTTTGTCATGCAAGCTTATTACTTTACTTCTGCATTCAGGACATTGATGGAACCGTCCGGATAAACTTTAACGCCTTCGAGGTATGATCTTTTGCCTGAGATAATTTGGTCAACGCCCATGAATGCCCATGGCGCTTCTTCCCAAATTGTTTTTTGGATATTAGCGTAAATGCCTTTTGCTTCTTCTGGATCAGTTGATTTATTCGCTTCCGCGATCCATTTGTCTACATTGTCATTTTTGTAATAAGCCGTATTGGAGCCTGCAGGCGGGAACATCTCGCTGCTGAACAAACCTCTTGTCGCACCATCTGCATCACCTGAAGACGGGGACCAGCTTACATACCACATTTGGATTTTTGCTTCTTCAGGCGTTTTAGCGGAGTTGATTTGATCGGAAAGCGTACCGCCCTCCATCGACTTCACTTCCAGCTTAATGCCTACAAGCGCTAGCTGTTGTTGAATGAATTGCATGCCTTTGATCGTTTCGGATTCATTCTCGCCCCAGATTTCAGCTTCGAAACCATCCGGGTAGCCTGCTTCAGCAAGCAGCTGCTTTGCTTTGTCTAAATCGTAGTCGTAGCCCGATTGCTGTGAATAGTACTGTGTCTTCGAAGACATGGTGGAATCAAGCTTTGCACCAAGGCCCGATTTTACAACTTTAATGTAAGCTTCTTTGTTGATTGCATAGTTTATCGCTTGACGCACTTTCACATCATCGTAAGGCTTCTTCATCGTGTTCAGTGTCACATAACGAACGATGGTCGAATCAATCGTATCGATCGTCATGCCTTCTTGTCCTTCAACTTCTTTCACTTGCTCCGTTGGCATCGGATAGATGAAATCAGCCTCGCCTGTTTTCAACATCGCAATTCGCGAACCGTTCTCTGGTACCGGTCTGAATGTGATGCTGTCCACTTTCGGCAGCCCTTGCTGCCAGTACTCAGCATTTTTCTCCACGACCAAACGATCGCCTTGAACCCACTCTTTGAATTTGAAAGGACCTGTACCTACTGGCTTCTTCGCAATATCAGCCCCGCTCTCCTCGAGCGCTTTCGGGCTAATGATTCCCGCCATAGCTACTTTATTTAGAAATGCGTTATAAGGCTCGCTAAGTGTAATGACTACTGTCTTCGCATCGGGAGTCTCTACTTTAGCAACTTTAGCGAAGCTTTTGCGCAATCTTAGGTTGTTTTTCTCATCTTGAATACGGGCGATATTCACCTTAACAGCCTCTGCGTTGAAGTCAGTGCCATCATGGAATTTAACATTTTCCTTCAAGTGGAACGTGTACACGAGTCCGTCTGCGCTTATTTCGTGGCTTGTAGCAAGCACAGGAATGAGCTGCATATTTTCATCAAAGCCCATCAAGCCTTCATACATTGTTCTGCCGCCGCTGATCGAATGGGTGTCACTCGCATTGTGCGGGTCAAGCGTAATAAAGTTAGCATTAATGGCAATAACGATATCCTTATCGTTCTTCGTTGCCGTATTCGTTGCTTCCGGCTTACTCGTCGCGTCGCCGCCAGTGTTGCCTGTGCCTCCGTTATTGTTCGCTTTGCCGCAGCCTGCAGCAACTACAGCTAGGATGAGCAACAGCATGAACATCGAACTTACTTTTCCTTTTGCTTTCATCTTCTACACTCCCCTATAGAAATGATGTATTAGAACAGCTCCTAAACCGGTAGTACTCGACTTGGAGATTATTCTTGCCTTTAAATCAGACTTGCCACTGGAAAACAGCTCGACGTTCGCCAACCGGCGTTCCGCCGTCATTCACAATCTCATTAGACACAAGCGCATACAGACGGTCAATCGTATCTTGATTGCTGTAGCCGATACGCTCTAGTATCGATGCGATAATGCAAGGCCAAACCTGCTCGGAACCGTCGGATACTTTCAGCGAGATGCCGATTCTCTCCTTGCGGAGTCCAATGCCGTATACGCCTTTAGCCCCGCCTTTAGCCGTCAGGTTGTCATCCTTCAGCAATGCCGAACAGACAAACTTCGTATCGGCGATCATATCGGGATTATCATTCATCAGCTTTGCGGTGGCGGCAGCAGCATTTCGTATATCGATATCCTCGATCAAGTCGGGACAGGCAAGCTTCAGGTAGGAATAAGCAATCTTGTGAAGCGGAAGCGCGAAGATCGGCAATCCGCAGCCGTCAATGCCTTGCGGAATGGACTCTTTTGGCACCTCGGCAATGTAAGCCGTCATCTCCATAATCTCTTGCTGCACAGGGTGATTGGGATCGTAATAGGTTTGTTCATCCCAGCCCATATGCTTGCTGAGGCCCAACAATCCCGCATGCTTGCCTGAGCAGTTGTGGAAAATTTTGCGCTTCGGCTCGTTAGCCCGGTGACGGTCTGCTTTCGCATCCTCGTTAAGCGGATACGTAGCGCAGCAATGAAGACCTTCTTCCTTTAGCCCCATTTTCTGAAACATGGATTCCAGCGCTTCGATGTGGAAAGCCTCTCCCCGGTGCGAAGCGGTGAAAAGCGAAGCCTCCTTGCTCGTCAATCCGTATACCTCATCGATTCTTCGCTTCATCACCGGCAGCGCCTGGAACGGCTTCGCGGCAGAGCGGAGATACGTCATATGCTCCGGATTGCCTGCCTTATACAGGATGTTGCCTTTCTCATCGACCACGCTAACGGCACCGTAATGCACATTTTCAAGTACGCCGCCGCGATATTCTTCTACTAGTGTTGCAAAGCCCATCCTTGCGACCTCCCCGTTCGAATAAAGTTATTCCAATGCGAAAAAACGATTTTGTGACAACAGTCCCGATCCGATCATGACGCCCCGCTCGTTCAGCATCGAACGATGGAATGCGAATGAATCGCGGAGCGGTTCCCATAAGAAACGCGAGAGATAGATCTTCTCGACTTCATCGTGAATATCAGGGAACTTATCGACCAGCTCGCCGCTTAAAATCACGCTGTCAGGATTGTACATGCATACGACGTTGTTGATCGTGATGGCCATATACATAAGCGCGCGATCGATCAGATGAACGGCCCAGTGCTCCCCCGCACGCTTTGCTTCAAATAATTCTTCGATCGTGCCTACTGGGCGAATGCGATTGGCTTCCGATAACAACGAACTAATGTTGATGTAGGTCTGCAGGCAGCCTGCTTTGCCGCATTCGCACATCATCCCGCTTGGATCTACTGTCGTATGGCCAATTTCACCGGCACTATTCATAACCCCTCGATAAATCTCGCCTTCGAGAATAATCGCGGAACCAACGCCATGACCAAAGCCGAGCAGCGCGGTACGTCTAGAACCGAGCGCTGCCCCTTTCAAATGCTCGGCAAGCGCCCGCACCTTGAGCTCATTGTCAACCGCAATTTCAAAGCCGGTCAGCTCCTTCAGTCTCTCGGCCAGCTTCACATTTTTCCAGCCAAGCTGAACGGAGAATACGACGATGCCCTCTTCATTGTTCACGATGCCGGGAAGCCCGATACCGATGCCAACGATGCGCGTACGGTCAAGCTCCTGCTCTTGCAGCAATTGTTCGATCGCTTCACTTATGCGCAAAAGCGTCGTTTCCGGGCTCTCGTCCGGCACACGCGGGTACTTGCTGCCGCAAACAAGCTTACCTTGCAAATCCACGATACCAATGCTCATTAAGCTGCGATCCAGATCAACGCCAACCGATAACACCGAAGCATTAACCATGCCGAGGAGCGTGGACTTCCTGCCTAGCCCCGCCGATACTTGATCGGAGTTCAAAAGATAACCCTGCTCCGTCAATTCACCGACAATTCTACTGACTGTAGTCGGGCTCATTCCCGTCTGTTTGGCAATAGAAGCGCGGGATATGGGATGTTGGTTTTTAATGATCTCAAAGACGGTAAGGCGATTTTGCCTCTTCATAAAATCCTGATCATGCTTTTTCACGGACGTCTCTCCCATTATTTTCTCCACTGAATTAAATACATATATTTTCCACTGATAAGACGTATTAATCGCATTAAATACCGTTAAAAACCGTCGTTTCATCGATTTATCAATTTAGTTTCTCCACTGCTGGTATTAATGATAAACGCTCAACGCAACGGTGTCAATATCAATGACATCATTTATCGTTATATTATTTTATCTCGGAAATGAAAGCGATTAACTCGGAATATATATCTGCATTTCATCGCACACATCACACATACCTAACATCAAATGAACGTTTTTCTATCTTCCCTTCTATTTAATAGCACCGCTTTCATTTTGGAATTCGCTCCATTTGCCTGTAAAAGCAACAAAAAATCGCCTTCACTCCAGACGACTCGTAAGAATCGACGGATTGAAGACGATTTTTGACGCAGCTTACGCGTTCTTCTTGCGGATTTGCTTGTCTCGGTTCTCGCCCCACTCCTTCGCCTGGGACGTTGCAATCGCTATCGCTCTACCCTCTTCATAGCCATCCTCCAGCAAAGCATTCGCAATTTCAATCGCTTTGTTGCGAACGGGAGCCATAAAGTTTTTGAGCGATTCCGGGTAATCCTCTTTTGTCCATGGCATCATGTTGCCCTCCTCTCGGAATGAATCGCAAGCTTCTAGTCCATAGAGCCGCCTGCAGCAAGCTAACAACTATTACCCTTCATGCAGACGAGATTAAACAGGCAGAGCATGAAGCATGGGTAAGAGTGCCCCCATACAACCGATAAAGCTGCAATTAATTCATGAACTTTTGCAAAAGCTGATACATAATAACCGCCGCTTGGGCTCTGCTTGCTGAATCATTTGGAGCAAAGCTTCCGTTGCCCATGCCACTTACGATGCCTGCTTTCTGCAGTGATGTCACAGCCTCTTTGGCATAATCCGCAATTGCCGCATGGTCATTAAACGCAGCTTCATCATTCACACCTTCTAAAGAAATGCCGATTTTCTGAATAGCTCTATACGCCATTGCCGCCATATCCTGACGGCTGATTTTGTCATTTATTCCGAATGAGCCATCTGCCAATCCCGTTACAATACCTAATTGCTGAGCGGAAGCAACGGCATCGTAATACCAAGCGCCTTCCTTTGCATCCAGGAACGAACTGCTCGCGTTTGCTTGCCCAAGATCAAGCGTTTGCATCAGCATTTGAACAAACTCTGCTCTCGTTACCGCACGACTCGGTGCAAAAGCATCTTCCGATACACCTTTAACGATGCCGCGTGCCGCAAGGCCGAGAATGCTGTCATTAGCCCAAGCGATGGATGCCACGTCGTTAAACCTCACATCAACGGAAACGGCAGCGTATTGGCTGAAGTGCGTCGTTTTAAACTCAACCCTACCTGTTAATGAGTTATAATTCCCATTTTTAATAACCTCATGTTTCCCATCATCCGCAAGGTACAAAACTACAATTTGATTCGTATTTTCGCCGTTTTGCAACGTGTAAGGTAGCGATAGAGCTGCAGATAAACCATCGCCAAACTGGCTGATTGCTTTACCGCCAATCGTTAGCTTGAAGTCGTATACGGAACTCGCGCCTACTTGCGCACGAACCTCATCAGACAATGTCTCCGCAGCAACCTTACTGATGTTAAGTACAACGTTATCCGAACTGCCAGCACCTTCAAGCAGCGCAACCGGCATTTGAGCGACTGCAAGTCCCGCATTAATTTCGATCGTCTTGATGCCTGCTTGTTTTGCAGCTTGAACTTGAGCAGCCGAAAGCGCAACCGAGATTTGCTTCGCCTTATCCGTACCGTTCGCATGCAATTTCAGCAAACCGGATTTGGACTCTGCAAACGCCTTGTTCAAGTCGGCATCCGTAATGGAGGCTTTCGCATATCCATTCGCATCTACAGTCACATTGAGCTCGCCGGGCTTCAACGGAGCCGGCGAAACATTTCCTGAGCTGCCGCTTTCAACAGCTCCGCTGCCAGGCTTGCCTGCCAATACAATCACGCCTAGCCTTGAGGTGTTCTCATATGACTTGCCCGTCGGATCATTCCACATCCATACGCTGTCTCTTTTGCCCGCCCCGTTATCATCATTATTGACTTGGAGGTCGAATCCGATCACGGTTCCGTTACCAGGCGTAATCATATCCAGCTGTATGGCAGCCTCGACAATGTATCCCGTAGCGAGATCATCCGATCCATATACGTTTTTGGTTACAGAATGATAGTTGTCATGCGAGGCATGGCCACCAACTGTACGGACATTTTCGTAATTAATCCGATATTGGCCGTCATCTGCTTCATAAGAGCTCGTTTTTCCGTTATTTTGATCCACGAATACTTCAATGGAATCATGCTCCCAAGGATTTGGACTGGCTGCGGACAGCTTCTTATCCGTTACCCATGCATATACGTAAAGATGAGTATCATCCCACATCGTGTAAAATTCAGCCTTGGAGCCCTCGCCGCCTTCTACTTTAACGGCTGTAGCAAGCTTATTCGCACTAGCCCATATGGCGTCCATCTCCCCATCAAGAATAGGTGTTCCATAATTCGCGCTGGCTATGAGCGTTCCCGGAATAAGCGTCAGCTCGCCATAGTTATTGCTATTCGTATCTTGGCTGTTGCCCAGATCGCTCCAAGAGATGATGCTGCCATTTTTGCCATGCTCCGTACCGTCATCCGCTCCGGAATCCGTCACGCGGATATCGAAAGAAACCTTGCCGCCAACCGTGCTGCCGCCAAGCGGAATTGCCGCAACGATGGTATAGCCTTTCTCCGTTTCCACGGAGCCGGCTGCTCCCCGCGATATTTGTACCGCTTTTATTTGGCCGCCTTCCTTCACGAACAAATCAACCTTATCACCGGCTAGCTTTGATTTGTCGGACACGTCGACTCTCACGTACAACTGCTCCTCATCCCATAAAACCTTCATTCCAGCTTCCAAGACGCCGCTTTTCTCCAGTGGAATGACCGGCACTGTGTTCCAAACGAGATCATTCAAGCCGCTTAGGCTCGGGCTTCCATGAACAGCATTTGCTGTTTTCTTAATCGCCGTTAGCTTCGATGGGTCAACCATCCCCCAATAAGCGGGCTTGGCTTGAAAATTATTATCAAAAGCAAATGGAGCATCTTGACGGGTAACTGGGCGATTATGAAGCCATGTATGGTCATCGGCAATTCCCCAAAAGGTGACATTGCTTATCCAACCCTCTGGATTGCCAGCCGTCCTGCCCATATCATCCAATCTTTTCAATTCATCGAACAATTCTTTATAACGGTAGCCTTGCTTCGCAAGCAGCTCCTGAGGCACAGTTTGGTAGGCATCCGTGTTATTCGTATAAGCAGAAACGTCAAACTCCGTTAATTGGTTATCGAAGCCAGCCTCGCCGAACATTTTGATGGAGTCCGAAATCTGCTGTATGGAAGGCCCGCTAATATTAATGTGAGTCTGGTGGCCAATGCCATCAATCGGCACGCCTTGTTCCTTTAATCTTGTAACCAGATTAAGAAGAAACTTCGCTTTTTGCGGATTATGTGTCCCGTAGTCATTGATAATTAGCTTAGAATCTTTGGCAATTGCATATTTCACCGGGTCCTGCGCATACATCTCATCGAGCAATCTGCGCGTTTCGGTAAATGCCACTTTAATAAAGTCCTCGCCCGTTAGCTGATACCATAGGCTGTCGCGCATCCCATTTGGTCTGCCTTCGTCAATGACCTCATTTACAACGTCCCAATCCGTCGCAATGTCCGCATATCTGGGTACGACTACCCCTAGATAATCCTTAAGCCGCTGAAGGACGAGCTCTTTATTCTCCGCGCTAGGCGTTAACGCTGAGCCATCATCAGCCAAGAACATCCAGTCTGCCGCTTGCGAATGCCACACGAGCGTATGGAAGCGCATGTTCACTTTATAGTCTCGGGCGAACTTAGCAAGCCTGTCCGCGCTCTCAAAGTTATAGGTTCCTTTTACCGAATTAATCGAGCCTGGTTTCATCGCATTCTCTGCCACGACGGAGTTAAAGTGCAGATCCAGAAGCTCTCTGCTCTTTCCTTCCAGCTGGTTCGGCTCCAAGGCCGCCCCGATTTTGAAATAACTATCGTAAACCTCCCGCAGCTTTGCAAGATCCGTTTGAACCGGCGGGATCGTTACCGGAAGCTCCGTCATTTTCACGAGCACATCGTCAATATAGTAGGAATCCATTACGTTCGCGCTTTCAATATAAAAGCTTAAATCCGTAAGATTCGAGTTGAAGCTAAACGTACCCTTGAGCTCTACCCAATCTGCCGTCGATACCGCCGCCGAAGCAACGCTCACCCAGCTTTTGGAGCCGCTTGCGTCCAGCTCCGCTGAAATTTTAAAGGAATGGGACGATGTTGGCGCATCCACAAGTTTGACAAAAGCGCTAACCTCGTACTTCGCGTTTTTCGTCAGCTTATTAAACACGCTTACCGTTGGCCCATGCCAATCACTCGATCGTCCTGTCGTTTTCAAGCTATACTCGCCTGATCTTTTCTGTTCGCCGGATACCGCTACAACAACGCCGTCTCCCCTAGGTCCCCAGCCTTCTGCTGTGCCGCCATCAAATTTATAGCCAAATTCCGATGGCCCTACCGGAGGCGTTCCCGGTTCATCCGTTCCACCCGAAGGCGTATTATCAACGATCAGCACATCGTCGATGAAGACGTCGGCAGTTGACGCTGCCGTCTCCAAATACATCGTCAGCGAGGCAGTGCCCGCCGGCCTTGTATACGAGGTATTCGAAAAGGTGGTCCACTCTTGATCGTTAATCGCTTGGTTGCCAATAATCCAAGCATAGTTGTTGCTTTGACCCGTCATCCGCATCGTGACATGCGCTTGGTCGGAGCCTGCACCCAGCCTTGCCTTAAACGAAATATCATAGCTGTGCCCTTCCTTAAGCAAAGCGTTCAGCTCAATGCTCGGGCTGCAGCTTACGCTGCTTCGAGCGGATAACTGCAAGGACTTGCCGCCTGTTGCCGCTTGGTCTGAAGAAACCGCTGCTTGCGCTGTCCCCCCGCTGCAGTTAAAAGGCTTCCAGCTCCCAACAAGGCCATCCTCATATCCGTTCTGAAGCACGGCAGCTGATGCCGCCTGCGCGGTGTTCCCGTACCTTCCAAGCGGCAATAACAATCCGAACAAAAGTATAAAAGCTAACATTAGGCTTAACTTACTACGCATATCCATCCTCCTTAAATCTTATAAAATGATAACGCTTACAAATGTATTCTAGCAAGACGACAAGGAATTAAATACCTATGGAAATATAGATTTTACTCTAAAAACAATAGATGATTATCAAATCGGTTTTACAAGGTCACACATCGCCCAGTTAATGGTATACTCACGATACAACCAAAATAAGGGATGGTCACTGCAAAATGAACTATCATTTCTCGGTCTGCGCAACGGCTAACTATCAAGAGAAATATATCGAGTTTCTTCTGCTAAATTACGAGCATTTGAAGCTGGGTTACTCCTTTCCCGTGTCTCTCAGCTATCTCTCAAGCCCTATCTTTATGGAACGGGAAGCGATTTTAGTGTTAGATGATGAACAAAATGTGATTGGGGCAGTCGGATACATACACGGAACGGGAGAGCAGCATTACGAGGATATTCATATCGTGCAGATTCAAGTTCTGTTTCTATTAGAAAAATATCGCCGGAGCCGGCTATTTTTGCACGTGCTTCAGTTTCTGGCGCAACATCTTGCGCAATTAAAAGAGCCCCCGCTGGAGCTCCGGTTTTGGGCAACGGATCGCACCGGATTAGAGAAAATAATTGCCCGGTTTGCGATGAAAATGTCAGCAACGCACACCGACTACGGAATAAACACACAATATCAAGCCGATTTTAAAAGCTTCTACGCCTTCGCCATGGCCTATCCGCATGAACGCTATTATTAATTACTCAGGAGGTAGCTAGCTACATGCTTGCACAGCACTTGATATGCAGGACAGATGCCGATTTTGCCCGATATGCCCTGTTTTTCATCAAAAACCGGCATGATTTTCGCAATCATATTACTCTGCCTGATGCGCTTATAAATATTTTGCACACACTGCCGGAATCAAGCATTATGCTAACCCTTGATTCTAGCAATAAGCCCATAGGCTGGGTGAATTTTCGCTATGTAACGACAGGTTACGAGCATGATCCTAACGGGGAAATCGCTTTTGTTGACTCCGTTATCGTCGACGAAAAATATCGCAGCAGCAGGTTGTTTCTAGATGGCTTTTACCACCTTGCCCAGCATATCGCAAACGATAATCCGCAGGTGCTTTGGATGGAATTCAACGTATTGGCAAGCCATAGCTACCTTAATCGGCTGTACGCCAAATTTGCAACTAAAGTTAGCGAACAAGAAGGCGCACATGAACGGGAATACCGGTATAGAGGAAGCTTCCAAGAGGTAAAAAAGTATCTTTCTTCTATCCGCAAAAAACGATAAATATTACAATTGACCCTACTTTCTTCCATATGCTATTGTTACATAAAAGTAGTAAAGGAGGCCTATCACAATGGTTCCAATGATACCTAGATTAAAATCCGACAAAAAAAGCCCGCTTTCTTTTTCCTTATTGCTCCAAAAAAATGAGCAGGTTCGCGTAACGGCTGCGAAGTAGTTACATTAAAAAAATGGACAACCATCTGCTAGTTTAGCTTTTGGTTATCCATTTTTTATTTTTACTTTGCGTGCCTCGCCAGCAACCTCTAACTTCTTATTTCTGCGAAAGGGCTACCTGTTCGATCAACGCATCTACAGCTTCCTCCGCCAGAATTGGACCATAATTCCATTTGTCACGGGAAACGTTAATGATACGATTGTTTTTCACAGCGGGAATAGCTTGATAGAGGGGTTCCTTGAACAGCTCCGTCATATGAACCATTTCCTCATCCGTCATTTGAGTGAAAAAATAGTCGGCTGGCCGATTTGCGAGCTCTTCCATCGATAAAACGCCGCCGCCATCCGCATATTTTTTGAATTGCTCCGGCATTTGGAAGCCATAATCCTTGTAGATCAGTTTCCCCAACGTACCGCCTTCGCCTCCCAAAAGCACTTCTCCCTTATAAAGAATAAAGGTGATTGCGGTAGCCCCTGGATCGATATGAATATCGATTTGATCGCGAATTCGCTGCAGCTTCTCCTCGAACTTGGCAATCCAAGCTTCCGCTTCCTGCTTACGGTCCATAATATCGCCAATCGTACGCAGCGTATTGATTACATCGGGATCCCCGCCCCATGCCACGGCTACCGTTGGGGCAATTTTCTCATAGGTCGCATAAACCTCTGTATCAAAATAGTCGGGCAGTATGATGATGTCCGGCTCCAAAGCGGAGATCGCCTCAACGTTGCCTACCCCTTCGCCAATGCTTTCGACTTCGGCCATTTCATCCGGATAATGATCGCGTACAGCCTGATCAACGCCAAGCGGTTTTATGCCGAGTGGAAGCAAATACCCTCCGTATGTAATAATGACAGCCTTCTTTGGTTGCGCCGGAATTTCCACCTGTCGCCCTAAGTCATCCTTATACGTTCTTGTCTCTGCTTTTACATCAGTGACAGTCTCATTCTTTGGCTGGTTATTGCCTTGGGCAGCTTCCTTTGTTTCCGTACCCGCACCGCCGCAAGCAGCAAGCAGCAGAGAAAGGCTAAACAAGAGCGCCACTGCAAAGGTAGGTTTAAAACTAATATTCATTTCATTCACTCTCCAAGCTTCTTGTTGATAATGATTATCTTTATTAACAATATAGCCTTCTCCTGCTTGGGGAGCAATGAACGATTCGGGCATAATATTCGTACGAATTGAACCTTTTAGCCCAGGTCTATGCATTTTAAATTGCGCTGGAGTTGCCCCGGTCAATTTCTTAAAAAGCCGGCTAAAATAATAAATATCCTTATACCCTACACTCTCGGCAATGTCGCGAATAGATGCATCCGTCTCCGACAGCAAAAATTGAGCTCGTTTCATGCGAGTCTGAATGAGATATTCGATCGGACTGCATCCATACTTGCGCTTAAATACCCTGGAGAGATAATGCGTACTATAATGAAAGAGACTAGCCATCGTCTCCATGGAAATCGTCTTGGAATAGTTTTCGTGCATATATTGCGCGATCTGTGCTGCCAAATCTGGTGCTGAGTCCTCGGTCTCTGCTAATTGCAGCTGACGAAACTGCTCATGTACAAATTGATAGAACAGCCCTGTTGCTTGAAGCTTGTCCAGTTCATCGCCGCAGGTCCAATGCTGGTGCATACGCTCAAGAAGAGAAAGCAAAGCCAACGGATTTTTTGCTTCAAAAGCATACCGTCTCCCAAATGGCAAATGCCGCTCCCCTCGCCTATGCGCGGATGGACTGATTGAACTATCAATTGGCTTGTATAAGACCAAATAATAGTCCAACCTGCGATTTAAACAGCGAATATTAACATTTGCGCCCTTTCCCCCGTGGAGTACTTGAAACTGAGCTGACGAAACCTCAACCCCATCAAGCATCACCCCAGCCTCTCCTTGGTTAGTGAACAGAAAAGCGCTGGAAGGAAAACGATAGGACTGCAGTACCTCTCCCGGATTCATCACAAAATGTCGAATGTCCAGTACTTTGATCGGCGTTTGGTTCCATACTCTGATCGTTTCTGGCCATTCCATAAAATCACCCCGTAAAGAATATAGGTCAAGATGGAAGCAAACGGCATTCCGTTATCGAATTCTTGTCTCCAGCATACTGTGATAACGGCTGGAAAGATAGGCAAGGTAAATTTTTAAATATTTCCAGCTAACGTATGCGATGCTGCCGATTATTCCACCGACGACAAGCGCATAGAGCATGCTCCATGCAGTTGGAACAGAGTAGTTGGGCCCAAGGTCCATGCTGATCCATGTGACACCGAAAGTACGAATAATGCCACCTAATAACGTAAGCACCGTGCAAAAACCGAAGCCATAAGCAAGCGTTGCTAAGATCGGCACGACAAAAACACTAAGCAATCCAGTTGTACAGTAAAAACTTATCATGGCCAAAATATCTTTGATGGATCTTGGTTTCATCTGCACGATAAATTCGCTGCGGTATGCTTTCGCGAGCTGCCGGGGGGCACCAAGCTTAGCCAAAATCGCGCCTTCCGCTTCACCGCTCCGAATGCCATCCGTGATATGGCTTTCAATTTCACGAACAGCATCGAGCCTATCCTCTTCCGGCAATTTCCGAAGGTTGTTGTATAACTGATCCAAGTAAGCTTTTCCTTGTGGACTTATCAATGCTCCTCACCCCTAGACAATTCGATTTGATTTACGGCCCCAGCAATTTTATTCCATTCATATGACATCGTATGCAGTAATTGCTGCCCGCTTGTGGTCAAGCTGTAATACTTGCGCGGCGGTCCCGATTCAGACTCCTGCCAGAACGATTCCAGATGTTTGTCTTTAACTAGCCGCCGCAAAAGCGGATAAAGCGTTCCTTCTGTTATGGCAAGCGGCTCCCATTGGTTTAGCAGCGTGACCAATTCATAACCATAGCAAGGCTTCCCGCCAATCAACAGGAGTACGCAATACTCCAATATTCCCCGGCGTGCCTGAGTCGTCCATTCCGACATATCCATTAAATCGCCGCCCCTTCTACGTTTATGTTATCACACAGTACTGTGTGATTCAAGGTACCGAATTGAAAATTATAGTTTTTTCTATGCAACCCAATGCTCTCTACGACAAACGCAAAAAACAGAGCACAAAGGGTCATCCCCTTCCATGCTCTGCCGTGTACAACTGTCGATATGTCCTTACTTAAACCTATTTAACAGCCTGAAAAATAGGTTATGTTTAATTTCCTTAACGTCCTTAACTTCTACGCTTCCCGTTAGACTAATAATGCCTTCCTTCGGATTACCTTTCATATAAGTCTTAAATAGTTCAATTGCATTTTTGTAACGCTGTCTAGACTCCGAATCTTTTGCTTTCTTTTTTCGTGTTTTTAGTTCATTAATTAAATGGGAAAAATCATAATCGAACAATTCCATCATTCTACTCGAGCAATACGTGTCAAAGCTAGTGAAAGCACCTTCTAAAAAATCATCAATATATGGCATGCCCCCATACCTAATCAGCTTTTCTCCGATTACATGAAAGTTCTGATAGACGCACCAAGCCTCTCTCGCCCAAAGTGCCTCCGCTAAAAATAAATCCCTTAACAGCTCCATTGGGATGTCTGCCTGATCTATTTCAAAAATATAGTTCAATATTGTTCTTCTGAACGATTGATTGTAGTCCTCAAAGTTACTGCTATGTTTCCCATTCCAGTTAAAACAAATTAGTTTTTTCGAATCGGCGTTATATCCTGAAACAAAGGCTATGAGCTCCATTTATTTCTTCCTTTGCTGTGGATTCATTTAACGTTTTGGTTTTCTATCGAAATGTTATTGGATAATATTTGTATGCATTAAAGCTGACTATAGCACGGCATTTAACTCACGTATAGATAAAATGCTGTGCGCCAATGGTGTGCGCCCGACATCAATTGCGGCGAGAATCATTGTGGGCTAAAATGTTCCTTAGCTAGTCATAAGGACGGTGAGCTTGCTTGTCTGATAGAGAGAAAAACATTAAAAATACGGAATACGCTTCACTCGAAGGCATGAGCTTCAAGCTTCGGAAAATGGAACATATCCAGAACCAACGAAATCATTGGGAGCTGCGCCTTCAATTTATGGAGTCCCACATGATTCTTGTTGCAGCAAGCGGTCAAGGCTGGCTGACCATCGACGGGAAATTCACCGAGCTCCGACAAGGCAGCGTGTACGTTTGTTTGCCCGGACAACTCGTGGAAGCAGCTGCGCATTCCTTTGATGAACGCGGGTTTTATCATATGCGATTCGATGTGATGGAGGATGACGGATCGTCAGTCCATACGATGCAGATCATTAATCGGAATAGTCCGTTTCCGGTAAAAGGGGAATTAGTCGTTACATCTCCGGTTTCCATTAATGCTTTGTGCGAAAGCATTTGCCAATGCTTGCTGGACGAGAATCATTTAAATCGGTTTCGAGGCCAAATTCTCTTTCAAGAGATGCTGCATACCATATTGCAAAATGCTCTTCATGCACAAGGAAACGATTCCGAAGCGGCGCTTGAATACGTAAAAGGTTATATGGAGCAGCATTATCAGCAAGAGCTGACAATCGATCATTTGGCCAAAGTGGCTGGAATGAGCACTCGTCATTTTATGCGGTTATTTAAAAAGAGGCATGGCTGCGGCGCGATCGACTATTTGGCAATTTTTCGAATTAAGCAGGCGCAGCAGCTTATGAGGATAGGCGGGCAAAATCGTCTCCGGGATATTGCGCGTCATGTAGGTTATCATGACGATATTTATTTTCGACGGAAATTCAAACAAATATCGGGCGTTCCTCCAGCGGCATTTATGAAGAACAGCAGCCAAAAAATAGTTGCTTACAATGCCTCCAACATCGGACAACTGATTGCGCTTCAAGTTAATCCTTCCGCCGCACCAGCCGATCACCCTTGGACCGATTATTACAAACGAAAGTACCATATGAACGCACTCCTGCCGCTAAGCTCGAATGTGTTAATAAAACGGGAAGAGATTCGGCTTGCTAGCCCTGATTTCATCATTGGCGTCGATACTCTTGTGCCTGCGGATGAACAGGCCATGCTCAAGGAAATCGCACCCGCGTATTTTGTGCCATGGAAGGATAACGATTGGCGTATCCATTTGCGCTTAGTTGCGCAGTTTCTGGACAAGACAGCCGCTGCGGAAGCGTGGCTGGAGGCTTATGATCGAAAAGCCCTCTTTGTAAGCGAACAGGTGAAACCTGCTTTCAAGAATGACAGTCTCCTCATACTTAGAATTACCGGAGAACGATACCATGCGTTGGGCAGCAGGAGCTTGGGCACCGTGTTTTATGACGACCTGCAGCTTACCCCGCCGCGCGGCGTCGATCGATTGAAGGAGGATCAGCAGTTGACCCAAGCTCAGTTAGCGGATTTTGATGCGGATCGTCTATTGCTCATCGTGGACGAGGATAGCCTATCTCAAGCGAGCTGGCGCACACTCATGAACTCTGAGCAATGGCGCAGCCTGAAGGCCGTCCGGAACAACCGTGTAGATTTCCTCCCTTCGTATCCTTGGGTTGAATATTCAGCTTTCATCCATGAGCTTATGCTCGATGAAGCACTGAAGCTTTGGCGGGATCGTGCATAAAAATTTGTCGTTATCGTCACTATTCCAAAGTCGCAAATTCATCTATACTCCTGATATATGATAATGATAATCAATTTAAATGGAAGATTGTCATTGATAAATTAGATTTTCAGGAGGGTCACCAGAGAATGAAGCAGCGTGGACGTTGGATTGCAGGAATCGCTATCGCATTGTTAGTTATGTTAAGTACTGCCTGTGGAGCTGATAAAACCGAGCCAAATAAGGTGGGAACTACAGCTGGTAATGCTGGTAACACAAACACAGAAGCAACCGATACACAGCGTGTAACTACAACTTTAAAAGGAGACATCAGTATCCCCGCTGATCCCAAGAGGGTCATCGGACTTTCTGTCGTCTACCCGGAGTTATTGTACGCGCTTGGCGTTACGCCTATTGCCGTACAAAACTATCATCAGGATGTCCCGGCCTATCTGAAGGAGCCTTTTAAGGATACGCTGAAGATGGGAATTGCCCAAACGCCTAATTTCGAAGCTATTCTGGCCTCCGAGCCGGATTTAATAATTGCCCCTACATGGTGGTCCGATAAGGATTATGATCAGCTTTCTAAAATCGCGCCAACCGTGCTTCTTCCACAGCGGGACAATTGGCGTGATGAATTGCGCGATATTGGCGGGGTTTTTGGCAAGGTAGATCAGGCTGAAAAGGTCATTCAAGATTTGCAAATTAAAGAAGGCGAAGCCAAAACGAAGCTTGATTCGCTTGTTGGCGACGAGACCGTCATGTATATGATGATTATGGCGAAGGAAATCGTTATTTACGGAGAAAATATCGATCGGGGCAAATTCATTCATAAGACGTTAGGATTAACGCCGGTTAAAGAATTTCCGCAGAGCGAGCTAAGCCTTTCGATTTCACTTGAAAAAATACCGGAATATAATCCTGACCATATCATTCTGCAGCTAGATGATGAGTCCAGCGAAGAAGTAAAGAGCAGATACGAGGAAATGATGAGCAGCTCGTTGTGGAAAAACATGACGGCCGTAAAGAAAAAGCAGGTTTACATGATGGGCGGCAAGGAATGGTTTAGTCTGGGCATGTCTCCCCTAGCGGATATTCATGCCATTGACGACGTCGTTCACGCTTTTGGAAACGAACAACAATAATGGGAGGGCATGCAGTGGGCACGGTTGATTTCCGGAAATTGGAAGAGAGATTTGCTCTTACGTTGAACAAGCTCGAAAACACTGTGCTCACCCTCCCGGCTTCCGATCTATTAATAGAAGAAAATATGGGGCTCTTAATCCACACTTACGGCCCGCTTATCAAAGCTAGAGAACGCTCGGCTGCGGCAGCTTTTTTTATGAGTTGGTATGCGGGAGTATGCGGTGCGATGCAGCATATGCTCTCTAGCGGCGATGACCAGCTCTTGGATTTGTCATTATCAAATTTATCTGTTCAATTATATGCCGGGGACCACTATCCCCTCTTTTCCTTTCAAATAAACGAAGCGCGCTTTAGCAGCATTCCGATAATAGACCGTGATAGCTGGTGCAAGAAAACGCTCGACACCTTTTATACGGATAATGTAACGCCCTTCATTCATATTTTGTCCAGGCTTACTCAGATGAACGCCATACCACTATGGGGACAGATCGTTAATGCACTGTACGCTCAAATGGAAGAAGACCTAGCCGCAGTGCCGGATGAAGTTCGCAGAACAAGCATCATTTATCATTTTAAAATGCTTACTCATGGCGTTAAGGGCCGAGCGTTCGGGCTTCGCAAAAACCCGTTTGATATTAAACTGAACTTCACTCGGCACCCTAACAACCCTCCCCATAAAGTGCTAGTGAAAACAGCCTGCTGCCTCGCTTATTGTTTGGATAGCGAATTTGGCTACTGTTACGAATGCCCGCGATTGAAAGAAAAAGATCGGGCATTGATGAGAGCACAGCAACAGTAAACGTCAGCTTCAGAAGATAATCAAAAACAACCTTCGTTATCCTATGGATGGCGAAGGTTGTTTTTCGTTACAAATTGATATATTGCAAATATTGAAGCATGCGTTTCAGTATTACAGCGCTTTGCGCCCGGGAGGCATTCGCTTTGGGTACAAACGTCGTGTCGGTTAACCCCTGAATGATCTTCATTTCGACCAGCTGCTCCGTCGCAACGATGGCCCAGTCTGAGATATCTGATCCGTCAGTGAATAGCTGCAACGCGCCTGCACTCTCAGCTTGCTGTGTTTTGCCGGCGAATGACAACGCTCTTGCGATCATTACAGTCATCTGCTCGCGCGTGATGCTCGCATTGGGCCGGAAGGAGCCGTCCTCAAAGCCGCCGATCAAGCCCGCTTGCTCTGCCGCTCCTACCGCTCCGGCGTACCAGCTCGACTCCTTCACGTCCGTAAATAATTCGCCCGCGTTTGCCTCTTGCAGCCCAAGCGCCCGTACGAGCAGCGCTGCAAATTCGGCTCTAGTAATCGTATGATTCGGAGCGAAGCTTCCATCTGGCTGACCGTCAACAATGAGCTTGCTCGCTAGCAGCTCAATATCCCCTTGCGCCCAATGCCCTTGTAAATCCGCAAACGTTCGATTCAATTGAATAACCGCATACACGCCATCATGCGGCGATTGGATCGTTACAGTCCCATTGCTAGCAATTAAAGAAGGCGCAAAATGCAGCTTGTTATTCGCATCCATCCATACTGCCGTCGCTTTGCCTTGGGCAACCGCCGCAGGCAAGGTGATCGTGCGCTGAGCATTAATCGGCTTACCGTCAACATCCAGCGTGATTATGATCGGATGCTCAAGCAACGAAACGGCGCCTTGCTTGGCGATTGCTTGCTTTATGGCGTTGCCTGATGTATCCGAAGCTTGCGCAATCGTGGCCGTAACTATCCCTTCTCCTTGAATTTCTTCGGCTCCGCTGAGCGGAATCTGCAGGCTGTTCCCGTTCACATTTACCCTTGCGATGGCGTTCGGATGACTTTCACGCAGCTTTAGGATAGATGCAGCCGGTAAACTCACCTTAACCGCGGAACCTAGCCCCTCCACGGTAATAAGCAAATCCGCTTGACCAGCGGCAACCGACTTCGCCACTTGCTCGGGTGTCAGGTGCAGCCTCTTCACAGGCTGTCCATCAGCGGCTATTTCCGTCGTCATGCGTACCTCTGTGCGAACCCCGCCAAGCATAATGCTCGCCATGTTTGCAGGAACCGTGTCCGGACTTCCTGAGCCGTTCCCGCCTGGCCCCGAAGATACGGCACCGATCCCGGTGATGGAAATCTCCTTCACCGATTCATTGCCTGCCGCATCTCTGGCATAGACAGTGTAGATGCCGTTTGCGGTGACGCTGAATTTCTGCGCTGCCAAAATATCGGTACCGGCACCGCCCGCATAATCAGCGACGTTATGGCTTCCCGGCAGCCAGGCTAGCTTCGCTAGCGTGTTGCCCGCCGTAGTCCCCTGTACGGTTGCATTCACTGTCACTTCCGCCGCTGAACCGTTATTTGTTCCAGCGACAAGAGCAACAACCGGCGGAATCGACACGATCCGAAGTCCGATCGTATTTTGTGCCGCGAACGCAACCGAAGCTGCCGAACCGTTCGCGCGCCTGATGCTCGCACCGCTTTGGAGATCCAACTGCGGGTTAATGGCAATACCATCCTCGTCCTCAAGCCCTTCCGGAATTTCGTAAGCAAAGGAAAGCTCGGTTAACGCTACACCCTGCGTGCCAGAATAAGAGGCATAAACAACCTCGGTCGCACTGCCCGTGCCGATGACTAGCGGAATTCTCGGCGTTCCGGTCACGGTCACCTCATACCCGTAATTCACCGTAAAATGCAAAATTTCGTTTTTACCATATAAATCATCGGCTGGCGTTTTTAGCACCAATTCAACCCAAGAGTCTTCAAATAGCTTCAAAGCGTTATTTAATGCGGTGATGGCTGCATCCAGCTGATTCTGCGTTTGATTTGCTGAATCGTCAACAACTGCCTGCGCGGTTCCGATCGCTGCCTGCATGGCAGTACGCGCAGCACCGGACGTCTCGCCTACGCCCGTACCTTCTGGATGATCTATCAGCTTCTGATTCGCCTCTACGAGTAACGTGCCTAGTGCTGCGGCGTCTCCGGCTTTTATAATACCGCCTTCGAACGCAGTAATCGCCGCTCGTAAATTGGCTGTCGCGGCATCCAGCTGATTCTGCGTTTGATTCGCTGCATCGTCAGCAACTGACTGCGCGATTCCAATCGCAGCCTGCAAAGCAGTACGCACTACAGCGGAAGTCTCGCCTACGCCCGTACCTTCTGGATGATCTATCAGCTTCTGATTCGCCTCTACGAGTAACGTGCCTAGTGCTGCGGCGTCTCCGGCTTTTATAATACCGCCTTCGAACGCAGTAATCGCCGCTCGTAAATTGGCTGTCGCGGCATCCAGCTGATTCTGCGTTTGATTCGCTGCATCGTCAGCAACTGACTGCGCGATTCCAATCGCAGCCTGCAAAGCAGTACGCACTACAGCGGAAGTCTCGCCTACGCCCGTACCTTCTGGATGATCTATCAGCTTCTGATTCGCCTCTACGAGTAACGTGCCTAGTGCTGCGGCGTCTCCGGCTTTTATAATACCGCCTTCGAACGCAGTAATCGCCGCTCGTAAATTGGCTGTCGCGGCATCCAGCTGATTCTGCGTTTGATTCGCTGCATCGTCAGCAACTGACTGCGCGATTCCAATCGCAGCCTGCAAAGCAGTACGCACTACAGCGGAAGTCTCGCCTACGCCCGTACCTTCTGGATGATCTATCAGCTTCTGATTCGCCTCTACGAGTAACGTGCCTAGTGCTGCGGCGTCTCCGGCTTTTATAATACCGCCTTCGAACGCAGTAATCGCCGCTCGTAAATTGGCTGTCGCGGCATCCAGCTGATTCTGCGTTTGATTCGCTGCATCGTCAGCAACTGACTGCGCGATTCCAATCGCAGCCTGCAAAGCAGTACGCACCACGGCGGAAGCCTCGCCTACGCCCGTCCCTTCAGGATGATCCGTCAGCTTCTGATTCGCCTCTACGAGTAACGTGCTTAGTGCAGCGGCGTCTCCAGCTTTTATAATACCGCCTTCGAACGTCGCAATCGCCGCTCGTAAATTGGCTGTCGCGGCATCCAGCTGATTCTGCGTTTGATTCGCTGCATCGTCAGCCACTGCCTGCGCGATACCGACTGCAGCCTGCAAAGCAGTACGCACCACAGCGGAAGTTTCGCCTACGCCCGTCCCTTCAGGATGATCCGTCAGCTTCTGATTCGCCTCTACGAGTAACGTACTTAGTGCGGCGGCGTCTCCAGCTTTTATAATACCGCCTTCGAACGTCGCAATCGCCGCTCGTAAATTGGCTGTCGCGGCATCCAGCTGATTCTGCGTTTGATTCGCTGCATCGTCAGCCACTGCCTGCGCGATACCGACTGCAGCCTGCAAAGCAGTACGCACCACAGCGGAAGTTTCGCCTACGCCCGTCCCTTCAGGATGATCCGTCAGCTTCTGATTCGCCTCTACGAGTAACGTGCTTAGTGCAGCGGCGTCTCCGGCTTTTATAATACCGCCTTCGAACGCAGCAATCGCCGCTCGTAAATTGGCTGTCGCGGCATCCAGCTGATTCTGCGTTTGATTCGCTGCATCGTCAGCAACTGACTGCGCGATTCCAATCGCAGCCTGCAAAGCAGTACGCACCACGGCGGAAGCCTCGCCTACGCCCGTCCCTTCGGGATGATCTGTCAGCTTCTGATTCGCCTCTGCCAATGATGCTTCCAGTGCCGTCGCGTCGGCTGAAACAATCGCGTCATTGAACGACTGAATGACCGCCTTCAAATCCGAAGCCGCGTTATTTAAATCTGAGGCTGCTGTTGCATTTGTGATCGCGTCGACAAATTGCTTAGCGCTGTCAAGCGCACCGCTCAAATCAGCATGTTGATTGGCTGGCACCTGTCCAATATCCGTGCCCGGCAAATGATTTTTCAACAGCTGCTTGGCTGTACGCATCGCTCCGAACAACGACGACCCATCAACGAATGTAAAACCTTTGCTTCTCGCATACGTTTGTACAATGGAGCCTGCGTATCCGAACATTTTCAAATTGGCTGGCGTCGCTTGATTGTTGTTGAATGAAATGGGATCGATAACTGTCGATTCGCTCAGCACCGTCACACTGGACAAATTATTGTAGCGGAAAGAGTATCCCCCTATGCTCGCTACGCTTTCCGGAATAACCACGCTGGTGAGCTGGTTGCCTCTAAAGGCAAAGTCGCTAATGCTCGTCAAATTGTCCGAGATATCCACGCTAGTGAGCAAATTATCTTTGAATACCTCCTGCCCCATGCTTGTAACGCTGTCTGGGATGACGACCCTAGTAAGCTTGTTGTTTTGAAATGCTCTCACGCCAATACTCGTTACGCCGTAAGGGATGTCCAAGCTAGTCAAAAAATTATAGCCGAATGCGCCATCTCCAATACTCGTCAAGCTGTTCGGGAAAACTACGCTAGTGAGATCCGTAATATAAAAAGCCGTTTCTCCAATAGCGGTGACCGGTACCCCTCCAAGTGTGTCTGGAATCGTAATATCTACCCCCGCTCCTCTGGGGAAGTCCGTAATCGTTGCACGATTGTCTACAATGGTAAACGTATAATCACCCTCCTCGTCCGCATAAGCGTACTGGGTATGCGTTAAAGAGGAGCAAAATGTAACCAAAGCAAGCAATAGGCATAAAGCTGATTTTCTCATGTTTTTATCCTTTCTGTAAAAATAGATGGGCGGTTCGCGCTAGCACGCTTTGGCCCAATGGTTGACGCCTCGACAGGCAAATAACCATCGCTATTCATTGTAGCAACGAGCAATAAAAGAATAATGAAAGATTGTTGCTGCAAAACCAAAAAAACCGCGAGGCATCAAGCCTTCGCGGTTTTTTTTGGGACGAAACTATATAATGCAGCGCCACAGCATTTACCTACCTTTTTCAGGCGGCAGGAGCTGCGCCCTTGGAGAGGGCCGCAACGATCTGATCGGTCGGCTGCGTAAGCAGGGCGAATAGGATAGCTGCCTGCTCCTGCTGATTCAACGCCTTCCGGGACTGGTAATCGGCCGATCCGTTTGCACTTAATTTGACCTCCGGTCCATGGATGCCGAGAGCGATCATCATTTTAACGGCTGGAATCGCCCAAGCGTCCGTTTTCCCTTCAAGCTTTACATTCGCGAACAGCTCCGCCGGGTACTGAGCGCTCAGCAAGCGCCACAGCATGACCGCCGCTTCTTGACGCGTAATGACCCGGTCCGGCTCGAACTTCCCGGAGCCGCTCCCCTTCACCATGCCAAGCTCATAAGCTGCCTGGACGAAAGCTGCGGAAGGATGGTCCGCCAAATCGCTGAATGCGAGCTCGGTCGTTTTGCTGCCTTTCAAATTGCTCGTTTCCAAAATAAATTTCACATATCCTCCCCTAGTCACCTGACGTTCCGGCTGGAACGCTTGGCCGCCGTCGTTCGCAAAATATCCAAGCGACTGCAAGGTTAAAATTTGCTCGGCAAAAGCATTCTCCTTCGTCACATCCGTGAAGCCAGCTGCTTTTGCGCCTTTGCTTGCATAACCAAGTGGATTGAGATACGGCTCTTTCATATAAAGAACATTTCCGTTTTCGTCCAGCTTGAATCCGGTAAATTGTTTCGTCAACTCATCAACAAACAAATTTGTGTCCACTTGATGCAGCTTGCGTGGACCAATGAAGACGTCGCTAATCAAAAGGCCAGCTTTATCCGTCTTCAAGTTCGATACGATGCTCCTGATTCGAAGATCCGCATAGTAGCCGGCGAACTTTTCAAGCTGGTCGCTTGATGCTGCTTTGTAATCAGGCAGCACCGCAGGAGCCGCATATTGCGGGAAAAAGGTCTGGATGAACTGCGGATAAAATAGGTGGTGGAGCGCTCCTTGCTGATTATACGTTAAAAAAACGCCGGTATTTTGCTCAGGAATAAGAAATAAATAAGAGCTGAAGTCTGGCAGATCGCCGGCTTTCGTAATGATTTTAGAGCTGCTTCCTGCACCGGGAATTTGGAAAGGTGCTTCAAATCCATAAGTCGTGTTTGGCAAAAGCGGGTGAATCGATGATTGATACACTTCCATTTGTTCAACAGTCTTATTGGCAAGAATTCGGCTTGATTCGATTGCCCCTCCATTTAGGAAGGCGATCATGAATTTACCAACGTCCTCGGCTGTTGCAAGCATCCCGCCATGAGGCATAATGGTCGGCGTGAGCGCGTAAGTCTCTACCCGTCTACCAGTTGCGTCATATCCGGTAGCTAAATGCTCCTTCAGCGTGCCTTCAAGCTTGAAGCCGCTGTTTTTCATGCCAAGCGGCTTGAAAATATTTTGGGCCATATACGTGTCGAACGGCACTCCGCTTGCTTTCTCTACGACTAATCCGAGCAGCAGGGAGCCAAAATTGTCATACATGTAAGAGCTGCCCGGCTTCCGAATGACCGGAGGCAAATTGGCCCGTACATAATCTTCAATAGAGACAATCTTGTCAAAATCGAAATGGAAATCTTCCTGATTCGGATCACGAATTTCAAATCCTGTCGTATGCGTCAGCAGCTGCTCAATCGTGACAGGGGTATTAAACGGATTTTCAACCTTCAGATCCGGCACATATTTCAGAAAATCATCCTTTAAGTTAATCTTGCCCTGCTCAACAAGCTGCATAGCTGCTACAGCCGTAAAGGTCTTTGATACCGAAGCGATCCGGAAGACGGTGGACGCAGGGTCTACTGCAGCTCCCTTATCCTTGTCCGTAACGCCATAACCCTTCTGCGCAATAACCTTGCCGTCTTTTACAACAACGATGGATGCGCCTACATATTGCGGTTTGGCTGCTTCCGAGGCAAAAAACTTATCGAGGAACGCAGTTGCGTTCTCCGCGTTCAGCTCGGTTGCCTTCCCTTTGCCCTCGGTTTCCGGCGCTGCACCGTAGACAGTTGAGGCCATTAAGCATACGGTCAATAACGCTGCTGCAAAGGTTTTGGCCCATAAAGAGGTTCTCGGTATGTACGAGATTTTTTTCATCCTTCCACTTTCCCTTCCAAATTTAAGGTGATAAACCATAAATACGAATCCAATTATAGGAAGGTTTCATTCTACGATAGAAAAAAGACCGATTGCCCTCTCAAAAGAGGCGGGCTGTCGGTCTTTGTTTTGCATGCTAACTCTCCTTATATAAACAATGCTACTTACACAATGCGATGATTAAACGCTAGGTTTCTTTTGCAGGAGACGCTTCAATTCTTCATCCACGCGAGCGCTGCGCTGCTCTTGCTTCTGATCGAGGCCATTGCTTCTAGCATCTAAGCCGTAAGAGCCTTTCGCAAGCTCTTGCTGCGCTTCCCATTCCATTACTTTCATTTCAATTCGTTCGAAGCCTCTTGAAGCCGAACTGCCTTGCAATGATTGCGCTGATCGCTGGCCCGTTGCTCCCGCAGTTTGCTGTACGCGGCTGATTAGCTCTGTACGCTTGCCTTGCAGCCGTTTTTTCTCTTCCTTCAACGTTTCGACATGCAGCTCAAGGTCAAGCGCGGCTTGTTTCGCAAGCTGTTGCAGCCTTGTCGTTTCTTCGATTTGCTCCTGATACACGAATTTGGCTTCAAGCGCCATACGGGCATCAACCTCGCGGTCCGTTGCTGCTGCTTGTTCTGCTTTGCCCTCGTAGTAACCCGCCTGCTCGTTCAAATCCTTTAGCTTTGCTTGAAGCATGCGCTCCTGCACTTGCTGATGCTCCATAGAGCGTTCCGCTTTTGCAATTTCCTCGTCTAAATCCCGCAAATAATGATTAAGCATCATCACCGGATTCTCCATCTTGTCTAACATCTCATTCGCTGCTGCTTTCGTCATGCTAACTACACGTTGTAAAATTCCCATTTATATATCTCTCCCCGAGTCGTATTAAATTACGGTTTAGTAACTGAAATGATTTGCCTTTGGTACAAACAATGTAGCGATAAAGTATGCCAGCAGTACAACTCCGAAGCTGCAAAATGCTGCAATGACTACCAATAGTCTGATAATGGTGGAATCAACGCCCAGCCATTGTCCGATACCTCCGCAAAGTCCAGTAAGCTTGCTGTCCGTAGTTGAACGAAACAATTTTTTCATATTTAATCGTCCTTTCTTGTTCCTCGTCTATAGCTTTATTTTAGAGATTGTCTTCTGTATTCGTAACGGTCCCCGGTCTGTTTTGCAAACTAGCCTTTTGGCGGGGAGCCATTGCGACATCTGGCGGGGAAGCGGAGCATGGCATGCATGGAATGGGTTACAGCCCCTGCTCACTTCTACATCTAAACAATAAGATTACACACGATAAACGTAGGAATGCATCTTCAGCAAGCTGTGCAACTGATTTATGCTAGGATCATAAGATCGTTCAAATACCGCAGGATATAGCGACGTTAGCTGCCGATTTCGCAAACCAATATTGGATTAATATTGGTTTTATTTCATTGTGGTCTACAATCGCAGCAATAAAGGAGGTGGTTAAAAAAGGAATGCAGCTCTGCGCAAAAATGAAAGCGCATTAATGGTTAGTTAGAAATATACTAGGAGGTTTTTTATGTTCTCAAAGAGCGACTTGCTAAGAAGAAATCCATTCGTTATTTTGTCTTTGGCATTTGTTGTTTTGCTATCGCAGCTCACTTTGTACCCATCCCCCTCTTTTGCCGCAGGAGGGCCTAACCTTGCAATCGGCAAAACGGTAACGGCCAGCGGACATGCCGATGTATACACAGCCGGCAACGTCAACGACAGCAACCAAGGCTCGTATTGGGAAAGCACGAACAATGCATTCCCGCAATGGATTCAAATCGATCTTGGCGCCAGCACCAGCATCGATCAAATCGTATTGAAGCTGCCGGCAGGCTGGGAGACACGCACGCAAACCTTGGCTGTGCAGGGCAGCACAAACGGCTCGACGTTTACCAATATTGTCGACTCTGCAACCTACACGTTCAACCCGGCAGTGGGCAGCAATGCGGTAACGATTAATTTTAGCGCGGCCAGCACCCGCTATGTTCGCCTTAACATAACGGCTAACACGGGCTGGCAGGCCGGACAAATTTCCGAGTTCGAAATCTACGGTTCCACGATAACGCCTACGCCTACGCCGACAACAACACCTACTGCACCGCCGGCTACACCTACTCCTACACCAATTCCAACAGCAACTCCGACACCTGCGCCGTCCATTACGCCAACACCGACAATTGTACCAACGCCTACGCCACCTGCTGGCTCCAACTTAGCGCTAGGCAAAGCGATCTCATCCTCATCATCGATCCACACATTCGTAGCCTCAAACGGCAATGACGGCAACACGGCTACATACTGGGAAGGCGGCAGTAACCCGAGCCAGTTGACGGTTGATCTTGGTGCCAATCACAACATCACATCGGTTGTTCTGAAGCTGAACCCTTCTACCGAATGGGGCACACGTACGCAAACGATTCAAGTATTAGGCAACAACCAGAACAATGGGACATTCAATAGCTTGGTTGCCGCTCAGTCGTATACGTTTAACCCTGCTACCGGCAATACGGTAACGATTCCGGTTGTGGCATCCGCGAAACAGGTACGGTTGAATATCACGACCAACTCCGGCGCTCCGGCTGGTCAAGTAGCCGAGTTCGAAATTTACGGCACTCCAGCTCCGAACCCCGACCTCACGATTACAGGAATGTCTTGGACACCGGCCACACCGATCGAGACGGACGCTATTACATTAAGCGCAACGGTTAAAAATATCGGCACCGCGGACTCTCCTGCTACATCAGTCAACTTTTATTTAGGCAACGAGCTTGCCGGCTCTGCTCCGGTAGCCGCATTAACGGCGGGCGCTTCGGCAACCGTGTCGCTAAATGCCGGGACAAAAAATGCCGGAACGTACCCGGTTAGCGCCAAGGTTGATGAGAGCAACGCCGTTATTGAGCAAAACGAGAATAACAACGGCTATAGCAACGCCACTGCGCTGACCGTTGCAGCCGTGCCAAGCTCCGACTTAATCGCAACAGCTACATGGAATCCAAGCAATCCTAGCAGCGGCAATACAGTAACGTTCACGGTAAATCTTAAAAACCAAGGAAACACCGCTTCTGCAAGCGGCGCTCATCCCATCACGTTGCTTCTAAAGAACGCTGCTGGCACGACTATTCAAACATTAAATGCCTCCTATAACGGCGCATTAGCGGTTGGGCAATCCGTTAATGTCACGCTGGGAACCTGGACGGCTGTCAATGGCAGCTACACGGTTACCGCAACCGTTGCAGCTGATACGAACGAAGTCATCATCAAGCAAGCAAACAATAGCAATACAACCAGCCTTTACTCAGGCCGTGGCGCTAATATGCCTTTTACCATTATTGAAGCGGAATCCCCTTCCAACACGACTAACGGCACAAAGTTAGCGCCTAACTTTAAGCCTGGCGACTTTGCTGGCGAAGCTTCGGGACGCTCTGCCGTGCATCTTGATGCAACGGGCGAATATGTGGAGTTTACGCTGACTTCTTCGGCTAACGCTTTTGTGCTTCGCAGTGCCGTTGCGGATAATACGACCGGTACAGTTAGTATTTATGCTAACGGTGTAAACAAGGGCAAGTTTACAGTAACATCCAAGTTCTCTCACGTTTATGCAACACCGAGCACGCTTGGCCGACTGGGGTATGACAATAGCCCTGGCGCAGGTTTAACGGCTTACTGGCTCTATGAAGATTCCCAGTTGATGCTTGACCAAGTGTATCCAGCCGGAACGAAGATTAAAATCCAGAAAGATACCGGAGACGTATCCGCAATCTACGTAGACATGATCGAAACGGAAAATGTCGCTCCAGCAGCGTCGAACCCTGATCCTAGCAAGTATGTTCAAGTTTCCTCTACTAAATCCATTGAGCAAGCGCTGAATGAATTTAGACAGGATGCAACGAAAAAAGGGATCTTTATTCCTGCCGGCGAGTGGACGATCAACAGCAAAATATTCCTTTATGGACGCGCAACCGAAATCATCGGCGCCGGCCCATGGCATACCAAGCTCGTGGCACCGCAAAATCAATCCAATACGGATGTAGGCTTTAATATTGGTTCTACCGCCAACGGTTCAACGATTAAAGATCTGTCTGCATGGGGCAACTATGTATATAGAACAGACGGACCGGGCAAGTTCATTGATGGCAACGGCATGCAGAACGTAACCGTTCAAAATATTTGGGTGGAGCACTTTATCTGCCTGTACTGGGGAGTCAACTCATCGAACAATACGTTCAAAGACAACCGAATCAAAAACACATTCGCAGACGGCATCAACATGACGAACGGTTCATCCTATAACGTCATTGACAACAACTATTCCAGAGGAGCCGGCGACGATGCTTTCGCCTTGTTCAGCGCGGTTGATGCAGGCGGTTCCTACAACGTAGGCAACAAGTACACCAATCTGACGGCAACTTGTGTAAGACGCGCAGCGGCTTTTGCCGTATATGGCGGTTCGGATAACCTTTATCAAAACCTTTATGGTGCAGACACGTTAACTTATCCTGGCATAACGATCAGCAGCTTGAGCTTTGGTTACAACACATTAGGCTTTGGCGACAAAGATACGGTAATCGACGGAGTCACGCTAGACCGGACTGGCGGAGATTTCTGGACCAGCGTCGGAGCAGATGACAAAATCAATGAATACCAGAACTTCGGAGCTATCTGGTTCTTCGGAGGTGACCGGACATTCAAGAACGTTCTGGTGAAAAATGTAGATATCAATAATCCGGTATACTTTGGTTTAATGTTCCAGACGAAATCGCCGGAGAACCTTGCCATGCAAAATGTTCGCGTAGAGAACGTCAACATCAACAACCCTTCCCGCTACGGGATCAAGCTCGTAGTCAGAGGCGAGCAAGGCCAAGGACCGGCTATCGGCGGAGCAAGCTTTACGAATGTAAAAGTGAACAACCCCGGCGTTGCAGCCATTTATGGCGAAAGCGGAAGCCCGAACTTTACAGTGACAAGAGTATCAGGAAACAACTGGTGATAGGGCATATTGAAAAGCAAACAGCCTACTCGGGTATCCGAGTAGGCTGTTTTTTTGCTAGTGATTGTAGTCGTCGTAATTCATTCGGTGCCGGCCAGCTTCCGACTGCAATCATGATGCCTTGTACAAGTCGTTTAGCTCTGCGGGATCGACGAGACGATGAGCCGGCTTACATTGGCTCCTCCCAAGCCGCCATTCATCCGAATCACATTATTCGTGCCTGGGTTCAATTGAATTAGACGGCTGACCCGGCCGGTGTAAACACTCCAGCCTCCGGTGCCCGGCAGAGAAAGAGAATAACCGATCCCCGACAGGTCACCGCTGGCGTTTACCCTAAAGGTTGCTTCATTGTCCGCTGAAGCGTAGAGCACGGTCAGAAGCGCCTGACCGCCTGCTCCGCCGTTGACGCCGCTCAACTCGAAGTAGGAACCCGGTATATGCATATTTTCAATGCTTCCGCCCGATCGGGTCGCCCCTCCCCCGAAGGACACATGGTTTCCATCCATAAAATATTCCGTTTCCTGAGTATCTTCCGGGATCAATGATACACTCACGCGGGATACGTTGGCTCCTCCCATACCGCCGCTCAACCGAATCATGTTATTCGTTCCCGGGTTCAAGTCGATCAGACGGTTGGTCCGTCCGGTGTAGCTGCCCCAGCCTCCGGTGCTAGGCAGGGAAAGAAAATAGCCGTCTCCAGCCGGATCACCGCTGGCGTCCGCCTTAAAGGCTGCAACGCTGTCGCCTGAAGCATAAAGCACGGTAAGAAGCGCCTTTCCGCCTGTTCCGCCGTTAATGCCATTCAACTGAATGTATGAGCCTTCGGCATGCATATTTTCAATATTTCCACCCGATCGGATCGCCCCTCCCCCTATCGCTACGTTATTGCTATTCATTGCATATTCCGTTTTCTCAGTATATTCATCAAAGCTTTCATTCACTAGATCGTAATATTTGACCTCCGTAGCATTGGAACGCGGTCCAACACTTGGGACACCCCCGGACGTCTGAATGACCTTTTGGATGGTTCCATCCGAATTAAAGTATAATCGGTCCACGCAGACGGAACGCAGCGTACCGTTGGAGGATATTTCGGCATTATGGTAAAACATATACCAGTTCCCCTTATACTCCACGATGGACCCATGCGATGTTTCGCTATTTTTTACCGGATCTAGAATGATCCCGCGGTTTACCCACGGTCCTAGCGGGCTATTGCTGGTGGCGTACCGCATCCGGTTCGCCCCTGGATTATTGTCGGAATACATTAAGTAATAAATGCTTCCCCGCTTGAAGACCCAGGTGGCCTCATGGAAGTCCTCCAGCTCGGTGAACTGCTTGATCGGTCCGCTTATCGACATCATGTCAGCAGCCAGCTTAACGCCGTAGCTTGTTCCGCCGCCTCCGGCATAAAGGTAATAGCTTCCATCATCGTCGCGGAACACGCTGGGGTCAATTAAATTGCTTCCCGGAAGCCCCTCGATATAACCTTGAGCGGTAAAATCCGCGGCAGGCTTATCGCTTGTAGCTACGCCGATTTTCCAGGAATTGTTCCAATTCGTCCCACTGGGATGAGGAAAATAGAAGTAATAGGTTCCGTCCTTATAAGCGGCGTCAGGAGCCCACATAAAGCCGCCCTCCGGCCGTCCCCACGGTACATCATCAGCACGCAGGATCTCTCCCTCGTCCACCCAGTCCACCATATTATCGGACGAGAAGACGTGATACTTATCCATTAAATCGCTGCCTCTGGAAGGAAATATATCGTGTGACGCGTACACATAAATACGTCCGTCATTCCAAACATGCGCAGAAGGATCTGCCGTGAAAATACTCGTGACAATGGGATTTCCAGACGAAGTGACGGCATCGGCAGCTAAAGAAGAAGACGTGAATCCGACGAGGACAAGCAGCAGCATGGTTCCTGATAATAACAGACTGATAAGCTTTTTTCTCATAAGTATTACCTCCCCATTACATGCATTCGGGTTGCATCCCGGCGTACCGTTACTAATTCATACCATTAGCCTGCTTGGCAACCAGACAGCGAAGATGATCCCATCATCCCCCCTCCGTATTCGGAATGGAAAAGCTGTAAATAGAAGAACAATAATAGCTTACAATATATGTAACCTCTTAAGTAGTGAGGCATCTTTAAACTTTCCCTGCCATTCTTAGCCTAATGGAATAAAATGTTATCGCGAGTCCTGCCGTATATCGCGACTGGGTATTGTACCGCAAGCTCCGTGAGGCTTCCACTAAAAATTTAAAAATACTAACTCATTCAGACGTAAAAAAAGCAGCCAAGGCTGCTTCTCTTATTGGTTCAGTTGAGCTTTGGAGCTTAGCTAAAATATGAATTACATTCGAGCAAGGAATCGTTTTCGCTTTATCAGAATTCCAAAACGGCTGTATTAAGTAACTTCCATGAAATACACCCATTTTTTTGTATTTCGATATCAGGAGCCCTAACTGCAGCCTCCACCTCCGCCGCCGGATTCCCCTCATGCGAATTCCAATTACTCAGTTAACGCAAGCAGCTATTAGCTAATTAGCCATACTTTCCGATATAATCTTAGGAAGTTTTTAACAAAACATGAAAATCTACATGAAATTGAATTGGAAGGATGAGTATTTTGTTACGGATTACACGTGTGATCACTTGCCTGATTATCGTTTCATCGTTGTTCTGGGTTACAGCAACAACAAACTCGTATGCCCAGGAACAAGAAGATGAGGGGCAATATGAAAAACTCTTTAACCAGCCTTATGAAATGAAAGGGCACTGGGCTGAGCGTCTGTTTCAATGGGCTATGGCAGAAAATATAATAAATGGATACCCCAACAGCACCTTGATGCCTGACAAACCGATAAGCGAAGCGGAGTTTTTAAAAGCTCTTTATAGAGCCATGGGTATTGCACTGCCTAGTGCAAGCTCTTTGGAGGAATTTAATTCGTCTGACGATTGGACAGAAGGAGCTTACCGTCTGGCAAAATACTTCAATCATCCTACACTCGGTGCTTCTAATCATAAACTGCGAATGGAACCCCTAACTAAATTGCGGGCTGCAGAAATCATTACCGCCGCGCAAGGCGTTCATTATGTAGATGAAGATGCCGTTGTTTACCTTATTGGAAACGGCATGGCTAACAGCGACACCATTTCGCCAGAGCAATTTCACGGACAGGATTCATTCTCTAGAGCAGAAGCCATCCAGTGGATTCGCCAGCTCTCCTTTAAGGGAATGATGGACATATCAATAAGGCCAACTGCTGCTTCTGATCGCAACCTTCTTCCGTCTTTGCCATCTGTCGCTGTACAACGCATACCTGACTTCAGCGCCGAACTTGTCGCGAGAAATGACTTCGACTTGTTTGGAAGCAGTCCTTTTGCAGGAGTTAAGGTTGGGGATTCAAAGAAAACAATTGAGGGCTTATTCGGGGTTTCGGACGATAAGGATGTTTTTGATAAACACATCTACCCCCTGTTCTCCGCACACTACAATAAAGAAGGGTTCGTTGATGCATGGAAAATAGACCAAGATTCTATCGAGCCTACGATTACAACTCCGTTATTACGTACGAATAAGGGAATCGTCCTTGGAGAAAGCACATTATTCGATGTCCTGCGCCTATACGGTACCTTTGGTTTTACTGGAGATTATGTGGCGACCTATTACTATGAGAAGACTCCCGACGGAAAATACCGAGATATCTCCATCTATGATAAGATTATTAATCCTGAGAATGTGTACACTTTATCATTCATATTTGATAGGGAAAGCCTTGCGGTTGTCTATGTATTATCTTCATGGCTCCCTTATGACATTTCACCAACGTAAGCTATCTAATTAACAAAGCTAAACTACTACTATAGATGTTTCTAAAAATAAAGGGGAATAACTATGAAACGTATTCAAATTTTGCTTACATTCTTAACACTCATCGTCGTTTGTTGTGCTTGTGGTGGAGATAAGGAAATGGAACAAGCATCAATAGAAGGTAAATGTGAAGTAACAAACGAAGCGGTGGACCTGGAGAAGTTTACGACGGATTATGGTCAAATACATATCATGGAAGCAATGCGGGTTGAGCAACACTTCCAAGAAGGATCGCTTATCGAATTTGTACCTGATGGAACTGTAAAATTTGATAGCATTTCAGGCAAGTACAAGCTTCACTATCAAGATGGCACTAATTACATCGATCTTATTGGCGAGGCTTCTGAATCCAGCCATCCCATACGACTCATAGACGATAAAGCACAACTAGGTGTTTTCATACTAAAAAGAGTGGAATGACAAGCTTCGGAATCAACACGATACAGTAACGTTCATGTATACCTCCCTTCGGACAATCAACTACAAATAAAGCCAGAAGTGCTCTTTCAAGGCACCTCTGGCTTTACTTCTACATCGCATTTAATAAGATCTTCCCATTTGCATAAACAATATCCGATATATAATCGGTTCTCTCCGTGTCAAAATTAGCAAAATCCGTCATGGTAGCGATGGCTGCCGCATAAAGGGACAACCTGCCGTCACGATTATTCACGAGGGCCATATCCTCATTCATATGCATGTATGGCAAGGTTACCACTTCTTTGGCAGACGGGTTAAAATAAGCCGCATGAGAACGGTGAAGGCCCGAGCCCCATGAATAAGTAAAATACAATTCCATTTCCCCATCGCTGTCCAGATCGGCTAAAGCCATGCTGGTTACACCGTGGCCGCCGAACCACTCACCGAGCGGATATACTTCTCCCTCATATAGCAAAAATGATGCGGAGGATTCAGCATATTTGAAAATCGTATACTTAGCGTTTTCTTTTATCGATTCCGGTGTGATGTTATAGCACTTATCTGTGTCATAGCCAGATTTGAAATCCTTTTGCAAAGCTAAAAAAGCATCAACGCCGTCCTGAGTCCCCACGATAGCAGCATTCCCGGGCATTTCCTCGTCAAGCCTCGAAATTTTATAAATACTCCAAATATATTCGCTCTTTAGCGTATTGACGTTATCCTTATGCATCTTCGCAAGCCAAATCTCATCATCCAGCAGATATAGACGATACCCAGGATCATCTGCCGACTGGGTCAGTACGTACTGATAGCGCTCCTTAAACCCGGAAATATCAGGAACATTCATGCTCGGCATCATAAAACTGTCCTTAAACTCCTGCTCATCTAAATCCTTCCGTTCATAAGCAGCGGCCGTTTTCTGCTGGTTGCCTGCTTCATCGGTTATGACAATCTCGTTTTCGGTAAGTGTATAGTACTCCTTGAATCCTTCAAGTGCCCTAAACGAGCTCAGTAGATTCATATAAACCTGCCCATCAAAGCGATAGCTGCCGTACGGTTCACTAGTCTCTTTTATTGCACCATCTACGATTGGATTCGTCGCACAGACGGCGACAGCTAATATACAGGCAGCAGCAGAGAAGGCGATCACCCGTTTTTTCGGCGCTCTGAAACGTAAAATATTTTTTATACGCTCCCGGATGCCTGTCTCTCCGAAGGCCAGCGGGCTTGCTGATGGAAAGCGGCGGTTAGCCGCAAAGGAGAGCAAAGACGTGCAGTATTCCTTCGCGATGTCCGAATCGGCCTCCGAAAGCACTTTTTCATCGCAGCTCATTTCCATGTCTTTGGCCATCAATGCGAAGGCAAGCCACGCAAGCGGATTAAACCAGTGAAAGGCAAGAACCACGAATGCGAGCGGTTTGATTAGGTGGTCTTTTCTTTTTAAATGGTAGGCCTCATGCTTCAGGATGTAGACGCGCTCCTGCTCCCGAAGCCCAAAGGGGATATAGATTCGCGGCTTGATAAAGCCAAGAATAAACGGTGATCGAATGTTGTCGGACTCGAAGATATGATTATCCAGACGGACTGCTGTAACCATGCGACGTTTCAAGCGGAAGTAGGACACTACGCCGTAAATAAGCAAAGCAGCGGTGCCTGAGCACCACAAGACAGTGCCGATTTGTATCCAAATTTGCAGCGGATTCGCGCTAGCAGCCGGGGTAGCCGGAGGCAGGCTGTCGCTTATCATGACGTTCATGGTCGGTATGCCCACCGTCATCCCCGGCTTCTCCATATAACCGATATCCGCAGGGACATAGCTTAGCGCCGCTTTACCGCTCTTTTGTGCTGCGGTCATATCAAAGGGGGGAGCATTAAAGAGGCTGAGCTCAGAGGAAATGGACACCGGACAAACTAAGCGGAACAGAACAATAGCCCACAGCAAATAGGAATACTTCTTCGGCGCTCGTTTCAGCAGCAGACGGACGAGAAGCACGGCGACGATCACATAAGTGGCTGTGAGGGTCATATTGAGTATTTTTAGAAACAACGTCTCCATACTCACCCCTCCTTATGCTCGTCAATCAGTCGTTTTAGCTCATCAGCTTCCTTATTGGAGAGTGATTTATTGCCGAAAAAAGAGACGAGAAACTGAGGCAGCGAGCCCTCGAAGGTCCGCTCTATAAAATGCTCGCTCTCATACGCCTGTATCTGCTCCTTTGGGATAATGGAGCTTACAATGGTATCCTCATTTTTAAGAAGTCCTTTTTCACACATTTTTCTAAGCACGGTATAGGTTGTGGGCTTCTTCCAGCCTAGCTTTTCTGAACAAAGGGTTACCAGCCTTCCCGACGCTACAGGCTCGCTCTCCCACACGACAAGCATAAAGCGATAATCACTTTCACATAGCTTCAAGTTACTCATCATAACCTCCCCTATTCGGTTTATAGTTATAAACCTGTATTATGAGTTTATAACTATAAACCAGAATAGTCAATGCAATGGGAGAGCAAGGCTAGACCAATTCTTCAATTGATACCAAATACAGCAAATTGCCTTTGCTGAACAGCACGCGATTTTCTCGAAAATCTTGCGTTAACGGTACAAGCGGCTCCCCTTTTTCATTCTGAAAATGGATCTTATGCCCCGTGGACAAGCTCCCCGGTTTTTCATTTTTTTTGAGCAAATACGTTCCGCTTTTTCCGTAGCCGCCATCGAACAAAAAGTAATAACCATCCGTACAAAATCCCGAAGAGCCAGAAATTCCAGGATTCATAAAGGTGACCTTCGGCTGTGCGAGTCCACCCGAAATGCAGCCCAGCAAAAAGTCCGTATAATAATAAAACCAAACCTCATCATCATTAGCTGCGTTCAACGCATAACAATCGGCAATATCAGACACTTGATCCTCATATCGCTTGTTGCCATGCTCATCCCAAGCCAGAAGGCCCTGCGCGCCGACCGGCTTATCCCAACCGTTGTTTCCGAACACGCCTTCGTCGAAGTAACTGGTCCAGATGGTCCCTTTTTCAGTCACCTGCACGCTCTGGATCCCATCTCCAAGCAAAAATTCTCGTATCGTATTGCCTTTAAAATCGCATACTTTAGCGTTCAAATCATACTTGCCAACGCCGTAATAAGAGCAGCGCGCACCAACTAACAATAGATGTCTATGAAGCGGCTGGACATAATGATAATTGAAATGCTGGTCCTCAATCACCACTTCTTCCATATAATCCTCTTCTACAAGCAATACCTTGTAGGTATATGTTTTCTTTAGAGCCGTCGGGACGAACATGCCTCGCTCCCGCACTGGGATCTGGTTAATCAGCAAGACATACATGCAGCCATCGGAGCCAATTTGCGCCGAGACGATCTCGAAGCCATCCATATACGCAGAAATATCGGCAAAAGGTTGAAGCGCCACCATTTTATTAAACATGCCAACTCCTCCTTAAAGACAGTTATAAAAACCACCTTCTGTACTGATTAACTGTATTATGTCTGAGCAGAACGTTCCTGAACATGGCGGAAGTATGGCGAAGAAAATAATGTTAAACCAAATCACAGAACATTATCCTTCATGACAATTGCTATGTAAGAAGGAGCAGTTATTAAGCATCAAAAAAACAGAGCATACGGATCAAAGGAACCGTTATGCTCTGTTTTTTTGATGTCTGACCGGAATATACCCTCTAATGCTTTACAGCATTTATCCGTTTCGCTTCTCGAACCGGGACAAACTGAATAGAGACAATGAGAGACACTAGCGGCTCTTCCTAGAGATGCTTGAAAGTGCGAAGTTAGGTTCTCTTGCTTAGCGGTACCCCGTTGCATTCGCTGGTTTACCTGCATCCTGTACTTCTACGACATACCGCCAGGCATCTGGCTGTGAACCGTCAAGATCATAAAAACCATATGCTTGCGCGAGCTCGCCGCTCGATACCGATTGACCGTTCCATCGGGCAACCTCCGGGTCGCCTGCCAGTGCGGCTATGGCACGCCCCACATATCGCGGCGATTCCGAGATGATGAAATGCGGCTCCTTCTCAAGAGCAGCGCGCCAGTTGTCTTCCCGAACGCCGAAGTGTTCGAGCATGATCTCGGAACGCATCCAGCCTGGTGTAACAGCTACGGCAGTGCATTGATGCGGCTGAAGCTCACGAGCCAGCGATTGGGCCATGCGAATAACGGACATTTTCGCCAAATCGTAGAACAGCGACAGTCGGTAGTTCTGATTGTTGTACGCCGCCGTGCCGTCCGTCATTTCCACTACAAGACCGTTTCCGTTCCGGATCATCAGGGGCAGCGCGTAATGGCTCGTAATAGCATGGGTGTCAATCGCAAGCCGGAGCATGCGTAACCCGCCTTCCAGCGAATGCTCCCATATCGGCACATTCCATTGTATCAAATGCTCTGCTCCCCATATATCGTTGACAAGCACGTCCAGCCGCCCCTGTTCCCTCTCAATGCGCGCAATTAGAGCTTGAACCTGCTTGGGATCAAGATGGTCCACTGGAACCGCTATACCTCTGCCCCCAGCAAGATTTACAAGCTCAGCGGTTTCTTCAATTGTTTCTGGACGATTGTACTCGGAGCGTTGTGTTCTTGTTGTGCGTCCAGTCACATAAACAGTTGCTCCTGCCGCTCCAAGCTCAATAGCTATTCCCCGGCCAGCGCCGCGTGTTGCACCTGCTACCAAAGCTACTTTCCCGTCTAATCGTTTCATGATCTGTTATATCCCCTTTCATTGGTTATTCCTCTATTATAAAGCTCTAGTATGACAAGGATTGTCATATAAGAAACATACAAATCGTTTTCCAAGCAATTTTACCGGCTTCTTGTTTGCAAGCTGTTGAACGGAACGCCAAAAAGGCCGTAAAAGCTTGCCTACCGGCAACCTGTCACAGCCCACAAATCCACAGTCCAACGCAGCCTCTCGGCTCTTGCTTTTCTCCCGTCGCAATCAGATTCTCTTCGTTGAGCGTCCAGTCGCTCCAGTTATCGTAGCCTCTTATTAGCTCAAGCGTGGCCATTGCCCCGATCTAACGGTTCCGCATCATGCTTCTTAACCATCAGCTCCGATAGAAGGACAACACCCAGCACACGCCATTGCGGTCGGTAACGATAGCGAGCAGACCGTCAAACGGAGCTTCGTACATTTCCGTATTAATTGTCCCGCTGGCTGCAAATTCACCGTAAATCTTTCGGAACATGTCCTCCTTCTCGATTTTCAGAAAAATTCTCACATAATCGCCCTTCAATACAGGCTTCGCCGCTTGAGTATCAGCAAACTTAAGAATAGCATTCTCCACATGCAGGTCCGCGTTCAGCACCTCTTCCCCTTGCTTTCGTAGAATCACAATCTCGCCGCCAAATACGCTTTGATAATACTTAATTTCATCTTTGCAGTTATCCACTGCGATAAACGGATATGCTATCATCCTTTTCATCCTCCTAAGATTCATTTGATCATACTTTAAAAATGCAACTCCAATCGCATCGCGACATCTTGCTGGTATTCAAAAACACGGACACTTAACGCTTTCTCATTTCGGCATTTCATCCTGCCTGCTTAGATTGCGAAGCACGATCTTCAACGAGTTGATTAACAAATCATATTCCTCGTCAGCAATACCCTTCCTGGTCCTGCTCTTGACCCGGTCCAACGCCTCCTGCACTTTCGGTACAACATCCCGTCCCGATTCCGTCAAATAAAGCAGCTGATAGCGGTTATCGGCAGGATCAACTTCCCTCCGCACGTATCCTTCGGCTTCTAGCTTAGCAATCGCCTTGGCGGTCGTCGTCTTATCAATGAGCAGCTTCTCGCTTAAGGCTTTTTGCGTAATTGGCTGCTGAGACGCTATCGCCATTAGGAAAATATACTGCCCGCTCCCGATTCGGTAAGGTGCCAGTTCAGCAGTGATCAAGATTTGCATATGGCGATAGATGGCAGAGATGTATTGTCCGTGAGATTCCGTTTCTTGCTTGCCGGCAGGACTCCAATGTTCGCTCAGTTTACTCGCCCCTTAAATAGGATGTTATTGCAACTAATATCATTATATGAATTATAGAATGCTATTGCAACTATTTTTCCGTAAAATTTATAAGCCATTTAACAATCGGGACCACAATCAAACGCGTAGGCGATGAATTCCATTTCACATATTACTTACGTCCATTACATAGCTATATTCCGCACTACAACCAATTTCGGCGAGGCAAATCGACTCGTGTACAGACATACGATTGAGTTAATGAGTTTACTTTTAACATAGTGCTACATCATATGTGCGCAGTTGAGGGAGAATCATCCTTGCTCAACTCAAAGCCTCCGTTACCAAACTCGGATTGTTTTGTACGTCAGCACAATAGGTTCGGAGAGTTCTTTCCTGTACACGGATCGATCGTTCCGCCTAAATGATCATTGTCATTTAAATTTCTAGCTAATATTTAATCATTGACGCATACCTCTATAATAGTGTACTATCACATTAACACACTGGATCAGGCGATTATTTACTACTATATATTCATTACGTTGATTGCATGACCACTGCAACCGGTGGAATAAAACTACATGACCCAGATAGACTTGGTGTAACAGAGTAGACGAAGAAGACGTATATCTGCGTTACGATTAAATTTATATGAATTGAACAAGGAGGAGATAAAATGAATTCAGACAGAAGTGAAAAAAAGAACGAGGTGTCGCTGTTTCGTCTTTATTTGCTGAGAGGGCTTTATCTTTTTGTCGTCGTAGGGCTTGCTTTAGTGCAATGGCCGGAAGTCATCGATAAGATACTACATCCAGCGAAGTCCTGGGATCTCATGGACGGAGTAGTCTCCTGCATGCTAACTTCCTTTTCGGTTTTATGCCTCTTGGGGCTGCGTTATCCATTGCAAATGATCCCTGTGCTTTTGTGGGAAGTGGTGTGGAAGACCCTTTGGCTGCTCATCGTTGCGCTGCCTCTGTGGACAGCCGGTCATATGGACGACTCAACCATGTCGACGGTCATATCCTGCTTGCTGGTCGTCATTTTTCCATTCATCATTCCTTGGCGCTATGTGTTTGTCAACTACGTGAAGAAGCAAGGCGCCCGGTGGCGTTGAGATAGTTGACAGCGGGAAAAATCTAACACATCTCTTGCCAATATGCTTCTGATTCAACCTTATTTTGAAGCGAGTGATGAATCGATGTTGATTAAACTCCGTAGCGATTCTTGGTGTTGACTCAACCACCATCCTTTCATAAATAACTTACCTAACAAGGGCCGACAGCCGCTACTAGAGCGAGTACTGACGGCCTTCTTTATGTTCATACAAGACATCAAGCCCAAATCACCATTTTATAGCTTTGCATCAATTAAGGTAAACCAATTGGGATCTCCATTATATGTTCCAACAACCCGGTATACAGGCCGATAGAAGTCTTTTGAATCATACATGAAGATCGTTTCTATTCCTTTTATTTCTAAATGGTCACCCTTTTTAATTTCAAGCTGATCCTTTGTTAATAAGGCATTTCTTTGTATTTGCTGGAATTCCCCATCCTCTATTCGTTTATATACTTCGGCAGGAGATAACAGCTCTACCGTCCGTACAAACTGATTGTGCTTAATCCCGCTATTGACCGCATAGATGCTTCCATCTTTTTTTAGGCCGATTGAAAAATCGCCTGTCCAATAGTCCTCGTTCATTCCGGGGAGCTGCGAGAGTGACCATGCATACTCTCCGCCATCCGTTCCACGTAAATCAGCCTTTTGGGTAAGCAAGCCCAAATCATCCGCAATGGCCTTCGCGTTCTCTAACATAGAATCCGGATCAGATAGTGAGGCTTGCTCTGGGACGTAATTATCCTCGGTTAACGACCAGTTTCCCTCTCCGGATTGAAATAACGTGTAGTGCACGCCGCTGTTGCCGGTTAACGAACTTTCTCGATCACTTCCTCGATTCGTGACGCTAACTTCAGTCAATTCTAATTTCTGCTGTAGCATCGCTGCGCTTTCATCTGTATTCACGATTCTTTTGTATACCGCACCGACATTCGGTTCCCGGTTTAACGCGAGCGAAGTGCTTAGCTGAACACCCGTCATATTCCATTTGTGATAGGAATTAATGGCTAGCTGACCAAACTCCTGCTGGCTGTAGACGATACTCATTGCACCAAACAGCAAACCGAATACTATGGGTATGGACAGATTGCCCAGCAGGCTCTTGATCTTGACTTTTTTGTGTTTAACGATAGAAGCAGCAAGTCTGTATAACTGGTAGCCCATAATACCGCCAAGTGTATTGTTAATAAGATCATCAAGCTCAAATAGGCCTGCACCTGTAAGCGTCTGATACGTTTCGATAGCTAATGTTGCACACAAGACGGCAAGAAAAAGCCGCTTAAACGCTCTAAATTTGCTACTCAAACAAGGCAACAAAATCCCCATAGGCACAAACATTAAAATGTTAAAAATGCTGTTCTGAAATTCTCTTAGCGAGTATTTTTGCCATGCTTCTATATAGCCACTGAAAGGATAAAGGTTCATTTGCAAAAAATGTGACGTACCGCGGCCGATAACGGTCAGTTGCAGAACAAAAACAATATAGCCGATGAACAACGCTCCGAGGATAAGCTTATTCATAGGCAGCCAGAGCTTTTCCTCTGACCTTCTCTTGCGATAATAAAATGTATAATAACCTGCGATAAGAAGCAGCTCAATTCCGACCACAACGACCACTGGCAATCCTAGAAAGCGTAAGTAATTGAATATATCTGTAATGCTCACAATAATCCTCCTTATACCGCATTCAAAATCGTACTGCCTTACTCACATATGGCTTATCATTATATCACCGCATTATAAAGCGTCTTATACTTTTTCCTTAAGAAACCTTTAAGAATCTTTAGGTTTAAGAAAAAAACAGCCCCTCTACAAAGCTTTATCGAATGATTAAAAAGTGTACGATGTAGCGATGAGCTTACAGCGCACGCTCGTAACGGAGCTGCATTTCATAGAGTACGGGTTTACTCCGTCTTGGCATGGAGCATAAAAAAACATCGCCCAGAGCATGAAGCCCACATGGCGATGAATCAAATCATTCATAATATTTTATGCCTCTCAGCACTTACTCCTCGCCCGTCGCGACAGGATTTTAAGGTCTGGAACTCCTATCGATCCAGCTGTCGGTTATGCTCTGAATATAGTTCAGATCAGTAACTTTAGGCATGTACAGAGCAACGAGACCTTTTGGTTTCATTGTACCATTGACGATGCCGTTCCAAGGGTGTAATTTCCGCCGCGCAACCTAATGTCAGCTACGAGGCGACTTGGTTCTTACCTCGATTGAACTTTCATCAATGCGTTTTGCTTAGCTTGGCTAAGCGCACATCTATCAAAAAAGACACCCCCACGGTGTCTTTTCCTTCTTCTATTTGGATGCAAAGCCAACGCTTGAAAGGCAATGTCTTTTCGCTGTATTAAGAATTAATTCGTAGTTGAGGTTAGTTCCTTGTCCGACGTCCGGCCAAGCAGATTTAGAAATTCCCGCATAAATCCAGGGAGATCAGGCCATGCGTGACCCGATACTAAATTTCCGTCTACATGTAATGTCTCACTTGCATACTCTGCGCCGAGAGATTCGACTTCCAGCTTGCACGCATTGTATGCCGTTAACGTTCTGCCTTTGAAGTATGAACGATCGGGCAGCGCCAGGAATACCTGAGCACCGTGACAAATCGCGCCTACAGGCTTGTCCGCTTCCAGAAAGTGCTGGACAATTCGCGGAAGATCTTGATCGTTGCGGATGAACTCAGGAGCGCGGCCGCCTGGGATGATCAAGGCATCGTAGTCAGCAGGCTCCACGTCCGCAAAGGCGATATCAGACGGCAGCAGATGAGCTGGCTTCTCCGAATAAGTATCCCATCCCTCGATGAAATCGTGGCATACCGTATTCAATGTCTTCTTCCTCGGCGAAGCGATCACTGCCTCGTAGCCCTCTTCCTTCACCCGATAGAATGGATAATAAACCTCCAGAACCTCTGCACCGTCGCCGGTTAGAATAAGCACGCGTTTGGACATTTTACCCTCTCCCAACTGTAAATTTATGTAACACCTTTTTCTATTATGGGGATAATCTGCAAACGCCGTCAATGGTCCTTAAGAACGGGAGGAAGATGTCATATTACGCAAAAAAACGTCGTACCAGCAGGTAAGCTGCAGATACGACGTGTTTTTAATAGTTGAAACCTAATAGGATGGTTAAGGCTTCACTACAGATACTAGAAACTCGTTTTTACCGGAAATAAGTGTAACTTCTGATGACAAATCCAAATCCTTCACATAGACGGATTCACCGATATTCATGCCGCTGATATCATATTCTATCACCGACGGCAAATGCCTTGGCAAAGCTTCTACCTCAATAAACTCGGACTGAAGTTGCACGACCCCGCCCTGCTTCAATCCGATTGGTTTGCCTATGAACTTTACCGGAATCTTTGTGCATACGATTTCGTTAGTCTGCACTTGCTGGAAATCAACATGAATCAAGTCACGCGTTAACGGATCTCGCTGGAGATCCTCAAGCAGTACGGACACCGAATCTTTCCCGTCAAGCTGTATATGGATAAAACCAGATACGCCTTGCTTCAACCACCTATGAAATTCTATCGTTGAAATATGAACCATCTCATTTTCTACATTTCTACCAAACACAATACCTGGCAGACGTCCTGATTTACGTAGATTACGAAGCCCTGATGTATTCAAATGTGTACGTTTCTCTGCTTGCATAAATGTTGTCATGCTTAACTCTCTCCTCTTTATTAAAAGATCTTTGCGCTGGTTCCTTAGTCGCTGAATCTTCCCCGATAGGGGATAAAGAGCGAAACATAGCATCACCACCTCCATGTTCTGCCGATTACGGCACAATACATTTAATGTAAAACCTCCGTAAATATACAGGAAGGCACCCCACTTCGGAAAGTGGAATGCCTATCAGTAATCCACACCATATCATAGAAACGTCACGTTGTCTAATCAAGTCGCTGGCCAATTACGGGCGAAGGGTCCGGCATCTTTGTGTATTTGAGAAGAAGACCTATCTGCACGTACTGGGTCTCTCTGAGCTATTTGCTTGTTGATTTATAGCAAAGGGGCCGGGAAGTCACCTTAATGGTGTCTGTCCGGCCCTTTCTCTCTGTGTTTAACACATTAGGATGAATACGAGCGTACGCTAGGTCTCTGAAAATGATTCATTTCATCATTCGAAATCCATTTGTTGACCTCGTGTTGAGTTCAAGACATAAAGATACATCGCCGTAGTTTACAAGCTGGGGACTGACCCATAACGTGAGACAAATCAAAACACCTTCAAGAAGGTGGAACCATGTCGTAAGATATGGAGACAACCTTGGAGGTGTTTTTACGTTGGCAACAAGAGTGAGTTACCCCGTGGAAATAAAGGCAAAAGCAATTGAAATGAGAATAGCAGGCATACCGGTCAAGGAGGTAATGGAGCAACTCAACATACGAAATAAGACGCAAGTAGAAACTTGGATGCGGTGGTATCATAGCGGCGAGTTGAACCGCTTAGAGCAGCCCGTCGGCAAACAATACAGCTACGGTAAAGGACCTGAGTTTACCTCAGAGCTGGAGCAAATAAAGGCGGAGAATCGGTTCTTAAAGCAACAATTAGATGTGCTAAAAAAGTACAAGGAGATGGAAAGGAGTTGTCACCAAAAATCATAGTTGAACTGGTTGAGTTGATTCACGGGGAAGTTACGATCACCAAAGCTTGTTCATGGCTGGGTGTGCCACGTGCTACCTATTACCGATGGAGAGCAAAAAACGAAACTTGGCCATTGGACAGCATGGTTGAAGAGATTCGAGAACTCTGCACTGAAAATAAATTCCGTTACGGATACCGAAAGATTACTGCACTGCTTCGAAAAAAGTACAAGATTAATCACAAGCGCGTACAACGAATCATGCAATGTGAGCAGCTTCAATGTCGAGTCAGAGTAAAGAAACGAAAGCATACAGGGCAGCCTGCTTATGTAGCTGAGTACCTGTTAAAGCGGCAATTTCAAGCTGAAGCACCTATTCATAAACTCGTCACGGATATTACGTATTTACCATTCGGCGGAAAAATGATGTACCTATCGAGCATCCTCGATTTATATAACGGAGAGATCGTAGCTAGCAGTCTATCAGATACGCAAGACACGGCCTTTGTTCTGGATACACTCAATCAATTGCCAGCTGTGCCAGGTGCGATCCTCCATAGCGATCAGGGCAGCGTCTACACGTCGCAGGGGTATCAAGAAGTTGTAAAAGGAAAAGGCATTACCATGAGCATGTCCCGCAAGGGAACGCCCGCTGATAATGCCCCCATTGAATCGTTTCATTCCACACTAAAGTCTGAAACGTTCTACCTCGAAGGG
>NZ_MAQX01000032.1:428887-836761 GCF_001682865.1 Bacillus sp. FJAT-26390
GGCGGAAAAATGATGTACCTATCGAGCATCCTCGATTTATATAATGGAGAGATCGTAGCTAGCAGTCTATCAGATACGCAAGACACGGCCTTTGTTCTGGATACACTCAATCAATTGCCAGCTGTGCCAGGTGCGATCCTCCATAGCGATCAGGGCAGCGTCTACACGTCGCAGGGGTATCAAGAAGTTGTAAAAGGAAAAGGCATTACCATGAGCATGTCCCGCAAGGGAACGCCCGCTGATAATGCCCCCATTGAATCGTTTCATTCCACACTAAAGTCTGAAACGTTCTACCTCGAAGGGCTAACCCATACAACGACTGCAATCGTTGAACAGACCGTTCGAGACTACATCACTTACTATAACGCAATTCGTATTCAAACGAAACTAAAGAACCAGTCGCCGATTGATTACAGGCGACTGGCCGTTTAAACTTGAAAGGTGTTTTGATCCCTGTCTCACAAAAGGGGGTCAGTCCCCGTGTATACGACCCCGCTGCTGTACCCACACAAAGAAGGCCGGTCTGCCCCCTCCTCGTGGGATTGGCTAACTGGCTCTTATCACTTTTAACGTTTCTTCTTACTCTTTTGTTTTTTGTCTCCATCTCTCACATCAAAGATGTTTATCTTATTCTCTGTTCCATGTCTGGCAATAGCATCATCCAATTCATTGTCTGTCCTAGCAATCATAAATTCCGAAACAGGTCCATCCTATTTATGCTTGTCTTGCTCGATGTTTACTCTTTAATTTTATATCGTGCTGTTTTCTTTGGCAAGCGTTTCAAAGGCCTGTAGACCCTTCCCATACTTCCATTTCCCTCCCATCGCCCACCACACAGGATCTCATCCGAATGCAATGTTACGACGATTGATACTCCTATCGCCTTGAAAGCAGTTTCTAACAAGAGATTTCCTAGACCTCTGAATTTTCTAAAATTTTTAATTGTGAAGAAAATCAACAAGGAGGCTGGCGATTATGCGAGGTTGTATCTCTAAACGAAAGAACGGAACGTACGCCTACACGATAGAAATGGGCAAGCACCCGGAAACAGGGAAAAGACGACAAAAGATGAAGGCGGGTTTTACCTCAAGAAAAGAAGCTGAGGCGGCGCTTGCCCACGCCCTCTCCAAACTCGGGCGTGGTAACTACATTGAGCAGACCAAGGAAACTGTGCAAGAGTATTTTACAAAGTTTCTTGCTATGAAGCGTCCGAACCTTAGACCAGGTACAGTCAAGGTCTACAAGTGGCTGATCAACTATCACATCATCCCAAAACTTGGGCAAATCCCGCTTGTTATGCTTACTCCTCGCCATCTCATCGGCATGTACGAGACACTTCGGGTGGAGAAGCAACTTTCTCCGCAAACAGTAAATCATGTCACAAGGTTATACATGACGGACTCGCTACAGCCGTTCGGCATGAATCGCTACATCGTAACGTTGCCGCACTCGTCCAACCGCCAAAAGTACCAAAAACCAAGATAAACGCGTGGACAGATGAACAACTTGTAGAATTCCTTAACTACGCTAAGCAATATCGCTACTACATGATCATTTTGTTAGCGGCTACTTGCGGTTTACAACGCGACGAAGCTATTGCTTTTCGCTGGGAGGATATAGACCTTGCCAAGGGGACGATCACAGTAGTTCAGTCATACACTCGCGGGGAACGTGGTCATATCTTCCAAGAACCAAAAACAAAGGCGGGAATCCGTACTATCGCCTTGCCACAAATGACGATAGAAGCTCTAAAAAAGCAAAAGGTCCTGCTTGCGCAGGACAAATTTGCCGCTGGAGCAAAGTATCAGGATCATGGGCTGGTTACACAAACCAAGTTTGGCTTCCCAGTAAATCCTTACTATTTTGAATCTCGCTGGCGCGATATGCTTCAGAAGTCTGGACTACCTAAAATTCGGTACCACGATCTTCGCCATACGCACGCGAGCCTTCTGCTCCAGCAGAACGTACACCCTAAGCTGGTTAGTGAGCGGCTCGGTCATTCAAGCATCGGCATTACTTTGGGTAGGTACAGCCATACGTATGGTGTAGACTATAAGGCTGCTAATGAGTTAAACCACTTACTCACCATCAGGCAAAATAGCTAAAAGAACTATCGAATGTAACGGCTTGAGTTGGCGAGCGTAGGCTGATCGTCAAAGCGAAAACGGCCCTTGTACCACTTCGTCCATTGCGGGAGCACCGGACCCAGCTCAAGCTGCGACAACATATACCTTATACCAATGCATTGTTCCTTTTATCAATAGCTTCTCTTATACTTATTGGTAATGAAGAGTAAAGATCATTGATTAAATTGTTCCTAGTTATCCTATCTTCCACTACATAATTTAATAGATGAAATAGAGAATACCCTGTATCAACATCATCCTTTAAATCCATTTTACCAGCATGGACAGCTTGGTTCCCTATTACTCTGAGACTATCTAGTGCCTGCTGTACAAGCTCTGGCAAACCAGCCTTCACCAATTCTTTTATTGCATCATTAATGTTCTCCGAATCTCCAACCAGTTGCTTACAAAGTTTTTCAACACACAATCTCAGCAGAGCAGAAGCACCTCTAGGAGAGATATTCACTATTTTTGATGCCTCAATATAGTCTGCTTTAATATCCTCGGGCATATCTTTGTGAGGTTGTGGCACATTTCCACCCAGAGGGTAAAATAACTCTTTCGATATCCATATCGAAAACTTTTTGCATTTTTGACACAAATTTGACTGCCAATCTTCTAATACCTCTCCCATTTCACTATCAGTATTCCAAGTAAGATTTCCCCATGTTTGCTGTGAGTATGTATTGCAATGGGGACAATTGAATGCGCCACTTTGAAATACAGGTTTATAATAATTATACATTCATCATTCCACCTTAATTGTTATCTTCTACCTTGCCTCAAACGAAGCTTCTTATGTAAGCCAAAGTGCACAATTATTTTTCCATTTGAGTTCCATTTTAAGGTATGATCCTTATATTTAAATGCCCATGTTGTATTACGAACAAGTGTCCCAATGGCCCCAAAGTCAAATAATGTTTCTAATATGTGTTCTTCAGATTTATTGTTATTCTTCATCCAATCACGAATAACTCTATCTTTGCCTAATTCTCTTCTTAAGTCATCAACATTCATCATTCCCTTCCCTACTCTTGTTAAGCAGGATAGTGCTTCTCCCCATACACTTAAATGTGCTTGTATTTCGTCACGCAATTCATTATAAAACCAATCAGAATATTCATTCTCTGCTTCTCTAACAACTTTAAATAATAGTTTTGGGTTTGCATTTTGTATTGAATTACAATACTTTAAAAATTTCAATAAATCACGTGGTCTTTCAAATGTACGATTAGATAAATACTTCCATACTGTGGCAACTGAAGCTGGCAACTCTGAATCACTGTCAACAACTATATCTTTCCAAGAATCATCAGTTACTGTTCCTAGGGAGGCTTTTATACGAGCATTAACAACCGATCGCAAAGAGTAAGCGGCGGTTGGACTCGAATTCCAGCGTAATTTTATTAAAGCATCATCTAATTTATTCAAATCGTTATCTTCTAAGTTTTGATAGATATCAGATCTTAATACTACAAGGAACCTATATGCGGTTTTTATTTCTTCTCTCTGCAAAATTACTGACAGCTCTTCTGTAGATCTTAACAACGCTAATAATATGAGCCTTAAACTACTATCCCCAGCAGAGTAACCCTCATCAAGCTCATCCATCAATATGAAATATTTGGAGTCAGAATTGATTTCTTTTAATTCATCTATCAACCAAGGTATTACTTTCTCGAAACGTACAGAAATCATTTCTTCCCCCAAAGTGGGATTAATTAATGAAGCATTCATAATGATATTCCCATTTTGCTCTTCCAACGACTGCAATGTTTCAGAAAAACTACCGAACGGAAAATTAGAGTAAAGAAATGTCTTTAATCTCACTGTTTGTGTTGAAAGAGTATGCATCGGATCATTTAATACTAATCTTGACATTTCAATAAGCATCAGAAACTTCCATATTGGGACATATTGTGATTTATCTCTAAAGGAACGATTTCTCAAGACTCGAAAAGACCCTATTGGAAATCCTCTTAGTGATAAATTAGCAGTATGCCATTGATGATTTAACTTGCTTTCTATTCTAAGCTTCTCACATATTGCTGTTTTTCCGGTCCCTTTTCTTCCAATTACATATCTTTTATTACCATTTAAAATATCTTCAAAACCGGGTATTGGATAGAAGTATTCACTCAGTTTTTCATCGCCATTTGCCTCATCTTTTCCCCAATCTACATTGTAAAAGGACATTTGAACTCCTCATTTCTTTGATCATTTATACTGTTTCAAGTATATTGTTTGCCCATTTATGATATTAGTAATGATGGAAAGAGTCTACTGCATCTACCTTAATTAACAAATTTATACACACTTACTATACCATAGTTTATCAATATAGTCCTTAAGGAGTAGAATAACAATTCCAAAGTACTATGAATCCCTCTGCCTCATTACAAGGTATACGCGCTTTAGGTTTTCACTTACTTTGTTTGGTTACAGATAACCATTAATATGAAAACTTTTATTTAATGTAATGTTGATTCTATGTTGACTAAATAATCTTTTCATAGCACGTTGATTCAATAAACTTGAAACTATGAATTTTTGCCCACACTAATACAGATGATAAAAGCATCAGCCACTCCCAAGAGGAGGGGCAGACCGGCTTTTTTTGTGTGGGTACAGCAGCGGGGTCGTATGAACGCGAGGGCCTGTACGATACGTGACGAAGCATAGAAACAAGCGCTCGGTGCGGAGCCTTCTGAAAGTGTGTACAGGAAGCAAGCGTTGACTCCGTGCTGACTTTGGGCATAAAAAATACATCGCCCAAGGCACTCGGCCCACATGGCGATGTATTCAAGATCCACATACTATACACAGGTCTAAGCCTTCTCCTCGTCACCGACAGCTACAGGATTCCCCTCAACCGAAATCCAATCGCTCCAGCTCCCTGCATACAAGCGCACTTTCGTGAAGCCTGCTTCCTGTAGCGCAATGACGTTTGGCGTGGCCGTGACGCCGGAGCCGCAATACACGATCAGATCGCCGTTCTTCTCCAGATCATGGAACCGATCAGATTGAGCAGAGACGTCCTTCCACACGCCGGATTCCGTTAGACTGTCTTTCCAGAACCGGTTAATCGCGCCCGGAATGTGGCCTGCGACGCGGTCGATCGGCTCGACCTCGCCGCGGTAGCGAGGTGCTTCGCGCGAGTCGATGAGCGTTACTCCCTCGCTACCCAGCAGTTCCCTGACCTCAGCCATTTCCACCAGCATATTGTGCTGCACCGTTGCAAGGTATGTCGCAGGCTGCACCACTTCCTTCTCAGTTGCTACAGGCAACCCTTGGTTGAGCCAAGCCGAGAAGCCATTGTCTAGCACATAGACCTGCTCATGCCCCATATACTTCAGCAGCCACCACAGCCGGGAAGCCATCGCTCCGCCTTGATCATCATAAGCGACCACAATCGAATCGTTGCTTATGCCAGCCCTGCCGAGCGTCACCGTCATCGCAAAAATATCCGGAAGCGGATGACGTCCGCCATGCTCCTCGACCTCGCCGGACAGGTCCTTCTCCAGGTCCATATAAACAGCCCCCGGAATATGCGACTCCCCGTATGCTCTGAGCCCAGCACCCGGATCGTCCAAGCGAAAACGGCAATCCGCGATGACTAGTTTCGGCTCACCCATTTTCTCCTTCAGCCATTCCAACGACACGATGTTATTCATTACAACTCGCCTCTTTCGTTCATTTATGTAATCCATTCTGGCTTCTTTAACCTGAGATTGCTCCGTTAGCCTTCCTATCTATAGTATATGGTGTGATTCCAATCTTCAATGGATGCTTCAACCTATTATAAAACAAAGACCGGGAGTTTCTCCACTAAGGAGGCTCCCGGCCTGCTATTCCTAATGCTAGATCGCTTAGTTGCAATCGCGATCGTTCTCATCGTCCCGCAGCCTACCCCCACAGAGATCCAGCCGGCGGTTACTATTATTTAATCATCTGAAATACTTGCTCGACATCTTTGTCTCCGCGGCCGGAAAGGTTAATGATCAGGATCTGGTCTTGATCCATCGTCGGCGCCAGCTTCTTGGCATAGGCAACCGCGTGCGCGCTCTCCAAGGCAGGAATAATCCCTTCCGTACGGGAAAGTTCTTGGAACGCTTCCAGCACTTCCTCATTGGTAACCGTCGCATACTCGGCGCGCCCCGTCACTTTCAAGTGGCTATGCTCCGGCCCGATGCCCGGATAATCGAGCCCCGCGGCAATTGAATATGTCTTCCGCGGCTCTCCTTCCTCGTCCAGCAGTACCAAGCACTTGAAGCCGTGAATCATGCCCGGCACGCCTTCCGTTAAGGTCGGGGCTTGATCGGGTTCAACGCCGATCAGGCGAACGCCCGGCTCGTCGATGAAATGAGCGAATGCGCCAATCGCATTACTGCCGCCACCCGCACAGGCTATCACCGCATCTGGCAAACGGCCTTCCTTCTCCAAAATCTGCTGCTTCGACTCTTCGCTGATGACCGCCTGAAAATGCTTGACCATTGTCGGAAACGGATGCGGACCAACCGCGGAACCGAGCAAATAAAACGTATTTTTATAATTGCGAACCAGATCGCCGAGCGCTTCGTCCACGGCGTCCTTCAGTCGTCCCTGCCCCTTATCAACCGGCACGACAGTAGCACCGAGCAGCTCCATCCGGAACACGTTGAGCGCCTGACGGCGCATATCTTCGGCTCCCATATAGATGACGCATTCCATATTAAACATGGCGCAAGCCGTAGCCGTTGCTACCCCATGCTGTCCAGCGCCCGTCTCAGCAATGATCCGCTTGGCGCCCATCCGCTTGGCAAGCAGAATCTGACCAATGGCGTTGTTGATCTTGTGCGCCCCCGTATGGTTCAGGTCTTCGCGCTTCAAGTATATTTTGGGTCCTCCCCACGCTTTGGACAGCCGCTCCGCATACGTCAGCGGGCTCTTGCGGCCAACATATTCACGCAGGTAATAGCTAAGCTCTTCCTGGAATTCCGGATCGTCTTTGAACTTGTAAAATTGCTCGCTCAAATAATTCAGCACTTCCTGCAATTCCGGCGGAACGAAGCTGCCTCCAAACTCCCCGAAGTACCCCTCTTGCTGCAACTGTTGGTCCATAAGTAAGCGCCTCCATAAAATAAGATGGTCAATCTATCAAAACTATATTATCATAAATTCCATTTATATTTTATATACGCGATTTGTTATCCGATAGAGTTATAACAAAGGTCGCAACCGGATTCTCGCTATACCAACTCCAATCACTCCAGCTGTCGGATTCTCCTTGAAAATGCCTTCAGGAAGTACATCGAGACTACCGGAGATGCTGCTCCGGGACACTTGCCATTGTTCCGTTAGACTCATTATGCCGAACGGCGACAAGTGCCGGGGCGTTACTTTGCTCCGGGGAGAGTCATTATCGGGGCGGAGGAGCGTCAGCACCATTGGTTGGCGAAACAGAGAAATGCCGAGAGTGTACAGGCCGAGGATGGATGGATGGGGCCAGCCTACCGACCAACCAAGAAACACCTGACGACCACGCTCTCGTTAATGCAATAGACATAAAATAGCGGAGCATGTCCTGCTCCGCCTAATAAATCATTATGTAACGATGATAATGCCTGCATATATCAACAAACTTCGTAGTTTCAAGTTTAAGAGCACGCGGGACACTTGTACCGTCCTCAAAAAGTTCGAGGTAAAAGGAAGAGCTATCGTTTGGTCGTAGTCGAGGAATGTCTTCAACTTGTAATCTTCCACGTTTTACGGCTTGGAACATCGTAACATCCTTACTCATGAACGAGATGTTCGCCGGAACACTGATGTTGAGGTTTGTCTTAGGACCGTTTGCGTTCTTTTCCATGTTATCTCTAATACGAATGAGTCCAAAATCACTTGTAGCAATAGCGATGTTGTGAATCTGTGTTGGATAGTGAGAAAGGAGTAGGTAGGCAAGAGTCAAAATGGAAACTTCTCCGGCATTTTTCCTCGTCGTTTTTGTTTCTGCTTCTTTCATCGGAAAACCCTCATCGTAAAATTGGTTGATCCAGTCATCCCAATTGATAAGGTCTTTCCTCGACAAGAGGGATAAGAACTTCAAAGCTTCACCATGAGGAGCAGAAAGCTTAAACAGCTCCATCAACCGTCTCGCATCGTATGAGATCATTGCCGGATAGTCTTCTGCCTCTTCAAGAATAATCACATCGATTGGAATGGAAGCTACGTATTCGACCTTGCCCGTATGATGCCCATATTCCGCTTGAACCCATCCAGGGATTAACACTAAATCGTATCCTTCAAATACCTCATCTTGTTTGAGTACATCTTGATGCAGATAAAGGAATTGAAGCTTGCCTGAGTCGAGAATCAAGACTTTCGCTTCTGTCGCGTTTCGAAGCTTGTCCTCTAGTGCTTCGTAGTTAGCCATCGAAACGCTCCTTTACGATTTATTTAATTCACGTTTAAATTCTTTCTCCCATCCTTCAACAACTCGGAGGTTCTCTGCGAATAACTCCACATCGGAATGTTGTTTGATCTCTTCCTTAATGGGTCCTTTTATCGCATTCAAATTTGTGACATTCGAAGGTTTGATTAATGTATCGTCCAAAGAGTATTCTTGAAATAGACTTTCCCATGTTTGAGTCGTCAATTGCTTATCGAAATGAGACTTAATCACTTCTTGAAGAGCCTGATTTTGATTCTTTTTGGCAAGCTGATAGAGCTGAATAAGGACAGCTTTATAGGGAGACTTATATGACTTCATGCAATGAGCAATTTTAACGTAGAAGTCTTCAAATTCCAAGGTGTGATAGTAATCATACAGTTCGCCGTTACCGAAGATCATTTGGCTTGCAAAGTAATCTGCCTTACGCTCGGTTAAATCGAATTCAATGGAAATGTCATATCCATTCCCATGAAGTTTTAACTCTTCACTTTCGGTAAGGTGATAGATTTCATGCCAATAGATAAAGTATTGATACACGCGAGGTTGGGCAGTATTAATAATAGGCACGTTTTGCCCGTTAGGAAACCTGCGAATAGCTCCTCCCCAATTGAGGTCAGGAATAGGGACCTCAATTAATTGATTTAGCTTTAAGATCTCAAACGCTTGTTGCTCAATAGGGAAGGTACGCCATTTAATTAGACGTTTTTCTATATACGCAATATGGTCTTCAACTTCTTTGCTTATTTGAGCATTTAGTTCAACTGTTTCATCCAAGTTTGCACTCGTAATTCTCACTCGATATCACCCTTTCTTATTTCTGGTAAAGGGCATAGATGTCCAGAATATTGTCCAGCCCATCCAACAAATGCTGTGCTCTTTCGCTTCTTGCTTCGCCAATTCCGTGGTCGGAATATGCATATACTGGTTCAGGAGGCGTTATTATAATTCTGCTCTCCAAGAAGTAATTTTCCGGCAAGTCAAACCTTTGATTGATCGTAGCAATTTGGTTATTATAGATGGTGGAGTTTGGGCTTTCTGCTTTCAGGATTAGATCGATGGTTGGTCGCGATATACCTGTTAGTTTAGACAGTGAAATCTTGGTGTAACCTTTGAACCTCATAAACGCCTTGATGTTCTCTGCAATTTGCGTCCGGTGGTCGAAAAAGTTGATCGTCATTATAGCCACCTCTTTTCTAATTTATACATTCATTATACAGGACTTAGGTAAAATGTAAAAGCAATTTTTACACTATGTAAAAATGTTATATTCATTCCCGTATTTTTTATAACTTATACGTCCATTAGACAACATTCCTTCCGTTTAAACCCACATAGGGAATTTGTTCCTTATTAGACGCACACAAACGGCTCCCTTAGCCTTCCCAGGGAGCCGTTTTGTTATTACTCAACCACGATCTTCAAGTCTTTAGAATCGAGGACAAGCGTCTGCCGGACGCATCAACCAAAGCACGGATTGGAGCCATCCAAACGCCATCCTTATTCGTATTTCCGCAAAGAGACTGGCTTCATCTGCATTGTAAGTTACCGTATCTTTGCCGAGTTCATAACTAAGCGTGTGGTTCTTAAATTTGAACAGTCAGCTTGCTGTCGGTAATCGATACAGTGCCACCAAGTTCTTCTTTACTGCAGGTTGACTCCGCGTTGGCTTCGACTCATAAAAAATAAAGAGCAACGGCATGAACTGACCGTACTCTTTATTCCACATGCATACTTGTTGATTTTCTGTTGATCGTTGTTTGCATCTCACAGAATTATTGACTCGTATCAGCAGGCTGGGTTTGCAGCACCGCTATGACTCAGGCCCTTGTCAGTCTGTATCGCGTATTGTGAAGTATATTCGGGTTGACCGTTCTGTAAGTACTTTCAGGAGCCGAATGTTGACTACGTGTTGACTTCGGAGAATAAAAATACATCGCCTGAGCCAACTGGCTACATAGCGATGTATTCATTGTGAAAGTACTACTATATGTCCTTCGGGATTTCCTCATTGCCAACAGCCACCGTATTCCCCTCATAACTACTCCAATCACTCCAGCTGCCTGCATATGTTATAACGTCGGATTATCATGACGCCTATGTTACACTAGGGTGACAAAGGAGGAGGCATTATTGAATAAACAAAAAATCGTGATTATTGGCGCAGGGATTGTCGGGGCGTCCGTCGCCTATCATCTGGCCAAACGAAATCAAGATGTAACAGTTATTGAACGACACTCCTCCGCGGCGCGTGAAGTCACGGAAAAATCTTTTGCCTGGATACATACGACTCATAGGGTGGCTCCCGAATATTGGCATTTGTACGATACGGCTTTGGAAGAATACCATACGCTTCAGCAAGAGCTGTCCGAACTGAAAATTCATTGGCATGGAGCGCTGACTTGGGGTACTCCGCCCCTAAGGGAGCAACTTCACTTTCAAAAATTAAACCGGGAGCAGCTTGAGGCATTGGAGCCGAATCTGAAGGAATATCCGGATGAAGCGATGTTTGTCAGCGAAGAAGGTGCATTGGACCCTATAGGGGTAACGGAGCTGTTGCTCAGCAAAGCGCGGGAGTACGGAGCGAAGGTTCAGTTCGGTACCAACGTTACACAGCTGCAGCAAGAAGATTCCCGTCTAGTCGGCGTCCATACGTCCAATGGTTTTCTGGAGTCTGATGTCGTGGTATTGGCAGCAGGTACAGGCATACCCGAACTTTGCAGCCCGTTAGGTTGTCGCGTGCCGGTAACGTCGTCGCCTTCCATTCTGATTCGGATGAAAACTGCGAATAAACTAATAAGCACATTAATCTCAAATGCGCAATTTGAAGCGCGTCAACTGACAGATCATACGCTGCTGGCTGCGGAAGATTATATCGACGAGTCGGAGGAAAACGGACCAGAGGCGGTCGGTAAGCGAGCGTTCGACACGTTGCGCCGCAGTCTGAAAGACGGGGATCAACTGGAACTGGAAAGCATAAAGGTCGGGATGAGACCAATGCCTGAAGACGGCTATCCGATCGTGGGCTTCCACGATCATATAAAAGGACTTTATCTGGCGGTGATGCATTCTGCAATTACGCTGGCGCCGCTGATTGCGCATCTGGCTGCAAGCGAAATAATCGATCGGGAATCAAGAAGTGAATTAGACCCTTGTCGACTCTCCCGATTTTAGGACTACTCGAGGGATGTTCCCGTTGCTTCTCGCGCGTGAGGTCTTTAATCAGTACGTGAAGTGCTGTAGTGCAATATAAAGCTCCAGCATGACGATGACGGTCGTCCGACCACGAGCAAACCCAACATTACCGTTTTGTAAGCACGTTCACCCCCATTCGTTGACTCCGTGTTGACCTCGATACTCCTTGGAATAACGCAAAAGAGTACATCGCCACATCAACGATGTACTCCAAATTACATACTGTATATCTGCTTAAGCCTTCTACTTTTCCCCAGTCGCAATAGAATTCTTACTGTAAGAAATCCAATCGCTCCTGCTAAAGCTCACTTGAACTACTGCTTTTAGAAGGATCGAGTCATGAAGAACAGTAACGTATGCATTCTTTTACTTTAGGTGCTCATGGCAATCATTTTTGAACGAAAGGAAAATACTTGGACGCCTTTAAGTAAGCTTAGTAGCCTCCAATCCCCCCGCTTACGTTTTTACTTCCTTTAATATTGTCCTTTAATGACAAAAAACGAGCCCCGAATGGTTCCAGCTAGTTTAGACTTCTGCCTAGCAAACTTAAACTTCCCTTCCAACTCCTTTGGTACCTCCATACCCTCAGCAAGCTTAAAACCAACGGCCCGCTTCTTAGGGTCATCAACCGTATACATGACATTAATTCCAAGACCATCCTCATAAAAGACGTAGGTAAATTGGATATTTTCCACTTGAAAACGCGACGTTTCTAAAGGTTTGGCCGTAAACACTATATCACGCTCTTTCAAAATGCGGTTCACATACTCAAGGTTTTCCTGACTTTCGCTTGCGGGTACGATCGTAAATTCATGTTTGTATTTGTTCATAAAGTAACGGGCTTCATTCGCACGTAAACCAGCTAACGCTTCTGCTACAGGTGAAGACTCTAAACCCACCGTAGATACATTTTTGAAATCAACGATATAGGACATTCTCATCTCTCCAATGAATTCGTTTATTTTCTAACAACTGGAATCCATACTTCACCATAGACGAGGCCGTCTCGCTGCCCCATCTCAACCGTTGCATTGGGTCCACCAACATAGGCGAAAATTTGGGCTTCTGGCAAGACTTGACCAAAGGCAATACCTGTAAGCTTATTGCTCATCTCTTCGGCCGTATTTCCTTCGCCTTTAACGACAAGGTATTGCCCCTTCGGGAATTGAATAACTCTGTGCTCTTCCGGTACCGATGCTTCTGTCATCACACCGGCATAATACATCATCCTGTGATTTACAGCTTCGTTCACGGCAAAAATGTAGTCATTCGTGGCAATGGCCTTTAAAGCGTTAAGCCTTCCATCCTGCTCCACTGCCCGCCAAAAGTTTTCCTTTTCCTTATTTATGCCGGCATAATCTGTGTAATCACTCTTCAACTCCGTGCCAATACCTAGAACGATAAAGCTGTCTTTTTCCTCAAGGGTATACACTGCCATGATCAACACTCCTTTTTTTGAATGGATCAAATGATTTGTTTTTCACTTGATGCGTTTATAATAACTATTAATCATGTCAAATTATGAAGCTGTTTAAAGGGCCCGATGACATGTCTGCTATTGCGTCAGATATATCCCGCAACTGAATGTTCTCTTCCACAGCGCCACTTCCTAATATTAGTGCTTTAGGTAGTAGAAGTCTATTGGAGCCATAAATGGGCAGCGTTAATTTTACTACCCATTAAAGTTTGCGGCTTTTCGGACGCAGTGCCCAGGAGGCAATGCCAAGCGCTGCATAGAAAAGCGGAAGAATAATATGGAATCCGTAGTCGCCATAATCATTAGCGAACGCATGAGACAGGGCCGCACCCGTCATTAGAAAAAAGATACCGCTATAAGCCCATTCCTTAAGCCGTGGAAAACCTGGCATTACGATCGCAATGACTCCAAGCAATTTCCAACCTCCGAGAATGTTCGTGACATATAACGGGAATCCAATATCCGTCACTAGATCGGCATTCCCCCCATATCGCATCAGTTGCCCGATACCGCTTAATGCAATTGAGAATGCCAGTATTATTGTGACAGTCCAATAAGCGACCATCCTTCCAATAGGACGGTATCCTGCTTTCGCGATTTTTTCATTTCCCACGATCGTACTCATTTTCATTCCTCGTACATCCTCTTGTGATTTACAGCTTCGTTCACGGCAAAAATGTAGTCATTCGCGGCAATGGCCTTTAAATCGTCAAGTCTTCCATCCTGCTCCACTGCTCGCCAAAAGTTTTCCTTTTCCTTGTTCATACCTTTATAATCCGTGTAATCGCTCTTTAGCTCCGTTCCAATCCCTAGAATAATAAAGCTGTCTTTTTCCTCAAGGGAATACGCTACCATGATCGACACTCCTTTTTTGAATAAATTAAATAATTTGTTATTTCACTTGATACGTTTATAATAGCTATAAATCATGTCAAAATATGATACTGTTTAGAGGGCCACATGAAAAAAGTTGAACGGATTAACATCATCATGCGGTACATCAACAACCGCGCCCACTTTACCATTTCTGAAATCATGCGAGAATTCAACATTTCTCGTTCGACGGCGATTAGAGATGTCAGAGAAATTGAAGCGATGGGAATGCCGCTTGTCGCCGAAGTCGGGAGGGACGGGGGTTATTTTGTCATGAATAGCTCTGTCCTACCCACTGTCCGCTTTACCGATAATGAAATTAAAGCTCTTTTTATTGCCTTTATGGCTACAAGAAATCAACAACTCCCCTATCTTAAAAGTCGCCAATCTTTAGCGGAAAAAATACTCGGCCTCATCTCGAATAACCAGCAGGATGATCTTGTTCTGTTAAATCAAATTTTGCTGTTCGAAGGAACCAACCCCCACAATCCCGACCTGCTTGATCTGACAGATCTGCCCCATCCTATGTTAGAACAACTCATCCAAATCCTTCTTATCGACAGCTATTTAGTGGTTTCCGTCGAAGAAGGAAGAGAAATAAAGTCTTATCCCATTTACCTCATGCATCTATATCGTGAAAAAAGCTCATGGCAAATTGAAGGCTTTGACTTAGATGAGGAAAAGAGGCGGATAATTTCTGTCGATAATCTCACCGATGTCAAACCATACCCTGAGAAAAAAAGAATAAGCAAGAAGAAGATTGTCGAACAATTAAGCAAGCAGGAAGAAGCCATCAACCTAGTCCTCGAACTCGGTCCAAAGGCGATTGCCCAGTACAAAAAATACTATCCTTTACATATTTCCATTTCATACACAAATCCTTATCAAACTACAGCTGTTCTAAAAACATTTATCAATGTTCATCATGCGGAGGAATTGGCTGAAATAACAAATTGGCTGCTTTTTCTAGGTAGTGACATCAAGGTTAGGGAGGTGCCGAAAGAGATTTTGGAGAGTTTGCAGGAGAGGGTGGATGTTTTAGGGAACAGCAAGCGGATAAAGCGCTGGAGTAAAGAGAAGCAAGACCTGGAAGGGGAAAAATTTTGCTGATCGCAAACTCCATCTAACAACGAAACAACACGAGTGCATAGCGTACTACGTGTTGTTTTCTTTATCCACATCGAATAACCCTAACCGATCGTATGGTTAGGCATTTCCAAAAAATTCGCCCTACTTATGATACGGTTCCCGCAATGTATCTAAGCACAAAGTACAATTTGACCATAATATGATAATGGAGTGGTTTCTTTAACAACTTCTCTTTTATTACACTAATGTCTCCGTTACTTTAATGACTTTTCTCTACCTATGATTGCTTCAAATACTTTTTTACCTGTAGCGTCTATCATAATTCCTTGAGAAGGCTCTTTTTTAGTAATCCATTTTATTAATTGAGCAACATAATAATCCATAAGAGAATTCGAGAAAAAAGAATAATTGGATAGCAATACAATTCCTACACGGAGTTCCTTGTTGAAAGCTAGATAACTGTTAAAACCAGCTGAACCCCCGTTATGCCAGAGGATACCTTTATCTAGAAGTTTATCCTCACCCCAGCCAAAATAACGGTTTGAATCTCCGATCCATATAGGGATATGACTTTTTTGCAGTGTAGAGGCTATCGGATTATCATCATTTAGATTGGCTTGGACAAATAAACTCAAATCGTTAACCGATGACTTAATCCCCCCAGCTCCTTCATGTATAGAGAGATCCCAGTGAGGGACTCTCTTCCCAGTTGAAGCATGTCCATTCAAAAACCTTCTATTCTGTTCTGAATCAAGTGTAACGGCTGTCTCATTCATCTTTAATGGGCTCGTTATGTATTTTTTCAACAGTTCATCATACTTGCTTCCTGACACCTTGCATAGAATATTCCCCAGTAAGCCCACACCGATATTGGAATATCCAAATGAACCAATACTATCCGTGTAGTCAGCATTAGATAGAAAAGCAGTTAAATCTTGCTCGGTATACATTGAATAAGGATTCGATCTTTTTTTAGCCAGATTGTGGTTTGTTGCCAATACAGGTAAACCAGAGGTATGAGTAGCAAGGCTTTTCAAGGTAATCTTATTCAAATAATCGTTTTTAACGTTTGGCACAAACTTACCAACCATGTCATCCGAGGAAAGCCGTTTTTCCCGTTCCATTTCTAATAAGAGAATGGATGTGAAAACTTTGGTTATGGAGCCGATTTCAAACAACATATGCTCAGGAGGAATCGTACTTCTCTTTTGATTATTACTGAACGAAAAGTATTCAATACGGCCCTCTCTAATAATCCCGATGGCAAGATGTAAATGTTTCTTATCTTTCGTGTAATCTGAAACAAAATTATGTAAATCCTTCATAGTAACAGCTACTCCTTTTAGTTTTATAATGCTTTCATTACTCGAATGTTGAAATCACGTTAATCAACCAAGTACAGCAGCCAGAGCTTGCGGCTTCGGCAGCGGGTGGCGGCCGCCCTCTCCATTCGGACGCTTCGGCGCTGAAAGATCATGACTTAAACTTACATAATAAGCGCCTGGAATATGCGCTTCCGCATACGCCCTCTCGCCCGCTTCTGAATCGTTTAGCGCGTACCTCGCATCGACGATAACCGCACCTTCTACGCCTAACTGCTCAAGCACCCAATCCGCTTTTTTATAATAAGTCATTACAGCCAGCTTCTCTGCACTTTATTAAATATCAATCGCGAGTTTTCATATCTTTCCTATTATCATTCGCCTGCAGCAGCCCGCTTCAACAACGGAGCAAAAAAAGCGCCCGTCAGCGCAATCGCTCGCTCCAAATCATCGGTCGTCCCAGCAAAAGGATGCACCGCGCCGAATGTATGGGTCGCCCCCTCCAGCGTCGCAAAGCGATGGTGCGGAGCTGCCTTTTGCAAGCTGCGGTAGCCCTCAAGCAGCCGCTCCGAATCCTGCGTGCCTTGAATGAACAACACGGGCGTGCGAAGCGCCGCCGCTTTGGCCGTAATATCGAGCTGCTCCTTATTGCGGTCCAGATCTTCAAAAAATACAGCGCCGATCGGCATCTGCTGCTTCGTCCTCGCATTCTCTACATAGCCGACTCCGTCCTGCAGCACCTGCTCGCGGAACGCCGCTCCGAACAAGTTGACGTCGGCAATTCCGTTCCAAGTCACAACGCCCCGTATTTCGGGATGCTCCGCCGCAAGCAGCACGCTGTTCCCGCCTCCCCGGCTATGCCCAACGATAACAATCTGCTCGTTATCCAGCCGCTCCGCAAGCGGAAGCTTCCCCTCAAGCACTGCTGACAGAACAGCGGACAGATCCTGCTGCTCCTGCGAGTAGGTGTTCTGCCCGAACTTATCGAGCTCGTCAAAATCATGCTCATTTACGCCGTTATGTGAGAAGTTGAACGTAACAACCGCAAAATCCTGCCGCGCGAATCGTTCGGAAGCATATGGAAAGAACGCCCAGTCCTTAAAGCCTTTAAAGCCATGCGCAAAAAGAAGGACAGGCTTGCGCCCTCCCTCCTCCTTCACTCTTACATCGCCTTTAATAAACACGCCCGCGCCCAGCTCTAACGTAAACGGTTGATGTAAAATGCCCAAATGAGTCATCCGCTGCACCTTCCCTATCCCTATTTTTAAAATGAAAGTTGATTGGCTAGCCCTGAAAAATACCTCTGCTGCAATCAGCATAGCATTTATTCATAGTATATTTGTGGGATTAATGTGATATTCGATTCCCATTACACTTTACACCCAAGCATCATTCGCGTAACCGCGAGCTTCCCAATACCCGACATGCTCGCCTTCGATCAGCTCAATTCGATTTAACCATTTGACCGATTTGTAGGCGTACATCTTCGGAACGATAAGACGGACAGGCCCGCCCAGATCGCTCGGAATCGGCTTGCCGTCATGCATAACCGCAACCATGACATCGTCCATGCTGGCTTGCTCAAGCGTTAAAGTATCGGTATATACGCCATCGCCCGAATACAGCTTTACCGTTTGCGCCCCCGATTTCACGCCTGCCATCTTCAGCAGCTCCTTGAGCGGAATGCCTTCCCACGTATTTTTGTACACGGACCAGCCGGTCACGCAGTGAAAATCGCTAACCTGCACCGTTCGCTTCAGCGCGACAAATTGCTTCCAATCCCATTTGAACGTTTTTTCGACCAAACCATCTATCGTAAACGACCAATCCGCATTCGTAAAAGAAGGGATCGGCGTTACCGTGTATACACGAAACTGTCCAACTGCGCCTCCCCCAAGCGGCGGCGCGGACGCAGGCAGAGGCTCCGGTGCCGGCAGCAGCTTGTTGCTGTCGCTCTCAATCAGTTTATCTATGGACTGGCTTCCCCCCACATTTAATAGCGAGTTGCCCAGCCATTTTAGAAAGGAAGGCCCGACGGTAACCGCAAGGCTAATGCCTATGGCTCCGCGAATAAACGCTTTGCGCGTATAGACGGCTTGAGGCGAGCCGGCAGGATGAATAATATCCGTTTCCCGCTCATTTTTGATGGTGCGGCGATTCGGCTCCTTCAGCCACTTAACCCGGGTGATCGAGTGGTAAATGATGTACGGAAGCCCTACCCAAGTCAGCAAATCATGAACGACCAGCGCAACATTGGATACACCCGGGCCGACCGCCCTGAACTGCCATAGCAGCACACCGGATACGAACCAGCCAAGCAATAAACCAAGCACAACAAGCACATTAAATCGCTGCCACGGTTTTTGCTTGAGCTGTTTCCAGTGCTTGCCCGCAAGCAGCAGGTAATAGATAACCGGCAAGATGGATGCAATTCCGACGACAACATGAGCCCACTTGATCCATACTCTGCCTTCACCGAGAATGCCGCGCCAGAAGCCGCCGATCAGTATAAGCCCGGTCAACGCCAAAATCACGACAATCCAGCCGTTCCAAGCATGGAGCGAAACAAGCTTTTTCCCATAGCCCTTGCGTAGCCGTTCCAATAGTCCGCTCATTTACCGTGCCTCCCCTTCTCCGTTAAATCATTAGCCAAAAAGCCCATTCCCGCACCTTCGAGACCGATGGAAAAAGCTCCACAAGCACGACCTCGTATTCACTGGCCTAAGCCTTCTTCCTTCATTATAACGCCGTTCGGACGCGGATACGATCCCAGCTGTTTTTCTCGCCTCTCCCATCTCCATGCATGGTTGGCAAGGCTCACGGCATCTCGCATAAAAAAGACAGACCACCCTCCATGAGGAATGATCTGTCTCCCGAAAATCTCCGAAAAGCCATTCATATAGGCTGCCTCTCCGGCAAATCATCCGCCGTTGAGACAGCCTTCTTCAATCGATTATTTAATTCCTTGCGCCGTTACGTACGCTTGCCATTGCTTCGTGTATTCCGCTTGAATTTTTTCAAGACCGGCTTGCTTCGCTTTTTCCATAAACGTGTTCAAGCCTTCTTCTACGTTTTTCACAAGACCAGCGTTAAGCGGGAACAGGTATTGCTTCTCCACTTGCTCAAGCGCTGCTCTTTCTGCTTGGTATGGGGTGTAATCTTCAGCGAAACCTGTAAATTTATCAGGCACTTGAATTTTATCAAGCTTTTCGAAGATTTCTTTTACGCCGTCATAGTTTTTGTCAAACAGCATGTACTCAGGGTTTCTCCAAGCCCAGCCGTTCATGCCCTCGCGAGGGAAGCCGTTGGAAGTGGAATCGCCAATCATGGAGTAGTAGCCGTCTTTCACTTCATAGTTTTTGCCTTCTACGCCGTATTGCGTAAGCAGGTTGTAGCGTTTGTCCGTAACAAGCTTCTCGTAGAACGCAAGCGCGCGCTCTGCGTTTTTGCTGCTAGCTGGAATTGCAAAGCCGTTGTGGATGGGGTGAACCGGCGTTGCAATGCCGTTTGTTTCCGGGTACGGCGTGTAACCGAGCTTCCAATCCGGGTGAGTCGCTTGAATTTTGATAACCATATCATTGTAGCGAGTTGGGTTGTCGCCAAGAATAGCTGCTGCTTTGCCGCTTGTGATTTGATCCTGAAGCGTATCTTTAACAGCCAGCACGTTTTTCACCATGTAGCCGTTATCCTGCCAGCGCTTCAAGACGGTCAAATCTTCTTTTTGCTCGTCTGAACCCCAGTAGGAGTATACATCGTTAGGCGTTGCATATTTGATGCCGATACCGTATGGAAGCGCGCCGACAGGAGAGTGAGAAATGCCTGTGAAGCGGTCCATTAGGTTTGTTTTTACGTCAGAGTTCATGGAAAGCGGTGTAACTGTAGGCTCGTTTTTCTTGATGCCATCTAGGTATTGCTCGAATGTTGGTATATCTACCGGTGTAGGCAGATTGTACTTCTCGCGAAGATCTTCGCGCCATACAAAGCCGTCTGTTACATACTCTTTGTAAGTAGCTGGTACCGTGTAGATTTTACCGTCGATTTTTACAGCTTCCCACATATCTTTAGGCACGAAAGAGTTCAGCGTAGGCGCAGCTGCCGGAAGTATTTCATCAAGCGCTTGGAAAGCGCCTTTCTTCGCATACGATTGGTATTGCGTCCAATCAGCTGTGAAGATCAAGTCAACCTGTTGGCCTGATCCAAGCAGCAGCTTATACTTTTGATCCCAATCCGTCCAAGACGTGTAATTGAATTTAACTGTAGCATTCAAATCTTCCAATGCCATCTTGTTTACTTGCTCTTGGATGGAAGCAATGTCCTTAGGAGCATCGCCCAGCATATAAAATTGCAATTCCACTTTTTTCGAAGTATCAATTCCCGTTTTTTCCTCAGCGCCCGCATTCGTCGCGCCTTCTGTCTCTTTTGGCGCATTTGTTGCGTCTGCGGCATTGCCTCCGTTATTGTTGTTCGATCCGCAGGCTGCCAGAACCGTAATAAATACGATAATCGATAGTAACATGGAGACGGCTTTTGCTGCTTTCCTTGTCATGTGAATCCTCCCTTAAATAAGTTCTTATCTATGTTAGCTAAACGCGGAATAACCAATCCCTTGTCTAGTTCTAACCTTTAACCGCACCAATCGTCAATCCTTTGACAAAATAACGCTGTACGAACGGATACAGGAACAGGATCGGTCCAGTTACGATGATGGACATCGCCATTTTGGTCGATTCCGTCGGCATGTCGGAGCCTAGCGATACGCCTGTGCCCGAGCCCATCTGCGCAATAAAGCTCATCGCATTAATGACGTTGTACAGATAGTATTGCAACTGGTACTTCGTCGTATCGTTAATGAACAGCGAAGAGGTGAACCAGTCATTCCAATAATGAAGCGCAAGGAACAAACCAACCGTTGCGATGCCGGGCATCGACAGCTGCAGCACGATCCGGCTATAAATCGTAAAGTCGTTGGCTCCGTCGATTTTCGCCGATTCGATCACCTCATCCGGCACGGCGGAGCGAATGAAGTTTTTCATCAATATAATAAGGAAGGGCGTCATGAGGCCGGGGAAAATCAGAACCGTAAGCGTATCGGTCAGCTTCAAATACTTGGTCATCAGGATATACCAAGGAACAAGCCCGCCGCCAAACAAAGTCGTGAAATAGATCATGAAGGCGAAGAAGTTGCGGTATTTAAAATCTTTGCGCTGCAGGACGTAACCTGCCATCGTCATCAGGAACAAACCTAGCGTCGTTCCGATTACGGTCGTAAAGGTCGTAACGCCATATGCCGTTAACACCTGCTTCGGAAAACGGAACACCGTCTCATAACCCTCGAAGGAAAATACGGTCGGGATGAGATGATAGCCATCTCTAATGATCGCCTCGTTCTGCGTAAAGGAAGCGGAGATGATCAGCAGGAACGGAAACAAGCAAGCTACGGTTGAAAGTAGAATGACTACAAATGCGATTAGTCTAAACCACTTCATATAATTGTCGTCTTTGATTTTCATAGGTACCTCCTACTGTGGGCTGTGAGCTGCAAGCTAATCGCTTAGAACAATGCGTATTCGTCGTTGATTTTTTTGATAATGTAGTTGACGGTCATGATCAGGACAAAGCCGAACAACGATTGGTATAGCCCTGCTGCCGTCGACATGCCGATATCAAACGTTACTTTCAGCGAGCGGTACACATACGTATCGAGAATATCTGTCGTATTGTACAGGACGCCGTTGTTGCCGATCAGCTGATAGAACAAGTCGAACTGGCCCTTCATGATGCTGCCGAGTGCAAATAGCAGAAGCATAACAAACGTCGTCTTCAGCATCGGAACCGTAATGTACCAGATGCGCTGGAAAATGTTCGCGCCGTCGATTTTGGCAGCCTCGTAATATTCTTCGCTGATCCCGGTAATTGATGCCAAATAGATGACCATGCTGTAGCCGATATTTTTCCACAGGTAGAAAATGATAATGAGGAATACCCACACCCAAGGCGTATTGTAGACGTCTACCGATTCGTATCCGAATGACTTCAGCGTCGAGTTCAGAAATCCGCTTTCGTAGTTGAACACGTTGTAGACGATAACGCTTAATATAACGAAGGAAACGAAATAAGGCAGGAACATGATGGATTGCGTCAGCTTCTTGAACCACTGCAAGCGCAGTTCGCTCAGCAGGATGGCAAGTGCAATCGCAAGTACGTTGCCAAGTAAAATAAATACAATGTTGTAGCCGACCGTATTTAAGGTTAGCTTAGCGAGAACCCCCGATTGCCACAAAAACTTGAAGTTTTCGAGTCCCACGAACTGGCTATTGAATAAGCTCGTATTGAAGTCGAATCGAGTGAAGGCGTAGTAGACGCCCACCATAGGTACATACGAGTTTACAATAAAGAAGATTAGCGCCGGCATTAACATAAGGAAGAGTAAACGGTTCGTCACCAGTTCCTTTAGCAGCCCATTTTTTTTCAACATGCAGATGATGTCTCCTCTCACAGCGTTCTGTTCTTTTTTTGCGTTGTCTGCTCTGTTCCCACTGTACGTCTCGCCTGATGCTGCGGAAAAGAGTAAGAAAGCAAAGTCAGTGAACGAAATAGCGACTGAACGAGTGAACGATTTAAACTTTTATGCATTAACAAGCCATTTCACCTGATTACGGCCCCAAAAAAACCACGAACCCGCCGGCTCGAGCCTTGCTCGAGTCTTGCGATTTCATGGTTTTTTCATTCGTAACCTTATGCTTTTTGCAAAATCATGACGCCATACGGCTCGATTTCAACCGTCCCGCTCACCTCTCGGCTCGATAACAGGTCGATATAACCGGTTTCTCCTAGTTCGATGGCGGCTAGCGCGCTGTTATGATTGAGCACGAAGGTGTAGGTCTGCCCTTCCTTCACGCGCTGAGCCAATTCAACGCCCGCTCCCGCTCGGAACGGAGCTGCAATCTGCCGCTGCTCGCACAACGTACGGATCAAGTCTCCGAGCAGCTTTTGCTCAGGCGCCGTCGCCACGTAATAAGCTTCGCCTTTGCCATAGGCATTGACCGTCAAAGCTGGCATTCCCGCATAAAAGTCGGTGCCGTATGTCCCAAGCGCCTTCGCGCCCTCCAAATGAAGAAGATCGCAAAGCAATCCGCATTCATACGTTCCTTGCACATGACCGAATGCCTCGCCAATTTCAACGCTGTTGCGCATCTCAGGCAGCAGGCTGTCGATTTCCTCAACCCATAAGCCAAGAAGACTGCGAAGCTTGCCCGGATAGCCGCCCAGCGTTACGAGATCATTTTCGTTGACGATGCCGCTGAAGAAGGTCGTTATAAACGTGCCTCCATCCTGCACAAACGCCGCTATCCGCTCGGCAACGCCCGGCTTGAGCATATAGAGTACGGGAGCGGCCACGATTTTGTATTTCGAGAAATCGCTAAGCGGGCTAAGTACATCCACAGCAACGTTCTGATCGTAGAAGGCTTTGTAATATTTTTGCGCTTGGTCCAAATAGTTCAGATCAACGCTTGGCCCGCTCGTAATCTCAACCGCATTCCATGTGTCGATATCGAATAATAGCGCAGCCTCGGCATGAACCTCGGCATCCAGCAGACGATCGCCAAGCAAGTCCAGCTCCCGTCCCAATGCGGCGCATTCCCGGAATACGCGCGTATCCTCATGGCCGACATGCTCGATGACGGCTCCGTGATATTTCTCGCATGCCCCGAAGGAGCGGCGAAGCTGGAAGAACATTACCGTGTCCGCGCCGTGCGCCACCGCCTGGTAGCTCCACAGCCGCATGACGCCGGGGCGCTTTAAGCTGTTGTAAGGCTGCCAGTTTTGCTGGCTCGGCGTCTGCTCCATCAGCATGAACGGCTTGCCTTCCTTTAAGCCGCGCATATAGTCATGCCGCATCGCAACGTTTCCCATCGGCTCATTCATTTGAGGATAGCTGTCCCAAGAGACGACATCCATCGCATCTCCCCATTTTTGCAGATCAAGCCCGTTAAACAGACCCCATATATTCGTTGTAATCGGAATATCCGGCGTAACGGCCTTCAGCTCGCCATATTCGCGCTGATAACAGCCGAGAATCGAATCGGACATGAACCTTTTGTAGTCGATTGCCATCGGCTGAAAATTGCGGTTATCGCCGTTCAGATTGGATGGCGGCACGATCTCCTCCCATTCATAGACGGTATGGCCCCAGAAGCTCATATTCCATTCGGCGTTCAGCCGCTCGATCGTCCCGTATTTCACCTTCAGCCATTCGCGGAACGCCTCTGCGCAATGGCTGCAATAGCAATGCGTGCCGTACTCGTTATTAATATGCCAAATAAGGAGCGCCGGATGGTCCTTGTAACGCTCGGCCAACTCCCGTGCGAGCTGGCCAGACAAACGGCGGTACGTCTTGCTATTCGGGCAAAAGTTGGTGCGCGCGCCATGCGTGCGCTTCCTGCCGTCAACGTCGACCGGCAGCACATCGTCGTATTTGCGGGACATCCACGCCGGCTGCGCGGCGGTCGAGGTCGCAAGGCAAGCATAGATGCCATTATCCGCAATTAAGTTCAGCAGCTTGTCCAGCCACTCGAAGCTGTATGTATCCTCCGAGGGCTGCAGCTTCGCCCAGCTAAATACAGGAAGCGTCACGACATTGATGCCCGCCTCCTTGAACAAACGCATATCCTCATGCCATATTTCCTCCGGCCATTGATCCGGATTATAGTCTCCCCCGTACCAAATCTGTTTCAGCTTCGAACTAATCATGGTTTCACTGTCCCTTCCGCTATTATCATGGAATTCCGTGACATTCTAACGGATTGAAAAGCGCATTGTCACCTATATTGCGCGGTTTCGCCAATAATTTCACTAGGGTATGGATTGTTCACTTCCGAATATCAGGTTCATTCACCTTCATTTATTTGGTTCATTGCAACCAGCGATTCACGCCGATTATAATGATGAATGTATCAAGCGCCTATGGAGTGAAATATTCAAACTAATGGGCCGAAGCTCCGGGTGAACGGCATTTAAAATTAGGAAGCGCTTACGAAAGTTTTGCCACGGCGTTATCCTAAAGAAGCTTTATATACATAGAGGGGGGCTAGCATGTCAGCAGTTCATTTGAAAAACAACGGAAAATTGTACAGCAAGCTGCTGTTCACGATTACCTTATGCATTGTACTAACGTTATTGGTATCCTCCTTATTTTATTTCTTCACCTATATGCAAATTGATTTGAAGAAGGCATATCAATCCGACGTGAGCAATTTAACCCAAACGAGCAAAGAAGTGATCAGCATGACTGAGAGCGCGCAATCCCTATCCTTCCAAATGTATAGAACCTTCAATGTCGCTAAGCTGATGTTCTACACGGAGCCTAACATCTACGATGTGACCGCTGCGATGAACGAGCTGAACAACTATTTGAACTCGATGCCTTTTATCGAATCCATCTATGTATACAATTCAGCGAATGGCCTCTTCTACACAGCCAGCCGGCAGGGAGAGAGCGGCACGTTCAGCAAAGAGGAGCTTGCGGATAAGGGGATACTCGATATACTCGGCAATTTCCAGCAGTACCGTCCGTTTACGCCAATCCCTAGAACGTACACAACGGTCAGCTTGGCTGGAGAGCAGTTAACGAAGGCGTACACTTATTTAGGGTTTGATGCCATCGGCAAAACGCAAACGGTTAATTCCGCCGTTATCATTAATATTTCATCCGCTTGGATCAATAAGGACATTGGCGTGAATAAGAGCGACAGCGAGGGGAAATCGTTTATATTGGACAATCAGGAGCGTCTTCTGTCAGGCGATTCGCTGCTGCCGAAGCAATTAAGCGATAAGGACAATGCGCTGCTTACCAATAAAATAAGAAATAAGGAATCCGGCTATATCGTTGCGGATTTTGAAGGCAAAAAATCTCTTGTCTCCTATACCTCGCCGGATTCGCTGGACTGGCAATATGTACGCGTTACGCCTTACAAGCAGGTAACCAAAGCGATCTATTCCATCCGCAATATGACGATATTGATCGCTGCGGTTATTTTGGTCATTGGCTTATTCATATCATGGCTGCTCTCTCGCATGCTGTACCGCCCGATCCATCAGATCATGAGCAAAATGAACATTCTGGAGACAGAGAAACGTAACAGCTCCTATACGATCAGGCAAAATATGCTGCGCAGCCTTATCCAAGGCTCGCAGTCGCTGCAGACGAGTACCCAGCTTCAAAGGCTGTCCCATGTAGGGATCACCTTTGATTTCAATTCACGTTACCGGGTCGTCCTGTTAAAAATAGACCAGCTTGCCGCCCTGCGGCAAACGCGCGGCGATGATCTGCATGTCTACAAATTCGCGATTATGAATATCAGCGGGGAAATCGGACTGAAGCATTACCGGGTAGAGACGGTCGATATGGATGCCGATTATGTTATTATGCTTCTTAATCGTCTCGATGATACCGATGAATCTGATGATGAGCTGCTTCGGACGGTGCTCGGCCAAATTCAACAATCGTCGTTGGATTATTTGAAAATTGGCCTCTCCGTTACTTACAGCCCGGAAGCTTACCAAGCGCAGCATCTATCCCATCTCTATAAGCTGGTGAAGGAAGCATCGCAGCATCGCTTATTTTATGGGCATGGCTGCTTGATTGACGCCCAGGATATCATGGGCTTAAAATCAAAGGAGTATATTTTCCCGGTTGACCGTGAACGGAAATTGACGGACGCCTTGATGACCTCCAAGACGGAGGAAGCGAAGAAGCTGTTCGCGGAAATCGTGCAGGAGACAGCGGCGTATCCCATTCATGTCGTGCAGCTTGCCATCTCCCATCTGACGATGACAGTCAACAACATTTTGTTCACGATACAGAAAAATAACTGTCTCGACGTTGAAGCGAGCCTCAGCATCCACATTCCATCGCCTGACCATTTTGAAACGATTAATGAAGTGAATGACATTTTCTTCTCGTTGTTCGACGATATCCAGACGAAGCTGTCAGCGAAGCGCTCGACGAAGCAAAGTGATTTGATCCGCAAGATCAACGAGCTTATTCAACGGGAATACGCCAATCCGAACCTTAGCTTGAACTGGATTGCCGACGAGCTGGATATGTCCTCCATCTACTTAAGCCGGGTTTATAAGCAGCAGACGTTAAGCGCAATCGTTGATGTCATTAATAATGTGCGGCTGGAGCGGGCGCAGGAGCATTTGGAGAATACCGACTGGTCCATCGTCGACATCGCGGTGAAGAGCGGCTATACAAGCAGCTCTTATTTCCATCGCATGTTCAAGAAGAGCTTCGGCGTGACGCCTTCCGACTACCGGAAAATGAAGCTCGGTTAAAGCGTACTTATCATACTAACACGGGGTAGGAGTAGATATTTTGAATAGACAGCAGGTCTTTACCGGCTCGCCTTGGGAGCCTCTTGTAGGATATTGCCGCGCTATACGGGTAGGCAATCGCATCGAAGTAGCGGGAACGACGGCGATGAAGGACGGCGAGGTTGTCGGGATCGGCAATCCATACGAGCAAACGAAATATATTTTGCAAACGATCGAGAAGGCGCTGAATGAGCTGGGGGCTGATATGTCCCATGTCTTACGCACAAGAATGTTTGTAACGGACATCTCCAAGTGGGAAGAGATCGGCAAGGCGCACGGCGAGTTTTTCAAACAGATTCAGCCTGTTGCGACGATGGTGGAGGTAAAAGCGCTGATCGACCCTCTTATGCTCGTTGAAATAGAAGTTGAAGCATCTCTGGATTAAATACGCCTGTTTATCTATTTAAAAAGGCCGTGCAGGTGCAGGCTGGTTATCCTGCGCTCGCTCGGCTTTTTTCGGGCTTGTATAACAATTGGTTTTCCCTCGTTAATCCCAGCGTGTCAATACAATCGGGCCTTCCTTTGTAATCGCTACCGTATGTTCGAATTGTGCTGCCCATGCCCCGTCCCTCGTGCGCGCCGTCCAGCCGTCCTGCGTAATGTATACGTCCGCCCTTCCTGCCGTTATGATGGGCTCTATCGTAATGACCATGCCTTCTTCCAGCTCTATTCCCTGTCCAGGAATGCCTCTGTGCATGACCTCCGGAAATTCGTGCATGCTTCTGCCGATGCCATGGCCAACGAACGCCGTCACAACCTCAAAGCCAGCCCTCTCCGCTCTCGTCTGCACCGCATAACCGATGTCGCCCAGCCGATTGCCAAGCTTAGCTTGCTTTATGCCGTCGAGCAGCGCTTGCTCTGCTGCAAGCAGCAGCTTTTCGGTAGCATAGTTCGTCTTGCCGATCGCGTAAGTCCATGCGGAATCCGCCTTCCAGCCATCCAAGTCAGCAACCATATCAATCGTAACGATATCACCCGCTTCAAGCGGCTCTGAATCAGGAAAGCCATGGCAGACAACCTCATTAACGGAAGCACACGTGGCAAACGGGTATCCCTTATAGCCCTTCTGTGCTGGCGTTGCTCCCCGGTCAAGCATGAACCGTTCAACAAAACGATCAATTTCCTGCGTCGTAACTCCCGGCGCGATCCTCTTCGAGAGCGCCTTGTGACAGGCAGCGACGATACGTCCAGCCTTGCGAATACCCCGAATATGTTCCTTCGTTTTCAAATCCACTGCCATGTGTGTACTAACCTCCTTAAGGTTTTGCGAAGCAAAATCCACTCCGTAAGCTTAGACCTAGGTTTTGAGGTAGCAAAATTCACTTCGTACGATTAACAAACCTGCGATAACGAGTAGATTTGTCTATGTATAACTTATTCGGGAAAAAGGAGCCACATGCCGAACATATATGGCGAAATTATGATTGCGTGGGTTAAATACGAATATTTAACAAGGCGGTCAGCCCTTTAATTCCTAATGTATGGTTTTATGTAAAATAATAACTTTTCTCTGGCGGGCGGGTTACGATTACGACAGCGGGATAAGCTTTTAGAAAATGACCAATAAGGCAGAAGATAAACAAAAAAGGCTTTGTACCCTGCCGGAAGGCAGTTTACAAAGCCGTATTATACATGATGAGTTAGCTGACCGAGGAGTTCATTCTGCCTAATTCATTTTCCACCAATGTCGTCAATTCATCCTCGTAGCCTCCGGTGATCCGGTACTTGCGAATATACTCCTTAACAAATTTACGCGGGTCCTTGGGTTGAAAAATTCTCGTGAGTTCCTTCAGGCTTTCCTTGACTTCATTCTGGCTATGCTTCGCCATGAAATCTCCTCCCCTTTACGTTGGATGGTCGTCCTAAACAGCATAATACGAGACCGCATGCGGCGGTTACACCGCAAGAACCCCCATTCGGTGCAGGTAACTCCATGGCCAATGAGTCACAATGTTCGCATTTTTCTTACTATTATAACATTTTGGTTTCGAATATGAAAGTTAACAATTATTAATCTGGAGGCAAGACATGTTCGGGTTTGCTATCCTTATTATGCCCGTTATCCATTAGCTTTACTGCATTGTTAACGGTTGGAGGCGAGACATCGGCTGCCGGATGTGAAGTGGAAGAGAGCCTGTCTTTACGAAACATTCTTAAATATGCGATCACGCCTATAATGGCAACCACAATTCCGAATGCCAGCACCAACGTTGTAACCCAGCCTTGCACCATGTCCTCGCCTCCTTTCCTCTACTACATTTATCGGTAAAATACGGCTAAATATTAGTCATTTTTAAAGCCTTTATACTTTCCATATATTAGATATTATAGCGAATTGGAAGCGGGCAAGCAAATTGCCCCTTCCAGCCCGCTAAATGATTCGATAAGTGCCCATTCCAAGCCCAAGCAGCTTGCCTCCGTCATCCTTAACCTGCGCTTGCAGCGTCAGCGAACGTTTTGTCCGGTGCACCAGCTCAGCCTCGCATACGATGACGCCGCCTTTGCTGCTGGCAAGAAACTGTGTATTTAAATTCGCCGTAACCGTTCGCTCATCCGGCATCGCCAGCATGACCACGAGTCCCATTGCATTATCCAGCAGAGACATAAGCACGCCGCCGTGAACGATGCCAAGCAAATTCAAATGCCTCTCCGTCGCATCTAAGCAGATGGTTGCCTTATTGCCGCTGGCCTGCACAACCTCACAGCCGAGCACTCCCCAAAACGTTGCCTGCGCCCGCTCCGCAAGCCTTGTCAAGTGACCGGCCTGGTCTGCCTGCTGAATAAACCATTCCTCATCCATGCCGTTCACTCTCCCTTATCCTTGGCGGCCTGCTTCTCCGCTTCCTCCTCCTGCAGCTTCCGGCGGAGCACCTTCCCGACCATTGTCTTTGGAAGCGTTTCCCGAAAGGAATAGTGATGAGGCACTTTGTAAGACGCTAACCGTTCTCTGCACCATCGGTCTAGCTGGCTGCTCGAAACCTGCCAGCCCTCCTTAAACACGATAAATGCTTTCACCGTCTCGCCCCGGTATTCATCCTTCACCCCGATAACGGCTGCTTCACGTACAGCCGGATGCTCGAACAGCACTTCCTCTACCTCGCGCGGATAAATGTTGAATCCCCCTGCGATGATCACATCCTTGATCCGATCCATTACGGTAAAGAAACCGTCTGCATCCATCGTCCCGAGATCGCCTGTATACAGCCAGCCGTCCCGCAGCACCTGTTCGGTTTCCACTGGCTTATTCCAGTAGCCCTGCATAACCTGCGGACCGCGTACAACTAGCTCGCCAAGCTCGCCTATCCCCACCCTTTCACCGGTTTCCGGGCTAATAACCGCTGCATCGGTGTCGGGGAGAGGTATGCCGATCGTGCCGATTTTGCGATGTCCCCATATTGGGTTTGCATGTGTGACGGGTGACGCTTCCGATAGGCCGTAGCCTTCTATCAGCCTGCCTCCGGTCATTGACTCGAACTGCTCCTGCACCTCAAGCGGCAATGCCGACGATCCGCTTATGCACACATTAATAGAAGAAAGATCGGTTTTGGCAGCAGCTTTATGGTGGATAAGCGCCACATACATCGTGGGCGCCCCCGGAAAAATCGTCGGCTTCTGCTGATTGATCGTTTGCAGCACCGTCTCTACCTCAAAACGAGGAAGCAAAATAAGCGTGCCTGCGCGCAGCACCGACATATTCATTAATACCGTTAATCCAAACACGTGAAACAGAGGCAGCGCCGCAAGAAAACGTTCCTTGCCATCCTCCGCCTTGTAGCACCAAGCGGAGATTTGCATCGTGTTGGCGATGAGATTGCCATGCGACAGCATCACGCCCTTTGGCGTGCCTGTCGTGCCTCCCGTGTATTGCAGCACGGCTAGCTCTGCGCTCTTGGCAGGCGCGGGCAGCGGCGTGGACGGCTTCTTCGCGGCCAGCAGCTTCCTGTAGCTGACTACGCCAAAGCTGCCATAAGGAATGTCTGCGCGAAAGCCCTCTTTGCGCTGCTTAAGGGGATAGAGCAAATTTTTCGGAAACGGAAGCCCATCCTTAATCGACGTAATGACGGCATGCCTAAGCTTAGGCAGCGGCCCCTCCTCGGGAAGCTTGCCGCGAACCCGTGACAAACGCGGATAGAGCATATCGACCGTAATAATGGCGACGGCGCCGCTATCATTCAGCTGATGCTCCAGCTCTCGTTCAACGTAAAGCGGATTTGTCTGCACGACGATGCCGCCTGCAAGCAGTACGCCGTAATAGGCTACGACTGCCTGCGGGCAATTCGGAAGCATAATCGCCACGCGGTCTCCTTTGGCGATGCCGAGTGAAAGGAGACCGTATGCGAGGCGGACAGCATCATCATGAAGCTGCCCGTAGGTTAAGATTTTGCCGAGAAAATGAACCGCCGTATGGTTCGGATAACGATTAACCGCATTTAATAAAAATTGGACGATGCTCTGATCGGGATAGCTCTGCGAAGGAGAAACTTCCTTCGGGTAATGACGTAGCCATGGACGCGCGAGCTTTTCAGCTTCGGCGGGCGGTTGTTCGGGCAAAGACGGGTCTTCCGGTCTGAGCGAATCCATTCATGCTCTCCCCCTTCACACGACATAATGCTCACTCCGTATAACACGTGCGGCAATCGTTCGCTTCAAGGCTACCGTATCGGATAGCGGCGCGCGCATTAGCTTTTTCAGAATAGAAAGCTGCATTTGCAGTCCGTCTCCCTGCTCCAGGGAAGCAAGCGCAAGCTTCGCCAGCGACTCCACCTTCTCCATGGATTCCTGCACGAAAACCGTCGTCATCGCAATGACATTGTCCGTTTTCTCCGAGACAGCGCCGCCGCTTTGCTTCCACATTTTTTGCGAGCGCAGCAGCACGCTTTCCATGGCAAATATGTTAATCATGAGATCGGCAAGCGAGCAGAGCACCTCTTGCTCCTGCTCCAGCCGCAGCCCCAGCTTCTGCACGGCAAGCCCGCCTATGGCGAGGAACGTCTTTTTTGCCTGCGCAACGCGGTACGCTTCCTTGCTAAGCGGCTTCTCAAATGGCGGAAGCGGCATCGGCTGCACCAGCTCGGCTTGCAGGGCACGCGCTTTGCGCAGCAGCGGCAGCTCGCCCTTTAGCGCCTTCTTCATCAGCGTGCCGGGAATGAGCATCCGGTTAATTTCGTTCGTCCCTTCAAAAATGCGATTGATCCGCGAATCCCGATAAATGCGTTCAACCTTGTACTCGCGAATATAGCCGTATCCGCCGTGAATTTGCACCCCTTCATCCGCAACAAAATCGAGTGCTTCAGATGCAAACACCTTGACGATCGAGCATTCAATGGCATACTCGCCGATCGCCTTCGCTACCTTCATGCCATCGTCTGCCGCTTCGCCGCCCTGCTCCGTCGTCCTCAGCATCGCATCGATCCAGCCAGCAGTCCGGTAGACCATACTTTCCAGCACATAGGTGCGAATGTTCATGTCAGCCAGCTTAGCGCCAATGAGCGGATACGAGGAGATCGCCCTGCCGAATTGCTTGCGCGTATTGGCATAAGCCGAAGCCAGCTCGATCGTCTCCTTGGATGAGCCAAGGCAGGCTGCCCCAAGCTTGAACCGTCCGATATTCAAAATGTTAAAAGCGATGTGATGCCCTTTGCCAACCTCCCCAAGCACATTTTCTACGGGAACCGCCACGTCTTCAAAAAACAAAGGCCGCGTCGAGGAACCCTTGATGCCCATCTTATGCTCCTCTGGCCCGATACTGAACCCCGGCATTCCTTTCTCGACGATAAACGCGGTAAAATATTCACCGTCAACCTTCGCGTAGACGATAAACAAATCGGCAAAACCCGCGTTTGTAATGTACAGCTTCGAGCCATTCAGCACATAATGCTTGCCGTCTTGCGATAGCCTTGCTGTCGTCTTAGCCCCCAAAGCATCCGAACCAGAGGCAGGCTCGGTTAAGCAATAGGCAGCGATTCTCTCTCCTGTCGCAAGCGCAGGAAGATAGGCTTGTTTTTGCGCTTCCGTTCCGAAAAATACGATAGGCAGCGTGCCAATCCCCGTATGGGCACCTACCGAGAGTGCAAACGACGAAGCGCGCGCGAGCGTCTCTGCCAGCAAAGTCGTGCTCACCTTATCGAGACCTAATCCGCCGTAAGCCTCGGGCACGTCGGCGCCTAGCAGCCCCAGCTCGCCGGCTTTGCGCATCAGCTCCACGGTCAAGTCGTAGTTCAGCGCCTCCAGCTCCGCATCGCGCGGGATAATCTCCGCTTCCAAAAACTGCTGCGCCGCATCCCCCATCATCCGCTGCTCTTCCGTGAAATCCTCGGGCGTCACAACCGATTCCGGCATACTGTCCTCCACGACAAACCGACCGCCAAAACGTATCGTCTCCGTCATGCCGCAGGTCTCCCTTCAGTCTTTCGTTTATTAGGCTCGTAAATCATAATGGCCTTTAAAGATTAATAGAATTAGCTGTTCATGCCATTTAGCTGCCGTATACCTCGATTATGCCTGCCGCACCCATTCCGCCGCCTACACACATCGTCACGACACCGATTCCGCCGCCTCTGCGGCCAAGCTCATGGATGAGCGACACGGTTAGCTTAGTCCCTGTACAGCCCAGCGGATGTCCAAGCGCAATTGCTCCGCCGTTCACATTAACAATTTCCGGGTTGATCCCAAGCTCCCGAATAATCGGTACGCATTGCGCGGCAAAAGCTTCATTCAGCTCGAAGAGATCAACCTGTTCAAGCGTGATCCCTGCTTTGCGCAGCGCCTTCGGCACGGCTTCAATCGGTCCGATGCCCATAACCTCAGGAGCGACGCCAGCCACGCTATAGCTGCGGAATACGGCGAGCGGCCGCAGCCCCAGCTCCGCGGCGCGTGCTCGGCTCATTACGATGACAGCCGCTGCCCCATCGCTCATCTGCGAGGTATTGCCTGCCGTAACCGTGCCCTCCCGGGCAAATGAAGGCTTAAGCGGAGCTAAAGTTTGAACGGTCGTCTCCGGCCGCACTCCTTCGTCCGTATCGAATTGGATTACCTTCGACCAAGGCCGACCGGCGTCGTTCACGCCTGATCGGCTAGTCGTTATCGGCACGATTTCGGCTTGGAAGCGCCCTGCTTCAATCGCTGCCGCCGCCTTGCGGTGGCTCGATGACGCGAAAGCATCCTGCGCCTCGCGCGTCACGCCATAGCGGCGGGCAACCTCTTCCGCGGTATGCCCCATGCCCATATACACTTCAGGCCGCGTATCCACGATGGCAGGATGCGGCGACAGCTTAAAGCCCGTCATCGGCACATGGCTCATGCTCTCGACGCCCCCAGCCGCGATAATATCGGCATCGCCAAGCCGGATGCGCTCCGCTGCATAAGCGATGGCTTGCAGACCCGATGCGCAAAAACGGTTAATGGTAACGGCAGGCGTCGTAACCGGCAAGCCTGCGTATAGCGAGATGGTGCGGGCCATGTTGAGTCCCTGCTCCCCCTCGGGCATCGCGCAGCCGATAATCACATCCTCCACGAGCTCCGGCGACAAGGCGGGCACCCGCGCAAGCGCCCCTTGCAGCACCGCCCGCCCTAGATCCTCCGCCCTCGTCTCCGCCAAGCTCCCCTTCGATGCTTTGCCGACCGCCGTCCTCACCGCAGCAACGATAACGGCATCGCGGTCGTGATCCTCAAACGGTGATGAAGCTGACATTTCGCACTCCCCCTTTAAAAGTTAGTTGCGCAGCGGTTTGCCCGTCGCCAGCATATGGCTCATGCGATCCTGCGTTTTGCGCTCGCCGCAAAGGCTGAGGAACGCTTCGCATTCCAGGTCGAGCAAATATTGCTCGCTCACCTCAGCGCCCGGCTGAATGTCGCCGCCAGCGAGCACAGCGCCAAGCTTGCCGGCTATAAGCGCGTCATGCTCGCTAATATAGCCGCTTAGCTGCATCGCTTGCACCGCCACCTTAAGCACCGCCTTGCCTTCACGTCCGGCAACGCGAATGCGTCCCTCCGCCGGCGGCGCATAACCCGCCCGGTCCAGCTCAAGCACCGCCCGCTTCGCCTCGGCGATGCGCGCCTCCTGCCGCATAATGACCATATCCTGCGGCCGCATCAAGCCAAGCCCTCTAACCTCATAGCCGCTAGAGGAGGTTTTGGCCATCGCAATCGTCTCGAACAGCGCATTCAGATGCGGCTGCAGGTCTCCGCCCGGCTTGCCGCCATTTGCAATAAAAGCCCGTTCAGCTGCCATCGCAGCCGCTTCCTTGCAGCCCCCGCCCGCAGGAATAAGGCCCACTCCCGTTTCCACGAGTCCAAAGTATGTCTCTGGCGAATAAATAATGCGGTCAGCAGGCAAGCAGGCTTCAACCCCGCCGCCAAGCGTCATCCGGTGCGGCGCGGCAACGACAGGCCGATCAAGCCGCTTAAGCTCCAGCATGCTGCCCTGGAAGAAGCGGATAATATCCTCGACCTCATCCCACTCGCCGCTCTGCGCTTCCATCAGCAGCAGCATCAAATTCGCGCCGACGCAAAAATTCCGCCCTTCATTCGCAACCACAAGGCCGCGCCAATTCAGGGATACCTCCTTCGCGCTCTGCTGGATGACGGACAAAATATCCCCGCCGATCGCATTGTTCGCGGAATGGAACTCGAGGAGCACGACGTCATCCCCGATATCGATCAAGCTCGCGCCGGCAGTCGATAGGACGGTTTTTCCCGAAGCCTTTAATGACGCTAAAGAAATCGAGTCAACTTCCGCCTCCTCCTGCTTATAGGCGCCGCTCGCCGAATAAACACGTTCATTGCCCTCGACCTTATAAAAGCTTTCATGCCCTGCTTCGAGCCAAGCACGCACCCAAGCCGGTATATCCTCGCCCTCCTTCTCCATTTGCTGCACCGATTCCCGCAGCCCTATCGCATCCCATAGCTCGAACGGGCCAAGCTCCCAGTTGAAGCCCCAGCGCATCGCTCGGTCAATATCCGAGATCGAATCCGCGATGATTCCGACTTGCGCGGCTGAGTAGAGAAGCGTTTTTTTGATCGTCGACCATGCGAATTTCGCGTAGCGATCACGAGGATCGGTGCGAAGCAGCGCTTTCACCTTTGCCGCCGCGCCTTTCGCCGCTTTGGACGCATCGATGATTGGCGAATTAATGGAGCGCTTCGGCCCGTACTCAAGCGTATCCAGCTTGAGCGATTCAATCTCGCTGCCGCCCTTTCCCTTCACCTTCTTATAAAAGCCGGCTCCCGACTTCTCGCCGAGCCTCCCCGAGGCAACCAGCTGCTCCAGCAGCGGCGGCCTTGCAAAAATCGCCTGCTCCTCAGGGTCGCCGCTTCGCTCCCGCACATTGTCCACGACATGCAGCAGCGTATCGAGCCCAACGAGATCAAGCATGCGCAGCGTCGCCGTCTTTGGCCTGCCCATCGCCGGGCCGGTCAACGCATCTGCCTCTTCTACCGTAAGTCCGAAGCGTATCGTATCCTCGAGCGTGACGAGCATGCCGTAGGTTCCGATCCGGTTCGCAATGAAGTTTGGCGTATCCTTCGCAATGACGACACCTTTGCCGAGCCGTTTCTCGCAAACCTCCTTCAGCAGCGCCACGACATCGGGAGCCGTATCCGCGGTCGGAACAATCTCGACGAGCTTCATATAGCGCGGCGGGTTAAAAAAGTGCGTCACGCCAAAATGCCGCCGAAACTCCTCGCTCCTGCCCTTAACCATAGAAGCCGCCGATAATCCCGACGTATTTGTTGAGACGATGGCTCCCGGCTTGCGAGCCGATTCAATCGCTGCAAGCACCTCGCGCTTAATATCCAGCCTCTCGACAACCGCTTCAACGATCCAATCCGCCTCGCCCAGCGCTTCCAAATGATCGGTTAAATTGCCCGGCGTGATGCGGGATGACCAAGAAGGGTCATAGAGCTGTGCCGGCTGTGCCTTGCCCATCCTGGCAACGGCCGCGCTCGCCAGCCGATTGCGAACCTTGGCGTCAGAGAGCGTCAGCCCCTTCCGCTCCTCCTCTTCCGTCAGCGACCGCGGGACTACGTCCAGCAGCACGACTTGCATGCCCGCATTCGCCAGATGCGCAGCGATGCCGGCGCCCATTACGCCGGAGCCGATGACGGCGGCTCTGCGTATAGAACTGGCGTTTTTTTGCGACGCTTGTAATGTCATAGGCGACCTCCTTCTTTTCTTCCCCTAAATCCGATGCGTCTGCCTTACTCGCCGAATACGCTCTCGGCCAGCAGCTCTGCCACATCGCGCGCGATTACTTTCTCATCAGCAGATAAAGCCTTCAGTCCATCCTCCATCATCGTGAGGCAATACGGGCAGGCCGAGCTAATAACGGACGGCTTTACTTCAAGCGCCTGAGCTGCTCTCGCATGGTTAACCCGGGTGCCTGAATGCTCCTCCATCCACATCAAGCCGCCGCCAGCGCCGCAGCACATGCCGTTCGAGCGCGAGCGCTCCATCTCTTCAATCGTCACGCCCGGGATCGCCCGAAGCAGATTGCGCGGCGCCTCGTAAGTGTCGTTATAACGACTGAGATAACAAGAATCATGCACGGTCACGCGCTCGTCGATCGTATGCACCGGCAGCAGCGAGCCTTCCGCAAGCAAGCGAGCAAGCAGCTCCGTATGATGCTCCACCACGATGTCTGTGCTGAGGCCAAAATCAGGATATTCATTTTTGAACGTGTTATAGGTATGCGGGCAAGCCGTTACGATATGCTTGACGTCATATTTGCTGAGCGTCTCGATATTCTCGCGGCACAGCTCTTGAAAAAGCAGCTCATTGCCGATCCGCCTTGCCGTATCGCCGGAGCTTTTCTCCTCGAGGCCCAGCGTAGCGAAGCTGACGCCCGCCTGAACAAGCAGCCGCACCACATCGTACAACACGCGGCGGCTCCGCATATCGTAGGCTCCCATCGAGCCTGCCCATAGCAGGACGTCGGCTTTTTTGCCCTGCTGCTTCAGCTCCTGCATCGTGTTGACTTTTATGCCGGTGCGGCTCTCGCAATCGGCAATCCATGCAGCCCGTTCCGCGCGCGGCAAGCCCCACGGATTGCTTTGGCGCTCGATGTTTTGAAGCGCTCTCTGCCCATCCGACGGCAGCCTGCCTTCCATTAAGACCAAATAACGGCGCATATCGATGATTTTGTCGACATGCTCATTCCCAACCGGACACTGCTCCTCGCAATTGCGGCAGGTCGTGCACGCCCAAAGCTCCTCCTCGGTCAGCACCTCGCCGATCAGCTCCACCTCCTCCGGCTTAGCGCCCTCTTTCACGCTCCATGCGCCTGCCTGCGCCGCCATCGTCGGCTCAATATTTGTTTCTCCCTCGAAGGCCGCCTCCCAAGCGGGAAGCACCGCTCCCATCACATGGGCGCGAGGAGCATTGCTCTTGGATTGCCAGATGCCGGCAGGCAGCCACGGTGACTTTGACGTAATGGCGGCGCCTTTTTCGGTCAAATGATCCCTTAGCTTCACAATAAGATGCATCGGCGACAACAGCTTCCCGGTGCTCGCTGCCGGACAAACATTCGTACAGCGGCCGCATTCGACGCATGCGTACAAGTCAAGCATCTGCTTTTGCGAGAAATGCTCCACCTTCCCAGCCCCGAACGACTCTGCCTCCTCGTCCTCCAAATCGAGCGGCGCAAGGCGGCCGGGCGGGGTGCTGCGCCGGAACCAAAGATTGACCGGAGCAGACAGCAAGTGAAAATGCTTCGACTGCGGCACATAAACGAGGAAGCTCAGCAGCACAAGAAGATGCAGCCACCAAAACAGTTCAAAGCCCGCATGGGCGGCCGCGCTTTGCGGCTGTACGCCTATGCTTTCAAGGAGATTTGCCAGCTGATTGCTGACCGGCGCATAGCTTGCTTCTACGACAGAGGCACCCGTACCGCTTGCGGCAGACAGCCGCTCGAAGGCTAAGGTGAAAAGAACCGTGAGCATCAAGGAGCCGATAAACCACATGACGAGCGATGGCTTCCAGCCCCTTTTTAGCCGGGGCAGCTTCTCTCCGTAACGGCGAAATGCGCCATAAAGAACGGCTGCAAACACAAGCGTTACCGTCATTTCCTGCGTCAGCGAGAACCCGTTATAGTAGGGCAGCGGAAGCGGCTCGCCTTCGCTTAGCCCTTTCCATATCAAGTCCGCCGCGCCAAACTGAAGCACAATAAAGCCGTAAAAATAAACCAGATGCATGATTCCGCTCCGCACGTCATTAAGCAGCTTGCGATGGCCAAGCACTTGGCCGCTGAAGCTGGTTTTGCTTTTTGGCTTGCGCGCATACCGCTTAAACAGCGTCGGCACTCCAAGCCGCATGTACAAGACGCGCCTCTGCACAACAAGCACGAACATAGAAACAGCAATGAGCACAACCGCCGCAAACAATGTCCATCTTCCCCAGATCAGCCATTGATCGACCTGCTTTAACGCCAAATACGTTGGCATATGCCTCGCCCCCTCATATATGCCGGCTTAAGGAACAAGCACCTCTGCGTGTGAAGTAGTCGGACAAGCTTTGGAACGCTTTCAAAATAGCCGCGGTGCTCCATGTATATGAGCTTTTTGCGTTGAACATGCCGCTCGCAGGGGGAATGCGTACGGTCTATTCATTTGATTAACGTCATATCGTAGCAATGATGGACGTGTTAACCAAATATCGAAATAAGTGAGGGAGCTTCTATGCTGAAAATAGTGGTGCTTCTCAAGCAAACGTTCGATACCGAGGAAAAAATCGTCGTAACAAAGACGGGTGTCGATGAAAGTGAAGCCAAATTTGTCATTAACCCATACGACGAGTATGCGCTCGAGGAAGCGCTTCGCCAGCGCGAGCGGCTCGGCGGCGAGGTCATCGTCATCACCTGCGGGCCCGAGCGGTCGCAAGATGCGCTCCGCACGGCGCTCGCGATTGGAGCGGACGAGGCTGTTCGGCTGGACAGCTCAGCCCTGCCTGATGACGGTACCTCTATCGCCGCTGCCCTGGCTGCCGTGATCAAGCCGCTTGCTCCCGATCTGCTGCTGGCGGGCTTATTCGCAGTCGATAGCGGCGCCGGTAGCGTGGCGCTGCAAGTGGCGCAGCGCCTTTCCTTGCCGCATGCCACCTCCGCCATCAAGCTCACCCTTGTGACTGCTGGCGAGCTAAGCGCTCTGCCTGCGGATGGCGTGCTTAGCGCTCCCGCATCGGTGACCGCCGAGCGTTATGCCTTAGTCGAGCGCGATGTCGAAGGCGATACGGAGACCGTATCGATCCCGCTGCCCGCGCTTATTACGGCGCAGCAGGGACTCAACGAGCCGCGTTATCCGTCGCTGCCGGGCATTATGAAGGCAAAGCGCAAGCCGCTGCGCACCGTAACGCTGGAGGAGCTGATCGGCAGCGGCGCGCTAACGGCTGAGGGCGTCGCACCGCGCACCGCCCGCTCGCAGCTGCTCCCGCCACCGCCGCGCGCAGCGGGCAAGCGCATCCCCGGCGCGCCGGCGGAGCAAGCGACAGCGCTCGTTTCGCTGCTGCGGGAAGAAGCGAAGCTTCTTTGATGGTTGGGCTTTGCGGTGTGTTTGCGAGCGCGGCGCGAAGGTTGCGATGTGTTTGCAGCGTGGCGTGGGAGTTTGTGCAGCTTTGATGAGGAAGCCTGTACGGGGGATCGTGCGTTCATGGCTGAAAGCGTTGCAACGCGGCGGCGCGTTAACTGTAACAGGTAACAGGCGATTGTAACTTCGGTGTACGGTTTGAGTTAGTGGGTGGGATAGCTTGTTGCTGCGGAACTTGAGTTAGCGGGGCGGGATTTCGTACTGCGCTGAGGTGCAGCGTAACCAGCGAATTAAGCTCTGATGTGAGGTTTTTATTGTATAAACCGCAGCGCAGCCACTTGGCATGCCATACTGAGCAGCTATCCAAGATCTGCGCAGCAGCAATAAAAGTTTGTCCAAGGCAATGCCTGGTTTCAGTATAAAAGTTAGGGGAGAGGAGCTGCATCCTATGTCCAAAACCATTCTTGTATTTGCAGAGAGCCGGGACGGCGTACTCCGCCGGGTGGCGCTGGAGGCACTCGGCGCAGCACGGCGGCTCGCAGGCAAGGACGGCGCTGTCCATGCCGTCCTTGCCTGCACCGGCGGCGCGGCGGAAGAAGCCGCCGCGCTGGCAGCGCGGGGGGCGGACGTCGTGCATATCGCCGACGATCCTTCCCTCCGCGCCTTCGCGCCCGAGGCGTACTTCGCCGCCCTCGGCGCAGCCATGGCTGCGGTGCAGCCGGACGCGCTGCTGCTCGGCCACACCGCTATGGGGCGCGAGCTCGCGCCCCGCGTGGCCGCGGCCCATGGCGCCGGCCACATCGCTGACGTCATCGCCATTGAAGCAGATGGCAGCGATGACGTCCTTTTCACCCGCCCGCTCTACGCCGGGAAGGCGTTCGAGCGGCGCAGCTTCGTGCCGGGCCATCCGTGGGTTATCACGGTGCGCCCGAATAACTTGCCGGCGGCGGAGCCGCTGGACGCCGCCGACATATCGGGCACCGTCACGGCTCTGCCGTTCACGGTGCCGCCGCTTTACACCGCCGTGCGCAGCCTTGTGCGCCGCACCGGCGGCCAGCTTGATCTCGCCGAAGCCGACATCGTCGTATCCGGCGGCCGGGGCGTGCGCAGCGCGGCTGGCTTCGAGCCGCTGCAAGCGATGGCTGCCGCGCTCGGCGGCGCTGTCGGCGCCTCGCGCGGCGCCTGCGATGCCGGCTATTGCGATTATGCGCTGCAAATCGGGCAAACCGGCAAGGTGGTTACCCCGCAGCTTTATATCGCCTGCGGCATAAGCGGGGCCATCCAGCATCTTGCCGGCATGAGCCAATCGCGCGTTATTGTCGCCATCAACAAAGATCCGGACGCCCCGATCTTCGGCGTCGCGGATTACGGCATCGTCGGCGATTTGTTCGAGGTCGTGCCATTGCTGACGACAGAGCTGGAGCGCGCTAGAGCCTAGATTTATTTTCACATCAGTACTATTCGCGTCCCTGCCAGCTGCTGCAAGCGGCTCTAGCAGAGGCCTCCCCGACCCCCAAAACCAAAAAAGGCGCTATTTCCTTCGGTTCAGCTTCATTAGAAGCGAGCCAAAAGAAATAACGCCTTTTAACGTTTTCCTTCTTGCTTATGCAAAATCCGGTCGAATCTCACGGATGCAATCCGGCGACTCGTACAAATCATCATGCACCGCATTCGTTACAGGGTAGGCGCGCATGAGATAGGAATCCATCGCTTCCAGGTGCTTGCGCAGGCTGCTAAATTCCGTAAGGCGCGGATTGAGCCAATCCTCGATGCCCTCCTCGTCCAAAATAACCGGAACCCGAGGCTGCCACACCGACATCGCGCCAGTCGAGGCAGCGGTGATCATCGTAAAGGCACGCACCTCTTTGCCGCTCACGTTTTTCCAGCAGTCATAAATGCCTGCGATGCCAAACAGCTGCTGGCTTGGCACGACGATATGCATCGCCCGCGGGTCACGCTCTTTCCCGAACTGCTTTTGCCCAAAAAAGCCGCTGCATGGCAGCACGCATCTTTGTCTCCGCAGCATCCGCTCTAAAAAAGGCTTCTCGGACAGTGTCATATGATCTGCATTGACCGCGTCCTTCGCCCAGAAAGGGAACAAGCCCCATCTCGACTCTTCCATCGTTCTTTGGTCAAAACGGTCATTCATCACGATCGACACCGTCTGAGTCGGCGCTACATTAAAGCGGTTCGTGTGTCCCCGAATCACCTTGCCTACCTGAAACATTTCTACCATATCGCCTAAATCTGCCGTTAACGAAAACCGTTCAATCATCGCGACCACCCTTTTCACGTTGTTGAATCCAGTTTTTGTTAAAGGCAAGAAATTTATGCAAACTTTCTGGTCAAAACGTTCGAACCAGCAGCTGCTGCTTCTGAATCTCGGCTTCTATTCCTCCAACCATGCAGCCGAACCGTCACTTAATTTAAAAGCCTACATCGTAAAGCGTTTCCGGAATTTAAGCGGAGGCATCCCTGTATGCGATGCAAACAGCCTGGAGAAATGCGGCGTCTGCCGGAAACCGGTTTCCTCCGCAACCCGCGCTATCGTCCAATCCGTCTTGATGAGCAGCAGCTTCGCCTGATCAAGCCTGTAATAGAGCAAATATTGCTGCGGCGTGCAATCAAACACCTCTGTCATGCAGCGCGTAATATAGTTGGTATGCAGCTGAAGCACGTCGCTCAGCATCGTATTGCTGATTGGGCTGCGGTAATTCAGCTTCAAATATGCAGCTGCCCGTTCAGCAACCGATACCGCCGCTTTAGCCGCATCCGAGCGCCAGCCCTCATCCAGCATTTGCAGCAAATGCAAAAACCGCTGCTGACGGTCCCAGAACGCGCCATGCGACGAGCTTTTGGCGGCTTCATGAAGCTGTGAGAAAATAAGCTTCGCTTCATCCGGATAGGTAAGCTTCATTTTTTTGGGCAGCCGTATCGCATATGTATAGTAGTCGCCTCTCAGCGAGCCGCTTTGATTGCCTACCGTTTCCTCCCAAGCGCCCACCGTCTGAAAATGAATCCAATCAAACACGGTGTCTTCCTCGCAAGGGCGAGTCGAATAATGCCAGCGGTCCGGCCTTAGAATGAGCACATCGCCCGGTCCAAGCGTCCAGCGGTGATTATCCTCTGCCACATGCAAGCTGCCCTGATTTACAAATAATAGATCAAAAACGCCAAGGTTAGTCCGATTAGGATGCTCCTCGCCGGCGCGGTAGGTTATTCGGTTTGATTCTATGAAAAACGGCAAAGGCGGTGAACGAAATGTAAGCAATAATTCCTCTGACAACCTAATCTCTCTCCTTATTTGTTTTGCGTAGCAAAACATTTTTCGTAAGCATTAACTTTGTTTTGCGAAGCAAAACAGACTTCATGTGTAAATATGCAAAAAATGACTAAAGCCCATGTTACTTGAAAACCGTTTCATTTGTCTACAACAAAACAAAACTCTCATCATTTTCGCATCCGGAAAATGTCTGAGAGCTTCGCAGCGTCTATCCTATTCTTGCAAATTTCACATAACAAGCTGAACCGGCGATCCCGGATTAACCTTAAATACGTCCACGTCCGGCAGCAAGCTTTTGACCAGATACATATAATCATAGGAGCGCTCGAGCGACGCTTCATCCGGTACGAACACTGAAATCTTGCCGCTTTGCAGCGACAGCACCTCAATCCGTGTCGGAAGCTTCTCGAAGGCGCTCATGCAAAACACCGACGTCATGTGAAACAACAGCTCGAGTGAGTCGTGATCGGTATCTATAGCCAGCTTCTGTACAATATAATCTTGAGCGGAGCCTTCCGGGTCGACGGAAACCAAATGAAAGATTTGCGATATTTCCATATCAAGCTCATCCACATAAGCCGTGAGCTGCTCATAAAAAATAATCGGCATGCTTGGGCACGAGCCGCCAAGCAGAAAAGTCGTCAAATGCGCCTTAACCAATTGCTTCATTTGCAAATAATGCTCATCCGAATGAAATTTATAATTCCGATTTGTCCACCATTGCTCCACCGCAGCCTCTATCGCCGCTTGCGTGCGCGCTTCCTCAGGCAGCCTGTAAAAATCATTCACGCTATGGCTTGCCGCGAACTGAACCATTTGCCGCCAATTTACGTCGCTTTCCCGTTTGCCGCCTGATTTCATTTTTGCGAATCTTTCAGGGCAGCGCAGCAGTTCCTCCAGCTTATAGTCTTCTATTCTTAATACCGCTGGCATTTGTTCCATCACAATGGCCGCCCTTCTCGCTAAATTATCCGGTAACCGCTACAAGGCCCGCTATTTGGCGGCCTAAGCTTCTGCCCTGCTCTTTCTCGGCTTCGGATGGATTGTATTCGAACTTAATGCACTCGCCGGCAATTTCCGCGCCAAGCTCCTTCAGCTTCGATTCTATGATATCAACCGCTGCGCAGTAAATCGGATATGACGTGTCGCCCGAGCCAAATACCGCTGCTTTCTTGCCGCTTAGATCAAGCGAATCCATCGCTTCGTAGAAGTCGATAAACTCATCCGGCAGCTCGCCGTCACCCCATGTGTATGCGCCAATAATGATGCCTTCATAATCATTAAGCTCATCAGCGCTCGCGTCAAATGCTTCCTTGGATACAACCTCCGCGCCCGCTTCCTTCGCTCCCTCTACAATAGCCTCGGCCATTTCTTCCGTGTTCCCCGTCATGCTCGCATATACGACAAGTACCTTTGGCATCTGCGATTCCTCCGCTTCCTATATGTTAGTTTTATACGCTTACCGTTTGAATGCCTTGAAAAAGCGTTGCCATATATAAATTGCCGTTCTGCATGTCAATATCGGTTACCGGGCAGCCCAGCTTGACGGATAGCAGCGTAACTTGGTTGCAAATATAAGCAAGCTGAAACAAACCGCGATCCGTACATACATAAATGTCATTTCCTTTGGCGAGCACAGAGAAGATGAACGGCTTGCCGAAGCGAACGCGGTCAAACCTTCCCTTCTTATCGCCAATGAGGAGCTCGCCTTTATCGCTCGTTCCGATTAGATGGCCCTTGAACACCGCTAAGCTCGTAACGCTGGTTTCCAGTTCAAAATGCGCCCAATCATCCATAAAGCGATCATAAAGCGAGACTCCGCTCTCATGCGCCAGAATCAAATATTGAGGCAAATTGATAAAATCGTAAACACGCTTGTCGTTGCAGGCGATCTGCTCCCATCTGGAGCTGGCTTTGGACCAAAGCCCGTATTCCGTCGCAGCGTAGCTGCTTCCGCCAATTTTGCGATATTGGTAGCATGGAATCGTTAAGCCGTCGTTCTCCCACGCATCTCCGTTCCATTCGTATAAGCCGCTATTCGTACAGGCATGCAACAGCTCATGCTGCAGCTGCAGCCGGTTTACGTTCGCATGCTCTTCCATCCCATGGTCGAGCTTCTTCCAATTGCTCTCCGCATCGATTTGATAAATGCCATGGCCTATTGATGCTGCGAACAAGCAGTCGGGTCCTGCCTTTACCGATGAGAAAGGAAAGAGCATCCAATTCCATGGCTTGCTCGTTTCAGTTTGCATGTCTCTTGCTCCTTTTTGAAAAAATAGCTTAGCTCCCAGCCGTTTGCTGGCCCTGCTGTTTTATATGCTTGATTCCTTGCTCCGGCAGCCTCTCTCTTGCAGCATCCTTAATGCGCTGCTTCCAGCCGTGCTGCTTTTGCAGCAGGAATGCTGAGCTGCGTTTTTTTATAACCATTTCATAAAGCAAACCCACAAGTTTTGCCTCCCGCTATATGTAAATATAAGCATTCTCAGTATTGATAATGATTATCACTTTCGTAAATATGATAACCATTCTCAACATGGATGTCAATGTATTTATGCATGAGCTCTTCCTAGCTTCCCTCTTTATAAGGCGTTCCCATAACTGATTAGCAGCCGCTCCCCTGCAAACATACATTTCCGCAAATATAGTTAACGGCCTATGACTATAGCAGATATAAACCCAATCAATAGATAGAGTATAAACGTAGAATAGGAACAAATACCAAGGAGGTGCTTTCACTGAGTTATTCAGATAATCGCAAAAAACGCTGTGTAAGAAAACCGGTTTCAGGCTGCCATCCAAAAAGAAAGAATCATAATGGTAAAGTCATTATCGTCAAGAAGGAACTAATCGTAAATGCCCCGAGAGGCGAACATGGTCGTAGAGGAAGTTCCGGCCGCAGAGGACCTCAAGGTCCTGCCGGGGCAGTAGGTCCCGTTGGACCTGCCGGCACTGGAGCAATCGGCGCTACTGGTCCTGCAGGCGCTGCTGGAGCAGTAGGAGCAGCAGGTCCTGTTGGCGCTACGGGAGCTACTGGCCCGTCATCCGGAGGTGCCATTATTCCTTTTGCGTCAGGCGCCCCTATTACCGCGACTACCGTAATAGGAGGTTCGGTCGGTACAGTAAGTCTAGTGGGCTTCGGACTCGCGCTTCCAGGCGTTGTGCTCACAGGGACATCTATTGATCTTACAGGCACTGTTCTTGGACCTATTCTTGATTTTGCCTTCTCGGTCCCTCGCGATGGAACGATAGATTCACTTTCCGCCTTCTTCAGCAACACGGCAACGGTTAACCTTCTTACAGCATCCGTTACGCTCACTGCACAATTGTACAGCGCTCCTTTGGGAAGCAATACCTTCAACCCCGTTGCTGGCGCTGCCGTCGTATTCGCTCCAATTACAGGCCTCCTTGCCCTTGGAAGCACAAGAACCGGCCTTGCTTCCGCCTTAGCTATTCCTGTAACTGCGGGAACCCGCCTTCTCTTGGTATACTCTGCCGATACAGATGCACTAGAACTTGCCGCTGCCGTAATAGGTTATGCTAGCGCCGGTTTATCTATCATCTAATAAGCGAGCCATTAATATTAAAAATAGCGGTACAGGTTATATACCTCTACCGCTATTTTTCTATACATGGATTTACGCCAATCTTCTAAAAAAAGAACCGTCCCGAAAGGTTATTCCAACCCTTTCCCTTTCGAGACAGCCCCTTTTTCACATGAAGAGCTTCGTTAAAGCGGCAATTGAAGACTCACCTTGAACCGTATTTTGATCTGTCCATTCTCAAATTGCACATCTCTTACCGTGACGATGTCCTGAGCCGGCAGATCAAGCGGGATGATGATCGTTTCCAGCATGCGGATCGGCAAAGCAATCTCCTTTATAGATAGCGACTGGGGCCTTAACGTAATGTTCGGCGACTGCCACTCTAGCGAATATACGGCATCCAGCTCGGCAGGTATACGATTCTTATAGGTTACGTTCATGCGTGCAATCAGCTTATTCTCTTCCAGCTCGAATATAGCGCCATCCAGACGGATATCCTTCTCAAGCGCTAAGAAAGGACCTTCAACGCCTTCAGCCGCATACTTACTTTTCATGTTCATTTTAATCAAATGGTTGATATCCTCTTCCGAGAGGACAAGCTCCGGCTTTAATTTACGGACCATTCCCAGTGCCTTCTCTTTCACGTCGATAGGCGCATAGCTCATGTCCAGCTTCTCATCCGGCGCAATATAGGATAGGAGCCACCAAATTGCTCCGCCAAGCAGTAAAACGATGATAATGATAACCGTCAGAAATCTTTTGAGCCATTTCCCCATATTTGGCTTCCCCTCCATTAGCAATTAATTGATATTCAAATACGTCAACACACAATGATAGTGCTATAATAGATCAAATAATCTATGCTGATGAACTGATAAGCTGAGAGGATGGTCACCCGTGAACACGAACAACGTACCGTTACACCGCATTGGGCTTGAGGAAATCGTCCAAGCGCAAATGCATTTAAAGGATGTCATTACGCGTACACCGCTTCAACATAACCGTGTGCTATCCGAGCGATATGACTGCAACGTACTGCTGAAACGAGAGGATTTGCAAATCGTTCGCTCGTTTAAAATACGCGGCGCCTTTCATTTGATGCGTTCTCTCTCGCCGGAGACGCTTGCTAAAGGGGTTGTCTGCGCTAGCGCCGGCAACCATGCGCAAGGAGTAGCCTACTCCTGCCAAACGCTCGGCATCCCCGGCAAAATATATATGCCAAGCACGACTCCTCGCCAAAAGGTAACGCAGGTAAGCTTCTTTGGCGGATCGTTTGTGGAGGTCATTCTGACAGGCGATACCTTCGATGATGCCTATGACGAGGCTATTGCCGAGAGCAATCGCAGCGGAATGGCATTCATCCACCCCTTCGACGATCCAAAAATCATCGCAGGAAACGGTACGGTTGGCCAAGAGTTTATGGAAGCGGCAGAGAGCGTACCCGATTTCGTGTTCGTAACCGTCGGCGGCGGCGGGCTTGCAGCCGGAGTCTCCTCCTATGTCAAAATCGTCTCTCCTTCAACGAAGGTCATCGGTGTTGAACCGGAAGGCGCGCAGTCGTTAAGGGCTTCACTTGATGCAGGACACGTAACGCCTCTTGACCAAATCGACAAGTTCGTGGACGGCGCAGCCGTCAAACGTATCGGCGATTTGACGTTCGAGCTTTGCAAAGACCTGCTGGACGATGTTATTGCCGTACCTGAAGGAAAAGTGTGTACAACGATGCTCGATTTGTACAACGAGAATGCGATCGTAGCCGAGCCGGCAGGCGCACTGCCGATTGCAGCGCTTGAAGCTTACCGCGAGCAGATCCGAGGCAAGACAGTTGTCTGCGTCGTAAGCGGCGGCAATAACGATGTTGACCGTATGCAAGAAATCAAAGAGCGTTCCCTCATTTATGAAGGCTACAAACATTATTTTATGGTCAGCTTCCCTCAACGCGCCGGAGCGCTTCGAGAGTTTCTCGATCAGGTGCTCGGTCCAAATGATGACATCACCCGCTTCGAATATACGAAGAAGTCGAATAAGGATAACGGCCCCGCGCTTGTCGGAATCGAGCTCAAGCACCGTGAGGACTATGATCCCCTCGTCGACCGCATGACAAAAAAAGGTTTTCAGTTTCTAGAGCTAAATAAGGATCCCGTTCTCTTCAACCTTTTAATTTGATCTTCATCTAAAATAGCATTCGCCCCGTTTCCACATATGGAAACGGGGCGATTTGTTTTTACCAGGCGTATGCGCGAGGCGCGTCTCCGCCAGGGCCAGGGAATATTTCATCAATGCGCTTCAGCGCTGATTCGTCTAATGAAATCTCGACCGCGCGAAGCGAGCGCTCGAACTGATCCAGTGTGCGGACGCCGATGATCGGAGCCGTTACGGCTGGATTGGCAAGCAGCCATGCAAGAGATACAAGATCCTCAGGCTCGCCTAGCTCGTCGCAGAAAGCAGCGTAAGCATCAAGCTGCTCACGGTGCTGCTCAAGCCGCTTGGAATCGCCGCTGCGGCGGCCTCCGTCCTTCCGGCGATGGTTGCCTGCAAGCAAGCCGCCATCGAGCGGGCTCCACGGAATAACGCCCAGGCCTAATTCCTTCGATGCAGGCAATACTTCCAGCTCCGGCAGACGGCATAGCAGATTGTATTTATGCTGCTCGGATACGAGCCCAATCGAGCCTCTCGCTTTTGCTTCGCCCTGTGCAACCGCGATATCCCAGCCTGCAAAGTTGCTTGAGCCTATGTAGTCGACTTTGCCTTGTAATACGGCTGTTTCGAATGCTCCCCACAGTTCGCTCCAATTCACGCTGCGATCCACGTGATGCATTTGATAAAGCTCGATATGATCGGTTTGAAGGCGCTTAAGCGAGCCTTCCAAATGTCTGCGGATTTTATAAGCGGATAAGCCTGCATCACGGTTAGGACCGTCATGAGCATCATGCATATCGCCATATACTTTAGTGGCAAGTACGGTGCGCTCGCGCCGGCCGTCGCCTTGTTTAAACCACTTGCCGATGATTTCCTCTGTGCGGCCCGCATTTTCGCCCCAGCCGTAAATGTTCGCGGTATCAATAAAATTAATGCCTGCATCCAAAGCAGCATCTAAAATACGAAATGATTCCTTCTCGTCGGTGTCCACGCCAAAATTCATTGTACCCAAACATAACCTGCTTACTCTAAGCCCCGATCTTCCTAGCTTCGCATACTGCACTCTAATCATCGCTCCTTCAAATTAGAAATAGGATGGATTACGTATTCATTATACAAAAATTACACAAAGTAACCAAACTGCGTTCATGTTCGCATGACAATCGTCCGCTAAACTAACGGCAGGAGGTGCACACATGATAATGTTCAATAACAATCCACAGCCAAAATTGCTAATTTTATACGCATCTTATGGAGAAGGCCACTTGCAGGTCGCACATGCGATTAAAAGTGCGCTCGAGGAACAAGGCAATTATCGCACCGTAATGGTGGATTTAATGGCAGAGTCCCATCCATGGCTGAATCAGGTAACCCGGTCGTTTTATCTGAAGAGCTATACGCATATGCCTTCGCTCTACGGCTGGATGTATGATTTCACAAGGCTGATGAAGCATGACTCATTGTTCGGCGGCCTGCTGCACTCTTTTGGAAAAGATAAAATCAGGCGTATTCTCAGAGTGGAGCAGCCGGATATCGTGATGCACACCTTTCCAAGCTTCGCCCTGCCGGAGTTAAAACGACGCACGGACTATCACCCGCCCTCCTATGCCGTTATCACCGACTTTGACCTGCACGGCCGCTGGGTGCATCCGAGCATTGAGCGTTACTACGTCGCAACGGAGGACTTGAAGCATGGACTAACGCAGCTTGGCATTCCGAGCAGCGCGATTCAAGTCAGCGGCATCCCCCTCAAGCGCGGCTTCCGCGCAACGACAGCATCGAGCGAGCTCTACGAACGTTATCATTTAAATCCCAATAAACCTGTAATCCTCATTATGGCGGGGGCGCAAGGCGTTATGCCTGACGTATCCCGTATTTGCGGCGGCTTGCTTGAAGACGAACACGTTCAGGTTGCGCTGGTGTGCGGACGCAATCTGCTCTTGAAAGATACGATCGAAAAACATTTTCAAGCTCATCACGGAGCCTCGCGCCTTCATGTTTATGGATTTATCGATCCTATTCATGAGCTTATGGCGCTCGCAGACTGCCTCATTACTAAACCTGGCGGCGTTACGCTATCAGAAGCAATCGCAGCGGGACTCCCGATTTTCATCTATCGGCCGGTACCCGGTCAAGAAAAACAAAACGCGCTGTATCTCGAATCCAAAGGCGCGGCTATTTTAGCGAGTAAAGCGAGTGAGCTGACGGAACAAATTTTGAAACTCGTGCATGATCCGTTGCGTCTTACTATTAGCAAGCTGTCCACCAAGCAGCTTCAAGCCTCGCAAACAGCAGCCGACAGCATTGTTTTGGATATGTTATCCAATACACGTATAATGGAGAGAGCAGCGACTTTATAAATGGATAAGGAGCTTGTCCTTGCGTACAAATCAGAGCGGTTGGTTTGGGGCGGAGATGCGACTCATCTCCGTTATTTTGTTCGTTGTTGAGTTTGTGAGGGGTGCCGTACTCGTCAGTTTATTGCCTATTTACGGCGCTAAATCGTTAGGGCTTTCACCCGATGTTATCGGAGCCGCTATATCCGCGCACTACGTCACCGATACGCTGCTCAAAATGGCGATCGGTTACTTGTTGGATCGATTTTCGATCCGCATCGTCGTGCAAGCCGGGCTGGTTATTTCGCTTATCGGCGTTTATTTGCTGCAATTCGCTGAGATTCCGTGGATGTTCATCGGTACGGCGGCCCTTTATGGCATCGGCATGTCGCCGATTTGGATCGTTTGCCTGACGAAGGTAACCGAGCAGCAGCGCGCCACCCAAATGGGATTGCTTTATACCATATGGATGGTTGGGCTTGGAAGCGGACCGATTGTATGTAATATTTTGCTCGATTACAGCGTATCGTTTACGTACAAGCTGCTTGTCAGCATGTCCGTGGCTGCATGCCTGTTAACGCTCTTCATGAGCAAGGAAAGGGCTGATACGCCAAACCGAATGCCTTTGCGCAAACAGCTTGTCATCCTAAAAGGACGGCTCAGCCAAATGAAGCTGCTGCTTCCGGGCATGATTTTGCAAACGACTGGCGCAAGCATGCTGGTTCCCATTCTGCCGAGCTTCGCCAATCATGAGCTAGCGCTCTCAGGCACGCAATACTCAATTCTCCTTACAGTAGGCGGACTTTGCGCTGCTGCCGGGCTTATCCCGATGGGCAGGCTGTCCGACAAGCTTGGGGGCAAGAAATGGTTTCTCGTTACCGGCTTTTGCATATTTGCTTTAGGCTTATACATGCTGGCTTCGGGCCAGACGTTCTGGTATTGTTTACTTATTGCCGTCGCGTTAGGCTTGTCTTATGCCGCAATTTTGCCCGCATGGAATGCGCTGCTTGCCACTTATGTTCCCCCTAATCAGGAGGGGCTTGGCTGGGGCATCCTCTCTACTGTCGAAGGTGTTGGCGTTATGATTGGACCGATCGTTGGCGGCATGATCGCCGCTTGGAACGGAGAAGTTGCTGTTTTTTGGATAAGCGCCATTCTTTTTGGAGCAATTGGCATGTTTTATTTATGGTTCCCTTTTAAGGCGTTTGCTACAAATGAAAAAGCTACAAATAAATAGATCGGGGTAAAATCTATGGATGATTGGCGCAATTGGCTGGAGTACTTAAAACATTTGGATCTCGATTCCATTCAGTGGACGCTGCAAAGCTATTCGCAGTGGGGCCCTTTGCCCGGGATTTTGCTTCCTTTTACTGAATCGTTCCTCCCTTTTCTTCCGTTAATTCTCATCATAGCCGCTAATGCCAACATATACGGGCTCGGCCTTGGGTTTCTATTCTCCTGGCTAGGCGTAACCGCAGGCGCTGTATGCGTATTTTGGATTAGCAGAACGCTTGGGCGCAACGTTAAGGGAAGGCTGGAGAAACGTTTTCCAAAGTCAGAACGGTTTTTCAACTGGGTCGAGCGCAAAGGGTTCACGCCGCTGTTTCTGCTCGCATGCTTTCCCTTCACTCCTTCTGTCGTCATTACGATTGTTTCCGGCCTCAGCAAAGTTCCCTTTCACACCTTCCTGCTTGCTACTTTGCTTGGGAAGGCCGTCATGATATTTTGCATCTCGCTGATTAGCTTCGACATCGGCAATCTCGTTGATGAGCCTTGGCGTATTTTTGTCTCGATTACCGCCGTTCTGGTCATGTGGTTCGGAGGCAAGCGCCTCGAATCGCGTTATCAGGTGAATGGGTGAGGTGAGCGTAAGTGGCTGCTTGGGGCTTATTACACGATCGGGCGGCGCAGCTTGCGCCGCTCTTATTTACTTGGTTTGACCTTGGCGCAACCGCCATCGTGCTTCTAATAGCGGGAACGCTGCTCGCAGGCATGTTCATGTTCATTCGAATTGCATCGGATGACTCTGACCGGTATAAGGTGCTTAAGGAAATGGTGGAAACCCTCTTCGGCACGCCCGCCCATCTTAGGCAGCAGCCAGAGAATAACGCCGATAAAGCTATTGTAAAAACCGACAAGAGCGCTGAAGCCGCCATTGCGGCTTTCTCCGAGCCTTGTCCGGCTTGCAGCGAAACGGTCACTGAACGTGATTCGACTTGCCCCTCCTGCGGACTTCAACTGTTATAATCTTCCCTTATTCTCTCCGTTGCCTGGACTCATACAATTCCTCCTTTTGTGGCACACTGTTGAGGATCTTCTTGCGAAGATAACGACGAATACCTCAGGAGGGTGACCACATGTCAGGCAAACAGCCATCCGATCAGCAGAAAGCGGCAAGCAAAGCCCAATCCCAAGCAGACCGCAATAAAGCAAGCAAAGAATCAGCTAGCGAGCTGCAATCAGATGCCGATCGCGCAGCGGTGCCGAAGCACGGATTATAAGCATAGGAAGGTTGGATGACACCATATGAGCAATCAAGACAACCATCATGAGATGAATCCCCTATCAGGCGAACCGGTTGAAGTAAAAGGTACCTACCGCAACGAATGGGGCCGTGAGGAACAGCTTGAACGCGGAGACGTGTTCCCGGCAGACCCTATGCTTGGATCAACAGAATGGCAGCTGGTCGAGCTATACTTCAATAACCATCATCAAGGGCATACCGATCCGCGCTTGGTGCCGCATGATGATGACAATAATCCAGAAGCGCATATGCAGCATCCTCGCCGTCACGAGGGCAGCAACAAAACCGACGACGATCAATAACATTATTTCTATAAACAAAACAGCAGGCCGGAGCGCTCAATCGCGATGCTCCCTCCTGCTGTTTTTGTATCTATTATCATGTAATGCAGCCTGCGAATTAAAGCTGCTTCTCCGCAGCTCCCGATTCATCAGCGCCGCGCTTCGCGTTCTCCTCGCGCTGCTGCACTTGGTCGAGCAGCTTCTCCAATCGACGCAGATGATACGCATATTCGAACAGTCCCGAAGCGACAAAGACAAGGCGCTTGTGCTCATCCGGATCTTCCATGATGTATGCCGTCAAATCCTTTACGAACCGAGCCTCGCGCTCTTCCTCCGGCTCGATAAGCGCGTGCGGCTTCATTTTATCCTCTGCTTTGAGCAAAATATGCTCGTGATATTTGGACAACTCCTCAATTTGCCGATCGAAGCGCAGCGCCCACTCGCCTGCGCTTGGCGAAGCAAAATAATGCTCCTCTACCACATCAAGAAGATCGGCTCCTTTTTGCAGCGTCTTAATCATTTGCTTCGATAGGAGAAGCTGCCTGGCATGACTTGTCCTCGCCCGTGCAAGCACCTTGCGCTCCTCTTCGAATACGGCATGGCGCTCCTCCAACTTCCTCAGCGTAATATGAAGCTTGTCCTTTTCCTGGCGGAATACCTGCTCCTTCATCTCGTTGGAAATCGCCGTGCGCAGCAGCAGTGAAAGCTGGGTGTAGGCCTGATGCACCTGCTCCGTGAACTGCCGCCTTGGTCGCGGCGGGAACACCAGCACGTTGACTGCGAATGAAGCGCCGATACCGGTAAGAACCATCAGCAGCCGCCCAACCGCCACATCCCAGCCCTGTCCATTCGCCTCCATGATCGCGACGACCGTCACAAGCGTCAGGCTGATTGTGCTTTCCATTTTGAGACGGATGCTGATTAGAATAACGAGAATACAGACAAGTCCAGCCGCAATCGGCGTATGACCGAATAACCGAACGGCTATGATTGCTATAAAAGCGCCAAGCAGATTCGTTTGCACCTGGTCCGCAACACGCTGCCATGACCGGTAAATCGAGGGCTGAATCGTAAAAATAGCTGCAACAGCAGCAATAAGCGGGGACGCAAAGCCGAACAAGCTGCTTAAGTATATCGCTAACGCGACAGCCATCCCCGTTTTTAAAACTCTTGCGCCAATCGTCATGTTGCTTCAGCCTCCATCACAAGCAGCTCGGATTCGGCCACCTCTCTCCCATTTACCCATAATGTGATGCGATGAAGCCCGCTATAGTGCTTGCGCGTCGTTAAATCGGCAAAGCGATGTACCCTTGTACCTGATGCGGAAGCTCCGCCTGCATATTCGCGATCGGATAGCAAAAACCGCTTTAATGATGTTTTGCCGCCCGATTTCACGAAGGCAATGCCGTATTCGATGCGAAGCTTCGCCGGCGCGCCCTCGCGTACTTGTAAACGATAGCGTAAAGCAACCTCGTCCCCGATCACAATCGTACTCGGCTCTACATCCAGAGCTGCGGTAACGACAAGGGAAGATCCGTCTTCCTCCGTGCTTTCATTTTCAGCATAGCCGAACAAAGCCATAATCTGCGGGTTGGATTGCTTAATCAGCGTGCGGCAGCCATGCCGTATAATCCAATCGGTCTTGGCATCCTTGCCGATCCACGCCGCTGCAAGCTGGGTAACCAGGTCCGGGTGATCCTTGGCGATATCATTCAAATTGTTCGCCACGCTCTTGCGCACATAGAGCGAAGGATCTTGTTTTAGCTTGTCCAAAATGGGAACAATCGGCGATGGGTCACGCTTAAAGAGCGGCAGCGCCTGCGCCCATGGCAGGCGCGGCCTAATGCCTTCACTCGCCAGCCGCCGCACATGCTCATTCGGATGATCCGCCCATTCGAGCATTTGCTGTGCCATACGCTCCGGGTCACTGAGAATAAACGCACGTATGGCGAATTCAGAGGTAGAGCGCTCGGTAAAGCGTTTCAGCGCAGCGAGCGACAGGTCCCAAAGCTGCGGCTCCATGCCGTATACTTCAACGAAATCCGGAAAGAACAAATAGGGAAGTCCCGTGCATTTTTCATCTATTTGATATAAAACAGCCAACGCCTCTTCATAGGATTGCGGCAAAGAGGCGCCAAGCGCTTCCGTAATTTTCCGTGTACGGGCCTTGAGCTCAAGCTGCTCCCAGCTCTCGTCTCTCACTCGCTCGATGAAGAGCGCCTCGTCAAACGGGCTCCATGCCGTTTTCACCAAGCTTGCGAACCGTTCTAAAAATAACCCGTCATATATTGCTTTAAGTGGTTCTGCCAACGTAAATCCCCTCCTCCAGCTATTATACCGAAAAAACCAAATTCTTCACTATCGCCCTCATAAAGCGCAGCTATAATGAAAAACAGCCCAGAAACGCTCCCGCAGGAGCACTCCCGAGCTGTCTTCTATTCGTTATCCTTCTTATGCATAACGCGAAATGATGCCGGAAAGCTGATTGGCTATCGCATTTGAACCGGCCGCCAGCTGTTCATTCGTGAAGCGAGCGCGTACGAAAGACTCATCCATATCCATCGCCTCCGCAAAAAAACTGGATAAGCCGCGCGCACGGCGATCGATCTGCAGCACCAGCTCCAGCTCGCGATCCGACGGGTAGAACATAACCTCAAGCTCATCGAGCTGCCCGCGGAACTGCGTAGTCGGCACGAACTCCAGCTCTTGAATAAACGGTATTTTGCCGCCAAGACGGGAGGAATACTCGCACTCCGCCTTGCGCAAGCGGAAGCCCAGCAGATTCAGTGCCTCCAGCACCGTATTCATCGGAGCGGTCGGAACAACTTCGATGCGGTCATTATCGCCTGGATCAACGCCGCCGCGAACGTCAAGCTCCGTCTTCACCCATACCGGCGCCCGGCCAATCGTAAGCGGAGTTTGATGCGGAAGCTGGAAGGAGAACGGAACCTCGCGGCTCTCTCCTGCTTGCAGCGTGAAAGGCGCGCTAACATGATAGCGTCCAATTTCGCCGTGATGCGTCAGTTTTGTATCGTTGCTCTCTTTTATATATTCGGTCATGACTGACAGCTGTATCGTCTCAATGCGCTGTTCCACGCTGCCGCCTTGAATCTTTACAATACCGCGAACCTCTTCACCGGGTGCATAACGAGCCTTCTCCAATACCGTATCGATCTTCGCGGAACCAATACCGATACTCGCCAAAAAACGATTAAACATCCAATCAACCCCCACTCCAAATATCGTGAATCCTCACTGCTTAAGCATATTACGGCAGCTTCAAATTTAGGTTTCAACCACAGGCTGTTCTTTGTAGGGCAATTGAATAATAAAGGTCGTTCCTACGCCCATCTGGGTCTCCGCCGAGATATGTCCCTGATGGTTGTCCACAATTTTGTAGGTAACCATTAAGCCTAATCCCGTTCCTTTATCCTTTGTCGTATAAAATGGCTGCCCGATCTTGGACAGCTGCTCCGTCGGAATACCCGAGCCTTCATCCTTGATTCGTATCAATACCCCGCGAGCTTCATCCAGCGACATATTAATCGTAACCACGCCTCCGCTAGGCATCGCTTCGATCGCATTTTTAAGTACGTTAATAAACACTTGCTTCAATTGATTTTCCACGCCAAAAACCCATAATGGGCGATAATCGGCATGGAACTCAATCACGACGTTGTGCAAGATGGCCTGCGTATCCAGCAGGTTTACCGTCTCCGACATGATTTGGCGCGAATCCTTATAAACAAACTCATAAATTTGAGGCTTGGAGAGCATAAGCAATTCACTGACGATGGATTCAATCCGAACAAGCTCGGACTTCATAATCTCGTAGAAGTTGCTGCTGTTGCCTCTGCCGGTTGAAAGGAGCTGCAAAAAACCTTTTAACGAGGTAAGCGGGTTCCGAATCTCATGGGCGATGCCGGCAGCCAGCTGGCCTGCTACGTAGAGCTTCTCTGAGTTAATCAGCAGCTCCTCGTTCTTTTTCCGTTCGGAGATGTCCCGAATAATAACCTGCACAATCTGCTTTCCCGAAAAAGCGGAGCTAGCCCTGACCATTTCCGTATGGAGGAGCTTGCCTTGAACCGACAGCCATTGCAGCTCAATCGGCTTGTTCGGCGCGTCCTCACCCGCTTGTCCTGCAGCCATCCATTCCGCCATCTCAAGATGGTGCTTCTCGTCCAAGAGTTCGAATATGCTTGTTCCGATAATTTCATTCTCCGACTGCACCTCGAACATACGCAGGCCGGCACTGTTCATAAATTCCCATTTGCTGTTGCTGATCAAGGCAATTGTATCCATTGAGTTCTCGACAAGAAGCTTGTACCGCTCATCGATCTGGCTGTATTTGCTCGCATTTAGCCAAGTCGTCAGACTAAAGCTAAGAATGATTAAAGTGGACAGCCCGAGCAAGAAGGCAAGCATCCGCATATATTCGTTTAATAAGTCCGTTGATAAAATGTCGTTGTAATCGACCTTTAGCGCGTACAGGCTAATCTGATGCATCACCATGCTGGAGATGCCAAGCGAAAGGCAGCTCTTGAGCTTGTACATTCGCGTCTTGGTCTCAAGCCTTCGGAATGCAATATAAGCACCGATGAAACTAACAGCGTAAGAGAGCAAATAGAGCAGCCAATTCATTTTTAAAATAATAATGGAATCGGACAGCATCGACATATATTGCAGCGTCGTAGCTCCAAGCGCCATTAATAGAGCACTAAACAAATAGCGCCCTCGCACAAGCTCCTGTTTCCTTAATACAGATAATGCACAATAAACGATAATCGCGCACACGATTAGTACAAGCAGCATGCTCCAATCCATCAGCATCCGATAATCGGAAGCAAGCAAAGATACGACATGCATCGTCCATAGCCCGAGCCCAAATACGAAGGCCCCGCCAATCAGCCAGTTGAATCCGGTTACCCGTTCACGCAGCTGCGGCTGCTCAATCATATTGACCATCGTATAGGCGGCAAAGCACATGATAATAATAGACAACACTAAATAGTAAGGATTTCCAATAATAATAGATTGGGTCATAAGACTCCTTGAATATCCATAAATTTACTTACTAGTAGTAAAGTTCGACAATTTTCAATAAAACCCTCTCTTTTTTGTGCAAATTTTTGCATGATGCTGTCATAATGCTAGAGGCTGTTTCTCTTCGTCTCGTCTTCGGCTATTATGATAGGATGACAGAAGTCAAAAAGGGCAATACTAGATGATATATTAATAGACTTCTGTAAGGCAGCCCGTTTTGCTTCACAACATTTTTAGGAGGAAATGCAATGAAAATCATCAAGGAATTTAAAGAATTTGCGATGAAAGGCAATGTCATCGACCTAGCTGTCGGTGTCATTATCGGAGGAGCGTTCGGCAAAATCGTCACCTCGCTCGTCAATGACATTATTATGCCGCCTATCGGCAGGATACTCGGTGGGGTTGATTTTAAGGATTTAAAGATACCTCTTTATTCAAAAGCAAATGAGCCAGTGGATCAGGCAACGGCACCATACATTAATTACGGTCAATTCATCAACGTCATGCTCGACTTTTTGATCGTCGCTTTCTGTATCTTCCTGCTTGTCAAAGTCATCAATGTTCTGCGTCGCAGCGAGAAAAAACAAGAAGCTCCCGTAGAGGTAACGGAGAAAGAGTGCCCTTACTGCTTGTCTAAGGTTCCGGTGAAAGCTACGCGCTGCAAGCACTGCACGTCCCAGCTTGAGGCTGTTGCACATGGCTGAGGAGCTGTTCGACATCTATGACGAGCAGCTTCGGCCGCTTGGCACGGCGACGCGCGCGGAGACGCATGCGCAGGGCTATTGGCATCGGACCTTCCATTGCTGGCTGACTCGGCGCGAGGAGAACCGCCGATTCGTGCGGTTCCAGCTGCGCCAGGCCAGCAAGGATACGAATCCAGGCTGCTTCGATATTACAGCTGCCGGTCATTTTGCCGCAGGCGAGACCCTTCGCGAAGCAATGCGCGAGTTGGAGGAAGAGCTCGGCGTAAGCGCCTCATTCGAGCAGCTTATCCCGCTCGGGCAAATACGAGAAGATGCCCATGGCGAAGTAAACGGCAAGCCCTTCATCGACCGTGAGGTCAGCGACGTTTTTGCACTCGTTTGCGAAGTGCCTTTGACTGAACTGAAGCTCCAGCCAGAAGAAGTGGCCGGCGTGTACGAGGCCGATTTGGATGAGCTGATTGCGATGTTCGAAGGCTCATTATCCGAGGTGTCTGCGATTGGCGTCGAGCTTGACGCGCAGTCCGGGCAGCTATCGCGCGTTTCTCGCCTTGTACAAGCGAATCAATTCGTGCCTCGCGATTATTCTTTTTATGCGAACGTGCTTCAGGCGCTGCATGGCTGTACTTAGTCCGTGCGGCGCTTTCGCTCTCTTGCCCGCGAACTCCCCATGTCCGCTCCCAATTGGTGTACCACTGATCAATTAGTCCGTGGATGTTATAAAACTCGGTATTGCGCGGCGCCAGGTCAAAGTCATTCAGCTCAGGCTGGTTGTAGATCCGCGCCGCCATTTCATGAAAGCACCCGTGCAGATTGCTTTCAATAAAGCTGCCCAGCTGATCGACAGACGTAAACGATTGCGGATCGAACTGCACTCTCTGCTCCGCTCCCGCATCGAAACAACTGGAACGGCGAATGCCTTCCGGAACCTGATTCCATCCCGCAACCATTCTTCGATCGTAGCCCATTGAGTCATACCAGCTATAGACCCGATTAATAAAGTACCGATGAAAGCGCAGAAAGCGATCTCCATAACCCGGCGGCGGCACTGTCCCAGGAACCAAATGGTTCGTATGATGCCATACTTTGTGTTCTTCGAGCAATGCTTGCGGAAAATTAGGTATTCGCGGCATCCGATTCCCCTCCCTGCTTGTTCCTTCTTAAGCTCTCACTCCTATAACGTATGCGCCTTGCGCAGCCGCTGTGATATACGCCAATCAACAAAAAAAGAACCGCCCAACTAGCCCGGGCAGTTCTTCTTGTGGAATACAATTACCAGAAATTACGGCGGCGCTCATCGAATACTCTTCTTACGCAAATATCGAACGTAACCGTTACATCATGATTTCTTCCGAATGAGCAGCAAATTCTTACACAATCTTTATCACGCGTACAGAAGAAGTGGACGACACGGCAGTGGCAGTCAAGCAGGTGCTGGATCGCTCTTGCATCACGGCAGCGAATAGCTCTGACAAGCATTTCCGCAGTGCGTTCGTCTTTCAATTGCCTGAAAATATCGCTTAGCTCTTTTCCTGCTTCTTGCATAGCTTCGACTGCTGGATCCTGTCTGCGGCCACAGCTTTTATGATCGTCTTTGCATTTGCAGTCAGAAGAGATGCGTGCGCGGCTGGATGATTTGCGTGCAGATTTAACACTCTGTACTTTCAATTTCAATTTGGCGGACATTTCTATCCCCCCCTCCCTCTCGAACTTACTCTATTCTATGCAAAGTTGAGAGAGTGGTATGGACGAGTGGCACCCGCCAAACGTTGGAATTTGACTATCCCATTTTTTGTATGACACGACTCGCTCCTGCATACCTATATGTCATACCATTCGAATGGAGGTCTTTGGCTTGGCAGAAAATATGACGAACATGGGCAGTATCGGCAACATGGGAAATATGCCGAACTTAGGCAATATGGGCAATATGGGCAGTATGGGACAGATGAGCGGTATGCCGAATGCCGGCAACATGGGCCAGATGGGGCAGATGAGTGGCATGCCTAACTCCGGCAATATGGGCAACATGGGGCAAATGGGCGGCATGCCGAATGCCGGCAACATGGGCCAGATGGGGCAAATGGGCGGCATGCCTAACGCCGGCAATATGGGCAACATGGGGCAAATGGGCGGCATGCCTAACGCTGGCAACAAGGGCAATATGGGGCAAATGGGCGGTATGCCGAATGCCGGCAACATGGGCAACATGGGGCAAATGGGCGGTATGCCGAATGCCGGCAACATGGGCAACATGGGGCAAATGGGCGGCATGCCTAACGCCGGCAACATGGGCAACATGGGGCAAATGGGCGGCATGCCAAGTGCCGGCAATATGGGCAAAAAGCCGGTTATGGGGCAAATGGGCAAGGAGAATACCGCGCCGATACTCTATGAAGCTGAGCCGAAGCATACGGCTATGGTTATGGAGATTCGCGATCGCGTAATGGGCAAGTGCGGCGGTCACATGCATAAATATGTGTGCGTCCAAACGGTGGATGGCCATGTCTTTGAGGGGACGATTATGCACATCGATAATTGTATTTTGTATTTGCAATGCACGATGAGTGATCCACGCGCCTTTATGAATCCCTACAGCGCCGTACTCCCGCTCGTTCTCTACGAGCTCCTAGTCATTACGCTTTTGTAGCTTAAATAAGTGCCTTTAGAACCTCTGTCCATTCGACAATAGGCTGTCCCTTTTGACACCGACGGTCTACGGTAGCGAAAGCTGTCATAGATATGAATAAATGGAATTGTCGATGAAAAGAGGTGAGCATGCTCATGATCGAACGAATAAACCGGCTTCAGATCGAGCTACCGCCTTCCCCTTATGCGGATGCGAATGCTGCGGCAGCGGTGCAGGAGCTGCTTGGCGGGAAGTTTGGCGAGATGTCGACATTAAACAACTACATGTACCAATCCTTTAATTTTCGCGAGAAAAAGAAGCTGAAGCCGTTCTATGATCTTGTATCCAGCATTACGGCTGAGGAGTTTGGCCATGTGGAGCTTGTTTCCACAGCAATTAATATGGTACTTACTGGGACGACGACTACGGGCGACCCGAATTCAACGCCGCTGAGGGAGGGAGTCAATAAGCGAAACAGCTACTTTTTTATCCAGACCGCTCAAACCTCCTTGCCCGGCGATTCAATGGGCCGCGCTTGGACGGGTGATAACGTGTTCAGCAGCGGGAACCTCGTGCTTGACCTGCTCCATAATTTCTTCTTGGAGTGCGGGGCGCGAACGCATAAAATGCGCGTCTACGAGATGACCGACCATCCGACAGCTCGCGCAATGATCGGATACCTGCTTGTTAGAGGCGGCGTACATGTGCTGGCTTACGCCAAAGCGCTGGAAATCGCAACGGGCGTTGACGTGAAGAGGCTCATTCCGATACCGGATCTTAGCAATAATAGCTTTGAAACGGCGCGAAAATATGAGGCTATGGGGCTAGGCAATAAGCTGTATACATTCAGTCCGAACGACTACAAGGACATCGTCCTCATTTGGAACGGCCAAAATCCGCTTACCGGCGCTCAGCTCGAGGTCATTCAAGGCTCCCCGCAGGGTGCGCCGATGCCTGATTTGAGCGAGGTGCCGGAGGAGTTCGCGCCGGGCATCTCTCAAGAGGACTTTATTGAAATTGCACGGCGGCTCCAAAAGAACGCAGGCCTATAGCCGGCTCAAAATCAACCAACGAAGACCTCCTTATTCGCGCAAAGCGGCTTGGAGGTCTTCCTTGTTCATATTCTCTCGTATTCTTTGTGCTATACTGGGTGCAAAACGAGAGAATGAAGGTGGTTTCCATACAATTTTTGGCGATGCTTACGATGCTTATCGATCATATTGGGCTCGTATGGTTCCCTGATCATATGGCATGGCGAATCATTGGACGGCTGGCGCTGCCCTTCTATGCATTCGCAATTGTGCTTGGCTATTATCGAACCAAAAACGTTCAGCTTTATTTGAAGAGAGTCGCATGGATCGCGCTTCTCTCGCAGCTTCCCTATCAATTTGCCTTTCATCGGCTTGAAGTCAATACCGTAGGCTCGTTGTATGTATGCCTGCTGCTTTTATACCTTCTTGATAAATGGAGAGGACGCCTCCCCCTTCAATGCCTTCTAGCTGCTGTCTTCGCTGGATTGCTGGAATTTTTACCGTTTAGCTACGGTGCTTACGTCCTTCTGCTCGTACTCATCTATCGCTATGCTCAGGTTCACTGGTTTGCTTTGTTTCACTTCTCGCTGAACGTGGTAAGCTTTCTGATAAAGGGCTGGTTCATTCAAGCTTTTAGCATCTTTGCCACTGTACTGATCGTATTTTTGCCCGACTTCATGCGCAGCGCTGACAAAGTGAAAATACCACGTATGGTGTGGCGAAGCTTTTACCCGCTTCATCTGACCCTTATTGCAATCATCTACTATGTTGGAAGCAACCAAAGCTTTAAAGAACTGATACGTACGCTATCGCTCAGCTAATTAATCCGGCAAAGCTGCAATAAGCTGCTCAAGCTCCTGCTTGCAATGCTCGGCGGATTGCCATCCCGGCTCGCTTTGCTGGAGCAGTCTGCGCACGAACATCTTCACGGTCGGCGGAAGCTCCAGATCCTCCTCCCAGCTAAGCTCCGGTTGCCCTTCGCGGTATTCGTAGCCTGCATACATCATGAATAGAAACAAATGCCCGAGTCCAAACAAATCGCTAGCAGGTTCAGGCCGCCTCATATGGCGCTTGGCGCCTGACCAGCTGCTGCTCCGACCGTTATCGTTTTCAATTGGCTCCATTTCCTTAAGCGCTGAGCGCAGCTCTGCTGGCAGCTGCTCCCCGATACGGCAGGAGAGCCCATAGTCGATTAAATACAAACGGCCGCCTTGGTCCATCACATTCGGAATACGTACGTCACGGTGCACGTATCCGGCTTGGTGCAAATAAGCAAGCGGCTGCAACAGCTCCTTAATGACGGTTAACGATTGTTTTAGCGAATAAGTTTCGCCCTGCTCCATTAGCTTATGCTCCAAATTATCGCCTGCTACCAGCTCCATAACAAGCGCTGCATGACGGCCTTGCTTCACATAACGGAGCCACTTTGGAATTTGGGGATGATTCAATTGCTGCAAAATCAAGCTTTCCCGCTCCAGCAGCCATTTGCCGGTTTCTTTCTTGCTAGGCATGCTGCGTTTGAGTAAAACCTGATGACCCGTGACCATATCGGAGCATGCATAGGCTTGGCCATAGCTGCCCCTCCCGATAAAGTGTTCAATGCGGTATCGTCCCAACCAAACCTTTCCGTTTGGAAGCGGATAATCCCGCCAATGGCTGATCATATCCTTACATTTGCTCGCCACTAAAGTCCACATCTTTATTTCACCCCCAGCAGCTATTGCTGTTGTCGATTATCCGCCTTGCAGAAACTTTGACGATAAAAATTCGTACTACTTCCATATGAGAGCGTACGCTTTCGATCCATGCAATGTTTCAATAAACATGGGCATTGCATTCCGTTTTTTTCACAAACTCTCTTTAGGGGGCTGCAAATATGTTAAAACATCTTCTCAAACGTTTATTATATTCATTAATGGGACGCAAGCAGCATCGTCATCGCCGTTACAGCAGCAGCGATTACCGGAATAGCCAATATCGTCGTCCGCATCGCGGGCATGGCTATTATAAGAAGAAGTACAGCAGCTATTCCAGCTAACACATGCAGAAAAAGTCGAATATGTTAGAAAAGTGTATGCAAAATAAACAAAATCCTGACGAGAGATTCATAAGAGGCTAAAAGGTTTACGTTAGAATAGGGGAAATTGATCGGAGGTGTTATAGGAAATGATGAAAATCGTTACCTTCAAAAGTCGCTCTGTCCCTGTTTATTATCCTAACGAACAATCCGCATCCTTAGAATTGCTTCATCATAAATTGTACGAATTGGAATTGGATTTTGATTTCCGCAAAAAGTGGAGAAGAATTAAATCGGTAGAAATGGTACGTGATGTAGCCATTTTCCAGTATAACGACGGCACGAAGCTTTATCTTGAAGTATGCTGAATAACGATAGAAAAAAGACCTGATCGCGCACGCTTCATGTGCCTTGTCAGGTCTTTTATATTTTTGCCCCTTCCGGCGTGTAAAAAAAAAGAATGCCCCGCAGCCAGTTCCTATCGCTGCCGGGGCATTCTTGCCGCTATTATCAGCTATACCTTGAACCTCAAAATTTCCTTTTGCAGGTGCTCCGCCATATTGGCAAGCATAGCAGACGCCGCTGCTATTTCTTCCATAGAGGCAGTCTGCTGCTGCGCGGCGGCAGCCACCGTCTGCGTTCCTGAGGCACCCTCCACCGCTATATCGACAACCTCTTTTATAGACTGCATGACTTGCTCCGTGCCTGCTGCAATGCCTGTTGCCGCTTCTGACACCTCATCGATTTGCTGGGCAACCTGCATAACCTCATCCCGTATCGAGCCGAACATGCGTCCTGCACCCTCAACGGCATCAATACCGCCGGACACCACGTTGCCCGCTTCATTCATCGCAAGCACGACGCGCTCTGTCTCCGTGCCGACTGCCATTACGACTTTAGCAATGTGCTCGCTGGACTCCCGCGTTTGCTCCGCAAGCTTACGTACCTCGCCTGCTACAACCGCAAACCCTTTTCCATGCTCGCCTGCCCTTGCCGCTTCGATCGAAGCGTTAAGCGCGAGCAGATTCGTTTGCGCGGAGATGTCGGATATGACTTGTACCATTCTAACAATTTCATTAGAGCGAGTGCCCAGCCCTTGAACCGCTAAAGCAAGACTATTAAAGGATTGCTCTATCGTTTCCATTTGAGAAACAGCCAGCGAAAGCGCCTCGCTTCCTTCTATTGCTTTATCGGATGTTTTCTTGGCCAAATGCGATACTTGGTCTGTGCTGTCCGCAATTTGCCTTACGCTCGCAGACATGCCATGAATAACCTGATAGCTTTGCTCTGCGGTAGCTGATTGCCTCTCCGCTCCGTCAGCAACCATCTGGATCGTATAGGCAATATGCTCGCTTGCCTCACTCGTTTGCTCGCCGCTAGCCATCAGCTCCTCGGAGGATGAGGCTACCTGATCGACGCTCCGACCAACCTCGCCCACGAGCGTCTTCAACTGGACCACCATAGCATTAAAGCTATTTGCAAGCAGGCCTACCTCGTCTTGGCGCTTGCATACGATAGGCTCGATTTGCAGATTTCCCAGCGCTACCTCATTTGCGAGCTTTGAAACCTGCTTAATCGGCTTCGTCAAACGGCGGGTAAAGAGCATTGCCGCTGCTATTCCGACTACAATCGTGATCAACAACGTAACGACTGTCACTTTAATGATTTGATTGGCGCTTTGATTAAAATCCATCATATACGTGCCTGAAGCCACAATCCAGCCCCAGTGCGGGTCCTTCTCCAAATAAATAACTTTAGACGCCATTTCATCCACCGTACCCGGAAGCGTCCAATCATAATAAACAAATCCGCCGCCGGATTCCGCTTTCTTGAGGAAAGCTTCTGTAATGGGAAGCCCCAGCTCCGAATCGACTGCAAGCTCGCCATGACTGTTCTTCAGCCCAATAAGGCTAGTTCCTTCCGTACTCGGATGAGCCACCATGATGGAATCAGTGTCAAAAGCAAAAGGATAGCCATTTTTACCAAGGTCAATATTTTTGTTGATAGGCCGCTTGCCTGCTGCATCCTTCGGACCGAGCATCGACACCTTCACGAATTCCTCTGCCGCTGCGCGGTCAATCGCGCCCGATTTCACCTGCGAATCCAGCATTGCGATTAAACCAATCGTGCTTTTCACACTGTTTTTAAGCTGTTTCTGACCGCCGCTATCAAGCCCCTTCACCGCGGATTCATAGCTGAGGGCGCTAACTAAAAGGCTAGGTATAAGCAAGAGCGACAAACATAGCAGCATGATCTGCAAACGAATGTTTGGTTTCATGGATCGGAAATTGTTTCGCATACGGAATCGTTTCACTGGACAATACCCCTTTTGGTCTATTTCTCTGTTGTAACACTCGAGTGCCGAAACATAGACAGGTCAAGCACATCAGGCTCCTGCGGTTTGCCGAGCAGATATCCCTGCACGTAATTGCAGCCCCATTCGCTCAGCAGCTCATATTGCTCCTTGTATTCGACACCCTCGGCGATAACCTCAAGTCCCAGCTTATGAACAAGCTTAATTATGCCTTCGACGATAACCCGTTCCGCACTATGCCGATCAATCTGTTTGATAAAAGACTTATCGATCTTCAGGGCTTGAACCGGAAGTTGCTTTAAATTCGATAGAGAAGAGTAGCCGGCGCCAAAATCATCAAGCACGATGCGCACGCCTGCCGCGCGCAGCCAGCTGAGATTGGACAAGGCCACATCCGAGGAGTTCATCATCGTATTTTCCGTAATTTCGAGCTCAAAGCAGGAAGGGTCCAGCTTATGCTCCTTTAGCGCGTTTAGAATCATCTGGGAAAAAGTTGTATTCTGCAGCTGCAATGGCGATACATTTATCGACATTATCAAATTATTGAGGCTGTATTCACTCATATTTGCATGCATTCTGCATGATTCCCGCAGCACCCATTCACCGATAGGAACGATCAGGCCGCTATGCTCGGCAATGGGGATAAATTCCGAAGGCGTAATCTCGCCCAGCTCCTCGTGATGCCAGCGAATCAGCGCTTCGAATCCTCTCAGCTTGCCATCGCTGATCCGATAGATCGGCTGATAGCTGAGGTGGAACTGCTGCAAATATAGTGCCGGCCTAAGCGCCGCTTCGATATCGATGCGCCGGTTAAGATGAATGGTGTCCTCCGTATTATAAAACCTCGCCCGGTTGCCGCCTTGTTCCTTGGATTGGTATAAGGCCGACTCCGCCCGGCAAATCAGCTGCTCGCTGGTCCGTCCATCCTGTGGAAATAATGTCGCTCCGATACTGGTAGTCAAATATAGCTCCGTTCCATCGACATCAATTGGACGCTCGATCGCATTTTTTATTTCTTCTACCGCTTGCAAGCTCTGATGCTCATCATGCTCAACCGGCATCGCAACCAAGAACCGGTTTCCTCCGACCCTGCTCACCGTTGTTGAAACCGCTCTTGCATCAGCCAGTCGCTTCCCCATGATGATCAGCACATCATTGCCAAATTCCGTTCCCTTTGTTTCGTTCACGCGATAAAACCGATCCAAATCGACCAATGCCACCACCATACGCTTACCTGTCGCACGTACGACATTTACGGCCACTTCAAGCTGTGCAAAAGCTTCGTTGCGACCAGGCAAACCGGTCAACGCATCCATTTCCTCCAACCACCGTCCTAGTTCTAAAGTTACAATCATTCTGTCATACATTCATTAGAAAAATTTAGGGGATATCTTTAGGAGAGTGTTAGATAATTTAATAACTGCCTTAACAACCTTGCTTATAAACAAAAAAAAGAACCATTCCGCTGACGCGAAATGGTTCCTCAAGAGAAAAACAATTTAACCGTAATTAGCTTTGGCTCATGCTGCTTGTATGCTCAGCCATATACTTGTAACCGAATCCCCAAACCGTACGGATCAACCTTGGTTCCTTCGGGTTCTGTTCGATCTTCTTGCGAAGATTGACGATATGTACGTCAATGGCACGGTCTGTCACGAAGGAGTCAAAGCCGCGAATCGTATTTATTAGTTCTTCCCTGCTGAACACCTTGCCGGGGTAAGCTAGAAATAGCTTCATCAGCTCGTACTCCGAGAAGGTTGTCTCAACGAGTTGGCCGCGAACAAGCAATAGACGCCTTTCAAAATCAAGCTGGATCGGCTCACGATCGTCAAGCACTTCTACCGCTGCTGCAGATTGCTGCTTCGTTTCTGCCTGCATCGTATTCGAACGACGAATTAACGCTTCTACCCGAGCTGTCATTTCATGCATGCTAAATGGCTTGCACATGTAGTCATCTGCCCCAGCCTTCAAGGCTTGGACCCGCTCAGACACTTCACTCTTCATAGAAAGAATCATAATGGGTACGTTAGAGCGCTTTCTAATGAGTGAACAAACCTCCATACCGTCCAAATCGGGCAAAATCAAATCAAGCAGCACCAAATCAGGCACAAACTCTGACGTGAGCTTCAACCCTTCGTCCGCTCTGTAGGCTTGCATGACGGAATAGCCTTCTTCTGATAAATACATAGACAGCATATCACTCATCATGACGTCATCTTCAATAACTAAAACTTTATACATTGTCGTCACCCTTTTTGAGGATTGAAGATTTCTGTCGAATATTTAACGTATCTCTACTATACAATACGGAAATTAAAGGAACAACAACTTGTTAGAAATTTGTTAGGATTTATTGTCGAATACTTCTTTAGCATAACGAAGTTCCGCCAACAGCTGCTTCAGCTTCAACTCCAGTTGGTCAATCGCCGTATGAAGCGTCTCTATTTCAAGCTGCGGCTGCTTAACGATACGTTCCACCTCGCATACCGCCTCTAACAACTCATAAGCAGACAAATAACCCGCTGCTCCCTTTAAAGTATGTGCCATGCGCTTGACTATCGTTATCTCTGAATCTTTGAGCGCGATCCGCAGCTTATCGGCAAAAGAGTCATAATCGAGCATGAACTGCTCCATCATATGAAGCAGGATCGGAAGCTTGCCGTTAACTCTTGCCAGAGCGCCCGCCACATCCATTCCGGCAATGGCCGGCAACGAGCTGCCTTCTGCTGCTTCCGATAGATTGGAACGCTTGGACTTGGCATGACCCTCATGCATCGTCTCCGTCTTCTCGACTGGCTCTTTGCCCTTCTTCAGCCAATAGGCAATGACCGTATGCAGCCGATCCGAGGAGATCGGCTTGGTCACTACATCGTTCATGCCAAGCTTCAAGTAACGCTCATGATCGTTGCGAAGAACGTTGGCAGTCACTGCAATAATAGGAAGATCATCGTATATCGGCTGGGTCCGAATTAAGCGAACCGCTTCCGAGCCATCCATCACCGGCATATGAATATCCATCAATACCAGATCCCAGTGTTCTTCCATAAGCCTGTGAAGCACTTCCTCGCCATTCTCTGCTAAGCCTACCTCGTAGCCCTGCTCCTTCAAAATTTCAATCGCTACCAATTGATTGATCTTATTGTCCTCGGCTAACAGAATGCGCGTATTCGAACCGTTTCTCCGCTTCTCTACAATTTGAGGCACTGTTTCCTGCTCGCTTACGCCGGTCCCTTTCTGCTCAAGGACACTTTCGATCGCGCGCAGCATGCCTTTGCGCATGATCGGCTTGATAAGCAGCGTGACCGGCCTTTGCTCGGCAGGCAGCTGCATCATCTCATCGCGCCCATAGGAAGTTGTCATCGCAATCGTCTTCACGCCAGCCGCTTCCGCATCGCTGTGGAACTCAAGCCAGGTTTCCGCGCCATACATATCCGGCATTTCCATATCCAGCACGATGAGCCTCGGCAATGCGCCCGCTCCAATGCGGCGTAGGCGGTCACGGGCCATTTTCCAAGAATGGAACGCGATAGGGGTTAAGCCGAAGGATTCGATAATTTCGCTCCAATGCCCTCTCATCTCGTCGTCGTCCTCTACGATCCACACCAGCTGCTCCTTCAAATCCGGCCGAACTTGGCTTCGCTGCTCCGTATACTTGTGAATGACGGTGAACGGCAGCGTAAAGCAGAACTGGCTGCCCACGTAGGCTTCGCTAGAAACCTCTAGCCTGCCGCCCATCAGCTCAACCAACGTTTTGGAAATGACCAGACCAAGGCCGGTTCCGCCAAACTTCCGGGTCGTTGACCCATCCGCCTGCGTAAAGGGCTTGAACAGCTTGTCCACCTGCTCTGCGCTCATGCCGATGCCTGTATCCGAGATGCTGAACCTTAGGCTTACCCCCTTATCCGACTCCTCCGCAAGCTCTACCTTCATCCTCACGCGTCCCCGGTTCGTAAACTTAATGGCATTCATGCACAGGTTGAGAAGAACCTGCTCAAGCCGCAGCGCATCTCCAATGATCGTCTGAGGCATGTGCTCGGGCATATCGACAATAAATTCGAACTGCTCCTTGCCTCCCATAAAGACGCTTAATTGGTCAGTTATGCGGTGCATGAGCTCATCCGGTTGGAACGGCAAACGTTCAATATCCACCTTGCCTGCCTCGATTTTGGAGAAATCCAAAATATCATTAATAATGCGCAGGAGCGTCTCGGAGGATGTATTCATCTTATCCATATAATCCTTCTGTGACGCAGAAAGCCCGGTCTTGCGCATCAACTGAGTCAAACCTATGATTCCGTTCAACGGGGTTCGAATCTCATGGCTCATCAGCGCAAGGAACCGGCTCTTCGCCTGATTCGCCTCCTCCGCTTCAAGCGTGGCGCGCACAAGCTCCTCTTGCACGATTTTCTGCTCGGAAATATCACGGGCGATGCAGGAGAAAAACAGTTCTCCCGTATTTTCATCCAAATGGGCAACGACGACCATCGACACATGCACCGTCTCGCCATTGCTCTTCAGCAGCTGCGCACCGCTCTCCCAGAAGCCATATTCTTTAGCCAGCATAGCGCCATTCACAAGCTCGGAATACATCTCCGACTGGGAATGCTGCTTAACGGTATATTCGCCGTCAATCGCGTCTTGCAGGCCTAACATCTCTCTGCCGGCTCGATTCATATAGACGACTTTGCCGTCGGAGTTGACGGAAGCGATCAGGTCCTTTGCCGATTCCACAATGTCGAGCAACCGGTTGCGCGTTTTCTCCATGTGCTTGCGATCTGAAATATCCAAAACCATGCCTACGACACCCGAGAAGCGGCCATTCCGGTCACGCAAGCCATTCGAGCTGTGCAGCGTCGGAATCCGCGTGCCGTCTTTATGTATAAAGGTCCACTCTCGCTCATAGGAGAAGGACTGTCCGCGAAGCTCCTTAAAGAGATCAATGCCAGGCTGCACTTCCCTGCCAAGCTCGATGGACAGCTTCTCCGCTTCCACGCGAATTTCATCCAAATCCATGAACAATAGCGGCGTTGCGATCCCGGCCAGTTCCTCGCTTTTATAGCCCAGCATCTCTTCTGCCGTTTGGTTCAAATAGGAAATTTTATATTGATCGTCAAGCACGATGAAAGCATACTGGTTCTGGTTAATAATTGCCTCAAGCCGGTCGAACATTTCCTGCAGATGCTCCATCATGCCGTTGACGGAATGGCCTAGCTGACCGAGCTCATCATGCGGCTCAACCTCCAGGTGCTCAGCCTCGAAGCGCCCAGCCGCAGCATGCTCCGTCACAACAAGAATTCGCTCCAAGCGCTTAACAATACGTTCAAAATAAAGAAAGAAAAAGATAACAATGATGACCTCCGAGACGGCGATGGTCGTAAAAATCCGCCAAAAGATCGGCTTCATCTTCTCTTGCAGCTTCGACATCGGCTCCTGCAGCGCAAAACGCCATGGCGTATCATTCACCTTCGTGTGGAAGACCGCGTAATCCTTGCCTTCTATCGTTAAGCTCGTCATACCCTCTTGCGAGTCCAACAATTTGTTAGCAATCGGGTGCAAGGGGGACTGCTTATCGAACAGGCTCGCAAGCGTCTGCGTATCGGCATCCGAATGATAAAGGATGCCGCCCCGGTCATTGAATAAACGAATGATCGAGTTCTCTTCTGCAAATTCAATAAATGGCTGCAGCGTCGAAAATACGAAAGAAGCATATACGACCCCTTTTATTTCATTCTTGGCCCCATAAACAGGGACAACGATAAGCGATTGCCTCGTATCCGAGAACGTTGGCGTTACAGGGTCTGTAATGACTACCTCCCCTTTGATAGCCTCTTGGAAGAATGACTCGCCGCTCATATCCACCCTTCTGCCATCGGTACGCAGGCCGAGTCCATTCTCGTCGACGAAGCCAATCGCGTGATAGATGAATCCGCCGCGGATAAGCTCACGCCCAAAATAATTAAGCCGCTCCTCATCCGTACCGAATCGCACCACTTCCGTGCGGCTCATGACGACAACCTCCGCCTTGCGAATAGCCATCCATGACGCCAAAATGTTAGCGCGATTGCTTTGCCGGCTGCTTGTCTTCTCGATTTCCGATTGAAGCATCGCTTCCTTCACTGCGGAATAGTTGCCCACCCCGGCAATCAAAAGCGGGATAAAAGAAATGAGAACAATCAATATCAACCCTTTTGTGCGTAACGACACTTTTTTCAAGCCGCTTTCTCCTCCCGCTCCGCCTTATCTTTACCGAAATTGTCGAACTTTGACACTATTATACCTCTTTTAACTTGCACCGGGAGAATAAAAAAACGCTAGATCCAGCATGCCGCATTAGCGCGGTCAGCTTCTCTAGCGTTTCATTTGTTTCAGTCTGCAACATATAGCCTGCAACAAGAATTATATCCTTACTCAGAGGCAAGAATCGATTCAATGCGGCTAAGCTCGTCATCGCTGAAATCCAAGCGGTTAAGGGCTGCAACATTGTCGTCTACTTGCTCAACGCGGCTTGCGCCGATCAAGGCTGATGTCACCTTGCCGCCTCTAAGTACCCATGCAAGCGACATTTGGGCAAGCGTTTGACCTCGCCCCTCGGCAAGCTCATTAAGCAGCTTGACCTTATTCAGCTTGCTATCCGTAATATGATCTGCCTTAAGGAATACGCTTGGTCCTCCGGCGCGTGAATCAGCAGGAACCCCGTTCAAATAACGGTTAGTCAGCAAGCCTCCTGCAAGCGGCGAGAACACGATAGAGCCAATGCCTTCTTGCTCCAGCACATCCTGCAGTCCATCCTCGATCCAGCGATTAAACATCGAATACGATGGCTGATGAATAAGGAATGGCGTGCCGAGATCTTTCAAAATAGCTGCCGCGCGAGCCGTTTGCTCCGCGTTATAGTTAGAAACGCCGACATACAGCGCTTTGCCTTGCCTAACGATATGATCAAGCGCTCCCATGGTCTCTTCAAGCGGCGTGTCCGGATCCGGACGGTGATGGTAAAAAATATCGACATAATCTAGCTTCATGCGCTTCAAGCTCTGATCCAGGCTTGAAACCAAAGATTTCCGAGAGCCCCACTCGCCATAAGGCCCGTTCCACATATGATAGCCTGCTTTTGTCGAAATGATAAGCTCATCCCGATAGGCAGCAAGGTCTTGCTTTAAAATTTGCCCGAAAGTTTCTTCGGCTGAGCCCGGAGGCGGTCCATAGTTGTTCGCAAGGTCGAAATGGGTGATGCCTAGGTCGAATGCGCGGTGAATCATAGCTCGTCCGTTCTCCAAACGGTCAACCCCGCCGAAATTATGCCATAGCCCAAGGGAAATAGCTGGCAGCTTCAAGCCGCTGCGTCCGACGCGATTATACTTCATGCCCTCATACCGATTGTTAGCCGCTAAATAAGTCATGTTCGATATCCCCTCAACCATTTATTAGTAAATCTCATCCCATTTGGAATAAAAATGAAGCTACGTCTATTGTACATCTGTAAGCGGACAAAGGAAACTCTCTTTATCTTGCAAGTTTTTTGTCCAGCTTAAGGTGCGGACTGTTTCGAATCGTTTCCTCGAAGAAGCCTGGCTGCTCGCTCACGAGCCGCACCCATGCCTTCACGCAGAGCGGATCAAAGTGACGCCCGCTCTCCTTCACAATAATCTCCATGGCATCCTCATGCGACATTGCTTTTCGATAAGAACGCGAAGAGGTTAAGGCATCATAAACATCTGCCACGGCGGTTACTCTTGCCAGCAGCGGAATCTGCTCTCCAGCCAGTTGATCGGGGTAGCCGCTGCCATCCCATTTCTCATGATGAGAGCGTATAACGGAAAGCTCTTCCGGCATAAAGCCTAATCTCTTGCACAGATCGTATCCCGAAACGGGATGCTCCTCAATTACGCAGCGCTCCTCGGGAGTAAGCTTCCCGGGCTTGTTCAAAATCGTATCCGGAATGCGCAGCTTGCCAACATCGTGGACAAGGCCGCCCTGCGCGATAGCTCTTAGATCGCCGGAAGTAAGCTCAAGCTCCTCGCCTAGCTTCAGAGCATATAAAGCAACCCGGTAGTTATGGCCTGCCGTATACGAATCTCTCGCCTCTGTTGTCATGACCAGCTCCCTTACGCTGGTTGACATGTAGGTGTTGATCCAGTCGCGCGGATTAGCCCGGAACATCAGCTTAACGGAAGCGGAAATCGACTTGGAGCTGACATACTGATTGACAATGCCTATGACCATAACGATAACGGCGGCAAGCAGCAGGAAATGGTACAGCCACCAGCTCATATCCCAAGTATGGCCGCTTACAATAATGATTTGAGCGATAATCATCCAGCCGGAGCTATATACAATAGCCATTTGAAGAGGGAATCGGGAGGATAAGTAAGTTTTCAAATAGCGGTATATCGTCCAGCTGTTCAGGCCAATAACGAAAATACTGATGAGCCACTTCATCGAAAGCTCTTTCAGATGGAATGTGCCGGTGATTTCAGGATTAAACCAAAGCACCGCGCAAAAAATGAGCAGCAAAAATGTCCACACCGGAAGCAGCAGCCGCTGCCAATGCGCAAACCATTTAATGAGAGGCTGATCCACGGAAACCGAGGACATCCATAGCCAGACGACCGCTAGCATTACGCTAAGCTGGGCAGCATTGCTTGCAATGCTGGCATGATGCATCAGAAACCCGGGCGTAGATAAGCCATGCAGCACAAACATCGCCGTTAGGGACACATAGGATAACGATAAAAAACTAATCTTAATATTGCGAAGCTGTATAGCGACAAATCCGACCGCGACCGCTAAAGCCAGCGAGAGAGCAGATACGAGACTGACAATATAGAAATGCTCCTGCGGCGCATTGATGCTCTTATCCATCTCAGAGCCGCGCAATATGTAATAGCCCGTCAAAGGGATAAGCATCGATAGTGACAAGCGTATGAATACTCCCGCATTTTTGCGCAAGCTTATTCCTCCTACAACTTACATAGTCATATATTTGTTTATCTAACCACAAAGGCTCTGGATGGCTTCTCTATTTGGAAAAAGACTATTCATTCAGTATTAAAAATAAGCTCGAATTTTGTAGGATAATGTTGGAATATATTCTATTACTATAATACCATCCCTCCAGCCTCCTTTAAACAGCGAAATTTATGTCGAAATATGAGGTTGCCCATTTCCAGCAAATCATTTGCAAGCACATCATGTTATGTTCTTTATTTATATCATTAATACGGATCGACAAAATCAGCAAGTTATATTTTTATGTTAGATTAAGGTTTTTTCATGCTTGTTTTGTTATAGTAATGAAAGAAAGGCAAAACGAAGGGAGTTTATGGAATGACTAACAAGGACTCGCAGTCCAACAAAGAGCCAGAAAAAGAATTGGACGCGAAAGAAGAACGTTTTACGCTCGACAAGGAAGAGCGGCAGGACAAGCTTTCAAATGAAGATGCGGCTATCGAAGCGGAGCTTCTTAATGATTCCGACGGAGATTTGCCAGAAGCATCAAACGACGATATTCGCACAGCAGCGGCAGGTGCAGAGAGCGTTCATGAAGCGCCAAAAGGCGGAGGCGGAAAAGCATGGATGATCGTCTCGGCCGTTCTGGCGATTTTGCTCATCGTCGTGCTAATTAAGCCGCCATTTGGATCCAGCAACGAAACCGTGGCAACTGTCAACGGTGTCAACATAGGCAAGGACAGGCTGTATGATGAATTGCTTAAAGCAGGCGGCCCGGCTACGCTTGAGAACCTCATTACGCAAGAGCTTATTATGCAAGAAGCAAAAGCAGCTAGCATCACGGTTACCGATGCTGACGTCGATTCCGAAATCGCGCTCATCAAGAAGAGCTTCGGAACGGACGAGCAGTTCAATTCTACGCTTGCTCAGTACAACATGACGCTTGACAGCTTGAAGAAGGATACAAAAATCAATCTGACGATCCGTAAAATTTTGGAGCCAAAAACAGATGTTACGGAAGATGAGATTAAACAATACTACGATGCGAACAAGGATCAGCTCGGCACGCCTGAGCAAATTCAAGCATCGCATATCTTGGTAGCTACCAAAGAAGAGGCTGACGCCATTCTCGCTCAGCTTAAGCAAGGCGGAGATTTCGCAGCAATCGCGAAGGAGAAATCAATCGACCCAGGCTCGAAGGATAACGGCGGCGATCTTGGATTCTTCGGCAAAGGCGCAATGGTTCCTGAGTTCGAAGAGGCTGCTTTCGCACTGAAAGTTAATGAGATTAGCGGCGTTGTTCAATCCGAGCACGGTTTCCATATTATTAAGAAAACAGCTGAGAAAGCTGCAGTCGTTCCAACCTTCGAAGAGAAGAAGGAAGAGATCAAGAAGCAGCTTGTTGCTACGGAAGCAAATGAGCTATCTGAAGCATGGATGAATGATATTCGCGCCAAAGCGAAAATCACAAATTCATTGACTCCGGCGGCATCTGCAGACCCTGCGGCTACTGAAGCTCCAAAAGCTGAATAATCGAAGTTAAACAAAGGGGCAGCGCCTCGCAGAGCTTAATGGCCTGCGGGACGCTGCCCCTTTTTTGGGGTTCGAACGTGTGAAATAAAAAAATAAAGCCATCCTTTGCCCGGAGGGAGGAGCTCCGGATGGCTTTGGCTTCGGAAAATGCAAGAGGATGTCGGTAGTTGTCGTCGCATGGCTGCATGTTTTGGCGGATCGTCATAACCTGCTGCTTTCTGAAGTTAATCTATTCTATGCGAATCTCTTAAATAGGAGTAGATGTTTGATTTACTAGATTAGACTATTTTTAAACCTGCATCTTCTTTATGCTTGATGAGCCGACGGATGGCGGGGATAGAGGTATGACGCCATAGGCATGAGCAGAACGGGCACGCCAAACGAGATTGTACGAGATCGTGCATAATGAATATGATATGATGGGAACAATATGTCATTCATCTATTAATTGGAGGGAAATAAAGTGAGCAACTACGAGGTACGCAGCTACAAGGATACGTTTACGCTATATGAATTAACGGAGAAAAGCACCGACTCACGCGTGCTTGTATGTCCGGAGCGAGGCGGTATCGCAATCGGCTGCCAGCTGAATGGTTTGGAACTCTTTTATCTGGACAAGTCGACATTCGAGCATCCAACCGCGAACATTCGCGGCGGCAATCCGATCTTGTTCCCGATCAGCGGCCAGCTTGAAGGACAAGCTTATGAATGGAACGGCCAAACGTACAAAATGGCTAACCACGGGGTAGCCCGCACGGCTGTATGGGAGGTTGTCGGCACCAAAGCAGAGGACGAGGCTTCCATTACGATTCGCCTGCAAAGCAATGAAGAAACGCTTCGCTCCTACCCTTTTGACTTCGAGCTGCTGTTTACTTACGTGCTCAAAGACGGCGAACTACATACACGCCAGCAATACCGCAATTTGAGCGAAGCAGCCGCTATGCCTTTCTATGCAGGCTTCCACCCTTACTTTGCGATAGATTCAGGCAAAAAGATTGCTTACGATATCGACGCTACCCGCTACCTCGACTACAACGATAATATCGAGAAGCCGTTTGATGGCGTCATTGATTTGGAAGGGCTTGTTGAGTCCGTTACCTTGCTTGATCCTAAGAAAAGCGAAATTTCCTTCCGCGGCTTGCAAGGCGCCCTTGTTCGTCTGACTTACGATGACATTTTCAAATATATGGTGTTATGGTCAGTCAACGATCGTCCGTTCGTATGCGTAGAGCCATGGATGGCTAAGAATGGTGAGCTGAATCGCCAAGAGGAGCTCGTTATGCTAGAAGCTGGCGGAGTACTGCATGCTAACCTAACGATTAGCTGCGAGCGTTAAGCCCGTTCTACCTGCCTTAAAAAAATAGGGAAGCCTTGCTCGCTCTGAGAATATTCTCAGGGCAAGCAAGGCTTCCCTTATTTCTTAGCTATTTTGCTGCTAGATGTTAATACCCTTCGCCTTGGCCGCCTGTAACGATAGCGATGCCAGAGCTTGCCCCAATGCGCGTTGCGCCGGCCGCGAACATTTGCAGCGCCGTTTCACGGTCGCGTACGCCGCCCGATGCCTTCACGCCAAGGTCAGGGCCAACGGTACTGCGCATAAGCGCGATATCCTCTGCCGTAGCTCCGCCTTTGCCGAAGCCTGTCGACGTTTTTACGAAGTCGGCCCCTGCTTTTTTGCAAATGGCACTTGCCGTAACCTTCTCTTCGTCTGTCAGAAGTCCGGTCTCCAAAATAACTTTAAGCAAGGCATGTCCTTTAACGGCAGCCACTACTCCTTCAACGTCGCGCAGCACGCCTTCAAGATCGCCTGATTTCAGCAGCCCGATGTTCAGAACCATATCTACCTCAGTCGCTCCATCTTCAATGGCAAACTTAGCTTCCGCAGCCTTGGACCTCGTTGTGGTTGCCCCAAGCGGAAAGCCAACAACCGTTGTAATTCCGACTCCCGACCCTTTCAGCTCTTCAGCAGCAGCCGATACCCAGCCCGGATTCACGCACACCGTTGCAAACTGATATTGCTTAGCCTCGCGGCATATTTGCAATACTTCTTCCCGCGTCGCGTCCGCCTTTAAAATGGTATGGTCGATCATCGCCGCTATTTCAGCGGACGTGAAATTAGTAACATTGCCCATTATTGTTCCTCCGATTCATCTCATACTATTCTAAGTGCTGGCAAAACGCCGCCAAGGCGCATTATCACTAGCTTATCCTATCCAAATCATAGAAAGAGATATGCATATTACGTTTTATTATACGTAGCTTTCAAAAAAACAACAATAATTTACTGCCATAAATGCCATACATTCACTTTCGATTGCATGTTCAAGGAGCCTTAGACTTATGGGCTTCTTTTTTTGCCATGCCGCATAAATATTAATGCTTAAGTGCTGTGGACAAACGAATTATTGTGTTCTATTCTTTACTATATACTAACATTCTTATCCAGTATGGACAGCAGAAGAGGTGCGCAGCTTGACCCTGATTTCAAAACCGAATCGCGAAGCCGATTTATTCCGCAGCGCATTCCAATACGCCCCAATCGGTATGGCTTTAGTTGATTTAGACGGCCGCATTATGGTAGCTAATCCCTCCGCTCAAACGATGCTGGGCTACGAGGAGAATGAGCTTTGCAGCTTTAACTATGCACAGATTACCCATCCAGACGATCTAGAGCAGGATGACCGCTATGTGAAGCAGCTTTTGGATGGCGAAATAGATACGTATCAAATGCATAAGAGATATTTCAAAAAGTCCGGCGAAACGTTGCCCGTGCTGCTCTCCGTATCGCTTGTATACGATCAGCAGGGAGAGCCGCTTCATTTTATATCTCAGATAATGGATATATCCGATGAAAAGAAAGCGATATCAGAAGTAGAGCAGCTGACACTGCGAATTTCCAACATTTTGGAGAGCATCTTGGATGCCTTCTTCTCGCTCGATGAGCAGTACCGGTTTATTTATACGAACGAAGCGGCGCAGACGCTGTTTAGAAAAAGCGGGAAAGAGCTGATCGGACGCAACATTTGGGAATTGTTCCCCTGGTTAGTCGGATCTGTTAGCCAGAAGGAATATAAGATCGCGATGGAGCACAACCAGCAGCGGCTGTACGAGCAGTTTGTTCCGATGCTGAACCAATGGTTTGAAGCGAATGTATACCCTTCGGAGTTCGGGCTCTCCGTTCACTTCCGCCAAATTACGGAGCGCAAGCGGACAGCCGACCAGCTGCAGGAAAGCGAAAAAAGCTTCAGGCTGCTTGCCGAGAACTCAAGCGATATGATTTCCAAGCACAATCGGGATGGCTTATTTACTTATGTCTCCCCTGCTTGTTATACGCTGCTTGGCTATCGGGACGATGAGTTGATCGGGCTGTCGCCCTTCCAGCTGTACCATCCCGATGACCATCAGCGGATGCTCGACAATCAAGAGCTGATATACAAAAATGCTGACGCTAGCGCCATCACTTACCGAATAAGGCGCAAGGATGGCACCTATCGCTGGTTCGAATCCACGTCTCGCGTCGTCTTCCACGACGGGGATCGTACGCAAACCTTGGTCTCGGTATCCAGGGATATTACCCCGCGCAAAGAAATTGAGCTGAAGATGCTGGAGCAATATCAAATTTTGCATGCTCTCTCTCACATTGACGAGCTGACGAACATCGCGAACAGGCGAACATTCGATGAATCATGGAACAACGAGTGGGAGGATGCGCAGCGCCATCATATGCCAGTCACGCTGATGCTGGGCGATATCGACAATTTCAAAGCCTACAATGATACGTTTGGGCATCAAAAAGGCGACGAATGTCTCAGACAGATCGCCGCCGCCATGCGCAGCGCCTTGAAGCGCCCGCTCGATATAGTCGCCCGTTACGGAGGCGAGGAATTCGGCATTATTTTGCCGCAAACGAGCAAGGAGCGTGCCGCTACAATCGCGCACCGGCTGCTCGAAGCGGTGAGGCAGCTGCAAATTCCCCACGCCGAAGAAGCCAGCAATCCTTTTGTCACGATCAGCATCGGCTCTGCCACTTGGAAGCCCGATTGCTCCTATACGCAGGACGAGCTGTTCACCCAAGCGGACAAAGCGCTTTATCAAGCGAAGCGCGAAGGGAAAAACCGCTACGTCTCCCAGTAAATCTACGCGATCGTAGCGCTGCCTTGCAGAGCTACGATCGCACCCCTTCCGCTATTTGGTTCTCCCGCTTCAGCCGCCTCTCATACAAGAAGTACACGACCAAATAAATAAGGAAAAACACGCTCGACACCAAATACATCGTGGCATAGTTCGACCATGTAGCAACGAGCCCAAGCAGCATCGCACCACTGCCGATTCCAATATCAAAGGCATTATAGAACGTAGCTGTCGCCACGCCTCTGCGCTGCGGCTCTACTCTGTCGATCACCCATGCCTGCAAGCCGGGGAAAATCGCCCCAAAGCCGAACCCGTAAAACACCGCCGCAAGCAGCAGCATCCCCGTAGATTTTGTTAGAAAGAGAATCACGCAGCCCACTATGCAAAAAATAGCCGCCGGGAACAGCACCCAGAACCGCCCTCTTGTATCAAAAATCCGCCCGCTCACAAATCGAATCAGAAATTCGCTTATAGCGAGCACTAAGAAGAAGAAGCCGATGTTTTCCACGCCCGTCTCTTTGCCGAACAAAGTAATAAAACTGATAATTCCTCCAAGGGATAAGCCAACTAACGTCCCGAGCAGGGATGGCATCAAGGCTCTAGGCTCCACGAACCTAAGCATCAGTGATGTGTTTGCTGCTGATGCCACCTGTGCCTTTGCCCGCTCTTCGCGTGAGTCCCCCTGTACAAAGGCCGTACAGATGATGGCGATAAGCAGAATACAAGCGCCGACAATGAACAAGACGGAGAAGCCAAACTCCTCCATTAACCAAATGCCAAGAAAAGGCCCGAGCGAGATCGCTACCGCGTTGCCCGTTCCGAAGAAGCCCATTCCCTCGCCTCTGCGCGTGGCAGGAATAATGTCGGAGGCGACTGTCCCGTACAAGGTCGTTGAAATACCGAAGCCCACGCCATGCACGATTCGAAGCATGAGCATCATCGTGATCGTAACCGCCGCATAGTAGCTGGCCGTTCCGATTAAGCAAATCGCTACGCCGACGAGCAGCAGCAGCTTTTTGCCGAATTTATCGGATGCCATGCCGACAAAGGGCCGCAACAATACAGCTGAGAACGTAAATAAGCCGATGATAAGTCCGATTTGTGCATCCGTGCCGCCTTTATTCGCCGCAAACATCGGCAGCGTCGGCAGCAGCATTTCGAGCGATAAAAATAAAAACAGGTTGGATAAAATCAACAAAATAAATGGTTTGGTCCAAAGCGTTTCCTTCACTGTTGTTTTCCTCTCGTATTGCCCGTATTTGCGTGCAGCTTTTACTCATTATATCTAATATACAATTTCAAAATGCCGATTTATACTATAGGTACTGTGTACTAGTCTAACAGACATTTCGGGAAAAGAGGTCACCATTTATGCATTTACTTAGCGAGCGCGAACAAGCCGGGGGCCGTATTTTCGCCTCTTTCCTGACCCAGCTCCTTCGTAATTATATTTTCGGATCAACGGTCGCAGTGCTCGGAGTTGGCGGCATCGTCGTGTTTTCCACGCTTTCGATCCCGGCCAATGAACGCTTTCTGTTAGGCATCATCATGATTAGCTCGCTTCTCATTATGTTCGTTTGCGAGCTCTTTGTCTTCTATCGGCAGCTTCGCCCTATTCAAGCTATTTTCAAAAATGCACATCCGACGTCCGAGCAGCTCAAAACGGCTTATCTCCAAACGCATCAATTTCCTACATTAGCGGTTAAACGTACCTTTGGTCCGCATTTTCTCGGTTTGCTGCTGCCTGCTGTCAGTATGGCATTCGCGTTCATAAAGCTAGGGTTTCTAAAGCTGCCCTATTCGTACATCGGGATTGCAGCCGCGGTCGCCTTAATGATTGCAAGCATGCATGCGATGATCGAGTTTTTCTTATCGTCCAAAGCGATCAGGCCTGTCGTTACCTTTATCCGCGATCAGCATAAGCAATTATATATGCAGGATATTACGCTTGGCGGCCGCGTGCTCGTTTCCATCCGCACAAAGTTTAGGCTTAGCGCCTTTTTGATCGGAACGCTGCCTTTATTGCTGTTTGGACTGGCTTCGCAAATTAGGCTCGACCATCTTCAAAGTGAAGGCACCATGGCTTACTGGCAGTGGGCGGGCATCATTCTCATCATCGGTGTCATTTACTCGCTTCTTGGAGCATCGCTGCTGTCCCGCAGCATTGAAGATCCCATACATACGATTCAAAATGGCATGAGCAGCGTGCAAGCCGGCAATTTCAACTCGAGCGCAGCAGACGTGTACTCCGATGAGTTCTCCAAGCTTGTTGCCGGCTTTAACCATATGGTGAATGGGCTGAAGGAGCGCGAGCAGCGCAACAATCAGCTTCTGCAAAGCTATTTCATGACTTTGGCGGCAGCACTGGACGCGCGCGATACGTATACGGCAGGCCATTCCACTAGGGTAGCCCGCTTCTCCGTACAAATCGGCAGGCTGGACGGCTGGTCCGAGAGCGACATCGATATTCTTCACAAAACGGCTCTGCTCCATGATATCGGCAAAATCGGCGTACGTGACGCCGTCCTCCTTAAAGAAGGCCGGCTCACCGACGAGGAATTTGATCAGATCAAACTTCACCCTGTGCTTGGCGAAAATATTTTGAAGCAAATCGAGCCTGCCGACGCGATGGCTGATCTGCTGCCTGGCGTGCGCTCGCATCATGAGCGCTATGACGGCAAGGGTTATCCCGATGGGCTCGCCGGGACTGACATCCCGCTGTTTGGCCGTGCAATCGCCATAGCGGATGCCTTCGATGCAATGACCTCCGACAGGCCATACCGGAAGGGAATGACCTATGAGCGCGCCCTCTCGATTATAGAGGACGGCAAGGGCACCCAATGGGACCCTAAGCTCGCACAGCTGTTCATTGACTCGCTGCGTGAGAAGGCAAACGAGGGCGAAGAAGCTTCCTAATACATATAAGAGCCATCCGGCAAGGTAATATTCCTTCTCGGATGGCTCTTTCTAAGTTCTGATTATATAAGTGCTGGTAATATAAATGAAAATTACCGTTTTATGAGTTTAAAATCATCATAGTGGAAACCTGGCGCTACGACGCAGGATACGAGCACCGGCTCGTCGCCCAGCGGACGCGACATCTGCCATTCATTGGCCGGTACAAGCGCCTGCGGCTGATGCCCTGCCAGCACGTCTGGTCCAACAATGATTTCTTTTCTTGTTTCCGGCGCTTCTTTGGTTCCGCCGAGCGTCAGCATCAAAGGGCTGCCTGCATGCCACATCCATAGCTCGTCCGAATAAACGGTGTGCCAATCGGAAAACTCATCGGGATGAAGCAGGAAGTATATAGATGAAGCCGCAAAGCGTGGTCCTGAATAGGGAGCACCAAGCACCTCCTGCGGTATTTCAAATCCGGCTTTCCAAATTTCCTTGTACCATCCGCCTTCAACATGCTCCTTGAGTCCAAGCGACTGCACGAGCGGCGACAGTTGTTTCACTGTTACTCCCATCCATTTCAACCTTCTTTCTCTCTTTTGCGTTCTTGTCGTTACTTGTCGTTAATCAATGCGTTTCCTCATTCTATAACGCATCCTCTGCGATCGTCAATTCATTAAACAGGTGGGGATAGAAGGCGAATGTTCATTTTTTTGCCTAACTAATATGTGGAAACAGCTTTGTTATTTATGATTTATAAGTTATACTTATATTAACTAACTTTTTGGAGGTGGACAGATGAACAATCGCGCACTTGATTTTGGTCACATCAGTCGCAAGCATTTGATGAATTTGCTCATTATTGTTCCGCTGCTCCTAGCAGCGCTGTTCGCCTACCAAGCAGGCAATACGTTCGAGCTGACTGCTGGCGCTAGTCGTATGACCGCGTCAGCGAAATACTCTACGTCCATTGTAGGCAAGCAGAACACCACTACGAAAGTCTTTTTTCCCGAAAACGTACTGCTGGCTGCCTATATGCATGCCTTTTTGCATATGCACTGGCTATCCACAAGCTTAGCCGCACTCCGCACGACCGTTCCGCAGCGATTGCGAGATTTGCTTATGACTCCGATAAAATTCACATCCCATTTCGTTGGTTAATCCTCTCATTTGGTTCGCATACTAACCACAAATGAGGAGGAAAACACAATGAATATTAGAGAATCCGATTTGCCCGGTATTGGCCGCAAATACCAAGTTATGACGAGAAGCGGTGACAAGTTTGTCATTATCATTCATGATGATGGACGCCGCGAGATGTACCATTTTGAATATGAGGATCCAGACGATAGCATTTCCATGGTTACGTTAGACGATGAAGAAGCAAGGCAAGTTGCTGCTATCGTTGGCGGCATGACCTATAAGCCGAAGGCGCTCGAGACCATTGAGGTGGCGCTTGATGACCTGACGATTGAATGGTACAAAATCGAACCAAACGCCGCATGTATTGGCAGATCGATCGGTCAAGCCGATATCCGCCAAACGACGGGAGCGACGATCATCGCTGCTGTCGAGAAAGAAGCAAAGCATATCAATCCCGGCCCCGACTATATTTTCAAGGCAGATACGACCCTCATCGTTGCAGGTGAACGCCAGCATTTGAAGCTTCTTAAGCTTATGCTGCAAAACGGGAGCCGTTAATTATGGATCACATGGTGCTGGAAATCGGTCTTGCTGTTATTCTCATCGCCTTAGTCGGGCTGTTAGCTGCAAAAATTCGGTTCTCCGTCATCCCGTTTTATATTTTAATCGGCATGGCCGTAGGTCCACATGCGCCTCACGTAGGCGTATTGGACTTTAGGTTTATTCATAGTGCAGAACTAATCGAATTTATGGGACGGCTCGGCGTGCTGTTCCTGCTATTCTATTTAGGTCTGGAGTTTTCTGTGGGTCGATTAATGAAATCGGGTCGCTCTATTGCGATAGGCGGAACCATCTATATTTTAATCAACTTTTCACTTGGCTTGTTATTTGGCTGGATCAACGACTTCCCTATCGAGGAAACGATGGTCATTGCCGGCATTACGACCATTTCGTCTAGCGCGATCGTCGCGAAGGTGCTCGTCGATCTGAAACGGACGGCAAATCCGGAAACCGAGATGATACTTGGCATTATTATGTTCGAGGATATATTCCTCGCCGTATATATATCCGTTCTCTCAGGACTTGTGCTCAGCGACTCATCATCCTTAGGCGGCGTGCTATTGTCCGCTTCTTACGCATTAGGCTTTATGCTGCTCTTCCTTATTATTGGCAGGAAGGCTGCTCCGCTCCTGAACAAAATTTTTAATATTCGCTCGAATGAGCTGTTCCTGCTGCTCGTATTCGGCTTCCTGTTCCTCGTAGCAGGTTTCTCCGAAACGATCCACGTAGCAGAAGCAATCGGCGCGCTGCTCGTTGGCCTCGTGCTGGCTGAGACGGTCCATATGAAGCGGATCGAGCATCTCATCCTGCCCTTCCGCGATTTCTTCGGAGCATTATTCTTCTTCAGCTTCGGTCTCACGATTGACCCGTTCGCGCTTGGCGGTGCGGTATGGCTGTCGCTTGGCGCCGTTGCCGTTACGCTGTTCGGCAATTTTCTCGCTGGTATGCTGGCCGGAAAAAGCGCAGGCTTGTCGCCAAAAGCTTCCGCGAACATCGGTCTGACCATTGTATCTCGCGGCGAGTTCTCCATCATCATGGCGAACCTAGGCAAGGCCGGCGGCTTGCTTGAGCTCCTGCAGCCGTTCGCTGCCTTGTACGTCCTCATCCTAGCGATACTGGGGCCGCTTCTGACCAAAGAATCGAAGCTGGTGTTCAAAGGACTCAACACCATCTTTAGGTGGGAAAAACTGAAAAAACCTCGAGAGCCTGCTCCGGTGAAAGAACCGGCAGGAAAGAGCTGATATGAAGGGCCTGGATGCTTAGTCCAGGCTCCTTTTTATTGTTCGGACTAGTAGCTAGTGGGGTGAGCGGCACATCCCCCGCTACATTGCAGTTACTACAACAGAATAGCCGCTTGCTAGCTCATTTCCCTATCTATAAGCCATCTGGGCTGCAATTCAGCAGCGTTGCTCCTCAAATCGAATGCAATATCAGGTTTTCGTTGCGCTTTCTACAGCGTCCCCCTACTTTCTTGAATCCCCCGGCATAGCTATCCGCGAAGCTCTGCCTTATAATCTAGACATAACATCAAGCAGCAGGAAAATAATTGGAAATACGAAAGGAACTGAATCGAAAGATGACTGCTTCGCTGCTATATATTGAAGATGATCACGAAATCGGAAGCTTCGTTTACCAACACCTACAGGAGCAAGGGTATGAAGTCAAATGGCTGAAAAATGGCGAAGGCGCGCTTGAAGCCGCGGCGGGCTGCAGACTTGTCATCCTCGACGTCATGCTGCCGGGGCTCGACGGGTTTACGATCGGGCAAAGGCTGAAAAAGGCCGCGCCAGACATCCCCATCCTCATGCTGTCGGCCCGAACGTCCATAGATGATAAGCTGCAAGGGCTGCAATTCGCGGACGACTATTTGACCAAGCCCTTCCATCCCGACGAGCTTACGGCTCGTATCGAGGTGCTGCTACGCCGCTCGGGAGCGCGCCTCTCTGAGCCGCTCGTTATTAAGCATCTGCTCGTGCATGAGCAGCAGAATCGGGTTGAAAACCGCGATACCGGGGATGAAATTACGCTCACGGGCAAGCAGTTTCATATTTTCAGCTACCTGCTGCGCCATTTGGGGCAAATTATGACAAAGGAGCAAATTTACGAGTCCGTCTGGGGAGAGGCTTTTATCGAGGGAGATAAAACGTTAATGGTTCATATCCGGTACTTAAGAGAAAAAATCGAACGGGACCCGGCAGCCCCGGAAATCATCGAAACGGTGCGAGGCATCGGCTACCGGGTTCGCGCATGAAAAAACCTCGGAAGCGCCCGAGCGGCATGAGATTTCGCAAGACGCTATTGTCCCGTTATCTGCTTATCATCTTATTCGCGTTTTTATTTATCCCAATCGTTTTTCCGCTTGCCTCTGTCCTCTATCTCCTTATTCAAGAGAATACGCATACCTCTGACGCGAATTATTTAAAATACGGAAGCGGCAATGACCTAGCCGATATGTGGCATAACCAAGCGGCGCAGCTGCGTGAGAGCAATGCTGCCGATATCGACGGCAAGCTGCGCGAACTCAAGCAGAAATACCCCGAAGCCTCCTTCTTCTGGGTGGATTCCGCCGGCTTAACCAGAATTCAGCTGCCGGTTCAAGAGGGGCTGCCAAGCCGCTGGATGCCGGCGGACGCCGTTCAATTCATGAAGAAAAGCATCGACGGCGACCCTTATACCGTCGTCTCGTTTCTCGGCGCAGCACATGAAGAGCCTTCCTTCATGGTCATGCAGATGCCGCGCAGCATCATCAAGCTGGAGAGGCCAATCGGAACGGGGACGCCCTTTTACATTGCGTTTTTATTCATTATGCTCGTTTTGTTCTTCTTGGTCTCTCTGCTCTTCTTCCGCCATATTCGCAAGCGTCTGCTCGGTCTGCAAGCAGCCATGACGCTGCATGGCGAAAACGGGCTTCCGCAGCCGATCGCCTTGAACAAGCCTGATGAAATCGGACAGCTCGAGGCTGCCTTTAACCAAATGGTCGAGCAGCTGCGCGAAAGCACGGAACGAGAGCGCGCGGAGGAGGAGCTTCGCAAACGTCTTATCGCCAGCCTGTCCCATGATTTGCGGACGCCTTTAACGGTCATGAGCAGCCATCTCTATTCCTTGCGGAAGGAATCGCTAAGCATGAACGGACAAAGCTCCCTCAAGCAAATGGAGCAAAAAATCGCCAGCATTAGCAGCCTCATCGAAAATCTGCTCTCTTACACGCTTATGACCAGCGGCCGTTACCCTCTGCAACTGGAGCGGCAGGATTTGCTGCGCATCGTTAGGGAAAGCGCGGCATCCTGGTTCCCATTATGGGAACAGGAGGGGATCGCTGCGGAGGTAGAGCTTCCCGAAGAACAGCTGCTGCAGGATGTGGATAAGGCCGGATTCCGCCGCGTGCTGGACAATTTGTTTCAAAATGTGACCAGGCATGCGGTTAGCGGCAAATATATAGGCATTACGATAGAGCAGCATCAGGAGCGGACTGCGCTGGTCATACGCGATCATGGAAATGGAATGGAAGCCGCTTCTGACGGCAAAGGCGCAGGCATTGGACTCGCTATTGTCGACTATCTCCTTCATGAGATGCATTTAGAGTGGCAAATGGAAAGCTATCCTGCTGGAACAAGCGTCTACATCTATCCGAGGTGAGCTGCCCTTTTTTTAAACGAAATTTAAACTTGGAGCACGCTGGGTTTAACCTTCATCCGTTAATGTAAGTACTGAGGTGATTAACGTGAATGAATGGGTTATCGAAACGAAAGGACTCAGCAAGCGTTACAAAGGACGTTATGCGGTTTCCAATCTGAATTTGAAAATTGCAAGAGGGGATATTTACGGCTTTCTTGGACCAAACGGCGCCGGCAAAACAACGACGATCCGCATGCTGCTTGGGTTAATTAAGCCATCGGGCGGGTCTGTCCATATTTTTGGCAAGTCCCTGAACAAGGAACGGCTGTCGATCCTGCGGCGAATTGGCTCCCTTGTTGAATATCCGTCTTATTATGGGCACTTAAATGCCATCGACAATCTCGAAGCGATCAGGCGTATCATCGGGGTCCCTGCCGCTAAAATCGCCGAGGTGCTGGATATCGTAGGGCTGGCCAAAGATGCGCGGCGGCCAGTAAAGGGTTATTCGCTCGGAATGAAGCAGCGATTAGGCATCGCTAGCGCGCTGCTTGGCAATCCCGAGATGCTTATGCTCGATGAGCCAACAAATGGACTGGATCCGTCAGGCATCTTGGAAATACGCGAGCTCATCAAGCAAATGCCCAAGCAGCATGGCATAACCGTCCTCATATCCAGTCACTTGTTGAGCGAGGTAGAACTGACGGCTGGAACGGTCGGCATCATTCGTCAGGGCGAGCTTGTTTTTCAGGATACGATTGAAAATCTTCATCAGCAGGCGCAGGGCAGCATCTCCCTTGTCGTCTCCAAGCCTGAGCTGGCACTGAGCGCATTGCGGCAGCAAGGAGTGGCAGCGGTGCAAAACGGTTCAGCGCTGCTGCTTGAGCAGACGGGCAACCCTGCCATTGCGCGCATCGTAAAAAGTCTCGTTGAACGGAATCATGATATTTACCGGGTTGAGGAAAAAAGAAAGTCGCTTGAGGACCTCTTTCTCCAAATTGTCGGGGAGGGAAAGCCGCTATGATGGCCAAGGCGCTTTCGTCCGATTTTTTGAAAATACGCGGCAAGGGGCTTTGGCTTCTCATCTTTATTGGCCCAATCGGATTGATCGCCATGCAGGCGCTCAATTTCGGACTCCGTTATGACTATTTGACGCAGCAATACGCAGGAAGGCTCTGGGAGATGCTGCTGGAAAACTTTCTAATGTTTGTTCCCATCTCGCTGTTTCTTGGTGTTACCCTCGTCACTTCGCTGCTCGCCAATGTCGAGCATAGTACGAATGCATGGAAGCATCTGCTTGCCCTGCCGATTTCTAGAACCGCCGTATTTTGCTCCAAGTTTGCGCTGAGCATCATACTGCTAACGTTATCCTGCGTTATTCTTGCGGTTGGAGTCGCTGTACTTGGGTTAACCTTGCGGTTTGAGCTTGGAGATATGCCGGTGCTTGGTATTTTAAGGCTTAGCTTCCTGCCATTCTTCGCCTCCATTCCTGCGCTAGCACTTTTCCTGTGGTTATGCATGACGATCAAAAATCAAGCCGTCCCTATCACGCTTGGCGTCATGATTGCCGTTAGCTCTGTCTTCACCTTCCAACTGCCCGAGTGGTTTCCTATTAATTGGCCTATGTATGGTTATTTGGGACCGCATCAGGAATTCTTCGTCGGCGCTGGGCTGTTAACCGGCGTGATCATATGGGGCATAGGCAACATTCATTTCAACAAAAAGGATGTGGATTGAAATGAACGCCTTTTTTCGATTAGTGGCTTCGGAGCATCTTAAGCTGTCCAAATCATTCATTTGGCTGCTCCTTCCGATCAGCCCGCTCCTGTCGCTCGCCATTGGTTTATTTGTTTCTCTCGATTCGACTTTGGATCTGGAGAAATACGCCATGCTCGTCTCTGCAATGGCTGCGTTCCATGCCATGCTGTTTTTGCCAATCCTAACGGGCATTCTCTCCGCCTTCGTATGCAGATACGAGCATGCGGGCGGAGGCTGGAAACAGCTGCTCACGCTTCCTATTTCCAGAACAGGCCTATATTTCGCCAAGTTTACCGTTGTCGCTCTTTTGCTAGCCTTCACGCAATTGTTGTTCCTTGGCGCTGTTCTTCTTGCTGCTTCCTATCAAGGAATAGGCGGCAGTCTGCCATGGGGAATGCTGCTCGCGGGAATTGGAGGCGGCTGGCTCGCTTGCCTTCCGCTTGCGGCTCTGCAGCTGCTCGTATCGGTGGGCTGGAGCAGCTTCGCCGCTCCGCTTGTCATAAACGTTATGCTGACCATACCTAATATGCTGATTCTCAACTCTGAGAGATTCGCGCCGTTTTATCCTTGGGCGCAGCCTATGCTGGCGATGCTGAGCTTTAGCGACCAAGAGTTTGGCGGCTTCGGCCTGCCGCTGGTAAACATATTGGTTACCGTTACAGGCAGCTTTATTGTATTTCTGGCGGCCGGCCTGCTCTATTTTAAGCGAAAGGAAGTATAATCTTTTCTTACAAAAAAACGGCAGTATAGAGCATGCAGAACATGCTTTAGACTGCCGTTTTTTATAGAAATGAAACCGCCCTTCACTCCAGCCATTGCCTTGGTCCGATTATATGGAATAAACGGTCGGGATCAGGATTCATAGCCTCCCGTATGCGCTGTAAAGTGAAATCGCTAATCGGTCTAGGCAAATCATCTATACTCCAATACTTACACTCTAGGATCTCCGGGGAGCATAGCTGCGGAGATGGATTGCCGGTTACCTGACAAAGGAAAACAAAATGATGCATATCATTGCGCGGCTCGTAATAGATACCCGTTAACCGTCCTACGCTCACATCAAGAGCCGTCTCTTCAACAACCTCCCTCTTCGCCGTTTCCTCGGCTGACTCGCTCTTCTCGGACAAGCCACCCGGCAGCTCCCAATTCAGTTTCCCATAGCTGTGCTTAACCAATAAAATATGCCCTTCACCATTCAAAATGACCGCTGCCGCACCCATTAACTTATTGGACATTTGAACTCCCCTAGCCTCAATTTGGTAGCATTTCATCTTTTCATAGTCACAGACGGGAGAAATACAGATTTGGTTACAACTGGATTATACGGTCGGTACTACAAAAGATAGAACTACTGCGCTATTTCCTATATGCGATATGATTTAAGCATTCGAAGATGGTCTATTGAAAGAAGAGGTGTGCGGCATATGAAAAAAATACTGTTTTACATTCTGGTGGCGGTTACTAGCTATTTTGCAGGCGTTCTCGCTTATTTAGGTTATTTGTCGTTGATCTATGATCAGGGTATCGGCAGCGAGTGGAGTAAATTGCTTGGGTGGACCATCCCTCCATACCTGCTCATCATTCTCCCGTTCTATACGCTCATGTTCCGCTGGGGCCGCGCTTCGCTTTGGCTGCGGACATTGCTGTTCATCGGATTAAGTATCGCCGCGGCGGCATCCGTTCCCTTCCTGACGGGCTTTGGCTTATGGCGTCTGCAGGATCTCTTTTCTCCCGAAATGGTGCTGTTCATGCTGCTCTTTGCAAGCTCGTCACTTGTATTTACGATCGGCACTTTCATTGCGTTAAAAAAACGAGGACACAAGCTGTTTATGCTTGCATCCCTAATCATCTATATTGGCGCCATGCTGCTAAAATAAGGCCCGCACTGCGACTCATGCGTCTGCACGTAGGTCCATGTAAACGACTGATCCACGATGTAGATGTCAGACTCGCCTTCCAAATCTGCCGAGGTCAAATCAGCTGCATTTTCAATATATAAGACAAAGTTATAATGCTGATAAAAGACGTAACACTCCTGCTTCTGCACAGCAAGAAAGGCATCGGCAGCCGCCTCTCCGCTTAAGCACGGCTTTCTCTTGCAGCTGAAGACATGCCATAAAAACTGGTCCATATAAATGGTTTCTTTCTCAACAGCGTCTATTCCCTCGGCAAATGCTTGCTCCCACCTTCGTTTGATGTCTTGTCCGTCAAAATCCGCTTTCTCCGCTCTTATATTTTTAGCTTCCAGAATCGGCAACAGCTTCAGATGCCCGATCCCTTCTACCCGCTCGCCAAATAAGTACTCTTTGACCTTTTCCTTAAATTCATCGCTCGAGTGACCCAGCATCTGCAGCAGCGTGCTCGCTTGACGAATGATCAGTTCTTCATCGATGGTCGAATCCTTTTCAAAAAAACCTTCCGGGAACTGTTTAATCCGTCTGGGCTCAACCGCGCCAAAGTATTCAAAAAAGTACTCGAAGCTGCTGTCGGCGATGCTTTTATCAATCATTTCTTCGATATGCTGCCTGCTTATTTTATCTACGATAATTAATGGCTGAGCTGACCACATAAATGCACCCTTGCCTCTGCGCAAATCATCCTCTCGGATCGACTGGATACACTTTAAAGTATAAACATTAGCAAGCCATTGCGAAGAATCAGGAAAAGTGACGACTACGCTAACCTGAGCTTCCTCATCGTCCTCCACCCATTCCTCGTCATCAATCCGGATATGCCTCTTTTTGGAAAACATAAAATCACCTCTCATCTATAATTAGAGGCAGCTTCCACATTCTCCTTCAAAAATCTATTTCCGCTTTAGGTATGGAGGGTCTTCCCCTTCTCTTTTGTAAAAGGTCATGCCTGAGCGTTCTACTCGATAAGACAGGTACCGCGAGTTCGTTTCCGCATCTTTGGTCCAGCTTTCGCTAAAGGTAACGATATATTCGTTATTGGCGATCACTCTCGCGCTTGTTTCTCTAACGACCTGATAACCGTCAACCGTTCCTTGCCATCGCCCAATTTCATCAGGGAATACACCGATAGAAGTTCCATCCCCCCCAGCAGTAGCAAATGCTACGGCTTCCTCTATTGTAAAAGGCGGCATCGGCGGCGAAAGGAACTGTAGCGTTCCCCAAGACACCCCATACAGAATCACGGGAGAAAGAGCAACGATGATCATTCCCTTTGGCCCTAAAGGCCTTACTCTGAGCCACCAATCGATAATCCCATACCCTAATGCAGTCGCCATGCCGTACAAGACCAACAACCAATAAGGAAAGAGAAGACCAAGCGCCATTCCAAAAATGCCGTGCAAAACAACGATAATCCAAGAGTGTGGGATTATTCCTTTTACCCGAACCCACTCTAAAACCAGCGTTACTCCGTTCCCGAAGAAAAGGACAATCGTTCCAATGTACATGATATAAACAAACATCCATCCGATCAGCTCATTCCCGCTATTGCGGGCAAGCTCCCACTCGCCTTTCCCGAAGACGCTTGAAACGGCCATCAGAAAAGAAGCTAACACGGTTACGATATAGGTCGTAAAAAACTTTCGTATCAAGAGATGTATCGATTGGTCCACCATGCCGATCCCCATCCTTTGCAGCTATTACGCTGTTATTTATCAATCATAACGAAGCGCATGAGCTGCCGGCAGTTCTAACTTTTGTAGAACCTCCTCGTGTACATCCAAATCAAAAAAGGAGGAGCTGCCCTAAGGTCTTTTCTGACCTTTTGAGACAGCTCCTTTCCTTGAAACTGAAATTCCAGAAATAAGTGTAGCAACTAGCTTTATTTCTGTTCAGTCCCCCGCATATGAGCCGCTGGGGAGCTTCCGTATGAAAATAGAGCTAGAAACTAGCTCTATTTCACTCACACTAGCTGAAATTCTAGAAATAGGTCTAGAAATTAGCCTTATTTCTGCTCAGTCCCCCGCATATGAGCCGCTGAGGCGCATTCGTATGAAAATAGGGCTAGAATCTAGCTCTATTCCACTCATATTCGCTGAAATTCTAGAAATAGGTCTAGAAATTAGCCTTATTTCTGCTCAGTCCCTCCGCCAAACAAGCGGGCGGGCGAGGAGCCGCTCAATCTTGAGATTCGAAAATCTTTCCGAAAACATTCACTTCTTTTGAGACAGCTCCTTTCCTTCATAACTCCTTATAGCCCAAGCAGCGCCAGCTCTTTCAGCGCTTCCTCCACGTCACGCTCCGGATTTAGCGTTTGGATCATTTCAGCCGTGATCGGAAGTCCTTGATAAATTTGCGAGATGATGGCAAGCGGAAATTGTTGCTCATAGTAGCCTTTAGCGAAGTCCACATAGTCTTCAGCCGTCTGAAAGATCGTACCAATCAAGAAGCCAGATCCGTCAACATCCTGAGACACTTCCGCATTTCCTTTTTTCCACGACGTATCGCCCGTTTCCCGCCAAATACAAAAAGTAACGACCTCCCGCTCAAGCGCAGCATCATCCAGCAAATGAACGAGCGTGCTAGGAAACTTTTCATAAATTCCCGGATCTGTTTCCTCTTCATCGTTCGCATATGGACTCAGCTCCGATTCGTGGTCAAAGCCTTTTAACAATGTGCCTTCCGGCGCAAAAAGAATAAACAGGTGATCTCCTGCTCCGTTATCGATTTTCGCGAGTGAGACGTTAGGGCCCCAGCTTGGATCAAAGCTATGGTAACGAAGATAATCTTCCTCGCACAAAATCGTATCTAATGCGGCCTGAATAATCATTTGCTTTCTTAGCAATTCCGGTTCCGGCAGCGTCTCTATTATTGTCATGATGGCACCCGCTTCTTTTTGATGAATGATATTGGTTTTAAGTTATTTTATCATTAATTCACTCCATTCCAGCTAATTACAGCAAAAAAAGGAGCAGCCGCGGCTGCCCCTTTTTCAAGCCTTTTTCCATTCCTTTGCAAACCCTACTTGTGCTCGGCCAGCCATGCTGCAAGCGTGGCAATCTCCGTATCCTTCAGCTGCCCTTTGTAAGCAGGCATCCCGTTGCCGCCATTGCTGATCTGCGCGCTAATCTGATCGACGGTCATTCTGGAGCCTACCTTCTGCAGGTTGGGACCTACGCCGCCGGAGAGGTCAACCGCATGGCAGCTTACGCAGTTTTTCCCGTACAAGGACTCTGCTTCCTCCTTATTAACGGTTGTTCCGCCATTGTTCTCGGCTGGCGGCTTCTCATTTGCACCGCCATTGTTGTTCGTCTTATTGCCGCCGCAAGCGGACAGCCCGATTACCAGCGCTGTGCCGGCAATCAAAAGAATCCATTTATTTTTTCTCATTAACATTTTACCTCCTAAATTAGGGAGAATAATTGTTACGTTTCCCGAAAAACGCGGCGCATATGCAAGAGCTTCCCAAAGATTTTCAAAATAGGAAAGGCAGCGCATAACCGTAGGGTTACTGGTTATCCTAAGGAAATGTCATGGGGGATTAACAGTAAAATGCTTGTGATGCGGGGTGATAATGTGGATATTCAGGGGGATCTGGTCAACCACCTGACCGAGCTGCGAAAGAGGCTGATCATCGTAATCACCTGTTTTTTCGTGGCGATGAGCGGAGGGCTGTACGTGTCCCCGGCCATTTTGCGATACATCAAGTCAGGACTAACCGCCAAATCGGTGGAGTGGAACGTCTTCTCGTTTACGGACGGTCTGTTCATCTATTTGCGCTGCGCCTTCCTGTTCGCCATTTTGTTCACGCTGCCTGTGCTGCTCTATCAGACATGGGCATTCGTGAAGCCTGGACTGACGGAAACGGAAGCAAAGGGGACGCTGGCCTATGTGCCCGTATCGTTCCTGTTGTTTCTTGCAGGCGTATCCTTTAGCTACTTTCTCGTATTTCCGATGATGCTTGGCTTCATGATGGAAATGAACCAAAACGTAGGCGCCGTTGAGACGTATGGCATCGATCGGTATTTCAGCTTTCTGTTCAGCGTCGTGTTCCCGCTAGGCGTCGCGTTCGAGATGCCGCTCATCATCTTGTTCCTAACGAGGCTAGGGCTGCTGACTCCTGAACGGCTAAGCAGCTCGCGCAAATACGCTTATGTCAGTCTAGCCGTTGTTGGGGCCTGCATTTCCCCGCCGGACTTTGTCTCGCATCTCTCCGTAACCGTACCGCTGCTTCTGCTCTTCGAGATCAGCGTGCTCGTTACCCGGAGGTACGCCAAGCGGCTTGCCGCTGTCCCTACACCTACTTGAACTATAAAGGAGATCTGCACATGTTTAACAATATCGGCGTATCAGGGTTAGTTATTATTTTGCTTATCGCGCTCATCGTATTTGGGCCGGCCAAGCTTCCGCTGCTCGGCAGAGCATTCGGCGATACGCTTCGCGAATTCCGCAGCTCAACGCGCGGCATTGTTGACGAGGAACAAGCCGATCCATCCACGGACAACAAGGATGACATTAAGAAGCTGCTTTAATCTGAAACAACAAAAGGGCCGCTCCCGTATCGCTTCGGGAGCGGCCCTTTTGTGCGTTTAGCAGGCGCCTCATTCCTTTAAACCAGCAGGCCGCCCTTTTCCCTATACTTTAAGATCCCTTCAGCCGCGCGGTAAGCGAGCGCCCCAACCGTATTCGTCGGGTTATAGCCGGCGTTCTGCGGGAATGAGCTCGCGCCAACGACAAAGACGTTGTCCGCATCCCACATTTGGCTGTACGTATTAACAGCTGACGTATCCGGTTTCGTTCCCATCATGACGCCCCCCGTATTATGCGTCGACTGGTAGGTCATAATTTCGTACGGACCAAGATCCTTTAAATAATCCACTTTATCCGCGCCCATCTCCTTCACAATCTGCGAGCAGCGCTGGGACAGAAACTTCGCCAGCTCGCGGTCCTGCTCCTCGAAATCGAAGGTTATGCGAAGCAGCGGATCGCCATACACATCCTTATACGTCGTATCCAGATCGAGAAAATGATGCTTGAACGCCATCGAGGACCCTTGCGCGCCTACACCAATCGTACGATTTGCATAATGGACCGACTTCTCCTTAAATTCATGGCCCCAAGAAGCCGTACCCGACGGAATGGGATTGTTCTGTATCGGACGGGAGCCGGATTGGCCAATCGCGATGACGCCCCCATGGATAAAATTAAGCTCGGAGTGGTCAAAATTATCGCCATTGAAATCATCGATCGAGACGCCCAGCGCGCCTGCGCCCGCGAAGTTATTGAACTGCTGCTTTTCGAAAAAGCCTATCGCGCTGCCTTTGGCAACCTGGTATGCGTAGTTCCTGCCGATAACGCCCGTGCCAGTGGACGGATCATACGGTTTCCCAAGCCCCGACATCAGCAGCAGGCGCACGTTGTTGAACACATAGCTCGTCACGACGACGATATCCGCAGGCTGAATGATTTCCTCTCCCGTCGTCACATCCGTGTACATGACCCCAGTCGCCTTGCCGCCCTTATGTAAAATGCGGCGAACGTTTGAATGGGTGCGGATTTCAAACTTCCCCGTCTTATTGGCAACCGGTATAACGGTCACCACAGGATCGGCTTTCGCCCCGTATTCGCAGCCGAAGCGCTCGCAATATCCGCAGTACTGGCATGCCGCGCGGGCAATGCCGTCGGGATTCGTATAGTTTTCCGATAAATTCGCCGATGGCATCATATACGGATTCAGTTTCATGCGGGTGGTGGCATCCACGAACATCTGCATAGCCGGCGTCTTTTTCATCGGCGGAGTCGGAAAAGGCTTGCTTCGTTTGCCGCCGAGCGGATTCTCCTCCCCAGAAATACCGGCCATACTCTCGAATTTATCGTAGTACGGCTCCAGCTCATCGTAGGTAATGCCCCAATCCTGAATCGTCATATCGGCTGGGATTTTATTTTTTCCGTATTTCTCAATCGTCTTGCTGCGGATTTCAAAATCGTACGGCAAAAACCGGTACGTCTGGCCGTTCCAGTGAACGCCGGCTCCGCCGAGACCGTCTCCGATTAGAAAAGAGCCATATTGCCGCATCGGCAGCGCGCGAATCTTCTCATTGCTGCGGAACGTAATCGTCTCCTTGGACAGATCCTGCATCATTTCGTACCGCAGCGCGTAACGCAGCTCGTCGTGCACCATAAAATAGTCCTCGGTCTTGCGTTCCTTGCCTCGCTCTAGTCCGACGACGTTTAGCCCTTTTTTCGTCAGCTCCGCTGCGATGATGCCGCCGGACCAGCCGACGCCTACGATGACGACATCGGTTTTCGGTAATGTTTTGGCCATGTTATCCTCCCGATTCGCTAGTGAGAAACCAAATGATCTTGCAGGCTGCTCGGCTCGATTTTCGTAAATTCCTTATCAATGATGTTCGTATAACTCATCTGATTGCCCGGATAGCTGCGCATTTTCCACCCGTTCATGTTCATATTGCCACCATATAGCGGATCGCTGTACGCACCTTCAAGCGTGTTGCTGCGCAGCATTTTGAAGAAGCTGCTTGCCGAGATCGTCGTCAGCTTCACAGCGTCAGACTCGAAGCTCTTAAGCACCTCATCTTGTTCCTCGCCGGACAATTCTACAAAGCTCTTCTGGTATTTCGTCTTGCTGTAGTTTTCCATCTCGCGCAGCCCGATTTCGAATATTTCCCTTCGCTTCAAACGCCCTTGATAGCCCTGCTCCTTCTCCCCTGTGAAGAAAGGCGGCGTCATATAATCCCGGCCATTAAAGCCCCATTCGCCTGCCAGCTGGTGGTCGATGAAGAACGCTACCCCCAGTGACTTCGCGCCAGGACCATTCTCATCCTCGGGAAAAATACGCTCAGTCGCGCTCTCGGCGATCCGGAACTGCTCCTGTGTAAAAAACATGAGCGCGCGATTGTAGTTTTTTGCCTCAGCAGCATTCCCGTTCCCCGGCGCCGCTGGCGCAGTCTCCGCAGCGGGCTTTCTTTTGATCAGAGAACCGAGCGCGCCGCCCACAACGATACCGCCGAGCGCATAACCGGTATTGACTAGAAACTTACGACGGGAGTTGCTGTCTACCGCTCGTTTGCCTGGGTCTTTCTGTTTGTCTATCCGATCCAATGCTTGCACCTCCTGGAAACTTCATTCTTTCCCCTTTATTATTTTCCAAGAAGTCATGAATATTCATTTCATGGAAAGGGTCATCCTAAAAAGAAATTGCAACCTATGGAGGATGATTCTTCAATGACTACCACCCGCAAACTGCTCGTACTGACATCTGCCGCTTTGGCCTTGGCCTTAACCGGCTGCGCCACGGGGACAGCGCCAAAACCGCAAACAAAAGCAGAGGTGAAGCAGCAGGCTCATATGCTTCATGATCCCAACATCATTCCAAGCGAAGGCGGGCCAAAGCTGCATACGACCAATGAGCATGGCAAAACCACTTACGGCATGGGAACTTCCGTTTACAGCATGATCGGCAGCTCCGGGCTGCACGCGAACGGCTTCTCCGCGCATCTTGAATCCCGGCTCAGCGGCATTGGCATTCCCGATGTGCGCGTATTCGTCTTCGACGATACGGTCGTGCTCGCCGCGGAGAAGCATGCCGCGTCTGCTTCGCAGTACGACAGCGTGCAAAGAAAGCTGCTCGATCAGACCGAAGGACTGTCCGGCAAGGGCTACTCGCCGGAAAATGGTCTCGGCGGCATTAGCGGCACAGACAAAAGCAGCCATGATAATCTGGCGATGGCAGCAAGCCAAATTAAGACGTTCATGGGCGGGGACGTGAAGGTGCTGACCGTTACGGGCGCGAAGGCTGTTAAATTGATCGAGCAGATTCGTACGGACGCGATGGCTAAAAATATTTCTCCCGACAAGGTAGCAAACGGCATTCGGGAGCTGCTGAGGCTGGTGAAGGCGGAGCAAAGCCGTTAAGCCTATATAAAAAACGGCTGCCGGCAATTGATAGGCCGGCAGCCGCTTTTCAGATTATAATTAGGCTGATTTGTACTTTATGCAATAGAAGCTCTTCTTAAGGCGACAATTCGCCAGCTGCGTTGCAGCACACGCTCAGCAATCAAGAAAAACGCCGCCAAAACCACTATGGATGTGGAGTTGACGGCGTTTTTTCGTTAGAAACGCTCTATCATTTGAAATGGATATTCTACTTGATTAACCGCCAAGGAGCAGCGCTCTTATTTGGCGCCGAACTGCGCATGATGCAAGCGGCTGTAAATACCGCCCGCCGACACAAGCTCTTCATGACGGCCTTGCTCGCTAATCCCTTCCTCCGTTACAACAACGATACGGTCCGCGTTTTTGATCGTCGCTAACCGATGCGCGATAACAAGCGTCGTCCGGCCAACGGAAAGCTCTGCCAGCGACTGCTGAATCGCCGCTTCCGTTTCCGTATCGAGCGCCGATGTCGCTTCGTCGAGAATAAGGATTGGCGGGTTTTTGAGGAACATCCGCGCAATCGCAAGGCGCTGCTTCTGCCCGCCGGACAGCTTCACGCCGCGTTCGCCGACAACCGTATCCAAGCCATGCGGCTGCGCATGGATGAATTCCTCCAGCTTCGCTCTGCGCGCGGCCTGCCAAATATCCTCGTCGGACGCGCCCAGCTTGCCGTAAGCAATATTTTCACGAATCGTGCCCGCGAACAAGAACACATCCTGCTGTACGATACCGATCTGCTTGCGCAGCGATTCGAGCTTCAGATCACGTATATCGTAGCCGTCAACCGAAATGCTGCCGCCATCGATCTCGTAAAAACGCGGCAGCAAGCTGCAAAGCGTCGTTTTACCGGCACCGGAAGGCCCGACAAACGCAATCGTCTCGCCTGCACGAATGTTTAGGTCGATATTTTGCAGCACCTTCGCTTCGCCTTCATAGCCGAACGTCACATTGCGATAATTAATATTTCCGCTTAAACGATCTACTTCTACCGCATCCGGCTTATCCGCAACGTCTGGCGCTGTCTCCAGCAATTGCACGTAGCGCTTAAAGCCTGCGATGCCCTTTGGATAGCTTTCGATAACGGCGTTAATCTTTTCAATCGGTTTAAAGAAGATGTTCGTCAGCAAAACAAAACTAATAAACTCGCCGTATTTCAGGTCTCCCTTAATGACAAACCACGTGCCCGCCACAAGCACAAATACCGATACGAGCCTCATCAGCATGTACGTAATCGACGAGTTCAAGCCGATAATTTTGTAAGAAATCAGCTTTGCTTCGCGGAAGCGCAGGTTGTTCACCTTGAACAGCTTCTTCTCATGCTTCTCGTTCGAGAATGCTTGAACGACACGAATGCCGCCAACCGTATCCTCGACGCGAGCGTTAAAATCAGCCATATCCGAGAACAAACGATTCGCTGCCTTCGTCATTTTACCGTTGAACAGCAGGACGAGCCATATAATGATAGGAACGATAACGAACGTTAGAATCGCCAGCTCCAAATTAATATACGCCATGATCCCGAATGCTCCGACCAGCGTCATCCCGGCAATGAACATATCCTCCGGTCCATGATGGGCAACCTCGCCGATCTCGAACAAATCATTCGTAAGACGAGAGATAAGATGACCGGTTTTGGTATTATCAAAAAATCGGAAAGACAGCTTCTGAATGTGATCAAACAGCTTCTTCCGCATGTCCGTCTCAATGTTAATGCCTAGCATATGGCCCCAATAGGTAACAACATATTGCAAAATGGTATTAATGACATAAACAACAAGAAGAATGGCACAGGCAGAAATAATCAGGCCCCAGTTCTCGTCCGGCAGCAGCGTATCAATGACATAGCTGACCGCTAGAGGGAAGCATAGCTCCAGCACCGAGAGCAGAACCGCACAGCAGAAATCGAGCAGGAACAGCTTTTTGTAAGGCTTATAGTAGGCAAAAAATCGTAAAAGCATCATAAACTCCTTCACTTTCGTAGTGATAATCATTTTCATTAAAATGATATACAATCACTACCAACCTGTCAATCAATTGCCAAAATCTATCCGTTCATGATGCGTATAGACGTTCATCTCTCCGCCGCGTATAAATCCGACGCAGGTGATGCCCAAATCGTCCGCGAGCCGAAGGGCAAGATCGGTAGGCGCTGACTTGCTTAGCAAAATGCCGCAGCCGATCTTCGCCGCCTTCAGCACCGCTTCGGAGGAAAGCCGTCCGCTGAATGCGATCACTTTGTCCGAGGTGCGGAGGCGATGCAGCAGACAATACCCGAAGAGCTTGTCGAGCGCATTGTGGCGCCCAATGTCCGTTCGCACGGCGAGCAGCTCCGCGGGCGTTCCGATGGCGGCGTTGTGAACGCCGCCTGTGCTGCGGAAATCCGCCGAGCTGTCCTGCAGCGCCCGCATAAAGCGAATGCACTGCTCAGCCGATATGGTTGTGCGGGTCATGATCGTTTTTGCCGTGAGCATGTCATTGTGCAAATAAAACTGGCGCCCTTTACCGCAGCAGGAGCCGATAAAACGTTTGGAGTAGTGGTCAAGGCTCACCGTATGCTTATGTTCAAGCTCGACATAGGCAAACCCCGTATCCTCATGGATAGACATGGACTTCACCTGCCCGGCCGCGCGTATAACGCCTTCGGAAGCGAGGAAACCAATGACCAGCTCCTGAAGGTCAGACGGCGAGCATACTAAAGTGGCAAACTCTTCGCCATCCAGCTTTAAGGTAAGCGGAAATTCCGCGGCGATATCGTCATCCTTCTCCCAATGCCCCTTACCGTCGTATTTGAGTATCCGCCATTTTGTCGTGTTAGATAGATCCATCCGTGTGCCCCTTCCCTGTCAACGTACCTGCCTAAGCCGGCGGCTCGGTCTCAAGCTCCACGACCCGCTTCTCGATATATTTCGTATCCTTAAAGGCATGATACGTGTCCGCCCGCTCCACAATTACCGATGTATTGTACTCGGGAATGCCCGCAAGCGGCTCATAGACCCCTCTTGGAAAAAGGCTGTTGCCCTCCGGCCAGTACAGCTCGATATTTCCGCGCGCGATATCCTCTCTTTTGGCCCTGCCATGGAAGGCGCCGTTCCGGTTGTAGACGACAATCGCGTCTCCTTCTACGATTGCGAGCTCAGCCAAATCCGCTTCATTCAACAGCACATCGTAGCGCCCGGCATCGTTGAAGGCATCCTTCTCTCCGTAAATCATGGAATTGAACTGCTTGCCTCGCCTCGTCGTCGCATAGAAATGCCCTTCGGGAATGCGCAGCTCAGGCAGCTCAATCGACAATAGATTGCCTTTGCCATCTGCCGTAGGACAAATGCCGTCCTCGCACAGCCATGCCCCGCCCCACTGAAACACATCGCCCTGATTGCTCAGCTTCTGGATGCCATCGTAATAGGGCGCTGCCAGGGCAATCTCCCGCCTGACCGCATCGGCATCTTTGAAGGTTACCAACACTCCCTGCTCAGGACGAATGCGCGCAGCCAGCTCCGCGTAGATCTGCCATTCCGCACGCGCCTCCTCCATACGAGGTCCTTCAATCGTAGGCGAGTAATAAACCATCCGCTCTGTCGAAGTGGACGTGCCGCCGCCGGGCTGCTCATAACGGGTCATAGCTGGAAGCACGATGACCTCCTCCTGCGCGTCAAGCAGCGTAGAGCTGTTCAGCATAATATCCTGATGCACCCTCAGATCAACCGCTTCCAAGCATCGCTTCACAAAATCAGGATCAGGCATCGTCTCGATAAAATTGCCGCCTGACGTATAGAACAGCTTCAGCCTGCGCTCGTGCTGCTCTGGCAGCAAGGCGTTCTCCAGCGATACGCCAACGATATCTCCTTGCCAATCCGGCAGCTTGAAGCCCCACAGTTGCTCCACCCGCTTTATATCCGCGCCTTTAAATTCACCGCCGGGCAGGCTGAACGGATCGGCTCCCATCTCGCCAGAGCCCTGCACGCCGCTGTGTCCGCGAATCGGCATCAAGCCGCAAAACTCGCGGCCGAGAAAACCGCGCAGCAGCGCAAGGTTCGCCACCTGCGAAATATTGTCCGTTCCGAACCGGTGCTGCGTAAGCCCCATGCTCCAGACGAAGACGCCGGACTTCGCTGCTGCCAGCAGCTCCGCGAAATCCCTCATCCGCTCTCTGGTCAGACCGGAGGATTTCTGCAGCAGCTCCCAGTCCTGCTTCAATATATGAGCCCTCAGCTCCTCGTAGCCATTCGCGTGCTCCTGCACAAAAGCATGATCAACAGCCGAGCCCGGCCGCTCCTCCTCCATCTCGAACCAGCACTTCATCACGCCATGCATGAACGCAATGTCGCCGCCGATATTCACCTGGTAGAAGTCATCGGCCAGCTTCGTGCCAAACAGCGCCGATTCCGGGATGGACGGAATCCAGTAGCCCTCCATCGCCGGCTCGCGGTAAGGGTTGATGACGATGATTTTGGTTCCCTTCCGCTTAGCGGCATACATATACTTCGTTGAGACCGGCTGGTTGTTCGCAGCTACGCTGCCCCAGAACACCAGCACATCCGTACCGATCCAATCCTTATAGTTGCAGGTGGAGGCTCCTACGCCAATCGAGCGTTTCATCGCCGTCTTCGAGGGAGAATGGCAAATACGCGACGCATTATCAATATTGTTGGTTCCGATAAGCCGCGCCGCTTTCGCCGCCACATAATATGATTCATTCGTTATGCCGCGCGCCGTTAAATAAAAGGCCAGCTGCTTCGGATCGATCGACCTTGCTTTCGCCGCAATTCTATCCAGCGCATCTTCCCATGACAGCCTACGGAAGCTGCGCTCCCCCTTCGCCCTTATAAGCGGATACGGCAAGCGCCCCAGCTTGCGCAGCTGCGTACTGTCCAGCTTGCGCAGCTCATCGATATCGGAGTGAAGCGTCGCTGCTTTAATGGCCGGCATCGTATTAAGCCGAAGCACGTTCAGCCGCGTCGTGCAAATATGCGGGCCGCTCAGCGTCTGGTCATATAATCCAGATACGCCTAAAGCGCAGCCATCACATACCCCCTGCGTCAAAATCCGGTAAGCATACGGCAGATTGTCGCGGTTATCCCACGCCACCTTGAGCGTATCGCGTATATGATGCGGCTTAATTCGTCCCAGCCCAAACGGCGCTTTGCTGACCCAGAGCTTCGGGTCCGGCCGCTTTGGCAGCTTGATAGGTCCTGTATGAACGGTTTTCTTCATTAATGATTCACCTCGTTAATAGCATCGAATGAATACCATTTAGCACATTAAGCTGTTCATGCTGCTTCAAACTCTTCTGCCTCTAATACGTTTGGCTGCGTCAGCTGGCTGCCCGTTAAGTAAGCGCATACATAGCGTAACGGATGGAGATGCAGGAAAACCCCGAGCAGCCCAAGAACGAAAACGATACTTTCCGTGCACATTCAAGACACCGCTCAGATTTTTTCCTACAAAAGCTTCCGCTCAATCGCTGCCTACTCACAAAGGCTGCACTTGCACCGCCGCTTGCTTCCCGCTCACTTGAATACCCGATTGCTTCTTCCCGCTCTCCGCCAGATCCTTCAGCATCCGCTCGAGAAGCTCCTTCGCTTTCGGACCTTCCTTGCCTTGAATCTTAACGACGAGCTGCACGCCGTTGCCCGAGCCAAGAAGCTTCGCCGCCTGCCGCAGCTTCGTATCATAATCATGCTCCTCAATATGCGGTGTTAAGCGGAGCTCCTTTACCTTGCTTGGCTGTTCCTTCACCTTGGAGCTGCGCTTCTCTTGATCCGCCTGCTGCTTCGCCTGGCCCTTGCCTACCAGCTTGCACGGCGGCGGACTGCTCATCAGCGAGGTGCAGACAAGATCAACCTTCAGCTCGCGTGCCTTCGCCAGCGCTTCATCGCGCGAGACAATGCCAAGATCCTCGCCCCGAAGGCCGGTCAGCCGCACCTCGGAGGCGCGTATTTTTTCATTCATAATGACCATGGATGCCATATCAATCTATCACTCCTATGCCGTGAATAAGGAAAACAGCAGCCTTTACTAGCAAAGCCGCTGTCATTTCCTACTCCTATTATACGCTTTTATTAAACGTCTAGCGCGGTTTGTTTTGAAAGCGAGCCGCCAGCAGTATCCACCCCTCTTACTCTAGCCTCCGCCTCATTCTGCTCCGCTCTTCGAAGAAACTTCTTCCCTCGCCAGCGAATGAGCGACAGCACCCCGCGCACGTACTCATCTAGAATCATACATAAGTAAATGCCGACCAAGCCCCAGCCGAGATGGATCCCGACAAAGTAAGCCAGGCCTGTCGCGATCAGCCACATCGAGAACACCGACGTCCACATCGTAAACCGTGTATCTCCGACTGCATTTAGCGCGTTGCCAAGCGCCATATTGATCATTTTGCCTGGCTGCAGCACCAGGTTAAGCCCCAGCAGCGATACGCCAAGCGCCACGATTTCTGTATTATCCGTGAACAAGCCAAGCAGCTGCCGGCCAAACAGATAGATGAGGAACGCATTGACCGTGACTACACCGAGGCCAATCCACATCGCCTTGAAGGCAAGGCCATAGGCTTCCTTCACCCGCCCTGCGCCGAACAAATGCGCAATTTGAATCTGCACCGCCAGCGCAATGGAATAGCCCAGCATGAAACAAAACGACTCCAGCGTGTTCATATACGTCCGCGCTGCCAGCTCATTCGAGCCGAGGATAGCCAGGAAGGTGAATATAAGCAGCTGCGTAAACACCCAGCAGGACATATTTACGCCAAGCGGCCAGCCGATGCGGATGATGTCACCGAATAGCTTGCGGTTAAATACGTTAAGGTCACGCAAGCTAATCGTACGCTCGAAAGAGCTGAGAAACATAATAAACAGCACGATCGTTGCCAGCAGGCGGCAAAGCACAGTTGAAATCGCTACGCCCATCAAGCCCCATTTTGGAAAACCAAACGCTCCAAATATAAACGCATAATTGAAAAAGACATGCACGACGTTCATGCCTATCGCTGTATACATAGGTCCCTTCGTATTGCCCGTGTTACGAATCGATGTGCTGAGTGCCGACATGAGCGCAATAAGCACCATGCCTCCGCCAACTATCGAAATATACGTTTTGGCAAGCGGGAGCAAATGCTCCGGAAGCTGAAGCACCGATGCGATTTGTCCCGGCATCAGGAATAGTATAGCGCTAAGGACAAGACCGATCACCGCACTTACGTTAACCGCCATAATCGCAATCGTACGCGCATCCTCGCCGTTTCGCGAGCCGATCTTCTGCGCGATGAGAATGCCCGCCCCGCTCGCCACCGTTATAAACAAAGTCGTAAGCGCCTGAAACAGCTGATTGGAGAAGCCGACAACCGCTACGGCATCATCCGAAATCCGGCTAACCATCAGCGTGTCCGCCGCTCCGAGCAGAAATTGCAAAAACAATTCAATGAATATAGGCCAAGCCAGTATCCAGAGTGAAAATTTTTTGTCTGATAAAGCCATTCTAGTGTCCCCCTGCGACGGTCTCTCATTAGACCTCATCCGTTGTTCTTTCATCGTTCGTCATTTCAAATTATAGATGCTATACTGAGCTTGATGTATCACTTTTACAACCGAAACTATAACGATTCCAACTTCGAATATACAAGGAGCATTCCATGCTATGACGATCATTCACTTGACGATTCCGCCGCTCCCTCACTATATAATCGGAGGGTATACCGTGGCTCCTACAGGCCGTAAACATCCGAGCCGGCGCAATATCGGCGTGTTCGACCTGCTGGTCGTAACGCGAGGGTGCTTATATATGGGAGAAGAAGAGCAGCACTATGAAATCAGCGCCGGCCATGCTCTTATTTTGAGACCGGATGCCCATCATTACGCCACGCTGGCCTGCCAAGAGCAGACCGCTTATTACTGGATTCATTTTCAGACGACCGGCGCATGGAGCGTGTCGGATCAATCCGTGACGGAGGAGCCGGGGGACAGCAGCAAAGTGAGAGCGCTTACGTCGAACATTTATACTACGCAAACCTTCACGAAGCAGCTACCGCAATTCGCCAAGCTTCTCCAGCCCTCCAAGATGGACAATCTGCTGCGCCAGCTCGTGCAGCTAAATATGAATGACCATATTCCAAGCGTAAAATGGAAGCAGCAGCTCGCTTTTCAAGAGGTCATCGAGCATCTGTCCGCTTCTATGGAGGCGCAAGGCCCGTCGCCATCAGCGCTATGCGCAGAGCAAGCCGCCTCGTATTTGCGAGAGCATTACCGTGACCATATAACCGCGCAGGAGCTTGGCGAGAGCATCAACTTTCATCCCGTATACATTGCCAGGTGCATGCAGAAGGAGTTTGGCTGCGCTCCATTCGATTACTTAATGCGGTTCCGCATCGAACGGGCGAAGCTGCTGCTGCTCCAGACGGACCTCCCGATCGCCCGCATCGGCGAGGAGGTCGGCTTCAACCACGCTGCCTACTTCACCTCCTGCTTCGCCAAATACGAGAGCATCTCCCCGCGCAAGTATCGCCAGCGATTCTCTCATGGGTGAGCGTGCCGCAGCATGCAAAGAAGGGAATGGCTCCCGCTAGGCGAGCCATTCCCTTCTTCTATTTCACGCTATTAACCTGCCGACGTAGTTGTGCTCTCTCCGCTGCCCACAGCTGCCGCTATCGGCTTCTTGCCTCCGCTTGTGAGCCACCTGCCTAATCGAATGGACGGCAGCTCTATGAAATAGTAGCTTAGCGCTCCCGCTCCGAACGAGGCAACAAAGGCGAGCATGACGATAAACGGCGCATCCAGCTCTCCATTCAGCAGATGAATGAGCGACAACAACACGATCATATGATAGAGATAGAGGCTGTATGAGATTTTGCCCAAAAATAGCAACGGCTTCCGCTGCAGCTGCCGCGACAATCGAACGGACGATAGCGCTGCTATAATAAAGATGGAAGCGCCGACCGCGGTCATCCAATCGCCGCCATGCGGCATGAACCGGTCATGGAAATCCTCGCCATAGCCGATCCATTTGAACGAATAGAAGCATAACGCCGCTACAAGAAGCAAGGCTGTCCACCAGCCATTCAGCTTCGAGAAGGCCGCCCTCAGCTCTTTCTGATACTTCGCAAGCAGCGCGCCTACGATAAAGAAGGAGGCATAATGCAGCGATACAACAAAATTGGTCATAAAGCGGGTCTCTATATTTTCGAGCATAATCGCAGCCCCATAGGATAAAACGATCGCAAGCGGAAGTCCGAATTTCCAGCCTCCTTTTACAATCATGAACATAATAAACGGAAATAATAACGAGATGCGCATCTCATGAACGAGCGTCCAAAGAATCGGATCATACCTCGTCGTATTGTAATTTCCAATGAACAGCAAGTGATGCATAATCGAGCTCATATCCGGCGGAATGACCCACAGATTATTATAATAAGCCGTAAAGTCCGACAGCTTCGATACGTAGACGGCTTCCCTCATCACAATGGCAATCATTAAAGCAACTAGAAAAGGAATATAAATGCGGCATATACGCTTGATTACATATTTCGTATAGTTCTGCTGGCGGTTGTTGAAAAACGGCAAGGAAAGCACGAACCCGCTAAGCAGAAAAAACATAATGACGGCTTCATGGCCGCCCCAAATCGCATGCAGCGGCGTATATTTCAGCAGGTTTAGCGGATAATCCCAAAAGCCTAAGCCTGATGTATTTTGCACGATTGGCGTAAACACCATTAAGAAATGTCCTACCATAACGGCAAGCGCTGCCAATCCTCTAAGCGAATCTAACTCTTCATAGCGCTGCAAGCTGCGACTCCTCCACATTTACCGAATCTTTAAAGTACAAAGACGATTATAAGGGATAGCATGCCGCTTTGTCCGCATTTATTTTTCACATTCTTCCAGACCATTCCAAACCATTCAATGAGCATTTGATGCCGCAAACTGTACAACAACGCAGCCATCTTTGGCATCCCACTGCACATTCGCTCCTAGCGCCTCTGAAATAAACCTGACAGGCACATACGTTTTACCCTGATAGGAGGTCACCGCTGCGTTCATTTTGATATTTTCGCCGTTCCAAACGGCATTTGTATCGTATACCTTTATCTGCAATACTTGATTAATGTATGTAACCGCGATCTTGTCATTAACGTAGTTAACCTTTGCGCCAATCGACTCAAATAATACACGAAGCGGTACGAAAGTGACTCCGTTCATTTGGATAGGTCCGGGATCCGACGGTATATATTTCCCATTGATTTTCAAAGATAACTGCCGCAGAGCAGGCTTCGCATCTACCTTGCTCAAGATTTTGTCCGGTATTCCAGCATAAGGCATATTACTGCGATTCCCCCACGTCCAGACTATACCATTATTATCCAAGGCTGTGCCGCTATTTAAGGCGATCGCATGGGCCTGAGCGATATTTTTCAAAGGTTGTATCTGCTGCAGCGATCCATCCACCCAGTCCGACTTGCTCCATACTGTGCCATCTTGCTTCAAATATAACGAATAAAAGCTTTCATAGCTCACACTAAGCTTGTTAAATTGAGCATTCGGCAGTGCTGATACCAGCTCTTTATCTGGAAGCATTTTCACTTCCCCGCCTCCAACCACATCGGTGTCAAAGCCGGTAAAATCAGTTACGGGCGCCTGTGAAACCACCTTATGCATTCCCATGTCCATGATGTAGGTATTGCCATACCATTGTACCGTTTTCCCATCACTCATCAGCACCATTAGACTTTGCAGCGAGCTCCGAATCGCCTTCACCTTCTCAAGCGCAACCTTAGGAATATTCGCTAGATCCACATCTGCTTGCGAAGCTTGGCTGGGATTCACGCATGACGGTCCTTGGCGATCCTGAAGGTCTGGCCTCATAAGCGACACATAACATACGTTGCCCCATACATATACTCGGTCTTTATTATCTAAAGCCATAAACGCAGGCCCCGCGCTAATATCTTGAATACCGGATAGCTCCGGAACTCGCTTCGGATGATCGGCAGGATTGGTGCTCCAAGTCCATACGTCTCCCTTAGCGGTAAGGACAAGATTGCCCGAGATTTTTACGGCTCCTTTGATTTGAGGTCCTCTAATAGCAGGAGCATGATCAGAGCCTATCCATATCGTACCGTCCTCCTGTAAGGCGTAGAAGTACTCCGAATAGCTTCTATCATCGATATCAATAACTTGGGTTAGCGGAATCGCTTGGAGGATTTGGACCTTCGCTCCGTACACAAAGTTGTTGTTTCCTAATGACAGCATAGACAATAAGACGAGCAGCAAGGCAATGGATCGTTTCAATTACGTCACTCCTAATTAACAAAGTTTGAATTTTATACCATTTAGACGAATTTGCTTTAAAAAAGTTGTGATATGAATCGATTGAGATTTTTAAAAAGAATCGCATATAAAAAAAAGCGCCCTTCAAGCCGCTCTCAGCGGTTGAATGGCAGCTCTAGCAGGCGTGCGCCTAGTAATGCCTATTTCTTGATCGAGACCGCGTACGGGAGCGCCACAGCTTAACAACCCCTAAAATACACAAGCAGACAAGCAGCCCCGCACAGCCTCCTGCAAAATCAAGCACCACATCCGTCGCGTTGCCCGTGCGCTCATCAGAGCCCAGCTGATTCCATTCATCTAGCGCCGGGACGGCAACGGCAACCAATAGCGTAAGCACAATCGAAATGAACCAACGCCCGCGGGTCAGCGCACGCAGGAACATAAACAGCATGGCAGCAAACGTAGCGTACACAAATAAATGCGCGCCCTTGCGAAATAGGAATTCAATGAAGCTATATGGCCGATCATGTGAATTAATAACGCTGGCTCGATAGGTAATCGTCATATCAGGCAGCCATCTCACAAGCTGATCATAATTAAAATGGCTCCGCAAGAAAGGCTGAATACTTTGCTGCTCATAGGTCTGGGACGAAAACATAAATAAGAGCGCGAGCCATCCGGTTAACAAAATGCCCCATATTAAGGTTGGTATCCATCTCGTAGATTTGTTCATTTTCTCTTGCACCTCCTGCTCAGCAGTCTTCTCCCGCTTTTCTCCTTCTATCATACTTGAAATGAATCACACAAACAAAATTTGAGCGTTTCGGGACAGGAGAAGGCATGCCAAAAAACGGCAAACTCGCTCAAAAGAAGCAGCCGTTGACATTATTAATAGCACGTATTTGGAAGAAAAAGAAGTATAACCCAATCAAATATAAAAAGATAGCAGTAAAAAAGTCCTATTTTAATATAGTCAATATGTCTAAAGTTTGGTATTATTACTTAAAAGATGCGAAAGAGGGAGATCATATGTCTAGTTATTTAATGTTCACCGAGATAACAACACCATTTAAGCTAATAGGAATAAGGGTTTTTAAGGATGAAAACGGTAAATACTGGTACAAATATAAGAATAACAAGCGTAAACGGATATTTAAATAGAGCTATTTTCTTTCAAATGAAAATGTAAGCGATGCGCAATTGGATTCATTTTTACATTTCCTTTCATATCTTACACAATCATAGCAATTTAGAACGCGATCCAACGCTTGGCTCGCTCCTAGCACTTCATCAGATTGGTAAGACTGGCTCACTAATAGCTTTTCGACCATTTCCTGCCGCAGCAGCTCGATCGTCTGCTCTAGCTTTATCTTCTGTAGAACAGTATCTCTATTAATGGACCCGCACCTCTCCCTGATTTAGTATATTCGAATCGACACCTACTGGCATTTCCTCGCAAAATAGATGATTCAACCTTCTTGCAGCTTGGTTATTCGCAAAATAATCGCCAGCTTTCTTGCAGCTGTCTATGTTCGGACCAGCATACTCCAACTTCATATCTTCCATTCGACTTCGCCTCTCTGGACTAATAAAAGGGTATATAGATTCCTGATTGCAGCATACACATGAGCTTCTTGATTCGTACCGCACAAAACGCTCTATACCCGGACTCTGAGCTATCCCTTATGTTATGCACTATCATTTTTTACCACTATGCCGCAGTAGTGAAACAGGCTGTAAGGTGCCGCACAAAGCAGCTCACGGGATTGAGTATTTTGACCCACCTCACAAACGTATATATTGCGTCCAGCAACTAGGCTGGAAGTATAGTCATCCATTCGGTAAAACGCTTTAAATATGCCCATAGTCCCCCTAGATTACCACTATTGTATGAATTTAGGCTGGCGTGTAATATTAGTGTAATTCATATTTTAGTACTATGGTAGTGGCTTTACTGGTGAATTGAGTTATTTTTTTACATTTCGTTGCACTGTGAAGTAAAGAAAGACAAAAACATGCAAAACAAGATATTAATACAATGTTTTTGCTGTTATTACGGTCAGCAGCATAGCCAAAAAAAGGGGCGGTAACGAAGTCTCATCGACTTCGCTACCGCCCCACTTATTTGTTTCAAAATTTGATTATGCCGTTGTTGCTACAATTGCTTTTAAATCTTCAATGTCCTTGTTGAAAGCTTCGCGATAGGAAGCAATGATGCTCGTGCTGTAGCCGTTTGTTGTCAGTTTAGACGTCGTATCCGTCATAATGACCTCAAAACTCGCCGAACATTTGTTAACCTCCGAGCGGCCACTCTCCTTGAGCTTAGCTTTTTCCTCAGCAGTCGACGCTAGGATGTATTGCATGCCAATATCTTTTAGCGTTGCATCGCAGCTTGCCTTCAATGCTTTAAGCTTCGATTCAGCTTCAGCCGTAATTTGCTCAGATGTCGGTTTAACCACACCTCCGCCCGCGCCGCCATTGCCGGCATTACCTCCAGTATTGCCATTGCCAGCGTTATTACCGGTACCACCTGTGCCTCCGCCTGTTCCTGGCAGAACCACACCTCCGCCAGCACCCTGTTCAGCCCGGTAAGCAGCCGATTCGCCGCTAACCGTCTTAGTCACGGGATCAAAGCTGATCTGCGTGCCCACGGACTCTGACAAGAAGCGTAGTGGCGCATAGATGGAGCCTTTATAGCCATAAATGGATTGGCCAGCTGGCAAAGCTGCTGTCTTCCCATCAAATACGAGCGTTGCCTTGACAGGCTGAATCGTAATTTCAACGCTTGCTTGCGGTTTTGGGCTACCTGATGCTGCACTCTGCAATTGCTTCTTCAGTGCGGCAAGCTCCTTCTCTGTCGGTTCGGAGATTGTAGCTTTTCCGCCATCCCAGTTCACCGTTTTTTGCAGTGCATAGGAAATGTAGCGAATCGGCACATATGTACGCCCCTCATAAATAAACGAATACTGACCGTCCGGCAGCTGTAGAGCTTGTCCATCAAATTGCAATTTAATCGGCTGCGTTGTTGCCTTAATCGTCGTTGTTGCCGCAGATGCGACGGTTGCCAGTGCAGATGACAGCATCATAATGGCAAGAAAAATAGATAGTACACGTGACTTTTTCATAGCGCCTCCTAAAAATAATAGAACTTACTTCTTGAGCGAGTTAGCAATTACAGTAAGCGCATTGGCTCTAGCAGCAGCCTTCGCGCTCTCGTATTGCGAGCTCCAATCAGGGAAGGACTGATCACCTAGATCGGCTGCCTTGTACTCGCTCTTGGCAGTGCTTATTAACTGATTAAACTTAGCATCACAGTCGGCTTCGGCAGCAAAAACCTTATTCAGATATTTGCTCTGAATCGTCGAAAGCGTCGCGTCTTTATCCGCGCTAAGCTCTTCTGCGATCTGCTGAACCAAACTATTGCTGCTTGCTTGACACGACGATTTCAGCTTCGCTAGTTTCGCTGTAACCGAAGCAACAATCTCTTTCTTCTTCTGGGACTTATCATCCGTATTGGTAGATTCATCCTCCGGCTTATGGCCTATATCTAAATTATCAGACGTTGGTTCTGGTGTCAAAGTTGCATCCGGGCTAGACTTAAGGCCTTCCTCACTCTGAGTCGTTGGAACCGGAACAGGCGTCTGCGTTGGTTCATCCTCCGGCTTTTGCACCGCTTGATTGCTAGGCTGCTCAGTGCTCTCTGGCGAGGCCTGTACCCCATCATTTTGAGCCGTCTCTTCTAAACGCCCATTTAACTCTTCTACCTTATTCAGCTTCGCATACAGACTCATGCTGCCATAAATGACAATTCCAATAACGACAATTGCACCTGCCATTATAAAAAGCATTTTATTAGATATTTTCATAGTATTGGTTTCATATGGGTGCTGCATGAGCTATAACCTCATATGATTCTCCTTTGTTTATTTTCAAAAAAACAAGCTGACGCTTCATAGTGACAGGGCGCCAGCTTGGGATCTCGGTTTTCCAAACCTATAATATGTACAACAAGAACTTGAACATTAGAGACCAACGGCTGCTAGTTTATCTTTATGATAAACAATCTTCAAATAAATCTCGATGCGCCTATCTTCATCCAAGCAGTCTTCCCACAGCATCTCATGAAATTCCATCCAAAGCTGATGCCATACAATATTGGCTCGTATGAACATACAAATAACCTCCATGTTCTCACATAAACCTTGACGGGAGGCACGATATTCGGTAGCTGGCTGGCAGTCTGATTTCAGATAAGCCCCTGTAGCTTTGCGTCACCACTTTTCAATGGTTTTGCCTTTATCGTACGGTTTATGCGGTTGTTTTGTTTAAGGGTATGGTAACAAAAATGTGGGTGGAAGTATAGATGGATCGTGACCAATACAAATCTTTTTGATAGCTAATAAACCTTAACTACTCTTTTCTTGAGAGTTCTCCAATTTTGCTACTTGTACACCATAACGCACATTCTTTAGAGAACAGTTAACCTTCTTGATCTTATTTAAGATAGCACCAAGATCTCTTCTACTATCTTTCGATAAAAGTATTGGTAAAGCAACTCTTTATTCGATTTTACCCATCAATGAAAAGAATAAAAAATAGATCTAATATCATACATTATGAATTTTAGACATTAAGTCACTTTTTATCTTTGTTGTTGATATCTCAGGCGACCTATCTAGATAAACTACGTCACAATATTCTTTAAGAAACTCAAATTTACCTTCCCAGTCATTTCCAATTACAAACAAATCAGCCTTAAATTCAATTACATCATGTTTTTTTTGTTCCCAACTGTATTCTGGAATTACCAAATCAACATACCGAATAGCCTCTAATAACCTTTTTCGTTCTTCATAAGAGAAATAACAACTTTTCCCTTTAATTTCATTGAACTCATTTGTTGAAAGAGCAACTATTAAATAATCTCCCATTTCTTTCGCGCGCTTTAACAAGTTAATATGTCCGTAATGCAACAAATCAAAAGTTCCATACGTTATAACCTTTCTCATACTGCAACTCCTCTCTGCATTAACAATTTAAGAATAATAATGTGCATATCTAAAACTTAATAAATTTAAATGAATGATGGCTTTTTCGTTTTTCTTCAGGAGGCATTTGCATATAGTCTCCGTATAATAACGTAAGATATCTATTATAATCACTTGGGACATTGTAATACCCGTTCTCAAAATACAACTTTGTACCATCACCAAAATACTTTTTCGGTGTTATTTCTCTCATTCCCCAACTTCCAAAGTAATTTGCGATTATCTCTTGCTCCTCATACTTATATTTCATCGAAAGTTTTTCGAGCTTTTTATGTAGCCATTCCCGAGTAAAAGTAAATCTAATGCAACTTATAAGCACTTTTTTACAGATATTCATTTCCTTTTTCGTCATTCCATTGTAAATATTTTGAACTTTTTTAAAAAATCTTATTTTTTGATAATGATAGTTCTGTAAAAATTTCGAGTCAGGAGCACCGTCTAATGGGAAAATATCTATATATATACAATGCCTGAAATTCAAATGACTTGTCATATTTTCTTCCAATATAGTATTTTTATTGCAAATTTTGGAGAAATAGTACGGATACTCTTTTTCATTATAAAAACTATTCAATATACAGCCCGCAGGTAATTCATGTTCAGGAATGTTTAGCAATTTAGAATAATCAGACCTAGGTATTCCTATATCAATATCATCATCCCACGGAATAAATCCATTATGTCTAGCTGCACCTAAAGCACTGCCACCAATAAGAAAGTATGATATCTTTTTTTTCTCGCAAAACTCAACAAATGCTTTTAATATTTCAATTTCAACACTATGTAATTTTTTTATGTCAAATTGCACATTACCATCCTCCAATTAACAATATTTCTTTTATAAAAAATACAAAGATATTTTTCAACAAATATTATACTTTCACCGATTTGTAAACTTTAATAATAAACCTTCTCAATAAACTTCGATTAATAAAAACATTTCCACAATTTATCAGGAAGAATATAAAGAAACCTATAACAGGCTTAAAAGATATAATGGTAATCACGAATAAAATAATCATTGAAAGTTCAATTATCATATTGCTGTAACTAGTAATTCCCATCTTCTTTTTCAAAAAGAACTCCGATGCATAACATCGCCAAATCAATGTTACTGTTGTTCCAATAACAATAGAAAATATAGAATGTGTAAAATAGAATGCAGGAATAATAGCTAATATAGCAAATACAACACTTGATAAATTCGCTATTAGCATCGCTTTTTCTTCTCGCAAGACTTTATAATATGTATTAATCATAAACTGCATTTTCCCTTGAGATACAACGATAATAAATAATAAATAGAAGTACTCAAGTATTCCATTAAAACTTGTATAATAGTTTTTAATCAAATAATGCAACGGGTAGTACCCCGCTAATAGAAAAAATAATCCAATGCAGAGAAGTTGATTCAATTCAACATAAATTACAGGTAGTTTCTGCTTCATTACTCTTTTTAATAATGGATACAACGACATGCTCGCCGCTGCAATGAATATTAATGCAAAAGTAGTAATAGTAGTGGCAAAAGAGTATAAACTATAAGTTTCAAGTGACATATATCTCTCAACAATAAATCTACCTACTCCAATAAGCAGAGAACCAACAATGTTTGCAAACATTAAACTTATTCCTATACTAATATCATCCCAGTATTCTTTAATGCCTATAGAAAAGGTAGCTGTATGCCCACGGAAAAGCTCATTGGATTTATATATGTTAAACGCTAATACAAATAGTTTTGTAATAATGTCCGCAATAATTATTACTCTAAAATCCACCCAGTCTATTAATAATAATGGGACTATAATAATAACAAATATAAGCTTATTTGCAATTGTAAGAAAACTATTCAATTTTATACGGTTAGTAAACTGCAATACAGTTAGCAGTGTTCCATTTATACCTAATATAATTAGATTTATACTTATTGCACAAAATGCAAACACCTTATTGGGATCACTTTCCCTGAAAGAAAAAACTAGTAATATTCCTGTCGTAATTGATATAGCAATAATAAATATTCTCATAGCTATTCTTAATTTATCAAACGGTAACTGATTATAATTATAACTACCATAACGTAGGTACAATCCATCATTGAACCCGAAGCAGAATAACATGATAAACCCTATATAAAATAAATACACTTGCCAATATCCATAATCCGCGACGCCCATTGTAATAGGTAAGATAAAGCCTGTCACAATACTTAATAAAAATGATAAAGCTTGAGAAGTTATTGAATACATAATATTTTGAATACCTAATTTATATATTTTCTTCTCTTCCATTACATTAATTCCTTACTTTCATTTTCATTCTCTTTATCAATAATTATATTAAGTATTTGGGATGCAATATATTTTGGCGATGCTTTACGAAATTTATATTCTATTTCTGAAAACTTTAAAGTTTTACCATTACATTCTTGATAAAATTTAATAATAGATTTGGCATTTTGTTCAATTAATCCCTTATCTTGTTTTAAACACAAGCTAATAGGATAAGATTTCAGGAGATCAACGATTGAATCATCATCTCTATTATAGAAATGAACAATTGGCTTTCCAGCCGATATATATTCAAAAACTTTACTTGGAGATTGCAAATTATCCCTATTTCCGACAGATACTAAAATCCCACTGCTTGCAACAGCTATATCAGCGTCTTTTTTGGAGACATATCCATGATTTACTATTTTCCCTTCCGCTTCCTTAGTATAAGGATCAATAATATCACCACAATTTCCAGACGTATAAAGATGAAGCTCAGAATCGTAATCAGATAATACAAACTGCATAGTTTTCAAAAGATAATCTGGATTGCGAACAACCTTATCGAATACCCCTGTATATGTTAATATTAACGGAGCTTTGTTTTCGCCTTCTCTATTAATAGTCAAATTATTAATATTTTCTTTCAACATTGGATGCTCAGTTGAAATTATACGACCATGAGAGTTGCTAAATTTATCAAAGTGATGAAGCATGTGATTTACACAAAATACTTTTGTTGATAAATCAAACATATTTTTTTCAACTTTTAGATTAGCCTTTCTTTTTAATCTTTTATTCCATTTAGCTCTATGAAGAGTATGGCTTTCTACGAATGGATCAAACAAATAAGGTATAAGCTTTGTTGTAGTCACATTCTTTTTAAACTTCATCCCCGCAACCACTGCTTCCATTGGGAAACACATTGGAATCACTGCCTCGACAGGAGCTAATATCTTATTTAATGCATTATAATAAGCATCTATCATAGACTTTTGCAGGCTTGCTCTTGATGAGATTAACTTAATATATTCCTTGAATCGTATACCGTTCAGTAAAAATTTAAACAATAATTTTGAAGCCCCTCTTTCGGTTCTTATCTTTTCATCTATTTTCATTCGTATATCCCACCATCTGTGAGACACTCTTACAACAGTATGTCCTCGATACTCTTCCACATCAGATTGATCAATTCTTGACTTCATACAAATAACTGTTACATTATTTTCCTTTGATAGTTCTTCAACTATATTAAGGCAGCATGTTCCTACAGCAGAGGAATATGGATAGTATGAACCAACCATAAATACTATATTCAATATGATCACTCCTTGCTAGAGCTACACTCCAGTTCCCATACATTAACATTATATATTTTATGATATTTTTAATTTGAAGCTTCTTTTCATAAACCATAATAAAGTTACAGTCCAAAAAGTCATAAATGTAGATGGATAAGAAAGAACTTGATTATTAGCTGGAAAATAAAAAAAGATTATAAAGAATAAACACATTAAAACAACTGCAGAGGGTTTTTTCAATATAACTACATCTTTTACAACCTCAGCGAAAAAAAATCCTAAAATAAACATGATTGGAATAACACCTATGAAATGAAAGTCATTTGCCAACCATACATATATGCTATGCCAATTTGCCATTGGGTTCCATCCATAATCCATAAGTTTTACTTGATATGTATTTGGGTACACATCATTTCCAGAAAGCTCTTTGAAATTTTCCATTAAAAACATTGAATTACCTATTCCAAACATAGGAGTCCATGGCAAAGTAAGTGCCATCGATAATGCATAATAACCCTGAGTGAGATACGAAGTTAAATAAACCAAGGTCGGTTGCAAGATCACCGGACATATTTTAGATAAAAATGAATCAAACTCAATTGGTACATTTCCAGTAGAGACACTTAAGTTATACCAATTCTCATTAACACGACTTCCTATTGAATTAGTAAAGTATGTAATGCCCAAAGTCAGCAATATCAATATAATCAATATTTTCCTTTTACTTTTTTTCTTGCTGCTACTTAAGATTTGAATTGCACTTAAATCTGCACGTTGCATTTTTTTTATTAAAACAATAATTCCTATTATAATCAGAATGTCAAAGATACCTTTATTTGTTCCCGTTGCAACCCACCTGAATGACTCTAATAATATAGAGAATATACTGATAGCTTTAAAAGACAAATTCAACCTTTTAAAATAAATTAAAGATAACGGTATAGACGACCAGCATAAAGGGGCAAAAAGAGTTGATGTTTTCGTTAATAGAGCTCCTCCAAATTGTGCCGATGAAAACTTATCTTTATATTGCTCATAAGGATTGAATAATCCATTTTGTACTTTTGAGTACAGGTCTTGAATAGAAAAACCACTCATTCCAGTATTATGAATAGTATTAAGAATTGTGAATATAAAGTTGATAGCTATCATTATATATAATAACTGCATAAATTTATAATCAGCCTCTGGAATATCACCATTCTGTTTAGTATATTTATTAATTGAAATCTTATATCCAATATATAAAGCAGACTGGGCTGCTATTAAAAATGTAAAAAACAATATTGAATTATGCATCGGCCATTTAAACGGACCAAAAAGAAATAGTACAATCGTAGCACATAAATAAAATTGTACAATTTTCATTGGCAACATTAATCGTTTTCTTATTCTTCCTATTTTGTTTTGTTCTATAATACCTATACTTGTCATTTTTACTCCTAATGAATAAATTTTGCACCATATTTACTGGAAAGTATTTTAAATAATAAAGGTGAGATAATAAACAGGAATGATGATATCGCTACTTTTGCATTATTAAATGTTATTAATTTCTTCAATTCATTCTTTATGTTGTATTTACGTATAAAGAGATTATATTGAACCCTATCTTTATAATTTGAAGCTTGCCATACAATGGACCACATTAATTTTGCAGCCCCATATTTTTTGTATTCACTTGAAAAATCGGGTGTTTTGGATTCGAAATAGACCTCGAGTTCTTTCATTAGAACATAACCATCAAATCTATCCTCATTAAATTTTGAAGTAGCAGAATTAGGTCTCAATAAATATTTGTACAAAGTTTTATCAAGATATGCTATTTTATTACAATTCGCAATTATACGCCATAACATATGCAAATCTTCACTATATTTAAATCCTTCTGCGAATTGCAAATGGTTATTCAATAGTATTTCTTTGGATACCATAATTGTGCAACAACCTGATTTTAGTCGTCCATATAGAAAATCTCTCAAACATGTAAGCATATCAACAATTTTCACGTGTCCAGTATCAATATAGTTGCTAAATAAGTCTTGATTATATGGAGCCTTTATTACTTTATGCTTACAAAAAACTATTTGAGTCTCTCTTTGATTTAGAATATTATACATATCATAAAGATAAGTATCTTCCACAAGATCATCTACATCGCAAAAACATAAATAATCACCTTTTGATTCTTTTATACCAATATTACGTGCGGCACTTACACCTTGATTAACTTGATTAATAATAGTCACGTTTAAGCCAGATCGTTCCTTATAATATAATAATTGATTGTACGAATCATCTGTTGAACCATCATTAACAAAGACTAATTCAAAATTTTTATACAGTTGCTTAGAAAAACAATTAATAATATTACCTATGTATTCTTCCCCATTGTACAAAGGTATAATAATACTAATCAAATTTATTCCTTCCCCCAAACTACTTTATTCACAATTTTTGTATAACTCTGTATAATCTTGATTACTTTAACTGATACATTTGTATCTACATAATCAGTAACCGCTAACACCTCTTCATTATTATCCCACATACCTCTACACAACTCGACTGACTGAAGAATATCTTCTTTTTTTATTCCACCAAGTATTATTGCAGCCTTATCAAGTGATTCCGGACGCTCTGATGATGTTCTAATTGAAACAGCTGGAAACCCAAGTATTGATGCTTCTTCAGGCACTGTACCACTATCCGATAGTACACAGTAAGAATTTAATTGAAGTTTATTGTAGTCAAAGAAGCCAAAAGGTTTCAAATTCTTCACTAATGGATGGAATTTAAATCCTCTTTTCTCAATTATTTTTTCACTTCTAGGATGTGTAGAGTAGATCACTGGAAGTTGGTAATGTTCTGCAATGTCATTGATAGCATTCATTAGAGAGAAAAAGTTCTTTTCATTATCAATATTTTCTTCTCTATGAGCTGAAACTAATATATATTTCTCTTTTTCTAATCCAAGTTCACTTAAGACAGCACTCTCTTGAATTTTATTCGAATATTTTTTCAATACTTCGGTCAGAGGGGATCCCGTAACAAATATATGTTCTTTTCGATAACCCTCTGATATTAAATACCTTCTTGCATGTTCTGTATATGCTAAATTCACATCAGAAATATGATCTACAATTTTCCTATTAATCTCTTCAGGGAGATTCTGATCAAAACATCTGTTACCAGCTTCCATATGAAAAATTGGAATTTTAAGGCGCTTTGCAGCTATTGCACATAATGCAGAATTCGTATCTCCTAGTATAAGTAAAGCATCAGGTTTCTCTTGTAAAAATAGGTCAAATGATTTTGCTATTATATTGCCCATTGATTCACCTAAATTTTTACCAACACTATCTAAAAAGAAGTTCGGTGCTCTTAATTCTAATTGATCGAAAAAAACTTGGTTTAGGGTGTAATCCCAATTTTGACCTGTATGAACTAATATATGATCAAAATATAAATCCATTTTCTTTATCGTTTCACTTAATCTTATTATTTCAGGCCTCGTCCCAACAACGGTCATTACTTTTAACTTTTTCATATATATTCTCCTTAACAACCTATTAAGAGTAGTGTGGATATAAATCTTGATGACTCACAATCCATTCTTTCATTTCTATTACCATTTCTTCATACGAAGGAATTACGAATTTAAAATCGGTTCTATTATTAACCAATGACTTATCTACTACTACTCTATCATTGATGTTTATTGATAAAGTATTCTCTTTAAAATATGTATTGAATAGAACAAGTAGTTCAAATTTATTTATTGTTTCATTATTTACTAAGTTGTATAGTCCTGTGAGATTCTCATACATTGCCTTCTCCATTGCCTTCGCTAATGTTAGAGTAGTTACTCCTGTCCAAATAGCTTTGTTATAACCACTTATCTCTCCGCTTTGTTTCATAAACCAATTAAACAATCCAATACCATTTTCATTCCGATCAGGTCCAATTATTGAATTCCTAAATGTTACGTCCTTGGTATTCTCCAATTCGCCTAAGGCCTTTGACCGATCATAAAATGTTTCTCCGTCTCTTAAAGATTCTTCTGCATATTTTCCATTTTTCCCAGAGAAAACACAATCGGTACTCATATGGATGACTCTTGTCTTCATCTCTTTTGTTATCGAACTAAGATAATGAGGAAGGTAACTGTTTAAGAAAACAGCATCTTTTTTATTTTCTTCCGCATTATTATTCAAAATTCCAATACAATTGATAACAGCATCAAAATTACCATTATCTAATAAACTCTTTAATAAAGGCAAATCGAACGCATCCCCGATAATATTTTCACAATATTTAAATGGACGCTTGGAGAATGCAACTACTTGATGGTCTCTTTCCTTCAAATATATCGAAATTGTATGACCTGCCATGCCCGTGGCACCAAGCACAAGAAACTTCATTTCACTACCTCCAGTCCCTTAATTCATTCCTAATATATTCAAGACTAAGAAGTTTTTGCTTTACTTGTTCAATAGTTAGACGTTCCGTATTATGGGAGTTATATTCATCAGAGGTAGATAGCTGCTCATCACCATCAATGAAATATTTATCATAATTTAAATCCCTTTTATCGACAGGTACCCTATAAAAATTGCCCATGTCCTCTGCATGAATATGCTCTTCTTTAGTTAGCAAGGTTTCGTATAGCTTTTCACCGTGCCTAGTTCCTATTACTTTGATTTCGTTATCTACCTTAAACAATTCTTTAATTGCCTGTGCTAAATCACCTATTGTTGAAGCTGAAGATTTCTGGACCATAATATCACCAGACTCTGCATTATGAAATGCAAATATCACTAACTCTACTGCCTCTTCAAGGCTCATTAAATATCTAGTCATATTAGGATCAGTTACTGTAATGGGCTGGCCAGCCTTAATTTGCTCAATGAACAAAGGAATAACAGATCCCCTAGATGCCATTACGTTACCGTATCTTGTTCCACATATTAACGTCTTTTCTTTATCAATCGTTCTAGATTTTGCGACAAATACTTTCTCCATCATCGCTTTTGAAATTCCCATTGCATTAATAGGGTACGCCGCTTTGTCTGTGGACAAACAGATTACTTTTTTAACACCACTTTCAATCGAAGCAGTAAGGACATTGTCTGTGCCAAAGACATTGGTTTTCACTGCTTCTAACGGAAAGAATTCACATGATGGTACTTGTTTAAATGCAGCTGCATGAAATACAAAATCCACATTATACATGGCGTTCTTAATGCTAGCAATATCTCTAACATCACCAATATAAAATTTAATTTTGTCGTTTTTATATAGCTTTCTCATATCATCTTGTTTTTTCTCATCACGTGAAAATATTCTAACCTCTGCTATTTCTGTGTCTAAAAATCTGTCTAACACTGCATTACCAAAAGAACCAGTACCGCCTGTAATTAAAATCGTTTTGTCTTTAAACATCATGTACATCCTCACTTTTATTGATTTTCTGTAATAATCCATATAGTCGGGACATATATACGCCTTTAGAGAAATTTATATCATAATATTTTTTTGCTCTTTCACCGTACTCAATGTGCTTATCTTTTTCCGAAATAAAAACTCTTATATTTTCAGCTAACATTTTATAGTCTTCTGCAGCACTGCAATAGCCACATCCTGACTCTTCAATGACAAGCTTGGTCTCCCCATCAATCGCGCCTATAATAGGTTTTGACGCTGCCATGTAAGATTGAACTTTATTTGGCAATGTATATGAAATAACTTTATTTGCTTTTAAAGTAACCAGAAATGCATCTGCCATTTGGTAAAACTCTGGCATAGCTGATATAGGATGATGTCCATGAAATACTACATTTTCAAGTTCTAGTCGTTGTGCTAACTCTTCACACTTCCTTCGAGATGACCCATCACCAACTATATGCCATTTAATACTATTGATCTCCTTGAGCTCATTTGCTGCGTTTATTATAGTCTCTACACTTTGCATTTCACCGATATTTCCAGCAAACACTAAATTAATCGTGTCATTAGTCGCTTTTTCAATATCTATCTCTTCAAAAAGTCCTTCAGCATATACAGGAAGATAAGTAATATTATTATTAATATCTAATTTACTAACAAAATACTCTTTAAATAATCTAGAGCTAATCCAGATCTCATCAGCACTCTTGTATATCCATCTGCTTAATTTTAATAATCCACGGTATAATCTACTTTTATCTGATATTCCTGCGGAAGCTATGCTTTCTGGCCATAAATCATGGCAGTATAGTATTAGTGGTTTTTTAGTCATTTTTTTGAGTAATAAACCTGGTAATGCCATTGTTACAGGGGATAACTGATATACTAATATATTATCAAAATCCTTCTTTATAAAAAGTGATCTAATAGAAGAGACTACTGCAAAGCTTAAATAATTCAACCCTAGTCTTACCTTCCCATTCCCTCTTCCTAGAAGCCAAGAACGAATGACTTTTACTCCATTTATGGTTTCACTCTGATTCCTAAACCATCTATACTTCTTATTCACAACACCGCCAGGATAATTTGGAAGTCCTGTTAATACCGTTACCTCATGTCCATCCTTAACTAATTGAAAACAAATGTCATTAACTCTAAATTGCTCAGGATAAAAATACTGACAAACAAACAGAATTTTCATATCATTTCCTTTTATCGGCGACTGAGATATACTCTTTAACTTCTCCGTCAATGCCCTCACTAAAAGACATTGGCGAGTAGTTAAAATCTCTATTCGCTTCCGCGTAACTAAATGTTTTATCTTCTTGCATTCTAAGTACTTGTTCTACTGAAATAATTGCATTTTTCTTAATTTTGTTTAAAATTTTTGCTGCTGTTATCGAAACAGATATAGGAATATTAATGAAAATTGTCTTCTTATTTAATTTACTGGATACACATTTTAATAAATCTAAATATTTAATAGCTTCTTTTCCTGATAAATTGTACTCATTATTGTATGTTTTATTTTCATTTATTAAGACATTATAATAAGCATATCCTAAGTCTTTAGCATGTACTGGTTGCATTAAGTTCTCCCCCTTGCCGAATACAGGGAAAAACTTATGATTATAAATATAATCTACCAATTTGTACATGTTTCTATCAGCAGAAGACCCATAAATCATTGTCGGTCTTAAAACAGTAATGCCGATCTCATCACGCTTTTTAAGTATCTCTTCCTCTATGTTAATATACTCTTCTGATGCACTTTTATATTTTGAGAAGCGCCCTGTTGTATGAATAAGAATCGCCCAACGAACATTATTTTTAATTGCCGCTTCAACTATGTTCCTTGAAAATAAAATTGTTGAAATATGAACTAAGGTATCTACACCGACCATTGATTTTTCTAGTATTGTTGTATCTTCTAAATTTCCATAAACTATTTCAATATCAAGTCCGGAGCTATCAAGACTTTCCGTATTACTATTTTCTCTTACTAAACATCTAATTCTCCCAGTGTAATTTTCTTTAATCAGCTTTTGTAAAAACCATCTGCCAGTATGTCCCGTTATTCCTGTTACATATAACATTAAACTACCTCCAATATTTGCACCATATTTATAGAGGGGCTCTTTCTCTAGAATGTTGAGTTGATCCTTCTTTTATCCCTTCGCTTCTAATTACACTAGCAATCGTCATTAGAAATACCTGTATATCAAACAACAGACTCATATTTTCAATATAATGCCCATCAAATTTAGCTTTAGCCTCAACTGTTAATTCATCTCTGCCATTTACTTGCGCCCATCCTGTAAGACCTGGATATACATCATTTGCACCATATAAGTCTCTTTGAGCAATCAAATCATATTGATTCCATAATGCTGGACGAGGCCCAATAATACTCATTTCACCCTTTAATATATTTAAAACCTGCGGAAGTTCATCTAAACTGGATTTTCTTAATAGTCTTCCAATACTAGTGATATATAACTCTGGGTTCTTTAACAAGTGAGTTGGTGTATCTTTAGGAGTATCAAATCTCATCGTTCTAAATTTTAGAATATAAAACTCCTTTTTATTTTTCCCAATTCTTTTTTGTTTGAAAAATATAGGACCTTTGGAATCGATTTTAATTATTACTATAAGTACCAAAAAGAATGGTAATAACACTATTAACGAAACTGATGCTATTAAAAAGTCAAACACTCGTTTGTATATTTGATAATTCAGCCTCATCTCGACCCTTCATTCCTCTTATTATAATTTCACCCGAATTACTTATATGGATTATTTTCTTGGTGTTTTATTTCTCTTTTATTACCTCATCATAAGACTTCCCTTGACTCATCCCATACTTCTTAGCCACCTGAATCAACTCATCATACTGCTCAGGAGATAGCTTATCTAAAATAATGCTGCGAGCTTTTTTCTTCTCTTCAAGCGTCATCCCGCCGCTAGCAAGTGCTTGCAGCTCTTTTATATCAGACATGCTAAGCTCTTTAAGCAACACGGATGAAACCTGCGCTTTTTCAGAGACAGTAATTTTCTCTTGAAGATCTTTGGCTTTATCTACCGTTACCTCGCCGTTATATTTATCCTTCGGCTTTTCTTCTTTCGGTTCAGAAGAGTCGCCGCCCGTTGTGCTCGAGCCATCTTTTCCCGGCTTCTCTGCATTGTCTGTAGAGCCCTCCGTCGTTCCATCCTTACCATCCGTTGGATTCGAATCGCCCTGATCCGTTTGATCCGTCCCCTGTTGATCAGGCTTTGTCTCCGGGGCTGTAACCTCTTCATTTAATAGATCCTTTTCCAAGTCGGCGGCAAGAGTAGAAATAAGCTTATCTACAGCATAATTAGCTGCAAATAAGCCTCCTACTCCTAATATGACAATAATCGATGCCACCCAAATTAATATCTTCTTCCACTTTTTCTTACGCATATGTAATCTCCTCCGCTCTCATAGACTGTCTGTTAGGATACATGTGAATAAAAAGGAACAAGATGCTCAATAACATCTTTTATCGAATTTTGGTTTTCTCCAATTACTTTTTCAATTCGTTTGAACTGAAGCTCGAGCTCTACTCTATTGATCTGTGTTGGCTTGCCTATGTAAATGCGTTCATGCTGAGTAGATGATACGGCCTCTTCATCGGTTAGCAGTTCCTCGAATAGCTTCTCGCCTTCTCGCATGCCGCTAAATTTAATTTCTATATCCACGTTAGGCTCATAGCCTGATAAGCGAATGAGATCCTGCGCCAGATCGAGAATACGAACCGGCTTGCCCATATCCAGGACGAAGATTTCGCCGCCTTTTGCGAACGATCCCGCTTGAATAACTAGCTGTACGGCTTCGGGTATGGTCATAAAATATCTAACCATATCCGGATGGGTCACGGTAACGGGACCGCCTGCAGCAATTTGTTCTTTGAATCTCGGTATAACGCTTCCGCGGCTGCCTAGTACATTTCCAAATCTGACCGCTACAAACTGTGTTTCACTTATGGTGTTGATACTCTGTATGTACATCTCTGCAATTCTCTTGGTCGCTCCCATGATGCTGGAAGGATTCACAGCCTTATCGGAGGATATCATGACGAACCGCTCAGCCTTGTATTTATCTGCGCAATCCGCTACGTTTCTTGTTCCAAAAACATTGTTCTTTACTGCCTCGGATGGATTTCGTTCCATGAGCGGTACATGCTTATGAGCCGCTGCATGAAATACAACCTGCGGTCTAAACTTGTGGAATACGCTCTCCAAGCGGCCTCTATCCTGAATGTCCGCTATAACCGTTTCCAAATGAACATTCGGAAACTTTGATCTAAGCTCCATCTCAATCAAATAGATACTGTTCTCGCCATGTCCGAGCAGCAGCAGGCTTGATGGCTTAAAGGCAGAAATCTGTCTGCAAAGCTCAGAACCAATGGAACCGCCGGCACCTGTGACAAGAACAACTTTATCTGATACATAATTGGCTATGCCTTCCAAGTCGGTTATAACAGGCTCTCTCCCAAGCAGATCCTCGACTTCAACGTTGCGCAATGATTTTACAGCGACACGGCCTCTAATAAAATCGTTAATGGATGGAATAATTTTGACTTTGGCCCCAGTCAGCTTGCAAATATTGATGATTTCCGTTATATGTACCCGCTTGACGGATGGCATCGCGATAACAATGTCATGAATTTGATGTTTAGCTGCAATCTCTTCTATGTTGAGGCGTGTGCCAAGCACTGGTAAGCCTACCACTTGCATATTGCGTTTATGAGGGTCATCATCGATAAAGCCTATAATTCGGTTGCCCATAAAGCTGTTGCTCGTCATAAATTCCTTCGCGATTAACGCTCCGCAGTCACCAGCTCCAACGATTAGCACATTGTTCGTTAAAGCAGTCTTTTTTGTTCTGTTTACTCGGATTAAGCGCCATAGGAATCGTGAGCCTCCCATAAAAAGCAGCATTAACTCCAGCGTTCTTGAAGTAATGGATAATGGAACCCGTTCTCCATTTAAGGCATAGGTTGCTCCATAGGATATAATAATGCCGATTAGAATCGCTTTAGCAAGCTCAATGATCTCCCCAATACTGGCATATTGCCACATTCGTCTGTACATGCGGAAGTAAGCAAGACTGCTGCCGCATATAACGGTTGTTAAACATGCAAATTCGAGCATTTGTTTTTCGTAGATGGGAGGGACATTTCCATTGAAACGAAAGAGATAGGATATCCCGATCGCTATCCATATAATACAAATATCAACAACCAGTATGATTAGCATTCTATTCTTATTACTCACCTAGCTCATCCCCCCACAGCAATAACCATCTACGAACAACTCTCTTTATTTGTCTTGAACGCCATAATAATAGTAGTACGATTCTTCATTTGCTCTACGCTTAACATTATTTAATACGACACCTAGAATACGCGCATTCACGCTCTCTAAGTTTTTCACGGCTTTGCCTGCAATCTCACGCTTCACTTTGCCTTGATCAACGACTAGAATGACGCCGTCACTCTTCGTAGCTACAATCTGAGCATCCGTAACCGCTAGCAGCGGCGGCGTATCGATTAAGATAATGTCATACATACCTCTAAGCTGCGCTATGATTGCCGTCATCCGTTTGGAATTCATCATCTCTGCCGGGTTAGGCGGTATAGCACCCGATGTAATTACATCCAGATTCGGAATATCCGTTACCTGTAGAACTTCCTCTAAGGAGCATTGCTGCGAAATAACGGAGGAAAGCCCCCAGCGATTCGAAATGGAAAAGGTATGATGAGCAGTGGGCTTACGAAGATCGGCGTCGATTAGAACAACCTTTTTCTCCGATTGTGCGAAAGTGACTGCCAGATTCGTAATGGTTGTCGATTTTCCTTCTCCGGGGCCCGCTGATGAAACCATTAACACCTGAAGCTTCTCATCTATGGATGAGAACTCAATGTTCGTCCGCAATGCACGATACGATTCTGAGATGGGGGAACGAGGATTCGTTAGCGTAATAATCTGACGCTTATTTTTCGATCGAGACACGCTCTAATTCACCTGCCTTGTAGGTTTGAGTGGTTTTGCTGGTTTGGCTTGAATTAGCATCCTCCGTATTCATTCTTGAGATCATTGCAAGCGTAGGCTGGCCCAAATATTGCAGCACATCTGCTTCGGTTTTAATCGTGTCATCCATGTATTCAAGCAAGAAGGTAATCCCAACCGCGATCATTAAAGATACGACAAAAGCAATTGCAATATTTAGCGGTACAATAGGTGCAACCGGACTAGGCTGAGCATTTACTACCGCTTCGTTCAGGATTGATACATTCTCCACTTTGAAAATATGCTGAATCTCTTCCCTAAACACGTTAGATACGGCGTTTACGACTTGAGCAGCTTGCTTATAATCCACATCCTGAACGACCAAAGTCATAACTTGGGTGTTGTTCACGGAACTAACTTGGATTTTGCGGGAAAGCTCAGTTGTCGTTAAGCCAAGCTGCGGGTACTGCTCTGCTACTTTATCTAATATTGCAGGTGTCTTAATGATCTCTTTGTATGTATCGATCATCTTAATATTGGAGTTGATTTGATTGAGATCAAGCTGACCAGTCGCCATTTGTGCGGTAGTCTGGTTTACGATTATTTTGGTAGAGGCCTCATATACAGGGTCTTTGAAAAACAGGCTGACAACGGCTGCTGCTGCTGTACAAACGAAGACAAATAAGATAATAAGAACCAATCTCTTCCTAATAATTGCCATGTATTGTCGCAAATCTAGTTCGTTAGACACTCCGTATTCCTCCATCTGATATAGTCAATTAGAACGATTATATGATTCTTAAGAACTATACCCTATTACATAATAAACTATAATCTTACAATATACTATGTTTTTCGGAAAAAAATCTCCCTCCCATCTACATGAGAGGAAGATTTTTCTTATAACTTGAATTATTTAACATTTTTTGAAGCTCTGTAAATGATTACAGCTGCTTCTGCACGAGTTGCATTGTTGTTCGGCAAAAACTTGCCTTCGTTTCCGATGACAATTTTGTGAGTGGCTGCAAATGCAACGCCGTCTTTCAATGCAGCACTGATCTTGTCTGCATCAGCAAAGTCCTTCAAAGCCGCATTAACGTCAGTCACATCAGCCGCACCTTGTGATACCTTCAGCGCACGCGCAATCATCGTAGCCATCTCAGCGCGCGTGATCGTTGCGTTAGCATCAAATTTAGTAGCGGAGCGTCCGTTGATGATTTTAAGCTGAACAGCAGCAGCCACATATGGTGCATGCCAGTCGCCTGCTTTCACATCATCGAAGCTTTCTGTTGCTGAACCGTTCTCCAAATCAAGGGCGCGGATAAGCATTTTTGCGAATTCAGCGCGTGTTACTTTATCTTTCGGAGCAAATACGCCTTCCGACTTGCCTTCAATCGCGCCTTTGGCAGCAACGACTTGAATTTCGCGGCCAGCCCATGCTTCAACGGAAGCGATATCGCTGAACGATACTTTGTTTTCAACGACTACATATGAAGAGAACGAATCACGGGACTCGACAATAGAGCTGCCAGTTACGCGTCCGCCGTGGAATACTAGCTTGCCATCAACGATTTTTGCAACAGAAAGAAGTTCTTGATCAAGACCTGTAGTATCGCCTAGCGGGATGCTGATAACGATCGGTTGATCAAACGTTGTTTTTGCAGCGCCGCCAACTGTCAGGTTGAAGTCATATACTTCAGACACCGATTTCAACGTGCCTACAACTTCAGCAGTAGCGTCCGTTTTCTTAATCGTAAGCCCGATAGCAGACGAGAATGAACCTCCGACAGGAAGCGTCACTTCGAATTTACCGACTACGAAAGTTGCACCGGATACGTTTCCAGCTGCCGCTGCTTTAACGATAGCGTCAGAAAGGTTCAAAACAACATCCTTTTGCACGACCGAACCAAGATCGATCTTTAGAGCAGACTTCGTAAGTGCCGAAGATGGTGAAACTTCTTTCACTTTTGCCGCTACAGCATTAATACCGGAAATTGCGGATAATGCGCTGCCCTCGTTCAATTGAAGAACAGCTTGTCCATTTATAACACTTACATTTGTTGATGCGCTAATTGTTGCCAGCTTTGTAATCTCGTCTTTCGCATCTGAAACGAATTTAGTAATAATAGCAGCTTTCTCAGCTTCTGTTGCCTTATCAAGTGCTGCTTTCAAGTTTTTCAGCAATTTATCAGTTGACTCTGGAAGCGGTGCATCAATCACTGGATTCGGACCTGAATTCGGACCCGGATTTGTCCCTGGGTTTGTAGGCAGAAGTGATTCATAAGCTTTAAACAAAGCAGCAGCTGCATCCGTGAAATACTTATTTTCGCCTACTGCGTCTCTTGAACGAGTGAACACTTCAAGAACGTCATCTGTATTTACTTTGTAATATACAAACACCTTCTGTAGGCTGTATTGCGTTCCAGACAATGCAGCAATGGTATCCTGCATCAATTTCTTCACGCTGTCCTTGTTCTGCATAAGGTCAAGCAGTTCCGATAATCCCTTGTTTTTCACTTGATTAACGAGCTCTTTTTGAATATCCAAGAAATATTTGAGGACGTCATCAACAGTTAAGACCACATCCGCGCGACTTGCAAAGGATTGCAGCAATGGCTCATACTGCGCGCGCAAGCTCTCTAGACCTTCAATTGAAGGTGCATATGACAACTCTACCGCAGCATAAAAAAGATTTTCCAATTGCGTTTCTTCTTCGTTAGTCGGATTAAACTTGTCAACGATTGGGTCAACAATATCGCCCTTTTGATGAATTTCCAAATCATTTAACGCATCTTGAAGCGCTTTAACTTTGTCCATCCCACTTGTCGCAACAAGTGCGTCACGGAGCTTCTTGATATCATTCACTAGCGAAGAATCAGCCAATGAAGAGGCATAAGCTACCCCACTTACTCCAAGCTTCTCCGCCAAGCCTTTGCTGCTAAGCGGAATGCCAGCGAGAGCCGTTAGGGCTACACTCGCTGCAATAGTAGATACTGCCAGTTTTTTTCTTAATGTCACTCTGTTTCACTCCTGTATGTAGAATAGTTGCACTCATCCAAAATAGATGAATGACTAATAAAGCCAATAGAATCGCACTTCGTATGTATTTACTTCAAATGTCATTCACGCTATCACAGGCTATTTCTTGTAAAAATAGGAAATAATGCGCCGAACGACTCCTTCCCCGTTAGAAACAGCCGGTTGAGAATGAAAAGGCTCATCCATAATGATGGACTCCGCATTCATCTGCAAATAGCTCACCCACTGTTCTCCCATCCGCCTCTCAATTGAATCGTAGGCTTCGCGCAATCGAAAACCGCGCCGCTCGATATGATGTGCATCGGAAGATACTATATGGATAAGTCCAGCTTTCATCAGAGACCATGAAGCTTGCTCAATACGCTTACCGAATCCCCCTAATAGGGAATGTGATGTAACCTGCGCGAATGCTCCTGCTTCAATTAGCTCAGCTAATCGTTCAGGATGCTTCACTACCTCTGCGTTCCTTTCAGGGTGAGCGATAATCGGTTTGAGGTTTAATATATTGAGCTCGTGAACGAGTTCAATCATCGATTTCGGTATGCGAGAGGATGGCATTTCAATTAATACATAGCTAGAGTCAGCTAAGGGGAGAAGCTCTTTCCTATTCCAAGCATCTAGCAAATCATCATGGACTCTAATTTCTTGACCAGTCCGAATAGTAACAGGCACACCTGCTGCCAATAACTGTTCGTTAATGGAGGAAGTGTGCTCGGCTACGTCGTTTGCTGTATTGGTATAGGTCCCATTGGCGTGGTGCGGAGTTGCAATGATTGTTGTAATTCCCTCTGAAACGGCTGCCCGGGCCATATTCAGAGTATCATCAAAACTCGCCGCACCATCGTCAATACCGGGTAAAATATGGGTATGGATGTCTATCATGCTGATCTCACGTCCTAGTAGATTTTGATCAAAAGCTCCTGATAGGCAGGTTTGATCTTATTCTACCACAGGAAGTTAGATCTTTCAGCACTTCTCGTTATAATTCGACAGTTCTTTTCTCACACTTTTCTAAGTATATCCTACATTTGACAAATGTGATAGGAATAAAATGTAAAAATGAGGATTTGTTCAGAAAAATTTCAGATTAAAGCAGTTCTTTGCGCAGCTCCGCTGCAGATTTTGGCGAAAGGTAGGCAAACGGAATGTCGAAAACGGTTTTCGCGCCAGCCTGTCCTTCACTTGCAAGCTTATATGCCGCTCTAGCATAAGCAACTAGAACGCTCGCCGTGAACTCTGGATTGCTGTCCAGCTTCAGTCCGAATTCAATAATTTGCGTGCTGTTCTCGCCCGTCTTGCCGCTGCGCAGCACCATCCCGCCATGCGGCATCGAGGAATGCTCAGCCTTCATTGTCGCTTCGTCGATAAAGTGAACCGTCGTATTGTAATCGGAGAAGTAGTTCGGCATGGTACGGATTTCCTCCGCGATAGCCTCTTGATCCGCGCCTTCTTCGGCAACGATATAACAATCACGAATATGCTTCTCGCGCGTCGTAAGCTCAGGATTCTCCCCTCCGCGTACACGTTCTACCGCTTCATTGCTCGGAATAGTATATTGCACGCCATGCTTCACGCCGTTCACTCGGCGAATAGCGTCGGAATGGCCTTGGCTTACACCTTTGCCCCAGAATGTGTATTCCTTGCCTTCAGGCAAAATCGATTCCGCAAGCAAGCGGTTAAGTGAGAATAAGCCCGGGTCCCAGCCCGTTGAAATGACGCTCACTTTATTGCTCACCTTCGCAACCTCATCTACCTGCTCAAAATATTCAGGGATGCGCGCATGCGTATCAAAGCTGTCTACCGTATGGAACAAGCGTGCAAAAGCAGGCCCTTGCTCCGGCAGGTCCGTCGCCGAACCGCCGCATAGAATCATAACGTCGATATCATCGACAAAGCGCTCAGCATCTTCAATTGCATATGCTTTAGCTGCAGATGGGATAGATGCCGGGTCTCTGCGAGTAAATACCGCATCCAGTCTCATATCCGGGTTTTGTTTGATCGCAAGCTCTACGCCGCGACCAAGGTTGCCGTAACCAACGATACCGATGCGAATCTGTTTTGCCATGATGCCGTCACCTCTTCTTATTTTATAAGTGCTTAGATCCAACCTCTTGCTTCCATAGCTGCCGCGATCCGTTTAATCGAAATCATATAAGCCGCCGTACGAAGATCCGTATTATGCTCTTTAGCCAGGTCGCGAACAGCCACATACGATAGAATCATGTTCGTCTCCAGCTTCTCAAGCACTTCTGCTTCGCTCCAGTAGTAGTTCATCAGGTTCTGTACCCATTCAAAATACGAAACCGTAACGCCGCCCGCATTAGCAAGCACGTCCGGAATAACTGTGATGCCGTGGCTCGCAAGCACACGGTCCGCCTCAGGCGTTGTTGGACCATTAGCAGCTTCTGCAACAATCTTCGCTTTGATACGGTCTGCATTGGCAGCCGTAATAACGTTCTCAAGTGCAGCCGGCACCAAGATGTCAACATCAAGCTCAAGCAGAGCTTCGTTTGAAATCGCATAGGATTCGCCATATTCACGGATGGAAGACGTATCCTTTAGTATGGAGATTCTTTCGATATCCAATCCATCCGGATCGTAAACGCCGCCTTTGGAATCACTAACCGCTACGATTCTACAGCCTGCTTCGCTAAGCAATCGAGCTGCAATGCGGCCTGCGTTGCCATAACCTTGAATCGCTGCAGTCGCATTTTGCACAGGAATGCCTTTGTCTTGAAGCGCCGCCAAAATCGTATACACGCAGCCTTGCGCTGTCGCTTCGTTACGGCCTTTCGATCCGCCCAAAATAAGCGGTTTGCCCGTGATAACGCCAGGCGAGTTCACGCCTTTCAGTCTGCTGTACGTATCCATCATCCAACCCATGATTTGAGGCGTCGTGTATACGTCCGGTGCAGGAATATCTTTATCCGGTCCTACAAAGTCCGCGATCGATTCCATAAATGCACGGCTCACGCGCTCAAGCTCACCTTTGCTTAGAAGGCGAGGATCACAAATAACGCCGCCTTTGCCGCCGCCGTACGGCAACCCAACAACGCCGCATTTAAAGCTCATCCACATGGAAAGTGCTTTAACCTCATCAAGCGTTACGTCAGGGTGAAAACGAATGCCGCCCTTAGTTGGACCAATTGCGTCATTATGCTGGGAACGATACCCTTCGAACACTCGGATCGAGCCATCATCCATACGAACAGAGAAGCTAACCGACAGCACGCGCTTCGGACGCTTCAAGATTTGCGTAACATGCTCAGGCAGCTGCAGATGCGCCGCTGCCGCGTCAATTTGCTGCTGTGCGATTTGGTACGGGTTTAACGTTTCTTCAACTATACTCACTGTCATTTAGGTTCAGTCCTTCTTCTCAAAGTTCGACTCCCATTCCATTGAAAAGCCGCTTTTTTGATTTTACCTTTTTCAATTCTATTTTAAAAGATTTTTTTCGCTATAAAGTGCAAATATTCTTTCAATAAATCCATTGTCATGTAAGGTTTCATTAGATGACAGTAACAGTAACACCTGACATAGGCTGTATAAATATGACTTTTATGCAATCGCTTGCTCTAAAAAACGCAAAAAAGATGCGACGGAAGGCCAGCTTCCACCGCATCTTTTACATCTTTGCAAATCTAACCCAAGATCAAACGGCCAATAATGCATCTCAGCATTCATTTTGCAGCTGCATAAGTCTCTCTCAGAGCGCTGTAGCTATCTACAATCTCCTGATGAATCGCATGCTTGTGAGGTATTCCCATATGGGAGGTGACGACTTCGTGAATGCCGGAGCAGCGAAGCGCCGTCTGCAGCATGACAGCCTCCTCGTCCTTCTCGTAATCAAAGAGCAGGGCATCGGCTATCGCTGAGGTCAGATGGGGAATCGGAATCCCTAGCTTATGCGCCTGCAAAGCCGGCCTAACGAGCCTATCGTTCAACGAGAGCTTGCGCAGGGGAGAGCGCCCGACACGTATGACATTATCGGTCAAACGAGGGTTAGTAAACCTCATCATCATTTTCTGAATGTACCGGTCATGCTTCTTCTTGTCCCAGTGGTATTTAGAGGTGAGGAGACTCCCCGTTTCCATAAGCACCTGCGACAATTCCTCCTTGATTCCATCATCTCTCATCGCCTCCTGAATCGTGGCATACCCTTCAAGATAACCATGATAAGCAGCGGTGCAATGACCCGTATTCACCGTAAACAACTTACGCTCAATGTAAGGTTCTAACGCATCCACATATTTAACCCCTTCGATCTTCTCATAACCCTCAATCATCGCCGATCGATCCACAATCCATTCAAAATAAGGCTCCACCGTCACTTTAAGCGGATCATCATGCTCCTGCACGGGTACGATTCGATCAACAGCCGTATCTGGAAAAGCGATGCACCGATCTGCTGTCTCATGCCAATCCGCCGGCAGATGCTCATACACGCGGCGCTTGAGCTGCGAACTGCCGGAAATCGCATTCTCGCATGCAATGATATGCAAAGGTTTGTAGTTGCGGTTTCGAAGCCTCCGTTCAATGCCTGCGGCAATGGATTCCGCGATATGCTTCAGCGCACTTACACCTACAGCTGTCGTGACCATATCCGCAGTCGCAATCGCATCGGATACCGCCGATTTATTTTTGCCGCTGATGGCTGTTACGTTTTTCACAATTTCCGAATCTCGCGACTCGTTAGCCAGCGTAACCGTATATTGCCCCTGCTGTTGAAGCAGCTGCACCTTCCTCTCGTTCCGAGCCACAAAAGTAACCTCATAACCCGCATTCGACAAAAGAAGGCCAATAAAGCCTCTACCTATATTGCCCGCGCCAAAATGTACAGCCTTCATCGTCCGAACCTCCTTCAGTGGATGGTATCGCCTTTCATATAATCAGAATATTCTGACTAATTTATTTACAGGAAAGCATGGCATGTTCCCTTCGAACACCCATCTCGACAACGAGCTTTATAGAGCACCCGCAACCAATTCGTGAAAATCAATATGCGACAAGGATTCCGCATGATAGTACCGATCGGACTTATCAAATGCCAAGCTCTTCGTAATCGTATTCGGAACGACTATACACGACATCCCGGCTGCCGATGCAGCACGCGCTCCATTCGGGGAGTCCTCAATTGCCACCGCTTCACTCGCTTCTACGCCAAGACCAGCAAGCGTCTGCCTGTATAGCTCTGGATCCGGCTTCACCTTCGCCACATCATCCGCCGTCCGAATGCATTCGAAATAATGCGCGATCTCGAGCTGCTCCAAATATTTATCGATCCAAGCACGGGCCGAGCTGGATGCGAGTCCGATCTTCAAGCCAGATTCCTGGGCATCCTTCAAATAATCCAGTATGCCGGACCGCACCTGTTCGCTTCGCATGAGCTCAGCATGTTGGAGATGCACCAGTTCACGGAAAGCTTGCTTATCGATCGGCAGGTTAAGATCCGTCATTAAATATTCATAAGGGTTAAACGCATGCAGACTCGTGCCGATGCAGCCGGAATACTGCTCCAATGTCAGCTCTACCCCATGTTCTTTATACGCGTCACGAAATGCATAGTACCAAGCCGTTTCCGTGTCAATTATCGTACCGTCAAAATCAAAAATTATCGCTTTAATCATCCATCCATCTCCTCTCATATGTTTAAATGTTAGATTTACTAACAAAACCGTAACATGTTTTAAAAGTTCACGTCAAGGCAGGGCACTGCCCAAATGCGCCTCCAAGCGCACGGCAGCGGTATTCGTGAAAACGGTTCAAACCATTGCGCCGACTCGTTTTTCGCTATTTTATGCAAGCGCTTTGCTGCTTTTCGAAAAAAATTTCAGCCCTTTTTTATTAACCGCTTACATCGCCCCTTCCTCTTCTCCCAAACAAAAAGGAGCCGCCCCATGAGCACAATAGCGCTTAGGGCAACTCCTTACGTATGAACGCTCGTAGGCTACGAATTCACGCAGCTTACGCCGCTTGATTCGCTGTTCTCATTAAAGCATTTGACCGCCGCCCGTATTCGTTACCGGGACGATCGGTTTCGCCTGCTGCTTGCGCTCGATGCTGATCCAGATTAGGCCAGCGGCCATACAGCCAGCACCGCACATTTGGATGAATGCGATTTTCTCATCGAACATAAAGTATCCGGCAATGACTGCCGCAGCAGGAACCGCATAGCGGAAAAAGTTCGAGCGAGTGGCTCCGACCTTAAACATGCAGGCGTTCCATAGGACAAATGCTAGCACCGTACATATAAGCACATTGTAGCCAATCGATAAATAATGGCCGGCATTTAGAGCGGACCAGTCTGTCTGTCCCCATGAACCGAAGGTTAGCGGAAGCATGAACAACGATCCAAACGCGATGGTCCATGTGCTTACCCGAAGGGCCGAGTATTGCTTCATCAGCGACATTGAGCTGAGATTGAATAGCGGACCGATGATGCTGACGGCAAAAGCCATCGCGTTGCCCATCATATTTTCAGAGGAGAGGTTAAAGCCTTCTCCACCGCCGAGTATGACTAAGCTGACGCCGACAATCGAGATTGCGCCGCCAACGATAAGCCGAAGCGTAATCGATTCCTTGACGAAAAGCGGTGCGAATAAGGCAGCGAAGATCGGCCATGGCGCCACGTTAAGGAGCGAAGCGTTCGCGAGTGTCGTATATTTGATCGAGTACATCACCATAATTTCGAGCAAAGTAATGCCGACGAGCCCGATCAACGCAAGCTTCGGCACGATTCGCCAAGGAATGCCTACGCTGCCCTCGGTCATTTTTAGAATAAGGAAGAAAAACGGCAGAGCAAGTCCAAATCTCAAAAAAGAAAACACAATCGGGTTAAACGATTCCATCGCCAGGCGAGATATGCCGAAGTTCGCCCCCCATACAACTGCAATCAGAACAAGCCCACCGTAATTCAACCATTTGTTGTTCATTCTTTCCGCCCCATCTTTTCGCATATGTCACTATCCAGAAATTCCTCATCCATCATAGCATGCGATCAGGTTAAAATATTCAAGGGATTTTGCTCATTTTTTATGCATTTTAAACTCTAGAAACAGCTCGTTGTAATGGGCCAGCATTCTTTTGCCGAGATTATCGTAAACCTCAAGTCTGCCGGTCAGCTCTTCGTTCGGATAAAAACGGTCATCGGTCGCGATTTCCTCCGGAAGCAGCGCCATCGCCGCCTCGTTTGGCGTCGAATAACCGACATATTCCGCATTTTGCGCCGCAACCTCGGGATCGAGCATAAAGTTAATAAATTGATGCGCGCCCTCGATATTTCGAGCCGTTTTTGGAATGACCATATTATCGAACCACAGGTTCGAGCCTTCTTCCGGCACGACATAATCGAGCTTATCGTTCTCGTCCATAATTTCCGATGCATCCCCGGACCAGACGAGGCCGACAGCCGCCTCTTCGTTCGCGAGCAGCATTTTGATCTCGTCGCCTACAATCGCCTTCACGTTAGGCGTCATCTGAAGCATCTTCGCCTTCGCCTCCTGCAAATGCGCTTCGTTCGTATCATTGAGCGAGTAGTGCAAGCTGTTCAGCCCCATGCCCATGACCTCGCGAGCGCCGTCGAGCAGCAGAATTTGATTGCGGAGGCTCTTGTCCCACAGATCATTCCAGCTGGAGAAGTCGAGCTCGCCTACAAGCTCAGGATTATAAATAATGCCGACCGTTCCCCAAAAATACGGAATCGAATACGCATTATCCGGATCAAAGGACAGATTCATGAAGCGCGGATCGATATATTTCAAATTCGGCAGCTTCGAGTGATCAAGCTTCAGCAGAACGCCTTCCTCTTTCATTTTGCTAATCGCATACTCGGAGGGAATGCTTACGTCAAACGTCGTTCCGCCTTGCTCGATTTTGGTCATCATCGCTTCATTCGAATCGAAGGTTTGGTAGATGACTTTAATGCCGGTCTCCTCCTCGAAGCGCTCAAGCAGCTCGGGATCGACATAATCGCCCCAGTTGTAAATCGTTAGCGTGTTGTCGCCGCTGTAGCCCTCGCTTGAATTCAGGTACGACGTCAAATAGATAAGCCCTAATGAAACAACAAACACGACAACGAACATGCGCACAAGCTGTCCCATTAGCGCCCCTCCTTGACTGACGGCTTCATGTTCCGTTGATTAATAAAGTAATACCCGACAACCAGCACGATCGTAAATAGGAAAATAAGCGTCGATAACGCGTTGATCGACAGCGACACGCCTTGGCGCGCCCGTGAGTAGATCTCGACCGACAGCGTCGAGAAGCCGTTGCCCGTTACGAAAAACGTGACAGCGAAATCATCAAGCGAATAGGTCAGCGCCATGAAGAAACCCGCAAATATGCCCGGTTTAATGAACGGCAGCATCACCCGCGTCAGCACCTGCCACGAGCTAGCGCCGAGATCGCGAGCCGCATCGACCAGCGTCGAGCTCATTTCCTGCAGCTTCGGCAGCACCATAATAACGACGATTGGCACGCTGAACGCGATATGCGACAGCAGCACGGACACGAAGCCCAGCTTAATGCCGATAATGGTGAAAAGGATTAGAAATGACGCGCCGATAATGACGTCCGGACTGACGATGAGCACGTTGTTGAGCGTGAGGAGCGTTTGCTTCGGCCTATTGCTCCGTATGTGATGGATGGCGATTGCGCCAATTACGCCCAAAATTGTCGAGATCGCCGCGGACATCAGCGCAATGACGAACGTATTCAGTACGATGATAAGCAGGCGCGTATCCTCAAACACCTCTTTGTAGTAATCAAGCGTGAAGCTCTCGAAATTGCGCATCGACCCGCCGCTATTGAACGAATAGAACATTAAATAGAAAATCGGCGCATAGAGCACCACAAATATGAATACTAAATAAAGATTTGACCATTTATTTGTTCCGCGCATCGGCTGCACCTCGCTTTCGATTGCCGGTTATGAGCATCATCGCTGCCATCGCCAAAATTAAAAATACCGCGATGGTCGCCCCCATCCCCCAGTCCTGCGTCACGAGAAAATGCTGCTCGATTGCCGTTCCGAGCGTAATGACGCGGTTTCCTGCGATGAGCCGCGTAATCATAAACAGCGACAGCGCCGGAATAAATACGGCCATACAGCCGGATTTCACGCCGCTGATCGTGAGCGGAAAAATAACGCGGCGGAACGTCGTCCACGCCGATGCGCCCAGATCACGCGCCGCATAGACGAGCGATGGATTCATTTCCTCCAGCGCATTAAAGATCGGCAATATCATGAACGGTATAAAAATATAAACGGATACGAAAATAAAGCTGAAATCGGTGAACAAAATTTGCTTATTTCCGATGCCGATCGCTTCAAGCACCGAATTAACAAAACCATATGTACCGAACAAGCCGATAAAAGCGTATGCCTTGAGCAGCAAATTGATCCAGCTTGGCAAAATGATAAGCAGCAGCCAAAGCTGCTTATGCTTGGTCCTCGTCAGCAAATAAGCCGTCGGATAAGCAGCGAGCAATGAGATGGCGGTTATGAGAAACGCATACCAAAACGAGCTAAGCGTCATCTTTAAATAGACCGGCGTAAAAAACTTCGCGTAATTGCCAAACGTAAAATTGCCATCCACATCAAAAAACGAATAATACGCAACTAAGACGATTGGCGCAATGACGAACAGCACGATCCACGCCATATAAGGGATTAGATAAAAACTGCGTGATTTATTTGACATCGACGGCCTCGCTGTACGCTTCGAGACGTTTATCGAATTCCTCTTCCGTCTCGTCAAGACGCATGACATGAATCGCTTCCGGGTCAAAGGTCAGCCCTATTTGCTCGCCAACCGTCGCTTTGCGCGTGGAATGGACAAGCCACTCATTGCCTGACTCATCATAGCAGCAGATCTCATAATGAACGCCGCGGAACAGCTGCGAATCTACGCGCACCTGCAGCTTGCCGTTATCAGATGACGTAATCTCCAAATCCTCCGGCCTGATGACGATGTCGACCGCCTCGTTTGGCGTCAGCCCTTGGTCAACGCATTCGAAGGAACGGCCAGCAAATTCCACCACAAAGTCTCGCGCCATCCGGCCCGGTACAATGTTCGACTCCCCAATAAAATCAGCGACAAAACGGTTGATCGGCTCATCGTAAATATCAGTAGGCGTTCCGCTCTGCTGAATTTTTCCTTCATTAATAACAAAAATCTCATCCGACATCGCCAGCGCTTCCTCTTGATCATGCGTAACGAATATAAACGTGATGCCTAGGCGGCGCTGCAGCTCGCGCAGCTCATACTGCATTTCCGTCCGGAGTTTCAGATCAAGCGCGGAGAGCGGCTCGTCCAATAAAATAATTTCCGGCTCATTCACGATAGCCCGCGCGATCGCAACGCGCTGCCGCTGTCCGCCGGACATCTCTGTAATCTCACGTGACTCGTAGCCGTTCAAGTTTACGAAGCGCAGCGCTTCCTTAACTTTAGCGGTCACATCGGCGTTTTTGAGCTTTTTGATGCGCAGGCCGAAGGCGACATTTTCGAACACGTTCAAGTGAGGGAACAGCGCGTAATCCTGGAATACAGTGTTCACCTGCCGCTCGTTCGCCGGCACCCTATTAATGACTTTTCCATTAAAATAAATCTGCCCCTCGGACGGCTCGGTGAAACCCGCGATCAGTCTGAGAATAGTCGTTTTGCCGCAGCCCGAAGGGCCAAGCAGCGTATAAAACTTGCCTCGCTCTATCGTAAAGCTGACGTCCCTAAGAACAGCGGCGTCATTATGATCATATTGCTTTGTCACATGCTCAAAGCGAATGATAGTTTGATCTTGCATATGGCATTCCCCTTTGCATATTTAGAAGAAACAATAGTGATTATACAGCATCCCCGAAATTCGGCAATAGTAAAAGGCAAAATGATGTCAACATTCATCATGACGCAACCTGCTTTTCAATTCATTGATTATGAAAGCGCTATACATTACGATTAATTCAGGTTCAGTTAGTGAACATTATTATACATTGGAGGTTGAAGCATGAGTAAACTGACATCCGAGCAACCGGTATCCGGCGGTGTTAAAGTTTCCGTTCAACGATTTGGTCGTTTTCTAAGCGGCATGGTCATGCCGAATATTGGCGCGTTTATTGCATGGGGACTCATCACGGCACTATTTATTCCGACTGGCTGGATTCCGAACGAGAGTCTGGCAACGCTAGTCGGGCCGATGATTACCTACTTGCTCCCTATACTCATTGGTTATACCGGCGGTCAAATGATCCACGGCGTACGCGGAGGCGTAGTCGGCGCAATCGTCACACTTGGCGTTATTGCAGGGGCGGATATTCCGATGTTCCTCGGAGCCATGATCGTTGGCCCGTTCGCTGCATGGGTATTGAAGAAATTCGATCAGTCCATAGAAGGAAAGATTCCTTCCGGCTTTGAAATGCTCATCAACAACTTCTCTTCCGGCATTATCGGCGGCGGGCTTGCGATCATTGCATTCAAAGGGATTGGTCCCGTTGTTGCATCGCTAAGCAAAGTGCTTGCTTCCGGCGTAGAGTGGCTGATCAACACAGGTTTCCTGCCGCTCGCGAACATTTTGATCGAGCCGGCTAAAGTGTTATTTCTTAATAACGCCATCAACCATGGCATACTTGGGCCGCTTGCACTCGATCAAGCCTCGCAAACAGGCAAATCGATCATTTACATGCTGGAATCAAATCCAGGTCCGGGCCTTGGCATCTTGCTCGCTTATTGGCTGTTTGGCAAAGGGATGGTTAAGCAATCGGCGCCAGGCGCGGTTGTCATCCATTTCTTCGGCGGTATTCATGAAATTTACTTCCCGTACATTCTCATGAATCCTCGTTTGATTCTTGCAGCCATCGCTGGCGGCGTAGCCGGCACGTTCACCTTCTCCGTCTTCGGAGCAGGACTTGTCGCGGCTCCGTCACCAGGCAGTATTATCGCTTACTTCACGATGACGCCAAAAGGCGGTCTGCTGGCTATGCTAAGCGGCGTAGCGGTAGCAACGATCGTTTCCTTCCTCGTCTCAGCCGTACTGCTTAAGACCAGCAAACAGAACGAGGATGCGGGCAACGAGCTAGAGGAAGCAGCGAAAAAAGTACAGCAAATGAAAGCCGAATCCAAAGGAAATGCCGCGGCGCCTTCCGCTCCGCAAACACAGCTTGCGAAGGAGCAGGTTAACAAAATCGTATTTTCCTGCGATGCCGGGATGGGTTCAAGCGCAATGGGCGCTTCCATTTTGCGCAAAAAAATAAATGCAGCCGAGCTGCCGATTACCGTCATCAACACGGCGATCAACGATATTCCCGGTGATGCCGACATCGTCATCACCCACAAGACACTAACCGACCGCGCAAGGCAAAAAGCGCCAGGTGCCGAGCATATTTCCATCGATAATTTTCTCAAAAGTCCAGAGTACGACCTGCTCGTACAAAGACTAAGTTCATAAAATTAGACTCAGCGCTGACAGATTTCTGTCGGCGCCTATGTCCATTCTTCTGCTAAGGAGGATAGCCTATCAAAGCCTCAACTAGGCAACGTCGAATGATTGAGATGCTGCTTGACCAGAAGCAGGAAATTACGGCGGCGGACATCGCAGCAATCGTCGGAACGAGCACAAGGACGGTTCACCGCGAGCTTGCCGATATTGAACCGCTGCTTGCTGCAAACGGCATTGTTCTACACAAAACAGCCGGGCTTGGCATTCGAATTGAAGCAGATAACGAAACGCTGGAGCGATTCAAGCAATCGCTTGATCAAACCGATTCCTTCGAGTATACGGGGGAAGAACGCAAGGTTCTTGTTCTATGCAGGCTGCTTGAGCATGACGAGCCCATCAAGCTATTCTCGCTTGCGCATGAGCTGCGCGTTACCATGCCGACCGTCAGCCATGATCTCGATGAGCTGGAAGGATTGATCATCAAGCAAGGCCTGACACTCGTCCGAAAAAGAGGCTACGGCGTTGAAATCAACGGTCCCGAGGAAGCGAAGCGCCATTTTATCAGCTTGCTTGCGTTTAACCATCTTGATGATTCCGATCTCTTCGGGCAATTCAAAGACCAAGCGGTCACGAATCCGATAACGGCACAGCTGCTTGATATGATCGGAAAAGAACATTTTAAAAGGCTCGAGCACGCTTTGTGGGAGCTGAATGATGATTGGCCAAGCACCTTGTCCGAATCAGACTATACAAGATTGCTTATTAAGCTGTCGGTTGCGTTAACCCGCATCGAGCATGATTGCTTGGTATCCGCGGGCAAATACGATAACGGCGATAACATTCCTTTGCTGCGCAGCCTGCTTGACCTGCTCGACATCCAGCTGCCCATAGAAGAAAAAAGTTATCTTTCTCAATTGCTCGGAAATGAAGCTTTTCCGGAAAGCAGCCTGTTGATCCATCATGATGACATGCCGACCATCGAGGGCGTCAAGCGGCTCATCCGCTACGTCGAAGAACGGCTGCATATGTCTCTTATGGAGGATCGATCGCTTGAGGAAGGCCTTATCCAGCACATAAAGCCGGCTTTCCAGCGCATTTCGGTCGGTATTGCGATTCGCAATCCGATGCTCGCCCCGATCAAGAAGGATTATGGCGCGCTGTTTTCAATCGTGCGAAGCGGTGTACAGGAAGTATACGGGCACATTCAAGTGCCAGATGAGGAAATCGGTTATATCGTCATGCATTTTGGAGCTTCCTTGGAGCGATTAAAGCCTTTTCCCAGAAAAATAAGGGCTGTACTCGTTTGCACGAGCGGTATTGGCTCCTCCAAGCTGCTTGCCGTCAAAATCGCCAAGGAGCTGCCGCAAATCGATTTGATCGGACATTATTCGTGGTATGAAGCGACAAGGCTTCCACCCAGTCGATATGATTTGATCATTTCCACCGTGGACTTGCCGCTGGAGCCGGACCGTTACATTAAGCTAAGCCCTATGCTAACGCCGGAAGAAACCAATAAGCTGCGCGCTTATATCAAAGGCACGACCTTAAAGAAGATCAGTCCTGCCCTTGCGGCAGACACAGAAGCTTCCGGGCAATCGCCAATGGACCGGTTGCTGCTGCTGCAGCTCTATTCCGGCGTCGTCCTGCGGCTGCTTGACGGATTCCATGTTCATGACCTGACTCTAATGGAAGGACACGAGCATCTGGATAATCAGCTGCCTAACATGCTTTCCTTGATTGGCAAGCCATATATCGAACAAAATAGCGCGAAAATAACCGCTCAGCTGCTGGCAAGAGAGCAGCAAGGCAGCCTTGTCATTCCGGACACCGAGCTTGCTTTGCTTCATACGCGCAGCGAATGGATTGAAGAGCCGCTGCTTGCTTTGTACCGATATGACAGACCGCTAAAGCTTAGCGAGGATGCAGAAGCCAGACATCTCTTAATGATGCTAGGCCCCCTCAAGCTTGATGCATATAGCCTAGAGCTGCTCAGCGAAATTAGCGCGATGCTGCTGCTGCCTGATCTCCTTGCCGTACTGGAGAATGATGATACAGCCGGCATCAAGCTCTTTATTTCAAAAAAGCTGGAGCAATATATAAAAACCAAATTGGATTGGAGAGAATGAACATGACCATTCTATCGACAGAGAAAGTTAAACTAAACGTGAGCGTAAAAGATAAATACGAAGCGATCCGCATGGTCGGACAAATGCTTGTTGACGCAGGACACGCGCCGCAGGCGTATATCGACAAAATGATTGAACGCGAGGAAGCTTTATCCACCTATATCGGCGGAGGACTTGCCATGCCGCATGGAACAAACGACTCAAAGGCACTTATTCAATCGACAGGCATGGCGATCATCATTGTCCCAGCTGGCGTGGACTTCGGCGGCGAGGAGCCTGCGCAACTAGTTATCGGTTTAGCGGCGGTCGGCGACGATCACCTTGATATTTTGACCAACGTTGCCGTGCTTGTATCGGAGGAGGAAGACATGCAGCGCATTTTGAATGCTTCCTCGCCGCAAGAGCTGATTTCTATCTTTGAATCGGGTATGGAATCATGAAGGCCGTACACTTCGGAGCTGGCAACATAGGCCGAGGTTTTATCGGATTGCTGCTGCATAACGCCGGCTACGAGGTATGCTTCGTTGATGTCAACGAAGCGCTCGTCTCGGAGCTGCAAGCAAAGCGGCAGTATGCGGTGAAAATTGCAAACGAGCAAGGCGATACGTATCTTGTTGATCATGTAACGGCTATTGACGGCAAGGATGTCGGCTTAGTCGCCGAGATGATCGCAGAAGCTGACATCGTAACAACTGCAGTCGGCGTATCCGTTCTGAAGCATATTGCAGCTGCGGTAGCTAAAGGCATTGAGCTAAGGCTCGCGAGCGGCAAAGCCGCTCTCCCTATTATCGCGTGCGAGAATGCTCTCGGCGGCAGCACGATTTTGAAGCAATTCGTTTATGAGCATTTGTCTGCGGACGCTCAGAATGACGCTGATTTGCATATCGCCTTCCCTGACGCCGCCGTTGACCGCATCGTTCCGCTGCAGCAGCATGAGGACCCGCTCCAAGTTACGGTTGAGCCGTTTTATGAGTGGACGGTAGAGCGCTCCCCGCTGCTTGCTTCGCAGGTAGAAATCGCAGGCGTGCATTATGTCGATGATTTGGAGCCGTATATCGAGCGCAAGCTGTTTACCGTCAATACGGGTCATTGCGTTGCGGCATACCACGGATATTTGAAGGGGTATGCGACGATCCAAGAAGCGATGAAGGACAGCGAGATATTGGCTAAGGTCGTAGGCGCGCTTCAGGAATCGGGAGCTGCGCTTGTGCAAATGTATCAGTTCGACGAGAAGGAGCACGCTCTCTATATCGATCAAATACTGGAGCGCTTCATCAACCCATACTTGGTAGATGAGGTAGCCCGAATTGGCCGCTCGCCGATTCGCAAGCTATCACCGAAGGACCGCCTTGTTAGACCGGCCTTATTAGCTTATCAATATGGCATTCCTGTTACTGAATTGACAGCTGCGATGGCAGCAGCCCTTCACTTTAACAACGCCGATGATCCCGAGGCTGCTGAGCTTCAAGCCTCCATCAAGGAACATGGCCTTCATTATACATTAACTAAATATACAGGCTTAGAAGCACAGCATCCGCTTCATAAACAAGCGGCAGAGCAATACCGCGCGCAGGAGTCGGTACTCCAAGCAGCGGCGAGGGGAGCAGGATCTTTATGACCGTTTCATTAAAAGGAATCGCGGCATCGCCCGGCATCGCGATTGCACGCACGTACCACCTTGCAGCCGAGCGGTTTATTCCGGTTCAGCAAGCCATACAAGACAGCGCGTCCGAGGTTGAACGGTTTCGCGGCGCTGTCGCATTGGCCAAAGGCGAGGTCGAGGCGATTCGCGCCTCGGCGGAAGAACGTCTTGGCGCGGACAAAGCTGAAATTTTCGAAGGACATTTGATGATCCTTGAGGACCCGGATCTCATAGAAGCAATCGAGCTCAAAATTGAAGAGGAATCCATTAACGCCGAATTTGCGCTGCACGAGGTATCGCAATCTTTTGTCGAGCTGCTGCAATCCATGTCGGATGAGCTGCTGCGCGGGCGCGCCGTTGATATCGAGGACGTCTCCGGCCGCATTATGAGCCATTTGCGCGGCATTCCGCATGTCGATCTCGCCAATCTTTCGGAAGAATGTATCATCGTAGCGCGTGATTTGACGCCATCGGATACCGCTCAGCTTAATCTGGAATTCGTTCGGGGTTTTGTTACTGAGGTAGGCAGCCGCACCTCCCATTCCGCTATTATGGCGCGATCATTGGAAATACCTGCGATCGTCGGGATTGGCTCTGCGATACGCGATATTTCGGAGCATGGCGTAATCGTTATGGATGCGAATGAGGGCGTCGTCCTTATTGATCCAACGGCGGAGGAGCTAGCTTCTTATCAAGGCAAGAAACAGATGGATGATCTGCGCAGAGCGAGTCTAAGCAAGCTGAAGGATCAGCCTACCTTCTCCAAGGATGGCAAACAAGTTGAACTGGCAGCCAATATCGGCAAGCTTGAGGACATTCAGCGCGCGATCGACAACGGCGCCGAAGGGATCGGCCTTTTCCGCACCGAATTTCTGTACATGGGACGCAGCTCCCTCCCATCCGAGGAGGAGCAGTTCACCAGTTATAAATATGCGCTTGAAAAAATGGACGGGAAACCCGTCGTCATCAGAACGCTTGATATAGGCGGCGACAAGGAGCTTCCTTATATGGAGCTGCCTAAGGAAACGAATCCTTTCCTCGGACAACGCGCCTTGCGTCTATGTCTGGATAGACAGGATCTGTTCCGCACGCAGCTGCGCGCGCTGCTTCGCGCCAGCCGGTACGGCACACTGAAAATTATGTTCCCGATGATCGCCGTATTGGAGGAGCTGCTTGAGGCGAAGAAGCTGCTTGAGGAAGAGAAGCAGAAGCTTATCGCCGAAGGCGTTCAGCTTGCCGAGCATATCGAGGTTGGAATGATGGTTGAAATTCCGGCAGCCGCTGTCTCAGCGGATCTTTTCGCACCGGAAGTTGATTTCTTCAGCATCGGCACAAACGATTTGATTCAATACACCATGGCAGCGGACCGCATGAACGAAACGGTATCTTACTTGTATCAGCCATGGCATCCCTCCCTGCTGCGCTTGATTCGCTTCGTTATACAAGCGGCGGAGAAGGAAGGCAAATGGGTCGGCATGTGCGGCGAGATGGCTGGCGATCAGACTGCCATCCCTTTGCTGCTTGGACTTGGCCTGCATGAATTCAGCATGAGCGCAGGTTCGATCCTGCAAGCAAGAGAATTGATCGGTCAGCTCGACCAAGCCGAATGGGCAGGCTGCGCGAATCAAGCGCTGACCATGCGGAGCACACAGGAAATCACACAATTTGTAGAACGTACAAGAAACGGAGTGGTTCATCATGATTAGCCAAACATTTACCATCCTTAATCCGACGGGCTTTCACGTACGCCCGACCAAAACCTTCGTCCAAACCGCAAGCAGCTTCCCTTGCAAGGTGAGCGTGCTCAATAAAGGCAAAAAGGTAAACGGCAAAAGCTCGCTGAGCATGCTTACACTAGGCATCGCGATGAACGAGGAAGTCACGCTGGAGATAGACGGCGAGCAGGAAGAGCAGGCGCTCGAAGCGCTCGGCCAATTGCTCACAGCCATTCACGAATAAAATAGCAGCGGCTGTCCGAGAAAGAAGGCTAGATGCCTCCCTTCTCGGGCAGCCGTTTTTTTATCGCCCTCGCGGCGAGGGTAGAACGGCTTAACGGCCTCATACATTGCATAAACTGCAATGTAGAATGGATGAGTATGTTTTACGTTTGGAGAATGATACGGAGCCCCCCCTTATACACAAAAAAAAGGACAGCGATTGCTCGCTGTCCTTTGAAATTAAACGGATGATGCCGGCACTGCCTTTTCCATGCTGTCGTCCTTCGTTTTCCTGTGGGACAAAGCAAAGTAGATGTAAGATAGTACCGCGAACAGGATTGCTATACCCGCCATAACGGCCGTGTATCTGCCCATCATGCTGTAGTCACCGCTGGAAATGATATCTCTAAAGCCTGCTACCGAATAAGTCATAGGCAGGAATGGAGATACTTTCTGCAGGAAGCCAGGGACAAGCTCGATAGGGAATGTACCCGCGGAGCTCGTTAGTTGGAAGATCAACAGAATAACCGCGATAAACCGTCCCGGATTACCCATTGAAGCGACCAAGAACTGAATGATCATCATGAACGTAATGCTCGTTAGAATCGAATAGAATAAGAACAGCCCCATGCTCTGAACCTCTAGCTTCAGAACAAAAATCAGTGCAGCATCAGCGATCAATGCCTGAATCGTACCGATAAGCGCAAGCGTAAGCGCCTTGCTCCAGAACCAGCTCCAACCGTTGACCGGACGAACGGCCGGCTCGCGAACCGAGTATACAATCGTTAGCAGCATTGCGCCAACGTATAGTCCAAGCGATAGGAAGTAAGGAGCAAGCCCCGTACCATAATTGTCTACCTTCGTAACTTTCTCAACATCAAGCTTTACGGGATCAGCAAACATATCCACCATGGCATCCGTCAACTTCAGATCAGATGTTTTATCGGAAGCCTCATTCAGCTTGCCGGACAATTCCTGCGTACCGTCCTCAAGCTTCAACAGCCCGGAAGCAACCTGCTGTGCGCCATCCTCCAGCTGGACTGATCCGTCAACAAATGGCGTTACGCTAGAAGATAGCTGGGAAAGACCCGCCGTCAGCGTCGCTGCTCCACTGTTAAGCTGCTTAGCGCCAGCAGCCAACTTCGCTCCGCCCGCACTCGCTTCAGCAAGCTTCGTACCAAACTGCGTCATGCCGCTTGTAAATTTCTCTGCCCCAGCGACCAATTGCTGTCCGCCTACGCCAAGCTGCTTGCCTCCGGCAGCCGCTTCTTCGACCTTCTTGTCAAAGGTCCCAAGACCATCCGACACTTTAACAAGGCCGTCGCTCAGCTTTGCCGCCCCATCGCTGAGCTGCTTCTGGCCTGCCGAAGATTTCTCCAAGCCCGCCGCAAGCTCTTGGCTCGCCTTCAACAAAGATGCAAAGCTTTCGCTCTCCGCCAGCTGCGGGTTCGCCTGACCCAGCTGCGCCAGCCCATTCGCAAGCTGCGCCGCACCTGCCTTCAGCTGCTCCTCACCAGCAGCTGATTCCTTAAGACCGCCCGCTAGCTGCCCCGCAGCCTGCTTCGCGTCAGAAGCGCCTCCCGCCAGCTGTCCGCTAGCTCCGGCCAATTGCGACAAGCCGTCGCTAAGCTTCACCGCTCCGGCTCCAAGCGAGCCCGCGCCATCGCCAAGCGATGAGGCTCCCGCGCCAAGCTGCTGCTGCGCTGCCTGCAGCTGCGCCAGGCCGCTAGCCAAGCTTGCCGTGCCTGTGCTCAGCTCGGCACTGCCCTTGCCAAGCGCCTTGCCGCCATCATTCAGCTTGCCGACACCTTCTTGCAGCGTCATTGATCCGCTGACCAGCTTCGCCAAGTTTTTCTCGATGAGCACGGCGCCATCCTTCGCCTTCGTCGTGCCGTCGGCGATTTCGCCTGCTCCGTCACTCGCTTTGCCAATACCGTCCACGAGCTCTTCCATTTGCTCAAATACGGTGCGCGTATAAGCAGCCGTTACTTCTTTGTTAAGCTCCATTTTCATCGTGTCGACCGCTTTGCTGCCGATCTGCGAAGCTAAGAAGTTATAGCTCTCGTTAGCCAAATAAGTGAGCTGTGCAGGCGTTGGGTTATCCGATGTCAGAGAAGTTGTTTTCTCCGAGAAGTCGGCCGGAATTTCAATCGCCATATAATAGGAATGGTCTTCGATTCCCGCCTCTGCATCCGCCTTGTTTACAAAATGCCATTCGAACTTTTCATTCTCTTTTAGCTCTTCCTCAAAATCCTTGCCAATATGCATCATCTCATCGTTATACTCATAACCTTTATCCGCATTTACGACGGCTACCGGCATTTTATCCAAATGACCGTACGGGTCCCAAAAGGCCCCTAGAAACATCGAGGAATACATAACGGGTATCATCAATACGCCAATCACCGATATCAACAACATTTTGTTGCGGGCGATCCCGGACAATTCCTCACCAAACTGCTTTAAACCTCTGAACTTCAAATCGTCCACTCTCCCAATCACTGATTGACCATTTTTCTCATTTAGTCATTTTTCTGTGTAAAAAAAGGCATCCAGGCTATTCCGGAGCCAATCCTACTTGCATATAGAATCGCAGTTGTTCCGCTACTTGCTGCTTATTCAGCGGTTCATGCGTTTTTTTCCATTCTACGGTGAGCGCCATATACAGCCGCAGCATGACGAATGCTGTCATCTCCGGGTTGCAAGGCTTAATTTCGCCTTTATCCATCGCAAGCTGTACCTGCTGCTGAATGTAGCCAACAACCGCCTTCTCGATTTGCTGAATGCCCTCTACTGCCATCGGTGTACCGATTTCGCGCACCTCATGAGACAGCTTGAGCGCAAGCTCATGCTCCTCGCGGAATTCAAGCAGCTGCTCGAGCGCAGCGTTCAAATTATCGAAAAAACGCCGATTCGGATCAACGACTCTCTCCGCCACCTGTTTCATTTCGATAATAAGCCGCTTCATAATTTCGTGGAACAGCTCTTCCTTATTCGTAAAGAACGTATAAATCGTCCCTTTGCCTACATTCGCAATCTTCGCTACCTGATCCATCGTCGTCGCCTTATATCCAAACAACGCGAACGACTTACCCGCAGCATCCACAATCTGCTGTCGTCGATCAATGGCCATTCCTTCACCTCCGTGCGTTCGAATCCTCGTTTGAATAACTGACCAAAAAACTAAAACGGTCATTTCGAATTCCGTAATCATAGCACGCTCCATTTCCGATTGCAATACCTAAATTAGCAGAACAATCCGCAGTAGCCTATTCGCCTAAAGATGACTTTACTCGGCAAAAAGAGCTATAATACAAATACAGTTGTAACTATCTTCTGCACAGCAGATAAAAAGGAGTGTATCCCTTATGTCATACAAAGAAATTACGTCTATTGAAGAATGGAATAATGTTTATGAGGCTTCCGCTACTCGTCCACTCGTTGTATTCAAGCACAGCACAACTTGCCCGGTAAGCGCGAACGCTTTTCAAGAATTCAACAACTACCTCGACGGCAAGCCAAGAGAAGACGTGGAATACGTGCTCGTGAAGGTCATCGAGTCGCGCCCCGTTTCCAACCAAATTGCAGAAGACACATCCGTTAAGCATGAGTCGCCGCAAATTATGTTCATCGAGAAAAAAGAAAAAGTATGGACGGCTTCCCACTGGTCCGTTACGAAGGCTCATATTGCAGCTGTACTTGACTAATCATTACCCCCTTACTAATAAAACTCCCAGCCCTTCGCTTTTAAGCGCAAGGCTGGGAGTTTTTATTTTTAATTCCTTTACTATATCCCAAGATCCAATAATCATTCCTCTTCTCCATCTACAACGGCTTTGATTACGAATTTCAACTGTTCATTTTCAAATTTATCCATAATGAACAGGTCGCCGCATCTTATTCATCCATTATTTTCATATATTCGTCTATTTTTGTTCGTTATTGTTCTTTATCATAATGTGATTTTTGTTATCTCATTGTCTCCAAAAAAACGCTGAAACCCCCTATATCTCACCACCATGCTTAAAGGCTCATGGCACTTAGAACTAGGGAAGCAGAGCTATTCATGCCATTCAGCCCATTCTCAATAACGCATTATTGTGGTTATCTAGAGAATGTCGGAATATATCGTTTTTTATAAATTAGGGGGATATTTTATGAAGCGTTTCGCTTTAATCGCAGTCGTCATCACCGTTTTTTGGGCAGCGTTCTCTGGCTCACTCGCAAATGAACAAGCAATAGCAGCGTCATCGACGCCCTTATTCAAAGATATTAAAGGCCATTGGGCGGAGAAAACGATTAACGATATGGTAAAACAAGGGATTTTAGACGGATATCCGGACGGGACCTTCCGACCACAAGAACCCGTGAAGGTTGATCAATTTATTAAAATGCTCATTCTTTCGTATACCGATTTGCATCAAAACGGTTCGCGAAGCTGGAACATACCGTTCCTTCAATCGCTTAGCGAAGAGAACCAAGCCATTTTGAAGCAGGATTACCGCTATTTCGACTTCAAGCCAAGTACGGTAGGCTATTGGGCTAAGCAGTTTATAGATGTAGCAAGCGATCTTCATTTTCTGAACAAGAGCAGATATAACGATTTCCAAGCCGACATGACCCGCGAGAACGTCGCAGAAATTGTCTACTATACTCTTCAGGAAACGGAATTTCTTGAGGACGGATTGTTCGGCCAGAAAATGGCCCAAGCCTACGGCGATCTCATGGGCGCCACCGAGCGCGAGCAAAAGTTTATCGCCGAGACGCTTGTTAAGGGCATTATGCAGGGTTACCCGAACGGCTTCTTCGGCGTTGGCGATACCGTCACTCGCGCGGAGTCTCTTGTCATTCTGAACCGTCTTACCGACAAATCGAAGCGGCTAGCCGTGCCCGTCTCTCCCGAGAAGCTGGAGCGTGTCGTTCCAACTGCTGGCGGCGGCAAAAAAATTATTATTTTCCCAGACAAACGGATGTGGGACGCTTACGAAGCGCTTCTTGTGGCGGGGCAATTGCGGGGCTCGAATCATGACTTTTACGAAACGACGCTTCGCCTCTTCAAGGATCAATCGGAGAAAGACAGCGTAATGAACCGTCCTTCCGGCTCGGCGGCACTAAATGAGGAAGCGGCTGTATGGCTTGATCCGCAATACAATACCTACGGCATTACGATGAGGCTTCGCGAGGGCACGCTTGCCCGCAACAAAGAGGTTGTCGAGCAATTCGCCAACCAGCTGTTCGGCTATAACGCCTCCACGTTCAAGGAGCTGTTCAACGATCTTAGCAAGCGCGTCGAGTCGGGCGCAAAGGTAGCCTCCCAGCAGAAGCTGATCGGCACCGACAACGTCAGCATTCAAGTGGACGCAGCGACGAAGACGGTTATTTTCTCCATTGCTACAAAAAAATAGGCTTATTCCTGTTTAAAGAAGCTGCCTGAAGGTTAATGACCAGAAGCAGCTTCTTTTCGTATGCAACATCAAGATTCATTCTCTCGTCTATGCTTAAACCCACTATCCATGAGGAGGTTTTTCAAATGAAACACACAAGCCCTAAACAATCACGTTCAACTCGCAAGGCCGCAACCGTTATCGCTGCCGCTATGCTATTTGCATCCGCTCCCGTTGCAGGATGGCTCCCTGGCGGCGGTGTAGCAGCCGCGGCCGCGCAGCAGCTAAAAATCGTCTCGCAGCCTTTTGTCATAGACGGCATCCGCTCTTCCATACCTACCGCCAATGTAGATGGCAATACGTATATCAGCATCCGTGCGCTTAATAATAAGCTTGGGCTCTCGACAAGCTGGGATGCGGCAACCAGATCAGTTGTCATCAAAGGGCGTGACAGAACACTTTCCGCCTCACCCGATGATGGCAGCTACAAGCTAAACGGCCAGCCTTTATATGGCAATCCCGCGATTTTAATTAACGGCTCCACCTACCTGCCGCTTCGTTTTGTTTTGGAGCGAATGGGCTATGGTATTTCGTATGACGGCAAAACGCGTACCGTTGGCATTGAGACGATCAAAGAAAACGCGCTGTCCATCGGCACGGAAACGATCAGCAAAGTGACGAAGGACCAATCCTTGCTCATCCATTATCCGGTCATAACGGGTTATACGAACGAAGCGTCACAGACCAAGATCAATGAGTTTCTAAAGCAAGAAGCAGAAACCTATGCCGCCTCAGGCCAGCAAGCTATTGCCAAAGCTGCTGCGGACAACAAAGAAATGGAAGCGAACAATAAAGACATGACGATGCCTGTCTTATCCTTCGACGGCGCTTATACCATCACGTATAACGAGCAAAATACGGTCAGTCTCTACGTCGACTACTATTCCTATCTCGGCGGTGCGCATGGCATGACCGAGCGCGTGTCGTACACGTTCGATCTTATGACTGGCGAGGAGCTTAAGCTTGAGGATGTAACGAGCGGCAATTTGAATTATACCTCTATTATCGACGCCTCTATTCGTGAGCAAATCAAGGCTAGAAAGCTGCTTCTGATCTCGCCGTTTGAGGGAATTAAGCCGGATCGCGACTTCTACCTTAAGCATGGCGCTGTTGTGATCGCATTCGGTCAATACGAATACACCTCCTATGCAGAAGGCATGCCGGAATTCGCTATTCCGTTCAAAGCATTCGAGTAGACAACCATTTGATCGCCGCACAAAACAAAGAAGGTCTCTATCAGGCAGCAGCCTGATAGAGACCTTCTTTTTCTTTAAGTTGCTGCCGTTTATTCCTCCGGGTCCAGCTTGCATTCAGCAAGCGTAAGCATGCGAGTACGATGCTTCCATTTGTGTCCGATAAAGATGGCGAGGAACAACGGGATTCCGATATAGGAAGCAATCATATAGGGCCAGTCGATGCGGCCGTCCTTGATCGCTCCGATGAACTGTCCGCCAATGACGACTATACAGAGCAGCATCGCCAGTATCGGACCGAAGGGGAACCACTTGGCACGGTAGGCAAGTTCCTTCAGATCCCGTCCCTGCGCTACGTAGGCTTTGCGGAACCGGTAATGGCTGATCGCAATGCCGAGCCAAACGATAAACCCAGACATGCCGGATGCATTGAGCAGCCATACATAGACAACCCCGTCGCCAAAGAACGAGGCAAGAAAAGCTAGCATGCCGAGCGCCCCCGTTACGAGAAGCGACGCGACCGGAACGCCGCGCTGATTAAGGCGAGCTAGAAAACGAGGCGCTTTGCCCTCCTTCGCAAGCACCCAAAGCATGCGCGTGGAAGCGTACATGCCTGAGTTGCCCGCCGACAATACGGAGGTTAAGATGACCGCATTCATAATAGAAGCCGCAACCGCAAGCCCGGCCTTCTCGAAAATAATCGTAAACGGACTCGTCGAAATATCGCCGCTCGCCAGCTGTTCATTCGAATAAGGAATCAGCATGCCGATCAGCAGAATCGCAAATATATAGAACAAGAGAATGCGCCAAAAGATGGAGCGGATCGCACGGGGAATATTTTCGCGCGGATTCTCGCTCTCTCCTGCCGTAACGCCGATCAGCTCCGTCCCTTGAAACGAGAAGCCCGCCGCCATGAACACGCCTAGCGTCGCCAGAAAGCCCGCAGGGAAAGGATTATCCGTCAGGTTGCTGATGCCAACGGCCGGTCCGTTCCAAATGCCGATCACCATCATAAGGCCTAGCGCAATAAACACGATTACCGTTACGATTTTGATCATCGCAAACCAGTATTCCGATTCTCCGTAGCCCTTGACGGACAAGAGATTGAGACCGAGCATAAGCAGCAGGAACAAGCCGCTCCACAGAATGGAAGGGCTGTTCGGAAACCAAAATTTCATAATCAGCGTAGCTGCCGACAGCTCCGCCGCAATCGTGATCGCCCAGTTGTACCAATAGTTCCACCCTAGCGCAAAGCCTAGCGATGGATCAACAAACTTAGTCGCATAGGTGCTGAACGTTCCCGATACGGGCATGTGGGTAGCCATCTCGCCCAAGCTAGTCATTAGAAAATAAACCATAATGCCAATCAGCGCATAGGCAAGCACCGCGCCTCCGGGTCCAGCGGAATGAATAGCGCCGCCGCTTGCTAGGAACAACCCCGTACCAATGGAGCCTCCCAGCGATATCATTGTCATATGCCGGGCCTTCAGCCCCCTGTGCAGCGTATTCGAATCTTCCTGTTTCTTGCTCAATTACAAAACACTCCGTTCTTCACCACTTATCGACTTACATCGTTATCACGTATGCCATGTCCTCAGTTTGTTAATTTTTTATCATTTTATCCATCTGTTAGGAAAAAACCTTAAAATGAATGATCATAAAATCAGAAATCTATTATATAATGAGTGCGTAATAAGTCAAAGCAATTATGAAGGGAATGGTACGATGTTTGGTAAATTAGCTGCAGACGCGCTAGGACTAAGCGACATTGGCGTCATTATCAAGCCGGCGGATTTCAGCAAAGCTGATTCTGACGATTATGTCATGCATGAGGATAATGAGAAGATTTATTTTCTCATTAAATCAAAGTCCGACGAATACTGCTTTACGAATCTCGCCCTTATCCATTTGGACGGCACAAGCGCACTGAGCAAGAAACGCACGCTAAAACGTTATTCCTACAGCTCAAACCAAATTTCACAGGTCGCGCTTGAAACCGCTGGCACTGTCGATCTTGACGTCGAGATCAAATTCACCATCGGCTCCGTTCCATTCTCGATCGACGTCAACAAGAAGCATATCGAAGAGCTGAAGGACCTTTATAAAGCGCTGATCAAAATCTCCGAAATTACTCGCGAGAATGAAATTTCGCTTGAATACGCAAGACGCAGCATGGATCTCGCATCCTCAACGCTGCAGCATTTCCACAAAGGAGACTTCAATGTCGTTGAGCAGTTCGACGGATTGAACAAATCCGCTTTCAATTGGCTTGTAAACACACATAAGCAGTATCGCATTAAAGATTTTGGCGCTATTTTTGAGCGTTATATTAACAACTAAATCCTTTATTTGTAAGGTAGTGTGACCAAGCAGATCAGCAGTTTGAGGCTGATCTGCTTTTTTTCGTGGATGACAGCGTTTTTATGTAATATTACCTTACATACATATTGCGAAATTCATTCTTTCGCGTATATATTTAAACGAAAGGGTAACGTTTATATCACATGCGAAGAGGTGAATCGACTTGCCAGGAGAACTCATATTGACGGTAGATGATGAAGTTAGAATCGGCGAGCTCGTAGGCATGTATTTATCCAAGGACGGCTTCCGCCATTTGAGCGCAACAAGCGGCAAGCAAGCGATCGAGCTTACCGAGAACGAGCAGCCTTCGCTTATCGTGCTTGATGTTCTGCTTCCCGATATGGAAGGTTATGAGCTCTGCACTAGGCTGCGGCAAAAGACCGATGTCCCGATTATGTTCCTCACCTGCAAGGATACCGAAATCGATAAAGTGGTCGGGCTAAGCGTCGGTGCGGATGATTACGTCAGCAAGCCCTTCAGTCCTATCGAGCTGGTTGCCCGCATTAAGGCACAGCTTCGCCGCAACAGGATCGTCAATAATCGGCAATCCGAGTCAGCACCTTCGGCTGTGATCGCTTCCGAGCATGTGCAGCTGCGTATCGACGCGCATGAGGTATACGTCGACAACAGGCGAATCGAGCTGTCCGCCAAGGAATTCCAGCTGCTTGCCTACCTCATGCAAAACGCGCGCCAAGTGCTCACGACCGAACGTCTGCTCAGCCATATATGGGGATATGACAGCAGCCTCGACACCAAAACCCTGCAAGTGCATATCGGGCATTTACGCAAAAAAATCGAGCGCAATCCGTCGTCTCCGTCACGCATCATAACGATACGCGGCATTGGGTACAAATTCGATGAACCGATTAAAGAGCATTAAGGCTCTCCTCCGGCCGCGCACCTTCGCCTTTCAAATGCTGGCGGCTATGCTGACCGTGTCTCTTATTCCGCTGCTATTATTATCCGCGTTCGCCTTACAAACGGTCACCTCTCAGCTTCATCGCTTCAGCGCTTTGAATACCGCACTGATCGAAAAAAATTACATAAGCATGTACGAAGCGAATATTGAAGAGCAGGTTCGCGCCATTGATACCGAACTCCGCCTTGTCGAGGATGCGGTTCTCCTGTCCAAAGCGCTTGCGGAATCTATTTTCTCTACTGAAAATCATACGGCCGTACAGCCCATCTCCTTCCTGTACGATTCGAAGAAGCACCGTTTTACCGAGAGGCATACAGACGGCATGGGCGTCATTTCCATTCGCACAGATAACCCGCTCGCTTATCCGTCTCCCGAGCAGGCTTACGATTTGGCGCTAAGCAAAGCTTTGTTTCCGCTATTCAAATCCGAATCGTCCCGAAAGCAAAATATCGTATCGATGTACTATATCCATCCAAAATCCGGCTCCTTCTATTACCCGGAATATACAGGCCCATTAGAAGAAGAGACGGCAAAGCCCATAAACACGCTGACCTCTTACAAATTTTATTCCGATGCCTTAAACGTCAGGCCGAAGACCAATCAGGTCGCATGGACGAAGCCCTACCTCGACATTACGCCAAGAGGCTGGATGTTCACCGCAACAACGCCTGTTTATGATGAGAACCGTGTCCTAAAAGGGGTCGTAGCCGCTGATGTAACGATCGAACGCTTCGTTAACAACGTACTGGATACGAGATTCGGCGACGAGGACGGCATCGCGCTGCTGCTTGGCACCGATCACGAGCTGATCGCCGCCCAGCAGCATGGAGCTGGCGAGATCGATCAGCTCGATTTGGCTGTCCTCTTCAGCCAAGATACGGTAAACAGCTTCCGCCGCATGCAGCTTGGCGGCCAGCAGAAGGTTGTATTCAGCCGCGCCATCCCATCGACCGATTGGATACTCGGCTATATTATTCCGGAGCATAAGCTCCTTGAATCGATTCATGCGGCTACGGATGAGCTTTCAACACAAACAGGCGACCGGCTCATCGTCCAGCTCACCCTGCTCGGCTTAGTCGCCGTTGGCTTATGCGTCATCCTCTCGTTTTATTTGCGCTCCAAAGTGTCACGGCCCGTCAACCTGCTTGCCGGCGCCTTCGCTGAAATGGGCGAAGGCCAATTCACCGCTTCATTAGATGATACGCGAACACTCGAATTCAATCAGCTGCTAAGCTCCTTTAACCGGATGTCGCTCAAAATCCGCGAGCTAATGGAGCAGCAGTCGGAGCTTAACCAACAGCTTGAGCATAAGGTGGAGCTGCGCACGGAAGAGCTGCGCGATATGAACAACGAGCTGGAGGCGCGCGTGGATGAGCTGCTGCGGCTCGAGCATTGGCGCAAGGAGCTGTTCATGAATATATCGCATGACTTGAAAACACCGATCACCTTAATCCGCGGCTACATCGAAGCCATTAACGACGGCACGATCAGCGGCGAGGATACGGGTATCTTCTTGCGCAGAATATACGAGGATATCCAAACGATCAATCAATTCGTTCGCAATTTAAATGAACTGAGCCTCCTCGAAACGCGCCAGCTGGAGGCAAAATTTGACGTTGTGGAAGCAGACGCCTTTTTCAGGGACATCGTGATGAAGTGGGAAGCTTATATGAAGCTGGAGCGCCGTCCCTTTCATACGAATCAGCTTGCAGCTGGCGGCCGCCTGCGCGCCGACCCCCATCTAATCAGCCGTGTAATCGACAACCTGCTGGATAACGCCATGAAATATTCGGAGCCGGGCAGCCCTATAACCTTTGCATACGAGCTCGCTGACCAAGTCGCCATCTTCCGCGTCATCGACAACGGAGCAGGCATTCCGGAGGAGTCACTGCCTTATGTGTTCGACTCCTTCTACCGCGTCGATAAGTCAAGAAACAGCGGCATACCGGGCAGCGGACTCGGCTTATCGATCGCCAAAGAAATTGCCGATATCCATGGCGGCCAGCTCAGCGCAATGCCTAACCCCGAGCATGGCCAAGGCTGTATTTTCTCCCTAACGCTCCCGCTTTTCCGCGCTTGAATGACGCTGAGCTTGCTCATCAAAAAAGCGGCTTCTCCAAGGTACAATACCACGGAGAAGCCGCTATTTATTCTACGTAACAGGATTACACACTTGCTCCCAAGCCCGATTGATATCCGCAATCAGATCGCTTGGGTCCTCCATTCCTACATATAACCTAACGATAGCGGCCGAATGGTCGCTGGTTTTCTCGTCGCTTACCGGGCGATTAACGGTTACCAAACTTTCGAAGCCGCCCCAGCTGACGCCGATTTTAAAATACTTCAAACGGTTTGCCCATTCCTTCATTTTCTCGAGCGGCTCACTGGAAAGGAAGGAGAACACGCTGCTTGCCCCCGACATCTGGCTCTGCCCAAGCTCATACTGCGGATGGGAAGGCAAGCCCGGATGGTTGACGCGGGTGACATAGCTTTGCTTAACGAGATGCTCAGCCACTTGCAGCCCGCTCTGTTCATGTCTTTGCATGCGCAGCGGAAGCGTCCGCAGGCCTTTGGCTACAAGCGCAGCCGTTTGGGGAGTCATAATGCCGCCAAGCAGCATATATTCATTGTTCTGAATACGCTCCACAAGCTCTTTCGAGCCCAGCACGACACCTCCGACACAATCGCTGTGCCCGCCGATATATTTGGTTATGGAATGCACCACCAGATCAACCCCCAGCTTAGTCGGGTTTTGATAGCACGGTGTCGCCCAAGTATTGTCAATGATGGTTACGGCGCCTATGCTTCGAGCCAGCTCCGCGCATTTCCTCAGATCCTGCAGCTCAAAATACATCGTCGTCGGACTTTCCAAATAGAACAGCTTCGTATTCGGGCGCACGGCACTGCGCCACTCTTCAATTGAGCTTCCGTCGATAAACGACGTCTCCACGCCAAAACGGCTCATATAGGAACCAAGAAATTCGCGTGTCGGGCCGTACGCCTGATTGACGCAGATAACGTGGTCGCCTTGCGAGACGACGGACATAATGCTTGAGGAAATGGCGGCCATTCCCGAAGCAAAACATTTGGCGGACTCAGCCTCTTCCAAATCCGCCAGCTTCATCTCCAAATATTGAACGGTAGGGTTGTTCCCGCGCGAGTAAATATGATGGTCCAGCTGCGCTTTCATCGCTTCGTCGAATTGATCGTAGCTATCAAAGGCAAACAGGCTGTTTTGATAAATCGGTACATGAATTGCGCCATGATGTCTCTTGTCTAGCGGATCATAGGCTGTCTTGGTGAATTGTTTCTCTAGTTTGCTCATCCTTTTTCCGCTCCTTGCGTCAAGCCTTCCACAATGAATCTTTGGGCGAAAGCAAATAATAAAATCGTTGGAATGATCGATAATACCGCTCCGGCGGACATCGCTCCCCAATCTACGTCAAATTTAAGTATGAATGAATTCATCGCCACCGGCAGCGTCTTCAGCGCATCGTTATCGATGAACATAACCGCCAGGAACAGCTCGTTCCAGTTTTGCACGAAGGCGAAGATGAAGGTCGAAGCAATACCCGGCAGCATGACCGGAATAATGATTCTCACAAGCGCCGTCCACCTTGAGCATCCGTCGATCATCGCCGCTTCCTCCAAGCTCGAAGGAATCCGCTCGAAAAACCCGCGCAGCATGATGGTCGAGAATGGGATAAGGCCAACGGTGTACATAAGAACTAGCGAAATCCGGTTATTGATCAAGCCCATGTTGCTCATCATCAAGTAAAGCGGAGCAAGCGCTACAAATCCGGGCAGCATTTGCGTAGCGAAAAAAGCGAGCATAATTTGCCGATGTCCCCGAAACTTAAAGCGGGCAAGCACATATGCGCTTAAGATGGCGATAACGAGCACGATAATCGCCGATGAAATGGCCACCAGCAAGCTGTTGCCGATGTAAATATGAAACTTTGATATTTTGAAAATATGAATATAATTGTCCAGCGTAAACCGTTCCGGCCAATATTTCAGCGGAAATGAAAAAATATCTTTTTGCGGCTTGAGCGATGTAATGATAATCCAATACAGCGGAAAAACCATAATCAGCAAATAGATAGCTAAATAAATGATTTTGGACGCTCCCAATAGTCGCAGCTTCATTAGAAATCCCCCGCTTTCTCCGCCTTGGTGACTGACAGAAAGAAGATCGTATAGAGCAGCAGAATAACGATCATAATGATGCCAATAGCAGAGGCGGCTCCGTAATCTCCCGCATAAATGATTTTATCGAGCATCAGGGAAGAGAGAATATGCGTGCTGCCGGCTGGTCCCCCGTTCGTCAATCCGTAAATAATCGTCGGATCGTTGAAAATCCAAATGGCCCTCAGCAGCGTGGTCGCGATAATCGTCGGCAGAATGTAAGGCAGCGTAACGTTCCACAGCTTGCGGAAGCTGTTCGCCCCGTCCATCACCGCCGCTTCATAAAGCTCGGAAGGCACCGATTGCAAAGCCGCCAAAAGCATGATGGCGAAAAACGCTATGCCATACCATACGTTGGCGATAATGACGGATGTCATCGCCCATTTTGGGTCTGATAGAAATCCGATTCTCTCATGAATAATGCCAAATTGGAGCAGAATGTCGTTGATAACGCCAATCTGGGAGTTGAACATCCACTTCCAGATCATCCCGATCAGGAAGCCGGACAACGCCCAAGAATAGAACACGAAACCCTGGTATATTCCCCGCCCTTTAAATGGTTTCTTGAGCAGGAGCGCAAGCGTAAAACCAAATAGAAATTGAAAAATGAGCGAGAAGAACACCCAGTACGCGCTGTTCTCCATAGCCATTAAAAATTTCGGGTCTTTAAAAGCAATTTTAAAGTTGTCTAGCCCGATGAAGTGGACATTGCGCAAATCAAACAGCTTATATTCCTGGAAAGCCATAACGATCCCTTTAAGAAAGGGGTAGTAGGTGAACGCCAGCACGAGCAGTAAGGCGGGAATCAACCCAGATAGAATAAACGCCTTTTGTTTTTTCATTTCCGCACCGCCTTTCGCAGATAAAGGTTGATGGGCGGCAACTATTTCGCCGCCCATCATGACTTCACGCCGTTATTTTTTTAATTTCGCTTTCTGATCAACCCAGTATTCGTCCCACTTCTTGAGCGTATCGTCAAGGTTCGAACCGCCAAGCAGCAGCGATTGTCCGGACTCCATCGCAACTTGTCCCCATTGTGCGTTGCCCGGATATTGGAACGCCGGCTTGAAGTTTACGAACACATCCGGATTGTTGGACATGTCGATTAACGTCTTGTACGGGCCGGTTTTGAAGAACTCGTCTTCCGTAGCTTTGGTATGAATCGGAATCAAGCCGTAATCCTTGGAGAACGCTGTGTTCGCTTCAGGACTGGAGAGGAATTCCACCAGCTTCCAAGCTTCTTCCTTATGCTTGGATTGGGATGCGATCCCCCATCCGGCTCCGCCGGCTGCGAACAGCGCTTTGCCCGTTGGACCGGTTACGAGTGGAGCAGTTGCCCAAGTGCCTTCTGTCATCTTCTCCTGCAAGGATTGGATAACGTCCGGATCCTGCAGCAATATGCCGGTTACGCCAGACGTGAATGCCTGTACTTGCTCTTGGAAGCCCCAGTTGATCGAATCCGGAGGCGAAGCGTCCTTGTACAGCTTCAGGTAAAGCTCCATGCCTGCTTTTGCTTCAGGCGTGGAATAGACCGTTGCCCCGTCTTTCGTAAACATGGAGTCTTCCAAGTTCACCTTGTCGCCGTTGTAAGCTAGAATGATTGCATCCGTAGTTCCCGTGGAGCCAGCGCCGCCGCGGAACGAGAAGCCGAAGCGGTTTTTGGCCGGATCCGTTAGCTTCTTCGCTACCTCGTACAACTCGTCCCAAGTTGTCGGAGGGTTTAGGCCTGCTTCTTTCAGCCAGTCCGTACGGTAGAACATTTGTCTTTCATAGAGGCCGTTAGGCACAAAATAAAGCTTATCCCCTATCGATCCGACCGACTTGGATACGGAGCTAACCGTTGCGAAGTCGCTCCATTTGTCGGTGTAAGCGTTAAGCGGCTCGAGATATTCGTTGTTCACGTACTCGGCAACGTTTAAATCCCGTGCTTCCAGCACGTCAATCTGCTCGTTGGACGCGAGCATCGTTCTGATTTTGTTGTCCGCCTGATCAAATGGCGGCGAAATAAATTCCACTTTAATGTTTGGATTGGCCTCCTCAAATTTGGTGACCATGGCTTGAATCAATTCGGTTCTCTTCGGGCTAGTCAAGCTTTCAATCATGCGAAGCGTGACCTTGTCCCCGCCACCGTTGCCGCCTTCGGCTTCATTTTTACTTCCGCATCCCGCTAGCATACCAATCGTCAATATTGCACATAACAGTGAAGCCAACATTTTTCTACGCGTTCTCATCGATTTAAATCCCCCTTTAAATCACATGTATCATACAGTCGTCCTGTCTGATAGGTAGATTATATTGAAAGCGCTTTACCCTGTCAATACAAAATAAAGCGCCCGCATCAAAAACTTTTAATCTTTTCTTCAATGCAATCCATCATCTTATTAAACTCTTCTAAAGCGCCTTCCGTATTATGGGCAGCTATGGCATCAAACATCGTTCTATGATAAGGATAAGTCTCGTCGAACAGTTGTTTCTCGCCTAGCGGCTCGTTAAAGAACTTCTCGTACAGCCCCGAAATGGAGTCCATTACCGTCTCAAGAATAGGGTTGTGGGCGGCTTTAATCACGTAGCGATGGAAGGCCAAATCGATTTGCGAAGTATCTTTATTGCTTTCCTTCAAAGCCTGGTACTGCTGAAGGCATATCTCCAATTCCTTGATTTGGGCCGGTGTAATGCTCTTCGACGCCAGCTCAACCGCCTTCCCTTCCAACGCTCTGCGGATGTCGAGTGTATTTAATAGATAATTGCGTTCCCGCTCAATCTTAACCTTTCCCGAAAAACGAAACGTATGGACGTCTCTCACAAAAATGCCCTTGCCATTCTCCACGCGAACGATGTCTACCGCTTCCAAATATCGCAAAGCCTCTCGCAAGGAGGAACGGCCGACGCCGAACATTTGTGTCATTTCCTCAACGGATGGGAGCTTATCCCCCTCTTGAAGATCTTTCTCCTGAATATAGTTTTGAATTTCCTGAGATACCAATTCATGTACTAGTATTTTTTGAATTTTCCTCATAGACTGCTTCTCGCTCCTCACCTTACTACCTATCGGATAGGTAAATCTTAAGGTACAGTTCTAGGATTGTCAATGAGGGTGATACTCAAGTCAGTCATTATCGCCAGCTTCGTTTTTTCAAAAAAACACGGCGTATAAACCTGCCGGGCTTATGATCGCCCGGCAGCTTGTTTTATACAGCGAAGCTCTTACTCTGTCTTATTCAAATCCAGCGTTGGCGTTTCGTTGAAGAAGTTGAACGGCTTAATCATAGCGGTTACCCACTCAGTCGGCATGATTGGGAACTCCTCCGCCCGCATTACATGCGTCGTTCCCGTCGTCAGCCATACGACTGTATCCTTATCCTCAATGTTGCGGTTTTGCTGCGTCCATAGGCCAAGTCCCGTGTCTTTGTTATGCGTCGTATATTTGCCTTCGGAATATTGCTCATCCTTCTTGTAAGGCGTTACCCAAATATGGTTATTAATAAATTCCGCACGCTTCAGTACATAGTCCGTTTTCGTGAATAGAGGTTCTTCCATAAAGGGATGAGTGCCGCCTGCATAAGGCATAACCTGATAGCCCGTTGCATAACCAAGCTTATTTTCCTTGCTCGTGTTCGTCACGAGGACGATTTTGTCCGGATCAAACTTTTGAATCGCGTCCTGCTCGAGCTTGTAGGTCTTCTCCACCGTAATCATCTCGCTGCGCGCGAATTCCGGATTTTTGACCGTAACCGCCTTCGGCAAAATCTCGCCAACGGAGTTCGATTCCCCGTCCACATCCAAATCAAGCCTGTAGCTAAAAATATGCTGATGCGTCGGCGCGACGATGTTCGCATCAACAAGCTTGCCGTTACGCGTATCGCTCACCGCTGTCTTGTCAGCCATCGTCTTGGAATCGACCGCTTTGACCTGAGCCAGGCCGGTTGCTCCTGCCATCAGCTTGATCGAACCGTTTTGCAGGAACACCCAGTCAAGCACATAATCGTAGTTGCCGATCGTAGCAATCGCCCGCAGCACAAGCTCGCGGCGCTCTCTCGCATCGCCGTTATGCGACCATTCCGGGTCCGCGTAGCGCTCGAACAAAGCAAATGAGTTTTTAATAACTTGCGCTTTTCCTTGCGTGTCATTTACGGCTGCGTCGAACAAGGTCGCATTCTTCGGCACATCGGAACCGATGTTGAGCGTCCGAGTCGATAAGCCTACGCCGTATTCGCCTGCATCCATAAATATTTTGTACAGCCAAGCCGCGTCAGGGTCGCCATAAGGAACCATCATGCCGCCAAGACCGCCCTCGTACATGATTTTGCGCTTATTGCCATTCTCCGTATAGGATACAGTCGACACCATCGGCCCTACTCGCGGATCTAGACGGAAGTGGAACTTCCAGTTCTGCCAATCGACCGACGTCCCTTTAACGGAGAAGCTTGCGCCTTGCGGCTGGCTGATGATGAGCGGTTTAATTTCGTCCGTCCGCTTCGTCTTGATCACCTTCGTGTAATCGTTCGGATCGGTGGAGACCGGAGGGTTGCCCGACTCGTAAATTTTAATTACTTTTTTGGCGTTCAAATCAACTAGGAAGGCGAGGCCATCCATCGGATGCGCAAAGTTGTTGACGGCACCCTCGATCTTCGGACGAGGCACCGACATGGCAAGTCGCGAGCCCGGTGGTGTCAGCTCTGGACCATAGTCGCCCAGCGGACCGTCTGCGAAGGAGACTTTGCTCAGATCGGTAATGCCATGCCTTGCAAGTGCGGCAACTGCTTCCTTATCCTTTTCGACGATGGCCTCCGATTGTCCCCACTCCGTGTAGAATGGCCAGCCTTCCTTCACTTCTTTCCAGTACACGACCTTATCCGTATCTAAATTCACCGTACCTTCGTACGGCTTGTTTTCCTTAATGAGGGTGAACGTCGCCTCCCTAGGCAGCTTCGCTCCTCCGGCATCATCCCAAGCCCATACCTTTTGCTTCTCCGGCTCCTCCAGCTTAATTTCAGAGAAATACATATCCTTGCTGCCATATTGCGACTTGCGAATGATGTCGGCCGCTTCTTCAATCTCCTGCGGACTCAGCGGATTAAGCGGATGATAGACGATCTTGTCGATCTCCGCCGCACTGAGCCGACCAAGCCCAAGCGCCCCCGGAAAAATATTAATAGATGCAATAACGACGGATGCCGCAATAACGGATACGACTAGCTTCTTCTTTCTCATAGTTTCCCTCCCATTATTATTTCTCTATTAACCGGTGATGCTCTCGCTAACTGACGCTCGTTATTCACGCTTCCATCGCATTCCCCTTTTCCGTTTGTTGATGTTACATACTCTAACATGCGAAGGTAATAGAATACGGATATAAAGGTAAAGGAAACTTAATATGTTTATCCGTTTTTGGTAAAGCTTTGCCTTGCCGTGCAGCACAAAAAAAGCCTACCTGCGATAGCAACGCTCTCCCGCTCCAAATAGGAAACCGAAGTTTGCTCTCGTAGATAGGCTCATCTCATTAACACCGGCTCTAGCAGCTACACTTGTATGACAAAAGGCACAATCAAAGTCTGTCCATTACGCTGGAACTGGCCCCATATTTTATAGAGGCCGCCCGCCGGAAAGCTGACGCCGAATACCGCCTGCGGTCCAGATGATGCCCAGTTCAGCGGATGGATATGAATAAACTGCTCGGTCTTCTGGTCAATTGCGACAACATGACCCACCGCGCCAAGGTAAAGCTCCAAATCCTCAATCGGCTCGCCCGTCTGCTCGTCAGTAAACGTGTAGGTCATATTCATCGCGGTTTGCGGCACCGGCTTCTCAGCGAACGCAAGCTCAACCTTCATGCCGTCCACATGGGCAACCAAGCTCTCGCTTGGCTTCAAAATAGACGGCGCAGCCGCCGCGCCCTGGACCTCTACCTCGCCCATTCGCGTCAGCTCATTCATCCCTTTTGGCAAAAAATCCGCATACAGCTTATATCCGCCGCCCGATGGGAACGCAATCGGAAGCTCGAACAGCCCGTCACCTTTATACGCCGGATGAACATGCTGGAACTGCTGCAAATCCTTGCTTACGACGATGAGATGAAGCAGCTTCTCATTCGAAATGTCGAAGTCATTGACTGTGGCTCCGCGACCATTCACAACGGTTAATGCAAGCAGGGATGACTCACCTGCTGCCGGCTCGCCCTGCGGCCAAGACAGCTGCATTCGCACCCCCTTCTCCGCCGCCGACTCCATCGCCGGCCCTGCATGCCGATGCGCAAGGGATAAGGCATAAGGGTCGAGAAACGGATCCGACAAATCGCCCGAAGCCGTTGAGCGATCCATCCCTTGCAGCAGAAATGCCGCCGTCAAAGCGATTAGCAGCATCGTCATCATAAGCGTCCACTTGTACTTAACCATCCCCATGCCCCCATTCCGATTCATTCACCATGAGGTCATTGTATAGGTCGCGGGTAAAAGGAAGGCCGCAGCAAAGTAAATTTAAAGTAAAATTTTTATAAAATGTCGCTACATCGCATAGGCATCCATCGCAGCTTGCAGCGCTTTGCCCGCTTCCAGCGTGTGACCATGGCGGAGCAGCACCGCTTCGAGCGCCCCAAGCGTAAGCAGCACGTTCCGCTTGCTGCAGCTATAGCCCATTGTGCCGACGCGCCATATTTTGCCCTTCAGCGGACCGAAGGAGCTGGCGATTTCGATGCCATAATGGTCAAGCAGCATCGACCTGACCGATTCCCCGTCTATTCCTGCGGGGATTTCGATGCAGGTAACGACGGTCATTTTGCAGGACGGGTCCCCGTAAAGCCGCAGCCCCATCGCCTCCAAGCCGGCAATCAGCGCGCCTTCATGCTCGCGGTGCCGGGCGAAGCGCGCTTCGAGCCCTTCCTCCAACACTAGGCGCAATCCCTCGCGCAGCGCATAAAGCATCGAGGTTGCCTCCGTGTGATGGTTAAGCCGCGCCGGACTCCAGTAGTCCTGAAGCTGGCTCAAATCCAAATAGTTGCTCTGAATCGGGCGCAGCAGCGGATCATCCTCGCCATCGGCGAGCAGCAGCCCCCTTTCAATTCTTTTGCGGCTTTGCAGCTTTGCTTCCGCCCGTTTGTTGTAGGTGATAGGCGCCATTCCGGCCGGTACGGATAAGCATTTCTGCGTACCGCCGATAACGGCATCAATAAGCAGCCGATCCGTCGCCACCTCGATACCGCCGATCGTCGCAACGGCATCCACTACGAATAGCGCATCAGCTTCCCTGCACGCTTGCCCTATTCCTTCGAGCGATTGCATTCTCCCTGTCGACGTCTCGCCATGGACAATGGCTACGAGCTTAGGCTGATGCTCCCGAATCGCGCTAACGATTTCCTCCGTGCCGAAGGTATAGCCCCATTCCTTCTCCAGCGTCACAACCTCAGCGCCGCAGCGCCTTGCAATCTCCGTAAGCAGATGGCCAAATCGCCCATAGATAGGCACAAGCACCTTATCTCCCGGCTCAATCAAACCAACGAGCACCGCTTCTATGCCCGACCTTGATGTCCCGTCCACCGGAAACGCCCACTCGTTATCGGTCTTGAACAGCTGCCGCAGCATCTCCATCGTCTCGTTCATAAGCGCCGTAAATTCGGGATCAAACTGCCCCAGTATCGGAAAGGACATCGCCCGCAGCACCCGCGGGTCAACCTCAACCGGACCAGGCGTCATAATGGTGCGCGGCGACGGCGATAAATCCCTATAAGCCTTCATAGCTCTTCCCCCTCATAGCCTAATCGGTAAAGCAGCTCCGTTAATACGAGTACGCCAACCGCAAGATCGCGCGGCTCCGTATACTCCTCGGGCGAATGCGAAATGCCGCGCCTGCTCGGAACGAACAGCATTGCAGTCGGGCAAATATGCTCAAACATTTGGGCATCATGCCCCGCTCCGCTAACCATTCGTTTCGAGGAAATCGCCATTTTGCCGCATACGTCATCCATATGCGCTTTGAGCTTGTCATTCATAGGCACCGGCTCTTCCCGAAACCATTCCGTCCCATGAATAGCAAGCCCGCGCTCGTCAGCAAGGGAAGCAAATTCCCGCATTACCCACTGGCAAAAGCTGTCCAGCGCCGGCTCATCGGCATGGCGGGCATCAACCGTAAAGATAACCTTGCCCGGCACGACATTCGGCACATTCGGCTGCACCTGAAGCCTGCCAACGGTCGCTACGAGCGGCTCGCCCAGCCGAATCGCCTCTTGGCGGAGCGTCTGAATCATCATGCTCACACCTTCAAGCGCATCCCTTCGCATATGCATCGGCGTCGTTCCCGCATGATTCGATTCGCCGACGACCTCGAATTTCATTCTGCGCTGGCCCGCAATCGTCTCGACCACTCCGATTGCAATGCCCTCCTTCTCCAGTACCGCGCCCTGCTCAATATGAACTTCAATAAAGGCGCCAATATCGCTGCGGCGGCTATCCCTGCCCATTCCCTCGCCAAAGCCGCATCGCAGCATCGCATCCGCAAAAAACACCTCTTGCGTATCCTGCAAATGTACGATTTGCTCAAAATTCCGTTTCCCCACGATGCTGCCCGAGCCCCAGTAAGCCATCGGAAACCGACTGCCTTCCTCCTCGCAGAGGGACACGATCTCAAGCGTACGCTTCGGCTTGCCGAACTGCCGCTGCAAATAATCCAGCGCCAGCAGCCCTGCCGCAATGCCATAGGCTCCGTCATACATACCGCCTTGAACTACCGTATCAATATGGGAGCCCGTTATAATCGAAGGCGCATCCAAATCCTCGCCTAGTAATTTTCCAAATAAGTTGCCTACACTATCATATTCCGTCTTAAGTCCGTATCCTGCCATTTTCTCCGCTAGCGCCTGCTGTGTTTCTAGCCAGCCGTCGGTGTAAAGCAGCCGCGTAATGCCGCCTTCTTCATCCGGGCTGAATGCGGCCAGCCAGTTCAATATCTGCATAACCTGCGTCTCGAAATACGATAATAGCCGGTCCTTCTCCTGCGGGGAGACACGTGCACTTCGCTCCATAACTGCTCCTCCTATCCCGTTAGCCAAATCTATTTAACCCACTTGCCATGCTTACTCTCGCTAAGTCCCGCAGCTTCCTCATATACTAAGCGTCCCCGTAAATAGGTGGACTTTATTTGGCAATGAAGCTGTCTGCCGATATACGGGCTGTGCTTATGCTTTTGATACAAATGCTCCTCTTTCAATTGGTAGGATTTGTTCAAGTCAAGCAGAACCAGATCGGCGTCCGCGCCGATTCGTATTTCGCCCTTGGCAGCCTGCAAGCCAAAGCGCCGAGCCGGGCCGCCTGCAAGCAAATCGCTGAGCAGCGTGAGCGGCAAGCCCCGCTTGATATGACCCTCCCCGACTATAAGCTCCACCGAGCTTTGCGCGCCTGCAATGCCGCCCCATGCATCAAAGAAGTTATCCGCCTCCTTCATAGAGGCCGGACAAGGCGAGTGGTCCGATGAGATCATATCGACACGCCCATCGGCAATGGCGCTCCACAGCTTTTCTTGTTCTTCTGCATCTCTCAGCGGCGGCGAGCATTTGGCAACCGCGCCGCTCACATTTAGATCCGCTGCCGTTAAAGCCAAATAGTGCGGACAGGTTTCCACCGTCACATTCATCCCGCGCTCGCGCGCCGCCGTAATCGATTGAACGCCTGCCTCGCTGCTAATATGGACAAAATGAAGCGCACAGCCCGTCTGCTCCGCATAAAAGAGCGCCCGGTTAATCGCCTCAAGCTCCGCGATGATAGGCCGCGAGGCAACATAATCAGCTGGCGTTAACCGCCCTTCCGCCCGCATAGCTTGGCCGAGCTTAGCGACAATCGGCTCACTCTCGGCATGCAGCGCAAGCACCTTATTCACGCTCGCAATGATTTTCATTCCTTCAAGCAGCGTATAATCGTCCACCTCGCGGAACGCATCCTCGCTCGGATCGCCCGGCGAGGACATAAACGCCTTAAAGCCCACCACGCCTGCCTCGTGCAGCGGAATCAGCTCATGCAGCTTGCCCGGCACTAATCCGCCCCATAAGGCATAATCCACATAGGACCGATCGTTTGCGGCAGCCAGCTTCTGCTGCATCGCGCTCACGGTAACGGTAGGCGGAATCCCGTTCAGTGGCATATCGACATAAGTCGTGCAGCCGCCAGCTGCAAGTGCTGCCGACCCCGTCTCAAAGCCCTCCCAGTCGCCAAGGCCAGGCTCGTTCAAATGCACGTGTACATCAATCATGCCGGGCATGACCGTCAGTCCGGACGCATCCACAATCTCGGCCGCTTGCTCTTCGCCCAATCCCTCGCCAAGCTGAACGATTTTCCCCGCTTTAATGCCTATATCAAGCACACGAACCTCATTTTTTAATACGACGGTACCATTTTTTATAATGACATCCAGCTTATCTCGTCCGACCATCTAATTCCCCGCCTTTCTCGGCTTAAACGCTCTGCTTGCAGTTTATGAGGCCATACAGCCAAATAGTTAAGCTTCATTTATGAAATTTTTGTCCTTTGCAGCAGCTTTGTAAAAAAATCAGGCCGCGGACTATGAGGTCAGCGGCCCAATTTTTTTTCTTAATTGGCGTGTAGCGCCATGCTCTTCCGTTTGCTATTTCAGCTCGGTTACGATCAAGCTTGCATCTACTTCTTTCAACAGGCTTAGGTCATGGTAGGAAGCTGCCGCCGGAATCGACTTGATGTTGCCAACCGACTTCAGGTATTCGCCAACAGCGGGGCCGTTGCTTCCGTTCACGTAGGTGTCGCCAACCTCCATCGCGTACACGTTGCGGCTCATAATTTGCGTAAGCTCTTCTACGCTTAAGTGCAGCTCAGGAGCCAGCGTCTTGATCGCTTCCTCACGGTTGTCGTTGATGTAGTCTGTCGCTTTCTTCAAAGCGCGCAGCACTGCTTTCAGCGTGTTCGGGTTCTTCGCAAGGAAATCATCCGTTACTTGAATCGTCGTATGCACGCTCATCCAGTTCACGTCTCCTTGCTTGTCAGGCAGCTCGCTCTTCGTTCCGCTGAACAGGAATTTGCCGCCGCCTTGAATCGCCTTCGTAATGAACGGCTCCCATGCAGCCAGCGCATCGATATCGCCCTTCTCGAGTGCGACAACCGCATCGCTTGGCGCAAGGTTTACGTATTTGATTTTGCTGGCGTCTACGCCAAGCTCTTTGGCCATGTTGTTAATCGCGATCGTAACGTCGGCGCCGCTCGGGATACCGATCGTTTTGCCTTCCAGATCCTTCGCGCTCTTCAGCTCAAGCTTGCTTGAACCAACTACCGCTTGCGTGCCGGCGATTTGAGCGAGCGGCGCAATGATTTTGACCGGAATATCCGTTGATTTCAAAATAATATCCATAAAGTTCGTTTGAATGCTCACCGGTGCGCTTCCTCCGGCAACCATCGGACCGATATCCGGGCCGCTCTCAATCAGTTGGCTAGTTACGTTAAGCCCTTCTTCCTTGAAATAACCAAGCTTGTCGGCAATAATTTGCTGCGAGGAGATTTGAGCGTCACGAACGCCAACGAGCGTTAGATCCACTGTCTCAAGCGCCGTGGAAGCCTCCGTAGAAGCTGGCGTATTCGATGCTGCTCCTCCATTCGTTGCCGCTGGCGCATTATTGTTGCCGCCGCAGGCAGCAAGCACAAATGTTAACGACGTAAGTACAATTGCAGATTTGAACCAATTTCCCGATTTCTTCATAGGTAATCCCTCCACTTTTCTCTTTGTAGTTACTTGGTTTTGCGCCTTGCGGGTTTCGCTTGTTACTCCAAGGCTTGATAGGCGGCTCTACTTCTCGATGGCATCTCGAAGCCCGCCTTTACGCCAAACCATGACCCTCTTCTCAACCAGCTTCAGCAGATAAGAGAACAAGCTATATTCCAAGCCAATCAAAATGATGGCAATGAACATATTAGAGATTTTGAAATAATTTCTTGCGTCAACGATGATGTAGCCGAGCCCCGATTTTGCGCCCATCATCTCAGAGACAATGAGAGCGGAGAAGGAGAGTCCGAGACTTACCTGCGCGCCAACGAGGAAATTCGGTATAGCCGAAGGCAGCATCACTCTTGTGAAAATTTGCCGCTCCGACGCCCCCAGGCTGAGCGCCGAACGAATCAGCGTCGAAGGAACGGATTTGAAGCCGTCAAGCGTATACACCAGCACCGGAATAAAGGTAGTCCACGCAATCAGCAGCACCTTCGGAAACTCGCCGATTCCGAACCAGATAATGAACAAGGGCAGAAGCGCCAGCGTCGGAATCGGCCCGACTAGATTTAGAATCGGCGAGAACCAGCGCTCCACCGTTTTGAACTTGCTCATAATGACGCCGAGCCCCACGGCTGCCGCGCTGCCGATGACAAACCCGAGTGCGATGCGGATCGTGCTGGAGATCAGACTGTCCGTAATAATGCCGGTCTTGGCAAGATCCCAGCCTTCCGACAGCAGCACCGTCGGCGCCGGAAGGAAGTTTGGATTAAAGAACTTGGCGGTTTCATTCACTCTAGAGAACAGCTCCCAGAACACAAAGAACAAGATCGAAGGGAGAATGTTATATTTTTGAAAAAACGTATTGATTGCGGACGGGTGTTTGCTGCGGGCTTGCTTCTTAATGGACGTCGCTCCGCCCAGTGCGGTCGAACCCGCTCCCGCTTCCTTCATCGCAGATAATTTGGCTCCATTCATTACGACCCCACCTTTGCAGGAGCAAGCTCCAAATGCTCCTCATCCATTAGGACCCGTTCAATCCGGCTCATCATCTCCCCAAAGCCTGCGGAATGCGACGAACGCGGATGCTTGATGCCTACCTCGAAAATTTCCGCAATCTCGCCATGCTTCATGACGACCACGCGATCCGCCAAGTACACCGCTTCACTGATGCTGTGCGTTACGAATAGGATCGTTGGCTTCAATTGGCTGCATATCTTTTGCAGCTCGACGCGCATCGTCTCCCTCGTCAATACGTCCAGTGCGCCAAAGGGCTCATCCATGAGCAAAATATCCGGCTTGCTCGCAAGCGCCCTCGCTATGCCAACGCGCTGCTTCATGCCGCCAGAGAGCTCGCCAGGATAGTGCGAAGCGTATTGCTCCAGTCCCACCAGCTTCAGAAACTCCATCGCCGTTTCCTTCGCTTGCGCTTTCGGCATCCTCTGTACCTCCGGGCCAAAAGCGATGTTGTCCCTGATCGTCATCCACGGAAAAAGCGCATGGTCTTGAAACACCATTCCCCTTGATTTCGAGGGTCCCTTAATTTCTTCTCCGTCTACCGTTATGGCGCCGTCGTCAGGCAGTAGATAACCTGCAATCATATTTAAGAGCGTCGATTTGCCGCATCCGCTATGGCCAAGTATGCATATAAACTCGTGTGAGTTAACTGTGAGATCTACATTTTTCAAAATCGTCCTGCTTCCGAAGCTCTTCCCAACTTGGCTGACTACTAATTTCATTTCTCCAACCCCAATCCATTTTGTTGTCAGTTTACATTACATGTATCGGTGATGTATAGCTACATCATAATCGGAATCGAGTGCATTGTCATTGTGCACATTAGCTAAAAATAACCGTAATCCATTGAATATCTTATACAAACATACATTTACACCCACAAGCATAAGTGATATATTTATGTCATAAAATATAACATTAACTCACTGGTGGTGCTGTCATGCTGCTCAAAGAGCTCATATCTCTCCCTATTTACGCGAACGCAAAAGTGGTTGCCGGACACGACGGCATGACAAATAGCGTCCAATCGGTCAACATCATGGACGCACCGGATATAATTCATTATTTAAAGCCGCAGGAGCTGCTCCTGACGACCGGATATGCGATGAAGGATAACCCGGAGGCGCTGCTTTCACTGGTAACTAACATGGCTAAGGTCGGATGCGCGGGTCTAGCGATTAAGACAAAACGTTTTCTGCTCGAGGTGCCTAAGGATGTTATCGAGCGTGCAGAACAGCTGCAATTCCCGATTATCGAGCTTTCCCTAGAGCAATCGCTTGGCGACATTTCCAACTACTCGCTTAGCCACATTTTGGAGAAGCGGACGGATGAGCTGCATTATGCGTTAACGACGCACAAACAATTTTCTCAAATGATCATGCAGGGCAAAAGCACGGAGGATGTCATCGAAGCGCTGGCGATTCTGATTGATTCGCCGGTCATGCTCATGAACCAGCAAGCCGATCTGCTCTTTCGATCCAGCTCTATGACTGAGGAGCTGTATCAGAAGCTGATGAATGAGCTTCATGCAGAGCTTGTCACGCCTACGCTGCAAAGCTCCATGACGATCCCTCTTCCCTCGCAACCGTTCGCTGGCACGCCATATTCGGCAGCCGAGCTGCATCCTATCGTAACCTTTCAGCTGGAAGGCTGCTTAATCGCTTTAACGAGTGATATAAGCAAGCAGTACGGCAACCTCACGAAACATGCGATGGAGCAAGCCGCCAACGTAATCGGGCTGGAGCTGATGAAGAAGCAGGCCGTCAAGGAACGGTCGCGGCGATACAAAAACGAGTTTTTTTCCGACTTTGTCGACGGCTTGATTACCTCCGAGCAAGAGCTTCTGCACCGCAGCAAAAACTATGATCTGCTCAACCATCCCGTCTATATCAGCGTTGTTGCCAAGCGGGATACTTCCTTTGACTTGCTTCGCCCGTCCAGCGCGCTGGAGTCGGATGGCCGGTTCATATCCGAGCGCGACCGCCATTATAATTTGCTGAAGAGCGAGTTCTCGAAGCTGGATCTTCGTTTTGTCTTATTTACGAAGAACGAATATTTCTGCTTTCTCATCGCCATGCAAACAAGCCAAGACTTGACGGAAGGCAAAGGGAGCAGGTTTCTTGAGCAGCTGAAGCAGATGGTCAGCGGCTTAAGCGAGGCTCACGGCATTCCTATCTCCGTCGGTATCGGCAATCCGGTATCCAAGCTGCCCGATATCCCCTTGTCCTACAAGGAAGCGGTCGAAGCGCTGCAAACCGGCTATGATGCGCGCAAGAAGCAGTTCGTTCAGCCATACCGCGCCAAAAACTTCAACAATCTGCTGCGGATGATTCCGAAGGAGGAGCTGCGGGAGTATTACGAGGAAACGTTCAAGGATATGCTCAGCATTGAAGGGAAAGAGCGAAGCGACCTGCTCAAGACGCTCAGCACCTTCTATGAGACACATTGCCAGCTGGCGGAGACTGCCAAGCAGCTGTTTGTCCACCGCAACACCGTCACCTATCGCCTTGAAAAATGCGAGCGGCTCACCGGCCGCGATCTCCGTGATCCCGTCGAAAGCCTTCGCTTCCGCACCGCATTTTCTATGGAATCGCTGTTTCTGGCCGATTAACTGCTGCCGCTCCCATCCCGGCAGCAGTTCCGCGATTCATCTTACGCCAATATCGCTTCGCAAACATTCATGTGTGTTTACGGACATTTTTTGAACCGAATCATAATCTGAATAGACTCGATAATTACGTATTATTGCTTAAAAACAAGTAAATCCGTTTGCTTTTCCGCTGAAGGAGCACATGTGTGCTTACGTACATTTTTCAGACGCCTCACATACGCCGTTTTCGCTCAATAAGCACGTATACGTGCTTACACACCAATAACTCAGATTACCTTGCTGCTATAAGAGCACATATGCGTCATTGCAGAGCTGCTTTCACAGCCCGCGCTTCGCTTTTTTGCAGCGAAGCCGGTAGGTTTTACCGTATGCTTTGCCGTAGCGCACGATTTTGCGGAGCATCGATTGATCCTCCAGCAGCGCAAACGGACAAGGGTCGGGAACGGTGTTTACCTCAAGAATCCATGGCTTCAACTGGCGATCCAGCGCTAAATCCAGCCCAATCTCGACGATGCCGGGATAGCTGCGATGCAGCCGCTTGGCCGTGCGGACGCCGAGCTGATCCATTTGCTTCAGCATACCGTTTAGCTTCACCCTATCCGCATAGCTCTTCAGCAAGTATGCCGTAGGGTATATCGTCCCTCCTTCGCTGCCGTTCGTTACGATTTTGCGCGGATGCGCTACTCTGCCCACAGTGGCGGTTGCTTCCCATCCACCGCGAGGCGCCTGCTGCACGACAAGCCGAATGTCAAAGGGGCGCCCTTTATGCTTAAGCAGCTGAATCCCCTTTTGCACCAAGTAGGCATTTCCCTTAACCTGGCTTAGAATAGACCGGTACATCGCCTTATAAGTACCGAAGGTTAACCTCATCTCGCCCAGCTGATAGGCATAGCTTCGCGCCGAACGGCCTGCTTCCTTCCCCTCGATTGCCTCTACCTTCATGACACCACGTCCACGCGATCCTCTTGTTGGTTTCACGTAAACCATGCGCCATTTTCCCAGCATCTCCCGCAAACCGCTCTCCGACAAAATTTGCGTCAGCGGCAAATGTTTCTTTATCTCCGCATCATTTTTCAATACTTCCGTCTTCGCCCACTTATCCGGTATATAGCGGCTCAATTTTTTCGCTGACAACATCGTCTCTCGCTTGCCCCTCACCAAATCCCTCCGTTCTTCACTCTATTCCCTATTAGCATACGAACCTTTTGCAAAATGGATGTAGGCCGCTGTCGGCATGCGCAGAACCTGCAAATAAAAGTGACATATGCTTAATTAACGCATTCATCCGAGATGCTCGTCCCATAAGGAGGCTCAACCCGAATGTCGCCATTAACACGAATAGAGCAGCATATTGAACGGATAAGCCAGCTGCACCCGTGGTACACGGATCTTCTTGCGAAGCAGGGGCTTGATCCCCAAACGTGCCAACTCGCCGAGCTGCCGCTCATCACATCAGACATTTTGGAGAAACATTATTTCACCAACAAGGCTAGAACAGAAGCCGATTTGTCCGTTTACCGAACCTCCGGCACATCAACAGGCATCCGCAAGGCCATTTATTATTCGCCAGAAGACGATGAGTGCTATATCGAAGCGAAAACCGCTTGCTTTCGGGAATGGCTGGCAGCCACCCGCACGACGGAGCAGCAGCCAGCTGCAATACACAAAGCATTAGCGGACATGGGTACCGGACATGCGGCCAATACGGCTATGTTGATCTTTGATCGGCTTGGCTTGCAGGCGGATTCGATCTCCTTTGCCCTGCCCATTGAAGAGCACATCGCTAAGCTTGCATCCACCCGCCCAGAGCTGCTTTATACGATGCCGTCGATTTTGGATGCGATCGCCGCACATTCACGCAACCCCCGGGATTACGGCATCAAAAGAATTATTCTCGTCGGCGAAATCGCGCCGCCGCACTGGCAGTCCAATATGGCGGATCGCTTCGGAATCGAGCCGCATCACATCCTCGATACGTACGGCTCGATTGAGATTGGCGCCATCGCCTCCTATTCACACTCGCACGACTTATATATCATTGCGGACGGCATACATGCCGAGGCGTTGCCTGCGGAGCAGATCGATGAGCGATTTGAGCCTCTTCAGCAAAACGAAGCCGTGCTCGTATTGACCTCCTATGTGCGCACGCTCTTCCCAGCTATTCGCTACGTCACCTACGACGTCGTCCGGGATTTCCAAAGTATCGCCATTGACGGTCGCGAGAGGCAAGGCTTCAGCTGTATTTCGAAGCGAATCGGCACGGATTTGAAGCATGGAGAAAAAATTAGCTTATACGACATCGAAAGCGTTGTTCACGAGTTCGTGAGCGATGCTGCGCTTCGCGTAAGCCTTCGCCACAACAAGCTGGCCATTCATATTCAAAGTAAATCATTGAGCGATGAGATGCTTGTTCATATTCAGCATGCCATCGAGCATAAGGTTGGTGAGATCGGACAAATGATTCAAAATCGGATGCTGGATAGCATTACGGTAACGCGCGCAGCTGATGACGAACAGCTAGAGCGCGGGGCGGTGAAAGCAAAAAAATTGTATTTTTGAGGGGTGCATAGCCTATGGGGAAAAATCTGTTGTCCATTATCGGGAATACGCCGCTCATTCATCTGTCGAAGCTGTTTGCGAATGACCGCGGCATTCAAGTATATGGCAAGCTCGAATTGCTCAACCCGGGAGGCAGCTCAAAGGATCGATCCGCCGCGCGCATCATTAACGAAGCATGGGACGAAGGCTTGATCGGACCCGGCTCCGTCATCATCGAATCCAGCTCCGGCAATATGGCCATTAGCCTCGCTGCCATCTGTTCCTATCTGGGCATGAAGTTCATTAGCGTCATTGATCCGAAAACAACGCAGCAGAACATTCGTATTATGCGCGCCTACGGCGCCCATATTGAGCTGGTTGACAAGGCGGACCCCGAAACGGGAGAATTTTTGCCTGCTAGGCTTAACCGGGTGCAGCAGCTTGTCGCAAGCACGCCGAGCAGCTTTTGGCCGAATCAGTATGCGAATAAAAACAACCATTTGTCCCATTCCGAGGGAACGATGCGCGAAGTGATGGAGGAGCTGGGTCATGTCGATTACATAGTTGGCGGTGTCAGCACCTGCGGCACGATGCTCGGCTGTGCTAATTATGCGCGTGATCGTAAGCTTCCTACCAAAATCGTCGCGGTTGATGCAAAGGGGAGCGTTATTTTCGGAGGAGCGAACGGCACTCGGCGTTTTCCGGGCCTTGGCGCAGGCATTGTCCCTCCTTTTGGCCAAACGAAATTTATGGATCAAGCCCTATTGGTAGCCGATCTCGATATGGTCGCCGGCTGCAGGCTGCTCGCTGCGAAGGAATCGATTTTAGCCGGCCCCTCCTCTGGCGCGGTTATCCATGCCTTGAAGTCGATCGAGAGCGAGCTGCCGAATGACGCGGTCTGTGTCGTTATTTTGCATGATCGCGGAGAGCGTTATATGGATACTGTATTTAGCGATGAATGGGTAGCGCAGCAGTTCGGAGGGTTTAGCTTTACAACAGACGCATAGCTTCAACATTCGATAACCGAAAGGATGATGTCCGTGTTATATCTCGGAGATCGGCATATTCGCACGATCGGCTTGCACTGGGGAGAGCTTGTGGACAGCATAGAGGCTGCGGTGCGAATTATGGATTCCGGCGACTATGCGCAGCCGATCAAGCCTTATTTGCGTTACCGGAATGCCGCGAATCGAATCATTGCCATGCCCGCTTACATCGGCGGCGCCGTGCAGACAGCCGGCATCAAATGGATTGCCAGCTTCCCTGGCAATATCGACGCCGGTTTGCCTCGCGCGCACAGCGTTACGCTGCTGAACGATGCGAATACGGGCATTCCATATGCCATGCTTGGCACACCTCTGCCAAGCGCCGCCCGAACCGCGGCGGTCAGCGGCTTGCTTATCCGCCATTATCTTAAGGCGCATGGAGCAGAGAGACGCTTTAAGCTTGGCATTATCGGCTTCGGACCCGTAGGCAGGCTTCATTACGACATGTGCTGCCAGCTGTTTGGGGAGCACTTGGAGAATGTGCAAATTTACGATATAAGGGGATGTGAGCCGGACAGCCCTGAGCTCGCGAATATAGACGAAGATATGCGCAGCCGCACACGGATCGCGAGCAGCTGGGACACATTATATAACGAGTGTGATCTCATTATTACTTGTACGGTGAGCAAGCAGCGCTATATCGATCTCCCTCCGGCAGCGGGCAGCCTTCTGCTTGATGTATCCCTGAGGGATTATACAACGGCGGCCATAAGCGGTATCCATACGATTGTTGTCGATGATTGGGACGAAGTTTGCCGCGAAAATACCGACATCGAGCTGCTGCATCTTGAACGCGGACTTAGCAAAGCACAGACCATCTCATTAGCCGATGCCGTATGCCGCGGAGCATTGGCGGATTTCGCCGATGCGGAGCCCGTATTATTTTGCCCGATGGGTATGGCGGTGTTCGATATGGCGATCGCGGATTATTTTGTAGGGCGCGCAAAAGCTCTTGGCATAGGCATGCAGCTCAAATAACACGCCAACCTGCAGAAGCAGCTTCTCCGCCGCCATTCCCAACCTGCTTATAAGCTTTTTTTCACCAGCCGATACTGGCTCGGGGTACTTTCGTGATATTTCCGAAACACCTGCGTGAAATGCCGGACATCGGGGTAACCAACAAGCTCGCCAACCCGCGTCACGCTCATATCCGGAGCGGCAAGCAGCTCCTTCGCCCGCTCCATCCGAAGCTGGGTCACATATTCCTTGTAGCCGTTGCCCGTCTTTTGCTTAAACAGCTTGCTAAAATAGACCGGGTTTAAAAACACGACGGAAGCAACGATTTCAAGCGATAAGTTTTCTTTAAAGTTGCTGCGAATATATTGAAGGGCGATGTCGATGACATCATTTTTATTTTCGGACGGAGGGGCGGTCTCAGGCGCGTTACCCGCGGTGTGGAGCTTGCGAATCTCACTTGGAATCGCATAAAAATCCGATAGCAGCGGACTCGTATAGAACTGATAAGCGACCTTCAAATAGCGCGTCAAATGCTCGTTAGCGCCTGCCGTGAATGCGTCGGGAGTAAGGCCTTCGCGCAGCATGACGACACCCGTCAGGAAGTCGCCCTCAAGGCTTAAGATGAACCCTTTGCCGCTCAAGCCCAAATATTCCGACATGACGTTCTCGACGATAAAATTATGAAGCGTCAGCTCTACGCTGCTTGCAAGCCTGACCGTAATCAGATGAAAATGCTCGTATTCATCCTTAATGGCGGTGAGATCGAAGCGCCCAATATCAAGCCCCCAGATCCATCTCCTAAACACAGCCTCCCGCAAATATTTTAAATTCAGCTCAAATAAACCGGCATCCGGTGTCTGTCGTTTCTCGACATCATATTCAGCTTCAAGCGCCGCAATGGCTTCAATGATCTGATCCTTGCCGATCGGCTTTAATATATAATCGCGCGCTCCGAGGCGGAGCGCTTCTTGGGCGTAAGCAAATTCGGAATGGGCCGTCACGACAATCCACTTCGTATAAGCGTGCGAGCCTCGGACATGCTTAAGCAGCTCCAGTCCGTTCATGCCAGGCATCATGATATCGAGAAAAACGACTTGAACCCGGGCCTGCTGCAGCACCTGAAGCGCCTCCGATGCAGAAGCGGCCGTGCTTACTTCCATTTGCGGGAATGCATTTACGACCGTTCGTCTAATCCCTTCCCGAATCGCCCTTTCATCGTCGACCACTAATACATTCACATAAGTCCCTCCGTTTCGCACAGCCGTTTAAGGCTGCGGCTTTAATACGGGAAGCATCACGGTGACCGTCGTTCCGCTATTCTCTTCACTCTGTATTTGAATGCCATAACCAATGCCATATTCCAGCACAAGCCGCCTATGCACGTTTACAAAACCCGTGCCCGAACGCAGCGAATCCCCATAAACCTGCGGCTCGGCGCTATGCGCACGCATCTCTTCCTCCAGCTGGCTCCAGTCCAGCCGCTCCGCATGTCTCAGCGATTGCCGAAGCTCCTCCAGCTTCTCCTTGGTCATCCCTTTGCCGTTATCTCTGATATGGATATACAACACCTGACCCTCTTCGGAGGTCATGATCTGAATGAGCCCCTCCGCCTCGCGCTGCGTCAAGCCGTGAATAACGGCATTTTCAATCAGCGGCTGGAGAGTCATTTTGGGCAAAAGCGTCTGCAGCCATTGCTCGTCTTTATTGATGTCTACCCGTATCCGGCCATCGGAGCGCGCTTGTATGATCGTCAGATAATGATTGATCTGATCAAGCTCCTCCTTCAAGCTGACGAGCGAGCTCCGCCAGTCGCTGCTATATCTGAACATCCGCGATAAAGAAAGAACCAAATTCGCAGGCTTGTCATTGCCCTGTTCATCCAGCAGCCAATAGATCATATCAAGCGTATTGTACAAAAAATGCGGATTCACCTGCGATTGCAGGGCATGAATTTCTGAGTTTTTCTCGCTTGCCGCCGCCAATTTCACACGCTCCACAAGCTGATTAATTTCGGTAATCATCCGGTTGAAATGCTCGTTCAAATAATTGAATTCATCATAGGATCGCATCGAAACCAGATTGGTGCTCAAATTCCCGCGCTCGACTCGCCTCATTTCCTGCACGATCGACTTGATCGGTCTCGAAATCGATCTCGATAGAAAGGCAGCCAGCATAATCGCTAGTAACACGAGCGAAGAGGTCACGATAATAAAATAACGGTTCACTTCTGCCCGCTCGACCATCGTTACAGGCTTAGGCGTAATGCTCAGAAGCTTCCAGCCGAGCTTCTGATCCCGCGCCGTTACGATCAAACGGCTGGAATCACTGCTGTCCGTCGCCTCATCAAGAAACGAATAACGCGCCAAATCCGATAATGTCGGAGCAGCTTCCTTATTGGGACCTGAGGATACGAGCAATCTGTTCGTCTCTGAATAAACGTACGAGCGGCTATCCGGTTTGATCGTCAGATTGTTCATCGAAGAAATGAACGATTTGGGATCGGCTTCAATAAGGAGAACGCCTAACTCTCGCGTTGTAGACAGATTGGTCATGACTCTGCCGAACACAAATACGGCATCATCCCTGACTGTCAGCGTCTCCTCCAGCATGCCGCCCCATACCATCGCTCCGTCCGAGCCTTCTAATTGCCGATACCACTCATTTTTCAAAAAACCACGATTTAACGCATGTGTTGTCGTCTCGTAGCTGTACACATTGCCGTTTCTCGTAATGACGTGAATCCCCTTCACATCGTTATAGCTGTACAGAATGGAGCCTAAAGCGCTCATCATCTCCAGCTCTTTGTTGAACTGCAAATTAGGATCCGTCTCTTCCTTCGACAGCAGGCGCTGAATTTCCACATTGCCGATAATCGACTTCGTGAGGCTGTCGTACCCTTTCGTAAGAAGCGTGAAATTGTCCATCGCCTGCGAGACGTTTCGCTGCGCGGCCTCGCCGACACGCATATCGATTTGCTTCGTCGTGTAATGATAGAACACGCCGGTCACTCCGCTAAGAAGAACGAGAGTAGACAGCAATATCCAGAGCAGCAGCCGCGCGCCGAACGAGTTGAGCCTTAGCCTTTTCAAAAACGTACCCCCTACAAACATTCCAATCTCTCAAACGCAAAAAGGCTGTCACCAGCCTTTCCTTGCATCCGCTTAGCCTTTAACCGCGCCAGCAACCATGCCCTTCGTAATCTTCTCCGATAGTATGAAATAAACGATGATGACGGGCAGCGCGCCCAGTACAAGGAAAGCGCCGATTGCGCCGAAATTCGCCGTATATTGGCCAACGAAGCTATTGAGTCCAAACGGCAGCGTTTTGAGCGAGTCAGAGGATAGGAATGTTGCTGCGATAATATATTCGTTCCAAATGGATATAAACGTCAGAATCGTGACCGTCATGATCGGCGGCACCATAATAGGAAGGATAATGCTAAAAAAAGTTCTATAAATCGATGCTCCATCGATCATAGAGGATTCTTCGATTTCATGCGGAATGCCTTTTAGAAATCCCGATAAAATAAATACGGCAATCGGAATCGAGAAGGCGACATAAGGAATGATGATCGACAAATGCGTGTTGAGCAGATGCATGTTTTTGAAAATAATCATTAACGGCAGCAGCGTCGACTGAATCGGAATCATGATCCCGACCATGAACAGAAGCAAAATAGTGCTTCCGTAACGCCATCTGAACCTCGTGATCGCATACGATACCATTCCGCTGAACACCAGCGTTAAGATGAGCGTCGTTCCCGTTACGATAATGCTATTTCCAACATACTTCATATAATTGCCGGAAGTAAAGGCTTCTGTGTAATTGTTCCACTGCAGCGATTTCGGGAGCGCAAAAAATTGCCCCGACATGATCTCGCTATTGGTCTTAAAGGAATATAACAGGAGCCAGATGAGCGGGTAAAGCTGCGTGACAGCTAGTATCCCCATGAACACCCATGCTCCGGCTCGTCTGAATTTGCGGGTATCGAAGCTCTCTGTTTTTGTAGACGGTGATTTCGTAACCTTTTTGCTTGCTGCTTCTGTAATCATCTCTCGTAGCTCCCTTCCCTAAGAGGCGGCCTCTTCTGCACGCTTGAACAGCAGGTTCAACACAACCGTCATCACTAAGCAGAAAATGACAAGGAACGTTGAGATGGCGCTGCCGTATCCATATTTGAATGAATTGAACGTCATATAGTACATATGCGTCGATATGACTTCTGTCGTATTGGCCGGTCCGCCGCCTGTCATGACGACGATCAGATCAAATGCCTTTAACGATCCGATGACGGCAAGCACGACGGAAATTTTGATCACCGGGGCTAGCAAGGGAAGCGTAATATAGCGATCCGCCTTGAAGCCTTCCGCGCCGTCTATGCTCGCTGCCTCGTAGAGATCCGTCGAAATATTTTGAACCCCCGTAAATTGAATCAGAACGTGATAGCCGATATACTGCCAGAAAATAACGAAGCACAGTGCAAAAATCGCGATGTCGGTATCCGCCAGCCAGGTTCTGGTCCAAGATTGCAGTCCCGCAGCATCAAGCAGTTGATTCAGCATTCCGCCAAGCGAAGCTGGATTATAGATCGCTTTCCAGAGCTGGCCGATGACCACTACCGATAAAATAACCGGCAAAAAGTAGCTGGACACTAAAAAATTCGGTTTTTTGACGTAACGGCTCAGCAGCACAGCTACCAGTATGGCAATCGGGATTTGCGCAAGCGAGAACAACGAGATATAAAGCGTTCTTAGCACAGCCGGCCAAAAAATCGTATCTTTCGTAAACAACACTTGATAGTTATCAAGCCCAACGAACGTTTTCTCTCCCATCCCGGCCCATTCCACAAAGGAATAGTAGACCGATACGAGAATGGGCGCAAAAACAAAAGCCAAATAAAATAATAAACAGGGAAGAACGAAGACGGCTAACGTTCCTTTGCCTACTCTCAACACACCGTTCACATGAATTCCCTCCTATGCTCTGCTAGAACCTGCAAAGGGAACCACCCGGCTCCCTTTGCAGCATCCATTTTTTTATTTTTTGTTCAATTCCCATGTGTTTTGGTGTTCTTTAGCCAAATCTTCCGCTTTAACATCCTTGATCAGCAAGCTTTGCAAGCCAGTCAAATGCGTTTGTGTCGTTGCAGGCTCGATCACGTTGTCAAAGTTCATGTCGCCGCCCTTCACTTCATTGAAACGGCCCATCGCATCAACCGCAAGATCGGAGTAGCCTGCCGCTTTCAGGTCACCTTCTACTTTTTGCGCCAAGCCAACAGCCGCTTTTTTGTCAAAAGCTACTTTCGGGTAGTTCAGAAGGAGGTACTTCAAGAACGCTTTGCTTTCTTCCAAATGCTCGCTGTTTGCGCCGAGCGCATATGCCGTTCCTGGCGCAATAACGTAATCGGTCGCGCTGCCTTTGCCGCCAACAGTCGGGAATGGCAGGAAGCCGATTTTCCCTTTTACCGCGTCGGATGCGTCAATTGATGCAATTTCCCAAGTTCCCATGAAGTACATGGCAGCTTTGCCGTCACGGAATTGTTGCGATGCGGTATTGTAATCATAAGTAGCTGCTCCTTCTTGGAACGCGCCAGCCTTGATCAAATCCTGCGTCTTCTGGATCGCTTCCACGAATACAGGATCCGTAAAGTTTTTCTTGCCGGCTACAACATCATCCAAAAATTTAGGTCCGCCGTTCACGCGCTGCAAAATGTTCGTGAACATGAAGGAAAGCGGCCATTTATCCTTGCCTGCGAGCATAATCGGAGGGATGCCTGCCTCTTTAAATTTTGGAACCGATGCAAGGATGTCCTCGAAAGTCGCTGGCGGCTGTACGCCGGCCTTCTCGAACAGCTCCTTGTTATAATAAATGCCTGCGATATTCATGTTGTAAGGAAGCGCATACACATTTCCGTCGAAGGAGTAGTAATCAAGCACGCCCTCGAGGAACGTTCCTTTTAGCTCATCGTCCAAAATATCATTTAACGGCGCGAGCACTTTGCCATTCGCGAATGGCTGCAGCTGCGCGCCCGGATTAACCATCGTAATGTCGGACACTTCGCCTGATGCGGCTTGCGTCTTCAGCTTAACCTTCTGCTGCTCCGTATCAAGACGATCCCATTCGATCGTTACATTCGGAAACTCTTTCATATAATTGTTGGCGATCTCTTCCTCAACCTGATAAGACGGCGTGCTTTTGTCTGTCTGCAGCGTTTGGAAGGTAAGGGTTACTTTCTTCGCTTCCGGCTTTTCCGACGCTGGAGCATTCCCTGTTGCCGCCCCGCCTTCACTATTGCTCGCTACATTGTTTCCCCCACAGGCTGCTAAAGTGAACGTTAGCGCTGTCGCCAGCACTGCGCCCATCACTCGTTTTTTTATCATACTGTTTCCCCCTATGCTTGATATCGCTTACACGTATAACTGTACAATTTATGACAATTTCCCGTAATGCAAAAAATCAACCACTCATGTTGAAATTTTCAATCACATTTGATGACTCCCTTACCCATTTTAAATTCAAATAGATGGATTTGTCCCTCTTCCCGCGCAAATAAAAAAGGATGACGCCAGCAGCTTGCTTGGCTTCACCCTTCTTATAGGCACTGCTATGGTTTAAAAGCCGAACCCGCTTATTTAAGCGGATTGGCCGAGTCGATTGACAGGGAATGAATATACTTTGGAACGGTCTCCGGATTTGGCTGCTTCCTCGCTTGCCTTCTGGGAATTCGTAAGCTCCATAAACCAAGCCTCATCCCAAGTATCCAATGCCAGGTCGATTGAATTTTGAAAAACCTGGGCATCATCTAATGCAATGTCGGATACGTTTTTGAGCCAAGATGACCGAACGGCAACGATTTTCCCTATGACTTCCTCGTTATCTGATTTCACTACATTTACGGTTACGAAACCTTGCAAAATATCGATCGTTTCGACAAATCCGTGAATAAGCTCGCCATCTTTCGTTTTACCTTGCACCCAGTCGCTTATGTTGAATTTCATCTTCCAACACCACCTATCCCTAATAGTAAGAACACCCTTTTAACTGTAACTTTTTTTAGTACATTTACTTTAAAAAAGTAGACGATACTTTGAGACTCCCGAGGCTCTAGCGCCGTCTAATTCGTGACTTCCATACTGTAAGTTTAATGATTACAGTTACCTTTGTCAAGTTGTTCATCCAAAATGGACGATATGTTAGTGAAGCTGCATCATTGCAGCTCATATTTATAAATGGATGGTACCCCGAGGCGTTGCACCATTCGTGCATCGGCATCAAGCCATGCAGCTGCAACGCCTATTTCAAAAACTAGCTCCAGCCCCAGAAGAAGCCGTCTCTCTCCCATGCCGCTTTCCCTTTGTGCAGCTTACGGAATACTTTCTTCACTTCTTTATCGATCGATTGGTTGCCATGCTCATTCACATATATAAAAGATTCGCCAAACTGGCTTTTAATATGCTCAACGGCAGCGCTTTGGTGCAAAATTCCTTTTTCCTTCAACTCGTTCAGCATCCACTCTGCAACTTCATTAGCCGTATGGGACATCCTGCTCACTCCTTCATCAAATAAACGCTGTAACTATAGCATACTTAAACGTATAACTTCAACAATAGTCGCGGCGCCGCTTTCATTGACAGTTTATTGTCATTTCCTCTATATTATATTTATCACAATTTAATTTTACGAAATAAAGTGATTGGATAGCACGATAAAAAATAAATTCACCTTCCTTTGGAGGACAACAACATGGATAGCAACGATCTGTTAAAACTCGACAACCAAATCTGCTTCGCCTTTTATGCCTGTTCCAGAGAAATAACGAAGCTGTATCGGCCGATGCTGGAGAAAATAGACCTCACTTACACGCAATATGTGACGATGCTCGCCCTATGGGAGCAGGATCACGTCACAGTAACTGCGCTCGGCAACAAGCTTTACCTCGACTCCGGCACCTTGACTCCATTGCTCAAAAAGCTGGAAGCTGCCGGCCATATTACTCGCACGCGCGATCGCAATGATGAGCGCAGCGTCTTGGTCGAGCTGACTGAGCAAGGCAGAGCCTTGAAGGAACAAGCGCTTGATTTCCCTTACCAGCTCGCATGCAAGCTTGACGGAACACCGGAAGAAGGAGCTGCGATGCTGGAGCTTATGCATCAATTCCTTCACCGCATGCAGCAAAGCTCTGCCAAAGAGTAACTGCCAATAAGCAGTGCTCCCACTACTTATCCAGGAGGCAATAAGCAATGACAAAATCCGTACTCCGGCCGTTTGGCCATACGAATTTGCAATTATCTCCACTTGGCCTCGGCTGCTGGCAGTTCAGCAACGGCAAAGGCCTCGTCGGAAAGTTTTGGCCTGTTCTGCAGGGCAGCATCATTAATGACATTGTCAAAACCAGCTATGAAGGCGGGATGAACTGGTTCGATACAGCCGAAATTTACGGCAACGGCCAATCCGAGCAGCTGCTCGCGCGTGCGCTGCGCGAAACGATACCTGCGAATGATCCTGTTTTCATTGCGACCAAATGGTGGCCGTTTATGCGCACAGCCAGCAGTATCGGCAGCACCATCGACGAACGAATAAAGCTGCTTGAAGGCCGCACGATTAACCTGTATCAGGTGCATCAGCCCTTCTCCTTATCATCCGTAAGCAGTGAGATGAAGCAAATGGCTAAGCTTGCGGCTGCCGGCAAAATTGAGCATGTAGGCGTCAGCAACTTCTCCGCCAAGCAAATGCGCGAGGCTGACCGCGTCCTGCGGGAGCATGGCCTGCGGCTCGCATCCAATCAAGTGAAGTACAGCCTGCTTGACCGCCGAATCGAGCAGAACGGCATACTGGAAACCGCACAGGAGCTTGGCGCTGCTATTATCGCATACTCTCCGCTTGAGCAAGGCATATTAAGCGGAAAGTTTCATCATAACCCCGAGTTGGTTAAATCGATAAGCGGTCCGCGCAAATGGAGCCCTGCTTTCCGCAAAGAGGGACTGAGCCGCTCGAAGCCGCTCATAGATTCGCTGGAGCAAATGGCTGTCCATTACGATGCGACCGCAACGCAGGTGGCGCTGAACTGGCTTATCCACGCTCATGGAGAGACGGTGTTCGCCATTCCCGGCGCATCAAAAATCCATCACGCCGAACAAAACGTGAAGGCGATGCGCTTCAAACTGACGGCTGATGAAATTAACGAAATCAGCGAGGTGTCACGGTTCGTCTGTCGCTGAGCTGAGCTTATTCGAATCTTCAATCCGAATCTCGATTCAAAGCTGTGAGGGAAGGGTATTAGTAGCTGTACCTCATTATAGCTATAAGGCGAGAGGAGGGCTCACCATGACGGTGACCATCGGCATTTTCAAGAAAGAAGAAAGCGTATTGGACGCAATCAAAAGGTTTCAAGCAAATGCATGGAATGACTACAACCTTCGAATTGTCGTAAAAAACAAGGAGTCGGCCCCCATACTAGCATCTCAATCAGATGTCCCTGTAGAAGAAGTCTATGAAATACGCGAAGCTCAGGAGCCTCTAATCGAGAGGGCTGTACCTCCGGTAGGAGCCGTACCGCTCGCTGCTGGCGGCTACACGGCCGGATCGATTGGCGCAAGCGGCAGTCCGACTGGCTTTGTTCCAATCGTGAACGATCCAGACCAATACCCGAGTACCCATGATGTGCTGCATGACATCGGCATTCCAGCGGAGCATGCCAAGGAATGCGGCGATGCCGTGGAGCTCGGACGTTATTTACTCATTATCGAAACAGAATCGGCGGCTGAAGCGGAAACTCTGCTTCGTCAAGCCGGGGCTGCGAATGTCGTTATCTAATAATAAAATGGAACGGAGAGGCTGCCGAGCATCGATGCGGGCAGCCTCTCTTTTGCTTTCAGCCTTTAAATATAAATTGACATCGCATGATAAATTGTTTACAATTTAATTATACAAAATATAAAATCGGTTATTGGAGGTTATCCCTATGTCCATTTACAATATTGACGTGAAGACGATTAGAGGTGAATCACAAACGCTTGCCCCCTACAGAGGGAAAGTTATGCTCATCGTAAATACAGCAACCAAATGCGGCTTCGCCACGCAGTTCAAGGGTCTCCAAAAGCTTCACGATACGTACAATAAACAAGGCTTCGCCGTGCTTGGCTTTCCCTCCTCACAGTTCGCCAATCAAGAGCTAAGCGATGACAGCCAAGTGGCTGAAGCTTGCGAAATCAACTTCGGAGTATCTTTCCCGCTATTTGCGAAAATCGATGTGAACGGCAGCACTGCTCATCCGTTGTTCCAGCTCCTAACCAATGAAGCACGCGGCTTCCTAGGTTCCAAATCGATCAAATGGAACTTCACGAAGTTTCTAGTCGATCAGAACGGCAAAATACTGAAGCGCTTCGGATCAAAGGATACGCCTGAGCAAATCGAAAAGCATATCCAGAAGCTGCTGAAAGTGCCTACCCACGCTTAAAGCTGCGAAAAGCTTCTCCTATACGAACGTCTAACAGGCGGTCAAAATTAGCAAAGTTTACTTTGGTGATTTTGACCGCCTGTAACTTTCTGATCAGATTTACGTCTACTTAATATAAGAAAGGACTATATAATCTTTATATTTTCAGGAGGAAAAAATGTTTAAAAAGTTGACGTTAACGTTATTGGCGTCTGCCCTGCTTGCTGTCCCTGCTTTTTCAACTTGCAGCTTTGCAGATAGCCGGCCCGTAGAGATTTATAACGGCCAATTGAAGAACAATCGGGTGCTTATCCCTTTGCGCGACGTATCTCAAAATTTAGACGCTGCCGTGGAGTGGAATCAGAAGCTCAAAACCATCAAAATCAACAAAGACGACACCGAATTGCTGCTAACCGTTAACTCCAAAAAAGTGCTCGTCAACCAGTCTGAAATTGAGCTGGACGTTCCAGCCGTCTTAATCCAGAACACGACCTATGTTCCGCTGCGATTTGTCAGCCAAACGTTAGGAGCGGGTGTAGACTGGAATCCGTACGGCCAACAAGCAACGATTACGTTGAATGGAAAACAGATTATCGTAAATATCGAACGAACTCAGCCTGCTTCCTCTCAAAAAGCAACGGCTGCCCATTTGAAACGGTTATCCGATAAATTGAACGAAGCAACCGATTTGTCTTCCATCAAGCAGATTCGGACTTATTTTAAGCCTTACTTCACAGATCGTCTCATTAATGCGATTATTCAAACTAAAGGGTTTGAATACAAGAATCAGTTTGGCGCTCCTCTAATCTCCCCCAATTATTTGAGCCGGACAACTGCAAGGCTTTCGCAATCATTGGACACCGGGCATGATGGTTATGAAATCTTTTCCGTTATTCGACAAATGAATCTGGTTTATGTGGATAAGACGTGGAAGGTAGATCGTGTGAGCTTCACAAAGATCTCCACACCTATTTCGGGAGCATAGTCCAAAAAAAGAGCAGCTTGCGCCTCTGGTTGAGGCGCTCCCCTCCCCATAGCGCACTGAAAGCAGCAAGATTAGCGGGAAAAATTCCTGTTATTCGAAGCGATTACCGGTGAAAATTAATGTTAGCAGGATTTTCTCCCGTTAATTTTCAAATATATGCCCATTTGGAGTAAGAGTGCTGCTTTTAACGGGAGATTTTCCAGCTAAATGCTCTATTTGCCGCCCCCGCCAGAAAATTAGATGGGTATTTTCCTGTTAATCCTGTAAAGCTGCAATGGATCTAACACACAGGAATCGGCTAGTTTTTCAAGTTAAACACATAGTATAATGACGCAATTTCGTAAATATCAAATCGAGCATCCCATATTTTAAATGTAAGATGGTTGGATTTTGGCGGCAGCAACCCTTCTGGATAAACCTCGGCAACGACGACTTGATCCACGGTAAATCGGATGGTTCTATCTGTGAAATCTTTTTTTATCCATACCTTAACCGTGCCCTTCTCATAATAAAACTGCGGATGCGTTCTAATCTTCGTCCGATTCTCGCATATGAAATGTTGTTCCCGCAAGCGGACATGCCATTTTTCCATAAGCAATGTTTTTATTGTGTTTATCTCTTTAATATCTGCCTGAACTTCACCCTCTAGGTTAAAAGCCTGAACATTATTCACTACATTATCAAAAAGAGTATTCATCAGCCTTTGTATTTTGCTAGAGTGATACCTGTTCATTGTTCCTACGGCTTGGCCTATTTCGTCGTTGATCAATACCGGAGAGGTGCTCATCCGCAGAAGAGGAATTATGGCTTTATAGATCATATTGACTCCTTTTAAAAAGAAATACTCGCGTACGGGATAACACGAACAAGCGCCCATACTCTAGATAGCGCTTCGCTTATTTAAGGAAATAATTTCAATAATACCCTATAGTTTTTATTTTTTATCCACGCAAAGTCAACTCGTCTTTTCCGAAAGAGCATTTGCGCGGTGATTCTCTTTGAATTGGAATAAAAAAAAACGCACAGGACTCAAAGCTCCTTTCAAAAAAACATACGGTCTTTCACCTGCCCAATATCGGGAGGAGAACATAACATAAACAAAGGGCTGCTCCAAAAGGTCTCAGACCTTTTGGAGCAGCCCTTATATGCAGAAATGCTCGTTAAGCAGACGTGCTCTTCCCTTTGCTCACAGCTTTGCCGCCTCTCAAGAACAGCACAGCAGCAACAATAACAGCTGAGATGGCGAATATGACAATCGCTGTCGTGTTGGAGGCTGGCTGGCCTGCGAATTGAATCGCTTGCCCTGCGACGATGTACCAGGTGATCAAGAGCGTATTGGCAAATGCGCCTGCATAGATGGTGCCTGTTTTGCGGAAGAAATAAGTCGACACGAGCGCCATTACGATGTTTACCGGAACGAATTGGAAAGCTACGATGCCAAGCAGCGCCTGCGATTTCCAAAAGAGCTGCTCTGTTGCGAACATCGTCACGTATTGGATGAGAATGAGGACAAGGATGCCGGTCGTATTGATCATCGCGTTAGAGAGAAACCATTTCCATGCTGTTTTTGTTTCAGAGTCGCTCTCTTTAAGCCTGAATTGACCATGCAGCAGCAGACCGTTCACTAAGAAGAAAATAAGGAAAGGAAGCGCATATTTGAGCATCAGGGACAGCTGGTCGACACTCATCACCTTCAGGCCCATCACCCATATCCTAAAATCGATGTGGAAAAGCGCAGCTGCGGCAACCGTCGTTGCATACACGCTTCCAACAGATAGGAGAGCAAGCGCAAGAGCTCTGCCCATTGCTCCAATGTCTAGTCCGAAGAAACCGGCTTGACCGGATACCCCGTAGTGCCGCAAGGAAGCTCCCTGCTTCTGATTAACGAACCTATGCCATAATCCGAACAAGACAACAGCAATAACCGCGTTAAAAAGAATCCAAATGACGAAGCCATTCGTGAGCGATTGCGACCAGAAGCTGCCTGCCGGCATCCATTTGCTTCCCCACTCTTGGAATTTGAAGAAGGTAATCGCCGGAATTGCCGTTGCAACCAAAGCGCCAAGCACCCAGCCTGCTCCCGGACGGACGCCGCGCGGCTCAGGCAATGGCTGGATGACTCTGCGGAAATAGCTCGTTCCAAGCAAATTTCCTGCTACGGAGAACATGAGCATAAAAGCTCCGACTAACGCGAGCAATGTGCCATATTCCTTCAAGCGCCATGTTTGATCGTTATGATCAACGGCGTTTGGAGCAGGCATCGCTTGTTGAAGGAAATCAATTGCATTGCCGACCGCTGCAGTTGACCAATGGTCTGCAGGATGAATGACATTCGGGATATAGAGCAAACGCGCCGATTTATTTTCAAAAGAGCCGTACAGCTTGCCTGGAACTACCGCTTCAGCCGTGCCGAACACTTTCTTGAGCTTATCGGTGCCCACAATTTGGGATGCCTTCGGCACCTCCCACATGAGCGGGGCGAATTCGTCATATTTGCTGAATACAATCGCGTAATTGAAAGGCGTCTCCGCAGTCACTTCACCGGAGCCAAACGTCTCGGTTGAAGAGCCCTCTTGAATTACGGTATGGACCCACTCCGGCTTCGCCGTTGCTGCTGCCAGCACCGACCAGCCGCCCATCGAATGGCCTTCTAACGCGATTTTCTCTTTATCGACGAAGGCTAAATTTCTAAGGTAGCTAAGGCTAGCCAGCGATCCTCTCATTGTAGGATCAAGCGGTGATTGCTCGGAATAACCGTGACCCTCCATATCCATGGAAAGCACCACGTAACCTCTGCGCGCGAATTCGATATTGAATGGGTCTTGCACCTCACGGGAGTTGATGTAGCCGTGCATCGTCAGCACGGCAGGATGCGTCTTGCTCGGGTCCATGTCTGCCGGTGTATAGAGCAGGCCGCTAAGCATATTGCCCCCGTCGCCGGCAAACCTTACGTCCGATACTTTCACGCTGCCGCCGCTTGTTTGCACATTGCTCGCGATCAAACAGCCAGCCAGCACAACCACAAGCGCGACAATAATCGAGATACGCCTAGAGAAGAAAAGTTTCATCCTAATAACGACCTCCCTTTGGTTTGTGAGGAACAAAAAAAGATTCCCATCAAAAGCAAACCCAAAATAGGATAAGCAATTGTTGTGAATCTCCATGTCTCCGTCACATTATTAACTTGTTCCCAGTATATGCTAGTTTGAAAACGCTGTCAATCACTGTTTGGCCGCCTGCTTGTCCTATTTTTCGGAAAGCAGAAACAGCCATTTCAAACAGAAAGCATCTGTTCGAAATGGCCGCTCTCCTTTCATTAATTAGCGAATAATAGGGGACAGCTTTCGTTCTCCAGCACGTATATCGCTTCGTCCAAGCTCACTTCACGCTCGGTCCGCTCAGCCATATCCTTTAGTCTCACCATTCCGGCTTTCCACTCCGTCTCGCCCAGAAGCAGCGCATAACGAATGCCGCTGCCTGCAACCGAGGCAAGAATGTTCTTCAGCTTGCGTCCGCTAGTATCCAGCTTCACTCGAATCCCGCTGGCGCGCAGCTCGGCCGCCGCTTGCAGCATTTCCGCAGCCGTCACGCCAACAGGTATGAGAATGACGGGAGCGGAGGACGGCTCCGACGCACGGTTTTCGAGCAGCGCCATAATCGACTCCATGCCAAACGATAGCCCTACGGCGCTATACTCGGTATCGTCCCTGCCGACCAGTTGTCCGATAATCGCATCATACCGCCCGCCGCCGCCCAAGCTCGAAGCGAAGCCGTTTGACGTTTCGAAAATTTCGTAGACCGTCCCCGTGTAGAATGATAGCCCTCGCGAGAGAAAAGGATCAAATGCGCAATCCTGCGCAAGGCCAAGCTTACGCAAAATATCGGTTACAGCCAGCACTTCCAGCGCCCCGGCGCTGCCTCGCAGGCCATATTTGTCCATAACTTCCTCAAACGTAGGATTTTGCAAGGCAATCAGCTCAATGACAGCTTCCGTCACCTCGTCAGCCAACCCTTTCTCGGCCAGCTCCAGCTTCACGCCGGCTTCTCCCACCTTCGCAAGCTTATCCAGCGTCAGCATGACCGACAGCGATTCGCTTGCGGGAACGCCGATGGCTGCCATAATCTCGCCAAGAAACCGTCTGTTATTCCATTTCAGCTGAACCTTGATGGTAAGCGACCGGAACACGTCGATTGCCAGCTGCATCAACTCGACCTCAGCCTCGGGGCCTTTCACACCAACCACATCCACATCGCATTGCAAAAACTCCCGCAGCCTTCCGCGCTTAACGGGGCCGTCTCGGAACACCTTCCCGATCTCATACCGTTTAATCGGCAATTCCATACCCGGATTTAAAGCGATCACTTTCGCGAATGGAATCGTGAGGTCGTACCGCAAGCCTAATCGTCGCCTGCGCTGATCGGTGAGCTGGTACATTTCTTTTATAATTTCATCGCCGCCTGCGTATTTTGAGGTCAATAAATCAAGTTCGGTCAGCTCGGTCGTCACCATTTCATTAAAATCATAAAGCTCAAACTTATCGCGGAGGGTATCCTGAATCCGTCTCCGCAGCGCCTGTTCTTTGCCAAAATAATCGTAAGTCCCCTTTACATTTTGCATCACGATCATTCCTCTCTACATTTATTGGAATAAAAAAAACGCGCAGGACCTCTTGGTCCTGCGCGCATCGTATGCTGCAGGGAGGCCAACGCGAGAAGCGCTAGCCCACCCTGAATATTGATCAGGGGTGCTAACGCTTGGTGAAATAATGATGCTGATTCAATTGGAGTGTGTACATGATACCCAATCCCTTCGACTTGAATTATAGTGATTATAGCGAATCGAAGCATGCGGCGCAACTTTATTTTTCATCACTCGACTCAACTGCTATAGTATCCTCCCCATCCTTCGCTCTATTTAGTGCCTGTATGTATGAACCGAATTCAGCTTCAACCACGGATAGATAACCAGAATAACTAGAAGCAATACGATAGCCGCAAACGTATGGGCATGCTCAAGCACAAACGAAACGTTATCGCCGGATGCCGTAACCAGCAAGCCTGTCGCAGCTTCGCTTCCCGGAACTCCGTATACGAAACAATACATGACGCTTACGCCCATATGCATGCCGGTGCTCATCCAAATCGAGCCCGTTTTTAGAAGCACATAACCAAGCGATAGTCCTAGTATGAACGAGAATAGAGCATTTGATAGGCTGAAGCCGACTAACCAGATATCATCCAGCGCAAATATAAGAGCCGATACAAGCAACAAATGAGCATTTCGTATTTTACCCTTAAGATGAGCGAAGATATAACCTCTTACGATGAGATTATACATGAGCGAGCCAAGAAACATCACGCCAATGACCTCGATGGCAAAAAGGACCGCTTCCGGCGCCTTTTTTACGCCCACGATCTGAAAGTCCCCGAAGCTCCACAAGAGCACATACATGGCCGCCCAAGTGCCGGCGCCAAGCAGCAGACCGATTCGCAGGTTTCTTTTCCAGCCAAAATGGGCTTTTACGCCTAAGTCCTCTATCCCCCTTAAGCCGGTCAGCTTGGCCACTTGATGAACAAGGATGAAGAATAGGATCGCATAAAGCAGCCAAGAAATAGTTTCCAGCGAAAATAACCTCGGGATTAAATTAAAATATAAATCGATAATGAGAAAACCAATGACTGCGAATAGCTTTTCCATTGTTCAAACCCTTCCTACGAAAGATAATGGATACCCGCTCGTCCAAATCCAATGAGCAAAGTGACTGCCATTGTCGTTGTTCATATCGTTTTATGTATATTCGCGAGATTGCCGTATATCCCTAAGCCCGGCCGACTTTTTCAATCCTTTATTCGTGATCGCCTTGCCATGAGAAAAACCCCGGTCATTGGCGGCTTTCGCCAGCCACTCCCGGGGTTTTGTCTATTATTTATTTTAGTTTAGCGTAATCTCATCCACGTATACGGACGCAGTGCCGCTGCCGCTTGTTGGCTCGATTTTGATACCGATAGACTTCACGGCATCACGGCCTGCTACCCCTGCAAGAGGAATCGCAAGCGTCTGGAACCCGGAGGAATCCACTGCCGTCATCCCGCTATCATACCAGCTCCAATCCGGTCCTGTTTTGATATACAGCCGCGCATTCGCCGAACCGGCTGACAGCTTGACCTTAACGCTTATCGAACTAACTGCGGATAGATCAAGCGCCGATGCCTTCGTCAGCTCGAAGCCTGAACCTGCGAGGCTGAATGAAGAGGTTAGGGCAAAATTGCCACTCGCAGCCGCATCAGCGGCAATGACTGGCGCAGTCGCGCTCGCATTGTTCACTTCAACGATAAAGCCTGAAGCATCGCTTTCAAAATCATACAGTACGCCGGCTTTCTCAGGCATGCTGCCCGGTCCGCTGCCGCCATTTGGCACGCCGCCCGTACCGTCATTGATCGCTTCGATATCGTCGAAGTACAAGCTGCTGCTGAGCGCAGCTCCTGATACCGCATTGACATAAATCGAGAAATCCTGCACATTTTTCAAGCTGACTTTATTTATTTTTTTGCCAGCATTGCCCGTATCCCACGGGGCTACCGCAAATTCACTGAATGGAAGGGTGACCCATTCGCCAGCCGTTCCCGCGAGCGATGGATAAGCCTCATAAGAGACGCCATCCACCTTCAATTGAATGACCAGCTTCTGATTGCTGCCATCTGGAACAAGCCAAAATTTGAGCTTATTAAACGTAGACCAGTCTACGCCGCCAAGCGCTTTGGTAATACCGGCATAACCCGAGCCTGCGAGCGTGTAGTCGAATCTCATCGCATACATGCCGCCGCTCTCGTGCTCGCCATCCAAGCTGACATTAACCGTATCGCCGCCCGCTTTTACAAACTTCGCTTGCAGCGCAGCGTTCACACCTTGATACCCTTCAAAATGGTCGACTAACGAAGGGATAACCGGCGGCTCATAATAGCTGTTTAGGAGTGCAATATTATCGACGTAGATCGGTCCGTCAAGCTGCAGGCCGCTGCCGATAATCGACAAAGCAAGGCTTGTTGCTTCTGCTGATTTGCCCGGATCGTTTAAATCAATGTAAGTGCTGTATTTCGCATAATCCACCCCGTCTACCGTAACGACAGGCAATTCCGCAAGCTTCTTCTCCGTCGTCAGCATGCCGTATTTCCCTGCATCCGTCCAGTCTGGCGGAAGCTGCACGATGCCGCGCAGACTTGCGCTTGCCGACTCCGAGCCCGCCGAAACCGGAATCCAAGCATCAAAGGAAACACGATTCACCGCAACGAGCGGAACCTCGCTTGCCGCTTGGACTAGCGCAAGCTTAAGCTCCTGCCACGTATCTTGATATACCGCATCCGTTACGCTAAGTTTAAGGGCGCCATCGCCGTTAAAGCTCTCATGACTAAGCGTTAAGCCCATCGTTGACGGCCAAGTGCCGTTATTTTGAATACCCGCGATGTCTGTGTCAAATGTGTATGTCTTCAGTGCGATTCGATCCGCTTTGACAAAAACCGTCACGGTTTGCTCAAGCGCCACGCCGTTTTCTTTGTAAACCTTCACCGTAATATCGGCTGTTTTGCCATTTTGCTCTCCGTTAGGCATCCAATTCGCCGAGTAGAAGCCGTTTGAGTCTAAGGCCATCGGCACTTCAACCGAGGAGCCCTGTGCTACATACACGACTTTTGACGGTACCGTATTCAGAACGCGGGCGCGAACAACCGTCCGGTTCTCTCTTACGGTGCTTTGATTAACAGGACTTGCAACATGCAGGAATGGCTGCTCGGCCGCCGCTTTCACCTGATGCCCATAAACGTCCGTTACCTCTTTGGCAAACGCGGTATACGGATCGTTATAGTACGCGACCAAATCCTCTAGCAACTCATGATCGCCAAGCAGCGGAGCATTGCGATAAGGAACAAATAGATTGCCGTTCGTGCTGAAATTCGCCCAAGTCTGCATATAAGAAATCCGTTTGGCGTCTGGGTCGGACTTGATTGCGTTCAGCAGCTTCGTAAACCAAGCTTTATCCGCGTTGCCCTGCTGCAGCATCCCTTGCGGGCTATAACCGAACTCGGAGAAAGTGGCTATTTTGCCCTTGGAATCAGCGAGCTTCGAGATCATCGCCAAGTCCGCAACGAGATTGTTAAGGAAGGACTCGCTGCCCGGGCTTTGCTGATTGTCGTATTGGTCCATGCCGAGCACGTCAACGTAATCATCGCCCGGATAGGTCGTTAAATAATTGGATTCGCTGCCGCCAAAGGTACCGTTGGGCGAGTAGACGTACAACAGGTTATGAACATCCTTGGCGTCGCGCAAATACTCAACGGTGTACCGGTAAATTTCCACATACTCGCTTGTCGTTGTCGTTTTGGCGCCCCACCAGAACCAGCCGCCGTTCTGCTCATGGAAGGGACGGAACAAGATCGGAATAAGCTTCCCGTCGTTATCCTTCAGGTTGCTCGCAAGCGCGGCGATCCGATCGAGAAATGCGTTAAAGTCAGCATGCTTGTCGCCTCCCGGCAAAATATGCTGCACAACCGAGCCGCTTGTATCGTTAAAGCTGCCGCCCGTTACAAAGTTAGGCAGATGCGCGCTGAGCGTAACGATGCCCCCGAGCTCATGCGCTTCCTTCATTTTGGCGGTCAGATTGATTCTGCTTTGTTCCGTATCGTTCGAAACGCCGGGCTTCTCCTTGCCCTCCAAGCTAAGGGTATCCCAGCCGAAGACAGCCGGATAATCGCCTACCGCATTTTTAACATCCGATTGAATGTCTTTCGTATCGGTAAAAGAGATTCCCTCCGTCGTCGCATGCTGATGGCCGAACAATACTTGCTTGCCGCGCACATCATCCAAATAAGCAAACAGCGATTTGGTATAATCGGTTGCATTCGAATCGACGAGGTTCTCTACACGTTCCGTGCCACCGTTGCCGTCACCGCCGCCATTTCCACCACCACTGCCGCTACCGGAGCTGCCAGTGCCGCCGCTTGCGCCAGAAGCATCCGCAGCGCCTTTCGTAATCACGCTAGCTCCTTTGCTGAGCGGCTTGCCGTTCAAGGTAACGCCGTCCGCATCCACATTCGCCTTCTTCACATTGCCTTGGCCTTTGATAGTGGAACCCTTCGCCTGACCATCCAGTGCAAGCTCCCCAATGAAGGTGCCCTCGCCAAGCTCAAGCGTAAACTCGCTGCTGCCCGTTAGATGCTGAGCAGTCGTCGTTCCGCTAAACAGGACGCGTACCGGCCCATCCTGACGATTCACTTGAACTTCGCCAAGTACCGAGTTATTGACAGCAACCGTATGGACCCCGCCGCCCCAAATGTACGTCGTGCCCGTTACCGTTACGTTATCGAGCGTCGCGTCGCCATCGCCAATGCCTGCAGTCAAATAAAGATTGCCGGTTATCGCAACATCCTTTAAGACAACGTTTGCCGCATTCACAACAACATTGCCTGAAATGGACGAGCCTCCGAACGAACCCGCCTTCGGATAATATTGTTGAATAAGCTTGTCTATTACCGTCACAAGCTCCGCGCGCGTCAAATGGCCCTTAGGCCGGAAGGTGCCGTCCTTATAGCCGCTAAGCACGCCTGCCAGCGCATCCACGCCGGCTTTTGCATATTCCGAAACGTTGTCCGCATCCGCAAAGGAAGCGCTGCCATTTCCGTTCAGGTGAAAGGCTCTAGCCACTAGGACCGCTGCATCCTGACGGGTGATCGGCTGTGCCGGATTCGCTTTATTGTTGGAGCCGCCCTCGTAATAACCAGCCGCGCGGGCAGCCGAGATGGACTTTGCGTACCAAGCAGCCGACTCCACGTCCGCAAACGGTTCTTTCGACTCCGCCGTATATCCAAGAATTGCGTTAACGATCGTGACGAACTCCGCTCTAGTCACGTTTTGGTTCGGCCTGAAGGAGCCGTCCGAATATCCGCCCACTACGCCATTTGTTTTCCATCTCTCAATCGCCGCCTGTGCCCAGTGTCCGCGTTCGTCTGCTGCTGCCGCTTGAGCAAATGCAGGCAAGACTACCGAGATGACGAGCATAGGTACGATTAGCGCAGCAATCCACTTACGTATCTTCTTCATGTTAACCCTCCTGTTTGTTATTTTTGTTATTGCTTATGACTGATATATGTAAGCGCTTCACAACAAGTATAAGAGGTTCCTATCGCAAAATAAATGGTCTAAACTAGCTTTTATAGGGCTGAAATGCTGTTTCATTATTTATTTTTGTTATTTTGTTAGGTTAATAATTAAGTGAATAAACGATAATCGCCATGAAAATATCTGTTATTCACCATCTGCAGTTAGACGGCTCCTCGCATTTAAATCAACCAATATGGTATTATACAAAGGGAATCATGAATGGGAATGTGGAAAAATTTGCAGGTCATTCTGCAATCCTTTTTACGCATTCGCACAACTTAAGGAGGATATTTGAAATGCTTTTTAAAAACAAACGCCTTGGTACCATGCTGCTGCTTATGCTCGTTCTGCTCGTTGTAGCATCAGGATGCGGAGCAAACAAAAATACAAGCGGTGACAAAAATACCGGATCCGGCTCCAACAGCGGCAACACTAGCACAACAACTCCCCCTACCGAAGCTCCTACGGAGGAAGGCCCTGAGCTGCTTGGCTCGGACAAGCATCCGGTCGTAACGATTCAACTAAGCAATGACAAAACCATTAAGCTTGAGCTCTACCCAGAGGTTGCTCCTAATACAGTAAACAACTTTATCTCGCTCATTAATAAAGGCTTCTACGACGGCGTTATTTTCCACCGCGTTATCCCGGGCTTTATGATTCAAGGCGGCGATCCTGAAGGCACCGGAACGGGCGGCCCTGGCTACAGCATCCCCGGCGAGTTCAAAGAAAACGGCTTTGAGAACAAGCTGAAGCATACGCGCGGCGTACTCTCGATGGCTCGCACGAACCAACCGGATACAGGAGGCTCGCAGTTTTTCATCATGGTGGCTGACGCTCCTTCGCTCGATAACCTCTATGCTTCCTTCGGTAAAGTAACGGAAGGAATGGAAGCTGTAGATGAAATTGTTAATCAGACCGTTGGTGCGAACGATCGGCCTGAAACTCCGATTTCGATGAAAAAAGTAACGGTAGACACGCTCGGCATGACGTTTGAGGAACCGAAAAAAACGGAATAAGAGAAGAGCTAAGAGGAGGGCTAAGCCCTTCTCTTTTTTTACGGCTTAATATATAATAAAATTATTAATTGATTAATAATAATATAAATAGTTAAACATCCGCCAAAGGAGATTTATCACATTGAGAAAACAAACGATTGTTTTGCTAACTGCATGTTTGATGACCTTTATGAGCGCATGCAGCGGCAGCAGCGCAGGCAGCGTAAGCAGTCCATCGCCTACCGAAAGCGCTGCGCCTGCCTCAACTGCCGTAGCTTCAAGCAGCGCAAATTCGGAAGCGGTTACAACTAATGAGCCTGCGTTCGCCGACGCTTCTGTTCATGATCCATCGATCATTAAAGTCGGCGATACCTTTTATATTTTCGGCTCCCATCTCGCCGCTGCGAAGTCCAAGGACCTGATGTCTTGGGAGCAGCTCAACTCAAGCGTCTATGAGGGGAACCCCATTATCCCGGACGTATTAACTGAAATGAAAGAGGAGCTTGCTTGGGCGGAGACCGATACGTTCTGGGCGGGCGATGTCATTCAGCTGCCGGACGGCAAGTTTTATATGTATTACAGCATGTGCAAGGGGGATTCTCCGCGTTCTGTGCTTGGGTATGCCGTCGCAGATAAAGTAGAAGGGCCTTACCATAACAAGGGAACGATTTTGAAATCCGGCATGTGGAACGACCTGAGCGAGGACGGGACGATTTATGATGCGGCCGTACATCCGAACGTGGTGGACCCGAATGTCTTTTACGATAAAGACGACGTGCTGTGGATGGTGTACGGCTCTTACTCGGGCGGCATTTTTATTATGAAAATGAATCCGGAAACCGGTCTGCCTTATCCAGATCAAGGCTACGGCAAGCGGCTGCTCGGCAATAACCACAGCCGCATCGAGGCGCCGTATATGATGTACAGCAAGGAAACGGACTATTACTATTTATTTCTGTCCTATGGCGGACTAGACTCTAGCGGCGGTTATAACATCCGAGTCGCCCGCTCCAAAAAGCCTGACGGACCGTTCCTCGACTCCGAAGGCAAGGATATGATCGACGCCTTTGGCGCTTACGGCACGCTCTTCGACGATGCGTCTATCGCCCCTTACGGGGTGAAGCTGATGGGCAACTTCCAAATGGATAATATCGAAGGAGAGGTCGCGAATATCGGCACGGGGTACGCTTCGCCCGGCCATAATTCAACCTACGTTGATCCGGATACCGGCAAAATGTTTCTTATCTTCCATACCCGCTTTCCTTCTCGCGGAGAGGGCCATGAGGTGAGAGTGCATCAGATGCTGATGAATACCGAGGGCTGGCCGGTCGTTGCGCCGCATCGCTATTCGGGCGAGACGGCTGAGAGCGTAACCGCCGGTCAAATCGCCGGCGACTATAAATACGTGAATCACGGCAAGGACATTACGGCTGAGGTCAAGCAAGCGACTCTCATAACGCTGGGCAAGGACGGCACCATTTCCGGCGGCGCAAGCGGCACTTGGATAAGCACCGGAGCAGCAACCATTGCTCTTACGATTGATGGCGTGCTGTATAACGGCGCGCTGCTGCGAGAGTGGAACGAAGGAACGCTTAGCCATGTCATGACGTTTAGCGCTTTATCCAAAGAAGGCGTTGCGATTTGGGGCAGTCACGTGTCCAAGGAGTAGCCTTCGCAGCTGGCATACGCTGTCGCCGCTTGGAATCGCAGGCATGTTACGGGAATCCAATCATATGGTGGAGTATAAGCATGTTGCGAAGGATGGTGAAGCGATGAATGGCAATGGGCCAGTCAGCGTGGTCAATTTAACGAATCCGCTCTGCAAGTCGCTGCAAGGGAAATATTTTGTAGGCGAGACCGACCAGCTGAATCCAACCGATTCAAACCGGACTTGGGGCGCACTAATAAATCCTCCCGGCTCGGGCGTTAATCTCTATCTCGATCTTTATGTGCTAAGCAATCTGTCGGATGATAAGCTCGTCTCGCAAATCTGCTTCTGCTCCAGCCTGCCAACGCATGGCAAGCAGTCGCATGAGGTATCCACTGCCAATCTGACGCTCGATCCAAGGCCGATGCCGCGCGGACAAGTTCAGTTCGGAAGCAGCTTGGATACGACCGCGCTTGCTGCAATTCCCGTATCCACGCGCGTCATCCCGGCTTACTCCAGCGTATCAAGCGAGAAAGCAGGCCACTGGATTGTCGGTCCCGGCCAAGCCATTCTCTTCACGCTGACCAGCTCCATGAACCCCCCCGCTCCCGCCGTCATCTCCTTCGGCTGGTGGGAGGAGTCTCCCGGCATGCACTAGCTTTAAGCCCAAATCGCCCCTCAACCCGCAAAGGTTGAGGGGCGATTGTCTACCTCAGTACGGCTGAGGCATGCGCTTTGCGAAAATGGTTTTCGCCCGGACGCTGCAAGCCCAGATGGTCGCGAAGCGTATCGCCCGTGTAATCCTCGCGAAACAGTCCGCGCTGCTGCAAAATCGGAACGACTAAATCGACAAAGTCATCCAGTCCGCCGGGAAGGACAGGCGCCATAATGTTGAAGCCGTCGCAGCCATATTCCTCAAACCATAGCTCAATGAGATCCGCCAATTGCTCAGGCGTACCTACAAATTGCAAATGGCCCCTGGCACCGAGAAAACGCCCGCCTAATTCGCGCATGGACAGCTTCTCCTTGCGCGCCAAGTCCATAATAAGCTGTACGCGGCTCTTCATTCCATTGGATGCGCCAACTGGGTCCGGAATGTCCGGCACCTGCTCGTCAAGCGAATAGCCGCTCACATCAAAGTTAAGAAACCCGGATAGAAATCCGGCGATCGCCGCGTCTGGAATAAGCTTCTGCAGCTCTTGGAAACGCTGCTTCGCCTCCTCCTCGGTCGCTCCGAGAACAGGAGACAGGCCCGGCATTATTTTCAGGCTGCCGCGCTCTCTGCCATAATCGCCAAGCTTGCTGTTTACACGCTCATAGAATGCTTTGGCAGACTCAAGAGATTGCTGCGCCGTAAAAATAACCTCGCCGATACTCGCGGCAAAATCCTGCCCCGGCTCCGACGAGCCAGCTTGAATCAGTACCGGATAGCCTTGCGGCGATCTCGGTACGTTCAAAGGCCCCTTCGCGGAATACCATTCCCCGCTATAATCGACCGGCTTAACCTTCGAGTCATCGGCAAACTTGCCGGACTGCCGGTCAAGAACAAGCGCGTCATCCTCCCAGCTATCCCACAATCTTGTCACGACATCAACGAACTCACGCGCCATCTCGTAACGCAGGCCATGCTCGGGATGCTTCGGCTTGCCGTAATTATGGGCTTCAATATCAAGCTGGGAGGTCACGATATTCCAGCCTGCGCGCCCGCCGCTAATATGGTCGAGCGAGGAAAATTTGCGCGCCACGTTGAACGGCTCGTTATAGGTCGTCGATACCGTCGCCGTCAGGCCAATCTTCTCCGTTACCGCCGACAGGGATGATAGCAGCGTCAGCGGCTCCAGCATGCCGGCTACCGCTTGCCCCACATTCGCCGCGTACAATAAGTCGGCGAAAAAAATCATGTCGAACTTGCCGCGTTCCGCCGTCTGCGCCAGCTTGCGATAAAACTTCACATCAAACATGCCCTCCACGCCTGAATCAGGATGGCGCCAGCCTGCATGATGATGCCCCGCATAATAAATGAATGCCCCAAGGTGGAGCTGCTCGTGCCGTTTCCCCATAATCAATGACCGCCTCTCCGAACTTCAAATTAACCTTTATACGTATCGCGCCAGCGGAGCCATCTCGTCTCCAGCAGGCGAACCGCCGAATCCGACAGCTTGCCGACCACTGCGAAAATAATGATGCCTACAAATACGATTTCCGTCTCAGAATAGGCCCGCGCATCCTGAATCATATAGCCGATCCCTGCGCTCGTGCCCATCATTTCAGCAACAACGAGCAGCAGCCAAGAGACGCCAAGCGACAGCCTAACGCCGAGCAAAATATTAGGAAGCGCAGCAGGAATAATAAGCTTCGTTACTTGCTGCAGCTTCGTGTATTGAAAAATCCGGGATACCTCATACAGCTTTGCATCCGTGCTGCGAATGCCAAGAAACGTGTTCACGTACACGGGAAAAAAAGCGCCTAACCCGATCAGCAGCACCTTGGCGAACTCGCCGATGCCAAACCACAATATAAACAAAGGGATAACCGCAAGCAACGGCACTGTCCGCAGCATTTGCAGCGAAGGATCGAGCGTTTTCTCCGCTACCTTGCCAAGCCCAGTCGACAAACCAAGGAGCAAGCCAAGCGTTCCGCCAAGCAAAAAACCAAGTGCCGCACGGTATACGCTGATCCCTAGATGCTCGAATAGCTCTCCGCTCGCGCATAGCTGGATAAAGCTCTTCGCAATCAGGAGGGGAGCAGGCAGCAACGTTTCGGCTATTAACCCCAAACCGCTGACCGTCTGCCACAAGACAACGATTATAATCGGCACGATCCATCCATGGAGCGGCTTTGGCACATGATCAAGCCACTCTCGCGAAGCGGATTTGTTGTCCCTAACGCTAGCCTTCTTAATGGTCTGTTCGCTCATGATGCTCCATCCCCCTTATAGCTGTCCTGCCAGCTAAGCAATCTTCGCTCCAGCAGCTTCACAAGGGAATCCGTCAGTTTCCCGACAGCAGCAAAAACGATGATGCCAACGAATACAACCGAAGTAATCGAGAAATAACGGGCATCATTAATCAAGAAGCCGATACCTGAGCTGGAGCCCATCATTTCAGCTACAACCAGACCCAGCCACGCTACGCCGATGGATAAGCGGATGCCTAGAAAAATATTCGGAAGCGATGCCGGCAGCACCAGCTTCGTTATCATCTGCCAGCGGCTGAACTCCAGCACGCGGGCCACATCAAACAACTTGCCGTCCACCGAGCGGATGCCGAGAAACGTATTGACGTACAGCGGGAAAAAAGCTCCTTTGGCAATAAGCAGTACTTTCGAGGTCTCATCGAACCCAAACCATAATATAAACAGCGGCGCCACGGCCAAATGCGGCAGCGTGCGAAGCATTTGCAGCGAAGGATCGATCAGCCTCTCTGTCTTATAGGAAAATCCAACCCAAAGCCCCATCGCAAGTCCAAGCCCGCCGCCAAGCAAGAAGCCCAGCAACGCGCGCCAAGTCGAGATTTCAAGATGCCGGAGCAGCTCGCCTGACAACGTCAGGCTCACGAATTCTTGAACGATGACCCCGGGCGTTGGCAGCAGCGTCGGGTTGAGCTTGCCCATCATGCCTGCAATCTGCCAAACGGCAAGCAGGATGACCGGCAGCAAAACACCCAGCAACAGATTTGCCGATTGTATGGAGAGACGGCTCGTTTGCCGCCTCTTCTGCGCCCTTATTTGCTTTGGCAACGCGCTTTCCACTCCTGCTCGCTGCATAACGAACGCCTCATTTCTTCATCATTTCGGAAGGCTTACTTCCGTGCCTCTTCTATAAAGCGGTTATCGAACACTTCGGATACGTTAATTTTTTTGCGAATCGATTTGATTTCGAATTGGAAATCCGCCGTCTTCTGCTGCTCGGCAATGATTTCATCCGTGACGGGGATGCTGATCGATTTGGAGCGAGTAAAGATCGCCTCTATGAGTGCTGCCGGGACGTTGCGCTCTGCGGCATAACGCTCCAGCGCCTCGTCTCGGTTGTCATTTTCCCACTTCAGCGCTTTATCCAGCACCTTCAAATACAAGGTGACCAGCTCCGGATAATCATCGGCGAATTGCTTTCTTGCAATGTAGAACGATGGGGACAATACCCCTAGCTGCTCGCCGTCCGCAAGCACTCTAGCTTTGTCTTGAAGCGTATTAAGCGTTATGTTCGGGTCCCAAGTTGCCCACGCATCGATCTTGCCCGATTCGAATGCCGGCTGAGCCTCGTCTGGCTGAAGCTGAATGATTTCCAAATCCGATGCCTTCAGCCCTGCTCCCTCAATGCCGCGGAATAAGAAGTTGTAGGCATTGCTTCCCTTTGCTACGGATACCTTCTTCCCTTTCAAATCCGCTATCGATTGAATGTCGCTATTTTTCGGGACGATGATTGCAACGTTGTTCTTTCCTTCGAGCGCTTGCGAGATGACCGTAAATTTAATGTCTGCCGCTTGTGCCGCGATGATGGGCATATTGCCAAGTCCGGCAAAATCAAGCCGATTAGAAGCCATCGCTTCTGTCATGGGAGGCCCGCTTTGAAATTCGGCAAACTCCACTTTGACGCCAAGCTTATCAAACTCCTCCTCGAACCATTTCTCTTCAATCGCCTTGCCGAACAAGCCGCCGCTGCCCTGATAGCCGATCGTTACCTTCAGTCCTTCGTATTTATTGGCTCCATTGCCGCCCTTCTCCGATTTTTCCGTGTTAGCAGCCGCGCATCCGCTTATAAATACCGCCAATACTATGATTGCGGCCGTTAGCCATCTCAATTGCTTCATTCGTAATCTCTCCCTTTTGTCCGATGTGACCCTTGTTCGATTTCTCTAAAATAATGCCCGTCTTAAATACCTGCACCCTCATCCAGCTCCGGCTCTTCAACCTTCTCAAACTCGCTTAACACCTTGTGACGAAGCTCTTGGAAGGACTGCCCCGTTCTCTTGCGCGGATACGGAAGATCGATCGTTAAAATATTTCGGATATGTCCAGGGCGCGGATTCATAATAACGACACGCTCGCCCAAAAATACCGCCTCATCCAAATCATGCGTGACGAACAGCATCGTCGTCCGGTTTTTCTGCCAAATATCGAGCAGCACCTCCTGCATATGCGACCTTGTAAAAGCGTCCAGCGCGCCAAACGGCTCGTCGAGCAGCAAAATATCGGGGCTTCGCAACAACGCTCTGGCAATAGCGACGCGCTGCGCCATTCCGCCGGATAGCTCACGCGGATATGCTTGCTCGAACCCTTTTAACCGAACCAGCTCGATTAGCTCATCCACCCGCGCCCGAACCTCAGCCTTGCGAAGCGACAGGTTAGCCGCAATGTTTTTCTCCACCGTTAACCAAGGGAACAAGCGCGGCTCCTGAAAAATAAATCCCTTCTCGATACTCGGCCCGTCAATCGGCTTGCCGTTCAGCAGCACCGTCCCTTCATAACGCGTGTCGAGTCCGGCGACGATTTTGAGCAATGTGCTTTTGCCGCAGCCGCTTGGGCCGATTATGGTAATGAACTCCCCTTGCTTTGCCTGAAGCCCGATTCGGTTTAATGCGATAACATCGCCCGTAGGCGTAGCAAACGTCTTATTAAGCTCTTCCACGACGAGCATTTTTGCCAACATATCGTCCCCCCTTGTCATACATTATTATTCGCACCTATTTACTTGGTATTGTAAGCAAAATAAAAAGACTTAACGCGTAGCGATACGAACGTTAAATCTCCAGCTGTCTGGTCGATTTGGTTTAATGTTGTTACAAACTGAATATTCATTCGGTTTGTTATGTTGCTTATTTTGCGGCACGGGTTACGCTTTGTCAATCTTTTTTTTCGATACGCTTTTTCCTGTGTCCTTAACCTTAAAGAGGCCGATCATCGCATCGACATTCATCTCGATTTGTACCTCGTAATCAGGCGGCCGCTGCAGCGTCAACCCTTGTATGAGACTGACAAAATAAAACGCAAGCTGAAGAGGGTCCTCTTTAACGATTACTCCCCGCTCCATGCCGTCCCGCATAATGGCAGCTACCGGATTCAAGTTAGCCGTAAACCGGTCCGTGATCGCTTTTTTGATATCAGGGGGAGTTGCTTGGGAGAGCCTTGCCGTATTCATCAAAATCGTAAATGCCCAATTGGTGCGAATGGACAGCCACGAGGACATAATCGTTCGCAGCTTCGCTACCGGATCTATATCCATCGCCGCTACCTCAGAAACATATTTGCCGTAATTCGTCTGCCCTGACCGCAATACCTCGCTAAAAATCTCTTCCTTGGATTCAAAATAGTGATACACGCTGCCAACGCTCATATTCGCTTCGCTTGCGATATCCTGAATCGAGGTAAGCTGAAAGCCGTTAATAGCCATAACCTTTAGCGCACAGTCCAAAATGTGCTGAACTCGCTTCTCGCGCATCATTCGATCCTTTTCCACATTTCTCGGCGACATTCGATTATCTCCTCTCGTGATTCTTTTATGCCCGGCATTGCCTATTATCCTGCCATTATACAGAAGGATAATCAATCCAATCTATTATTTTTTTGAATGTCCGCCGCCCATTGACAGCTTTATTATTAGTACTGTATAGTGCTAATTATGACACCAAAAACGAAAATTTCCAATCGCGAGGTTGCACTGCAAACCGCCGCGAGCCTATTTTTGAGCAAAGGCTACCTCGTTACCAGCATGGATGATATTGTTGCCGAGAGCAAAGTATCCAAGACGAATATTTATTATTATTTCAAAAGCAAGGAGGAGCTGTTGTCCGCCATCATCGAGAAGATGACCGACCAATACGAGCAGCTCATTACTTACATTGCAAGCCAAACGGAGCTGCCCGTCACGGACCGGTTAATGAGAGCGATGCAGGTACTTATCGAGCAGGACATTGATTGCCTTGGAGGCTGCCCTTTCCTGACGCTATATACACAGACACCGAGGGAAGCCGTCGCTATTCGAGAGCAGATCAGCCTGTTTTTTGGCAGGCAGCTGCTCGTTCTCGAACAGCTTATTAGCCAAGGCATCGCCAGCAAAGAAATAAACAGCAAGCTGGAGCCGAAGCAGACGGCCGCTTTAATCCTATCCACCATTGAAGGCGGATTGTTCCTGCAGCATGCCAACCGTGACCCAGCAATATTGCAGCATTCGCTTTATGCTTTAGCCGCCGTGCTAAAGTAATTTTTTTGAGTATATTAGTACTGATTAGTACTAATTTTAAATAATGGAGGAGGATGCTAACATGGCACATGTATTCATCACGGGAGGTACCGGTTTTATCGGTTCACATATGGTGAGACGGCTGGCAGCCGAAGGTCACCGCATCACAGCGCTGGTTCGGTCACAGTCGCGGTTTAACGCCATTTTCAAGCTGACAGATGGAGACATGCCCCCTTCCCTATCCGCTATTAACGGTGATTTGACCCAGCAGGCACTTGGCCTCTCTCCAAGCGACCGCGAGCTTCTGCTTACTGCCGACGTAATAATTCATGCCGGAGGGCCAATGGATATCCTGCTGAATAAGCAGCAAGCGAAGCAAGTATTTCTAGATGCCGCCGAGCATTTAACCCTATTAGCCGACCACTTGCATAAGAGCGGCCAGCTCCGCCATTTTATTCATGTCGTTGGCTTCAAGAGCCCTGTTACGGAGCAAAATATAAACGAGCAAGCCGCCATTTTGAAGCTGCTAGAGCATGAGTCTCCTTACGAGCGAATGAAGATCACCGCCGATCTCCATATCCGCCAGCAAGCAAAGCGAAGCGGCTACTCCCTTTCCGTCGTTAACCCTAGCGTCATCATCGGCGATTCCGTTACAGGAAATACCGAGCAAACCGGCGGGCTTGGCATTCTGATCGCCTCCGCTAGACGGAAGCTGATGGGCACAGTGCCCGGCGGGCCGAAGCACTGGCTTCCGCTTGTCCACGTTGACCATACCGCCGCATTTATTGCCGCGCTCGTAAGCGAGCAGCAGCCCGCGAGCGATACCTACTACCTGCTCGATGAACAAAATGCCAGCCCGAATATGACCGAGCTCATAAGACTCATCAATAAGGAGCTCCGCGTTCCGGCTCCGATCGGTTCGATTTCGCTTTCGTTATTAGGAAAGCTGCTGGGCACACGCATCGGCAGCAAGCTAGGCATTCCCGGGCAGTCGCTCAGCTTTATTGCGAGCAAGCCATTTCCTCTCCAATCCACGAGACATATTCAGCAAAAGCATGCTCTTTACGCATCCGTGAATCACTCGATTCTACCGCATGTGATCGCTGATCTGGACTATCGCCTATCGCACGGACTGAACGGTCGTCCGGACTTTGAGCGCAATAGGCGCGGCCCGCTGGCAACGCTAGAGAATGCTGGCAGCGGTCATCCTATTCTTTTGCTGCCTGGCACGTTTAGCGGGGCCGATTGCTTGCTGCCGCTTGCCGCCGAGCTGAAAGGCCGCCAAGTTTGGGTCGCCGATCTGCCCGGCTTCGGACGATCGCCCTATCATCATAGCGCTAGCGTAATCGAGGGGCATGTCCAAGCGATTATGGAGGCAATCGCTTCACAGCAGGAGCCCGTTACCTTAATCGGCCATTCCTATGGCGCATTGCTCGCAGCCAAAGTAATGGAGCGTATGCCATCGCATCATATTGGCGCCGTCCGCCTGCTTCAGCCCGTACTTCATCCGGCTAATTCGCGGTACAAGAGCAGCATGGCAAATCGTTTGCTTTTGCCGCATGTTACGGAGAATAGGCTGCGAAAGGAGCTTTTAGCACGCGGCTGCTTTGAGCATCCAAATGAAATACCAGATAGCTATATCCGATTTGCGCGAGAGGAGCTTAGCTCCCCGCGCGTGAGAGCCACCTTAGCAGATACGCAGGCTGCTTTAACCAGAGCAGAGCACTTCCGTTTGCAGCCCGAGAGCTGGAACACTCGCCAAACAAACATAATTTGGGGCACCAAAGAGCCCGTCTACACGATTCCTGAAGCCTATTCCGGCATACAAACAACGCTACTGCCTTATGGACATCACTTCCCGGTCTCTCATCCAGCCGAAACCGCCAAGCTATTGCTCCAATCGGGAATCTAGTTGAGAAAATAGAAAAAAGGCGGCTCACCGAGGTCTAATCAGACCTCTCGGAACCGCCCTTATTTTAAGTTCATTACTTATTCTTGAGCATATTCATAATAACCGTTATAGCATCCGCTCTCGAAGCGGTAGCCTTTGGCGCGAATAGATTGCCCGTTCTGCCTTGAATAATGCCCTTGTCGCTGACTGCTTTGACAGCGCCCTTCGCCCATGCCGGAATGTCGCCATTATCGGCGAAGCTCGTTGTGGCATTAGGGTCCAGCGTCAGCCCAGCACCGCTTGCGATCATTGATACCATTTCCATTCGCAAAATGTTGGCGCTTGGACGGAAGGTCCCGTCTGGATAACCGCTGATGACCTTTGCTTTGACCGCTTGTGCAACAGCATCCTTTGCCCACGCCTCGATTTTGTCATTGTCGGTAAAGGCAAGCGACGCGCCCGCACCCTCCGCTTTGAGCGCTCCCATCAACATGACAGAGAACTCTGCACGCGTTACCGTGTTGTTCGGTTTGAATGTGCCGTCGACATAACCCTTCACAATGCCGGATGCAACCGCCTCTTTAATGGCTGCTTCTGCCCAGTGTCCGGAAATGTCCGTAAAGGACGCCGCTTCATCCTTCTTATCTACGGCGAATACAGCAAACTTCGTGAAGTGGTCGGATTTCACAGTAATGAGGTTACCGCTAATCGACCCGCCCATCTCAATCCATTGCTTCTTCGTCTCATCGTAATAGAATATGGAGGCTGTCTTGCCCTCCTTGATCAGACTCGTATCAAATTTGAAGGTTAACGTGACCGGAACTAAGAAATTAGCTGAAATATTTTTGAGTATTTCAAAAATCGGCGATACCAGCTGGCTCGTTGATTCCACAATACCGCCCGTACCCGTCAGCTTTTCAATGGAAAGCAGCATTTGCTCCTTCGTCGCTCCTGCCGGTACGGAAACCGTGACGCTATCATCCAAGCCTAGCGTGCCTGCGCTTCCAGCACCGATCGTAACCTCGCCTTTGCCTGGCACATTACCGCCTGAGCCGCTTTCCCCGCCTACTGGAGGAGTAGTCGTTTCCGGCACATCTACCGTAATATCCTGCGTGCCTACCGTCTCAAACCAACCCTTCACCGTATTAAAATCACTAGAGAAAGCAAGCGACAGCATAAGCATAATACGAGCATGCTGCGGATTTAAATTATCTCCGGCAATAATGCCGTTGCTGCTGCCCGTAATCGTACCCGAGCCCGTTCTTGTAGTTGAGACAAACGTGACGCCATGGTCCCGAATAGCTGCTGTTCGTGCCGCGCTCATTTTCGATGAAATGCCCGCCGCTCCAGTGCCAGCCGTAACAATTCCCTTCGCGCCGTCCTCAACTAATGCACGAATCGCTCCGCCGCCGGCTTCCTGATAGCTGTAGGCAATCTCCACGATCGGAAGATTATCCTTCGAAATAAGCTTCAAGTTAAATGGCGTTTTCCAGTCAGCCTGACCGGCCTTCAGCGCTCTTGCGTTAAGGCGGTAAATGCGTACGGCCGGATCATCCACGTAGCCAAGCGCCCCAAACATCGGCGTTTCAAACGTATCCATCCGATGCGAGTTGGATTTCGTCACCTCGCGCGCTGCGTGAATCACATCATTTAGCATAACGACCGTGCCGTACCATTTGGTCTTGCCGCTGCCCGCTACTTTAATCGCTTGATAAAGGTTAGCAGGGCCATCTGTTCCAATTACATCCCAAGGCCTCATCGCCCCTGTCACGACTACCGGCTTCTCGCTTTGCACCGTCAGATCTAGGAAATAAGCAATTTCCTCCATCGTATCGGTTCCCGTAGTCACGACAGCACTATCATAAACTTCAAGCGCCGCGTCTACCGCAAGAGATAGATCGTAGAGCTCCTTCATGGAGTAGCCGCCTGATCCTTTGTTGCCGAATTGGAACGTCGAAACGTCGGCGATTTTATCTTTTCTTGGCAGCTGCGCCACTAGATCTGACATCAGATATGTGCCTGCTGCGTAATTTTGAAAATTGGTCGGATCATTGTCCCTTGCTTTGCCCGCAAGCGTCCCGCCTGTCGCCATTACGATGACATTTGGCAGCGGTGATGCCTTATGCTCCTCAGACAAAGCCGGAATGTTAAAGGTCGGCAGCTGCGGAGCTGCCGTCTCGGCACGAACCGAGCTGGCATAGCCAGTCAGGATCGTGCCAAGAAGAGCCGCTATGAGGAGAGGAATAAATATTTTCTTCGCTGTTTTTGGATGGCTTCTTATGGTCATAACCGTACTCCTCCCCTAAATTATGGCGTCACCGGTGCTGTTTCAGGCGTTGCTGTCGGCACAGTCTCTGTTGGTGCAACGGTTGGTTCAACTGTAGCAGTCGGCAATCCAGCCTCAGGGGTTGGAGCTGGGGTAACAACAGGCTCCGGCACAACTGGCTCAACCAGCGGCTCTTCAACAGAAGTTTTCAACACTGTATTTTCATCCACCGAAATTTCAACGTCCTGTGTACCGAAGGTTGTAAACCAGCCTCTGATCGTGCTTACATCGTTTGTAAAAGCGAGTGAAAGCAACAGCATCATGCGAGCATGCGCCGCATTCAGATTATCGCCGCCAATGACGTTGCCGCTGCCGCTATCATAGATAGAGCCAGAGCCTGTTCTTGTCGTCGAGACGAACACTACGCCTTTATCTTTAATGGCTGCCGCGCGAGCGGTGCTTTGCTTGGACGAAATTCCGCCTGCACCCGTGCCTGCCGTGACGATTCCTTTTGCCCCGTCCTCTACCAATCCGCGAATGCTTCCGCCGCCCGCCTCTTGGTAGCCATAAATAATTTCTACGATTGGAAGGCTGTCCTTGGAGATCGTTTTAAGATCAAATGGCGATGCCCATTTGTCCGTGCCCGCTTTGCTCGCTCTTGCAGGAGCACGGTAAATACGAACGGCAGGATCATCTACATAACCAAGTGCGCCAAACATAGGAGCATCAAACGTATCGTTGCGGTGTGCGTTCGTTTTTGTAACCTCACGCGCCGCATAAATCACATCGTTTAGCATTACAACTGTGCCAAACCATTTTGTTTTGCCGCTGCCAGCTACTTTAATCGCTTGATAAAGATTGGCAGGACCGTCCGTGCCGATTACATCCCAAGGTCTCATTGCGCCAGTTACAACGACCGGCTTCTCGCTGCGGACCGTCAAATCCAGGAAGTAAGCAATTTCCTCCATCGTATCCGTACCTGTCGTTACGACAGCACTGTCATAAATCTCAAGCGCAGCATCAACAGCTAGCGAGAGATCGTATAGCTCTTTAATGCTGTAGCCGCCTGATCCTTTATTTCCGAATTGGAAAGTGGATACATCGGCTATTTTATCTTTTTTAGGAAGCTGCGCGACTAGATCAGCCATCAAATAAGTGCCAGCCGCATAGTTTTGGAAGTTTGTCGGATCATCATTTCTCGCTTTGCCCGCAAGCGTGCCCCCGGTTGCAACAACGATAACATTAGGAAGGCTTGATGCCTTGTGTTCGGATGAAAGAGCTGGTATATCAAATTTTGGAAGCTGTGGCGCTTCTTCCGCTCGAACAAAGTCCGTTCTTGTCAGCACCCCAACCATTGCTGCTAGCAGCGATAGTACTAATAGAGGAATAAGAACCTTTTTCGCCAACTCACTCTTTACCAATTGTGTCATATTAATTCTCCTCCAATGTTATATATTTCTCTCTATCTAATTCAATAGTCTATTTTATGTTATATAAGTTAACAAGCCGAAAAATTGCGAATAAAGCGTATTCATTCGTTACATGCTCGTTATAGCTTCTTTTTTGGTTTAGTTTCTTACTATTATAAAGTATACATATGTTAACTATATTTACATCATTTTCGTTTGGAAGCTGCTTTTGTGATAGATGGTAAATGAGGGATAGGCTGAGAATTAGATAGGAGTTCGGCACGGCCTCATCGCGGCTAAAATCCGCTTCATTAATGGGGTGCTGCTCAGGAATATTGTCATGGTACTCGCCATTTGCCCGACCAAGTTGACACCTGCATAACTCAATGCTATGGTGGACGTCAGAAGGCATTTCGCGACTTTCGCGGAGTGCCTATCTGTCTATTTGGTAAGGGGGTGAGATAAGCATGATACAGGTTAAAGAGTTTATCGATACGGATACCGTATTTGCTGAAAAAAGAGCAAACGAGTTTTTGGCGGAACTAAATGACGACCAAGTTATCAACATTTGTTACGGCTCCATGATCAAGACGGCTACATCCGGCAACACCTATCAGCGCAGCACCATCTTGGTCGTTTATAAGCAAAATAAAGAAAAGTAATGAAGAAAGCGGGTGATCCCATCATTAAACCCCGTCAAGACAATCTGCCGCCAACGGAGAAAAAGGGGAATGAGGCAAAGGACATTCGAGGCACAAAAAGAGATAAGTGGGAGGTTTTCTTCCATATCCTCTCTTACACGGCAACAATCGGTTTAATAGCCGCGGCTATCGGGTATACCGTTTATCTGTTCGTCAAGCAGTAGAAGCAGCTGTCTTGCAACCGTTATCACATATATCGTACGGAGGTTGGCCATGAACGACTTTACTAACGATCGATTGCATAGGTTAAAGAGCGGAATATTCACCAAGCCGTAGTCCTCCTCATCCCATTCCATTAACAAAAAGAAAGAAGCAAGCAGCCTTTGCCTATTTACGGCGTCAGCGACTTGCTTCTTTGAGTTGTCTGCCAAAAGTAAAAATATTTTTATTTCACGCCCAGCCTCATCCTGTAACTGAACATGACCTCTAGTTCCCTGCCTGCAAAATAATTCTCCACGCTGCTGCGAAACGCTTCTATTGGCTTAACCAGCTCTGTCGAGCCCAGCTTAAACACAGCCTGTACACCGCCTTGGCTAAGCGCCAAACCAACATAACGTTCTGCATGGCATCGTTCCATATTATGAAACACAATCTCTTTCGCGAAGCGGAACAAGCCGCTGTTTCTAATTTGCGTTAAATGCTGCTCCTTGTCCCGTTTGCTTGCACGGTCCTTCTCAGGTATGTTCCTTGCGATAATTTCCTCCGTTCGGTCGATCAGCCGCTTATATTCCGCCTCAACGGACCAATGCAGCGTCGGCGGCCAATCGCAGTCATAAGCTGCAAACACGCCCTCCGGCTTAAGAACGCGCGCGAATTCACGAAGCGTGCTGACAGGCTCCATCCAGTGAAACGATTGCGAGCACGTTACGACATCAACGCTTTCCGCTTCCAAAGCGAGCCTATCCGAGTAACCTTTGACAAAGGAAATATGCCCGCCGTCTGCCAGCTCAGGCAAGTGAGAAATCGCCTTGCCCCGCATATCATCATTTGGCTCAAAGCCAATAATCTGTTCGGCATGCCCGTTCCACACAAAGGAGGACAAGCCCGTACCGCAGCCGACATCAGCAACAATGCCTGGTTTTCGGCCCAAATAGCTCGTTAAAATATCAACAATTGCTGCAGGCGCCTTTGGGCGATGCTGGTCATAATCATTTTCGAATCCGGAGAAACGATCTACGTTGTTTTGAGAATGGCTTCCTAAAGTCATATCACAGCCTCCGTTCCTAATATCAAGGAGCTGAGCTTATTGCTGCCCGCTACTAATAATAATAGCATTGTATTCGCTGTCCTGCGCAATCAAGAATGACGCCGCGTCTTCTAAATAGGATACTTCTACGTACATAATGCCTTTTTCGATAACGACCGTACGCTTCGCGTTAGCTTTGAGCGAAAGCTTCCACTCCTGTTTGGCAAGGCTCAATTCCTTTGCAGCAGCATGCCATTTCAGCTCGGCTCCCCATGCCTGAAACAAGGCTCTGACCGGCAAATACGTTTTATCTCCGCTCTTGTAGGGCTTCTGCGAGGCTGAGAACTTTACCTGCTTGCCCTCCAGCCAGACCTGAACGTCCTTGCTTGCCGGAAGCAGCTCGGCGCCAGCAATCAGTTCCTCTTTTGTATGAACGGGCTTAAGCGCCTTTGGATCAACAGCAAGCACCTTTACGCTATTGTTCAAAGTATCGGAAACATAAAGCTTGCCAGCCGCATAGAGCAAAGAGGAGGGCTGATTAAATTGTGCCGCATCGACTGCTCCAACCTTATCGCCCGGGGCGCTCTGGCCTGCAATTGAAACCACCTTCCGATCAGCCTGCACGGCGCGAATCCGGTTATTCAGGCTGTCTGCGACAAACAAAACGCCTTCAGCATAAGCAAGTCCCCGTGGGCGGTTAAAACGCGCTTCGCTGCTTGGGCCATTTGCATAACCGCCAGTCATGTAACCGGTAAGCGAATCGACGGCAGTCGGTTTGCCCGCCACGGTAGTCACTTTCCCCTCATGAATATAGCGAATGAGATGATTGCCGCTGTCCGCTACGTATAAGCCGCCTTTCTCGTCAAATACAAGGCCCATCGGCTCGTTAAACAGCGCTTCAGCTGCGCTTCCGTCCTTATAGCCGCCCTTTTCGTTGACATTGCCTGCAAAAGTAGCGGTCACACCCTCTGGCGAAATAATGCGAATAACGTGATTAAGCGAGTCCGCTACATACACATTGTCTTTGCTGTCTATCGCCAGACCCGTCGGAGCGTTAAACTGCGCCTCTCCGAACTTTCCGTTTTTGCTGCCCGCTTTGCCGTTACCGGCAGCCGTGTACACGCGGTCGTTTACGATTTTGCGAACAACATGGTTCTCTGTATCGCTCACATAGATGACATCTTTGCTGTTCACTGCCGCGTCGTTGGGCTGATTAAAGGCGGAATTCGCCGTCGTCCCGTCAAAATATCCCGCTGCCGTCTGAGTCGTTACAGGCGACAGCTTGCCATTTTGCCACTTGCTAATTTGATTGCTGCCTGAGCCCACGACAACAAAACCGCCATCAAGCGCTGTTGCAAGCCCGGAGGGCTGATTGATCTTCTCGATCGCTTTTTCAACCTTTAAGGCGCCTGCACTCTCGGTTATGGACCCGTTCCCTTCAACTGCCGCATATGCCGTTGCATGAACGGCAACCAATGCGGTCACAATCGCAGCTCCCGCTGCAAGTAATCGAAATGTTTTTCTCACTTTATTGCTCCTTTCTCTTTTTACGATTTAAAGCTAGACAATAACCAAAATTTCTATGATGAGCTCATCTATCTGTTCTTCATTTTTTAAAATTGGAATACTAAGCTCGTACATTCCCATTGGCACGTCTTTGAAATAGTTCGCCTTAAGGACGAGAGTCCGGTTAATGCCGGTCCCCGTCAGCTCGTAAGCTTGCCCTTCCATTTTATAAGGGGCTTTGAATCCATTACAGCCCTCATCATTCTCGCCGCAAAACTTAGAGAGGCTTAACCGCCCAACGTCAAATCCAGACGCATTCAATGTCAGCGCCACGTCAGCCATTTCTTCGTCCGTTTTTTTAAATACGACGAAATGGTCTGATATTTGAGCCAGATAGGAATAGAAAACAACTTGCGCCCTGTCCTGCACCACGTGGGTTTCTGCGTTTTCCCAGCTGTTCGGTTGAACAATGACACCTACTGTAGAGCCGTATGGAACAGCATCCAACAGCGTAACGATTAGCTCCTTCGGATGACCCTCATCAATGACCACGCTCGCTACTCTCGCGATGTTAAGCGGCGGCAAACTCGTCTCTCCGCCTTCTCCGACTATCGGATTATACGGCCCCTCAGATTCGCCGGGATAAACGCTGACCACCATGGTGTCGACTGGATCGGTATAGTTAGAAGTCATTTGAAGACTGCTGCTAAAAGGCAAGATTAATGTATAAGCATCTGTCATATATGTTTGGTCGCTAAGAATTATTGGTGCCGTTGATTCCGCTACATTCACATAAATGTCAGCATGGACTTCTTCATCATCTGTAAATGTGATTCGTAATTGGTACATGCCCGGATCTACATAATCCGCGTTAAAATACGATGCTTTCAGCGTAACGGACACGATGCCATTATCGACTCTCATGTGGATGACATCATTCAAATTATATTCAAGGAACGGGTTGCATTCAGGCCTTTCATCCAAACCAAACGGCAACCCTTCCTCATCCCCATTGCCCGGACAAACGCTTCTTAATGTAATGTCAAGGTCTTCGGCTGAATAGTAACCGAGCGCAGAAAACGTCACGATTCGGCTAGGTTCTTCCGAAGCCGCCGCGTGCCTGTAAATAATCGGCTCACTTACATCCTCAAGTTTGAAAACAAACCCTTGTCCAGGCTCCCTATCCGTTATTTGTTCATCCGATTGGATATCACCGGTTTCTGCGTTTTTCAGCTGGTCTTCCAGTACCGAGATTCGAATTTCAGAACCATATGGAATAGGCTCGGATAAGGCAACAATCAATCGATTGGAATGTACCGGATCGATGCGGACTGATTCAACGGCATCTATCATTTCACTTAATTCCGTTTCCGTTTCCGTTTCAAATCGTTCGATTTTCACGACGCCTGATCCTTTTGCAGGGAACTCCGAATGAGGACCGTTATAGGCCAGTGCTGTCGTAAACGGCAAAATAAACGTTTTATTATCTATCATGTAGGAGTAAAGATCACTGTAAAAAGCATTCGTATCGAATACCGGCGGTTCTGGAACAGGCGTCGGTGACGCGGTTGGCGTCGGTGACGCGGTTGGCGCCGGTGACGCGGTTGGCGTCGGTGACGCGGTTGGCGTCGGCGACGCGGTTGGCGCCGGTGACGCGGTTGGCGTCGGTGACGCGGTCGACGTCGGTGACGCGGTCGGCGTCGGTGACGCGGTTGGCGTCGGTGACGCGGTTGGCGTCACTCCACCCCCGCCACCACCGCTCGATTGTCCCGACTTATCCTCGTAGACAATCGTACTGTTGGATGAAGCGCCTCCAGCAGGCTTGGAGGCCTCGGCTGCTTCCTCCTGCTTCTTCACAGCCATCCATTGCTTTACTTCATTAATCAATGTTTTATCCGCTTTAGCGTCCTTCTCAAGCAGCTGAAGGTAATGCTCCAAGCCCACTAACGGAAGATCGCGATAATCCAGCTTCTCTTTTTCTCCTGCGCCCTCTCCGTCTAGCGGCAGCTGCTCATTCGGATTAACGATTGTCTCATCCTTAAGCGCATCGCCATGCCTCGTTTTTACTGCGCCCTCGAATACGCCGACGTAGCTTGCGTCATCCTCGTATTCAACCGTAAACTGCGTGCCCATTACGCCCATAATCGCGGTAGGCGTCTCGATCTCGAACCTGGAGTCTCCTTCAAGCTTCTTCTTAATCGAAACAAGCACCTTTCCCTTCAGCAGGCTGAGGCTTGTCTTGCCGCCCAGCGCCTTGGCGCTCTTAACCAGCTCACTGATAACCAGTGTTGTATTGGTGCCGATCGTTACCACTTTATCGCTATCCAAATCCATCGTCACTTTGCCGTCACTGCCGGTCGTAATGGTGTCGCCTTTCGTTATGGCCATCCCCTTAAAAGCATTAAACTTTTTGGAGCCGCCGCCCTTTTTCACTTCCGCTTTGCCGTCGACAAGCGTAATTTTGCCCGCCTTATCCGTATCCTTCGCAAAGACGGAAGCCGGCAAAATAAGACCCATGACGAGCAAGGTCACGACAAACAGCTTGAAAGTCTTCATTTTAACCCCTCCAATTCATAGATTAATATACCTTGCTCTTTCCCTTTGACCTTGATTTCGCCAAGCGACCGAGCCTCCGCCCGATCCTTAACGGCCTGATATACCGCATCGCTCAAAATAATCTGCCCAGGCTTTGCGTTGCTCTCCAGCCTTGCCGCCGTATTGACGGTGTCGCCTATTGCGGTATAGTCCATCCGGCTCCTCGAGCCAATGTTGCCAAAGACGGCTGGGCCCGTATGAATGCCAAGGCCAAACTTAACGCCAAACCCAAACCGTTCGACCAGCTTGCGCTCTAGCTCAGCCGAGCCTTCCTTCATCGCCCAGGCCGCTTCCACAGCCCGCATCGGATGATCCTCCAGGAGCAGCGGCGCGTTAAAAATAGCCATCGCCGCGTCCCCAATAAATTTGTCCAGCGTACCGTCAAACTTAAAGATGCAGTTAGCCGCAAGATCGAGATACTCATTTAAAATTTCAACGATTTCCTCCGGCTCCGCCTTCTCCGAGAGAGGCGTAAAGCCGCGGATATCAACGAATAGCACGGTCAGCTCACGGCGCGTCCCGCCCAGCTTCAAGCCTTCCTCGCCGTTTTTCAAAATCTGGTTCACAACCTCCGGCGCAACATATCTGCCAAATATATCAGTCACTCTGCGCCGCTCCAGCAGCTCCTCCACATAGTGGAAGCCTACGACGACAATGCAGCTTATAATGAGCAGCGGCACGACGTAACCAATCGAAACGATATAACCTTGGGCGTATAAATAGCTGCTCCCGATAACGAACAACGCAATAATAGCTGTAACGGACAAAAAGGAAATCGCCATATTCCATTTTCGAAACAGGAAGTAAGCGAGCGCGGCGGCAATCAGCAGGATAAGCGCATTCCATTTCCAATCCAGCTCCTGCTTGAGATCACCCTCGAGCAGCGCCTGAATAATATTCGCGTGTATCTCCACCCCATACATAAGACTCTTTACCTGCAGCGGAGTAGGGTAATCATCCTTAAACCCCGTCGCGTAGGGACCAATCAACACGATGCGGTCCTTAAAATAATCCGCAGGCACCTCGCCGCCAAGAACGGCTGAATAAGGAATCGCTTCATACTGCCCCGGCCGTCCCGTATACGGAATATGGAACTGTCCGAACGCATCGAGCGGGAGCATATCCGCATTCACTCGCTTGCCTGAGCGCTCCATAAACATTTTGTAAATCGTCCAGGAAAAGCTTTCGACATCCTCTCCGTTGTTCGCAAAGCTATATAACGATTTGCGCACGACTCGGTCGCGATCCGGAATCGTATTGATATGTCCAACCGCTGCGGCCGCCTCCTTAAGCGCCGGAAACGGCTCCGATATGCTCAGCGCCGCAATAGTCCCCTGCTTAGCGGATGAAGCAAAGGTGCCGATGACAGGCATGACCACGTTGCCCGCATTCGACACTGCTGCTATGAGCGCCTCATCAGAGGAAGGATCGTCAGCTGACGACGCCGGAAAAGTGACGTCAAAAGCAATGACCGCAGGCTCTCCTTCCTCGAGCGTATCAACCAGCTGTGCGTGCACGCTGCGATTCCACGGCCAGCTTCCAAAATCGTTAACGCTCTCGTCGTCAATGGCGATAATCGCAATCCGGGTATCGGCTGCGCTCTCCTTCTGCATAAATCGATCCTGGAAAAAATAATCCATCGTATCGAGCGTTCCCCTATACATGAGGAATACCGCCAGCGCTGTCAGCAGCGCTATCATATGTACGAGCTTTATTTTCACAATATCCCCCCTTCACGTATGTCCTTAAGAAATGAGATGAAGCCACTTCCAATACGGTACGCAGAGAATGGCTACGAGCAAAACGGCGAGACCGTAGCCCAAAGCAACCTTTTGCGCTTGCCGATGGGTGAATGCTTTGCCTTCTGTGCTGTAATAGGCAGTTAAATAGGTAGGCGATTGATAAGCAAAGAAGAATGGGTCGGTGGCTAGCAATATAATAAAGACAAGCACCCACGGATGAATGCCTATCGCTTCTCCTAGAGGAACAATGGCGGTTACTAGCAAAATAACAGCCGGGTCATCGCGAATGACGAGCGTCACCACGAACGAAACCACGATTACTGCGGCAAGAAACAAGGATGGCGAGGCAATGAAGAACGACATATGCTCTCCGAGCAAAGAGGATAGCAGCTCCGCTATGCCGAGTTGTTCGGCAACACCCGCAAAGCTGAATGCCGCTCCAAGAAACAGCAGGAAGGTCCAGTCGATTCCAGTCGAAACCGTCTGCTTATCGAGCACCCCGCTAACGACTAATGCGGCAAAGCCGAGAAGCATAATCCAAGTGCTTTCGATGCCGTGCAGCGGCTGGAGTATCATGAGCCCTATGCAGCAAATGATCGTCCATAGCGATACCCGCTCATCCTTCGTAAACGGTCCAAGCAGCCGGAGCTGCTCATCCAGCACTTCTCCCGTTACGATTTTGGCAGGCTCAACTCTACGGAACATAAAGAAAAGAATGGCAAGCAGCGCGCCGCCAAAAATAACGAACGCCGGCAGCGCGTACAAAAACCATTGCAGCCATGACACCGATCGCTGCGCCGAGGCAAGCCCATAAGCCATCACGTTGGTATAGGAGCCGGTCATGACAAACGGAGCGGTAAATCCGAAGAAAATCATGGCGACTAGTCCAAGTCCGGCAGAGCCTTTGCTTTTCTCCCCGAAGCCAAGCGACTCAGCCAGCGTTTGCGCCATTGGAACGCCCAGCGAAACCTTTGCCGAGGAGGAGGGGAGCAGCGGATTAAGCAGCGCCCCTCCCGCCACAATACCCCAAAGCTGGCCGCGGTAATGGGCGGGGAAACGCCTCAGCGCATGAAGGGCAAAGCGGTACGAAATCCCGGATTTCGTAATGACCGCGCTTATGGCCATAATGCAAATCATAAATAACCAAGAAGAGGAAGCAAAGCCCGACAATGCCGTCTCCGGCGATGCAACGCCGCCAAGCACCCAAAGCATAATCATGCCAAGCGCAACGACATAGTCCGGCAAAATCGGCACGATCCACATCATAACGGCAGCAACAGCAATGCCGATAAAGCGCATGCCTGCCTCCGACAGCCCCCCAATCGGGTCCATTACGAATGACAGCAAGATGCAAAGCAAGGCAGCAATGACCGCCGTCACTTCGGCAGCTCGATTTCCCTTCAACAATCTTCCCGCACCCTGAACGAGCAGCTCGCTTCGTTTTCTGGCAAGCTTTTGCTTGGCTAAATCATAAGCGCGGTCGTCGCTCATTGCGTCGCCAATCCGATTGGACAGCGTGCTTGCCAAAGCATCCGCTTGCTTCAAATATTCAAGCGCCTGGCTCTTCTTGCCGGCGAGCCGGCAAAGCTCCGTCGCACGCTCATACAAAAACAATAGCTCGCTCGGCCGGAAAGCCTTCGTATGGTTTAAGGCTGCTTCCACGACAGCAAGCCCGATCTCAGGCGCATTTTTCTCGCAATAAGGCAAATAAGTTTTCAAAGCAGGGTAGTTGTAAGCAAGCTGCTCTATGGGACAGCGGTTAATCGTTCGAAAAAGCTCCGCACGCAGCCGGTCTGACACCGTTCCCTCTACGCGGGCGTAAGTATCGAGCGCTATTGGCCAGTTCCCTTTTTCCCCTTGGATAATAATAAAAGCGACCCATTTGCCCCGTGACGCATACCAAGCTATCGCCTTCTCGATCCAAAGTCCCATTTCCTCATAGCCGTGTCGTTCCTTGCTTATGTCATTTAGTACTGGTTTCAGTCCGTTTACTAGGGTCAGCCATTCGGAAGCAAGAGGGTTTTCTTGAAAGCATGAAGCGAGGAAAGGGGAAGCAGCCAGCTCTTTGTCCAGCGAAAATTGAAAAGCGTGCTCCGCCAGCTCCTTGCTAACTAAAGGAACATGCGCGCACCACAACAAAAATCGGGCCGCCGTCTCGCCCAGCTGCGCCAGCTCGTCAGCGATACGCTCCGACTCTGTTTTTTTGGCAGCCTGAAGCCGGCCGTTCGTCGCAATTAACCGTTGCGATAACAGCTTGATGAAATAAGCCGAGAATATAGCATTTTCCGCAACAAGGCGGTCGAAGGTCTTGCCGTCGATGACATATAACACCGCGTCCTCCGCAGCAACCGCTTCCGCAGACCTTGTCTCGCCAGTAAGCAGCGCCATTTCTCCAAAGACCTCGCCTGCTCCAAGCTCGGCAAGCGACCGTCTGGCGCTATTATCCGCACTAGAAAAAAGCTCAATCGAGCCGCGTTCAATAATATACATTTGATCGCCGAGATCACCCTGCCGGAACAACCTCGTTCCGGCAGCTATTTCCCGCTTCTCCAGCATGCCAAGCAGCTTTGCGAGCTCTATATTGGAGAGCCCCTTAAACATCTCTATGCCCGTCAGGTTCACTGATTAATCTACCTCTTACTTAAGGAAAATTAGTTCTAAAGTTATATGAATCTATTATATATGAAGATTGAAAATAATAGATAGTTGTCGAAAGTTATCTAATTATATTTTTTTGCTTATCTGGCAGAAAGATAGACAACAAAAAAAGACGCCTCACAAAGAGACGCCTCTGATTCCAAGATTACAAATATACTTCTTCCCCTGTCTCCGCCGACTGATAGATAGGCTCTAAAATTTGCGCAACAACAATTGCCTGCTCGGGCAGAACAAGCGGCCTGCTGGATACGTCATTAGTATTTAATCAAATAAAAGCTTAACGTCATTACAGTCACTTATGTAAGCGCTAACGAAATATTTGTTGATGAGCCAGGTTATCCTATAATCGCAAGGAGACAACCTCAGCTCTTCGCATATTGTCTATTGCCAAACAGCCTTAGATTCACTACTATTAAATTAAATAAATCCAATAAGGAAAGTTGGTTTTGATAAATGAAGGAGATTCCGATTCCGTACGTTCGCAGCAATCAAGCCGGTATCGTCGCCGTACTCCTGATCGCGATTGCCCTGCAATTGCCTTGGCTCATCGCCGCGCTTTGGGTTGTTCAGGTCGCTGGTTTGATTTATGGGCCAAAAGCAAACTTGTTTATTATTGTCGCCCGTCCTTTTCTTGGCGGACGAATGGCAAACGCACAAACAGAAGCAGCCGAGCTGCAGCGCTTTAACAACTCACTCGGCGTAGGGTTTCTCACCTTGTCGCTGCTTAGCTTTGCGCTCGGCTGGTCCGTAGCCGGTTATATCTTTGCTGGCATGATGGGAGCCGCCGCGCTTGCCGCTATCCTCGGTTTTTGCATCGGCTGCACCATCTATTTTCAGTTCAAGCAATTCCGCGCACGCCGATTAAGAAGAAGCTAGCTATTCCGCTTCTTCTAATGCCGATTATCCGCTCCAGCATAATTACAGCCGAAAGCGAAGAGGCCCGTCAGCCTCTTCGCCGTACTCCGCCTCTCTCGTCTTCGGCACCTCGATGCTGTACATGCTCCGGAGAGGATGACACGCGTAGCCCTGCGAGCAGACGACCGCGTCCCCCCTCCGTCTTCACCGTAATGTGACCGCGCCTAACGATAAGAAGCGCATGCTCATCCGCCTTAAGCACAAGCTGCTGCGAGACATGATGGACATGAAGTTCCAGCCAAGCTATAAGCATAATGAGCTGTTGAAAATCCATGTTCGTCTAACCCGTTCTTTTAGAGCCTAACAATCGTTCTGCCTTTAGACTGCCCTTTTAAAAGAATGCCCGCCTGCCCGATTACCTGCTCCAGCCCAATTTCCTCGCACAGCTCATCCAGCATAGGCGGCTTATAGTCTCCGGCCAGCAGCTCCCACGCCTTGCTCCGCTTCTCCATGCCTGCCATAACCGAGTCAATGCCGATCAATCTGATACCTCTTATGATAAAAGGAAATACCGTCATCGAGAGCTCCGAACCGCCTGTTAAACCGCTCGCGGCAACGACGCCGCCGTATTGGATCTGAGGCAGGAGCGAAGACAGCGTCTTGCCGCCGACACAATCGATCGCGCCTGCCCACAGCTGCTTATCCAGCGCACGCTGCGAATCAACCGCAAGCTCTTCCCTTGCGAGAATGCGCTTCACGCCAAGCCCGCGCAAATATTCATGCTTGTCCGCTTTTCCGGTACTCGCCGCCACCTCGTAGCCGAGCTTTGCCGCTATCGCAGCAGCCACGCTGCCTACGCCTCCCGTAGCTCCCGTAACCAGAATCGGCCCATCCTCTGGACGAACGCCATTTTGCTGAAGCTCGTACACAGATAAAGCGGCAGTAAAGCCCGCTGTCCCAATAATCATCGCTTCTTTCATCGACAAGCCGCTCGGCAGCTTAAGCGCCCACGCTGCTGGCACCCGTGCGTATTCGCTAAATCCGCCGTAGTGGCTAACACCAAGACCGTATCCCGTTACCACGATTTGGTCCCCTGCTTGAAATCGCTCATTTTCGCTTGCGATGACCGTACCCGCCAAATCAATCCCCGGAACAATCGGATAGCTCTTTACGACGCCTCCATTCGCACTGCAAGCCAAAGCATCCTTATAATTAACGCTGGAATACGCGACCCGAATGAGCAGCTCGCCCTCCGGCAAATCATCGATCTCCAGTTGCTTCGTTTCCGCAACAATCTCGTTATCCCTTTTATCGATTACAAGCGCTCTGAAAGTTGACATTCAAGCACCTCCATTAGGATTTAATGATATCAAAAAATCTGTGGGCCATATAGCAGCCGCCTTCTGAAATAAGCTCACTTTTCATTTTTCGTTAACGATTGATCTATGCCTTCAACTCGTTCGGATCAGGTAGTCTTGTGACGATTCTCTACCGCCGCAAATCGAATCGGGAAAGTCAGTAACACCAAGTAATACTAAATGACACCATTCGACAGCATGAGCCCGAGCACGCTTTCTTAAGCGTCATGGTTCCCCTTCAAGCTTCTATGCCGTATAGCAATGGCTCGTTCGAATTCAATCCATTACGAGCAAAGCCGCCACCTAAATGCACTACTCAAATTCAGCTGACTCTTGTCATTATAAACCAACAGAGTCCACTCTAGCAGCCTCCTGCCAAGGCTAGCTTGCACCCGATTACGGCAAACGCAAAGGATTGAAATAAGCTGCGTTTTTTCTCTTCTTACCCTCTACAGTAACAGTTATTGCCGAGGATTGCGACATCGCTATTTGAGCGCAAAAAAGGACGTCCCGGCAGCTCAGCAGCTACGGTACGTCCTCCTACTTCTTTAGTAAAACTGCGGCAGATAAGCCTTGTTCCGCTCAAGCATTTCATCCAGCATGCGCTGTGCGTCATTCGTTGAATCCACGAGCGGATGATGCGCCAGCGCCAGCAGCGCAGTGTCCCTATTGCCGGTAACCGCCGCCTCAATCGCCAGCTGCTCATATACCTTCACGGCATGAATGAGCCCTTTGGCAGCTGCAGGCACGATGGCGACCGGCTGAGCAATGGGCCCCTCCTTCGTGACGATGCAGTTTACTTCAATGCATGCATCATCCGGCAGGAAGTCCAGCACCCCCTGGTTAGGCACGTTCAAGGTTTGGATATCTCCGATGTCGTTATACAGCGAGTTCATCAACTTCACAGCCGCCTCCGAGTAGTAGGCACCGCCGCGCTGCTCTAGCTGCTTCGGCTTCTCTGATAAATTCGGGTCTTTATAGATTTCAAACAGCTCATCCTCAAGCCGCTTCACCGTCTCGGCCCGCGTCTCTCCACGTGCAGCAGCCGTCTGCTGCTCAGCCAAAATCTCACGCTGCAAATAAAAATATTTTAAATAATAGGATGGAATGGCTCCCAAGGAGCGAAGCAAGCTGCCGTTCCATGCATATTGCGGGACATTCTTGGCAGAGTAGCCGTCTTGATCGTTCAGCAGCTCTTCAAGCTTGGATTCACCGTTAACGGTAATCGTGCTGATCCAGTGCAAGTGATTCAAGCCCGCAAATTCGCAATAGATGCTTTCAACAGGCACTTGGTACAAGGCTGTTAACCATTTGTACGCCGCTATGGGTGAATTGCACAAACCAATCGATTTAATGCTCGAGTATTTATTGATCGCTTCGGTAACCATGCCCGCAGGGTTCGTGAAATTAAGCAGCCAAGCATCCGGGCAAAGCTCCTCCATATCCTTGCAAATATCCAGCAGTACAGGTATTGTGCGCAAAGCCTTCATCATGCCGCCAGCGCCGGTCGTTTCCTGCCCGATCATGTTGTATTTCAGCGGAATAGACTCATCCCAGCCGCGGGCTTCCAACCGTCCGACACGCATTTGCGTCGTTACAAAATCAGCGCCCGCAAGCTCGGAGCGTCTATCCAGCGTTAAGCGCAGCGCAATCGGCAAGCCTGATTTTTCGATCATGCGGATCGCCAATTGACCCACGATAGCCAGCTTATGGCGTCCTGCCGGAATGTCCACCAAGACAATTTCCGTTACAGGAAAAGTTGAATAATTCAGAATAAAGCCTTCAATTAACTCAGGCGTATAGGATGATCCACCGCCAATAACGACTACTTTTAATCGAGCGCCCATTCTACGGGAGCCTCCTTCACCGATAAGCATTCATGCAAGCAAGCATACACAGACTCTTCAATTGTCATTTCAGTTTTATCCATAGCGAGTAAAATAGCGCCTGCCACAGGCTCCATCGCCAGTACGGTTAAGCTGCAGCCAGCGGCTTCCTTCTGGACCTGCCGCTCGATAAAAGGTGCGATGTATCTGCTATCTCCACGGGTCAGCACGCTTCCAACCATGACGAGGTCAAACACATCGGATTGCATCGACAGTTTCCGAATAATCGCACTTGCCGCCTTGCCAAGCTCTTCACCCTGCCGCTGCAAAATACCCTTCGCAACTACGTCCCCGCCCCCTGCCGCTTCAAAAAGCAGCTTCGCGAGCAAATGCGGAATCGTTTTGCCATGATCCAAATAATCGTTGTACATCGGCTCAACCGAATCATAACCCAGCATCTGGAGAGTTAAGCCCGTAAGCAAAGTCTCTTGCTCACGGCCCTCCCATGAACGAATGACCGATCTAAACACCTCGACCGCCAGCCCGCTCCCTCCGCCAAAATCGCCAAAAGCATAGCCAAATCCGCCGCATTGCACGCTCTCGCCTTGCCGATTAACGCCAAAGCTGTTCGTCCCGCTGCCGCAAATGACCACGACTCCATCCGATTGTTTCGTGCCTGCACGCAAACCGATTACCGTATCGCATACAATGTCATGGTTTTCAAAGCCCAGCTTCGCGATCATCGGCCGCAAAACTTGAAAGTCTGCCTCGCGGTCAGCGCCAGCCAGTCCAAATACCGCATACGCGATATCTTCCTTATTTACCTCTGCTTGTCTCAAAGCTTGAATGACGGCGCTCTGAATATTGCCTCTCGCCAGCTCCACGCCGATTTGATGATTGCCGCAGCCGCTTTCGCCAACGCCGATAACGCGTCCCGCTTCATCGGATACTACAGCTATCGTCTTGCTGCCTCCGCCATCGACTCCCAAATAATAGGTCAAATAATATCGCTCCCATGTAGACGCTTGGTTTTGAAGGCCGCCCCACTTCCCAATAGAAACGACACGGCCTCCCAACCGCTGCTGCAAAATGTGACTATCGTACCCGATAAATCTCCAGCCGCTTTATTTCAGCTTGCTTACATTTTCTTGCCATTTAGCCGTTTTGTATTGCAACAGCTTCTCGTAACCGACTTTCATCGCATTTTCCTCAGCCTTGTCCAAAATGCTATTTACTTCCTCGTCCGATTTTGCGTTCATAATAGCCGCAGCTCTTGCCTTCTCGTAAATATCGAGCACGCTTTGGGCTGCAATGCCCTCATCCGTATCGCCTGCAGGGTCTAAGTTAACGAACTCAGTCGTATCGTACTGCGTTTTCCATGTGATCTCGGATTGCCAGTACGTCTCCCAGCTGCGTTTTTCCGCTGGAAGCGTCGATTCAAATTTTATTTTCGATTTATCCACATAAACCGTATTTCCGTTCCACTGGAAGTTGACCGTAGATGCCATCAAAGCCTCGCGGCCTTCAACATCGCCCGTAAATTTATCCGTGAACAACGGCGCTTCATCGCTATCCGTGCCATCCCAATACAAACCTTCAGGCCCCCACATAATCGTACGCTGTCCTTCCGGACCAGTGAACCAATCCAGGAATGCGAAGATCGCTTCCGGATCTTTGGCCGCTTTTGTAATTACGCTCACGTTCCAGCCTAGCTGCTTGTAATCGCCAGGGAATATTTTCGTTTTGTCGAGGCCCGCTTTATGAACCGGCCACACCATAATGTAGCCCGCATTAGGGTCCTTCGCTTTTAGCAGCGCATTGCCCTTCGCCCCAAATTCCGTCGGGCTGGAAGCAGCATATACCGCTATATTTCCTGTAATCACCTTTTGCTCCACTTGCTCCAGCTTTTGCGTGAAAGAATCCTGAGAAATCAGCTTCTCCCGGTAAAGCTTGCTTGCGTATTGAATCGACTCACGGTACACAGGATCAGTAAAGATCGAGACGAGCTTGTCGCCCGACGGTACAGCCATCATCGCATTGTACGTATAAGGACGATTTTCCGCGAAAGCCGATACCAGAATATCAATACCCGCTGCGGTTTGCCCTACTTCCAGAGGAACAACGTTCGGATATTTCTCCTTCACTTGCAACAAATAGGCAAACAAGTCATCCGTCGTTTCAAGACTCGGGGAGCCAAGCTCCTCATAGATTTTTTTATTTACCAAGTAACCCGCATTGCCGTTAGGCTGCGTCGTATACCAGTTCGGGAACTGATAGAGCTTGCCGTCAGGCGAGCGAAGCATGTCCAGCGTAGCATCGCCGGCCCATTTTTTGAGATTCGGGTATTTATCCAAATAATCGTCGAAGGGAACGAGCATGCCTTCCGAGCGCAGCTTCTCCACGTCCGCGTCACGCTCCATCCAAATGACATCCGGAAGCTCCTGCGAGACAATCATCGTATTCAGCTTTTGCTTAGCAGCGCCTCCAGAGCTGATTGGCACTACGTTCACTTTCTTATTGTCCTTAATCCACTTGGTCGCTAGATCCTCGCCCCATGCCGGCATCGTATACCAGTCATAATGTCCGTAGAACGAAAATTCGAGCGGTTTTTCCCCCAGAACATAAGGCGTAGCACTCGCCTCTTGCTTGCCATTTGCAGCTTCCTCCGTTCCGGTATTTTCCCCCTTGTTGTTGCTTGAACAACCCGTCAATACCAATAGGACGACAAGTGTGACTGACAATGCTGTTTGAAAAGCTTTATTGAATGTAGTCATCGCCAAAACTCCCTTCCGCATGTTTATCTATGGTTAAAGCTAACGCCTTGAACCCTTCGTTATTCCTTCAATGAACCAATAAGCACGCCTTTGACGAAATACTTTTGCACAAAAGGATACACGCACAAAATCGGAACGGTCGCCACCATCATCGTTGCCATGGATAACGACTTGGTCGTTACCTGCCTCATTGCATTCATGCGGCCCTGTGCCGCCGAATCCATTTGCGACATCTGCTCAAGCATGATATTAGAGTTCAATATTTGCTGCAGCTTCGTTTGAATAGGCAGCAAATCAAGGTTGGAAATATAAAGGCTCGGAGCAAACCAGTCATTCCAGTGATAAACGGCAGTGAACAACGACAGCGTTGCAATGACCGGTCCTGAGAGCGGAAGCACGATGCGGAATAAAATGCCCCAGTTGCTGGAGCCGTCAATTTGCGCCGATTCCTCCAGCCCGCTCGGTATGCCCATAAAGAACGTCCGGAAAATAATCATGTTCCACACGCTGATCATGCCGGGAATAACCATAACCCAGAACGTATTCATCAGATGCAGCTCGCGAATGAGCAGGTAGCTCGGAATTAATCCGCCGCTAAAATACATCGTCAGCACGCAAAAGATCATATAAAACTTGCGTCCTACCAAATTGCGCCTAGTCATGCCGTATGCGAAGATCGCCGTTGCGGCAATCGAGGACACCGTTCCTGCTACGGTTCGAAGAACGGAAATGATAAAGCCGTCGATCAACCGCTTATCCTTGAACACCACCTCATAATTCTCAAAGGAGAATACGCGCGGCCAAAACGTAATTCCGCCCTGCATCGTATCGGTACCCGCATTAAACGAGATAACCGCGGCATTCCAAAAAGGATAGAAGGCAGTGAAACCAAGCACAAACAATAAAAAATAGATGACTGTCATAAACGTTTTGTCGCTAAAGGATAGTTTCATCGTGTCGCCCCCTCTTTTTCTTTACCACAGGCTGTTGCCTGACCGGCGAGCCAAATAGTTAGCTCCTGCTAGCAAACCAATACTTATAACTGCTTTAAAGAGGCCGGCAGCCGTAGCGTAAGAGAATCGGGAATTTTGAATGCCCACCCTATACACATAAGTGTCGATAACATCGCTCACGTCGCGCAGCACCGGATTTCCAGCCAGCAGCAAAATATCCTCGAAGCCGGCATTGAGCAAGTCGCCGATAGCTAGTATGGAGAACACGACTATAACGGGCATGATCGATGGAATGGTAATCGAAGCGATCTGTCTCACCCTGCTCGCTCCGTCGATAGAAGCCGCCTCGTACAAATGAGGATTGATGCCCGCGATAGCGGCCAAATAAACGATGGAAGCAAAACCAATTTCCTTCCACACGCCCGTCGTAACGAGAATCGCCCAGAAATATTCCGGCATGGACAAGAAGTTAAGCGGCTCTTTGATGAGATGCAGCTTCTCGAGCAGGATGTTCAAGCTGCCATTGTCTGTCGAGAGCAAGGAAACAACGAAGCCCGACACGATAACCCAAGATAGGAAATGCGGCAAATAGCTGATCGTTTGAATGATGCGTTTGAACATGCGGTTATTGATTTCGTTCAGCATCAATGCGAGTACGATCGGCGCAGGAAAACCTACGCCGAGCTTAAGCAGGCTAATAATCAAAGTGTTTCGCATGACGGTCCAAAACTCCGGCGCGTTAAAAAACATTTCAAAATGTTTAAAGCCGACCCAAGGGCTGTCAAAAAAACCTTTGAAAATGCTGTAGTCCTGAAAAGCCATCAGAACCCCGTACATGGGAAGGTAGCTGAATACAAAAATGAAGAGCATCGCCGGTATAACCATGAGTTGAACATCCCATTGTTTTATGAATCGTCTAATGCTTCCCGTCTGCTTGTACACATTTTGCTCTGTACGGATATCGGTTTGCAGCATGGTTCCCTCTCCTTTTTTTGCATGTTAGATTCATTAACTTATCGTGTTACATATTTACTATTTCTTTATTTTAGCCTCCTGAAAACACTCATTCACCGCTAAAATGATTGATTACTGGCACTATCTTACTGTTTCTCGACCTGTGCGGCTTCTTGATATTTTAGGAGAGGTGCCGATATGCTTCTTAAATAGGCGATTAAAATTAGAAAGGCTGCGAAAACCGCACTCGAGCGCGATATCCGTTATTTTCATATCGCTGCACTCGAGCAGCTTGACCGCATGGACCAACCGAATGTGAATCAAATAGAGCAAAGGAGGCGTCCCTACAGCTTGCCGAAAGAGATCGCTGAACCTCGAAGGACTTAAATAGACAAGCCCCGCAAGCTCCTCGAGCGTCCATGGATTAGCGAAATTTTGTTCCATGTCGAAAATGACTTTCCGCATTTTGTCGAGCTGCGCGGCACTGATGCCGTCCTTCCCTCTCCCTACGCCCTCCCTGCGGAAATAGCGGTTTACGTAGGCGAGAAAGCGGAGCATATTGGAATAAACCAATGAGCCGTAGGAGCCGCCGCCCCTGTCATGCTCCTCCTGAAGCTCAAGCAGCAGTCCTCTAAGGTGCTCCATATGCGGCTCATCCCGATCAAGCAGATTTGTAAAATGCACGCCCATTTCCTTGAACGGGCTCAAAACTTCCGGATCGTATCTTTGGCTGCTTACAAACCAAGAGGCATCAAACGATATGACCTGCATGACCAAATCCTTCGTCTCGTAAGCACAGTGCAAATCATTGGAGTTTATGAGAAGGATGTCGCCTTGCCGGAACTCAAACGTCTTCCCATTAATGATGTAGTAGCCCGTCCCCGATTTAATGAAGTTAATTTCCAGCACATCATGCCAATGAAGCTTCTGATAGTAGGCGGTAACGCCTATCGTATCCACCACCTGAATAGGATAATGTCTCGCTAATTCCAGCTTTTCCCTCGGGATATGACCGCTTCTCAACATGGACATGTCAACCTCTCCTTTTGATTAAACAGTGCTGATTCTCTTGATTACTTCACGCAAATCTACCATCATTTCCATTCCAAAAAATCGTTTTTTCTATTTTACAGCATTTTATGTTAAATAACCTTACATAAAAATCAGGTATCAGCAAAAAAAGTCGCGTTTTCTTAACGCAAAAAAGAGCCTTAGAATCGACTCTAAGGCTCTTTGTCTATTTACTTATTTAGTGAAATAAAGTTAGGAGACGACGTTATTTTTCTTTTTGTGCAATAAAGTCATCAAAGCCGGCAGCAGCATGCCTCTAACGAGGAATGTATCGATAAGGATGCCTAGCGCCATCATGAAGCCGAAGAGAAATAGCTCCTGAAGCGGCTGAGTCATTAGCACCGCGAACGTCGCAGCGAGAATAATGCCTGCTGACGAGATCACCCCGCCGGTTGATGCGACCGCAAGCTGCACGGCCTTCCGCCATGGATGACGGGCTGCCTCCTCCTGCACTCTTGATACGAGCATGATGTTGTAATCGACGCCAAGCGCAACCATAAATACAAAGCTGTACATCGGCAATCGGTAGCTGATCGTCTCATAGCCAAGCAAGGTGTGGAACACGCCCCAGCTTAAGCCAAGCGTTGCCGCATAGGATAATAAAATCGTGATCATCATAGATAAAGCTAGCTTGATCGAGCCCGTCTGCCAAGCAAGCATAATTAAAATAAGAAGCGTAATGAGTCCGAAAACAACGAGCGTATCCTGCTTGTTCATCGCCCTGACGTCTACCTGCTCAGCCGTTTGGCCGGCGAATTGCAGCGACTGCTGCGCCGGATCGAAGCCGCTGGCACGAAGCAAGGATTCGCTCTCCTTTTGCCAGTGCTCCACAACATCCAATGCTTCTTGATCATAGGGATTTGTTTTCAAAATTAACTGCAGCCGCACCGAATGCTTATCTACCGACAATGCATCGGAAGGAACAGCATCAACCTTGGTCATATCCGGGCTTACGGATGCGACATCGCCTTGCTTTAGCATTTCCTCGGTTAACGAGCGCAGCTTATTGCCAAATGAAGCATCCGATTCAATATCCTTCGCGTTGTTCACCAGCAGCGTGACGGGAGCAAGCTCGCCTGGCGGATAGTGCTGCTCCAGCAGCTCGAATCCTTGGCGGGAGCCCAGCTTCTCCGGAAATGATTTCATCAGATTAAAGGAGAAGCTAACTCCAACGCTGTTGATTGCAGCAAGCAGCAGCAGAACAAGCAAAATGCCCGCAACACGCTTTGGCTTGGTCGTAACGAAATCGCCGATTTTTGTCCACAGGCGGTTGCGTTTGTGCTTGCTAGCTGGCAGCGGCTGCGCTTTCGGCACGAACGGCCAAAATGCCTTGCGGCCTAGCAGCGCGAACACCGCAGGGACAAGCGTTAGTCCCGCCAGCAAAATAACGGCAACTGCCATCGCAAACACCGGCGCAAACCCGCGGTACGGCTGGAACGTAGCGGCGAACAACGCCAGCATCGCAAGCAGCACCGTTCCTCCGCTGAAGAGGATCGGCTCGGAGACATGCTTCATCGCGGATTCCATCGCCGTATATTTGCTCTGCGTCCCCAACAGCTCCTCGCGATAACGAGAAAATACGAATAAACAATAATCGGTAATAACGGCGAATAATAAAATCATCATAATCGATAGCGATTGCTTATCAATGAGGAACAAGCCTGCTTTGCCCGCAAGCCCAATCAAGCGGTCTACGACGGCATATACAAGTCCTGCCGCCGCAAGCGGAATAATGGCAAGCAGCGGCGACCGGTAGATCGCAACGAGCAAAATAAGAATAAGCACGACCGTAGCAAGCATTAATACGATGTCGGCATTGCGAAAGAGCGTGAGCGTATCAGCGGAGATCGCCGCTGGACCCGTTAGCTCAAGCTGGACATCCGCAGCGCCGGTAAGCTTCCATTTGTCTCTGATCGCATCGAGATCAGCCAGCACTTGATCCGATTCCGTATGCTCCTTAAGCGTAACAGGAAGCAGCAGCGTCGTATGATCTTCGGATAGCAGCTTCTCCTGCGCAGGGGCAGGCATTTTATGAAATGGCATCGCTTTGTCTATATTAGCCGGCTTCGAATCCGAAGAAAGCCATTCGCTAAGCCCCGATATGCTACTCAGCTGCTCGGCTGTTAGCGTCTGTTTATTATGGAAAACGAGCAGCGCCGGCAGCCCTTCCGCTGAAGGGAATTGCTCATCCACGAGGCGCTGCGCCTGCTGTGCCGGATTATTGCCGCTGGCACTGCCCTCGCCTGCGCTCACTCCGTATTCCTTCGCACCTGGAGCGGCAAAGCTAAGCGCTACAGCAAGCAGCACCCAGCACAACAAGCTTATTTTGGCCCCCCGCGGGCTGCACACGTATTGAATCACCTTTTGCAATGGCCTAATGTTCATGTTCATGTCCTCCTATTCTGTCCTTCTCCTGCATTATCGAATAGGAACATGAACGAATGATGAACGGAACATTACAAACGCGGAAGCGTGACCGTAACAGTCGTGCCGGCAGCAGGCTGGCTTTGGACGTGAATCGCGCCTTGATGAAGGGCAACTAATTTATGAACGATGGAGAGCCCAAGGCCGCTGCCTGCCGAAGAACGGCCGCGGGCCTTGTCCGCTTTATAGAAGCGGTCAAATATATGCGGGAGGTCCTCCTCCGCTATTCCAATGCCCGAATCGCGTATCTCGACCGTAATCGCATCCGAATCCGTTAAAGTAATGCCAATCGATTGTCCCGGCTTGGAAAATTTGATGCTATTTACGATCAGGTTCAGCCATACCTCGTGGAGGAGCTGATGATCGGCATGTATAGTCGTGTCAGGCAAGTCAAGCTCCCATTGCAGCTCCTTCTCCATCCACTGCCATTCGAGCGTAATTAAAATATGGCGAATCTGCTCATCCAACCGAAAGGTCGTCTTATTCAGCGGCTTATTTTCCTTATCCAGCGCGGCTAACGTTAGAAGCTGCTTGCTCATAGCCGATAGACGCTTGCTTTCTTTCTCGATGATCGTCAAATAACTCTCCGTCTGCTCCGCCGTCGTCTCCTTATCAAGCACCGCCCGAGCCAGCCCCTGAATCGAGGTAAGCGGCGTTTGGAACTCATGCGAGACGTTGGAGACAAACTCCTGCCGCATCTGGTCAAGCTGCTTGATCTCACGTGTCATGACCGAGAAGTTGCGCGCTAATTCGCCGATTTCATCCTTTCGGGACAGCTGAAGCCCCGCGTCAAAATCACCGGCTACGATTTGTTTTGTCGCTTTCGTCAGATCATTTACCGGCCTCACGATGAGCCGCGACAATATAACGATAAGCACCAAGCTGATCATGAAGGTGAGGCCGATTAATATCGCGGCAATAATGCGAATTTCCCCAATCTGCTGCTGCAGGTCAGGCCGGATAAACAACGCTGCCATGCCCTCCTTCGTCTCGATGGGCAGGCCTGCCGTGTTCAGCAAACTATTTTTAAAATAAGAGAACAGCTGCAGCCGGTCCTTCCGCTCCTCCATGCCGCGGTAAATAGCGCCGCCTATTACAGCTTGGATTTGCTGCTCCGTCAGCTTCCCATGCTTAAAGGGCGAGCCGTATGCTTGTCCCTGATTATCCGCGCGAGCCAAATAGATTTGAAAGCCAAGCGCCGCGATATGCGTCAAATAAGCGTTCAGATCCATTTGCGGATTTTGCTCATACTGGACCTTAATATTTTGCGCGATATCGATCATTTTTTGTTCGTTGCTGCTTTGCTGGTTATTTTGATAATACAGTCCGGTTAACATCAGCCCCAGAATGCCGCTGATCATAGCGACCATGACAAACGTGAACACAATTCGCACATATAAGGATTTCATCCCTCGCGCACCTCCAGCTTATAGCCAAGCCCGCGAATAGTCGTTATTGAAAAATCTTCCTGGTTATCCGCGAAGCGCTCACGCAGCCGTTTGATATGCACATCGACTGTCCGGCTATCGCCCTTGAAGTCCGCGCTCCAAATGAGCTGAATCAGCTGCTCTCTCGTATAAATGCGCCCCGGATGGCTCGCGAGCTGCGACAGCAGCTCAAATTCCCGCAGCGGCAGCGTAATCAACTCATCGCCTACTTTGATTTCATAGCCTTTGCGGTCGATCGATACATGTCCAAGCCGAATGACCTCAGACGACACAAGGCGATAACGGCGCAGCAAAGCCTTCATTCGGAACAACAGCTCCTTCGGATCAAACGGCTTCGTCAAATAATCGTCGGTCCCGGAATCAAAGCCCTGCTCCTTATCCTCCATCTCCGCTTTTGCCGTGAGCATAATGACCGGGATGTCATAATGCTCTCTTATTTCGCGGCATAGCTCAAATCCGTTCATGCCCGGCATCATAATATCCACGACAGCAAGATGAACCTGCTCATTCTCAAGCAGACGGGAGGCAGCTTGTCCATTTTCAGCCTCAAGCACGACATACCCGTCCTTCCCCAATACAAATCGAAGCAGTTCTCGAATCGATGGATCGTCATCAACAATTAATACATGCATTCTCATTGGATGGCTCCAGTCCTGTTATTGATAAAAGAAACACCGGTAAGCGCAAGCGGATACGCTCTCGTTACGGGTGCTTCTGCGCTGATGCTTATTATTAAAGCATAATCTTTATTTATTTATAAATAAAGGTAGCCGCCGCCGACAGTCCCAACGATCGGGTATTCCCGTTCCTCTCCAGCCGCGTCCCACCAAGCATCCCTCACGGAAAGGCCGCGCAAATACTCGAAATCCGGCGTAACGACCAAATCCTGCAAATAGGCCGATATCGTGCTGCCATCCTTACGCATACGATTCAGGGAAGCTATAATATCCTGTCCCGATTCAATGCCAATGCCATGCCCAAAATACAAATTGTCATCCAGCATGACGACGTTCTCGCCTTGCCATTCCGGCGTTTCCGGGTCATGCTCCGGATTTTTGAAATAAAGCACATCGCCGGGATAAGCTTCATTTTTATTATAAGTAGTAACTAATCGCAAATCGCGGTCATACTGCCAATCCCGAAGAAACAGGTTTTGAAAATACGTATTAAACACCGCTTCGCCGACGGTATCGAGCACCGCCTTGTACAATATAATGATGATTGCGCCCGCGCATTCAAATCCGTATAGATGCCCATTTTCGAAAATATCGTTTATTCCCACCGAAGGCAGTACGCCTCCATTAAGCTGAAAGCCGCCGTTTTCCGTCCGCGTCCAGTACTGTTCATTGCACTTAGAGCCTGCAAAAGTCGCAAAGTTCGCTCCGCCTGCATAGAGCGCTTTGGCCGCTTCTACGATGTGGGTGCGCATTTTCAGCTCAAACTCCAATGCATCGACAGACGGATAGCGATAAACGACCTGACTTTTCTGCTTGGCTTGCAGTATTCTTCTCTCCAGCTCTGTCAGCGTAAGCGGATTAAGTGAAAACGTAGGACTGCCCGAAACAAGTATCACTGTCGTTCTCCTCCCATTATTCGATATTCCATTAGGTTATTGTACGTACGAAAAATTTTTTTGTGAGCAGTGATTGGGCAAAAGCCTGTCCTTTTGCAGCACGCCGCCTTATCTGCAAACCATCTTCTGTTCATGGTCCTGCCATGGTATAATTTGTCGATATCCCCCATAATTGCTCAGAAGGAGCCCATAACGATATGGTTTTTACCGTCTTGAAGCATTTAATCGGCTATTTGCGCGCTTATAAGCCGCTGGCTGCCTTTTTCCTACTCATGCTGGCTCTTGATCTCGCTTTTATATCATTAGCTCCGCTCAGCTTTAAACTGCTCATCGACAAAGCCATCGTGCCTGAGGATATGGACGCCTTTTTCCTTATCTTAATCGTCCTCGCCGTAAGCGGCGTAATTTGCCTTAGCGCCGGCGTATTGAGCGACTATGCGCTCGCCAAGCTGACTGCGCGCGTGCAAAGGGATCTGCGGATGAGGTTGTTCGAGCATATGCAGCAGGTCAATATCGGCTTCTTCCAGCAAACGCGCTCAAGCGAGCTTCTCTCCTATTTCTCCGTTGATCTCCCTGCTATCGAAAGAGCAATGAATGTCCTTTTGACTATTGGTCTCCAATCGTTAGCCGTTGTCACGATCAGTACCGCCGTCTTAATCTATTTGCAGTGGAGCATGGCGCTTGCCATTTTGCTTGGCGCCGTCGTTATTTTTGCCGGACCTTATTTGCTGGGCAGCCGAGCGCAGGCGATCAACGCCAGCCACAAGGAACAGTTGGACCATATGACCGGCGATGTGCAGGAAAATATTAAAGCGCAAAAGGTCATCAAAGGCTATAACCTGCAGCAAGCGATGAAAGATAAATTTGCCGACAGGATGCAAGCGATGTTTCTCATTCATTACCGTAAAAATGTAATAAACGCGCAGCTGGAGAGAATTCCGATGGTCAGCCTGCTGCTCGTCAACCTGTCGATTATCGCATTCGGCTCTTATCTGGCGCTTCGCGGATATATTTCACTGGGCTCTTTGGTTGCCTTCTTCACCATGTATACTTCAATGGGCAATTCGGTCTTCAACCTTACCTTTACGATACCGACCCTAACCGACGCTTCGGTCAGCATTGAGAGAATGGACAAGCTGCTGCTGGCGCCCAAAGAAGCGACAGGAAACATGCCTTTGACAAGCGAGCAGAACAAGCAGCCGGGCATCAGGTTCTCTGGCGTGTCGTTCCGCTATAACGAGGAGCAGGAAGCTTTGAAAAACATCGATCTTCATATCGCGCCCTGCACCACCGCCGCATTCGTAGGCTCCAGCGGCTCCGGCAAAAGCACGCTCGTCCAGCTTGTGTTAGGCTTCTACGAGCCGACGGCCGGCCAATTGGAAATCAACGGCCATCCGATGCAGGACATTAGCCGCAGCTCCTTCCGTGAGCGGCTTGGCGTCGTCTTTCAGGAAAACTTCCTCTTTCGCGGAACGATTCTTGAGAACATTCGCTTCAGCAAGCCGGAAGCAACCAAGGAAGAAGTGATGGAGGCCGCCAAGAAAGCGGAAATTCATGTTTTCATCATGACTCTCCCAAGCGGCTATGACACCGAGGTATTGGACGAAGGCTCAAACTTTTCCGGCGGGCAGCGGCAGCGGTTAGCAATCGCACGCGCCATCCTTAAAAATCCGCAAATCTTATTGCTCGACGAAGCAACCTCTGCCCTTGATCCAATATCCGAGGCATCCATTAATCGTACGTTTAAGGAGCTTTCTCGCAATCGGACGGTCATTACGGTTACTCATCGCTTGTCCTCCATTACCGGAGCGGATCGTATTTTTGTATTTGATAAGGGCGAGCTTGTCGATAGCGGCACTCATCAGCGTATGCTTGAGAGCGGCGGCTATTATAAGGAGCTATGGGATAAACAAAACGGCATGCAGGTATCGGGTAGCGGACAGGAAGCGGATATTGACGAGGAAAGGCTTGCGAAGCTTCCGTTCTTTCAAGGGGTGGATACTGGCATTCTGGAGGAGATTCGCAGCCTGTTTAATACGGAAACGTTTGCCGCTGGCCAGCCCATTATTCATGCGGGCGAACAAGGGGAGAAATTTTATTTAATTGCTCGCGGCCGAGTGGAGGTATCGCGCCGGAATGCCCAGGCTGAGGACGGCAAGCAGCGGCTTGCTATTTTGGAGGACGGCGATCATTTTGGGGAAATCGCGCTGCTTAACAACGTCCCTCGTACCGCCGATGTAACGGCTATTACATCTTGCGTCTTTCTTACCCTGCAGCGGAAAGGGCTGCATTACGTCCTCTCTAAGCATCCAGAAATGAATGTGCGCGTAAGACAAACGCTGAAAGAACGTAAATAGAAGAACTCATTCCTACACAACTACATGGGGGGGCTGTCTCTTTGGTCGTTTCTGACCTTATGAGACAGCCCCTTTCTAGCGGCACAAGTATATGGACTATGCTTCGTTTAAGCGGAATAGAGCTGCTTTCTAGCTCTATTCTCAGCCGGTGGCGGCTTGGGAGCTCATTTGGCGGGAGAACACAGACACTGTTTCACGCATCCTCTAAAAACAAAAAAGAACGCTCCCAAAAGGTCCATCCAGACCTTTCGAGAGCGTTCCTTCTTTGCGTCTAGCGATGAATTTAATTAGGCAATTTCCCTCCGGATGCCCCGGCGCTTCCTGAGCTGTATGAGTCCGAGTATTCATTGCTCGTCTTCTCCCATACATCCGCATATTCGGGATGCCGCTTGAACTGCGCTAACGCGTAAGTGCACGAAGGGATAATCCGTCTGCCTTTTTCCCTAGCCTCTTCGACAACAAAATCTAACAATTGCCGTCCCAAATCGCGGCCGCGATACGCGCCGTCAACGAACGTATGGTCAATAACCCACGTATCCACGTCAACCATCGAGTACGTGATCTCTCCGATTGTTCCCTTTGCAGTCGTCAGCAAATAGCTGTTGCCCTGCTTTTTGGCCAAAATTTCCTCTTCTACTGCCCCATACATGTCCTTGTCTGTACTCATTGTCGGTCGCACCTCCTAGAGCGGTGTAGTCGAAGCCCTCATTGGGCTTAACCTGCTTTCTACTAGTCCTTACCCTAATAGACTTGCGATGAACCGCCTGTCCATAAGCGTTTCTAATCCATCTAGGAAATTACACCGCAATTTGACCTTGTTTATCAAGCTTAAAATGCTTAACCGATTCCTTAAGATCAACAGAGAGCGTGGATAGCTGTGCAATGGACGCAGAAATTTCCTGCATGGACGCGCTTTGCTGCTGAGCGGCTGCCGCAACCTCTTCCGTACCTGCAGCCTGCTCCTGCGTAATTCCCGAAATTTGCTGCATAGCGCCAGAAATCTGTCCGAAAGAATCGTCCACCTTATCCAGCGCGTGCAGCAGATGATCCGTATGCTCGTAGAAGTGCGAGACGCCGCTGTGAATGTCTTTAAAGTTGTCGTATGTGCCCGTAATCCACGATAAGCCCTGATCGGCCGCGTTGCTGCCTTCTGATATGCGTTCTATGACTAGCCTGCTGTTAGCCTGCGTGCTGGAAATGAGCTCTGTTATGGATAGCGCAGCCTCGGCGGATTGAGCGGCCAGCTTCTTCACTTCACCCGCTACAACCGCAAACCCACGCCCGACTTCTCCTGCGCGGGCCGCCTCAATCGAAGCATTTAAAGCCAGCAGATTTGTCTGAGAGGAAATGTCGGAAATGATCGTAATAATCTCGCTTATTTCCTTGGAGCGCTCATCAAGCATTGCTGCCGCTTCTTGCGAATGGGTCATCGCAACCTTAATAAGATTCATTTGCTTTAACGTATGCTCGACTAAATTTTGCCCTTGCTCCGATTGCTCTTGCACCTGGGCCGCAATGCTTTGCATATCCTTCATGCCGCCCGATACGCTTTTGATTTCGGAATCGATATCGAGAATGGTCATATTGCTGTTGGACACACTGATGACAATATGGTTGATGCCGTCGCTCATTCGGTTCGTAGAATCCGCTACCTGCGCTGCACTGTTCGTCGATTCACCCGCAGACTGGTGCAGATGCTGGCTGGTATCTGCTATTAGAGTGGAGGATGAAGTCACCTGATGAATAAGACCCTTTAGGCTTGTAATCATGGAGTCAAAGGAACCCGCCAGCTTCCCGATTTCATCTCGGCTAGCGACAGAGATCGTCGTCTGCAAATCGCCTTTAGCGATTTTTTCCGTAGCAACCATCAGTTTACGTAATGGGTTCGTTATAATTTTGCTGATTACGATGGCCAAGACACTGCCCACAACAAACATCATTATCGTTATGATGAGGGAGGTAACCTTTGCTGAGGAAGTCGTTTTCGGAACGATTGAGGCATCCAAGTCAATCCCAAGAATTCCGTAAGCCTCGCTCTTCTGGTTAGTGAGCGGAACAAAAATCGATTTGTGCGTGCCGTACTCGTCCTTATAGATCGGGCTAATGACAGGCTGATTTGCACTTACGGCTTCTTTCATCTCATTCGTAAAAGGATAAGGCGTTCCAAAATCATCAGGTAAGCCAGATAAAATCAGAATACGTTCCTTTTGCTGACTATTTGACAAGACATAAATATTTTCCAAACTATGCTCTACTTTTAAATTTTCAAATGCCGCTTTGACTTTCGTGTAGTTAGGATCCTCTGCACTCGCTATCTCCATATCCGTGCCGGGTATGGCTGCAAAAGCATCCGAGGCGATTTGAATGTCGGTCTGGAGGCGTTTATCGAATTGGTCGACTAAGCTTTCCGTGAGATTCTGGTTTACGACATAACCCGAAAAAGCAAAGGCAATGCATGTAATAAGCTGCAAAATAAAAATATTGAATGCGATTTTAACAGAGAGATGCTCTTTAAGCCATGCAAAATTAATGATAGATTTCTTCATGGACAATACCCCCAGGATGTATGCGACGATATGCTGTGTATGTTTCTTGCACTTTCTGCTTTAAATAGCTAACGATTTCTTCGACATGCTCTTTTTGCGTATAAGGAGAGATGACAAATAGCTTGGATGCGAACAGGGCGAGACGTTTTCCGTCCGACGTTGGGACATAGAGATGTTTCTTCGTATCGCCAAAAAACATTTTCCCTCTCTCTTTTCCCAATATTTCAAAAAGGATTTCGTTCAGCTCATTGGTGTGGGCAATTTGTTCATAGGACTGCTGCCCGCTTAGCTCGCTTTTATAGCCATTGGAACCGTCGCTATAGATTCGGAACAGAGTGATAATACCCGGATTGTCCGCATTAACGATAACGGCTTCAGGAATTTCGCGAGCCAAAGCAAGGCGGAACGTATGGTTGACCTCGACAAATTGAGCCAAAAGCCGTTGATACCCTTCGACGCCAAACGCTAGCAAGGCGCTGTATATGCTAATGGAGCTGCCCATTCTTGAGCATTCGAGCGTATAGCTGGTATGGTACTGGCCATATCCGCGATGCCCCACGTACGGAGTCTCGTCCGGGTCCAAATCCACAAGCTTCAAATCGGCAGCATTTTTCACCAAAAACAAGCTTGTCGAATAAGGCGTCTGCCCCAGCTTCTGAAAGTCAAAGCAAAGTGAATCGGCTAGATGCAGATGCTTCATTCGGCTTTGGATGTCTTGCAGACTAGTTAACACTCCCTGAGAGAAAGAGAGCGGATTGCCAATAAAATCATAATCGTTAAAAAAGGCAAAAAATCCGCCAAGAGCAGAATCGGCATGAATATGCGGACGTGGAACATCATATTCGTTAGCAAGCTGTTCAGCCGCTCCGGCAATTTCATCAAGGTTGTCTATGCCCATTGCATCGGTTGTTCCCGTAGTTGCGACTATAAAGATAGGAATGCCTCCGGATTGAATAACCTTCTCCATTTTTTCCTTTAAATCGGCGACATTCATCGAGCTGTCCTCATTCGTTTTTACTTTAATGAGGTTGTCGCTGCCAAGACCGGTCGCTTCCATCGATTTATATAAACTGTAGTGTGCCGCTTCGGAACAAAACGAATATAAATGCTTAGGCACTCCGCTCTTGGAAGCGGCAGCAGAGTTCTTGTTGATAGCTAGCCGCAGCGCGGTGAATATAGCCCCTTGTCCGCCCCAGGTCGTATATCCTCCGCTTACGGAAGCGTTATATCCAACAAGCTTAGACATCATCGTAACAACCTTGACCTCAGCCTCAGCGCCAGCTGGCCCGTATACATCCCAAAGATTGTTGCCGTTTACCAAAAATGCGGCGATCATGCCAAGCACGCCAGGTATGCTTGCCATCGGTAAAATGTTCGTAAGAAAATACTTCGTATGATAAGGGTGAGCGTAAAGAAGTTTCAGAAGCTCTTTGTTCACGTCTTGAAGCGGTTGGCCCGTACGGGGAATGCGACTTTCGTTTACCAAATCACTGTAAAAAGAAGGTCCTCTTTCTTTTTGACCTTTCAGATAAACCGATTCTGGATCTTTTAACTCATCTACACCTGTTACAAGCTGAGTAAATAGTTCCAGCAACTTATTACGTTGCTCCAAGTTGCCATCATCACTAGGGAAAAGATTGCGAATATCAGATCCAATGCTTTTATCCATGAACGATCCCTCTTCTCTCTCCTATCTCTAAAATCTCTCCATAGATACACTCTACGGAAAAATAGGCATAGAAAAAAAAGATACCGGCTATATAGTCATAGCTATACCGTTTGCTTCGGTTGCAACTGGCTGACATTTCTCGGTTAAGAAGTAGTCCCTATAGCTTTGCGTCACCACTTTTCAGAGGTTTTGCCTGATATTCTATTTTTATAATGCATATTTATTCCATAGATAATACTGGCAATCACTGGATTGATTTAGAAACATTCTACTATTTTCCATTTATAAGATCAACACCTTTATCTTAATCTTCATCATAAATCATCACGATTCGACACAAAAAAATCTATTATTTCGTTGCACCCATCGTTAACTGTCGATAAATGAAATAAATATTGGATAATATTTAGTTAAAGCGGTTACATTTATATTGAAAAAAAAGGCCATGATCAGTGACTGGCCATGGCCCCTTACCCTGTTTCTTAACGCTGTTTAATCAGCTGACTTGCGCAGTGTAAATAGGCTGATACAGCCCCATAGGATAAAGCAAAGCAATGCTGCCATGATAGCAGCTTGTACGCCAAGCAGCTTATATCCGGCAATGGCGGACCACAGGAGCATAGGGAGCAGCAGCAGCCAAAAGCGTGAAATGACCGCCCCTCTCCTAGCGCTTCCAGATGTCCATGGGAACTGTACGATAAACGCTTCCGCGAACCACTGCTTCCATTGGAGCTGAAGCCACGCCGCGCCAAGCAGCGATAACGCTGCCACAAGAAACAGCGCAACCGGTCCCGGCACTAGCGAGACGGCCACTGTTGATGCGGATATAAAACTAAGCCAGACCCTGAGGTTGGTCATACCTCGCAAAAACGCCTTTAATCTCAGCTCTGCGAGGACAGTTCCTGAGTCCGATTTGCGGAACAAGCGCTGGGACCTGCGGAAGAGAAACGGACTTTTCAGGCGCACGAGCGGCTTCGCTTCAATGACCTGGCTCATGAGCAGTTCCGTGCTGCGCAGGCGCGTCTCGCTCTCCTGCTTCACCTCTGCTTCAAAGTTAATGGGCGACCGCAAGCCAAATCGCGTCATAACGAGTAACGCAACAATGCCAGCGCCAAGGGATATGCCGAGCAGCTTTGTATCGTATGTCCATGCCAGCATCGGAGTGAGGTAGAAGGCTATAAAAAGAAGCAAGGCCATCAATTGAGCCGACCGCTTGCGCCAACCGACCAGCTTGCCTTGGAGCATATGAATGCCAATAGCCAGTATCATGCCGGTTACGATGGTATAGCCATAAGCTAGAACAAGCTGCAGTCCCGTTAATCCTTCTGCCTTTAACAAAAATGGCAGCAAGAGAAGAAACGGCAATCCGATTACAACGAACTTAACCGCCAGCGTATATCCGAATCCGCATCGTTTTAGCGTCCGAAGCCATTCCGGCCGCTGCAGCAAAAACAATCGGTCGGCACTCTCAACGAATATGCGGATCTGCCCGGAGAGCAACAGAAGAAGAAGCAAAATAGGATAAAACTTTGCCCATGGCAGGCTCAATGCCCATTCCGGCATTTCCAGCAAAATCTCCCTATACAATCCTCCGCCAATGAACAAGCCCGGTATAACCAAATAGAGCCAAACCGACCAGTCGAGCACGCTATTCCAAACCCGGAGCTGCTCTTTCCCATTCTTTTTCAAGCGAATCCAGAAGAGCTGCCTTGGTGTAAGCATTACATTCAGCCCCCTTAAGTCAATGCGTGAAAGCACTCAAACAAAGTCGCATCCGCTGCGCATCCCGCGTCTTGCCTAACCTGTCCAAGCGTACCCCGTGCAACGACAGATCCTTTGTTAATGAGGACAAACGCATTACAAATCCGCTCTGCGGCGTCAAGGACATGAGTCGACATGAGCACGCCTGCACCGCGCGCCCGTTCGCCATCAAGCAGCGTTAAAAAATCCGTCGTAGCTCTCGGGTCAAGGCCGACAAACGGTTCATCGACGATATAAATGTCCGGTTCAAGCAGAAAAGCGATGATGAGCATCAGCTTTTGCTGCATTCCCTTGGAGAAATGCGTCGGATAATGATGCTTCTCCCCAGTCAAACGGAATTGCTCCAGCAGCTCCTCCGCTTTGGCAGCAAACGCCTTCTCCTCTATTCCGAACGCCGATGCTGCCAAATGCAAATGCTCCCACAGCGTAAAATATTCATAAAACACCGGCTGCTCCGGCACATAGGCGTACCGTTTATTTTGACCGCCGATCTCGATTTCGCCCCTTACGTATGCCATTAAACCAAGAATCGTCTTGATCGTCGTACTTTTGCCAGCTCCGTTAGGCCCAATTAAGCCCACCAGCTCGCCTGGCGCTACTTCGAGCTTAATGCTGCGTATAGTGGGCTTGCCTTCCTCATAGCCCGCTTCCGAAATAGCGACGCGCAGCGCATAATCAGGTTTTCCCGAACTATCCATATGTAAACAACCGCCTCTCCTGACGCACTCTATAGATCATCTACGAATAGTGTTCCCAGAAAGTTCCATTCATGACCATGAAGTGCAAACAGCCCCGTCTCAAGAAGAGGCAGGGCCGCATTGCTGCTTATATGAACCGGCTAATTGCCCGGCATGAATGGATCTATTTTTGCAATAAGCCCGCTTCAATTAAACCGTTCCGAATACCCTGCTCATCCACGTGCGTCGTCACAAAATCAGCAAATGGAAGCAGCTCCGGGTGAGAGTTGCCCATCGCGATGCCGAAACCAACCGTCTCCAGCATCTCTTTGTCGTTCAGCCCATCGCCAAATGCGACCGCATCAGCCCTAGTAAGGCCAAGCTTATCCAGCAGCGCTTCGATGCCTTGCGCCTTCGATCCGCCTGCCGGCAGAACATCAATAGCTTGCGGGTGCCAGCGAATAAGCTTTAATTCCGAATGCAGCCCGTCGTACAAATGCTCCTCATGGCTCTCGCAGTGGAGAAATACTTGATAAATGCCATCCGTCTTCCAAAATTCAGGATTATAGCCCGGCAGATCAACCTTTAGCGAATTAACCGATTCGATAATAAAAGGATGATCCTCTTTGTCCGCGAAATAGTTATGCTCGCCTTCAAAAACGAGTCCGTGATTATGCTCTGCTGCTACCTTAACGAGCGCCTCCAAGCGGCTTTTCTCAATTTCACGCCTGTATAGCGGGGTTCCTTTATATACAACATAACCGCCATTTAGGCAAACGAACGATTCAATTCCCAGTTGTTCAGCGAGCGGCTTAATAAAGTATGGCGCTCTTCCTGTAGCGATAACCGGCTCAACGCCGCTTTCCTTCAGCTCTGCAATTGCCTTGATCGTATCTGCCGGTATTTCCTTATGCTCATTGATCAACGTTCCATCGATGTCAAAAAAAACGATTTTATAGCTCATTCTGTCTTCTCTCCTATCCGATGTCGCAGACGTATGCCGCCTGTCCTTTTTATACAGTATAAAGAATCAGGGGCTTAAAAGGAATCATTCCTCATCGAACGAGCGAAAAAAAGGACCGTCCCTCAAGGTCATCGCCTCTTGGAACAGCCCTATTATGGTTATCCTTATGCTTACCAGCCAAAATCCAAGTTTTTGCCTGTCTCGATAAAGGTTTTCAAATTGTTTAGAATCATCCACCACTGGCTATCGACTGTCTCCAGCCCCGGATGGTTTTCTGTAAATGCATGATTGATTACCGTAAGTCTCGTTGTTGCCCCGACCTCTTCTAGCTTGAAGGTGATCGTAGATTCCAGCTCCGCATGGTTCTCCCTGTAAGAAGGCCCCGGATGCTCCAAATAGCTCAGTATTTTATTCGGCTCATATGCTAAAATAGTACCGTAGATGTGAACGGTCTCGTCACCATCAGCACCCGGGCCAACATACCGGTAGGAAGATCCTACTTCAAAGGTAGAATCGATGACGCAGCCAAAAAAAGTTTGGCGCGTTCCTTCCGGCGATACAAATGCACTCCATACCTTCTCCGGTGATGCTCCGATATAAAACTCATATTTAAACTCCATGACATACACTCCTTTTCTGAATCCATATAGGGTTTGCTTTGTGCTCAATAGGCGCTTCCATACGTAGTATAACGCCATTCGAATAGCTAGTATTGTAAAAACGCGACAAAATGACCAATAGGAGTGATTCATTGATGAACGCAACGGACCAAAAGCGCAGCATGGGTATTTTGCAGATGAACGAGGGCGAGAAAAAATTTCAGCTTTCCCGTTATACTCCCTCTGAGCCTCTTCGCCGCTTCATTAAACACTATTGGGTCGTGAGCTGGAATTTGGAAGGCGAGCCGCCTTATTTGCAGGATGTTGTTCCGAACCCATGCGTCAATATGGTTATGGAGGATCATAGAAGCGGCATCTATGGCGTAGCCAGCCGGATGTATACGAAGAAAATTGAAGGCAAGGGACAAGTATTCGGCGTTAAATTCCAACCCGGCGGCTTCTATCCCTTTGTTCTATCGCCGCTCTCCAGCCTTACGGATCAGGCTCTTTCCGTTGAAGCTGTATTTGGCACCGACGCTGCCCGCTACGAGCAGGAGCTCCATTCCACGACCGATATAGCCCGCAAAATCGCGCTTACGGAAGCCCTGTTCCTAAGTTGCCTTCCTAAGAATGATGATGCAATTACGCATATCAACCAAATCATAACGCGCATCCAGGAGGATCGCGAGTTAACTAAAGTAGAGCAAATATGCGAATTGTTCGCCATAAACAAAAGAAAGCTTCAGCGCTTATTTAATCAGTACGTCGGGATAAGCCCCAAATGGGTCATCAAGCTGTACCGATTACAAAACGCCGCTGAAGCTATAGATTCAGGCAGCCACCACGATCCGCTTAAGCTGTCTGCCGATCTCGGGTATTACGATCAATCGCATTTCATAAAAGATTTCAAATCCATTATCGGCAAAACGCCGGACGTGTATGCGAAACCCGCGGCTTTATAGCAAACCAATCGCTTCTTGACGACAGACGGAAGCATCCTGTATATTGATAGAAATCAGTTAAATAAGTACGGCTTACGATGGAAGCACCCGTAAGAGATGGCGTATGACGCCTATCTTGCAGGTGCTTTTTTTGCGTTGTTTGCCTATAAAAAAAGGAGGCTTCACTCATTATGCGCTTTAGTTCAAGGTTTGCCGCATTATCGATTGCCCTCACGCTTCTGCTCTCGCTTGTTCATCCTTCCGTCTATGCTGCCGCTTCATTCGAGTTTAGCGTTACCGTCAAAACCGCCTTTGACAAAATGAAAGGAGCTTCGGACAAAACGACCGCAGCCAAGCTGACGACACAGTACGCAGAATTGCAAACCACACAGAAGCTGGCGTTGGATTGGGACTCTAAAATAAGCAAGCTGCGTTTTCAAAACGAAGAGGCTATCCTTGCAACGCGCAAAAGAATAAAAGAAGTAGACGCGGATAAGCTGCTGAAGCTTGAGGCTGCCGTCACACAGGTAAAAAAGAAATATGAGCCTTTATTTAGAATGTATGACTCATTAAATCAGCAGCTAAGCATCGCCAAATCATTTAAGGATAAGACCATTGTTAATGTGCTCAAGCCACAGGTCGAAACGACCAAAGCAGCCGTTCAGCTTGCCAAGCTCGATATCCGCAGCAAGGAAGCCGCGCTTAAGAACGGGAAAGCAAGCACGGCTAACACGATAAAAAAGCTGCGCGAGCAACTCAGCCATATCGACCCCATCAAGATAAAGATTAAAGCTTCCAACAGCTCCGTTAGCCACACAAAAAAACAGTTCGCCGCGGAAGCATCTATTTTAAAGCAAGTAGTCAGAAAGGGTGACGCGACAGCGACGCAAAGCTCCTTCATACGAATGCTCGCCTATATGCAGCAAATCATCGGCTTTAAACAAAATACGTACGCGTATGAACAGCAGGCGATGGCCATCATTGCCAAGGTCGATGCGCAAATCGCCTCCTCCTTGAAATAAACACGGCAAAAAAAGCGCGTCTCGGCAACCGAACGCGCTTCTGCATAACCTTAGTCTTATATGCTAGGGAACCACACCTCAACCGTTGTCCCTACTCCAAGCTCGCTTGACAGCACAAGACGGCCATTATGGGAGGAAATAATTTTGTCCACGATCATCATGCCAAGACCATTGCCGTCACGCCTTGTCGTATGAAAGGGCTGTCCAATACGCTGCAGAACCTCGTCCGTCATGCCAACGCCATTATCGGCAAAACGCAGCCGCTGATACCCATCGACGATATCCAGCCGAATGTTAATCTCCCCTCCATAGGGAAGAGCTTCCATCGCATTTTTCAAGATGTTCAAAATGACCTGCTTCACTTGATCGCGATCGCAACGTATCGTCTTCTGCTCTTTAATATCGCTTTGTATTTGAATGCCGTTCATTGCAAATTGCATTTCAAATACCGACAGCACCTCTAGCAAAATATTGCCGCACAGCTCTTCTTTGTACTGGACCGCCTGCGGTCTCCCTAATATTAAGAACTCGCCTACGATAGCATTCATACGCTCCAGCTCAGACATCATCATGTTATAATAATGAGGGTTGGTCGTTTTACTGGACAGCTGCAGCATCCCCTTAACCGTAGTCATCGGGTTGCGGATTTCGTGTGCAATGCTGACTGCGATCTGGCCTGCAAACAAGAGCTTCTCCGTATTCCGCAGCAGCTCCTCTGTCATCTTCATCTCTGTAATATCCCGCAAGCTGCCAACTACTCTTGTAAGCTTGTTATCATTATCATAGATAGGCACTACATCAAGCATATAATGGTGCTGCATCGTACCAACCTGCAACGATACCTCTATCCCTACGCATGACTCCCTGCAGTTAATAACCTGCTCGAAATAAGGGCCAATCAAGCTCCTTTCAAAAACGCTTGTACCTAAGCAGCCGCGATCGCCGTCTAACCCATTGCTGAGAATGGATTCGCTAATATCGTTTGTATCTATAATTGTTCCCAGCGCGTCTGTAATGACCACACCATAATAGTTGGTCTCCAGCAGCACCTGATTTAGGATTTGCAGCTGGGTATTGTTTTTTCGCAATAGCAGCTCGCGTTCAATAGAATCGACGATCGTACATAGAAGCGCAAGCATGTGAGGATGGGTGAATTGCACACTGGTCATCAATGAGAGGGTTCCGAGCAGCTGTCCGTTACCCTGATTGTGGAAAGGCGTCGTATAACAAGCAAGCTCATGCAGCACCTCGTGATAATGGTCCTTACCGATAAGCTGAATAGGCTCATTGTGGCATATGCTCAAATGGACCGCATTCGTACCCAGCTCTTCCGTGAACCGAACGCCCTCCATAATGCCTAGCTGCCGAACCGTAGCGATGATGGACGGGTCGCCTTTAAATTCAAGAATATGGCCTTCATGATCTGAAATCGCAATAAAAAAAGGATCTCCTGATACAGAGGATAAAAATTTATCCACAAAAAAACCGATGACCTCAATAATCTCTTTATATTGGCTGCGCTGCTCATCAAGCTCAGCGGCAGTATAGCATTCAAGGAAAATAGGTAGTTCTTTTGAATCAAGGCCTAGCCGCACGCATTGCTTATGTGACTCTATGAGTCTATCGTTATTTATCATGTTGTTACCTTTCCAGGAGGGCGAGCTTCCATTTTGTTGGACATTACCCAATTATTCTAGCTATACTGCTCACAATCCTTCCCAATTTTATTAAAATTCGTTTATAAATATTGAGATTCCCCAAAAATAGAAAAGTACCAAAAGAAAATCAACATTTGATCGGGTATTTTCATAATGTTTCCAAATAAAAAAAGCGGTCCTACAACGGCATAGAGCCATAGCAGAGCCGCTTTTTTTTTGCTGAAACATTACCCTTGGGGCAGGAGCGTAACCTTCATATTATCTAGGTAAAAAGTAGTAAGGCCTTCATATCCGGAATCGCTGCCCACGATCACGTAAATTTCGCCTTTATCGTTAGCGGTAAGGGTGGCTGCATGCTGCATGGCCACCGGTTGGAAACCTTTCAGCGCATCATTAGGCTGCACCATGTTGCCAACGATTTTCATATCAGCACCCTCTGTCTTCTGATTGCCTTTGTCGATATTCATACGGAAATGAGGTTGGCCTTCCGCATTCGACTCGGTCGCTGCCGGCTCTCTGTTCACGAAGCCGGCTTTAATGCTGACCGCTTCCCCAGGCGCTCCGCCAACGCCCATCATTCCGCCGGATTGGTCGGTATACAGCTGGAAGGAGAGCGATGCTTGATAGGTTTTGCCCGGCTCCAAGCCTTCGATTTTTTTGGTCACATACATAAACAAATCATCGCTTCGATTCATTCCGTTTAACATCAAACCATAATTGGTTTTATTATTAGCTGCTGGCAGCAGCTCTCTGCCGTATTTCAGCTCATAAATGGCCGGATCATAATCAACGGGCAGGTCAGCGAAAGCTCCCTTCCAGCCATCTTCGCCTTGATCAAACGTATAGTGATACGATATCGCGGCCTCGCTTGTTTGAATCGATATTTTTTTCTGCTTCGCATCCCAAGTTGTCTTAGCGCCAAGCAATTGCGCCACGCTTTTGGCTGGGACGAAAATATTTCCTTTTACAACCGTCACTTTAGCAGGCAGCTTTACGTTTTTAATAAACGTGCCAACTACCGCATCGCTGTTTTGCGTCAGCTGCACGGTAAGCCCATCGCGAGTCAGCGTGATTCCCTTCGTTTTACCGTCCCAAACGAGCTTGGCCTGCAATCCCTCCGCCAATGCTCTCACTGGCACCATCGAGATTCCGTTTATGACGTATGGGGCTGCGGCAAGCGTATGCTCGCCGCGGTAATCGATGGATTTGCTGCTGCCTATTTGAAATTGAAGTGGGACAGACGGTTTAGCTGAAGCGCTATATGAAGTTCCTCCAGGTACCGCTGCACTTAGAAGTACGGCTGTCGCAATAGAAGCAACCAAAAGATTTCGGTTTAACCTTGATTTAATCGCCATTTGTCTACCATCCTTTGTCGTTAGTCGTTTTTTGTGGGGTACCCTACTAACGTGACTAGGATGGAATAAGTTGCGGGTTCGATCAATCTTGCCGCTCTAACAAATGTTGGATCAGCCTTTCAAGCTCTGCTCCAGATCAGCAATCAGATCCTCGTTATCCTCAATCCCTACCGATACGCGTATTAAACCGTCGGTAATGCCCAGCTGCTCTCGCCGCTCGCGCGGGATCGAGGCATGCGTCATTTTTGCAGGCACAGAGATGAGGCTTTCAACGGCTCCCAGGCTCTCGGCTAGCGTAAAATATTTCAGCTTGCGGATAACCTCCGATGCCCGCTCCGCACTGCCTACGTCAAAGGAGATAATGCCGCCGAAGCCGCGTGCCTGCCGAATCGCCAGCTCATGCTGGGGATGGCTCTTCAGTCCGGGGTAATGGATGCTCTTAATGGAGTCCAATCCCGTCAAATAGGCCACGATTGCCTGTGCATTCTCCTCATGGGCCTCCATGCGAAGGCCAAGCGTCTTCAAACCGCGGATGAGCAGCCATGAATCCTGAGGACCAAGCACGCCGCCCGTAGCATTTTGCACAAAATGAAGCTCCTCGCCGAGCTTCTCGCTATTCACGACAGCAAGGCCCGCCACTACATCGCTGTGTCCGCCAATGTATTTCGTAGCCGAATGAACGACAATATCCGCTCCAAGCGCAATCGGCGTCTGCCAATAAGGCGTGCTGAACGTATTATCGACGATAAATAGCAATTGGTTAACCTTGGCATAATCTGCAACCTTCGCAATATCTGTCACTTTAAGCAGCGGATTCGTTGGCGTCTCCACGAATAGCGCTTTCGTATTCGGCCGGACCGCTTCATCGATTTCCTCCAGCCTCGTCGTATCGACGAAGGTCGCTTCAATGCCTAGCCGGCTGAGCACCTTCGTAACGATTCGATAGGTTCCTCCGTACACATCATCGGTCAAAATAATATGGTCCCCCGCGCTCAGCAGCGAAAAAACAGCGTTGATCGCAGCCATTCCCGAGCTGAAGGCAAACCCTCTTGCACCTTCCTCCAAATCGGCAATATACTGCTCGAGCGCATGACGTGTCGGATTGCCGGTACGCGAATATTCGTACCCCTTATGCACGCCGATATCGTCCTGCTTATAGGTGCTGACTTGATAGATCGGAACGCTAACCGCGCCGGTATGCGGATCAAATGGAATGCCTCCATGAATCAGCTTCGTTTTACGCTTCAGCTCAAGCACCTCCATAAATATGTTTGCTTAAATACCGTTCGCTGCTGTCGGGAAAAATCGTAACGATCCGGCTGCCCGGCGGCGCGATCGCCGCCTCTAGCAAGGCGGCATGCAGCGCAGCGCCTGACGAGCTGCCGACAAGCAGTCCCTCAAGCTGCGCAATCTCCTTCACCCTTGCAAAAGCATGCTCATCCGAAATCGTATGAATCGCATCAAAATACGAGCTGTCCATGAACGGGGCCAGCTTCTCGACACCGATTCCCTCCGTCCTGTGCGGACCTGGCGCTCCGCCGCCAAGAACCGAGCCCTCAGGCTCCACAATCACCGTCTTCACATTGGGGTTTTGCTCTTTCAAATAGCGGGCTGTTCCCATGAAGGTGCCTCCCGAGCCCGCGCCGGCGACAAATACGTCAAGCTCGCAGCCCAGATCGCGCCACAACTCCGGCGCGAGCGTTTTATAATAGGTTTCCGGGTTAGCCGCATTGGAGAACTGTCTGGGCGAATAGGCGCCTGGAATTTCTTCGACCAGCTCTTCCGCCTTCTGCACCGCTCCTAATATGCCAAGCTCCGTTGGTGTATTTATAATTTGCGCGCCAAGCGCTCTCATTAGCTGCTGCTTCTCGGTACTAAACTTGTCTGGCACAACAAAGATCGTTGATATGCCGCGTCCGATTGCAGCCAGCGCGAGCCCTATTCCCGTATTGCCGGCCGTCGCCTCGATAACGGTGCCGCCGGGCAGCAATTGCCCGTTTGCGAACGCCTCGTTCAACAGTTGGATGCCAAGCCGATCCTTGACGCTTCCTCCCGGATTTAAGCATTCAAGCTTCGCATAAAGACGTATGCCGCTTGGCAGCCCATACCCCTTAAGCTCAACCAGTGGCGTGTTGCCAATAAGCTCGTGGACATTTTGATACATAGCCATCCGCAGTCCCTCCCACGATAATCCGTTTCATCGTACGCTCATCCGTTGATTGGTCTACACCCTCCATCATATGAAGCTGCTTCTCTTTGTGTTATGCCCGCTGCCCCTCTTTAGCCGTCTCTGCAACGCCATTCGTAAGCAATAAGCCACAAATAGTTCTATCGCTTTATACAAATATTCAATAATAGCTCACTATTCCAATGTGCTATACTGCCTTTATGCTTCCGAGCCATTCGTTTTTTTCCAATAAAATAGGAGGTGAAGGGTTGTCTGCCGGACTAACCGAAAAGTTAAATAAGCCTCTTTCTGCAAACCAGTCATTTTGGCCAGCTCTTGCGACCCTCTTTTTCGGCTCATTCGTCGGCATGTATCATGTCGTTTCGCTTAATGTCTCCTTGCCCGGCTTCATTGGCATTTTTCAAACCGATTTAGGAAAAGTGCAGTGGATTGTAACAGGGTTTTCACTTGCGTGCGGCGTTATAGCGCCTGCCAGCGGCTACGCGGGGGATCGTTTTGGAGGAAAGCAGGTCTTTCTGTTTTGTCTATCCGGCATTACCGTTACGTCGGTGCTATGCGCCCTTTCATGGAATATCTACGCGTTAATTGCGTTTCGCATCCTGCAGGGCATTTTCTGCGGGCTTATTCAGCCGGTATCGCTGGCCATGATCTACCGTACCGTTCCGCCCGAAAAGCAGCCCATCGCGGTGAGCATTTGGTCGTTCTCCACCATTCTAGGAACGGCGCTTGCCCCATCGGTCAGCGGCTGGCTGCAAGGCTATGACTGGCATCTCATCTTCCTCGTGACCGTGCCTATCGGCATTCTCGCGCTCATGATCGGCATCCGGATTCTCCCTTCCAATCCGGTTAACAGGGAAACCAAGCTGGATCGCACGGGCCTTGCGCTTGCAGCCCTTGGCAGCCTCTCGTTATTGCTGCTATTCGGCAATATTTACGCTTGGGGCTGGCGGTCGGCCGCGTTTTGGATCTGCCTCATCGTTGGCCTCGGTAGTGCGGCATGGTTTGTCATTCACCAGCTTCGCACGCCGGCGCCCTTGCTTCAGCTTCGTTTATTCCGCAACAAAACGTTTACGGTAAGCTTGATTATTTCGCTTATCCTTTCTGTTGCGCTGTATTCGGGCATTTATTTTGTTCCGCTTTACCTGAGCCAAATTCATCATCTCAGCTCGTTTCATATCGGGCTTCTGTTTTTGCCGGGCGCGGCATGCTTAACCTGCGCCACCTTCTTCTCGGGCAGGTATTACAACAAATTCGGCCCTGCTGTGCTTGCGATAGTAGGCTCCACTATACTCATTCTCACAACATATATGTTCAGCCGGCTTCAGCTCACTACGAGCTTGCTGACGATTATGATCATCATCGCGATACGCAATACTGGAACCGGACTGGCGCTTACGCCTGTAACCAATGCCGGCATGATGGCCATTCCGAAGGAGCTGTCCGGCCACGCATCGGCACTCATCAACTGGCTCAGGCAAGTATTTAGCGCAATGGCGCTCGGTATGTTCACCTCGTTGTTCTATGCGCGGTTGGCTATTCACCAAGCACGTTCCTCAGGCACGGGCAGCGAGCCTGTTGAACCACACGCTTATACGATGAGCATCAATGACGCCTTTCTCTTATCGGCTGTCATAATTGTAGCGGCGCTGCCGCTAGCCCTGCTGCTTCGCAAGCGGCGGCGTACCAGCAGCAGCAGCAAGCAGGCTTAGCGGAAAAACCTAAATAGGACTGTTTTGACGGATGGATGAACGATAACCACGTCAGAACAGCCCTATTTTTATAATCGACGTTGGTGCGGGGTGAACTAATGCTTGCGCAGCCTCTTCGAAATGCGATTGCCTATTGATTGCATTAGCTGCACCAGCAGGATAAGGATAATGACGCACACGTACATTACATCAGGCTCCCAGCGCTGATACCCATAACGGATCGCCACGTCGCCGAGGCCGCCAGCGCCCATCACCCCTGCCATCGCTGTCGCCCCAATTAGACCAATTGTCGCAATGGTCAACCCAAGGACAATACCCGGTCTCGCTTCCTTCAAAATCACCTTCCAAATAATTTGCCGCCGCGAGGCGCCCATCGCTTGAAAAGCCTCGATTACGCCGGGATTAACCTCAAGCAGCGCTGATTCAATAAGCCTTGCAATATAAGGCGCCGTATAGAAAACTAGCGGGACGATAGCTCCCTTCACCCCAATTGTCGTGTGTACAATAAATTTCGTAATCGGAATGATCGCGATCAATATGATAATAAAGGGAACGGAGCGGACGATGTTAATAGCCGTATTCAAAAGATAATAAAATGTTTTGTTCGCATAAATATGGCTCGGTCGCAGCACGACAAGGCAAACGCCTAGAAATAGGCCGATTATGGTTGAGAAGAACAAGGAATAGCCGACCATTGCCGCTGTTTCGCCTATCGCTTCTGTATATAGATCCTGATTTTCAATGAGACTTTGGAAAAAGCTACCCAGCATGCTCAAGCACCTCCACCTGCATGCCATGCGAAGCCATATACGCAATGCCTTCCCGTATGGCAGGAGGGTCGCCAGGCAAGCTTATGATGAGGCAGCCGAACACCGTGTCTTTGATTTTAGTAATATTGCCATACAAAATGCTCGGCCGAAGCTGATAGCGCACCGTCAAATCCGCTAAAATCGGCTCGCTCACCGTTTCTCCAACGAATGAAATGCGCAGCAGCTGTCCCGAATGGGGTCGGCGCCATACACTTTGCAGCAGCTCCTGCGGCAAATCAACATCAAATACGCTTTTGGTAAATTTTTTGGTCGTATCCGTCTTTGGGCTTGTGAACAGCTCTAGAACGGTTCCTTGCTCCACAATGAGACCATCTTCCATTACCGCTACTCGGTCGCATATTTTCTTAACGACATACATCTCATGGGTAATGAGCACGATCGTGATTCCGTAGGCTCGATGGATATCCTGCAGCAGATTGAGAATCGAATCCGTCGTTTGCGGATCAAGCGCCGAGGTTGCCTCATCGCATAACAAAATTTCCGGTTCATTGGCAAGCGCTCTTGCAATGGCTACGCGCTGCTTCTGGCCTCCCGACAGCTGGGCGGGAAACGCCCCTTTCTTGTCCTCCAGCCCGACGAGCGACAGCAGCTCGCTTACTCTCGTTTCGACCTGCTTCTTCGGCATGCCAGCGAGCACGAGCGGCGCGGCTATATTTTGATAAACGGTGCTCGACATCAGTAAATTAAAATTTTGAAAAATCATGCCGATCTTGCGCCGCATCATGCGCAGCTGCTGCTCATTTAGCTTCGCCAGCTCCGTCCCATTGACGCGAACCACGCCGACAGTAGGCCTCTCCAAATAGTTGATGCAGCGCAGAAGCGAGCTTTTGCCTGCCCCGCTGTAGCCGATAATGCCAAATATCTCGCCTTTGCGAATATGAAGATTGGCATCCTTGACCGCGTGGACGGCTTGATTGCCTTGCTGATACGTCTTGCTTACATTCTCGATCCAGATCACGGTATGAACGCTCCTCTGCTAAAATGTTAAAAAAGGCCTCTTCCCTTAAGAAGAGACCTGCCCTTTACCTAGTTACCAAGACGCTACGATATAAGTGCCGTATTTTTCTTCTACAAACTTTTTCACTTGATCGGAATGATACGCTTTAATGAGTCTTTGGAATACGGGCTTATCCTTGTCTTCGGTTCTTACCGCAATAATATTGACCCACGGCGAGTCCTTAGGCTCGATGAAGATTGCATCCTTCGTTGGTACAAAGCCCGCTTCCACCGCATAGTTCGTGTTAATAACCGCCGCAGTCAAATCGCCTAGCGCCTTCGGTATGAACGCAGCATCCAGCTCTTCGAATTTCAGGTTCAGCTTGTTTTCTGCGATATCGCGCACAGTCGCTTTAATGCCAACGCCTTCCTTCAGCTTAATAAGGCCGGCATTCTCGAATAGGATTAACGCTCTAGCGCCGTTCGTTGGATCATTCGGCAATCCGATGACGTCGCCTTCTTTGATCTCCGATACCGCTTTGATCTTCTCGGAATAGAAACCGATAGGGAAATTAAGCGTATTGGCGATCTTTACAAGATCAAGATTGTTGTCCTTCTTGAATTGGTCCAAATAGGGCTCATGCTGGAACGCATTGGCATCAAGCTCGCCCTCTGCCAGCACTTTGTTAGGCTGCACGTAGTCATTGAATACAACGAGCTCGATATCCAGGTTATCCTTGGCGGCAACCTCTTTCACCTGTGCCCAGATCTCTTCCTCGACGCCTGCCGATATGCCTACCTTTAACGTTGCTTTTTCGCCATCGCCGGCACCTGCTCCCTCATTTGTGTCCGATTTGCCGCTGCAAGCTGCAAGTGTGAACGTCAACACCAACGTCAGCACGATAAACACCATTTTTTGCTTCATTTCAAAGTCCCCCTGCTTCATAATGTTGAGGCTCATTAAGCGTCTAGACAAACAAAAAAGCTCTTATTAAACAGAACCCGGCCCGCATGGCCTTTCTGTCAAATAAGAGCTTTTAGTCGTCTAATCAGCTCAATTTCTTATTATTCCGATGTAGTTACTATAGATTAAAGCGGAGCTTTCTGTCAACGATTTATTTATCATATAGATGCTAGCGCTTCCAAAATAGGGTAAATAAAAGAAGCGTCGCCCATTAGAGCAGTGGAATTATGATAATCTTCTTCGTCCACGTACGCTAGCCTCCTCCGCCCGTTGCAGTTGGACAGGCATAAGAGAGACATGGTCAATCGGGGTTCCTATTCGATCCCCTAATGCTATGCCAACTCATAGGAGCTTTACTCATCTGACTTCATCTTCGAACCGTTGCGTGTGAACAGAATTAGCAGGAAAATCTCCCTCTAAATTTTCAATATGGAGGCGAAAAGACAATTTAGCTGGAAAATCTCCCGTTAAAAGGAGCGCTTGCACCCGAAGTTAGCCGAAATGCAGAAAATTAACGGGAGAAAATCCTTCTAATACTCCATTTGGCGTGAAATCTCTTGAAATAACAGGAGTTTTTCCTGTTAAGTTGTTGGCGGGTGGGTTGGGGGTTGGCGGGGTAGACAGACAAGCCTTCCAACCATCAGCGCCGCTACTGTTGCTTTTAGTACGCGTGCACGGCAACAAGTGGCTGAAAAAGAAAAACGAGCCCGTAGAATCACTTCTACGGCTCGTTCGTTTAAGCTGCGGGAACCCTATTCAAATCCCCTAATCGCTTCTCTTTCGTGCGTGAGCTGCTTTTTCAAACACCGGCTTAGCCATCAACTATGACTTAACCCGGATTTCTTCCTTTATACGCAGCACGATCTCGCTGACGGATTCCGTCCCGAGGTCTCCCTCGCCGCGTTTTCGAATTGCCGCCGTGCCTGCATTTTTCTCATTCTCGCCCAGAACGAGCGTGTAAGGAACCTTTGCAAGCCCTGCCTCGCGGATCTTATAGCCCAGCTTCTCGTTTCGAATATCCACCTGTGTCCGGATACCCGCTTCCGTCAGCGCCTGCTTCACTTGAAGCGCATAATCGATATACTTCTCCGAGACAGGCAGCAGCTTCACCTGCACAGGAGCCAGCCATAACGGGAACGCGCCTGCGTAATGCTCAGTCAGCATGCCGATAAAGCGGTCAACCGATCCATATACGGCACGGTGAATGACGACGGGACGGTGCTTCTGGTTATCCTCGCCGATGTAAGTCAAATCGAATTTCTCCGGCATTTGAAAATCAAGCTGTATCGTGCCGCACTGCCAGCTGCGCTTTAGCGCATCCATTATGTGAAAATCGATCTTCGGCCCATAAAACGCGCCGTCGCCTTCATTCACCCTATACGGAATGCCGCTGCGATCCAGCACGCTCTTCAGCGATTGCTCCGCCTGATCCCACAGCTCATCTGAGCCCATGTAGTCCTCCGGCCTTGTCGAGAGCTCGATCTTGTATTCGAAGCCGAATACGCCATACACGTGATCAATCAAAGCAATCACGCGGCTAATTTCCTCTTGAATCTGGTCCGGCCTAGCAAAGATATGGGCATCGTCCTGGCAAAATGTCCGCACGCGCATCATCCCATTCAACGCGCCTGAATACTCATGCCGATGAACCTGGCCGAATTCCGAAACGCGAATCGGCAGCTCCCTGTAGGAATGCAGGCTATTTTTGAAAATAAGCATATGCCCTGGGCAGTTCATCGGTTTCAGCGCGTAACTCGTATCGTCAACATCCGTGAAATACATATTGTCTTTGTAGTGGTCCCAGTGTCCCGACTGCTCCCACATCCGCCTGTTCATCATAAACGGCGTCCGTACTTCCTCGTAATCCCGCTGCCGCTGCAGCTCCCGGATAAAATCCTCCAGCTCCGTACGGATCGTCATGCCATTAGCAAGGTAAAAAGGCATGCCCGGCGCTTCCTCGGAGAACATGAATAGCTCAAGCTCCTTGCCAAGCTTGCGGTGATCGCGTTTCTTCGCTTCCTCAAGCAGATGCAAATGCTCATCCAGCTGTGCTTTCTTAGGGAAAGAGGTGCCATATATCCGCTGCAGCATTTTATTGTCTGAATTGCCGCGCCAGTAAGCTCCGGCAACGTTAAGCAGCTTGAACGCCTTGATCCGCCCAGTGGACGGCAAATGCGGCCCTCGGCATAGATCAACAAATTCGCCTTGTTCGTACATCGTAATGACAGACGCCTCCGGCAGATCGCGGATCAGCTCCAGCTTGAGCGGCTCTTCCAGCTTGGCAAAAAACGCCGTTGCTTCCTCGCGGCTTACTTCCCGCCTTGTAATGGGCAGATCTTCTTGAACGATTCTGCTCATTTCCGCTTCAATCGCTGTAAGATCATCAGTCGATAGCGGCTTCTCGATGTCGATATCATAGTAGAAGCCGTCTTCGATGACAGGTCCTATTCCCAGCTTCACAGCCTTCTCCCCATAAATACGCTTAATGGCTTGCGCCATAACATGAGCTGTACTATGGCGGTATAGCTCAAGCCCGTCTGCCCCATCGAGCGTTACGATCTCAACATGACTGCTTGCGTCAATAGGCTGGCTCAAATCGACAAGCTTGCCGTTCACTTTGCCCGCTACCGCGTTTTTTCTAAGCCCAATGCTGATGGACTCGGCAACTTGCAAGACGGTCGTCCCTTGCCCATACTCCTTAACTGTTCCATCCGGTAATGTAATTGCAATACTCATCATGCAGCCTCCGATCGAATTAGTAGAACGCAAAAAAAACACATCTCTCCGCAAAGGGACGAGTGCGTTCAGCTCGTGGTTCCACCCTCATTCGATCTGCTGCCTTATGTAACTGGCTAATCGCCAGGCATTCAGCTGAAGCAAGATCCTTATTGAGCATCCGATAACGGGGATGAAACGGTGTTATTTACAACCGCCAGCTAGAGCAGCGGGTTCCATAACACGGCTGCAAAGGGGTAATTACACAATCGGTTGCTGGAGAAGCTCTCAGCCTTAGCCTCTCTCTCTGGACAGCTCGTATAGGTAATCATGTCTTTGGTCGAAGCCTATTTATGGCTAAATTTTAATCCGAACAAACTGATATGTCAACCGCGGCGGATACCCATTTTTATTCGGTAGAGGATCGCTCATGCAGGAAGTCGGACGGCGAGCTTCCCGTGCTTCGCTTAAAAATGCGGTAGAAATAGGAGACATCGTTATAGCCTAAGTAATCAGCGATTTCGCTGATCATAAGCTGCGACTCGGTCAGCATGTAGATCGCCGTTTTCATCCGTTGATTGTGCACATATTCGCTAATCGTCTGATTGGTGACCGACTTGAACAAGGTTGCGGCGTAATTTGGCGTCGTGTTGATGACATCGCCCAGCTCTTCCTTGGTCACCTTCTCACGGTAATGGGTGGAAATGTACTGCTTCATGCTGTCTACGCGCCGGTGCTTCTCGGAGGAGATCATGCCGCGATCCTTCTCCTGATTCAAAAAGATCAGCGCTTCAATCAGCAGCGCCTCCGCCATCAGCTCAAAGTAGGCGGGCCTTTCTTTATGCTGCGTCAAAATGCCCCGAAGGCGCTCCTGCACAACCTCAAAGCAACCGAGCCTTTGCTTATATGGCTCTTGGAGCTGAAGCAGCGTTAATCCGCACTCTGCCGTATTTCTTCTAAAGTTGATCACGTACTTCGTGTGCACAACCGTAGGGATGCTTTTGCCATAGAACGGAATGTGGTCCGGAATGAGGAGCACATCCCCTTTCTCCACAATAACCTTCTCCTCGTTCACCCAATATACACATTTCCCATACGTCACAAGCGAGAGGTGAAAGGCGTGCTCACGCCCCCCTCCTTCCTCGTACCAAGCCGCCCCATTGTCCTGATGAGCATCCGAAATGGCTATCATGATACACCCTCCCCGAAACTGTACTATAGTACATTCATTGTACTATAGTTCTCATTGCCTTTCGAGCATTAGCGTTACAATGAAAAAAACGAGGAGGCCTACAACATGCTAAAAACAAAAATTATTTGTACAATGGGTCCCGCTTGCGACTCCGTTTCGACGATCAAAGAAATGATCCAAGCAGGGATGACCGTTGGTAGACTGAATATGGCTCACGGCGAATTAGAAGATCATGTCATGCGAATGAATAATATACGGCAAGCCGCGCGGGAGCTTAACACTTTCGTGCCGATTATGATGGACATTAAAGGACCTGAGGTGCGGATCGGCAAGCTGAAAGAGGCTTCATGCGAGCTGGTTATCGGCGAAGAGCTGATTCTAACGACGGAGGATGTGCTGGGCGATGCGACTCGCCTGCCCGTTAACTATTCCGAGCTGCCGCTTGTCGTAAAGGCGAGTGACCGGATTTTGATTGATGATGGATTGGTTGACCTTACCGTGCTTTCCGTAGACGGAACTGAAATCCGCTGCAAAATCGTTAGCGGCGGCACTTTGAAACCGCGCAAAGGCGTCAACCTGCCAGGTATCAAAACGACGCTGCCAGGCGTAACCGAACGCGACGTTGTGCATATCCATTTTGGCCTCAAACATAATGTTGAGATCATTGCCGCTTCGTTCGTTAGAAAAGCAGAGGATATTTTGGAAATCCGCAACATTCTTGAGGAAGCGAATGCGGGACATGTGCAAATCATTTCCAAAATCGAAAATGAAGAGGGCATGCTCAACCTTGATGCGATCATCGAAGCTTCCGACGGCATTATGGTCGCGCGCGGAGATCTTGGCGTAGAGGTGCCGATTGAAGATGTGCCGATGATGCAGCGTGAAATGATCAACAAATGCAACCTCGTAGGCAAGCCGGTTATCGTTGCTACACATATGCTTGAATCGATGCAGGTTAACCCGCGTCCAACAAGAGCGGAAGTCAGCGACGTAGCCAATGCGGTCATCCAAGGCGCAGACGTTGTCATGCTCTCAGGCGAGACAGCTGCCGGCAAATATCCGATTCCGTCTGTTAGGACGATGGCTTCCATCGCGAAAAAAGCCGAATCCATGATCGACTACAAAGAGCAGTTCGACAAAAAAAGAGCACAGCAAAGCACGAACATTACCGAGGTTATCAGCCAAGGCGTCGTAAGCTCCTCGCTTGAACTGAGCGCAAAAGCGATTCTTACGTCGACAGAAAGCGGCTTTACTGCGCGCATGGTATCCAAATACCGTCCGATGGCGCCGATTATTGCGATCACGCAGCATGACCATGTGCTTCCAAAGATTTGTCTGCTCTCCGGCGTCATTCCGGTTAAGGGCGACGCAGTAACAACAACGGACGAAATGTTCGAATCCGCGACCCGCAATGCCAAGCTGACTGGCCTGATTGAAGAAGGCGATATCATCGTTCTCTCCGCAGGCGTTCCAATTGGCCAAGCCGGAGCTACCAACTTGATTAAAGTAGCACAGGTATAGCAACTTAATGAATAAAAGCTGCGTTGTCCGAGGACTTCGCAGCTTTGTTTGATTTCAAGCGACATTCAAGAAGCTTTCACAATATGCATACTTCCGAGCGGCTTGTAGAGCTTAATATAATAATAACAATACTTTCGTTATGAAGCTAAGGAGGAATAGGTGTGAAAAAGGAACATACCGTCTATTTCAAGATTATCCATGGCACGGAAACTAAGATGCTTACCGGACTTATTTACTTAGAGGAAAATACGCAGCCCACCGTTCAGGATTATGAGGAATGCCTGAAGCAGTGCGGCCACGATGTGCGTATCGAGAACAAAGAGCAATTTATTTTCCGCTCCAACAACCCTGCGGACGATTATCTCATTGATGTACTGGAAAACTACAAGAAAAATAATAAAGACTTGCATGCCGACCATCTCGCTCAAAGCTTCGTAAAAAAGACGACATTCCTTTAGCATCATGCAAAAACATAGGTACATCAATTATTAAGAAGGCTGTTCCGGGTCAAACGACCTTATAGGACAGTCTTCTTGTCTTGTATAGAATAGACTTATTACCGTTTTCACAGTTGCTAAAGTACCTATTCTTTTATAAGACCTTGGAAATATTTCCAAATGGCATTTGTTATGCTATGCTTCTCATAGAATTAGATATACTGCAAAAAAGCAAGAAGCTAAGCCCATCATGGTCCATGAAAGTTGGTGCTACATGAGTACTGGTGAAAGCATATCGTTGGTTGTTGTCATCCTGATTTCTTTGCCGCTTTGCCTGCTCGCCTTCATGGTCATCAGGCAGTCATTCCAAGATAACCTTGAAGTCAAACATATTTTGAAAAATGGCGTTCCATTCGACGCTACCGTAAGCTCCATTCGGCAAACCAATACGGAGATCAACGGTTATCCCGAGGTTTTTATCGGATTAACGATTCCAAGAGAGCATGCCGAGCCTTACCGGGCAATCGTAAAAACGGTCATCGATATGGTTAACAATCCGCAATACCAGCCTGGCCGCAAAGTAAAGGTGAAGGTGCTGGAGACAAACGGACGAATAAAAGTCGCCTTGGAAGGCGGACAAGCGCTATAAACAAGCGATACCACGATAAAGAAGAGCGCCGCAACCGGCGCTCTTTTCTTATTGCATCGCAGCTGTTTGTGGTTTTGGCTTCCGCAGCAGCAAAGTCAGCGGCAAGGACACAATAATAATAATAGTGCCCAGATGGAACACATCTTGGACGCTCAAAGAGAGCGCGACGGTTTTGGACACATTCCCCGCTCCCAAGTGAGCGATCGTCTGCGCTGATAATATCGAGCTGAACAAGCTGATTGAAAGCGCCGATGTCCCTTGTCTGATCCAGTTCATGACCGCGGACGCATGGCCCGAGTTGACGCTAGGCACAGCAGACATTGCCGCATTCGTCACCGGCATATTGCTGAAGCCAATCCCCATATACCGAATGGCAACCCATACCGTAATAAACAATGCGCTTGTAGCCACATTCGCATGGCTGAGCTCCCAAGTCGCTATGCCCATAAGAATAAGACCGACGAGAATGAGACGCGACGGGCCCACCTTGCTGTAAAGCTTGCCAGCCGCAAGCGAGATTAACACCATGGCAAGCGTGCCCGGCAGCATGGCCATCCCCGTCGTAAAGCTGGACTCGCCTTTAATATTTTGCATAAAGATGGGAACGAGCAGCGTGCCGGCATAAAGCGATATCGTAATGCAGCAGTTCAGAATCAAACCGTACGTAAACCGCGGAATCTTCAATACACGCAAATTCAATAAAGGATTGCTGACGCGCAGCGTCCTTCGAACAAAAAACACAAGGACGAGAATACCCGCTGCGATCATGCCTAACGTCTGCCAGCCCGCCCAGCCCCAATTGTGGGCTTCGCTAAATGCCACGAGCAGCGCGCTGGTTCCGACCAGCACCGCTCCAAATCCGATCCAATCGAGCTTGATGCCGGTGCTTAAGCGATAATTCGGAATATACCTAGCGGCGACGATCACAGCGATAATGCCGATTGGGATGTTCATGATGAACAAAGACTTCCAGCCGTAAATCTCAGCGAGCCAGCCGCCAATGGTCGGTCCAAGCGCTGGGGCAAGCATCGCCGATACGCTCCAAAAGCTGACCGCAACCGCCTGCTTCGACTTCGTTATCGTCTGGTAAATGATTGTCATCGTTGTGGGCATAATAATACCGCTGAAGAGACCTTGCAAAATTCTAAATGCAATAAGCGATTCGATGCTCCAAGCGAAGGTGCAAAGCAGGGAGGCTAAAGTAAAGCCTGACAATGCGATCACATACAGCTTTTTATAGCTCCATTTGTCACCCATAAAACCGATAACCGGAGCAATAATGCCCGTCGCCATCATAAAGCCGGATAACATCCATTGGACGGTATTCAAGCTGGCGCCAAAGTCATCCATAAATATAGGCAATGCGACGTTTATCGTAGTCGTGCTTAAAGAAGCCATGAAGTTGCCGAAAAAAACGGCAACCAAAATGGTCCAAAACGTTGATTCTGCTTTTTGTGAGGGTTCCACAATCATGCTCCTATTCTTTTAATTGATCTATTGCCGTCAAAACACGTTTTTCGTATCCTAATAGCTCCTCTTTGAATTGCTCCATTCGCAAAAGCTTAGTATCGATCATCGTCTTCTCTTTCTGCAGCACACTCAGCATCTCAATGAGCTTCAGCTTGCGCGCTTCGCGATCCTCTGTCGTACGATATTCGCTCTTTTGCTGCTCGATGATCGTCTGAAATTCCAGGTACTGCTGAAGCTCTGCCAGCGAGAAACCCAGTACTTCCTTAACCAGCAAAATTTTATTAATCTTCTCAATATCGCTTTCGGAATACAACCGTATACCGCCTTGTGTACGCTCAGGCGCAGAGATCAAACCAAAATCCTCATAATAACGAATGGCCCGCTTCGTTAAACCTGTACGCTTCGCCACTTCTTCGATTTTCAACAAATCCAATGCGCCGCACCTCCGTAGTCTATGTTACTAGCATACGCTTAATGACAGTTAACGTCAACGTTAACTTTATGCCAAAAAAATAGAGCACATCGGTTGTACTCCATCGCAAATACCATTTTAAACAGAACGCTGCTTTGCGACTTTACGAAACTTCATGTAGGATACAATGCGCCAAGGCAGGATGTAAAAGATAGCGACAAGCATAAAGAGAGCACCAAGCGTCTCCGGTTCAACCATGCTCAAATAGTTGCGCAAGGCAAAGCGGATGGCGACCACTGCCACAAATGCAAAAATAAAACCCATGTTTTTTTTCGCATAGATCTGATTATCCTCGCGCACCTCGTAATTCGTCGTCCAGATAAGCGGTATCGATAATAAGAGTCCAAGTACAGCGGCGATAAACCATTCGTAGAGCGGTGCATGAACATTCGGGTTCAGGATAAGAAAAAGACCCGGTACCATGAATAGCAACGGAAACAAAATTCTTCTGCCGTCTCCGCGAATCGGCTTGTAAAAGCTTCGCGTCCTCCTCCATAGCACAAATGCCACGATTAAAACAATGGTCACATAATACGATTCATTCATGTACGCACCACTTTCCTTATTATCCTTTTTTCCCCTTTTTCCAGTATACAGCCTCCTCTCTTTAACGTGAATACAATAAAGCCGACCTCTTTGAGATCGGCTCTTATGCTCTATTTTCTTGCCATTCTCCGGATGAGAAAGACTCCTTCAATAATCAAGCCAAGAATAAATCCTGCAGCCACCGCTTCAAGGAACACAAGGAAGCTGACCAAATCCTCCCAGCCCGTCATATCCCGGGAGTATACTGCCATTAATAGTAGTCCAAGCGCCAAGCCAAGGTTAGCGAACAGCCACAGCCATTTCGCCCCAAGCCAGCCGGCAAAGCTGAATAAAAAGGATAAGAGGATGGCGAGCACCATAAAGCGGAAAGCATGCATCCCCGTAAATGGCTGGCCTAATAGTAGAAAACGAATGACCCAGAGCAAAATGCTGACTAGCAAGGAGGATGCTCCGGCTAACAGCCACCACCCACTGCTTCTTTCTGCGGGAATCCAGCTCATCTGTGAAAACCCCTCTCTTATACAAAAACGTTCTTGCTTATTAAACGTATGAAGCGCTTACTTTGTTTCGGCTCAAAGCAAAGAAGAGAGCACCCGCCCGGATGCTCTCTTCTGCTAAGAAGCGCTTATTATTCAACGCCATCCTTGAAGTTTTTATCGTAGTTTTTATCGCCCTTGTGCTCAAGGTCGCTCAGCGTCTTCTCCAGTGTAGCCACGATTTGCTCCTTCACTTCCGACAGCGTGTCATAAAACAACGCCTCTTCTCCGCCAACAATTTTCACTCCGCTAATCGCTTGTATAGATTGATACCGCCGGTGCTGTTCCGCAAGATCATCGATCGCCTGAAGCGTATGCTGTGTTTGAAGAAACAAGTCTTTGTGGTCCTGGTTGGCAAGCCGATCCTCAAGCTGCTTCATTCGTGAATTCATAGGCACTATTCCCTTCGTATATGGAATTTATGAGGCGCATGCAAGAAGTTTCTTCCATCCCATTGTACAATGATTTCCGCCGCAAAAACAAATCCCGCGATGCTTCACTCTGCCCCCATGGCACCTATGCCAAGCTTTCAGTAAACGTTCAGTCCGGCTTCATATGCGATTAACGTTCCGATACGACAATAACCCTATTCGGATGAGCTTATTTCAAGCGATCGCAAGCCTTGCTCTCGGTTCTTATTTCCTGTCAGGAGTTGATCGTCATTAAAAATTTAACCAAAAGGAAAAAAGCAGCACTTTTTCTTACCTTCATTGTTCTTGCAATCGGCATTGTGCTCTACGTGCTTGCCGACCGTTATCTTATCGAGCATGTTGAGGTCAATGTAGCCGCTAAGACGCCAGCCGCAGCCGCTCCTGCCGCCAATCCAGCAGACGGCACGGAAACGTTACAGCAGGATGATTGGAATTACAGCAGTGCCGATACGCAAATTCATATTAAGAAAGTCGAATCCGGCTCGGGCAGCGATAAAATCACTTATTTTGTCGCTGATGTCCAGCTTACGGATGCCAGCGTATTGCAGTCCGCCTTCGCCAAAAACGCGTTTGGCCGCAACATTACGGAAGACACGTCCGCGATCGCGGCGGAGAACGGTGCCGTTTTTGCAATCAACGGCGATTATTACGGGTTCCGGAATGACGGTGTCATCGTTCGCGGCGGCACCCTGTATCGGGACGAGCCAACACGCGACGCCATGGCATTGCTCTCGAACGGCACGATGAAAGCCTACAACGAGGAACAGCTCTCCTCCGCAGAGCTGCTTGCTGAGGGCGTCACGGATACGTATTCATTCGGCCCCATTCTCGTGAACGACGGCGCTATAGCGGGCGACTTCGATAAAGTAGCCATCGACACTAATTTCGGCAATCGTTCGATTCAAGGATCGAATCCGAGGACGGGTATTGGCATGATCGCGCCGAACCACTACGTATTCGTCGTTGTGGACGGACGCAAGGACAACTACAGCAAAGGAATGACCTTAACTGAATTTGCGAATGTGTTTACGGAGCTTGGCGCATCGGTTGCTTATAACCTTGACGGAGGCGGCTCGTCCACGATGTACTTCATGGGCAGAGTCGTCAACAATCCGCTAGGCAAACAGCAGGAGCGCGGCGTCAGCGACATCCTTTATATCGCAAAATAACTAGCCATAAAGAAGAGGAGGCCTACCGCCATGAATATTCTCATTCCCTCCTATGAGCCCGACGAGAGGCTCGTATCCCTTATCGAGCAGCTAAGGGAGATCGGCTCGTTCCCAATCGTCGTCGTTGATGACGGGAGCGGCATAGCGTACAGGGAGCTTTTCCGCTCCGTAAGAGAGCTGGGCTGCACAGTCATTACCCATAGTGCCAATAAAGGCAAAGGCCATGCGCTTAAGAGCGGCTTTCACTATTTCCAGCGAAAAGGGATAACAGACGGCATCGTCTGCGCAGACAGCGACGGCCAGCATCTGCCGCAGGACATTATGAAGATTGCGAACAGCATTGCGTCATACAATCGGCATATTATTCTCGGTAGCAGACGCTTCACCGGCAAAGTGCCCCTTCGCAGCCGCTTCGGGAACGCCGCTACCCGGCTCGTCTATTCGTTCGCCTCAGGCAAGCGCCTGTATGATACGCAGACTGGGCTGCGCGGCTATTCGGCCGATATGCTGGACTGGTTATGCCGCATACCCGGAGAGCGCTTCGAATATGAGATGAATGTGCTGCTTGAAGCGCCCGCCGCCGGCTTTTCCTTTCATGAGGTTCCGATAGACACGGTCTATCTCAACCAAAATGAATCGTCCCATTTTAGGCCGATTGCCGATTCCGCCAGAATATATGCTCCTTTTATCACCTTCAGCGCCAGCTCCTTATTGTCTGCGGTTATCGATTTTCTATTGCTGGCGCTAATCCATGCATTTAGCTCCAATCTGCTGCTCGCCGTGCTTGGAGCAAGGGGTGCAAGCTCTGTTTTCAACTACATGATGAATAAGCAGTATGTATTTGCTAAAGGCAAGCGCGCCGCGATCAAAACCTCGATGCCTAAATATTTTGCACTCGTCGCAGTCATCTTTTCGTTAAATTACGGCCTAATGTTTCTCTTTAATGAACGCCTCGGCATTCCTTTAATGATTGCCAAGCTGTTCACCGAAGCTTCGTTATTTCTATTCAGCTACTACGCGCAGCGCAGGTTTGTATATTAAAAAAAGCCAGGTGCAGCATGCACCTGGCTTCACTATTTTGATAACCTAGACCAATTGTATAGGAAGGTCCGTTTCCTTCGGAAGCTTGAAGGCTACGCCCTTCGCAATCAGCTTGTCCACGAGCGCCTTAAAAGGATCTAACGAGATCCAATCATGGATCTGTATGATCTCATTCCCATAATTCGCTGCGCCAAGCATCCCATCCGCTCCCAAATCGAAGGTATCCTGCGTGCACGACACATGAATGCCCTGCCCCAGGCTTGCTCCACTTGGCTCAACTGCTCGAATATTTTCAAAGGATGGCTGCCGGTAACCGAGCCCCTCCAACAGATGCTGTATCGCTGTGAAATGCGCTCCATCCGTCTCGTCTTGGACATAAGGGTAACGAAATACTTTTGACGGCCTTGCCGTCTCTGCATCAGCATAAAGCTTATCAATGATCCTATCGGATCGCTCCAGCTGCAATCTCACATCCGCTAGGCTCATAGCTGAGAAGTCCGCATTATCGTAGCTGCGATTGCCAATGACATGTCCTGTCTTAATCGCATGCATAGCCTCTTCCGCAAACCGCTCCAACGCTTCACCTAGGCAAAACCAAATCGCCCGAATTCCTTTTGCGTTTAAATAATCAACCTTATCCAAAAAATCATCCGCAGGACCATCATCAATCGTGAGGTACGCCGCTCTTTCAACCGCCAGCATAAGCAAGAAACCTCCAATTTGTATTACTGCCCAAAAACATCATCTATGTATTATACCTTATATGGAGCGGAAAGTTCGTTTTGCTTGCGATCCATATTAAAGAAAAAAAGCTGTTTCGCAAGGCAATCGCCTCGCAAAACAACTCTTCTTTGTTTCCTTCATTTCTTCTTATTCTTCACGGGTGCTTTCGAACCGCGTTCAATTCGCTCTCGTTCTGATGCCATTCTTTGATCATGCTGTGATAAAAGTTGCTTTCCTGCGCGCTTAATCCCTGCTTGTTGTCTTTAATGACTAGATTACCAATATTACGCTTCAAAATAATGCTCCGACGTCCCAACATATCCATGTAAGTCAAGTAAAATCACCCTCCAGCTGATGTTTTCCAATCGGTCTATATAAGTATATCGAATGCTAAACCTATTGAAAAACTGCATCAGGCTGCGATATATCTAATAATCCCGACTAAGGAGGAATGAACGGAAGCTGATGCCCGCCATTCGAAAACATCCTGCCATATCCTCCTTTTAACGTCCTTATCTCTTCGAAATCAGCTGGAAAAGCTTGAGAACGCTACGGGCCTATCCCTTCGTTTCTAATATGGTTCGTCTTCAATTCAGAGCGGCGGAGCTTAATCCTAGCCTTAACCGTAACAGGCGTTTTCGCGAATATTTCATTCCATCTTTCCGCAAGCGGTTCGTATTGCTTATAATGGTTGCGGTACATCTGCTCTCCGAACCCGAACACGTCAAGCCCATATTTCTCCTGAATGCTTTGGATCGCCTTACTCAATTGCTTCTCCAAGTAATCCGAACCCAGCTTCTCGAGCTTTTCGTAGCCGGAAATCTTGGTTATATCAATGGATTCGTCAATGCTCGACACCACACCGTCGCCCTCCAAGTTAATCTGTAATTTCACTTTTCCTTTATCCATATAGGCTTGAATATCAGATTGCACATGCCGAAGGCGAAGGGATACTTCATGATCATGATACGGTATCGATAGTGTCGTATCTTTAACCAGGTCGCTTGCCATCATGACCAATCTGCATTCATCGACAGTGATGAAGCCCTTCAGTTTGTCCTCTGAGAAAATACCCGCTCCGGTTATAACGATGGATGCCTTCGGCGTGACCATCTTGATGCTCTCCATTTTATCGGCATCCTTAATGGAGCCCTTAAGCGAGATTGCCCCAAGCATCAGTTCTCTTCCTTCTGCCAGTATAGCTTCAGAGGCATCAAACAATCGGCTTTGGGGAATACCTCCCCTGGAGGAGCGGTAGCTTTTGAGCTGAGATACGATTTTTGAAGAGGCCTGCATGGATCTAGGATAAAGCACCTTAAATATTTGGGAGGCTTGAACGCCTTCCGAAATTAAAATAAGGACATCCTCTCGGATAAATCTCGTCCGCTGCAGCGGGTCCAATATAGTCTGCAGGCCTTTGCGGGCTAGCCGTTCGTCGATGACAATAACGCCGATATGGGAGATGAGCAGACTGCGATCCAAGCTTTCGTTGAACCGCACCAACAGATCGGGCAGCGAATTTCCCTCCAACGATTGCACGATCGATGGCGCCGTGTCCTTGCTCTCCTCCGGACGTTTGGCGATCATGGTCTCTACAGTAAGCCGCAGCTTACTGTTTTTTCCGGGCTCTAAGGCTACCCCTGTAATAAGCGATGTTTTATTAAGCTCCGAGCTGTCCCAGCAGCCTGACAAAGAAAGAGAGGCGGCTGCCAGACTTACGGCAAGAAATAATCTAACCGCTTTATTCATGGCGCTCCCCTCCTATCCCCTCATCCGGCAAAGGCGTTTGTAAGACCATGATCGCATCCTTCTGGTTGCTTGCACGGAACGGGACGAATGGAGAGAGATACACAACCCCGAAGGATTGCAGCCTAACCATATGAATCAACAGGAATGCGCTACCCAATATGACGCCATAAAGTCCAAGCAGCCCTGCTAGAAAAATAAAGCCAAACCGCAAAAGGCGAACATTGGTGCCGAATGAATAGATCGGAACGGCAAAGCCGGAAATCGCAGTTAACGACACGACAATGACGTTGATGCTGGAGACGATTCCTGCTTGAACCGCCGCCTCTCCGAGCACTAAAGCTCCTACGATGGATATCGTCTGGCCGACGACACGGGGCATTCGCGTGCCCGCCTCGCGCAAAATTTCAAATGTGATTTCCATTAATAGTATTTCGATAACGGCGGGGAACGGGATACCCTCCCGCTGCGCAACAATGCTTGTCAGGAGCACCGTCGGGATCAATTCCGCATGAAAGGTCGTTATCGCTATATAGATGGCGGGAGCAAGCAGTGAGAAGAAGAAAGCCAAATACCGCAGCAGCCTTGTAAAGGTTCCAAAAGCAAACCATTGATAATGATCCTCCGGCGACTTGAAAAAATCGTTCATGACAGCCGGAACAACGAGCACAAACGGGCTGCCGTTCACGATAATGGCGGCCTTCGCCTCCATGATGGAACAGCACACCGCATCAGGCCGCTCGCTGCTGTATACGGTCGGAAACAAGGAGAAGCCCTTTGGTCTAAGCAGCTCCTCCAAATTGCCGGAATCCATCACGCTGGACATTTCATTCTGTTGCAGCCTTTTCCTGATCCTATCCAGAACTTTGGATTCGACGCCCCCTTCCAAATAAGTTAAGTAAACGGGGGTAAACGATTTAGCGCCTACTATATATTTTTCGAATCGCAGCTTCTCATTGATTAGTCGCCTGCGAATTAAGCTCATATTCGTATCCGCCGATTCCGTAAATCCGTCCTTCGGCCCTCTTACAACGGCTTGTGACGTGGGCTCGGCAACGGATCGGTTGTCCATCTTCTTCACGTCTAACATAAGTATGGAAGACGCCCCGTCTAGCGCTAAGCCCGCATAACCGGCAGCCATCTTATGCGCGAGCTCCTTCAAATCACCTATAAGCTCGCAGGATAACCCACCGAAATACTGTACCATCAATCCTTGCAGCAACGACTCGGAACTGCTTTCATGTTCACCCTTATTCCGATGCGATAGCGGCTTTACGATATGATCCATAATAAAAGGGACGCTCGTCATCGTCTCCAAATAGCAGAGCAGCCCGATGTCCTCCCCGATCCTTACCGACACTACGGCAAGATCGTCCGTATTGCCGAAAACATCCGTCAAATAGGCGCGAATTTGCTCAATTGACCTAATTGGCTGATTATCCATCCCGTTCTGTGAAGGTTGGTTTGATCGGTTCACCCGCATTGCCTCTCTTTCGTCTAGAACGAATCCAAATGAGCGCCCCTGTTAGAACCGGAAGCACAAACTGAAACGGAAAATGCAGGAAGAAAGTGACAAAATGAAGCCCTTCTTCCGAATGCTCGGCAAAGTTTTGCGTAACGATGAGTGACATCGCCCCAATTAGCAGAGCAAGCGGATAAATGTAGGTTCGGCTTGCCCTCCGGAATACGACAGCAACCCCTTTGGCGCCCGCGTACAAAAAAATGGTGCATTTCAAAAAAACGCCGAATATGGTGATCAACGCAACGAGAGCATCCATTCGGTTAATAAAGTCCAATACATTAATGAGCCTTGCCGCATCCAGCAGCGGAAAGGTAGAAAATTTCTCGTACTCCATTCCCATCGACCAAATTTGCAGCAAATCGGAGAAAGCCAGAATCATCCCTGCGCTTATAACTGCCCACAAACCCGCTTTGCGAAATGACTTTTTCCCGCCCATTCTCGAACATAACACAAGAAAAACGACCATCTCGCCGTAAGGAAACCACAATGAGCTTGTAAAGCTTGTCTTGATGATTGGCGCGATGCCTTTAGACAAGAAAGGAAACATTCTTTGCAAATCAAGCGAGCCGCTTATGAGCAATAGCGCTGCTATCGCAATAAAAAACAAAATAATTAATCCGATAATAACCTCCGATAAGCGCCCTAATGCCAGTAATCCGCCTGACGCCGCATAGGCGACAATAAGCACAAACAGTACGACAACGAACTCCTGCGGAGTAGCACGCAGCAGCGTAGTCATGACAAGCTCCAGCATATCCCGGACATTTCGGGCCGCTATATAAAGAAAATAAATCGAATAACCAAGCACGAATATTTTTCCCAGCACGCTTCCCCAAGCTGCAATCAAGAGGGTATATAGCCCTTTCGGAGAAACCTTGGAAACCATCGTCGTGTAGAACAGAAACAACAGCATCGCTGGAACGATGGTTACCACTTGAACCAGCCATACATCCGGCACCAGCTTCGGGGTTCCAAACAGGATTGACGTGCCTAACAGTAAAACAAGCATGAGGCTGTAGATTTGAATCGTGGTCATTTTATTGGTCATCCGTTATTCCTATCGCTTTGCCGTTCACCTCGTAAACGCTGCAGCCGCTTCCTGCCTTGCGATTGTTTAAGGCTCCGCCAATCCCGAAATAAGGCAATGATAAAAGCAGCTATTACCATCAAGTACGTTTGCCAGCTATTATAAGCTAAGGTTTGCTTATAGAACGCGGGTCCAAGGGATTCGCGATATACGCCCATATCTAGTACAACAAACAGCAGCGAGGCTAGAATGGAAATTGCTAATATGCCTATGGTCGTCATTTTAAACAGCCCCATTTCTCATGCATGTATTTACCATTGCTATTTTTCACGGAAACAATGGCAATTATGTACAAAACATCATCATGCCTATCGCTTTTTTGCAACAAAACAAAAAACCACAACCTCGGGGAGGCTGTGGTTAGTCGTACATATTAAGCTTTTCCAAGGATCTCATCTATTTCGCTTTTCAGTAATAGATATCTGTGGACGCTGCGATTAATCGCTACCTTCGTTAGGTTATGCTTAAGCACATACACCTTCATCTGGTCCTTTGTAAGGCCTAAGAGATCGCCGGCCTCGGTTACCGTCAATACAACCTGCTTGCTCGTCGCATTAAACGTCTTTTTTACTTTTTGATCCCAGTCTTCAAATACTACCTGCATATTTCCGACTCCTTTATCATAGTCAATGTTCTTTATTGACTGCACCTCTTAATTATAACACGAACCGTGCCATAATCTTAGCTGGATAAAAATTTTAACGGAAATATGATGATTAATTTGCTTTCGGGAAGCTGAAATAAAACTCCGTTCCTATTCCGAGCTCGCTCTTAATATCAATTTTCCCGTTCATCTTCTTAATAATGCTAAAGGAGACCATCGTGCCAAGGCCCGTTCCCTTTTCCTTAGTCGAATAATAAGGCGTGCCCAGCCTCTTCATCTGCTCAGGGGCCATTCCGCTCCCATTATCGCTTAATACAATCAGGGCATGATCATCACGGATATCCGTTTTGAGCACTAATAAACCGCCGCTTTGCATCGCTTCGATCGCATTTTTGCCAATATTAATTAAAGCTTGGCGGAATTTATTGCGGTCCCCGTGTATGTGGAATTCCTGCTCTTTCATTGTTTTCACGTCAATCTCTATATTGTGGTAGTTGGCATAGGTCATTAGCACATTGGCTAAGTAATGGATCTCATGATTGATATTGATAGCTTCGACAACCTCAAGGTCAGGCTTGGCAAGCGAGAGGTAATCGGAAATAATAAGCTCCGCACGGTCCAGCTCCTCGAAGCAAATCCTTTTATAGGTTTCCTTCTTTTCTTTGCCGAGGTCTGCTGTAGCGAAGAGATGAATGAAGCCTCTAATCGTTGTTAGCGGATTACGAATCTCATGCGCGACGGAAGCGGCCATGTCACCGACCACCTTCAGCTTCTCGCTTCTAACCATCTCCTCTTGCATGAGAAAAAATTGATCTTGGATATGGATGACATAAGCGCATAAACCCGCAATTACAGCTTGCAGCAAATACGTTTGCAAGGTGCCCATTGGATTCGCCAGCAGCAGCTCCATTTCTCCGATCAAAGCAAGGTATATCGTGAAGGTAATCAGCTTAATGAGCGAGCAAAACACGATAACAACCGCAACTTTCCGAGCAAGGCTTAACGCATGAAAACGCTTGTAAAATAAGGCAAGAACAACAAAGCTCGGCAGCAAGGAAATGACGTATTCCAAGCCATTTGGGCTGTTAAGAAAAAAACGGTACAGCATGAGAACCACATACAAACATATGGATACCTGTATGCCTCCGTAAAGCGCACCGATTGCTAGCGGAATCGATCGGAAATCGTAGATTAAGCCATTAAGATGGATTGGAAACGACATCGTCATCATGATGGACAACGAGAAAAGGATACTTACAAAAAAGCGATAAAGAACTTTGTTGCCTTTGGCTTTATGAATATACGGGTATACAGCAAGAGGGGAGCAGATAATGAATATATTCAATACAAAATCTTTAAAGTAACCTAACATAAATGACCCCCGTAAGCTCATTTTCCCCTGAAATTTACTATTTTTAGCAATTCTCTTTTAATATATCATAAAACCAAAATAATTGGACTAAAAAAAACGCAAACTACTCGTCCATGTTCTTCAGTAGCTTATACAAATAATCAACCGACCGCATCGCATATTCAAATTGTATAGGCTCGCCGTCCTTTAGCAGGACGAGACAGGGCACGCTCGTAATTTTCCAGGCATTGCGCAGCTTTGCCGCATAATTGATATTTATTTTATACAAGGTAACAGGAACCTCGGCTGCGTCGACGATTTCCAGCATGCGCTCAGCCACCTTGCACGTTCCGCAGAACGGCGATGAAAACAGAAGCGCATCCTTCCCGTTGCCGATCCGATTCAGCTTGAGCCAATCCGCCTCTTGTATTTCAAGAATAGCCATCGTTATCTTTCCTTCCTCTAACCCTCTGATCATGCTCATGGAATTTCCTAGCTTCGTATAGATAAATGATATAATAAGGTTTATTGAAAATAAACCATATTCGTTCGGGAGACCTATCCGTCATGAAACCAATAAATACGATGAATATTGCCGAATGGCACGGGCTGTTCAAGCTGCGTACCGCCACTTTGGCCGACCATACCCGGAACCCCTCTTTCGTAAAGGAAGCCATGGCGTCCATTAACCAAATAAAGCCGGCGCTTTCTTCCGGACGCGACGCGCTGTTCACGCTTCATGCCCATCTTTATGTTCTCGGGCTGCTGCTTAACCGAACGCCGAATGCTGCGCCGCAGCCGGGAGCATTTATCGGATTTCATACGCATGCCGCTATTTCCGATGTGGGAGAGGCGCTTGAGCATCTATTCGAAAATAAACCGGAAATCGCAGACGAACCTGCCTACTGGCCTCTCATCGAGGAGACAGTAGGCTATTTGCGAAGTCTTATGCTGACGGATTCGGGAACCAAGCCTTACTTCACCGAATGGTATTTGCGGCTTTGGAGATGCTGGATTTCCCCTTATCAGGGAGACGCAAGCCGTTTTGCGGACGAGCTTCGTCAGCTGCAATCGGCGCCAGCTGTGCTTGGCCCAGCGCTTTCCGAGTACCCATGGCTGCTTGCCCAAAGCTGGTTATGCTTTTATTTAAAACGCGATGAAGAGGCGCAGGCTTATCTGATAGAACTGAACAAAAGGTCCGCCGTTCGTCCCGAAGATCTGTTCCCTATGCTTGAAATGCTCCAGACGGGTGAAGATTGGCAGCGCCTGAAGGGCTGGCTTGTGGCTGCTGCGCCGTTAGTGGAGAGTGCGCGGTTGAATAATTTAAAAAGCTTTTATCAGTACTGGGACGGCGTTATTGCTCATATTCCCCAAGCCGAGCAGCTAATGTGGGAGCCTCTTGTTCAGATGCTGCCTTATACGAACACCATCTACGAGGAAAAGCTGCTCCACTTCGCCAAGTGGCAGCAATGGATCGACTTCCAGATCAGTAAAGGAAGCGAGCCTCTTGACTATCGCGTCGGCGTTCTTGCTCCAATCGAGAAAGAAACGCCTGAGCTGCTGCTTCCCTTCTTTCATCAGGCAGCGGAGAGATATGTCTTGCTCAAAAATAGGCACGGCTACAAGATGGCGGTGAAGCTGCTCAAACGGCTCTCCAAGCTGTACAAAAAAATGAAAAACGAAGAGCGCTGGGAGACTTACATCACTGCCTTCGCCGCGCGCAACAGCCGCCTTCGCGCCCTGCAGGAGGAGCTTCGGAAAGGAAAACTAATCCCATGAGCATATATACAAAATCCATTGCCGTTCACGTTAATTTAACGACGCATGGCGATGCCCTTTTTTACGGAGTGAGCAGTACGGACGAATTCGTGAGCGGCCTAAGCTTAAAGCAAAGCTTGTTTGCCTGGCATGAGCCTTCCTTCTACGGAACGGAGCTGGAGGTGCAGCAGGTTCAGGGACTAGAGCTTGTTCTGCTTCCTGCGGAGCAGGTGCTTCCTTTCTTTGCAGAAAAGAGGCTGCTTGCGCATATTGAGTGGGTGTGGGGAGGATTAGCCGAGCAGCTCCTTCTGCTTGCGCCTCTGCTGGCTTCGGAGATCGAAGCCAAGCGCTATATGCCAAGCTTCTCCGCTTTCCGAAGCGGCAAGCTGCAATGGACCTGGGATAACACAGCCTTAAACAAACAAATACAAGCGGCGCTGGATGCGGCGGATGCGGACAAAGAGGTTCTGGACGGCTTGCAAGCGGCGTTCTCTGCTGTCCTATTTGACGTTTATTACGGGACGGAAACGACTGCCGCCGATTTGCGAAGAGAATATCCGCTGCTATTCGCCAAAAATCATGCTGCTTCAGCGGGATTTGATGCACTGGCATGGCTAATTGCAATAGGCTGGAAAGCCGATCAAGCCTCCTTCCGTCCTATCCTTCAGCTAGTGGAGCCCGAGGAAATGGAAGCGCCTTGGCAGCTTAAGCTCGTTCTGCAGGATAAGCTTGACCAAGCGGTGCTTGTACCGGTACGCCTCTCCGAAGCCGGTGAAGCGTTCGGCTCATGGCCTGCAGCTTGGTCGAACGCCATACGCGAGCGCTCTGCCGGCTGGTTGAATAGTTTGCGCGCCTGTCTGCCAAGAGAGCGGTTAGGCGGAAATGCCGACGATCTGTTAAACGCCCCTTTGGAAAATGATGCCGCATGGCGCTTCCTTGCCGTTGACAGCCCGCGCCTGCTGGATGCAGGCTGGCAGGTGCTGCTCCCCGCCTGGTGGGAGACGGCAAGCCGCAAGAAGCCGCGGCTTCGCGCCAAGGTCAGCACCCGCGAAGAAGGCTCCGGCGAGTCCTTGTTTGGGCTTGATACGCTGATTGACTTTGATTGGCGAATCGCTATTGGCGAAACCGATCTTACCGAAACCGAGTTCAACGAGCTGGTTGCCCGCAACGAGCGGCTGGTGCGCTTCCGCGGGCAGTGGATAGCGCTTGATCCCGCCTTGCTTGCGCAAATTCGCAAAGCAATGGCAGGCATTGACCGCTCTGAAGGGTTGTCCTTCCAAGACGTGCTACAGCTTCATTTGCTAAGCAGCAGCGAGGGGCAGGAGGATGAGCAGCCTGAACAAGAAATGGAGCAGGCGCAGCGTATCCAGCTCGAAGTCGAGCTGAACGAGCATCTCATGAAGCTCGTCAGCCAGCTCAATCAAAAAGCGGATTGGCCGGTGCTTGACGTCCCTTCCGGGCTGAAGGCGGAGCTGCGCGCTTATCAGCGCGAGGGTTATGCTTGGCTGTCATTCTTGCGGCGCTTTGGGCTGGGCGCCTGTCTCGCTGACGATATGGGGCTTGGCAAAACCGTGCAGCTTATCGCTTATTTATTAAATCTCAAGGAAAGCGCAGCGAATGCGGACGATCGGCTTCCTGCACTAATCATTTGCCCGACCTCGGTTCTCGGCAACTGGCAGAAGGAGATCAGCCGTTTTGCGCCATCGCTTAACGTTATGCTTCATTACGGCAGCAGGCGTCTCGAAGGCGGCGCTTTCCATGCCGGCCTTCCGCATACCGATGTCATTCTAACTTCGTTTGCCACGGCAACGCTCGATCAGGAGCTTCTGAAGAGCTTTACTTGGGAAGCGATTTGCCTCGACGAGGCACAAAATATTAAAAACGCCCAGACTAAGCAGTCCACGGCGGTCCGCAGCTTGTCCGCCAAGCATCGTATCGCGCTGACCGGCACGCCAATCGAGAATCGCCTATCGGAGCTATGGTCGATCTACGACTTCATGAACCCGGGTTTTCTAGGCAGCGCCCATGGCTTTCAGCAGCGATTTAGCAATCCCATCGAGAAAGAACGCAATATGGAGCGCACCGCGGATTTGCAAAAGCTCGTCAAGCCGTTCATGCTTCGCCGCAAGAAGAAGGACCCTGCTATCCAGCTGGATTTGCCGGACAAGAACGAAATGAAAACCTATATCCACCTGACGGCCGAACAGGGCGCCCTCTATAACCAAACGGTCAATCAGCTTATGGACCGCATGCAAAAGCTCGAAGGCATCGAACGAAAAGGCGCTATTTTATCCGCCATTATGCAGCTCAAGCAAATATGCGATCATCCGATGCTCCTCGCCAAGGAATCGATTCAAGAGATTGCCGCTTCCGCTGGCAAGGACATCGATACAGAGCCGCTAATCAGCCGTTCCGCAAAGCTTGAGCGGCTGCTCGCCATGGTGAGGGAGCTTCGGGACGAGGGGGAGCGCTGCCTTATTTTCACCCAGTATATCGGGATGGGAGAGCTGCTTAAAGCCGTGCTGCAGCAAGAGCTTCAGGAGCCGATTCTGTACTTGAACGGCAGCACATCCAAGCCGGCGCGGGATAAAATGATCGAGAGGTTCCAATCGTATGAGCTGCCGCCCGCCGAGCAGCCGAATGTGTTCATTCTGTCGATCAAAGCCGGCGGTGTCGGGCTAAACCTTACTGCGGCTAACCACGTGTTCCATTTCGATCGCTGGTGGAATCCCGCCGTCGAGAACCAAGCAACCGATCGCGCTTACCGCATGGGGCAAACCCGCGATGTCCAAGTGCATAAATTTATATCGCTTGGCACGCTGGAGGAACGGATCGATGAGATGCTGGAAAACAAGCAGCAGCTTAGCGAAAATGTCATCTCCAGCTCGGAAGGCTGGATAACGGAGCTTTCGACGGAAGCGCTGAAGGAGCTGTTTACGCTGCGTCAGGATTGGAGCGACTCCTAAATTTACCCAATATTTGTTCGGTTATGACTTGCCGTTTCACGGACGGTTGTGCTACACTGTTTCTAATTTAAAGGAACGGAGGGTTACGTGTGATAGACTATATCCGAGTTAGGTCTTTGCGCAGCTGCTAATTGAATAGCGCCAAAGCTCTGCCTGTGTGCAGAGGACTCAGGATAGGTCTGCCATTTTAAAGGTAACCCATAATTATTGAATACGGCCGCATGCTAAGGGAGCACTCCCTTTTGGCGTATTCGCCTTTGGAACGGAATTTCCATATGCAAATAAGAACCTCGGCTCGTGCAGCAGGCGGATTTTCGCCTACTCATCGCGCCGGCTCCGTTGTTCTTTGCCTATGGATGACCCCATTTTCCTTGATTTCCTCTTACCCATAACTGTGAACACAGGCAGAGCTGCCTGTGTTTTTTTGTTTGACCAAATAACCGTAAGAGGATGATGAATAATGGAACAACCGTTGCAAAAGGCGATTATCGTCGGCGTCCAGCTTCAAAATCAAACTGATTTTGCTTACTCCATGGAGGAGCTGCGCAATCTGGCTGCCGCCTGTTATATAGAAGTTGCTGATGAGCTTAGCCAAAAGGCAGCCCGCATCAATCCATCCCATTATATCGGGACCGGCAAAATACAGGAGCTGCTCGCGCTGCTTGAAGCGCATGACGCGCATGTCGTCATTTTTAACGATGAGCTGTCTCCATCCCAAATTCGCAATTTAGAGGCTGCTTTGGAGCGGACGGTCATCGATCGGACCATTCTGATTTTAGATATTTTTGCGGAGCGTGCCAAAACGAGGGAAGCGCAGCTTCAAGTCGAGGTAGCTCGGCTCCAGTATATGCTCCCCCGCCTGGTCGGCCTTCGGGCATCATTAGGACGGCAAGGCGGCGGGGCCGGCCTCAAAAATAGAGGCGCCGGCGAAACGAAGCTGGAGCTTGACCGCAGGCGCATTGAGGAGCGAATAACAGCGCTGCAAGCTGAGCTGGATAAGCTCGTTGCTAGGCGCCAGATTCAGCGGAAGCAGCGCCAAAAGAACGAGGTGCCCGTCGTCTGCCTCGTCGGCTATACGAATACGGGCAAATCCAGCTTAATGAATGCTTTGCTCGAAAACGGCAATCCCGGCGGCTCGCATAAGCTGGTCTTTGCCCAGGATATGCTGTTTGCTACGCTTGAGACATCGGTGCGAAGCATTGAGCTGCATGACAATAAATCATTTTTGCTTACGGATACGGTCGGCTTCGTCAGCCAGCTCCCCCATCACCTTGTTAAAGCCTTCCGCTCGACGCTTGAGGAAGTAGCTGAAGCGGATCTGCTGGTGCACGTCGTCGACTACTCCCATGAAGACTACGAGCAGCTCGTCTCCGTCACGAACGATACGCTTAAGGAGCTGGGCGCCCAGCATATTCCGACCATCTACGCCTACAATAAATGCGATTTGACGGAGCATGCTTATCCAGCCGTACAGGACAATAAGGTCTACCTCTCCGCGAAGAAAAAGAGCGGTTTGGATGAGCTGATCGCGCTTGTCCGCGATCATATTTTTGACGACTATATGGAATGTGAGCTGTTGATTCCTTTCAGCCAAGGCCGATTGGTCGCCTACTTCAACGAGCATGCCCATGTTCAATCAACGGACTATGAGCCGGAAGGCACACGAATGAAACTGGAATGCCGTGTAGCCGATTTCGAGCGATATCGCAATGAAGTAACCGTGCTTTAACCGCAGGAAAACCAAGCCTAGCTTGAATTATCCCCCTTAGAATAACAATCGGAATAAACCTCTGGTTTGCCCGATGAAATTCTAAGGGGGTTTTTTTTCATGCCCGTAATGGACGTGTTCCCGCAAAAATCTTCTACTAGCCCCTAAGGTATTCCCTAAAGGATATTAAGGGACTTGTACATTTTCATAGGGAGACAAGCTCCGCACGATAAATTATGCTAGGTAAGGATTGAAGATGTCGGCCGACAAATCTTAATTGGTGTAGGAGGGGAATCAGTCAAATGAACCCCTGCTCCTCATTTTTTAATTTAATCATAATTTTAGGAGGAATTTTAAAATGAAAAAGCTGTTTATTTCCGCTCTTATCGCCGTAAGCGCATTGTCTGGGCTCGCTACTAACGCATTTGCTTTCGAGAAAGCGCACGATAGCGTAACCGAAGGGAAAACCTTCTCTTCCTCTTGGCAGCTAGCCGATCAATCCGTTGGGGTATGGGAAATGAAGTATGGTTTCAATACGGCTTGGATCAATGAGGATTATACGCATACCTATCATAATTCCCTTTCCTCCACGGCTGTTGTTAGAAATGACAATGGAACCTATGACAATCAAGCCGGATCCCAAAAGTGGGCAAAAATTGAGGTTACTCACAATGGCACGAAAATATTTTATAAAATCAAATTTTAATTAAAGCCTATATGCCTTTAGTTACCGTTCAGGCGCCCGGCATTGGGAACTGAACGGTAACATCAATAACCTCGGAGGTCAGCGTTTTGAAAACGGTTAAGTATATAATAAGCTTCTGCATTCTATTTGTAGGCGTACTGATTATCGGTGAAAGCCATACCTTTCGCCTGAATAACTTCTATACGGAATTCGATAATACGACCTTATATTTACAACGGAATACAACGGAGCAAGAAATGATAAAGGATATTCTTGAGTCCGCCGCTCGGAATGAAGTCGAAGTATTTACTTACATCAAATCTCCCCGAAGTACGTATCTTACTGAAATCGAAATTTACGGCACAGCGCGTGTCGAACAATATATGAACAAGCATTTAAATATTTTTGCAAAGGAATATCCGAGTATATTTTTGGAGGATTTCCGCTTTGCTTTCCATCATTTAAATGATATTCAGGGCATTAAGAGCATGAATGATTACTATGTCATCGGCAGCAACGAAAAAGTGAAGCAGTTCAAGCTTGATCTCATTGATAAATACGCTGGAAATCACCCTAAGGAAGGTTACGCCAGCAATGAATCCAGGAATACCATCATCGCCATTTGGGCTCTAATCCTATCGATTATTTTACTGTTATCCTATTATGACGTGATTTATCAAAAGAAAGAAAATCTGATCAGGGTTTCGTTGGGAGAACCGATAAGCAGGATCGTTTGGAAAAACATTTTAGCGGACACGCTCTGCTTCGCCTTATTATTTGCCTTGATTTTATACGGCTTATCCCGTTATACGTATGTTTTTTTCGGGTTCCAGCTTTCGCTCCTCTTCTTCTCTATTTTATTAATTGCAAACGCGCTGTTATATATCAATCTATATCATTACAATCTGAAAGAAGTTTTTTCAAATGTCAAAGGCGGGTCCAAAAAGCTGCTATCGCTTAATTACGGCTTAAAGCTGGTGACTGTTGTCATTACGATTTTTGTCATATCGAGCAATGTGGTGCTAATGGTTGAATCGTATCAGCTGTATCGACAAAAATCCTTTTTCGCAGATCACAAAGACTACTCCTTTACAAGATTAGAATACCGGGTTATCGATTATGGCAAAGGATCTTATGATTTGAGGACAGAAGACGCAGAAAGGGCTCAAGCTGCCTTCTACAAGCAATTTTTCAAGGAGTCCGATGCCATATTGTTATCCGGAACCAATCGTTTGTTGGACGGAAAGGGATTAATCGCAAATCGCAACGCGCTTGCATACTTATCCAGCGAAATTAAGGAGCTAAAGGGTCTAAAGCTTAACAAAGATATTTATTTCCTTTTGCCTAAAGAACGGTCAGGCAGCGCTGTGGACTTGGATGAGCTGAAGAATACGGTACGGTCTTATGAAGGAGAGGATTTCACCTACGATTATGAAGTTATTTATTATGAGGATAACGTGGACATCGTCCGAATTGACGAGGATATGGTATACGGCAGCGATCTGCTGAAAAATCCAATTATTATTTATTACAACTTGCCACCAGACGCTCTTGAAAAGTTTGATAAAGACACTCATTACTTAGCCCGTTCTACTGAAATTATGTATAAAATGTCGGATGGCCCATTTAATCAATTCGTGCACGACTATCAGTTAACAGGTCAAATCGTCACAAAAACGAATGTTCTGGATAGCTACAATAAGAGCTGGAATATCGCCAAACGAATCTTATATATGAACTTTATATTTAGCCTTTTAGTATTGTTTTTAGAATTTATAATCATTACCTCCATCATTCGTTTGGAGTACGAGGTAAACGCCATTGAGCTTTCGATTAAAAAAATTTTGGGTCACAGTATACTCGAGAAAAACAGAAAAATCATTCTGATGACAAGCATTACGACGATCGTGAGTATTGGATCAACGGTAGTTGCCGCGATACTTCTTGGATTGGATAAAGTCTACTATTTAACTGCTGCGGGTATCGTTATTCTTGTGCTGGAATTGTTCGTAATCACCTTCTATATACGGCGCATCGAAAACGTTAAAGTCCAAAAAATATTGAAAGGAGGGAGCGTATGATTGAGATCAAAAATGTAACCAAATCGTTTGAAGAGAAGCTATTATTTTCAGATTTTAGCTTAACCATTGAAAATGGGGATTTTGTTATCTTTTCCGGTCCCAGCGGCTGCGGTAAAACGACATTGCTTAATATGATCGGAGCTATCGAAAAAATAGAGCGCGGCTCCATCCTTGTAGACGGTATCGACATTAGCGTTAAAAAAAACCATCTGGGTTATTTTAGAACCAAAATTGGCTTCTTATTTCAAAACTTCGCATTAGTTGACAATAAAACGGTTAAAGAAAATTTGAAAATGATCCGCAAGGACTGCAAAACAGACCTTACCATCGAAGAGGTGTTACGGATTGTAGGGCTAGAGGATAAAATAAACAAAAAAATTTATACCTTATCTGGCGGGGAGCAGCAGCGGATCGCGTTGGCTCGGTTAATGCTTAAGAAATGCGACATTATTTTAGCAGATGAGCCGACAGGATCACTTGATAAAAACAATGCAGAGGTTGTAATCAGCATCCTCAAGCAACTGAATAAAGAAGGTAAAACCATCATTCTTGTTACACATGACGATGAGATTAAAAAACAAGGAAGCAGGGTCGTAAACTTATGCGTAAGTTAATGAAAAATAAATTTCTTATGGTTGTGCTTGCTGCACTTATCCTATTTGGCGTTTGGAACTTGGCTTGGCTGTTCATAACAAAGAACCGCTATCATGATTTTACGGAAGCTATACCTAAAACAGAAGGCGGCTCGTATATTACAACAAAGGATGGGTACATCTACAATGTGAAACTGCCCGATTACCTGCACTTCACAGGGAATTTAGGGATCGCTAATCATGATAAAGGGGAAGCCCTTATTATATGGCCCTTAATAAATGGCGGCTATGAGTATGGAATCCGGCTGCAAAAAGACGGAGTAGCCCATGAAATCTATGTGGATGAAAATATGAACCCCATCGATAAGAACGATACGGATTCCGTGCAGCTCATTGAGAAATATAAAGCTGAAGCAAATGGGCTGCTGGCTAGAGCAAATGAAATGTGGGATTTGAACTAACGCAAAAAGCAGCCAAATGAAAAAACACCCCTTAGAATGAGCATCGGAATAAACGCTTGGTTTATCCGATGAGATTCTAGGGGTATTTTTTTACGCTATATCATAGGCGTTAGCCAAGTTAGATGCTGACATCCTGCGGATGCGGCTCAGTGAGAAGGTCTGCGGCTTTGGCGTTGGCTTCAACCTGCTCGGCGTCCTTGCAGCCCGGGATAACTGCGGTAACTGCCGGATGCTTCAAGCACCATGCCAGCGCCCAGCTAGCCATCGTTACGCCTTGCGGAACTTCTTCCCGCTGGATATGCTCCACCTCGAGCAGCTTAAGCCGCGTATTCTCGGCATCATGCCTGTGGCGCACATCGGTCTCGCCGAAGACTGCACCCGGCTTGTATTTGCCGCTCAAATAACCACTCGCGAGCGGAACGCGGGCAAGCACGCCCAAATCCTGCTGCTGGCAAGACGGGAATACGCGCTCTTCCGGCGCGCGGTCAAGCCTGTTGTAGACAACCTGAATGACGCGTGAATTCACTTTGGATGACGCCTCCGTTTGATGAAGGTTGTCATTGCTTCCAATCGACGTGCCTAGAAAACGGATTTTGCCAGCTGCTATTTGCTTATCCAGTGCGGTCCACAGCTCATCGTTGTCGAAGGACTGGTCCGGTCCGGAATGGAATTGGTACAAGTCAATGTATTCAAGCTGCAGTGCCTTCAGCGATGCATCAAGCTGGGCAATGACCCCCTCCGCGTTAAAGGAATCGGTGCGAGTGAAACGCTCATGAAAGTGATGCCCGAACTTTGTCGCAATGATCCAATCCTCGCGGTTGCGGCGGCTGATATAATTCCCGATCAATGATTCCGAGAGATGATCGCCATAACATTCAGCGGTGTCAATCAGGTTAATGCCAAGCTCATGCCCTTTGTCGAGAACCAGATCCGCTTCCTTTTGCGAATATTCCCGGCCCCACTCCCCGCCAAACTGCCAGGTTCCAAGACCAATTACCGATACGTTTAACCCCGTGCTTCCAAGTCGTCTATACTTCAAGCTCATCACTCCTTCGATTTGATCGGATGCCTGTCTCATTCATTTTACCATTCTTAGCCACAGGTAAGAAATAGCTTGGTCCGCCTATATCGGAATAAGCAATTCCTACCACCGAATTCGCTTAACGAGCTCCACCATCCGCTTCTGCACATCCGCTTGGAACTGCCAATGCTCGATTTCATTCACGATGCGCTCCAAATTCGTATAGCCCTTGGCCAAGCCATTCAAACGGGCAGCTAAGGTGGAGTCGATCAGTTCTTCCTGTGTGGGATACCATTCACTAAGCTTCTCCATGGCATCGGGATACCTCTTCAAATAATACTTTTGATGCCGATCCTCGGCAGGATAAAACTTCGCAAAAGGAGCGATTTCCGTACTTGGCTCCGGTACTCCATGCACGGTCCGTTTTTTCAACACACGCCTAATCGTTTCAATTTGCTGTGCATCCGTATAAAACAAGATCGATCTATACTGCCGCCCCTTATAATCATTGATGTTATCCGGGTTATGGTTGTCCCAAAACACCTCTAAAATCTCTTCAAAAGAAACGATTTCCGAGTCAAAAGCAATCTGGATCGTCTCCGAATGATCTCCCATCTGCCTGTAGGTCGGGTCCGCAGCGGTGCCGCCAGCATAGCCGACACGCGTTCGAACCACGCCAGGCAAATGTCCGAATAATGCCTCCGGACTCCAAAAACAACCCATTCCAAGCGTTGCGGCCATAATGCTGCTGTGCAAAAACGAAGCCTCGCTTCTTCCAGCTTGAAAGCCCGATTTGTTCATTTTCCGCCCTCCTTATGCTTGATTGTACGATTGAGATGAAAAAATGTGAAGGCTATGCTACAATACTAAAATTGCTGAAATTGCACCGGCAATACAATTAGGGAGGTTTATTTAATCGCCATGCTTATTATTGGAATCGCCGGCGGCACCGGTTCGGGCAAAACAACGGTTGCCCGCTCTGTTATCGACCGTCTTGGATCAGAAAAAGTCACATTCATATCCCAGGATAATTACTATAGTAACCCCATACATCTCAGCCTAGACGAACGCAAGATGATTAATTATGATCATCCGTTATCTTTTGACATCGAGCTGTTAGCTCGCGACCTCCTGCTTCTTAGAGAAGGCAAAACCGTCTATGCGCCGGTCTATGACTTTTCCCTTTTTGCACGTGTTGAGGGTGAGTCGGTAGAGCTTAAGCCAAACAGCATCGTCATTCTCGAAGGACTCCATGTGCTGTATGAAGAGAGCATCCGTAACATACTCGACATCAAAGTATTCGTCGACACCGATCCCGATGTCCGTATTCTCCGCCGAGTGCTTCGGGATATGGAGGAACGCGGACGGACGATCCAATCCGTGCACGATCAATATTTAAAAACAGTGAAGCCTATGCATGAGGCCTTTATCGAGCCTTCCAAAAAGTATGCCGATCTGATCATCCCAGAGGGCGGACACAATGAGGTCGGCATTCAGCTGTTGTCCATCTTGACCGAAAAATATTTGACAGACGATACGGTATTAACGGACGTTTAATGCTGAAAATCGACAAAAAAGAACCTTCAGCTCACCTTTTGAGTGGCTTGAAGGTTCTTTTTGTTATCCCATTCGTTTAGATATGAAGGCTGTCAAGCAGCCTGTAAATCATAGCCGCAGCTTCTGCTCTGCTAGCTTCGCGGTCCGAGCGGAACGTAAGATCTTTATAGCCCGTAAGAATACCAGCCGTTACAGCTGTATTAATGGAGGACTTTGCCCAAGCCGGAATGGCGGCAGCATCTTTAAACGAGATCTCTGCGTTTGCCGGCTGCTGCGAATTAGCTTTCAAAGCGTTCGCGATCATCACGGACATTTCTGCGCGTGTAATCGTTTGGCTTGCTTTAAACCATGTTTTTCCGTTTTGCTCGTAGCCCTTCAAAATGCCTGCTTGTACAGCAGCAGCTACATCACCTTTAGCCCATGCTGGAATCTCGTTGTTATCCGCAAAGCTGGTATTCCCCGAAGCTGCTGGAAGCCCCAGCGCCTGGACAATCATTTTCGCGAATGCTGCGCGCGTTACAGTCACCTCAGGACGGAACGTATTGTCCTCAAAGCCTTGAATGACATTCATGCCAAGCAAACGAGCCGTATATGGAGCTGCCCAGTGAGCGGTCACATCGGAGAGCACTTTCGGCTCCGCTTGGTAAACCGCAAATTTGGTGAAATGCTTAACGCTAACTGTAATCGTACCGTCCGCTCTAACATCTCCGCCGATATAAACCCAGCGCTTCTGCTGCTCATTGTAGTAATAGATCGCAGCTTTCTTGCCAGCTTGCACTTGCTCTTGCTTGTAGTTGAAGGTAATGTCGATCGGCTTGTTAAACGTGCTGCCTGACGTGCTAAGGAACTCTACCGTAGGGCTAAGCGACTCAAGCGTTCCTGCCGATGGCACGGCACTCGCTTCAACGACCTTCGCGCTTATTTTTCCATCAGTAGCAACCGCGTCGGCAGGCACCTTGAAAGATACAACATTTTTAACCGAACCTTCTGTGCCTTTGGATGCATCAAGCTCAACCTCTACTGAAGTGACCGGCTTTGGCTCTCCCTTCGGCGGGTTCGTCACAACCGGACCCGGGCCTCCAGTGCTGCTTCCAGGATCGTTTCTGCTTATGGTAACGGTGCGTGTTATTTCATCCGCCGCATTGCCTGCACGGTCGCTAACGTTATACTTCAGCGTATAAGTTCCGGCAGTCGAAGTGTTCACCGATCCCGTGACGGATACCTTATCGGCTACCCCAGTGTTATCCGTTGCTATAGCACCCTGCTCCGTATAGGCGTTGCCCACGTTTAGATTAATCGTCTTTGCTCCTACAAGAGTAAGCACCGGCTTGACGCGGTCAATATTAGTTTTCACCGGCAATGAGGTTTCGTTGCCAAGCGTATCCTTAGCTTTGAACAACAGCGTATGCTCGCCATCCTGCGACACTACGATTTTGCTTTCGTTCTCGTATGGCTCATACTGTTGTCCGCCGTCCTTCGACACGAGCAGCTCCGCGATGGAAACCGGCTTGTAGACGGATGCATAGACGCTTACCGTTACGTTTTTGTTCGTCCAGTCGCCATTTTTCAGAATTTGGTTGCCCTCTGTGCTCAATTTTTCTTGAAGCTTCAGTCCGGCAGCATTCTCCGCGCCTTTCACCGAGGCATAGAAAACTTTGCTTTTGGACACGTCGCCGCGCGTAGCGGTTGCGGTCAAAGTAACCAACGCATCATTTTTCGGACGAAATCCGAACTTCCCAGTATCGCTGATCACTTGCGGGTTGGAGCTTTTCCAAGTGAGGGAAGTACCGTGCAGGCTTTGCTGCGGCAGCTCAATATCGGATTCTACTCCGATCGTGTTGCCTAAATCCAGTACATTCAGCGCATCGCTCACCGCTTGGTCATTGCTGTATGGCTCGGTCTTTACAAAGATTGGGTTGGAATAGAACCATAGATCCTTGTAGTTGCGATCGTTAATTTCGTTAAATCTCTTCATAGATTGAACATCTTTATCATTCTCGAAACTCCGGTCGTCTTCCACTTTCGCGTCAATAAGCGGCTCGCCGTTTTCGGTTTCGCCAGCAACGTCTACGCCAAGATTTGTTCCTCTAAGCCTAAAATACTGGTCCTTGTTGGCAGCGTCTAAATTGTACGTAATTACATTGTAGCCTTCTGCATCCGTTGTCCAGTCTTTGCTCGTAAATCTCGCAATAACCTTCGTTGATTCATTCGTATCTTTGTTGTAATTCGGTGATCCTGGCTTAACCTCGCCTGTGACATCGCCTGCAATTAGATCAACATGATCTACGTTAACCTCATTCGTTACATTGCTAGTATGCGTATATCTGTCGTTAACTGCAGGTGTTACACTTTTGATGACGGCATAGTTGTTTGTTTTTGGGCTTTTGAACCGAATCGTCAGCTTGAGCGGGTCGCCTTCTTTTACTTTAAAGTCCTCTCCCATCTCGCCTTTACCCGTTTCGTTTGCAATATTGAAATCCAGCGCATTGATCAGATTACCGTACGCGGAAAACGATTTGCCTGAGCGCATGCCCTTCAGCACGGCATTCATATCATTTCCATCTACCCAGGTATAGTTCTTTGAGTACTCACCCGGCAAATAACCGCTGGAAAATCGATCGCCTGCTACTTTAAAATGGAAATCTGAATTAGCAAAGTTCCAGAAGTGGCGCCCTTCGCCGAGCAGCGCATCCCACACGCCTCCGACCTTCGCGATCATATAGTCAGAACCGCCATACGTTTTGTTTTTCGGATTGTTTTGATTCAAGCCGCCGCGGTCAGGCTCCATCTGGTTGCCCGGCATGCCTTCCATTCCGAAAACGACATTAGGAGCAATATTATTAAAATCGCGGATATCGGAAATTTGGAATATCGTTTTCCCGTTGGCTAGTTTTCTTGAAGGATGATTAATAATCATATAGCTTGAGTCATTGTAATTCGAAGCCAGCCACTTCACCGCAGTCCGGGCGTCCGCTGCATTTGAATAGGCCCGTTGATCCTTCTGATCCCATATAGCCCTATCCTCTGCCTTAAACAAATTGGCATCACGATTCGTAAATAAATACTCAAACTGGCTCGATGCCTTCATGCTGCCATCCAAAATGCCTACGCCCGTATGGTCGTAAGTTGGCATATCCCATTCAAAGCCCGTAAACGTAATTTTGCCTTGGTATTTGCCTTGACCTCTCAGTTCGTTGATTTTTTTCGTCTGATAATCAACGATAGCTTGGGAAAGCGGAATCGGTCCGCCTGGTACGTTATGTCCCTCGTCATCACGATCCGACATTCTGAGGTGATCGGATAAAGCCAACCAGTCCATGCCGTATGTTTCAAAGCCTTGGTCAAGCACGGTTTGAAGGGATTGCTGCGCATCATTCGAAACGTAGGTATGGACATGGTAATCGCCCGCCATCCACTTTCCGCTGCTTGGAGCCGCAGCTTTGGTTAGCTGATTATTTGTGTCTGCAAAAGCAGTAGTCATTGAAATGTTTTGTCCTAGAATACTTGACGATAGAAGAACAGCTGTTGCCAGCTTGGCCCACTTGCTAGATAACATGTTATAAACCTCCGTTATAATGTTGTACTTTCATTCGCTTGTTTAATAGCATGCTAAGCTTCTAGAGAAGACCCCCTCATACCTATTCATATGAACACATGTCTAAAATTAATGGATAGGACTTGCTCTGTCTATACGTTTGAAGCAAACCATACAAATTCTTAACAATAGCGTTAACAGAGGAGGAAATGCCTGTAAAACGGGCAAAAATAAAATAAACGGCTAGCAGATACAGCATCTGTCAGCCGTTTATTAAAGAGCATTATTTTTTAAAACAATGACATATAATCAAAAAAATGTATTTTTAGTTTTTTTGCCAATCTTTCGCTCCATTAATCCATCATGCTTTTCTTGTACACATATACAGATAAGACATGAATGGCGATTGCCCACACTAGGATGATCCCCATATTGGGCCACACATCCACCATGCCAGCACCCGCCTCCACTTGGCGAGCCAAGTCGATAAGCTGAAAGTTCGGCATATACTCAACGATACCTAGAATCGGATACTTCTCGATGAAAGGAATGACAAGCGAGCCAAAAGTAAAAATAAGGATGGCAGGCACAATCGCAACCGAGGCTTCCATAACCGACTTTGTAAGCAGCCCGATCCAAGTGCCAACCCCTAGGTAAAAAATCGCGGACAAAAAGAGCGCCGCCGTGACGATTAACATATTTTTCGGATGATAATCGATCAGCATCGACGAGAGAAAAACAATGACAGCGGTCGAAATGAAGGTCAGCAAGCTTTTGCCGCAAAAAATCTCAAACGTGCTGGCTGGCGACAGCATTAATCCGCGCAGCGTATTCTTTTCCTTCTCTTCGGCAATGAGCGAGGACTGAATATAGGTCGCCACCATAATAAAGGCCATATTGATAATCATATACTGGGCATCAACTGTCCCGCTATCCAAGCGCCCAAAAATCGCCGCCATGATTAACGGAATGAATAGCGTCATGGACACATACAGATTGCGTGATAAATCCTTATAATCCTTTTGCATAATCGTCATTACGCGCTTCATGGAAAAAGTCATGACAATGCCCTCCCTGTTACCTCTACAAAAATATCGCCAAGCGTCGGATTATTGGTTTGAACCGACACGACTTGATTCAAGCTCATATAGTTGAATAGCTGCTGCGCGCCTTCAGCCCCCATGGGAACGATAGCGCTAGTTCCATTGTTTAACTCTACCGTTAGCGTAGCATCCCCATGCTGCTCGCGCAGCTTCCTTGGCGCATCCAGCAGTTGAATTTGCCCGTTGTTTAGGAAAGCAACCCGGTCGCACAGCGTTTCGGCTTCGACCATGTCATGTGTCGTCAAAAAGATTGTCGTTCCCTTCTCCTTTAGACGCGTCAGCCCTTCATAGACATGCTTTGTGTTGACAGGGTCCAGAGCGGACGTTGGCTCATCAAGAAACAGCAGCTCCGGCTCATGCAGGAAAGCGCGTGCCAAGGTCACCCTTTGCGTCATCCCTCTGGATAGCTTGGAGACCATTTTCTTGCTCTCTTTCTCCAAATTCACCATCTGAAGAACCTCGTCGATCCGTTTCGCAGGCACATCATACAAATCACAATACAGCTTCAAATTATCGTATACGTTCAGCCGGCCATACAAGGCGGTGTTGTCCGTAATGACACCCATTTTTTTACGGTATTTCTCTTCCTTCAATCGGCTTGCAGGCACCCCCAATACAAAAGCGCTTCCCGATGACTGCTTTAGCTGTGCCGTTAATATTTTAATCGTCGTCGTTTTGCCCGACCCGCTTGGCCCTAAAAAACCAAAAATTTCACCTTTTCTTACATTAAAGGATACGTCCTTCAACGCTCGAAAATCTGCAAATGATTTTTCTAATGAAGTCACTTCAATGATATTTTCCATCGCGATCACTACCTCCGTCTTGTTATCCGATCTACTCTAATCGTAGCCTCGAACGAAGGCAGGCGCATTATATTCCCGTTGAAAGGAGCATACGGAGGGATGAATGGCGCGTATTTAGCGGTGAATGGCGCAGTATCGGCGTTGTTTGGAGCAGCCGGCTGGGCGAATGGAGCTTATTTGAGACCTATCATGTCCTTTAATTCCGCCATTTTTGTTTTCGACAAAGGAACCGACGACTTGGCTTGGTCATCGAGCACAAGGCTGTAGCTGTTGCGCGTATAGGTGACGATTTCTCTTACCTTTTGCAAATTAACGATGTAGGAACGATGGCAGCGAAAAAAACCGTAACTTTGCAGCCGCTCCTCCAGCTCATTAATTTTGAAAGACGTCGGATAGATCTCGCCCTTAATATAAAGATTGGATTGCCCTTCGCTGCTTTCGATATAATCGATTTCCGGCGGATTGAACAAAATAATTTTGTCATTCATCCGGGTAGGAATTTTCTCGAACCTGACTAGCTGAATGATAGGCTCATCTTCGCTTGTTTCCTCTTCGTCCGCCAATTGCTGCTGATCTTCATTATGGTTAGCTGTCTCGGAGGGCGCCGCTTGCGGAGCATCCTGCGTATCTTGCACATCAAATGCCTTTAGCCCTTTTTCATCTAGTCGATATACGCGGCTGGTCACACTTAGCGCCGTTTCCATATTGCCGGTCAGAACGAGCACGCCTTTGCCGTTATCGCTCAGCGCTTGGACCATCCTCTGGAATACGAGCTTCGTTTCATGATCGACGTTTTGGTCCGGCTCCTCGAATACGTAAAGCGCCGGGTCCTGAAACCATAAGCGTGCAAATTGAATTCTGCGCTTCTCGGACAAACCTAGCTTAGCTACCCTAACATTTGCTTTGGCATCCAGCTTTGACGTGCGGATGGCCTTGTCTACCGCCAGATCAGACCCGTACAAATTTTTGTAAAATATAAAATGCTCCTTTACCGTTAGCCGCTCGTACAGCCCGTCCTCTAACAAAACAAAACCGATTTGCGAAACATAAGCCGCTTTATTCGTCGTATATGCCTCATCATTCACTCTAATCTCGCCGCTCGATAACGGCATTCTTCCGCTTAGCATAGCGATTAGCGTATGCCGCACGCTCATGCCCGCATAGAGCGCGACCACCTCATGCCTAGCCACTTCTATATGAAAAGCAGGGAATACGAGCACGTTTTCCGTATATCTCTCTAATTCCCGAATCGTAAGCACGGTCATTTCATCACCTAATCTATTTTTAATTTAAATGAAATAGTATCCATTTGACCAATCAAGTATACAATACGGGCTCTCATTCCGAATACACAGGGGCGTTAAATTAAAAAAAAGGCCGCTCCAGTAAGAGACGACCTTTTTGCTGCGCCTAACCTTCAGCATTAAGCTTCGATAACATGGCTGGCGGATTTCTGGTGATGCCGGCTTGAAAGAAACAGCAGCGAAGCTGCAGTACATAGACAGAAGAGGATTAAATAAAGGAATGGCGCCCCAAAGCGGTCAACAACCATGCCTCCCATCGCATTTCCGACAATTCCGCCAAGCCCCCATGTTACTGCCGCATATACGGTTTGAAGCGTTGCCTTCGTCCCCTCTGTTGCATAGCTCTGTACGATTTCTACCGATGTGCCGGCTACAAAAGCAAACGCGATCCCGTTCAACAGTTGAACAGCCAGCGTCAATGAAACGTTAGCGAATGAGAACAAAAAGAAATATTGAATGCCATAAATGGCGGCGGCCAGGCATAACAGCTGATATTTGCCGATTCTTTTGCTCAGCTTGGTCGCTACCCAAAACATTGGGACCTCAATAATGGCGGCAATCGCAAAAGCGCTGCCGATCCAGCTTTTATCGAAGCCCATTTCCTTAAAGTACAGCGGCAAAAAGTTCATATTAATGGATGCCGACATCATCATCAGCATGCTTGTGACCACAAATATCATAAAAGGTTTATTGCGAACAACCTCGCCCATTTGACCAAATAACGTCACTCTTCTGCGGGAAATCCGGGCTGCCGGAAGAAGCATTAGCGACAGGCAGACCGTTGTACTTATAACTAGATAATAAATAAAAATATCGGTGTAGCCAAATCTTTCGTACAAAATCCCCGTCGAGAAGGTTCCTACCGCATAGCTTAACGCTCCCCACAGCCTAACGCTGCCGAATGAGAAGCCCCTTTTGCTGGCTATTTCCACTGCCATTGCGTCGCCGATCGGTCCGCCAGAGGATTGAAACCAAGCGAAAAATACAGATAAAACAAGAATAGCCGCAAGTCCATGCGTAAAATGGAATCCTAAGCCGAGAACAGGAGCCGCGATGGCACAAATCAACATGATTTTTCGCGGTTTGTTAATGCGGTCGTTGATGAGGCCCATCACGGGCTGGGCAATGACGCTGACTAAAGCCCATAAAGATAAAATAAGGCCAACCGTGGTGTGGCTAAAGCCTCTATCGCTAAAATAAAGGCTCGTATACGGCATAACGACTGACATGGCCAGATAAAATAAAAAATAATAGCCTGCTAATGATTTCACCCGAGCTTCTCCTCTTTTCCGCAGCAAACTGACTGATATGTTAGCTATCCGTTCAATGGTTCTAACAACTCATTGGATTATAATATTCATCATTGCCTTTGTAAATTTGAAGATCATGCTGCTAAAGGGCAAGACAGAAAGAGCCGCCTATAAATGGGCAGCCCTCTATTTACTTATTTCCTATTGATCTTCCACAATCTCGGCTTGCCAGCCTAACTGAACGCACATTTTGTGCATTCTGCGAATATCCTGCCTGGCCTCAATTCGAGTTAAGCCAAGTCTGTTTGCCGTCTCCACAGCCCAGCGAAGCATATAGACCAAAGTGTCCGCCTGCGCCTCCTTAGCTGCAAAATCGAGTAATACGAGCGTATCTTTCATAACGCCAGCTCGAACATAACCCCAATAGGAGCCGCTAAATTCCCATAGATAAAATAACTGGCGATCTTCTATCGTGCGAAACTCATGGAGCGAATTTTCCAGATGCTGAAGCCAATCGCTCTCGGAGGTGAAATTTTGCGTATATTGCCTAATGTGCCAATCTATACTTTGGGCCGCTATCTCCGCAAGCTGCTCACGGCTGCTAAGTGGAACCCAATTCTCCGCAGGAAGATCCGGCTCGGCAGGAACCTCGACTGTAATTTTCCATGATTTATGGCCCGCTTCTATGCCAAGCGATTGCAGCAATTCAGGTATGCCTATGGCTTTAAGCCCTCTTTGCTTCGCCATTCGGATCAGCTCCCTGAGCGCCTCGGGAGAATGCTTCGCAATATCATTGCTATGCATAACGACAATCGCCCCGTTAACCAGACCCGGTTCAACCTCTGCAACGATTTCTTCGGCTGGAACGCCAGCCCAATCGCCGGAATCGATTCCTTCGATATCCAGATAACCGCCCCACTCCGCAAGCCATTCCAGATTTTCCTCATTGTACGAGCAGTAAGGGAAACGCATAAAGGCTGGACATGGCAAGCCTGTTGCATCCTGATAAGCAAGCTCGGTTAGCTTTAGCTCCTCAAGAAATACAGACTTTGGCACCTGCGCCATCCTGCGATGGTGATACGTATGAGGGGCAAGCACATGCCCGCGGGAAATCATTTCTCTCGCTTTATAAGGGAACTGATCGATCCATTCTCCGGTGAAGAAAAAGGTACCGATGACGCCTTCCTGCTCTAGAACATCAAGCCATCGTTCCAGTGGAAGCTGGGAAGGACCGTCATCGAATGTAAATGCACAGATTGCCTGGTTGGTATTTCCCTTCCAAACTGCTTCAGCCGCCATGTTTCCGCCTCGCTTCTTTCGGTTTATACCCTGTATTATAGACGAGGTTTCCTTGTGATTCTAATATTGTCCTCTCCATATGTAATACAATCTTACTATCATTAGTGAACGCCCTCCGACCAGCTAGTCGATTTTCCTTGTTTGGAAGCACGAAGAAATGCAGCGCGCCAAAAAGGACACTTTGATAAAAGTGCCCTTTCGTGTAGTCGCCATTATTTGACCGCACCGGCCGTAATGCCGCTCGCGATCTGCCTTTGAAAAATAATATAAATAATAAGGACAGGAATAATTGTGATGAGCAGCGCTGCGAACAGCGGCCCCCACTCTGTACGATACTGCATCTCGGCTTGCATTACGCCTATTTCCACCGGCAGCGTGTATTGCTCAGGATCATTAATGAGTATCGTACCTACGATATACTCGTTCCAAATGTTCAAGATGTTCACAATGCCAATGGTAATTAAGCCTGGCTGTGATAACGGAAGCATGACTCTAAAGAATGTCCCGTAATACGAAGCGCCATCCACGATTGCAGCCTCTTCCAGCTCCTTCGGCAGCGATTTGAAAAAACCAACGAGGACAAAGATGCCGAACGCAAGCAGGCTTGACGTATACACAAAGATCAAACCGATCTTCGTATTAATGAGGCCCATCGAATTCATTAAGAAGAACAAAGGAATAAGCGCAAGTACAAACGGAACCATCATCGACGAAATATAGAGCAGCAGCAAGGCATTGCTCCCTCTAAACTTATACCTAGCCAAGACATAGGCCGTCGTTGCCGACAACAGCAAAGCGAGCAGGGTCGAACCGAAAGTAATGACGATCGAGTTCACGAAATAGGTGTCAAAATGATATTTGTTCCATACATACGAGAAGTTGGACCACAGCAGCGGCATTTCGGGCAATGACCATGGTGCATTCAAGAAAAATTGTTCATTATTTTTCAAGGAATCAAGCAGCGTCCATAGGAGGGGATACAAGACGGAAATGCCCCACAGCAGCAAAATGACATAAACAATCAGCTTGGCGACCGGATTTTTAATCTGTAAATTCATCTTTATCCCCCTTAGCTCATCTCAACGGTATCGTGACGCATTAACCGTTGAAGCGCGATAGTCGTAATTAATGAGAGGACCAAGATCATAAAGCCGATCGCAGCGCCGTAGCCAAAATGAAATTGACGGAATGCCATTTGGTACAAATAAGAGCCCATAACCTGCGTGCTGTTATCCGGTCCGCCCTCTGTCATAATCCATACGATAACGAAGGAGCCATTGAGCGTTGTCATCATAATATTCAAAATGGATACTTTGATTTGCTCCCAAGTCAGAGGAACGGTAATGCTCCAAAATTGCTTCCACTGGCCCGCGCCTTCAATGTTAGCCGCCTCGTAATAGGATTCGGGAATGCTCTGGATGGCAGCAATCAATAGGATCATATAAAATCCGATACCCGCCCAAATGGCCGGAGGCAGCAGCATCCAAATCGAGTGATCGGGAAAGCCAAGCCATGTTATCGTCACTTTTTCCTTCGTGAATAACGATAGAAAACCATTTAAGAAGCCGATTTGCGGATTATATATAAAATTCCACAATACGCCGATAACTACGACGGAGATGACATTCGGAATAAAGAAGATCGAGCGGAAGAACCCAGCCAGCCTAAAGCCAAAGCGGGTAAGCGCTACTGCAAAAAACGTCGCGAGAAGCATAATGCCGATTATTTTGCCCGCAACTAGAAAATAATCGTTGCCAATCGCTCGCCATACAATGGGATCGTGAATCATCTCTTTGAAATTATCAAGGCCGATAAACGTTTTTTTGTCCGACATGCCGGACCATTCGAAGAAGGAATAATACAAGCTTTGCAAAACCGGATAAATCGTAAATACGCCAAAAAAGAGAAGCGTCGGAATGATGAATGATGCAATAAATATATTTCGCTGCCATTTTGCCGTCCCTGAGCTCATGCTACCCATCCTTCCAAGTAAACTCGCAGAAGGTGACCAAAGGGCGTTATGCCTCGATCACCCGCTGCTTTCATTTTGTTAAAGGCTTATTATTTGCTCACTTTTTTCACGACGTCAGTAACCCGTTTAACCCACTCTTCAGGCGTAATCGTGCTGATGGTAAGGGCATCCGTAGCATCCATCATCGCTTTATCCACGTCTGCGTTATAAGTAATCGTCGGGATGACAACCGTGTTCGGGTCCGTCAAATATTTCGCTGCGTCTTTAACAAAGCTTGGAGCGTTGGAAGCGCTGATGTCGCCTTTGATGTTGGAAGGCGCGCCGCTAAGCTCAGCCCACTGGGAAGCTTGCTGCTTCGAGAAGATGAATTGCAGGAACGCTTTAGCTGCTTCTTTGTTTTTGCCTTTTTTAGCGATAGCTACAGTAGATGTGGAAGTGTTGGCAACCACTTTGCCGCCCGCTTCCTGCGTAACCGAAGGAATGAAGCCAAAGTCAAAGCCGGCAGGAATATCTTTTGCCATTTCGTTAGGCAGCCACAGACCATTCGGGATAAAAGCATCTTTATTTTGCAGGAACAGCATTTGTGAATCCGTGTGATTGATTTGGATGGAAGCTTTGTCAATGAAGCCTTTATCGCGCAGCGCAACGATTTTGTTAAGCGCAGCAAGTACCGCCGGGCTCTCGAATGCTTCTACCTTGTTAGCTGCCATGTCTTGAAGAATGGAGAAATCATTGTTGTTTGCCGATACGATAGCAGGATACAGAATCGAACCGTTAATATAATAAGGATATTTGCCCGTGTGAATGAATGGCGTAATGCCGTCCGCTTTAATTTTTTCGCTTACGTCAAGGAAGGATTGGAAGTCAGTTGGCTCCGTGTAGCCCTTTTCCTTGAAGAGCGCTTTGTTCCAGAACACGCCCCATGAGTTCAAAACGAGCGGAATGTTGTACACTTTGCCGTCAAATTGTTGTGCGGGCTGAGCCAGAATATCGGTAATCAAATCGCCGTCCACGTTTTTGGCTTCCTTCAGCCAATCCGTCAAATCTTCAAGCTGGCCATCCTCGACCATTTGGCGGTCATTTAGGACCGGACCGTCGATGTATACGAAATCAGGAGGATTTCCTCCAATCCAACGAGGTCTGTTTTGATCATTTATTTTTGGCCCTGCGGATTCTTTAATGTTTAGATCAGGGTTCGCGGCTTGGAAATCAGCAATAACCTTTTTCCACCATTTGTCGCCATATCCGCCAACAAAGTATTGAATTTCGAAATCGCCCGTCAGTTTCGTTGTTTCGTTCCCGGCATCGGGAGCGACTGTCGTCTCGGCGGCAGGAGCAGAATTGGAAGGCGTGTTGGAAGCTTTACCCGTAGAACCACCGTTATTCGATCCACCACAACCCGTTAGCGATACGGCTGCCAATATAGCGGCGATACCAAGCGCTGCAAACTTTTTCTTCATAATCATTAAAGCAAACCCTCCCACAAATGATGTTTTATACGCCGTAGCAATGAGCTCGTATTTGAGCTCTAGCGCGTAATTTCATCATAAGTTGGGAGGGCTTTATTCTCTATTGAATATCTTCCATATATTCTTTATTATCTTCTCTTCTCTATGAATTTAGAGGAAAAATATCGTGTTTCGTCATTTTTTTCGGCTATTCAGCTGATTGCTCTTCGTTTCGGCAAAAAGCTGGAGCTGATCTAACGCTGCTTTTGGGGTGGTATGCTCGAACAAGACGGCATCGCCCATTTTGCGGGCATAATCGAGCACGGCCTGCCAAGCCGGCTCCTTGACCGGATAAAACTTCGCTTTGCTCAGCGCTTCCAGATCGCTCTTCATCACTTCGTCCTGCTCGGACAATCGAACGCCTACTGTCGTGGTGGCAGGAAGGAAGCCTTCCCGCTTAATCATTTCCTCATAGGCACGATCATCATACAGAAAATCCAGAAATTTGGACAACGCTTCTTTGTTCGTATGATCGGTCTTAAACGAAACTAGCACATCGTGTACGCCAAATGTGATGGGCGGCGTTCCGTCCTTTACCGGTATCGGGCCTTTGCCCCATTGCAGGCTCGGGAATTCCTTCGGAACGACGGACGAGAAATAATTGCCGGATATCATCATCGCAAGCTCTCCCGCTCCGAGTATCCGCTGCTTCTCATCGCGAGTCGTAACGGTTGGCTCCGGATCGGTCAGCCCTTTATCGAACAGCTCTTTCAGAAAAGTTAAACCCTCGATGTTTGTTTTGGAGTTAATATGCCACTTCCCGTCTTTAATCCACTCTCCGCCCGAGCCGTAAAAGATATAAGATAACGATGCCTGCGTCTCATTATCGGTTAAATCTACGCCGAATCCTTCCGCCTCGCCGAGCGCTTTGATTTTGCCGGCAGCCTGCTCAAGCTCTGACCATGTCGCCGGAGGAGCCGCGATGCCCGCTCTTTGGAACAGATCTTTGTTATAGTACAAATTCCGCGTTGTAGCTACATAGGGGATGGCATACTGCACTCCGTTCATCTGATCCATCTCAACTAAATTCGGATACAGCTTGCTCGCCAGCTCAGGCGATATGATCTCATCCAAGTCATTAAGCAAGTCATCCTGGGCAAAATGGGCATAAACATTGGTATTCAAAAGATCAGGAGGCTGATTCTTGCTGATCATGGTCGTATAGATGCCATCGAGAATATCCCAATTGGCTACCTGCAGCTCCACATCGATTAACGGATTTTTACGCTCGAATTCTTTTACAAGCTTCTCCAGCAGCGGCTTCGTCTCCGTACTGTATTCAGAGGCAACGAACCGGATCAACGCCCGCTCTTCCTTCGGCGTCGCAATCGGCTCCGAGCTCGCATTCATGCATGAAGAGAGAAGAATCGCGGAAAGGGTGAATATAACGGTAATCATGAAGGGCTGCTTATTATAAAATTTTCGCTGCATAGGGTGATCTTATCCTCCCAGAAAAAAGTCTACTTGCTATTAATAAACGGGAACAGCAGCTTCTGATTTTCAGTGGTATACATATTCTCTTTCGTAATGACGCTGGATTCGATATCGATCTTAGGATCAGCGTTGTCGCCTTCGATTAGGTTTAATGCCGTTTTCACGCCTAAGTAGCCCATATTAAACGGTTTCTGCACGATGGACGCTTTGATGATGCCTGCTTCCAGCAGCTGCACCTCATCGCTCGTGCTGTCAAACCCGATCAAGCTCACCGCATCGATCCGATTTTGCTCCTTCAGCGCTTTAGCAACGCCCTGGGAAGAGGACCCGTTTAGCGTAATAAACGTATTGATGGAGGAGTCGCTCATCATCAGCTGCTTGGCAATCTCGTACGCTCTGTCCTCGGAATTGTCCGCATAATAGGGACCCTTCAAGCTTTCGTTATACCCGGCAAGAACGAGCCTCATCCCTGCAACCCGCTCCTCGGAAATGACCGAATTCGCATTATCGCTAATAATCGCTATATTCGGATGGCCGTTTGTTTCCTTAATCGCGGTCTGGCCCGCTAACCGCCCTGATTCCAAATGATTGCTGGAGACGACGATCGGAGAAGGCAGCATATCCGGCGATTGATTAATAACGACCAGCTTAATGCCTGCCGCACGCGCCTTCGCCAGAACAGCCGGCATCCGGTCATCCATAAGGGTAGCGATGACGATGGCTTGCGGCCTGCGCTCGATCGCTGCCTCCAATATTTGAATCTGAGTATCCGCATCATCCTCGGTAAGAGGGCCTTCCACGCTCAGATTAAGCCCGATCTCTTTGGCCGCTGCTTCGGCGCCTTGGTTCACGGCCTGCCAGAAGTCGTAGCGTACATTCAGCGTTTCCAAAATAACGGTGACGCTTTTGTCCTCGCGGGCAAAGCCCGTAAATAATTTGAAATTAAATACAGAATAGATCGCAATGACCGCAATCGCCAGCACGAGCCATAACGTAAATCGATGCTTCCGCATTAGTCTGCTCTCCTTACTCGAGTTTCGGTATTACGATCGTGATGCAGGTGCCTTCCTCGATTTCGCTGCGGATTGTAATGCCATATTCATGGCCAAAATAGAGCTTGATCCGCTCATTCACGTTACGGATGCCGATGCCCTGATTGCGGTTATCCTCCTCGCTGCGGAAGAAGAGCCGTCCGAGCTGCTCCTGTGTCATGCCATGCCCGTTGTCCTCGACTTCAAATATGACCTGTTCGCCCGATTGTCTGCCGCGTATCGTAATTAACCCGTCATCCATACCATACATGCTGCGAATGCCGTGATAGATCGCATTTTCGACAAAGGGCTGAAGCAGTATCTTAAGTGTCTTATAACCAACAATGGCTTCGTCAATATCGATCACATAATTAAGCTCATCATTGTAGCGCATCTTCTGTATCAGCAAATAGTTCGTAATATGCTCAATTTCTACGCGAATCGGGATCAGCTCCTGATCCTTCGTAATGCTCGCGCGGAACAGCTTGGCTAAGGCGGAAGTCATGAGCACGACCTCCTCATGCTGCTTCTGCTCGGCCATCCAGACGATGGAATCGAGCGTATTATACAAAAAATGAGGATTAATCTGTGATTGCAGCAGCAGCAGCTCGCTCTTGCGCTTGTTCTCTTGGTTTAGAATCGTCTCCTCCATGAGAAACTTTGTCCGGCTGACCATGAGATTAAACGATCGGCCCAGCTGCCCGATTTCGTTCATTTGTCCGATTTCGGTCTGAATGTCGAAATTCCCTTTCTCCACCTGTTTCATATCCGACGTCAATACCCGGATCGGCTTCGATAGCCGGTGAGACAGCCCAAGCGAAATAAGCAGCGAGAAAGCCAAGCCGCATAAGGAATAAAAAATAATCGAATTCCGCAAATTGTCTTTGCTGGCAATCAAATCATCGGTGTAGGCAACCCCCGCAATCCGCCATCCAAAGTTTGTATCCTGAACGGAGTAGATGCGTTTGCCATCCCCCTGGTTAACGGTAAAGGATTGTCCGCTTTCGGCTTGCAAAACCTCCGTTATTCTCTCGCTCCGCAGTTTGCTGTCGATCAGCTGCTGCTGCGGATGGTAGACGATATTGCCCTGCTTGTCCACAATGAAGAGATAACCTTTTTTGCCTAGATTAATGTTGTTGCAAATATCGTTTATAATGCTGAGATTTAGATCAACAAGGAAAACGCCCTCGGCCGTTATGCCATCGGTGCTCTTAAGCTCCCGGCTTAAGGAAACGACCCAGCGGTATTCGTTCTCGATCAGGCTTTGCACATGGGGAGCCGATACGACCGACTGGCCGCCTGCTGCCTTAGCCATCTGATACCAAGCTTGCTCCTCCAGATCGGTATTCGGATTTAAGCTCGTAATTCTGCGGTCGGATACAAATCTGCCATTATAGCCAAACACCATAATCGAAGCGATGTCCTTGCGCGTATACAAAATCGCTTGAAACAAGTCGGATATTTGCTTCTCGTACATCCGGCGATTCTCTGCGCTTATGAAGCTGTTGTCGGAGATATAATATTTGACATCCTTGTTGGTCAGAGCAAGCAGCGAGATGTTCTCCATGTTGTCGACATAGGATTGAATGTTGAGATTGACCTGCTTAATGATTTCTTCGATATACCCTTTCGAGTTCCGCTCGACAGCGGCGACGGACACTTGATAGCTTACTAGACTCGTTAGTACGATTGCAGCCAATATTAATAAGGAGAACGCTAACGATATGTTGGATTGAATGCTTTTGAGCGGGAATAAGGGAAAGAAACGTTCTTTGAGCATGCTAGGCTCCGCTCCCCTTTATTTGCTTATCTCGATAATCCTTGGGTGTTATTCCCGAATGCTTCTTAAATAGAATGCTGAAATAATTGGGGTCCTTGTAGCCGACCTGCTCGGCGATTTCGTATAATTTTAAATTTGAGTTATGAAGCAGCTCCTTAGCCTTCGCAACCCGTACACCGGTCAAATATTCGATAAACGTTTCTCCGGTATGCTGCTTAAAGACGAGGCTGAAATAGCTGGTGCTCATGAGCACATGGCGGCATAAATCCTGGAGAGACATTTTCTCGTTGGCATAATTCGTATCAATGTACTCTACTGCGCGATGAATTTGCATGTTCGTCAAATAATTGCGGTTATCCGTAATCGTCGAAATGACAGCGCACACCACTTCTTTGAGCCAAACCTCGATTTCATCCAGCGTCTTGAATCTAAACACATTCATCAGCTTGATTTGCTGCTCGATGGAAGGCTCCTGCTGCTGAATAGCAAGCTCCTGGATCGAGTTCATGAGCGATAGAACAACCTTCTGCATTTGCAGCATGCAGGCTTCTACCGGGACAAGTGCCGCCTTAAGCTCGGCTACTCCCGTTTCAATTAACTGATGCGCTTCTTGAATGGCGCCTGTTTTGACAGCTGTCGCAAGCTTGCGATCCCACTCCAGGCTAAGCGGCATAACGTTTGTGGGCTTGCCCTCTATATCCATAATGCTCAGTACCCGATTTTTGCCAAGCAGGAAGCGGTAATCCAGAACAGACAAAGCGCTCTTATAGGATATCGGAAGCTGCTCCACGTTAGCGCAGGCTCTGCCTACTCCGATCGTAACCGTAAAGCTCAAATATTTCTCCACATGATAACGGACTTCCTCCGCAAGAGAAAATACGCGCTCATACAATAGACTCTCATTGTCCTGTCCGAAAATAATCGCAACCATCCGCTCCTCGCGGGTACGGAAGGTTAGCACATGATCTTCATCCAGCGTTTCTTGAAAAATATCAAATGCCGCAAATCGCAAAAATTCGGAATCATGCTCATAGGAATGCAGCTCGCGGTTTCCGAAATCATCGATATCTACAACCATTACCACATACAGCGGCGACACGGGCGGAAGATTAAAATAAGCGAAGCGCTCCGTCACCTCCGATTCTTTCAGCCCAACTGCGACTAGACGCTCAAGAAACCGCTCCTTAAGAAGCGGAAGGCTCTGCTCCAATTGGCTGTTAAGCCTGCTTAGATCCTCGCGCCGCTTCTTCTCTTCATCCATCTCCGCTCTAATGCGGTCGAGCAGAAGCCTAATTTCCTGTGCCGTAATCGGCTTCAAAATAAAATCCGATATTTTAAGCCGAATCGCTTGCTGCGCATATTCAAATTCGTCATACCCCGTTAAAATTATCATTTTGATATACGGAAACTGCGCTGAGATTAATCCCGCAAGCTCCAGCCCATCCATAAAGGGCATGCTAATATCTGAAATGACCAGCTCCGGCCTATACAACTCTACTGCATCCCAAGCCTCGCGGCCGTTGGCATAATCACCTATCAATTCGAAGCCATGCTCGCTCCAATTAATCGTATTTTTCAACCCGTTCCGGACAACCGCTTCATCATCGACAATCATTACTCTGTACATCGAAGCCTCTCCAGTCTATTGGAATACATCTATTTGCTATAACAATATACCCCAATTATGCATGAGAACTAGCTTGCTTACAATTGATTGATTTACGGTCGTAATAAATATAGATGCGTAAACCTCACATGTAAATTTGGGAATAATACAAAAAAAGGAAGGAGACCGAGGCTCCTTCCCTTGTGTTACAGATCAACAATCACACCATTCATTTTTTCGTCCAAATCTTATAACTATTTCACGTCATATCTTTACAGTCATGCTCTCTGGGTCCAGCTACCGCTTATCTACCAAAGCAATCATCCGCTCGGACGGCTCCAGTCCCAGATAGCGGCACATTAACGGGGCGAGCATAAGCTGCGGCAAAGCTTCGCCATCGCTTACTGTCAGCAAGTCAGGCGCTTCACCGCAAATGTAGAGCGGCACATGCCGCTCCTCCGGCTCCGTCCCGCCATGATAACCGGCTGCGTTCATCCCGTGGTCGGCGGTTACGATAATACGGCAGCCTTGGGACATCCATAGCGGCATCAACGTCGCAAGCATGCCATCCACCGCGCGCACGGATGCTTCATATGGCTTGCTTTCCCCGCCGTGCTTATGTCCCGCGTCATCAATATTCATCGTATGGATATATAGAAAATGCGGGTCATACGTTGCACGCAAATTTTCGGCGTCTACGAATAGATGGCTGTCTGGATATTGATCCTCGAAATAAAAAATACCATGCTGGATCGGCTTGCTCTCGTCATGCTGATGGCGATCCGTAATCGGGTTAAATGGCGCCGAATTATAAAGCTCGCTAACCCAGTGGTACGCGGCAGCAGCCGTTCTGAGCCCTGCCTTGGCAGCAAGCCCAAATACGCTCTGCTCCTGGCTTAATCTAACGATATGATTAGCCGTAATGCCATTCTTCGCAGCCGGCGTCCCCGTAAGAAGCACTTCGTAGAGCGGACGCGACAGACTCGGGAGCTCCGATTGAACCCGGTAACAATGAACCTGTCCTTGCTCCACAAGATGCTCCATGTAGCCTAAATATTTTCGCGCCGAATCATATCTTAATCCGTCCAGAACAACAACGATCAGCCTTGGTGACGTGTCAGTCATGCGCCCTCCCTCTCTAGATGCAAGAGCTGGGAATGATCCATCGCTAAGCATACACGGCTGCTTTCTCCCAAACGCAGTGACCGGCCGTCGTTAAGCACATCGATGGTTAGCCTTACGCTGGCGGCATCTATGGCATAACGGATAATATTGCCGAGAATGGAGACCGAATGGATGGTTCCCTCCACAATCCGCTTTCCCTCGCGTACTGCCGCTAGGCGAGCTTCCTCGTCCAACAGAACGACCGATTCAGGCCGAATAGCGAAGCTTTCCGCCGTACTATCCACCTGCTCGAACAATCGCATAACCTCAGGTTTAGTCAGTACGTTGTAGCTTCCCATGAAACGGGCGACAAACTCTGTTTTTGGAGTCGTGTAAATCTCTTCAGGGGTTCCCTCCTGCACGATGCTTCCGTTGTTCATCAGACATACCCGATCGGATAAAATGAGCGCTTCTTCCTGATCATGCGTCACGAAGATCGTCGTCATATTAAAACGTTTCTGTATATCACGAATTTCTGTCCGCAGGTTTTTGCGAATTTTCGCATCCAATGCGCTCAGCGGCTCATCGAGCAGGAGCACTTTGGGCTGAACGGCAAGCGAACGAGCAAGCGCCACGCGCTGCTGCTGACCGCCGGAAAGATGCTGGGGATAGGCGCCCCGCTTGTCCTCCAGGTCAATCATGGCAAGCAGTTCCTCGGATCGCCTTACTCTCTCTTCCTTGGCGACCCCTCTCATTTTCATCCCGTATTGAATATTTTCACTGACGGTTAGATTAGGAAACAGAGCATAAGATTGAAACACCATCCCAATCTCCCGATTGCGGGGAGGAAGGTTCACGATATTTTTTTTATCTAAAATAATTTGCCCGCCGTCAATTTCCGTCAGGCCCGCAATGCAGCGCAGCAGCGTGCTCTTTCCGCAGCCCGATGGCCCAAGCAGCGTCACGAGCTCCCCTTCGCGGATTTGCAAATCAACATGATTCAGCACATTCGTGCTGCCGAATTGCTTATGAATGCCTTGCAGTTCCAAATATGCGCTCATCCTTGAATCCCCTTATTCATTTTTTGGCCAAGCTTCATTAGGACCATAGACAACAGCAGAATAAAAATGAAATAGGAAATCGCGATAGCGCTAGCCAAGTGCCCGCTTTCCCCTAACCTCTGATAAAGGTAAACCTGTATCGTATGGATATGCCCGCCGACAAGCATGTTGGTTAGAACAAACTCACCGAATAGGATAGAGAAAGATAACAATGTCGAGGTAATGACGCCTGGCCAAATATTGGGGAGAATCACGTTAACGAACGCTTTTGCCCGGCTGGCACCTAACATTTCTGCCGAATTAAGCAGCTCAACCGCTGACACCGTTAGCAGGCTATTACGAATGCCTTGATACATATAGGGTAAAATGACAACGAAATAAGCGCCAATTAATAGATAGGCTGTTCCAGCGATATCAATTGGACCCGAGGAGTACGCACGAATGAGACCGACCGCCGCCACGACGCCAGGCACAGCATAAGGCAGCACAACAATCCCCTTCATAAACGTCTCCCATTTGGGCAGGTAGACCGTAATAATAAACACGGCCGGCAGCATAATGACGAGACTCAGCGCTACGCTTATTGCACATAAATAGAGGGAGGTCCACAGCGCGTCCAGAAAACGTATATCTTCGAACATCCCGCTGAACCATTCGGTCGTCCAGCGCGTCGGGAGTACGGTCGTCTGCCATTCCTTGGCGAATGCATAAATGAAAGTAGCTAATAAGGGTAGCAGCAAATAAATCATGAGCACCAGCATGAGCAGCCGATGCGTCCAGCCCGTCTTCTTCCTCTTCATCTCCATCACAGCTCCTCCTTCACGGCTGCCGTAAGGCGGCTCAGCTGTTTCCGGCGCTTTCGTGCCTGTACAGGGGATGAACTCGATTGAAACAATTGGGATCGCTGAACCATTTTATGATTAAGATATACAGCGAGTAAGGTAGATAACGCTAAAATAACCGCAAGCGCATTGCCGAGCTGAGGCTCGTTCACGACATCCCCCGCTACCAGGGAACCGATTCGAATGGCAAGCAAGTTGTAATTCCCTCCGACTAAGGCATAAGCCGTCGCATATGCGCCCATTGCATTCGCAAATAAAATGCCCAGCGTCCCGAAGACGGCTGGCATCAGAACCGGTATGCCGATCGTGGTCCAAAACTTCCAATTGCTTGCTCCAAGCAGCGATGCCGCCTCTTTCCATTGCTCGCGGATTCCATAGAAAGAGGGATACAGAAGCAAGAGGGCAAGCGGAACCTGAAAGTAAACATAAACCAAAATAAGACCTGTCCAGCTATACAAATCAAAATCCGAAAATACATTCCAGCCCCACTGCTTAAACAGCAGCGTAAATACGCCATTGCTGCCCAGCAGGATAATATAAGCAAAGGCGAGCGGAACACCTGCAAAATTCGAGGTCATATTGGAGAGCATAAGAAGCCGATCCCGCATTTTTGGGGAAAATCGCGTGATCGAGTAAGCGCATAGGAGACCGATGATGATTCCGATTGCACTTGAGGATATAGAAATGAGCAGGCTGTTCTTAATAGCCTTCAAATAGTATTCACTTTGCATAATTCTCGCGTAATAGCTTAGCGTAAAGCCCGGACCGTCCTCCGGCCTGACACTTCCGGCCAGCATAGACAGGATTGGAGCGAATTGAAACGCCACAATCATGACAACAAACGGGATTAACCCTAGAAACACCCACCGATTCCTTCGCCTCATGCCTGTATTCTCTCCTCCTATTAAATAAAAGGGGGCGTCTTCGGCAACAACGACGAAGACGCTCCATTTTCGGCTATCAGGTTAACGATTAACGATTAGTTCATGTGCACAAGAACGCGTTCCTGCCACAGCTGCGGTAATTTTTTAGCCGTCTCTTCCCATACCTTGTAATCGCCAACCGGCTTAACGTTAGCATATGCGTCGCTAGGGAGCAGCTTTGCCGCTACGTCCTCAGGCAGCTTTACGCTATCACGAATCGGCCTTGCATAACCTTTCGCCAAGTTAATCTGGCCTGCATCGCTCAAAATATATTCACGAGCCAGCTTCGCCGCATTTGGATGCAAAGCATATTTGTTGATGATCGTGGCATAACCGCTCACAACGCTTCCTTCTTTAGGAATGGCTACGTTGAATTGGTCCTTGCCAAGCTGGTCTTTGGAGTTCAAAGCGTTAAAATCCCATAATAACGTCACTTCGACTTCGCCTTTTTCGATGTTAGCCAGACTAGCTTCCGCATTGGAAAGGCGGCCTTTTTTTGCAAGATCCTCGAAATAAGCAATTCCTGGCTCAATATTAGATTCGTCCCCGCCAAAAGCGATCGCCGCGGCCAACACGGCCATTTGAGCCTGCGCTGCTTTTGTTACATCGCCAACGATGATTTTGTAGGTGCCGCTCTTAAGGTCTTCCCAGCTTTGGGGCGGCGTTTGGACAAGCTTCGTATTCGTTAGGAATGAAATCGAGCCTTGGTATCCTACGATCCAGTGCCCATCTTTATCTTTGGCCCAATCCGGCACTTCATCCCAATAGGAGGTTTTGTAAGCTTGCGTAACGCCTTTATCAACCGCAACCGGTCCAAATGCAATACCAACGTCGCCAATATCAGAGGTTGGCTTATCTTTCTCAGCCTCAAACTTGGCAATTTCCTCTGCGCTCGACATATCTGTATCCGTATGTGTTAACGCGTACTTGGTTTGCAGATCCGTCCATGTGTCCTTCCAGTTCGCCCAAGTGTCCGGCATTCCGACGCTTACGACAGAGCCTTCTTCCTTCGCGTTCTTCTCAAGATCAGCTACCGAGATTTCTTCAACTTCAGCACTCTCATTAGCTGCTTCCTTGTTGTTACTTCCCCCGCATGCAGCAAGCATTAGAACGAACACTGATAAAATAACGCCGACAACTAACTCTTTTTTGAACCAAAGTTTCATGATCTCTCTTTCACTCCCATGTGGATTAATGTGGGTTGTTATGAATTCTTGTTGTTTTTACCCTTTTAAAGTATAGATCGGCAATATTTTCTCCAGGTTATCTAAATTCAGCACATTTGTTAAACTAATGTATTTATATGGTAAATTTAGTGTGGGCAGCGGTCTATTTACACAAAAAAAAGAGCACCTTTAAGGCACTCTCTTAGCGTTTAGTCCTTATATATAGCGCTCACATGTCTGCATTTATTTTTCCCAAAATTTTAGCCGCCGCTTCTTCCCAGTACCGCTTCATATTTTCCCGCTCATTCCCATCCTTCAGCTTTTCCTGATGAAAGCTTATGACTGTTTTGCCTGCGCTCTTTGGATTAGGAATAATGCGGATTTGCACCGTTGACGGGCTCTCCCACGTCTTCCTCTGCCATGTCATCCGAAGCTGGTGGAGCGGCTTTACGACACGCAATTCGCCAAATATGCCTTCCTTGGTTGTGTACGGATGACCAACCTCTAGCTTTAAATCTGAAATGTCGCCCAACCATAGCTTTAGTCCTACAGGAGAAATCAACAATGCCCATGCTTGCTCTTGCGAGATCGGAAATGTCCTGCGAACGCCAATTTGGAATCCTGCCGAAGCCGTCTGTCCTAACATAGCAACCGCCTCCCTATTAATTGTTGCTACTAGCTCATTTTATAACCGCGAACCTATTCTTGGGGTCATGATAGCTTCTCTATTATTTTTTGTCAATCTATGGATAGTAACCAACCGAACATGCAAAAGGCAAAGAGCGCCTAATAAGGCGCTCTTTCTACACTTGTGAACGATGGCATGCCGAGAGTGAATGGCCGGTTGCACTTAATCAGCAAACGGGCTGACGCTTATGCCTTGAAGACTGATTTTGCCATAGCCGCCTGTCAGTTTAATGCTGTTGTCCGTCCCTGGATTCAGCGTCACTGTAAGGCTGGCTTTGCCGGTAAAATCGGTCAAGCTTCCCGTCGACAACGCATTTAGCAATGAATAATCATGGCCATTGACCGTCAGATTCAGCTTGGCGAGACGCTCTGCCGTGGCATAACGAATATGAATCGTTGCTCTGCCGCCCTTCCCTCCATCGACATTGTCGAACCGGCAGTAGGAGCCTGCCGCTTGCAAATGGGTTACAACGCTGGAGCCTTGCTCGTTTGTTTCGATTGCTGCCCCACCGTAAACGCTGCATTTCTCTGCCGGGTAGGCCTTTTCGTTCGGATTGGGTGCAGGAGCATCCCCGACTGATTGGACGCCTTCCTTAGTCTGGACGACGGTCTTGATCGTTCCGTCTTCATTGAAGTACAAATAGTCGATGCACATGCTTCGCAAATTGCCTTCGCCCGAGATATCTTGATTATGGTAGAACAAATACCATTGTCCCTTAAATTCCGCCACGGAGCCATGAGTTGTCGAGCAGCCGGTCGGCTCCAGAAAGATCCCCCGATAGGTCCAAGGGCCAAGCGGATTTTCGCTGGTAGCGTATCTCATCCGGTTATTTCCGTCCAGATTGTCCGCGTAGGTCAAATAGTAGAGGCCCTCTCTTTTGAATACCCATGCCGCCTCGTGAAAATCCTCCAACCCTTCCATTTCCCGCATTTCGCCCTTAATCGACATCATATCCTCGTTCAGCTCGCCGCCCTCGCATCGGCTGCCGCCGCCGTAGTACATGTAGGCACGGTCATCATCATCCACCAGCACGCAAGGATCAATGAGCGCAAATCCCCCAAGCCCCTCAATATAGCCCTGATCGGTAAAGCCGCTTGCAGGCCTTTGGCTCGTTGCTACCCCGATTTTCCAAGTGTCGTTCCAGCTGGAGCCGCTCGGATGCGGATAATAGAAATAGTAGGTTCCGTTCTTGTAGGCCGCATCAGGCGCCCACATAAAGCCGCCTTCCGGTCTGCCCCAAGCCACATCATCCGAGCGGAGAATTTCTCCTTCATCTACCCAGTTCACCATATCCGACGAGGAAAACACATGATACCTGTCCATCAGATCGCAGCCTCTTGCCGGGTCCATGTCATGGGAAGCATAAATATAAACCTTGCCGTCCCCCCACACGTGGGCAGATGGGTCGGCCGTGTATATTGACGTCACAATGGGATTTTTCGAAGTTACCTTCATGGATGGTGCCGATACGCCTTCGTTTCTCATTATTTTGATCCTCCTATTGTCGTTAAAAATGAACGATTTACTTAATATATACGCTCACTCCAGCATACCCCGCATGACTAGGCGTCACCATGGGACGATATTAAACAATATAGTCGAATCTAAACTGATTTTTTTATAAAAAAAATCCACAACCTTTTATGGTTGTGGATTTGAATGGTGGAGATGGGTAACTGCTGCACTATATTTGGATCGCGATTTGGGTGACATATTTATCCGGATCTCCAACAGCTAAATAACTAAGCAAATCATATTCGTATGCGTTGCCCGTAATCGTCAAATGATTAGCGGCGATAGTACATTAACGTAACCATATTGCCCCGTCAAGGAACATGAGGCGCTGCTATCAATTTAGGGGCGGTTAATTAAGCCAGTTGTTCCTCATAATACCTTACGGGAGCAAAATTTTATTGCGCATCTTTGGAGGATTACAAATGTCTACCTTTCATCTCTCTAAGCTTCAACGCTGGATTGTGCTGGCGATCGTGTCAAGTGCCCTGTTTCTAATCGTCATTGACATGACGGTGCTTTATACCGCTCTCCCGCAGCTTACGCATGACCTTTCTGCTACCGCTTCGGAAAAGCTATGGATCGTCAACATTTATCCGCTTGTGATGGCTGGGCTATTGCCCGGTCTCGGTACTTTAGGCGATAGGCTCGGTCATAAGAGGCTTTTCGTCAGCGGGCTTATTCTCTTTGGGATTGCTTCCCTGCTTGCGGCCTACGCGCCATTCCCGCTCGTTCTTATTGCCGCGCGTGCCCTGCTTGCCGTTGGCGCCGCGATGATGATGCCGGCAACCCTTTCCATCATTCGCACGACCTTTTCCGATGAGCGCGAGCGCTCACTAGCCATCGGCATTTGGGCATCCGTCTCCTCTGTCGGAGCCGGAATCGGCCCACTCATTGGCGGTTTATTGCTGGAGCATTTTTGGTGGGGCTCGGTGTTCCTGCTCAATATTCCAATCGTCATTATCGCTCTGCTTTTAGCCGTTCTGTTTATCCCGAACCTTAAAGGGCATCCAAGCAAAACATGGGATTTTATCGGTTCCGTCCAGATTATGATTGGCCTCGTTGGTCTCGTGTATGCAATCAAGGAGGTCAGCAGGCGTGATGGCTCGTATGCCATCGCTTTGATTTCAGCCGCAATTGGAATTATGGCTTTGATTTTGTTTTTGCTACGCCAACGTAAGAGCACCGATCCCTTAATCGATTTTGCCTTATTTAAAGATTCTCGCTTCACGATAGGCGTGCTGACAGCTCTGCTGTCTTGCTTTGCTCTAATAGGAATGGAATTGATCGTCACCCAGCGGCTTCAGCTCGTGCTTGGGTATTCCCCCCTAGAAGCCGGCCTGTTCATTATATTTACTCCGATCGCTTCATTCCTCTCCGGAATAATCATCGGGCTAGTGCTGCATCGCGTGGATAAGATGAACGTACAATGGATTTGTTTGTTTATCTCTGGTCTCGGGATGGGTGCGTTTCTGCTCTTCCATAATGGAAATATCATTGCACAGGTCGTATCGCTGTTGATTCTGGGGGCGGGTCTTGGCGGAGCGATGACTGCTGCTTCTAATTCGATTATGATTCATGCCCCTATTGAGAAAGCAGGCATGGCCGCATCCATCGAGGAAGTCTCGTTCGAGCTTGGCAGCACGCTGAGCATTACGCTTCTGGGCAGCCTTTCGTCGTTCATCTATACCGCTTCATTCGTTATTCCTGAAGGACTAGCCGTCTCTCCGGTCGTTCGGGACAGCTTAGACGAGGCACTAATGGCAGCAGAAAATTTGTCCGCCACAGCCGGATCCACCCTCATTCAAATCGCGCAAGCGGCATTTGATAAGTCGTTTGTTGCGGTCCTAGCTACTGCTACACTCATTCTTATGATCGCTGCGTTTATGGTCCGTGCCGCTGCATATCGTGCCAAGGTTAGGGGCAATTAGAGCTGATTGTAAAATACGCGATAAACAATGGGGCAGAAATTCGAGGCTGTTATTGCTTTGGCAGATGTCGATTATTCCGGGACTGAGCGTTTGCATAACTCGGATCCCGGAGAATCTTGCTTTCTAACTGTCATACAATAAGGCTCCAATTGCCCCGCAATACTCGCCATTATCAATGAACAAGGGCGAGGCTCCTCTTAGCTTTGTATAATTTTGAACAACCTCTTTAAGAAGGTCGTTTCCAATGAAAGATGAACCGATGAAAATGACGGATGAGACGCCACATTGGCCCGCAGCAAGCACGCTAACTGTAGCTGCCGTTTCCCCCACTAGGCCGATTACAGAAGCCAGTAGTTCTTCCTTCGACAATTGATCTGCAGCTACCAACGGCAGTATATTTCCGAAATTACTTGCGGTTAAATCTCCTGGAATGGGAGGCTCTGCGCCTGCATAAATATGCTTTACTTTCAAATCGATGCGGTCACGCTCTCCCTTAACTGCGGATGATACAATGGTTTCATAATCTGTTATCCCAGTCAGCAGCTGCGACAGCCCCATTATGGTTCCGCCGCCAACCCCGGTTCCACCGACCCTTTTTTGACTGCTGGGACCGACATGGTGAATCGAAGTGCCGGTACCCACATTCGTTAAAATATACGTTTCCTCTAATATAGCGTTCTTCGCAAGAAGATAACGCACACCGCTGCAGGTTGCCTCGAATTCAACGATCTCCGCCGCTTTCTCTGCCGCTTCTTTGCTCAAATAGGATTTCAATAAAGCGGCTTTACCGCCCGTGATACAAATCTTAGCGTTATCGAATCCGCTTATCTGCTGAGCCACATTTTCCAATTGGGAGATCGGGAACTTGTTGAATTCGAGCGCGCCGCTCTGCATCCATGCGACTTTAATTAGTGTACCGCCAGCATCTATTCCAATTTTCATCATTGATTTATGTACCCCGCTATTGTATAGACATTTATTCCATTATTCGGCTGCGCCTCTCGAGCCTCTTTCTAGTCGCTCTAGAAGATTCGTACGTACCTCCGGCCATTCATTCGCCAGAATCGAATAATATGCCGTATCCCTAATGCCCCCTTCACTGGCGGGAGCATGTGCCCTGCGGACACCTTCAAATGCTGCGCCAAGCCGTTGTATGGCGGAACGAGAGCGCATGTTGCGGGCATCTGTCTTTAGTGTGACTCTAATCGCATTCCAAGATTCAAACGCATGGGTAAGCATTAAAAGCTTGCACTCTGCATGGTAAGAATAGAATTTGAAGATGGCAGCTCGCAAGAATACACTATAGTTTCAAACGATATATACCTGTTGGTTGAATTGCCGACTAGCGTCATGCAGTTGGATGCTAATGCCAGAGTTTCGATAATAACTTGTCCCGGAAAATATCATAAGGTTAAAGATGGCTATCAATCCAGAGCGGTAGTCGTTCTAAATAACGGCGCTAGGAAGGGTCAACAATATGGACTCATATTTATTCGAGAAGGATTCTATTGTCTTGTGGAGGTAGCAGAAGAACATCAGATAAATCTTCTTTATCCGGAGGTCTTGAAGGTTAGCCAGCAATTGAACGATTTAAATAATAAGCGCCCCACGACGAAATATGCTTTAGCGTACACTCCGACTTGATATCAAAGGATTGTTTCAATCACATAATTTACTTATTTTTGCATCGTAACAAAATGCTTACTCTTTCCGTCTAAATTGTATGAAGAGTTCGAAAGAACATTTTTATCAACGCTTGTAACTTAGCCAAAATGAATTAAAAGTAGGAGGTATGATGATTTACCGATATAGGAAAGTAAAAACAAACACCGAGTATAGACTTACAAAGATGAAATATAATAATAAAAAATTCAAACGATAGATAAAGAAAAGGAGGAACCTAAGTTGAAGATATTCAGTAGGATTATCTTATTGATTATTGGCTTGTATGTTATTTATCAAGGATACACCATCTACACATTTAGTGCTAGAAGTAATGGCAGCATGGGTATTCGTAAATTTATCTGGTTATTTATTCCTGCAACGGATTATCACTTACATACTTATGGAATTGCCTTTATTGTTATAGGTGTAATAATTACAATAACATCTGTCGCTCTATATCGAATGTCATTGAAGGGCAAAAAGACCGTACAATAGAGTTAATGTATAGCTTTTAAAATTTTATCTATTCAATTAACCGCGGTAGCACATTAAAATATTCTATTGAAACATTAAAGAGGAGTTGTCGTAGGATCAATTTAAATTGGACCCTTAATCAAGGACATTTCTAAAAAAGAGTGCTAGGCCACACGTAAAAGATGATTCCTGTATTGAACAGGAGTCATCTTTTTTAGTCCCCACTGATATCTGTGATGATTGTAATAATGAATATAGCGGTTAATTTCTCGTTGCAATTCTGCCAAGGTTGTGCGGCTGCGACTCTTAACATGATCTTTCATATGGCCGTTGAAGGACTCCTGTGGGGGACGTTGTCCCAGCAGTTTCCGCGTTGTGACATCGACCAAGGCCTTTTCTCTTCAATAATTTCTGGTAGGTGGGGCACGTGTAGTGGCTCCCTTGATCGGAATGGATGAAGGCATCCTTATGGAGTTTTAAACGCCTCTGCCTCATTAATGATTCAATGGTTCTTGTAGCTAGTGGCAGATGGAGGGACTCTGAGATATTTTGGGCTAGTAGTTCTCCTGTTGATGCGTCTAAAGTAGTCGACAAATACGCCGTCTGCGATTTGCCATACGGAAGATAGGTGATATCGGTGAGCAGCGCAAGACCGGGGATTCCTTTCTTGAAGTCCCTCTTCAACACATTGGGGAGTGTGCGGTGTTCTTGTGTTGCTTTGGCCATAAGCTGATACGGTTTAGGTTTCCGATGAGGACATGCGAGGCCAAACTTCTTCATTAGCCTTTAAATACGCTTTCGGTTGTAACAGATGTCGTTTTCCGACGACATCTTAATGGATCTGGAGACCTTTTTATATCCTCTTCGATGAAAGGCTTTCTTGATGAGTGCACCTGCTTGCTCATCTGTTAGCGCACGGTCCAGGCGTTTGTCAGCAGATTGGAGGTAGTTGTAGTAGCCAGAACGAGACACGTCAAGCAGTTGGCAGAGGTAACTTGTCATCCGCCCTAAGCCTTGTTGTACAGCTTCCTGAATAAGGTTGAAACGATCACTCGGACTTAGGCTTTTTCCTTTTGCTATTAGCCTCCTTTCGTTCCTGTCTAACTTTTTCACGTATGCTAGTTGCGCTACTAAAAGTTTAATCTGTGCCTCCTGTTTGGCAATGATCTCATCAGGAGATAAATCCCGTTTTGAAGGGCGCAGAGCTGGTTCTTTACGCGAGTCCGCAAGTCCAATGATCCCGTCTTTTTCGTAGTCTTTCTTCCAACGATCTGCACACTGTTCGATTCGCTTCATCCCAAGGATCTCCACTTGAAATCCACTGGTTTCAAAAATCTCTCTTGGTGTTCGTCCTAGCACGTACTGGTCAATGAACACGCGTTTGAATTCATCTGCATACGTAATCGATTTTTCGCTGATGCGTAAGACATAAGGGTTGTTAGCTAACTGTTCCTGCTCATGTTGATTAAAGTGTTTTTTACCCATACGCTAAACCCTTTTTTCAAAGTGTCCAGTGTATGGGTACCAGTTTAATTTGACCTTTGTGACAGCTCCTCTTTACTTTGTGAGGGGTATTTTATTCCGGAATTACATTATTTAGATAAACCAACCACTTACCATTTTCCTCAATTAAATTGAACTTTTGTTTCACTTCATTCATTGTTGATACATTCAGCTCGGTTAAGGCTTCAGCGTGTGTAGAATCAACTAAAGTAACATCTAAAATTTTATAGTCGATAAGTCTGTTTTCTTCAATATCCTTAGTGTAGAAAGCGACTAACGATTCTTGATCCTTAAATGTATTATCCTTTATATTGTCCACGACTTGTGTAGCATCCCTATTTTTAACGCCTTCCAAAAAGTTAGATAGGGCTTCAGTAGCTGGTTCATTGGACATTCCATATAACTTGTTCCAATTGAAAGCTAATAACACAGAAGAAACCAAAACTACCAAAAGTAATATAATGATTAAAATTTTCCTATTTTTTACTATCATTTTCCACCTCCTTTATGCTATATTATCTATTGTAACATTTATCCAATTATCTAGATACTAGAAAAAAAGGAAAAGGAAGTGTGGATTTGAAATCTTCTAAATTTTTTTTATCATCAGTACTTTGTTTTACGATAGTTGCAAGTTCGTTAACTGCAGTAAGTGCGGCGTCTAATCCCAATGCCTTGACTCCGGAAACCCACCCGTTGTTAGATAATCATATTGACAACAATAAAATTTCTTATGCAGCGCCACTTAATTCTTCAAAATTCGGTGCATTTGCGGTTCCTCCAGGTGAAGTATGGCTTGATGATTTTGATTTTTATGGAGTTACTCCTAATGGTGCTGTTCAAACCGACTCTGTTAAATCAACTGGTAAAAATATTCAAGTCAATAGCCAGGCTGATGCAGCAAATTATAATCAGGCTTCTGGTGAGTACGGTATTACTCTATATAAGAAAAATTGGCTTGGAGTAGGAGTTTCTCAAGGTCAAATCAATTATCCTTTTGGTTCTAAGACGGTTTATGTTGGTACTTGGAGAGGCGTTGACACTGGAACTTTTTATCTTGGAATAAAAACAATTTCTAGTACAACTTCACAAAAAATTGACGGTAGTGGTAAAGTTTATCAAAATGACGCAACTTAATAAAATAAAGCTACTGTAACAGCAAATCGCCATCTTCTTTTTAAACCAGAAGATGGCGATTTTAATTTCAGCTTTATTTTCTTTCATCAATAATGCAGTTTTGTGTCGTTGCACTATGTACATCTAACGAAGGAAGGAACTCCACCGCACATTATTATTCATAATAGAATACACTCTATGAATTCAACGACTTATCATTGGCCAAGGAACTTGTTCTGAAACGACGAAATGATATTTATGAAAGGAGATAATCATAGGACCTGGCTTGTTACTTTGGGGAATTCATAAAAATTAAAGGACTTAGGTTATAAAGAAATTACTTGAACGCTGCCGATCGCTAACAAAAGGCTACCCAAGAGGGTAGCTTTATAGTTTTCTCCAACGAGCACTTCTTCCCATTGTAATGCTTTTCTATTTGTCCATCTCGGCAAAGTTTATTTAAAACTTGCCTGAAAGTCGGTCCTGCTATTCCCGGACGGAGGTCTACAATATCCGAAACTGTGAAGTCGGCCATCATATGTTTAATAACGGTTTCTACTTGACGAACCTTCCATCCACTTCCGTGGTCTAAGTTGCTGACACGTTCCTCAAAACGCTGACAAGCCTTAATCATATCCGACAAAAAATACTCAATCCCAGAGAATAAATTATTCTTGGACTCATGAATTTATACTTATGAAAGGACGCCCACAGCGACCAGCACCCAGCCAATCATAAATGAAAGTCCGCCCAGCGGTGTTATTGGACCAAGAAAGCGAGCTTTTGCAACACTTAACACGTATAGGCTTCCCGAGAACAAAATAATTCCCGCTGCCAAAAACCAGCCTCCCGTAACGATGATCTGAGCATCGGGATATTGGCCCGCAAGCAGTCCGATCAAAATTAAACCTAATGCATGTGCAATGTGGTATTGCACGCCTACCTCATATACCTTCAGCTTATCCGGCGCCAATTTGCTCTTAAGCGCATGTGCGCCGAACGCACCAATCGCAACCGCCAAAACCATCAAAATACTACCGAGCATAACAAAGGTTTGCATATGTATTTCTCACCTCATTTTCAATTTGTATGTTTAGCATATCATGATTAAACAGGGTAGGGAATTATTCTCATGATCTACTCTCTTGATTTACCGATGCCATAATAGTAAGGTTGTTTGTTGGAACATCATCAGGAGGCATCTACGTGAAATTCTTTCAATCTACCACCACGGAGTGGCAGGGCTGGTCCCGCAACATTCGTCTATTCTTTCTAGCTAACATGTTATATCAAATAGGAACGGGTATGTTTGCAGTACTATACAACTTATATATCCACGAGCTCGGTTACCCCGACGCCATGAGCGGAAAAATCGTAAGTATGCAATCACTCGCAACGGCACTATGCTTCATTCCGATTGGTTTGTTCGGCGATCGCGCCAGCCGCAAGCGATTGCTCGTCATTGGCGCTCTATGCAGCGGTATCGTACTAGCTGGCCGCTCCTTATTCGAATCAGAGAGCAGTCTGCTTACGATGGCCGTTCTGACAGGCTTATTTGCTGCTATCTTTCAAGTGCTCGCGATTCCTTTCTTAGCCGAAAATATAGCTAAAGCAGACCGGCTGCGCATATTCAGCATCTATTCTGCCTTTGTGCTCGCTTCCCAGGTTGCCGGCAGCCTTGGCGGAGGCGTCATTGCCGATATTTTGCAATCCGTAGGATTTGATAAGCTGCTCTCGTTTAAAATCGTTTTGCTCGCAGGCAGCCTAGCGGCAATTGCGGCATTTCTGCCATTGCAGGCTATAAGAGAATCAACACGTGCTCAGAAGCAGGCTGACCAAGCCGTTAACAAAGACATTGCGGCAAGCCAAAGCGCGCAATCAAGCAGTGAAATCGAGTTTATTGCCAAGTTTGCCGCGATACAGCTATTAATCGGCATCGGGTCCGGACTTGTCGTTCCTTATTTAAATTTATATTTCACGAATCGATTCTCGATTTCGCTTAGCGCGATGAGCTTCTTGCTCTCATTAGGACAAGTCATGACGATCATCTCCATGCTCATTGGTCCATCGCTAGCTAATCGAGTTGGGCAAGTGAAAGCGATCGTTATTTTCCAAACCCTCTCGCTGCCGTTTCTGCTGTTAACTGGCTTCACCAATCTGCTGCTCATAGCATCTATCAGCTTTTTATTTAGGCAGGCGCTTATGAATGCCGCTAACCCGCTTCAATCTGCTATTCTCATTGACCGGGTCTCTGCCAAAAAACAAAGCCTTGCCAATTCCTGCATGCAGACAGCCTTTATGCTTGGATGGGCTACAATGGGGCCGGTTCATTCTCATCTTATCGCTGCCTATGGTTATTATTGGGGTTACGCCATTACGTTCAGCATCACAGGAATATTGTATGTTACCGCGTCTATGCTTTTCTTTATGCTATTTCGCCAGAAGCGGTCAACTGCGCATAAAAAAGCCGCTCCATCCCTATGAAGCGGCCGCAAAACTTGTTTGATCCCATTGGTTATGAATGCAGCCTCTACCTTGGGATTATTCTTCATTTCCATGAAAAAGGCTCTTTATTTCTCGAATAATAAATGATTCAGAGCCGGCTTGACTGGCCTGCCTGCAATGAGCCGGCCTTCCCTGACAAATCCCTCTTCACGCCCTTCCAGTTCATGTATGAGCACTTCTCTCCAAGCCGCTACTTCTGCTGACTGCTCCGGCTGCTCCGCCAAATTGTTCAGCTCCTGCGGGTCCTGCAGCAGATCAAAAAATTGCTCCTTGCCTGTCTGCGAATACCAAATATATTTGACCTTGCCGTCTGTTACGTATTGGTTGGACAGTTCACCGAGCGCCATTTCCCCATGCACATATGATCTCCATTCGGGCCCTTCCCCTTTGCATAACGGCAGCAGGCTCTTGCCCTCCACCGTCTTCGGAATAGGCGCACCCGCCGCTTCCAGAAGCGTCGGCATAATGTCCCTGAGCTCGATCGGCTCATCAACATGGCTGCCCGCTCTTAAACCCAGCTTCCCGCCGGGATCGCATACGATAAACGGTATTTTTGCGCTCCCCTCGTACGGAAGCCCTTTGCGGAATAGATGATGGTCTCCCATCAGCTCGCCGTGGTCGGAGGTGAACAAAATGAGCGTGTTATCCAGCACATTGTATTCCTGCAGCGCGTTCAGCAGCCTCCCGATCTGATCGTCCAGATGGGTAATAAGCGCATAATAGCCAGCCTTCGCACGGTTGTGGCGCCGCTTCGGAAGCTTGCCTGCAATGGTCGTCGGATTGAACCTGCCTCTCTCCGCTGCGGCTTCGTCCGCCCAGTCGCCTACGGGCGAGTCCGGCATTTCAACATCCTTATACAGATCGAAGTAAGCCGCAGGAGGATCAAGCGGCGAATGCGGCCTGACGAACGAAGTCCAGAGGAAAAAAGGCTTCCCGGGATCCCTTCTCCGCAGAAAATCAATCGATTCCGATACCGTCCAGTTTGTGGGATGCAGCCCTTCATCCAGATGCCAAGCTCTTGCCACCGTAGAAGCGTTGCAATCGAGCCCGTGGTCCGTCAGATCGGCATCCGGTCCCGCCATCCGCCTCAGCCACTGCAAGTAATCGTCGCATTGATTGAAGTGCTCCCCGTAAGAAGCTGCTGCATTTCGGTTATGATGCAAATAACCGTCATGCAATACGATATTGTGAAATCCGCATAAGTTGCGGGTTGGATATACATGCATCTTCCCAACGCATTGCGTATGGTAATCTTCCTTTGCCAGCTCCCCCGCCAGCATATGCTCGTACGTCCATGGGATGCCGTCTGCATAGCCGACTCTTCCGTGGGAATGCTGCCCCATTCCCGTCATAATGGCGGCTCTTGCCGGAATGCATACCGGCGTAGCGGAATACGCGTTATTGAACAGGACGCCTCGATTTGCGAGCGCATCCAAGTTTGGCGTTTCCACAATCGGATGATTCTGAATGCTCAAGCAATCAAAGCGCATTTGGTCTACAGTAATTAGCAGCAGATTCGGTTTCACGGTTTACCCCCTCATGGTCTCACTTTCGCTCATTTGTTCACGGCTGCCGGCATGATTTGATTTTTATATTGCGACAATTCGATTGGCTTGCCTTTATGAAGCCTGGATTCCTCCGCGGCAAAGGCCATCAAATGACTCCGCACAGATACCGTTGCAGAAGATAAGCTTTCCACATCACTCTGTCCATCATTTCGCACTTCATTTATAAAGGAGTGGACAATTCCGGCATCCCCGCCTCCATGTCCCGATTCAGACGCTTCCAGCTTCACCACACGTTTTTCCTTCTTAACAAACTGATGAATCGTAATGGCATCATCCATCATATTCCCGCGAATATCGCCTTTTGTCCCCATAATTTGCACGATGCGAGTGTTGTCCTCTGTAAAACCGCACATACTAAAGGTTGCTGTTGCTCCGCTGGCAAATTCCATATTGACCACCTGATGATCGACCACGTTGTTGTCTGTCTGGTACACGCATCGACCGTAAGGACCTGTACGGAGCGCTTCCATGATTTCCTCATCCGTATCGTTATTCGTAAATTTCCGCGACCATCCTCGTCCTTCATTCAAATAGTAGTTTACCGCATGATACTGGCACTCTTTCTCTGCCGGGCAGCCTTCTGCACAAAAGGCAGGCGCTCCTTCCGGCTTATTTCCTTCATGAAAATGCATCAAGGACCCAAACGAGCTCACACGCTCGCAAGGCTCATCCATAATATAAGAAAGAATATCCATATCATGACAAGATTTCTGAAGAATCATCGGGCTTGATTCGTCGCTATTGCGCCAGTTCCCCCGAACAAAGCTGTGCGCCATATGCATATTGCCCACATTCTCATTTAATTGGACAGAAACGATATCACCGATGGCTCCCTGCTCAATCTCATGCTTGATCGTCTGCCAAAAAGACGTATAACGCAGCACATGGCAGATCGTCAGCAAACGTCCTTGCTTAAGTGCCTCCTGTTCCATTTCCACACACTCGCTAGGAATAGGCGACATCGGCTTTTCCAACAATACGTGATAACCAAGCTGCAGCGCTCTAATAGTAGGCTCTAAATGCATATGATCCATTGTGCATATAATAGCCGCATCGGCGTCCTTCTTCTCTGCCAAAATATGCTCCCAGGAATGATATTGCTGTTCATCTGTTAATTGATGCGCTTTAGCAATCATTTCCCGTCGCCCGCTATTCGGATCTGCTACCCCAACAATACGAAGGTCCTCTTGATGGGTAAGCGCATAAGGAGCGTAAGCGCGCATTCCCCGGTCTCCCGCTCCAATCAGAATCGCTCTAATAGGCTTCATGCGAACTCTCTCCTTTTTGGTTTATTGCAAAAAGGGGTGGCAGCAGCATTTTATTGCATGGCACCCCTTCCGCATTCACGTATTAATGATTCACTTTCTCCTGATAAGCAGCCGTCATATCCTCTGCAACTTCTTTCAAGGTTGGATCATTGCGCAGCTGGTCTATTAATTTATCATAGTTTTCAATCGTATCTTTTCCGATAATAACCTTCGTGCGCATATCGCTCACTTTTTTGGAGATTTCAGGATAGTATTTGTTGTAAACCTCAGAATACAATTCAAGGCTAGGGTTTGGCGTCTTGATCTTTTTACGTTCATTGACGATTTCGACATTCCGATTGTAAACGTCATCCGGCATGCCCACAGCGCCTATCGACATGTCATCGCTGATGAGATGAATCAAATTGTTCATATTGCCGTCACCCACTTGGTCGATAGCGCTTTGAGGAGTAGCTATTTTGCGGCCATTCTCTACCGTATAATGGACGCCCTCAATCCCATAGGTGGCAAGCTCATTGCCTTCCTTCCCATAAGCGTAATCGAAAAATTTCAAAATCTCTTTCAATTTATTTTCCGAAACCTTCTTCGGGATCAAATACACGCCATAATAAGAGGAACCTGATGGCGTATATTTCACTCCGCTTGCATTCTCCAAATAAGTGATTGGCACATAGTCGGCAGTCGGAACAACCTCACGTATAACGGAACCCGTAACCCACGCATGGTTCATCGATTGAGAAGTACCGCCCGATTTGCCTCCACGAATCACGTCTACCGTTTGCGAGTATTTCATAATGGCAAAATCTTTTGGGAATAGCCCTGCTTCATATGCCTTTTTAATCCATAGCAGAGCATCGCGCGACTCATCTTCTGTTATGGCAGGAACAAGCTTATCCTCTTTCAGTTTCCACTGCCCTTGCGTACCGTTAAACACGCCGTATACAAAGCCTAATGTATCGTAATTAGCGGAATAAGGAATTTCATCCGCCTGGCCATTTCCGTTAGGATCCTTTTCCTTAAATGCCTTTAGTACATCATAAAATTGATCCATCGTCGTAGGCGCTGCGAGTCCTAGCTTGTCCATCCAATCTTTACGCAGGATCGGAAAAGCCCCGCCTCCGTAGCTAGGATAAAACCTGGGAATGGAGTAGTTTTTCCCTTTAATCTTCGAATCAGACCACGCCAATTCTAGATTTGGGGCGCTTAGGTTCGGATAATCCTTTATGTACGGCGTCAAGTCCCAGAACACGCCTTGATCAACCATCTTCTGCAGCTGCGGATTCACCAATGACTCGACAAACGTAACCTCGGGCAAATCGCCGGATGCCAGCATGACATTAATCTTTTCCTCTGAGGTGGAAGGCGACAGCCATGTAATATCAAGCTTGGTATTGGTACGCTTCTCAAATTCTTTCCAAATCACGTTTGTGTTGTCAATAAATTCAGGCGCATAATTCAGCGTCTGGATTTGAATTTTCGTTGGAGCCGAAGAATCAGAAGCCTCCTTTGTACTGCTGCATGCCGTTATGAGCATGCTTGATCCCACAATTACAACGATGGATTTCGTTAACAAAGACTTCTTCAGCTGTGTGCTTTGTCGATTCATGATCATGACCTCCTCAGATTAGTAAAACCTATGTCATCATTCCTTTACAGAACCGACCATTGCGCCTTTCGCAAAATGCTTCTGCAAGAATGGGTACACCAGCATAATTGGAATCGTTGCGATCACGACTGCAGCCATTTTCAATGTTTCGGTTGGCATCTGTCTGTTCATCTGGCTAGCTACCTTTGCTTCTCCACCACCTCCCATCGTAGTGGGATCAACGAGCATATTTTGCAGAAGAACCTGCAGCGGCCACTTCGTTTGCTCGTTAATAAACATAATTCCGTTAAAATACGTATTCCAATAAGCTACGGCAAAAAACAACCCAAAGGCGACGAGTGCGGGCATAGACAGCGGAATAATAATGCGCCAGAATACGCCGATCTCGGTAGCTCCGTCGATGCGAGCCGCCTCTTCCAAACTATCCGGAATACTGTCGAAAAATCCTTTCATTAAGAGCACATACCATCCGCTTGTCAAAGACGATAAAATAAGCGACCAAATACTATCGATAAGCCCGAGATTGCGAACGACCATATACAGCGGTACGAGACCCGGTGTGAATAAAAAGGTTAGCAGAATCATGAACATCATGGTTTTACGGAAACGAAGACGTCTGCAGGATATGGCATATGCCAATCCTCCTGTAACCAGCAGGCTTAGCGCTGTGCCTACCGTAGCCAGAAAAACGCTGATCAATAAGGAATTCATGAATAATCCGTTATCAAGCAAGTATTTATATGCATCGAGCGACCATTCTTTCGGCCATAATATCAAATCTCTCGTGTAATACTCCGTTGGAGCCGTGAATGAAAGCACGATTGTATAATAGATCGGGAAGATCATGGCTAAGCTAAATAGGATGAGAATACCGCCATTCGTAATCCCAAATATACGGTCCTTCCAAATCATGTTCGTTTTCATAATCCGATGTCTCTCCCTTCGCAGCCCCAATTAATATAAGCTTTCGTCGCCGAACCGTTTAGCAACCTTATTTGCCGCCACGACTAGAACCACGCCAATAACGGATTTGAATAAACCGATCGCTGTACTATAGCTGAACTCGCCTTGCCGTATCCCCACGCGGTATACGTAGGTGTCGAACACTTCAGCAACCTGAGTTACGGCAGCGTTCATCATCAGGTATACTTGCTCAAAGCCCGTATCCATAATGGTCCCCAAGCGCAAAATGAATAGAATGATAATGACGTTTCTCATTGCGGGTAAAGTAATATGCCACATCCTGCGGAATCGGCCTGCTCCATCCATTACAGCCGCTTCATACTGCTGTGGATCAACGCCTGCAATCGTTGCGAGGAATATTATCGTCCCCCACCCTACTTCCTTCCAAATCGATTGTGCCGTCAGCAGCCCCCAGAAATAATTCGGATTGGACAAAATATCCATGGTGTCCTTATCTAGTGCTGCGAGCAGCTTATTAAATAGGCCTTCCGATTGGGAAAACATTAAATAGGTGAGCCCATAGATCAAAACCCAAGATAAAAAATGAGGAATGTATATGAGTGATTGAACCATCCGCTTCATCACTTGATTCCGTACTTCATTCATCATAAGCGCCAATATAATCGGAGCCGGAAAGAAAAAGACAAGGTTCATGACGCTTATGCCCAGCGTGTTCCGCATCAATATCCAAAAGTCAGGATTGGAAAAAAATCGCGTGAAATGTTCAAACCCGACCCATTCGCTTCCCCAAACCCCTAAGTAAGGCGAATAATCCTGAAATGCAATAATTAGATTCGTAATCGGAATATATTTGAAAATAATAAAAAATAAGATGCCCGGGAGAGCCAATAAATACAAATACCGATCCCGCTTTAAATCCGGCCATAGCGATCGTTTTCTTTTTTTAATCATTTTGTTTTTCGATGGTCGAGACGACAAGCTTTTGCCCCGAAATGCTGCTTCCGTATTAGGCGTTCGCATCGGTCTACCTCGCTTTCTTCTATCCATAATTTGTCCATCCACTAACTTGGAACACCGTTGATCGATAAGAAGAAAGTAACCGTTCCTAACATTTCATGCAATTCGACTTTTTTTCCGCTGCTATAAAGATGGTTTTTACTAGAATCGAGGACCTAGAACACCCTATAGAATATGGGTTTGTCCTATTCATTTCCATAGATTGCACTATTTTTACGACGATCCTCTAGCTATCAAAGTTAATTTTTTGAAAATGTATTTCTTTTCATATGAACGCTATTTCGCTATGATGGATAACAACATCATTTCTTAACACCATAGATTATCTTTATGATATTCGAATCAGGAGTGAGGTAAATGAAAGCACCATGGGCAAGAAAACGATCCTCAAAAGGAATCATGTATTGGAAACTTAGCGCGCTATCCATACTCCTCACCTGCCTTCCTATCACCATTGTCAGTGCCATCAACTGGAATGTCGGAAATCAGTACCTGATTAAGCAATATCAGCATAATAACGAACAGCTGCTCAAGGACACATCGAGGCAGATTGATGATCAAATTAATCAGCTTATCCAATACTCCCTACATATGATTGCGAACCCGATATTCAAATCCTCTATTGCCAGCATGAATTTTGTTAATGAATTTGAAACGACACACGAACTTAGCGATACGCTGGATTTCATTGAAAATGGCTACCCGCTTATCGATCAAGCCTATTTATATATTGAAAGCCAGAATAAGGTGATGCAATCGACACTAGGATTACGGTCGCTTGACAGCTCTGCTGCTTCTTCAGCTTGGAAAAGCATAATGAGCGAAGATAAAGGCATATTCTGGACGAATAAACTTGTCCGGCCCTTTAATAGAGACGACACGAAAAACGCGATTGTGATGAAATTACCTTTCAATAGCCAAAAGCCATTTGGTGCCCTTGTTCTATATGTGAATCCATCCAAATTCCATCTCAATTCGAATTCCGAACAAATTTCCTATGTCCTTGATGGGGAGGATACTCTAATCGGGCAATCCGATGCGAGCAAGGAATACCCAAATGCGCTGCCTGGAATACAAAAGTTTTTAAGCGAAAACGTTCGATCGTATGATAGCGAGTTCCATTTTAGGCTCCCTGTCGACAACGATGTCATGCTGATGAATACACTATCTTTTTGGAAATTGGGCAGTATTTGGACTTACGTCTCTGGAACACCCGCATCCGCTATCACGGCGCCTAATCAACCCTATAAGCAGGTTGTACTGATCTACTGGGCTATTTCACTGCTTATCGCACTTGGAGTAAGCTGGTTTGCCTCACACCGCATGTACAAGCCTATCCGCAAAATAGTAGATTTGTTCAAAGAAGAAAAAACAAAAGACCCCTCCCAATACAATGAGATCGAATATATCGAAGAGAAATGGAAGCAGCACAGATTCGCTGCTGAATCTTTACAAAACCAATTGAACACTTCCATTCCGAAGGTTAGGGAAGCGTTTATCAATCAATTTGTCTCGGGGCAAGCTACGCATTTGACCGAATCGGAAATAAAGGAAAAGCTGCTCGCTCTGCAGCTCGACATCACCGATCAACATTTTTCAGTCATTATATGCCAGCCTTATACGCTTAGCCGAGATAGCGGGCAACTTACAGCAAAGGACGATCAGCTGCTTACGTATGCTTCCATCAATGTTTTGCAACAACTCTCTGAACCTGTGACCTCATATATGCATACGATTAATTTCATGGACAGCTCCTTCGCTATGATCTTGTTCTATCCGGCGTCCTCGTCCTCTGACGAGCTGAAGAAGCAGCTGATGCAATTAAGCACAGATATGATTCATACTTTGCGTGATGTATTGAACATGAAGGCAACCATCATTATAAACGGCCCCACCCGCTCATGGTCTAACGTTCCTTTTTTACTAGAACAGGCTAAAATAGCGCTTAATTACCGCAGCTTTATTTCTGACAGTCAGCTATTAGACGCTGAGCTCGTATTGGAGCAAGTGAATATGCAAAGCGAATTCCCTTTAGAGCTGGAGCAGGAATTTACCCATACGCTCAACCTTGGACTCGAAGAAGAGTCTGTCGAGATTTTAACGAGATTAGTTATGGCACTGCAAAATGGCGATGCTCCTGAATGGGTCGTCCATCAAGTGCTGATGCGTCTAAAAAATAACCTGTACCGTGTCATGCTTCAATCCGGCCATAATCCCTACGCGCTGTACGACGGGGTCAAATTGCAAAAGGAATTGAAGGCACTTCATGATTCAAACGCTTGTATTCATTGGTTTCGCACGAATATCATTAAGCCCTATATCGAAATATTGAATAAAAGCTATCATCATTCCATTAAACATGTCGTTGACCACATCATTACAACCATTAATGAAAACTATATGAGTGATCTCTCGCTCGAAACATTCGCTTCTGAGGCTAAAGTGAGCATATCCCAGCTAAGCAAGGCATTCAGGCAGATGACCGGCACGAACTATATTGATTACTTAACCTCTGTTAAAATAAATCATTGCAAACAGCTCCTCATCACTACCGATATGAAAATACATGAAATTGCGAAATGCGTAGGCTATCAGCCTCCCTATTTCAACCGGATGTTCAAGCGGCTTGAAGACCTAACTCCGGGACAATTCCGCGAACAGTTTAAATAGCGGCCCTCTTATTAGCAAAAAAGATCGCATTCTCCTAGCCCCGCACGGCTAGGGGAGGAATGCGATCTTTCTCATGTTCGGTGCGGTGTCTGTCATCACTTAAGCAAGCTTAAGAAGCAGACCATTCCGCGCAGATATACTGCCGTGAATGATCTGCCCATGTCATCTATTCGATGCCTTCCTCTTTTGCCTTCGCGTTTACTTCCTCAATCATCTTGTCGAGACCCTTGGCCTTGTAGCCGTCTACAACCTTTTTCCAGGACTGCTCCGCCGAATCCTTCGACAGCATGATGTTCAACAAATCATCGTGATCAAACACTGTAAATTTATCCTTGGCAGGCGTCGACATGTAAGTCAGACGAATATCATAGTCAGGAATTTTGGTGTTATTCATAATCCAGTCGATATAATTGACCGCTTCCTGCCTAATCTCTTCATTTGAAATAATGGGACTGTTCATATCGTAGTTGCTGGCCGTTTCATAGGCAACCAGGTCCTTCAAGAAACCGATAGCAGGGTATTTTTCGATGCGCGGCCTATTATCCAAAATAACCTTTTTGTCTCCCTCTACCTTGTAATCTACGCCTTCAATGCCGTAAGTGAGCAAAGCTTTGCCTTCTGGAGAGAGTACATAATCGTACAGCGCCAAAATACGGTCAAGCTTCTTCGGATCAATCTTTCCGCTGAAGTAGCTTTCGGACCAATAGGTTTTGAAGATTGCATGGCTGCGCTCCCCGTCCGGTCCAACTAGCGGCTTCAGCACCTTTACGCTATCAAGAATATTGACGTTTGGATTGCTGTTAGCCCAGCGCTTGGTGTAAATATGCTGATCCAGGTTCATAAATCCGCCGCCTGCAATCATCGCTGCTGCTTTGCCTGAAGCGAATTTGTCGTAAGCGGTATCCGGGCTGGTTAAGGCGATGTCAGGATCAATCAGATTATGGTCATACATATCCTTCATGTTCTGAATGGCTGGCAGCGCATTTTTGGAGAAGACCGCCGGAATAAACTTGCCATCCTCCTTGATCCACTTAAAATCCGCGCCGCTGCCATCGCTAGTCGCTACAGGGTTGCCGTACAGCCAAAACAGGCCGCCGATCATTTTCACCTGAGAAGCCGTTAGGCCCGTAATCTTCTTGCCCTCTGGATCGGCCTTAACGATGGCATCAAGCATCGCCTTGAACTCGTCCCATGTCTCCGGCTCTTTCGTAATGCCAGCCTTCTGCGCCAAATCCCACCGATAATAGACTAAGCGGTCAAGCGCGCTCCAGTCCACGCTTGGGAACATCCTTCTAGGGATCGTATAGTGCTTGCCGTCAACCGCCAAACCCTTAATGTCCGGCGCCTCAAAGTATGCTGCCAGGTTCGGATATTTGGTCAAATCCGGCAGCGAAGCGACAACGCCTTGACTAACCCACTTCCGTTGATATTGCGTGCCGACTGCATCTATTGCGAATACGTCCGGGAGCTGTCCCGAAGCAGCCCACATCTGGATTTTTTGAGCATAGTCATCCCATGTTGTATTTACCGGTTTAATCTTAATGTTGAATTTCTTCAAAATTTGTTGCATGATGGGGTCTTTATCCATCTTCGCTACTTCCGCTTCCACGTCCCAGAAAGCGATGGAGATTTCCATTGGATCCTTGTAGGGGTTGTCATCTGCGGCAGTATCCGTGTTATTGGCTGCATTCGCCGCCGGGCTCTCTGCTGCCTTCTCGTTACCGCTGCTGCATGCCGCGAGCAAGCCTGCAAAGAGAGATAAGCATGCAAGGATAACGCCAGCCTTCTTCAATCTTTTCATTGTTGAATCCTCCCTTTTTTGTCATTGTGAAGCTTTCTTTAAATTAGGACAAGCATCTATTTGATATTTCCTTATCCTTTGATGGAGCCCACCATAATGCCTTTATTAAAGTGCTTCTGCAGGAAAGGATAGACCATAAGTATCGGAACGCAAGTAATAACGATAGTAGCCATCTGCAGGGCAGGCGTATAAACTTTGCTGGAGCTGTCGGTTGCCATTTGCTCCGCCAGCGTATTAAGTAATTGATTGGATGTAATGAGCGTCTCCCGCAAATAAATTTGCAAAGGCGTCTTGGCTGAATCGCTGATGAAGATGAGCGCGTACCACCACTCGTTCCACCGCTCTACCGCAAAGAACAAGCCGAATGTAGCGATAAACGGCGCTGAGATCGGCAAAATGATTTTAAGCAAAATGTACAGGTCATTCGCTCCGTCCAGCTTCGCCGATTCCTCCAAGCTCTCTGGGAGCGTGCCAAAGTAGTTTTTCATAATAATAAGATAGAAAGTGTTGAGGCCTGCCGGTATGATCATGACGAAGATGCTGTTGACAAGGCCAAGCGCCTTAATAATGAGATAGAATGGAATAAGTCCCCCGTTAAAAAACATCGTGAACAAAATAAGCGTAAGCATCCCGTTCCGGCCGGGCATTCCTTTCTTGGAGAGCGCGTAGGCTCCCGCCACCGAAATGCTCATGCTGAACAGCACGCCCACAACGGTTATAAATATGGAATTTGTCATAGAGCTCCAAAACTTCGCATCGGACAAAATGACTTTGTAAGCCGACAAGTCAAAGGACAAGGGCAGCAAATAAAGATTGTACTGGCTTATGACATCGAATTTGGCGAAGGAAATAATGAGCACGTTATAGAATGGGAAAAAAGTGACAATGGACAATAGCGAAAGCAGAATATAAACGACTAAGTCGAAGGTGCTTATTTTTTTTCTTTTTCTCGTATGCGAAAGCTTCATCTGATTACCTCCCATGCACGATTAATATAGTCCTTCTTCGCCCATTCGCTTCACAACGGTATTGGCAACCGCCAGAAGCACTAAGCTAATGACGGACTTGATTAATCCCGCCGCTGTCATATAGCCAAAGTCTCCGCCTACCTGGAACGATGTTCGGTAAATGTAAGTATCGATCACGTCAGACACGGAATAGACGGGTGAACTGTACAGGTTGAAAATTTGGTCAAAGCTTGCGCCTTGCGTCAGCAATTGGCCCACATGCAAAATTAGCAAAATGGCTACGGTGCTCTTCATGCCCGGCCATGCGATATGAAGCAGCCGTTGGAAACGACCCGCTCCATCCATCTCGGCGGCTTCGTACAGCTCGGGGTTAATGCCCGCCAACGCGGCTAAGTAGATGATGGAGTCCCAACCGACTTCCCGCCATACATGCGTAATATAGAGCATGGGACGGAATGACGAAGCGCTCGTAAGCGGTGAAATGGACTCATAGCCAAACAGCATAATGATTTGGTTCACGGCACCGTCGCGGCTTAAAATAATGGATATAATGCCCGCCAGCACGACCCATGAAATAAAATGCGGGAAAGTAAGTACCGTTTGGAAGAAGCGCCTCGCCTTTTTCCTCGAAAATTCATTTAGCAAAATCGCGAGTATGATCGGCGCGGGAAAATGAATGAGGAGCTTCATTAGGCTGATAATCATCGTATTTTTGAATGCCGTATGGAAGTCTGCGTCCGTCAAGAGCGTTCGAAAATGTTCGATTCCAATCCATGGACTGCCTAGTATGCCTCCGCTGTAATCAAATGTCTTGAAAGCCAGCGTAACGCCGTACATCGGCGCGTAGCTGAATATCGCATACCAGACCATCACAGGAAGCACCATAAGATAAAAATATTTGTACTGAAGCATCGTCTTCCACAGCTTCTTCTTTGGTTTGTAAGCATTTGCAGCGCTCTGCATAAGAAGTCACTCCTTGCTCTATTAAATTTGCGCAAACTCGGGAATCCATTCGCTCTTTTAAGTATAGTAAGGTCGGCGAGGGCGGAGTATAGACATTACTAGCCTTGTATGTGGACTCCTTCATGCAAGTGCTTTCATTTATTTTCAATCATAAAATAAGACATAGCGGCAATGGTTTTGTACATATTCGGTTATATAAAAAGAGGAGGGCTGTCGTTGGAAGACATGAAAAAATAGCGGTACAGGGTCTATTCCTGTACCGCTATTTTCTATTCTGGTCTATGGCTGCTTGCTTCCTGAGAATGTGGGATACTCCTGTGCGTGCAAGGGCCCGCCTTCCTTCATTACCGTCCATAACGGGTCGGTGTCGCTCTCCATCGAGGACATCATCTCGTCATGCCAATCGCTTAGCAGATAGACGGCTTCCTTGCATACATCCCGCAACTCCTCTGCCAGATTGCGCTGCTCATAGGGATCGTCCTTTAGATGGAACAGCATCTCCTTCGGAAATCCATGGTGACCGTCATGATAAGAGCGGATGTACAGCCAATCCTGGAACCTGACGCTTCGCTGGCACACATGGGCGCATTGCGACAGTACCAAATAATCTCTTCCCTCATCCATTCCCTCCGTAATGCTCTCCATATAGCTTCGTCCATCCCATCGGTCAGGACGCGCTGCTCCGACTAAATCCGCCAGCGTCGGAGCGAGATCGAGATGGTAATGCAGCCCTTCGTTCTTGATTCCCTTTGCTCCCCCCGGCCAGCGGAATATCATCGGAATCCGGCAAGTGCCCTGATCCGCCGTGCCGTGTTCAGAATAAATGCCAAGCTCGCCAAGATTCTCGCCATGATCCGCACTGATGAGAATAGCCGTATCCTCCAAAATGCCCAGCTGCTCAAGCTTTGACAGCACCTGCCCAATATGATCATCCATATACCGAATCGCGCTGTCGTAATTGTCGATGATATGCCTTAGATCGCCATAGTTCTCTACTGGCTGCCCGTGTCTGGGCCACTTGCTGTAATGCGACTTTGCAAGCCGGTTCATATCCGAAATGCTGTGCTGCCCTTCCTTCAGCAGATGGGATTGGAATACGTCCTCCGTCAGCCACTCCGGAAGAGGGGCCTCCCGGAAGGGATACCCATATGTCTCAGGCACCCGGTACGGCGTATGCGGGTCCCAGAAGTTCAAATGCAAAAACCACCGATTCATGCTTCCATTATCCTCCAGCCATTTTAATGCGGTAGGAAGCACTTGATGTGCCGACTCGATCCCGTTTTCTCCAATATTATGAACCTCATGAAATCCGGCATTAAATGTCCATGCGGAATGCCTGTCAGCAAATGTGCTGATCGTTGCCGCCTTGTAGCCCGCTTTCCGCAATACGCCGGGGAGACTCTCCCACTTAAGCCGATCCTCGAAGCCCCGGCTCGGTCCCTCCCGCCTCATATCCGCCGCTGTGCCGCCATGACCCGCAATGCCGGTATGGATGCCGAATCTGCCTGACATCAAAGCTGATCTCGAAGGAAGACATGGCGCGTCCGAGCAATAATAGTTAGTAAAAACCACTCCCTCTTCCGCTATACGATCAATATTGGGAGATGTGTTACGGTGATACCCGTAGCAGCCCAAATGATCGGGACGGAGAGAGTCTAGATCGAGATAAACAATTCTCATCGCGGACAGCCTCTCTTTCCATTAATTCATCATTCCGCACCTTTGTAATGATCAAACTATCGCAGCTAGGCGTCACTTGCATGCGGAACTGCTTCCCTTTCCCTTTACCTATCATCCATATTATAATTTGTAAATAGTTTGGCTAAGTATAGAAAAAAGCGTTAAATTCATTGTTGTTTATTATGAAAGTGCATTCATTTAGATTAAATCTTGGTTTTGTACATATTAATCATATTTTTTTCTATACGAATACATGAATACTATCGCTACGATTGCTGTAAAGGGGGCATTACGATGTACAAAGCGGTCATTGTGGATGACGAACGATGGATTGTCGAAGGCATAAAGGCAGGAGTCCGCTGGGAAAAGTACGGCTTTCAGGTTGCTGGCGAAGCCGAGAACGGGCAAGAAGGTCTGAAACTAATCGAGGCGCTGCAGCCAGAATTTGTGCTGACCGATATTAAGATGCCCCTTGTCAACGGGCTTGAGCTGATCAAGCGGGGAAAGGACTTGTCGCCACGCACTCATTTTGCGGTGCTGAGCGGGCATGCGGAATTTGCTTACGCCCAGAAGGCGCTGAATTACGGAACGTTCGGCTACTGCCTTAAACCTTTTGAAATTGAGGAAATTGAAGCTTTGCTCGGCAGGCTCTCGCAGGTGCTCAAGCAGCAGTCACAGGCAGAACCGCAATACGACTCCCAGGAGCTGTATGAAGTGCTCTGCTCTGGGAATGAAGAGCTCCTTAAAGAGAAATTTACTGTTGTCGGCTTGCCTATAAGCACAGAGCTCCCCGTCACACCCATTGTCATACAAGGCTATCCGCTCCTTCCATACTCGGGAGATATTCACCATGTCCGCTTTCGCATGAACAAGCGAAGGGTAGGCTACTTCGTGTACAGCCATCTAACGAACCATTTCTTGGGTTCGCTTAACTTGTCCGGGAACAGCATCGATTACAGCATCGGCACCGGTCCTTCCACTTCCCGTCCTACCGATCTTGAGGCATCGCTGGAAGCGGCGTCCATAGCGTCTTACGGCTACTTCTCAACAGGCAAGAGCGGCATCTACCATCCCGCTTCCGCTGAGGAATCACCTATCGACTCCATTCTAACGGAGCTGACTGAGGCTCTAGCCCAGAAGGACCGCGTACGATTCGTATCCGTTATGGAATCCTGCAGGCCGATGTTCCAACATTTTAAGCTGACCATTAAGGATGCATATCTCATTTTCAATACGGTCATGTACCTTTTCTCGAGAGAAGGGGCAGCGGCGCAAACCCGGTTTCTGGAGGGTTATGACCAGCTCTATTATGACTATGGCCAAGCCCATGCGATGATTGATTATCTTATTAAGCAAACGTTAAAGCATTTTTCGGATGAGCTTTCCTTACGACTCGCAGGCGTAACGCATAGTCGCATCAAGGAAATATTGTTTTTTATCCATAATCATTTTAATCAGGAAATGTCCATTCAAAGCCTTTCAGAGAAATTTTTCTTAAGCCCTACTTATTTGTCCCAGCTGTTCAAGAAAGAAGTCGGAGAAAACTTCGTGGAATATTTGTCCCGCCAGCGCATCCAATATGCTTGCAAGCTGCTCACCGAGACAGATATGACGGTTAGCCAGATTGGCGAGAAATGCGGCTTCAATGACTATTTTTACTTTACGCGAATCTTTAAACGGCTAAATAGCATGACGCCTACACAATACCGGGGCTCGCAATGAAATCCTTTAAAAAATGGTCCATTCGGACGCAGGTGCTGACCATTGGAGCGATTATTCTAGCCATTATCCCGCTTGTCATTATTTTGACGTATCGTCAATCCAGTGCAATCATCGTCAACCAAAACACGCAGTACAACATGGAAATGGTATCCAGTCTTCAGCAGCGGGTCTCCGACAGCTACGCTAGAATTTCCGGCATCTTGATTAATCTGGGCTACGATACAACCGTCCAAGACTTTCTGGTGGAGAGCGATAGCCTAAGGATCTACGAGCTGTCGAAGAAGGTACAGAGCTTGATGGGGGTAATCAAAAGCACCAACCCCGACATTGTCGACGTCGTCATTATGAACAATTCCGGCAAGCATACGTCTCTGCAGGGCAGAATCAGCATCGTGAATGACATGGTGGGTGAGCTGGCGGAGAAGCAAGGCGAGGTCTATTATGGCGGTTTTAAACAAGCAGGCCCTTTCATCTTGCGGGACTCATTTCTCTTCGGCATGAATCTATACGCTTCTCGCAACACGTACCAATACGGAGAAAAAATAGGCTTCATTGCGGTTGTTCTGGATGCCAAGTCCATTCAGCTTGAAATCGAGAAGTTTCCAAGGCTGTCCGGCACAAGCTTCTACCTTAGAACGAATAATGAGCTGGTGTACGCAAATGCGAGCGGGCAGGAGCTTAATCTAGACGAGACAAGGCTGACTCTCTATTCCGGCTTTGGCGAGAGCGCTGTCATGGAGAAGATTGACGGTAAGTCCTATGCTATTCAATCGTTTCCCTTACCAGAGATCAAAGGCAACATTATTTCGGCGGTGCCCATCAAAAACCTGATTAAAGAGCTAGAGGGACTGAAGCGAACCAGCTACTTGATGCTAATCATTACGCTTCTTCTCATTACGATACCGTATTACGTGCTTATAATGAATTTATTGCGGCCTCTTGGAAAGCTAATCGCGTTCATGAAGCGGCTGAAGAGCGGTAATCTGGACTTGCTGCATACGAAGGTAGAGCTGGAGGGCTACGCTGAAATGGAGGTTATTTCCACTCAATTCAACACCATGTTGAACCGCATCAACGACCTGACCGAGCAGCTGCTGGAGACGACAGGTGCGCTGTATCAAGCCGATATCGAGCGGCAGCGCGCCGAAATGTCGTTTCTGCAGAGCCAGATCAAGCCGCATTTTCTCAGCAATACGCTGGATGCTATTAAGGGAATCGCAATTGTTAAGGGAAATAATGAAATTTACGAAATGGCCTCGGCCTTAAGCCGGATGCTGCGTTATAGCATCAAAGGCGCCAATGAAGTGACGCTGCAGGAGGAGATTAGAATTGTCGACTCTTACATTACGATCCATCAGGGGAGATTTCCAGGAAGAATTCAGTACGAGCAATACATTTCGGAGGAGCTGAGCGAGATTCTCATTCCGAAAATGATTATTCAACCGATTGTCGAAAATGCGCTGACTCACGGGCTGGAGCCGTCTGAAAGCGGGGGCAAAGTTATCATCCAGACAGAGATCTATGATGCTCGTCACATAGAGATCATGGTGACGGACAATGGCGTCGGCATGGAGCCGCAACGGCTGAAGCAAGTGAGAAATGCCCTTATCTCCAAGGACCCCGAGGCCAATCAGCATATCGGGATGAAAAATGTAAATGATCGAATTCGCCTCCATTACGGAGAGGGAGCCGGGATCACCATTAATAGCTGGCTTGGAAGCGGCACCGTCGTCCGCGTGCGGCTTCCTGTGCCGACTAATTTTAACTATCGCTTATGAAAGATGCTGACGCTCGAAAGCATGAACTCCTTACATTTTAAAATGATTAAGCTGCTCTTTCGAAATGTTCGTCATATGAAGCAATTCATCCGCAGACTCTAATAACGTTTTCATCAACCCTGCCTGAGCAGTCACCGATGCAGATGCGTAATTGGTATTTTCAGCAGATTGTTTGGCAATATCCGCTACTTCATGGACGGATGCGGTGACCTGCTCTGAGCTTGCTGAGATTTGCTCCGTTAAATTCGTTACCTGCTGCACTTGATCTACTAATTTCTGAGATGACGCCAGTATTCCTGTAAAGATGTCATTTGCGCTATTGATCGTTTCGATTCCTTTGTCAACCTCGATTTTCTCGCTTGTCATGGATGCGCCTAAACGATTAATCTTTTCCGTAATCGCTGTTAATTTGTCTGATATATCATCTGTAGAGAGCTTAGACTGGCTGGCTAGCTTCTGAATTTCTGAAGCGACTACTGCAAAGCCTCTCCCATGCTCCCCAGCACGCGCAGCCTCTATGGAAGCGTTCAGCGCGAGTATGTTTGTTTGAGCCGAGATTTTTGCTATTATGGCAACCATTCCCTGTACCTGTTCGGATTGGCTCGTTAGGAATTCTACTAACTCACCAGAGCTCATAACGGAATGATTAATTTTGTTCATCTGGTTGAAAGCATCTTCAATCGCAAGCTGGCCCTGAACAGCCTGTTGATGTGAATGAGACGATTCATTAAGAACATCTTGAGCGGATTCAACTATGCGCTGAATATTAATCGCAATTTCATTCATGGCCGTCGAGCTTTCTTCCGAATTGATGAATTGCGTTTGCGTTCCACTGCTTAACTCGACCATCTTACTATTGATATTATCCATTTCCGCTACGGATTGCGTGATCGCCTTCGTTAATTCGGATGAGGATAGAGATACTTTACTGCTCGTAGCTTTGCTTGCGCTGATCATATTTCTAAACTCATTGATAACTGTATTGATAGGCTTAACGATGTCCCCAACTTCATCTCTCGTATAGGGAACAAGCCGATTGGTTAAGTCACCTTGGCTAACTTGAATGAGAGACGTATTTATATAGGCAATCGACTTCTTGACCGAAATATAAAAGCCTATAAAAATATATAATAAAATGATAAATCCAATCATAACGGCGATATTAAATATCATTGCTTTATTCTCATAGGCGTCTACTCTATTCTTGATTAACCCGTCCAATAACGTTAACTCCAAATGATATAGCTCTGAATTATTTTGAATAAATGCCGTAGCTATTTGAAAATATTCACTCGCCGGAAGCTCCAGTGCTGCTGCATTCAGCAGCTCTTTATTAACGAGCCCAGTAAATTTGTCCCTTTCCTCTTCGAGCTTTATTCTAGATGCTTCAAGCTCCGTACTTAATGAAGGATTTTGTTCGATGACCGATTTGATCCCGTTGCTAATATCATTCGTGGAATAGCTCAGCAGCGAAGTCAAAGACAATAGCTGATCACGCTGCTCCTGGGTCATCGACTTAACCGTCAAGTATTCTGCCCCTAAATCACGGATTTGCGCAAGCTTTTCCGTTGCAAAAGGGATTTTGTTAATGACCCCATCCATCAAATAGTAGCTGTCCAGATCGGGATCAAGAATTAAATTCGAGGAGTCTCCAACCTTCGCAATAAGCTTGATGCCCCGGTCAATTAAGCGGGTGTAGCTTTCCGAATCGGTTGTACTTATATTTTGCCAATCGCCATGCATGTCACGCAAAGCACCTTCAATCTTTAATTTTTTTCCCAGCTTATCCTCTACTGCAAAAGCCTGTTGAAAGGCTTGTTCTATCTCACCATTATTTTTGTCTATTTGTTCTTTTACAGAAGCGTCATTATGGAATGAATAGATATGATATAATCCTCGGCTTTGCTGCATTTTCGCAATTACTACTTGCAGGGGAGATATGTATGCTACGCCAATTCTCTCTTTCGCATTAAATGAAATTAGATCACTAGATTGGCCCTGATACATATATGACATCACTACCATTGGAATAAAAATCAACAAACCGATAACGATAAACTTATACGCATACCTCAGCCTTCGTATTAATTGCTCGGACAACCAAAATAAGTTCATATAACACTTCCTTCTACTCGTGATGGACTCTTTATTGTATTTCGGCATTTGTTCCAAAAATATTTCTACAAATTTCGATAAAATCCTTTTTATGGCTAAAAAAATCCGGTTCTTCTGCACTAAGGCAAAAGAACCGGATTTTTTATCGTTAAGAACCGGCGCCGTATTCTAAGCTCATCCAGAAGCGATCAACTGCGCATAGAAAAGCCGCTTCATCCCTATGAAGCGGCCGCAAAGCTTGTTTTATTCAATTAATTAAGAATTAAAATTTTGAGCGGTGCCTTTGCCTCTTTGAGCAGCCGTCACCATGATTAAAATTGCCGAAACCAGATGCAGAACCCATCCCAGGAAAGGGATCCACGCTAGCAGCGAAGTTACGATGCCCACCGCCGAACCGTACTTAGGCTCATTGTTTTTGCTGGAAAGTACAAAGGCAACAATATGTAAGATTAACATAACGCCCAAAGCTGAATACCAGCTTGAGATAACGATTGAACCGCCGATAATTGGAATAGCCAAAATAAGTTCCAATATTCCCGTTATCCATTTCAAAATTCTAGATCCTGTCAAAATAATACGCCTCCTTGGGTAATCTTTCCTACACATTGTAACAAATTCGACAAACATATTATAGCCTTTTTTTCATATTTATGTACTCATTTCCATTTTGGCGCATGAAGAAAGAGAGCACCTCACGAGAGGCGCTCTCTTCCATCCAAACTATATTCTGCTCTTCTTGGAAAAGACCGTTGGCGACGTTTCCTCCCCGACCAGCTTATTGCCGCGTGTGACGTATACCTCTTTATCGAGAATGACATTATCCAGCGAGGAGTCCTCTTCGATCACGCATTTTTGCATTAAAATGCTGTTTCGCACGACCGCCCCTTTCCCAATTCGAACGCCCCGGAACAAAATGCTGTTTTCCACTGTTCCTTCAATAATACAGCCGTTAGCCACCTGTGAATTCGTTACGACAGCGCTATTCGCATATCTGGCTGGCGGTTCATCCTTAATCTTGGTGTAGATCACGCCAGGCTGGTAGAAGAGGGACTTCCATACTTCCGGATTCAGCAGCTCCTTGCTGTATTTGTAATAGTTTTGAACGGAATTGATGACGGCCAGATACCCTTTGTACTCATACCCATACACTTTTAATACGCTTAAGTTCCGAATAATGACATGCCGCACCAGATCATAGTAGTTTTGATTCACGCTTTTTTTGACCAGCTCCATGAGCAGCTCTTTCTTAATGATGATCATCCGCATATAGGCTTTGTTGCTCTTTTTTGTCTGGCGGTTCTCCGTCATGCGGACAACCCGTCCGTCCTCGGCTAAATCCAGCGTGATCAGGTTAGAAAAATCCTCGCTTCCTTCGTCCATTTCCTTATAGATAACGGTGATATCCGCATTGGTCCTTTGGTGGTTCTCCACCGCCTCGGTATAGTTGATATTGCAGATCATATGGCTGCTCGATACAACAACAAATTCCTCCGTGCTGCGGTTAAAATATTCCAGAGAGCCGTAAAAATTTTGCAAATCGCCGTTAAAGCCCGGGACGTTGCTATTGTTGGGCGGCAAAATGAACAGCCCTCGGTACTTTCGATCCAAGTCCCATTCTTTCCCCGAACCCAAATGGTCGATGATGGAACGGTAATTGTTATGGGCGAGCACCGCCACATTGTTAATTCCCGAATTCACCATGTTGGATAATACGAAGTCTATTAACCGGTATCTGCCGCCGAAGGGAACCGTGGCCGTAGCCCGCGAGTAAGTCAATTCATGCAGCAGCGGCTGGTTGATGCTGAGATTGATGACACCTAACACATTATTCATCGCATTCACTCCTATATCAATTGAGAAGAGATGACCATGTTCTCGCCAATTAAGGTGATTTCCGCCGATTCGTCCGGGCTTCCGACAGATGCGCCGTCTTGGATGACGGTACCCGAGCCGATGATCGCTTTATGGATAGTGACGTTTTTTCCGATTTGGGCGTACGGCATAATGACCGAATCCTTGATCCGGCTGCCTTCACCGACATGAACACCGTAAAAGAGTACAGAATGGTCAACTTCCCCAAATACCATACATCCTTCATTTACTAAAGAGCCTGTAACCTTGCCGGTAGATGCGATATGATGCGGGGGCTTGTTGGGGTTCTTCGCGTAAATCCGCCACTTCGGGTCGTGGAGCGTAAACGGCGGATTTTCCAAGAGCAGATCCATATGTGCTTCCCATAAGCTTTCGACGGTTCCGACATCTTTCCAGTAATCGTTAAAGCGGTAAACAAAAAGCGACTGGTCGCTATCCAGCATCGACGGAATAATGTCTTTGCCAAAGTCGTTGCTTGAGGTTGGATCCTCGGCATCGGCAATTAATTTCTTTTTGAGCACATCCCATGTGAAAATATAAACGCCCATGGAGGCCAGATTATTTTTGGGCAGCTTGGGCTTCTCTTCAAACTCAATAATCCGGTCTTCCTTATCTACATCCATAATGCCGAACCGGCTGGCTTCTTGCAGAGGCACCTCAATAACCGCGATAGTGGCATCGGCTTGTGTTTCTTTATGCTGTTGAAGCATGAGCGCGTAATTCATCTTGTATACATGATCGCCGGAAATGACCAGCACGTATTCGGGATCATACTGCTCAAGATAGTGGATATTTTGGTAGATTGCATGTGCCGTTCCTTTATACCAGCTGCCACCTCTTTGTTCCATAAAAGGGGGGAGGACGGTGACGCCGCCGTTTTTACGGTCCAAATCCCATGAGCTGCCGATCCCTATGTAGGCATTCAAAACCATCGGCTGGTACTGCGTCAGTACCCCAACCGTGTGAATGCCTGAATTACTGCAATTGCTTAACGGAAAATCGATGATCCGGTACTTCCCGCCAAAAGGTACAGCAGGCTTTGCCAATTTAGATGTCAAATGGCCTAATCTTTTACCTTCACCGCCTGCAAGCAGCATAGCTACACACTCTTTTTTCTGCATTCGGCACTCTCCCCACTGTTAAAAATTTTGCCATTGATAATAGATAGAATTTTCTGATAATTAAAATTTCACCTCTTTTTTCATTGCTTATTCGGCCCGCGCATATGGCAATGTAAGCGTATACATTGTTGTAAAAATTATAATACTCTGTTGATTAAAGGAAGTCAACAGATGCCCTTTTCATCCTAAACAGATAATTCCGCAGCAATCGAGGGGGTTCTGTACGCCGTACTTGCAGAACGTTTGCTTTTGTTGAACGATACGTTTTGTTGTTGTTGCTGCCCTTGTGAAAGAAGTCGCATTGGCACACAATGGCTCGTTTTCCAGCGAATGCTGCAGCTAAGGCTTAATCGTTATGCGGAAAATATTTTTTTCGTAAAGCGTTCAAAAAAAGCCGCTCAGTCTCGATAACTGAGCGGTTCTCATTCTACCCACTGTGTACCTTCTCATTACGCGTGCCTTCCGCAATCATCGTACGGTTTCTACCGGCATGCTTCGCCTTGTATAACGCCTGATCGGCTAACACAAACAGCTCGTCCGCGTTGCCAGACTGCAATGGAAATTGTGCAACGCCGAGCGAAATGGTTACTTTCTGCTTCAAATGGCTCTCGCTGCTTTCCATCGTTGTACGGATTCGTTCGGAAATGTCATACGCATCGCTCACAGTCGCAGAAGGCAAAAGAACAACAAATTCTTCGCCCCCATAACGGCTGCATAAGTCGCCCGGCCTTGCGGTTGACTTCACGATATTGGCTAAGTGCTGCAGTACTTTGTCACCCTCCTGGTGCCCAAAGGTATCGTTAATGAGCTTGAAACGATCGATATCGAGGAGGATGATGGCATATGGCTTTAGCTCCTCCGTCCACTGCTTCATCCTGCTCTCCATCGTTCTTCGATTGCTCAGACCCGTTAACGCGTCAGTCATAGCAGCCTGTGTTAATTGGTCGGTCTGCAGCTTAATGCCGTCAAACGCAAGAACAACCGCTTTGTTTAGCAAATCGGCTTCTCTGTTCCAGTGCTGCTTGAGATCTGGCCGCCTTTCTTCCTTCTGCCCGATATTGCCGACGATGTTAGCCAGCGTTTCAAAAGGACTTGCTAAACGTCTTGCCAGCGCGATCGTTACCAGCAACAATAAAATAAAAGGGAAAAGTGAGTAGATCAAAATCTGCTCGACCTGATTGATTAATCGTTTTCTTATCGTACTGATCTCGGAAACCACAACGATTCCCCATTGATTCTCAGGCACGTAGGAATAACCCGCCAATAAGGAGACTCCATCTGATTCCGTTAGCCTATACCCGCTTTTACCTTCCATGAGTGTCTGGACGATGGAATCCGAGCTCATATTTTTACCAATTTGACTTATATCGGGATCGTACAGAAGGCTGCCATCGGAGCCAACAACATAAAAGTATGATCCATTATTGTCGAGGCCGGAATTGCCAAATATCATGCTTAAAACGTTGTTTTTTTGCAGATAGAGGCTCCCTCCGATATATCCGCGATACACCCCTTCCTCGTCATAAATCGGTTCGCTAATAAACACGATAAGATTTTTGGTGGTTGGGCTCACAAAAGGCTTCGATATGTACGGTTTTCTGCTATGTAACGCTTCCTTGGCCGCATCCGTCAAAATCCGCTCGCCCGCTGTCCCTATCGAGGAAGGCGAAACCGCGAGAATGAGTCCGGAGGAATCAACCAGCGCAATCGAATTAAAGTATGTGCTGCTCGTGCGAATCAAATTAAGGTGGCTCTTCGTATCCTCTGCATGAAGCGAGGGGTTGGCGGCATAGAAATCGGCTGCGTTTTTAAGGCTGCTGCGCATGGATTTAAACAAGGAGTCCATCGTTTGGCTCATTTTCGACGCGTTTGACAGATTTAGAGTAAGAGTCGTTTCATATAACGACTGTTTTTTTGAATGATACGACGCGATTAGTAATATTGTTAACGTAAGCAGAACCGAAATCGAGACTAGTCCAGTCAGGAGCGTAGCCAAGCTAATTTTATTCTTTTTTATCTCTTTAATGATGCGTAGTGAAGACATATGGCTCCCCCTTTAACAAATAACCATTTCATAGCTGACATAGGCGGCTTTGTTTCACATAACAACCCCTTTATAGTTCATAAGTCATATATTACCATGCGCTCAACGAGGCGTCTTTATATTTTAATAGAATGGGAATGGAATTAATACTTATATGAATGGAAGTTTTAGGGGCCGCTACTGTTTCGGGGATTCGCCACATAATTTAGAACAACGACCTGAATAAACAAGGATGTGAAAACCATGTTCGATCATTCAACATCGGCACGTTATTTGAAGAGACCTAATTTTCTTGTCTTCCTTGTGGATGAAGAACGTTATCCTCCGGTTTATGAAACGCCTGAAATAAAAGAATGGCGGAAACAAAGCCTTCTTGCGCAGGAGCAACTAAAATCCCATGGCATGTCGTTTCACAGACATTATACGGGAAGCATCGCCTGCTGTCCTAGCCGCGCTACGCTGTTCACCGGTCATTATCCCTCGCTCCACGGGGTCAGTCAGACCATAGGAATTGCCAAAGACGCCTTTGACTCCGATATGTATTGGCTGGATAGAAACACCGTGCCTACGATGGGCGATTATTTTCGCGAGGCTGGATATCAGACTTACTATACAGGAAAATGGCATATCTCCCATGAAGATATCGTCGTTCCCGGCACCCATCATAGCGTCCCCAGTTATCATCCGTTAACGGGCGTGCCCGATAGGCAATTGGAGGCATTATATGCTCGCGCTAATCGCTTAGACAAGTTTGGCTTCTCTGGCTGGATCGGTCCAGATCCGATCGGAAGAAACCCGCGCAATTCAGCATCCTCCGCTGCTATTGGGTTAAGCGGAAGAGATGAGGTTTACGCGGATGAGGCTATTCATTTAATTGAGTCGCTAAGCCGCCAAAAGAATCACGATCACAATGCTCCGCCTTGGCTAGTCGTATCTTCTTTCGTAAACCCGCATGACATTGCTTTGTATGGCGATCTTACCGCGCAGCTTCCTTATTTCAGGTTTGAGGTTGAGCCTATGCCTGCCGTTTCCCCTCCTCCAACCCGAGACGAATCGCTGCTCACGAAGCCGCGCTGTCAAGCCAGCTATCGCGATATCTATCCGAAAGCCTTACAGCCTATCACCGACGAGCCATTTTACCGTCAACTCTATTACCAGCTGCAGAAAAACGCCGACCGCCAAATGTTAAAGGTATTTGAGGCGCTAACCCGCTCCCCGCTCTATGACAATACCATTGTCATCTTTACATCCGATCATGGGGACCTGCTCGGCGCGCACGGAAATCTCCATCAAAAATGGTACTGCGCCTACGAAGAGTCTTTGCATGTTCCATTTGTTATCCATAATAAGCATCTATTTCCTCAGCCTAAGCAGTCGCATTCGTTAACTAGCCATGTCGATCTCCTGCCTACGATGCTTGGACTCGCGAATGCCAATATGGCTGAGCTTAATAGCCGCATGCAGGACAGATTTAGCGATGCCCGTCCCTTGGTAGGACGTAATCTTGCTCCCCTTATTCTGGGGAAGAGCGATGCCGGATGGCCGGATGAACCCGTTTATTTTATGTCCGACGATGATGTTACCCGGGGCCAGCATCAGGTAAACCAACTAGGAAAGAGCTACGCCTCCGTCATTCAGCCTAACCACATCGAGACCGTCATTGCAGCCATCCCAAACCGCAACACGAAGCAATTGTGGAAGTTTTCCCGTTATTTTGATAACAAGCAATTTTGGAGCTCACCGGGGATAGAGGATGTAACCTGCCAACCAGTCGATGCTGGCGCCACCGAGCAATGGGCATCAGATAACAAAACGGAGCCGGTACAAGAAGAGTATGAGCTGTACAATTTAACGGATGACCCCTTGGAAGCACGCAACCTTGCCTATTCCGCATTTGCAACCTCTTATACTAGAAGCATCCAACAGCAGATGATGCGCATGCTCGAAGAGCAGCGGAAGCAAAAACGGTTATACCCGCTTCACATAGGCATCAATTGAATCACAAACTCCTATCCTGTATTAGCCTAATATGTCCACACCCCCAGCGGCTGATCGCAATAATATACCTCTAAGAAGCATTTTAGGATTAGGGTGGGTGGTACTTTTATGATTTATACAGCTCTAGGAGATTCCATTACGTTCGGGGAAAATGCCTCTTCTTGGGCAAAAGCCTATCCTCAGCTAGCCGTATCAGCTTTAAACTCGCGATCACGCTCCCGTAAGTTTACAGGGTATGTAATCGCTCGTCCCGGCTGGAGCAGCAATAATCTATTAAATGCGGTAATCGGGCAGGGCTCCCCCATTATCAGTCAATCTGAAGCGGTTTCCATATGGATTGGAGGAGTAGATTTAGCGAATGCCGCACTGTATTCGCTTAAGACCCAGCAGCCCGTAGCGGTAAAGCAAAGTATAGCCAATTACAGCCGGAATTTAAGCGCTATGCTAGCCCATATCAGAAATAGAAGCCATGCCCAGATCGTTTGCTGCACGCAGTATAATCCGTTTCCGAACAGTCCTCTTGCGATTGAATCGATAGACCGGTTAAACCAAACGACGTACGAGGTTGCCCAAAGCTATCATGCAAAGGTGGCGCCTGCTCATGCGTGGTTTGAAGGGAAACAAGCCGATCTTATTTACGGTTACCGAAAAGGAAAAATGGAAGATGCATTAAGCGGGTTTCTGCCCATTCATCCTAATGATTCGGGACATCGCGTAATTGCAACGGGATTAACCCCTTATCTTATTCCTCGCAATTAGTTGCGCTGCAGCGTTTCCGACTAGGGAAGGCTGCTTCCTTGCAAACTCCTAATAAGCAGCAGACAGCTTTTGACATGGCTTGCATTGAACTGCAATCTTACGCTGTCTTTGCATTTTGATGTGGATTAGACAGACGAGCCCGGGGACGATGATGAAGCCAATAATACACGGCAACCGACAGCAGCGTAATGAGCGCTGCGACCACATACATCATCCGGTAATCCGTGTAGGATGCAATCATTCCCATGAAATAGGAGCCAAGCCCGTAACCCAAGTCAAACAGCAAGAAGAAGGTTCCCGTTGCGCTCCCCCTCCGATGCTCGGGAACAAGCTTCATGGCAAGTGCCTGAAAACAAGGGATGAGCGCCCCGTAACCTATTCCCATAATGACAGCAGCCGCCAGCACCATCCCTCCGGAATGGGCTTGGCTTAACAAGAGCATGCCGACCGCAAATAATAAAATGCCCGGATAATATAAATAATGCTCTTTATATTTATCAAATACTTTTCCAATAAACGGACGGAACACTACAATCATAATGGCAAAAACGACAAAAAATGTACCCGTAACCGCTGACTGATGAATCTCAGAGGCAAACGATGAAAAAAATCCGGATAACGAGCTATAAGCGAATGCAAGAATAAATCCCGCTAATGAAATCGGCAGCGCCTTGGGTTCGAGAAAATCGCTCCAATGCATGCCCTTCCTTTTTTCCAAGGGCTGTTCGAACGCAGCCGTCTCTGAAGCACTCGTCCTTTGCAGCTGCGGCACACGCATGCCAATCGTGAACAACAGCGAGAGCGCTGCAATCACGCAAACGGCGAGCAGCAGTATATTAATGTTTTTGTCCTTCCATAGAAACAGCCCGAGAGCGGGCCCAACAACCATGGAAATGCTCATAAACATACTATAATAGCCCATTCCTTCCCCTTGGCGCGAATTAGGAACGAGCGCGGAAGCAACCGTGCTCATCGCCGTCGAGGCTACCGCATAACTCATGCCGTGAACAAGCCGAATAACTAAGAACAGAAAAATCCCCTTCGTGCCGAAATAACATACGCAAGCGATTAGAAATAGGACCATTCCTATAACCGCCATTTTCTTTTTGCCGAAGCGGTCCACCCATCCTCCCGAGAAGGGCCGGATCAAGACGCTGCCAATGACATAAATCGTAATGGATAACCCCATCTGCTGCTGACTTCCGTTCAAACTATCCTTCACATATAACGGAAATGCTGTCGCAAGAATATAGAAGGTGAGAAACATAAAAAAGCTGCTCATGCATAAAACCACAAAATTTTTCGTCCAAATTCTCTCTCTAATCAACATACTCTCTCCAATCTCCGTAAAAACTTGCCTGTATGTTGAACTATTATAAAATCAAAAGCTTATAATGAATAATACATATTTTATAATAAAACCATCATATGAAAGCTATGAATGAAACGAGGCTTACGAATGGAATTTCTTCAACTCAAATATTTTCAAGCGGTAGCACGGCTAGAGCACATAACGAAAGCAGCCAAGCAATTGAACGTGTCCCAGCCATCACTTAGCAACTCGATCCAGCGTTTAGAGAGGAAGCTAGGCGTTCCCTTATTCGAGCGGCAAGGCAGGCAGATTCAATTGAATGCATTCGGTAAAACCTATCTCAAACGGGTCGAGCAAGCATTTTTGGAGCTGGAGGAAGGCGAGCGGGAGATTGCCGATATGGCTGGCCTTGACCATGGCGTGTTATCGATTTCCGTGACGCTTCCGTACGTGCTGCCAACGCTCCTCAAAGAATTTCTTACCCTCTACCCGCATATTCGGATTATTCAGCGTCAGCTGGGATCTGTCCATGAGATGAGAACTGAGCTGGAGAACGCCGATATCGATTTCTGCATTTCTACGACTCCAATTACCGGGCAAACCATCGAATGGCTGCCGCTCGTGAAAGAAGAGTTATGTTTAACGGTGCCGAAAGGGCATCGTTTTGCCGATAGGGAAAGCATTTCTTTAATTGAAGCGGCAAACGAGCCCTTCATCTCCTTATCGTCTCGATCCAACTTTCGCGAAATTACCGATGGGTTTTGCCGTCAAGCCGGCTTTGAGCCCAATATTGCATTCGAGCTTGAAGAAGTCAGCGCTATACAAACGTTGGTCGAAATGGGGCTGGGCATCACCTTCACCCTGCCTCTCGCATTAGGAAAAAGAGCCTCAAGCCCGGAAACCGTCCAGCTAAAAATAACAGAGCCGCTATGTCAACGGACCTTCGGGATTGCCTGGAATAAGAAACATTACCTATCCCAGGCCACTATTCATTTCCGCCAGTTCGTGATTAATTTCTTCGGTAAGGATTAGTATGGCATGACTCTTAGGCAGGGCGTTGATTGTGAAGCAGCTTTTGGAGGGAAAAAGAAAATAACAAAACAGCCCTGCGTATATGCAGGGCTGCTTTGTGCTCACAATAGGAGAGATGGTTTTTCTACTCGATCCGCATCCGCTTGAACTGTTTGAGAAGGCTGTCCTCATGGCGAATCATCCAGTCCGCTAGCGACTGCCGCAATTCGGCAAGCGTCTGCGCGTAGTCCGAGCGGTTGATCAGGTTGGTCAGCTCATGAGGGTCGCCTGCCAAATCGTAAAGCTCATCCATATCACCACAGTTAAATACGTATTTGAATGTACCTTTGCGGAGCATGCGCTGAGTGAACATCGCAGCCTCGAGGCCCGCACCTTCAGTCACGATACAATCCGGCCATTCGGATAATTCCTCTCCGGCCAGCGTCGGGGCGAACGACCTGCCGTCCGCTCCGGGCGGCGGCGATCCAGCGCCTGCGAGATCAAGAATCGTCGCATGGATATCGCAAGTGCCGACGAAGCTGGTTTCCGTCCGCGGCTCCATCCGATTGCCGGCTGGCTTGACGATGAGCGGGATGCGGCAGGTTTCTTCGTACATGAAGAATGACTTATCGCACAAGCCGCCGTGAATGCCGAGCGACTCCCCATGATCAGCGGTAAATATAATAACGGTATTCTCATACAGATTATGCTGCTTCAAGTATTCCAGCAGACGCCCGATCTGCGAATCAATGCTGCTCATAGCCCCATAATAATGTTTAATATAGGGTACAAAATCGCACCATTCCGTCGTATTCCCTTTTTTGATGCGGTGAATGGACGGTTTATCCTTGTTGTCGTCGTTAAAGTTCGGCCACGGCTCCAGCTCCACATCGCGGTACAAGTCCAGAAAGCGTGTCGGCGCAACGTAAGGCTCATGCGGGCCCCAAAAGTTTAATGAGAAGAAGAAAGGCTCCTCCCGCTGGCGAAACTGATCGATATAGTGGATTGCCCGCTCCGTCAAATAGTATTCGACAGTGGATTCGACCGGCGAGGTCAATTCCGAGGCGTAATGATACTCGAAGTGGCCGCTCACTTTATTCTCTTCCTGCCACGTAAGTCCGTTATCCCGCAAATATTGCTTAAATTGCGGGTAGTTCATCCCCCCGCCTCCGTGCCCTGCAAAATCATCACCCTCATAGCCGACATCGGTAGGCATGGACTTGATTCCGGCGGCAATATCGGGGAATCGCACATAAGCGAGATTGTCCCGCAAATAGTTGCCCATCTCCGGCCCAAAGCCCAGATGCCATTTGCCCGTATAACCGATGCTGTATGATTGCTCTTCCAGCTGCCTGCTGAGCAGCCGCGGCGTATCCGGAAGCTCCTGTACCATGCTGCCCATACCGTAGCCGTTTGTCTGCATGCCGTGCTTGAACGGGTACATGCCCGTTTGCATTGAAGCTCTGGCTGGCGTGCATACCGGGCAGCTTGTATAAGCATTTTCAAAAATAACGCTTTCATCTGCTAGGTCATTTAAATTAGGTGTCTGGCATACTTGCCCGCCGTAACTGCGCAATGTATCGACTCGCTGCTGATCCGTTTGGATGAATAGAATGTTAGGACGGCTTGGCGATTGATCTTCTTTAAGCGGCATGGTCATGGTAGTACCTCCTCAATATCGTCTAAATAGCGCAAGTAGATGTTTTGGGTTTGTCACTTCTTATATGATTAACTTATAGAGTAGGCCCGTGTAAATATGTCATTTATGCTGGGCTTGTCATTTTTCGCATCCGAACCCTCCCGCGCCCCGTCCTTACGGGATTGGCAACCATATAATACGATTCCATCCAAACGAACACTTGATTCAGGTGAATGGCAAATAGACGAAAATAGTTAATAAAACACGATTTATGCATGCGGCATGCGGCTAAAGCACATGATGTACTTTCATATATTACCTAATTAAATTAATCGTCCATTAACAAACGAGTTTTATACTAGCTGTAATGCATTGCATTATAAATGAAATAAGGAAAGGAATTGCATGCCATGGGAATTCATACGTATTTTCAATCACTTAACGATCTCGAGCGTATTATTCGTTGTCCAGGCAAGTTTAAGTTTGAGGAGCACAGCGTAGCCGCGCATTCATGGAAGGTTGTGCAATACGCCAAAACATTAGCCGATATCGAGGAACGCAATGGCGTTGCGATAGATTGGAAGAAGCTTTACGAGATTACGAGCAGCCATGATTATGGCGAAATATTTATAGGGGATATTAAAACGCCCGTCAAGCATTATTCGCTAGAGCTGCGCGGCATGCTGCAGCAGGTAGAGGAAGGCATGATCACTCTTTTTATTGAGGAAAACATTCCGGAGGAGCTCAAGCCTATTTTTTTTAAACAACTGCGCGAGGGCAAGGACGATTCCGTCGAAGGCCTTATTCTAGAAGTGGCGGATAAGCTAGATCAAGTATACGAAGCCCTTGCTGAGCTGCAGAGAGGCAACAGGGAAAAGGAATTTGTCGTTATGTATCGCGAAGCGCTTATCAAAATCAAAAAAATAAAGCTGCATTGCGTGGAATACTTTCTGGAAAATATTTTACCCGATATCGTAAAGGAAAGCTCCAATTGTCCTATCGATATCAAAAAAATTACAAATGAAGCTTTGGAGCTTTAATATCGCCTTTCAATCTCGTCACTCCTCCATTGCCATCCCCTCCCCGCTTCGATTCATTCCAGCAATCTCCCTTGTTGTATGGCCTTCATTTCATGAACCGTTCCCAAAATAAACCAAAAGGGCAGCCCCATTCGGGCAACCCTACGGGGATGGGACTCGAAACCGGCATTCCGGATTCAGGGATGCAGCGGCGGTAATGCGATATCCATTCTATCGGCAATTAGCGTATAAAACTCTGGAAACCTAGCATCTGTAGGGCTTGGTATTTCTTCAAATGCCCGTATAAATAACCCTGCGTCACCAATTGCCGTTATGATCTCGCCGACAGTCCATCCTCGTACTAATACCTTGCCGAGTTCAGAGCGGTCTTCCTCAGGCAGCAGCTTGGCAAAAGCAACTTCCCCTTCCTTAATACGATCGTCAAAATAATGGCCAGTTGGATGCTTTAGATTGTTCGTGTTCATCCATGCACGCGCAAAAGGATGAAAGTCAGTCAATATAAATCGGCCGTTTCTCCCTAGTCTGCGACGAACAACAGAGAAAATAGAATTGAGATCCGTAAAATAATGCAAAATCCCAAACTCCATCAGCACGATATCGAATTCGCCCAGCGACTCTTCGTCCGGGATATTCAAGACGTCAGAACAGATATAATCGAGCTTCACGCCCGCCGCGGCGGCAGTTTGCATCGCGTACAGCCGGTTTTCTTCAGATATGTCCACCACGGTAACATCAGCACCGAGCAAAGCTAACGAAATGGCCTTTCGACCGTGCGAGCCAAGGAGGTTAACCATACGCTTGCTTGCTGGATCGCCAATATATTTCAACCAATATCGCAGATGATGCTTGTGTTCTCGCTTTAGTTCTGCCGCAAGCTCCTCTGGTGCGCCAAAATATTGTGTCCAAGCCTGATACGCTTTCGTCTCCCACGCAGCCTTGTTCGCCTTTGCCAGTTCTTCTTGCACTCGCATACCTCCCAGGTTCATTCGCCTTCAACCGAAGGTATATATTACCATTTACATGTTAATTGTCAACCTCTTTTTCACACTGCTTCACCTCAGCTTATGACAATATTAAATTTACATTTTATTTAATAAAAGTTAATTACAAGAAGATTATTCCAATGTATGATAGCTAAGAAGTTCAACTATAAGGAGGAGAATAATGAATTTGAAAAAAATGTCGTCCATGCTGTTCACGCTCATTCTCGCATTAAGTGTTCTGACTGCTCCCGTACAAGCTGCCGGACTAACGAACCCGGTCGTCAGCGGCTTTCCCGGAGCATGGAGCAAAGGAACAGAGCCTGCCGCGATCAATCCGAATAAGCCGGTCATCCTGTTCGTTCACGGTCTGAACGGCAGCGCATCCACTTGGTATCAGAGCAATGATATGTACCAGTACGCTTACAATAATGGCTATCAAACCGCATTTATTAACTTGTATGACATTACTGGCACCTCCCAAAACATGTGGACAAATGGCGAGCTTCTGGCAGCGAAAATCAAGGAAATCAGCAATCATTTTGGCAAAAAGCTCGTCATTGTCGCTCATAGCAAAGGCGGCGTCGACACTCAAGCCGCACTCGTTCACTACAATGCTTTTTCGTACGTCTCCAATGTTATTACACTAGGCACTCCGCATAACGGCTCGCAGCTCGCAGATTTGGCTTACAGCAGCTGGGCGAGCTGGCTCTCCTCCTTAATCGGTTATCAAAACCCGGGTACCTACTCCATGCAAACCTCCTACATGCAATATTTTCGATCCGTTACAAACAATCATACGAACGTTAGCAAAAATAAATTTTACACCTTCGCCGGCAATGATTATGAATCCGGCAGTACCTCGGAGCTGTTTGGCGGATTGTTCTTGTCCAACTATGACGCGAATGACGGGGTCGTGACTGTCAGCAGCGCTCATCTGCCGAACGGAACAATGGTCAAGATCGGAAAGTGGAATCACACCAGCGTGAAGACAGGCGCCAATATGTTTTCTTTGATTAAGCCTTATCTGGCAATGCCATTAACAAGCTCCTCTAATAGGCTTAATGAAGCGGCTGCCGGAAGAGAGCAGGCTGTGCAGTCGCTGGCTGCAAGACGAGGACAGCAGAACCAAACCTTCATACGCGGCGGGCAATTTGACGGAAAAGGATCAGAGATTTTCACCGTTGAAAACAATGTAGCCTCCGTCACGATTGACTGGATCGGCAATCAAAAGCTCGATAGCCTGAACATTACTAGCCCTGACGGCTCCAGCCAAAACGTAGCCGTATCTTCCACCGCTGATGATGGCGTGCTAAACGGAGCTTGGCATCATACGGCAACGCTATCAAGACCGGCAGCGGGCGAATGGACAGCTACCGCATCGAGCAATGGATCCAGCGCATACCTGCTATCGATTTCCTATGATACAAATGGCAAGAGAACTGCAAAACTCAATAAGTCCTGGGATAACAAGAAGCTGAAGCTTGACGTTGACGGACTGAAAGACGAGAAAACAACCGTCCGATATAAAGTTGACTTTGTTAACGGAAAAAACGATCACTCCAGCAAATACCAACGCAAGCAAAATCAGTCCAAGCGTGTAAAGCAGCAGGAGTCTCTGCTCGCAACGGATGAGGTCGTTATTCCTGCCTCCGAAGGCAGCGGTGTCTATACGGTTACCGCAGAGATTGAAGGCGAAACAGATGAAGGCTTCAAATACCGCCGCACCCTCGTGAAGTCAGTGTATATGGATGAAAATGGCAACACGTATACATCATAATCCGGTGCGATAATGAGATTGCCCCTACAGGTCTATGGCCTTAGGGGCAGTCTCTTTTTTCATCTCTCGTTTGCAAAATAAAAAGCCCATGCTTTCATGGCATGAGCGACGCGTTATTCATTCATTTCGGGCTTATTGGTTTGGCGGTATTTCAGCGGCGATAGGCCGGTTATATCTTTGAAGATGCGTCCAAAATGCGTCATGCTCTCAAAGCCGACCTTCTCGGCGACATCGGCTATTTTCAAGGTGCTTCCCGTTAAGAGCTGGCGCGCTTCCTTGATTCGGACATTGTTCAAATATTCCGTGAAGGTAAAGCCGGTATTCTCCCGGAACATTTTACAGAAGTAAGAGGGGCTGATGAAAAACTTGCCGGATACGCCTTGAATCGTCTGGGTTTCATGGTAATGCTGGTTCAAGTAATCGACGATTTCAAAAATCTTTTTGTTAATCGGATTGCTCCCATTATGTTCGGCTGCGGGCAGAGTCGACGTCTTGCGGTAAATGAATATAAGCAGCTCGAAGAGCAGCGTCTTTAAATAATATTCATAGCCGGGAGGCTGCTTGATAAATTCGGCAATCATTTTGTCGAAAAGCTTCTCGATCATGCTTTGTTCTTGGCCGTTCAAGGGCATGAAGTTTTTGCCGCTTGAAAAGCTGGACAGCACATGAAAGCTGTCATTATAAGGAAACATATCCTCGAGGAACTCCTCTTGAAACAACAGCGTAATCCGCTCGAAAGATTCCTTGCTGGAATTGACTAGCTTATGGATCTCGTTCATGTTGATGATCAATAAAGCGCCCCCGACTACCTGGTAGCTTTTATCTTCGATGAAATAGCTAATATCACCGGACACGAGATAAAAAATCTCATAGCCGTTGTGATAATGGCGCGATGGCATACTTGTGTTAAATTTTCTCTCGCGACTAATGTCAAATTTAGAAGCTTCATAGAAATTAGATTCCATAACTCTACCACCTTCGTGTAAGGTAATGAAATATATTTAAAGTAAGATATGTAGAAAAATAATGAAATAGATAAGATACGTGCTGATAATTCATATTATCATATGCTATATTGGTAAGCAATAAGGCATAACAACAGTGGGTGATGCGTAGTAAAAGATGCTAATAGGCTGGATATGCGATTAATCAAGTTAGTTTTGTTAACATTTTATAAAGACGGGTTCAAAAATTGATGCGGGGGTTGTCATGAAAAATCCAATTACGAAAAATCGTTTTCTGATGAGTGCACTTCTTTTGTTTTCCTTTTCTACCGTGTTGTCTGCTTGCGGCGATACAGCCGGCACTCCCAAAAGCGACAACGCAGGGGGAAAAAATAACGGCAAGGAGAAAGTAGAGATCGTTTGGGTGATGGCGGCGGATCCGGATAAAAAGGCATGGCAGGACGCGACGATTTCGACCTTCGAAGAGAGCCATCCGAACGTTAAAGTCCGGCTTGAGAACATCCCGTACGATCAATTCGATCAAAAACTGACTACCTTGATCGCAAGCGGCAATGCGCCGGATGTGTGGAATCCCAATCAAGCGGACAGCGGATTCGCTACCTATATGAAGATGGGCGCCTTGAAGGACCTTACTCCTTATATCGAGAAAGCGGCTCCCGAGCTTGATACGATGGATCCAAACCTGCTCGATATTTATAAAATCAACGGTAAAAATTACGGCGTCCCGCTCGTGAGCAACGCTACTTATCTATACTACAACAAGGACTTATTCGATGCGGCAGGCCTTCCTTACCCGACGACAGACTGGGATGACCAGTCCTGGAATTTCGATGCGATGCTTGAAACCGCGCAGAAGCTGTCCCATGACGTAGGAGATGCACGCAAGCAGGTTTTCGGCTTCTCCAGCGCATTAAGCGCAAACGCAATGACATGGCTATACGGAGGGGATCTGTTTAAACCCGAGGCATATACGTCCGGCGTAATGGGAGAGCCTGATCTCATGAAGCCGGTTAACATCGAAGCGCTGCAGTTCAACGCGGATTTAATCAATAAATACAAAGTCTCGCCAGACGCAGAGACGGTAGCCGCTTCCGCACAGCTCGGCGACCCTTTCCTTACCGGCAAAGTCGGCATGTACATTTCCGGCGGTTGGGGACTCGGCTCCTATAAGCAAGCGGAATTCAAATGGGGCGTTGCGGCTGTACCGTATCACGAGGGACGCAAGGTCACGCTATACGTCGATCCTTGGAGCATCTCGGCGACAAGCAAGCATCCCGACGAGTCATGGGAATTCGTACGGCATTTGGCTAATCCGGCGGAGGGCGGCGGCGCCTACCGTTACATGAACGATGTAGGGAGAACGCCTGCGGACGCGAGCCTTTTCAAGCTTTGGTATGACAAAATGGGCGCGGAGACCGGCATGGATCCCGAAGCGTTCAAGCAGGTGCACGAAGGTTCGATCAAATACGGACGCGAAGCGGAAAACCATTTGATCGTCAAATTCAATACGGTTCTCGAAACGATGAACCAATCGCTCTATCAGGTATGGGGAGGCAAGAAGAGCGTAGAAGACGGCTTAAAAGTGTTGAATGACAACCTCCTTTCACTGAATTTGGATCATTAACAGCCAGAGCTTTAAGCAAATTACAGCCAAGCGGACGTCCAGCAAAAGACGGCGTTCGCCTGGCCCACGGAGGTAGCCCATGAGAAAGCTTTCGCTGGCCACGAAGCGCGAAGAACGGTCGTTTTGGTTTTTCATAGCCCCTTGGTTTATCGGTTTTATTTGCTTCACCGGGGGACCGATTCTCTTCTCGCTGCTGCTCAGCTTCACTGAATACAATGTCATCTCGCCGCCAACATTCGCAGGCACAAGCAATTACAGCCTGCTGTTCGGAGACCGGCTGTTTTACAAGTCGCTGTCCGTGACGCTTTATTACAGCGTAATGGCCGTACCGTTTACGATACTGACATCTTTGATTATCGCAGTTCTGCTTAACCATAAAATCAAAGGACAATCGCTCCTCCGTACGCTTTATTACGCGCCAAGCATCATATCCGGCGTAGCCGTTTCCTTCCTTTGGTCATGGCTGCTTAATCCGCAGTTCGGCGTCGTGAATTCCGTCCTTTACGATTGGTTTGGCATTCAAGGGCCGGGGTGGTTTACGAGCCCGGGTACGGTAGTGCCGTCCATGGTACTTATGCAATTGACGGCTTCGGGAAGCACGATGGTCATCTTCCTTGCCGCGCTGCAATCACTCCCGGCAGATCTGTTCGAAGCTGCATCATTGGAAGGAGCAAGCGGCTTCGCGAAGTTCCGGAAAATTACGGTTCCGCTCATCTCCCCCGTCATTTTATTCAATACCATTATCAGCATGATCGGATCGCTGCAAATCTTTACGGAAGCTTACGTTATCACTAAGGGCGGCCCGGACTGGAACTCTTATTTCTACGTGTATTATTTATTCGACACCGCGTTCAAGCAATTCCGGATGGGATATGCCTCCGCCCAGGCATGGATCTTATTCTTGCTTATATTCGCGCTTACTCTCGTTTCGCTATGGGGCTCCAAAAAATTCGTCCACTATGAATATGACCCAAAGTAAAGGAGGTGCCTTATTATGAAGCGAAAAAAATCTTACAATCACGGGAATCTGCGTCTAGTAGACAAAACAATCATCTACGTTCTTCTATACGGCGGCGTTTTATTGTTCGCGTTTCCGCTATTTTGGATGCTCTCCACTTCGCTTAAGACGATCGGCGAAATTCATCGCGTACCGATGACGTGGATTCCTGCCCATTTGCAGTGGGGCAACTATAAGCAAATTTTCATCGATGCCCCTCTTGCCCGCTTCCTTTGGAACTCGGTGTGGTACTCGGCCGTGACGGTAGCTGCGGTCGTTTTTTCCTCCTCGATGGCCGCATTCGCATTTGCGCGATTGCGTGCACGCGGGAGCATGCTATTATTCGGGCTTGTCCTCAGCACGATGATGATTCCGTCCCAAGTAACGCTGATCCCGCAATATTTGCTGTTTACAAAACTGCACTGGACCGGAACGTATTTGCCGCTCGTCATCCCGGCTTTTACGGCAAGCTCATTTACGATCTTCCTGATGCGCCAGTTCTATTTGGGCATTACGAAAGAATTGGACGAAGCCGTCAAGATCGACGGGGGGAGCCATTTCACGATGTATTTCCGCATCCTGATTCCGCTATCCATGCCGGCCTTTGCGACCGCGGCTATTTTGGAGCTGATCTCGAGATGGAATGATTTGTTCGGACCGCTCATTTACTTGAACGACATGACAAAGTACCCGATTTCGCTCGGGCTTGCCAATTTTACGGCAGCGTTTGGAGCAACGCCATGGAACCTGTTGATGGCGGCTTCGCTGATCGCGATTTTGCCGCTGCTGCTCGTTTTCTTCTTCGCTCAAAAGTATTTTATTCAAGGAATCGTTGTATCCGGCTCCAAAGGTTAATTTTATCCATTATTCATCATGAATTTATCGGAGGTATCACATGAAGTTCGACTTTCATACGCATCATGATCGCTGCGGGCACGCAACTGGATCAATCAGGGAATATATCGAGGCAGCAATCGGACAGGGACTCGATATGATCGGCATCTCGGATCATACGCCATTTTTCGCATCGGCTGAAGATCGCCTTTCCTTGACCGGGAGCATGGCAAAAAGCGATTTCCCGACTTATATCAATGAAGTTATAGATCTAAAAAAAGAATATCAAGGAAAAATAGAGGTGCTGCTAGGCATCGAAGCCGATTTTTTGCCTGAACATCTGGATTTGTACCGCTCGATTATTGCAGCCCATCCTTTTGATTACGTCATCGGCTCCGTTCATGAATTCGCCGGCATCGGCATATATGATTCAGAGTATTGGGAAGGCTTGACCGCGGCACGCAAATTGGAAGTCAAAAATTTATTCTATGATTATATCGCGCAGTCCGCGAAATGCGGTTTATATGATATTTTGGGCCATGTGGATTCTTTGAACCGCTACTTCTACGGTTATCCGGAGCTTCGCACGGAGGCTGCCGACGTCACGCTGAAAGCGATTGCCGCTAGCGATGTAGCGATCGAGATCAATTCCTCCGACAACAATTGGGTGCCGGATGGCAGTTTTCTGGAACGCGCGCTCCATTATGGGGTTAAGGTGACCTTCGGCTCCGATGCGCATGAGCCCGAGCGCGTAGGCGAGCACTTCGCCGCCATCGGCAGCCACTTATACGATATCGGCTATCGGGAATGGGCCGTATTCCGCAAGCGCGAACGGTTGATGGTTCCGATCGGTCGGTGAGCGCCATAGAAAACCCGTGGGCTATTGACCATGCCATCATCTTGCTCCGTTTGGCTCTGGCCGTATTTCTTGGCGGCCTCATCGGCTTCGAACGGGAGCAGCATAATCATCCGGCAGGGCTTCGCACGCATATTTTGGTTTGCCTCGGCTCTACGATGATCATGCTGCTGTCTATTTACGGCTTCGCCGATTTCGCCCGCGAGCCCAACGTGCGGATTGATCCGGCACGGCTCGCGACGGCCGTCATTACCGGCATCGGCTTTCTCGGCGCGGGCACGATTCTGTTCACAGGCAAGTCGATCACGGGACTTACGACGGCAGCCTCCTTATGGGTAGTCGCGGCTATCGGGCTGCAGATCGGCGCGGGATTTTATTTTGGCGCGGTTGCCGGAACGTTTCTTGTGTTCATTACTTTATGGGTTTTCAACAAAATGGAGCACCGTTTTCTAAAAAGCAAAAAAGTCAGGAAGCTTACGATTCAAGCGGAGAGTGAAGAGGAGCTGCTGGACATCGTCACGAATAAGCTTGCCAGCCGATCGATCGTTACGCAAAAAATAACGCTGCAGCGGATACGCCCGTCGCTTGAAGCGCCGCTATGTTTGGAAGTTCAGCTGGACATCGTCGTTCCGAGATCCATGGAGCCGAAGGAAATGGTAGCTGAGATGAAACAAATCGGCGGGGTCGTCGCCGTCAGCGTCGAATAGATTGCATATTGCAAAGAAAGGGTTGATGTATTCTAATCATACATCGTCCCTTTTTTTGCAATAGGCGTTTTCAGGCAAGAATAGATTTTATATGCCATTATCCTATTAATTATAAACGTTAATCACTTAGACTATTTTCATAAATATCAAGGAACTTTGTTACCATTACACCTTGTTGTACAACCGCTTCATCTTTAGTTTCAAGCTGCCAGCCATATGTCATATAGTCTTTATAATTCTTATCACTGATAGGCATTAAGTCAAACTCGGCCCCAGTTGCATCAAAGCCTATTTTATAATCGGTTTGAGCTTGTTGTAAGGCCTTCTTATGATCTTTAAAAATAGGCATTCCTTTAGCATTAGCTCCTATTTCATAAGCTTTGTTATCACCGAAATCGACACTCAACCGGCTTGCATCATAGTCGCCAACGACTTTTGAAGCTGAATTACAGGCGGTTAGGAATGCAAGCAAAGCAATGCCAATGACCATCGTAATCCTTCTCACCTAAATCACCACCAACCTTTCTTACAAAAAATCAAATTGAACCAATAGCTCCTGAGTGTGGTTACGTATTAGACGTTATTACACGGAAAATGTTCCAGCTTTATACAAATGATTAGCCAGAGTCTCCCTCAAGAGATTGCAGCCGACACTTGATCTGCGGGTTGTCCAGCCATTTGGGAACAACCAATTGGAAGCACAAAAAAGCAGATAACTTTGAACTGACAAAGTTATCCGCGCTTTCTCTAGGACCCTCGAACATACCTTCCGAAGGCTTACTGTTTGGTAATCATCCACGTGACGCCGAATTTATCTACGACTTCTCCATAATAAGCACCCCATGGCTGAAGAGCGAAAGGATACTTGCTTTCGCCGCCCTCGCTTAGCTTGGCATATGCCGTTGCGGCTTCTGACTCATCGTCATAGTTCAAAGCAAGACTAATGCTGCGGTTATACGAAACCGACTCGAATGAATCGGAGATCATCAACGTATTCTCGCCCGCCACCGTCAAAGCCAAATGCATGACTTTATCCTTCATCGCCTCGGGCGTTCCCGGCGTCTCACCGAATGTGGTGAGAAACTGAATTTCGCCGCCAAGCGACTCGACATAAAAATTCGCCTGGCCTCTTGCATCCTCCGACATTAAATAAGAATGAATTTGCGCTCCCATAAAAGCTCAACAACCTTTCCATTTTAATTTGCCCTTCTATAAGTACGACGAATGAACAATGGTGAGATCGACAGAGGAAGTAAATATTTTTTATATTTTTTAGCTTTTAAATTTGTCCGTTAGTTTGCCTTAATTAACAGCCATTCCATTTCTATCTCGAATGATTTTTCTGCTTATCACCCATCAAATGACTCTCGTCATGTCAATAAAATTACCTTTGTCACTAACTCGGCCATGCCAAAGCATTTAAGATAAGAGTATCAAACAGATGAGGTGAGCGAGAAAATGAACGGTAGCACTTTTTATGTGATGATCGCTTTTATAGCAGCTTTGGTTTTGTGGAGAAGAACAAGAAGTATGTATAGACCTATACGGGGTAACGGGATTCGGCTGCTGATTCCTCTGTTATTCATGCTTCCTGGCCTGTCGCTGATTTTTAGCGCTAACGTGAATGAACCAGCTTGGGAATTTGGGGCAGCCTTCGGAATTGGCCTTCTATTTTCCATCCCATTGATTTGGACGACGAATTACGAGATGAGAGAAGACAAATTGATTTATTCCAAGAAAAACTGGGGATTTGTCGCAGCTTTCATAGGTATAGTGCTTATACGGTTTGCTCTGCGTCAAGAACTATCCGACATGGATCCTCAAGGCCAAACGGCATTGTTCCTACTAGCGGCCTTTGGATATATCATTCCATGGAGAGTTTTTTCGTTTATCAAATTCCGGCGCGTGGTCAACCAGTCGCATTTGGCCCAGAATTGACGCCTTTACTATCGGCTGCTACAAAACAAATACAGCTGTAGACTTAAAACAAAGTTTGATAATTTAGAATAAAGATTGTTAATATTTCCATTGCACTTACGCAATAAATCAAATCTTGTTGTAGACTAAAAAATAAAGTATTAGGCTGACGGTGCTTCATTAAACTAACGGGCAGTTTAACACTAAAGCAGGATTTGGAAAATACTTGAGGAATAGTTCGGAAGGCTGATGATCGAAATGAATAGGAATGTCCGAGAAAAATACATATTATTGGGAAAGGAGTGTAAAAATGCAGTTTTTCATAGGAATCGTTCCACCTGAAGATTACAAAGAACAAATTTCGGTATTTCGTAATAAATGGGCTAAGACATTTCGAAATCGATGGGATAATAACGGCTTTAGAGATCCTGTGGAGCCCCATATTACTGTTAAAGCCAAAAGTGGACTTACGGAGGATATGAATTGGCTTGAAAAAGTAAGAGAAACTTGTTCTTCATTTCCAATCTTCCAGTTAACTTTGTCTGAGCCAGCAACATTCGGAACAGCGGTTACATTCCTTAGCGTTGAATCGAAAGAGATATATAATCTGCATAAGAACTTGGTAGATGCGGTTTCTCCACCGCCCGAACTTATTGAAAGGCATATAGAGTTGGATCACTTCATTCCACATTTGACTTTGGGTCAAACAAAATGGGGCATGAATGAAGCAGAAATTATAGAAATGAAATTGGCTGCGAGTGAAGCATTATCTCCTTTTTCAAGCTTCGATGTTACATTCGTACGGGTATTTGATATCAAAACAAACGCACCTTTTGAAGATATCAAACTTGTCAAGTTGTTCTAATCAGATCATTGAACTAACGGGTAACGATAGTTCAATAGAAACAAACACGGAAGCCGCCGACCACAATGATCGGCGGCTTCATTACGCTAACGGGCAGATTACGTTAATGGATCTTCATTTTATTTAGTTGCATGCATAAACCCAAGTCACTTAACGGAAATTACTTCAATGGGGTGATTTGTAGTGAATGTTAAAGCTATCGGGGCCGCGTCCATAATTGGTTAGATCGGTATTTTCCAGAGTTTCTTTTCTCCATAGAGGGAGGTTAGTTTAATAGAAAGGAAGTATTTTGATAGTCAATAAAATTGATCGTTGAGTTGTATTGTATAATAAATGATGGGGTGATAAAGATGCTTTTTTTAACCGCACTTTTACTAATAATTGCTGTAGGTTATCCAATCTGGGATTATTTTTATATGAAAAAGGTTGAACAAAATCTTGTGAATAAGAAGAAGTTGTTCATTGGAATTATGATTACTCAATGGTTATTGGTCATAATTGTATTTGTCTTTTGGGTAATTACACAACGTTCCCTAAACGACTTATTTTTTCTTGATAAACCCTTATTTCCTTTTCAACTAGAATTTTTATTGGCTGCTGGATTAGGAATAGGTATTTGTATTGGAATGTTTACTTTGATTCTTGTCTTTTCAAAAAAATTAAGAAAAATATTATCTGATGCTCTATCTGATGAAAGCATTCAATTTTTGTTACCCTCAACAATTAAAGAACGTTTACTTTTTCTCTTAGTAGCTATTACTGCAGGAGTCTGCGAAGAAATCATTTTCCGAGGAGTGGTAGTATATTATTTAAATCATCTTCCATTTGAACTGTCTGTCATCACAATTGGTATTGTTTCTAGTTTGCTATTTGGAATTGTTCATTTATATCAAGGTTGGAAAGGTGTTTTACTTACTACCTACTTAGGTGCTATTTTGTTTCTTCTTTTCGTGGGAACAGGCGTCTTATGGATTCCAATCGTCTTACACATTATTATTGATGCGAAATTTGTATTTTTGCCAAATAAAAAGATGCCGTAAAATTAATTAAGTGAGTATTTGTTTGAACTAACGGGAAACGTTAGTTCAATGAAGGACGGACACTATACAAACGAAGAAGGAGCTGCCGCGGCAGCTCCTTTTTCATCTTCACAAAATAAAGATTTTTGTACATATGTACTGATAGGCGTTAAGCTAACGGGCAGTTATTTTTCAATAGCTCTTGTTTTTATGCTCGAGACAATGGTAAAATTTAACAGGAACATGTGTTTGTTTTTTTGTATATTCCAACGGATAGGGGGAATAGGCGTGGTTGAAATCATTGAAAAAGAGCAATTTTCGGTTATTGGAAAATTAGGAAAGGGGTTTGCTAATGAAGCTCCCCAATGGATACCATCATTATGGAAAGAAGCAAATAGTAACTTTATTGAGATAAGCAACCTCGCCATCCATCATCACGTGCAAGCTACTCCCGTTTGTTTCGTTAAGGAGCCGATGTGTACATGATCCAATTGACGAACCGCCAGGCACGGCAATTTCTGCTATTGAAGCACGGGCTGTTGGGCGAATATCAATTTACCGGAAAGCAGGGAGTATTGGATTTTGTGCGGCAGGTCGGCTGTATTCAATACGATCCCATCGATGTTTGCGGAAAAAACGCCGAACTGGTGTTGCAGTCGCGAATCAAAGGATTTACGAAGAACATGCTCGCCGAGTTGCTATATCAAGATAGAAGCCTTGTCGATTATCCCGACAAGAATTTGGCCATTATTCCTGTCGAGGACTGGCCGTATTTTGAGCGGTACAGGCAGGCCGCCCGACAACATGCCAAGCGCTATCCCGAAATGGAAGCGTTGATAGAGCAAGTACGGGCTCACATCCAAAATCACGGTGCGCTAAGTTCGGATGATCTAAAATTGGATGGAAATTTCACTTGGCAATCGGCCATCCACTGGAGCAGCGGAAACAATTCATCCCGGTCGGTGCTGGAGCAGATGTACTCGACAGGCGAGTTGATTATACACCACAAAAAAGGAACGCGTAAATATTACGATATCGCCGGGAAGTACATACAGCCAAATCTGCTGAACGCACCGGAGCCGCTGGAGGGCGAGCATGAGCATCACAAGTGGCGGGTACTGCGTCGAATCGGCGCTGTTGGCCTTTTATGGAATCGCGCATCCGATGCCTGGCTGAACATATGGGGATTGAAAGCAGAGCAGCGCAACGAGGTTTTCCGCCAACTGTTGTACGAAGCTCGCATTGTTGCTGTTGCCGTGGAACAATTGAAGGATTTACTGTACTGCCGCGCGGAGGACTTGCCGCTTATTGAAGCCGTTCTGCAAAATCCGGCGCCGAAATGGCGCTGCGAGCTGATTGCCCCACTAGATAATTTCATATGGGACAGAAAACTGATCAACGTATTGTTTGGATTCGATTACACCTGGGAGATTTACACGCCTGCAATCAAACGGAAATTCGGCTATTATGTGTTGCCTCTAATATACGGAGAAAGCCTCATCGGACGAGCCGAGGTAATCGCGGAGCGAAAAGCCGGGACGCTCGTTGTTAAAAACATCTGGTACGAGAACGACATAAAGCCAACAAAGCAATTGCGAACAGCCTTGAACAATTGCTTTCAAAATTTTGCATTATTCAACGGATGCGAGATTTCGACAGAGTTTATGAACTGATATTCCAGTTCCCCGGTAACATTTGCCAAGCTACTAGATCCTCTTTTGGTAATTCGGTTCACTGATGCTGTAAACTTACCAGAGGAATACACACTGGGGTCTACTCCCTTGAATGCGAAACTTGATTCCATTACAAAAAGGAGATGTTGGATATGTATAAACACATTAAAGATTTTGCCGCAACTTGGCAGAATGAAACGGAAGCAACAATGCGGACACTGGAGATGCTGACCGACGAGTCTCTTGGCCAACAGATAACAAGCGATCATAGAACGCTTGGACGTGTTGCATGGCACCTTGTACAGACGTTGCACGAAATGCCATCTCGGACGGGACTGTCTTTCGAAGGACCGGGCGAAGATATGCCGGTGCCAGCTTCGGCAGCAGACATCGCGTCAGTCTATAAGAGGACCTCACAAGCGCTCCTTGATGCTATACAGTCCAGTTGGAAAGATGAGAATCTGCTTATCATGAGCGATATGTATGGTGATCAATGGCCAAACGGCTTAATGCTGGATATTCTCGTAAAGCATGAGATTCATCATCGTGGTCAGATGACAGTCCTGATGCGTCAGGCAGGCCTTCGTGTGCCGGATCTTTACGGCCCGACAAAAGAGCAGTGGGCCGAGTACGGAGAGCTACCTCCAGTAATTTAGAGTAAGATTATATCCACTTTGGCCGTTTGGCTATAGTTGGATTTATAAGTATTTTATCATAGGATTGAAAGTGGTGGCTTGAATCATAGACAAGAGGATACCATCTGACTGAAACTGTTGATTCTATTGAACTAACGGGTAAGTTGAGCCACGCGGATTGAGGTTAAGATTTATTGAACTAACGGAGAACGATAGTTGAATAACAAAAGGGCTGTCTGGTGGCAGCCCTTCGTCGTTAAGTTCAGTTTTTATCAAACTTTATTTTAAAAATACTTGGTCTCCTTAACGAAAAACCAAGGGTATGTAGCTTTAAAATTATCAAACTTTATTATAAAGCTACAACAGCCGCCCTCTCAAGAGGGCAGGCTGCATTTGTTTAATGGCTTTGATTGGATGGAATGATTCGAATATCCTTATCCAAATTGGCAAGCATCATGTAATTGCGATTGAATGTAAAGATGCGTTTTACCTGATAATAGGACATGGTCACAGCCGTGAATGCTTCGCTGAGCGAGAACCGGAGCTCAGGCCTGTCTATAAGCAATCTGCGCGATTCCCTCTCAAACTCAGGGCCGCTGGAGATGATCTCCAGCTTGCCTCTACTCACTGCCTTATCAATGGCATTCAGAAAATATTCCGCCTGCTGATAGCTGTATTCATTGCGAAGCCATTCGTGAAGATCAAATATAATGGAGTTGGTAGTCACGTAATTACGTTCAAGATCATGCAAATCCAGGAACAGGGAACGAGCTTTCGCATAGCGGGGGTCATCAGGGTTCATCAAAGCGGCTAAAGCCGTTTCGTCCAGAAAAATGGTATCCTGAATGTTCAAGTAATCTTCCATAGGTCAGCACTCCTTAATCCTCTAGTTTGCAAATACCATCCAAATACAGAAGTGGGTTATCTTCCTTTTGATCCACTGAGATGGGGGTTGATTCGTACGGGACGCTTGTCAGGTATTGGACAATAATACCATTGACGACCGCTTGCACGGTTGTATGCTGCTTATCGGCGATTGCTTTCAGTTCAACGTAATATTGCGGATTGAGCTCTATAGTTTCTTCTTCTTGTTCTTCACTTCTTGAGGAAATGAATTCGGAAGCGGTAGATTTCGCTTTTTCAATGAAGCGTTTGTAATTATTCATCATCGTGACTCACTCCTTATGCATAGCTTTTATAAATATTCGTCAAATTTTGTCGATTTCAGGGGGTAATGTTAGGTGAAAAGCTAGCATTCCAAGGGCGAAATGTTCAGGGCACTCTTTAACAGAGTGCCTATTTCCCACTTCATTTCATAGATCTACAAATCTATATCTACCGCTGTCTAGAGCGTCCTTCCATATTAGTTATGCCCAACAAAAAATAGCTGTTCCAATATTTGCGTGGTGACTTTCCTGTGAAAATATAAGTAATATGGAGGGGCCGAATCAGATAATTGTAACGGTACTTTACCGTATTTCAATGATTTGTACGGGGGACGCATTTTCGCTGATGGCCTTATTCAGACAATCAGCTAGGGGTGAATTTTGAATACTCATTTCGTTACCAGTCGGAATGATGTAGAAAATAGGGTTTCCTCAACCCGAACCCGACAACTAACCTCGGAGGCAATACATTTTCTAGGAGGAGCACATGTTAAAAAAAACGATCTTTCGCAAGGGAGTAATTACTTTAACTACCGTCATTGCATTAACTGGAGCAGGACAAGCTTATGCTTTTGCAGCCTCCAACAGTGAATCCAAGGTATCAACTACGTCGACTGCCTATAGCGCTCAACAAGCAAATCTTGATAAATTAATTAAAACGGGCAAAACACAGCTTGGCGTTACTTGGCGTCATGGCATGCAGCGACCGGGATATGGCTTTGACTGTTCGAATTTCTCTTCCTGGGTGTATAAAAACGCACTAGGCATACAGTTCTCCAGCTCATCGCGCCAACAACGTTACAACAATATTGGTACTCAGGTGATCATTGACTCGAAAGACAAATTCAAAAATTTGCAAGTTGGAGACCTGTTATTCTTCAAGAACTCGAAAGACCGTGGTGACGGTTCATTAAACCGTTCTACAAGCGGCGGCGGCGGTCATGTCGGCATTTATGCCGGCGCAATCAACGGCAAGCATTATATCCTCCAATGCGGCGGTGGACGTGGTAAAGTAACGTTCGAACCCATGGAAGGCACATGGTTCAGTCAATCTCTCGTTTACGCAAAAAGAATTGTCAAGTAATTCATTGTGAATTTTGCTCTAGCCGAAAATACACTTCCATTTTGATGGGGTTGATCAAGGGATCAACCCCTCTTTTATTTTAATTCACACCGAACTGATTTTTCTGACCAACAAATTACACTGGTGCCGAGGATGCTTTCCAACGGAACCCTTTACCGAGTTTCGCCGCCTCGTCTATTGAGCTAACGTTACCCGATACCGCATTGACCAATCATAGCTTATGGCACGATTCACCGAAGCTTAACTAATCATAAAGCAGTATGTTATTAGTACAAGCACATACATTCAATGGTTCATAAGATATCCTATATTATTTTAAGGAGTGATCTTATGGCTGCCACAGTTAAATGCGTATTACTTCAAATTGCTAGATTATCTGCGAAATTAGCAAAAAACGTACAATTCAGAAAGAAATTCGAAGGTATTATTGGCGACACACAAACAGGCACAAACAAAAGAGTGCTGCAAATGAGGGCGCTGTTGAGTGCAGCTGGTTTTAAATCTCCAAATCGGGTACGCATATTTAATGATCTTGGAGAAACGCCAAGGGTAGTAATCTCTTATGATGCAATAGACGCCAAATTACAAACAAGCGTAACCCTCTCCTTTACTTTTCAATTGAATCCAGGACCATAACAATTAGCAAAGGACACCAATTAGGTGTCCTTTGCTGTATTTCTTGTAATACGGTTCTCCGCGTTGCCTGTAACAGGTTGTTCGTAAAAGAAATAAGAGGGCGCCTTACCCTTCTTTGAAAGAGCCACAATTCCCCCTTAACGCAATAGTTCCCACTCTTGATTACCACTGTTCCTCTAGCATCATGTCAGCCATTAAGACCTGCCACCTTCGGAATACCGAATGCCTCATCTATGGTAATTTGTACAAATAGCCCTTTAGCCACGTGCAACAGCCCTTTAATTAATAAGAGCAGGCTGCCGCAGCGCCTGCTCTTCAACTTTCCCGTTAGAAGGAGTTCCGCTTGCCCCTCCTCTCATCGGTGTTTCAGCTATCGTTCCCGTTCAGCAAAGGCCGGGATTCAAGGACTCACTTTATTCATTCCGACCCAGTTCCGTCGTCTTGATGCTCGTGCCGAGCGTGGTTAATCGATACAGACCGAAAACAACTGAATTAGCTTGCGCCAATCCTTCGCTCAAAAGCTNTCTACTCACTGCCTTATCAATGGCATTCAGAAAATATTCCGCCTGCTGATAGCTGTATTCATTGCGAAGCCATTCGTGAAGATCAAATATAATGGAGTTGGTAGTCACGTAATTACGTTCAAGATCATGCAAATCCAGGAACAGGGAACGAGCTTTCGCATAGCGGGGGTCATCAGGGTTCATCAAAGCGGCTAAAGCCGTTTCGTCCAGAAAAATGGTATCCTGAATGTTCAAGTAATCTTCCATAGGTCAGCACTCCTTAATCCTCTAGTTTGCAAATACCATCCAAATACAGAAGTGGGTTATCTTCCTTTTGATCCACTGAGATGGGGGTTGATTCGTACGGGACGCTTGTCAGGTATTGGACAATAATACCATTGACGACCGCTTGCACGGTTGTATGCTGCTTATCGGCGATTGCTTTCAGTTCAACGTAATATTGCGGATTGAGCTCTATAGTTTCTTCTTCTTGTTCTTCACTTCTTGAGGAAATGAATTCGGAAGCGGTAGATTTCGCTTTTTCAATGAAGCGTTTGTAATTATTCATCATCGTGACTCACTCCTTATGCATAGCTTTTATAAATATTCGTCAAATTTTGTCGATTTCAGGGGGTAATGTTAGGTGAAAAGCTAGCATTCCAAGGGCGAAATGTTCAGGGCACTCTTTAACAGAGTGCCTATTTCCCACTTCATTTCATAGATCTACAAATCTATATCTACCGCTGTCTAGAGCGTCCTTCCATATTAGTTATGCCCAACAAAAAATAGCTGTTCCAATATTTGCGTGGTGACTTTCCTGTGAAAATATAAGTAATATGGAGGGGCCGAATCAGATAATTGTAACGGTACTTTACCGTATTTCAATGATTTGTACGGGGGACGCATTTTCGCTGATGGCCTTATTCAGACAATCAGCTAGGGGTGAATTTTGAATACTCATTTCGTTACCAGTCGGAATGATGTAGAAAATAGGGTTTCCTCAACCCGAACCCGACAACTAACCTCGGAGGCAATACATTTTCTAGGAGGAGCACATGTTAAAAAAAACGATCTTTCGCAAGGGAGTAATTACTTTAACTACCGTCATTGCATTAACTGGAGCAGGACAAGCTTATGCTTTTGCAGCCTCCAACAGTGAATCCAAGGTATCAACTACGTCGACTGCCTATAGCGCTCAACAAGCAAATCTTGATAAATTAATTAAAACGGGCAAAACACAGCTTGGCGTTACTTGGCGTCATGGCATGCAGCGACCGGGATATGGCTTTGACTGTTCGAATTTCTCTTCCTGGGTGTATAAAAACGCACTAGGCATACAGTTCTCCAGCTCATCGCGCCAACAACGTTACAACAATATTGGTACTCAGGTGATCATTGACTCGAAAGACAAATTCAAAAATTTGCAAGTTGGAGACCTGTTATTCTTCAAGAACTCGAAAGACCGTGGTGACGGTTCATTAAACCGTTCTACAAGCGGCGGCGGCGGTCATGTCGGCATTTATGCCGGCGCAATCAACGGCAAGCATTATATCCTCCAATGCGGCGGTGGACGTGGTAAAGTAACGTTCGAACCCATGGAAGGCACATGGTTCAGTCAATCTCTCGTTTACGCAAAAAGAATTGTCAAGTAATTCATTGTGAATTTTGCTCTAGCCGAAAATACACTTCCATTTTGATGGGGTTGATCAAGGGATCAACCCCTCTTTTATTTTAATTCACACCGAACTGATTTTTCTGACCAACAAATTACACTGGTGCCGAGGATGCTTTCCAACGGAACCCTTTACCGAGTTTCGCCGCCTCGTCTATTGAGCTAACGTTACCCGATACCGCATTGACCAATCATAGCTTATGGCACGATTCACCGAAGCTTAACTAATCATAAAGCAGTATGTTATTAGTACAAGCACATACATTCAATGGTTCATAAGATATCCTATATTATTTTAAGGAGTGATCTTATGGCTGCCACAGTTAAATGCGTATTACTTCAAATTGCTAGATTATCTGCGAAATTAGCAAAAAACGTACAATTCAGAAAGAAATTCGAAGGTATTATTGGCGACACACAAACAGGCACAAACAAAAGAGTGCTGCAAATGAGGGCGCTGTTGAGTGCAGCTGGTTTTAAATCTCCAAATCGGGTACGCATATTTAATGATCTTGGAGAAACGCCAAGGGTAGTAATCTCTTATGATGCAATAGACGCCAAATTACAAACAAGCGTAACCCTCTCCTTTACTTTTCAATTGAATCCAGGACCATAACAATTAGCAAAGGACACCAATTAGGTGTCCTTTGCTGTATTTCTTGTAATACGGTTCTCCGCGTTGCCTGTAACAGGTTGTTCGTAAAAGAAATAAGAGGGCGCCTTACCCTTCTTTGAAAGAGCCACAATTCCCCCTTAACGCAATAGTTCCCACTCTTGATTACCACTGTTCCTCTAGCATCATGTCAGCCATTAAGACCTGCCACCTTCGGAATACCGAATGCCTCATCTATGGTAATTTGTACAAATAGCCCTTTAGCCACGTGCAACAGCCCTTTAATTAATAAGAGCAGGCTGCCGCAGCGCCTGCTCTTCAACTTTCCCGTTAGAAGGAGTTCCGCTTGCCCCTCCTCTCATCGGTGTTTCAGCTATCGTTCCCGTTCAGCAAAGGCCGGGATTCAAGGACTCACTTTATTCATTCCGACCCAGTTCCGTCGTCTTGATGCTCGTGCCGAGCGTGGTTAATCGATACAGACCGAAAACAACTGAATTAGCTTGCGCCAATCCTTCGCTCAAAAGCTCATTTAGTGACTGATTTACGTCAGATGGATCCTCCGGGGCTTTTGGAAGCTGGCCAGCAATCTGCACCGGCGTCTGCCATTCAGTGGTTAATGCCAATAAGACCGATTGTTGCAGTTCAGTCAAGTTCATGCTTACTCCCTCCTCTTCATCGCTTGCGATTCGAGATTCTTTTAATGATAATACGTTGCAAAACCTAAAAGTTCCAATTGATAACGTCCATCCAGTTTGGCGGGAAATCGGCCTTCTTCGGATCTTCTAAATGCTTCCAGCTTATTAACTTCACATTATTAGGATTTACAGGAGATATATCGAATGTAAGACTGTCCTTACCGACGGGAATATGTGGACCAACTGTTGGAACCACCTCAAGGCATATTAAAAAATGAAATCCTCTAAATCCATTTACCCGTTGCACGTTTGTAACATTTACAAAGTAAGGATAAACTTCAGGCGAGTAATTCAATTTGTTTGAATATATCTCATCTATTTTCTTTTCTATATGCGGCAAAAGAAATAGCATAAGCATGTCTTGAAACATTAATTCTTTTGACTCTCTAGGCATGTCATTAGTATTTGTTGCCGGTCTTTCATCTGCCCAGACGTTATCGTCATTAAGACCACTCATTTGACAATAAACGATCAACATTATAATCAATAATTTTCTAATGACCGGAACCCCCAAATGGTTTTGGGATATTTCCCCGAAGATTCCCTGATTCATCCTGCCGTTAGCTTAATAAAAGAAGTGCCTTAGAAAAACCAAAAATAGCCTTGGCCGACTAACGGCGAAGGCTATTTTCAAACAAGCGAATCCGAGCTGATTCGCGATTAGTGGCCCATCATCATCGCCGAGTCCGGATTGTCTCCGTCGGCGATTCCGGCTTCTTCCTGCTGCTTCGGTTTACGCAGTAGGAGCGACAGTGCGACACCCGCGGTCGCGAGGCACGCGGACAGAAAGAACGTGTCGCCGTAACCTGCGACGACGGCTCTCAGCGGATTTGCGTCCGCTCCCGCGCTTGCGGCATGGGAAGTGATTTGCGAAGTCAGATAACCCGTCAATCCTGCGACCGCGAACGAGACAACGACTTGCTGAGCTGCTGTTGTCAAAGGCGTAACGCGGCTCACCAGACGGCGAGGCGCAGAGTTCAGGACATGCGTGTTGAGCGGCATCATGGAGAAGCCCATGCCGAGACCCATAATGCAGATGCACAGGATGATAACCCACAGCGAGGTATCAATTGATATGCCAGACAAAATGAACAGGGAAATGGATACGACGGTAAGACCCGCGAAGGCGAGCGGACGCGCGCCGATCTTATCGAACAACCGGCCGCTGATCGGCATGCCGATTCCCGCGCATATCGCGTAAGGCATCAGAATCCAGCCCGTATCAAGCGCGGTGTAGTGCATGACGCCTTGCAGGTACAGCGGCACGATCAGCATTGCGCCGAACATCGCGAGCTGTACGATCCACGTCAAAATGATGCTGCGTGTAAAGTCGGACGACTTGAACACTTTCAGTTCCAGCAGCGGCTGCTTCTGTGCCAGCTCCACAAAGATGAAAAGGATGAGCGCAATACCGCCGACAGTCAAGCCCGTGATCGTCGAAGCGCTGGACCAACTGGTGCCTCCTTCGCTTACGCCATACGCCAGCATAGAGAAGGCTATCGGCGCGAGGCACATGCCGATGAGATCCAAATGCGGCGCCGCATGGCGGTCGGACTTCGGCAAATATTTATAACCGAGAATGAAGGCGATAATGCCGATCGGCAGATTGATGATGAAAATCCAGTGCCAGCTGACAGAATCAACCAGCCAGCCGGATAACACCGGACCGAACGCCGGCGCCATCAGCATTGGAATGCCGAGTACGCCCATGATGGACCCGCGACGCTCTGGAGGCGCGAGCTTGAACACCATAGTCATCCCGATCGGGGCAACCATGCCGCCGCCCAAGCCTTGAATGATGCGGTAAATGATCAGCTGTTCCGGCGTTTGCGCAATGCCGCACAGTACGGAGCCGATCGTGAACAGGGCAATCGTAATCATGAAAATTTGCTTGGAGCCGAATTTATCGGTCATCCAGCCTGCAAGCGGAATTACAGCGGATAGTGCCAGCGTATAGCCGGTGACGGTCCATTGGATCGTCTTCAAATCGGTGTCGAAGTATTCAACGAGTTTCGGAATAGCATTATTGACGACGGTGCTATCCAGAATAACCATAATCATGGCGACAACAATCGCCATGAGCGGCGGCAGAATGGCTTTCAGCGAGAAGCCGTCCCCGCCGACTGCAATCGTTTTTGTTTGCGTAGGAGCTGACATAGGTCCCTGCTTTCTGCTCATCGAGCTGTATATGGGTGAAAATAATGGTCGAGGAACAGATTGATCTGTTCTTCGATAGAGGCCGACATGCAGAAATAGGGGTCGTCGTGGATTTCTTGCTCACAACCGGCCTTGATGACGGGCTACGGGATGAGTCCGAATATATGCTGAATCATGAACGCGGCATATCGCGGCAGACATCACACCCGATCCGTCAATATGGCGCACTCTCGTACAAATTCGCAGGCAATGTCTGCAAGAACGGTGACCAATTGCCCGTCGTGTAAAGCTGAAGCCGGTGCATAGCCCGCGTACACGCCGTATAAAGAAGCTTGCGTTCGTTGTCCCGGCTGTAAGCTTCGGGCGAAGCATCATAGACCAAGACCGCATCAAACTCGACACCCTTGGCGAGATACACAGGAATGACCATCACTCCTTTTTCAAAGTCCAGCGTCTCCTTCGTAATGAGCTGCAGAGCTTCGCCTCCTAGAATCCGTAACGATTCATGAGCCTCCCGGCTTTCGGCTGCGGTCTTCGTAATGATGGCAATGGAATCGAAGCCTTCGGCTCTGAGCGCCGCGATATCTGCCAGAACTTTCGCATCACGCTTCTCTCCGCCGTCCAGTCTCGACAAAAGGGGCTTTGGCCCTCTCCTTTCAAACGGCGCAATTTCTTCTCCACCTGGAAGCATCGATTTCGTAAATTCAACAATTTCCCTGGTTGAGCGATAACTGCGTACAAGACAGACAAGGCTTGTTTCTGCTTCGCCGAAGAGGCGAACCAGCGGCGAATCGGATGCGGCCAAACTTGTAGCCTGCATGAAGATCGCTTGCCCGTAATCGCCTAGCACCGTCATCTTCGCACGGGGAAACAGCTTTTTCAGATATTCATATTGAAACGCCGAATAATCCTGGCCCTCATCAACGAAGACATACCGAATTTCCGTGTTCGTCCGGAGACCTTCGATCAGTTCTTTTACATACAAATACGGAGTCGCATCCTCGTAGAACAACTCATTCAGGAGCAGCTTTTCCTTGGTCTGCCTGCATATTTCAGGCCACAGCGGGGGGATGACGGCCCCATTCGTTCTCTCCCGATAAGCAGCTTCGTCGACAAACAATTGGCCATATATGCCTTTGACATCAACAAACGAAAATCTTTTCACAATCTTCCTTAGCGGTTTAAAGCTTTCTTTCACAATCCTTCGGCGGAGCAGATCTTCCTCCCTTTGGGCGAAGTCAAAGTCGCCTTCATCTTCCCGGCGCTTGTTTTTAATCCTCTCGCGAACTAAAGCGTATTGTTCCGCAACGTCAAATACTTCCCTCTCTTTATGCAGCATTTCGAAGACTTCCATGTACTGCTCGGTGTCGAGAAAATTCAACTCCTCCTGTACCCAAGGCGTCTCCCGTTCTATGCGTTCCAGCGAAGCCAGTTCATTCAGCAGCCATTCCTGCAAAAGAACGACACGATTGAGCAACGGCAGGGAATGGTCATAACTATAAAATTTCACTCTCATTCGCTCCGCGGTAATCAAATCGCGGTCCCGAATCCGAATACCATTGAATCGCATACCCTCCCGTCCCAACCACATTCCAAAGCTCTGCAGGGCTTGCAGGAAAGCCTCGGAGGCTTTATACTCGATCCCCTGAAGACGAGCTTCATACTCCGGCGCTCCTTGTGCGGTCAGTACATATTCGATCTGATCAAAGGGATCCTCCGGCCGTAACGTGGAACCTAGCCAATAGTCGAGATATTCTTGAAAAGTCGTCTGCTGCATATTCTCTTCACCGAGCTCAGGAAGGACGGTGGAGATATAGCTGGTAAACATCGGATTCGGTGAGAAAAGAACGATCTGATCAGCCTTGATCGTCAGTCGGTGTTTGTACAACAAGTACGCCACCCGCTGCAATGCCGCGGAAGTCTTACCGCTGCCAGCCGCCCCTTGTACGATAAGCATCCGGCTTTTGTCATTGCGTATGATGGCGTTTTGTTCCTTCTGGATGGTTGCCACGATACTCTTCATTTGCGAGTCCGCACCTTTGCCGAGCACTTGCTGCAGCAATTCGTCTCCAATCGTTTCGCTCGCGTCAAACATGTTGCGGATTTGCCCGTTTTGAATCTGAAACTGCCGTTTGAGCTCCATCGACCCTTCGACTCGACCGGCCGGCGTGACATAAGACGCCAGGCCGGGGGAGCAGTCGTAGTATAGGCTAGCGATTGGCGTACGCCAGTCATAGATCAGAAAGCTCAATCCGTCTTCGTCGACGAAGGAAGATACGCCGATATAGATCTGCTCGCTAAAGTCGAGGCCATTCTCCTGAAAGTCGATGCGTCCGAAATAAGGAGATGGGAGCAGCCGGTTCATGCTCTTCCATTGCTGCGTCAGCAGCTTGTGACCACGCTCCCGTTCGGCAAGTACCGCAGACTGCTGGTTAATCGTGTAGAAGGTCTCTTCAAAATCCTCGTACGTGCTTGTGTTGATCGTAACTTCTTCCCAAAACCGCCTGCGGATGTCCGTAGCCTGATCACTCAGTCCGGCCACCTCCGGCTCCAGTTCTTCAATTCTCGCCTGCAGTTTGTTCCTGACTCGTTCCAACCGCTCCCGTTCCTGCCGCCAATCCTTCGTTTCCATCTCTCTCTGAACACTCTCCTTTTTCCTTTTTATGGAATTAAAAAGAGCATTGACAAATCAAAGTGCTCGATGTAAAATTAAAGTAGGGAATATTACGGATACACTTAATAATTTAATTTGTCAATGACGCTATCGATTATATCATAGTGTTATTTTGTGTTCAATCTTTTTTATATTGCCCTCCTGCGGAGCTAAACACTGACCCGGCTTTGGGACAGTTTAAATAAACCACTGCGGCATTACGCTGCCAGTAGATGGCCCTTGAATTCATCAGGGTCATCTTTTTTATGCCCACTGCCTCTGAATTGTAAGAGATTTTGTTGTAAGTGAAGACGCGTGCTCGAGCTTCTTCAGGGGTACCCTTAACTTATTTTGATGTGACTTACACCCTGCATGTCAACTGCGGCTGATTAAAAAACTTTATTTCCCCTTACCAACTACGATTTACATAACAGATATTCGAGTAATGAATAAAAATATGCTATCCGTTAACTTAATAAAAAAAGGAACAGCTGTGATGAACGATAACCGAAAGATAGACATTTTAGAAAATGTGCCCGTCTTTTAAGTTACCGTTCAAGCATACTGCTCCTTACTATGCTGTAGTACGAAGTAAAGCTTCACTGATTCACCCCCAATTATTTGACCGATGGCGACTGATCTCCGATCTCTTTTTTCTTCATTCTTATGCCTAATACGATGAAGGCGACATAAATTACGATGGCAATAGAATCGATTAACGTATCTGCAAGTGCCGAAATGTCATGAAATGCCGTTATGCCAAGAATGACCATCAATCGAACGATCAGAAGCGACACGATCGTCCATGCAACAGGCCGGATCTTCGATCGATCGCTTTGGAAGGACATTAAAATGAATACGATGCCGAAGACCAGATTTTCCGCCGTGATGATGTGCCAGACATACGTGAATATTGTCTGGGTATCCGTGGCTATCGCACTCACTTGGAGCGTCGGCAGCACAGCGGATTGCCCGTTCCATGCATGCGTAACAGCAAACAGTATCGCAAGAATACCCGCAATCAGATAGTAAAAATTCCTAACCTTAACGTTCATGACATCCCTCCTCGAATATTTTGGTTTCCTCCTTTCGAATAGCCTGGTAAATCTCGCGAACGATCTCTGCCAGCCGCTGGTCTCTTACATGATTAAAGTCCCTTAACGTTTCGGATGCTACGTCGAGCAACTGACTGACCTTTTGTAGATGGGCAATCTTCATGCGTGTTTGTGCATTCTTGTCATCGAGGAACGCAGCAACCTCCTGGCAATAAGCAGGGTCTATATTCTCCATCCTGTGGAACCCAAACTTACCCTTGATTTCGTCAAGCGAAAAGTCCGCATACTGCATGATTTGAATATTCATTAAGTCGATGAGGTCGTTCTTCGAATACTTACGGTACCGATTGTCCTCCCGGGACGGTGATACGATGCCAATCCGGTCATAGTACCGAAGCGTATCCTTCGGGATCCCAAGCATCCGAGAAACCTCTTGTATTGAATAAAGTTTTTCCATAAATTCAAATTAACATTGGAGTGCACTTCAATGTCAAGCCGTTTTTTATCAAGGTATCCGATGTTCTTACACGGTTGTCGTGAAATTATCCTGCCCGTGAGCAAAAAAATGAGCAGGCCGGTCAGTGTCTGGTATCCCATTATTTTACGATTGTCCTAAATGAACCTTGCGATGAATTTCGTCTCTCACTATTGTTGATGAGCTATTCAGAATTCGGGTAAGGAAACCGATATTAATTAAGGAAAAAAATAACAATTAAAGCGAGAGGAAGTATGAGCATGTGTAAAAAAGGAAAATGGGGTTTCTTGATTGGATTGTCTATGGTTTTGTTTATTCTCTCAGGATGTGCAAGTAATGAAAAGACAGAAGAGGAGAAGCTAGTCGAAGCCATTCAGGAAGCTGTTAAAGATTCTTCGATTGGTGGAGAAGCCTCGAATAAGGCCGAAAAGCCTACTGTGGAGTCAACGCTCAGCGAGATTGTTAATTTTGTAACTATTGATATTTGGAATGAAGCTTTTGTAAACATTAGCTGGTATGCCGGCAGCGGAACAGACAGCACAGGTAATGAATTGGATATCGAATTCACTATCGATCGTCTAGGCAAAGCTATGGAGAAGAAAGCGGAATATAATTCTTATATAGCGGGGTTAGACTCGAAATATGATGATATAAAACAAGTATGGACCAAACTATCAAATGAGATCGACACACTGTATGCGAAGCTGAAAGAAAATCCACCCCATGCAACTGATTCTGAATATGAATTCGATACCGGGTTGTTCAAGCAATATAGTAAAGCATTCGACAGCGATGTGGAAAGCTTGAATGCCCAATAATGTACCCAAGCTCCTTCATTTTGAGGAGCTTTTTTATTTTTAGTACGCACTGCAGTATTCAGTTTATTGTTGTATACTCAACCAGCTATAGAAATCTGTTCAACGAGTCATTGAACTAACGTTCCCAGTTAGCATAATGAATCTTGCCGAATAGCTCGATGTTTAAATGCGGTGTTAGAGGTTGTTGGTGGCTTCGGAGATATACATAGAAATTCTCATAATCTCCCCCATGCTCTTTCAATATTATCCGATGCTTTTCTTGTTTCCTTACCCATATATCTATAAGCAATTTCTAGTATTTCCTTTTCGTCCCCAAGCCTCTCTAGAATAGTGCAAGACAAAACTTCTTTAATTAAAGTATCCCCCTTTAATTCCATCCTCTCATAAAATTCAAACAATCGTATTAGTAACCCGGTTTCTATATCTTTTCTTAGTAATTCGATCAAAAAATCATTTAAGTCACCAAAAAACACATGGTTAAGAACTTCCTTATATAATGCTTCATGTTCAATAAGGTTAAGCCTGAATTTTGGGAAATCATTATCAAATATTTTTGAAAGTTCATTATATTTCAAGCTTACCCCACCTTCTTAAAATTCTAATATCTTGGTCTTTAATGGTTTTTATTGATTTTCCACCGATCTTCTCTAACATCTTATTCGCGAACTTCGTATTTCTTCATAATAGGAATGCTGCCCGTTAGCTTAACGAGGCTGCCGTTCTATGCCAGCAGCCTCGTCTTCGTGATTGTTAAATCATTATTCCTTTCGAAATTGGACGATTCCAGTGTGATAAATACACCATCCCCCAGAACTACCTGTTCTCCGGTGACCCTTCGGAGTTTTTACAGCGTCTGCTATCACGCTTTCCAACAAGTTTACGGGAACTTCACCTCCGGGTACTGCGGGCTCGGACCTTTCAGCAGTTCCCCGTTGCCCGTTCCCTTCAGATGCTTGTCGAAGAAATCCAGCACATATGCATTGACCAGGCGGGTCCCGCGATTCCCCTTGATCGGGCCGGTCATACCGGTCAGGTCGAGCATCTCCGTAAAGAGCTGCAGATCCGTAAAGTTATAATGGCTGGCTCCCTTCACCGCGATCATCGTCCCCCCATGATCAACCGCGCGGCCGATCGTTGCCAGTTCGGCCGACAGACGCTTCTGAATGGTGGGATCGGTGATCTCTCCCTGCTCGAGCTTCGTTTTCCACGTCAGAAAATCCTCTGATTCCAAGAAAAGGAACGGTTTGTCCATACCATCCCGTTCCCGAATTCCATATAGCGTGCCGTCCATATTGATGCCTACGCGGATATTGGGAATGTCGTTTACTGCCCGGAATGCCGTCGCCCCGCCGAACGAATGGCCCAACATGCCGATCCGGTTCATGTCGATCCTCCCCAGGAACCCGCCTCTGAAAGCACCGTCATTCAGCTGCTCCAAGCTGCGGATGACATACGCAATGTCCTGCGTCCAAACGGCGCCGACCCGTTCGGCCCGGTCAAATAAATCTTCGACCGTCTCACCGCTGTGGCCCGTATATCCGATCAACCGGCCATCCGGAAAAGCGGTGGCCAGAGTGCTGTACGTATGGTCGATGCCGACGACGATATAGCCATGGCTAGCCAAATTTTCCGCTTGCGAGACATACAGCAGCCTACCGGCGGTCCCCTCCCCATGACTGATCAGCACGAGAGGGAAAGGCTTGCCCGAGGAAGCAATCGGCGTCCGTTCGTATGCGTTCGTCTGGAAGTACTTCCAGTAATCAAACACGTAGGCAGGTAGGTTCATTTCCGCTGCGTACACCTTGGTATATGCCTCGAACAGCTGTCGATCCTCCGGAAATAACGAAACTCTATTGCCCGCGGGATGCGTCTGCTGCGCCGGGTACCAGATCTGAATCATCAGCTCGCGTTTATCGTCCGGATCCTCCGTGAACGTCTCCTCGCGTTTCCCGTCAACGAGGTGAAAGGTCTCCGTACCGACCGCATACTCTCCCTCCGGCTCAGGCATCCGAAGTACAGGCATCGCAGATGCCAGCAGTGCGGATGCGACCAGCAGAAGGCAGCCCGTCCCGTAACCAAGGTATCGGAGCGGCTTCCAAACCTTGCTGCCGTTCTCGTCTTGCGCGCGTCTAAGGATAACGATCAGTATGCCGGCCAAAGTCAGCGTATAAGGGACAACCATCTGCCATCTGTATCCCTCGAAAATCAGGTGAGCCGCCAATGCCCCAGCGCCCACCAGCCCGGCTGCTCTGGATGCCTTCCGCATGCGTAACATCAGCGTCAGCAGCTGCAGCGCCCCGCACAGAACCAATACCATTTCAATACTTCTCATCCCGCAATCCCTCCGCTTCAATGTCAGTTCGCCTAAGCGACCGACTTTCACAATTTTAGCGGGTGGAGGTTAAGTTCCGGTGAGGCTATAGTTTAAATGTCGTTTAAATCTAATGCAAATCGCTATCTGCCTGCCTAGATGAGAGCGAAGCCGCGCTACACTGCAACCACGCAAACCTCCCCGTTAGCGTAATTAAGCAGCCGATCATTGTGGTCGGCTGCTTCCGTGTTTTTATTGAGCTATCGTTTCCCGTTAGCTGAATAAATTTTATTCAAGGTAATCAACTAGACTAACCTTATTCGATTCTAGATAACTAAACAAAAGTTCTATAAAAATGGCAGCGGATTATCTATTCCACTGCCATTTTTTATTGCGATGAGTCGTTGGGATACAGCTTAAGACCGTTCATAACATAGGGACGAACAATGTTTAAAAGCAAATCTGTCCGATCAATTTTCCCAACTGTTAACCAATGAAGTGTTGCGCCATAAATTGCTGAGCCTGTCATGGCCGAAATGATTTCTGTATGGTAACGGTCTGCTCTATAGAAGTTACCCCCTTTCAATAAAATATTTACGATTGTCTGCTGCAACATTTTCTTTATTTTTTCATCTACAATCGTAGCCATCGATTTGGAATCCATTCTGCATATCTGATAAAAATCTATGATGTAGAGGTGTGTGAGCAAGATCAGTTGATCACATATTTCATCTGTAAGTTCTAGTGCATCCATCACTTCGTTTGGAATCATCTCGCGAAAAGCCTGTTCTGTGATCTCTTCCAGCAAAGCATACTTATCTTCGTAATGGGCATAGAAGGTAGCTCGGTTAATGGTAGCCCTCTGTGCGATATCGTTTATGGTTATTGAATCAAATCCTTTACTCCGTAGCAATTCTCTGAATGCTTCCCTTATTAACTGCCGTGTGCGCAAAACCCTTGGATCTTGCTGATTTACCATATCCCTGCCCCCAGATTAAACATCAATTATCAAAATGTGTTGCCTAAGCAACTTTCCACATAATCTGCCGGTTGAATTCATACGAATGCGGTACTAATATCTTATCTAACAGTTGTTGCTTAAGCAATCTCTGATAATTAACTTGAAAGGAAGGATCATCAATGAACACAAAAAAAAAAATTAGACTTTTAATAATTGGCGCGGGTGTGATTGGTAGTGTATACGCGCTCCGATTTGCACAGTACGGGCTGGACGTCACTATACTGGCACGAGGAAAGAGACTAGATACGCTGAAAAGGAACGGACTAGTATACAACCATAATGGAACCATAAAGAAAATATCGATAAACACGATCGAAAAGCTTGATAACGACGACATTTATGATTTCATTTTCGTTCCTGTACGATATGATCAGGCCGAATCTGCCCTGTCTACAATTAAAAATAATAAGAGCGAAACCATTGTCACCTTGACTAACACCATCGAATACGACAGCTGGCTTGAAATCGTGGGAGAGCGGTTACTCCCAGGATTCCCGGGTGCAGGTGGAGACATCAAAGAAGGTATTCTGTACGCACAATTCGGTTCCGAGAAACATCAAGGAACCATTTTCGGTGAAATTAATGGACTGAGAACCGAAAGAGTAAAGGAGCTTGCCAAAATATTCGAATTGGTAGATTTGCATTATGAAATACAGAATGACATTCAAGCATTCCATGTTTCGCATGCTGCGTTGGCTATTGTAAACAAGCATTTCTATACAAAAGACGGTATGGTGGATATAGAGACAGCAAGAAGTGAAAGTGTGCTAAGGAAGATAGCCGTTGATATTAAACAAAACATTAGTCTGGTAGAACAAGCCGGAATTTCGGTAATCCCACCCGAAACGAAGACACTGGGAGATTTGCCTGACAGCGACATCATTACATGGTACCGACAGATGCTAAGCAATGACTTTATAATTGATGTAAAACTTGGGGATCATGCCGTCAGCCAAAAAGCCGAAATTATGTTATTGGATGAGGTGTTTCAAAAAAAAGTTCGAAAATGACATCACCATATGCCCCTCATCTTAATTTACATTGAGCTAAACCCACTTTATTATATTGTTTTTCTTCAATAAAAACGGCAGCGGATCTCTGATGATCTGCTACCGCTTTATTGTTGTAAACTAATGTTCCTCGTTAGGATTCCTGTAGAGCGTTAA
>NZ_MAQX01000033.1 GCF_001682865.1 Bacillus sp. FJAT-26390
TCAAACTCTCCAAATTGGTGTTTGACTTGCTCAATACTTAACTAGCTATTTTAAAACATTATCGGATCGACGTGATCCATTTGTTCAGTTTTCAAAGAACTTGTTTGTCACATTTTGTCGTGACAAGAAATCATATTATCATCTTCATTCGACGCTGTCAACAGTTTGTTTCACATTTGTTTGTGTGTCATTCCGTTGTATATCGTGTGTCTCAGAAGCGACAAGAAATAATATATCACTTACGCAAACGGATTACAAGTTGAAAAATTTTACAAATAGCGACTTTATTTTAGGTTATATTTCTTGCTTTACTGCACATCCGCCTACAGGGTTCGAAATACGAATAATAGATGCCTTTTTATCCGTTTAGAGCTACCGCTCTCCTCCAAACAAAATGAACAGGAAAATATCCCGCTAACCTGCCGTTGTTTACGCGAACAAACGAATAGAAAAAGAAAACGAGCCTTTAGAATCGCTTCTAAGGCTCGTTTAAATTTCGGGGATCAATAAGACTCCCCTAATATCTTACTTATTCCAAGAGCTTGCTTACGCTAAGCAGTTGTTTCGCCTAACAGGCGCAGCAGCTCGGCTTCTTCTTCAATAACGGTAATGCCTAGATCCCGCGCCTTCGTCAGCTTACTTCCCGCGCTTTCGCCTGCGATGACGAAGTCGGTTTTTTTGGAGACGCTGCCTGAAATCTTGGCGCCGCACGCCTCGAGCAGCTTGGCTGCTTCGTCTCGGGACATCGTTGGCAGCGTACCGGTTAGAACGACGGTCTTCCCGCTGAATACACTGTCATTTCTCGCAACCAGCTGCTGCTCGGCTTCCGCTTTTACGCCCAGTTCGCGCATTCTGGCAATGCTCGCGATAATAATCGGATCATTAAAAAATCCAACGATGCTCTCGGCGACAATGCCACCGATATCAGGAAGGGCAACAAGCTCCTCGGCCTCCGCCTGCATAATGGCATCCAAATTCCCGTAGTGGTCAGCAAGCATTTTCGTAGTCGCTTTGCCTGTATTCGGAATGCCAAGCGCGAACAAGAACGACGAAAGCTCCCGGTCCTTGGATTTCTCGAAAGCCGCGATCAGCTTAAGCGCCTTTTTCTCGCCGAACCGTTCGAGCTTAATAAGGTCATCATACGTTAAGGCATACAAATCCGCAGGATCGCGCACTTCACAGTCCTTGTACAGCTGATCAGCCGTCATCACGCTGAACGTATCGATATCCATCGCATCCCGCGATGCAAAATGCGTAATGCGGCCAATAATTTGCGGCTGGCAGCCCAGCTTGTTATTGCAGAACAAATGCGCGCCGCGTTGTTCAAGCTCCGTGCCGCATGACGGACAAACCGTCGGGAACTCGATTTCCACGCCCGGCTCCTCATCTGCCTTGCCCAATATTTCTGGAATAACATCATTCGAGCGGCGGATCGTAACGAGCGTGCCCAAAGCATGCTTTAGGTTTTTGCGCTCGATGTCGCCGATATTGTTGAGCGTGCAGTTTTGAACGGTAACGCCTGCAAGCTCTACAGCCTCGACGCGGGCGACCGGCGTTATTTTCCCCGTACGGCCAACCTCCCACGATACCGATTCAAGCACGGTCGTCGTTTCTTCCGCTTCGAACTTAAAGGCAACCGCCCAGCGGGGAAACTTATCCGTGTAGCCCAGCGCTTCACGCGTGCGCATATCGACAACTTTAATTACCGCGCCATCTATCAGGAAATCAAGGTGCTCGCGCTGCTCCGTGACGCGAACCAGCTCTTCTTGCACCTCTTCGATCGTATTCTGATAGGTCACGTAAGGGTTCACCTTAAACCGGTTATCCTTCAGAAACTGCTGCATCTCGCGATGATCAGCGAAGGCTACCCCGTCGGCGTAACCTATATTGTAGAAGAATGCATTCAGCTTCCGCTCGGCCGTAACCCGCGGATTTAGATTGCGAAGTGCTCCCGCTGCTGCATTTCGCGCATTTTTAAGAGGCTCCGCCGCAGTTTCGTTGTATTTGGCAAGCACCGACAATTGCATAATGCCTTCGCCCTGCACCTCGATAATGCCATCGTTAAAAGGAATCGTGAGCGGCACCGAACGAATCGTGCGCACCTGCTGCAAAATACCCTCCCCAACCGTGCCGTTTCCGCGAGTCGCCGCTTGCACAAGCTGACCGTCCTCATAGGTTAGATTCAGCGTCAGGCCGTCAAACTTCAACTCAACCACATAGGTTGGCTGAGGCAGCGGCTCTTCATCCGGATTTTTCGCATTGTAATCCGCAACCGCTTTGAGCAGCCTCGTATTCCATGCGATCAGATCTTCGACATTTTGCGCTTTGTCCAGACTCCACAGCCGGGCGCGATGCTTATAAGGCTCAAAGCCTTTGAGCAGGTCTCCGCCTACGCGCTGAGTCGGCGATTCAGGTAAAATGGTGCCAGACTCGGCTTCGAGTGCTACGAGCTCGTCGTATAGCTTGTCGTAATCAGCGTCATCAATGGTAGGCTGATCAAGCGTGTAGTAGCGATAATTATGCTCGGTAATGATCGCAACAAGCTGTTGCATCCTCTCTAATTGAGCGTTCACGGGAGGCTCCTCCTTCTAATCGTCCAAAATAGCTGATCTTGTTTACACCTTCGTTATTGGCGCAAAGCCGGCAAGCAATCGCTTGATCCCGACAGGCGCCGGGAACGCGATATTAAGCTCCATGTCCTTGCCCGTCCCTTTGACGGAGACAATGACACCAATGCCCCACTTGCCATGCGATACTCTCTCGCCAGTGGCAAAGGTTCCAGGCGCGGCATCGCCTGCCGCGCCGCTGCTCTGTGCCGCCCGAGCGGCTTCCTGCAGCGGCGTGCTCACCCGCACGCCGCCTCTGCCGCCCATAGCGGCTGGGCCCGTTCCCCCCATGCCTGGGGAACGGCCGCCTGCGCCAGACGCGCCGCCAGCCGGCCCGCGCCCTGCAATGCTGCGGCTTCCGCCGCCCTGCGCCGCTGCGCCGGTACCGCCTGTGACGCTGACGCCGCCACTGCGCGCGCCGCCGGAGCCTGCACGCGAGTAGCCGCCGCTGCCGCTAGAAGCGCCTTCTCTCACGCTCTCCGGTATTTCCTGCAAGAAGCGCGACGGCAAGTTGCTATTGGTGCGCCCAAACAAAGTACGCATCCGAGCGCAAGTCAGATAAAGCCGCTTCTCCGCGCGGGTTATGCCCACGTAAGCTAGGCGGCGTTCCTCTTCGAGCTCCTCATTGTCCGCAAGCGCACGGCTATGAGGGAACACACTCTCCTCCATGCCGATGATAAAGACGACCGGGAACTCAAGCCCCTTCGCGCTGTGCATCGTCATCAACGTGATGGCATCCTTGTTCTTCTCCGCTTCTTCTTCCTCTTTGTTCAAGGAATCAATGTCGGCGATCAAAGCAAGGTCCGTCAGAAACGCGACTAGCGTCCTATCTTCATTGCGCTTCTCAAAATCCATCGTAACCGACAAGAACTCGTCGATATTTTCAAGGCGTGCCTTCGACTCCAGCGTATTCTCCTGGTGCAGCTCCATCCGGTACTGCGACAGCTCAAGCACCTTCTCGGTAAGCTCGGTCACCGATAAATATTCAACCATTCGCGTAAGGTTGTCGATCATGTCATAAAACTCGCGCAGCAGCGTGCGCGTTCTTCCGTTTACTTCAACCTCGCCGAGATTGTTCAAGACGCGGAAAATCGATGTGCCCCGTCTTGCCGCTTCATCCGCAAGCTTCCCAACGGTCGTATCCCCGATGCCCCGCTTCGGCACGTTGATGATGCGCACCAAGCTGATGTCGTCATCCGGATTGGAAACGAGCTTCAAATAGCCGAGCAAATCCTTAATCTCTTTGCGGTCGTAGAACTTTATGCCGCCCACGATTTGATAAGGGATATCGGATTTGATCAAAATTTCCTCGATTACCCGCGACTGCGCATTCGTACGATACAATATCGCATGATCGGCAAATTTATAGCTTTTATTCACGTTTTTACGAATTTCCCCGGTTACGAAATAACCTTCGTCATGCTCCGTATCCGCTTGATAGAGAGAAATGAGATCGCCGGCGCCTTGATCCGTCCACAGCTTCTTCGGTTTTCTGCCCGTATTGAGCTTAATAACCGCATTCGCCGCATCCAGAATGTTGGCTGTTGAACGATAGTTCTGCTCCAGCATGATCGTCCGCGCTTCGGGATAATCGCCTTCAAAATTCAAAATGTTCGTAATGTCGGCACCGCGCCACCGGTAGATCGACTGATCGCTGTCGCCCACTACGCATATATTATGATGCTTATCAGCAAGCATGCGCGTCAGCATATACTGCGCCCTGTTCGTATCCTGATACTCATCGACGTGAATGTAGCGGAACTTGTTCTGATAGAACTCAAGCACCTCAGGTACATCCTTAAACAATTGAATCGTCATCATAATGAGATCATCGAAGTCCAGCGAATTGTTGCTTCTTAGCTTCTTCTGGTATTTCGTAAACACCTGGGCAACGATGCCCTCAAAATAATCGCCGACCTTCTGCTCATATTGCTCAGGCGAGACCAGCTCGTTTTTTGCTCCGCTGATGGCGGCTTGAACGGCTTTTGGCTCAAACTTCTTCGTATCGATGTTCATGTCCTTCATGCAGCCGCGAATGACCGACAGCTGGTCCGAGGAATCCAATATGGAGAAGCTTGATGTAAAACCGATCCGGTCAATATCTCTGCGGAGAACCCTTACGCACATCGAGTGGAAGGTGGATACCCAAATATCCCGTCCAGAGGGTCCCACGAGCGCACTCACCCGGTCCTGCATTTCCCGTGACGCTTTATTCGTAAAGGTGATGGCCAAAATGCTCCATGGCGCCACACGCTTCTTCTCTATTAAGTAAGCAATACGATGTGTCAGCACGCGCGTCTTGCCGCTTCCCGCTCCAGCCATAATAAGCAGCGGTCCGTCAGTCGTCTGAACGGCTTCCCGCTGCGGCGGATTCAGCTTCTGCACCGCTTGCTCGATACTAATATAATTCAACATGCTCCGACTCCTTTGTTCGCATATGTTCGCCTCTTCCCAGTGTAGACAACGGCCACTCCTGTGTCAATTTGAGATATTAGGAATGCAAGCTTCCTTTTGCCAGAACAAAACGGCCAAACGAGTAAGCCATGCGAGCAGCAATTCATCTTAATTAAAAGTGCGCCGTCACGCTTAACCATGTTTCAGCTGCGCGTAAAGCTGCTCGTACAGCTCTTTCGTTCGGATTTCCGGCTCGATTCTCAGATCCTTGCGGACCAGCTCCTCAAAAGATTCATAATAGCGCTGAAGCGCCGTTCTGTCTCTAAGCTTCTCGTAAGCCAGCAGCATATGGCGGCAAATCTCATCGGAGTAGGGCTCTCTCTCCTGCAGCTCGCTCAGCCGTAGCACCGCCTGAAACCCTCTTCCGCTTGCCAGCTCATAGGACGCTACGCCGATAACCACCTGCATATGTAACCGCCGCAGCTGCTCGCGCCTTGCAACGGCCCATACGCAATCAAGCTCCTCCAGGTAATCCCCTCGATAAAGGGAGAGCAAACCTTCGTAATATTTCATGTTTTGTTCGGTGATAACCGGCTGATCGGTCACCTTCTCGAACAGCTCCGTATCCATAATAAGATTCTCAATCGTTAGCCGGTAGCTGTTGCGCTCAAACTCCACTTTAATATTGGGCTTCCAATCCTTAAGCAGCTTGCGGACTTGATATATGGAAGTATGTAAATGATTAATTGCTTTATCCAGCGTATAGTCCGACCACAACGTTTCGATAATTTGATTTTTGTCCAGCCATTTCCCTTTGTGGTGGAGCAAGTAGGCAAACAGCTCATGCGACTTTAAGGTTCTCCATTTAAAAGGCTCCATCCGATCAGGCGAGCTGCGCAGCACAAGCTTGCCAAGGCTAAGGATTTGAGCCTCGCCATCCTGAGCTGCCGGGTGAACCGCCTTCGATTCATGGCGATCCATATCGGCGGCAATTCGATCAACCGTCTTCGCTAACCGAGCCGGATATACCGGCTTTAGCAAATAATCGAAGGCATGGACTTCAAAGGCTTCGACCGCATATTCAGAGAAAGCTGTCACGAACACAATCGTGATGGAGCTATCCAGCTGCTGAATATACTCCGCGGCCTCCAAGCCGTTTATATCAGGCATTTCAATATCCAGAAATACGATATCCGCTCTCTCTTGCGCGAGATGCAGCATGCCCTCCGCAAGCGACGTGAATTTGCCTCTGACATCGAGGCGGCCATCCGCCAGCAGCAGACGCTCAAGCTGAAGCAGTGCTGGATATTCATCATCGATAAGAACCACTTTCACATTAAGTCACTCCTTACGCCTACCGTCGAACGCCCGGCGATTTTAGCTCTAGAAATCGTAAAGCTCACTGTTGTTCCTTCGCCTTCACGGCTTAGCACATGCAGCCCCTTGCCATAGAAAGTGAGCAGCCGCTGATTAATATTGCGAAGCCCTACCCCTCTCCGGCCTTCTGCCGTACCTGCCAGCACCGCAGCTGCCTTCTCACGCGACATGCCGACTCCGTCATCCGATACGGAGATCACAAGCTCGCTCTCGCTCTCCTGAACCGCAATCGTAACCGTTCCGCCGTATGATTTTCTCATAATGCCGTGCCTTATCGCATTTTCAACAAGCGGCTGGATGCTAAGCGGCGGAATAAACGTATACATTTCCTTGCCCAGCTCGTAACGGATCACGAGCCGATCCTCGAATCTGGCATGCTCAAGCGTTAAATAGGATTTGACCAGCTCCAGCTCCTGATGCAAGGGAACAAGCCGGTCCCGGTTATGGAAGTCAAAGCTCCCGCGCAAAAATTGGCTCAGCTCCATCAGCAGCAGCGACGCCTTCTCTGGGTTGTCCGGGCAGATGGCAATTACCGTATTAAGTGCATTATACAAAAAATGCGGCTTGATTTGCGCTTGCAAAAACGCCATTTCCGACTGGATAGCCTGCTGTACAGACTGCTTCAGCTGAATCAGCGTCCGCACGCGCGCGCGCAATTCCTTCGCCTCCATCGGCTTGCCCAAAAAATCGTTGATGCCTGCGCGAAAAGCCTTCTCCATATCATCCGGATAGCTTCTTGCCGTAAGCAGCAAAACGGGCAGCTCTGACAGGAGATATCTCTCCCTGATCAAACGTGTCAGCTCGATACCGGACATGCCCGGCATCATCCAATCGGCAATGACGAGATCGATATTCGAGTTGTTTCTGATCTCCGACAAAGCCTCTTCACCGCTGCTCAGCGCAATGACTTGATAGCGCTCGACAGACAGCAGGTTGTGCAGCACCTGCAAATTAACGGGGTCATCGTCAACGATCATAATGATGCCGCCGCTCGCCTGTTCCTCATCGCGGGACATTCCTTCGGCAGCCGCTGCCGCGCTCTCCATCATGCCAGAATCAGCTATCGGCTTAACGGATAGATAAGGAGCTGGGTCGGCAGCCTTCTCGTTAACAGCTATAGGCGATGTGAAATGGATTGCCGTTCCGATTTCCCGTTTCGGCTCCAGCCATATGCGCCCGCCGCCCAGCTCAACGAGCTTTTTGGCAATGCCAAGCCCAAAGCCTGACCCTTTATTAGAAGAAACCTCGTAATCCGCATTCCGATTATCGCTGTGGAACACATCCTCGAGCCGCTCTACATGCATGCCAATGCCCGTATCGGCTACCGTAATCACTGCTTTATCTTCCATAATGGCAGCAGAGATTCGAATTTCACCTTCTTGCGTAAACTTCACCGCATTGCCAATCAAGTTGTACAGCACCTGCACGAGCCGGTCCTCATCCGCATAGAGCAGTGGCAGATCAGCCGGCCATTCCTGGATGAAACGAATATTTTTGCTGCCAGCCGTATGTTTGACTACCTCAATTACCGACTCGGCAGCCGTAGGAAGATGAACAGGCCGGAATTTAAGTTTGATGTTGCCGTTCTTGAGACTGGAAAAGTCGAGAATATCGTGAATAAGGGAAGAGAGCCTTTTGCCTGTGGACGCGATCATCGCGATATGGCGCGACTGCTCCTCCGTAACGCTGCCTGCCGCTCCTTCGATGAGAGAGTCAGCCATATTAATGATCCCATGCAGCGGCGTTCGCAGCTCATGCGAGGTGTTCGCCAAAAATTCATCCTTCAGCCCATCGAGAGTAAGCAGCCTGCGTGAGAGCTCCTCGACCTCTTTATACGAATCAGCAAATCGGCTGGCCATCATCATCGCCTGCATAATGACAAAAAAGAGCATTTCATATGAAATGATTGACGAGGTATCCAAAATACCAAAATACATAAGCGCTTGAAGCACGATGACAAGGAGAAGGCTCAAAATGCTAAGCGATTCGAAAATGATATTGGTAGAGGTGCGAATCAGGCTTCTCAGCATGTTGAACAATACGAACAGCACTGTGCAAAAAAGAGGTACCACGCTAACTTGATCCATGGAGGATAGCAGATTAGTCGGCAAAACAATCGAGCATACGAGCAGCACGATCAATACGACTTTCAGCATGCGCAGCATTTTTGTGCGAGTAACCGGCGTGAACGATACTACAGAAGTATATAAGAGCAAAAAATAATAGATAAAGAGCGATGAGATTGCCTGTATTTTCAAGATAACGCCGTAAGTCAGCCAAGGCACAGCCTCGGCGAGCAGCTTCTCTCCATGCGTCAATACAAACAAACAGCAAGCTAAGCACATCAAGCCCAGATGCAGAAGCGAATGCTCTTTCCGCAGCTTGCGGTAGAACAGCAGCAGGTATACGGCAGGTATGATAAAGCCTATCGCCGATATCAGATCTTGAAGCACGCGCCACTCCCGATTTTGCAGGACGGCTTGCTGCTTGCCGAAGGAGATCGGAATAATGATCCCTCCTGATGCGTAATCGTAATTGGCAACCTGCACAATAATTTCTACCCATTCGCCAGTCACTGGTGCAAATCCTACATAGGGCACATTATTTTGCACGAACGTATCCTTCGATTCGGAGGGGACGCCGCTCGCGCCCGCCTCACGGCCGTTTATATAAATCCGATTCGCCATCCGAACGTTCCCTGTATGTATTCCGTACAACACATCTGCTTCCTCTTTGATGCGAATAACCATCCGATATGTGCCATACCCATGGGAGCCTGAAAACTCCTCGCTCTTCATCATGTCATTCCAAGCATTTGGCACCACAGCAAGGACAGCCGTATCAGGCAGCGGAGATGCCGGCACCAACAGCTGATTGCGGTAAAACTCCCATTCGCCTTTTAACGGCACGACGCCATCCTCGGCAAAATTCCATTCTCTCAAATCCATTTGTCCGTTCTTGGCCTCAGGCATATGTAAGCCGGCTGCTATCATTTGAACGATAAAGCAAACTGGAAGCACCAATCCAAGCAATACACTGGCTGCAAGTGACAGCTTTCGCCCATCCATATCCCTTCCTCCATTCTTCATTTCATCATAACTGCAACTGCATAATTCTAGCAATAAACGAAAAAAAAGAAGATGAATGCTGCTTTCGCACACTCATCTTCTTATCAGCTCGCTGACATTCCGATATGAGAACCGAGCCTTCTTTATCGAAGCAGCCTCTTTCGGCCATTTTCTAAGTTTTCATTAATTGCCGCAGGTCGCTGGCAGCAATGACGAGATGGATATTGTTCATCGTCCGCAGCGAGCCCGAAATGATGCCCGCCAGCCGCCCTTGCTCATCAATGGCCGGTCCGCCGGACATTCCGCTTGCTACCTGCGCGGATACGAGAACACGGTCTCTGCCGTTAATTTCCGCTTGAGGGTTATTGACGATTCCCTCTGTAATAATAGGCGTGTTTTTGAGCGGGTAGCCAATTGCAAATATACGCTCGCCATGCTTTAACGCAGCTTCTTTAATGAGCAGCATGCTGTAGAGCTTTATTTTCCCCTTGCTATCCACTCGCGCAGGCAGCTTCAGCAGCGCTGCATCGGTAAGCTCGTCGTAACGAAGCAGCTTGACCCCTTTCAAAGCGCTGCCGTCGGCTAGAATAGCTTCTAGCCGCGCAGCATCCTTTACAACATGATAGGCGGTTGCCGCCTCTCCGTCCGCCGAAATGACAGCCCCGCTGCCAACTGCCAGCACGGTGCCGTCGCTTCGCAGCGCCCGCAGATAAAATACGGCATCGCCCGCATTTTCATAAATGCCTTCGGCATTCTGGATGGCTGGCGTCTGCGCACCCGCTCCCGTAAACAAAACGATGCAAGACAATAGCGATACCACGATGCATGCCAGTAAGAGTTTGGATTGGATCGTCCGTTTCATGTTAAGCATCACTCCTCTTAGCCTACTTCAATGCAGCCGACATGATATCGCCATAAGCCCAGTGGGAAGGCGACAAATCGTTATAATGCATGTCTGACTCGCTTTGCTTGCGAGCGCCAATGACACGGTTGATTAGGACAACCGCCTGCGCTCTCGAAATTTCATCGTTCGGCTTGAACGTCCCATTCGGGAAGCCTTGAACGTAACCTGCTGCCACAAAGGCATTAATGTATTTTTCTGACCAGTGGCCTTTCACATCAGAGAGCGACGCCGCCCCTTGCTTCGTGACCGAAAGCTTCAGCACTCTGGACATGATGACAACAAATTCAGCTCTCGTAAGTCCGCGCTCGCCTTGGAAGGTGCCGTTCGGATATCCTTCTACGATACCAGCCGAGTTGAAGAAGGATACCAGTGCCTCTTCGCTGGCACGCACGTCGCTGAACAGACTGCCCACGCTAACGTCCTCTTTATCAAGCAGCAATGAAAGTGACTTCATAAGCTCATATCTAGTAAGTGCCGCATTAGGCTTGAACGCTCCACTCTCATAACCCGCCATATATGGGGTGCTTGCGGCATCGCGCTTCAAATCGTACTTGGCATTCTCTACCTCGTAATGAATCGTCACGACCTGATCGTTCTTATCGGTAATCGCTTTGATCGTCATCTTGCCGGTAACCAGAATCGGCCCCTTGTATCGCAGGCTCTTCGTTGTTGGCAAACTGCCGTCAGTCGTGTAGTAAATGATTTGATCCGCTGGCGCTGACAATACAAGCTTGCTGTTGCGCGCTACGATGATTGGCGCATCCGACTCCGGGTCTGCTGCTTTCTGTCCAACAACAGCCGAAATCTCAGGCGCTGTTACGACCGGCGGAACAAATCCGCCGCCGCCGAAGCCGCCGCCCGCATTCGGTTTCTTCGTCCACAAGCCGGAAAAGATCATACTATTCTCCTTCTCGCTAAATACCGTCATTGCTTTTATCGTCGTCGTTTCCGTCAAAACAATCGGTTCGATATAGAGCAGGGAATACTCATCCGGCTCGCTGCCGTCCACTGTGTAGTAGATGCGTCCGTCAAGCTCCTCCGTTGCCAGCTTAACCGTCACCTTATCGGTAAAGTTCGTTTCGCCAGAAACAACCGTAGGTGCAAGCGCCGTTTCCGCATAAGGAATCGCTGCCGCATTTACAACGATCGTGCGCGCTTTGCCATTAATGGAGGCGGTTATCGCCGCGCTGCCCGTTGTGCTTAAGGAGCCCTTGACCTTGCCGGAAGCCGTTGTGATTAGCGCCTCCCCCGCCTTAGCGGTCCATTTCACCGAGCTATCCGCAGTCAAATCAAAGCTTGTCTTGATTTTGTTCACGGAATCACGCTCGTTCAAAAGGATTGCCGCCGTGCTGAGCGCAGTAGCATCATGGCCGTTAAAGGCTGACAGGCGCGGATAGAAGCCGGCTGCCGCCTTCCATTTCGCAGCTCCAAGCTGTGCTGGAAGCTTCGTTGTAACAAGCTCCGCCGCCAGCAAGCCTGATGCTTCGGAAGCTTGTCCCGCTGCGCTTTTGCCTGACGCATCATGGTAAGCGAAATTTGCCTTCAGCATTTGTTTATTGAACAGGTTCTGAATAAGCGCTGCCGCATTGTTCTTCTGGCCGGCTATGCCGCCGAAGAAGGTTTTGCCCTTCACCAGCTTGCCGCCAACGGAGGCAACGATTTCGCCTGTATTTAATGAATGGCTGATCGTTCCTGACGAAGCTAGCCCAGCAATGCCGCCTGCCCGCGCTTCTTCCGTGCCCTCTGCCGCTACACGGCCTGCATTATAGGTATTGTCGATCTCCCCTTGCTGAAGACCGGCTATTCCGCCTGCTGCCGCCTGTTTGGAAGCAGAACGAATGTCCGCGTAAGAGAACGATTCGGTTATCGAAGCGCCTGCTTTGTTATGGCCGGCTATTCCGCCTGCTGCGGTCACTTTCTCAGCGCCTACGCTGCTGATCGTTCCGCTTGCATACGTGGTTGCGATTCGCCCCTCGTTCACGCCGACTACGCCGCCGACATTGCCTTGTCCGCTGACCGTTCCGCTGACCGAAACATCTTCAATCGTTCCGCCAGCTCTATTGATGCCGGCTGCGGTCCCTGTGCTCTCGCCGCCCTCTACGCTTGCTTCAGCAAACGTGAGATGATGAATTTTTCCTTCATTTTCGCTAATGAAGCCTGCTGCCCCGGCATCGCCTGCCGTTAGCTTCAAGCCCGATATCGAATGGCCCTGTCCATCCAGCTCGCCTGCGAACCGATTAATAGGCACCCACTTCCGGTTGTTCAGCGCAATATCGGACGCCAGCGTGATTTTCGCCAAATTCAGCTTGGCCGTTGCCGCTCTGTTGTACAAACGGTAATAATCGAGTCCCGTATCGTTATACAGAAGCACGACTCCTGCAAGCTGCTTGGCATTCGTTACGACAGCCTCCGTCGTTCCCTGATTCGAGAGGAATGTCGTATCCACATCAAAGCTCCAGTCGCTAAGTCCAAGCCCTGCTGTCAAATCCTTCGGAGTTAGTCCCTCCGCAGCTCCAATATTGCGGCCGATTGGTGCGAGAGCACCCTTGTACGAGGATTGCTCGGCCTTTCCGTCTCTGAAGTTGTAGCCGATAAACGACCCTTTATACACGTTCGCGCCGCTAGCTTTAACAGCGATATCGGATACATCGGCGTATACGCTCTTTAATGTTCCGTCGTTATAGCCTGCGAAGCCGCCGGTATAAGAGATAGTTGCAGCGTTGATACCCGATGTCTGAATGCTGCCCAGCACCGCGTATGCCTTGCTAATAACCGCTTGTCTCTCAACAGCGCCTGCGAAGCCGCCGCTTCGCGTATCGAAGCCGGCATTTTGCACATTGCCGGACGCGTACGCATCGCTAATGGAGTAATGGTCCACTGATCCCGCGAAGCCGCCGACATAGGCGCCCGTTAGACCAGTTACATTCAAGCTTCCCGTAGCGTACGCCCACTGAATGAGTCCCGTGCGGTTGTCGGAATCGCCAAGCAATCCGGCGAAGCCGCCCGCGTAAATCGTGTTATCCGGGTTGATGCAATTAATTTCGATTGGAACATTGGAGGTCGAATTCGTTATGCGGGTATAATCACCCGATCCCACGAAGCCGCCTACCTGCGATGCCGGAACAACGCCTGGCTGCGTAACGGCGCTGCCGACTGCTATTTTCTCGCCATTTGGCGAAACTGCTTTTGTATAATGGATTTCGCCGCCGGCAGATAATCCGGCGATTCCTCCAATATGATAAACGCTACCTTTATCCGCTTGGATGCCGTTCTGAGCCTCCGAGCTAACAATGATGCCATCATTAAAGCCGGTCAAGCCGCCAATCGCGACGGTTTTCCCGCCGCTCACCGCAATGGTCGAGGCCGCCTTCGATTGGTAGATAGAAGCCGTGCTGTTTTTACCGGCAATTCCTCCTACGAATAGATCAGCGCCTTGAGCCGATTCGGTCGATTGGATCGAACCGCCCTGAGCCATCGCATCATAAACGCCATGATAAAGCGGAATCAGTCTTCCGAAGTCGAACGCTTTATCCCGATCAGAGGAGTTGCTGATGCCAACGATACCGCCAATGGCGCTTTCTCCCGACTTTGCGGCAAAAACGATATTCGGAACAACGTCTGCCTTTAAAATAATCGTGTTTTGCGATAAGCCGGCAATACCGCCAGCCGTTACGTTTTCTCCCGCAGCCGTTATGTTCGCTTGGGAGGACAGATTAGTGATTGCCGTATCTGCGAGCTTCCCGGCAATGCCGCCTATAATGGCAGAGCTGCTGTCAGCCGGCGTAACAAGCACTGCTTGCTTGATAGAGAGGTCCTCCATATCGAAGCTGCTGCTTGCGCTGCCGAGCTTCGAACCGACAATGCCGCCTAGCGTGCTTTTGCCAACTAAATGCGGACCTTCACCGGCACCCGTCACCCTTAAATGACGGAGTGTGCTTCCCGCATCGGAGCGTCCGATGATTCCGCCAAGGATAGAGGCGTTGCCCGCCGCTTCCAGCTTGCCGTGCTCGAAGGCTGCTGTCATATTTTCCGCAGCACCCGTTACGTGGTTGCCGATGACGCCGCCTACTATGCTGTTATCACCCGTAGCATATATGCTTGCTGCTGCTTGTAGGTTCATGCTCAGCTTGCCTGCATCGCCGGTTTGCCTGCCGACCATGCCGCCGACAATGGCGTCAGCTGCCGCGCTTCCTATAGAGCCGCCTTGGATACGAATCGTATGCTCTGCAAAAACAGAAGCATTGTCGCCCACGATACCGCCAACTACAGGCTGGGCTCCTTTTCCTTCTATCCCGCTTCCGTCTGCAATCGACAGGGACAATGCAGCGATATTTCCCGTATTTTTGCCAATGATGCCGCCTACTGTACCGCCGCTTACGCCCGCGCCGTTAAGCAGCTTGACGCTAACTTGAGAGACAGCCCCTTTGTTAAGTCCGGCAAGCACGCCTGTGTATCTGCCTCCATCAATCGATTCTGGCTCAATGACCACATGGCCGAGAACTCCGTTTGTACCGATGACCCCGAACAAGCCGGAATAATCTTGGCTAGGCAAAATAGTCAGTCCGTCAATCAGATGCTCGCCGCCATCAAAGGTACCTTCAAAAGCAAGCGCCTCGCTGCTGCCGATCGGCATCCACTGCGTGGACTGAATATGAATCGGATTGACGATCCGAATCGTTCTGTCTTGGAAATCGAACCGTTCAAGACCCGGAATGGTACCGTTGACGATAGCCGCAAGTCCAGCCAGCTCCGCTTCCGTTCCGATGTCGAAGGCAACGGCATCCTTATCCAGCATGTACCATCTAATATTCGCATTGACGTCGTTGCCGCCGCCACCGCCGCCGTTATTCGCGCTGCGATTCAGCTCCGGATATTTGTAGCTGGCATTTGGCGAGCCGTATTTCCACGCTTCGACAAAGTCCCAGCCCGACAGCGCCGGGAAAACGCTCCGGTCGCGAAGCGTCGCCTCAAGTATCGTGCTCAGCCTAGCATGCACATTAAGAAAGCGATGATTGCCGTCTGCAAAATCCGGCAAATCCTTATTAATTTGACGGTCCTCGTCCTTCACATAATAGGACTTGTACAGCAATTCCTTGCTCGCATTGTCATACCGTCCGGCAAAACCGCCTGCAAAAGCGCCATTAGTGCCCGATACCGGTACGGAGGAGTAGCTCGTAAATATTTTGCCGCCCGTAATGCGTCCAATGAAGCCTCCGGCGAAGGAGTTTGCGTTAGTCGCTTTTACTTCTTTGCCCGTGTAGGAATCCGTAATCGTTCCTGCCGTCTGCTCGCCTACCAAACCGCCTACATTGGTGTAGACGCCTGTGCCCGTTACATTCGCAACGCTGTAGGACTTCGTAATGTCACCGCTGTTCCGTCCTGCCAGTCCGCCCAAAGCGACTGATTTCGACGAAGTTCCCTCCGATTGGCCCGTAACATCGATGTCAACGTAAGAAGCCGTGATGCGGCCCGCATTGTCGCCGACCAATCCGCCAGCCAACGCATTTTTACCTTTAATGGTGAGGTTCGCATTGGAATAGGTATAGTATAAAGTTCCTTTTGATTGATTCAGGCCTACAAATCCGCCAACCGTTGCATTCATCCCCGTAGATAGCACCGGTGTTTTATCGGAGATGTTGTTATTGGCAATCAAGCTGCGATTCTCGCCAACCCAGCCGCCGGTAACAGCGGAAGGAGCCGCAACGCTAACCTTGCCGACAAATCGGCTTTTTTGAATCGTGCTAGGTGCCGCTGCCGGATCAGAGCCTGCATCCATCGCACGGGTGTCATTAAGCCCAACCAAGCCGCCCGCCGTTGAAAATGCTGCTTTATCGTTTACGGTTACGTTCAAGGTTTCTGCAAACACGTTCGTAATAATTGCGGTATCGGTGCTTCGGTTGTATCCCGCCACTCCGCCCACAACGGTATGCTCGCCGTTAATGATCAAATTGATCTTGCTTCCCACTAAACGATCAAGCAGCGTATCCTCGCTATAGCCGGCAATACCGCCGATATGGCCGTTTGCTGCCGCCGCCGTTGTGGAGACAACCACATTTTCCGTATTCGTCCGGACGGAATCGCCAATAATGGCTCCTTGTCCGATTCGTCCCACTATGCCGCCAGCTGCAACCTTGCTTCCTTTAACCGACAGCATCGCGTAATCGGGCACGACGGAATCGACTACCGGGTTATGAATTTCCGTCCGGCTGGCAAAACCCGCGATACCGCCAATATTGCTGTCCGCTGCCGCTGCCGTTATCATTGGCTCCGCAGCCGCTCGAACGGACGCATTGGCAATAATCGCCTTTGGCGCGTTGTTCTCCGAGTTAGAGCGTCCCACAATACCGCCTGCGGCCGCCTTCGTCCCGTTCGCAGCAATTGCGATATTAACCGCTTTATTATCGGTAAGCGCACCGGTATTGCGGCCTGCAATACCGCCAAGCTCATTATCCGATCCTGCCGCCGTTATCGTAACGTCCTCTGCCAAGCTAGCCGGAACCGCCCCGTGGTTCTCGCCGAAGAGGCCGCCGATATGCGCAGCGTCACCTTGCGCGTCCACCTTAATGGCGCGTGCGCTCAAGCTGCTTGCCGCACCTTCAAAGGCTGCATGATTGACGCCCGCAATGGCTCCTGCATGAACAGAAGCGGCTGGAACTTTAAATTCAGCGTTCTCGATTGTCACATTCACCTTCGGCGAGTAATTGACGCCGATCGCTCCGCCGACATTGCTCTCTGCCGCTTGAACGTTAAAGATCATTTGCTCCACAACGATAGGCGTTCCATCATCGCCGACAACGGCTTCAGCCGTTAATACGCCTGCTACCGCGCCCAAACTGTGGTTTTTCCTGCCTGCCTCGCTGATGAATCCCGTCTGCGTCACCTTGCTCGCCGCAATGGATAGAGCACCATCATTCGCACCTACGATGCCGCCTGCTGTAAACCGGTCCGCCCCGTCTGCCGCGTTGCTTGCAGCGACCTCGATTTGAACCGTATCCGCATGCGCCTCGTTTGCAGAGCCAACGATCGCGCTGTTGATTTCTCCCTGTGCTCTGCCTGCGACACCGCCTGCCGTGCCGCCCGCTGTTTTCACTTTAAGCGAGAGCTGCGTGACCTCGGCCCCTTGCACCGTTCCTTTCAACCTGCCTGCAATACCGCCTGCATAACCATCGGTAACGATTTGCGCAGGGCTGCTAACCGCATTGCCGGCGTACAGACCGGATAGGCTGCCGCCACTTACGACGCCCGCAATACCGCCCGTATACACCTCATCTCCGCCAGTCACGTCAAGCTTCCCTTGAAATGCGCTGTCGGTTATCACCCCGTTAACCAAGTAACCCACAATTCCGCCCGTTCGCACATTGTTGTCTACAGTCGGCGATGCCGCCGTGACCTTCAATTCCTTGGCGAATGCTGCGCCGGAAATCGTTCTGTCGCTGCCTTCCGACAAAGTGCCGATAAAGCCTCCAGTATAGAGCTTAGCCGTCCCGTTAACTTCGATATTGGCTGTGCTTTCAACATTAAGGCTTGGCTCGCCGGATAATTTCGCATACGCCCGGTTGGAGATGATTCCGCCGGTATAAACGCCTGTTCCGCCGTTTACCGTTATTTTGCCGCTGTTCGCATACTCGCCTGCCGCCGCGCCCTCAAATAACACGCGGCTGCCGCCATAGCCGATTAGTCCGCCGGTATACGCTTCATCCGGTTGGCCGTTGACTGTTATTTCGGCTGTATTTTGCGCGGCTCCGTCAAATCGCACATCGCCTGATACGCTGCCGATTAAACCGCCCGTGTACACATTAGCCGAACCGCTTGCCGTTACGCTTACTTGGCCAACATAGCTCTCAGCCCAATTAAAATCGCTCTGAATATAACCCGCGATGCCGCCGGTATATACGTTCGAGCCTCCGTTATTTTCGATCGGCCCGCTGTTTGAGAAATTCACATGATAAAGGTAGCTGCCTTGCTGCGCCGCGATCGCACCTATAAGCCCGCCAGCATAGGTGCCGTTCGCCGATTGCGCGTCTACTCTTACCGCTCCGCTGCTCGACGTGGATGCCGAGAACGTAATTTTGGAAGCCGCCTTGCCTGCAATGCCGCCCGCATAGCTGGCTGTTCCGCCCGTTGCCGTAACGTTTGCCTTATTGCTAATTGGCGTATCCTGCTCCTGCATCAGCAATTCGCCCGATGCATAACCGACGATACCGCCTGCATAAACTTCGGCGGCATTCGCATTGCCTGCTGCAATCGCACCCTCATTCGCCGTTTTCTTGATCAACAGGCCGCCATCGCTCGCACGTCCGGCGATGCCTCCTGTATAAACATACGAGCCTGCAGCGTCTACCGTAGAGAGATTGCTCGAATTCGAAATAGATCCCTCGCCCGAACCAACAATTCCTCCCGCGTAAACGTAGGTTCCCGCTCCGCTTACTTTAATAGGTATATGGTTAGTGATGTTAAACACCATGCTGTTATTAGCCATAGCGCCAACTGCCGCTCCCGCATACGTAGACTGCGTGACCGATACAAGCTCGATTGTTCCGCTTGCGAAGTCGAAGCCGCCAACCGTTCCGCCGTCCATCAAGCCGACGAGACCCGCATAGGTATTGTCCGCAGCTACGTTCATGCCCGTCAGCGTAAAGCTTTGCCCGCCCTCGGTCACGAGAGTGCCTCTAAACGGATTTAACGCCGTTCCGATCGGCTCCCATGTGTAAGCAGAAAGATCAAAATGGTTGTTGATTTCAAGAATTTTGCCGCTAAAGCCGTTGATCGCCTTGCCGTCTGGCGAAACGCCGTCATTGACCAGCTTGGCAATGCCCGCAAGCTTTTCGGGCGTATCAATTTTAAAAGTGTTGTAATCCTCGTTATACCAACTCACGTCCGCGTGCTCCGTCCAACGGTCCGAGCTTGCAGTCAGAATCGATACGCCGGCAAATACCGCAATTGCGATACTCAATACAGCAAATACAATCCGGTAGATTGATTTTTGCTTCACTGCCATTTCCACACCGCCTCAAATTAATGTTTGCAAAAAAAATCTATTGTTCCAGTCCGTTACGAACGAGATGACAGAGCAAATGTACCCACATAGGTCATTTCGACTTATGCGGGTACGATCTGTTATTAATGATTCGTAATAAATGGATCCAGCCTTGCCGCGATTGCAGCGGCCTGCGCCCTTGTCAGCGCATCGCCCGGATTGACCTTGCCTTTGTCTCCGAGAATAATGCCGTGCTTAATCGTCAGCGCGACCGGAATGACAGCCCACTCTGGAATGCTGTCCTTATCCTCGAACGAAGAGAGAATTTGCGCAGCTTCAGCCGCATCCATATCTCCGCCTAGCTCAAGCGACTTCAGCAGCCTGCCTACCATCGCCATCGCTTCCATTCGGTTCAAGGTTGCCGCAGGCGCAAAGCTGCCGTCAGCCAAACCGTTTACGATGCCGAGCTTTGCGGCAATGGATACGCTTTGCTTGTACCACGCGTTTGCTTTCACATCCGTAAAGCCCTCGTCCGCCGTCTTATTCATTAATCCTGCAACCCGCAGCAGAATCGTAGGGTATTCGGCCCTTGTAATAGGGCTATCCGGTTCAAAGCGGCCCTTTCCTTTGCCTAGTAGGAACAGCTTCGATGCTGCTTCGCCGATGCTTTTCTCTCCCCAATAACCGACCCTCACATCGCCAAAGGCTTGTGAAGTAGTCAGGAAGATCAGCTTGCCTTCCCCGGTAAGCTTCACATCGACATATGGCTTCTCTGCCGTACCGCCAAGCTTCCATGGCAATGTGGTCCAAGTGCCGTCCGCGCTTTGCAGAATAACTGCCTTGATCTCCCTTGCTTGAACCGTTTTCGGAACGGCTGCATGCAGCGACACATAGCCGTTCCAGCTCGCTTCCGGAAGATTGCTCGTAATCGTCACGCCTTGCCCGTCGCCAAGCAAGGAAGAGCTCAAGCTCTTCGCCAAGTTCTTCGAAGCGTTAATGCCCGCTTCATCGTTGACGCCTACCTTAAAGGACAAGCCGCCTGCTGCGCCTTCCAGCATTTTTGGAGTGAGCGTGATTTGTGCCATAGGGAGGCTAATGCTAATGCTCTTGCCGCTGTCCACCGCTTGCTTCACAGCGGATGCATCCATGCGGAAGCTATATCCCGCAACCGCCTCGTCTGCACCTGTAATGACCACGTCGTCAGAGCCTGCCGCTTGGAGCATCTCCGTTGTAATCTGAATGGAGACGCCGCCCTGCTCTCGCTCCGCTTGGACAGGCTTGTTATTGATCACGACCTCAACCGGACCCTCCGGCATAACAGGAGGCAGGGTTATTCCGCCGCCACCTCCGCCGCCTCCGCCTGCCGTCCATAGGCTGGCAGCCAGCTTCGCCGATGTAGCGGTAGCTTTTTTCGTTAATGATGCTCTAGCTGCAATAATGATCGTATCTCCGGCCGCAGCGTCCATTTGCCCATTCCTTGGGAAGTTAGCCCATTCGCTAAGATCCTGCCCGAAGGTTGGAAGCTGCGCATCTGCGCCATTTTGCGGATACACCTTGTACGCCAGCTGTTGGCCGGTCATATCGCCCGCCTCGCCAATCGTCGCCATCGTTTTGTTCGTAACGCCGCTGATTGGCGACAGGAATGCCGTAATTCTTCTTAGCGTGGTTTGCTCCGGCCAATCGACCGTTACCGCTGCCATCGCCTTGAGCGAGACATCATCCGTCAGTTTGTATTCCGCTTCAATTAAGCTAGCGCCAACATCAAGTCCGATGATCTCGCCAGCATCCGTCAGATGAACGGCATCTCCCATTCCGATTGAGAAATGCAGCCGCTTCAAGTCAGCCGCAGCTATTTCTTTTTCCTTAAACTTAGGTTTGCCGTCAGCGCTCTTACCGTCTGCAAACTTCAGCACCGCTTTGACCTTTACGCTGTCGCCGGGCTTGATCTTCTCAAGCGGCTTCAGCACCAGCGCTGCCGGAGCCTCGAATGAAGAATCGCTGACGATAACGGTCGCTGTATTCTCGTTGCCAGCCAAATCCTCGGAAACAAAGTGGAGCGGCGCCGTAGCTTCTTTCCCTTCGATTGACACTAAGCTTTTGAATTTTCCATCGTCCGCTACCGGAACCTCATGCCCGTTTACCCATAGGCGGGCATCGTTGCTCGTCGTTCCGGCAACCTGTATCGTGCCCGTTGTTGTTCTAGCTCCCGTTACCGGCTCGTCGATGTAGAGCACAGGCGCGAGCGTATCTACGGTTATATACAGCATCGTAACGGATACATCATGGGTCGCTTTATTGGTAGACACCAATTCAATGGCATAAGGACCGTCGGTCTTAAACCGATCGAATGTCAATTCGCCGCGGCTATTCGGCCCCTCATTTTTGAGGCTTGTCTTGCCAATCGATTGATCCGCGTAGAACGCTTCCACCTCGACATCTTTATGGCTGGCAATAAGGCCGATGGTTTGCTCGGTTTTATTCGTAAGAAGCTTAATGAATTTTTTCGATGAGTCCAATTCCAATCGCCCATCGGTCGAGCTCGCATTCAGCACAGGCTTATTCGGATAAGGCAGATGCTTCATTGCGCTTTTTACACTGCCTGCAAAATGATAGTTTTCATTTTTATCCGCAGCCTTGGTCGGTTTCGTAACGGCAGAAACGCCAATGATATAATCCTTGTCGATCTCAAGCCCCGTATATTTCACGTCAATGTTGGCATTCTTAAGCGGCACTAGACCTTTCTGGTCAATCGCGTTCGAAGTGGATGTCGCTGCCCAGCCTCCGATAAGGATGCCTTCATAGATGCCTTTTGCTGCATTCCAATAAGGAGCTAGCTCCGTCTCCGTAAACAATAATTGACCGAACGGCTCGTACGTCTCCAAAACGCCGCCGCGTTCCTTGAACGCATCAAGAGCGTAGCTGTGCTCAAAGCCGGCATGGCCTGCCTTCTTCGCCGAAGGCTTGAAGGAAAGAGCGAACAGCCCGTTGCCCGCAGGCTGAATCAAAACGTCGCTAACCTCGCTTGGCGCCAGCGGATCGATGATTTCGAACCGTTCTTTTGATGTTTTGGTGCCAAAAGCACCCTCCGACTTCAGCTCAGCGCGCAGATAATAATGGCCCTGCTGCAATAATCCGCGGATGTCCTCGGTATCTCCAAGCAAGGAAACATTCGATGCATCGATCGTTTTGCTTCCGCTAGTGATGCGGCCTGACTTGCTGCCATTGCTGTCAACAGGCAAGTCTTTGGCAATCAACAGCCCAGGCTCTCCCGGCTCCAGCACTTCCTGTCCGCCTGCTTTTGCCGTGCTTGCGTCTGCCAGCGCATCCTCTGTCAGATACAGGTTGATCGTATCTCCAGCCTGCGCGTTGTTAACCTTCCACTCAGCCGTAAACGCGTTTGCATCCGTTCCGCTTTGGTTCAGCTTAACGTCTGTCAGCTCCGGCGCAGTCGGGATATTAAGCAATCTGCTCTCGACCTTCTTCACGGAGGTAAGCGTCCAAGTGCCGCCTGCAGCTGCGCGATCCTGCGGAATAATAATGTAAGCCTTTCTCGAATCGACGCCGTCTGCCGACTGATCCGCAGAAATATGCTGCGTAAAGGCGTTCGCCTGCGGGTTCGTATTCGTATTGTCAAAGATAACCGGGTACAGCTTGCCCGACGAATCCTTCAGCGTAAAGTTCGGAAGCTCCGTCGCATCGTAATCCATCTCGATCATCGCATTGCCGGTTACGCCGTTCAGCGGAATCTCGTGCACTCTTCCGCTATTTTTCACAACGATGCCGCCCATGCCAAGGCCCATTGATCCGGTATCCAGCACGCTTACGCCTTCCGAAACTTTACGGTACGTAATTTCCTGCGATTCCTTCTCTGTATCAAGCCATGATGTGGCTAATGTCTCGACGCCTTGTCCAATGACCATCAGACGCGGACCCTTCTCCGGATCTTCAATCACCATATGAATGAAGCCTTCCGGCAGCTGTTCGCCTGAGGTTCCGAACTCAACGCCTCCGCCCCAATAATAGGTAATGCCGAGGGAAATAAATAAAATGCCTACGCTGCCCCACAGCTTATCATTATTAATGCCTAGGAATACGCTTGAGAGCGGCATGCCGCCTACGACGGGAACGCTTGACGGTATTTGCACTCTCGCGCCGATGTAACCTTCAAAGTCGATCCGGTTTTTCTCTAGGTTTTGCCCGACGAAAATGCCTGCTTTGCCGATAATGACATCCCAGCCGCCAACATCAACCTCCGCTTCAAGCCGCACAAACCATGGCGTTACCCACTGCGCCTCGATCATCGCTTTCGTCAGCATGGGTACAAGATCATCGTCCTCGGGCTCTGGATTTGAAGAGTAATCCATTTTCCCTTCAACCTTAAGCCCCGTACGTTTTACCGTAAGATCGATGTCCCCGAAGAAATATGCCGGAGCAACACCAAACTTTAAGCTAACGCCCGCTTCAACGATGAGAGGGAACGGGTCTTTCTTGGTGCCGCCCGCAATCGTATCCGCAAGCTCGCGCACCGCTCCTCTTATATCCGTCAAATACGTCGCGCCCGTGATGAGCACGCCAGGATCAGGCAAGCTTGTGCCAAAAGCGATCACATCCGGCAATATCCGGCCGTCATCGACCTGCTTGAGCGAAAGCTCAATCTGAACCTTGACCATATCCTTCAAATCCGCTTTGAACTGGAGTCCGTATTGATTGTTAACGCCCTCCACCTTTTGGGCAAAATGAACGATATTGATTTTGCCGCTGGCCGTTCCTCCAGACTCCTCTTCGTCCCCGCCATCCTTCGACTTCTCAGCACCGAATAAGCCGAGGTCTTGGCCCAAATCGAATTTAAGTCCGGCATCAATGCCTACAAAGCCTTTGTCGTTAAAAATGACATTGCGCATTTCCGCTTCCAGTATCTTCAATGAAATCGAGCCGCCAAACGAGACGCCTCCCTCGCGGAGAATAAAGTCATTGAAGGTGAGGCCGAAGCCGTCAATCGAGAAGCTCGGTGCCGCAAACAAGCTATGTTTGTTGAAATAAATCGTCTCAATCATCAGCTTGCGGAGCGGGTGAAGAGCATCTCCAAGACCGCCTGCAGCCCAGTCGAGCGAGCCGTTCAGACTATCGTCTTCTTCATTGCCTTCGCTGTCTGGCAGCTCCTCGTCGTTAACGATATAACCTTCGCCCAGCGATTTATTAAAGCCGTTATAAAAATCCAGCGTCCATTCCCCTTGATGGAAAACAAAACCGCTGCCTGACACGCTAAGAATGCCGTCGCCCTTCACGATAAGCGTGTCGAAAAAAGGAATGTCATTCAGAGCGCCCTTATTCGGCTGCTTGGTGAACAAGCCTAGATCCAGCTTGCCTGGCACAAGCACGATGTCTTTCCCGCTATACGCCACCGACTCATTAATAATGGCCGGCTCCGTCTTCGTGTCCACGACCAACTGCTGCTCATCGCCAGTGCCGACCTGCTTGATCATGCCGCGAATGACGACAAGCTGCTCCGGGCCATCCTCTTCTTCAAAAAACTCCTCCAGCTCCTCCTCGGATTCAAACAGCTGGTATTGGTAGGCAGCCACTTCTTTCAGCGACTCCGCATCCAAATATTCCGCCAAATCAAATTCGGGATCGGTCGCCTTGCTTGCCATGCCCACAATTGTTTTGGCTTCCTTATATCTCGTAACGGCGCTATAAAGATCGGTACCGTTCTTAAACGGCGTTCCCGGAAAAGCATCATTAATCTCTTCCAGCAGCTTGCCGCTCACACTAGGCGTTACGAAGCTTAAATCAACCGTTTGCTTATAAATAGCCAAAATGTTAGCTTCCCTGATACGGGATTCCTCATTGTCGGTTACAAAGAAGCTTTGGCTTGTCGTAATGTCATACATCGCCTCAATTTCCTTGTCGCCGCCTGCGGTTCCTTTATAATCGATCTCGACTACATATTCACCCAGCGGAAGCTCCGGTCCCAGATTCGGCGTCACGACAGTGCCAGCCGCGTCTACAAGATCGCCGCCCCGGTACGTAATCCGCATGTCGCCCGCGAAGCCGTCGGCACCAGGCTGCAAAATGACGGCATTTTTAACGTCTGCCTTATATCGTTTGCCGGTTACCTTCTCTTGCAAATAAAGATCGAAGTTAGGCGCCGTAGTATCATTGCCCGTGTTGTATGCTTCGATATTAGAGAGATTAAGCGAGATATATTTCACATCGGAGCTGTACAGCTCTGGCGGCGACATGCCATACACATAAGTTGGCACCGCTTCTCCGACTGCCGGCAGAAGAATAAAATTGGTTTTGCTGGATTCGAATTGCGCTTTAATGCCCTCGTCCTTCATGCCTTCCATTTTTTTCTGGGTTTCCGGGCTTTTCGCCGTAACCATGTACTGCCGCGTTACGGGCCAAGGCCTGCCCGTTGCCTGTACCTTAAAGGTTGCCGTTACCGTTTCGCCCGGCTTGTACATCGGCTTGATGTTATTGGCCGTCTCCTCCGGCGTAGCGGTTTTCTTCCGTTCCAGCGATTGGGTGCGGAATGTCTCGAGCACAGGCTTGTTGTCCTTATCTCGGACAATATGACCGGCATTGTCTACCCTGACAAAGCTAAGCCCGTTCTGAAGCGCCATATCCACAGTAATCTTGGAATGCTCCATATCGAACATGGCAAGATTCTCAATCTCAACGTTGATATCAAAAATACCCTCGTTCACATAAGCGCTGTTATCCTCTAAGGTAGCCAGCTGCTGTACGGGATCGATATAACGAATCGAGAAAACTTTGTCCGGCGCAATGATTTCCCCTAGTCCATATACCGTCTCAAACGTCTTTGTCGCCTGCTTCGCCAGCTTCTTGGGATTCCAATAAAAGGCGACTGCCGAATCTGCCGTGCCGTAATCATTCGTATCGCGCGTAAAATCAAGGTTCGGATTCGGCGTATAATCCCACTTCGTATTCGCGAGGCTGTTCCAATGGCCAACCGTCATCTCGTCGACGATGTTGATGTTACCTTCGGCGAAATTGTTGAAGCCATACGCGATAACATTCGTTGCCTGCGGATTGTCGAGATCAAGCTTGTCACGCATCACCCAGTAGGCAGGCAGCTTGTAGACCGGCTGATCTACTGCTGGAATGCCCAGACGCTCCGGATCATGCACCAGCTTTCTCTCTACCGTCAGCGGCGACTTATAGGTCGTTCCGATTTGGAATTCCGGACCGTCATTGCCCGCAACCATCGTATCGAGCAAAATCCGGCTGCCTACCTCAACCTGAGCGCCGCTTTTGTTGACGACCTCGTAGCGGATATTGACGTTACCGGCATTCAGCTTGTCGGCGCTGTCCGTATAAAGCATCAAAATTTGCTTAATTTCTACCCCTTTGATTTTCCAGATCGTTTCGATCTGCTTCGTTCCGTTCGTGTTTTGAATGATTCTCGGCTTCGACGTCTCCGAGAAAAACTGTGTGGAAAATTTATATGGATTGCCAAATATATAGTCGGTGCCGTCGATTTTGAACGTTGTAAACGAGGTTTCCGGATCGTCGCCGCGAAACAGCATATCGACATTCTGATCCTTTTTCCGAATCGGCTGGCCTTCTACCGTCCGGATACCGAAGCGGCCTGTGCTGTTATCAACCGTAATTTTAATAAATTCATTTTGCAGCACCGTCGTGCTGGAACTGTTCACCGCAGCTGCGACGGCCTCGACACCCGCGTAGTTTGAAGCTATAAACAATAACAACGCGAGTATGAATATACCGCTTCTCTTCCCTTTTCCCACCTGACTGCCCCCTATCTTCTGACTAACACTAGCAATCGCAATATGACTATCCGACCGCAAAAGAGACGCATGAACCATCAGCCGCGCATGACGCGCAGCCGATGATTTTTCGTTAGTGATCGACTATTGTGCTTTCGTTATGAAGAAGGTCGCGTATTCCCGCTCCCGCTCCTGATTTCTTACGATGATGGTGTACCAGCCAGCTTTAGGGAAGGCCACCGAGAACTTGCCGTTCACGAGCTCATCATAGGTTAGCTTGCTAGCAATATATTTCATTTGCCCTTCGCGATAGAGCCCCGGCTGATAGAGCAAATCATAGGTTCCCCATTCGTTGACATTCGTGCTGCCGCCTACGTTCATCAGGTTATAGCCGGTTATCGTGAACGTCAGCGTGCTGCGATCAAACAATGCCGTTTCCTGCGAGGCTGCCGAGATAAGCATGTCGTTAGCAAAGAGGAGCATGCCTCCCTCTTTCACTACATAAACATCCTGCACCGCTACCGCCGTATTGCCAACCTGGTCGGTAACCGTATACGTAACCTGCTGCCGTCCGCCTGCTTTGCTCAAATCAAGCTTGCTGATCGCAACCTTGATATCAGCTGCTTTCGACAGATTATCAGATACGGTAAAGCCTCCAAGATCGGTGCGGAAATCAAAGCCTTTCTTATTTTGAACGACAGCTGTCGAAGCCCGGTTTAATTTAATCTCAGGCGCTTTATTGTCCAGCCCGTCCACATTTATAGCGACCTTGTTCACATTGCCAAGCAAATCCGACAAGGCGAGGGTCGTCGACCCATTAGCCGAATAAATACGGGAATAGGTGAAGCTGCCGTTCGCATCGCTGATTTGATTCGTGTAGCCGCCGCTTTGCAGGTTCGGAACTACTCCGGCAAACACATGATTTGGCGCTGACGTCTTGCCGCTCAGCGTAACCTGCATGCTGCCTCTCGCGTACTTCTTGCCGTCGATCGTCACGATTTTGTTTGGCGGGAGAACGCTTCCGTCCTCGTCTACAAACGTGTAGCTGATTTGGTCTGGCTGCGGCGGTGCCGCAATAATGTTGTCGACCTTCTCCGTCAAAACCGTCGTATTGCCGTAAGCATCGGATACGACGAACGATTGAACGCCATTGCTCTGGGTCGTAACGACACGGCTGCCCTTAACGAGATCAAAATCTTTGCCGTTCTCGTCTACCTTCTGCACCTCCAGCGTTACGCCGGAGGAGAACAATACGTTGCCGCCGGCGTCACGAATGGTGCCAAACGTTTTTGAGGCATTTTCCCCGTAGCTGTAGGAGCGCACGATATGAACCTTCGGCGCCTCTTTATCGATATTTTCAACCGTAGCCGTTGCCGTGCCGGTATTGCCTGCTTCGTCTATGAATTCAAAGGTAAAGCTGCCGTTTTGCGTAAAGGTGTAGACGCCCTTGCCTCCGTTATTCGTCACTTGGACGGGCTTGGAGGTATCCAGCTTGACCGTCACATCGCTGTTCGTAGCATGAGTCACCATATATTCAATGCTGCCCTCCGGCGGCGTTCCGTCAATATTGGCGACTACAACATACAAGGTGTCCTTGCGATCTGCGTCATTAATGTCAGTCAGATCAAAAGTATAAAAACCATTTTCCTTCACGTTGAACGTATTGCCGCTGCGATCCGGAACTGATGGATTCACTAAAGATGGCATAACCTTAATGCCAAGCGGCACCGTAACGTCGATGTTCACGCCAGTCGCAGGACCGATCGGCCGGGTTGTGCTCAGCTCAGCTAAAGCATATACAGGCTCGGTTCCCGACAACGTCTCGATATTTATGAGCTGAGGTTCGCTAATTGCGCCCCCCGGCGTCCTGTATTTCACTTGAACGGTCAGCTTGTCCGCATCTCCTGAAGCGGTCGGCACCGCTGCAAAGCTGGTGTATGGGCGCCACTTTTTCCAGCTCGCGCCGTTATCCGGCGAGATGGAATATTCATAGCCGCTCTTATCCTCCGTATCGAGGGTGAGCTTCAAAATCGCGGTATAGCCATCCGCTTCATCGCCGTACAGATAAATGAGATCGGAATGGGATGGAGCAGGCGGAACTTCAGAGCCTCCGCTCTTCGATACTTTAAATGTTCCGGAAGTGCTTTTAATGATGCTGTTGCCCGCTCCGTCGGTCGCCCAAACGTATAAGCGGAAATCGGCAATTTCACCATCCGCCAGATCCTTGCTGTCGATTGCTGTTGCGCCATCCTCAGGAAGCGTCTTCCAATCCGGAGAATCCGCATCGGGCGCAGCCTTTCCAGCCTTCACCCATTGATAGCTTTTCGTTAAGCCGTTAACGCTGTATGGCTCCTTAACGGTTACCGTCACCTTTTGCGTTTCGAGCGGGTATGCCACTCCATTTTTGCTAAACGTTACCGTCGGCGCCTGATTGTCAAAATAATAGGTTTTGGAGAAGTAGTAGTAACGGTCACCCGCCTTCGCCATCATATGGATATACCGAAGCCCGTTCTTGTCCGCATCAATCGGAATTAAATAATCAAACCCTTTAGCCATGCTGCCGCCAATCGAAGCTTGAAGCGGCGTGTAACCAGACGCATCGGCCGGACGAGTTGCAGTCGTGCTGAGGCTGTAGCCAACTACATCGGGCGTGAGCCCGCTGATGCTGAACACCACGTCATGGCTTTTTACATAATTCGGGTCAGCCGGAGGCGAGAATGCCGAGCGGACATTGATTTCTGAATTAACCGTTACGATCTTATCCGTCGAGGTTATGATTTCATTGCCCGCTTGATCGACTGCCTTAACATAAAGACGGTATTTGCCATCCTCGTCTACCTCGTTAAGCGTCGATGCCGTCAGCTTGTCGCCACTCAGCGCTGCATTTTTCCAATTGACTTCCTTCGGCTGCTTGCCTTCAAGCACCCATTGGTAGGAGCTTTTCTTCACTCCGCTATGCTCATCGGTAATCGTAGCGTTAATCTGGACATCGATCGTGCCGTCTCCATTAATTTCGTTAAAGGTGACGGCCGGCTTGCGATTGTCCAGCTTCATTGGAGTCGAACGGTACGTCCAGTTCGAATCATCCCATTTGAAATCATCCAGTTTCCACAGCGAGGCGTCTCCATAATTGCCTACTGCCGCAAGTGCTTTATTGTCGGCATAAAACGTTTTATCGGCCTCAGAGCCTGGATGCTCTTGCTTCCATGCTTCATATTGCGAAAGATTGTCTTCTACGTATTTTTTCTTTTTGTCGTACTGCATCAGCTCTCTTGCCGAGTCCCATGTCATATCGGCCGTCCAAGTATGCAAATACCATTCGCCGCTGTTGTCAGCAGTGAGCGCTTCCGCCGGCGGCGCTATCATATTCGTCTTGTTATTGACCACCTGCAGCATCGTGCCTGCGTATTCGCCCGGATAAAGCTCTTCTCCTGGCTGCTTAGCCGAAAGGGAATAACGCTTAATTGCCGCAAAATGATCATCAGCCTTGGCTGCAAAAGGATCGGACTGCGACTGGCTCCATACGTAATAAACGAGCCCTACCGCCGGCGAGCCTGCCCCTGTAGTGTTGGATGGACGGTAAATGCCGCGGCTTGGCTTCTGCGCTCCCGCTTCCACCGGATCAAGCGGGGGGATAATGACCGCGGGGTCGTTGGCATCAATCGTTACTTTCCCGTTTCTCTGATAGACCTGATCGTTCGCGCCGCCGCTCTCAAAGCGGTAATCGATGACCGGTGGCTGATTATCAATCGCAAGCCTGGCCCAATCGGTCTTCGAATTGACGAGAGACTCGTCTCCGTCTATATGTATGCCGTCATAGTTTGCCGGCTGTATTAGCAAATTGCCCGCATAATCCTGAATAACCGATGTATCGGATGCATCACCCTTGCTGTCATGCGATACGGCAATTGCTTTCAAAAGCGGCGTTTCCATCGAGAGCTCTTTTGTAATATTTGCTCTGAACGTCCAATTTTTCGTGTTGGAGCCCGACTCATAGTAGGCTCTCATCCCGTTATTGAACAAAATGAATGTGCCTGCCGCTTCCCAGCCATTTTTTACAATGGCCTCCTCGGTCATCTGCAGCGTAAAGTAGATGCTGTCATTTTTGTTCAGCGTGACGCCCGTTACGATTTCCGGCTGAATCCCGTTGCCGGTTTTCGTATATTTTGGCGCTACGGCATCAACGATGACCCGGTAGCCTCCATTTTCATAGTCAAACGGATTAAGCGTCTTGCCTTGCATATGCAAATTGCTGGCGCTGCTTGCTACATTCGGAAAATCCGTAATCGCGACATTTCCTGCCGCATCCGCCAGTACGGCTCCCCGCAGCTTTTCTTCCAGCGTCTGATTCATCGGCAATGCGCCTGATGATGTGCCGGTGATCAGAGGCTCCAGTGGCAGGTTGCCGCTGTTATGATATTTTGAGCCTGTATATTCGTAGGTAATGCTGCTCTTCAAAGACTTTAGACTGTCAGCATCATAGGAAGTATTTTGTAGATATTGCTGTTGTCCAGCGGCGGGCAGACCGGTCCCGTCTGGATTGACGAACAGCGGATGACGCAAGAAATGCTCAAAATACGCTGTATTTAGCGCAGTTGGCTTCACTGGCTCCGTGAAATTATAGCTAAGCTTAAGGTGCTCATCCTGTTTGACAAAAAGCTCCTGCTGGCCGGTTATCGGATTTTCCCGCTCCGCGCCGTCGCCTGTGAAAGTGTAGCTTGACATGACCGGACGGGTTTTGTCCTGAAACTTAATATACAAGCCTCTGGCTCCCGTAAGATCACCATCGTCGTCACCCTCGCCATATACTTCTATCGATATCTTTTTTGTTTTCGAGGTAATGACGGTGGATGCGCTTCTCGCGCCAACATCTCCGCCGCCCGTACGCCCGTGGAGCAGCTCCTCTCCATCCACTTCGAAGGTTGCCGTTGAAATACGCGTCCAGGTAGGTATGCCTAGAAACGAACCTTCATAATAAACAAGCCTTTTCCATCCGACCACAACCTCGGCATGCCCGCTTTTCGCAAGCTCGCTTAGGGTAGGGTTGTTTTGGATATCGATTTCAAATTTAACTGTCGTTGCATTGTCTCCCTTGCCTGTAAAAATATCGCCGCTGCCCCAATCGATTTGCGAATCCGAATCCGTTTTGGTCTGCTTAAACCCAGGCGTATTGGCGTAGATATTTATGAATGCATTATCCGCATCATAGGTTAAATTACCTATGTGCGTTCCTGCGCCGAACATAACCTCCAAATCCCCGCCAGCCGCTTCGACTTTGACTGCGGTAAAACCCTGCAGCAGCGTCGCCAGCATAAATAGGACCATTGCTGCCGCAATCCTTTTGTGCGCCTTGTTATGATTGTGCATGAACATCTGACTCCCCCTCTGAACTCGTGCTATATTGCCAAAACAAATGACTTCTCTTTCGACTTCAAATGAATCCGATTTCACTATCGATCGTCATAATTCGGTAAACATTATCCTTTTCCGCCAGCAATCGACATCATCAGAAAGTGTATCAAACCACTCTGTGCAAATTCTGTGCAGAATCGGGTCTTTAGTCCCTAACCTATAAAATTCGGAGTAATGCACACACAAAAAAGCATTCGCCCTACCTATCCTGTTGTCATCATTTCTCATGATCAACAGAAGGTATGAACAAATGCTTTTTTACTAAGCAGGAAATCAGATATTTTTAACCGCAGCCACTGTAGACAAAGCCGCCTCTAAATCGCTGTATATAATGTTGCCGACGACTACCGTATGGGCGGATTCCGCCGCTAGGCGAGCTTTGTCCGCATTATCGATTCCGCCGCCATAAAACAACTGGGCATGGGCAATGGATGCTCTAGCCCGCTTCACAAGCTGCATATCTCCGAACCTTCCGCTATATTCCAAGTAGATAACCGGAAGCCGCATCAGCCTGTCCGCCATCCGCACATGCGCGATGAGCTCCGATTCCGTCAGCTCGGTTTTTGCTTCGGTTACTTTAGCCGCCGTCGCATCCGCATTCAAAATAATATAGCCCTGCGCCGCCGTTTCCTCCCAAGGCACAAAGGAGCCATACTCCATCAGCCCTTCGGTTTGCCGTCCCGTGATCCATTCAGCCCGGCTCGTATTCAGCACAAGCGGCACAAAATATCCGTCGAAGCCGGGAACGGCTCCCTCTAGGCTGGACACCTCAAGCGCACAATCCACGGCATATCTGCGAACCCGCGCCATGAGATCAACCGTATTTTCAAAAGTAACGCCGCTGGAGCCTCCGACGATAATCGCATCCGTACCTGAGGTGCATATTTGATCCAGCACCTCATCGGATATTTCTCGATCGGGATCAAGCTTAAACACATGCCTCCAGCCAGAAAACCAAACCTCATTCATGAATAACCAAACCTCGCTTTTTCACAAAAATCGAATGTCGAATCATTGCCCTTCCTTCTATGCTATGTCAGCGCGAATAGCGTGTCAAATGATCCGCTGAATGAAAACAGCGCCCCCATTGGCAGGAGGCGCCGAAATGCGGTTAATTGTGAACAAGCAAGCGATAGGGGGCTTTAATTGGACTCGTAAGCACGCAATCGAGCATTAAATGCATTGTATAAGGCGAATTAACATGAAACTATCCCGTTAATTCACCGCATTTTAGACGAAAAAGGGAATTAGATGGATTTTCTCCTGTTAAAATTCTATTTCTCGCCCATAAGTGCTGAAAATGTTGATATTATCGGGAGATTTTCCTGTTAATTGATCTATTTACAGCCACGCGGGACAATTAAATGGACATTTTCCTGTTATTTTCCCTCAGAGGTTATTCGCCTTATAAAACTGCCTATGAGCATAAAAAAACGAGCCTTAGAAGCAAATCTAAAGGCTCGTTTTGTTTTGTCTTTTATAATAAAAAGCGTTTATTTCTTCACTAGCTGCCCGCGCGTTACGCCGAGCTGGTTGATTGCTTTCAGACTGCGCCATACTTGCGTGCCGCTAATGCGGCCATCGAGCGCATCGCGGTAAAGCGACAGCACTTCAAGCACCTTCTCCGGCGTCTCTTCCAAAAACTCGACGCGGAAGTGGGATACGCCGTAACCGACAAAGTTGCGGATATACTCTGCGCCTGATTGCTCAATCGCGTTGTATACCGTGTTGCGGCAGCCTTCGTCCACGCGAACGGGATGCGCCATGCCGATGCGATCCTGCAAGGAAGCACGCTTCTCCTCGCAAGGACGACCGCAGTTCGTAAAGTCTGTCCCTTCGCTCATAAACGTGCAGTACACGCAGTGCTCCGTATGGAACATCGGCAGATGCTGATGGATAACCATCTCCAGCATGCTAGTATCCGAGTTTTCAAGCAAATCGATCATTTGCTGAATGTTCAGATCGTACGATGGCGTAATGAGATCTAGGCCTACATCCGTAAACAAATTGACGGCCTTGTGGTTTGCCACGTTCAGCGAGAAATCGCCGATCAGCTTAGGGAAAGGCTTATCCGGATTCGCTGCACGGGCACGCAGGTAATAGTAAAGCGCCCCTGTGTTCCGCACGAGCACCGCATCAGGCTGCAGCTTCAAAATATTCGCATGGTAGCCGTTCTCGCCCGGCATATGAATGCGCGGCGTTGCCAGCGCAATCGGCTTGCCCGCTGCACGCGCAGCGGCTACGGCAGCCGGGAATTGCTTAATAAATTCAAAATCGGCGTATACGTAAGAGATATCGGTCGTTACCGCTGCCTGTACCTGCTCAAGGCTGCGGCATAATGCAATCAGCTTCGCATCCTTGCCGCTTTGCGGCGCCAAAATATCCTTCTTCGCCGCATCAGCCTGATAAACATCCTCACGCGAGGCAACCGCATTCTTGATATAGACAGGCGGCTTCGGACGCTCGCCCGCAAGCAGCTCTACCGCCTCGCGGCGCAGCCGGTTCAGCTCGCGGATCGGTACGATTAGGTCGCCCTGCAGCTCAACTTCAAGCTTCTCCAGCTGATAAACGGTACCGCCGAGGCGGCCCAGCTGATCCTCAAGCAGCGCCGCATCCATCGGACGCTTCTGTGCTTGCTCCAGCTCTAGCTCCGTGACAACCTCTACCGTCGTTCCCTTCTGAACATCGGTCCACCAAGTGCGCATCGGCTGCCCGAGCGCTCCGGTTACTCTGACATGAAGCGGGAATACGCGGTACGGCTTCTCCGTTTCAAAGGTTGCTCTCAGTCGCTTATCCAGCGCAGGATCGCTTGTTTTCCAGACGCGGTCGCCGACATGCACCTTGCGCAAGTCAACATCATTGCGGCCCGCTACAAGCTCAATCATCGTGCCTTCCTGCGCTTCGCCTTCGATCTTCACGCCTTGTCGGCGGATATCGTAGACGCGGCCGCCCTCTTCCTTCTTCGTCGGGTCGCCTGCGTCAAACACAATGCCGTCTCCGCGCTTAAGCGGCGCGTCGATGCGCAGCGTAACCGCATCGCGCATAATGCGCTCCACACGGCCGAGGTAGACGCCCCGGCTTTTCGGGAACGTGCCCTCTACGAGCTGCTTGTTGTTCGTTCCCGACAGGAAACCATGCGTGAAGCCGCGCGAGAAGCTTTGCTGCAGCTCACGCACATCCTCCGTTGACGGCTTCGACAAATCGCCGTCAAAATATTTATCGATCGCACGCCGATACTTGCTCACGACATTCGCGACATATTCCGGGCTTTTGAGGCGTCCTTCAATTTTAAACGACGTAACGCCCGCTTGGATGAGCTCCGGCACGATATCGATCGCCGCCAAATCCTTCGGCGACAGCAAATACGCGATGTCGCCCATCGGCTGAACCTCGCCATCGACCATCAGATCATACGGCAGCCGGCATGCCTGCGCGCATTCGCCGCGATTCGCCGAGCGTCCGCCCCACATCTCGGAGGTAAGGCACTGGCCCGAATACGATACGCAAAGCGCGCCATGCACGAATACTTCCATAGGCAGCTTCGCTTGCTCGCCGATCGTACGGATTTGCTTCAAGTTATTTTCACGGCCAAGCACGACCCGCTCAAGCCCGAACGGCTTCGTAAACTCCACCGCTTCAGGCGACGTAATCGTCATCTGTGTCGAGCCATGAATCGGGAAGTCCGGAGACAGCTCGCGAATCAGCTTCACAAGGCCCAAATCCTGCACGATTACCGCATCCACACCCGCATCGATACACATCTCAATAAGCTTCTGCGCGTCTCTCAGCTCGTCTTCGAATACGAGAATGTTAAACGTCAGGAAGCCCTTAACGCCGTACGTATGCAGAAAAGCCATAATTTCCGGCAGTTCCTCACTTCGGAAGTTGTTCGCGCGAGCGCGCGCATTAAACTTCTCTACACCAAAAAATATAGCGTCAGCGCCATTGGCTACTGCCGCACGCATGCATTCCCAATCACCGGCCGGAGCCAGCAGTTCTATATCCGATCTCACTATTGTGTCTGTCATAATAACGATCTATCCCTCACATTCTTAAAACCTGCTGCTACTATCTTAACAAACCATAGGCATCTATACCACTACACAATACTGGCATCGCGCAAAAAGACTGGCTTTCGCATCGCGAAAGCCAGTCTCCATAGTCTTATATCTACTCAGCGGCGCTAGATTGTATGTTTTGGCCGTCCTTCAGCGTATGCTGGCCAGACACAACAACGCTCTCGCCTTCCTTCAATCCTTCCAAAACTTCCTGGTAAATGCCGTTCACCCGGCCTAGCTTAACTGCCCTCTTCTCAGCAACGCCGGCGTTCGAGATATAAATAAAGGTATCGCTGCCTTCTCTCACTACGCTTAGCGATGGAACGGCTACAACCAGCTCTTCCTCGGTCGTCGTCAACTGGACTTGTACACGCTCGCCCGGCTTTATGGCGCCATCGGAATTATTCGCTAACAATTCCAGCGCATACATCCTGCTTGCCGCATTCGGCACATCGGAGAGATAAACAAGCGTTGCCTTCCTCTTGTCGGACGGATTATCGGCATTATAATATAGAAGCTCTTTTTTGCCGCGAGCGAGCGCCGCAGCAGGCTCGCTCAGCTCGGTCTTGATCGTCAGCTGCTTCACGTTTTGTACAACGGCTATCGTGGCGCCGACATTAATCGCCATTCCCTCCGTAATGGCAAGATCCGTTAGCGTTCCAGCTGCCGGAGCAATGACGCGATAACCCTCGAGCGCCAAATCCGCTTGCTCCAGCTGAACGGCAGAGGAATCCACCTGCCCTTCATAGACTACAAGAGAATTCGCGCTGTCATGGGATGCTAGCTGCTGCTTAGCGGATTCCAAATTTCTCCGCGCGGCGTCAATCAACTGCTGATCATCCTGCGAGCTTGCTTGAATGAACGCATCCTCTAGCGAGGCAACGGAATTTACAAGCGCAGCACGGCTTGCCGCCTGATCGTCCCTTGCCTTCTGCAGTGCTTTCTGGGCACTTGCGAGACCTGCTGCCGCTTGCTTCTTCTGCAGCTCGGCACTGCGTGATTCCAGCTGCACAATAACGTCGCCAGCTTTGACCGCGTCACCGTTCTTCTTCAGTATTTGAACAACCTTGCCGCCTGCAAGCGCTGGAATATCCAATTTGACAGCTGCGCTGACCTCCGCTACCTGCTCGCGCGGCTCTCCCATGCTGACTTTGGCGGCGGCTTCTGTTTTTATAGGAATGACAGGCGTGCTCTCGCTCTCTTCGGTAACTGGCGCCGCTTCCGAGCAGCCGGCAAGCAGTACAATGGCTGCAATTAAAACAGCCGCCACCGATCCAGCTCTTTGCTTCCTTTTTGCAAATCGTTGAAACATATGAATCAGCTCCTCTCTATACCTCTAATCCTTTAGGCGTTTGGTTATCCGATGGACTTGCTTTAGTTTTGTTTGGCCGATTGAACATTTTATTTTTTATGACCTCGAGTATTTCATATACGACGGGTACAACAACGAGCGTAAGCAGCGTCGAAGTGATCAGCCCGCCAATAACAACAACGGCGAGCCCTTTAGAAATTAGCACGCCTTCGCCAGCGCCAAGCGCGAGCGGCACCATAGCTGCTATCGTCGCTACAGCGGTCATAATGATCGGGCGCAAACGAACTAAGCCCGCTTCGACCAACGCTTCACGGACAGGCAAGCCTTCCTCCCGCAGCTGCTGTGCGCGATCCAGCAGGACGATCGCGTTGGTGACGACGATGCCGATCAGCATCATAAATCCGATCAAGGAAGTGACGTTGATCGATTCATTAGATACCAGCAAGCCGAGCAGTCCTCCTATAATAGCAAGCGGAAGCGAGAAAAGAATCGCAAACGGCGTGCTCGCATTACCAAAGCAAAGCACCAAGATGAAATAGACGATGGCAATAGCGATAGCCATCGCAAGGAACAATTGCGAGAAGCTCTCCGCAATATCCTCCGAGACGCCTTGTATCTCGGTCGAAACGCCCGTCGGAAGCTCGATATCTGCGAGCGCAGCCGTCACCTTCGCGCTGACTACCGTCTGATTCGGCGAGTTGATCAATGCGGTTATTTTCACAATTTGCGCCTGCGACTCCCTGCTAAGCGACACTGGGGCCTGTACCTCCTCAAGCTTCGCCACCTCTTGCAAATAGACGATTCCGGCCGTTTGCGATTGAATCGGCATTTTACCAAGCCGCTCCATCGAATTTTTGTCCTCGTCCGACAGCTTCACCACAGTGGTGTAAAGCTGGTTGTCGAGCCGGATATCGCCAAGCGGCTGCTCTGCGATCCACATCCTTACCGCATCCCGCACTTGAGCCGGGGACAAGCCTAGCTCCCTTGCCTTGGACTGCGAGACGGTAATGCTTACTTCGGTTTTGGCGTCGCTTAGCGTATCCTCGATATTGATCAGCTCAGGAAATTGCTTCAGCTTCTCCTTCACGACAAGTGCGCCTTGCTCCAGCAGCTGCTGGTCTTCGCCTTTTAGTACGTAAGAGAAATTAGACGTACCGACTCCGCCCGTGTCTCCACCGGTCGTTTGAGTCACCACCTCAGAGCCTTGCGGCAGCTGGGCTTCGATAATCGCTTTATATTGCTTCAAAACCCGCTCAACATCGGCATTTTCGTTCAGCTCCGCCGTTATGTTGGTGATGTACGGGATCTGATCATCATCATCATTGTAGCCAACCAACGACTCAACAAAGGTGAACAGCTTGTCTCCTGCACTATCCTTTGCTTCGAGCAGCATGTTCTCGATCTGCTGCATCTGCAGGTCATTGCTGGCAAGCGAGGTTTCGTAAGGAAGCTTCACCGTAATGAATACCAGCTTCTCCGGACCGCCGGATGGCAGGAAGTTAACCGCTAAATTCGGAATCGTAATGACCATCGTCGCAATCAGCAAGACGAGGGAAAGCAATAACGTCTTGATTCTGTTGGACAAGCACCATTCAAGCACGCGCTGATAGAAGCGAGGAACCTTTCCTTCATGCGAATGATCCTTCATTTTGATTTGCTTCCGGCTGCGAAGCACGAGCAGCTTCGTCATCATCGGAATAACCGTCAAGGCGACCAGCAAGGATGCGAGCAGCGCACAGGATACGGTCAAAGCGAAAGGACGGAACATTTCACCAACGATGCCGGTAACGAATGCAAGCGGCAAAAATACGCCTGCCGTCACGAGCGTCGAGGACGTAATCGCCATCGATACCTGCTTCGCTGCCATAATGACGACCGATTGGCTGCGCTCCTGCGCTTTTTCCAAATTGCTATAAATATTCTCAATGACGACAATACTATCATCGACGATACGCCCAATCGCGATAAACATGCCGCCAAGCGTCATGATGTTAAGCGTGATGTCCAAAGTCGACATCATCACGAGCGTAATCAAAACCGACAACGGAATCGAAACAAGCACGATTAACGTCATTCTTATGTTGCGAAGGAACAACAGGATCATGAGCGAAGCGAGAATAATTCCGATAAAACCTTCTTTTAAAATGCCGCCAATCGATTTTCTTACTTCATCGGCGCTGTCATAAATTTTGTTAAACGTAATTTGGGGCTGCTTCTGCTCCCAATGGGCTATAACCCCATTTACGGCATCCGAGAATTCAACGGCATTTGACGCGCTTGTTTTGTACAAACGAATGCCCAGCGCAGGCTTGCTATTAAATCTGGCTATAAACTTCTCATCATTAACAGCCTTAATTTCCGCCAGATCCTTGAGCAATACCGTCTGCCCTTTGCCCGTTACCAGCTCTAGATTTTGCAGCCCGTAAATGCTGTTTAAATCACCCTTCACGCGGGCCATTTGCGCTTTCCCGTCCAGCTCGACGGAACCAACAGCGCCGTTAGTAAGCGCCGCTTGAATCGCGCTCGTTACCTCTACGCCCGAGAGGCCAAACACCGACAACGCATCCGCCTTTAGCAAAATGTCGAGCGTTGTCTCGCTTACGCCGATCGAGTCCGTATGGTCAATGCCGTCCACACCTTCGAGACTCGGCTTGATTTCGTCCTCGTACAGCTTGTTCAGCTCGCCCTGCGACATCCCTTTGTCCGCATAAAGCGTCAAATAATAAGCCGGGCTGGAGGAAAAACCAAAGGTCATCACTTTAGGCGCTGCCGCACTGTCTGGAAGAGCCACCTCCTGCACTAAGCTCTCCAGCTCCTTCTTCTTCTTCTCCACGTCGGCGCCTTGCTTGAACTGCACGATGATGCTCGACACATTATCGCTGGACGTTGAGCTCAGCTTATCCAGATCTTGAAGATTAGCAATCTTATCCTCAATCGGCTTCGTGACCTCTTCCATCACATCCGTGGGCGGTGCCGGATAAGCCGTCGCAATCATAATAACCGGAAACGAGATGTCAGGAATATTTTCTACCTTGAGCGACGATGCCGAGTAAAGCCCTCCTCCTATAAGCATCGCGATCAAGATCATCATTGCTGCCACTTTATTCATCGAAAAGCGGATCAAACCATTCAACCAAAACCCCTCCTGCCTTTGCTATCTGTACAAAACGCTGATTAAAATATCGGCATTTCCTTCATTGAAGTTAAATCAGAAACGGAATTTCCCGCCGATTTGCTCCCATTTCTCATAAAAGACCGTTTCCCGCAAGGGAACCGGTCTTTTACCTATCGTTTCAATTAGTTGAACCGAATCGATTGTGCCGCGTCGTTAATAATCTTAAGATTGCTCTCCGTTGCTTTGATATCGTACGTAATAAAGCTAAACACAATTGAGCCTTTGGCTGTATCAAAGATATACAGAACATGAGAATAAGGGATATCATTCTCTGGCTTCGACACATGGATTTCTACTCTTTGAGCTTTCTTTCCGTTAATCGTTACTTCGGAAGCCCCTCTAAGCTTGACTTCCTGTGCAATACCATCGGACGACCCCGGAAGCTGCGATAACGAGACTACAAGCGCATCGGCTTGTTTGTCGGATTGAGAGATTTGGAGATTCCCCGCACTATAAGTATAAAGGACCGTATCCTTGTTAAAGTTCGTTTGCAATCCATTCCAGTAAGTAGGAACTTCAATGGAGTAACCGTAAGTAGAGCTGCGTTTTGTTGTTTTTGCGCTGCGGTCAACCAAATTGATATCCTCTTCAACCGTTCCAAAGCTTTTCTCGATATAAGCGATATCAATGTCAACTGAATCAATGATCTGCTTAAACAATTGTTTGCTCTTCGCGCTATTGGAAGAAGGATATATATAGTCGAACAAATAACGGTAGTCTCCCGAAATGTAGGCAACCTCGATGTAGCTGAACCAAATATTGTCTCCGTATGAAATCTCATAGCTTAGCGATAATGCGTTGCCATCTTGCAGTGTTATAGGTGCTGTCGTTATATTGCGAAGGCTTGAGCTAACATTGTCCTCGCGAATGCGCGCTTCCCTGCGTGACGCCCAATTCTCAAGCGTATCGCCTGGTGCTGCTGCTGAGAACGAGAATTGGAATGCATCTGTATCATTTTCATACCAAGGAGTCGTGCTCTCCGGATCGCTGCTCCAGTCAGCCGGCAGCTTAACGGTCAAGCCATAATCCGACTCTTTAAAGGTGATTAGGCCATTTTTCACTTTCGTAATGTCTTTTAGTGCCGTATCTGCTCCGTTAAAGGAAGGCACAAAGCTGTTTAAGAACGCATCATAGCTGTTCAGTACAGATTTGTCCGCTCCTTTTGCGCCTACGATTACAATATAGAACGTATCGCCTTTCTGAATACCGCGGAACTCATAATACATTTTAGATTGTTTCGTGTAGCTTATAACCTTCTCGAACGTTAGCCCATCTACGGTGATAGTACGTTTATCTACGGTGATCTCATCTTCTTCATAATAAGAGAAAATTAGATCTCTTTTTTCTTCGCTTGTCAGTTCATCTTCGCCAACGCTTTCAGTAAATACGTTCACCTGCGCAGCTACCTTGGAAGCATCTGCTGTATCAGCCCACTTTACAGCATCGCCGTTATCACTTTGATAAACCTGTACGAGACCTGCTGGATATTTCAAAGACCAGCCATAGTAGCTGTCGCCCACTTTTGTTTTGCCAAAATCCGAATCGATCGACGTACCGCCGTCTCCTGATGATTGTGCATGTACGCCAACGATAACCGTTTCCTTCGTAGCGCTGTCCGCTGTGATCTTCGCGCCAAAAGCTTCTACGATGACGCGAAGCGGAACCATCGTCGAGCCTTTTACAACGACAGGAGCAACGGCTACCGCTTTTGCGGCCCCATTCACTTTTACCGTTTTGCTTCCGAAGGTTAATACGATTTTGCGGTCATTGTATGTAAGGGTAATGACATTGCCATTTTCCAATTTAAGTCCTGCTCCAAAAGCGTTAGTAATGACCTTGAGCGGAACCATCGTCGTGCCATTGCTTACGAATGGAGGCTCAACGGTAGTCGCTTTGCCATTAATTTTGACAGTTGGGCTTCCCGTCTTCAAACGGACTTCAACCTTATTGCCCGCATCTGCAGCGAATACAGCTATTGGCAGCATCGCAAGGATTAGCAATGCTGGGAGCAGCATGGCTAGCATTCTTTTGTACACGTTCATTTTCATTTCGAATAACTCCTTATTTTCAAATAATTGCGAGAGCTTAGCGTTTAAAAATTAACCTTCGACTAATGTAAGCTTGTGAGTTACAAGATCGCCGTCGATCTGCAGCATCACGTCCACCTGTTGACCCGGCAGATAGCTTTTTAACAGCTCATTAAGCTCAACGATTGTAGAGACTTGTTTGCCTGCAACTTTGTAGAGCAAATCGCCATTTTGTATGCCGATTTTTTTGGCTGCTGCTGAAGTCACGGATTTGACCGTTAACGGATCAGAGGTCGGAATGCCGATGAGCGCTGACCAGCTTTCCTCTAGGCCGAGACCAAGCGAAGCGCGTTTGACATGACCGTATTTGAAAAAGTGATTCGTAACGTATTGCACCGTATCCGCCGGAATGGAAAATCCGAGATTATCGACGCCTACCTCCACAAATTTCAAGGAGTTGATGCCGATGACCTCTCCCTTCATATTGACGAGCGGCCCGCCGCTGTTGCCAGGGTTAATAGCCGCGTCCGTTTGCAGGAGATTGTAAGCCGATGAGACACTGCGGTTCATACCGCTCAGAATGCCGCTTGTCGCCGTATTGCGAAGAGAGAAAGATACCGGAGTACCGATTGCAACAACCGTTTCCCCTACCTGCACCTTAAGCGGGGATGGAGCAAACTTCGCGATGGGAAGCTTTGTGGCTTTAATTTTTACAAGCGCCAGGTCGCTCGCTTCATCGTAATGCGTTCGTTCTGCATCATACTGCTTTCCGTCAGCCGTAACGACGACCAAATTGGTCATATCCCCGACGACATGCGCATTTGTCACAATCCAGCCGTCCGCCTTGATAATAACGCCGGTTCCATGCGCGAGCGCATATCTCGGATCAGCCGAGCCAATATCCTTCGGCTTGCCGATAATGGCGACGACGGAAGGCGATACCTTTTTGACTACAGATGGAATATCAACCGGTTTATACACATAGGTGTTCGTCTTCGAGTCAAAGGTGCCGGTTCCGCCTAGTGCGTTCGTCAACGAGCCTGCTTTGACATAAACCTCGCCATTAATTTTAATAGCGTTCAGAGCATGCGTATCCGAATTGCTTGTACCCGCAGCCCATGCTGTACCTGCAGCTACAATCGCTCCTAAAACGATGAAACTGCAAACACGTAATAAACTGCTTTTCATGAAGCCACTCTCCCTATCCATCTCTATACAGGCGCTGGCATAACCCTAACGTTTTTCCTGTTATTTCTATTTAGCAACTATTTCGTAATATAGCATATTTCACCATTGCCAACAATGAAAAATAGATAGATTAATAGACCTTATGGCATAGAAAAAAAGCCGGCCCGCCCCTGCACCATGCTGGTTTTGTTTATTTATTATGCGATTTTGTCAAAAGTGGTTTCCATTATGTGTTCTTATAATAGAAGTGGTATACTATGTTGGACTACTAAATCAATCCATTTGATGGATTCGGGAGGTAAATGAACAAATGAAATTAGGAGTATTCAGCGTGCTTTTTGCACAAAAACCGTTCGAGGAAGCACTGGACTATATCGCTTCCAAAGGGCTTGATGCTATTGAAATCGGAACGGGCGGATACCCGGGAGACGCGCACTGCGACCTCGATGGATTGCTCGCGGACGAAGGTAAGCTGAAAGCGTTTAAGCATGCAGTAGAATCACGTGGATTGATGATCAGCGCACTTAGCTGCCACGGCAATCCGCTTCACCCGCAGAAAGCCATTTCGTCTGATCACGATTCGGTTATTCGCAAAACAATTGAACTGGCTAACCGCCTTGGCGTGTCGGTCGTTAATACGTTCTCCGGCTGCCCGGGCGACCACGAGGATGCCAAATATCCGAACTGGCCGGTTGCTCCATGGCCAAATGATTTCCAAGATATTTTAAAATGGCAATGGGAAGCAAAAGTTATTCCATATTGGTCTGAGATCGCTAAGCTTGCAACGGCTGGCGGCGTGAAAATCGGCCTTGAGCTTCACGGCGGCTTCTCCGTTCACAGTCCGGCTACGTTGCTTCGCCTTCGCGAAGCGGCAGGCAATGCAATCGGAGCTAACCTAGATCCAAGCCACATGTGGTGGCAAGGCATCGATCCTGTACAAGCGGTACACATTCTTGGCCGTGCAGGCGCTATCCATCACTTCCACGCGAAGGATACGACAATCGATCCAATCAACGTTAACCACCATGGCGTAACGGATATGCAATCCTACAGCCTTATGCTGGACCGCGCTTGGCAGTTCCGTACGGTTGGTTATGGCCATGATCTTAAAGTTTGGGCAGACATCCTTAGCGCGCTTCGTCTTGTCGGCTACGACTACGTTGTCAGCATCGAGCACGAGGACGGCTTAATGTCTGTAGATGAAGGCTTCACGAAGGCTGTTCAAAATCTTCAACAAATCCTGATCCGCGAGCCGCTTGGCGAGATGTGGTGGGTATAATAGATAAACAAGAAAAAGGTCTGCCGGACTTGTCCGGCAGACCTTTTTCTATGCGACATGCTACGCTAACCATACTTTAGTGATCATAATAAAGTCGATCAATACAAACAATGCGAGCGCAACTGACGTAAATCCGATCGCGAAGATGTTTTTCTTCGGACGCGTATTCAATAGCCGAACCAAACCGATTGCGATCAAAATGGTAAAAGCAAGCATAAACCAATCGAAAGTACCAATTTTACTTGCAGCTTTAGCTGCTTCTTCTGCCAAAAACATGAAGGGACCTCCTTTTTTTCGCACGTAACCTATATTACTATATGTTAGCTTTTTGTGGCTCCAGGCGCAAGTATGAATCCGGATTCGTAACAACTTTGTCACGATTTCCTAAAAATCGCTCTTTCACTATTCTACCCCTCAACTATAAATTGTCCATCTCTTCCAAGATCTATAACTGCAAAAAAAGGGATGGGGGAGCGTTAGCCCCTCTAACACTCCCCCATCCCTAACCGCCTATTTGCTATTCAGCAATGCTAAAATCATCGTAACCGCTTCTGCCCGGGTTGCGTTATCCGCAGGGGCGAAGATGCCGCCTTCTCTGCCTTGAATAAGCTTCGCTTTGAATGCGGCAGCAACATAAGGTTTTGCCCATGCCGAAATTTCATTCGCATCCTTAAAGGTTAACTCCGCATCGTCTTCAAGCGGAAGCTTCAAAGCCCGGACGATCATCGCTGCAACCTCTATGCGCGTAATGGCCTGAGCCGGACGGTAAGTATTGTCTTGGAAGCCGCCGACAATGCCGGATTTCACCATGCTCGCAATATATGGTCTAGCCCAAGCCGGAATGCTGTCCAGATCTGCAAAATCAAGATCTGCTGACGCCTCCAAATGCATCGCCCTTGCCAGCATCGCAGCAAACTCCCCGCGCGTTACCTTCGCATTTGGACGGAACGTATTGTCCGTATAACCGTTAATGAATTTGAGCCGAACCGCTTCTTGGATCGCTTTGGAAGCCCAATGCCCTTCAATATCGGTTAGCACGACAGGCTCCGATGGCTTCGAAGGCTCTTCTACCTCCGGTTTCTCAGGTTCAGGATTTGTAATCACTCCTCCAGGGCTGCCGTCTCCCGGCGAGGTTGAATTCGCTAGCGTCTTCACGACAACGCTCGGACCAGTCTCGCTCCATTTTCCGCCTGCGTTGGTTGCTTCTATTTTGAACGTATAAGACGTATCCGCAGTCAGACCGCCAACTTGGTAGCTATTCACACTGCCTGCTACGCTGACCTGCTTCACGCCATCTTTATAAATCGCATATTCGGTAATGCTAGGCGCATCAACAGCTCCGCTCCATTCCAAGTTTGCCGTTGTTTGGGTCACATTCGAAGCGGCAACCGTACCTTTTTCCCATGTTGGCTGCTCAGGTACGGGCTGTTTGACGTGAAGGGTTAGCGACTTGGTCGGCAGTGAAACTAATTCGCCTGTCGTAGCATATTTAATGTTGTCAAAGGCAAAGGTGCGTCCATTCGCGCTATCCCATAGGTAACCGAGTACGATCCGGTCGAAGCTTGTTATCGCCGTCGTTGTTTTCACCAATTGGCCATCGATATACATCTTCAAATCGGTTCCTGATGTGTAGTCCCACTTCAGCTCATGCCAGCCTGTGCTCCGCTTGACCGGTGTTGCCTCCCAAGCGGTTGAAGAAGCGCTTGCCCTTACCGAGTAATGGGTCAATGATCCGTAAGTGCCCCCATCATAGAGCAAACCCATTCCCGCCAGCAAGCTGCTTCTTGCGTTGCCGACATGCGCGATCACGCGCGTCTTCGAGCTTTCGGAGCCGTCATCATAAAGCATCATCGATACGACGCCCTGCTGCTTGCCGCCAAACACCTTTTGAATGGCGTTGCTGCCGTTTCCAACTACATATAGAGCGCTTTGATCGCCATGATAGGCGACTTCATCCGAAATGCTTCCCGTTGTAATGCTCGTGCCCGTTTCCGGCGTGAAGTCATTCCAGCCGTTCTCGAAGCTCTCCGAATAAATCAAATCCTTGTACTCCCGTACCTTTGCGGAAACCTCGACCTCGGTTACACCGCTTAAGTCGCCAGTCACTTCAAGCTTGCCCGTCAAGGAATCCACAGCCACATTCTCATTATTCGTCGCATACTCCACCTGATGATAGTCGGCATATTGGATCTTATTTTGCTCCTCGGTCACGCCGTCAATTCTTAGCTGCAGCGTAGACTTCTCATCTGATAGCTCCGTACCGTCCGAAGCGATCTCATAGGATACGACCTTGGAAGGTGCGTGAACGATGACACGAGCCTCTCCTTTAACACCCGGATTAATGGTGCTTTCAGCTGTAATGGTCGCCTCACCCTCAAGCAGCGGCGACACAAATCCTTGCGCGTTAATCGAAGCTACGGCCGGGTTGCTGCTCGACCACTTGATTCCTTTGAACCAAGCATTCTCAGGCCCGACTATTGCGGACAGCTTCTCGCCTCTATGCTTGGCATGAAGCTCCAGCACCGGCTTGTCGATGACGATCGTTTGCGGCATAATTTCCGGTGCCTGTTCGCTCGGCGCGTCACCCGAATACTCATGCGCTCCGATATCAGTTGCAGCAGCCGGCGAAATCGGATTATTAAAGAAGTCTTTTGTCGCGGGTGCCCACACGGACGGCGTCAAAGCTGTCATATCGAGCCCGGCATCGATAGCCGGCGAGCCTGGGAGCAGTTTGTAGCCGTTTAATTTGTCTGTATCAAAGGCGCTTATTCTAGCATTAACGATGTCCTTTGGCTCCTCGCCGGCTCTTGCGAATAGCGGACTCGTGAACAGGTTTTGTTCCAATGACAAACCGGTAAGCTTCAGGTTTTGGTACTCGCTTCCCGGATAAAAAATATTGTTTTTCACTTCGCCGCCGGCAAAACGATCTTGACCAATCGTCGTACCCGCCTTGGAATAGAAAATGTTATTGTACAGCCTTACATATTTGCCCGGATCGCTGATCAGCCTCGTTTGCACATGCGCATCCGTAAAGAAAGTGTTGTTATGAATCAGCGGCGCATCGCCAAGCGTAGTCGGCAGGTAATGGAAAATATATCGTCCGTCTCCATCATTGACGCTGACGTTATAACGGACGAGCGAGTTTGTGGAGCCGCTCATAAACAAAATGAATCCGCCGCGGTTGCTATGGCTATAGTTGTATTGATACAGAGTGCCTTCGCAGAACATGTCCACGTCAAAGGCCTGTCCGTCGTTGTAGCCATAAATACCGCCGTAAACCTCGTTGTATTGAATCACCATATCCTTCACGCCGATAACCCACAAGCCGGCATAGTTAACGTTGCCTACATTTTTTGCGGAATGCCGAACGACCGTATTGTATTCCATTCTGCCGTTGCTGCCCACATTGCTCATGACGAAGCCGTCACCTTGCACGTCGGCAACATAATTGTTATTAAACACGACATTTTTGAGCACTCTAGGGAAGTTGGCTTTTGTATCGCCTTCCCGGTAAAGTCCCGCATTCCGAATCCCTTCGATATCGACTCGTTCAACTGTATTTCCTTCAACGAGCACGTCCTCGATATTGCCAAGGATCAAAATGCCGCCGCTGCCTACCTTCCAGCCCGAAGGATTGCCGTCTACATCATGGATGTAGTTGTTTTTGACTACGATTCCGCGGTGTGGATTAGCTTCCCATTCCGTTACGTTTGTTGATGCCGTTCTAATGTTAATGCCCGCACGCTGAGAAACGACGTCAGGGTTTTTGTTCGTCAATTCGAAATTGCTAAATTGCAGATAGCTGCCATCAACAACATCGATCGTTGCGGATAACGTTTTATCTTTTACGCCTGCATAGTTTAGGATAATTGCTGATTTTTCAGTCGTCGTTGTACCATTGCCGTTAATGATCGGCCTTATAGACGGATCGTCGCTGCCGTATTTATCAAAAACGATAGGCGCTTCCTCTGTGCCCGAAATGCCTCTTAGCTTCAAGGAGCCATTCCATACGTCTCCAGCCTTGAATAAAATTCGGTCTCCAGGCTTCCAGTTTACGCTGTTGACCTTCTCTAACGATGCCCAAGCTTTATCCTCTGATTTACCATCATTCTCATCATTGCCTGCATTGCTTACATAATAGGTAGAGCTTGATACCGTCTGTTCCGCAGCAGCGGGCGGCTGCGCCCCCTCCAATGATTCACTTATAGCCTGTGCCGAAGCAGCGGGAATCGCCATTGACGTTAAGAGTGCGACTAATAGAACCATTGAAACTAGTTTTTGCCTCATAAGATGTTTCAAAAAAATCAACCTCCACATCGTTTGTTGAAATCATGTCTTGATCGTAATTTTGTGGAACACCTCCTTATTTAATTGAACCTTCGTTTCTTTCAATCGTTTGACGACTTCCGTCTCCAGCATCTCTTGCGCATAAAGCTGAATGACTGAACTCTTCACGTCCTCATATTTTTCAAGCCCTTTATCCCGCTTCGCAACAAGCCTGTACATATACGCCTCACTGTCCGATTGCTCGATTTTGCTGTATTCACCTGTCGAAAAAGCGAGAAACCGGGTGTATAGATTTTGCGACAGCGTATCCTCTTTCGAGGTCTCCTCTAAGTTCAGCGTCAGCTGCTCGGTCGTTACTGCCACGCCAAGAGAAGCTGCCGCTTCGTATACTGGAATATTTTTTTCAATAGAAGCTTGGCGGATTTTAGTCAATTGCTCCTGCTTCCCGGCTTCGGTATGGATCGAAATTTTCTCATAGTCAAACGCATAGCCTTTGTGAAAATAGCGCTGCTTCACCTTGTCATAGTAAGCTTTCAGCTCATCACCCGACATCGTGCTCTTTGCTTCCTTCGTCCATTTATCGATTAATTTCTGAACGTTCATGCTTTGATAATAGGAGTAGTACTCCGCTATTCCATATTTTTGGGGACCGTAGATAGGCTGGTTATTTGCGATCTTTTTTGCTCGATCCTTATTTTCCTGTTCATAGCTCTGCAAGAACGCCTCATACGAAATGTCGCTGACGATACCGTTCTCCATCATGATGATTTGTTCGACCTTAACTTTAGTCAGCTCATCCAACGCTTTTTGCTTCGCATACGCCAGCGGGTTTTCACCGTTAAAGGTTGAGGTCCAAAAGCTCTTGCCGTAATCGGCATTATAGGTCCGTTTGAAATAGCTGGTCGTTAAGGCCTTGTTATTTTGCAAAAATGCCTCAAATTCACGATCTGATACGTTGTACTTGTCGATAGTGAAAGCTGTTTTTGCATTGGAGCCTGTCGACGGCATGCTGCCAAGCCCAAAAGCTCCGGCAATAAATAAAATAAGGATGCTGGCTAAAGCGATTAGAAGCCTTTTCTCTTTCACAGCGTCCTTCCTCCCTCCTCAAATGTAAGCACTTACAATGAAGCTTTGTACCATTATAGACAGAAAGGAAACTTCGCTATAATGAATAAATTTGACTGATGTCGTATAAATTTTACCTTTTGCAACAAATGTGGCTGATTATCTGCAATGAAACGCCTTTACGGGTTTGAGCCGCGCCCCTCGAGCGCAAAAAACCTCCGAATTCAAATGAATTCAGAGGTTCTTGTTTGCTATATGCTGCTGCCGCAATCGTTACCAGTAACCCTTAATCCCCTTTTGCATGCGAAGCAGGGCTTCAACATAATAATAATCGCCCCAAATCATATAATCATCCGGCGCGCGATCGCCGCGCACATGATAGGACCCGTGCTTCAGCAGTCCTTCCGCATCCGGCAAATCCGTTGTTGCATAACGGCTAACTAACGACTCCATGCTGCTTTGGAGTGCTTTCTCGAATATAGCATGATCGGAATCGTCCGCAGATAGAAGCTCAAGCAATTCAAGCAGGCCGCATGCGGCGATAGCAGATGCCGAGCTGTCCCTTGGTGTATGCGGTTCAAGCGGTACGTCAAAATCCCAATACGCAACTTGATCCTCCGGCAGATGCTCAATGAAGTAATGGGCCAGTCGTTTGGACGTCTCCAAAAAAGCAGCATCCTTCGTGTAACGGTAGGCAAGCGCGAAGCCATAAATGCCCCACGACTGACCTCTTGTCCAAGTCGAGCCATCCTCATAACCTTGATGCGTTCCGCCTCGAAGGGCATGGCCGGTCTTTGGGTCAAAATAAAACGTATGGTAGGACGACCGGTCTCCGCGCACCAAAAACTTTTGGCTTGCACAAGCATGCCTGTAGGCAATGTCATAATACTTTTGCTCGCCAGTTTGCTCATAAGCCCAGAACAAGAGCGGAAGATTCATTAAACAATCGATGATCATCCGTCCGCCATTTTCCGGGTCATCCTCCTTGCCCCATGCTTGAATAATGCCAAGCTGCGGCCGCCAGCGCGAATAAAGCGTTTCTGCCGCCTGCAGGGCGACCGCTCGTGCTTCTTCGCTTCCGGTCACACGCCACTGCGCCACCGCCGACAACGAATATAAAAACCCGATATCATGATGATCCAGCGCTACATGGCGATCCAGGCGGTCTTTAAAGTTCGGCAGGTATGCTTCCGCCGCTTCCTTATAAAAGGAATCTTCGCTATATTCATAGGCAAGCCACATCAAGCCGATGTAGAAGCCCTCAATCCAGTCGTCATTCTCTCCCCATTCATAACGCTGCCCTTCCGTAATATGCGGCAGTCTTCCAGGGTGTTTGCCTATATTTTGTTTCACTTTGCCAATCGCATCATTAATTGCCGTTTGCCACATCAACGATTCACCGCCTTATACGATATCCTTATGAAGGACATATTCGATTCTCATATTTCCCGAAGCATCACGCTCAATAATGGGCGGTTTTGTCCATTCCAGCCGGTTTTCTTCACTGTTCGTCGCGCCAAATACAGCAGCAATTAACACATGCTCACCCGGCTTTAACCTGGCGGTTAATGTCGGAATCATCGTACGCGGCTTCAGCACATTCGTATTGGCCTCCGGATAAACCAGCTCCGCCTGTCCATACCCGGCAATGCTGATGATGCCGCTCAGACTATTTGGCAACTGCGCCAGCACGCTATCTTTTGCAGCTTGAACAGCATCATTAACCTTTAGATCTCCGCTCGCTGTCTCAATAGCGAACCCGCCTTCGGCTACGTCCAGCTCACGCTCCGTCTTTATGCGATGTACGCGAACATGCCACAGGCCCGCAGGAATAATCCATGTCCGCACCTCGACATTTGCCCATGGAAGCCAGCGGGAGTAGACGGAATGCTCCTGAATGCGGAATTCCTCGCAAAACCGCCGGACGCGGTAATGCTCATCGCATTCGCTCAGCGCAAGCGTCGAGTCATGGGCTCCCTGCGATAGTCCGTAGTAGCCCTTCGGAACGCTAAAGCCGAATAAAGTCGAATAAACGAATTTCGAATATTTTGCCGCGCTGTGCGACATGTCGAAGTTCGCCATTTGGCCGGAGCCATAAGCCATTACATGCTTATGCCCTTCCGGACGGCTAATCGTCATGCGCGCATGCGGCTGAGCGACGAGCGGACTTAGCTCGGGCAAAACCTCTTCCTCTGCCTGCCAGAAGGGATGCTCGTCAGGCAAAGCTAATATAAGAAACGCTTTATACGACCAATACGGCGAGCCCGGCGCATTATAGCCTTCTCCCATTAATAGATTGGGGTACGCGTATCCGATGCTGAGCAAGCCATCAGGCGTAAAGATCGGCTGCGAGAACCACCAGCGCAAATGACGCATAATGATGCCCTTCATCACCCCTAATGAATACGGCTGCACATCCGCAAACACCAGCGCACTCCAAAAGGAAACCTGCGCGAAGCGGTAAGTCAGGCTTCGTCCAAACGGGATGCTGCTCCCGTCCTCGGCAAACCAATGAATAAAATGCTGCGCGAATAAGCTCGCTCGCTCACGGTAACGCGCAGCGCGCTCCGCATCCTCATGCTCCATCAATTTGGCATAAATAAGCCCGTAATAGTGCATCGCGAACGGAATGTAATAATCACGCTGATCCGTATTCCCATCCATATACCAGCCGTCGCCTAAGTAATAGGTATCAATAATAGCGAGATACTGCTCCATCAATGCCTGATCATGCGGCAAGCCTATTTTTTTGAACCCGACATTCACAAGGACAGTGAACATCAGCCAATTGTTCGGATTGGAGCGATCAACTAGGTTGATCTGGTTCAGCCACCGAAACACATTCTCTTTTTCCTTATCCGAAAGCGGCTCCCAAATTTTATGGGGAGCAAGCGCGAGCCCCAAGCCAAGCACGGACTGCTCCACCATCCTTTGATCCTTCGTGCCGAAGTCGCCCCAATACGCTTCATGGTTCGGATCCGTTCCATGAATGATGCCCTGAACGTAAATCGGCCACAAATCCGACTCCCCGCCGCCGCAGGCATGCGGGACAAGTCCCCACAGCGGTCGCGCGAATGCCTCCATCAGGGCGATCGCCTCGCTATGGATTGCCCCTGTAGCGCCAAGCGCCAATCCGGCATGTCCGGGAGTAAAATGATTTTTCAAAGGTTCAAAGGCATCTATAACCGCTTGCTGCAAATCCGCTTTCGAGTGCAATCCCTTATCTCCTAACCCTCTCGCTGCCATGAAAGCTCTCTCCGTTTCACTCGAAATGACCTTTGCTCCAAACCGAATATTCGCTAGGTCTCATGCCCATCTCCCGCTTAAACAATTTAATGAAGTAACTTTTGTTCGCATAGCCCAAATAATCGGATATTTCTTCGACGCTTTTGCTCGATTGCTGAAGCATCTCCTTCGCTTTTTGCAGCTTGACCATATTGACGTATTCGATAAAATTTTGGTTCGTCTCTTTTTTGAACAGGCGGCTAAAATAGCTGGAATTCAAGTTCAAATGATGGGCCATATCCTCAAGCGTCAATTTCTCCGTAACATGCGTCACGACAAATTGCTGCGCTTTGATGACCTCCGTCCGTTTGGAGCTGATCGCATAGATGCTTAATCGTCTGGATAGCTCATTCAAATGCTGAATCATCCACTCTTCCAAATGGTCCAGCGTTTCAATCGCATTCACCGCATCGTATAATTTCTCGCCGGATAGGAAGGGATGATACTGCAGCGTAACCTTCGTCTTCATTTGCAGGTCCATAAGCAGCTGCAGCACTAACTCCTTCACGTCGCTTGGATGAAACTTTTTCGCTCGAACGCCATTTGCCCACTCTACAATTGTACTCCGCAATGCATCAGGCTCATTTAAAGCGATGCTTTGATTAATGCTGGCGAATAACTGAGCATACTCGGTATACATATCTTCCTTGGAAAATGGCGCGATTTCGAAGCTGTGAACGGTCGATTCCCTCAGGTAAAAGCAATGCTCCGGCTCCTTCAGCATCGGCAGCAGGACGTCCTGCATCTCTTTAGGACCCCTTGTTTCCCTTCCCTGAATACAGGAAACCGATATTTTCAAATACTTTTGGATCGCTGCAATCGCTTCCCGCATCGCGTAATAAATAAGCTGCTGATCTTTGGCCGGCTCATCGCTGCCGTACAGGATGACGAGCTGCTTATTGCTGTAACGGAACGTTAACCAGCGGGATGTATCCAATAAATCCTGCAATACATTTTCCACCGAGAACGCAATCGTATAATCGTTCAGTTTCCTATTGCTTGCTACGGTCGACATACGGTCAATAATAAGGACGAGCGGAATATAGCTTTTGGCTTGAAGCCGAACACCGTTGGTCCGGGCATGCTCGATCCAGGTCTCTTTTTTCCAAAACGATTGAAACAAGGTGTCTTTGAGAAACTTTTCTTTGAGCGCCGATTGATTCATCGCTTCTTTCTGCTTGTACAAAAGCATATCCGTCGTTTTCTTCTTTTCTGCCTGCAGATCGGTTACGATATTTTTCAATATCGCTTGCAGCTCCTCGACATCCAAGCTTTCCTTCAAAATATAATCCTTCACGTTCAGCTTCAGCGCTTGCTGCGCGTACTTGAATTCATTGTGGCAGGACAGCACAACCGCTCTGCCCCTCGGATTAATTTCGCAAAACTTCTCGAGCATTTCCAGCCCGCTCATCTTAGGCATGCCAATATCGGTCAAAATAATGTCGGGCGGGTTTTGGCATGCGGCCTCCCAAGCCTCTAAGCCATTTGAATAACAGCCGATCAGCTTAATGTCGAGCTCCTGCCATAAAACCGTTTGTGAGAGATAACGTACGACCGGATAATCGTCATCCACTAGAATTGCCGTCAACACGCTGCGCACCTGCTCTCTCACACTCGAATGGGAAAATCAAAGTTATCGTCGTTCCAACACCGGACTCGCTTTCAATCGTCGTTTTGACAGACTCTCCATAAACGAGTCGCAGCCTTTGAAACACATTTTTTACGCCGATACCGGAAAAGCTTTTTCTTTCGCCGTCCTGCGTTTCGGAATCGTCCTCGCTTTTTGCTTGCAGCTCCTTCAGCTTGCTCTCCGTCATGCCGATGCCGTTATCCCGCACCGTTATTTGGAGCAGCTCGCTTCCGCTGCTTCGCTCCATGCTGGCGTCGATAAAGATCTCGCCGTCAAATTGCTCGAAGCCGTGAATAATCGCGTTTTCAATCAACGGCTGAATCATGAAGCGCGGAACCAACGCTTGCTCGCAGCCATCCTCGAAGTTATAAGCGACTCTAACCTGATTGGCATGGCGGAAATTCATCAGCCTCACATAATGGAGTACAGTATCCGCCTCTTCTTGCAGAGGAATAAACTCGTTATCCCGATTAATCGTCATTCGCAGCAGCGAGGACAACGACTTGATTAACTCCGCATTTTCCCGATCTCCCTGCACCAATATGTTGAGCCTGATCGAATTGAGCAGATTAAACATAAAATGCGGATTGATTTGCGCTTGAAGCATTTCCAGCTCGGCTTTGCGCTTCTTCGCCTGCTCCACCGTAATTTGCTCGAACATTTCCTGAATACGGTCCAGCATAAAATCAATCGTTTTAGCCAAATGGCCGACCTCGTTATGCCCGCGAATGCCATTGCGCTCGTCAAGCTGCCCGCGTCCGATCTTCGTCACGAACACGCTTAAATCGCGTATCGGCTTCGTCAACGCTGAGATCCTTATCGTCAACAGACCAAAGAACAAAGAGAAAAACAACGCTTGAACGATAAAGCTAATGAACAATACCTGTTTATTTTTATCGATGGCCGCTGACAAAGGAATAAGGCTGACGACCCGCCAATCATTGCTTTCCAATACTTGCTCCACATAAATATATTTTTTGCCCTCTATTTCAATTGTTCGCTCCATTCCCTCCGGCTTCCACCAAAGGAGCTTCTCCCCTATTCGGGAAGGGTCAGCATGGGAAATGACAACTCCGCTCGCGTCTAACAAAATCATTTCCTGATTTTCGTTAGTGGTGAGATAGGGACGAATCAACCGTTCGTTCACATTAACGATCATGTAGCCGATTGGAATGCTGGCCGTCCGTTTGATCGGCCGTCCCATCGTAACGAAGGTAAACTTCGTCTTCGCCGATTGGACTTGTTCGCCCAGCCAATAAGATGAGAACAACGGCAGCTTATTTAGATTGGGAAACCAGCTTTTCTCATACCATAATCTTGGGTTAAGATCGCTATGCGAATAGTTCGTATAGAAGGGCTCTTTCACCCCTAAAATCGTAACTTGAAAATCATCCTTTTGGATAAAAAGATCGTCCAAAATCCGCGACAGCTTGCTGAAATTGACCGCGTACTCTTGCTTCTGCTGCGGCGAGGCTAATTCAGCCTTATTAACCATAAGCATTTGGCGTATTTCGTTGTTCATCAACACAAAATTGGATAAATTCAACGTTTGCTCGAAAATGCTGTTAATTTCCGATTTAGCAACCTTGAGTGAATCTTCGGCATTCAATACTACTTTTTCTAAAATAATATCTCTCGTAAAATAGTTCGTGACTAAATAAATAACGGCGAGCGGGATGACAAAACAGATCAATGCTGACCACACTAATTTCTTCCGCAGCGAATCTTGTCGAGTTAACACGAGTGCAGGCCTCATATCTGAATAGAATAGGGACAGAAATTGGTGCTCCTCCTGTCCCACAACATTGTAAGCCCTTTATTATGAAAGATCAATTTCGATTCGGCACTTCATTAGTTCCCGTTATTCTTAACAACCTCAGCAATATTTTTATCAATATTAGCAATCGTGGTGTCCACGTCCTGCTTGCCTAGAATGTACAGCTCCGCCTCAGGGATAACGGTATTTTTAGCTTCATCGGCGTATTTAGCAGGTACTGGCGCCGTTCCTGGAATGGTAGTGCTCATCGTATATTTCAGCGACTCCACGTCAATTTTTGAAGGATCCTTAGCTGCAGCTACAATCGTATCGATAAGCTTGCTGGAATCGGACTTCGCCCAGCCGGAGAATACGCGGCCGCTAATGCCAAGACCTTCAGAGGTATACCATCTTACAAACGTATATGCCGCTTCTTTGTTTTTCGATTTTGCAGCTACGCCCATATAAGTCGGTTGTACCGGCGAGTAATGTTTGCTCTCTCCGTCAAGTTTTGGAAGCGGCGCGAATGCCGTTACGAAATTAGCAGGAATCGCATCCGTGCCCCCGGATTCAGCTACCATCCAGTCACCCATTGGCAGCATAGCAGCTAAGCCGTTGAAGTATTGGTTGCGGTAAGCCAGCTTCTGCGAAATAATGTCCTCGTACATATTGGCGCTCTTGTCTTCATACATCATTTTTTTCATCATTTCCAAGTTCGATTTAAACACCGGATCAGTCGCATTGGATGTACCGTCCGCTTTCAGGAACGTATTATCGGTCGCTTTGCTCATCATTTGCAATTGGAAGTAATCCGGCCAGTTATGCAAATAAGCGCCATAACGTTTCGTTGTTCCTTCGCCCTTAGTGAGCTTTTTCGCATATTCCATGAACTCGCTCCACGTCCAGTCCGTCGGAACCGGCAAGCCTGCCTCGTCGAGCATCTCCTTGTTCAAGAGCACGAACCAGCGCTGCATGGAAGAAGGCAAAGCGTAAATTTTATCGTTAACCTTCGTATCTACCAAATACTCGTCTTCGTATTTATAACCGTCCTTTTCAATGTAGCTGTCCAAAGGCTCAAGCAAGCCAATATCGGCACGCTGCGAATAGTTCGTATAAGGCAGCTCGATAATATCAAGCTGGTCATTGGAAGCCGCCATCAGATCTAATTTTTGCATGGAAGCAACCGAGTCGCCTTTTTCATTGAGCAGGTCAAGCTCTACTTTAATATTCGGGTGTTTCTCTTCAAAAACGGAAATAATGTCGGTCCACTTTGCTTTACCGTCCGTTTGCCATGTGCTTAGCTTCAACGTTACTTGCTCTGCTGCCGCTGTCTCTTTAGGAGCGTTAGTAGCGTTTGTAGCATTTGTGGCGGAGCTGTTCGGAGTGCCGCCATTGTTGCCCCCGGAGCAAGCCGTTGCGAATACTGCCAAGCCCAATAACATCATCGATAATCTCTTTTTCATAGTAACCCTCCTAATATTTATGACCCGTCTAGTTTTTGAAAACGTCTACAATCAAATCCTACCACGTACAAATCGTATTCGAAGTTCTCATATTTTACTGAAGAGAAACTATTTTGACTTTGTTACCCTTTTACGCCGCCAAGCGAGATCCCTTCGATAACCTGCTTTTGGCCAAGCGCAAAAATGATAAGCAGCGGAACGATCGCCGATACGGCGCCCGCCATCATAAGCGAGTAGATGTCCCCGTATTGGTCGCCAAACAGCCTAATGCCAAGCTGGATCGTGAATAGGTCCTTCGACTTCAAAAAGATTAGCGGATACTGGTAGTCATTCCATGTCCATATGAAACGCAGAATAGCATACGTTGCCAAGCCTGGACGAATAAGCGGCAGCGCGATTTGAAAGAAAGAGCGGAAGTGGCCTGCGCCATCCATCCGGGCCGACTCCATAAACTCATTGTTCACGCCCATAAAAAATTGCCTGAGCATGAAGGCTCCAATAATGCTGAAGCTATTGATAAGTATAAGGCCAATATGCGTATCGATAAGGTTCATCCAGTTAAACAATAAAAATTGCGGTACAAGCGATGCTTGAGGCGGCACCATATACAAGGCAAGTACGAGAAGGAACATCGTATCTCTGCCGCGGAACCGCAGTTTAGAGAAGCCGAACGCTGCCAGTGCGCAGACGAAAACATTGATAAAGGTTGTCGTTAACGTAATGTAGATGGAGTTGAGATAATAGTTCAAAAATCCTCCTGTCCACACTTGCTTATAGTTTTCGATGAGATGCCACTTCGACGGAATCCATTCAATCGGAAAATTAAAGACGTCCGCTTCCGGCTTGAACGAGGTCGTCAGCATCCATAAAAACGGGAGCAACGAGATCATGCCCGCCGCTGCCATAATGATGGTCCATCCTATTTTGGATACACTCACGTTTTTCATTAGCCATTCCTCCTCTCCGAATTAATAGTTCACCCATTTTTTTTGTGCGAGCATTTGCAAGCCCGTAATTGCTAGACAGATAACGAAGAGAACAAGCGCCATACTCGATGCGTATCCCGTCTTCAATTGATTGAAGGCCGTATCATATAGCTCGTACACGATAACGGTCGTCGAATTGGCTGGTCCGCCCTGCGTGAGCACTTGGATCAAATCAAAAATTTTGAACGTCCCGATAATCCCGGTAACGAGCAGGAAAAAGGTCGTCGGCGATATGCAAGGCACGGTGATTTTGCGAAACTTGGTCCATATATTCGCGCCATCGATGTCGGCCGCTTCATACAAATCCTTTGGAATCCCCTGCAAGCCAGCAATGAAAATAATGATGTTATAACCAAGCAGGATCCAAATTTGAATCATCATGAGCGACGGCATCGCATAATCGATATCAGCCAGCCACTTCGGCGGGTTGTCGATTCCGATTGAAATCAAGAAATTATTTACCGGTCCATGCGAAGGGTGAAAGAGCACCTGCCATACCATCGCAACGGCGACCACGCTAGAAATGTAAGGCAGGAAATAAACGACTTTGAACATATCCTTTAAATAAACATGCTTATCAATAATGATCGCCAGCACCAACGCGAGTATGATTGTAATAGGTACCGTAATGATAAAGATAAGGTTGTTTAATAAGCTTTTCATAAACACGCCATCATGAAATAATCGGACAAAGTTATCCAATCCTGCAAATTTAATTGCATCCACCCCTGCGACAAAATTCCAATTCGTAAAGCTAAGCAATAATGATCCTAGAACGGGAATCAACGTTAGCACAACGAGCCCGATCATTAAAGGAGCGACAAATAAGTAACCTGCTATTTGCTCCTTAGCGCCCATACTGAGCTGGATCAACGTTTTTTTCTGTTTCATGAAGCTCCTCCTTCAAACTTTCTGTATAGCTTCATTTTAGAAAAAAAAATAGCTGCTCATAAGAATTAGATCTTTGTATTTTGGAACATATTTTACTTTTTTATCATTTCACACACAGGGATGGGCAAAAGACGTTTTGTTCATCCGCGGTCGCAGCTCCGTCTCTGATAGGTTGTAAATATGCAAAAAAAGAGAAAGCCATCTGATTAATCTCAGACTGCTTTCTCTTCTATTCTTGCTTATTCTGCTGCTGCAGCTACCTTCTGATTCTCTTTATGCTGTGCGATGGTCCTTGCGCGATCACGCTCAAGAATCGGCTTCAAGTATTTGCCCGTATACGATTGCTCTACCTTAATGACCTGCTCCGGCGTTCCTGTCGCAACGATCATACCGCCGCCGCTGCCGCCTTCCGGCCCTAGATCAATGAGGTAATCCGCTGTTTTGATGACGTCCAGGTTATGCTCGATGACGAGTACCGATTCGCCTGAATCAACCAAACGATGCAATACCGTCAGCAATCTATCGATGTCGTGCACGTGCAAGCCCGTTGTAGGCTCATCTAAAATGTATAGCGTCTTGCCCGTCGAACGGCGGTATAGCTCAGCCGCCAGCTTCACCCGCTGCGCCTCGCCGCCAGACAATGTTGTTGCAGGCTGACCCAGCTTCATATAACCAAGGCCTACATCAAGAAGCGTTTGCACCTTGCGGTGAATGCGCGGAATGTTCTCGAAGAAGGAACAGCCGTCTTCAATCGTCATTTCCAGCACTTCGGCAATGTTCTTTCCTTTGTACTTCACTTCCAGCGTCTCGCGATTATAGCGTTTGCCCTTGCAGATCTCGCAAGGCACGTATACGTCGGGAAGGAAATGCATCTCGATTTTGATAATTCCGTCGCCGCGGCATGCCTCGCAGCGTCCGCCCTTCACGTTAAAGCTGAAGCGGCCTTTCTTATAGCCGCGAACCTTCGACTCTGTCGTGCTTGCGTACAAATCACGAATATCATCAAAAACGCCTGTGTAAGTGGCAGGATTCGATCTTGGCGTCCGGCCGATTGGCGATTGATCAATATCGATGACCTTCTCCAAATGCTCGATGCCTCGAAGCTCCTTGTACTGCCCTGGACGGGTTTTCGCTTTATTCAAATCACGCGCTAGCGTCTTGTAGAGAATTTCATTTACGAAAGTCGACTTGCCCGAACCCGAAACGCCCGTAACCGCCGAGAATACGCCGAGCGGTATTTTTACGTTCACGTTTCTAAGGTTGTTTTCCTTAGCGCCGCGTACCTCCAGCCATTTCTCGTTTGTTTTGCGTCGTTCAGCCGGCACTTCGATAAACTTGCGCCCGCTTAAATATTGTCCGGTCAACGAGTTTTCATTTTCCATCACTTCCGCAGGCGTACCTTCGGCAATGACCATGCCGCCGTGAATGCCTGCCCCAGGTCCAATATCAATGATGTAATCGGCTGCGAGCATCGTATCCTCGTCATGCTCTACGACGATCAGCGTATTGCCGAGATTACGCATATGCTCTAGCGTCTCAATCAGCCGGTCGTTGTCGCGCTGATGCAAGCCGATGCTTGGCTCGTCCAGTATATAGAGGACGCCCATCAAGCTGGAGCCGATTTGGGTTGCCAATCGAATCCGCTGCGCTTCCCCGCCGGACAGCGTCCCCGCTGCGCGGCTGAGCGACAAATATTCAAGCCCGACATTAACAAGGAAGCCAAGGCGGCTGTTTATTTCTTTCAAAATGAGGCTCGCAATCGCAAGCTCCTTCTTCGTCAGCTCAAGCGACTCGAAGTAACGCTGCGCATCGCCGATGGAGAACGATGTTACTTGCGACACATTTTGCGCGTTGATCGTTACTGCCAAGCTTTCCTTGCGCAGCCGCTGTCCCTTGCAGCTTGCGCATGGCTTGGCGCTCATGTAGTTCTCAATATGCTCGCGCATCATATCCGATGCCGTATCGCGATAGCGGCGCTCGAGGTTATGGACGATCCCTTCGAATGGAACATAGGCCTCTTTGCGATGGCCGAAATCATTTTCGTATAAGAAACGAACGCGCTCTCCGCCTGTGCCAAAAAGCAGCTTCTTCATCTGCTCGGGCGCAAGCTCCGATACCGGCACGTTTTGCGGAATGCCGTAATGCACGCAAACCGCGCTCAGAAACTGCGGATAATAGTTGGACGTGCTGCCTGCCCAAGCTAGGAAAGCCGCATCCTCAACCGATTTGGTCGTATCAGGTACAAGCAAGTCCGGATCAACGATCATTTTGACGCCTAAGCCGTCACACTCCGGGCATGCGCCATATGGGCTGTTGAAGGAAAACATCCGCGGCTCCAGCTCTTCGATGCTGAATCCGCATTCCGGACAAGCAAGGTTGGAGCTGAAGAGCAGCTCCTCTTGATCGATAATATCAACGAGCACGCGTCCCTCGGACAGCTTAAGCGCCGTTTCCAAAGAATCCGCAAGCCTAGTCTGAACATCCGACTTCACGACGATACGGTCGACCACAACTTCAATGCTGTGCTTTTTGTTTTTCTCCAGCTCAATCTTCTCGCTAAGCTCTCGGAGCTCGCCGTTTACGCGGACCCGTACGAACCCTTGCTTCTGAATATCAGCCAGCAGCTTGGTATGCTCGCCCTTGCGTCCCGAAATGAGCGGCGCCAAAATTTGCAGCTTCGTCTTCTCCGGGTATTCCATAATCCGATCGACCATCTGCTCGACCGTCTGGGAAGTAATTTCTATGCCATGCTCCGGACAATGCGGCTTGCCGATACGGGCAAACAATAGCCGCAAATAATCGTAAATTTCCGTAACCGTGCCGACTGTAGAACGCGGGTTGCGGCTGGTCGTCTTCTGGTCGATCGAGATAGCCGGTGATAATCCGTCGATCGAATCAACGTCCGGCTTTTCCATTTGTCCAAGGAATTGACGCGCATAGGCAGATAAGGATTCCACGTAGCGGCGCTGTCCTTCCGCATAAATCGTATCGAATGCGAGCGAAGATTTACCAGATCCGCTTAGCCCTGTCAGTACGACAAATTTGTCGCGCGGTATGGTGACGTCAATGTTTTTAAGATTGTGGGCGCGAGCGCCCTTAATAACAATTTTATCGCTAGCCAATCGTTTCTCCTCCTACTTAACCCATCTCTGCGCGCAGCTCCAGCAGCGCGTCCCGCAGCTCCGCTGCACGTTCGAACTGCAGATTTTTCGCTGCGTCCTTCATATCCGCTTCCAATCTTTGAACAAGCGCCAGACGATCCTTCTTGTTCATCTTGCCTGCGCCGGCTTCGGTCAAATAATCAGCCTTCTGCTCGGCTACCTTAGTTGCTTCGATAACGTCATGTACTTTTTTGCGAATCGTTTGCGGCGTAACGCCGTGCTTCTCATTGTAGGCAAGCTGAATCGTACGCCGCCGTTCTGTTTCTTTTATCGCGCGATCCATAGAATCGGTTATTTTGTCGCCGTACATGATGACTCGGCCTTCGCTGTTGCGCGCCGCGCGTCCAATCGTTTGAATAAGCGCGCGGTCCGAGCGAAGGAAACCTTCCTTATCCGCATCGAGAATCGTAACTAAGGATACCTCCGGCAAATCCAATCCTTCGCGGAGTAGATTGATGCCGATGAGAACATGGAATACGCCAAGCCTGAGGTCGCGCAAAATCGCTAAACGCTCTAGCGTCTTTATATCGGAATGGAGATAGCGAACCTTGATGCCAATCTCCTTCATATAATCGGTAAGATCCTCTGACATCTTCTTCGTCAGCGTCGTAACAAGAACCCGCTCATCCTTGGCAATGCGATCACGAATCTCGTTCAACAGGTCATCGATTTGGCCCTTCGTCGGCCGAACGTCAATGATCGGATCGATTAGGCCGGTAGGCCTGATGATCTGCTCGATCATTTTGTCGGTATGCTCGATCTCGTAAGGACCCGGCGTAGCCGATACATAAACGAGCTGCTTCGCCTTCGCTTCAAATTCTTCAAAGCGGAGCGGCCGGTTATCCATCGCGGAAGGAAGCCTGAAGCCGTGATTGACCAGCATCTCCTTGCGCGCGCGGTCACCATTGTACATCGCCCTGATTTGCGGCAGCGATACATGTGATTCATCGATGACGATAACCATGTCGTCGGGGAAATAATCGAGCAGCGTATACGGCGTGGCGCCGCGTTCTCTGAACGTTAGCGGTCCCGAGTAGTTCTCAATGCCGGAGCAGAAGCCCATCTCCGCCATCATTTCCAAATCGTAGCGCGTCCGCTGCTCCAGCCTTTGCGCTTCAAGCAGCTTGCCTGCCTCGCGCAGCTCGGCGAGCCGCTCCTCCAGCTCACGCTCGATGTTCACGAGCGCTACCTTCATCGTCTCCTCCTGCGTAACGAAGTGAGACGCCGGGAAAATAGCGATATGATCGCGTTCGCCGATAATCTCGCCGGTCAGCACGTCAATTTCCGAGATGCGCTCGATCTCGTCGCCGAAGAGCTCCACCCGAATGGCACGCTCATTGTTGGCAACGGGGAAAATCTCAACGATATCGCCGCGAACGCGGAACGTTCCCCGCGTAAAGCTTATATCGTTGCGTTGATATTGGATATCGACAAGCTTATGCAAAATCGTATCGCGCGGCTTCTCCATTCCCACTCGCAGCGAAAGCACGAGCCCTCCGTATTCCGTCGGAGATCCGAGGCCATAGATGCAGGAGACGCTCGCTACGATAATCACGTCGCGCCGTTCGAACAGCGAGCTTGTCGCCGAATGTCGCAGCTTATCGATTTCATCGTTAATGCTCGAGTCCTTCTCGATAAAGGTATCGGTTGAAGGGATGTAAGCTTCCGGCTGATAGTAATCATAATAGCTCACAAAATATTCGACTGCGTTATCCGGGAAAAAAGTTTTGAATTCACTGCACAGCTGTGCGGCCAGCGTCTTGTTATGAGCAATGACGAGCGTTGGCCTGTTCAGCTTCTCCACCATATTCGCAATCGTGTACGTTTTGCCTGTACCGGTCGCGCCGAGCAGCGTCTGATGCCTCTTGCCTGCCTTTATTCCTTCCAGCAGCTGCTCGATCGCTTTCGGCTGATCGCCCTGCGGCGTATAATCCGACTGAATTTTAAACAGCTTCGTTTCCTTTGCAAGTTCGCTCACGCTTACCATCCACCCCCATCATTCCGAATACTCTTATCATTATGGTCAAATATATGAATTTCATTTCATCAGCTTTCACAAAAATAAGAATGTTTGTTCCCGTATATTATACCGTTATCTTTCCTGCCGCGCAATGATCCCCTAACAAAAAAATACCGCAGCAGCGTCCCTACAAGACTTATGCCGAGGTATTCCAATTTGTACGAGCCCGCCTTATGCCTGCGCCCTTACTGCATCCGCTCTCTGCCGTTTCTATTTCCCTGCCACTTCTTATACCATAAATTTACCTGCTGCGGAACAACTATGCCCAGCTCCTTCTCCATCGATTGGAGAAGCCGCTCGTAATGGGCTGTCACCTTGTCATAATAGCCGAGCTCATCATACAGCCGCATGACGATCAGCGCCTCTTCTTCATTATAAGGATCCATCGCTTGTATTCTTTCATAGATTTGCAGCGCATCGGATTGCCTATGGGCATCCTCCAAGTAATATGCGCCAAGCTGCCTCGCGAGGATCAGCCACAGCTGTCTCAAGCGCTCTCTCTCATACTCAGCCCAAATGTACCCGTAATCCTGAAGGTAGTCGCCCTCATAATCCGCCAGCAATTGCAGCACACGATCCACCTGCCCCGAGACAGGCCCGCTCAGCTTGCTCAGCTCCTGCTCCCACAGCTCTGTAATCAGCACGACTTCGCCGATGTCGAGAATATAACCCTCTTGGATGCTCGAATTATGAATCGATATGTTCATATTCATTTTCTGAATGCATTGCCTGATTTGATAAATAGCGGTATAGAGCTGAGTCATCGCCCGCTTCAAATCCATCTCCGGATAAAAAACCTCCAGCAGCGTCGACTTATGAACGATCTGCCCCCGATGGTGCAGCAAATAAGCAAAAAGCTCCTGCGCTTTAGCCGTCCGCCATTTGGGCAGCTCAGGCTGTTGCCCCGAGGACTGGAACTTTAGCATTTTGAAGCAATTGATTTTCTGAGTGTGGTCGATTTCAGCTATTGGCGCTGCCGGCAAGCCTCTCCGCTTGGTCAGCCTATCCATCGTTTTCTGCAGCCGAGACATCTGAAGCGGCTTGAGCACGTAATCCATCGCATTCAGCTCAAATGCTTGCACCGCATACTCATCATGAGCGGTTACAAATACGATATCCGCAAGCGGACAAACCTCGGAAAGCAGCTCGGCTGCCTGCAATCCGGAAATTTCGGGCATATGAATGTCCAAAAAAATAATATCCGGCTGCAGCACAGCGGCTTGCTCCACGGCATGCAGCGGATTTTGAAACGATTCAATTGACGTTACCTCTGTCGTTTGGCGGAGCATCCTCTCTAGTTGAACAAGAGCCAGTCTTTCATCATCTATTAAAAGCGCCTTCACCTGCTTCACTCCCACATCAGTGTAAAAATAATCCGATTTTATTACTTAAAAAGCGTTGTTGCCGTTTACATACTCCTATCGGCAACTTCTCCGTAATCATTTATGCTCTTGCCAAAAAACGATAAGTCTTAAGAACTATTATGTTCAGAAAATGTATAGATTGGGTTGATATAATGCTAAAGCATGCAATCCTGCTCGCAATTTAGCGAAAAAAGTAAAAAAACAACTAGAATCGAAGCTTCAAACACCCTCGCTAGGCCGGCGCTTTTCTCGTAAAGCTGCCATGCATACATAGATTATCTCATAAATAACAGCAGGCCGATCCCTACATTTTACCCGTTTAATTTAGAAAGGAATGATGCATTGCCGCTTAAACGTTAATCGCTATCTTCGATTAGACCCAATAGACCAAACCAAGATGGAGGATACTAAGAAATGAAAAGAAGAACGATCGCATTAATGGTAGCGTTTCTGCTGATTTTTCAGTACGTGAACTTCGCCGGTGCTTTGAAGACGGCAGAAGCAGCAGGTATTACAGACAATATTATTACAAAAATGAAACTGACTGACAAGGATACCCCTAGTACCGTCATAGCCTCTGTCTATCAATCCGTTTATTATGTAAACCCGGATATCCGTGTCGAATTAGGGCAATATCTGACTTTGAATTATGAGTGGGAGCTTCCTGAAAACCACACTTATAAGAGCGGCGATACGTACACCTTCCAGCTTCCGTCGCAATTTGTCATGTACGGCGGCAATATTTCGGAAAGTTCTTTGGCCGGCACACCTTCAGTCGGAACTTATAAAGTTACGAACGGAACGGTCCTATTAACCTTTAATGAAGAGATCGAAGGCTCAGCCGTTAACGGAACGCTTAGCTTCTGGAATTACTTCACCGAGCAAAGCATCAACTACAAAACGGAAGTCCCTATTCAGTTCAATATCGGAGACAGCATCACGATTCCGATCGCGCCTAAGCCCGGAACCACCCCCATCGCCAAAAAAGGCATTGCGGACAAGTCCTTTAACGCAGAAAACATTAAATGGACCGTTGACGTAAATAAAAATTTGCAAAAGGTGAACGATGCCGTAGTGACCGACATCATTCCCAGCGGCCTGACTTATAAACCCGGCACGCTCAAGGTATACAAAATGGATACGGATACGAACGGTGTTTTGTCCAATCCCGTCCTTGTAACGCCTTTGATCACGGAACCTACGGCTCCTGCTTACGAAATGAAGATCGAGCTCGGAAATATCGCTTCCTCATACCGCGTGGAGTACGAGACGCAAATTACCGATATTACGAAAGCGAATTTCACGAACACCGCCGTGTTGAAAGGCAGCAATATCAGCAATGCCTCAGCCTCTGATACGGTGACGAATACGCGCGGCAAGCTGCTCGAGAAATCGGGTACTTACGACGAGTCTACTCAACTGATTGATTGGGAAATTAAATACAATTTCGGCGAGGATACCATTGCCAATGCAACCTTGACTGACTTGTTTGATAATCGCCATGAGCTTGTCCCAGGCTCCATTAAAGTGTACCCTGTTGCAGATCCGGTTACCGGCACGGCTGGAGCTGAGATTCCGGCAGCTAACTATGCGATAGACACCAACGTTAGCAGCCATCCTAACTATACAGCTAGCAAGAACGGATTTAAACTGACTTTTACGAATCCGAATCCGATTACTGGCGCTTATAAAATCAAATACCAAACTCGCCCGTCATCGAACCTTTATGCCGACGCGACGATTAATAACACCGTTTATTCCGACACGAAACAAAGCTCAGTCAACAAAACGATAAAGCATCACTTCGTGCACAAAACAAATTCCAACGCTAACTACGCAGCTAGAACGATTGACTGGAAAGTAGAAATCAACGCCGACAAATACAATTTGTACGATCTCAAATTCGAGGATACATTCCCTACTCAGCTAGGCGCCTTAAAGCTTGTGCCAGGAAGTCTGGTCGTTAAGCAAAACGGAGTGACCGTCGGCAATTCTGTCTATACGCTTGCTTATAATCCGGTTGGCGATACTGCCACGGCTAAGGGCTTCAGCCTTGTACTCCCGGATGGAAATGCTTCCTATACGATCACGTATACGACGGAGTACGACTATGTAAACACATCTTATTTTTCCAATGCGAACATTGCTTTCACCAACAACGGCAAAGTCATTTGGAAAGAGACGCCTGCTGGCGCCGTTAAGGAGCAAACCGGATCTTCAACGTTTACGCCTAACAAAAACACGCAGGACAACGGCTACAAAAAAGGAAGCTATAACGCGACCGATAAGCAAATCACTTGGACGATCGGCGTCAACTACAATAGCAAAACGATTGCTGCCGCTAAAGTCATAGACAAGCTCGAGTCTGTCCAAAAATATGAAGCCGGCTCTATCGAGGTTCGTAAGCTCGTAATCAACAGCAATGGAACGACTGCTCAAGGCGCTGTCGTTCCGGCATCAGAGTACAGCGTAACGAATCCAGATGCAGCAAATTCGAATACGCTGACCGTTGCCTTTAACCATACGATTACCGAGCCTTACCAGATTACGTTCAAAACGAGTCTCGTGAACCAGTTCATTGACGACACATTGATTAAGAACGATGCTCTATTCAGCGGAACAGGCTTTAACGAGAAGACTTTGCACGCTGAAGTAACGATCCCTAAAGCAGGCGAATATGTAGCGAAAACCGGCGCGCAAAGCGACGATTCGATCAACTGGACGATCTATATCAACCGCGGCCAATCGACCGTGGCTGGCGCCAAAATCAATGATACGCCTAGCAAAAAGCAAACCTTGATCAAACAATCGTTCAAGCTATTCAACACATCCGTAGCTGCGGACGGTACGGTTAACAAGCTAGGGCCAGTAAACACTAATGAGTACGAGCTAGTGTTTACCGAAAATACCAATCCGGCTATCGATAGCGATGAAACCTTTGAGCTCCGCTTCCTAAATACGATTTCCAAGCCTTACATTCTTGAATATCAATCGATTATTGATGCTAAGGACGGCGAGAAGGTATCGAATACCGCTTCGTTCACAGGAAATGGCGTAGGAACAAAGATCATCGACAACCCTTCCGAGGTCAGAGTAGCTCTGTCTGGCGCTGAGGGCAACGGCAGTGTCTATATCGGCTCCTTGAAGATAGAAAAGGTTGATGCGGATGATACAAGCATCAAATTATCGGGCGCAGCCTTTGAATTGACTCGTAATTCCAATGGCAAGAAGTCAAGTGGTACGACCAATGCCGCTGGTGAGCTTGAATTTAACAACCTGCGCTATGGGAAATATACGTTAAAAGAAACGGGCGCGCCTACTGGATATAACATTGACGGTAACGGAATCTATGAGATAACGATAAATTCCTCAACTCCTCTACCGAAGCAAATTGGGAATAAAAAGAAAACAGGCAGCTTGGAAGTGACAAAGGTAGACAAAGACAATAACGCAACCGTCCTTGAAGGCGCTAAGTTCGAGCTATTCAATGTCGCGAACGTAAGCCTTGGACAAAAAACGACAGCGGCTAACGGTAAAGTTTCCTTCACTGATCTCCCGTACGGCAATTATGTGCTGAAGGAAATATCTGCTCCTGCTGGCTACAGCATTGACGGCAGCGGTCAAGTAAATGTAACGATCAATGCAGCAGCTGTTACGCAAAAGGTTGAAAACAAAAAGATCCCTGTCGTTTTGCTTGGCAGCTTGGAAGTAACAAAGGTGGACAGCGCTAATATTGCTGCCGTTCTTGCTGGAGCCAAGTTCGAGCTATTCAATAGCGCGAATGTAAGCCAAGGACAAAAAACGACAGACGCCAGCGGCAAAATCACGTTTACTGATCTTCCTTACGGCAATTACGTGCTGAAAGAAATCTCAGCTCCTGCTGGTTACACAATGATTGGCAATGGCGAGCTGAGTGTAACGATCAATGCTCCAACAAATGCTAAACAAGTAGAGAATACGAAGATCCCGCTTGGCAGCCTGGAAGTGACCAAGGTTGACAGCGATAATGCTGCTATTGTTCTTCAAGGAGCGAAGTTCGAACTGTTCAATAGTGCGAATGTAAGCCTTGGACAAAAAACAACAGCCGTTAACGGTAAAGTATCCTTCACCGATCTTCCGTATGGCAATTATGTGCTCAAAGAAATCTCGGCTCCTGCTGGTTACACAATTAACGGCAGCGGCGAAGTGGCGATTACGATTCAATCAACCGTCGTTAATCCGGTTACCGTCAAAAACGTTAAATTCGTTGCGCCGGTTGTGACGCCTAGCCCAGCGCCTACGGCGACACCGACACCGACGCCAACAAATAAACCTACGGCGACCCCTCCAGTAGTGGTGCCGACTGCAGTACCGTCTCCGACGCCAACTGCTGCTGTTACTCCATCGCCAACAGCGTCACCTGCCGTATCGGCTACGCCGGCACCTACTACTTCTACTGAAAAAGAAGTAACAGAGGTCGACAAGCCAATTGAAGGCGAAGTAGAGATTCCTGAGGATGGCACGCCAATTGGCGGCATTAAACCAGACCATGGCAAGGTTACGATCACGCCAGACGGCAAATGGGTTTACACGCCGGATCCTGGCTACGTCGGCAAAGACAAGTTCTCGATCATCGTCATCGATAAAGATGGCAACGAAGAAGAAATCTTCTTCGAAATTGATGTGGAAGAGCCGCCGCAAGGCGGAGTTATCGCAACGCCAGACGTACCGGTATTGCCTAAGACAGGCGAAGGCAGCTATCTGCTTATGCAGCTCCTCGGCTTCTCGATGATTACAGTTGGACTTGCAACACTCGTTGTGAAAAGAAGAAGAACAAGACGTTAATGGTTATTAAAAAAAGGTGGATCAGGATTATCTCCTGACCCACCTTTCTTTTCGTCCACAGGTTCTGCCAATCAGCTCTCCGCTCTCTCCAGCGGAACATCGCGACGGTTCGACGTGCGCGAGCTCCGAAGCAGCTCAAGCAGCGATGCCGGCCCTGAAGCTGCATAATAATTAGCCTGCTCATCAGGAGCGAGTATTACGCCCAGCTGGTGATGCTCCCCCGCAAAGCGCGCCCGCTGCGCAAATTTTAATTCCCCGTCTAAATTCAACACTTCCAGCTTGCAAAAAGCGGAGTTTTGAACGAGCGCCTCATAAAGATCCTCTTTCGTTCTAACCCGCACGCCATTCACCTTATGCAGCACCTCGCCTGTAACGAGTCCCATCGTCGCTGCCGGCGTTCCAGGCACGATGCCCAGTATGCGCAAGCCGCGCGAGTCATGAACGTACAGTGGCGATTGAGCGGCTTCTACAGAGCGGCTGCGCCAAATGATAGCTTCATGGAAGAGCAGCGACACCAGCGCTGCCAGCGGCAGCAGCATAGGCTGCCACCAGGCTAATATTGCTGCACCCGCGAGGCAGATGCTGTATAGGAGCAGCCCTTTGGCTGCATGCTTTGCTTTATCTTTGGGCAGCAATGACCGCGTCATTTCGGTAAAGCCGATAATCATAGGCAGCGCCACAAACGTCCAGCCCTGCGACCAATCCGCTCCAAACAGCGGTGTCCATGGCAACGCCGACGTTGATGCTCCCGCTCCGGCAGTTGGCACAAGCATCAGTAGCGGTACGGGCCAAAAACCTTGAAGCATATAGCCGCCAACGAGCTTGCCTCTTTTTCCTTCAAGAAATAAAGGCGTAGACAACCGATCTCCTTGCCAGCGTACAAGGACAGCCTCTGCCAGATGGAGAAGGGCGACCAGCACAAGCAGCCCTGCTGCATCGATGCTTGCCAGCGACGCTGCCGCTGATCCGAGAAAGTCCGTTCTCTCTGCGAGCGGCGTCCATCCAATGACCCATTGCAAAAGCGTGATTACTCCTGCGCTATAAGCGAAGCATAAGTACCTGATCCTTGCGAGCATAAGAATGGCGGCAACCGCCCATAGCCAAATTACCGACTCGCCTGTTAACGACACGCCTACGAACGCTCCTGCGACCGACACGGCTATCCCAATCAACAGCCCTGCCAGCAGCGCTTTAAAAACCAGGCCTACCCAGTTATGGAGCTTAACCGCGAACATTTGCCTCTCCATCCGGATTTGCCTCGTGTACTGTAAAACAATAAACAAAACCGCAATATAATAAAATGGCTGTGCAACCAATTGGACAGCCGCTTTTCCGAGCATTTCCAGCAACTCCATCGCCGTTTCCAAAGCCAACACTCCTTTGCTCGTTCCACATGTCCTTATAAGCGCAAAAAAATAAAAGGCCGACTCCGTTAAACAGAGTCAACCTCTTATTCATTCGACGCATGCGCATTATTTCCTGCCTACCGCTTTAATTGCTTCATGGAGCTGAGTGTCATTTTTCTCATCTTGAATCCATTTAATGACCGCTTTCTCCAGCGCTTCCCCGGTCTGCTTGTCGACCTGTCCCGTAGCCGGCAAGCTATGCTCCGTTTGGAACTTTTTAACGGCCGCCGTTGTATCGGCCCCGAAATAACCATCCTCGCGCTTCGGCTCGTAGCCAAGCCCGTGCAGCATAATTTGTACGCTTCGCACCTGCTCGCCCAGCGTATCCTGCTTAAGCGTCTCCGGCAGCGTTAATCTGGCTACCGTATAAAGATCCGGAGGCTTCACCTCAATATCCGGCTTAATCCCCTTCTCGTGAATCCAATTGCCGTTAGGCGTGAGCCATTTGGCAATCGTCATTTTCACCAGGCTGCCGTCCCCTAATGCCTTGTTGTAGCTCACTTGTACCGTACCTTTGCCGAAGGAGGTTTCGCCGACCAGCTTCGCGCCCGCGCTCTCCTGCAAAGCGCCCGCCAATATTTCTGATGCGCTGGCGCTGCCGTTATTCATGAGAACCGCGATCGGGTAGCTTTTGCTTTGCCCCTTGGACAGCGTTTTCTCCCGATTTCCGTCCCGATCCTCCACCTGTACGACCGTTGTGCCTTTCTCCATAAAGGATTGCGCGATTTCTACGACAACTGGCAGCACGCCGCCCGGGTTGTTGCGCACATCCAGCACAAGTCCTTTCATGCCTTGCTCCTCAAGCTTAGCAAGCTCCTGCTTAAAGCGCTCAGCCGTATGAAGAGAGAACTGTCTGATCTCAATAACGCCTGTCCCGTCGGGGCGCAAGCTGCCGTATACCGTTTCCACATCAATATCGTCGCGGATGAGCACGAGCTGAATCGGCTCAGAGAAGCCGGCACGCTGCACCTGAATTTTCGCTTTCGTCCCCTTGGGGCCGCGAATCTTCGCTACCGCATCCTGCAAATTCAGCCCGTCCAGCTTCACTCCATTCACAGAAAGCAGCACGTCTTTAGCTAATAAGCCCGAGCGCTCCGCCGGTGAGCCCTTTATCGGAGATACGACGACAATACGACCATTCTCAAGCGTCACCTCTGCGCCAATGCCTGTGAACGAGCCTTCAATCGATTCTGAAAAATGCGTCGCCACGTCCTTCTCCATATACACGGAGTACGGATCATCCAGCGAAGACATCATTCCGCTTACTGCGCCATCGAGCAGCTCAAGGCGATCGACCTTTTGATAATATTTTGTTTCGATTAATTCCAGTACCGCATTGATCTTCGTCAGCTCGTCCTGCTTGAGCTTGAAACGCCCGCCGTCATCGGCTGCCGAGGCCGTGAGCGCAGGCCTTGACGCCTCGTCTGGTTTAATAATTTGGTCCGCGATCGTCAGCGTAACGAGTACGGATGCAATCATCGTCAGCATAACGAACGCAAATACTGTGCGTCCTTTGAAATGCACCGGTCTACACCACCTTCTCATCTTACACGGTCTTATTTAAGACCATCCTAGTATATGACAATTCGCTTACAATTATTTGTATTTTAGGGTGAAGATGATCCACGCAAAATTTGGGGGATGTTATAGTTCAAACGAGGCAGCCACAATGGGCTGCCTCTAGTTGTTCCAATATGAATGAATGAGCGCTTATTTTAAATAGCTGCTTGGGTTAACCGGCGTTTCGTTTTTGCGAACCTCAAAATGCAAATGCGGTCCAGTCGAGTTGCCCGTGCTGCCAACCTCGGCGATTTTCTGGCCTTTCGACACCTTATCGCCTTTGTCGACCTTGATGCCGCCGTTGCGAATATGGCCGTATAACGTCCACAAGCCATTGCCGTGATCAATGATGACACAGTTGCCGTAGGTGCTCCATGCCTGCGCGACAAGAACTACGCCGTCCTCCGCCGCGTAAATATCCGTACCCTGCGGTGCGGCAAAATCGATTCCCGTATGCGTGTGCTTCTTGCCGGTAATCGGGTGAACCCGCGTGCCAAAGTTCGAGCTTATCCGGTAGCTGTCCCTGATCGGCATGCCCAGCTTGCCGCCCGAATAAGGGTTCGTTATTCTGTTTTTCTCCGCATTCAGCTTGGATACTTTAGCGGCAAGGGCCATCAATAGATCCTCTTGCTCCTTGCTAATTCCTTCAAGCTCCTCCAGCGTGCTGTCGATTTGCTGAAGCTTGCTGTCCAGCTGTTTAATATTGCTCTTATAGCTCGCTATCATCAGTTCCTTCTCTTGTTCCTTCTTCACAAGATGGGCTTCATACAGCTTGAGCTTCTCATAAATGGCCGTCACTTCGGCAAATTGCTTCTCAACCTCAACTTTTTTGAGGGCAACAAGCTCCTTCTCTTCCCGCTGCTCTGCCAAAATATCGCGATCCTGCGACAGAATCGATTGGAGCGCGTCAAAGCGGTCGATAAAATCAGTAAAGCTCGTCGCGCTGAGCAGCACGTCCATGTACGAAACAAATCCGTTTGTGTACATGAGGCGCATACGGGATTGCAATAGCTCATCGCGCGTTTTCACGCGCTCCTCGGCCTGCTCCAGCTCAAGTCCTGTCTGCAGCAGTTCCTCTTCCTTCGCTTCGCTTTGCGCCTGCGTTTTCGTTTTGTTAATGACGACATTATCGATCTCCGACATTAAGTTAGCAATAGAAGCCTCCGCTTCCGATTTCTTGCCTTCAATATCAATCTTCTCGCTCTTGGCGCTGGTAGCCTGTTGATGAGCGCTTGCCGCTTGCTGCTCCGCTTTGGCAGCGCGTCTCTCCGCCGCTTTCATTTCCGCCTTTGCGGCTGCAATTTGTTTCTTGATATCGTTAAGGGAAGCAGCTTCTCCGCCTGTTGGCTGCAATACAAACACCGTGAGCATCATCGTAACTGTGAATAGTACCCATTTCTTCTTCTTCACGTTCGCGTCCACCTACACTTTCAAATACTTGCGTATCGAAATCGTACTGCCCCAAACACCGATCAAAGTACCCAGCCCTATAAGCAGCGTTCCGGTCATCAGGCCGGAATCCTCTATCGTGACAAGCTTTATCATCATGAGTGACAGTTCCATTTGCGTAAACTTTACAAGCTGCGAATAACCCGCCAATACCGCTATCGTTGTAATGACCGAGCTAATGATGCCAATTAATGCGCCTTCAATAAAAAACGGCCAGCGAATAAAGGAATTTGTTGCTCCGACCAGCTTCATGATGCCGATTTCCCGGCGCCGTGCAATAATCGTCATTTTGATCGTGTTAGAGATGAGGAACATAGCAGTTACTGACAAACCGATAACGACGACGATTCCTATGTAACGAACAGCGTTTGTAATTTTGAATAATGTTTCTACCGTGCCTTGCCCATATTTGATTTTGGCAATCGGGATAAGCTCGTCTGCTTTATTGATCGCGTCGATCTGCTTGGCTGCCGCTTCGATCGATTGCGGATCGTAAACCTCTACCGTAAAGGAATCCGGCAGCGGATTTTTTTCTTTTTCATAACCGTCAAGCAAATCCTTGTTCTCGTCGCCCAGGTTTTTGCGAAGCAGCTCCAGTCCCTCTGCTTTGGACACAAACGTTACTTTGCTTACCTCGGTAAGGTTGCCGATTTTATTTTGCAGCTCCGTTATTTTCGCTTTATCGACATTAAGTTGCAGGAATACGCGAATTTGCACCTGGCTTTCAATTTGTGACGCCATATGGTTCACGTTCAAAGCCAGCAATAAAAAGATGCCAAGAATGAACAAAGAAATAAAAATGGAGCTCATGGAAGCAAACGACATCCAACCGTTTCGAATGATGTTTTTGGCGCCTTCCCGGAGATGACGGAGTATGGTTCTAAGCTTCATAACCGTACTCCCCTCTTGCTTCATCACGAACGATATTGCCGTTTTCGATAGCAATGACGCGCTTGCGCATGGAGTTGACGATATCTTTGTTGTGTGTGGCCATTATGATCGTTGCGCCGCGAAAATTGATTTCTTCGAGAAGGTTCATAATGCCTAGCGATGTTTCCGGGTCCAAGTTGCCTGTAGGCTCGTCCGCTACGATAACCGATGGGTTATTGACGATCGCCCGCGCGATCGATACCCGCTGCTGCTCGCCGCCCGACAGCTGCGATGGCAGGCTTGTATGCTTATGCTTCAGTCCGACGAGGTCGAGCACTTCCATCGTCCGTTTCTTGATTACACGAGTCGGCGCTTCGATTACTTCCATGGCGAAAGCGACATTTTCATATACGGTTAGTTTGGGTAATAGTCTAAAGTCCTGAAAAATAACGCCAATATTACGTCTTACAAAAGGAATTTTGCGCGGCTTCAGCTTGCCTATGTTAAATCCGTTAACTGATAGCTGTCCTTTGGTCGGTACTTCCTCGCGATAGATGAGTTTCATGAATGTCGATTTACCTGCACCTGATGGTCCTACTAGATAAACAAATTCATTACGATCTATACGAACGGAGACGCCTCTTAACGCATGCGTTCCGTCGATGTACGTTTTCCATATGTCTTGCATCTCAATCACATTATCACATCCTGTTAATAGTCAGTAGTACTATTTCGACAGTTTGTGCTGAATTCCTTCATAAGAAGCTGGCAATCCTCATTTTTCACAAATCTCATAAATATCCAAATGTCGAAACGAACTCAACTTTCTGAATAGACAAAATTACAGGGCAACGCGCATATACATGTAAGACTGTCCTTGTTTAAACACGCAGAAAGGAGTGATTCGTATCGTAAAACGTATACACATCGGTATCATCGTTATCGCTTCATTGCTTCTCGTTGCCGCAGTCGGCTGGGGCTTTGTCTGGAATTACGCGCTTCAAAAAACCGTTCCTGCTGAGGTAGATGCCGGAGGCATCCCTATCGGAGGCATGCCGGTGAGCGATGCTCTGAAGCTGCTGGATCAATATGAAAACTCGCTGCTGCAGCGGACGATTACGATTCATGCCACGGCTGCTAACGGCGACAACAAGCAGTGGACCGTTGCTGAGCTTGGCTACAAGGCTGAATTTAAGGGCGTTCGCGATGCTTTATTAAAGCTGGGCGAGGGTGATATATGGGAGCGTGCCGTTTATCGGCATCAATTCGCCAAAACATACGGGCTGACGCAAGGCTGGAACCGCGATGTGTTTGATGCCGCCGTCCGCAAGCAGTGGAGCTGGATTGAAAAAAGCGAAACCAAAAACGCTGCCCGCACGATCACCGATACGGATAAAGTCATTTATGAGCCGCATGTTGACGCTTACCGCTTGGACATCGGGAAGCTGCTCGATGAGGTCGATAACTTTGTCGTGCTGAAAAAGGAACAGATTGGCGCATCAGTAAAGCCTGCCTTTGAAGCTGAGCTGTCGATCGCGGCCATCCATCCCGAGCTTACGCTGGAGAAGCTGAAGGACGAGGGGGTCGAGCGTAAAATTGTCGAGTTTTCGACTGACTTCAAAACGAGCGCCGAGGGCCGCGCCCATAATGTCACGGTTACCGCCGAAGCTTTGAACGATTGGGAGCTAGCGCCAAATGAAGTGTTTGACTACAGCAAGCTGATCGCGAGAGCGGAGGAGCTTTACGACTACCGCGAAGCACCGGTTATTTTGAACGGCAAGCTCGTGCCCGGCATCGGTGGCGGGATCTGCCAAGTATCCAGCACCCTCTATAACGCAGCGCTGCGCGCAGGCCTTGAGATCGTGGAGCGGCGCAATCATTCGCTGCCCGTTGCTTATTTGCCGATAGGCCAGGATGCCACTTACGCAGGCGGAGCCATTAACTTCCGCTTTAAAAATACGACAGGCAAACATCTCGTCATTCGCACCCTCGTAGAGGACCGCAGGCTTACCGTTAAAATATTCGGTACGATGAAGGCAAACGAACGCTACGAGATCAATTCCGTAACGCTCAAGACCATTGCGCCATCCGTGCAGGAGAAAAGCAATTCCCTTCTATCTCCCGGCAAAAAGGTGACTGTGGAGAAAGGCAAGGAAGGTTATGTGGTCGAAACGTTCCGCACGCTGCTGCGTGACGGAAAGGTCGTATCCCGTGATCGGCTATCACGGGATACGTACAAAGCTCAGCCTAAGGTGATCGAGGTCGGGCCGCTCAAGGGCGGGAATGGCCCGGCTGCAACGCCGTCTCCGGGACCGGATACGACAGAAGGGCTGCTGGAGGACGGGATTTAGGGAATTTAATCTCAGCTAGAAGCATCTTGATTCCAACGCCGCCATATAAAAAAAGCAGCTCAGCTGATTGCCTCAAGAGGCATCGCTGAGCTGCTTTTATAAAGCCTATAAAAGGCTGTTCATCCTTATCTGCTGCGCTCCAGATACTCGGTTACCCAAGCAGCCGTTTGCTCCAGCGCCAGGCCGGCGCGGCCGATAGCATCCTGCACCTGCGTTTTTGCCGTACCGCCGTAAACGTTACGCGCATTAACGACCTGCTCCGGTTGAAGCACCGCATAGATGCGGTCGTCGAACAGCGACGAGAACTGCTTGAATTCCTCTAGCGTCAAATCCAGCAAGTATTTGTTTTGCTCGATGCAATACAATACCGTTTTGCCGATAACCTCATGCGCTTGGCGGAAAGGCAAGCCTTTGCCGACTAGGAAGTCCGCGATATCCGTTGCGTTCGAGAAATCCTGATTCACCGCTTGGCGCATCCGGTCTTTGTTTACTTTCATCGTCGCGATCATCGGAGCGAACAGTTGAAGCGCGCCTTGCAGCGTCTTCACCGTGTCGAACATGCCTTCCTTGTCTTCCTGCATGTCTTTGTTATAAGCGAGCGGCAGCGACTTAAGAACAGTCAGCAAGCCGACAAGATCGCCGTATACCCGTCCGGTTTTGCCGCGTACAAGCTCGGGCACGTCCGGATTTTTCTTTTGCGGCATAATGCTGCTGCCTGTGCAGAACGCATCGTCCAGCTCAACGAAATGGAACTCCGTGCTTGACCATAGAATAAGCTCCTCGCTCAGGCGCGAGAGATGCATCATAATGATCGAAGCGTCAGCCAGAAACTCAACGATGAAGTCACGGTCGCTTACAGCATCCAGACTGTTCTCGTAGACGCGGTCAAATTTCAATTGGCTCGCCACAAAATGACGGTCGATCGGGAACGTCGTTCCAGCCAAAGCGCCCGCTCCAAGCGGAAGCACATTGATACGCTTATAGCTATCCTGGAGACGCTCGATATCCCGTCCGAACATCGACACGTACGCCATCAAATGATGCGCGAACAGAATCGGCTGCGCGCGCTGCAAATGCGTATATCCCGGCACAATCGTATCGATATTCGCTTTCGCTTGCTCAATAAGCGCCGATTGCAGCTTGTGCAGCATATCCACGAACTCGACAACACGTTTGCGCAGCCACAAATGCATATCCGTCGCCACTTGGTCGTTCCGGCTGCGGCCGGTATGCAGCTTGCCGCCTACCGATCCCACATCGTCGATCAGCGTCTTCTCGATATTCATATGAATATCCTCGTCGCCGATCGAGAATTCGATGTCGTCGCGCTTGATGCGTTGAAGGACGCGGTGCAGGCCGTCCTTAATTTTTTCAACGTCGTCTGCCGGAAGAATGCCTTGCTTGCCGAGCATCGTGACATGCGCAAGGCTGCCTTGGATATCCTCTTCAGCAAGCTCCTTGTCGAACATGATCGAAGCCGTATATTCCTCTACCAATTGGTCCGTTTTTTTCGTAAAACGACCGCCCCATAATTTGCTCACTGGTTCGTTACACTCCCTTGTAAACCTTATTTATTGCTAACTGCAGAGGACACTTTAAGACGCAAAGCGTTCAGGCGGATAAAGCCTGTTGCATCGCCTTGATCATACGCTTGGGAAGGATCAGCTTCCATCGTTGCAATGTCTGGATTGTACAAGCTGACAGGGCTTTGTACGCCTGCTCCAATTACGTTTCCTTTGTAGAGCTTCAAGCGAACGACGCCGCTCACGTTCTTTTGCGATTCCGTAACAAGTGCCTGCAGCGCAAGGCGCTCCGGCGCGAACCAGAAGCCGTTGTATACGAGCTGGCTATATTTTGCGATCAATGAGTCACGAAGGTGCATAACCTCGCGGTCCATTGTCAAAGATTCCATTTTGCGGTGAGCGGTGAACAAAATCGTTCCGCCCGGTGTTTCATATACGCCGCGGCTCTTCATGCCGACGAAGCGGTTCTCTACCATATCTACGCGTCCGATGCCGTGCTTGCCGCCAAGCTCGTTGAGCGTATCCATAACTTCAAGAGCGCTAAGCTCTTTGCCGTTAATTGCCGTACAGTTTCCTTCTGCAAACGTCAGCTCCACATACTCCGCTTTATCCGGCGCATTTTCAGGAGATACGCTCAGCACATACATGCTCTCGTTCTCTTCGGAGCTTGGATCGAACCAAGGATCTTCCAGCATGCCGCTCTCAAAGCTGATATGCAGCAGGTTGCGGTCAGTCGAATAAGGCTTAGCCGCAGAAGCGGTTACCGGAATGTTGTGCTTCTCCGCGTAAGCGATCATTTCTGCGCGGCCCGGGAATTCCTCTCGGAAAGCTTCAAGGCGCCAAGGGGCGATAACGCCGATCTCAGGAGCCAAAGCGGCAGCAGTCAGCTCGAAACGAACTTGGTCGTTGCCTTTGCCTGTTGCGCCATGCGCAATATAAGCCGCACCCTCGGCACGGGCGATATCAACCATGCGTTTTGCGATTAGCGGACGTGCAATGGATGTGCCAAGCAAGTATTGGCCTTCATAAAGCGTTCCCGCTTGGAACATCGGGTAGATAAAATCTTTGGCGAACTCATCGCGAAGATCGTCGATGTACACTTTGGAAGCGCCTGTTGCCAGTGCTTTTTCTTCCAAGCCGTCAAGCTCGTCCTTTTGACCGATATCCGCTGTAAAAGCGATAATTTCTGCGTCATATGTTTCTTTCAACCATTTGAGGATAACCGAAGTATCCAAGCCGCCGGAGTAGGCGAGTACGATTTTTTCTTTTGCCATGTTCGTATCTTACTTCCCTTCGAATAAATTCATATTGTTGGAGCGACAAACCTAGGACATAATAGCGGCCATAATCGCTTTTTGCGCATGAAGACGGTTTTCTGCCTGATCAAAAATGATCGATTGGTCGCCGTCGATAACTCCCTCGCTCACTTCTTCGCCGCGGTGCGCCGGCAAGCAGTGCATGAAGAGATGATCCTTCTTCGCGTATTTCATCAAAGCCTCGTTTACCTGATAAGCGGCAAAAGCAATCTCGCGTTCCTTCTGCTCCGCCTCTTGTCCCATACTCGCCCACACATCCGTGTAAACGATATCGGCTTCGGCAATCGCTTCCTTCGGATCGCGGCAAATATGAATTTGCGAGCCTGTCTCGGCAGCATGATCCTTCGTTTGCTTAATAATATCGGAATCCGGCTCGTAGCCCTCCGGCGTCGCTACGGACATATGCAGACCAAGCTTCGCCGCGCCCATAAGCAGGGAATGCGTCATATTGTTGCCGTCGCCGATATAGGCGATTTTCAACCCTTCCAAGCGGCCTTTTTGCTCAAGAATCGTTTGGTAATCCGCCAGCGCTTGGCAAGGATGCGACAAATCCGTCAATCCGTTGATGACCGGAATCGTTGCTCCGCGGGCGAGTTCAACCACTTTGCGGTGCGCGAATGTACGAATCATAATACCGTCCAAATAGCGGGACAACGTCTGAGCTGTATCCCAGATCGTCTCGCCGCGGCCGATTTGCAGGTCGTTCCCGCTAAGGAAAAGCCCTTGTCCGCCAAGCTGATACATCCCAACTTCAAACGAAACGCGCGTGCGTGTCGATGATTTTTCGAAAATCATGCCAAGCGTCTTCCCTTTTAGCACATGATGCGTTTCGCCTGCTTTTTGTTTTTGCTTAAGATCAATCGCGAGGTCGATCAAGTAACGGATTTCCTCCGGCTTGAAATCGACCAGCATTAGAAAGTCGCGCCCTTTCAAGCTTTGAGCCAATTCCTCATTTACTGTTCCTTGCATGGTGAAGCCCTCCTTCAGGTTAAAACCATTTGCATTGTTATGTTGTTAAACGACAGGACGCTTCGCTTCCAGCAGTTCTGCTAGGATCGCTACGGCTGTATCGATTTCTTCATCAGTGACGAGCAAGTTAGGCAATAGGCGGATAACGTCCGGACCTGCCGAGATGGCAATCAATCCGCGCTCCTGCGCCTGATTCAAAATATCAGCAATCGGCTCTGCGCATGCAATGCCGACGAGCAAGCCAAGACCGCGAACCTCTTTGACAAAAGCATTGGCAGCCAGCTTCTCCCGAAGCTGCGACATCAAATACTCGCCTTTTTGCGCGGCGCGCTCTGACAGGCGATCGCTTACGATCGTCTCAAGCGTCGCTTTTACGACTGCTGTCGCAATCGGCGTTCCGCCGAACGTTGAGCCGTGGCTGCCTGCCGTGAAGCCTTCGCGCAGCTTTTCCTTCGCTGCCATCGCGCCGACCGGGAACCCGCTGCCGAGACCTTTTGCCATCGTAAAAATATCTGGCTCAATCCCGTAATGCTCGTAAGCGAACAGCTTGCCTGTACGGCCCATGCCCGTTTGGATCTCATCCACAATAAGCAGGATGCCTTGCTTCTCGCACAATGCGGCAAGCTCTTTCATGTAGGCAGGGTCAACCGGATAAATGCCGCCCTCCGCCTGCACCATCTCCAGCATAATCGCTGCAGTCTGGTCCGAAACCGCCGCTTCAAGCGCAGCCAGATCGTTTAGCGGAATGGTTTTGAACCCTTGCGGCAGCGGCGCAAAACCTTCCTTCACCTTCGCTTGGCCTGTCGCCGTAAGCGTCGCAAGGGTACGTCCGTGGAAGGATTGCTCAAACGTAATGATTTCAAAACGGCCATTGTTCAGCACCTTCTGATTATAACGGCGTGCCAGCTTAATGGCCGCTTCATTCGCCTCGGCGCCTGAGTTGCAGAAGAACACCGCATCCGCGCAGCTGTTATCCGTAATAAGCTTGCCCGCTTCCGCTTGGTTTGGAATGTGGAACAGGTTCGATACATGCCACAGCTCATCAAGCTGCTTGATAAGCGCCTCTTTGATCTGTTTAGGCGCATGCCCGAGATTCGTAACGGCAATGCCGCTCATAAAATCAAGGTATTTATTCCCTTTATCATCCCACAGCCAGCTTCCTTCGCCCTTTACCAAAGCCATCGGATATCTTGCATAGGTTGGAAATAAAGATTGGTCCACAGCATCAACCGTTTTTGTCTCACTCATCTTTCCTTACACCCGCCCTTCATTCGTCTGGACAATACGCGTGCCTACGCCGCCCTCGCGGACAGCTCTCGTCAGCACGCCTGGCTCCTCGCCGCTTACGATCACGACCTCGCGCACGCGTCCTTGTATACACTGAATGGCTGCACGCACTTTTGGAATCATGCCGCCGTAAATGTCACCGCTCGTTATCATCTCTTCAATCTCGTCCACGGTTACAACCGGAAGCACCTGCTTCTGGCCATCTACCGTTTTCAAAATGCCCGGCACGTCCGTTACGACAATCATCTGCTCGACGCCAAGATGGGACGCAACCGCGCCTGCCGCCGTATCTGCATTAATGTTGTAGCGCTGTCCTGCGCCATCAATGCCGATTGGAGCAATGACCGGAATGTATCCCATTCCCATCACGCCTTCGATAATATCGGCATTCACGTCGGTGACATCGCCTACGAAGCCGATCTCCGCTGCATTCGCAACAGGCTGAGCCTGAATGAGCATGCCGTCAACACCGGATAGGCCAAGCGCCTTCGCGCCGTTGATCTGAATTTTACGAACGATTTCTTTATTGATCCGGCCCGCAAGCACCATCTCGACAACATCAAGCACCGCTTCACTCGTTACGCGCAGCCCATTTACGAACCCCGTCTCGATGCCGAGCTTGCCGAGCGTGTCCGATATGGCAGGACCGCCGCCATGCACGATAACCGGCAGAACACCCGCTAGCTGCAGCTCGCGCAGCTCATCAAAAAAGCTGCTCGGAAGCGCCGCCAGCGTGCTGCCTCCGCATTTCATTACAAATCGTTGCTCCGTCACTGTTCCATGCCCTCCAAGCGTGTACTTTGCTTTAAGTCCGATATGCCGCATTGATGCGGACATAATCATAGGTCAGATCACAGCCCCATGCTGTCGCTGTTCCTTCGCCATTATGTAGATCCACGCGAATAACAACCGTATCGCCCTTCAAATATTCCAAGGCAACCTCTTCGTCGAACACGACAGGACGAGATTGCTCCAATGTCAAAATATCGCCTAGCCGGATATCAACCGTCTCAGGGTTAACCGGCTGGCCTGCACGGCCCACAGCCGCAATAATGCGGCCCCAGTTCGCATCCGCTCCGAACACGGCCGATTTCACGAGCGACGATCCGATAACCGTCTTCGCAATCGCTTGTGCGGAATCGTCGCTAACCGCTCCGTTCACCCGTACCTCAACAAGCTTCGTCGCACCTTCGCCATCGCGGGCGATCGCCTTCGCAAGCACCTCGCAAACATGGCGGATCGCTGCCGCAAATGCCGCCCAGCCCGCATGCGCTTCTGTCAGCTCGTTATTGCCAGCAAGACCGCTCGCCATAGCCACGAGCATATCGTTCGTGCTCGTATCGCCGTCAACCGTAATCATATTGAACGTCAAGTCCGTCGATTGGCGCAGCAATTGTTGAAGCGCCTCGCTGCCGATTGCCGCATCCGTCGTTACGAAGCCAAGCATCGTTGCCATATTCGGATGAATCATGCCAGAGCCCTTCGCAGCGCCGGCCACATGCACGGTTTTGCCATCCAGCTCCAACTCAACGCATACCATCTTCTGTACCAAATCCGTCGTCAGGATCGCTTGGCAGAAGTCGTCCGCGCCTGCGCGACCGCCATCCAGCCTAGCCGGAAGACCGTCGATGCCCACGCGTACTTTATCCATTTTGAGCAGCTCGCCGATAACGCCCGTTGACGCTACCGCTACATGATTCGCCGATACACCGATCGACTCCGCGAATCTAGCACGCATCTCGTATGCGTCCGCGTCGCCTTGCTTGCCTGTGCAGGCATTCGCGTTGCCGCTGTTCACGAGCACAGCGCGCAGCAAGCCGCCCGCTCCGATGCTCTCGCGGGTAACCTGCAGCGGAGCAGCCTGAAACACGTTAGTCGTATAAACACCGGCTGCCGTTGCCGGCACTTCGCATACGATCGCGCCAAGGTCGTGACGCGTCGTTTTTTTGAGGCCGCAATGCAATCCCCCTGCTTTAAAGCCTTTTGGCGTTGTTATCGAGCCGTCTGCGACGACTGAGAACAAGGCTGCTGTTTGATCCTGTCCCATCGTAAAATCGTATCTCCTTCACCTGTATGAGTATGGATGATGATTTCAAAAGATATGTTTCGTTATTTACGGATAAACGGGAACGAATTGCAGACCAAACGTCTCGTCCCAGCCCATCATCAGGTTCAAGTTTTGAATCGCTTGACCTGCTGCGCCCTTAACCAAGTTGTCGATAACCGACACAATCGTTACGCGGCCCGTACGCTCATCGACCGCAAAGCCGATATCGCAGTAGTTGGAGCCCCATACTTCCTTCGTGGCCGGCCATTGTCCTTCCGGACGAATACGCACGAACTTATGCCCTTCATAATAAGTGCGATATAGCTCGATAAAATCGCTAGTGCTGCGCCCGCCCTGAACGGTTGCGTACATCGTGGACATAATGCCGCGTGTCATCGGTACAAGATGCGTCGTAAACGTCGTTACGACCGGCTTGCCCGCCGCATCAGACAGCACCATTTCGATTTCTGGAAGATGCTGATGCTGATTAAGCTTATAAGCTTTCAGGTTTTCATTAAGCTCTGAATAATGAGTGCCCAGCGAAGCGCCGCGACCCGCACCGGAAACGCCCGATTTGGCATCGATAATAATGGTAGCCGGATCGATCCAGCCTTCTTTTACCGCCGGAATAAGTCCTAGCAGCGTCGCTGTCGGGTAGCAGCCCGGATTCGATATGAACGAAGCATCCAGCACCTGATCCCCATAGATTTCCGCCAGACCAAACACCGCTTGCTTCAAATACGCCTCATCCGCAGAAGGCTTCTTATACCACTGCTCGTATAATGCAGGCGATTTCAAGCGGAAATCTCCGGACAAATCAATAACCTTCAAGCCTGCCTCAAGCAAGGACGGAACCAGCTTAGCCGCAACTCCCGCGGGCGTAGCAAGAAATACGACATCCGCTTTCGCTTTGATCGCGGCAGGATCGACATCATCAAGAAGCTCCTCGCGAATGTTCGTCAAATGCGGATAACCTTCTGTAATCGGCGTACCTGCGCTGGAAGACGAGATGATTGAAGTCACCTCTGCCAGCGGATGGGATGCAAGCAATCGAATGAGCTCTACACCGCCGTAGCCGGTTGAACCGATAATCGCAATTTTCACCTTATTGCTCATGTTTATCTCTCCCCAAAACAAGATGCTGCGCGTGGTTTCGACCTTCATTGGCAAGCTCGCTGCAGCTTTATCTATTGCTCTTTCCGCATGCGGAAAGCTTGACTTCTTTCACAACTAATAATTGTACAACATTCGGCAGTTGATGGAAATACGCACATTGTTTCGTATTATTATACATTCGAATTCATAATAATACAACGAACAAATGAAGCGATTATATGAACAAAAATGCCCAATTTCATGCGCCGGAACATGGCTCCGCTCGCCGCGTTTATGTAACATAAAAAAGAGCCTATGAGCTTGCTCCCGCAGCTGTTCATAGACTCTTTTTTTGAGGGAGGCAGCGGTGTTTATCCGTTCTCCAGCTTAAACCCTTGCCCGAGCACCTCTGCCGTATTGCTTATGATAACAAAAGCGCCAGGGTCGATCGCTCGCACAAGCTGCTTCAGCTTCGGCACCTCATTTTGCCCAACGACTACCATCAGCACCGTGCGCCCAGCTCCCGTGTATCCACCGTGGCCGTCGAGCCTCGTCAACCCCCGGTCCAAATCATTCAGAATCGATTCGGCAACAGCCTCGGATTGGTCGCTGATAATAAAGGCCACCTTAGAAAGCTGAAGGCCGCTTTGCACAAAATCAATCGTCTTGCTCGTTACGAACAATCCAATCAGCGCGTACAGCGCCACCTCAGGCGAAATAATGATACCCGCTGCAATGATGACGCATCCGTCAAAGCATACAATGGCAAGGCTAAGCGGAAGCCCGGTATATCGGTGCAGGATTTGAGCCGCCAAATCGAGTCCGCCAGTAGACGCGCCTCCTCGAAAAACCAGGCCAAGTCCGAGCCCCACTCCAATACCGCCGTAAATGGCTGCCAGAAGCGGATTATCGGTTGGCGAGGACACATGGCTTGTCAGCAGCACGAACAGCGGCAAAATGACCGAGCCCAGCGCTGTTTTGACCGCAAACCGTTTACCAAGCAGCCATAGGCCTGCGATAAACAGCGGAATATTGATAGCCCATTGCGTTATCGCCGGCATAACGCCTGCCACTCTCTGCACGAGAATGGACACGCCGGATACGCCGCCCGAAGCGATTCCATTCGGCACCATGAACATATTGAAGCTTATCGCTACAATAATCGACCCTATCAGCAGCTGGACAATGCTCCAAACCGACTGAGCCCGCGGGCTTAAGCTTCGTCCGCCTTTTCTCCGTTTCACTGCGCCTTCATTCATGCCCCTTCAATCTCCTTGCAAGCCGATTTTCGCAAAAAGAAGAGCTCCACACATTGGCTGTGTCGGAACTCTTCCCTCTTTCTATACATTAATCATGACGAATCTGGTGGCGCAAATAACCGTCGATAAAAGCGTCGATATCGCCATCCATAACCGCGCCGACATTTCCGGTCTCGACCGATGTACGGTGATCCTTCACCATGCTGTACGGATGGAAAACGTAGGAGCGAATCTGGCTGCCCCAAGCAATCTCGGATTGCTCGCCGCGAATTTCCGCCAAATGCTTGATCTGCTCCTCGATCTTTCTCTCATACAGCTTGGAACGAAGCATCTTCATGGCCCGCTCGCGGTTCTGAATTTGCGAACGCTCCTGCTGGCAAGCGACTACGATTCCCGATGGAATATGCGTAATCCGGATGGCTGACTCCGTCTTGTTGACGTGCTGGCCGCCCGCTCCGCTCGCCCGGTACGTATCCACCTTCAAATCCTCGGAGCGAATCTCAATCTCGATGCTGTCGTCGATTTCCGGAACAACGTCACAGGAAGCAAACGACGTATGGCGGCGGCCGGCCGAATCGAACGGTGAAATACGAACAAGCCGGTGGACGCCCTTCTCCGCTTTCAAATAGCCGTAAGCATTATAGCCTTTGACCAAAATAGTCACGCTTTTGATGCCCGCCTCATCGCCTGGCAAGTAGTCAAGCAGCTCAACCTTGAAGCCGCTCTTCTCCGCCCAGCGCGTATACATCCGGTACAGCATGAGGCCCCAGTCTTGCGACTCCGTGCCGCCAGCGCCAGGATGCAGCTCGAGAATCGCGTTCAGCTTATCGTAAGGCTGATTAAGGAGCAGTTGAAGCTCAAAATCGCTAACCTTACGCAGCAGCTTGGCAACGCCGCTCACGACATCCGCCGCAAGCGACTCGTCGCTCTCCTCTTCCGCCAGCTCCAGCATCATCTGCAGCTCTTCTTGCTCGCTGTTCAGTCCGTCGTAATGGTCAACGACCGACTTTACCGCATTGAGCTCCGAAATGACGCTTTGCGCTTTCTCGTTATCATCCCAGAAATCAGGCATCGTCATCTTCTCTTCGAAATTCGCAATAATCTCCTGCTTAAGATCTAAGTCAAAGAGACCCCCTGAGCTCTTGGAGCCGCTTGGCCATTTCACGCAGGTCTTGTTTAACCGTTATGTCTATCATAGCTTCAGCTTCACCTCAAAATATTACTTCAATGCCTTACCGTATGCTGCGGCGTTTAACGCTGTTCCTTACTTGCCGTGGCATTGCTTATACTTTTTGCCGCTTCCGCAAGGACATGCATCGTTGCGCCCTACGCGCTCTTCGCGCTTAGCCGGACGCTTCTCAACCGCTTCTCCGCCGCCGCTTGTCGTAGTCGTTTGGCCCTGAGCTACCTCTTGGCGCTCCAGGTTGCTCTCTACGCGAGCCTTCATAATGTATCTCGCAACTTCCTCTTGAATGCTCTCGATCATTTCCTTGAACATCTCGAAGCCTTCAAATTGATATTCGCGAAGCGGATCTGTACCGCCGTATGCGCGCAAGTGGATACCTTGACGAAGCTGATCCATGGCATCGATGTGATCCATCCACTTGCTGTCTACCGCACGGAGCACAACAACCTTCTCGAACTCACGCATCGTGTCCGCGCCAAGCTCTTCTTCACGCTCATCATAAGAAGCAACGACCTCATCATAAATATAGTCGATGATCTCTTCTTTCTCTTTGCCCCAAATTTCTTCTTTGGTCAAGGAGCCTTCTTGCAGGAAGGTAGCATGCGCAAAATCAACGATCGCTTGAAGATCCCACTCTTCCGGAATATCCTCCGAGCAGTGTGCTTCAACGATGCGATCAATGACCGGCTTGATCATATCCATAACTTCCTGGCGAATATTTTCGGAACCAAGAATATCGCGGCGCTGTTTATAAATAACCTCGCGCTGCTGGTTCATTACGTCATCATATTGCAAAACAACTTTCCGAATGTCGAAGTTGTTGCCCTCAACACGCTTCTGTGCCGATTCGATCGCTCTTGAAATCATCCGGCTCTCGATCGGTTGATCCTCATCTAGTCCTAGCTTGTCCATCATGCCCATAATATTTTCAGAACCGAAGCGGCGCATCAGCTCATCCTCAAGCGATAGATAAAACTGTGAGGAGCCTGGGTCGCCTTGACGTCCGGCACGACCGCGCAGCTGATTATCGATCCGACGGCTTTCATGGCGCTCCGTACCAATAATATGCAAACCGCCAAGATCAGCAACCTCGTCGCCCAGCAAAATATCGGTACCGCGTCCAGCCATGTTCGTTGCAATCGTCACCGAGCCTGCTTGTCCCGCTCGGGAGATAATTTCTGCTTCCTCCGCATGGAACTTCGCGTTCAGGACCTTATGCGTCACGCCCCTGCGTTTGAGCATGTCCGATAGCTTCTCGGAATTTTCGATGGAAATCGTACCGACAAGGACCGGTTGGTTTTTGCTGTGGCGCTCGACGATTTCTTCAACGACCGCTTTAAATTTACCCATTTCGGATTTGTAGACCACGTCTGCGATATCCTTACGGATCATCGAGCGGTTTGTAGGCACTTGAATAACATCAAGACCATAAATACGCTTGAACTCTTCTTCCTCCGTCTTCGCCGTACCGGTCATGCCTGCCAGCTTGCGATACATGCGGAAATAGTTCTGGAACGTAATCGTCGCAAGAGTCATGCTCTCGTTTTGAACTTCCAGCTGCTCCTTCGCTTCAATTGCTTGGTGCAACCCGTCGCTGTAACGGCGTCCCGACATGAGACGACCCGTGAACTCATCGACAATAACAACCTCATCTTCCTCAACCACGTAATCCACGTCGCGCTTCATAATAAAGTTCGCTTTCAGCGCTTGCTGAATATGGTGGTTAAGCGTGACATTCGCATGGTCGAATAGATTCTCGATCGAGAATGCCTTCTCCGTTTTCTCAACGCCTGATTCCGTCAGCATAACGCTGCGCAGCTTGATATCAATCGTGAAGTCCTCTTCGGGCTTCAAACGGCTAATAAAGCGGTCTGCGGCAAAATAGAGCTCAGTCGACTTAGCAGCTTGTCCGGAAATAATAAGCGGCGTCCGCGCTTCATCGACTAGAATGGAATCCACCTCATCGATGATTGCAAAATAAAGCGGACGCTGTACCATTTGTTCCTTGTAAAGCACCATGTTGTCACGCAAATAATCGAAGCCGAATTCATTATTTGTACCGTACGTAATATCGCAAGCATAAGCCTCTTGCTTCTCGTCATGCGACAAGCCATGCAAATTACAGCCGACAGTCATGCCTAGGAAGCCGTAAAGCTGTCCCATCAGCTCGCTATCACGCTGTGCCAAGTAGTTATTGACCGTAATAACATGAACGCCTTTGCCAAGCAATGCGTTCAAATAAACCGGAAGCGTCGCAACGAGCGTCTTACCTTCACCCGTTCTCATCTCCGCAATCTTTCCTTCATGCAGAACCATACCGCCAAGAAGCTGTACGTCAAAATGACGCATGCCAAGCGTACGCTTGGATGCTTCCCTTACGGTTGCAAAAGCTTCAGGAAGAATTTGATCGAGCGTTTCTCCCTTTTCAATTCTTGCTCTGAATTCTTCCGTTTTCGCGCGCAGCGCTTCATCGGACAAAGCCGTGAACTTCGACTCTATCGCATTTACCTCATCTACCGTCCGTTGGAGCCGTTTTACCTCGCGCTCGTTATGGTCACCAAATATCTTTTTCACTAGTCCGAGCATGGAATTCCCCTTTCGTAATGACGCCTCTTTGCATTAAATTGTATCAGTTTGTCGACACCGCCGCAACGAAGATGATTGGAAAAGAAAAAGCCTCTCTCCAAAAAGGAGAAAAGGCTCTTCGTTTTAAGTATAATTGCTGCTAGCCCTGCTCGATTAAGCCGTATTTTCCATCATTGCGTCTGTATACAACACTCACTTCTTTGTTGTCTACATTCGAGAATACGAAGAAGTTATGTCCAACCATATTCATTTGCAAAATCGCTTCTTCCACGTCCATCGGCTTCAGATCAAAGCGTTTGGTACGTACAAGCTCCAGATCATCCTCTTCCTCCAGAACGCCCACTGCTGAGCCTTCTTCCCTGAATAAGGCGCGTACGCCGCTGCCTTGGCGGAACTTGCGATTTACTTTAGTTTTATGCTTACGTATTTGTCGTTCGAGTTTGTCCGCAACAACATCAATCGATGCGTACATGTCCTCGCTTTTCTCCTCGGCTCTTAGCATGACACCGGTGAGCGGAATGGTCACCTCTACTGCATGTTTCCCTTTGGTGACGGATAGTGTTACGTTAATATCGGAGGTGATTGGTGCTTCGAAATATTTATCCAATCGGCTGAGTTTCTTTTCGACGTAGTCTCTCAATGCGTCTGTCACTTGAAAGTGTTGACCTCGAATGTTGTAGTTCATGGGGAACTCCTCCTTTACATGGCCTTATTATAACATATGTAAGCGTTCGAATCAAAAGAGTTTTTGTTTTATTTCGAATTTTCAGATAAATAATGCTATAGAACTAATAGAATTGTCACAATTAAGATACATACTCCGTTGGGCTCGTCAAAACGCCGGGATTCCGTTAATTAGCTGCGACCCGTTTGTTAGCGCGGACAACAAAAAAAAGCCCCGGTTACCCGGAGCTTTGTGTAAGTTGCTTGTTTAGTGATCCAAATTATAAGGTGGCTGGATCAGCCGAATGATTACAGTTTAACTACGTTAGCAGCTTGTGGACCACGAGCGCCTTCAACAATATCGAATTCGACGGATTGGCCTTCTTCAAGAGTTTTGAAACCTTCAGTTTGGATAGCGGAGAAATGAACAAATACGTCGCCGCCTTGCTCAGTCTCGATAAATCCATAACCTTTTTCTGCGTTAAACCATTTAACTTTACCTTGCATGTGCAAACATTCCCTTCATCTTCAAATACTGTGAGGCATCGCTTTGTATAACCCACAATTTGACTATAACACCCACTTAACGGAATTGTCAAACAATTTATTGTAAGCGAATACATTTGAGTGTTGGCGGGGTTTATGCTTGGCGATTCTTGTCGATAATCCAAATAAAAAAGCCACCCAAGGGGTGACTTAGCAATTAACTTCGTTATATCCAAAGTCACAAACCATGTCATTCAAACTAGACGACCGTTGATTGAGTTTGTTTATAGTTGCTTCCATTCGATTGTCCAACTGCTTGATTGAACTCCTTGGCAGCTTGCATCCAAGTTTCTTTCAATTCAATCAAATGCGCTAACACCTCTTCAGCCGGCTCAGTATTTTTCTTCACATTAGCTTCAATAAGTCGCATATTGAAATAATCATATAGTTTCAGTAAATTTTCTGATATCGGATTGGAGCGATCAATTGTAATCGTAAACTCACTTATAATATCTTGTACCTTTATTAAACTCGTATTTGCATCTGAATAGCGTTGTTCTTTAATCGCTTCAATTCCTTGACGGCAAAACCGGATAGCACCATCGTAGAGCATAATAAGTAATTGTCCTGGAGTAGCTGTTTGAATGGTATTCTGAATATACTTATTACGTTGTTGAAGTTGCATTTTTTATCCTCCTATGAACTAAATTGCTGTTTAAGCCAATACTCGCGAGTTCATCTTAATAAGATCTATCTTATGAAACGTTGAATTATCCTTTTTCGTCTATAAGTATCCCTGCCATCTCCCACAACTTAGCTACAAAATCCAAGTTTTTTTCTGGAGGGATTTCACGTATGACTTCTCCCGATGCACTATCTAGAACTTTAACTGAAATGATATTTGTTTGCTTATGCACGGAGAACTCTAAGTTCGTGCTTTTGCCTTCCATGGCTTTAATCGCTCTATCGATTGCTTTAACTAGCTGCTCTTCGCTAATCGTAATATGCTCACCGCGAAGCTCTGCCTTTTTCAACTCGTCTTGTCTAGTAATTTTAGAAAGGTGTTGAGAATCACTCATTCCAACAGAGCTTGATGACTCTACTCCGGAATTAACCGAATCGATACCCATAGCACTACGGTTCAGTGAGCTAATCACCCCTGTTGCTGGCACATTCGTGTTCATAACCTATCATTCCTTCCGCGTCGATAGTTCTAAAGTATATATCGGCTAGCCATCTTTTTTTTATTAGATGAGGACCTATATTTTGGAATGTTTCTTTTTCCTTTTTAGCTTTGGTCAACACCAATAAATCAGTTTGTATTCATAACACTATTTATATAACAAAAAGGAGCTTCTTTAAAAAGAAGCCCTTAAGCAGTTGGTTATTTCTTTGTATCAAAAAAAGCACCATACGGAGAATAAGAATTTCCATAATCCCCGTATTGTTGATTTGCCGCTTTGCTTTTTTTAAGGTTAATAATTTCGGATTCCAGCTTCTTTTTCTTCTGGTCCATAATGGGAAAAATTCTTAGATCAATCTCATACGCCGGTTGTAGGCAGCTTTTTTTCTGAGAATCCGTAAATGCTATACCCTGCGATAGTAGAATGGTTAGTGCATCAATATGCTCTTGTCGTTTGTCCAACAGCTCTATCCATTCTTCCGGTTCACTGTTTTCATCTACTACTCTCTCCTCTAACGAGCGCGTAATATGCAAGAAGTCGTTAAGAAGAGATTCTAGAGAGGTATCCGTGTTCATTATCGCCTCTCCTTCTACTTTACTAATGTGTACACTAGCAGTAGCTTTTTTAGCCAACAATTTGATTATTCATTATTTGAATTGTTGTGACAGCCAACCGCTCTGTGAGTTTGCTTTACTCATCGCGGTCTCCATAGCAGTAAATCTCTTCCAATACCGATCTTCGATATCCACCAGCCTAGTGCTCCACTTGTTAATATCCGTATTAAGCCTGCTCAATCCTTTGCCTATCGTACTGTTGTCTACGAGCGAAGCGATGCTTCCTGCTTTTTCCGTTAGCTTACCCATTGTACTGTTAATTTGATCGTAAAGCCGCTGAGCTACACCGCTCTCATTGTATTTGGTTGCAGGATCCGTGGAGGTGCCCGTTTTAGTGAATAAATCCATTATCGCGTTACCGTCTTTGGAAATTGCTTCACGCAGCTTTGTTTCATTGATATACAGCTTTCCTTTTTCCGAATAGCTACCGGAAGTAATACCAATATCGGAAAGATTGTCATATTTCGAATCTATGCCGGAGCCCTGTAAGTTCGACGATAGAGAAAGCCGCATTTCAGATAATACATTAGAGAGCAGAGAATCTTGACGCAGCAATCCGCTCTTCGCCTTGTCCTCCCATTGCTCGATTTGCTTTTCCGACAGCGATTCTTTCTCCTCAGCTAGTAAGGGCTTAAAATCTCTATAGGTTGCTTCCGTTATCTTAGTATTGATCTTATTTGTAATTTCATTATATTTATCAACATATTCTTTTATCGATTTAAAAATAGCATCCTCATCTGGCTTTAAGCTGACTTGCGTCGTACCGACAGCTTTAATGTTGAATTCAACGCCATCAAATGTGAAGGTTGAGCTATTGACCTGATAAGCAATTCCGTTAATTTGGACATTGCCAGGCTTAGCGTCTTTGGACGATTGAAAACCCTTATTCGTAGCAAAATCCGTTATTGTCGCAGAATTGTTAACCGTACCCGTAGATAATCCAAGCTTGTTGCTCGTGCCAAACCCGCCTGTGTTAGTAATCGAGATAGCCGCGCTTGCACCGCTTGTCGTTGTTGTAAATGTGATGGATTTATCATCTTGCAGGTAGCTTGCGGTAACTCCTGTTACGGATGAATTGGAATTCACCTTAGCTATTATACTATTGATGTTATCAGTTGCTGCAACACTAATCGTGGTTGCGCCTATTTTGAAATCAAATGCCTCGCCAATTTCGGCAGTTCCATCTGCCAGTCCACTGGCAGTAAATTTCACAGATGCTGCTTTGGCCGCTTCAGCAAGGTCTGTAACCTTCACTTCATAATTGGAGGTACTTGGGACCCCTTTTTGCTTAACAGCTACAAGATTGTCGTTACCTGATGCTAATACCTTCTTCTGGTACGTCCCTTGCAATTTCATATCAAAGGTTTTGTTTTTAAGATCTAATAATAGAGAGTTCATCTCTCTAAACTGATCACGTTTCCATTCCTCGGTTTGCTTCTTTTGGAGCAGCTTATTGAGCGGCGCTTTTTCAGCTTTCATTAGGTTTTTAACAAGCGTATCTGTATCAAGGCCCGAAGCTAATCCACTCATGCGGATTGAATTTATCATAATCTTCCTCCTACCTTTTCTCATCTATTTGTATTTTTATATAGAGCATTATCTTGCTGGCTAGTTCACATTATCGTTTGTATCTACTACTAGTAGTATCGGAAATAAATAGAAGATAGTTTAGGGATAATCATAAAAAGCGATAACTTTAGCCATAAAAAAAGAGACTCTAGATAATCTAGAGTCTCCTTGTAAACCATTAGAATTAACGAAGCAATTGAAGAACGCCTTGCGGTTGTTGGTTAGCTTGTGCAAGCATAGCTTGTGCAGCTTGTGCAAGGATGTTGTTTTTCGTTTGTTCCATCATTTCTTTCGCCATATCAACATCACGGATACGGGATTCAGCAGCTGTTAGGTTCTCAGAAGCAGTTCCCAAGTTGTTGATTGTGTGCTCAAGACGGTTTTGTACCGCACCAAGTTTAGAACGCTCGCTGGAAACAGAAGCAGTTGCTTTATCAAGAACTGCGATTGCTTTAGCAGCATCATCTTTAGTGGAGATGTTCAAAGCAGCTTCGCCTTTAACATCGTTAGTACCATCAGTTACGGAGTTAGATTTAGTGAAACCAGCATCGCCAGCTTTACCAGTGATACCAAGTGCTTTAGAGCGCATATCGTTCACTTCAAGGCTCATTGATTGACCGCTGTTAGCACCGATTTGGAAAGAAGTTTTGAAAGCTTCTTGTACTCCGCCATCGATTACTTTTACGCTGCTATCAGCACCTTTGGCAGCAGATGTCACAACTAGGTTGTTAGTAACCGCTTCTTTGCTCAAAGTAACGCCATCGATTTTACCTTGTTTTACAATTGCATCTACTAGAGTAGCTTCATCTGTTACGTCGCTGATGTCAATACCAATCGAGCTACCGTTACCATTAAACGTTCCATTGTCAGCATTGTAAAACTGGATTTGTTTTCCGTTAATTGTAAGTCCTTTATCAACCAAAGTTGATAGTTTAGTGAAATCGATGGATGCAAGGTCAATAGATGTTTTTGCAGATGTACCATCAGTATTCGTACCCATAACTTGTGCGCCAGCATTCACAAATGCAGCCATAGCTCCAGCAGCACCAGTATTTGCTTGTCTAGTTACATTTGCATCTGTTGTTGTTGTAATTTTCATGTTGCCTTTGGAACCAGCGTATTCACCAGTTTTAATAGCTTCAATTGTAACTACTCCAGCATTTTCAGATACTTTAAAGTTACCTTTTAGTGAATCGTCACCATCAATCAACTTTTGCAACGTTTCTACCGCTGATTTTGTAGCTTTAGCATCAGATCCAGCTACAGCACCAAGTGTAGCACCGCCAATGTCAATTGTAGCGCCAGATGTTGTTAGGTTAGTAACATCACCGGCTACTGCACTACCACCGCCATTTGCAAATGTAAGTGTCAATGCCTTGCCGTTAATGTTAACTGCTAATGTCTCACCAGCAGCTAATGTACCGTTTAAGTCAAAAGTCATTTTAACTTCTTGCGAAGTTGCATCAGTTCCAGCAGTGCTTGTGGAAAGAGCAGAAATATCTAGTCCAGTACCAGTAAGGTTGGATTTTCCATCGCCTTGAAGCAATTTTTGAGTATTGAACTCAGTAGTGTTACCTACACGGTTGATTTCGGAAGTCAATTGGTTCATTTCGTCTTGAAGAGCGCCACGGTCAGCATCAGTGTTCGTTCCGTTTGCTGATTGGTTAGCAAGCTCGCGCATACGTTGCAAGATGCTGTGAGTTTCGTTCAGAGCGCCCTCAGCCGTTTGAATCAAAGAGATACCATCTTGGGAGTTCTTAGCAGCCATGTCCAAACCACGGATTTGACCGCGCATTTTTTCGGAAATGGCAAGACCTGCTGCATCATCGCCAGCGCGGTTGATGCGAAGACCTGAAGATAGTTTTTCGATGTTTTTGGAAGTTGCTGCGCTGTTAGCACCTAGTTGGCGGTGAGTGTTCAAAGCAGCGATGTTGTGATTAATACGCATTGTTATTTCCTCCTTGAAATTTTCGAGTATCCGCATCCTTGCGGAAGCTTACGGTTGTAGGTCGGCCGCCCTTTTCACCGTGCTAATATATATATCGACAGATCATTTTTTTTGTTTATAGTAATTATCCAAAAAAACGAATTATTTTTTGAACAGCTTCGTCACTTCATCTAATGGTAACGGATGCTTGGCTGCTGCAAGGTTTTGGGCTTGAATGGTTAAGTAAATTTCTTTGCGGTAAATGTCTACTTCCTTCGGAGCCCGTATACCTAATTTAACATTGTCGCCCTCCACGCCTAATACTACAATCTCGATATTGCCACCTATAATAATGGATTCATCGCTTTTGCGAGATAAAACGAGCATGGCTGTTCCTCCTTATGTTCGATTAAGCGGGGCCCGCGAGCTGTAAGTACTGTCATGAAGAATGAGCTGCTTCCCAGTCATTTGGTTAGGATTCAAGACGAGCGGAGCCAGCAAATTAATGGTAGCCTCTGACGGTTCGGTAGCCATCGTCAAAATCGACCAGATTTCAATATCCTGTTCCGTTTGGATTTGCAATTCCTGTTTAGCCGAATCGGACAACTCCCATTCGTACTCCGGATAAAAGAAGAATGGGTTAACGATTAGTAAAGAGATTTCTTGATCATCTACGGATTGCATAAGCTTGATTGGCAGCTCTTGCTCCAGGTCTGAGAACACAAAGTGATGAAGATGTTCAAAACCCGGAATACCTTGCTCGAAATGATACACTGATGTAGTTGCACTCACAGTATTGCCCTCCTCCATATGGTTACCAATATTATAAATAAAACTATAGACCCCGCAACTGCGTTCAGTTACGCTGCTGGTCTATAGTTCTGATTTCGAAAGCGCATATTTTATATAAGCTGATCAATTTGGGGAGGAATGATTTCGACCTTCGGATATTGACTCATATAAATCTCTAGCTTACCTCGCTCATACTGATGAATAGGCCGATTCACTTGTACGTCCAAATTGACTCTCCCCGGCGTTGTTTCAATTGAAACTTCTGCAGGTGTGTAGGAAATATCAACGTTATCATAAGATGCTTCTCCGCTGAAATCAAATTCAGGAAAAGTCCGTTGCCAGTCTTTAGCTCTCTCTGCAATTGGATTTCCGCCTAAATGAATGTCTGCCATACGGTTTCCCTGTTCTACAATACGAGCCAGACCTCGGAGAGCCATATCAGATGCCATGGAATAGATTTTGCTCATCGTTTCTAAATTCCCGCCTAGTGCTAAAGCATCCCAGGCTCGATCCTGATTAACTTCAAGCCGGCTTCTTGAGGTTGTAAAATGCTGCTCCGGGCGAATCTGCTCCATTTCCACGGTCGCTTGTGGTTGCTCCAAAGACTGTTTCCCCATATCTGCATCAATGGAAAGCATGGCCGGAAATTGGCGAATCTGGATTTGAGGAATTTGCATAAGGCACTCCCTTATCTCAAGAAGTCAACCAGGCTTGGTCTAATAAGCTGCGCGCCGACGGATAAAGAAGCCTGATAAACGTTTTCTTCCGCCTTTAAGTTCGTAATAACCTCGGCGATATCCGCATCCTCAACCTTAGACTTCACTGTCTGGAGATTGATCTCAGAATCCTTTAGTCTGTTCTCGATTAGCTCCACACGGTTTATCCTTGCTCCGATTTCCGCGCGCTTGGTAAGCATCGTATTCATTCTCGTATCTACTTGCCCAATTAAGTTAGAAAGTCCCTTCTGGTCCCCAGAAGAAAGCATATCATGTGCACGGCGCAATAACTGGAATACGTTATCGCTGTTTGTGTCTGTGTCAGATGCAACGGGATTTCCGAATACCTCGTTCCCCGTTATGTTTGTCGCAAGCGTCATTCCCGGCGCCAACTCAAACTTAATTGCGCCTGGGTCTGAAGCATTATTATAGGCCTTTGTCTGCGGAGGAACAGCAAGCGGGTCAATGGCTTGCTCAAGTGTCATTGCGGAATAAGGCTTGGTTCCCGTCAACTCCCCGTTAAATACTTGTTTGCCATTGAATTGGCTGTTGCCGATCTCAATCATTTGATTAAACAATTGCGACACTTCGGTTTTAATGGCATCCAAGCTGGTTTGCTCATTCGTTCCGTTAGAGCCGTTTACCATGAGTTCCCGAAAGCGTTGCATAATCTCACCGGCTTGGCCAATCGTTGTATCCGTATATTGTAGCATGGATAACGCAGAATCTACGTTTTCTGTATATTGAGCATTAGAATCAATTTCGCTCCTATATCGCAAAGCAAACGTAATGCCTACTGGATCATCAGAGGGCTTATTAATTTTCATACCGGTCGAAAGCTGATTTTGCAGGTTGTTCATACGACCCATATTACTGGATACATTACGCAATAGCTGGGAGTTCATCATTGATTGTGTAACGCGCAGCGACATAATATATCACCTCCATGTTTTTAATCATTACAGACCTACCCGGCCCATGCCATTAATGACTTTATCTAAAATTTCATCAATCATCGTCATATTCCGTGCTGCAGCATTATATGCATGCTGGTATTTGATCATATTCGACATTTCTTCATCGAGCGAAACACCGCTTACCGATTGTCTCCGCGACTCTACTTGTTCTACTATAATTTGTTGATTTGTCTGCATCCTTGTGGCCTCAGCCGCTTGAACGCCGATCTGCCCAACCACGGAACGGAAATAGGCATCCATCGTATTTTTGTTTTCTCCGGCGCTTGGGTCAAAATCAAATCGAGTATCTCTCATTTGCGAGAAAAGCACCGCCAACGAGTTATTGCCGCTAACAACAGTCTCTGAACCGTCAGCATTCGTAGTTACACGCATAGAAGAGGCTAGCAAATTGGAATTAGCAACAATCGCAGGATTAAGGGTAATGTTACCCGCTGTAAGTCCTGAAACCCCACCCGTACTATCCGTGAACAATGGCAGTCCTGCCTCCGTGCCTGCCAGTGAATAGCCAAGCTGGTGCAAGCCGTTTAAACCTTTAACCGTAACAGTCGTATCCTCAGCTAGCGTACGATTTGTACCCGTGTAGGTTACATTATTAAGTACTGTTCCTTCTGGCAATACAGAGCCTTTGGGAAGCGTTATCTCAAACTCACCGGTTGCCATCGTTTGTACGAGCTTATTCAGTTCGCCAATGTAACCTTCTACAAAATGATCTCTGGAATACATTGTGCCGTAAATCGTACCACTATTCAGGTCGCCTGATGCAATAGCTTGCTCAACACCCGGCATATCAAGCTCAGATGTTGCTGTTCCTTGAACAAGCTCAGTACCGCCCATTGTAATCCTGTAGCCATTTGCTTGGTCTTCAACACGAATGTTGATCAAACCGGAAAGTTGGTCCGTTAACAGGTCACGCTGATCACGCAGGTCATTGGCGTTATCGCCTAAGCCTTCGATCCGACGGATCTCACCGTTTAGCTGCGCGATGTTTGTTGTTAAGGAATTCACCGTGTTTAGATTGGTTTGGACATTTTCGGTTAGATCGGTTTTCAGATCCCCTAGTTGTCTTGCCGTGTAATTAAATGCATCAACCATCGCCATCGTTTGTTCCAATACAACCTTGCGTCCGTCAGCGTTTTCCGGGTTTTTGCTTAAATCCGACCACGAATTCCAAAAATTCGAGATCACCGTTCTTAAGCCCGTATCACTTGGTTCATTTATGATTCCTTCCAACTTTTGAAGCGTATCCAGTTGAACCGTAAAGTTGCCGTACGATTTATTTTCATTGCGGTACTGATTATCCAGAAACTTCTCTCTAATACGTGTGATTGAGCTTGCCTCCACACCTGTACCAAGTTGGCCTGCCGCTGTTGATTTGGAGAAGCCTACTGCATCAATCGGTCTTGAAGCGGTCATGTTTACGACTTGGCGCGAATAGCCTGCCGTGTTAGCATTCGCTATATTATGTCCTGTTGTATTTAGAGCGGACTGCGTCGTGAACAAGCTGCGCCTTGCTGTTTCTAAGCCATGAAATGTCGATGCCATCGTATTTTGTCCTCTCTTGTTACGTCTTTATATTAAAGCGGCCAGTACGATTGTAGGCCATGCCTTGAACAGCGCGATGATAGGTTGCTTCGTCCTCCGTTGGTCCGAGCAGCAGATCCTGCGTGAAATGCAAATGCTCCAGCGTCATTTTTACAAGCTGCTGATTAAATTCATTGATGTCTTGAAGTTTGGCAAGAGCTGCCGACAATTCCTGCCATAGGGCCTGAAGTTGCTGCTTCTCATTGGCATGATAGACAGCCTGTATGAGCTTGTCCATCTTGAAGGAACGATGGCTAGTCAGCTTTTGATCCAGCATATATTTCCCGATCAGAAAGATTCGCCGCTGCTCAAGCTCCAGTATGCGCTGGAGACACTTCTTTTCTTTGCTGGAAATGTATGAAAGAGTCTCCACATTGTTCACGGTAATGGCCGTTGTTTTCGCATTGCCGTATTCAATTAGCTGCCGGTGCTCATCTAATAGCTCTTGCAAAACCTCTAATATTTGCTGGATGTATTCATTCATTTAGAAAACTACTCCTTCAAGTAGGGAAGCAGCTTCTCGGCGATTTTGCCGGCTTCCACATGATACGTGCCCGATGCAACCGAACGCTTAAGCTGCTCGATCTGTGCTGTTCTGTCCGCTCCGCTCGCTTTGCTTGTCGTCAGCATCTCCTTGGCAGCCGCAGAAATCTGGACCTCGTCCTTCTTCTTTGTCTTGCCTTCTGCGCTCAATCTTGCTTCATTTTGCTTATGGTAAGGATTTAGCGCGCCAATACGATTCGTCTCGTTTATTTTCATTTTATCCACCTCATTATTTACGGAAACTAAAAAAGCCGATTACCTTTACAAGTATTATCGGCTTCGGTCAAGTGAAATTTTATAGTCATGAAAATATTAACAGTAATTCATCTATTTATCCTTGTATCTTTCTAAGCCTTTATATACACCGGTTGGCTTATATGCGCTTTTTACTTCAGCCTGCTTAGCGAGGTTATCGAACATTTCCTTTTTGTCCTTCTCGATCCGATGACGGCAGTTGTCGCAAAGATGATGATCGCGTATTAGCGTCCCGCAGGATTCGCATGGATACGACATATTAGGAGCGTTCACGATCGAAATACGTCCCTCGCGGATAAATTTCGTGATTTGTTTAATGGACACACCGGTAGCATCTGCCACCTCAGTAATAATCGAACCCTTGAACTCACGCAAAAAGTTTGCGCAAAGCTCGTACTCTTTATCAATATCTCGCATGCATGACGGGCATACATCTCTAAAATTTTTGGCAAAAAGCTTACCGCAGCGAGGACAATTATCCAAATTCATCGCTCTGAGCCCTCCTTTTTCTGTCAAAAGAATCATATGATTAGCTTTATTCTAATCGAAAGCGTTAACTTTTTCACTATGAATCTATTTACGATCCTATGAATATTATATCGCTTAGGAGCGCGCCCAGGTCAAAATGTATATTTCCAGCGGACGCTTCGCCAGCCGATGCAATTCTTGCGAGCAGGCTTCTGCCGTGCTTCCCGTCGTATAAATGTCATCAATGAGGAGGAGCCGAATCGTTTTCCGAGAGGGCTGTGCTTTAGAGGCAGGGTCAAGCAAAATGCGAAGCAAGCCAACGTTCACGCTAAAAAGAGACCTTGTATCTCGCATTCTTTCGGAGCGAGTTTTGAAGCTTTGCTTCTCCGAATGGCGCGCACGGACAAGCAGGTCCAGAAGCTGCAAGCGATAGCGCTTCGCAACATGGCTTGCAAGCTGCTCTGCTTGATTGAAGCCCCTCTCGCTTGCTCGTTCTTCACTGATAGGGACATAGGTGACGGCATCCCAATAATCTGCTAATTTCCATTTTGATATTTTAGCATTTCCGCTTGCCGCATTTTGTCGCTCCGCAATCTCAGCGGTCATCGCCTCTATAACAGGCAGCAGCATATCGCCTAGCAATGGGGCCAATCGTTCGTTCCCACGATATTTATATAGAGCGAGCATCGCCCTCATCGCTGGGTCATAATAAACCGCGCTGCGGTTGCATACGAATGCACGATGCGGACTGCGTATGCAGTCCTCGCATGCGATGCCGCGGCCGCATCTGGAACAGGCGATGCGGGTGAGCCATGGGATTGCGGAGAGGCATGCTCCGCAAAGCGACTTTCGAAGCTGGGGAGTCAGCTTCGATGGGTTGGAGCTGCCCGGGCTGCGAGCCTCGGTTCGCGGTTTGCCGCATAAGAGACATGCGGCAGACGTTGGAGCGAGCAGCTCCGCGGTAGTGGCGAAGGCGGATTGGAGACGCCGGAGCCATGCTTGCGGCGAGTCGGTCACTTTGACGAGCCTCCTCTGCTGGCGGGGAGCAAGTAGCCTTCCTTGCGAGCCATGCGGTTCATCGATTGAATGTGGCGAACGGCCGATACTAGCGAACGATTGCGTTCGCGGCTGCAAAAATAAACGCGGCCGAACGGGTCTTCGGCGGATCGCCCTGCCCTACCTGCCATTTGGACCAAGGATGCTTCGTCAAAAAGCCGTCCATCCGCATCTAGAATGTAGACATCGCTTCTCGGAATGGTGACCCCTCGCTCTAATATGGTGGTCGTGACCAGCACCCGAATTTCCCTCGCGCGAAAACGTTGAACCTTCTCCGATCGACCATCATCCTGTGATGAGGTTGCTGCTACGGATGGATGGTTTAACACAGCTCGCAGCAATGCAGCCATTGGCTCGGTCTGCGCGATTTGCTGAACGAATACAAACAGCTGGGCATTTCTCTCAATGGAGGCCTTCATAGCCGCCAGCAGCTTGGATGGCAGCTTTCGCTGCTGCAGCATTTGTTTCACTGCCGGCGTTTGGTAAAGGCGCGGAACGGGCAGCGGATGACGATGATAGCGCACGGGTACCCTAGCATGCGGAAGCTTACCGCGCTTCGCTGCTCGCTGCAGCTCCGCTGGCGGCGTAGCGGATAATAGCAGCCGGGCAGCGCCAGGCGCGCAGCTTTTGTCCGCCGCATAATGCAGGATAGGGTCGCCGGCGTAGGGAAAGGCGTCAAGCTCGTCTACAACGACTAAGTCAAAGCCCTGATAGAAACGCAGAAGCTGATGCGTCGTAGCTAATGTGATATCCCCGGCCTCCCAGCGCTGTTCGCTGCCGCCATACAAGGTTACTACTGAAGCCGCCGGGAATGCTTTGCGAATACGTGGATCCAGCTCGATCACGACATCGCGGCGCGGCGTTGCGATAAGCGCCTTGCCGCCCCGCAGCAGTACCGATTCCACCAGCGGAAAAATCATTTCGGTTTTGCCCGCTCCCGTAACCGCCCATAATAAAAAATCTCTCGTCTCCACGGATTTGCTTGTTGACCGCAATGCTTCGTTCTCTTCCTCTTCGACGAAACGAAGCGCCTTCGCAGCTGCAGCGCTCTGCGCTGGGCTCAGGCTCCATTTCGCAAGCCGCCGCTCCAAAGGCAACGGCTTGAGCGGCCGGCCACGTCCCGCCTGCACCCCATGAAGCGCAGGATGCTGCCCTATAACGAGCAGCTCGCATTCACGGCTTCGCCCCATTCCAATGCACGCCGTACAATAGGCGCACAACCGCCCGCACGCGGCACATGCCGTGCGGTGCATGAGCGCCTCACCGCTCCCGCAGCGCAAACAGCTGCGCTCGCGCCTGCGGCGCCCCATAGCGTCCAATCGCCCGCCATCCCCGGCGGCGATCGATCCGCTCAGGCGTACCCGCCCGAGCAGCGCGGCAAGCTGGAGCACTCCGCTCCAGCTCACCGCGGCGCCGGGCCCGCCCGCGCCAGCGAGCAGGGCGAGCGCCTCGCTTCGCAAAAGCGCACGTCCCTGCATCAAACCCGCGGCAAGCTGCGCTCCCGCCCCGATCTCTCCCAGCTCCGCCTCACTAATCGCCCGCTCCCGCTCTCCCCTTTGCTTGCGCACAGCGCCAACATGCGCAGCAGCATCCAACTTTCGCCATTCGCTCGCCGAATCCCTTTCAACTTTCCACTGCTCCACCAAGCCAAACAAGCTCCCCTCTCTCGCCTTTTCCCGCTTTCCTCCGCCACCTAGCGGCCACCATCGCCCGCTGCCAGCTGCTTTCCCTTCATTTTCCCCGCCTCGCTTAGCTATCTCAACACAAGCAAGCAGCAGCTCTATCCACTCCTCATGCTCCGCTCTCTTCCTTCTTCCGCTTGCTTTCATGTCCAATGCAGCCTTTCTCTCTTTGCTTCTCTTATGCCTGTCTTCCCAAAGCGCAGCTGCAAGGCAAGCATCGCCAAGCGGCAGTGGCTCCTTTAACAGCCAGCCAGAATCAGCTGTCTTCTCATTCAGACGCCCTGCTTTCCCAAATCTACCGTCCATCCAAAACTGCTTATCTATCTCCGGATTAATCGTTACCGCGGCCTGCCAACACCCTCGGACCTCCACAACATACACATGAGCCTTCATTCCCCTTCTCTCCCCTCGCACTCTTCCTTTAATCAATAGCAAAACGCTTCCTCTAATCCCCCGAACGACAAAAAAGCACACCCAACAACGCATCCCGCGTCATTGAGTGTGCTTCACTCCGGTTTTTCAATTACAGAAAATTATATACTAAAATGGCATTTTCGACAAATCCGACGGATTTTGCAAATCAATCAGCACCGCATGATCAGACTGCGATACAATTCCTTCTGCCTGCAGCAGCCATAGCAGCTGTGTGCCGTCAACTCCATCCTTTTGTGAGCGCTTACCACCCTCGGTTTCCGTTTGCGGCACATTTTCTCCGGAGTGTATCGTAACCTTATTGCCGCTTCTAGCCAACCGTTCGACAATAGCACGCGTCTCATCCGTCACTCCACGATCGACAATGGTCAGGCGGACATCCTTGCCCATCCTTCTCGAGAAAGAAAACAATGAACGCATATGCCATTCCATATTTTTTTGCCGAACGTCCGCTACAAACACATAATGCTTGCTGGATTGCTGTCTTCTGCGCCGAATTCGAAACGCCAGATGCACCGACAATGCAGCCAAAGCATAACATCCAATCACTAAAAGTAGAAGCTCAAACATAGCGGCCACCTCCTCTTTGTGACACTATATGCCACGAAGCGCCCACTGGTTCCGCAAGCGGAGGACAAGATGACAAAATGTGCGCCATGTCCAAGAGATACCCGGTTTTATGCTGAAAATAATAGTCAAATTACGACAAAGAAACACCCTTGAGCAATTTATTATATATGTTATCATCGAACTACATCCTTGCATAAGTACGTTTTTCAAGCATAGATTACAGGGAGAAGGTGGACTTCGTTCAATCGTAAAAGCTAGGGAAGCGATGAAGTATAATCTGCATATGGACACTTGGATTATATGGAGCCAATAGTGTAACCGGCCCTCTTAGAACCCACTATCTACTCTAAGAGGAGAGTGAACGATGCGTTATTGGAAAAAGCAGTTTACTATGAGCTTGGTCATTATATTAATCCTTTCGCTTGCGCTTGGTTCCTTCGTTATGGCTGAAGGACAGAACGGTGGTGGCCAGAGCAGCGGAGGCGGGGCTACTACACCCGTACCTAACACCGAAAATAGCTGCCAGAACTATTCGAACGACCGCAATAACGTTATTGCCAGCCATTCCAATATCGTTGTTAATGGCGACGGCACGGCAACGGCTACCTTTAAGACAAAGATCGATTGTGTAAGAGTCAGCTTTTCCTCCTATGTGGCTCCTGCTGACTGGGCTCCAGGGCCAGGCGATTTGACGATTCCTTACAATAAGCAGACCTATTTTGATGGGCAGTCCATTGCCTTTGATAAAGCTGGCACGTACACCATTACGATTACGATTCCGAAATGCCTTCCTTATCAATTGGACATTTACAGCGGCGATTTGCTCAAAGTGCTAGGCACTGGCGCCCATGGCGACAAAATTTTAGCCTGGAATCTAAAGCTGCAAAACAGCTGTACGGGCAATATCGTCATCAATAAGCTGTTAAACAACGTAGAAGGCGCTCCTCATGCGGGCATCACTTTCGAGCTATGGAAAAATAACCAGCTTTTCAAAAGCGGAGTTACGGGCAGTGACGGCACCCTTTCGTTTAATAACCTGCCGATCGGCAATTACGTGTTGAAGGAATTGACACTGGACGGCTTCACAACCGATTTGGCGGTGAACGAGCAAATTGCGGTTACGACCGACTCTACCCAGTTAAAAGTTGTCATCAATACACCAAAGTTAAAAATTGAATCGGCATGCTCCGTTAACCCGAATGAAACTAGAAGCTGGAAAGTAACGAACGAAAGCAATATTGATGTCCCGTATTCATGGAAGATAGAAGGCTCTAACCAGACGGGAGCAGGAAGTATTCCATCAAAAGCTACCGTTTCGTTTTCAACAAATACAGTAGCAGATAGCAATCCTATCGCTAATACCTTAACGGTGTATTGGAGCACCAGTAAACAACTGTTACTCGCAAGCACAGGTGAATTATGCGTTACGCCTACGCCTTCAACGACACCGACACCAACGCCTACTGCAACACCTACAGCATCACCGACACCTGATGTGACGCCTACTTTACCGCCAACTGCATCACCTACACCGGAGACTACGCCTACTATACCGCCGTCAGCATCGCCTACACCGGAGACTACGCCTACTATACCGCCGTCAGCATCGCCTACGCCGGAGACTACGCCTACGATACCGCCGTCAGCATCGCCTACACCGGAGACTACACCTACGATACCGCCGTCAGCATCGCCTACACCGGAGACTACGCCTACTATACCGCCATCATCAGAACCTACACCGGTGACTACGCCTACTACACCGCCATCATCAGAACCTACACCGGTGACTACGCCTCAGAATACGCCTAACTCAACGACGCCAACACCTACGAGTACGCCAACCTCAACACCTGTTGTCTCGACTGCACCTACTCCTACATCATCACCCGAGGTTACTACAATCGTTGAGATCGTGGATGAGGAGCCGCCAATCGGAGGAATCGATGATAACGAAAATGGCGAGCCGCCTACAGATACCGTTATCGATGTAGCCGAGGATCAAGTTCCGCTTGATACGCTTCCAAAAACGGGCGATTCCAGTCCTATCCCGTATTATCTCATTGGCGCCTTTGCCCTTTCAGCCGGCTTCCTATCGCTTCGCAAGAAACGGCAAGGAAGATAACCGGTAGGATCAAACCATCTGATAATTGTATTTTCATCTCCGGAGCAGCCTAAAAGGCAGCTTCGGAGTTTTTTTCGCAGCTCACACCTAACGGGAGCTAAGCATACAAAAAATCCCGCATCATCCGATACGGGATTTTTAATGATTTGAAATTTAAAGCGTAACCCAGCCATATTTGATCGATTGAATAACAGCTTGCGTCCGGTCATCAACTTCCATCTTTTGCAAAATGCTGCTGACGTGGTTTTTAACTGTTTTCTCACTGATAAATAGAAATTCACCAATTAGCTTATTGCTCTTGCCTTCAGCCATAAGTCTCAGTACCTCTGCCTCGCGGCGCGTTAGAGGGCTCTCGTCGCCTGCAACGAACTTCACTCCCGGCTCTTGTGCAGCAGCTGCTCCCGATACGATTCCCATCTCGTCCAAATAAGTCATGCGACGAAGCTGGTTAATCAGCTTGCCAGTAACTTTAGGATGAATGTAGGCATGTCCTTGAACGACAGAGCGGATGGCATTAATTAACGATTCCGCTTCCATATCCTTAAGCAGGTAGCCTGTAGCCCCTTTGCGAAGCGTTTCAAATACATAGCTCTCATCGTCATGGATAGATAGAATGATTACCTTAACATCGGGAAACAAGCTTTTCAAACGCTCTGTCGTAACGACACCGTTCTCGATTGGCATATTAATATCCATCAAAACGATTTCAGGAATCGTGTGATTACAGAACTCCATCACTTGAATGCCGTCGCCGCATTCGCCAATGACTTCAAGATCGTCTTCCATATTCAGAATCCGTTTAAGTCCTTCACGAAATAGCTGGTGGTCATCCGCAAGTAAAATTTTGATTGTATTTGCACTGCTTGCAGGTTTCTGGATCATCATCTTACTCCTTTCTAGATTCGGCAGTCGTAGGTATGTCTATCATAATTTTCGTCCCTCTACCGGGATTTGAGTCTATATCCATCCTTCCCTCTATCAGCTCAATACGTTCTCTCATCCCCACCAATCCAAAGTGTGCGTTTTGGCTAGCATCCTGCTCAATTAGTTCGCTATGAAAACCAACGCCGTTGTCCTGAATAACGATAGAAATCTGTTGTGGCTGATAGTTAATTTCGAGCAAAACATGAGTAGCACTCGCATGCTTCAAAGCGTTGGTAAAGGCTTCCTGAACCAAGCGGTAAATAGCCGCTTCCATTGCAGAGGGCATCCGAGCTTCTTTACCGATTAGCTCGAATACGGTATGTATTTTCGTTTTCTCTTCAAAATCCTGCGTGAATTTGCGAAGAGTCGGCACAAGTCCCAAATCATCCAGCGCCATCGGACGCAAATTAAAAATAATTTTGCGAATTTCTTCTAGGCCGGAACGGACCTGTCCTTTCAAATCTACTAATTCTTCCTGTACCATCACAAATTCCTGCTTGATAAGCATTCGTTCTGCAATTTCTGTTCGAAGAACGATATTGGCGAGCGATTGTGCCGGACCGTCATGGATTTCTCTCGCGATCCGCTTTCGTTCTTCCTCTTGCGCCAATATGATTTTTAAGCCTAGCAGCTGCCTTGTTTTGGCGGATTCAATGATTCGAGTAACCTGGTTCAGGTCACCCGCTAAATACTCAAGCACAACATTTATTTGCGAAGCAATCGTTTCAGCTCGCTCAATCGAATTTTCCACATTGCGGACGCGTTTTTGCAAATCATCCCGACGTGCCTTCAAGTAAGACTCTTTCTCGCGATACACCATCAAATCCAATTGAATTTGAGTAGCCTTCTCATACGCTGACTTAATGTCGTCTTCCTTGTAGCGTACAAAATCCCGGCTTACTTCTGTTAACCGTATACGCGCACGACGGTAGTCCAGCTCCAACTGATCGACCTTATCGATCGTCTTCACCGTTTCCTGAAGAACGATCTCAAGCTCCTGCTCCAGCGACTCAAGCTCCGTGCGCGCCGATTCACATATTTCATAAATCTGATATTTGCTGTCTTCCATCACTTCGATTGCATTCTTAATAACTCGATTTATATCGACGGTTAGGTGGTCCACGATAGATCGGCAACCTTTCTCTACTTAAAGGTTTATCTATTCTATCATAACACAGAATATAGCTATTTCGTCCATCGTTAATCGATGGTAATCTTTTTGGCTTTGCCGTCATAGCCCACTTTTAATCCCAGCTTCTCCGAGAATAGACGAACCGGAATTAGCGTACGGTCGTTTCGAACGATCGGAGTTACTTCTGAGGTTTGACGCACGCCGTTTAAAATTAGATCTTTTTTCCCAAGCGTCATTTCCATCAGCTTATTGCCGCGCAGCACCGTAACTTGCCCCGTTTTACCATCAAAAAGCAGCTTGGATCCCATTGCGTCCGAAACGAACCGAACCGGTACATAAGTGACTCCATTCAGCACGATTGGCGCCGAATCCAGCTTGATCGCTTTACCATTAACCGTAGCAGCAGTCTTGCCTACGATCATCTCTACTTTCGTTTTTGAATCAACCGTTACGGACGGCGGATATTGCAGCTTCATGTTATCTAGTCCAATTGAACCAGATGCTGCCCGCTCATCCTGTCCCTCGGCAATCGTAACGACGTAGATGCGTTTGAGCTTAACCGGGAATTTCATTCCAGCCGACGATAGGTTCAGCTTCACATTTTTCCAGCCGCTGAAGTCCAGCTGCTTGGCAAGATCCAGAAGATGCGCTTTTCCGTCCGCATCAATAAACTCCGCACGTACCCAGTTCAGGCTGTTATCTCCGTATAGGTCTACGGTCATTGAGATTGGCGAGCCTTCGATTGCACGGCCTGTCGAATTAAACACTGCATAAGATGCTTTCGTACCTGTTCCATTCGTAAAATCATAATCCAGCTTTAACGCCTTCGCGGACGTTTGGCCCGGCAAATCAGACACTAGGTTTACGCTGCCAGCCGTTTCAGCAGGTGTCACCTGTGAAGTAATCGGATAGGTCGATTTCTCAAAGTCCTCGAAGGTGCTGACCGATTCTCCTTGCGTAAATGGAATCATAGCCGGATAACCGTCATAACGGGCAATTGCGTATCCTACAGTCGTTCCTGCATTAACCGATTGAACCGTTAGGCTATCTCCTTTTTGCGCGGCTGTGAAGCCAACAAATTCCCATTTTACGGAGTCGCCGCTTAGCTTATAGGTATTGCCGTTTTTGAGCTTCATCGTAAGCGGAACGGAAATGGTTGCTCCCTTAGCCAATACGCCCACTGCCGTATCAATGGATAGCGAGGCAATTTGGTCTTGGCCAATGACTTCAATATCCTGTTTTGTCGATATTCCGCCCGACTTCACGCTGAGCGTCGTTTTCCCTGCTTTTGTCGCCGTAAACTCATTGCCTTGGAAAGTTCCGATCGCTTTCTCAGAGCTCCATACTGCTGTTCCATTATCTACATCATATGGATTGTAATACGTATCATAACCCTTCAATGAATAGGAAGACTTCTGCCCTATTAGCATGACTTTAGATCCACTTACAGAAATACCTTTAAGCGTTCCTTTTGGCGCTGTTGTGAATACGCCTATTCCGTTAGCCACGCTCCGCTGCGTTGTGCCGTATTGCGTAGAATGAGCAAGCTGCAGCGCACTATTGCCAAGCGGACGCTCGATCATCGTCGTTGAACCGCCGCCATCGAGATTGACGCCTTTATAAACGCCTAGCTGCACCATAATCTGCTGAAGCTCCTTCAAGCTCACACCCGTATTGCTGCCATATCGCTCACTCGTAATGAGATAGACTTTCGTTCCGTCCTGTGAGTAGCCGACACCAGTCCGCGAGGTATAAGAGGAACCGCTAACCCCCGTAATATCACGAGAGAACGCAGCAGCAGCGCCGGCATTAACCAGAAGCGTATGACCGCCTGCCATCATCTCGAAGGACGCAGGATCTACCTTCGCTCCCGTTGTCTGTGACACAAGCGAGTAGTCGGCTGTAATCGATTGTCCGATCTGCAAATGCTCTTTTACGTATGTAGCTGCTAGGCCGTGCGTACGAAGGATGTATCCATCGGCTGGCGCTTGTCCGGCTATTGCTTTATCAATGGAAATTTCCTCGATAATGCCGTTGCGAACCAATACCTCCGTAGGTGTGGAGCCTGAATTTTTGGGCCGTTCCGCCCCGCCCCAGGCACTAGTATAAATATACATCTTATTGACGTGGCTAAAGTTCGTGCCTGTCGTTTCCGGAACATAGGCCGATTGGTTCAATCCCTCAAGCGGGAAGCTAGACCCATCTGCAGCCGTCACTAAGCCGTCGAAGGTATAATTATCGATCATTGGCTTGCGATCCTTCGATATCGAGAATGCATGCATCCCCTTTAGCTTAGCTGGGCTCGACATGAACATGCCGCTCGAGACTTGCCCTCCAAGAGGCGCGCCTTCATTGCCCATTACGAAGACGTCAGCATTGATTGCAGCTACCGCTCCGTTTTCTTTTGTCATATTAAGAATCGTGTTGACTTGACCAATGCTATTATTTCTCCCGCTCATCGCATTTAAGGATACGTAGGGATTCGTTAGATCGACTTCTATGACATGAACATCGGTTTGTACCTTCGAGCTGCCGCGCGTCGCCGTGTATACGTAGTCAAGCCGCTTGGCTCCCGCTGTAACATATGATTGTTGTGACAGCTTAAGAACAGTATTGCTAGCAGCCGCCTCTGTGGGCTCCACAAGTGCCGTTTGCCAGCTTCCAGGCAAAAGTGACGCTACTGGCTGTACTAGCAACGCTCCACCTAACACAACGATAATGACGCGCTTCCCCAAGCTTTCTGTCTGCCGTCCGATGATTTTCTTAACCTTACCCATTAGATTAGCAACTCTCCCATCCATTAATCTAATAGTTATAGACTACAAGAGTAGTAGAAAAGTTACGTCCGATAAAAGAGTACTATCGTATTCTCTAGACTGATAGATATCGCCTATGTAATAAAAAAGGCTCAGACCGCACATTTGATGCACGGACCGAGCCATATTAATTGCTTATTACGGAGTCAAAAATTTCACCTTTTGCAGCAAGCGCAGGATCATAACGGATCCTTCCGCGCGCGTTGCATTGGTTTGCGGACTCAATGTCGCCGCCGTTTTACCGCTAATGACACCGATATAAATCGATTTTGCTACGTCAGACTGCGCCCATGCGCCAACTTTCCCGCGATCCGTGTACTTCTGGAGGTAGGAGGAAGCCGATTGAGGCAGCTGAACCGTTAGACCTGCTACACTAGCGGCTCTAATCATCATCACGGCCATTTCCTGACGCGTAATAGGATTGTTAGGCTTAAAGGTGCCATCGGTATTGCCAGCCACAATTCCTGCTGCCGATGCGGCGCCAATATAAGCTCCCATTGTCGTATTCGTATTGACATCCTTAAATCTGGCCGCTGCCGTCTTGTCGCTGCTTAGCCCTAGACCTTTGGCGATGTATGTGGCAAATTCACCGCGCGTAATCGCTTTATTCGGCTCAAACTTAGATGCAGTCCGGCCCTCTACGATGAATTTCCGCGACAATGTATGAATATTGGCCGCTGCCCAGTGATTGGCTAAATCCGAGAAGCTCGCTGAGTTAGTCACAAGCGCATATGAGCTATTGCCCTTCCGCTTGAACGTTGCTGTCGTCTTGCCTGAGCTTGTCGTAAGCTCAGTCGGCACATAGGAAAGCCCGCCTGTCGTAGGGTCGAACCACACGACTGCCGCCTTGCTCGTGTCCACGGACTGGTAAGTCTGAATCGTACGCGACACATAGCTGTTAAAATCATTCAATGGCTTCTGCACGGAACCGCTGACAGCGGTAACGTCGAAGTGGTAAGGGCCGGCTAGCATACCGACATTGGAGCTATTGATTTTTGAGTTGAGATCTCCCGTAAGCGTTGATGAACCTTGGTCGATTCGGATCAGCAATTGCCCCATTGAACTGTTGCCATTAAGCAAAGTATTTATTTTCGAAAAATCCGTCGCATTTAATTGCAGCTCATAAGTCGCATCGCCATATTGCACAGCGAATACGGATTTAGCATTGATGCGGGATGCCATATCCAGCGTGCTTATTGGAACAGACACAATCGCTGCACGTTCTGAGGAAGGCACTTTAAACGCGACACGAGGTATTGCGATACCGGCTGTACGAGCGGTTGAAAATGCCGTAAGCAGCTTCTCGCTCGATATTACATAACGATTTGCTTGTACGCCTGCTGGAGAAGTGTCCATTACAGTGGATGCTACTGACGTTTTTAAGCCAATTCCTCCACCATCAGATTCTTCATACTCACCTGATAAGCCATCCAAGATCGTTGTTTGATTGGCCGCATTTAGATTAGTGAAGCTATTTATCGTCGTCCCGCTATTCGTGCGAAGACCGGTAGTGCTCGAATAGTAGCTCACCGTCACCGTCTCTCCCATGCCAACTGGGGAGGCTAGCCTTAAAATGACCGATGATCCGCTCAAATCTACTCGCGATACTAATCGTACTGCGTTATTCGAATTTACTAGAAACTGAGAAATGCCAGGCACATAACTGCTGTTCATTGACTCAGCGAAAGTTAAGGTTATTGTAGAGCCTTTTGCAATAACGCCATAAATGGTGCCGTTTTGCCCTCCTCCGCCGCTACCTCCACTTCCAGACGTAACATTGGTAAAGGAGGATGCAGCATTTCCTGCCAAGTCTGTTATCAACGACATCGAGGCCAAGTACGATACGGATGCCACTTGTCCAGTTGTTATAGCTGATGAAAGTATTAATAGCACGGAATCACCAGAAATATTGATTTGTAGTACAGGACGTACGATGTTATCGACCAATACATTGAACTGTCCCACTGTTGGTACACTCTGTGTGTTCAAGTTCTTATTGTATTTCAATGTGACAATGTTACTGTTAACGCTAATATATTGAAGGGTGGGCGTACCAGTATCAGGCACACTGTAAATACTGTAATTGTTAAAAGCCCCCAAGTAGTTGCCAGCCTTATCCCTAACTGGATTAGAGCCAGGCGTATAAGTCACATAAACGTTTTGATAGCTTTGAATCGATCCATTAATCGTAAGCAAAATATTGTTTCCGTTGCTTGAGATGGAAGTCGTACTGTAATTAACGCCTCCGATGTTAACTGAGAATTGCAGATATGCGTAACTATTTACTTGCATTAGTTCTTTATTAAAAGATAAAGTAATGGCGCTTCCTGAAGCGTTACCGCTTATTACCGTAGGTGCTGTGACATCTTTTGCACCAGGCACATCCTGATTGGCAATGCTTGCTGCTTGATTGCCTGATGTATCTTGAATAAGCCCTACGGCTGCTTTAGAATATGACAGCTTCACTTGTTGTCCCGCAACAATTGGGCTAGAGAGTGTTAGGTAAACAGCTTCTCCTCTTACCTGAACGCCAGTCACTGGTCGCGGAGCTCCATTTACCGTCACATAGAAACTCCCCGTTGACGGGACCGAATATACATTTAAATCTTCGTTAAAAGATAGAGTGATCGTTGATCCGCTCCACTCTAGCTTGCTAATCGTTGGCGCTGTTGTGTCCGAACCAAACGTATGAAAAGTCCATTGATACTCGTTTAGTATTCCTGCAAAGCTGTTTCCAGCTAAATCGGTTACAGCACTAGCATCAATCGTTATATAGTAGGCGGTTTTGGCATTCAATGCCTGTGATGGCGTAATAACTAATAAACTATTATTATTGCCGTCAATATAAAAATTCCCTGGAATAGGCTGCAGCGTGTTATCCCCTACAGGATTAAACATGATCGATCCTGTGCCCTTTTTGACAGGCTCGTTGAACGAAGCCGTAAAGGCTTGACTCAGCCCAACCGAAACCGCATTATTTACCGGATTCAGTAATGATAGTGTAGGCCTCACTGTATCCTGCGCAACCGTAAAGGACCAAGCTGACGAGGATGAAAGCCCTGCATAGTAATTGCCTGCCGCATCGCGAATTGCGCGATTGCCGATTGTAACATAATATTTTGTATTATTTACGAATGCCTTCTCGGCCTCGCCACTAATCGCTTTATTCGGATCAATCGTAATCTGATATGTTCCGCCACCCGTTACTCGCTCCGAAGTGACTGGAATCGAACGGAATAATGCTCCTGTTGTTGAATCTCTAATTTCAATTGCGCCGCTGCTTAGAAAAACGGGCTCATTAAACGTAATTTGCAAGAGAGAGCTCAAGCCACTGATCGTTCCGCCCGCCGCCGGCAAGACCGCTGTTGCAAGAGGCGGGGTCGTTTCATTGCCAGGATCCGTACTGAAATTCCATACGGAGGCGCCGGCAATCCCATGATACCATTGATCGCCATTTGGGTCCTGCTGGGTGAACGCACCTGCATCAATTAACACATAATAAGCTGTATTAGCCTCTAGATTTGAGCTTGGAGATATTTGTACTTGATTACTAGTAACAGTTACTCGAGATGACAGAGCGCTAAAGCGTTCAAAGGTTGTGTTATTGCTTATCCGTCGTATTTCAATATATTTATCTGCACGTGCTTGAACATTTTTGTCAAATGTAATATTTAGCGTTGCAGTGATCGGCACCGATGTCGCATTGTCTGCTGGAACGAAAGGCGCTGCCACATTCACTGGTGCAGTGTCCGTTGTAAAGCTCCACGTTGTGCCATTATAAAGATTGCCCGCCGCATCCTGAAAGGCTGTACTGGGAATCGTAACGGAATACGACGTGTTTGGCTGCAGTGCAGCTGGAGGCTGAATGATGATTTGGTTCGTCCCGCTGCCCCTAACCGCATTCGAAGTCACTGCAATCGTTCTATTATCCTCTGTAGAGTTGATTTGGATGCTGCCGCTTGCAACATATACCGCCTCATCGAAGGTAATGATAATAGGTGTCGTTATTGCCGTAGGCGAAACATTAGGAATTAGCTTTGTATGCGACGGCCTGGTCACATCCACTTCAGCAACCGTTCGGAAATTCCAGCTGCTAGCGCTATTGATCCCCGCATAACCGACATTGTTCGAAGTGTTAACAAAGGCACCGGCATCAACCAAAACATAATAATTTGTATTTAGCGCGAAATGATATGTCGGGTCTATCGTCACCGTTCTCTGAGATGCATCAATGGAGATTTGATTAGACGATAAAGGAATCCTTTCCACCAAGTTGCTCGTTGCATAATCGTAAATGGAAATGGATGTTGAATTAGACCCTTTGCTCACATTTTCATCAAAGGTCATTTTCAAATCAGCCGTAATCGATACGTTAATAAGATCATCAGCCGGGCTGAGGCTTAATACGACTGGACCCGTAGATGCTGCAGCCGCTTGCTGCGTGCCAAGAGGCCAGCTTGCCAAGCTTAATTGGAGAAACAGCATTACGGCGATAAATGAAGAAAGCTTGCTGGTTCGGTTCATTTCAATTCACTCCTCAAAAAATTACACTCGTACTGTATTTGTCGGTTAGTTGACATGAAAAATTTAGGTTAAACTCCTTTTTTGTGTCGAAAGGCAAACAAAAAAAGCTGACCACGGAGTAGTGTAACTACTTCAAGGTCAGCTTTTTGGTTCATCTATTTTAAAATTTGCTTATACTCCGCTTTGAACGCCAGCCTCTGCTTTAAGCTTCTCAGCTTTGTCAACGCGTTCCCAAGGAAGATCAACATCCGTACGACCGAAGTGGCCGTATGCAGCTGTTTGTCTGTAAATTGGACGACGTAGATCAAGCATTTTGATAATGCCAGCTGGACGAAGGTCAAAGTTGCTAGTGATAAGGTCAACGAGCTTATCTTCGCCAATTTTACCTGTTCCATAAGTATCCACGTTGATCGATACAGGTTGAGCTACACCAATAGCGTATGCCAATTGGATTTCGCATTTGTCTGCAAGTCCTGCAGCTACGATGTTCTTAGCTACGTAACGAGCAGCATAAGCCGCTGAACGGTCAACCTTTGTAGGATCCTTGCCGGAGAATGCGCCGCCGCCATGACGAGCGTAGCCGCCATACGTATCAACGATTATTTTACGGCCCGTCAAGCCTGCATCACCTTGAGGTCCGCCGATAACGAAACGGCCAGTTGGGTTGATGAAGTATTTAGTATCTGCATCAAGCCATTCAACAGGAACAACTGGCTTGATAACATGCTCAAGAATATCCTGTTGGATTTGCTCAAGCGTAATTTCTTCCGCATGCTGAGTAGAAACAACAATCGTATCAACGCGGACTGGTTTGCCATCTGCATATTCGATTGTAACTTGCGTTTTACCGTCAGGACGAAGGTAAGCAAGCGTTTCGTTCTTACGAACTTCAGACAAGCGGCGTGCAATACGGTGCGACAGAGCGATTGGAAGCGGCATAAGCTCAGGTGTTTCGTTCGTAGCAAAACCGAACATAAGACCTTGGTCGCCAGCGCCGATATCTTCGTTCTCTTGCTTCATGTCCTTGCCATCACGAGTCTCAAGCGCAGCGTTAACGCCTTGCGCAATATCAGCCGACTGCTCATTAAGCGATGTCAATACTGCACATGTGCTGGAGTCAAAACCATATTTGGCGCGTGTATAGCCAATTTCTTTAATAGTACGGCGCGCGATTGCTGAAATATCAACATAATCCGCGCGGCTGCTAATTTCACCAATTACCAAAACAAGACCTGTAGCGACAGAAACCTCACAAGCGACACGCGCGTGTGGATCAGCTTCAAGGAATGCATCTAAGACAGCATCGGATATTTGATCACAAATCTTATCCGGATGGCCTTCAGTTACTGATTCCGATGTGAACAAGTGGCGTCCTTTAACCGACATCCATATCAACCTCCTACAACCTCAATATGAAATAAGTGCGAACATTCTACACAAAAAATGAACCTTTTCCCGGAGGAAAAGGTTGTTTGACAACTCTTCTAAGACAGTATGATACCTAAAATGTCGCATTGTGTCAATGGAAGTCGGGATTTACACAATATGTTAGTAACCACCAAGCACCGATTCTGCTTGTGCGATCAACCTTTTTGTAATCTCTCCACCCACTGAGCCAGCTTGCCGTGTAGACAAGGCTGACCAATGCACGCTTTGACCTCCTGTGCCTCCAGAGGACGCTCCAAGCTCGCCGGCAAATTCAGTATCTGCACCAGTGCCTGCATAGGCTCCTGAAGTTAATCCAAATTCTGCTGCGATTTCATACTTCAATTGATTAAGCGCTGCTTTACTTTGTTGCACTACCACTTTATTCGAACGACTCATAAAATGACACCTCCAAATGAATGTAAAACACATATGTATTGTGCGTTGATCCATCATTTTTGAAGCGTATAATCTATTGTCAGTTCGGGTAAAATGTAGAGCATCTAACCATATTATTGCAATGTATAGCTTCCTTTTACCAATACAGTAAGACCGTTCTTCTGATTTGGATCAGGAAGGATGCCTCGACCTTCACGCGGGAACAATAACAAATGGTTCGTAGGAACAGCTTTGCCTTTCGTCAAATCAGTACCGCCTGTAAGATCGGCAATACCGCTGGCGTCAGAGCTATATGCAATGGCTTTGCCTACGCGTACAATGACCTCAGTGCCTTGTCCAGCCATTAACGTCTTCCCAGCGGGAACAGTTACTACTTCTAACGCTGACTCTGCAACTGGCGTAGTACCGCCGCCAGGGGTGCCACCGCCCAATTTTGCAAGCTGCTCGTCCACATAACTTTTGGTGACCACTGGATCTTCTACGGAGCCTGGTGTGAGTGCATTGGACTCTGCTTCCAATGAGTTAGGACGCAAAATGCCAAGCCATACTCCAAGCATCACTAATAGCGCTGCTACTGATAAGCGTACTGCTAGTTTCTTCAAAATAATTGCTCCTTTCAGAAAAACATCGGATATCCTTTGTTAAAGATATCCGATGTTTATTGTATAAGTCTAGACTTTTTATGGTTTTTATTACGAAACTGGACTCACATTTGCATCCGCCCAGTTTGTGAATGCAGACCACTGGATCTTTTTCGAAACAATTTTAGATTTCGATCCGTTAAGCTCCTCATAAATATTCAAAGTAACAGAGCTTGAGACTCTTGTTAAATCTTCATTTATTTCGGTATAGTTGCTTCCCGTTTTCAAACTGTATTTTGCGCCAGCAGTAGTTGTATCAATCTCTAATGGAGTTGAGTAAACCGTTGTATTTGTCGATTCATCTTCAAAAGCAAGCGTTAATTTCTTGCTGCTGTATCCATCGTAGGCAAGATTGCGCTCAATTTGTGAAGAGATATCCACATCAAGAGATTTGCCATCTAAATAAGCAACAAGCGACTTAATATTAATGGTATATGGACCAACATGAATATCGTTGAAATTGTTTGAAATCTCTTTTTGTACAGGCAAAGCAAATTTCGCAGCATTGAAGTAACCAAGTGCGGCTCCCTCGCCGGCGATTAATCCTTTTTCATTATATGCTAATCCAAGCATCAAGCTCGCATTATTCAAATCAATATCCTTTGGCACTTCAGCTGTAATAATGACTTGCTCTTTTTTACTAGGGTTGATCAAATTCGTTGTTTTAATCATTTTCGTATCAAAAATGGTGCCGGTAGCTGACTGCAAGTAACCTGCCCAATTAGAAGTTAATTTAGCTCTGTCCTGAAGATTAGAGAAATCCATATAAATGGCATAGGTGTTTTTGTATTCGCCTTGGAATAGTCGTACGTCTGTTACAGTCGCCGACATTTTTTCTCCATTGTCGTTAATGTTGTAGGTTGAACCCACTGCAATTGTAGAAGGATTAACTGCATCTTTCGTAATTAACGATGCAAGCTCTGTTTTTGTTTCTCCTTCTGTTTTAAACAGCTTGAATTTAAGATTGCTTACTTTAATGGAACTAGCTACGGAACCATAATAATACAGCGTTACTGATTGTTTAGCTGGAATCGATAGCTGTGTAGTCAAAGGAAGCTCTTTAGTTGTTACCTCTGCACTGTTGTCTACGTAAAATACGCCATCAATTTTCGGAATTGGAGCTGTTTTAGCGCCTTTGTTCGTTATTGTCAATTTACCAATGATATTGTCATCAGATGCCCATGCATACTTCTGAATGGAGCTGATTGTATAATCGTATACATAATCTCCATTAATATATTCGTAATGGTTTGAGCCAACAGTTGTAGTTGGTTGTTTTACTTGCAGCTTGAATTGAGCCAAGCCGATATTAATGCTCGCTGCAGCTTCTCCTACAGATTGTGCTACTACGATATTCATATCCGTTGTATCAATCTTAGTCGGCAACTCTACTGAAAGTTTCAGCCTTTCCAAGATCAATGGCCGGAGAACAACTTCCTGAGAAGTAGCCGAAGACAGCTTCAAAGGATAAAGCGCTCCTGTTTTCGTTTGCAAATAGAAATTGAAATTGGGAACAGTAAGACTAAAATTGTTTGTATTTCTCATGAGCAGCTCGATATTAACGACTTTATTTTCGCCGCCAACGGAAACGGTTGATTTATCAACACGTACGTTTACCAAGTTGTTGCTAATTTTAACAGCTTTATAACCATTTACTTTAACAGCTGTCGAATAATTAGCAGGAAAATTAAAAGAAGCGACATTTGTCTCATAACCTGCTACCGAGAAGTCAAATTTGATCACTCTCAAAATCAGGTTAGTAAGCTTAATATTGTTTGGTACTTCACCGTAATAAGTTAAGGTAACGGTAGATTTAGGCTGTACTTTCTTCTTTGTTTTGTCTGTTTCAATAAGTGCTAAGTTATATTTATTACCGCTTGTTGATGATAATCTTGCCCAGTAATCCACTAAATTAATAGAAGTAGTACCACCATTGTAAAAAGTTAAAGTGAAACTGGCTGTATTCCCTTTGCTGCTAGGCATAAGATTAGCGCTATCCAATTGTACATAGGATTGCTTATTTATATATACCTGTTTGCTTGTACTTGCATTTGCTGCAACAGCAGCTTGTGCGCCCGCTGAAATCAACAAAGAGAAAACCAGCAATAGGGCTAGTACACCTATACTCCTTTTCTTTTGCTTGCGAATAACTCTCTGCATCATGATCACTCCGCTTCATAATTATGTACAACTTTATAGACGCATACTCTAACCAATAAGTTTCGTGCTTTTTAATTATATCACTAAAATATGTATGGAATATGAACAAAAAAATCGGGTTCTCGAAATTCGAGAACCCGATTTTTGTCTTGCACTAATTACTCCGAGGAGTTATTAGCCTTTTTTGATAACAAGAACGGAAACTTCTTTGTTGTTACCAAGGAATTTCTCTGTGTCAGCTACGAATACGTTATAAGCGTTATCGCCAGCATCACCAGCAAGTTGAGCAGCAACTACGTCTGCGATCGAACCAAGAACAACATTGTTGTCTTTGTCGATTACATATACAACGGAGTTAGCAGACAGTGCATAGCTTCCAGTCAAACCACTAACTTCAAATGTGTTGTAGTTCAAGTTAGCAGCAGTGAAGTTATTGTTAGCAGTAGCTGTTTTTTCATAAACAACAGTTACGCCATCGTATTTAGTGGAAGCTGTTGTACCGTCACCGTTATCTTTGTCGTAAAGTTTAACGATTACGTTGTTGTCAGCTTTTTTGCCATTCAATGCGTCGTATACAACACCTTGGATAGCGATTTCTTTGTCAGTTCCGTTAACATTCAACGTTACTGAGTAAGTGGATCCAGACACTGTATCAGCAGTGTTTTTGCTTACACTTACAAATTTACCAGCTACTGTTGGAAGTGCATTTTCAGCAGCTTCAAGATCTTTGATAAGAACGATGTAAGTAGCGTTATAACCACTAGCATCAGTTACAACAAATGCAACGTCAGCTTTAGTTACTTTAGCGATATCGCCCTTAACAACTTTAGCATCGGATTTAACTTTACCAGCGTTAAGAACGCCAGTTGCATCAAGTACTACAGTGTTGCCGTTAATTGCATAGTTACGAGTTGTAGTACCGTTTTTAAGAGTCAAAGAAGTATCGGATTTAGCATCTACAGTAGTAACAGCAGTTTCGATGTTACCAGCGTTTTTAGATGTGTCGATACCAGTTACTGTAGAACCGTCAAAAGTCAAAGTTACAAATTCACCAATTTGAGCTGTGTAGTTTTTAGCTACATCAAGGTTAACTGTAATGATTTTGTCTTCTTTAACGGAGTAGTATTTAAGAACATCACGATCTGCAAGAATTCCGTCAACGATAACTTTTGCGTCGTTAGTGTAACCAAGAACGATAGCAAGGTTGTTATCAGCTGCACCTGGAGTTACAACCGTGAACTTAACGATTGCTTTGTCTTTGTTCAAGAACAATTTGTACTCGCCACCGTTAACAAGTGTAACACCGATAGCTTTGTACTTCTCACCGTTTACAGTGTAGAAAGTGTCAGAGTTAACTTGGCTAATGTTAGTTACTTTACCAGTAACAACGTTACGAGTAGCGTTAACTTCACTTGCTACAGATTTAGAGTTACGAGCAACTTCAAGCACGTCATCAGCAGCAAGATCAGTTACCGCTTTAACTTCACCGTTAATTGTAACAACAGTGTTGTCGTTCACGATGCTGAAACCACCAGTGTGAGTGATACGAGCGTCAGAAGAAGCTGTTTTAGCTACGTAAGAAACGAACAATGCGTTTGTTGGGTTGTACTCTTTAGCTACAACTGCACGAGCTGAACCGTCTTTGTTAAGGTAAACATTAACAGTAGCGCCACTTGCGATTGTACCACGGTTTTCAACAGCAACAACGTCACCGTTTTTGAAGAAATCAGTTACGCCATAAGTAGTCGAAGCAACAGTGTTAACTGTGTAAGATTTAACATCGCTACCCACTTTAACGAATACTTTACCTGCATCAGCGCCAGAAACTGTAGGAGCTGCATTCAAAGTACCAGTTACAGTGTTTTCAGATGCTTGAGCATCAGTCAAAGCAAGAACTTTACCGTTTTTGTCAAGAAGAGCAACAACATCACGGCCGATCAATTGGGAAAGTTTTTTGCCGCCAGTAACGATGAAGTTAGCAGCAGTGGACTCCCATTTGTCGTTAAGTTCTACTTGACCTTTGGAATCAAGGGAACCTGCAGTAAGTACACGATCAATTGTGGAACCTAGTTTAGAAATCAAGATAACGTTTTTGCCTTCTTTTACAACATTGTATTGATCGCCATCAGCATTGTAAGCTACTAGCTCTTTTTGCAATGTGTTAGAAGTGATTTGTGCAACGATTGCACGAGTTGCAAGCGTACCAGGCGTAATTTCTACTTTGCTAAATAGACCAAGGTCTTCAGCTTTTACTAGTACGTTATAAGGCCATGCTCCAGGAAGCTTAGCATCTTTGTAACCAAGTGCACGAGTCAAGATTGCTGTAACTTCTTCAAACTTGATGTTGTCGCTTGGACGGAAGTTGCCGTTGAAACCTTGGATGTAACCTTTAGTAGCAGCTACGTTGATGTAGCCAGTGTACCATTGGTTTGTTTTAACGTCTTTGAAAGTGGATTTAACGGATTGCATCAATGTTGCAGCGCCGCCGCTTCCTGTAGCTTCAACAACGATTTTCGCTAGTTCTGCGCGAGTAATTTTGTTGTCTGGCTTGAAAGTACCATCTTCATAACCTTTGATGATTCCTAGTGCGGAAAGTTCTTCGATTGCTGATTGTTGCGGTTTGCCCACAACATCAGACGGTGTTGCTGCAAAAGCTGTAAGAGATGTTGGAAGTACTAGCGCTGCCGCCAATACAAATGCTGCTATTTTTTTCTTCATAACCTTTATTTCTCCTCCTCTAAATACATGCGGTTGTTGAGAGTTTTGTTTAAATAGTGAATTGCTCTTTTCCCTCATAGCCGATTCACCCCCTTTCCAGAGTTGAGCATAGATTTGATATAAATGATGTCTACGATCACGATAAACCCATTTGTAAAATCATGTCGTAGAAACTTGTAAAAAAAGCTAGAACAATGCTAGAGTCACGGCACCACTATAACATTATACAATGGGCGCGCCGTACCGTAAAGAGGAAGTTGAGAATTCATTCCAATTTGTTACCAGCAAGAGTAGGTCTAGCGCATCAAATCATGTGTTTGTTACAACGTCATGTATTTAAACGCACGCGACAGTGAAAAGTTGCGATGATCTTAAAAAAACTTTTAAAGTTTTTTTCGTTCGTCTTTTTTCTCACTTATGTACTCCATCTGTATACCTTACAGATTACTTTGTAAGTATAGCTTGTTTTCATAGATAGCGTCGATGCTAAAGTTTTTCCATGGATAATGTTTCTCTTTATTGAGAGTGATAAAAACAGACCGGCTCGAATGCCGGTCTGTTAGGGCTTCTTACTTGCTATAGATATTAGGCAGCTTCTTCAAATCAGCCATTACTCTAGCCATTATTATGGCAGCGTCGCTGCGAAGCAGTTTTGCTTTGGGTTCGAATACAGATCCGGATTTTGGATTGCTTGGATCAATTAAGGATCCTTGGATAAAACCTTTTTTCTGAATAGCGATGACCGCTGGTATTGAATAATAGTCAAAGTTACCGGAATCTTTGAACGTTTTATCAAGCGTTGCTTTTGCTTTTTTCGCATCTGTCTCCAGCTTCAGGTTCAGAGCCCTGGCCAAAACAACCGATGCATCTTGACGGGATAAATCTATATCTTCATCGAAGAATCCTGGTCTTGTGCCCCTTACAAACCCTGCACGTGCCGCTGTTTCGATATAACGATAATCATAAATGGCATTTGCGTTGCTTGCATTTGTGATTGTTTCTGGATAATAAGAGAAATGCATAGCCCCGCCATAATTCATAGGAATGTCTAATGCGCGAATGATCATACGCGTGAATTCACCGCGGGTTACATAACGATCGGCACCAAAAACACCAATCGGATCAACAGCATTCATAACGCCTTTTGAATAAATAGCCTCCATAGCCTCACGAGCATAAGGGTGGTCATTAATATCGTTATATCCACGAGTTAGTTTAACTGCAACATAATAGCCGAATTTTGTAAATGGAACCGTAATCGTGTGCTTCTTCTCATCTACGACACCGCCAATATTTTCCCATGTACTATTGTAAGGGTCAAAGCGGAATACCGTTATTGTTGTACCCGCGCTTTGCGAAACATTGCTGTCGTAAGATAGCGTAAGCTTACCCGGTGCGGTTGGAGCTAGCTCAAGTCCGAATTTATTCCAGCGTTTAGCAAAACTATCCGTTGCTTTCCCTACAATGTTTGGAAACGGGAACGGGTCTGTTCCTGTAGTCACAGGATCAAATGCAGGTGAGCTTGGATCTGGATTATCCGCTTGTCCGCCATCTATCCAAAATAGCGGGCTCGCCTTAATGAATTGTCTGGCTTGATCTTGGAATCTAAATCCAATATGCAGGTTGCCTTCAGCCAAGCTATTTGCTGAATAGTTAGGCGGCTGGCTTTCGAATTCGTGACGGTCAACGATTCCATCATTTGGATTTGCAATAGCAAACAAGATGTCATTGCCGTTATAAACTTGTCCCGAATAATTGGTAGAAGAATTATATGACGGACGTACCAGCTTGCTGTTCTTGGCAAATGCTAGGACAAGGTTGCCATCAAATACTTTATGAGAGCTTTGCATCTTCTGAAGATACTGTGCGCCTGGAATATTTGCCGGCTGATAGACCATTTTAAAGGAATCGTTAATTTTATCCTGTCCGCGCGTAATGGTGAATTTAATATCAGTATCCTTATTCGGTTTCAAATCCTTCACCGTGATGCTGAAAGCATCAATGAATTGCGGCGTGCTTTGACTATAGTCAATGAATTTCACTTTTTTGGCAACTTCTTTGCCAATTAGTAGTGTGTCAGCTCCTGGTGAAGCTATCACGACTTCGACGAAATTCTGGTTAGTCGTGCGCTTTTCAACAAGCGGTGCCAAAATGGAGTATGGAATTGATGTGGAATCAATCTCCATTCGATAGGTTGCCCTAGGGCCTGCCTCGCCGCTATTGAAAACGGTCATCGAATATACTTGAGAGCTTCCATCCTCAGGCATTTTTTGGTTAATGATTTTAAAGTAAAAGTATTGACCTTCTACGTCATAGAAGAAATCTACTTTAGCATCTCCATTAGATACGTTTTGGCCAGAACCGCTATTGTACGGAACTGTTGCATAAGCCGGCAATGGCACCCCTTTTTTGGTAGGCGTAAATTCCTTCGTCAGATCCCATTTTATATCTGATTTCCAGTTCGGTGAGGATATTCTAATAATGTATTGACCTTGAGTTGTTCCCAAATTCGTATGACCATTGCTAAAAGAAGTTTCCCCTCCAAGGTCAACGAAATCAAATGTGCCATAAACATTCAAACGAGCTTCTTTAGTCGTATAGATGCTTCCTTGTTTTGGAAAATTCGCATCGTTCGGCAGCGGTTGCGGCAGATTCGCGCTATATGGATACACTCCATCAGTTCCAGGAGCTGGGATGACTGGTAAGTTCGTCGGTACGACACTGAATTTAAAAGTATTCTCATAGTTATTTTTTTGCGTGCGGAAAACAAATTTAACTGTGTTCTCCCCTGCTTTATTAAGGATATTAAAAATAGTTGCTGCTGAGCCCGTTGGTTTAAACTTTGTTTTCACTACATCTGCAGTGAGCGGAATCTCGACATTATTAATGTAGAGGAATACAGACTGTCCCACACCACTGTAAACAACTTCCGACTCATTGGCTACATTAAATAATTGTCCGCTAAACATACCCAATCTATTTAACAAAATCGTTGGATCTGTCTCTCTTACCGAATCGTAATCAACCTTCATTCCTTCAACTAAAGTATTGAACTTCACGTAAGGTCCATACAATAATTTGGCAATGATTGTTTTTACTTCGCTTGTGCCGTTATTCAACTTGAAAGTGATTGAATTTGTTCCGGATGTTGGCAGCTTATTGATTTCAATAAACAACCGCAAAAACGGCGTTTGTTGGTTATTTACCGTACGGTAAACAATTTCGGAATGGTTAATTTGCGAAAAGCCGGAATCGGTATCCGCTTGTTTTTTCCCGTTTATCGTGAATAGGTCAGCGTAAGGGCTGGTAAGGCTGCCATAATTGCCGACCAATACTTCTACCCCCATTGGCATCGAATATACATTGACGCCGTCACTAGGAATATCTGTACCTTGCAATCCTTGAAGCCTTCCTGCATTTATAGGAGTAATCATGGAATGATCGTAGCCTGACAAATAATTGATATCGTAAATATAGGATTTCCCGCTATCACGTACGACAAATGGTATCCAATCCGAGCCTTGAAGAGTATTTGCATTGGGAGCAATAAAACGAATTTGATTGGATTGGTCATACGCTAGTGCAGGTAAATTATACTTGTAGGATACCGTAATGAATTTAGTTGTGCTATCAATGGTTCCTGGAGTAAATGTAACTGAGCCGGTAATCGGACTTGCAGATGTTGCTGCTGATGCTCCTTGTTTCAGTTCCATGCTTAACATTTTTTCAAGATTAGCTGCGGATACGGTAACGGTTTCGGCTTTATCTCCGTCACCATCGATGTCCGTCACATCATATAAAGGAAGCGGCAATATCACATTGCCGGATACTTGGATTGCGTCAGCTGTAATGGCGTCAGAAGAGAAGTTCAAATTCGGCTCCAAAGCAGCCGTTTGTGTATTTCTTGTCATCTTCAAATCATAAAACGTTACTTCACCGTTATAGAAGGCAACCTCGCGTGTTGTTTCCACCACTTGACCATTGTTGTGGACTTTCAAAACAATGGTATTGATCCCCTTCTGTATGCTCAGCAAAGAGGTGCTAAACCGGCTATCGCTAGTAGAATTAGAGACATTGAATTCGTAGCTTCTACCATTAATAACTACTGTTATTTTCTGCGCATTTGGCGCTTTACCAGAAATAACGATCTCCCCGTTTTGGATAACAACAGGCGCCGTTGAATAAAGCATAGTCGGTTGATCTTCCGGCATTGCATAGTCTTTGTTCTCAAACGTCGTTTTTAGATCATAAAGCATAGGACTGTTGCGATACTCAATATAGATAGATTCGCTGACCGTAGATGTGCCTGCGATTCCTTTGAACGTTATCTTATTTAGACCAGGAAAGAGAGTTAGGTTAGAAATCACGATGCTGTTATCCCCACTGGATGTGGAGATGCCCGTTGTGATCTCTTCTGTTGTGTTCGTTTCTTTTTCTGTAGTTCCGTTTAGAGTAATTTGTTTTACATTGTAGCTGATTGAATTACCAACAACTCCGTTAATCGTACCCTCGAGCCTTACGGATTGACTGGATACAATGCGTGCACTTCCCGCTGATGCATTTTCGTTGGAAAATAGAAAATAAGAGCCTGCAGCCATAGCTGGCTGAGAGTTACCGAACGGCGGCAACAATGTAATCAACAATGCCAGCGTAAGCGCTAATGAAAGTATTCTTTTCAAAACAATGTTCCTCCTTTATGTATATGACGAGCATGGGTATTTGAGTATGAGATGAACAGACGACAGTGCTACTTGCTTCCGAATAAACCTTCCTCCCTTTTCCTCTTTAGCCAGCTTTCGAGCATTGCAGCAAGATACGCTGACCGCAGAAAAGTTCTGTATTGTAGTTATCGGTTTTTGGCTTCCATTTTTTTAGTGAAATGAGCAATTTAGCACAAAAAAAAGAGCCCTGATTCCCTTACGGAGTCAGAGCCCTTGATTATTTGGATCTGGATTCAGCATCAACCTTGAGCCGAAGCCTCATTCGGTTTAAAAAGTTTATTAGCGGCCTGCGCGTTTTGTCTACGATTCCGGTTACCTCTGCCCCGATTTGGAGGAAGAACATCAGCAAGCAAATGACGGCGAAGGTGATCCAGTTCGCAGCGCTTGATTGCACGACTGCCGATTGCACGATAGCCAAAGCGCCGAATATCGCTGCAACTCCCCATATGATCAAGACGGTGCGGCGGTGGCTAAAGCCGAGGTCGCGCAGCCTGTGATGCAAGTGGCCTTTATCCGGTGCGAAAATCGGGCGTTTGTTCACCCAGCGGCGAACGATTGCGAAGAAGGTATCCGAAAGCGGTACGCCGATAATAAGAAGCGGCGTTACAAACGATACGATCGTCACTTGCTTGAATCCAAGCATCGAAAGCGTTGCTAGGCTAAAGCCGAGAAACAGCGAGCCGGAGTCGCCCATAAATATTTTTGCGGGATGGAAGTTGAATACGAGAAACCCTACGATTCCTCCAAGCAGCAGCGTGCTTAGCAGGATAACCGGTTGGAAGCCCATCAGCGATGCCATCACGACGATCGTTGCGATTGCAATGCCGGATACTCCGGCAGCGAGCCCGTCTAGGCCGTCGATCAAGTTAATCGCATTCGTGACGCCAACGATCCATAGAATCGTGAGCGGAATGCTGATCCAGCCGGCGATCGGCTGCATCGTTTCGCCGAACGGAATGTTCAGCAGGTCAATCTTTACGTTAAAGCCGAACACGACAACGCATGCTGCCGCGACTTGGCCTAGAAGCTTAACTTTTGCCGACAGCTCGAAGCGGTCGTCGAATGCTCCTAAAATAATGATCATCGTACCGCCGACTAGCAGCGCGTTGATCATATTCGAATCTTGAGGGCGAAGCAGTCCCTCCGGAATAAATGGCGACAGTATAAAAAATGCGCCTACGAATGCAATATAAATAGCTAGACCGCCAAGACGCGGCATAATGCGCGTATGTACCTTGCGGTGGTTTGGTTTGTCTATTGCGCCAACTTTAAATGCGAACTTCTTAACAAGCGGCGTCATCGCAATGGCAAGTACTAGAGCGATTATGAACCCAATTGAATACAGCAAGCCAACCGGCATGTGTGCAACTCCCCTTTTTTCTCTACCGAAGTGAATTATACTCCGATTGAAAAAGAAACTCCAACTCCGTTTTCAACCAATTTTCATGGTTTTAACGAGATTTTCACGGTGTAGGCCTAGGTTTTGTTACGTTTTCTTTGTCGCGAAGCACTTTCACTACGAATTTCGGCAAAACAAGCATTCTTTTGTATCTTTTTGGCTCTTGAAGCAAGCGATAAAACCATTCCAGCCGAAGTTTTTGGAAAAGAACAGGGGCTCGTTTCAGTTTGCCAGACACAACATCAAAGCTGCCGCCGACGCCCATGATAAGAGGCACGTCTAGTTTTTTCTTAAACTTAACAATCCACGGCTCCTGCGTATCTGCTCCTCGGGCAACGAACAATAAGTCCGGCGCTGCCTCGCGGATCGCAGCTACCACTTCCTCGTCCTGCTCCGGTCCAAAAAATCCGTTTCGGTAGCCAACGATCCGCACCTGCGGATACTGCAGCTGCAGCTTCTCGGCTGCCGCTTCAATAACCTCCTGCGAAGTCCCGAGCAGATAGGCTTTCCATTTGCGCGATTCGCCCTGCTGCAATAGCCGGTGCAAAAGATCAAATCCCGTCACTCGCTCGGCTACCGGATGGCCAACATATTTAGCTGCCCATACGACGCCTGCGCCATCGGGGACAATAAGGTCCGCACGGCGCATCATTGCGCTGTAATTCGAATCCTCGACCGCGGACATGATCATGATTGGATTAGCTGTAATGACGTGGGTTACGCGTCTCTCTTCGATAGCTGTTGTTAAATAATCAACCGTCTCATCCATGCTGGCTTTCGAGAACGGAATGCCGTATATCGGCACAGTCGGTAAACGTTTCGACAAGAGGAACTCACCTCGATATGTTATGACGCAATAAATTTACGATTTGTTGCGCCGGTTTTTGCGATTGTTGTTTTAAAAGGTCGATTGCAGGCTTATGCTTCGCTTGCCAGCCAGCCTTGTCCGCCAGCAGCGAGCTTGCCGCGTCTGCAAAAGCTTCGGCATCCAGCGACTCCGTCGTGCCGATTGCACTTAGCCCTAATCGATTCAGAAACTGATCGATTTTGGGATCGTATGAGAGGCCAAGCATGGGAACCATTTGGCCTGCTGCATAGATGAGCGCATGGAGGCGCATGCCGAACAAAGCGTCGCACCGGCTGACCTCAAGCAGCATTTGCTGCGGGTCGTCGCCGGGGGCGGCCAGCTCGGCGGTGGAGCCGGAGCCGAGCCTGCCGCGCAGCCGTTCCATCACCTGCTCCGACGTTTCTTGGTCGGAGGGGGTGTGGAACGGCAGGAAGCGCAGCCGGACAGGCATGCGCTTCGACAGCGCGACTAGCGCTTCGACGGCGCGGGCGAGATCGGCGCCGTCGCTGCGCCAGTGGCGCAGCGACACGCCGACTAGCGGCGGAGCTTCCGCACTTGGTGGAGCCGAGGCTTGCCCGGCCTGCAAGCTGAGCTGAACTTCAGCATGCGCGCCTCCCGGCAGCGGCAAGCCCATAACCGGATCGGGAACAACCTCGATCTGCTCCGCCGGAACGCCAATTCGTCCCAGCAAAGCAGCGGATTCTGCATCGCGTACGGATACATACGCGCTGCGCTTCATGACGCTGCGGATGAGAGGGTCCATCCAGCGGCGATTCACAGGGCCAATTCCCTGCGAATATGCAAATGTAGGCTTGCCAAGCATCTGTGCGAGCTTCATGACTCCCGTATAATAAGGAATCGTTTTGGCGCTGGTAGCATCCTGCAAGAGACTGCCGCCTCCGCTAATCAGACCATCGCTGCCCCGCAGCGCTTTCCATAAATCAGCTGGGTGCATTCGCCTTACGGATTCAACGCCATACATCTGGCTTGTCCACGCTGGATCAGCCGACAGGACGATCGGTTCAATCCGAACGCCCTGCGCCGCTCCTTCTTCCTCCAATGCAAGCAATATCGATCTGAGCACCGCTTCGTCACCGCTATTGCTGAAGCCATAATAGCCCGATATTACTATTCGACGAATTTGCGAACGATTGCCGGTGCCCATTTACGTATTGCCCCTTCCACGATCTGCCATGCCACGATCAAAATACAGCCTATAATTGCGCCTACACCCAATCCGAGCAGTACTCGAATGATTGAAATGTAGAGCGGCGTATGAAGATGCGCGAACGTATCAACCATCGACAGCTGTCCAATCGAGCCGATAATGATAAGCAGCCATGCTGCGCGGTATCTCAGCGATAGGAAAAGTCCCAGCAGCAATAGCGGATGCGCGAGCAAGAACTCTTTGAAGCGCGGCCGCACGCCAACGGTTGATTCCAAAAAGCGGCGAATAACCAGCTCAATGGACGATACTTGTCCGCTGTTGCCTGTACGAGACAGATAGTAGTAGCCGATGATTCCGATCACTGCCGCCAAAATAATCCATGTCAACGTTATTGGCTTCGTAAGCAGTGCTTTCAATCTACCCACAGTAATCTGACTGTTGTATAGCAACACATAGATAGCAACGAGTGCTATAGGTGCCAAATGAAGCAAGCCCACACCTCTGAATTGCTCCAGCTTCAAATTGTACGTAATGTTATTCAACAATCCGAATAAAATAGGAACGGCCATTAGCGAGATCAATGTAGCTACGATAAACCAGTTCAACGCCAGTCCAAAACGCCTTCCCGTGGACAATGCAGGGAACAGCCATTTCATGCGGGAGCCATTCTCATAGATGGCGCCTGGCTGTGGAGCTTGTCCTTGCTGGCTGCGGCCCACAGACCAATTAGGTCCGCCAATGACGCGCCGATCGCCAACCGTACGGGCATAAATCCGGTTCATCACCCATACAAGCGCGAGCGTAGGAGCTGCGATTGCCGCACCTAGAGCAAGCCCTTGCTCCATGATCGAGCTATTGAGCTTATACAAGCCTGCGCTTCCGACAAGGCCGATTGCAAAGACTGGAATATATACGCCGGGAATGAACGCGCCAACCAGCAAGGCGATGAGAGCAATTGCACCCAAGGCAACCACTGCCCGCACCGGCTTATTCCATGATGGCGGATCATAGTCGAACGGTTTTGGCGTACCTGGCGTAAAGCCATCCTTCGAAAGCTTCGCGACCACGCCGTCTTCTGCGCTCATCGCTTCTGCAAGCCTGTCCAAGGAATGAACGACTTTAGCTTTTTCGGTATTTGACTCTACCATGCCGTTAATGAAAAACATACGGATATTCCGGTCTTTTGCCGCCAAAAGAAAACGGTCCGAAATCGCGCTTGTCGTCATGGTCATCCCATCGGTCTCCGACAAGGAATATAACCTTACTGCATTATAGTTTGTAATATATGCTAATTTATTTATGCCTTCTTGCGGTTTTTTTAAATTTTCGATTACGGCAACGCCCATATCGTATTTTTTTAACAGCTCGCCGAATTTAGTAAGGCTGTTATCCGTCGCTTGATCGGATGCGCCCTTTACTTTATCGCCATCAAACAATACGCGATTTACGCCGTAGCCTTTTAAATTCGCAAGAACCTCTTCTGTATCCGCTTGGTTGTAAGGCTTAACGCGGTCAGAGAAACGCGGCAATATGCCTAGGCCTGCGTCGTGGATCGTTTGCAGCGACATCGGGTCAAAATCCAACGTTTTCATAATCGCTTCCGCAATCGGAATCTCAACGACAATGCCGTTGCGTCCGCCGAATGACCAATCGCTGTATACCGCTTCCGAACGATCGAATGCTTTGCGGACAATTGGCCCGATCAGCTCTTCTTCCTTAGGTCCACTAAATAAAATATAAGTAAAGTTCTGGCCGACAGCTTCAAACTTGCCTTGCAGCATGGCTGCATCCCTTGAGCTGTAATACGTCAATCTGCCCGATAATTGCAGTTCCTTAAGCGAGCTCTCATAGACGGCCATCGTCGTAATGCCGGATTCCTTCAGCAACGCTAGCTTCTCCGTCAGGAAAGATAGCGGCCTAGCCTGCTTCTCAGCTACCTCGGCAATATCCCGATAATCAAACACATACTCCACTTGCTTCGATGATTTCTCCATTTCCATACGGACGGCGCCGAGCGGCAATGCTGCCGCTACCCCTATTATTGCAATTACCCATAATACAAACCTTGCCCGCCGATTCCATTGCTGCCAACGTAAAAACACGTAATTCCTCCGTTCTAAACAGGTTGATTATCGTTCTATTCGTTTCGGTCTACCCGTTCCATAACGGCTGTCTTCAACGTTTGCAGCGCAGCAGAAGCAGAATCGTTCGACTCGCCCTTGACCGCAAAATAAACCTTGATCTTCGGCTCCGTACCGGATGGACGCAAGCAGAACCATGAGCCGTCCTCAAGCAAATATTTCAATACGTTTTCTGGGCGAAGCCCGTCTTGGCCCTTGCCGTAATCGAGCACACGCTCTACCTTAACGCCTCTAATTTCTGCTGGCGGATTTTGGCGCCAATCATCCATAATGGCACCGATTTTTTGTACCCCGTCAAAGCCTTTAAGCGTGCGTGACTCTAGCCCTTCTAAGTAGAAGCCAAACTTTGCGTAGAGCTCAAGCAGCACGTCATATAATGTTTTTCCTTGGCTGCTATAGTATGCCGCAGCTTCCGAAATCAATAACGCAGCAACGATAGCATCTTTATCGCGCGCATAGGTTCCCGTTAAATAACCATAGCTCTCTTCATAGCCAAACAAGAAAGAACGCTCGCCTGTTTGCTCATAGCGGGTCATTTTTTCTCCGATATATTTGAAGCCGGTTAACGTGTTCTCAACGGCTGCCCCGTACGAGCGGGCAATCTCCGCGCCGAGCTCGCTAGTCACGATTGTTTTAACGACTACGCCATTGGCTGGCAGTTGGCCGCGCTCCTTCAACTGGCTAAGCACATAATGAACCATCAGCGCACCGGATTGGTTGCCCGTAAGCACCACATATTCGCCCTCGTTGTTTTTCACCACAGCGCCCATTCGGTCGGCATCGGGGTCCGTACCGATAATGATATCGGCATCCACCTCCTGCGCAAGCTTAATCGCCAGCGTGAACGCTTCCCGCTCTTCGGGGTTAGGCGATTTCACCGTGCTGAAATAGCCGTCTGGCTGCTCCTGCTCGGGAACGATGTGGACATTGTTGAAGCCGACTTTTTTTAGCACTTCACGTACGGGCATATTGCCCGTCCCATGCAGCGGCGTAAACACGACGCTAAACTTTTCGCCGATTCCACCTTTAATCAGATCCGCATTTAAGCTTTGTGCAACTACCGTATCGATATATTGTTGATCGGCTTCCTCGCCAAGCCAGCGAAGCAAGCCTTTTGCTTCCGCTTCCTCGCGGCTTACCCTTTTCACTTCATCGAAACCAGCAATTTGGCTGATCGCTGAAATCACTTGTTCAGCTTCCTCAGGGATGAGCTGGCAGCCGTCAGAGCCGTATGCTTTGTAGCCGTTATATTCAGGCGGATTATGGCTAGCCGTAATAACGATACCGCTGGAGGCCTTTAGCTCGCGCACCGCATAGGAAAGCTGAGGTGTCGGACGAAGCGCAGAGAACAAATAAGTGACAATGCCGTTGCCTGCAAGCACAAGCGCAGCATCAAGCGCAAATTCAGGCGAATAGTTACGGGAGTCATGCGCAATGACAACCGACGGCGCAGCTTCGGCTGATGCGCCTGCAAGCAGCCAATTGGCAAGTCCTTGCGTCGCTTTGCCGACTGTATAGGCGTTCAAACGGTTTGTCCCTGCGCCCATCACGCCGCGCAAGCCCCCCGTACCGAACTCAAGGTCACGATAGAAACGATCCGTAATTTCCTTCTCTTGCCCTTCAAGGCCGCGAAGCTCTTCCTTCGTCGCTGTATCGATAAGCGGATCATTAAGCCAAGCCTCATATTTAGCAATAACAGTATCATTAGTTGGAGTTGTCATAATTATCAGCCTCTCTCATTCATCATTTTTAATTTATGAAGGATTTGATAAAGCAAACATTAGCTCGCCTTCGGCAACGATTTGATCGCCTACTCTTGCTGTTCCTTGCCCTTTGCCGATAGAACCCTTGAGCCTGGTTATTTGCACTTCAAGCGTCAGCGTGTCTCCAGGCTTTACTTGCCCGCGGAAACGGAAACCGTCAATGCCCGCAAAAAAGCCCAGCTTGCCGCGATTCGCTTCAATCATAAGCATTGCAACTGTTCCGACCTGCGCAAGCGCTTCTACTATAAGTACGCCAGGCATAACCGGATAGCCGGGAAAGTGACCTGCAAAGTAAGGCTCGTTCATCGTAACATTTTTCAAACCGACTGCTCTTACGCCTGGCTCAACCTCCAAAATACGATCGATTAGCAGAAACGGCGGGCGGTGCGGAATGATTTCTTGAATTTGATTAATGTCCAACATGTTAGAAAAAAGCCCCTTTCAAAGGTTGAGTAGTATAAAAACGGTGTAATTGTACGACACTAAGCATATCCCTCATAAAACTGCAGTTTATGGAGGTTAAGATAAGGGGCTTGGCTGCTTGGACCAGAAGTGTCCTTCGCCAAGCCTCTTTGTTCATATGTAGAAGCCTAGGTAGATCATGAATGCCCGGTCGGCGTTCCCGGGGCAGCTTTATTGAGCGCCTTAAACATAACGACATACATAATAGAAGTAATGAACGAAAAGGCAATAACCGCCCATAAATACGAATGGGCATTTGGCGCTTCAAAGAAGATGAGCATAATCGCCACATAGAACAACACGGTTGTCAGCTTTCCCATCCAATTCGCCGGCACTGTCTTCTTTCCTCGAAAATGAGAAAACAATCCTCCAGCTATCATACCTAGATCGCGCAAAAACATCGCTGCTGCCGCCGCCCACGAAATATGGCCGGAAATGAGCAACGATACAATAACGGTTATGAGCATCAGCTTGTCAGCGAGCGGATCGAGCATAATGCCTACCATCGTAACCTGGCCGCTTCTGCGCGCGATATAACCATCCAGCACATCGGTAATGCCTGCAGCAACCATAATCAAGAAAGCGGGTATCATATGCCCATTTACGAATACCGCAATGTACACGGGAATCAATACAAAACGCAATGATGTTAATAGATTCGGCAGATTCAAACTCGCACGCTCCTCTACCTATTACTGACGTCCACCATGGTTCCCAACTATTATACAACTACCTCCCCTAAAAATAAAACTGTCGCTGGTCCGAGAAAGCCGAGTTTTTATGCATCAGTCGCCCCATCCTGCCTCTTTCGCAAAAGTTTTATTACCATATTATACCTTTGTTCTTCATTTTCGCCATCTCTTTACCGTTATTAATAGAAGACCATTTACTTTAACCAAGAAAGGACAGGGATGTAGTGAATTTTAGTTTACGCTTTGGCAAATCGTTAAAAGAAACTCGTAGGTGGCTGGCAGCAGCGCTGGCATTCGCAATCGTCATGACTTCGCTTACCGGAATAGTAAACGCGGCAGAGGAGACCGTAACCGGCATCGAATTTTCTTATGATCCAGATGATTACAACAACAGCACATCTTCGCTCAAAGTATTCGTTGAGGATGACAAGGTCAATTTATCCGTGTTTGCCCTTATTTCAGGCGCAACTAACAAAAATGTAACTGCGGATGTAACATGGAAATCGTCCAATACAGCTCTCGTCAAAGTGGATAAAGGCGTATTAACAGCTGTCGGCAAAGGCACGGCGACAATTAGCGCTACTTATAAAGGCTTCACATCTTCCATCAAAGCGACATCCGATTATGTGTATGACTCCGTTGTTCTGAAGTATCTAAACGGAACGGTCGCACCGACAACGCAAGATATTGAAATCGGGCAACCTTTGGCCTTCATTCTTGACGGTACAAAAGCAAGTACTCCCGACGAGAATGTTACAAGGGAAGCCGTTTGGACGACTTCAAATTCTGCTATTGCAACCGTAGATGAAGGAACGGTTACCCTGTTAGGCGTCGGGACCGTTACGATTTCTGCCAAGCTGAAAGGCAAATCCGATTCCATTACACTTAATGTATCCTCACCTTACAAATCGATTGCAATTGGAGCAGGAGATTCCGGCAATTTAGTCCAGTTCGATATGGGCTCAGAAGACAAGACATTAACAGCATCCGTCGTTGTGAAGACAGGCGAAACACTTAACGTCACGGATGCAGCCAAATGGGTGAGCGCCAATGAAAAGGTCGTAACCGTTAAAAAAGGTGTTGTCACTGCGGTAGGCATCGGCAAAACAACGATTACAGTATCCCATAAGGGCGTATCCGCTTCTATCGATGTTGTCGTTCGCGCGGCTTTCCAATCGATTAGATTAACGCCCGAGAAGGAATATCACCTGCTTTTGCAGAGTGATGGGATTCAAGTAAAAGCTGAAGTGCAAAATAACTCAGGCACTACAGATGATGTAACCCAGGCTGCGGATTGGACGTCCTCGAACGTCGTAGTCGCTACCGTCAAGGAAGGCAAGGTTACGCCTAAGGCTGTTGGTTCAACTAAAATTACTGCAAGCCACAAAGGCGTTAGCCGCAGCATCGACATTACAGTCTACCCTACAGTAAGCGAGCTAAGCGTAGAGACCGAAACCATCGATGGCTTTAATGAGATGAGCGGCGACCTTCCTAAAGTTATGGCAACAACGTTTGACGGCTCTAAGGTCGATGTTTCAAAAATCGTAACCTGGACGTCCAAAGACGAGAAGATCGCGATCATCAAAGACGGGCAATGGTCAGCCAAAGCGCTCGGCGAAACGACACTGACGGCTACCGTGCAAGGGTATAAAGCCGAAGTAAAATTAATCGTTCATGTGAAGCCGTTGAAGCTGATCGCAAGCGTGAAGGATCTTAGCATTATTTTAGGAAAAGAAACGCCATACCCTTCTGTAACCGTCGTGAATGAAGATGGGGATGAAGAAGACATCTCAAGCAGAGTCAAATGGAAAACAACGTCTGAGGATATCGTTTTGAAGGATACGGTAATGAAGGGCCTAGAGGTGTCCAGCGTCACTCTAACAGCCACTTACTTGACCAAGAGCGTAACCGTCCGCGTAAAGGTTGAAGAGGAGATCGTGAAGCTCGTCGTTGAGCCTACCGCTCTCGATCTTTATCCCGGCAGATCCAAATCAATTAAAGTTACAGGCTACTACAAGAGCGGCAAGCAAGTTTCCCTTGGTTCAAAAATGAACTGGGAGTCCGGAAATCCGGACATCGCTAGTGTAAGCAGTACTTCCGTAAAAGCTATAGCTATCGGCACTACAAAAATCACGGGCTCCTACCAAGGCAAAACGGTTGTTGTTCCCATCATTGTGTCGCCGAAGCTAAAATCGCTTGTTCTTTCAAGCAAATCGGTACAGCTAAGCCCTGGCGGGACTTATTCCGCTAAGCTGCAAGCTAATTTCACAACCGGCAACCCGACTAACGCGACAGATGCTGCAGTATGGACTTCATCCAAAGCTAGCGTAGCGACCGTAGTAGGCGGCAAAATCGTTGCAGTCGGCAAAGGCTCCGCATCCATTAAAGCAACCTATGCTGGCAAGAGCGTAACCATTCGGGTAACGGTAAAATAGTTCTCGAATAAGCAAAAAAAGCAGATCAAAGGCGAGAGCCCTGATCTGCTTTTTTTCATTTTTGCCCAAACAAAAAAAGGCCGCCCGCCACGCCGCAAATACCGCTGGATAGACAACCTTTTTATCGTATGATTATTAAGAATCAGCAAATACCAGGTCATAGAGATGCTGCCAGGTGGCCCAGCTGAACACTTCTTCGTTAGGCTGCTTGCCCACCACTACGTAACCAACATATAGGCCTGCAACAAGCATAATAACCATAATGAGCGGTACGATGCTTTTGCGTAAAAACCACAGCAGCACCCTTACTCCTTTGGGCCGTTGCTTCTTCTCAGAGCTCCCGTCAGCCTTCGCGCGACTTTTGCGCTTCTTCCTCCCGGAGCCGCTCTCTTCAGCTTGACTCCCGACCCCGCTTGCTTCGCGGTCGATTCGTTCATCGGCCATACTCATCAACATCATCCTATCCTTATGCGCGCAGCCCGTTTGTCAGGCTCATCATCGTATCGCTTGACGATAACGCTCTAGCCGCCAGTTGATAAGCGCGCTGCACATTAATAAGCTCGGTCATCTCGTCCGTTAGCTCAACATTCGATTGCTCCAAATAGCCTTGGCGCAACGTGATGAGATTTTCCGAATTGGGTACGATCTGCTGCACCACATCTCCAGCATTGATGCCGTTAGCAATAACAAATAAGTTGTCATTAACCGCAGTCAGCGCTGCCGGACGCGAAGCTTGCAGCAGCTTAATGCTGCCAAGCTCGATGGTGCGGTCAGACGAGACCCCAAGCACGGTTCCATCTGGATTAACTCGCAGGCTGAAACCTTGAGGCACAACAATATTGCCCTCTACGACGTTACCCGTCAGAGGGTCTTTAACATTCGCAACGACCGGATATCCGTCTTCCGTTGCCAAAATCGTATCACCGTTTGCACCGACCGTCAACTGAAAGGCGCCATTGCGCGTGTATCCGCGGTTGCCGGCGTCGTCCACCTCGACTTCAAACAATGCGTTTCCTTCAATCGCAAGATCGGTTTCTTTATTCGTTCCCTGCATGGGACCTTGCGATAGATTCGGCTGAACCATCGTCATTCGCGAGCCCCAACCTTGCGTAAAGTCCATAGGCGTAAGACGGCCAGGCTGATTAAACGCTTCGGGCTGGTTTCTTAAGTTCGTTAGAAGATCCTCAAAGGTAGCTTCTTTCCGCTTGTAGCCAACGGTATTCACATTAGCGATATTATCTGCAAGCAAATCTAGCTTCTGCTGAAGCCCATTCATCGATACCATTGCGTTAATCATTGAACTGTTCATGCTTCGTGCACCTCCGCTGCTTCAGCCTGCTGTTATACGCGACCTACTTCATTAACTGCTTTGCTCAAGCTCTGATCATAAAATTGAATAACCTTTTGGTTCGCTTCATATGCCCGGAGCGCTGACATAAGGTCTACAGCCGCTTGCGCAGTATCGACGTTCGAACGCTCTACGTAACCTTGCCTTACCTCGACACGCTCACCTGGAGCAACCGCAACTGCCGCACCGTCCGCTGTGGCGAATCTAAAGCTTCCGTTCCCTTCGCGTACGAGCAGATTCGGATTATCGACCCGGCTAATTAGCAGTTGAACGCCAATATCCTGTCCATTTACATCAAGAAAACGTTGATCGTTTGTCAATTTTAGACTCTCTAGACCTACGCCAACAGGCATCTGAATAGGCCGGCCATCTGCACCGAGCACGTTCGAGCCATCACTTGCCATAAGGAAGCCCTGCTCCGTTAGCGTAAATTTCCCGCCCCGCGTATATCTTATATCGCCATTTTGATCCTGAACGGTAAAAAAGGCTTGCGGCTGGAAAGTGACCGTGCCGTCTGGCGCGACATTTTTGCCGGATGCGTCAAAGGACAGCCCGTTTAATTCGATGTTCGAAATCAGCGCAAAATCAGACGAATTGTTCGTCTGCATGAGATCGCCCTGCAAATGAATGGATAAGCTCTCTTCCGCAAATACGCCGGTTGTCAGCTTCCCGATCTTGTCGACGCTCTCAGGGCCCGCTCCAGTCAATGACAGCATCATTTCCGGAAAAGAACGGGTCACCGCATTCGTCTGCTTATAACCAGGCGTGTTTATGTTGGAAATATTATTCGTTACCGTATCATGTCTTCGCTGCTGAGAAATCATGCCCGACGCTGCGGTATATAATCCTCTTAACATAGTTGTTACCCCCTTGGCCGCTTGCCTTCCAACTTCCTATATATGTTATCGGTTGAAAGCAAGGCTGCCTGAATAGCTTGTCCTGCGACCAATGACTCATTTACGCCTCGGCTGCGCCCCCCTAAGGCTCCCTACCCGCGCAAATTCATACATGGCCGCTCCTGCCCTTACTTCTTCCCGAGCTTGTCCAAGTTATCTAGAAGGATGCCAGTCCCTTTGACCACGCAGTGCATCGGATCTTCCGCAATGAGCACCGGAACTTTAAGCTCCTCTGCCAGCAATGCATCAAGCCCGCCAAGCAAAGCGCCTCCGCCCGTCAAAATAACGCCGCGGTCAATAATGTCGGCAGACAGCTCTGGCGGCGTGCGCTCAAGCACAGCCTTAGCCGCAGATACGATCGACATTACCGGGTCCCAAAGCGCCTCGCGGACTTCGCCGGAACGAATCGTCAACGTAAGCGGAAGCCCAGATACCATGTCACGGCCGCGAATGTCGATCTCCTCTTGGCGTCCGCCCTCAAGTACCGTACCGATCTTAATTTTAATATCCTCACTCGTTCTCTCACCGATCAGAAGCTTGTATTTATTCTTGATAAACTTCATGATCGCATCATCGAACTTGTCCCCTGCGACTTTAATAGAAGAGGCGGTCACAACGTCGCCCATAGAAAGAACGGCCACATCCGTTGTGCCCCCGCCAATGTCTACGACCATATTGCCGCTAGGCTGGAAGATATCCATTCCAGCCCCTATAGCGGCAGCTTTCGGCTCATCCTCGAGAAATACTTCCTTTGCGCCGCTGCGCTCGGCAGCCTCGCGAATGGCCTTCTGCTCAACTGAAGTAATATTCGTTGGCGCGCAAATAAGAATTCGGGGACGGCTAAACCATTTCCGTCCCTCGACACGATCAATAAATGCTTTGAGCATAATTTCCGTAATCTCAAAATCGGCAATAACACCATCACGCAATGGACGAATCGCTATAATGTTGCCTGGCGTCCGGCCTACCATTCTATGTGCTTCCTCACCAACAGCCAGCACTTTCTTCGAGTCGCTTTCAATCGCAACGACTGAAGGCTCATCGAGAACAACGCCTCTTCCTTTTACATGAATGGAAACATTGGCTGTTCCAAGATCGATCCCAATATCCTTGCTCAACATAAGGCTTAAGTCCCCCAACGAATAATAATTACAAAACGTACATTTGGTTCCCTTGACACAGAAACCGCTAACGTTTATTATTCGCCAAAAAAGACAAATTTCCTCTATAATTCGAGAAAAAACTTCACAGCTTGCCAGCAGCGAGTACTTCACGCTTCTTCGTGCTCGTTTTCTTGTATTTAATCTTGGTCGCTTCTCCCCCCCTCAGATGCCTGATTGATTTGTGGTATTCGAGAATGTGCTTAACCTGATCGGCCAAATCGGGGTTTATTTCAGGAAGCCGCTCAGTCAAGTCCTTGTGCACCGTGCTTTTGGATACACCGAACTCCTTGGCAATCGTACGCACCGTGTGCTTCGTTTCCACGATGCAGCGGCCTATTTTAATGGTTCGCTCCTTAATGTAATCGTGCACGTTCCCGCCTCCCTACTCGAGATAGTTTGGTACATTATATGAGTAGGTCACGTATATATTCGTTATGGTCAAGCCTAACAAGCCCGAATGTGAATAAATTTTCATAAAAACGTAAAACAGGCAGGGAATCGCTCCCTGCCTGTACGTCTAAAGACCTATTTTTTTGAGGAGAAGTTAATCTCCAGCCGCCATTACTCTTTAATCAATGAGCTTGGGTTAATCGGCTTGCCATTGTTGCGTGTTTCATAATGAAGGTGAATGCCAAGGTCGCGTTCAAGATCGTTCCGGCCAGCTTTTGCAATGACAGTGCCTTGTGTAACATCATCGCCTTCAGCAACCTGAATGTCCGTTAAGCTTTGGTACACGGTCACAAGGCCGCCTTCATGTGTAATTTCAACTACGTTGCCGTTTGTTGGTTCAGTCTTTACATAAGTGACTTTACCGGAAAGTGCGGCAAGTACGTCAAAGGTTTGGCCGCTTGGGTCAACAAAGTCGATACCCATATGCGGTGAGAACGTGTCTCCCACTTGAACCAGTGCAGCTTCGCGCTCCGCGTCGCTTGATTTTTCATCATAAAACGGAAGTTCTTCCTTCAAAGCCGCTTTGTTAGCGATTGGCCATTGCATCAATTCGTCACCAAGTACCACTTCAGGATTTTCTTCACCCTTGCCAGGCGCTTTCGTTTCCCCTTGTGTAGCTTCAGTAGGGTCCGTTTTTCCTGTTGTCGTTTTCGCTTGATCGGCCCCCTGATAGATCCACATTAAGGTTACGATAATTGCTGCCGCGGCCATGAAGATTGCTGGAGATACCCATCGCTTTGCAAAAAGGTTCTTCCATCCACTGCTAGATTTGGCGGCAGACGTTCCTCCCAGAACAGTTTTGGGAGTTTCTTCTGGTTTTTGCTTCGGTTTACTTTGATTTTGATCATTCATTTTCTATCACCTCACTAGCCATTGTTGCCAGATCTGCTAGGTTTATACGTGAGGCAATACGAAAAATTGAAAGATTTAAATTACGAGTGGCGAGAGAGCTGTTTCGAAAGCTTTGAAGCTTGCTCCACTTGAACGCTAGAGTAATAATGTTCCAAAATATCCTCGGCGCTTGCTCCCGTCTTAGCCATGCCGTTTGCGCCCCACTGGCTCATTCCGACGCCATGCCCGTAGCCATAGGTTGTAATCGTAATGGCACTTCCTTTGATGCTCCACGTGAATTGAGAGGATGCGAGACCTAGCGCCTCTCTCACTTCACGTCCTGTAAAAGCGGTTTCTCCTATGATGATCTTGCTTATGCGATTGCCTTCCGTCTTCTCTACCACGCGAATCGAAGGTTTGGCAGAGCCCTTCTTCCTCACGCCAAGCTTGCTATAAAAATCGTTTAAAGACAACTTCACCGTTTCTTTGTATCGAGGAGAGATCGCTTCATCCCATGGGCTTGCCACACTCCGCAAATAAGGAATCTCTTGGTTCCAGTAGTCCTCTGAATTTTCGGTATAACCGTTGCTGGTGGAGAAAAAAGAAGCCTCTATCGGCTCGCCTTTATACGTTATGATTTTTCCTTTTGTCTGAGCGATCACTTCATTCAGCTTGCCCATGTTTTTCTTCTGCTCGTTCTTTGGCCATTTCCGAGCGAGCTCCGCCAAAGGAATATATACTTGATGCTCGATGGTATCGGTCACATCGGCTCCCTCTACAGGCACTCCGCTGTCGTTTCCTTGAACGATTCGCCGCACCATATAGGTGCGTGCAGCAATCGCTTGCGCCTTCAACGCTTCAAGCTCAAAATCGATTGGCATTTCCGCTGCGACCACACCTCGGACGTAGGTTTCCAGCGGAACCTTCTCTATCCTTTTGTCCTTCGTCATATAGACGCGGACGGTGACATGATCAAGTGCGCTTGACGTCTCCGTTTGCGATGTTTCGCTAGAGGATGGCTTAGCCGTTTGCCGAGGTTGATCCACGCCCTTGGACGGCTTCGTATCTGCTGATCCATCCGCAATGCCCGCTGAGGGATCCGCTTGAAATCCGTCCTTTACGCCGCTGGCATCTGTTAAAGTTCGAGCCGCTTGTACATTTCTCAGCTCATTCAGCGATAGCCTTACTAGCAGCATGGATGCACCCAGCATGGCACCGATTGCAAATAGCGCCATCCATCTGCTCGTCCGCAAACGACCGATTATCGAAACTATTGAAATCTTCCCTATCCTTCGACTCATGAGCTCTCCTTCCACCTTTGACGGTAAGAGAAAGCAGGAATCAGCTTGCGCCAGGCTGTTCTCTCTTAAACCGTTCCTGATGGTTCATTCTATGAGTCTGAATGATAGGGTAGAACTCCAAATGGCTAATCGTGGCGAAGTGCGTCAACCGGCCGCAGGCTTGCCGCTTTATTCGCCGGCAAATAGCCGAACACCACGCCAACGAATGCAGAAAAAGCAAAAGCCAACAATACCGTATCGCCAGGAACCTCTGTTTCTGTCTGCATCACCAATCCGATAACGATAGAGGCAGCGTATCCGAGCCCAATCCCTAGCGCGCCTCCCAGTCCGCTTATACAGACAGCCTCTACTAGGAATTGAAATAATATGTCCCGCTTCTTAGCTCCAAGCGATTTCCGAATGCCGATCTCCCTCGTCCTTTCCGTTACCGACACGAGCATGATGTTCATGATGCCGATTCCGCCTACGATAAGCGAAATGATCGCTACATAAATAAGCTGTCTGTTCATCGTTTCATTAACAGAATTCAACGTCTTCATCGCTTCCTCTTGGTTGAAGACGCGGTACGCATTCTCGTTCCCTCTGAATTTCTCATAAAGAACGGCTTCAATAGCCGTGACGGTTTCCTTCATGAGGTCCGTATCCGTCACTTTTAAGTTAATTGTAGAAACGCCGCTTGTTTTAAATATTTTTTGAGCGGTTGTCACCGGAATTAATATTTTCTCGTCGTTCGATCCCGTAAGCGAGCTGCCTTGCGACTCAAGCAGTCCTACTATTGTGAAAATATAGCCGTTAATCGTTATTTTTTTGCCGACTGCCGCAGAGGGGTCCTCACCCTCATCCTCAAACAGATCCTTTGCGGTATCTACGCCAATGAGCGCGACCTTCGTATTGTTATTAAGATCAGGAGAGGAGATATACCTGCCATCCTGAACCGGAAAATCCTTAACGTCTTCGTACGCAGCCGTAATCCCTTCCACCGTGACGGATACTTGCGTTTTCCCGTATTTCGCATAACCTGTCGTGCTGGTTACCGGAGCCACTCCCGCCACGTTGACAACGTCCCCAAGCTCATTGGCTTCGTCAACGGAAAGCGTCGTAACCGTCCCGCGTCCAAATATCGTTACGGAGAGGGAGTTGGGACTTCCTAGCGAGGAAACCTGCTTGGCCACCTCATTGGAAGACGCCTTCCCCATGGCGACCAGCGCAATGACAGTAGCAACGCCTATCAGGATGCCGAGCATCGATAGTATCGTTCTAAGCTTGTTGGACAATACGCTCTTTATTGCCATCTTGAGTCCTTGCGAGAGTTTCATGGCTGACCCTCCTTTCCTGCTCCGTCAACACCCCATCCCGTATAATAACCGTACGTCTTGCCCGGCTTGCTATTTCCATATCATGCGTAATCAGCACGATCGTCTGGCCTGCCCGGTTCAGCTCCTCCATCATATCGAGCACTTCCAAACCCGTCTTCGAATCGAGCGCTCCTGTCGGCTCATCTGCAAGCAGCATCGGCGGGTTAGTAGCGAGGGCGCGCGCAATCCCGACACGCTGCTGCTGCCCGCCTGACAGCTCATTTTGGCGGTGGTTCATCTTTTGTCCAAGCCCCACCCGCTCTAGCGCTTCCATGGCCCGCTTCCTCCGCTCCTTGCCTGGCAGGCCGCGATAGATAAGAGGGAGCTCGCAGTTCTCCAACGCCGTAAGCTTGGGAAGCAAGTGATAGCCTTGAAAAATAAATCCGATTTTCTTATTGCGCATTTCGGTCAGCTTGTTGTCGTTTTGTCCCGTTACTTCAAGCCCTTCCAGCTTATAGCTGCCTTCGCTTGGCAGGTCAAGGCAGCCAATAATGTTCATTAGCGTCGATTTGCCTGATCCGGATGGACCTACGATCGCCAAAAAGTCTCCATGGTTAACCGTTAGCGAAACCTCATGCAAAACCGTCGTTTTTTCGCGCGCCATCATATAGGATTTTGTAATATTGGTCATCTCAATCAGCGGGATGTTTGGATTTATGCTCATCGCGCACCACCGGTGCTGCGCATGCCGCCTCCGCCCATTCCTCCGCCGCCTCCGGGGAACATCATAACCCCGCCTGCAGGGAAGCCGTCACGCTGAATCGTCGTCTCTTGGGAGCTCGTTCCCATGCCCGGCGTTCCTTGAGCGATTGGAATAAGCACGCTGTCTCCCTCTTTCAACCCGGATACGATTTCCACAAAATTCTCATTGCTTAGCCCCGTCGTCACCTCAACCAATTGTCCTCCCAGCGCATTAGGCATCCGTCCGCCGGCACGTCCTCCCGCTGCAAAGCCGCCTCCAGCGGATGCTCCGCCTTGGACGCCAGCTGCCGCACTTTGCGCACCCTGACCGGCTGCAGCTTGGTTCCGACCGCCTTGGGTGCCTTGGGTGCCTTGGGTGCCTTGGGTGCCTTGGGTGCCTTGGGTGCCTTGGGTGCCTTGGGCTGCCGCTGCATCTCCGGCTGCTCCGCGGTTTGGCCGCTCGCCGCTTGCCGCACCTTGACCGGCCGCGCTTCCTTGCTGATTGCCGCCCGTCATTGCAGCCCGATCGGGTGCTAGTCCCTGTTGTTGGCCTTCCGCTGAAGCGGCAGCGTCTCCGCCCTCTTCAGACGGAATACGAACGAATGAACGTTTACCCATCTCGACAACCGCATTTACCGGCACTAGCACGATGTTTTCTTTGGAAGCGATCGTAATGGCCGCTTCGCCAGACATGCCTACTCTTACGCCTTCAATGTCCTTAAGAAGGATGCTTACATCAAATGCAGAGGAACCGTTATTCGAGGTGCCCTCCAGCGCGATGTCGGAAACCGTTGCATCAATCGTTTTATCCGTAATCGAGCTTAATGTAATATCTACAGCTTGGCCTACCTTTACGTTAGAAATATCGAGTTCGTCAACAGAAGTTACAAACTCTAGCAGCGTATAGTCCACTATCGTAGCTATTGTCGTATTGGAGTTTACCTCATCGCCGACCTCAATATCCATCTCGGTAATTTCTCCGTCAATCGAAGCGACCACCGCTTTTTCCACTTTTTCCTGCTCTGCATAAATATCCTGCAATTGGTCGTTGTAATCCGCTATCTCGTCATTCGCGCTTTCTATATTTTTTTGCAGAGATTTTTTTGTAACTTCTTCACTTTCCGTTCCTGTCGCTTCCTTATAGCTTTCTTGATAATCTGCAATGGATTCCTGCAGCTTTTTAATGCTTTTTTCAATCGTTTTCACTTTGTCTTCATTATCATTCGTATCCTCAAAGGTAACAAGAACTTGACCTGCCTTGATCTTATCTCCTTTTTTGACGTTCACAGTCGCAATCGTGCCGCTTTTGCCCGCAGTCACCGTTTCTCTGGAATTAGCCGCTACCGTTCCGGTTCCGCTAATCTGCTTTACGATAGATCCTTTAGTAGCAGCAACGGTCAGCGACGTAGGCGTTACCCCTGCCGCTTCCTTGTCTTTAACGAAAAAGAAATAATAGGCACCTGCTCCGGCTGCAGCCAGAATAATAACAATGCTGAGCCCTATCGTCCATTTCTTCATTTGCTTTAATCCACCCTCCATCGGTCTTAGTGAGATAGACTATAGCATTCAAAAATGAACGGAAGATGAACAAGCTTTCGCTCCCTAAACCTATACGTACGCTTATGCCCACTACGCCTCACCAAGCTCTCTGTCAAACAAAAAAAGAGTATTGCTCCTTCTCCGCCCTGCTCGGCGAGAACAAACAATACTCTTATAGAAACTTCTTTATAGTGGCGGAAGCTCACTCAATACCGGTAGTGATGAGATTGCTCCTGCTCTGGTCGTCGTTAGCGCTGCTGCGGTATTGGCGAACGAGAGAATTCGCTCCGCCTCTTCCGCTCCAATCGTCTCTACGACTCCTTTATTTAATAGAAGCTGATATAACATCGCTCCAATAAAAGCATCTCCAGCACCAGTCGTATCCATGACGGATACTTTTTGGCCGGGCACGGAAACGTCGTAGGAGCGCATATACCATGCTGCTCCATCGGAGCCGCGCGTATAGACGACAGCTTGCACGTCACCGACAAACAGCGAGGAGATCGCCTCCTGCTCGTCTTCGATTCCTGTAATAAAGGCAAGCTCGTCCGAGCTTATTTTGACAAGGTGGCTCAAAGGTACAAATTGAAGGATCGTTTGCCTGCACTGCTCATGATCCTCCCATAGCGGAAGCCTTACGTTTGGATCAAAGCTGATCAGGCCGCCTGCCGCCTTCATCGCCGCTATCGCTTTAAGATGGGCATATTTCACCGGTGCCTCAATTAGATCAACGGAGCAATAGTGCAAAATATCCCCTTTCGCGAACCAATCCTCACCGATCTCGTCCTCCGTAAGAAGCATGTCCGCACTCGGATTGCGATAGAAGGAAAAATCTCTGTCGCCGTCTGCCTTCAAGCTTACAAATGCAAGAGCTGTATTCGCCTCTTTCGTCCGAAGCACATGCCCCGTATCGACGCCCACCGCCTCCAACGTTTCCACGAGAAAATCCCCAAAAGCATCCTGACCCAGCTTTCCGATAAATGCGCTGCTGCCGCCTAGCTTCGCTACCGCACAGGCAACATTCGCAGGAGCCCCTCCGGCTTCCTTCCTGAAGTTAACGACATTCTTCAGCTCGACTCCCCGTGAATCTGGAATAAAGTCAATGAGCGCTTCCCCAATTGTATATAGCTTAGACAGTTTAATTCCCTCCTACTTTATATCCCATTTTTTAAAGGATACCATAGAACATGATCCCTCGGCATACGCTTGAATGCCCAGCGAACCCGCACCCGGGTAGATTCGGCCCGTCATGACCTTTTCACCGCCTTGAATGAACACTTCGACAGACGATTTATCTACAAATACGCGCAGCGTGAGCAGGCCGTCCTTTAACGCGACCTTCGTTCTGCGCTCGCCGCCCAAACCGACTCCCGAGCGATCACGATTGAATCGAAACCGGCCTTCTGCTTGTCTGTAAGAAAGAACAGTCTCCTCCTCGCCGCCCACTCGCAGCTTTAGACCAAACTCTTCAGCCTGCTCGGCCTGAAATACAACCTCAAGCTCGTAGCAGTCCCCGCTCACTTCCATATCCTTAACACCGCTCAGGCTCAAATTCCCAGCTTCAAAAGCGTTATGACGATAAGCGCTCGTTTCTTCCAGCGGTTTAAACAACAATGATTCCCCGTCCAAAACAACCTCGCGCGGCATCGTCATTGCCCCAGCCCAATAATGACCAAGCTGCGTTGGAATCTCCGTCTCCCATGTCTCCATCCAAGCCATGACGATGCGTCTTCCTTTGTCGTCAATCGTTGTCTGCGGGGCATAAAAATCAAAGCCGCAGTCAATCGGCTCATACCGCTCATAGCGGAAGCTTCCGCCCTCGATATCCAGCCGACCGATCATATAAGTAGTGGAGTGCAGATTTTGATAGTCATCCCCTTGTGCCGGCATGCGCTGCGGCGACATCATCAACACATCACGCCCGCCCAGCTCAAATAGATCCGGACATTCCCAATTGTCTCCGAGCTTGCCGTCGCTGCGCGCAATTTCCCCAACTAAGCTCCAATTAGCCAGATCATGCGAGCGATACAATAAAATAAGCCCGTGTCCCTGCCCATCGTTTGAGCCTAACACCACATAATAAACACCGTCGCGCTCGAACACTTTCGGATCCCGGAAGTCTTTCCGGCTTAGACCTGCCGGTATTTGTTCCGGACCGATAACCGGATTGCTCGTCAGCTTCTCGAACCGGATTCCGTCCTCGGAGACGGCGATGTTCTGGTTTTGGCGGTAATCATTATCCTTATCCGGGCCTGTTACTAGATGACCGGTATACATCAAATACAGCTTGCCGTCACGCTCAAAAGCGCTGCCAGAGAAACAGCCGTCGCGGTCGTAAGCTTGATCCGGCGCAAGAGCTACAGGCAGTTGCTTCCACTTCATTAGATCATGACTTACCGCGTGCCCCCAGTGCATAGGGCCCCATACGGGCTGGTACGGATAGTACTGGTAAAACATATGGTATTCGCCGTTATAGTAGATAAAGCCGTTCGGATCATTCATCCAGCCGAATTCGCTCATTAAATGAAAGGTTAGCCGGTATTCTTCGTTCAGCAAATATTTACGGTCAGCAATAAATTTATCGGCATTTTCTCTCGTGTACAAAATAAAGCATCCAACCCTTACTTGTTATTTGATTGAGCCCTGCATAACCCCTTGAATAATATATTTCTGCGCGAATAAGTAAACTACCAGCACAGGCAATATGGTCAGCATAAGACCCGCCATAAGCGGCCCATAATCAACCGTGTACGTCCCGAAGAAATAGAAGGTCGACAGCGGCAGCGTTCGCTCGTTCGGCGAAATCAATACGAGGGATGGCAATAAGAAATCATTCCAAATCCATAATACATTTAAGATTGCAATCGTAACCGTGGTTGGGGCCAGCACTGGAAAAACAATTCGGAAAAACGTCTGCGTTCTCGTACAGCCATCGATAAGCGCCGCTTCTTCCAGCTCCGCGGGTATGCTTTTTACAAACCCGTGATAAATGAAAACAGCCAGCGGACTGCCAAAGCCGATATACATATAAATGAGGGCCCATTCGCTATTCAAAAAGCCGATGGAGCCGTATATTTTGACGAGAGGGATCATAATGGCCTGAAACGGAATAATCATAGCCGCGACCATTAAGAAAAAGGTGTATTGATTCAGCTTCGATTGATTTCTTACAAAATAATGAGCCGTCATGGCAGCTAAAAAGGAAATAAGGGCGACGCTAAGCACCGTTATAACAACCGAGTTCGTAAAGGCAGAGACGTATTCCATTTTGCCAAAAGCATTCGTGTAATTCGCAAAGCTAAATCGATCCGGCAAGGAAAGCGGGCTTGATGTAATCGCCTTGTTCTCCTTAAAGGAGTTGACGAGCAGCATCAAGAAAGGAAACACAAACAGCAGCAAGCCAATGAAGAGGGCGATGAACTTTGTCCATGCCAGCGTTCCGTTTTTGTTTGCCATCACGCCTCAACCTCCAGCTTCTTGCTAAAATAAACCTGAGCAATCGTTATCGTCGCTACAAGCAGGAACAGGACGAACGCCTCGGCTTGGCCTACTCCGTAATCTCTCGATAGGAATGCCTTCTCGTACACGTGCATAGATACCATCTCCGTGCTTTTGAACGGCCCGCCCTTCGTTAACGAGAGGTTCAGGTCATACACCATAAAGCATCTTTGCAGCGATAGAAAGATACAGACGATAAATGAAGGAACCATAAGCGGCAAAATCATTTTGCGCATTTTGGTCCATAAGCTTGCACCATCGATGCTGGCTGCCTCCAAAATATCCTTTGGCACATTCATGAGCCCGGCTACATAAATAACCATCATATAACCTGCGTATTGCCATACCGTAACGATGATCATCGACCAGAATGCTTTATTCGGGTCGGCCAGCCATGAAGCGCTGAACAATGGAATGCTCAATTCTTTGCCTAAGTACACGATCACATTGGAAAAAATAAATTGCCATACGAAGCCGAGCACGATCCCGCCTACTAGGTTGGGAATAAAGAAGCCTGCCCGGAAAAGGCTTTGCCCCTTTAAGCCGCTCGATAATACAAAGGCTAGCAGGAAAGCGACCACATTAATAAGGCCGACAGAAATGAAAACATATTTTAACGTCAGCATAAATGATTTCCAAAAAACAGCGTCTTTAAATACCGAAACGTAATTAGCAAACCCTACTAGGCTGCTTGTCGTCGAAATGCCATCCCAATTCGTAAAGGTCAAATAGATGCCATACAGGAAAGGAATAATCATTACGGCAAGAAAAGCAAACAATGTAGGTCCGGTAAACAGCAGCCGCAGTCGCAAGCGATTCCACAGCCCTTTTTCCGTTATCATCATGATCCCTCGCATTCATGCATGGTTTGTAAAAAATAATCGTGATTAAGAGTAAACGGCTTACCCCGTCACCTATGCGGGGTAAGCCAGCAGCTAGCTTTTAATAGGTTACTTAACCGTCTTCCAATATTCTTCGACTTCTTTGGTTAGAACAGCACGGTCAGCCGCACCCGCCAAATACTTTTGCATCGATGCGCCAAGCTTCGCCCAGTGATCGGCAGGCAGCGTGCTCATTGAATCCTCTGTTTTGCCTTTTGCGATATGTTCAGAGATCGACTTCGCAAGGGGATCCTTAGCTTCGAGCGTAATATTCTTGAATGCAGGGATAATGTTCGCTTTGTTTACAAGGAAGTCTTGTCCCTTCTCGCTGTACACCATCCACTCCAAAAACGTTTTGGCAGCCGCTTGCTGCTCGGCCGTATTTTTTTCCTTGTCCAGCACCAAACGTTTCGAAACGGCGGAAGAAATTTGCGTATTGCCAAAGTCATCCGCATTGTTGCTTATCGGTACAGGCAGGAACCCGTATTGTCCGCTTGCCGTATCGAAGCTGCTGATTTGCGGCCAAGCCCAGTTTCCTTGGAACCAGATGCCTACTTCCCCTTTGCCAAGCACTTCTGGACCTCTCTCATACGTACCGGACAATGGAGAAGCTTTGTCGATATTGTATTTGGCCATGACGTCAAACGTATCGATCAAGCCATTAAATACGGCATTGCTGGCAAGGTCGACTTTTCCTGCTTTCAGATCATCTACGAACTTCGCAACCGCTTCCGTATCAGCGGATTGGCCTGCGTAAGCAAGCGGCAAGTAGTGTGCGCCAAGCGACCAATCCATTGGAGAGATGATAAGCGGCGCTTTGCCTGATGCTTCGATTTTTTTGAACAGCTCTTCAAGCGCGCTCGTTGTGTTAATCGTTGCCGGATCAAATGTGCCGCCTACCGCTTGATCAACAACCGCTTTGTTATAAATGAAGCCATAACCTTCAATGGCCAGTGGGAATGCGTAGTTCTTGCCATCGAACGTCGTAAGCGACGTGCTGCGATCAACCGCATCCGCCATCCATTTCTCACCGCTAAGATCAAGAATGCGATCCTTGAATTTCTCAACGTCACCCGTATCGAGCATCGTAATAGTAGCCGGATTGCCTGAAGCGTAAAGCGCTGAAGCCTTCTCGAAAGGAGATTGCCCAGCCGGAACCGGGATAATTTCAAGTGTGATGTTCGGGTTGTCTTCTTTAAAAGCTTTTGCCGCTTCTTCCAGCTGGGCTTGTATTTCACCTTTAGAATTAAGCAGCGTTATCTTTACTGCAGAGCCTTCGTTTTTTGATCCGGAATTGCCGGAGTTTCCAGAGTTGCCAGAGCCGCCACATGCAGTAACTGTCATTACGACGATAAGTGAAATTGCCAGCGCCTGTATCCATTTCCATGATTTCATTTTAATGCCCCCGATTCTTCATATTCACAAACGGATTACCGATCGTGTAAACCGCTTTCATAACGTATTATATATTCGGCACTTTTGTATGTCAATCGTTTGACATGTCAAACGATTGACATTATTTTTAGACAGCAAAAAAACCCTTGCAGGACAAGGGTTTTCCGTCATTTCCTTACTTATGTAGTTGCTCGCTCAATCAGCGATATGGGCAAAATGTTTTCCGCCTCGAAGGGCTCAACGTTCATTTGCTTCACGATCAAGTCTACCGCCGTTTTGCCGATTTCGGCAATCGGCTGCTTGATAGTCGTGATCTCCGGGGTCATCCATCTTGCCGCATTAATATCATCATATCCAATGATCTTCACGTCTTCAGGAATACGCTTGCCGGCGGCTGCGCATTCCTTAACCGCAAACGCTGCGATAATGTCACTTGTAGCGAACACGCCGTCTAGATCAGGATGCTCCTGAAACAGCCGATGGATAATCTGCTCATACTGCAATTGATCAAAAACGTTCATGTCCGTCTGAATGATCACATGCTCGATTCCTTTCGCCTTCATAATGGCTTGAAAAGCAATCGTCCGCTGGTTGGCGAGCAGCTGCAGCTCCAGATTGCCGCAAATATGCGCAATCTTTTTGCAGCCTTTGTTAACCAGCAGTTCAGCAGCTAGACTCCCGCCAGAAAAATTATCGGATGAGATGTAAGGAATATCGCTGCTGATTTGGCGATCGATGGTTACGATCGGAGAACTCAGGTTTTTGTACTCCTCTACCTGAAGGGTATGGCTCCCCATAATGATGCCGTCAACGCGGTTCCGCTTGAGCATCTCAATGTAATCCTTCTCCTTCACCTTATCCAGCTGGGAGTTGCATAGCAGCATTTTGAAGCCCAGCTCATACGCGTAGTTCTCCACATGATTTGCAAGCTCGCTAAAGAATGGATGGGCGACGCTTGGGATGATCAGCCCGATGACGTTGGATTGTTTTCGCAGGAGAGACCGCGCGATCTCGTTAGGCTGGTAATTGAGCTCATCCATGATCTTGAACACCTTGGTTCTTGTTGCTTCGCTAATATAACCGCGATTATTTAAAACGCGAGACACCGTCGTTACGGATACGTTCGCTAATTTCGCCACATCATGTATCGTTGCCATGGCCGCCCCTTTGCATCTTGCAGTAGTCCCATTCATTATAGCTAAATCGCAGATATATTCCTACGGCAGCAAAAAAGAAGCTGTTTCAGATAAGTCCATGACGGCTTATTTGAAACAGCTTCTTTTTGATAAAAAGGGAAACGTTAAGCCCAAGTCGGCTGGATTTTGAGAACGGCAACTTCTTTCTCACGCTTGTAGGAAGCGGCCGATTCGCTCTCAGACGATGCCGTAATCGCAACTACGGAAGCGATATCCCGAGCTGGCAGCCCGTGGCTGCTTGAAGCTTGCTTGCTTGTCGTAGCCATAGCTGCGGCAACCTCTTGCTCGACACGGTGAATATCAGCGCCAAGCGCTGCGAGCTTGCCCGTAATATTGACGTAACCGCGATCCACATGATGCAGACCCGTTACTTCCGTCTCGCCGTCTGCTCGCAAAGCCGCGCATATAAGCGCCGCTCCTGCCCTCAAATCGGTTGCGCATACTTTTGCCCCTGTAAGAGGCAAGCCGCCGCTAACGATAGCTGTACGTCCATCCACCTTAATTTGAGCGTTCATCTTCTGGAACTCCTCGACGTGCATGAAGCGGTTCTCGAACACCGTTTCCGTCACGACGCTCGTTCCTTCGGATACAAGCAGCAGTGCCATCATTTGGGATTGCATATCCGTAGGGAAACCCGGATGCGGCAATGTTTTGACGTCAACCGATTTCAGCACAGTGCTGGATTGTACGCGAATACCGTTGTCGCTCTCCGTAATTTCTACGCCCATTTCCTGAAGCTTGGAAATAACCGGCGTCAAATGGTCCGCAATAGCGCCTTCGACGAATACGTCTCCGCCTGTGATGGCTGCAGCGATCATATACGTGCCTGCTTCCACGCGGTCAGGAATGACATTATGCGCTGCGCCAAACATTTTGTCCACGCCTTCGATACGGATTACGCCCGTACCTGCGCCGCGAACCTTACCGCCCATCGCATTGATATAATTTGCTAAATCAACGATTTCAGGTTCTTTGGCTGCATTTTCAAGAATGGTTGTGCCCTCAGCCAAAGCGGCTGCCATCATAATATTTTCAGTTGCGCCTACGCTAGCCACGTCGAGGTAAATTTTCGCACCTTTAAGACGTGTCTTTGTGCTTGCTTCAATGAAGCCCTGCCCAAGCGTAATTTCTGCGCCCATCGCTTCAAAGCCCTTCAAATGCTGGTCAATCGGACGAGTTCCGATCGCGCAGCCGCCTGGCAGCGAAATTCTTACCTTGCCAATACGGCCCAAAAGAGGCCCCATGACAAGAAAAGATGCCCGCATTTTGCGAATAAGCTCATACGGAGCTTCGTAGGACGTAATCTCTTGCGCTGTAATGCGCATCGTTTCATTGTTATAAGTTAATTGTGCGCCCAAAGAGGCAAGCACTTTCTGAATCGTCATAACGTCGTCGAGGAGGGGTACGTCACAGATGACGCTGTCTCCTTCTGTCGCCAATAATGAGGCCGCTAAAATGGGGAGTACTGCATTTTTTGCTCCGCTAACACGGACCGTACCATTTAAACGCTGGCCTCCGCGGACGATAATTTTGGTCATCTTTTGGTTCCCTCCGCGAACTGCAATTTCTATTTCCTATTCGTGAATATTCTGGAATAGCTCTCTTTACCCAAACTTCATCTTATCACTCAATTACACGAATCGACAAGCGTTAAATTATTACTACTTTGTGCACACGCTTCCGGTGGCAATTTATGACTTTTTTCACCATAAACGACTCTGTTTTTCGGTAAAAAGTACGTTCCTCATCCACATTCAGGTCCTAATTAATACCTATTCGTGGCTCGTTTGTTTTTTGAGTCCGTCATGTATTACCCATTGTTGACATGTTTCGCTTTTGTTATTCGACAAAGCTTTTGAGAAGCACCGTGTAACCCCAATATTCCAAAATAAATTTGGCGAGCAAATGTCCCATAATGATGGCGACGATGACTTGAAACAGACGTGCTTTGGGGCTGCGCGGAAAACGAAAAAAGGTTTCCCACTTTACCTCTTGAATGACAAACCAAACAAAAATAATGCTGAGAATGACAATGACAATGGAAAACAAACCGGTCATGCCCGTGTAGGTTTGCATGTCATTGTAGAGCTCGTTGTCGACGTTCATGTTGCCTCCCTGGCTTCGCAGCTTAGTTACCATTCAAACGAGTTTGGATGCGAAAAGGTTATATGCAAATATTAGGATACGAAGCGGTGCAAAAGGACGGTGAAGTCAGCCCTGCTTGCCTCCTGCTTCGGTTTGTAGAGATTGGACTGCACCCCATCGATTTGACCATTCAGTCTCATCGCAAACAGCAAGGGGGCTGACCAGTGCGTTTTGGGAACATCGCCAAACGGATCGAACGTCGGAAGCCGCGGCTGTACGCCTTCGGCATGGCCGATGATAAACGCCATTTCCGCCCGCGTAATCGGCTGATCCGGCCTGAATGTATCATCCGGGAACCCTTTGATCCAGCCCTGCCTCACCGCGCTTGTGATGGCGTCATTTGCCCAATGGCTCACCCGAACATCCTTAAACCGCTTCACTTGCCCCATGCCGCTAGGCGTTATTGGCTTGTAAGCCTTGACGACCATCGCTATCGCCTCAGCCCTTGTAATCGAACGCTTAGGCTCAAAGCGATTGTCGCCCGTACCGTTAATGATGCCCTTCTTGTTTAAAGCGATAATTTCTTTTTGTGCCCAATGGTCCTTAATATCGCGGAAACCGGCTATCAGCTCCTCTGACTTAATTTTCAACCGATAATACTGCTTGTCAAAGGGAGCGTCTGCCGTCAGCTTCACATAATACAAGCCTGGCTGCAGCAGCAGCTCGCTCGTCTGAAGCTTCCCGCTAGCGCCGGTTCGTCCTGTCGCCAGCGATTTCATACGTTTGTCATATACTTGGAGATTCAAATCGACATCGAGCGGCGTACCGCTGACCGTCATGCTAACGATGCTTGCGCTCGAAATCCGGTATTGAAACCAATCCACATCGGTGTAGCTGCCGATTACCCCAAGGTACTCTGTGCCTGGATTAATCATGAACGCTTCATACGATTTATCGTTTGGTTCATTCGGATCATCATATTTAGGCGTATAGTTCATCTTGAGCGTATAAGTGCCTATAGCCGGACTCGCTTCCGAGGAGATCGCATTATGAACACGAATATAATATTTGCCGGGAGTCACAGTTATGACAGGTGACTGCTCTGTTGCCCCTTCTCCCTCGTCATCGTAAACGAGCAGCTGCTGGCCCGCTCTTTGGAGAGCCAGCCCGGGATCAATGCGAGCCGTATTCGCGCTGAGCACGAGGCTGAGCTTCCCGCTTTGCGTAAAGGTAACGGCAAACCAATCCCGGTCAGCAGTTTGATGGAAATTGCCTGTTATCGATTGGGTCCTGGGCTGAAGCGTCGAGGCTTCGTACGACTTATCGTTTTTCTCGTAATCGTCCGGCTTCATCGTAAACGTCGATGTAAGCAAATAAGCCAGATCATCGTCGCTGCTCTGATTGATTAGCTCTAATTGAATAAGCTGCGGCCCTTTTTTGACCTCGATATCTATGGATCTGCTTGCAAGCTTCGTATCGCTCACGCTTTGCTTCACGCCATTCGCATAATGGGTAAGGCGAACGGGCGGCACGATTTTGCCGCTGGCAACAAGTCCTTCATAATGTACCGTCAACGTACCATCATATGGCGCATCGATTCGGTACCAATCGCGATCAGCGGTTCCTTGCAGCATGGCTGAAATATTCGAGTTAAGCGGAAAACGAGCTGCCGTTGACATGCTGTCATTCGGCTCGAAAATATCCGGATTTAAAGTGGCGCGAACCGCTTGGTCAACTTGAAGCACGCCATAGCCTGAATTGCGGTCTGCTCCGGAAGTGCCAATGTCCTTAGCTGTCTGGCGTAGCAGCGAGCGTACTTGGTAAGGCTTCAAGTCCTTGTAGCGTGCCCATATTAGAGCTGCTGCCGCAGCAACCTGAGGCGCTGCCATCGAGGTTCCCTCCTCGGCTTTGTACAAACCGCCAATCGCAGTCGTATACACATTCCAAGGCGCGACCAGATCAAGCTCCGAGCCCCGGTTGGACCTGCTGTCCACGGAATTATCCGATTTGACCCCGCCAACCGCGAGAACCGTCGGATAAGCTGCCGGGTACTTCACTTCCGCCTTCTCGCCGAGCGAGACGCCATCATTACCCGACGCCGCAACAAGCAGTACGTTTTTGCTTTCCGCATACTGCACGATATCGAGCATATAAGGGGAGTAACGATGTAGGCCTACCGAAAGCACGACGATGCTTGCACCGCTGCGAACCGCATACAAGATGGCTTCGCCGAGCTCCTGCTCCGTACCGTCGCCGCTGTGATCAAGCGCCTTGATCGGCATTATTTTAGCTTTCCAGAGTATGCCTGATACGCCTACTCCATTATTTCCAGACGCTGCTATGACGCCCGCCACGCTTGTTCCGTGACCGTTATCATCATCCGGCGGCTTGCCCGGGCTTACCAGGTTAGCGCCTGGAACTAGATTATCCTTCAAATCAGGATGGTCCAAATCGACGCCCGTATCCACGACCGCAATCGTAAGCTGCTGCTGCTGCTCGCGCACGGTCTCCCACGCCTTGGGCGCGCCGATTTGGCTTAGATATCGCTGCTTAGGCAGCAGCGGATCATTCGCCTGCAGCGCAGCAGCCGCCGCTGCTCCCGCAAGCCTCGCTGAGGGCGGAGGCGCTGTCTCCTCCGCCTCTGGCGCTGCGGCTGCTTGCGAATCGGCTTCTGCCTCGCTGGCAGGCAAAGACAAGGCGTGCACCCGGTAATTCGGGTGCACGTATGCCACGCCCGGCATGCTTTGCAGCCGGCGCAGCCACTCTTGCACGTCCGCGCCTTCATCGGCCGGACGCACGAGCATGACCGCCGCCTCATCCTGGCGGCGCAGCACTTCTGTCCCGCGCGGCTCATGCGCCAGCGCGGGATCGCTCCATTTGAGCAGCCAGCTTTGCGGCTGCTCTTCGCCTGCGCCGGCGGCGTCAGCAGCCGCGCTAGCTGCGGCGGGAGCGAGCCCTGCGGGGGCTATGCCCCCGAGGGTAACGCTCGCGAGCAAGAGCGCGAGCAGCGCGCGGCGCAGGAGCGTGCGCGCGCTCGGCGTGCTCTTGGCGGCCGCCCGCTTGCGCAGGCGCGCTATTTTATTTTTGAGCGCAGGCCGCATGCCTGCGCTCGCTGCCTTATCGCAGTCTTTATGCGATTCTCGAGCTGGTCTTGATGCTATTTCATTAATCATCATATTCTGCCTTTTCGTATTGGAACGATTATAGTTTGTTCCCACTTTCAAATGGATAATGCTGTACCTATTATTTCTATTTACAGCTATCATTTCCCTTGTTACATACAGACAAAAGGACAAAAGACCTAGGAGACAGCCCTTCCGTATGCACAAAATACGGTTTCCCGACGTCATACGATGTTTTCTCGGTCATGTAGAACTAGAACGACCAACATCCTCAGCAGCCCTTCCATATCTCCAATCCTATAGAGATGAATCTTTACTCCCCTGCTGCTCCTTACCCACATCCCCGACCGCTGAAACAGGCGCAGCAGAGTGCCGCGCTCCACCTTTTCTCTACTCATTTCATAGATAAAAAAAAAGCAAGGCCGCTCCCCGCCTGCGAAGACCATACGCCCTCGAGAGAGTCTCACCTTGCTTCTCCTGCTTTCGCTAGATTTCTCTAGCTATTTCCTGCCTTTTCCTGCTTCTCTAGCCCCTAATCACTTAACCAAGCATCAAATCGCCTTTTATCGAGAAAACCGCATCAATCCATTCCATAAGCGGCCCAGGGAATAGGCCTAGCGCAATCGTCGCCGCTACGCATAGCCAAATCACGATTGCTGTGCCGCCCGGGATACGAATCTCGTTCTCGTCATTCCCGCTTCGCATGAACATTTGGCGCACGAGGCCAAAGTAGAAGTAATAAGAGATGACGCTGCTGATTACCATAATAGCTACGAGCCAATATGCCTTGGCGCTTGCCGCGCCCAGCAAGATGAACAGCTTGCCAAAAAATCCGCCGGATACCGGCAGCCCAGCCAGCGACAATACGAAGATAACCATCGCCGCAGCCGTCCAAGGAGCACGGTAGTACATGCCCGCGAAACCTTTTATCTCGTCATGCAGAGAGGCTTTGCTCACGACGGTAAACACCGCGAATGCCCCTATGGTCATAAATAAGTATGCCACTAAATAATAAACAAACTCTGAGAAATTGCTGCTGTGCACAACCGTAATCGAAATTCCGATCGGCACGAGCATATAGCCGGCATTCGCTACTCCTGACAAAGCGAGCAATCGCTTCATATTTTTTTGCCTTAGCGCTGTCGTTGTCCCGACAAGCATCGCAGCCGCCGCAATGACCAGAATGGCGAAGAATACATCTTTAAATACTTCGGCACCGTCGCCCGTTACGGCAATTAGCGCAGTGCTGAAAATAATTCGGAATATAGCTGCAAGCGCCGCGCCCTTCGCGACAACCGCTAGAAAAGCAGATACCGGAGTAGGAGCGCCTTGATACACGTCAGGTGCCCAAGCGTGAAACGGCGCCGCTGCTATTTTGATGCCGAAGCCGGCAATCATGAAGAAGAACCCGACATAAGCAAGCGCTTTGAAATCATTCAAAGCACGAGGCAACGCCTCCGCGATCGTGCCAAGATCAACCGAGCCTGTGATCCCGTATATGTACGACATCCCGAACAGCACCATGGCGGAGGAAATACCGCCCGTCACCACATACTTGAACGCCGCCTCGGCGGACTGCAACGATTTGCGCCTCATGCCAACGAGCACATAGCTTGTTAGACTAAGCAGCTCCAGCCCGATGTACAGCGTCACCAAGTTGCCTGATGAGGCCATCATCATCGCGCCAATAAGAGCAGGCAACAGCATATAATAATATTCCGACTTATCCGTTATCGCTTCCTCATCACGCGCCGATCCGAGCGCGAGCAGCACGATAAGCGCCGTTCCCGTCAAAAACACGAGCTTCAGCAGGCTGGCAAAATCATCAATGCGGTAGCTATTGCCAAGCAGATGGATCGCTTCAGCAGATGCTCCGCCAATGTTCATGTCGATCATTCGCAGGACAACAAATAGCAGCGAAACGAGTATGCCAGCTAACGTTAACCAACCAATCGAGATTCTGTTTACGCGCTTTGGCAATAGCAAATCCAGCAGAATTAAAATCAAAAAAGCAGCAGCTAGCGAAAACTCCGGGGCAAGGTAGCGCATATCCGTCCATGTCAGTGGTATGAAAGAAACGCCTTCGTACATGGTCTAACCCCCCGCCCTTGTTGCAAGTAATTGTTCGAATAGCCCGCGGGTGCTATGCTGCACCGTATCCGTAAGAATGGAGGGATAACAGCCAAGCAGCACGATGAACGCAAGCAGCACGATCATGGGAACCGCTTCGATAAGCCTCGCGTCTTTAAGTGCGCCATACTTTTCCGGCTGCGGGCCAAACGTGATTTTAAGCACAGCTCGCAGTACGTAGACAGCGGTCAAAATAACGCCAAGCACCGCGGCCGCAGTCAGCCAGCGCAGCGATTCAAACAGGCCAAGCAGCGATAAAAACTCGCCAATAAAACCCGATAAGCCCGGCAGGCCAAGCGAAGCAAGCCCCGCCGCCAGCAATACGCCGCTAATAAACGGCATAGAGCGTGCCAAGCCGCCAAGCTCAGCCAGCTCGGTCGTGCCCGTTCGCTCATAGATACTGCCGACGATTAAGAACAGCAGCGCGGAGATCAGCCCATGCGATACGAGCTGAAACACCGCCCCTTGCAAGCCGATTTCATTAAAGGCAGCAATGCCGAGCAATACGATCCCCATATGGCTTATCGAGGAATAGGCGAGCACCAGCTTGAACTCCTTCTGCCGGAAAGCAAGCAGTGCCCCGTACAAAATATTAATGACTCCCAGCACGGCGATTGTGACTGAAAAATCCCGTGCCTGCTCCGGGAAGAGCAGCAATCCAAAACGGAGCAAGCCGTATGCGCCCATTTTTAGCAGGATGCCGGAATGAATCATCACGATGGAAGGCGGTGCTTCCGCATGGACCTTGAGCATCCAAGTGTGGAAAGGAAAAATCGGCAGCTTAATTCCGAAAGCAACAAGCAGCATGATAAAAAGTACCCACTGCATCGTATCCGTCATTTGAAAAGGATTGATTGTGCCGAGCTGCTCGGGCGTCATATTCACCCAAGCGGCGGGATCGGCCATGTTCCGGAAAATATCCTCATAGCTCCCGCTATAAATGAAGCTCACCTGCTCGCCAATCTGATCGATCCGGAAGCCTGCCGTGCTCACAAGCAGCACGAAAGCAAACAGCATGATCGCTGAGCCAACGCCGTTATAGATCAAAAACTGGTTGGCGGCGCGCTCGCGATTGAAATAACCCCATATCCCGATTAAAAAGTACATCGCAATAAGCGTAACCTCGAAAAATACAAAAAACAAAAACAGATCGCGGGCAAGAAACACGCCCAGCATCCCGATCTCAAGGATCAGAAACCATATAAAAAAGGATTTCCATCGTTTTTTAACGTGAACGGCAGCAAGCGCAGCCATCGCTGTTACGAGCGTCGTCAGCAGCAAAAGCGGAAGCGACAGCCCATCTACGCCAAGCGCATATTGCAATTGGAACGTATATTCAGTAACGCTGGACTGTGCCTCTTTATTAAGCGGAACCATCGCCCAGCTATGCTGCTCATCGAATGCCGCTCCGCCTTGCTGCTTGTCGAAATCGACGTACAGCCAAAAAGACAACACAAGCGGAACTAGCGTCGTGACTACAACAGTGGTCTTCATCCAGCTGCTCCGATGCTTGGGAAGCAATAATAAGACGAGTATGCCAAGCAAAGGCGACAGCAAAATAAGCGAAAGGACAGGAAGGTCATTCAGGATGCTCATGGCAGGAACCTCCTTCCGACTATAGCAAGCACAATAACGACAAAGCCGATTACGGCTGCTACCCCATAGGTTTGCACCTGACCGTTCTGCAGCCGTGCTGCCGCTCTTCCGCCGGAGCTTACCGCTGCTCCAGCTAACCGGACGATTCCGCCAATGACATAAGCGTCAAAAGCCATTAAAGCCGAGCCAAGCAGCTTCAGCGGCTTCACAATAATTACGGCATACAGCTCATCGATGTAATAACTGCGCTCAAGCAGTTTATAGAGCCATGGCGCCCGCTCCTGGAAGGTCGCTCTGCTGACACTTCTCTTCCCGTATACGAGCCATCCGATATAGAGGCCTAGCAAGCCAACCGCAATCGACGCAACGATCGCTACTCCGCTCTCATGCGTTTCTACGCTTCCATCGTAGATCCATGATCCGAACCAGCCGTTCCATGGCGTCTCTACAAAACCGGAAGCGATAGCAAGCAAAGACAGCACGATCAGCGGCAGCGTCATGGAGAAAGGCGCTTCCTTCGCGTTAGCGGCTGCCGCGCTCGGTTCTCCCGTAAAGACAAGAAAAAACAGTCGCGACATGTAGAGTGCCGTACAAAAAGCTGCCGCCAAGCCGGCGACGAATAACAGCGGATTAGTCTCCCAAGCAACCGACAATATCAAATCCTTCGACCAGAAGCCGGATAGCGGCGGTATGCCCGCAAGCGCCAAAGCGCCTATGCCGAAGGTCCACGCCGTCAACCGCATTTTCGAGCCTAAGCCGCCCATTTCATTGATGTTTTGCGTATGTACGGCATGTATAATGCTTCCTGCTCCGAGGAACAGCAGCGCTTTGAAAAACGCATGCGTGAATAAATGAAAGATCCCGCCCGTAAGGGAACCGAGACCAAGCGCCATCATCATATAGCCTAGCTGGCTGACCGTTGAGTAGGCCAAAATTCGTTTAATATCCTTTTGCACCAGCGCAATCGTCGCTGCAAGCAGTGCGGTAAAGCCGCCCACGTAAGCTACCGTTTCCATTGCGGCTGCCGAATCCTGAAAGATGTCATACGTCCGCGCAATAAGAAATACGCCTGCCGCTACCATTGTAGCCGCGTGAATAAGCGCACTGATCGGCGTTGGTCCTTCCATCGCATCGGGCAGCCAGACATGGAGCGGAAATTGACCTGATTTGCCAACGGCACCTAGAAAAATCAACAAGGCGATAAGCGTCGTTATCCCATTCGTAATGGCGCCGGATTGCCCGTCGAACACGCTTTGAATCGTTGTGAAGTCGAGCGCGTGGTCCGGCATATACCAGAACAACAGCAAAATCGCGAGCAGCAAGCCCGCATCTCCGATTCGCGTCACGATAAATGCCTTTTTGGCAGCGGCGCGCGCTTTGGGCAGCGTAAACCAAAATCCGATTAGCAAAAACGAGCATACGCCAACCAGCTCCCAGAAAATATAAAGCGATAATAAATTATCAGACAGAACGAGTCCGAGCATCGAGAATGTGAACAAGGCGACATAACCGTAAAATACAGTAATCCGCTCATCGCCTTTCATATAACCTGCCGAGTATACGTTAACGAGCAAGCTGACAATCGTGACGACCACAAGCATAAGCGCCGTCAGATTCGTTATCTCAAACCCGATGCGGAGCGTATAATCACCGATCGCGATCCAATCGAAGGAATAGTTGTAATCAACCTCATTAGCGCCCAGCCGATCAATGACAATCAGCAAGGAAAGAATGAATGCGGCGAGTGAACCGATACAGCCGATCATTACGCCTGCTCGCCGGTAGCTGCGGCCAAGCGCTGTCAAAACGAGGAATGCCGCCAGCGGGAACAGCGGAATTAACCATGCCGCCTGTGTGAACTTATCCATTTGCCGCGTTACCTCCTCATTTTGTCAAATTCGTCGACATTAACCGTCCCGCGCAATCGGAACAACGCAATCAAAATAGCTACCCCTATCGCCGCTTCAGCCGCGGCAACCGTAATCGTAAATAACGAAAAAATTTGGCCTGTCAGCGATGGAACGACGCCATATTTGGAGAACGCTACTAAATTCAAATTGACCGCGTTAAGCATAAGCTCGAGAGAGAGCAGAACGACAACCGCATTTCTCTTTACTAAGGCGCCATAAAGCCCGATACAGAACAAAATGGCCGCCATGGTTAAATAAGATGGAAGCATATGATTAATCCGCCTCCTTTTTGGCAAGCACGATCGCTCCAATAAATGCAACCGTCAGCAGGACGGAGAGCAGCTCGAACGGTATGACATAGCCCGTATACAACAGCTCGCCAATCGCCATCGTATTGTCTTCAGGCGCATGGAAGGGCTGCGGCTCGGGAAACGTCGTCGTGCGAATCGCATAAAACAACACGCCGAACAAGCTAAGCGCGCCAACCGCCGCAAGCGTCTCATGCAGCGGCTTCGCAGGCTCGCGCTCCCCAGCCTGATGCTTCGTCATCATAATGCCGAAAATCATCAAGATTGAAACCGCTCCGGCGTAGATCAGCACTTGAACGAACGCAACGAACTCCGCCTCAAGCAGTACAAACATGCCTGCTAAACCAATAAACACAGCCGCCATGGAAATAACCATATGAACGACCTTCTCTAAACTGATCATCAGCACGGCCCCGCATATCATAATCGCCGAGAAGATGAAAAAGGCAACGAACTCGCCTGTAAATGCTATATTGAACAACTATTTGCCGCCCCCTTTGGCCGGCGCCCCGATATTGTTATTATCCTGCCGGGTAAGCGTATTATTGTCTGTCAGCCACTGCGCATCCTTAAACAGATCATCGCGGCTGAAGGATGCCAGTTCAAAATGGTTAGACATTACGATCGCTTCAGTCGGACAAACCTCGGTGCACAGATCGCATAAAATGCAAATTTCAAAATTAATATCAAACGTGTCGATCACTTTGCCTTTTTTTTCGGGATCAGGATTGGGCTTGCCCGTCAGCGTAATGCAATCCGTCGGACAGATGCGCGCGCATTGATTGCAAACGATGCATAGATCCGGAATAAAGTGCTGTATGCCACGGAAACGGTCCGGCATGACAAAGGGCACGTCAGGATAGGCAGTGGTCACTTTTGGAGCCGTCATCGATTTGAGCGTAACGCCGAGTCCCTGCAGCATTCCTTTCATTTCCATCTCCCCTTTGCTAGTTCTTAATAAACAGCTCTAAATAAATGGCCGTCAGAAATACGTTGAGCAGCGATATGGGCAGCAGCACCTTCCAGCCGAGCCCCATGAGCTGATCCACGCGAATGCGCGGCAGCGTTGCGCGAATCCAGAATAGGAAAAACACGATAAACGCAAATTTGAGCAGAAACCAGATGATGCCGGGCACAAAGTCAAGAAATGGCGCGGGCGCATGCCAGCCGCCAAGAAACAGCACTGTGGTTAATGCGGCAATCGCATATACGTACACATATTCCGAAAGCATAAAAAACGCGAAACGGAAGCCGCTGTATTCGACATGATAACCCGCGACAAGCTCGGATTCTGCCTCAGGCAGGTCGAAGGGCGTACGATTGAGCTCTGAGACCGCAGCAATAATGAATATGACGAAGCCGACAATTTGGGGCAGGAAATTCCAGTCCCAGAACCAGCCGCCATCCTGCGCGTCAACAATATCGCGCAAATTCAGGCTGCCGCTGAGCAAAATAACGCCGACTACCGAAATAACAAGCGGTACCTCATAGCTTATCATCTGTGCCGCCGAGCGCATACCCCCAAGTAGGGCATACTTATTATTGGAAGCCCAGCCGCCCAGCACGATCGCAAGCGTCGAGATGCCCGACAATGCTACATAATAGAGTAGGCCGACATTCAAATCCGCGAAATAAAGATTTTGGGTGTAGGGGATTACGGCCAGCACGGAGAAAGCCGGTATGTAAGCCAGTGCAGGCGCGATAATGAACAATACCCGATCAGCCTTGCGCGGTATCGTATCTTCCTTAATCAGCAATTTAAAAATATCGGCTACCGTCTGCAGCAGCCCGAATGGGCCAACACGGTTAGGTCCGATGCGCAGCTGCATCCAGCCGATCACCTTGCGCTCGAAATAAATGGCATAGGTTACGAAGCCAAGCACGATGAATAGAAATACGACCGCCCAAAGAAACAGCACCAGCGCGTTTCCCCACGTCAGCGATTGGTTAAGCCAGGACTGCATCAGCAATCGACCTCCCCGACGACAATATCAATGCCGCCCAGTATCGTAATGAGGTTCGTCATCGTTTCTCCTACGAGCAGCTTCGGCAGTATTTGCAAATTAACGAATGAAGGCCTTCGAAACTTGAGCCGGTAAGGCTCAGCTTTGCCCTTGGATACGATATGGCAGCCGATCTCGCCGCGCGGCGATTCAATTCGCACGTAAACCTCGCCAGCAGGGGGCCGGATTACGCGCGGCACCTTGCCCATCGTCTCCCCATCGCTTGGGAACTGCTCCAACGCCTGCTTTAGAATCCGCAAGCTTTGGCGAATTTCTTCCAGCCGAATGCGGTATCGGTCATAGCAATCACCGACGGTGCCAACCGGCACATCGAATTCAAACTGGCTGTACAAGCTATAAGGCTCAGCCTTGCGAATATCAAAGTCTACTCCGGTGCAGCGCAAATTAGCTCCTGTTAAGCCATAATCGATCGCAGTTGCGGCATCATATTGCCCGATCCCTTTAATGCGGGCAAGGAAAATCTCATTGCCGCTGACCAGCTTATCGTACTCCTCTAGTTTATTCTCCATATAGGGAATAAAGTCGCGCACCTTATCCAGCCATCCTGGCGGCGCATCCCATTTCACGCCACCGACTCTCATATAATTGTATGTTAATCTAGCGCCGCATAGCTCATTGAACAAATCGATTATGATTTCTCTATCGCGGAAGGCGTATAGGAAAGGGCTCATTGCGCCAATATCAAGCAGATAGGTTCCCCACCAGACAAGATGGCTCGCCACGCGCTGCAGCTCCATGACGATTAGCCGAAGATACTCCGCCCGCTGCGGGACGGCAAGGCCCATCATCGTTTCAACCGCATGCACCAGCACGTAATTGTTTGTCATTGCTGAGACGTAATCCATACGGTCCGTATAAGGAATGATTTGCGTAAAATTCAAATTTTCCGCGATCTTCTCGGTGCCCCGGTGCAAATAGCCCATAACAGGCGTCGCCTCGGTAATGACTTCTCCGTCAAGCTTAACGATGATTCGGAATACGCCATGAGTGCTTGGGTGCTGTGGTCCAACATTCAAGAGCAGTTCTTCTGTTCGGATCAAGGGCTGCCTACACCTCCGAGTCTAACGGTTCATAATCTTTGCGCAGCGGATGTCCCACCCAGTCGTCGGGCATCATAATGCGCCGCAAATCGGGATGTCCAGGGAAATCGACGCCAAGCAGATCGTAAATTTCGCGCTCATTCCAATTCGCCGTCGCCCAGACGGGCGTCGCGGAATAGACGGCAGCCGCTTCGCGGTCTGCCTTAATCTTAACGGCGACCTCTCTCCTGCTGCCAAGCGAGAGCATATGATAAACCACTTCCATGTGCGTTTCATAATCGATGCCCGACACATTGCGCAAATAATTAAATTGCAGCTGTACATGCCCCTTTAGCAGCTTAGCCGCCTCGCGCCAATAGGAATTGCTTACGATGATCACCGGCATATCGCCATTTAATTCATTCACATAAGCATCCTCAACCGCTGACACTCCGATTTCCTGCTTCAGCAGCGCTACGATGGCCTCCAGCTCCGGCTGCCGCGGTGAAGGGGGCTTGGGCTCCTCTGGCGCAGCTTCCGCAGCCTCCGCCTCCGCCTTCGCTGCCGCCCTTGCTGCACGCGCCTCAGCAGCTGCTTTCAGCTTTGCCTCTCGCTCAGCATCGACGGGAGGCGAATCTGCGGGCGATTGTTCTTCTTTGTTATTCTGATCCTCACTCATCGACCGGTCACCCGCTTCCCGGTTTTCGCCTCGTACCGAATTTTCTCCTGCAGCTTGTTAATGCCATAGATCAGCGCAGCCGGGTTAGGCGGACAGCCTGGAATGTATACATCAACAGGCACGATCTGGTCGACACCTTTAATGACCGAGTAAGATTTAATATATGGCCCGCCTGCTGTTGCGCATGAGCCCATCGCGATCACCCATTTTGGCTCAGGCATTTGGTCATACAACCTTCTTAAAAGCGGTCCCATCTTCTTCGTGACCGTTCCGGCCACGATCATCACGTCCGACTGGCGCGGCGAAGTACGGAACATAACGCCGAAGCGGTCCAAATCATAATGGGACGCTCCCGTCCCCATCATTTCGATCGCACAGCATGCCAGCCCAAACGTCAGCGGCCATAACGAATTGCTCCTTGCCCATGCTTTTAATTGCTCCAATGTTCCCATAAATACGTTGCGTTCCAGCTCTTTGCGTTCCTCTAGCGAAATTGACTCTAAACTGAATTCCATTTCAGCACCTTCTTTTTCCAGGCATATAGAAGACCAATAAACAGCATTCCCGCAAAAATCAACATTTCGACTAGCACAAATAAGCCGAGCTTATTATATGCAACGGCCCACGGATATAAGAAAACGGTTTCTACATCAAAGATGACAAACATCAACGCAAACAAATAATAACGAATGTTAAAACGGACCTGTCCCTCACCTACCGGCTCATTGCCGCTCTCATAGGTGGTTTGCTTCAGTTCAGTTGGCTTATTCGGTCTAAGCAATCTTCCTACAGTCAGTGCAACAACCGGAAGCAAAATGCCAAGTACGATAAAAATAGCCACGACGACATAGTTATTGGCGTAGTTTTCCACACGATCGCCTCCGTCAATTGAATAGGTACGGACCGCCTGCGCTTGGTCAATTTTCCTCACAATTATAACAAATGCTTCCACACACGTCTATGACGGAGTTACGCCTGTGCAGGCTCCTTCTCAAGCATTTCCCCCGCATCATCAGACGTTTTTTGATTGGCTGCCCCGCCCTTACCTTGCTGCTTCACCTCAGGAAAACGGCCGTCGCTGTTATCGCGCTTCCCCCTAATAATAGCTATGACAAGCAGGAACGTCGGCAGAACAAAACCTTGAAACAGGCTATATGCGGTCCATACGCCCATCGCAAACTCTTTGGCATGAGCTACGTTTCGATAGACGATTAAAGAAAGCGGTACAATTATTACGGCATAAGGCACAACCAATGTCCGGTAGGTAGACAGCTTCAGCATTTGGGCGGTAATCACGGTCAGCACATACACACAAAGCGCCAGTTTCATAAACACCGTTCCGATCCAGACCATCGCTACCAAAATTTCGACCCGCACCAATATTTCCTCGATGTTGATGTTCTTCGCCATATCATACACGGCAAAAGGGCTTCGGCTTGCCTCATCCACCCCCATCACGCCTACTAAAAATACCGTTATGAGAATGCTTATAAACGTAATCAACGCGGCTGAGAGCTTTAATGATTTTCTCAGCTTTTTGCGATCTTTCTCGCGTACAAGCGGAAATATCATCGTTATGAATACAAATTCCCCAATCGGAAATCCCAAAATCGGATAAACGCCCTTGATCGGTCTCTCCCATCCCGCAAATAAGAAAGGCTCAAAGTTATGGAAATCAAATTGATTAAATAAAGAAAAAATAACGATAACAATAACGAGCATACCCCAGCTAAACAAAATTTCTCCCGTTCGCGCAATCGTCTCAATGCCTAAGAAAACACCGTAAATGATCACGATCATAAACGTGCTGTCAATGAACCACTCCGGCGTAAGCGGCAGTACGGAGAGGTTCAAGAAATCAGAAATGTTGCGAAGAACCAGCGCGCTAAGCAGCAGGAAAAAGAAAATATAAAGCAGCGTCACGATCTTCCCCCCCCATACTCCAAGCACCTTTTCCGAGTATTGAGCCAGAGATAATTTAGGAAAACGATCCGCCAGCGCTAAAAGCGCGATCAATACGAAGTAATTGAATGGGCCGGCCAGCAGCATCGATATCCATCCGTCCTGCTTGGCAATGGCTGTTACAGAGGTTGGCAAAATAAGCGCCGCGCTCCCAAGCGCGAATAAAAACAAGATTTTCGCGCATTGGCCGGAAGTGATTTCCGCATTGTTCATGCCAGCGTATTTACTCATCTGTTTTTTATATCCTCCTCAACCCATTTTGTAATTGGCCGTGACATAGGCGTAAAAACAGCCGAAATCCAGTCCGTCGGATTGGGAACCGGAATGCGGAACTGTAGCGCGATAATGAGCAGGGTTCCTATTAATAAAATAAACAGGGCCCAGCCTCTCTCGCGCAAGCGCTGCTTATCGCGATTCCTTTTCCAAATCACTGTGCCTGTAAAGGCCGCCAACAGAACAACTACGATAGGAGCCATCATTGTAATCACTCACTTCACGATAGATTCGCCTCGTATACCCGATCCTTCGATTTCAGTGCTGCAATTCACTTTGCTTTGCACATTCGGAAAAACCGTCTCCCAGTCGCCTTCTATCCGTTTCCAGATGCCGGGCTGATGCAAATAAATCTCTTTTCCCCAACCAATCGCATCAATCTTCAGCTTTTTTTGCAGCTTTACGATTGTCGCCTCCATCTCATCCTTAACGGCTTGACTAGTCATCGCGCCGATTTGCTTCAGCACTTTCTCCTCCGATACATTGATATCCGTGCACATGATCTCTTGTACGCTGCCTGAGATCTTTGCGTTAATGAGAATAACCGGTTCACCCTTCTCGTCTCGTTTGACGTTGAGCTCCGTGGTAACGCCATGAACCTCCACAATCAAGTTCTCCTTCGAATTCGGGCATGCCAGCTTGACGACAGTGCTTTTTACCTTTCCTTGCAGCCAAGACAAACCTCTCGACTCCTTCGGCTTCAAATATTCGACCAGCTTCCCGTTTCGAAATACGGCCATCGTTGAAAGGACGGGACTGGCTTTCGCCGGAATGCTGTTCACATTTTCATTGGAGTGGCCCATTTCCTTCTGGCCTTCGATTCTCATCGATGGCAGCACAGCCTGCTCTTTTCCTTCCCCGTTCAGCCTCGTTAAATCATTGACCTGGACGACATAATTCATGGCATACGCAGATTGATTGGTCTCTACGATCGCGTGAATCTGATTTATGGGAATAGACTCCATTTGGGTCGTTAATTGCAGCAGCTCCTCCGCTTTCACGCCGCGTGTGACGAGCACGTAAATATCAGTACGTATGTCCGGGTTTCGCTCGATCAAATCGACCAAAGGGAATATCCCTTTCCTCGCCATCTTCTCCCCGATGATCAACATTTGCGTATGGGAGAAAAACAGCCTCCTCGACGTTTTCGCCGACATTTTGCGAATCGCTTCAAAAATCGTGTCGCCCGTTTCCGTAAACGTCGTTACAGCGGTCCCCCCAATCCCACCCTTGCTTTCAGCGGCTACATTTTGCGGAAGGACGACTTGGACCGTCAGTCGAAGCTTCTGCTTGCCGCTGGGATCCTCATCCACGCCCAAAGCCAGCACGACCCCAAGCTTGTCCAAATAACGCAAATCCCAGCAGCCGCTTAGCAGGATCAGCATGCAAGCCGTCCATAGCAGCACCGATTTGCGGCATGCCCGAATGACTAAGCGCACGCGCTTGTCGCTTTTTCCACCGCTCATTGCCCTGGCTCCTTCCTATGCTCTGGATGCACTTCTTGCCTCACGACATTTTCGGTGGCCAGCTTTTGGGGGCGGTCACGCATCTTCCAAAGAGGGGCGCGAATAAGCGTATCCTTCATATCCCTTGGGAACATCGGAGCAAATGGCTTGATATAAGGCATGCCAAATGACCTGAGATTACTAAGGTGCAGGATAAGAATCAGCACAACTAAGCCAATGCCATAAAAGCCCAGCGTCGAAGCGGCGAGCAGAAGGAAAAATCGCAGCAGCCGAGCGGAGATGCCAAGGCTGTAGGATGGCGATACGAAGCTCGCAATGGCGGTAAATGAAACGACGATTACGACTGCCGGCGATACGATGCCTGCCTCCACCACCGATTGACCGATAACGAGACCGCCTACGATTGAGATGGTATTCCCCGCGGCGCTCGGCATTCGAACGACGGCTTCCCGCAAAATTTCGAATACCAATTCCATAATAAAAGCTTCCAAATAGGCAGGAAACGGTACGCCCTCCCTCTGTGCCGCCAGCTTGAGCAGCAGCTGCGTCGGTATCATTTCCTGATGGTAGCCGACGATAGCCACATAAATGGATGGCATGAGCAGCGCAATCAGAAATGAAACAAAACGAAGCATGCGCAAAAAAGTAGCAATATCATACCTTTGGTAATAATCCTCTGAGGCTTGAAAAAACATGTTTAGTATGGCAGGTACAATGAGAACAAACGGGGTGCCATCTACCAAAATAGCAATACGTCCTTCAAGCAGATTTCCCGCTACCGCATCCGGCCGCTCGACGCTCAGAACCGTTGGAAATGGCGTCCACATTTGATCCGTTATCAGCTCCTCGATATAGCCGGATTCTAAGATGCCGTCTATGTGGATCGCCTTTAACCGTTCTCTTAAATCCTTGAGCACATTTTCATCCGCCAAACCTTTGACGTACATAATTGAAACAGGAGTTTGCGAAACCTCTCCAATCGTCCACTGCTCCATCCAAAGCTTTGGGCTACGTATTTTCCTGCGAATCATAGACGAATTAATCCGGATGGATTCCGTAAAGCCTTCCCTAGGACCGCGAATAGCCATTTCCGTTTTGGGCTCTTCTACGCCGCGCCTGGCTCCGCCCACTACGTTTGTCCCGATCGCATGGCTGGCGCCTTCTATCATAATGATGCAATAGCCCATGAACAGCTTTTGGAACAGCATCTTCCAATCGCAGATATCGTTCACGATGCCCGTCTCCAGCTGGCTGCTCTTCATATGCTCTAACAGCTCTTTTGGCGGCATGATCTCTTCATCTGGAAATTTAACGCGGTGCATAGGCTGAATAACAAACTCGTTCATGCGCTCGTCATCTACCATCCCCTGCACATAAACGATAAGCGCCTTCGTTTGATTGACATCCTTTAGCTGCAGCTCGCGGAAAATAATGTCCTGACTCTCCCCCAGCTCACGTTTGATTGCCTCCGAATTCTGTTCCAGCGAAGTGAAAAGAGGCTTGTCCGAGAACGCATCCAGCTGCTCTTGCTCATGCTTCTCAGCCCGTGCTAATTTCTTATTGGCTTTCTTGCTAGCTTTGCCTCTGCCGCCCATAAACGAACCGGACATCTGCCCCTCTCCTTTCCTGTTCAAGCATTCGTTTCTGTCTTAGGATAACTATTCCATGGCATAATTATGTACTCCGGCATAAATGGTTAGCATTGCTCTAAGACAAAACAGGCACGTTTTGATTAATCCGAGCACGACAAAAAGAGCCGCAGCGCCGTTGCTAGAACGGCCTCCTGCGACTCCCTTTTTGGTACTTTTATCGAATACGTGATTCTGTCAGCTTAAACTGTCCGACGAGCTGCTGCAAAAATGTCGTAATCGACTCCACGCTTTGCGACGTTTGCCGAACATTCATCATTTCGTAAATGAGCTCCTGTACCTTGCTCTCCACGTCAGATGACACCTTGCGGTTCTCTCTGCTTACGAGAGCGATTTTTTCCATGAGCTGCACGACCTCATCGACAACCTGCGTTTTGCGCAAATCCTCGGCATGCGCCGCTGCAAGCGTAGTCGCGGCAGCCGCAACAAGCTGATTGCCTTCCTCTACGACTCTTGTTCCCTCGTCCATAGAAGCGTAGGCTTGCTTCGCTTCGTCATAGATATGCCGGGTAATCGCATGAACCTCTTCCGTCGATTTCTTGGTCATGTCCGCAAGCTTGCGTATTTCCGATGCAACAACAGCAAAACCTCTGCCTTGCTCGCCTACTCTAGCAGCCTCGATCGAAGCATTTAGCGCGAGCAAATTCGTTTGGGCTGATATTTCTTCAATCACCTGCAGAACGCCTTGAATCTCCTGTACGGTATCCATAAACCTGTGTATGGTATGGTTCGTTTCGCCAACCTTAGCCGAAATATGATGCATCTTGTCGCCAATCCGGTCGACCTCGGTTTTAGCTACCGCAATTTGCTCGGCAGCCTGCTCCTCGATCTGCCTTAGGGTAGCCTGCATATCGCCAGCCGCATCCTTAGCCGTATCGATATCCTTGAGCTGCTGCCTGATGCTTCCGATCATATCCGTTACTTTGCCGCTGACCCTCTCCGTAGAGGCTGACGTGACCGCCGCCGATTCGTTAAGCACATGCTGGCTGGATAACACATCCGCGGAGGTAAGCCTGACCTGAAGCATAATGCCTTCCAAGGAATCGATCATATTGTTAATCCACTTGGCCAGTTCCTTCGATTCGTCGTTATCAAACTCGCTAAGCGGCAGCCGCTGCGTCAAATCACCCTTGCCCTCAGCGTTTATGCGAATAAATCGGTTAATTTTTTGCAAATGCGATACGACTCTCGTAGATTCCCTCTTCTGAAAAATACCGCTGAACAATAAACCGAATATGAGATTGAAAAAGCCTGCCGCCGCCGCCGTTAGCTGAACCGGCGCACTATCAGCCATTAAGACAACGAGCAATGTCGTTAGCACACTCAAGCTAATAACCGATATAAGCTGAAGCTTCCGCTGCCTCCATCCCACGCTGCGTATGCGGTATACCTCTTCTAAGTCGCCTTCGCACATCATCCCCCATCGATCCGGACAATGCGGAAGCTGAAAGGTCACGCCTTTGCCGATTACAGAAATATGCCGGTAGTCGGAATAACCCGGAAATTCAACGAATAGATTGCTTCCATTGCGGATCGTATTCGCTACGCCTGGATGCAGCTGGCCAGTAGCCGGATCGGTAAACATTATTTCAAGCTCGGTGTGTTCTTTGATGGATACCGTGCCCCAGTCCGTTGTCACGCCATCCTTCAAGTTTTCCCCGTGCGTAAATGTCCGGTCCTCAAAGCGGCTGCGGGAAAGCGCAGTTCCTGGCGCAATATGTTTATTCAAGCCGGCTTTTGCCATAAATAGATAATTGTCGCCCGAATCCGGATACACATGCCCCGATTCGCGTTGAATCAAATCGCCCAAGACATCGTTTGGCACTCTGCCGCACAGCGTCCCAGCAAAGCTGCCGTTTACCGTTAGCGGGAGCATGAACATTAGCGTCATTTTGTCATGAAAAGCGGACGAACGCGCTCCTAGCTTAAGCGTAATCGGATCACTATAAGGGCCGTATAAGCAGCTCCGCAGGCTGCTCGCTTGTTTGGTATAGGCAAGACCCATTTGCAGGCTGCTGTCCGCCTCATAAGCCGTTCCTACGTGCGCTGCATACGTTGAGTATGCGACCGTTTGTTTGTCATCCAGCAAAAACAACTCCGTAAAATCAATTGCGCGCGCGTATGTTTTTTCAAATAATCGTTCTATTTGTGACTGTACAGTAGAAGTAGGAGAACTCTCGCTTTGACTGAGCGCCTCTGTCATTTGGTCGCTAAGCCGCTCTAAATGAATCCAATAATCCGTTGCCCATGAGGTCAGAAGCTCCTTACGCGTCTCTGCAATACCCTCAAAGCATTGTTCAACATCCGTCTTCAACTCTTTGTTCAAGTTCCATGACACCCAGAGCGGAAACCCTACCTTCACACCCAACCAGTCAAACATAGCGCTCTCCTCCTGCAACTCTATCTCTTCTAATGTTAACTATATTAACATATATTTTTGGAGAAAACATACATATTATTTGATTTTTCGTCGAAATATAGCTTTTTTTGCGAAATGTAACACCAAAACCGCCTCAAAACACGAATATTAAACAAACCTGACATCGTTTTATATAATAATTTCCAAATCCTCCGTAAAAATCTAACATAATAAAAAAAGCACCGCCGCGCCTATACGGCGCTAACGGTGCTTTTTGGGATAAATCTTATTTATGCTTAATGTTCAGACGATTCATAGCACGCTGCAAAGCAAGCTCTGCGCGGCGGAAATCGACCTGATCTTGCTTAGCGGCAAGACGCTGCTGGGCACGCTGTTTAGCGGCTTCAGCACGTTCAATGTTAATATCGGTTGCAAGCTCAGCGCTCTCTGCAAGAATAACGATCTTATCCTTGCGTACTTCGATAAAGCCTCCGTTAACCGCTACAACATCAACCGAATTGCCACGTTTGATGGTGACAGGCGCGATACGAAGCGGCGTTACGAGCGGAATGTGGTTTGGCAATATGCCAAGCTCACCTTCAACACCAGATACGCTTACCATATTCGCAGTTTCTGCATACACCTTGCGTTCAGGTGTTACGATCTCTACCAAAAACGAACTCATGTGGATTCCTCCCGCCTTTCGCTATTAAAGCGTTTTGGCTTTCTCCACGGCTTCTTCAATCACACCAACGTATCGGAAAGATTCTTCCGGAAGGTCGTCATGTTTGCCCTCGAGAATTTCTTTAAAGCTGCGAACGGATTCTTTAACAGGTACATATTTACCTTTGATACCTGTGAACGGCTCAGCAACGTGGAACGGTTGAGATAGGAAGAGTTGAATTTTACGTGCGCGAGACACGGTCAATTTATCTTCTTCGCTTAGCTCGTCCATACCAAGGATTGCGATAATATCTTGAAGCTCTTTGTAGCGTTGAAGAATTTTCTTAACGCCTTGAGCCACGTTGTAGTGCTCTTCACCCAAAACAGATGGGCTAAGGATACGGGAAGACGAAGCGAGTGGATCAACCGCTGGGAAAATACCCATTTCGGAGATTTTACGCTCAAGGTTCGTCGTTGCATCCAAGTGGGCAAATGTCGTTGCTGGAGCCGGATCCGTATAGTCATCGGCAGGTACGTAGATCGCTTGGATCGAAGTAACCGAACCTTTTTTCGTAGACGTGATACGCTCTTGCAATTGACCCATTTCAGTTGCCAGCGTTGGCTGGTAACCTACCGCGGAAGGCATACGGCCTAGAAGGGCCGAAACCTCGGAGCCTGCTTGCGTGAAACGGAAGATGTTATCGACGAACAATAGTACGTCTTTGCCTTCTTCGTCACGGAAATATTCAGCCATTGTCAGACCAGTCAAAGCAACGCGTTGACGTGCGCCTGGCGGCTCATTCATTTGTCCGAATACCATCGCTGTTTTGCTAAGTACGCCGGAGTCTTTCATCTCGTGGTAAAGGTCATTACCTTCACGAGTACGCTCACCAACACCCGCGAATACGGAGATACCGCCGTGCTCTTGTGCGATGTTGTTGATAAGCTCTTGAATCGTAACCGTTTTACCTACGCCCGCGCCGCCGAAGAGGCCGATTTTACCGCCTTTTGCGTATGGAGCGAGAAGGTCGATTACTTTAATGCCTGTTTCAAGAATTTCCGCTTGCGTGGACAATTGGTCGAAAGCAGGTGCTTCGCGGTGAATTGGAAGGTTGATTGGCGATGTAACAACGCCAGCTTCGTCAATTGGCTCACCAAGTACGTTGAATACACGGCCAAGTGTTGGAGCGCCAACCGGAATAGTAATTGGTGCGCCTGTATCAACAGCGATCATACCGCGTACAAGACCGTCTGTTGTACTCATAGCTACGGCACGTACCTTATTGTCACCGAGGTGAACAGCTACTTCAAGCGTCAAGTTAATATCAATGCCGCCTGCTTCGCCCTTTTGCTCGATTTTGACAGCGTTCAAAATTTCCGGCAAATTGCCGCGTTCGAACTCTAAGTCTACGACCGGACCCATGACGGATACTACGTGTCCTTTTTTCATGGTTTTCCCTCCTGGTTCCTTCTTGTTACCGCAAGCCGGTTCACTTATCACAAGCGCCTAGCTCTTGCAGTGTATCGATTACGATTGAGCATTTGCCCCTGCAACGATCTCAGAAATTTCCTGCGTAATCGCTGCTTGACGCGCTCTGTTGTAAGTGAGCGTCAATTGGTTGATGATCTTCGTTGCATTTTTCGTTGCGCTTCCCATGGCAGTCATACGAGCGCCGAACTCACTTGCTTTACCGTCAAGAACTGCGCTGTAGATAAGCGTTTCGGCATATTTAGGCAGCAGCACTTCAAGTACGCCCTCTGGAGACGGCTCGTATTCATACGAGGTGACAGCTGTGTTTCCGCCCACTTCTTCAAGCGGCAGCAAACGTACATCTGTCGGTATTTGCGTAATCGCGTTAACGAATTCGTTATAGTACAAGTAAAGCTCGTCATAAGCGCCTTCCGAGAAATTCTTAACCGCGGAATAAGCGACCGATTTGATGTCAGCGAAAGAAGGAGCATCTGGCAAGCCAGTCACTTCCTCTACGATTGGCATGTTGCGGCGGCGGAAATAATCGCGGCCCTTACGGCCGATAACGAATAGCACGTATTCATCTGTCGACTTATGCTTTTCACGAATGGTTTGCGTTACTTTACGAAGAATATTCGCATTGTAGCCGCCTGCAAGACCACGATCGGAAGTAATAACGAGATAACCCGTTTTCTTTACCGGACGCGTTTCCAGCATCGGATGCTTCACATCCTTGGTGCCGGCTGCGATGCTTGCCACAACTTCCTTCAGCTTCTCAGCATATGGACGTGCTGCTTGCGCGGCTTCCTGTGCTTTTCTTAGGCGGGAAGCGGCAACCATCTCCATCGCTTTCGTAATCTGCTTCGTATTTTGTTTGCTCTTGATTTCGCGTTTAATATCGCGCATACCTTTTGCCATTTGGTTTCACCCGCCTTTGTTGCTTTGGAGCTGCTCCAAAGCCTGGTGTTGGTGGAGTAAGCGGTCTAAGCCCGGACAACATGAACGGGCGAAGACCTTTATTGAAAGATGAAGAGATTTATGCCGTTACAGCGAAGCTCTTCTTGAATTTATTGATAGCGTCAACGAGAGCTTTCTCGTTGTCAGCAACGATGTCTTTTGTATCGCGAATCGATTGACCGATTTCTGGGCTGTTCGAATCCAAATACGCGTGGAACTCTTTCTCGAAACGAAGGATGTCGCCAACCGGAATCTCATCCAAGTGACCTTTAACAGCGGAGTAGATCGAGATAACTTGCTTCTCAACCGGCATCGGCTTGTTAACGTCTTGTTTAAGAATTTCCATCGTACGAGCACCGCGGTTAAGGCGGGCAAGCGTCGATTTGTCAAGGTCGGATCCGAATTGCGAGAACGCTTGAAGCTCGCGGTAAGCCGCAAGGTCAAGACGAAGCGTACCAGCTACCTTCTTCATCGCTTTAATTTGTGCGGAACCACCTACACGGGATACAGAGATACCAACGTTAACCGCTGGACGTTGACCCGAATAGAATAGATCTGCTTCAAGGAAGATTTGACCGTCAGTGATCGAGATAACATTCGTAGGAATGTATGCCGATACGTCGGATGCTTGCGTCTCAATGAATGGCAATGCCGTCATTGAACCGCCGCCTCTTGCGTCGCTAAGTTTTGCAGCGCGCTCAAGCAAACGGGAGTGAAGATAGAATACGTCACCTGGGTAAGCCTCACGACCCGGTGGACGGCGAAGCAAGAGTGAAAGCTCACGATAAGCTGCCGCTTGTTTCGATAGATCATCATAAATAACGAGAACGTGCTCGCCTTTGTACATGAAGTACTCACCCATCGTACAGCCCGCATAAGGAGCTAGGAAGAGAAGTGGAGCTGGCTCAGAAGCACCTGCAGTAACGATGATTGTGTACTCAAGCGCGCCGTGGCGACGAAGAGTTTCAACTACGTTAGCAACAGTGGATTGTTTTTGACCAACGGCAACATAGATACATTTTACGCCGTTGCCTTTTTGGTTGATGATTGCATCGATAGCAATCGCTGTTTTACCCGTTTGACGGTCACCGATGATAAGCTCACGTTGTCCGCGGCCTACTGGTACCATCGCGTCGATTGCTTTAATTCCCGTTTGCATGGGCTCATGAACCGATTTACGGTCGATAACGCCCGGCGCTGGAGATTCAATCGCACGGAATTGAGTGGTATTGATTGGTCCTTTGCCGTCAAGCGGCTGACCAAGCGGGTTTACTACGCGGCCAAGAAGCTCTTCGCCGACAGGTACTTCCATGATACGGCCTGTACGTTTAACTTGATCGCCTTCACGGATATCCGTGTATTGTCCAAGAATAACGACACCGACATTGCTTTCTTCCAAGTTCAAAGCCATACCGACAACACCGTTGGAGAATTCGAGCAGTTCGCCCTGCATCGCATTTTCCAAGCCGTGTACGCGGGCGATACCGTCACCGACATTGATTACGGTGCCGACGTCTACGACTTGAATTTCGGATTTATATTGTTCGATCTGTTGTTTAATCAGCGTGCTGATTTCATCAGGTCTGATACTCAATTCGTTCACCCCTATCTACAGTGCATTAGATTTTAAACGATTTTTGTAAACGTTCCAGCTTGCCGGACAGGCTGCCATCGTATAGACGGTCACCGATGCGCACTTGTACGCCGCCGAGCAAAGCAGGCTCTACCACTTGCTGTGCAATAATAGTTTTGCCGGTCAATTGTCCGAACTGCGCCGCTACACCGGCAAGCTCGTCATCAGACAAAGCTTTGGCGGAGTAAACCGTCGCATGCGCTTGACCAAGCGAATCTCCCGCAACCTTGGTGTATGCTGCATATACATCAGCAATAACATCCTGGCGGCGACGAGTGATTAGAATTTGTACAGTATTGAAAACGAGCGCAGATACACGATCGCCGAATGCTGCTTTTAGAACCGCAATTTTGCTTTCTGGATCAATGCTTGGAAGTGATAGAAACTTTTGAACGTCAGCGTCCTGCTCAAGAGCTTGCACGATCAGCTTAAGCTGCTCTTCTACCTCTGAAACAACCTGCTGCTTCTCAGCAACCTCGAACAGTGCTTTAGCGTAGCGCTTCGCTACGACTGCATCGCGGCTCATTTATTTCCAACTTCTTTCAAATATTGACCAACCAGCTGCTCTTGCGATTTTTCATCCACTTGCTTCTCGATAATTTTCGACGCGATTTTCACGGAAATGCCGCCAACTTCTGTACGAAGCGCTGCAATTGCTTTGTTTTTCTCGCTTTCGATATCTTTGAGAGCATCGTCTTTCAGACGGGATGCTTCCGATTTTGCAGTTTGAACGATCTCTTCCGCTTGCTTAGAGCTCGTAGTTCTCGATTGCTCGATAATTTCGTAAGCTTCCTTGCGAGCTTGCTGGAGTGCAGCCTTTTGCTCTTCCATTTGCTGCTCGGCTGCTTTACGACTGCTTTCTGCTGTATTCATTTGTTCAAGCACAAGCTGTCTGCGCTTCTCCATTACTTCAAACAATGGACCAAACGCATACTTGCTCAACAGCCAGTACAGCACACCAAACGCGATCATCGCGATTACTGTCGATTCCCAATGCCATGCCATAGATGCCACTCCTTTCTCACCACAATATTGTCTTAATCATAACGAAGGCGAAGAGGGCTAGGCCTTCCCCGCCAGTTGCAGTTATTAAGCTTGGAAGAAAGCCAAGAAACCGATAACTACGCCGATGATAGGCACAACTTCGACGATACCTACACCGATAAACATTGTTGTTTGAAGCTTGCCTTGAAGCTCAGGCTGACGAGCGATACCTTCAACTGTTTTACTAACGATCATACCGTTACCTACGCCTGCGCCAACTGCACCCAAACCTACTGCCAAAGCTGCTGCTAATAATTCCATTTTTAAAATCCTCCTCGAAAATTGTTGTTTTTTTGTATAACCAACCGCGGTATTTCTTAAATAAACCGAGGCATAAAGCGTAAATTAATGTTCCTCATCGTGGATGGCAGCTTGCGAAATATATACCATCGTTAGAATCGTGAACAAGAAAGCTTGAATACCGCCGACAAAAAGACTGAAGCCCTGCCATGCGACTAGGAACGGCGTACCATACCAGCCAAGCATCAGGATCGTTGCAATAAGCACCTCACCTGCAAAGATGTTGGCGAACAACCGGAGCGCAAGCGTAACCGGCTTCGAGATTGTCTCAATAATGTTAACAGGGAAGAAAATTGGAAACGGATGGAAATAATGTTTCAGGTAGTGCTTTCTATTCTGCTTCAGACCAAGGAAATGGACGATTACGAATACGATAAGCGCAAGACCGGCTGTTACCGAAAGATCGGCAGTCGGAGATTTCCACCACGCAAGTTCAACATGTCCATGCTTCTCTTCCAACAACTCGTGCGTAACACCGATATTCTCGTTTACGCTAGTCGCTTCGGTAACAATACCAAATGGCAATCCCAACAAGTTGGAGACGAAGATGAACATAATGAGCGTCATCCCTAAAGAGATGAAGGGTCTGACTCGGTTTGCCGGCATTGTGCTGGAAATGAAGTTGTGTACGAAATCAACGACCCATTCCAAAAAGTTCTGCATCTTCGAAGGGTTGTCCACCGAAAGGTTGCGAACAGCCAGCTTAGCGATCAGAAACGTCACAATGACTGAAACCACAATTGCTACTAAGGTCGAAATATCAATATTAAACGGCCCCAGTGGCATCACCGGAAATTCATGCATCTAAAATTTTCACCCCTTTCCGCTAAGATTGTCGTTTATTGTGGATAAAAGCTGTTACCAAAAGAACAAACGGCATGACCATGCAGCCAGCTAAAGCGGCCGGCATGCTGAGATCCTCCGGAAAACGATAGGCGATCATGGCTACCAGCAGCACGGTCGCGATGCGGTTTCCAAGACCTAGACCTCTCTTACGCGGTCCTACCCCCGCTGCTCCTAGGGTGACCATTTCCACTCGGCGTCTCAGTAAAAACGCATTCATGGAACCTGCTGCCAATCCAACTAGAAGGCCGAGAGACACAGTACGCCATTCCGGAAGGAAAGCCCATACAATTAGGCATACCGCCATTGCATAAACAAGCGTACGTAAGGCTGTCTTCATAATGTTATCCATCGGGTTCCTCCATAACCTTCTTAACAAGCAGAATGGCTGAGAGTAGACCGACAGCCAGACCGACCAGTATGCCACCGAGCGACCATCCCTTCACGTCACCAAAACGGTTCCCGAGGGACGAGCCGATCCAATAGCCTAAAAAGATACATGCAGCGACTTGCACTCCGAGTGCGCCGACTAGGCCGGCTGCAAACAGCGGATTGTCCCTTCTGCCCTTTTTATTCATGGATCATACCCCTGTCAATCCTCATTTATTTTATCCAAGCGGCGACACGTTTGTCAATTGAATTAACTGCAAACATTTAGTGAAAAGATGCCCCAAAACCCTTGATACATAAGGTATTGCGACCCCCGAAAACCGTACAGTACTACTGTATGCTGTACATTCGCCTATCAGGCTATCGCCGCTGGTCAATCTATGAACGTTGTGTGAACGAATCCGGACGCTCCTTCAGCCTGCCAAAATGATGCAAAATCGCGTCTACAATACGCTCGGATGCCCGGCCATCGCCGTAAGGATTTGCGGCTTGGCTCATGCGAGCGTACAGCTGCGAATCAGTTAAAAGCGCACGCGCGCGGCTGTATACGAGCTCCTCGTCCGTGCCCACCAGCTCAAGCGTTCCTGCCTCGATGCCCTCAGGGCGCTCGGTTGTATCGCGAAGCACCAGCGTCGGCACGCCGAATGATGGAGCCTCCTCCTGCAAGCCGCCTGAATCCGTCATAATCATATGAGCATGCGGATAGAAATTGTGGAACTCGAACACATCAAGCGGATCAATCAAGCGAATCCGCGGGTGGTCGCCCAAAATTTCATTCGCAGGCTCTCTGACTGCTGGATTTGGATGAACCGCATAAACGACAACGACATCCTCATGCTCGTCAGCGATCCGTTTGACAGCGCGGAAAATATTCCGATGCGGCTCGCCAAGCGCTTCCCTGCGATGCGCCGTCATCAGAATCATCCGTTTTCCTTTCGCCCAGTCAATGACCGGATGCGAGAAGGACTCGTCCACCGTATATTGAAATACGTCAGTAGCGGTGTTCCCAGTCACATAAATGGCAGCATCCGACTTATTCTCTTTGCGCAAATTGCCGGCCGACCATTCTGTCGGTGCAAAGTGAACATCAGAGAGCACGCCGGCAAGCTGCCGATTCATTTCCTCCGGATACGGAGATAGCTTGTTCCAAGTACGAAGCCCCGCCTCGACGTGACCGACTTGTATTTGCTTTAGGAACGCTGCATAGCTCGCCAGGAAGGTCGTCTGCGTATCGCCGTGAACAAGCACAATATCAGGCTTCGCCTGCGTCAGAACGGGATCCAGCCCCTCTAGAACGCGCACTGTCGTCTCCGTTAATGTCTGACGATCCTTCATGACATTCAAATCGTAGTTCGGATGGATCTCAAAAAAGTCGAGAACCTGGTCCAGCATCTGGCGATGCTGCGCCGTTACGCACACGATCGATTCGATTTCGTCTTCGCGCTTCTGCAGCTCAAGCACGAGCGGTGCCATCTTGACTGCCTCCGGACGCGTTCCGAAAATGGTCATTACCTTCAGTTTAGACAAAAGCTTCCACTCCTATTATAAATTCATGCGAAATAGCGTTAATTGGTTCCGAACATGCGGTCTCCAGCGTCGCCTAAACCAGGCACGATGTAGCCCTTCTCGTCCAGACGCTCATCCAAGGCTGCGATATAAATATCAACATCCGGATGCGCTTCCTGCACGGCTTTTACGCCCTCAGGAGCAGCTATCAGACACATTAATTTAATTTGGTCACAATTATGGTTCTTCAGCGAAGAAATGGCAGCGATAGCCGAGCCGCCGGTTGCCAGCATCGGATCAATAACGATAAGCAAGCGATTCGGCGCATCAGTCGGCAGGTTAATATAATATTCCTTCGGCTGAAGCGTCTCATGATCGCGCGCCAAGCCGATATGTCCCACCTTCGCGGATGGAATCAGCTTCAATATACCGTCTACCATGCCAAGTCCGGCACGCAAAATCGGCACAAGGCCAAGCATTCTTCCTGATACTACTTTTGAATCCGTCTCAGCGACAGGCGTTTGCACCTTGATCGTATCAAGCGGTATTTCTCTCGTTAGTTCGTATGACATTAATGTAGCAACTTCATCAACCAATTCCCGAAAATCTTTTGTATTCGTCTCTTTATCCCGAATAAAAGTCAGCTTATGCTGAATTAACGGATGGTCGCAAATAATTACTTTGCTCATGGAGCGGTATTCCTCCCGTTTGTTGTTGTAGGCCTTGACACAATCCCGTATATTATAGCACTGTAAACTATCCGTTGCATCCCGAGTTTTTACGATTGTGTAAATAAAGACTGGCGCATCCCTATAAGGATGAACCAGCCTCCGGCCTGTCATTTCCTAATGTTACCTATTAGCTGCTGCAACCGCCGCCGCAGGAGGAGCCGCAGGACGATCCTCCGCCACCGCTGTCTCCCCCGCCGCTGCCGCAGGATGAATCGCCGCCTGATCCTCCGTCGCTCCCACCGCTGCCGCCGGAATGGTCCCGCCCATCATCAGACGAGCCGCTGCATGCGTAAGTCGAGTCACCGCTGCCATTTGCTTTGCGCTGTTCCTCGCTTTGGGCTTGGTCCATCTGCTGGGTAAAATCACTTGGACTCGATAACGAATGATAAATAAGCATGCCAGAAAGCAATCCCGTTGCGCCAAGTACAGAATCATAACCTAAGCCGCTCGAAGAATGACGGGCATCTCTCGCGTATGGAGGCTTGCCGCTTGAAGCAGCCGCAAGCTGAAATTTAGCTCGTTCGATTAAATAGTTGGAGCTTGCAAGCAAGTCCGCATAGCGGGCCGCCGCTTTAACGTTAAACCATTGAACGCGCAGCTCCTCAGGATTTAATTCCCCAAGCTCCTTTAGCTTTTGCTCCGGCATCTGGGTTCGGTAGAATGCCCCCCAAACTCTGCCGCTTGCCGGCGCTTGCTCAAACAGCTCGCCATACACCCAGTCGAACAAGGCTCGTTCTCCTGGTTGAGGCGAAGCACCTGGCGCATGAGGCGCATGATGAATCATTTCGCCGCAGAAACGGGTGCAAAACTGCTCATACTCCCTAGTGAACATCAGCATCTCATGCCACACCGCGTCAACCTGGCTGCTATACATCGGAACGCTGCGCATAATGCCGCACATTAGAAAATAACGCTTCAGCTCAAACCAAGTCCAGTTCCACTCTTTATCCGTTATTTTCGGAAATTCCTTTAACACCCGGTCCTTTACCCGGCTCTCAAAATCCAGGCCCAGCGCTGACTCCAGACGCTCTGCCGCAGATCTTGCGGGGTGGCCCTGCGGTACGCCAAGCGCCGCCGGCGGCTCCGCGTTCGGCCAAGGCGCAAAAACATTCGTCCTGCCGGCATAACCCCTGCCGCTTGCCTGCCTGTTTCTTCTAGAGCCCCTCGAATTATTAATTGAACTAACTACAACGACCAGAATTACCGCAATCATTACAAATATTATTAATTGAGTCATTTTATCCTCCTAAGCCAATTCGTCGTATCCATATTTTAACACAACTGCTTCCAGGAGGGAGAGGGTTTTATCATCTTTAGAAGATCATAACAAGATGGATATGCACATAAAATGATCCACAACTTATTCTTATATACAGCCAACTCAGCAAAAACAAAAAAGATATGCACAGATAAATCATTAGTTATCCACACTCATCCACAGCTTATCAACAGTTTTGTGCACAATCCACAATAACTTTATAAATCGAATGGTTATCAACCTGGTATATCGAGGAGAGACAAATCTAACTTCTATACCTAATTTCTATACCTAATTTTCGCCAAGCTAACATTTCCCGCTCGCCAAATACAAAAGAAGGAGCTGTCCTTCAAGGGATATAACCCCTGTGACAGCTCCTCGATCATGTTCCATTCATTTTCTTACACAGACGCATAGTGGCAAGCGGCAAAATGCCCCTTCCGCACTTCAAGCAAAGCTGGTTCGTCCACCTTGCACTTGTTTGTCGCAATCGGACAACGCGTATGGAATTGGCAGCCTGTAGGCGGATTGATTGGACTTGGCAAATCGCCCGTCAATACAATGCGTTCACGGCTTTCTTCCACCTCTGGATCCGGAATCGGAATGGCCGATAGCAGCGCCCGCGTATACGGATGCGCCGGCTTATCGTAGAGCTCGCTGCTCTCAGCAAGCTCTACGATTTTGCCAAGGTACATAACCGCTACGCGGTCGCTGATATGCTTAACCATCGACAAATCATGCGCGATGAAAAGATAGGTGAGTCCCATTTTGCGCTGCAAATCCTGCATCAGGTTGACAACCTGCGCTTGAATCGATACGTCAAGCGCCGAGATCGGCTCATCCGCAATAATAAAGCGCGGATCAACCGCAAGCGCGCGCGCGATACCGATACGCTGGCGCTGCCCGCCGGAGAACTCATGCGGATAACGTGTAGCATGATCCGGGTTCAAACCAACGACATCAAGCAAATGCTCCACACGAAGCTTCCGCTCCTTCTTGCTGCTTACAAGGTTATGAATATCGAGCGCTTCGCCGATAATATCCATAACCGTCATACGTGGATTCAAGGAAGCGTACGGGTCTTGGAATATCATCTGCATGTCTCTGCGCATCGCTTTAAGCTTCGCGCCCTTTAGACTGTAAATATCCTGCCCATCGAAAGTAACGCCTCCGCTAGTCGGCTCGTACAGCCGCATAATCGTGCGTCCAGCCGTCGATTTACCGCAGCCGGATTCACCAACCACACCAACGGTTTCCCCTTTTTGAATGGAGAATGTTATATCATTAACGGCTTGGAGCGTCGCTCCACCGCCCAAATTAAAAAATTTGCGCAAATGATTGATCTCAATTAACGGTGCGCTCATACCGACACCTCCCGATTTGCATAAGGATGCGCAAGCCAGCATGCCGAAGCATGGGATTCATTGCCGTCTACCGGGAGCAATTCAGGATCATTGTCCACGCAAACCCGCATCGCCTCATCGCAACGCGCGCAGAAGCTGCAGCCCGTCGGCGGTTTAATCAAATCCGGCGGCATGCCGTAAATCGGCACAAGCGGCTCTTCCTTCTTCTGATCGAGACGCGGCAATGAACGCAGCAGCCCTCTTGTATAAGGATGTTTTGGATTTTTGAAAATTTCCCACTTGGTTCCGGTTTCTACCACTTTTCCGGCATACATAACGATAACGCGGTCACACATATCTGCTACAACGCCTAAATCATGCGTAATAAGAATAATAGAAGTGCCTAGCTTTTGCTGCAAATCCTTCATCACGCGCATAATTTGCGCCTGAATCGTTACGTCGAGCGCCGTTGTAGGCTCATCCGCAATCAACAGAGACGGATTGCACGCGAGCGCAATAGCGATCATCGCACGTTGGCGCATGCCTCCCGAGAACTGATGCGGATATTGGTTCACACGTGAAGCCGCGTTTGGAATACCTACAAGATCAAGCATTTCAACAGCCCGTGCGGTTGCCTTAGCGCCGCTGATACCTTGATGCTTAATCAGGCCTTCCGTAATTTGTCGCCCAATCGTCAAGGTAGGATTAAGAGAGGTCATTGGATCCTGAAAGATCATTCCCATCTCTTTGCCGCGAATGTCTTCCATCTGTTTATTGGACTTATTCAATATTTCTTCGCCTTTAAACATGATCGATCCGCTGGTCTCCGCCGGAGGCGATGGAATCAAACGCATAAGCGATTGAGCGGTTACGCTCTTGCCGCAACCCGACTCCCCAACAATGGCTACTGCTTCTCCTTTATTAACATGAAAATTAACGCCGCGAACCGCTTTAACGATACCGCCGCGAACTTTGAAATTAACGCGAAGGTTTTTTACTTCAAGCAACTTCTCCATCCTTGTCCACCTCCTACTTCTTCATTTTCGGATCAAGCGCATCTCTCAGACCATCGCCAAAAATATTAAAGCAAAGCATCGTAATACTGATAACTGCCGCCGGGAAAATCATTCTCCACGGGTACAGCGTCCAGGCTTTAATAGCGTCATTGATCATCGTACCGAGCGAAGCTGCCGGAGATTGTACGCCTAGTCCCAAGAAGCTGAGGAACGCCTCTGCGAAGATCGCGCTTGGAACGGTAAGCGTCAACGTTACGATAATCGGACCCATCGCATTAGGAATGAGATGGCGGAACAGAATACGTGCCGTGCCTGCGCCGAGCGCTTGAGCAGCCATAACGTACTCTTGGTTTTTGAGCTGCATGATCTGGCCGCGCACGATCCAAGCCATACTGATCCAACCGGTTATACTAAGCGCAAGCACGATCGTGAACATGCTCGGCTCTAAAATGACAATCAACAGAATGATAATAAGCATGCTTGGAATGGAATACAGAATTTCGCAAAAACGGTTCAATATCTCATCGACACGCCCGCCGAAATAACCCATAATTCCGCCGATAATAACACCGAGAACCAAGTCGGCTAGCGCAGCATAGATACCAACCTGGAGTGAAATTCCTGCCCCCATCCAAGTACGGGTGAAGAGATCCCGCCCGAGATCATCTGTACCGAACCAGTAAGTGCCGTTAGGACTGAGGTTCTTTTCCTTCAAGTGATTCGTTTGAAAATCTTGCTCCGATATAATCGGGCCAAAAATCGCCGTAAGGGAGACGAGCAGCAGAACAACTAAGCTGAACATCGCTATTTTGTTGGAACGCAGACGCAGCCAAGCATCTTTCCATGCCGAGATGCTCTCGCGAACGACAACTTCCGTCTGCTTCTCGTCTTTGTTCAACTTAGCGAATTGATCCGGCGTAAAGGTGTTATCCTTCATCCTTTTCCGCCTCCTCTACTCAGCTTGATACGCGGATCGACAAAGCCATAAGCAACGTCAGTCAAGAACCGCGCAACCATCAGGATAATTCCATAAAATAAAGTAAGCCCCATTATGAGCGTATAGTCGCGGTTAGTAATACTTTGTACAAAATATTTCCCAATTCCACCTATACCAAAAATTTGTTCGACAACGACAGATCCGGTAATAATGTTAGCGGTCATCGGTCCGATATAAGTTACTACTGGCAAAATAGCATTGCGTAGAGCATGACGAACCAAGATAATGCGGCCGCTGAGACCTTTGGCGCGAGCTGTCTTAATGTAGTCAGCGGATAGTACTTCCAGCATCGTCGAACGCGTCAGACGCGCGATAAATGCAGCCGGAAGGAACGAGAGCGCAAGCACAGGCATAATGAAATCCGTAGGATCGTTAAGACCCGATACATTAAGCCAACGCAGCTTGCTGCCTAGAACGAATTGTAAAATGGAAGCTGCCAAAAAGTTGGGAATCGATACCCCAAGCACCGCAATAACAATCGTGAAGCTATCCAAAAATTTACGATGATTAAGCGCGGCAATAATACCTAGAATCAAGCCTAAAGCGAGTGACACAATGACGGCGAAAAGGCCGATTTGCGCAGAATAGATAAAGCTCTCTTTGATAATACGAGTTACAGACATATATTGCTGCTTCATTGACATCCCTAAGTCGCCATGAAGCAAATTGTTCAAATACATTAAATATTGTTTCCATACGGGCTGATCAAGGCCGTACATTTGCAAGAGGTGCTCTCTTATTTTCTCAGGAATGGCCTTCTCCCTGATGAAGGGATCGCCCGGGATGATTTTCATAAGAAAGAACGTAGCCGACGCAAGTACAAACAACGAAACAAACATGGACAGAAACTTCTTGGATACATATTTTATCAACGCAATGGACACCTCCTTACAGAATATAAACAAGAAGAAATGCTGGCGTGCAAGAGTCTAAATCAGTCAATAAGAAAGGGATATATGCGGTCATCCCGCATATATCCCTGCCTTCAGATGCTCGAAGGATGACTAATTCGCTTGGTAGTAACCTCTTGTGTAGTCGATGTCCCCTTTGTAGTCCAAGAAGATGTTCTTGAATCCAGGTTTAAGCATGTAAACGTTGCTGTAGTAGTAGATCGGCATGATCGGCATATATTCCATAAGAATTTTTTCTGCCTCAGTCATAGCCGCAATACGTTCAGCTTGATCTCCGCTTGCATTCGCTTTTTTGATCAAAGCGTCATATTCAGGAGAAGCAAAGCCAGTGTTGTTTTGACCGCCGCCAGTTACGAACATATCCAAGTAAGTCATTGGATCGTTGTAGTCAGCTCCCCAGCCTGCGCGAGCGATTTGGTAGTTCATTGCAGTACGGTTTTTCAGAAGAACGGCAAACTCTTGGTTCTCGATACCAACTTCGATACCAAGGTTTTGACGCCACATTTCAACGATCGCTTCAGCAATTTTCTTGTGGCCGTCGCTTGTGTTGAACGTCAATGTTACTTTAGGGAACTTAGCAAGCTTAAGCTCAGCTAGACCTTCAGCAAGCAATTTTTTCGCTTCATCAACATTCTCAGTGAAGAAATCATCCTTCACTTCGTTACGGTAATCTTCTTTCAAACCGATGATGCCTGGTGGTACAAAACCAAACGAAGGAACTTCGCCGGCCATTGTTACGCTCTCAACAATTGCTTGACGGTCGATCGCCATTGCAAGTGCTTTACGAACTTTCACGTTGTTGAAAGGAACTTCTTCTGTGTTGAATTGGTAATAGTACGAGCTTGCGATACCTTTTGTAACGATCTCGTCTTTTTTCGATTCTTTTAGAACCGGGATTTGTTCAGCTGGAATTTCACCAGTTGGTTTACCAGTGTAATCAAGTTTGTCTGTCTCATAGTTAGCAAGCTCAGTTGCAGACTCGGCGATCATTGTAAAGTCAACGCCAGCAAATTTCACTTGGGCTTTATCGTAGTAGTTTTCGTTAGGAACAAGCTTAATGGACGTATTGTGCTGCCATTCGCTCATTTTGAAAGGACCGTTACCGATGATTGTTTTCGCATCAGCAGCCCACGCTTCGTTGTCTTTCACGGATTGGTGAACAGGGTTGTAAACATAGAAAGAAGTAAGGCTCAAGAAGTACGGAGTAGGTGAAACGAGCTTAACTTCAAGCGTTTGAGCGTCAAGCGCTTTGATGCCTACAGCATCAGTGTTTGTCGTTTTGCCTTCGTTATAATCTTGTGCGCCAACGATGTAGTAGAATTGGTAAGCGTAAGTTGAACCTACAGCAGGATCAAGCGCACGTTTCCAAGAGAATTCGTAGTCATTTGCAGTAACAGGGTCGCCGTTACTCCATTTTGCGTCTTTACGGATTTTGAAAGTGTACGTTTTGCCGTCTTCTGATTTTTCCCAGCTTTCAGCAGTTGCAGGAATGGATTCACCATTCTCGTTTTTACGAGTCAAACCCTCGTAAATACCAGTTGCAAGTGTACCTGATACGTTGTCTTCCATTAGTGCCGGGTCAAGAGTTGAAGGCTCAGAGTGAATGTTCATTCTGAATACTTTCCCTTCGGATGATCCGCCATTAGTAGCACCGGATGTTTCTCCATTTGTAGCACCGTTGTTGCCTGTCTCTTGTTTCGGCGTACAACCTACTGCGACAATAGCAAGAATGAGTAAAGCAGCAATAAAGGATAAAGCAGACTTTCTTGTTCTCATTGTAATCCTCCCGTGTTTTTTCTTCCGTGTTCATCGTGGGCAGAATCGACCACCTCACTCGCGTTACATACAAACGTTTGCATTGCTTTACAGCTTGTACGATGCAAAAGCATGTATCCCCCTGAGTTGCAGTTTATGCACCCTTCCCCTTCAAACATAGAGATTATAGTTTACTAATATTTTTCACTATACATCCATGTTAATTATTTATCAACAAAATGTCAGGTGTAAATTTATGTATGAAATGACTTTTATACTACATACTTTAGCACTTTGACGCGTTTATTCAGCTAATTATTTTGTTGCTTTAATGCTTTACAGCGTTTATTCAGTCTAATATTCTGTTACTTTAACGCTTTGAAGCAAATCAACATAAATTATCAATAAAAAAGTGATAATTTATGGAAATACAAAATATTGTTCTTATCCTTTTAATTACCATTTTAAGAGCTTATTTTTCGCTCTTTCACGATTTTAACTGCAATTGCCTTACAAAAACCTGTGCAATTGTTAACAATTCATGACTTCACATAATTGTCACTCGCTATTATCAACTCGATTTTAAAGCAAATTCATGCAATAATTTTACTAAAAAAAAGGACGAATCTTATGTTGAATCAGCCTCACTATCTTTCTTCCAGTGCCAACATTTTATACTGGACAAATAGCTGTAAGAAGACAAAGACAAAAAAAAGACCTATTCGGCACCTGGATGCCAAATAGGTCTTGCTTTTAAAAAAGGAGAATAAAATTAGTAAGTCATACCTGGATAAAGTGGGTATTGCGCAGTAAGATCACGAACCAATCCGCGGGCTTTGGCAAGCACTTCTTCATCTTGCGGGCTGTTAAGGACAAGTGCAATTACCTCAGCAATCACTTTCATTGCTTTCTCATCCATGCCGCGAGCCGTAGCTGCCGGTGTGCCGATACGGATACCGGATGTGACGAATGGGCTAGTTGGATCAAATGGAATTGCATTTTTGTTTACCGTAATGCCTACTTCATCAAGCACATGCTCAGCTGCTTTGCCCGTGATGTTCAGGCTGCGCGTGTCGAGCAGCATCAAGTGGTTATCCGTACCGCCGGATACGATGTTGAAGCCTTTTGCAACTAGCTCTTCGGAAAGAACTTTTGCATTTTTTACGACTTGAGTCGCGTATTGTTTAAATTCCGGTTGAAGCGCTTCGCCAAAAGCAACTGCTTTAGCAGCAATAATATGCATCAACGGGCCGCCTTGCGAGCCTGGGAATACCGCTTTATCGATTGCCGCTGCCCATGGCTTACGGCAAAGAATCATACCGCCGCGAGGACCACGAAGCGTTTTGTGAGTTGTTGTCGTTACGAAATGTGCATGCGGCACTGGGCTCGGGTGCAAGCCTGCTGCTACCAAACCAGCGATATGCGCCATATCTACCATGAACAATGCGCCTACGTCGTTAGCAATTTGGCCAAGCTTTTCGAAATCGATGGTGCGCGGGTAAGCACTTGCGCCAGCTACGAGCATGCGCGGACGGTGTTTGAAAGCTAGCTTGCGCACTTCTTCGTAATCGATTGTGAAGGAATCCTCTTGCACGCCGTATGCAACGAAATTGTAAAGCAAGCCGGATGCGTTAACCGGGCTGCCGTGCGTCAAGTGACCGCCATGCGCCAGGTTCATACCAAGAACCGTGTCGCCAGGCTGCAAAGCCGCTAGGTAAACAGCCATGTTCGCTTGTGCGCCGGAGTGTGGCTGTACATTCGCATGCTCAGCGCCAAACAGTTCTTTTGCACGGTTGCGAGCGATGTCCTCAACGATGTCAACATGCTCACAGCCGCCGTAGAAACGCTTGCTCGGGTAACCTTCTGCATATTTGTTAGTCAGGACGCTTCCCATTGCTTCGAGCACCGCTTCGCTAACGATGTTCTCGGATGCGATAAGCTCGATATTGTCACGTTGACGGCCAAGCTCTAGGCCTAGCGCTTTTAGAACCTCAGGATCTTGCTTGCGTAAATTTTCCATTTCAGTATTCCTCCTCAAGTTAGATAGCCTGTATTTTAAAATGGTTAAAAATCAACTCATTATGGCTCAAAAATGTAACCTAATCGCATGTTCCAGCAGCTTGCTCAGCCGTTATATTCGTCTCCAGCTCATATACCGCACGGGAACCGCCTATAAGCTTCGGCCTTGTAACGGCCATCGTCACATGCGCCTCGCCAATGCGGCGAATCGTCGGACGAACCGGTACGGCCACTCTCTTCAAATGCATGCCGATGAACGTATCTCCGATATCGACGCCAGCGTGCGCTTGCACAGCTTCTACTAAACAAGGTGACTCGAGCTGACGATAGGCGTATGCCGCCATCGACCCGCCTGCTTTTGGCACAGGTACCGCACCTACAATGTCTAATCCATAATGCTCAGCGGCAGCTTGCTCGATAACGAGCGCGCGATTCAGATGCTCGCAGCATTGATACACCGGAATGAAGCCAATCTCCCTGCGGACAGCTTCCACGCCTGCATAGATCTGCTCAGCCGTCTCCGTTGTCCCTGCTGTACCGATGCGATGCCCAAGCACTTCACTTGTACTTACACCAATGACAAGCAACTGACTCATACCGATTCCGCCAGCGGACACCAGCTCTCGAACAATCGTCTCTACTTGCTCTGCAATGACTCCTGGCTGTAATTGGATGTTTTCACTCATTGCGATGGCCCCCTAATTAGGACTGGCTAATATATTGCTCTTCAATTTGCTTGACTTTATTAACCCGGCCAACATGGCGCTCGCCGTTTGAGAACGGCGTTTCAAGCCAGATCCGAACTATCTCCAGCGCAACCCCAGGGCCGATAACACGCTCCCCAAGCGCCAATACATTCGTATCGTTATGCTCGCGAGTGGCTTTCGCCGAGAACATATCATTTACTAGCGCGCAGCGGATGCCCCGCACTTTGTTGGCAGCAATCGACATTCCGATTCCTGTCCCGCAAATCAAGATACCGCGCTCTGCTTTGCCGCTCGTAACAAGGTCGCATACAGGCAATGCATAGTCCGGATAATCAACCGATTGGTCGCAGCTGCAGCCAACATCTTCAATTTCATGACCGAGCGATTGAAGAAAAGGAACGACCTCGTCCTTCAAACGATAACCTGCATGATCGGCACCAATAGCAATTTTCAACGCAAAAGACCTCCTTCGAAATGATACATCACAGTGCTAGTATACCTATTTTTGCAAAAAAAGACGAAAAAAGAGCAAGACATGCTGAATAGCATGCTGCTCTTTGCCCAGGCGACCGGCCGTATATTCCGATGCTCCACCGTGGTTACCCACTTCCGTCGCCAGTTACATCGGAAACCGTATATTGTCCTTTTATAATAGCCGAACCTTCGTGAAAAATCAATCTATATCGCATTGGGCAATTGCGGAATTACCTCTTCGAAAGCTTGTCCAGCAGCTTCACGAGCGCGTCCTCAATTTCATTCGCGCTGGTGCTGTAAACCGACAACGAGCCGCCGAATGGATCAACGATGTCGAAGCTTGGTATACGGCGCTCCAGCTCAAGCAGCCGGCTTCTCTCAGCGGAGGTCAACTGCTGCCCCAGCGCCTGCTTCATATGAAGTTCTGAATATAGACGCTCCAGCTCTTCGATATCAGCCAGTACGCGCGCGTCCTGATTGGCGTATTCTTTGAGCGTATAGGTTTTGTCGATCGCCTCCGGATGCCATTGCAAAAGCCCGCGCTTATGGTTTGCCGTCATCGTCAAAATTATATCCGCCCAGCCGACCGCTTCGCTCGTCAGCGCAAGCGACGTGCTTTTGTGATCGATGTCGCGTTGTCTAAGCGTCTCTACCGCATGTGCCGAAACCGGAAGCCCATCAATCGTAGATATGCCCGCAGAACGTACAGCAACCGTAATGTTTCTCAGAGCAGCCATCCGGCGAAGCATAGCCTCCGCCATCGGCGAGCGGCATGTATTGCCGGTACAAACAAATAAAATACGCTTCACACTGCCAACTCCTTTTCTACCCGAATCTAAGTGTCTGTCCATCAAAAAATAAACAAGATGCCAAAGACGAGCAAAATGGCCCCGCCTATGGCTTCGCCATATTCACCAAGATTGTTGCTTACTTTGCGCCCAAGCATTAAGCCCAGTACCGACATCAGCCCGCCAAAAAAACCAATCAGCAGAATGGTCGTCCACAAATTAGCTGCAAACATGCCAAGCGTGATGCCAACGGAGAAGGAATCAATGCTGACGCTTAGCGAAAGCACCAGCAAGCCCCATAGGGACCGATGGTCAAAGGACTGCACCGCGTCTCCGCGCAGCGAGCTATAAACCATATGACCGCCTAGCAGAACTAGCAAAATACCGGCTGCAGTCGTTGCCACATCTCCAAGCAAGCCGCCTACATACTGCCCGGTATATATGCCCGCAAGCGGCATTATAACATGAAACAGAGCAATCACAATGCCGAGCTTTAAAATATCCAGCAGCCGAATACCTTTCAGCCCAATGCCAAGTCCAAGTGAAAACGCGTCTAAACCGAGCGCCAACGCTATAATGAGCAGCGTCAACAGCTGTCCGGCATGCAAATGTGCTTCGACCACAGTCAATCTCCCCCATGTCCGCCTGTATTCTTTACCAAACATATGCGGGCATGAGGACAAACATACTATTTGCTGTGCCAAGCTAAATTTTCAATGACCGGAAATAACGTGAAACCCAAGCTTTTCTTGTAGCTGCCTATACGAAAATAATTCGGTTACCCGCCGCCTTAGCCAGCCGGTTCATTAAGGCTGCGCCAATGCCATGAATGCTGCAGCACTCCCCCCATATGCGCTGCACGCCTTCGCCGTCAAACTCACGCAAGGCTGCGTATAGTAGATGCGCTGCTGCATCAAGCTCTAACTCGCTTCCCAATGAAAGCACTGTATGCGACTCATAGCGGCCAAGACGTTCTTCAAAGGCGAGCACGCCCGTAATCTCGCCGCGCGCTCGCGCAGCTGCCACTTGCGCCTGAATGTACGCGACGACAGCTTCAGAATCGCCTTGTACAAGCTCCAGCTCCCCTTGCGGCGCATAATGCGTATATTTCATGCCGGGGGAACGAGGCGCCGTCTCTGGCTCCTCTGTTATGCCGCTGTCGATTGCAGCAGCCGGCGCCGCCTGCTGCAGCGCTTCAAGCGTTATGCCTCCTGGACGCAATATCCGAATGTCCTTGTCGCCGACCAGCTCTATCACCGTCGATTCCAAGCCAACGCCCGTCGGCCCGTCGTCAACTACACCATCGATACGTCCATCTAGATCCTCCAGCACATGCTCGGCAAGCGTCGGGCTTGGCCTGCCGGATCGATTGGCGCTTGGCGCGGCAACCGGGCAGCCCGCCTGCGCAAGCAGAGCAAGCGCCGTAGGGTGGTCCGGCATCCGGATGCCCACGGTTGATAAGCCAGCCGTCACTAGCGGGGAAAGCACGGCCGGACGGACAGGCAGCACAATCGTAAGCGGCCCCGGCCAAAAATGGTCCATAAGATCCGCAGCCAGCTGCGGATATGGCAGCACCAGCTCATTCAATTGCTCGCGCTGAGCGATATGAACGATAAGGGGATTGTCCGAAGGACGTCCCTTTGCGGTAAATATTCGCTCTACGGCTGCTGTGTTTCGCGCATCCGCGCCAAGTCCATACACCGTCTCCGTCGGAAAAGCAATTACGCCGCCGTCTTTCAGCTGACCTGCTGCCTGTGCGAGCTCTTCGCGCAGCCGATTGTCATCAGCCTTTTTTACACGCCATATATTAGTTGTCGTCATCTTTATCCTTCAATCCTTGCCGCTAAAATTAAATTGTCCATTCATCCATTATTATAGCATAAGCGCTCCAAAACGAGCAGAAACGGCAGCTCCTCCCCGCAAAATCAGAAGGAACTGCCGTTTCTTATGCAAACAATGATTTGATCCAATCGATAAGCGATTTGATCATCTCCCAGAGAAAAAACTTCGCTTCCGGCGCTTCTCCTGCAGCAGGCGCATCTGCCGGCGCTGCTTGCAGCGCGGCCGCCTTCTCTGGAGCAGCATCCGCCTTCACCGCTGCTGCCTTTGCCGTCTCCTCGGCTGGCGCAGCCGAAGCCTCGCCAGTTGCAGCATCAATGAAGCAAAGCGGCGGGAACAGCACGCACCACCAATTTTGACCTTTGCCTTCGCCAAGCGTAATGCGGAGCGCTTCATAGTCACCGGCTGGATAAACCTGATTGCCGTACATTTTTGTAGGGAAAGGAACCATGCCAAGCTCGGCGGCGGAACCATATTCAAAGCCGCGGCTCTTTAATACCTTTGCTGTAATCCGTTCAATTTCAGGCATATTGGCGATAATCGTCTGACGTGCTTCCTCAATCGTCTGAGGGCCCGTAACCCAGCCGTTCATCGCTTTAACGATCTCATCCCGGACAACGCGCTTCACGACTTGGTCCGCGGGATTATCGGAGTTGGCTAATATACGTAAACGGATCGCTTCCTGCGGAATTTCGCCGCCAGCAACCGCTGCATCCATCTTCTGGGCTTCCCAGCTCATAATTAAAATAATAATGGCAAAAACAATAAAACCATATGATCTGCGATAAGCGGATTTTTGGGCGCGCACCGAATAAGAAGGAGTGGACTTCGAAACATTGGAATAAGAATGAATGGAAAAATGGCTGGACATACACACAAGCTCCTCTCGTCGCACCCGTCAGTGCGTCTGCTTGCGTTCCGGAACGTATCTATCCGTCATTATGTCCGCCTACCGGAAAATATAAACCTAGCAATCTATCTTTTTTAATTCGGTTCCGAGAGTGACTAGAGCGGAAAAAAAGCTAGACGATAAAAACTTTAGCTTTTCACACCCGTCGGTTGGCAAGCTATAATGGTGTCAATAAACATACAAACGAAGGCAGCATCGTTGATGCGCCTCGATTCTTCATGCAGATAAGGATGGTTGCCCATGAATTTTGAAACTGCCTACACCACCTATCGGCCGCTGCTTCATTCGATTGCCTACCGCATGCTTGGCTCCTTCAGCGAGGCCGAGGATATGGTTCAGGACGTATTTGCGGATTACAGCCGGCTGGACGCAAGCGACATAAGCAATGAAAAAGCCTACTTGGTTCGAATGGTTACGAACCGCAGCTTGAATCTGAATCAATCCGCGCGCAAGCGCAGGGAGGTTTATACCGGGCAGTGGCTCCCTGAGCCTGATGTCACGACGATTAAGCAGGACCCGGCCGAGCTGTATGACCTTCATGAATCGGTGTCCTATGCGCTGCTCGTTATGCTTGAGCAGCTCTCCGCTGTCGAGCGGGCCGTATTCATTCTAAGGGAATCGCTGCAATACGATTACGAGGAAATCGCAGCTTGCTTGCAGAAATCGGAGGCCAACTGCCGGAAGATCTACAGCCGCGCGAAGGAAAAGCTGCAAAAGGAACGGAACCTGCTGCCGGTAAACTCGGAAAAAGCCCAGCCGCTCGCCATCACGTTTATAGAGGCGGCAGCGACCGGCAATTTTGACAAGCTGATCTCGCTTTTGACGGAAGAGGCTGTGCTTGTTTCCGATGGCGGAGGAAAAGTCCGTGCGGCGATATTCGCCATTATTAGCAGAGATCGCGTTATTGCGTTTTTGCAGGGCGTTATTCCTAAAACTTTTCTAGGCGACAGCCATAAGTTTGCGATCGTTAACGGACAATTCGGCATCATTATCATAAAAGACGGCAAACCTAGAAGCGTCATCAGCTTCCGGCTAGACGAGTCCGAGCAAAAGGTTGAGCGCATATACGTCATGCTGAATCCCGACAAACTGCAGCATGTTCGGCTGGATTAAGCACATCCGCTTTCATTTAGGCACACTTGCGCTCACCCGAAAAAACTTTTTTTCATCTTCTGTCACAACCGGAGCGGCTGCTTTGTCTTAGATGACGAAGAAACGCATTCAGCCTCACAAAGGCTAACCAATCGGATGATAGAGGAGAATGAAGAACATGACCGAAAGAACCGTAATTATGAAAGAAGCCCCTGCCGCATACCAAGCGATGCTCGGATTGGAAAAATATTTGGGCACTGCCAGCATCGGTAAACAGCTGAAGGAATTGATAAAAATTCGCGCATCGCAAATAAACGGCTGCGCATACTGCATCAATATGCATACCAAGGACGCAAGAGAGCTTGGCGAAACCGAGCAGCGGATCTATGCTTTGAGCGCTTGGCGCGATACGCCTTACTTCACGCCTGCAGAGCGTGCCGTGCTTGCCTTGACCGAGTCGGTTACCGTTATTACGAAGGAGCATGTGCCCGATGCGGTGTACGATGAGGTTGCGAACTATTTCGACAGCACGCAGGTAGCGGAGATTATTATGGCCATCGTTACGATTAACGCTTGGAACCGTATTGCGATTAGTACGAATATGATGCCGGAGTAAGAGAGTTTCAGCAGCGTGAGTTGTCATGCGAGGCGGAATTTTTAAAAGGATGCGGCCGAAAATCCAATTTTCGGCTGCATCCTTTTTATTTCGCCCTATCAGGCGCGGCATAACGAGTCAGATAAAAACAATATTCACTCAGCGTGGCTGCGACTGAATGGCAATGACATGCCGCTCAATACCGGCATAGTCGTTAATGATGCGGATATCATCCCATGCGCCCATGCTGCGCATCATGTCTGCGACGATGCGAGGCTGGCCCATGCCGAGCTCGAAGGCGACGATGCGAGGCATCTGTACGAGCAGCGGAAGCTGTTCCAGCATGCGGCGGTACGGGTCTAAGCCGTCCGCCCCGCCTTCCAGCGCGAGATGCGGCTCATAGTCGCGCACCTCGCGCTGCAGGCCTGGCATATCCGCCGCAGGGATGTACGGCGGATTCGAGACTAGCACGTCGATGCGCAGCCGCTCGTGCGGGGGTTCACCCTGCTCATGCCCAGTTATGAAGGGCATGAGCAGGTCGCCCAGCACGAACGCCATCCGGTCCGCCGCTTCATGGCGGGCCGCGTTCGCGCGGGCGACTGCCAGCGCGTCCGGCGACAGGTCGGACGCGCTCACGCGCCACGCGGGACGCTGCGAAGCTAGCGTGACGGCGATGGCGCCGCTGCCTGTGCCGACGTCAACGACCGTCGGCGCCTGCCCTTCGCCCGCTGCCTGCGGCCAGATTAGATCGGCCGCTTCCAGTACGGCCTCAACGAGCAGCTCCGTCTCGGGGCGGGGAATGAGCACCGCCGGCGATACGGCAAAAGGGCGGCCGTAGAACCACTGCTCGCCAATCATGTATTGAACAGGCTCACCCAGCGCCTTCCGGCGCACGAGCTGCTCCCAATCGGCAAGCTTATTGGGCGGGAAAGGATCCCCTCCGTCGCGAAGCAGCGCAGCCCGGTCGATATCAAGCAAATGCATGAGCAGCAGCTCCGCATTGTTGCGCGGCTCCTCTACCGCCTCTTCCTTCAAGAGTGAGGCGGCTCGCATGCTTGCTTCGCGAATCGATAGCGGCAGCGTAAACCATTGACCACTATTCATGTTGATCACTCCTTCCATGCTCTTTCTTCAGCTCCAAGAGCTGCCCATAACCTAATAAAACGCCGGGCCGCCGGATGCTTATCGCAAGCATCCGGCAACCCAGCGCATTATGGTTTAAGCCATTTCACGTTCCATTAGATCAGCTTGCTCCGCAATCGTAAGCGACGAAATGACTTCCGTCAAATCACCGTTCATGACGGAATCAAGCTTATGCAGCGTAAGTCCGATGCGGTGATCCGTTACACGGCTTTGCGGGAAGTTGTACGTGCGAATACGTTCGCTGCGATCTCCCGTTCCAACCTTGCTCTTCCGCTCGCCAGCATATTTCGCTTCTTCCTCTTGGCGACGAACATCCGAGATACGTGCGCGAAGCACGGCTAGCGCCTTCGCTTTGTTTTCATTTTGCGATTTGCCATCTTGGCAAGTCGCCATGATGCCTGTCGGAACATGCAATACGCGAACCGCGGATTTCGTCGTATTAACCGATTGACCGCCTGCTCCGCTGGAGCAGAACGTATCGACGCGAATATCCTTGTCTAAAATCTCAACCTCAACATCTTCAACCTCCGGCATTACGGCTACCGTCGAAGTCGAGGTATGAATGCGTCCGCCTGATTCCGTTACCGGAATACGCTGCACGCGGTGCGCGCCGCTCTCGAACTTGAGCTTGCTGTACGCGCCTTTGCCCGTAACCATGAAGATAACCTCTTTGAAGCCGCCCAGATCGTTCTCGCTGAAATCCATCAGCTCCACTCTCCAGCCTTGCGTATCGGCAAACTTCGTATACATGCGATACAGCTCATATGCGAACAAAGCTGCTTCATCGCCGCCGGCAGCGCCGCGAATTTCAACGATAACGTTCTTGTCGTCATTCGGGTCCTTCGGCAATAGTACGATGCGAATTTTCTCATCAAGCTCAGCTTGGCGCTTGCTTAATTCGTCAATTTCCATCTTTACCATTTCACGCATTTCGTCATCGAGCTTCTCTGCCTGCATCAGCTTGGCATCGTCAAGCTGCTCGGTAACTTGTTTATATTCCGTAAAGGCATCATAAGCCTCTTGTAAATCCGACTGCTCCTTGGAAAGCTCTCTAAGCCGCTTGGGATCACTGGATACATCTGGATCACATAAAAGCTCGCTCAGCTTCTCATACCGGTCTGCGAGTGCTTGTAAACGGTCAAACACGATCATTCACCTCTGTTTATTCCATTAGGATAATGTTCATTATACCATATCAACGGCATTGTATCGACTGCTGGTTTGGAATTGCGACCAGTAAACTGCGCCCAAATTCGAAATAAAGCCCCGCGAGCGCAGTGCAGCACTCACAGGGCCTTATTATTGCCAATTGTTTTACACGTTAAAACGGAAATGGATAACGTCGCCGTCGCGCACGACATATTCCTTGCCCTCAAGGCGAACTTGGCCCTTCTCGCGGGCTGCTACCATGGAGCCAGCCGCTGCAAGGTCCGTAAAGGATACAACTTCGGCACGAATGAATCCGCGCTCGAAATCGGTATGAATGACGCCAGCCGCTTGCGGCGCTTTCGTTCCTTTGCGAATCGTCCATGCACGAACCTCTTGCACGCCTGCCGTGAAATACGTGTATAGCCCAAGCAATTTATAAGCCGCGCTGATCAAACGGTTCAAGCCGGATTCTGACATGCCAAGCTCCTCAAGGAACATTTCCTTGTCCTCGCCTTCAAGCTCGGCAATTTCCGCCTCTACCTTCGCGCTGATCGGCACAACTTCCGCGCCTTCCGCAGCCGCGAAATCACGAACGCGCTGAACATACTCGTTGCCGTCTGAGTTTGAAACCTCATCCTCGCTTACGTTCGCAGCGTACAATACCGTTTTCATCGTCAGCAAATGCAGATCGCGAACGAGCAGCTTCTCATCGTCGCTAAGCTCTACGCTGCGCGCAGGCATGTCGTTGTACAATGCTTCCTTGATGCGCTCAAGCACTTCAATTTCTTGGGCAACCTTCTTGTCGCCGCCTTTTAGGTTTTTGCGGGAACGCTCGATCTTCTTATCAACGGAATCGATATCCGCCAAAATCAGCTCCAGGTTAATGGTCTGAATGTCGCTGATCGGATCTACTTTACCGGATACATGCGTTATGTTGTCATCTTGGAAGCAGCGAACCACGTGAACGATCGCATCAACCTCGCGGATATGCGCCAAAAACTTGTTGCCAAGTCCTTCGCCCTTGCTCGCGCCGGCTACTAGGCCAGCGATATCAACAAATTCGAATGCCGTTGGCACAATGCTCTTCGGAACGACAAGCTCAACCAGCTTGTTCAAACGCTCATCCGGCACCTCAACAACACCAACGTTAGGATCTATTGTACAAAAAGGATAGTTGGCAGATTCTGCCCCTGCTTGTGTAATTGCGTTAAATAAAGTCGATTTGCCGACGTTCGGCAAGCCTACGATTCCAGCTTTCAATGCCATGCTATAAGACACCCCTATTTTCCCGAAAGTAAACAACTCCAGCTATTATACCCCAGCGTCCCCTACATTGAAAGTGCCAACGGCTTCCGTCAGCCACTTTAATCAGCCTTTAAAGCGAATAAATGATGGATTGTGTACACAAGCTATGTATCCGCAAATGTAAACTTACTCGTACGGAGCAAGCTGCCAATAAGCACATCCGAAGGAGGTGAGCCCATGGAAAATCAGACGCACAAAGGCAATTACAAAGGAACGACGAATATGAAGGCAAAAAATCAGGATATGGCATTCGTCAACGATACGATCGAGGATACGAAGTCCACATCCAATTTCACTTCCAAAAAAAAGAAAACGGATTAGCTATCGTCCTTCAACTACCAAACAGCCTGAATACCGCCCGCTCATCGCCGGCTGTATTCAGGCTGTTTTTATTCCTTATGAAATGGCTACATACGGATCGGCGCTTCCTGCAGCTCGGCGCGCGATTGCAGATAGCGGAAGAACGCAACCGATGCCTCGCCTCGCGTCACCTGCTTCTTAGGCAAAAACTTGCCGTCAGAGAGGCTCATGATTTTGAGACCAACGACGATTGCCGCCTGCCCTTTGTTCTCGATTTGCGTAGCATCCTTAAATGTCGCTTTAAAAATATGGTCATAATTCGCAAGCGCGTTATAGCCAAGCGCACGCACAATCAGCTCTGCCATCTCATCACGGGATACTTTGCCCCCTGGATTGAAGGACCCGTCGCCCACATCAATTAGATTTTGCTCCAAAGCAGATTCTACATACAAGAAATAGTTAGAGCCGTAAGCAACATCATTAAATGAGGCTTTAGCTCCTGCGCTATCGGCTGAAGAAAGCATGCTCGGCAACCGCCCGCTATTTCTGGCCAGCACCAGCATCTTGATCAGCTCTCCGCGCGTAACCAGCTCATTTGGACGCACTTGGCCATCTTTTACGTCGAGCGCTTTATAAGCAACCATCAGCTCCAGCTGACGCTGCGCAAAATGCCCCTCGATGTCCTGTGCCTTCGGCTTCTCGAGCTGCGTCGCTTCGCCGGTATCCCGGTTGCGCCAGCTGCCCGTCTCGGCGTCAAGAAATACTTGCTCATCCATCAATCTCGGCACTAATCGGTAGACGAGCTCGGCTTCCGTAGCCGTCTCCACCTCGTTGCCCTTTATTTCACCCGAAGCGAGCATCAGGTTATACTTCTCGATCGGAATCGGCTGGCCGTTCCATGAAAATTGCTGAATCAAGCGATACGTAAGCTGCGTACGATAATAAGTTAACCACTCTGCTACTGCCTGCTCTTTTTTGATCAACGCTGGCGCATCAGCAGGGTACTCAAAATCCGACAGGTTCGTATCATAATTGAGGATCTCGCCCGTACGTGAATCGATGGATACGTTGATGCGGTCAAATTCGACTTCCGCGCCATGTATTTTGTGCACAAAATTAAAATAGTATTGACGATTCTCGCTTGCGCTTAGTCCCTCATATTGCTTAGGATCAGGCTTTACCAAATACAGCTCATCCGTCAGCCATGGCAGATGTTTTTTCACTGCATCAGTCGCCAGTGCCGATGCTTGCTCAACCGTTACGCTTGGACTACCTGACGGCGCTTGCTCATTGTACGTATACGTATAAAAATTACGGACAACGCCGTTACGCCCATCGACAGAAGCGGATGCGGAGCCAAGCTCCTTGCCGTCCTTCTTAATCGACCAATTCAAATGCCAATACGCCTCTAGCTTGCCGGTGCTCTCGTTATTGTTTTCACTGTAATTCGAACCGTTCAGCTCCGCCCCTGCCGGCAGCTTAAAAGCCGCTTTCACCGCATCTGCTGCTTGCTTCTCCGTAATCGTTGTCGCCTTAGGCTCCTCGCCTAACGGTTTGTCTGTCAAAGGAGTATCAGAAACGGTGCCCGCTCGAAAGTACGCATCCTTTGACGGTCCTTTTATTTCTCCCGTAACCGCATCGATGGATATAGCCTGTAGCTCATAGCTGAGCACGGGTTTTCTTTTTCCCTGCATATTGCGAGGCACGATATAAGCAAGCTTAGGATCAGAAGCTGCTCGAAGCTTAGCGTTGGCTTCTTCTAAAGTAAGCTTCGCGTCGACCTTCGGGAAAGTAATCGTATCATCCCATTGCAGCGAAAACCTCTGTATATGACCTTCGCTATCCACTTCCAGCTCGATATAGTTATCCACGTACGGAATGTCCTGAACCACACGGTCAAAGCGGAGCGAATGCACCACCTGACCCGATAATGGCGGCAGAAGCTGAACTCCGTATTCCGGATTGTACTTCAATTGTGCTTTATAATCCGAAGCGATCTTATCTATGAATTGGAGCGCGATTTGCTGTGCTGCGTCACGTTCGACCTTAAGCGGGTATGTCGGCTTAGCAGACGGATTATCGGTGTAAGAGTTAAATTCGAGCAGTTGTCCTTTGTCCGCATGAATACGGACATAAATGCTGCCCAAATGCTTGCCGTTTACTTTCTTCACGAAATCAAGGCCCCAAGAATTACGCTTCCCGCCTGCCAGCATTTCCATCGAAAGATTAGCTCCTTGGAGCACGTACTCCTTCGGTATGCTCACATACTGCCTAGCCAACGCCTCTGCCTTCTCCTTCGTAATGGCAACGTTCACCGGAGCCTCAAATGCTTCTCCCATCTTATCTCCTCCCGACGAAGGCGCTGCTTGCGCAACTGCACTCGTCCCTACAGGCTTGTTAACGCTTTCGGCAAATGCCGCAGCAGGCAATACGCTCATCAGCATCACCGTCGACAGCATAACAGCAAGCTTCTTCCGATTATTCCTCTTCACTGCTTCACCCTCCAATGCTTTTCCAATTTATTCATAAATTAGACGTTTCCTGCTGAGGGGAAGTTGCACAAAAAACGAAAAAAAGACTGTCTCAGGCTTGCAACCTGACGACAGTCTCTCATTAATAAACGATAATTGCGGTTATACAGTTTTTCTACGCGAGAAGTACGCCCCTATTTTTTGCAAAATATAAACGCCCAGCCAAGTCGACAAAATAATAAACAACGGCATAACGGTAAAATTATAACGATACTCCGGTACAAATACGAGCCTGATCATCGACATAATGATGATGACTACCGCGAGCATAGCTGCCGGATGACGCCATCTCCATATAAGGGCAAGCAGCGGAATGATCGTACTGTATACAATCAATATATGCAAGTAGGCTACATGCGGATAAGCATGATAAATGGGTGAATGCCCAGAGCCAAAGAACATATGCGTATACGTATATTTGAGCTTGCCTACCGTGTACCATTTTACGTATTTCCATGTTTGCTGAGTGAAGCCTGCTTTTATGCGCGCCCAAGCGTATTCATTTTGCGACATTCCATTTTGCACAACGATTTTATCGGTATAATCTTTGTTTGGATATGTACCGGCTTTGAAAGGATTCGATTGGGATGCTGTCATAACAAACTCATTTAACGTTACAACGTTGCGAATCCACCATGGAAGCATTGTCGCCGAGAGGCATAAGCCCGTAATGATGCCAAGCAATGCGACCTTTTTGAAAATGGCAAGCTTAGAGGCTGTAGCCACTTTCTGCTCTGACCTTGGCCTGAACCATTGCTGAAGCAAGAACACACCATACAACGGAACAAATAAGGGCAAGAACTCCGCTCTTACGAGTACCGTAATCCCTAATAACACGCCAGCGAGAGCTGCATCGCGCTTTCTTTGCGTTCGAAAGGCATGAAGCTGCATCGACAAGTAACCCATTAGAAAAAATAACGCGAGCGTCTCAGTAAGAACGGCGCCGTTGGCCCAAATAAAAGGATGGTAAATCGCAGAAATAAACAGCGATATAATGGCAATCCATTTGTTTCTCGTAGCTTGCATGGCTATCATATAAATCAAAATTAAGGTTGCTAAGCTGATGAGCACCTGCACCCACCGGATCAGCGGGAATGGCTCTACGCCGATTTGATCTGCTACGACGTACATAGCGGTCATAAACAACGGGTATCCTGGAGTTACCCTTGCATTAGAAACCTCTTCCTTATAGGCATAAATGCCTTTGTCCAGCAGCCGATGAACCATCTCATCGTAATATTTCGTATCATGCGATACGGTATGCTTGACCGAAGTAAGAAAGTCAGCTCTAAGCCAAGTGGCCAACACAAAAATAAGGACAATCGCTATTGTCCATGCTTTGTTTTTTCTAATCCATTCAACCACGTTCGTTAATCCCCCTCAATTCTAAAAGCACCTATTTCCAAGCGAGTACAATGACACCGGTCAAAATAATGGCAGCACCGATCCAGCGCTGCAGCGGCACCGATTCATGAAAGATAAATACAGCTGCTACCAAAGCGATTACGTAGGCCAAGCTCTGAAGCGGATAGGCCAAGCTAAGCGGCAGTTTCTTAAGTACGTAAAGCCACAGAACCGTCGCAATCCCGTACAATACAAGACCTGACCAAATATGCGGCGACCACAAAAGCGTTACCCATGAATCTCCCTTAGCGGTATCCAGCTTATTCATGCCTGTTTTCCACAGAAGCTGACCTGAAACGAGCAGTATAATATTAAAAAACAATACAATATATGCCATTAGGAATCCGACCTTTTGCGTTCATGTAATTCGTGATGCAAAATACCAAGCTCTTGCGTAAGGCGAATAACCTTTTCCGATAATTTGGAGACGATGACAGTTAGATGAAGAATCAAAGCAACACAGAACAAAATTCCAACGAGAAATAAGAGTGCGGGCGCGTAATTGATTCCAATCGCATGTGCGAGCGTATCAATAATTTGGACGCGTACGGACAAGATCAGCATCACTACGCCAAATAGCAGCCAAAGCATGGAGTATTGCTCGCGCAGCAACCTCCGATTAATCAACATAATGAGAACGAGCAAAAAAACGATACTTGTGATAATCCACAAGGCTTGCATGGTGTATCCTCCTCAAAGTTTGCGAAGCAAACTCACTTCGTAAGCATAGACATAGTTGCTTAACAAAACCCACTTCGTGTGCATGAACTTATTTCTACGATTGAACATCAACGGGCTTCGTCGCTTTTAAGCTACGGATAAATAAGGACAATGTTACCTTAACCATATAATAGACAGAGCGCATTGCATTGATGGAGGAAGTTCCGCCTGTGCGCGCCTCCATCACTACGGCTACCTCGCTTGTACGCAGGCCGCTCCGGTGAATAAGTACAATCGAGTCCACCTCTGGATAATCCGTTGCGTAATCACTTTGAAATACAGCGATCGCACGCTTGTTGGCAGCACGAAAGCCGGATGTTACGTCAAGAACGCGTTTATGCGTCATGGCGCTGACAATAGTAGATAAAATTTTTATTCCGACTCTCCGCGTTGCTGAAGACAAGAAGCCCGTCTGTTCAATAAAACGCGAGCCAATCGCCAGATCTGCTTTTCCGCTCAGTACAGGATCCAAAATAAGGTGAAGCTGCTCCGCTTTATGCTGTCCGTCGCCATCCACCTGAACGGCAACATCATAGCCATAACGATAAGCGTAACGATATCCGGTCTGCATAGCGCCGCCGATACCTAGATTCGTCGGAAGTGTAACGACAGCTGCACCGTTCGCTTCAGCTACCTCGCGAGTACGGTCCTTTGAGCCATCGTTAATGACCAATATATGAGCAGACGGGCAATGAGTCTTCACATCATGAATCACATGGCTTATGCTGTGCTCTTCGTTATAAGCCGGTATTATGATCAGTATTTTTGAAGACGTCAACCCTTGCCGCAGGGACTCCCCGGTAACCGCGCTGTCCTTTTTCTTCATGTCTGCGTTCACTCAATCACCACTCCATAAACCATAGTTTGGGCACGCTCATGCGCACAATTATATCAATTCTACTAGATAACTCTATTAGAAAGCAACAGAAACGATTGTGAAAATGTGTAAAATATGGTCAATCTGCGAGGAATATCTGCCCATTTGATGGATAATATAGTATTTCATGATTAATAGATGGAAGGCTTTTACGAAAAAAATATCGCCCGGTAACCAGCCATTGACTGATACCAGACGATACTTAGACGATTATTCATTTGAAAAAGTTGCTTACATTTGACCGGAGATTTTTGCTTTCAAAGCGTCTTTGCTTTGTACGCCGACCATTTTGTCAACGGGTTGACCGTCTTTGAACAAAATCAATGTCGGAATGCTCATAACGCCGAATTGGGAAGCCAGTTCAGGCTGCTCGTCAACGTTGATTTTAGCGATTACGGCTTGGCCTTCAAGCTCTGTTGAAAGCTCCTCAACGATTGGAAGCTGCATTTTGCAAGGTCCGCACCAAGGGGCCCAGAAGTCTACAAGGGAAACGCCGTTTTGAATGCTCTCGTTAAAGTTTTCTTTAGTCAATGCTACTGCCATTTCAATCATCCTCTCCAAACAATGTGTATGATAAAGGGAATACCCGTCTCACCGCTTAATGAATCATCATTTGCTAACCGCATGCGTGAATTTGTTTCAATACATCTTGAATCGTTATCGCGCTAAAATGGCTTTCGAGCTGCTTCTCCGCTGTGCAAAAAATACCGAACATCACTTGAGTCATATTCGATCCAACGACACAATCCATCTCTGGATTGCCCGAGCACCAGCTCGGAATAAGCGAGCCTTGTGCCATCACGCGATAAATATCGGCTAATGTTACCACGCTCGGATCAATCGTCAGCCGATAGCCGCCTCCCGATCCTTCACGCGTATCCACATATCCACTGCGGCGCAAACCACTCATTACCTTACGAACGCGAGCAGAGTGCGTGCCAACATTCTCGGCAATCATATCGCTGCTAGCCATTTTCTCCGGTAAATAAGCCAAGTAAACGAGACTGTGTACGGCAATCGTAAATTCGCTGTTCACTGTTTAAGGGCCTCCCTGCTTTGTACTGTAATTTTATCAGTTACAGTTAAGTTTGTCAATAGACAGGTCGCCAACTCACTTCCATAGCATACGGCATGGCTCAAACAGTTATGCTCCATCAGATATTGGATAGATCGTGAAAGTATTTTTCGTTTCGCTGTCATGTTTGAATGCTATGGCTGAATAAATATGATATGTGCATCCTTATTCGGTTTGAACATGCAAGCCAAGCCGGAGAGCACATGCTTCCTATACCGGTTTTACTATGTAAAACTTTAAGGAGGTGACGCATAATGGCATTATTTTGGAATCGTTGGATACCCGTTCGTACAGAAGGAGGTTCTAGATCGGAATTAATTGACCGATTGCAGGCCCATTTCAAAGCAAATGGATTGAAATCCAAAATTACCATTGAAGGCAATTCCTTGAGACGGATTCATGTGCTTAAAAAGGACGCCGATCTCGCCAAGGTGCTGCTTGACGCCTTTGACGAAGAGCATTAATGCGAGGGTTTAGGGAATGCTTTGCCTAGCAGCGGCTGCTCAAACAGAGCAGCCGCTGCTTCGGTCTAATCATTAGGACGAGCGTCCCGTTACTGTAGAGCTTCGCATCCAGCGGTAGCCTTTGCGAACGCCATTGAGCACCCATTCGGGTACGGGCCTTGGCTTTTTGGACAGGAAAGGCATATAGATCTTGTTGTACGCTTTTTTGAGATCATCCCACATCGTGCATGGCTCTTCCTTCAAAAAATCCGAAATGTCGAGGACGATGCCCCGCCCATCCTTCACCATCACATTTTTGCCATGGACGTCATGCGGGTATAAGCCGCGGGAGCGAGCATAGTCGAGCGCCTGATCGATATCTTCAATGACCTTGTTTGGAATAGCTACCCCATCGATAATGCATTGATAAAGCGTCTTCCCCTTCAATCGCTTTAAAATCAAATAATAATGCCCGTTATGCTCCCCTGCGTGGTAACACATCGAATAAGCAGGATGCTTGCCGATTAATCGGTAAACCTCGCATTCGCTTTCCCAACCCTCGCGGTTAGGCGCATATACCTTGACCGCTATATCCGGATAATCGCCATGCGTAAATACGCCAGCGTAGTTCCCTGCTCCAAGCAGCTTCCATCCGAGCGGCAGTACAGCCACGCGAATCGGATTTTTGGGGTCTATGCTGCTAAGCTCAACTTCAGATAGCAGCGACCGTTCGGTTAACGAGATCAGCATCTCCAACTGCCGGTCATCCATCATGTATCATCCCGCTTTTCCCTTTAGTTTCATCTTATTCCTCCATATTGTAAAACGAGCTGGTTCAAAAATAAAGCACACCCGTTTAGCTTTTCATTTCCGCCCTGCCTATTCTTACTATTTCCTTAACAAATCGTCTTACTCCTTAACGATTTCTAACGATAAATTTCACCTTGCTTATCATTGCATTAAGGTTGCTGCAGAATTATTGAACCGCCCCAGGCGCCGTGATACTTTCGTGAAGATTCCAATCCAAACACGAAAGGGCGGGCCTTAAAACTATGACACCGAACCTGCAAAACAGAGACGAACAGATTCCCGAGCTTCAGATCGCAAGGGCGCTCGCAATGCTCGGCGTGCTGTCTGTTCATGCCAGCGCATCCGCGACAATTTCCATGCTGAAATCAGGCTACTACTCCCTTTACAATTTCATTAACGTTTTCATGAAGTTTGGTACACCGACGTTTATATTGCTAAGCAGCTTTGTATTATTTTACAGCTATTATACTCGTACGCTGGATACCAAGCTTATGACGAGCTTCTATAAGAAAAGACTGCTTTACATCATCATTCCTTATTTCATATTTTCAGCCCTGTATTTCGTCTTGGTGCAGCTAATCCAGCATGAGCCGATCTTCTCGCTCGGCGCGCTAGCCAGCTTCTCCAAAAAGCTTTTGCTCGGAAAAGCGTTCTCCCATCTTTATTTTATTTTTATTAGCATTCAATTTTATTTGTTATTTCCGGCGATTCTTTGGCTGGCGAAGAAAAAAGCCGCTCTCGTGCCTTGGTTTATTCCGATGGGCTTCGCCCTTCAATGGGCCTTTGTCTTGTTCAACAAATATTATTTTCAGGTGCCAAACAAAGGGAATTGGTCCTTCTCTTATTTTTCTTTCTTCTTTCTTGGAGCTGCGATGGGTATTTATTTCCCTAAAATCAAAGCATGGCTCATGATTAGCAAACAAAATGTTACCCTTTACCGGCTATCGGCCTGGGCAATCATCTGGATTGCTTGGCTTGCGTTTGCATTGTCCCATGTCTTGATCAATTACAATGCCCGTTTGCTTGGAACGCGCTATAATTCGCTGCTGTATGAATTTTTATGTAGCTTCCATACCGTGCTATCCGCTCTTGTCCTAGTTCAGGCTTCTTTCATTATTTACCGCTTCCTGCCCGGTATAGTTTCCAAAACATTTTATCGCCTAGGACAATTATCCTTCGGTATTTATCTGATTCATCTTTTTTACTTATTTGTCTACGATCAGTACATACCGAGCTTTGGAATTAGCTGGCTAAGCCACTTCCGCTACTTAGGAAGCTGGATATTCATGCTGGGAGCATCGTGGCTGACAGTGGAATTGGCAAGCAGGCTCAACCCTTACGCTTCGTTTGTATTCGGCAGGCTGCCGGAGAGAAAGGAAAACAAGCGAATTCTAACAGGCAAAATGATTGCTCTCGGTTCTGCCGCCTTGCTGCTTGTCTTCGCAGCTGTCTTCGGGATTTGGCAGAAGAAGTCAGACGATACGAGCAACCCTTCCCGGCGCCAGCAGCTATTATCCGTTCAATCGGAAACCAATCTTAGCGGGAATTATGATGTCATCGTCGTCGGAACAGAGCCAGAGGGCGTTGTCGCAGCCGTTTCCGCTGCCCGCAATGGACTGAAAACGTTATTGGTTGACGGAAAGAACCGTGAAATATTAGGCGGCCTTATGACAGTGGGAGGCTTAAATACGCTGGATCTCAACTACTCGCCTAAAAATAAAACTTCACTCGGCAAGCACATTTTTTTAAATAAAGGCATTTTCCAAGAATGGTACGACAAAATAGAAGGAACGTCCTTTGATACCCATACGGCGGCTAATGCTTTTTATGAAATGGTTGCAAATGAACCAAACATTGACCTGTTGATGAAAACTCGAAAAATGGCTCCGATCATCCATACGCAGACAAACGGAAACAAAGCAGTAACCGGACTGCATGTCGTGCTCGAGGATGGCAATGAACGCGAGATTCAAGCTAATTCGGTGATCGACGCGACGCAGGACGGAGACATTGCTGCAGCAGCGGGGGCGCCGTATACGATAGGCCGTGAAGATCTGGGCGACCCGAATGCGCAAATGGCTGTGACGCTTGTGTTCAAGCTAAGCGGCGTCACGCAACAACTTTGGGATTCGTTCGCTAAACATAAAAATACGGGGATAGATAAAATGAGCGCCTGGGGCTTTCCTGAGGCTAAGGAGTATGTATCGAGCAATCCGGAGCGCGTTCGCATTCGCGGACTTAATATCGGGCGGCAAAATGATAACACCATCCTTATTAATGCGATGCACATTTTTAAAGTCGACCCGCTTGACCCCGAGTCTGTGGCAGAGGCGCTTGAAATCGGCAAGCAAGAGGCTCCTCGCATCGCAGCGTATTTAAAGAAGGAGTTCCGTGAATTTAAAAATCTTGAATTTGCCGGCACCGCGGATGAACTATATGTTAGGGAAACCCGCCATTTTGAAGGGGAGTATCGTTTGACCGCAGCCGATTTGCTCGATAATCGCGATCATTGGGATGCCATTGCGTACGGCTCTTACAAGCTGGATATTCAAAGCACCAATTATAAGGATAACGGCATCATCATCATGGCCCCTATTCAATATGGCGTACCGTTCCGCAGCTTGGTTCCGAAGGAGGTCGACGGAATGCTCATCGTGGGCCGGTCTGCCAGCTTCGATTCGCTGCCTCACGGCAGCGCCAGAGCTATTCCGCTTGGCATGGCGACCGCAGAAGCCGCAGGTGCGGCAGCAAAGCTTGCAGCCGAGAACAAGATAAGCTTTCGCGAGCTTTCACAGTCACGCGAGCTGATAAGCACCCTCCGGGAAAGGCTGACTGCACAGGGCATGGACCTTAGCATGAATGATTTTGAAGCGCCTGCCTACAAGAGCCACAAAGCATACAAAGGATTAATCGCAGCTGTAAGCATGCTTTTGACAAGCGGATCCGTTGACAACAAAAGCTTTGAGCTGGATGCTCCGTCAAATGCCCAACGCTTCGTCAATAATATGAACAATGTAAAAAACAGGCATCCCGCTTTTTTTACAGGAAAATCAGTTGCCGCTATTGATGGCATGAGCGATCCATCCGCTATGCCGCTGACACTCGAGCAAGCCTTCAAGACGATTGCTCATACAATAGACAACGAGAACGCTGCGGAGCTGAGAAGCAGCGAAATCATTAGCCGGGGCTGGATTCAACCCGAAACCATAGACGCGATCGCCAATCCAGCCAAGGTAACTAACGGCGAGGCATTTATGCTCATACGAGATTTAATGGAATACTACGCAAATATCGTGTACGAGTGAGAGCCCTTCCTGCTCCAAAAGAAAAGAGTCTGCTTCTGCAAGGTCAATGACCTCGCAGAAGCAAACTCTTCCAAAAATTTCAACTAATGCCCTCCGCTGACAACCTTTAGTCCAATAACGCCACAAATAATCATCGATAAAAATAACACCTTACGCCAATCACGCGATTCGCCAAAAATAAACATGCCGAGCAAAACGCTGCCGATCGAGCCGATTCCCGTCCATATCCCGTATGCCGTGCTTATCGGAATGGTTTGGAGCGCTTTGGATAAGAAGAAAAAGCTGATAAAGCCTGCTCCGATTGCTCCAACGGTACCTTTCCATTTCTTAAAACCGTCAGACAGTTTCATGAACGTTACGCCGCCGACCTCGCCTAAGCCGGATATAATTAAAAAGACCCAAGCCATGTTACGTACCCACCTTTTCACGATCTTTGTTGTTTGTTCTTATCGCTGATTCCGTTGAGCGCTCCTGAATGGATGAGGATGCCTCTGCTTGCTCATCTGCTGGCGCCGGTTTATCCTTCGACACAAGCTTAAGCCCAACGATCCCGCCGACCAATATTGCAATAAAGAACAAACGCCAGAAATCAGCCGGTTCATTTAATATAAAAATGCCTGCTATAACCGTTCCGACCGTCCCAATACCTGTAAACATAGCGTAAGCAACGCCTATTTCAATCGTTCTCATCGCACGGGCAAATAGCATAAAGCTTACGGCAAGCAGCACGATGGTCACGATACTTGGAACAAGCTGTGTAAAGCCCTCCGAATATTTGAGGCCAAATGTCCAGCCAACCTCCAGAAAGCCTGCTAATAATAAATAAATCCACTGCATGATTTTTCAATCCTCTCTCGCTGTCATCGTCCAAAGCTGCCATAATGATTGCCACACCATTTGCTTCCTTTTTTCGAACAGCTCTTCCTCATATAATTGGTTTTCGACCAGAATGCCATCGACACACACGTAAAAGGAGGCAATCAGCCGCTCCTCGTCACGGTTGAATAATCCCTCAGAAGCACCTTTATGCAGCACCTCTACAAGTCCTTCGGTTAACCCATTTTCATGCCGCATGAAATCCTGCCTAAGCTGATCACGCAAATGCCGTGGCGGTACAAGAATCGTCCGCTTCAAAAATGCCTGCCCAGTCGACATATGCTTCAGATTGGTGAAAAAATCAAATAATCGATAGACCTGTTGTTTGATTGGGTCCTGCTCAATCGCTTGAAGCAGCTCTAAATATTGTTTGCGCTCCTCCGCGATCACTTCTTGAATGAGCTGCAGAAACAGCTGCTCCTTTGATTTATAATGCGCATAAATGGACGGCGTCTTGATGCCGACCGCATTGGCAATTTCTGATAAGGATGCTCCTTCATAACCAGATTCCGTGAACATCGTTAACGCCGCCAGCTTGATTCTCTCCGCCGTAGAAGGCTCCTTACTCATCTTTATCCCTCCTGCTGCCTCGTCCGTTCCCTTGCCTAACGAACGTTAGTTTAACAGAATTGTAAGACGGATCAGGCCAAAAGTCAAGGTATAAATCATCGGACAAAAAAAGCTGTGCATGCTCCTTTTTTAAGAGGAGAAACATGCACAGCTTATGAATTAGAATTATTACTTTTTGTTCTGCTTCATTCGATGCCATAACATCCAACCCGTATTTATGATCATGCCTAATGCGATGCTAAGCACCATAACAGCGACATTCAATATAAGGCAGTAAACGAGCAGCAGCCCAAAATCGACATAATCATCTGTTACCGGAAGCACTTGGCTAAGCACAAATGCAAGCAGGACGCTGAACGGTATCCAAAACAAGAAGATGAAGGCCGGAAAGTACCAATGCTGATTGCGAAAGAGCTTCACTATCGGCAGCACGAATGCGATTACCATCACCGTACAAATAAGGTAGCTCCACTCTATAACGCTGCTGTTAAAGTAGGCAGAATAGAGATAAACATTGCTTACTACGGCATAAATGGCGCTTAGCAACAGCACCGACTTCATCGAACGCTTAAACAACATCGGCTCCTTTGCTGCCGCTTCCATTATACGCCTACAATTTCTTGAAGCGCCGCAATGAAAGCATCCATCTCGTCATCCGTGCCAATGCTAACCCGCAAATATTCATGAATCCGGGGCTGATTGAAGTAGCGTACAAGCACGCCCTTATCCCGCAGCTGCTGGAAAATGCTCTCTGCCGCCATGCTTGGATGCGAAATAAAGACGAAATTCGCCTTCGAATCCGTTACTTTGAAGCCCGCCTCAAGCAGCTGCTTCGTTACCCGCTCGCGCGTAGCGATCACCTTCGCAGTCGTTTCACGGAAATAAGCATCGTCCTCGAGAGAAGCAACGGCGCCTGCTAAGGCGAGCCGGTCAATTGTATAAGAGTTAAATGAATTTTTGATCCGATTAAGCCCCTCGATCAGCTCTTCGCTGCCGAAGGCAAAGCCAACGCGAAGTCCTGCCAAAGAACGTGACTTCGAGAGCGTCTGCACGACGAGCAGATTCGGATAATCCTTAACCAGCTCGACCGCCGATTGCCCGCCAAAGTCGATATAAGCCTCGTCAATGATGACCGCCTGATTCGGATGGCTCGCAAGCAGCTTGCGAATACTCTCGAGCGGAATCAGCTCCGCTGTCGGCGCATTCGGATTCGGGATAATGATGCCGCCGTTATCCGCATGGTAGGCTTCCACCTGCACATGAAACTGCTCGTCCAGCGGAATAAGCTCCGTTTGCAAACCGTAAAGCTTCGCATACACCTTATAGAAGCTGTACGTGATATCCGGGAACAGCACTTTCTTCGCCGGGTCAAAAAACGCTGCAAACGCAAATGCTAAAATTTCATCCGAGCCGTTGCCGACAAATACTTGCTCAGCGGGCAGGCCGTAAAAGCTTGCAGCCGCTTGCACAAGTTCCTCGCAAGTAGGATCGGGATACAAACGCAAATCCGCATTCGCCGCATCCTTGATAGCCTGGGTTACCTTCGGGGATGGCGGATATGGATTTTCATTCGTATTCAGCTTAATATACGTTTTATCCTTCGGCTGCTCGCCTGGCACATAAGGCACGAGCGACGCGGTTAGCGGACTCCAAAATTTACTCATTCGTCATTCTTCCTTTCGTTGCCTTGATTCTATTTCATTGCTTTTATTTTAACATTAATAGATATGCCAGTCACAGTGGCTGACGAAGGGCGGACCGTGTTATCAGCAAGCCGATCATCGCCCCGAAGGTATTCAATATAATATCATCGATGTCGAAGCTGCCCACCCGCGTTAGCATTTGCGTCAGCTCGACAATTGTAATCAATAGGATAGAGGCTGCGGCAAGCGCGAGCACATGTCTGTATTTCTTATTGAATAACGGCAAAAAAAGTCCGATCGGTATAAATAATACGATATTTCCGAATAAGTTTTTGAACCAGGTATCAAAATTAAAATGATCATGGTAAATGATATATTTTTTTATCGTAAAGAATGGAACTAGATTATAGCTGTAGCCTTCGCCAAAATAGCGGCCGCGGTAAAATAACAGCCAGCCCATAATAAGTGCGTAAACTAAGGCAAGCGCCGTAAGCAAAACATTCAGCAGCAAGCTTTTGTAATGAGCATTAGCGTACATCCGCATTCCATTTCACCTCTTTATATGAACAGCTACCCTATAATCTCCAAGGTACAGAATACGTTTTAAACTCGTCTGCTCCTGTTATCGCTAATCCGTTGAGCTGATGCCCGTTTGCGCAACCGCCGTCAACGCCGATTTTGCCGGGGCCGAACCAAATATCCGGCTTGCCGTGAATGTCGATCGTTTTGGTGTGGCCGAAAACAACCGTTTTGTTCACATTGGTCGGCCTGGTAAGGAATGGCTGCTTAATATAGAGAAAATCTCTTGGCGGCTGATCTTTCCAGTTCAAATAATTAGGATTAAGGCCGGCATGGACATAAATAAAATGTTCGTCCTCATGGTAATACGGAAGATTGTCAAGAAACGTCATATGATGCGGATAATGCTCGTGAACCGCCGCCTTCGCGCATTCGATAACATGCTCGATCGGGCCTTGCTTAATGCCGGCATAGCTCTCGGCCGTCTGTCTTCCGCCGTGTCCGGAAAACTTCAGCAGCGCTTGTTCATTCCGCTCCAGCATGACGTCAACAAGCCTCTCGTCGTGATTGCCTTGAATGGCAATCGCGCCATCCTTTTGCACCAGGCCAATGACCTGCTCCACCACATCCTTGCTTCTTGGACCACGGTCAACAAAGTCGCCGAGCAGCAAAAGCTGATCCTCGCCCGGGCAATAGTTCATAAGCGCAAGCAGATCATTAAATGGCGCATAACAGCCGTGAATGTCACTAATGACTAACGTTCGCTTCATACGCGTCTCCCCGAGATCACAAGATCTCTCTCTACGCCGTCAAGCACCGCTACCTTAGGCAAATGCCCCCAAACCTCAAACCCGAACTTGCGAAGCAGCGCCAAGCTTGGCTCATTATGTCCGAACACGAAGCCAAGCAGCGTGTTAAGCCCCAAACGCGGGCATTCTTCGATTGCCTTCTGAATCAACACCGAGCCAAGGCCGCGGGAACGGTATTCCTCCGCGATATAAATGCTGATCTCCGCCGTTGTATTGTAGGCAGGTCTGCCATAGAACGATTGAAAGCTGAACCACGCCGCAATTTCCCCTTCGATTCGCAGTACCCATAACGGCCGGAAATCGGCAGAGTGCTCATCGAACCATTTTCTTTTGCTCAGAGCCGTTGCCGGTTCCAGATCTGCCGTAACCATTCGGCTTGCAATCGTTGAATTATAAATGTCGACAATACGCTCCAAATCGCTTAGCTGAGCGTCGATAATTTCATATTGTAGCTGCCAAGACATACTCGCCACCTCGTACCTTCCTATGTGTCGCTTGCGTGCTTCCTGCTGCTTATTTATTAACGATTTATGAAGGCCTAACGCCTCTCCCAACTTTGACAAATTATATCACAACGCCGATTGTTTGAGCATCCAAAAATAAAAGCCCGCCAAGCTAATCGCTCTGCAGGCCGCATGAATCAAAACCTTGCTTTGCATCCCTTACTTGCCTATATATTTGTTGTAATCATCAGGCGTGTTGAGGTTCGTTGCGACTATTTCGCGGCCATTCCCCGAGGGACTAACCACAAGAGTATGCAGCCTGCTAAGCAGCCGCATGACGCGGTAATCCTGCGCATCAAGCGCAGCCGCTATTTGCGTGGCCGTTCTTGTATGATACAGCGCATGAAACGGCTGTCCATCGGCGTGAATAACGTCCGCTCCGCTATCGATATGAGCCATGAGCTGCGCGAGCAGCTCCTCGGACAGCTCCGGCATATCGCAAGCCATAACGAATACGTAACCTTCAGCGGCAGCAGATAAGCCTGCATGCAGACCGGACAAAGGACCGCATCCTTGAGCATGATCCAAGGCGAAGCTCACTTTCTCTCCCCGTTCCTCGAGGGATTCGCGGTAGAGCGCCTCCCGCTCCGATGATCCAACCGATATAATCACATGCTGCGTCAGAGCGCTTAACTGCTCGACCAGCCGGTACAGCAGCGGCTTGCCCTCGATGGGCAGCAGCGCTTTGTCCGTTCCCATTCTCGTACTAAGCCCGCCAGCCAAAATTAAACCGTTAATGCGATGTTTCCCCACAACCTCGCCCCCTCTGCCAGATAGAAAGAAAGCCTGCCGAGTGTAAAAATCTCGGCAGGCTTCTGCGCTTCGTTTGCGTTTAGGCTTTGGATGGATCGAACGAGCTCTTCAGCGAAACGATACGGTTGAATGCCAGCTTCTCTGCCGTCGTATCCTTCGGATCTACATTAAAGTAGCCATGGCGGAAAAACTGGAACTTGTCGCCGCCAACCGCATCCTTCATGTTCGGCTCAACGAAGCCCTGCAGCACCTCAAGCGAATTCGGATTGATGCATTCAAGGAATGGCTTGCCTTCCTCTTCCGCCTCACTCGTAATAAGCGGCTCGAACAAACGGAAATCGGCAGGTACGGCTTGAGACGCTTCTACCCAGTGAATCGTGCCTTTCACTTTACGCTCATTAAAGCCGGATCCGCTCTTCGTCTTCGGATCATACGTGCAGTGCAGCTCGATAACGTTGCCGTCCGCGTCCTTGATCACTTCTTGGCATGTAATAAAATACGCATGCTTGAGGCGTACTTCATTGCCGGGGAAGAGACGGAAATATTTGCTCGGAGGATTTTCCATAAAATCATCCTGTTCAATGTAAATCTCGCGGGAAAACGGAATTTGACGCGTTCCCATCGCTTCGTTCTCCGCATTGTTCTCCGCTTCCAGCAGCTCGGTTTGGCCTTCTGGATAGTTCGTAATAACCACTTTCAGAGGGCGTAATACCGCCATCGTGCGAAGAGCTTTCAGCTTCAAATCTTCTCTTATAAAATGCTCAAGGTTGCGCTCGTCCACAAGGCTGTTGCTCTTCGACACGCCGATTTCGCGGCAAAATGCACGCATGGCTTCCGGCGTGTAGCCTTTGCGGCGCAAGCCGCTAATGGTCGGCATGCGGGGATCATCCCAGCCATCCACAACCGCCTCGTCTACCAATTGCTTAAGCTTGCGCTTGCTCATAACGGTATTCGTCACGTTCAGGCGGGCAAATTCATATTGGCGAGGAGTTGCTTCCATCTCGCATTCCGCGATCGTCCAGTCATATAAAGGACGGTGATCCTCAAACTCCAGCGTACAGATGGAGTGCGTAATGCCTTCAATCGCATCGCTTAGCGGGTGGGCATAATCATACATCGGATAAATGCACCAAGCGTCGCCCGTACGGTGATGATGCGTATGCGCAATACGGTACAGCACCGGATCACGCAGCGTGATGTTCGGCGAAGCCATGTCGATCTTAGCGCGAAGCACCCGCTCGCCGTCCTTGAACTCGCCCGCGCGCATGCGCGTAAACAAGTCGAGGTTCTCCTCGACAGAGCGGTTCCGATTAGGGCTTTCTTTGCCAGGCTCGGTCAACGTGCCGCGATATTCGCGCATTTGCTCAGCCGTCAGATCGCACACGTAAGCTTTGCCCTTCTTAATTAGCAAGACAGCGCGGTTATAAAGCTCTTCAAAATAATCCGACGCAAAACGAAGATCATCCCATTCAAAACCAAGCCAGCGGACATCCTCTTGAATGGATTCCACATACTCGGTATCTTCTTTGAGCGGATTCGTATCGTCAAAACGCAGATTGGTTCTGCCTTTAAACTCATCGGCGAGCTCAAAGTTCAAACAAATCGACTTGGCATGTCCAATATGCAAATAGCCGTTCGGCTCCGGCGGGAAACGAGTCACAATTTCCTGCACAAGGCCGCTCTTCAAATCTTCGACTACGATGTTTTTTATAAAATTCGAGGATGATGACTTGTTCTCTACTGCATTCTCCATCTGCGACCAACCTTTCCCACGGAAAATATTTATCCTCTTATAATACACAAATTTCCGCGAAATTATAATACTCCCTGCTTGCGGGCGTCATTTCAGCAGCAAACGAAACAACCCGGCCTCGATCGAGGCGGGCTGCAATTGTTGTTTACGCTTATGTTTCTCTATTAACTTCTTTAATTTTGACGATTCATTGTATCAGTTCTTTGTTTGTCTCTCTGATCAATTTCATAATTAATATACAGCTTATGAGAACAACTGCGCCGTACCCCCAAACAAACGTCCCCATACCTGGCAATTGCACGCTGTAAGCGGCTATTAAATGAACGGGATCAATGATCTTAATATGAAAAACCTCAGATATGACCAGCAGCCCCATATAGAACAAAAACGGAGAAGCCATCACCGCATAGCGGTTTTTGAGCAGCGCCGAAAACGAAAACCCGAGAATGCCGTACAATCCGCCAAACACTGCGTTCGTCCCTATAATAAATAAAATGTAGAGAAAGGGATGCTCCTGATAATAAGCTGCTCCGGGTCCTTGTGGCACAAAATTCATATCGGTATTGGGCAAGTGCAGCGGAAACAAGGCAGCAACGATTAAAAACAAAATGAACAATATAGCAATGGCAGTCAATCCGCCTGCGAGGAAATTAACGACTATTTTTGATCTCATATACTTGGCAAAAGAAACTCTGGCCAAGACGGCTTTTGAATAGCCTGTTTTTTTATCATGCAGAAAACTATCACAATAGGGCAGACCTATAAGGAGTGGCAAAAGGAGCTGGAGCATAGCCCCCGAACCGAGGCCCAGACAATACAGCCACGCTTCAAAAGCTGAAATCGAGGTGTCTAACTGATATATTTTATAGTAGGATGTATCCGAATAATAAGGGAATAGCCCTATCAGGCCAATGATTACTCCGAAGGAGACAGCAACGTAAAAGAGCTTGTTTTTGGACAAGCGCCTCAGCTCTACACATAGCATCCTTATGCTCCTATTCTAACAAATTAATATCACCCCTTAGTATAGTAAATGGAGCAAGGATTGTCCCCCCACATAAATGTAGTCTTTCCCCAAGAAAATTTAAGGCAGTAACTACTTGCATAAATCGGATTTATATAGCTATCCTTACCAAAAAGAAAATTATCCATCTATAAGTAGGAAGGAAGAATCAAATCCATGCAAGAAAGCGCTCCTGCCGGCTCATATGAACAACGCTCCATGCTCGACTATGTTTCTATTGAATTATTTAAAATCATAGACATACACTTTTATGAAGAAAGCTATAATCGGATCATTAGAAGCTATATTCAATATAAAAAATCAGAAACAACGTTATGGTCCGAGTTGACGCTGTATACCCACTACATGCTCGGAGGCAGCTCCCCAGCTATTTATCATGCGGCTGCCCAAACGGAACTGCTTATTATAAGTTTGGATATATTCGATGATCTGCAGGATCAGGACAACTTCATCCCGCCATGGATGCATGACGAGCCATCTGTTGCCATGAACTGCGCTTCAGGCATAATGGCTGCCGCAATTGCAGGCAATCTGAACAAACCGCTTGGCTCGGATATTCTTCAACTGCTTACAACGGCTCATAATGGCCAGCACAAGGATATTCAGAACACCGTCACAAAGGAAGAAGAGTATCTACAGCTTATTTCCGAGAAGTCCGCATCGCTCCTTGGCGCTGCTATTAAGCTAGGCTATCAACTCGTTGATCAGCCAGATGCTTCTATAGCAATAAAGCTCGCAGATTTTGCACAGTTCATCGGGATTGCCGCCCAGCTGCGCAATGATGTCAAAAACTTATCCATCCTTCAAGAACGGAATGATATCGTTCAGCGCAAAAGGACGCTTGCTACTTTGTATTTGCTCGATCACAGCGAGGGAAACTTTCCCTTTCTCAGAAAATATTACGACGGTATAATAGGAATGGAGGAGTTGCCTGCTCACGAGCAGCAGCTTGTTGAATTTATCCATACATCCGGCGTTTCGGAGTATACGTCGGCTGTTCAAAAGCTGTATCTGCTGCAAGCGGATCATCTTTTGACAACGATACCCGTTAGCCAGCCTTGGGAGCATCATTTCAGAGCGATCACCATCGGCCATTTCCGTAAATAAAATTGCGGCTTGCCCTAAAAATATTAGGGAAATCCTCTCTATCTTTTTTGCTATAATTTAATTTGTAAAGATACCATTTTTTAGGGGGAATTTAACCATGTGGTCACCGCAGCTTAAAGAAACCGCTCTTCAGTATGCAGCTAACAAAAACTCAAAAGACAAGCTTTCAACAATACTAGCCGAAGCTACGATTTCCATGGAACAGAAGCAGGTTCTCAAACTATCCTATGCAACTCCGGCAGCAGCACTTAGCAATGGAACTGCCTCATCCGATTATTGGGCTTAATTCCATAATACAGAGCCTGACCAATGAGTCAGGCTTTTTATTATGTATTCTGAAAGGATTACTGCCATGCATAAATTACCGCATTTCAAGCGGTTTATCTTTATTTTTGTAGGAGCCGGCCTGCTGCTGATTCATTCATGGGTCAGCTATGTTACGTTTCATTACCCTTACCTCGGCATTGGCGTGAGCTCTACCGACAACATTAATTGGTCAATCTCGGAAATCTATGAAGACGGCGCAGCCGAGAAAATGGGGCTTATCGTCAACGATACCGTGCTGCGCATCAATGGTGGGCCTACGGGCGAGCATTTCACCGTGCTAAAATTCCGAGATATTGAACAAGCCCATTCGATTGAAATCATGCGAAACGGCCAGCGATATACCTTTGATATCAAAAATAACACGAACGAGCTCTCATCCAGGTACGTGCTGGGAATAATAGGCGAGCTTGTTCTATTTGCCATTTCCGTCTTTCTTTATTTTAACGTGAAGCATTCGCGATCCATTTATTATTTACTCGCTGTGTTCATATTAATGGGACTTGCCTTCATGTGCGCCGAAGCCTCTTCACGCTCAGACGCGCTTGCCAAATTCATTACGCTTAATGCGATGTCATTTATTCCGCTCCTGTTTGCAAAGTTCATCTATTTCTTTCTTAAGGAAAAGGGCTATAAGCTCTTTCATCAACGCTGGCTCAAATACGCTTTCGCTTTGCTTACTTTCCTGGCAGCGATACGGATCGTCTATTTTCTGAACATGCCCCTCCATCGCTATTTCTTGATTGACCGCTTTATCAGCTTGTTATGCTTTGCATTAGGATCGCTGCTTACGATCATTCTCTTAATCGTGATTTACATAGAGAAGCGCCATGAATACTCCTTCTCAGCCAAGGTGATCAAAATCATTTTCATCGCTTTTCTTCTGTCATTCTTGCCTTTTTTGCTTTTGTCGGTCGTTCCTGACTTACTGGGAAAACCGGTAGTCAGCTACGCTTATGCCGTATGGTTCATCACGCTATTTCCGCTGACCTTTATTTATTACACCGTTAAGGAGACGCTCTATAAGAACAATGGAACGGTCAGCTTTCTCTTTCCGATAAAAAATAGACGGCTTGGCGCGTTTTATCGTATTCTGACAGAGCATGGGCAGATTAAGAAGCTAGAGGATGCGAAGTTTAGCCTGCTGCCTCAGATTTGCACGGCACTTGGGCTTGAAGCGGCAGCGCTGCGATTCCATGACAACTCCCGCATCAGGCTGGTGACCCATGGACCGCTCAATAAAACAGAGCTGGAGCATGCTGTCCTTACGGATGACTTGCCCCCCTCAAAGCACATCGTATATGCCATAAATTCAGAACTGGATTTCACCAGCCATATTATTATGAAAAAAATATCGCCTGATCTGCCGTTCAGCGATGAACAGCAGCAATGGATTGCTATATTAAAAAGCCAGCTTTCTATTTTGATCGAGAATGTATACTTATCCGAGAAGCTCTCCATGAAAGTGAGCGAGCTCATTTCCGAGCCGGCCGCCGCAGCGGACATGCCTGCTGATTATTACTTATGGTTTAGAAAATCGCTCTATCAGATGCAGGAAAAGGAACGCCGCCGGGTTGCGACGGATCTGCATGACACGGTGATGCAGGATATTTATTTTGCCAAGCAGCGGGTCACAGCCATTCAAAACGGGAGGCTCGAGCCAGCCGCCCTGCAAACGGAATTAAAAGAGCTGGCGGAGTATTTGGATATTATTAATTTGAACGTGAGGGAAACGGGATTTCAATTGTATCCTCATCTGCTGAAAGAGGTTGGCTTCGCCGTAACGGTATCCAATCTCATCGAGACGGAGAGGATGAATGTCCCCTTTAAGCTGCAATTGCGCATTGAACAAAAGACGGAGTGGGAACAGCTTGATACCGATGTCCATCATCATTTATTTCGGATCATGCAGGAGCTGCTCTCTAATGCGAAGAAGCATTCCAAAGCGAATGAGGTCGATTTCCACCTCTACTACGCCAATCAAACCTTTGTACTCGAATATGAGGATGATGGCATCGGATTAAACGAAAAAGAGCATAGCGGGGGCATCGGCTGGCATGGCATCAATCATCGCATCAACAGCCTGGAAGGTAAAATGCAGTATTTTACGTCCATCAATAAAGGGTTAAAGCTTATCCTCACGCTGCCTGCAGAAGGGAAAGACACTTATGAATCAAGAAATTAAAATACTCATTATCGATGATCATCCGGCAATGGCGCTTGGCATCAAGTTCCTATTGGAGCAAGATCAAAGCATAAAGGTGCTTGGCATTGCAGCGAGCGGCTCGGAGGGCATCGAGATGGTTCGAGAGCAGCTCCCTTCCGTTGTTGTTCTTGATTTGAACCTTCCGGATGATACCGGCGTTCATATTGCCGCTGCGATCAAGGAGCAGCATCCTGCGATACATATCATCATCCATACCGGATATGACTATATTCCCTATTTCAATCGCCTTATCGAGTGCGGCGTAAGCGGGATTTTGAATAAGAGCGCTTCGCCCCAGGACATTCTGGACATGATCCATACCGTTATTCGCGGGTATACGATCATGCCGCTGCCTATTTTTAGACAGGTTCAGCTGCAGCGCCCGGATCATGTCAAGCACTACTGGGAAGCGGATCTGACCACGACCGAAGAGAAAATTTTATCGATGGTGGCCGACAAATATACGAACAGCAAAATAGCCGGCATCATTCACGTTAGCGAGAGCTCCGTCGAAAACTATTTGAAAAAAATTTACGGCAAGCTGGGCGTTAAATCCAAGGTCGAGGCGCTTGCCAAAATTACGCAGGACGACCGCTTTCAGCGCGTCGACAATTAAAATCAGCTTCTGCTTTAAAACGCAATAATGCCTGATGAGTAAAGAAAGACGAGCAGCACTAATACCGGAGCCACGTAGCGCAGCATGAACATCCACACGCGCAGCCACCATGAAGACAAGCCCGCTTCCTCCGCCGCCCCCTTCCAAGCATATCCGACGAACAAGGTTACGACTAATCCGCCGAGCGGAAGGATTATATTCGAGCAGACGAAGTCAACCCAATCAAAAAAAGGCTTGCCGCCAAACGTTAGCCACGGCGCTTTATCTCCTAATGATAAAGCGGACGGCAGCCCGACCAAGAAGCAAAGCAGCGTCAGCATCGCGGCAGAAAAGGTACGGCTCCAGCCGAATGCCTCGCGAACGAAGGCAACCGGCACTTCAAGCAGCGACACCATGGATGTCAGCGCCGCAAAAGCTAGCAGCACAAAGAACAAGCCTCCAAAAACCGCGCCTAACGGCATCGCGGAGAATGCAGCCGGCAGCGCCACAAACACGAGGCCTGGCCCTTGCGATGCCTCAAGCCCATATACAAAGGTTGTTGGGAAAATAATCAGCCCCGCCAGAAAAGCGTATGCTAAATCCCCGATTCCGATAGCCAGCGTAGCGAGTCCCAGCGATTGCCGCTTGTCCACATAGGCACCGTAAGTCATAATCGCCCCCATGCCTAGCGAAAGCGAAAAGAAAGCATGTCCCAGCGCAACGAGCGCCGACTCTGCCGAGAGCTTGCTAAAGTCGGGCTTTAGGAAAAAGGATACGCCCTCCCCTGCTCCCTCTAACGAAAGCGCGCGAACGCAAAGCACAAGAAGCAAAATGACGAGCCCCGGAATGAGAATCTTATTGAACCGCTCGATGCCTGCCGACACGCCCCGAATGATGACGAAACCCGTTAGCACCATCACGATAAATTGCCAAAGGACGGGCATCCAGCTGGCATTGAAATCATGAAAAAGCAGCGCGTAATCCTTATGCACGAACAGCTTTCCCGTGAAAGAAAGCATCGCATAGTGCAGCGTCCAGCCTGCAACTACCGCATAAAAGGACAAGATGACAAACGCGCCTACTATCGTAATAAACCCTAAGCCGCCCCACAGCTTTTGCCCGCTAAGGCGAATGAGCGAGGTCGCCGCATTTCCTCTGCCGCCCCTTCCTACCGACAGCTCGGCAAGCAGCACCGGCAGGCCAACAAGCAGCAAGCAAATGACGAATAACATAAAAAAGGCCGCGCCCCCGTATTGTCCTGTTATATAAGGAAACTTCCACATATTGCCTAGACCGACTGCGCTTCCGATTGCCGCTAAAATAAATCCCGAGGACGAAAACCTCTCGTCTGTGCGATATTGATCCTTCATTACCCTAATTCCTCCCGCTTCTATGCTTACCAGAATTTCTCTAGAGGTGCTGATGGGTAGTATGACCATTTTCGAAAAATATATCTGCATTCGTACATGCATGCCCTGCATAGGCTTCATAAAAGCGAATACATATCTCACAGGATGGAAGGTGAATCGATGGCGGCTGCTTCGTCCTTTGTTATTTTCCCGGATGGCGGCTGGAATAGCCTCCCCGCTCCCTTTCAACAGCTGTTCAGCAAGCTTAGTGATAAATATGCGATTTATATCGTTTCGGAAAGCCCCGTCCCTGCACAGGCGCCACCAGAAGTAACGTCTCTTTCCTTGAAACAGGCGGAGCAGTTCAACTGGGAGCAGGCTGCCGCCGTCGTTTTGCATCCTTGCTGGATTCAAACGGCGATGGCCGCTAAGCCGCTTATGCTTATTGCGATGCCGGAATCTCCCCAGCAAGGCGAGCCTGCACTTTGGACAAAATGCCGGAAATGGTTATGCGCGCATGCTGATTTAATCATCACGGAATCGGAGACTTATTATTTGGAGCAATCCTTTTGCACGGAGCATGTCTTCCTGCTCGACGGACGGGATGAGGTATGCGACTTGCTGGCAAAGCAGGCTTTCAGCTGGATGCTCAGCGGCTTCTCCCCTAAGCCGCTTATTCGTTTGCAGCAGCGCAGCCTTGCGGAATGGTACAGCAAGCTGCTCAGCGCTGGGGCTGGGCAGCCAGAGACGAGCAGGCTGCAGCCTTTATTTTTCCACGCGGTTTATCGGTATCTGATTTGTGATCTGGAACGAGCAAAGGAAGCGCTGCTTGCTTCATTCGAGCTTGCCGTTATGGAAGGAAAAGAGGACGCTCTAAGTACGTATTACCGTTTTTTGTCCGCCATTGAACTAAAGCAGGGACTGACCAAACAAGCCGTTCAAACGTACAGCTTCACCGCCGTCACGGAGGAGGAGAAGCAAACGGTCAGCTATCTGGATGATTGGCTTCATCAAGGGAAAGACGGGCTTGCAGGAGCGCTGCTCTATCGTCTGAACGATGATTTTAAGCAGTCGCTTGAGCGGCTGGAGCTGATTGAAGCAGAACCGATGGCCGAACGGCTCGCCACCGAGTCCTGCATACAGAGCGGACGGCTAATGAAGGCGATCGCCCTCCTATCACCGGAGCATCTGACGACCGATGAGGAACGGCAGCAATATTTGCTGCTTCGGGGAACCACGTTTCTGCTTGAAGGGAAACGCCACGAGGCGATTCATGCTTTTTTGGAGGCAGCGGAAAATGGCTTGGAGGCGCTTGGCAATATCGCCGAGCTGGCGGTGCTAGACTCAGCGGTGCTCGAGCTCGCCAAAGATGTTAGCAGGAGAGCCTCAGATATATAAAAGCGAAGAAGGAGGACGTTCCATGGACGACGGACGCATTTGGCGGCGCAAGAAGAACGGCAATAAGCTGACGGCCATTTTGCAGGTGCGAAATGAACAGGGCCGGTACTTGGAAGCGGTATTGTCCGAGCTATCCGGCTTTGTCGACGAGCTAGTTATTGTGGATGACGCCAGCACGGATGGAACCTATGAGCTATGCCGCTCCTTCGATAAAGTCGTGAAGCTGGTCCGTCTCGATACGCCTCTTTTTCGCTCGGAGTGGCAGCTGAGGCAAAGACTGTGGCAGGAAACCGTAGCGACAGAACCCGATTGGATTTTGTCGGTGGACGCGGATGAAATCTATGAGCAGCGGGCAGCCAAAGCGATTAGGACATTAATCAATCAGGAGCAATATGATTGGTTTGGTTTTCGCATGTTCGATTTCTGGGGCTCGCTCACTCATTACCGCGAGGATGAATGGTGGAATTTGCATAAGCGGCATACGATGACGCTCGTTCGCTATTTGCCGGGCTACCATTATTTCTATCCGCAATGGGAGCATCATGTGCCGAGACTGCCCATTACTGCCGCTGCGCTGCCGGGCGCTTGTACCGAATTTCGGATAAAGCATTTGGGCTGGGCAGGAAGCGGCGCCGATCGGCGTGCGAAGTACGAGCGTTACAAACAAATTGATCCATTCGGCAAGTGGGGCAGCCTTGCGCATTACGAGTCGATACTCGATCCGAAGCCGAATTTGATCCGCTGGCGCGAGGAGGCGATTGAGGATTGAGCGAGACTGAACGGGATACGGTTACGATTTTGACGCATAATTATTTAGATGGCTATACACAAAATATTTCGCGCCCGTTCGGCGGGGGCTTAGAGAGGTATGTGCATGCACTCTGCCAAGTCGTAACGGGCATGGGGCTTCGCCCCGTCGTGTATCAGCTCTCTTACTTTGGCGCATTTGATACGGTCTACGAAGGCGTTCGCGTTCGAGGCTGGACCTATGAGACCGATAAAATCGCCGCCGCTTTCGAGGAGATGGCCGAGGCTGCCGACGGATTGATCATTTATGGCAGCTGTATCTGGCATCCCATTCGCTACAGACCGCGCAGCATCGGCATTTGCCACGGCATTAGCTGGGATCGGCATGATATGACGCGGGAGGCCAAGCAGGATGTCGCTGCCATCATCAACGAAGCGATCAGGCAGCTCGACCGCGTCGTTTCCGTTGACTCGCAATTTTTAACTTACTGCCGCTCCGTCTGCTGCTATTCCGATCCCGCCAGCATTATTCTGCTCCCAAACGCGGTCGATACGGATTGGTTTACGCCGGGCAGAGGCAGCGAAGCTCAGAGCAAGCCTCTGCGCGTGTTGTTTCCGCGAAGACTCAGCTATGAACGCGGAGTCGTTCCGATGATGCTGCTCACAGATGCGATTTTGCAGGAGTACCCGAACGTAATTATCGAGTTCGCCGGCGAGCTGGTTGAAGGAACGACGATCGCTGCCGCTTTCCACCTTTGGGTAGACGCCCATCCGAATAAAGCCCGAATCGCGCATCGCACCTACTCGTTCAGCGAAGTCCGAGAGGCTTACAGAAATGCCGACATCGCCGTTATCCCGACGATTTTCTCAGAAGGCACGTCGCTTGCCTGCTTGGAAGCCATGAGCTGCGGCCTCCCCGTCGTATCCGCCAATGTCGGCGGACTAAACGATATCGTCATCGACGGCATGAACGGCAGGCTTGTCTCTCCAAGGGCACAAGCGCTCACCGAAGCGGTTCGCGCTTTGCTGGACGATGAGGACAAACGCCTCTCCATGAGCCAAATGGCCAGGCAAACCGCCCTCGCATTCGATCAGCGCAAATGGAATGAGCAGTGGAGAGGAATCATTGCGGAGCAGCTGGGGAGATTGAGGTGACTTCGGGCGCGGGGGTAGGTTGTTAGAGGGTTCGCCTAGCTAAAAAATCAATAAACGATTCAATCGTATATTGATTATGAAAATAGCGCAGAGACGGCTCTCAGCCTCGTCTCTGCTTCCACTTGCAGCGGCGGCATTGCTATCGCCGCAGCTACCGCGGCGCGAGCGCGCGCCGCGAACGCTGCCGCCAGCCCTGCTGCGGCTGCGCGGGCAACCCATGGCTGCGCCGCCGCAGACGTCGCGGCGCTGCCAAAGCTGCCAGCCGCAGCGCGCCAGTCGGCTGCTGCGGCTGCAAGCACGCCCGCGGCAAGCTGCGCGGGCGCCGAGCTGCCGCTCGCGAGCGCATAGCGCTGCGCTGCGCGGGCACCCTGTGGTGCGCGAATAACCGCGCACCATTGCAGCGGCGGCAGAGCCGATATGCCGCCCGCACCCGCAAGATCCACCCAAGCTTGCCAAGCGCGAACGCGCAGCAGCGCCTGCTCCAGCGGCGCCGAACACTCCCGCGCCGGCACAATCCCCCCGCCCGCTTCGCGAAGCGCAAGCGCGTACAAATAAAGCGCTCGCCGCTCGTCAGCCTCCGGCAATTGCTCCCACAACTCGCGCCCCTGCTCGCAGTCGCCTAGCTGCACGTATAACAGTCCTCGCCAGAACAAAGCTTGCTGCTTGTGATCAGCCCCAAAAACAGAAGCTATTAGCTTTTCAACGATTGGAACTTCGCTATTTTTGACGTAGCCTAGTTTCCCCTCAGCCTGCGACCCGTCTTCATTCCGGGCAAGCGTTTCAAACCCTGCATCGCCCATCCGCTCCAGAAGCGCTTCGCCTACTGCCTTTATCTCCTGCTCACTTCCCTCATCTAGCAGCTTGCTCAAAGCCTCCAACAAACGCAATCGAAATCGATCATCCACCGTCCCCAGCAGCATCAGTCGTTCCCATGCGGCTAAATAACGAGGCTGCCGAGCTGCCGACCTGCTGTAGCAATCTGCCGCCTTCTCCCAAGCGTACAAGCGCTCGCAAACTATGCCTGCCGCATGCAACGTCCGGTAGCTTCCCGCTCCAGGAGCGGTCGAATAATAGTCGGGAACACTCCCAATATGGAGTGCCTGTTCAAGCACAGCAAGCGACTCCGCGTTTCTATCCTGCTCTTGCAAAGCTAATGCCAACGCTTCATAAAGATCCGGAAAATCTGCAAATCCAAGCTCTACGATGCCTTTTCTCGCCCATTTCTCCGCAGCGTGAAGCCTGCCAAGCGCAAGACAGGCGTAGCTCAGCTTTAATAGAAGATCGGAAGCGTAGCCGTCATTTGCCTTTAATTGCTGCGCGACCGGTTCAAGCCAAGCTGCCGCCTCCGCCCAGTTGCGATAAGTAAAGCATTCTGTCCCCATGGCGTAATGCAGAACAGGATCTTCAGGATTATGATGCAGAGCAGCTTGCAAAATCCGCCTATTCCGCTCCCGCTTCCCCTTCCTTGCTACAACTTCAGCTCGATAGCCCTCATGCCACACTGTCACCGGAGCATAAGCCAGTGCCCTTTCCCCAAACGACGTTATGCTTGTAGCTGCCTCTTCATGCAGCGCTCCTCTAAACCGGATTTGCGGATCATTGCGAAACAAGCGGCATACCGCATCCGCAATAAAGGCATCGCCCGCTTCAAGCACGTTGCCTCCTTCTATGCTTGACCCGATCCAGCTGCACAGCTTAATGTAATATCCGGCGCATGCCGTATTCGCAAGCAAGTCCTCCCAAATATCCAGCGCGGCGGGCTCAATCCGTTCATCCGCATCCAGCACCAGCACCCAAGGCTGCTTAGCCTGTTCAAGCCCTAAATTGCGCGCTGCCGCAAAATCATCAGTCCAAAGCGCGTGTACAACCTTCGCTCCAAAACCTTCTGCAATTTGGACCGTACGATCTGTCGATCCCGTATCTACGATGATGATTTCAGATACATACGCTTGAGCGGATGCTAGACATGCAGGCAAAAGGGTCTCCTCGTCCCTGACGATCATACATAACGAAACAGGCGGCTTCCTAGCCATAGTTTGAGTATTCGCGCTTACAGCGTCCTTATCCTCAGCATTCATCGGCGAGGCCCCCAGCCTTCCTCGCATGGAAGGAGCAGCCTAAGTGCAGTTACGGCTTTATTGGAGCGCTGCAGCCGCTCCAAATGCCAATCCGCTCGGAGGCACATCTCTGAAAATAAACCCGACGTACCTATCGGCGTTTGCACGGGTTCCTGCTCCTGCTCCTGCCCCTGATCCCGCAACAGTCCCCGCTCCGTTTTCTGCCCCTTCTCCTCATCCCCCACTCCACCAATTCGCTCGAACCATGCCTCCAGCCGTCGTCTCTGTTCATCGCTATGCTGAGCTGCATGCCAGTTCACCCATTCGATGGCCGCCTGCTCGCAGCCGCTTTCCGCGATAACATCCGCTACCTTCAATACAGCCTCCTCATTATGGCAGGCGAGCTGAGCTGCCAGTATCGCCGCTAGTCGATCTGCTTCTCCGGCGATGCGCAAATATCTGCACAGCCTGTACAGAGGCGGCATTAGTGAGGAATGCTGACGGAGAGAAGCGATATAAGCGCGAATAACGCCTTGTGTATCAAGCTGCGCTTCCTTCAGCCTGCCGAGCATATAGGACGTGCGGTAAGTGCCGATTCCATCCTCCGTATGATACTGCGGCGGAGCCGCTCCAAGCTGCAACGCCTTCTCGGCAGCATGCACTGCTTGTCGCAGCTGGCCGTTCTGCGCCAGCGATAATGAGCGATAATGGTGCATATCGGGATAGTCGGCGAATTGCGCCGTCCCCTTAGTCGCGGCATCAACCGATTCAGCCCAGCGATGAAGGGAAAGCAAGCTCCTCACTTCATATTTCAATACCAGATGCGCATAGCTTAGCTGTCCGAACCCTTCCTGCTTCTTGACGAAACGAAACGCCTCAAGCGCCTTCTCTGGCATGCCCGCCCGCAAAAACTCTACGCCCAAATTATAGCGATGAAAGACGTTATTCGGCTCTTCCAGAACCGCCCGCTCCAGCAGCTCCATATTGCGCTGCAGCTTATTTTTCTCAAGCACAATATCATGCCGATAGCCATAGTGAAAAATTTTTGCATCCGTCAGCCGAAACACGGCCTCCGGCCATCTCCGTAAAATAGAGGCCGCGATCTGCTCGTGAATTCTGCCTTCGAACCGAATATGCTGGTCATTGCGAAACAATCGCAAAACAGGGTGAACCGTCCCTCCCCGTTCATCGTCGCTTGAACCAACCACATTCCATATTTGCAAAAATAGCCCTGAAGCCTCGTGATCAGCCTCCTCTCGCAGCTGACTGCCCGTTGCAGCATCAAGCATCTCGTCTGCATCAAGAAACAGCACCCATTCGCCTTGAGCTCGTGCAAGACCAACATTCCGTGCCTTGGCAAAATCCTGCTCCCACTCCGCCCGCACGACGATCGCCCCAAATTGCTCCGCAACTTCAATCGTGCGATCCGAGGAGCCTGTATCGACGATGATAATCTCGTCAACAATACCTTGCACGCTCTTCAGGCAGCGAGGCAGCTGCTGCTCTTCATTCCGGACGATCATGCATAAGGAAATCAGCTTCCGCAGCTTCTCCATTCGCTCGCCTCCTTTGCATGCCGTTCCATTTCGTTTTCCAGCCCAGCGCATCTAGGCGCTTTATAACTTCCTGCAGTCTGCTCGCATCGGATTCAGCCCAGCTTCCATCCCAGCCTCTGCTGCTCCCCGCGCCTGTTAACTCCAGCGCTTCTAAAACAAGCTGCAAGCTGGCTGCGGCTGAACCGAGCGTTGATCGGTCTGCCGTACCGCCATCTGTCGACCCTCCAGCCGACGCACCGCGCTCGAACATGCCCAGCGCTTCGCTATAAAGACTCTTATTGTAAAGCAGCTCACCCAAGCGAAACCAATGCCCGCTGTTTAAATCTCCTTCTTCCGAGAAACGGCGCAGCATCCATTCAGCGGCAGCATCCTTATAACCTTGGTCGTACAGCACATGCTCAAAATATACCGATAGCGCTGCATCCGTATCCGCCAGCCGCTTTGCAAGCCGAAGCATCCCCAAAGACACGGCTCGCTCAAGCAGCTCTTTGGCAATAGCCATTTCCTGCTTCTGGGCAAGCCAAGTTTCTTCCTTATTAGCCGAGTATGAAGCATCTGCCAGCATCGTCTCGATTATTTTTAACCATCCGCTATCGCTCTCAGGCCATATCGCTTTAGCCGCGTAATCCAATTCTTCATCTGCCAGAGCACGGCTATCGTTCCAAAAGCACAGCGCTGCGGCTATCGCTATTTCCCGGAGCAGCGCTTCCCCACTTCCTCCTTGTCGCCGCTCCAGCTCCTTCAACAGCATTTCTCCCGCTTCCGCATAATGCCCCGTGCCGATAAGTGCGGCAGCAAACCCGTGAACATCCTGCAGCGATCCATGCTCAGCAAGCACATCGCTTTCCACACGCCTCCACAGCGGAAGCGCTATGCCAAAAGCGCCTATTCGCGTCAAGCATCGGGCAAGCCATAGTTCCCCTGATTGCGGCATGCCAACCACCTTTACGAGCCGGTCACGAATAGCCGTATCACTTAAACCTTTTTGGTGAAGCACGTCTGCCAGCCCACAGTAAGCTGGCTCCCAATGCGGAATTTCCGTTACCAATTGCTCGAACAGCAGCTCAGACCGCTCCAGCTCTCCTAGCTCCAGCCATACGTCAGCGAGTGCAAAACGTGGCAGCACGCCGCCCGCTTCCGCTTCCGATACATAACCCGACACGCTTTTGCCTACTGCAATAGCCGCCTCATAAGCTGCTGCCGCTTCAAGCAGCATGCCGGTTGAGCGAAGAGCATCCCCGTACAATAGCTGCAAATCCGAATAACCACTGTATCTCTCAGCCTCTGCTTGCAGCATAGCTGCGGCTTCCTCTGCATGATGAAGCGCAAGCAGTACTTTTGCGTAATCCCGTACTAAAGTTGGCCGAAACGGAGCATCTGCCGCTACCTCATCGAGCGCATGTTTGAACGCTATTCGAGCATCCTCCACTCTGCCAAGCTGGCACATCGTAACGCCATAATTGTAAAGGCAAAAAGGATCATTGGGACGCCTAGTCAGCTGCCTCGCAATGATCCGTAAGTTTCGTTCCGCTTTTTTCTTGCGCGCTATTACCGAAGGCTTATATCCATCATGTTTAATGGTTAGTCCGCTATCGCTTATTGGTCCGTCTACATCAAGCACCCGGCCTGATTGGCTCCCGCCGGCTGCCGGCTTGACAAGCTGTTCGTGAATTTCTCCTACGTATAGGTATCCGCGATCAGCGCGAAATACCCGCACGGCATCATTCACCTGCTGTTTGCCCACACCTTCAGAGCTCAGCTCATGCTCCATCCGAAAACGAAGTGCAGCCGACGTCGTCCGCTTTAGCTCCTCCCGCAGCTTCAGCCCTGACTGAACAGACTCCGCCAACCACTCATCAGCATCCAACACGAGCACCCACAGCGTTCGTGCATGCAGCAAGGCTTCATTTCTAACTACGGAGAAATCATCCTGCCAAGCAACGGGCAGCACTCTAGCGCCATACCGCTTCGCTATATCTACCGTATCGTCTGTAGAGCCTGTGTCTGCAACAATGATCTCATCTGCAAATGCTTTTACGCTTTGCAAGCAGCGCTCAAGCACATCAGCCTCGTTACGCGCAATTACGTGTACGCCGAGCAGCATTCGCTACCCTCCCAAATAATAAATCATTATTTTGCTGAAGCACGCATTAAGTGCCTTGTCCGTTAAAATAAGCATCAATGGTTGTCGGCAAGCCAGCCGCGCTAGAACGATAGGAAAGTCTCGTATATTTCAAAAAGCGCTGCGGCACAAGTACGTCCACAGAGCCTACTGCGACTCCCGTTACCGTATCGACATCGTCATACCAGTTCGTTCCGTTAGCGCTGATCTCTACCCGCGCATCTACCGCATTCGTACCTGGGCCTCTATTGTATACAAAAAACGAATACGTACCGAATACGCTCGTCGTTACGGCTGGCAAAGGCGTGAACGCATCGACCGTCGGAAGGTTCAAGCTGCTCGATTCTTGGAAGCTCTTCTGCGAAATGGACGTCACACTGCTTAGTGTTCCCGCCGTAATTGTCGCTCCGAGCACGCTATTGACTGTACTCAGCGTTCCCGCGGTGATCGTCGCTCCGAGCACACTGTTAACCGCGCTCAACGTTCCCGCTGTAATCGTCGCTCCGAGTATGCTATCGACCGTACTTAGCGTTCCTGCCGTAATCGTTGCTCCGAGCACACTGTTAACCGCGCTCAACGTTCCCGCTGTAATTGTCGCTCCGAGCACACTATTCACTGTACTCAGTGTTCCTGCTGTAATCGTCGCTCCGAGCACACTGTTAACCGCGCTCAACGTTCCCGCTGTAATCGTCGCTCCGAGTATGCTATCGACCGTACTTAGCGTTCCCGCCGTAATCGTTGCTCCGAGCACACTGTTAACCGCGCTCAACGTTCCCGCTGTAATTGTCGCTCCGAGCACACTATTCACTGTACTCAGTGTTCCTGCTGTAATCGTCGCTCCGAGCACACTGTTAACCGCGCTCAACGTTCCCGCTGTAATCGTCGCTCCGAGTATGCTATCGACCGTACTTAGCGTTCCCGCCGTAATCGTCGCTCCAAGCACACTGTTTACTGTGCTCAACGTTCCCGCCGTGATCGTCGCTCCGAGCACGCTGTTGATCGTTCCTGCCGTGATCGTCGCCCCGAGCACGCTTGTAATCGTCCCCGCGGTAATGGTCACGCCCATGAGGTTGCTGATCGTACCGTCTAACATAATATTCAAAATATGACCTGCGGTGTCAGTCGCTAATGCTTGCGGGGTATCCGTGCTGTCTCTGCCGAAAATGAGTGTGCGTAATTTATCCGGATTGGGGTTAAACGACGAGAAGTTTGGCATTGTTTATTCACCTTTTTCCTTTGGGAATGTGTGCGGCCACGAGGGAGGGCCGGCTATCTGGCTTGCTGCGCTTGAAAATAGACTTGCAGCACCGTCGGCTGCCCTTGCTGCTCAGACTTCATTTTCAGCCGAGAGTAACGCATGAATTTGGAAGGAACAATGACCTCCGTCATCCCCTTCCCTACTACACCCTCTATGTCAATCGCATAATCGGAGCCGTTAGGACCCACTTCAAGACGAAGCTCAGCCGGATGCTCGCCATGATTAACAACGGCGTACGAGTACATCATTTTGTTCGAGGTATCCTGCATCGGAAGCGGCTTGAAATGATCGGTAGTCCTCACGTCCTTATACACAATTTCACAAAATCTTGAAGGCGTGCAGGCTGCGGAATGCTTGCGATGACGGCATTTGCGATTGCGTTTTGGTCTTCTCGGAGGTGATAAGGAATGTTTATTACAAACCTTTTTCTTAACAACCCCTTCACAACGACTCGCTGATTTTGGCATCTCCTCTTCTTCCCCTCGTGTCCATGCTTCGATAATCTATGTCATTTCTACAAGGTTTGAAACGGCGATTGTTACTTCTTTCATGAATTTAGACCCTAAAAATTCCATATTACCCAAACTAACAAGCTGTTGGCGCCATATAATGCTCATGATAGAACTCTATTCAAAAAAAGAAGAGGTCTTCCCTATGACAAATAACGCGGTATTTAATAATGAGAATAACCCCCTTTATATGCTCATCAATAATCCATACAGCACCTCTGCGTCTATCGCTCCGCCAGAGACAAACGCCTCAAGCAATGGAAGACTCTTTATGGTTACAACTGCAAGCGCAGCAATTGCCGGAGGCTCGAACCAGCTTGTCCAAATTACAAATCCTAACTTGAGCGGCCGGTCCTTATATATTTCTAGAATCTCCGGCGGCACTACTTCAGCGGCTACCCTCATCTTATATTCCGGCGGGACTGTAACGGGTGGAACTACGCCCACTCCCTTTAACTGCCAATTCGGAAACGCTACAACCAGCATCGCTACAGCAAGAACATCATCCGGCACAGTCGGCGGCACGCCAACCCAATTCATGTCGCTGCCGATGGCGACAGGCATGTTTAATCTTGATTTTACTGGCGGCATCATCGTTCCTCCCAACCGTTCCATAACGCTTTCTCTCGGCCCGGGCGCCATTACTGCTGCAACGAATATCACATGGTGGGAGGTTTAACATGCCTAACTATAATCCGATAGACAACCCCCGCAACGAGGTTTTTGGCGAGGCTGTAAATGGCTATAATGATCCAGGCTCCGCTTCCTTTCCTACAACCGGTGCCGCTCGAGCGGGCAGATATTTTTCAGCTGAGGCCAATACCAGCGCAAGTCTAGGCGTACTCGGCGGAACCGTTAACATCACCATACTGCTAAACAATCCGGCCGCGAGCGGCAAAAAATTACTCGTTCACAGTATTGGCGGTACAATTGACATCTCGCTCAGCTTGCTTTCCAGCTTTTCAGGACAAGTAACGATGAACAGCGGGGGCACGCTCACCTCCCCTTCGGCGGTGACTGCTTCTAATTTGAATCTAGGAAGCTCTGTAACCAGTGCCGCAACGCTTACCTCTTCAATCAGCGCGCCAACCGGCGGGACTACCTTCATGATCTACCCCCTTTTCCCTCAGCCTTTTCGTTTAACTTACACGGGAGGAATTGCCATTCCTCAAGGCCAATCCTTGGTCGTCAACGTAAGAGGATCACTAACGCTGCTCGGTTTGCTCGGTACGAGAGTCAATATTTCTTGGTGGGAAGCCTAAATGCAATCGAATTTTTCCTATCTTATTTCACACACGCTTTTTCCTGCCCTCCGCTCACTCGATCAACGTTTTAATTTTCAGCATCATTGAAATAAAAGTTTCATATTTTTGTATTTTTAACCCCTAAACACAAACAAATATCAAACATTAAATTTCGATAAAGTGTCATGTAATAAAAGGGATGTTTAAAATATCCATCTATGAACCCGAAAAAAATATTGCATATTTAAACCTAATTCACATATCAATCTTCATATCGTAAATGCAGGTCTCAAAGACTCCCAAACACAAAAAAATAGATAGAAACGAAATTTCCGTTTCTATCTATTTTCAACTTGTCATTTCAATAAGCTTCCTATCCAGCATTAAACGTGAATTCAATATATGCAGATGCGTTAGCGTACGGGATGAGGGACCAGATCCGTGATCGCTTCATCGATCTAGGCTGCTGCAATAGAGTAAGACAAGCCCATGAGGAAGCCGTATTTTGCCCGTGAAAAAGAGAATAACCAAGTGTCCGCAATAGATTCGGCTACAACCCTTTAATAGTGCCCGGTATCAAGCTGCTATAGCCATATTCCGTTGATGTCAGTGCCATAGTGTTGACCAAAGCAGCTCTGCTTTATTAATGCGGCTGCTTCTACAGCATCCATAAACAAAAATTTTTCTTTCGAGAGGCTAGCAGCTGCCTCTCTTCCAAATAAACAGCAGCCCTTTGCCGTTTACGCATATTCCGAGTCATTTCACAGTTTGTCCCTTGCTCGCTGAACAAGATTTCGCCAACCTGCTGCACTTCTCGCTCTAAATCGACTAAAAAAGCCATTAACTGGGCTTTTTTTCGCCGGGAAGCCGCATCTATTTCATTTTTCAGTGAGGGAGCACTAGAGCAGCTGTTCGATATCGGCCTTCATATCGAGGGGCTCGTCGGTCGATTCGAACCGTTTGATGACATTGCCTTCCCGATCGATCAAGAACTTCGTGAAGTTCCATTTGACCGAGTTGCCCTCAAGGTAGTGTGGCAGCTTTTCCTGAAGAAAGGCGTTGAGCATTTTGCCGCTAGGGTCGCTAAGCTCAAAACCGTTAAAAGGCGCTTCCTCGGTCAAATGCTTAAATAGCGGATGAGCCGTTTCGTCCCTTACATCCGTCTTAGCAAAAAGAGGGAAGGAGACGCCGTAATTCAATTGGCAAAAGCTTTGCACATCAGAATTGGCTCCTGGCTCCTGCTCGCCGAACTGGTTGCTAGGGAATCCGAGAATTTCGAGCCCTTGCTCTTTGTACTCCTCGTACAGCTTCTGCAGATCGGAATATTGCGGCGTAAAGCCACATTTGCTAGCTGTGTTGACGACAATCAACACCTTGCCCTTATATTGTTCCATGCTTATTTGTTCACCTTTAATGGTTTCTAGCTCATGCGAATAAATGCTCATAGTTTACAGCCTCCTGTAGGTTCACATATATTTCAGTAAATTAAATTGCATACAATTTAATTACTAGTAAAGAATACCATAAAATTTCACGGCTTGTCAAACCAAATAATTAGAAATTCACGGACAATCGGAGATTATAAAAAAATAAAAGGACTGCTCCCTAAGCGAGTGGCCTCGCCTCTTGAGAGCAATCCTTTCTTCAAACGGTTTACGATGACGCCGGCTTCTTTCTTCCGCTTAACCAATCCGTGAACAACCCATAATCATGCTCTACCTGATCGGCATAGGAAATTGCCCAGTTCGCAATCGACGTGCAAAAGGCATCTTCGTCATTGCCCATCGCCTTCACGATTTCCACTTCACTGTGGTAGGCAAGTATGCCTTGAGCTACATCAGCATCCGCGCGCGCGTGCATCTTAGCCGTTAATTTGCCCATACTGTCCGTCACCGACAGCACATCGCCGACCGTTTCAAGCGATTCCAGCTTAAGCCGCTTCTTATACGGGGACCGCTCGCGCACGTAGAACTGCCTGTCTCCGATCGACAGCCATCCAAGGTAAGGGTCGGCTTCGTGGTGCATCGCCTTCTGCGTCATCGTCACCCTCTTGCCCTGATGCTCGAACATCGCCCAAAACGTTTCGTTATAAGGCATGAAGTACGCCGGAACCGGAACGCGCACTTCCTTCACCTCCAACACGACATCATCCTCACCCTGCGCTTCTTCGCCAGCTTCAATCAGTACATAGAAACGGTCGAGCCCGATAGAGGCCGTCCCTGAGCCATGCTTCACCGCGATATCCTTCACCTGAAAATGGCGCAGCTCCTCCGCATCATCCGCTGCGACCGTAGCCAAATAGCCAGGCCAAGCTTCCAGCAAAGCCGCTCGCTCTTCGTCGGTAGGCGGTACGATCTCATCGGTCGAAGCAAATTGCCTATGCTCCTGTACGAGTGCCGTCACCTTCTCCAGGAAGTGCTGGTCCTTGCGTTTTTGCAGCTTTTTGAGCAGCTTCTTCACCGGACCCTCCGCTTGCTCAATGTCGATCGCAAACGTGCCGGGATCATCCTTCCCTTTTACGAATCGACGCATTTGCTTGGAATAAGCCTGCAGATAAGCTTCAATCGCGCTGATCTGGTTATCGTAGGTCTGCCCCTTGAGCCTGCCGACAAGCGCGATGCTCACGGACATCCGCAGCAGGTCGTATAAATAAGAGCCCAAGTAACCTTCATCAAAATCGTTCACGTCATAGACGAGCGTCCCCCGTTCATTCCGAAAGGCGCCAAAGTTCTCAAAATGCAAATCGCCTTGAATCCAAGTCGGACGATTCAGCGGCGTATGGTAAGGAAACCATTCCCGGGATACGTCAAAATAAAACAAATAAGCGCTGCCGCGAAAAAACGAAAATGGCGTCTCCGACATTTTCAAATACTTCTCCTCGCGCTTGCCGCGCGCAAGCTTCATTATTTTTTGATCAAACTCTTGAAAAATTGCGGATAAAGTCCGCTTTCTTAGCTTATTCTGCGTCAGCTTTACCCGTTCGGTCAGCTTCGGATCCATAGCTCTTCCCCCATTCAGACTATGACTCTACTTTTTGCAGCCTCATATAATCGCTAATCATAGCAACCCGCCACGGTATAATCATGCCAAATGCCAGCAAATAGAAGATAGCGCCGGTTTGCGGGATCGACATATACTGCTCCACGACGCTATGAAGCGACAATCTAATAATGAACAGCGTCAGCATAATAAATATAAACGCCTTCGAGCGCCTGACATAGATTTCGGATTCCACACGCTCTAGGCGCGTCGTAACGATAAGCGGAAACGCAAAGATCAGCATGCCGGTTAGAAAAGCGGACAAGCCCCACACCCAAGGAATATGAGTCGCCGAGAATGCAAACATAACGAAGCCCGTTGCCATGCCAAGCGGAGGAATGATGATTTTGCGCAAGGAGGTGGGCTGTTTCCCGGCACGAATACGAAGAATGATAAGCGTAAGCCCTGCTAAAGCCGATACAATGATCGAGCTCATTTGAATGAAATAGGTAGAGAACAACACCGCGTCCTCCCTTATGTATTGGTATGAGTGTCTTATTATTTCTTTCATCGTACTGCAAAACAGGAATCACTGCAAACCGCAGTATAACCGCTAAGAAACTTATGGCGTTTTACTAGCGTATACCCCTATAATTGGAAAAAAGGTATGTTAAGGAGAGAGTTTACTTGGAGACGAATGCACAGGCAGAATCCCCCTATGAATGGCCAAATTCTTCCGCGGCTTCATTAGTGCCCGAAACCGGCGGCGGCATGCAGCAGGAGCTTCAGAGAGTATGGCAAAAGCTTGCTTTTTGGATGCGGGTATCTGCCGTTTTCACGCTGTTATTTGGTCTATTTCAAACCTGTATTGGCATCATCAACTTTGGCTGGGGAACGATTGCCGGGCTTCTCGAGCTCGTCATTGCCGTTTTGCTCATCATCATGGCAAGCGCAGCGAAGCGGCTGCAAGCAAATCCGGGCGAAGAGCAGACGGTCACCAAGCTTGCGCGGCATCTCACACTGTACTTTAAGCTGCAAGCCGCTTTTGTCGTCGTTTTTTCGTTCGTCATTATTATGCTTGTCGTGACGATTTTGCAATTTTTAACCGACTGGGACTGGCTCGTCCATCTTGTCAATGAAGGCAAAAAGCTGGACAAGCTAGTCATTAAATTACAGGGATGGTACGAAACGATCGCGGATTGGGTGACAAAATTATTCGGATAACCGGCTGTTTGCCTTCCTATTCCGTCTCGCCAAGGCGATACGCCTTCGGCGAGATGCCCTCCTGCTTCTTGAACACCTTGCTAAAATATTTCTCGTCATGAAATCCAACCATTTCGGCGATCTTCGTAATGCGCAGGTTCGGATTGACCATCAGCAGCTTCGCTTTCTCGATTCGTTTGCCGGAAATGTAATCCGTAATGTTGATGCCATACTCCTGCTTGAACTTGCGCGACACGTACTCGCGGCTGACGAAAAACCGCTTCGCAATATCCTGCAGCGACAGCTCGGCTTGATAATTTTGCTCGATAAAGGCTGCAATGTCGCTCATTTTCGCTTTCTCTTGCGTCTGACGCTGCACGATTGCCAGCGATAACCGCATTAATAGCAAGCGAGACCACTCGCGCCAATCCTGCAGCGATAGCACAGCAGCATTCACATGCGGCGACTTCTCCGCAAGCTCCTCCAGAATCATCAGCGTCTCCTCGTCCGCCGCATGGCGGCCTTGTGCATCGCGAATCATTCTGGCACAGAAAAGAAGCGCATCCGTCTTATAATCCTCAAGCATTTGCGGCGACAAATACCCGCTCGAGCGTGCCGCTTCAAGCCACAGCTCCGATGCAGCGGCGAGCTGCTCCTCATTGCCGCTAAGCGCCGATACCTTCCACTCTTCTTCCCATTCCGCGAAAGCGATTCTACTGCCGCTCTTGGCCTCTTCAAAGAGATGAATATAGTGATTGGCATCCATCATATTCCGGCGCCACAAAGCAGTTAGCGCATCATCGTATTGAGTCGGCAGCGCATCAGGAAACGCCCCCGGCATGCTCGTTCCCATATGGATCCGGCGCTGAAGCGTCACAAATAAGCCCTCATTGATGGCTTGAAGAACAGCGGGCATCTGATCCACTTCTTCCCATAACGCAATAACGATTTCCGTAGGCGCTCCCCAGTGCCGGAAGGCGACGCCCTTTTGACCCGGCAGCAGAAACTCATTGCAAATATTAATAATCGCAAAATGAAGCAATTCACTGTCCCACGCGAAGCGCTCATGCAGCTGTCTGTCGCCTGCATCAACCTGCATGAGCGCAAGCCGCGCAGCGCGCGCCCCTTCTGGAACGAGCCGCTCCTCCCGCAATCTGCGCAGAGCCGCTTGCGCCGTAGCCGGCTCCGTGATTAACGCGGTAAGCAGCTTCTCGCCATAGACCGGCTTGAATTCATTAAGCCGCATGCTCTGCTTTTGCCGGTCAGATCGCTCCTTCTCCTCCACCCGCCACTGCGCGGCTGCCTTCGCCACCGCCGCATTAATAGCCTCCGGTTCAATAGGCTTCAACAAATAATCGATTCCGCCATGCCGGACTGCCTCGCGTACGAAGTCGAAGTCCCCGCGTCCGCTCACGACTATAAATTTGATCGTTCCGGCAAATTCATTTACCGCTGCCATTAGATCAACGCCGCTGCCCTCCGGCATCATCATATCCATAATGACAATGGCGGGCTTGTCCTGCCTCATCCGCTCGATAGCTTCGAATCCGCCGCTTGCTTCCTCTATTTCATCAATGCCATGCGTCTCCCAGTTCACAAGCAGCCGAACGGCTTTTCTAACGCGTGCTTCATCATCCACGATCAGTGCTTTCATCATTCGTCCTCCCCTCAACCACCGTCCTCTTAATCAGAAGCGTAATCTGTACGCCTTGAGGCTCTTTGTTCTTGATCTCAAGCCGCGCTTCATCGCCATAAACCATCTTCATGCGCGCCAGTACATTGTTTAAACCAATCTTCGGCTCGGCATCATCCTGTGCAAGCTTTAACGATCGGTTGATATTATCCGCAGAAAGCTTCGATTGTTCCTCTATGCCGCTTGCGCCCCGGGCCGGAGCATCCTCCCGCTCTCGATGCGAATAGGCTACACTAGCCAGCTCTCGGCGCAGCTCGGACAACCGCCACTCTGGTATCGCCGCCCCGTTATTTTCGACAATGATTGCAAGCAGCCCATCCTCACGCTCATGCGCACGCAGAAGCAGCACGCCATCCTCCGCCGACTTATCCATGCCATGCTTAAAATAATTTTCAATAATGGGCTGCAAAATCATTTTCGGCATTTGCGCTTCCATCAGCCTATCGTCCACATCGACATGAAAAACAAACCGATTCTCATAACGCTCCTTCTGAAGCTCCACATAAGCCTTCAAATGATCCAGCTCATCCCGCAGCGTAATGGCGCTTGCCTCATTGTCCATGCTGTAGCGCATCATGCGAGCAAGCGCGGACAGCAGCGCATAAATGCGCGGCACGCCCAGCTCCAGCGCCAATGTCCCGATAATTTGGATCGTATTATTTAGAAAATGCGGATTAATCTGCGCTTGCAGCGCCCGCAGCTGATTCGTCTTATTCGCCAGCTCCAGCTTATACTCGCGCAAGATTAAATTGTTGATCGTATCCATCATGCTGCGGAAGCGAACGACAACAAGGCCGATTTCATCATTTCCGGATGGCTGGATCGGCACGTTCAAATTGCCGGCTTGCACCTGGTTCATATAGCGGACCAGTTGCTTGACGGGAGCCGTTATGCGCAGCGAAACGATGATGGTCGCCGTGACAATAACGGCAAGCGACAAAGCGAGCAGCATAAGATTAATAGCCGCGGCTTGATTCGCCTCCCGAATAAGGTAGGACGTCGGAATGCGTTTGATGATCGTCCAGCCCGCTACCTCCGTCTGCACTCGCTCATAGACGAGCAGCGCGCCGCCTTGCTCAAAGTGGCCGCTCTCCTCGCCGCCGGCAGCCAATGAGCCGCTGAACCAAGACGCCTTAAGCGGCTTTCCAAGCAGCCTTTCATCATCTGCAAATACGACATAGCCGTTATCGTCGACCACATACAAATCCTCTTCGCCGACGTCATAGAGCTGCCCCACGATGTCTGTAAGCAGCGACAGCTTCACATCCATCGAGACATAACCAAGCTTCTCGCTAGAAGGAATCCGCTCAATGCGCCGGTGCAGCGTGAAGACCAGCTCGCTGGGCTGCTGGGGCTGCAATGAGGAAAATCCATACGTATGGCTTTTATGAGTCGGTTGAATCGAAATGCTCTCACCGCTGCCTACATAGGCATCCAGATCCGGGAAAGGCGCGATATCGTTCGCCCGCTTGGCGCCCGCTACATTCGTGACGATCGTAGCCCGTTTGCCGAGGCTGGCGTATAAGTAAACCTGGTGCACCGCCGGCACCGAGGACTTCATATAAGATAGAGCCGCGAATACGCGGCTGTCCGTCTGAAAGTCGGCTAATCCCGTTTGCAGCTGCCGATACAGCTCTGCATCCGAATACACGTTAAGCGAGCCGAGATTAAGCTCCTCCAGAACGGCGGTTACGTTCCGCTGCCCTTGATAAAGCAGGTTTTGCGCATCCTCGAGCGCTCTCTCCTTCATTGACTTCGCCGTATAGCTGTATGTCACAATCATCGTCGTCACAATCGGCACGATGGTCGCAATCAGCATAAAAACAATTAATTTAGTCCGTATGCTATTGAATCTCAAAACTAAGCCGCCTCCGCTCCCGATCAATATATTGCACCTGACCGGTCACATCCGTCGGTGTTTATCACTCTCTGTCCCTTGCATAATTAAACATACAATAGTTTTCTGGTGAAAAGAAAGGGGAGTTGCAACGATGGGCAGCAAGAGAATGTCTGGATGGTGGCCGCAATTGGTGTTTGTGGGGCCCGTTACCGTCTTTTTTCTACTTATTATGATTATCCCGTTTCTGCTTGGCATGTACTACTCGTTTACCGATTGGAACGGCGTTGCAGGAACTGTAAATTGGGTCGGGTTCGACAACTTCAAACAAATTTTTACGAATGATGCCGACTTCTGGTCTTCCTTCTGGTTTACGATTCGGTTCACCGTCGTTGGCGTTATTTTAACCAACTTGGTCGGGTTCTTCCTAGCCTACCTGCTTACAAAGAAGCTAAAATCACGCAACGTCCTGCGGACGATTTTCTTTATGCCTAACGTAATCGGCGGCTTGCTGCTCGGCTTCATTTGGCAGTTTATATTCGTAAAAGGCTTCTCCACCGTCGGCGACATGACCGGCTGGTCCTTCTTCAACCTTCCTTGGCTTGGCGATGAAACGACTGGCTTCTGGGGCATCACGATGGTATTCGTCTGGCAGTCAGCCGGCTATCTGATGGTCGTGTACATTGCTTCCCTTACGAACGTATCGAAGGAAGTGCTTGAGGCTGCTGAGATCGATGGCGCCACTCGCTTGCAGGTGCTTCGCAGCATTATTTTGCCGCTTATTATGCCTGCCGTTACCGTCTGTCTTTTCCTTGCAATCTCATGGTCGTTCAAAATGTTCGACCTTAACCTATCGCTCACCAAGGGCGGGCCGTTCAAATCAACGGAATCCGTCGCGCTCAACATTTATGCGGAAGCGTTCCAAAACAACCGCTACGGTCTTGGTACCGCTAAGTCGCTTATCTTCTTTATCGTCGTTGCCGTCATTACGCTTATACAGGTTCGCGTCACCAAGAGCAAGGAGGTTGAAGCTTAATGGATACGAAAAAATATACCGGAAAGCTGTTCATAACCGAAGCGATCATGATTATCGTCGGCCTATTATTCCTTGCGCCCTTTTATTTTCTGCTCGTTAACTCGGTTAAGCCGTTCGGCGAAATTATGGCCAATTCGGCAAGCTGGCCGCAGGTGTTCAACTGGGAGAACTACTCCCGCGCTTGGAAGCTGACGAGATTCCCGCAAGCCTTCAGCAACTCCATGATCATCACGGTCGTCACCGTTGTTCTGACGGCTCTCATCAGCGCGATGGGCGCTTACCGGATGGTTCGTTCCAATACGCGCTTTAACCGCATTTTGTTTATGCTTTTTGTAGCCGCTATGGTTATTCCGTTCCAGTCGATTATGATCCCGCTCCTAAAAGTCGTGAACGTGCTGGGCGTCAACAATAGTATGTACGGTCTTATTATGTGTTATCTCGGTCTCGGCGCTCCGCTCTCGCTCTTTCTATTTCACGGCTTCGTCAAAGCGATTCCGCTAGAAATTGAAGAAGCGGCGACCGTTGACGGCTGCAATCCGATTACGGTATTTTTCCGAATCGTGCTTCCGCTGCTAAAGCCGATGCTTATGACCGTCATTATTTTGAACTGCCTGTGGGTATGGAATGATTACTTGCTTCCGTCGCTTATTTTGCAGAAGCCCGATATGCGTACGATTCCGCTTGCGACCTTCGCGTTCTTCGGACAATATACGAAGCAATGGGACCTTGCGCTTCCAGCGCTTGTACTTGGCATAACGCCTATCGTAGCTTTCTTCTTATTATTACAGCGTTACATCGTTGAGGGAGTTGCGGCTGGTTCGGTTAAAGGCTAACGCTTATAATCAAACGGTCGATTCCATATACTAAAACTTGAATCAAGGGGGATTTGCATCATGAATAAAAAGCTGACCATGCTATCGCTTAGCCTTGTGCTGGCCATGAGCATCATCTTGTCCGCGTGCGGCGGAAGCAACAATGAAGGCGGCGGCACGGACAAAGACAAGGGCGAGACAAAAACCGTAACCATTTTCCAATTCAAAACCGAAATTGTGGAAGGCCTTAACGAATTGGCTGTGGAGTTTAATAAAGAATACCCTAACATTAAGCTGGACATTCAAACGGTAGGCGGCGGCGCTGACTATGGGGCTTCCCTTAAAACAAAGTTCGCGGCGGGCGACGCGCCTGACATTTTCTCTAATGGCGGTTACGCAGAAATGGAAATGTGGCTGGACAAGCTCGAGGATCTATCCGACCAAGCATGGGTGAAGGATCTTGTACCTTTGGCTGCTGAGCCTATGACCAAAGACGGTAAAGTATACGGCATGGCGATGAACCTTGAAGGCTTCGGCTACATCTATAATAAAGATCTTTTTGCTAAAGCGGGCATTACGGAGCTTCCGAAAACGTACTCTCAGCTAGAAGCTGCCGCTAAAACGTTAAAAGCAGCAGGCATTACGCCGTTCGCCAACGCGTACCAAGAGTGGTGGCTGATGGGTAACCAAGGCATTAACCCTGCATTTGCGCAACAACCGGACGTCAATGCTTTTATCGCCGGCCTTAACGATGGCTCTGTAAAAATTCCAGGCAACGAAAAATTCGCAGAATGGGCCAAGCTGATGAAGCTGACGGTTGATTACGGCAACAAAAACCCGCTGACAACGGATTACAACACGCAAGTATCGTTGTTTGCCAGCGGCGAAGCTGCAATGATGCAGGAAGGCAACTGGGCACAAGTGCAAATCGACAGCATCAATCCTGACATGAACCTAGGCGTGCTGCCGATGCCGCTTGGCGAGGATGCTGGAGCGAACGACAAGCTGAACGTTGGTATTCCCGCTAACCTTGTAATCAACAAAGAATCCGACGTGAAGGAAGAAGCGAAAACATTCCTGAACTGGCTCGTTACTTCCGATATCGGTAAAGAATACATCGTGAAGAAATTCAAATTCATTCCGGCTCTTTCCACGATTACGGCTACTCCTGAGGATATGGGCGATATCGGAACCGAGGTTTACAACTACGTACAAGCTGACAAAGTACTTGGTTTGCAATCCTCGAAATACCCCGATGGCGTAACGCAGGAATTTGCCAGCGTCATTCAACAGTACATCGCAGGCAGAATCGATGAGTCCGCATGGGAGACTGGCATGCAAGGCGCTTGGGATAAGCTGAAAAAATAAGCTTTAAATAAAGAAAACAGCCGTTTAACCGTCCATCATGGAGGTTGAGCGGCTGTTTTTTCATTTATCTCAGAGAAGGGCACGCTCGCATTGGCAGGCTCTTCGTTTTTATTCTTTGCCCAGCTTGCGCGACACCTGCTCGGCAGCATGCTGCACCGCTTGGATCGATAGTCGCCTTAGCTTATCATCAAAGCGGTATTTGGGACCGGCTATCGACAAGCTCGCCACAAGCGCTCCTCTTGAGTCGAATATAGGCGCGCCAACTGCGCATACATCGGGATCAATTTCCCCCTGTGTGAGCGCATAACCCTGCTCGCGGATATGATGCAGCTCTTGCAGCAGCGTATCCTTGGATAAGTTCGGCGCAAATTTGTCGAGCACGTTCTGGATCGTTTTTTCGCTCTCGTAGGCTAATATGGCTTTGCCTGAAGCACCCAAATAAAGCGGCAGCATTCTTCCGTTCTCGGCGGAATATTGAATGAGCGCCTTGCTCCTGACCGTCTGAATGCTGATCGCGCTTGTGCCCGAACGGACAAACAGCAGCGAGGTCTCGTTCGTCTCCTGCGTCAATTCCTCCATGATAGGGAGTGCAAGCGGTACCAGCTCTCTGTGCACCTGTTGACTGAGACTCCTCGCAAGGTCCAATATCCGCATGCCAAGGCCGATTTGCCCTTTGCCTCTGCGCTCCACGATCCCATTCTGCTCCAGCGTTTGCAAGAAACGATAAATGGAGCTCTCCGGTATGGATACCTTCTGTGCGATGTCGCTCACGGACAAAGCTCCGTCCGCTTCGGCAAGCGCAAAGAGGATGTCCAGCGCTCTGCTCAGCGTCTGTGTTCCATTCATCGACCTTGCTTCAGCATTTGTGCTTGGATTCTCTTCTATATATTTAGTTGTCAGCTTATAAACCCCTTTCCGCGAGATGGGCTGCCGGTTTCTCATCATCTCCCAGATGATGAATGAGCGTACCGCTTTTCAATAGCTTATATGCGGCATGGATATCTCCAGTCAGGCTTCGATCCTGATCCAAAAAAGGAATGACGGACCACCACGCGGTCTTTATTCCAGCCTACACCCCGGTTAAAGCCGTATATAGGAACATCGCTTGATGACTGGCTTAACACAAATTTTCCGGAGCGATCAAGCCCTTGCCAAGCTTCCTCCGCAATTTCCACACGAGCAAAATCATCCGCTACCCGCTGCACGTCTTCTATCGTCAACGTACTTCCATTCAATAAAAGGCTCCGGTCCTTCTGCTTGGTGGTCATCGGCCTATTCCTGTATGCCTTCCAGCGCGTAGGCTGCAAGCGGTATGCCAAGCGCCTTCTCTACCTCAGGATATACGGTTGGATCTTTGACGCTTGAGCTTAACGGAACCTCGCTCTTATTGATGGACAATACGGCAAGCTTGCTTCCTACCTCCACATGACCGACGCTGACCGGCAAGCCCGTTTCCGTAGACAGCGTCGTAATGACATCCGGGTACGTCGTTAACCGATTGCCGCGGCTGTCGTCGGCTGCCATATATTCATTCATTACGTGAAGGGTGATCGTATCTCCATCTACGTTCACATCAATGGTCCCAATATCGAAAGCACCTGAATAATGGACTTCTCTGCGCGTAACCACACCCTCCCCAAGAATGGTACCGTTTGTCTGAGTGACAATCGTATCGATCACCGCCTGCGCGCCTTGCGGCTGCGCTGCGATAATCGCCTTGCCAAGCTCGATTGCAATCGTGATCCCGCCGATTGCAGCATGCTTCTTAATGTAGGAAGCCGGTAGCGGATGGCGCGCCGATGCGATGAAGCCTCCCGCTTGATCGGCGGCCGTACGCAATATGTTTGAAGTCTTAGAGGGCGAGCCTTTGACAACCAGCTCAAGATAAGAGCCATTTTCGCGTTTTCCTCCGACGACAACTTGAATCGTTTCGAAATCGTCCAGGGCGGCGAGTCCCATCGAGCCCATTTTCCCAGTTGGATGAGCGCGTATGTCCCCTGTTGCATCAACGACAACCAAATCAAGCAGCGCGGCCGGAAGCCAGCCGTTAATGGTGCTCGACATCCCGTTTTGAGGAGTCATGACGCCCACGATTTTGCCATCGTAGCTCTCCTGCAGCAGCTTCACCGCTTTAATATAATCCGTTCCAAGCATTTGCCAATCTGTCCCTGCTGGCGCACCAATCGCCGTTGCGGTAATAATAATCGCGTCATCCGGAAGCTCATCGACGGATACGAGCCGCGGCTGCCCGATCGCTACGGCCGCTCCTCCGATTTGCAGCCCATGGTCCACCCAGCCCCCGCCTCCGCATGCAAAGACGGAGCCTCCTCTTACCGCTGCCCATACATCCTCATTTGTCAGAATACGCATCGTCATTCCCCCTATTTCATTCTCGTTTACGAGTTTGTTATAATCCGCCTAATTCCTTTGCGCTCTACTTCAACCAGCGATTCCTCATACCCGGCATCTGCGTATCGCAAAACGCCGAGGCCAGTATCATTATTTAACGTAGTCTCCAAGCGAATATCGCTTTCAGCTGACCCATCCGCAACCAATGTAACGCCAGCGCTTGTCATGTAACCGGAATATCCGCCGCCGCCAGAGTGAATCGTCACAAGATCAGCCATGGAAGAGCAATTCAACATCGCGTTCAAAAGCGGCCAATCCGCGATGGCATCGCTGCCATCCTTCATTTTCTCCGTCATAATATTGGGATGGGTCATCGACGCGGCATCTAGATGATCGCGTGAGAATGCCACCGGACCGCTCAAAATGCCCTCTCGCACCATTTGGTTCACGGCAAGTGCAAGCTTCGTCCGTTCCCCGTGACCGAACCAGCCAATTCTTGCGGGCAAACCCTCAACGGGGACATGCTCGCGCGCCAGCCGAATCCAATTGACGATAATGTCGTTATCTGCGAACGCTTCGAGAATATATTCGTCGATCGCTTGTATATCGCGTGCCTCGCCGCTGAGCGCAACCCAGCGGAAAGGGCCGATAGCCCTTGCGAACAAAGGTCGGAGGAACGCTTCTGTGAAAATATCAATTTCAAACGCCTGCTCCACGCCGTACCGCTGCGCCTGTGAGCGAATGTTGTTCCCGTTGTCGAACACGATGGAGCCCCGTTCTTTAAATGCCAGCATCGCCCTTACTTCCCTTGCGATAGAAGCTCCAGCAGCATCTTGCAGTCTAGCGGGCTCCTGTTCTCTCAGAGCCTGTAGGTCCTCTGCACGGTATCCGGCAGGAATATAGCCATAAAGCAAATCATGCGCAGAGGTCTGATCCGTTACAATATCGGGCACGATGCCGCGCTGCACAATGGCTGGATAAATATCCGCCGCATTGCCGACAAGCCCCACCGACAGCGCTGCCTTGTTCTTAACGGCATCCTCGATCCACTCAAGCGCCTCGTCCAAGCTGTCCGTCTTACGCTGCAAATAACCCGATTGAATGCGGCGGTCGACCCGCTCCTCGGATACTTCAACGCAGAGAATAGCAGCCCCGGCAAGCGTTCCGGCAAGCGGCTGCGCGCCTCCCATGCCGCCAAGGCCGGCGGTAAGAATAAACCTGCCGTGCAGATGGCTGTCAAAATACTTCCTCGCGATGCTCTGAAAGATCTCATAGGTGCCTTGAACAACGCCTTGCGACCCAATGTATTGCCACGCCGCAGCCGTTAATCCGCCCCAAATGAGCAGACCTTTTTCCTCCAGCCGGTAAAAGTTCTCACTCGTAGCCCATCGCCCGACCAAATTGCAATTCGCCATTACGATCAGCGGCGCAAAACGGTGCGTCTTAAATATGCCGATCGGCTTCCCTGATTGGATCACCAGCGTTTCATCTTCTTCCAGCTCTTTAAGCGTTCTCACAATTGCATGGTAAGAAGGCCAATCGCGTGCTGCCTTAGCGAGTGCCGCATATACAATCAAATCCTTCTGGTTCTCTCCGTTCTCGAGCACATTCTCCAGCATCCGAAGCAGCGCTTCCTGTCTCCAGCCTTTGCAGCGAAGCTCCGTGCCCCTAGCTGCGGTTATTCGTTCCATTAGGATCATCCTTTCCTCTTCATTATCCAGACTTTCCTACCTCTGCTGCCGGCTTCTTATTCCATGAATAAGTAGAAATAAATACACCCGCCAATATAATAATTCCACCCAGCAGCTGAGTCGCTTCAATGGCATCCCCTAGCAGCAAGAAGCCAGCTAGGAGAGCGATAAATGGCGGCAAATTGTTAAATAGCGAGGCGGTTCCGGCTCCCACAACCGCAACGCCGTGGGTCCACCACCAGCCTGCCAGCACATTCAGCAGCCCGGCGGCGGCAAGAAGCGCCCACATGATGCCATCCCTGCTTACTTCAAGCTTGCTAAAAATACTTTCGCTAGCCGCAAGCGGGAGCATAAGCGAGCCGCCAATGAACGCGGAATACAGATTAACCGAAAACGCCGAAAGCTTTTGAGACAACCTAGGAATAAACAACAAGCTGACCGAGAAGCCCAGCATCGCAATAATTAAATAGAGATCGCCAATCGACACGCCAAGGGCTGAGCGGCCCGGGACCACAATGACAAGGACGCCTGTGAAGCCAAGAAGCGCCCCGCCCAGCTTTTTGCCTTCCAGCCTCACCCGGAAAAATACGGCCTCCAGCAGAAGGGTCACCAGCGGAGCAACCGCATAAATAAGAGAGCCATTAGCAGCAGTCGAGTACTGTAGTCCAAGAAAATAAAAGGGCTGCTGAATCAAGGTGAAAAAAAAGGAGGACGCGAGCAGCAGCAGCCACTCGGTCCTTGTTGGTTGCTGAAGGGACTGCGTTCTGCTAATGGCAAACAGAACCACTCCCGTCACTAGAATCCGAAGAAAAGATAAGAGCACGGGTGAAAAACCTCTAAGCAGATAAGCGCTAAGGACGTAGCTGATTCCCCACAAAAACGTAACGGCAAACAGCCCCATGTAAGCCGTTTTACTCGATGGCGGCGCTGCTGGCATTACGACCACTCCCTCATCGGCCTGATCATCAGAAGGGAGACGCGGAGTTTTTGTAAGGGAGCCGGTCCTCTTCCTGCAGCTTCCACTGCACGCCATCGATATAAATGGCATCTACTTCCTCATTGTAAAAGCTGAGCCGCCCGGCTATTTCATGTACCTCTGGCAGCGCTTCGGCATAGCTCCACACAATATCTTTGGTCGTTTGCCCATCCTCGTGTAGAGCGGACCAATAGGTGGCGGTCCCTTTGTACGGGCATTGCGTCGTCGTAGCGGACGGCTTCAGCAGATCGAACCGAATATCCTCTTTCGGCAAATAATAACGGGGCGTCAGACCGGTTTCGTACAAAATAACCGGACGACGGCTATCCGCGATCAGCTTGCCGCCTATGTACACCTGCACATGGCGGGAGCTTGGAATCGCGTCGATTCGCGAATACGGATCTCTGGCATGCACGAAAATTTGCTCTTCTTCCTCATACCACGCATCCGCTTGCTTCCAGGCAAAGGAGATATAGCCTTTAATGATCGAGCTCTCGCCCGCAGGTTCCGGATATTGCCATGCTGCCCGCTCGAATACAAGATTATCGACTGTAATATCTCCATATACAGCCTCCCCCTTGTTCCCTTGATTCTCGCGCTGCTCCGACCAAGCGATAAGCTCCGTCTTCACATCCTCCAGGGGGAAATAATAGACAGGCAGCCTGCCCGTTTCCGTCACGACCAATACTTGCTTGCTATCGGCTACCGTAACTCCGCCAAAGACGACACGAATCCATTTGGGGCTGCGCTCCGCTCGAATTTGCCACCCTTCGCGCTGACCGTCCCGCAATGACCATTGTGGATCTATATGCGACATTTCCCATCACTCCTTTGTCTTAAATACGTACCGACGTATTCCGATTGGCTGGTCGCTGCAAATTCAAGTGGTCGCGAAGCGTGCGGCCTGTATACTCCGTACGGAACAAACCGCGGCGCTGCAGTTCAGGAATAACCAAGTTAACGAAATCATCGAGGCTGCCCGGCAAATGCGGGAATGCGATATTGAACCCGTCAGCCGCGCCGTTTACGAACCACTCCTCCAAATGGTCAGCGATCTGCTCCGGCGTACCGGCGAAGCCGCGCTTGTTCGTTACCCGCTGATACAACTGGCGAAGCGTCAGAGGCTCTTGCTTCAAAATTTCCAGTATCCGTTCCAAACCGCTCTTGCTCTGATTAAAGCTATCGATTTCAGGAATGAAAGGCAGCGGCTCATCAAGCGGATAGCCGGAAATATCGTGACCCAAATAATGCGACAGCAAATCCAGTCCAAGCTTCTGCGGCGTCAGCTCCTCAATTACCGCAAGGCGCTCCTTGGCCTCCGACTCCGTACGGCCGATAATCGGCATGATGCCCGGCAATATTTTCAGCTCGTCTGGATGCCTGTTGTATTTGACCATTCTGTCTTTAATATCCTTGTACAGCCGCTGTCCATCCTCCAGCAAGCCGCCCGGCGCAAACGTCGAGCCCGGGGCAAAAACAACCTCCGACTTGGCAGCCGCCAGCTCTTTGCCAGCCTCGGATGCGCCTGCTTGGATAAGCACGGGATAACCTTGCGGCGGACGAGATACGTTAAGCGGCCCTCGCACGTTAAAATCATTGCCTTTATGGTCCAGATTATGAAGCTTATCCTTATCCGCAAAATAACCCGTTTCTTTGTCGAAGAGCAGGGCATCATCCTCCCAGCTATCCCACAAGCCTTGCGTCACCTCTACGAATTCGCTTGCCCGCTCATATCTAAGCGCATGCTGGAGATGCTTCTCCTTGCCGAAGTTGCGCGCTTCCTCATCCGTTTGAGAGGTTACGATATTCCACGCCGAACGTCCGTTGCTTAAGAAATCGAGCGTAGCCAGCTTTCTAGCGATATGATAAGGCTCGTTATACGTCGTGGAGATAGTCGCAGCCAGCCCGATGCGCTCGGTTACAACCGATAGTGCCGATAGAAGGGTGAAAGGCTCCGGCCGGATGCTGTTGGAATGGCTTACGCCCGATTCGAACCGATCCCAAACGTACAGCTCATCCGCATAAAAGAACATATCGAACTTGCCGCGCTCGGCCGTCTGCACAATTCGTTTGTAATAATCGAAATTAAGCAGTCCCTCCGCTTCCGCCTCCGGGTGACGCCAGCTGGAAATATGCTCGCCTGCGGGAAAATACATCATGGCGCCTAATGCCATTTGTTTTTTTGGTGTGCTCATTTTACGATCACAGCTCCTTCGTATTGTTGTTATTTTTCAATCAAGCCGTTAGCCGTCAGCCACTCTTTGGCAACATCCAATGCCGGTCTTTGCTTTAATTCCACTTCGCCGTTCAGCTTCTGCATTTCCGCATCGGTAATTTTTCCGGAAAGCTTATTCAAGACCTTCTCCAGCTCAGGATGCTCCTTCAGCACCTCGTCACGAACGATTGGCACCGCATAATACGGAAGGAAAACATGCTTATCGTCTTCGAGTACAACAATCGGCTTCACCGTGATCTGGCTGTCTGTCGTATATAAAATCATTGAGTCAATCAGCTTTTGGTCGATCGCCTGATACGCGAGGCCAGGGTTTTGAATCGTTTTGATTTCTTTGAACTTCGGATTGTATTTCTCAAGAATCGGAGGCCAAGCATCGGGACGGTTAATGAATTCCTCGCTTGCGCCGAAGATCAGCTCGCCGGATTTCTCTGCCAGCTGGCTAGTCGTCTTGATCCCGTATTTATCCGCTTGGTCCTTATGCAGGCCAAATGCATACGTGTTGTTGAACCCTATTGGGTCCAGCACGGTCAGCTGGTTTTTCTCTTTCAGTTCTTTTTTCACCTTATCGTAGGCTACCTGAGGATCAAACTCCGGCTCCGCTTTAAGAATATTGATCAGTGCCGTTCCTGTGTACTCCGCATAAACATCCACTTTATCCTCGTTTAAAGCGTTCCAAAGCAACGAGTTATCCAGCGTCTCTACATTCGCTTTCAGCTTCGTATCATTCTCGATAAGCAGCTTGAACGCATTCGCCAAAATATCCGACTCCGCAAATCCTTTGGTTGCGATGTTGATCGTGCTAGACTTGCCTGAGCCTGTAGCAGAGCATCCGCTCATCACGGCAATTAACAATACTGCTGCCCCCAAAATAACGGTATTGCGAAGCGAATATTTCCCCCTGTTGCTGTTGCTGCTTGCTGTCGAATGACTTGCTTTCATTGTCGTTTTCCCCTTTCGTGTTTTCCCTTATATTTTGGATTGCTCGCGGAGGCCCTTAGGCGTTAAGCGGCGGTTAAGCAGAAGCAGCAGTAAATTGACCACGATGACGAGCAGGGAAACGGGAATCGCTCCCGCTAAAATCACATTCGTATTGATCATCGAAATGCCCCTCGTAATAATGTCGCCCAGCCCGCCTGCGGCAATATAAGTCGCAATCGTCGCTAAGCTGATCGTCTGTACCGCTACCACGCGAACGCCTGCCATTATAAAGCTGCGTGCGATTGGCAGTTGAACCATCCATAAAATTTGCCCGCGTGTCATGCCCATTCCTGTGCCGGCTTCGATTAAAGCCGGATTGACGCCAGATATGCCTACGTACGTATTCTGCAAAATGGGCAGCAGCGCGTAGAGCGTCAACGCGATGATGGCAGGCTTGGTGCCGATGCCCACCAGCGGAATCATAAAGCCGAACAACGCGAGGCTCGGGATCGTCTGAATGACGGATACGACCGTTATGATGCCATTGGCGAGACGCTTGTGCGTCGTGAGAAAAATACCGATTGGAATGGCGATCACGCAGGCAATCACAACCGATACGAGCGACAGCTCCATATGCTCAATCGTCTTTTGCAAAATGTTCTCCCAGTCCGCTTTTATCGTGTTCCAAAACTGATTCATGCAAGCATCTCCTCCTTGTTGAACTGCTTCCCAAACGCCTCGATTAGACTCGTTTGCGTAACTGCGCCCAGAAAATGATGCGATGCGTCAACGACAGGAACGATCCTGTTTTTGCGCAGCAGCTCAAAAATGCGGGATATCGGCGCATCGCCTCTTACGTAAGGAGCGTCTGTCCGCATAATTTCATTAATCGGCCGTTCGCCGCGCTGCGCCGCTTCGCTCCGCAGCTGCTCAAGTCCGATAATGCCAAGATACGTGTTGGCCGCGCTCGTGACAGCGAGCGCCTCCAGCTCATGCTTCTCCACATAATGAAGCGCATCGACTGCAGTGAGGTGGGAGTGGATGGATAAATGATGGGCGAGCACACTTTCAACCGTATGCTGCGGCACATTCGGCTGGAATCGTTCTTGTCCGATAAATTCACGGACGAACGCATCCGCGGGATGGTTAAGCAGCTCCTCCGGCGTGCCTGCTTGCACAACTCTTCCGTCCTTGAGCAGCACGATGAGATCCGCGATCTTCAGCGCTTCGTCAATGTCATGCGTGACGAAGACGATCGTTTTCTTCACCTGCTCGTTCAGCTTGATCAGCTCCTTCTGCAGCTGAATGCGGCTGATCGGGTCAAGCGCGCTGAACGGCTCATCCATAAGGACGATGGAAGGATCGGCAGCCAGCGCCCGGGCAACGCCGATTCTTTGCTGCTGGCCTCCGCTTAATTCATGCGGATAGCGTTTGCGATACGATTCGGGGTCCAAGCCGATAAGCGATAGCAGCTCTTCCGTGCGGGCTTTCAGCTGCCGCTTCGCCTCTCCCTTCAGCCGAGGCACGACAGAGATGTTCTCCTCGATGGTCATATGCGGGAATAATCCGATTTGCTGAATGACGTATCCGATATTCCTCCTTAGCTCGACTGGATCCAAAGAACCGATGTCGCTGCCTTCGAGCAGGATCTGTCCGGCCTCCGGCTCGATCAGACGATTAATCATTTTGAGAATCGTCGTTTTTCCGCAGCCGGAAGGGCCTATAATCGTCACAATCTTTTCCTTAGGCACCGTCAGATCAAAGTTTTCCAGCACGAATCCCGCGCCATAATTTTTGCTTACCTGCTTGAACTCTACGGCAGCTTCGCTCATCCCCATCCATCCCTTCTAAAAAAATAAAAGGCCCCACTCTCCTGTAAAGGAAAATGAGACCTCCTAGCGTAAGGTTGACCTCTAATATTATTAACATATGATAACCAATGACTATATTGCAATAATATTACAGGCTTAAATCGTTGTCAATCATTATTTATACTAATCCTATAGGAATTAAATGTTTAAACGAAGGTATAAAAAAAGACCTCCTGTCAACAGGTCAGTCATCACTAGCTAAGCTTGTATTTTTGTGCTACCCCTTAATCTCGCTGGCATTAAAAAAGTCCAGCGCAGAGCGGTACCAGCTTGGCTCCGCTTCCTTCACTCCGTCTACGAAAATGGCGTCCACCCGCTCATTGTAAAAGGAGTGCAGACCGGCAATTTTCGGAATTTCCGGAATCGGATTCGGATAGCTCCACAAAATATTTTCATACGACTGGCCGTTGACGTCAGCAGATAAATAGGCAGCCGTCCCTTTGTATGGGCAGCTCGTTTGCAGATTCGATTCGGTAAAGTACTCCTGGCGAATGTCCTCAATTGGCAGGTAGTAGCGTACAGGCACTCCCGTCTCAAACACGATAACCGGACGCTTGCTCTCCGCTACCGTCACCCCGTTCAGCACAACCTGAATATGGCGGGAACTGGCGATGGCATCCACCCGCTTGTACGGATCACGAGGATGAACGAAAATTTCTTCCTCTTCCTCCAGCCATTTATCGACCTTATCCCAGTAAAAGGCGACATGTCCGCGCAGCGCTTCGCTCTGAGGGATCGGGTTCTCGTAACCCCACACCGCGTTTTCAATAAGGCGCTCGCCCACTTGGATGCTCCAATAAGAGGCGTCTCCCTTCAAAGGGCAATGGGTTTGATGCCCGGATGGCACCAGCAAATCCTTGCGGACATCCGCTTCCGGAAAATAATAGACAGGCAAATGCCCCCGCTCATGCAGCGTCAATACCGATTTGCTGTCTGCAATGGTCACACCTCCCACCTGTACACGAACCCAACGTGGATTCAGCTCCGCTTTCAGATTTTTCCTCGATGGATCTGCTGCCTGACAGGATTGCTGCTCCGTTTGATGAAGACTCATCCAATTCCCTCCTCGTTAATCTCATTTATAGATAATTAATTATCACTATTACATAATATCATCGCATTTTTCATTTCTCAATAGTTATTCAGATAAAACCAATAGGAATTTAAGTATATAGATTTAGAAAGCTTGAATTCGAAGAAAGACGCTCCACGGGCCGCATTGCGGCACTGTGAAACGCCTTTACAATCTTACGCTTATATACGCTGATTCAACCGATGCTGCTGCCTGAATTCATTCGGCGAAAAGCCTGTAAACCTTTTAAACATACGGGATAAATACGGAGTCTGCATGCCCAATTGCTCGGCAATTTCGGCGATTGTTTTCTCCGAATGAAGCAGCAAAGCGCTTGCCTTTTGCATTCGCTTCTTGTTGATATAGACGATAGGCGAGACTCCAAGCATCGATTTGAAATAGTGCAAAAAATATTTCGGGTGAAAGTGGACAAGCTGGGACAACGTTTCGACTGTTATTTGCTCGGTTAGATGTTTTTCGATATATTGCAGCACGATATACAGCTTATGAACGGACGGAATCGATGCGGTTTGCAGCGGATCTGCCGTTGATCGTTCAATGAATCTTGACATCATATGAAACAAAATCGACTTGACGATAAAAGGCGCTGCCAGCTCATCGCTCTCATGCTGGTCAATCAGCTCTTGAAATTGATTTTTGACCGATTCGTCATTTCTTAGGGCGATGTTATGAGGCGCGATCAGCAAATCGAACAAATTATTTTCCCCGACGGTCGCGGTAAAATGGCACCAATATTTGAAAAAAGGATTCTTCTCCTCCGTGGAGCAAGAAATACGCGTGCCTGCCGGCACTAGAAATAGATCACCCGGAACGGGGTAATATTCCATATTATTTATTTTCAGCCGGCCTTCTCCATCCAGAAAATAATAGAGTGCATTTTCTCCTTGAATGGTATTGACGCCGCCCCAGTCAGGACGAACTCTCGTCAGAGCGCCTGTCGTCATGTGGATCTGCGTATTCGATAAATACGTGCGAGCCAAATTCATCCTGCCACACATCCTTATTCATGAAGATAGCTTACTATTGTGCAAAAACCTCATATTATTATACATTCATTTCCCCGGTTCCGCATCTTACAATGTAGGAACAACAGGTGCAGGACAGCGCATGGATGAGAGAACACAACACGGTAAATGAACATTATTACAAGGAATCATACACAACACATGACTCGAAAGGGGATTATGGCAATGAAACAAACAGAACTAGCTAAGCCAACGAAACAGCAGCTCATGTGGCAGGACATGGAAATCGGAATGTTTTGCCACTTTGGGATGAATACGTTTTGCGATCAGGAGTGGGGAGAAGGCAATGACTCGCCGGAGCTGTTCAACCCGACGCAGCTTGACGCCCGGCAATGGGTCCGCACAGCCAAACAAGCGGGGTTCGCTTACTTTGTATTAACGGCCAAGCATCATGACGGCTTCTGTTTATGGCCGACAAAGACAACCGATTATTCCGTAAAATCGAGTCCTTGGAAAAATGGGAAAGGCGATGTGGTTCGCGAGGTTGCTGACGCTTGCAAAGAAGAAGGCATCCGCTTTGGCTTGTACTTGTCGCCTTGGGATCGGCATGAGCCTTGTTATTCAGACAAAGCGGCTTATGACGACTTTTACGCCGCGCAGCTTACGGAGCTTCTAACCGAGTACGGACCGCTTGTCGAGGTCTGGTTCGACGGAGCCGGATCGCATGGCAGAGAATACGATTGGAGACGCATCATTGGAATCGTGAACCAATACCAGCCGGATGCGATGGTATTCAATATGGGGGTGCCAACCATTCGCTGGGTAGGCAATGAGGACGGCGTTGCTCCTTATCCTTGCTGGAACACGACAGATTCAGCCAAGCTGAGCATGTACACGGACGATATGGCGACTTGGCTGCCGGAAACTCCGCCATGGGTGCCTGCCGAATGCGATGTGCCGATCCGCAAGGACCGCTGGTTCTGGCATCCGAATGACGAGCACACGCTTCGCTCGCTGGACAACCTGCTCGATATCTATTATCGCTCTGTCGGACACGGCTGTACGCTCCTGCTGAATCTGGCTCCCGATAACCGTGGACTCCTGCCAGAGGCTGACGTTAACCGGCTGCTTGAGCTTATGGAGGAAATTCAGCGTAGATTCTCCAGCCCCATTGCCCAAACCGAGGGCGAGGGAAATTCGGTACTTCTATCGTTTGGCTCGGCTGCCGACGTCAATCACGTAATTTTGATGGAAGACATCGCCCACGGCGAGCGCATCCGCTCTTACGTGCTCGAGGCGGAGCAACAAGGGGAGTGGGTGGAGCTGGCCAGAGGAAGCGCGATCGGCCACAAAAAGATCGACCGCTTCGACACGGTTCACACCAAAGAGCTGCGGCTGCGAATTACCTCTAGCGTGGACGAAGCATTAATACGGAGCTTTGCCGGTTATTATTGTTGATTTTATGAGCAGTCCGTTTCTTTCGATTTTATCGATTGAGATGGGCTTTTTTTTGATTGAGCACTGTGAAGCGGCTATAAATCGGTATAATACAGAAAAAGCATCATGGTTAGATATTCATTGAAGAAAGGTGAGGATTTAATGGCAGCGAGTGTCTCATTGGTAAAACCGACCTTAGCATTAAAAGACGCCTACTTGAACTTTTATCAGGAATGGATCGAGAGCAAAGAAGATATCGTGCCATGGGTGGTCAGCTTGGACCCGGCCGACTTTCAGGGCATGGTGCAGTCTTTGCTGGCTAACGAGAAAGGCGAGCATTTGCCCGAAGGGTGGGTGCCGGACTCTACCTTTTGGCTTGTTACTGAAAACAAACGGATCGTCGGAGCGGTGAACATTCGACATGGGCTTACCGAGAAGCTGATGAATTGCGGCGGCCATATCGGTTACGGCATCCGTCCTTCCGAGAGACGCAAAGGCTACGCCACGAAGCTATTGGCACTAGCATTAGAGGAAGCGCGGAAGCTAGGCGTCCACAAAGCACTTGTCGTATGCGACGAAAGCAATGTGCCGTCGGAGAGAACGATTTTGCGAAATGGCGGCGTGGAGGATACCTCATTCGTTGAAGAAAACGGCAACGTGATTAAGCGATTTTGGATTGGCTAATGGAGCATGGAGACGGAAGAGGTTCGTTCTAGTCATCTAAGTTACGAAAGAAATCATGGGCAAGCTCGTATCGGACGATTCGCTCTCTATTGCCGCGATATGAGGGCAGCAGCCAGCCTTTGGCGCATAGCTTTCGCAAAAGGTTAACCGCCGTTTTGTGATCGATCTCAAAATGCTTCTCCACATCCTTTGGACGAATGGGCTCCGCTTGCTGAATCGCGAGCCGAATAACTTCGTTCTCGGAAAGCATGACGCGAGTGATTGGCGACTGGCTGGATTGATGCCTGCCTATCACCATGCGTAGCATCGACATGCAAAGCGCGGGATTTCTCTCTACATCATCGTAGGCGAATGAGATTACGTGATAGCCCATCGCGTGAAGGAACGCTTCGCGGTTCAGTTCATTGCAATATTTTTGCCGATCCATATCGCGTACATGCGAAGCATAACCCTTGATTTCAAAAATAAGCTTTACCCTACCCGGAAGCCAAGCGAAATCGGCAAAGTATGGCCTCCCCCGCCAGTCGAGCACCTCGTACTCAGGATGCAAATGCTGAAAGTCACCACGAAGCGGCCACCATACGTTACGCAAAAACAAAGATTCTGCGTGTCCATATCCTCGTTCCAGCCTCCCGCGTCGTTCTCCCGACCTTTTGTCGATATGATCCTGAATAAAGGAACGAAACGTCTCTTCATTGCCCATTTTCATCCATCCTCTCTGGAAAATAGAAAACGCCCCGCTGCCACTCACTTTCGAGTGTTAACGGGACGTTCTTCGTCTCTTGCCTCTGATTATAAAATAATTGGAATGATATGGCTAGTCCCATTTTTCCCGGGATTCACGACACTTTAAGGGAATCAGCCCAGCGCTTCAGCGGGATGCTGCAGCGGCATCTTGGCTCTAATGATTTAACAGGAATTCCTCCTGCTAAATCATCATATTTTCACAGGAAAACGCACTTAACTGGAATTTCTCCAGCTAATTTTCAGAAATCACCCTCGCAGCAGTCAATTTAGAGAAATTAACGGGAGCTTTTCCTGTTAAAGGTTTTTTAAGGGCTCCCCTGCTCACAATTAGCAGGAGGTTTTCCAGCTAATTTCAGCCGTAACCAACGCCACCGTCCCTAACTCGCTAAAAAACCCAATAACTAGCAGCATGTCTCTTCCAAGTTCATTACTAGCGCATTTAGGTTCCATTAGCATATTAAAATTCCCATCAAACATAGCAACTTCACCTCATACCAGCCTCATACCAGCCAGCGCAAAGCCGCTCAAAAAACTAATATTACTTCAAACACCAATCAGCATATACGCCGCATTTAGGTGCCATTTAGCAAGCTATAACTCCCATCGAACATAGCAACTTTGCCTCGTACCCGCCTCATACCCGCCAGCGCAGTCTCAACATACTAATATTACTGCCAAACAGCAAGCAACGGACGCGTGGTTTGTTTTGGTGCCATTTGATCGGAATCAAGCTCACTTTGCCAATATGATTTAACAGGAATTCCTCCTGCTAAATCATCATATTTTCGCGAAAAAACGCACTTAACTGGAATTTCTCCAGCTAATTTTCAGAAATCACCCGCGCAGCGGCCTATTCCGAGAAATTAACGGGAGTTTCTCCTGTTAAAGGTCCGATAACGGATCCCCTGCTCACAATTAGCAGGAGCTTTTCCCGTAAATATATTCCCGCCGAGCCCCAACTGCCGACAGCACAAAGGGAGGCCCTATGCCTCCCTCTCTTCTTATCCCCTCGGGATAAACTTGCTTATATCTACGCCGAGCGCTTGCGACAGCTTCATGCCAAATGTCCGGTCGGCACGGAAAAAGTTGCAGATGGCGCGTAGACGGATGTCGTCGTTCGTCTGCTCCAGCTCGCCAACCACGTTGGCGATTAGATTCGCTTGCTGCTCCTCCGGCAAAGAACGGAATCGCTCGCCTGCCTGGGTGAAATCGTCGGTTTTGTCGATTCTTTGACGGCCTGCCGAGCCTTGAAGGGGAGCATAAGAATCAGCATAAGCCGGTGCTTCTTTCGGGCTCTCGGGCGAGCTGTTAGGCTCGTAATTAACCGGTGATGGGTTAGCTTGCATCGTCATTGCGCCATCACGTTGATGGTTGCGAACGGGAGCATATGGGCAATTAACCGGGATATGCAGGTAGTTTGCGCCTAAGCGGTAACGCTGCGTGTCCGGATAGGAGAACAAACGGCCCTGCAGCAGCTTGTCCTCCGACGGCTCGATGCCGGGAACTAACGCGCCAGGAGAAAACGCCGACTGCTCCACCTCTGCGAAATAGTTAACCGGATTGCGGTTTAACGTCATCGTCCCTACCTTTTGCAGCGGGTACATGTCCTCCGGCCATACCTTCGTTGGATCAAGCGGATCAAACGCGTAACGCTCCACATGGTCAACCGGCATCAGCTGCACATGAAGCTCCCACTCCGGGAAGTTGCCAAGCTCGATCGCATCATGCAAGTCACGTGTCGCATGGTTAAAATCTTTGCCTTGCATCTCGCTTGCTTCCGCCGCCGTAAAGTTGCGCACGCCCTGCAGCGATTTCCAATGATATTTGACGTAGGTCGGCTTGCCGGCGTCATTGATCCATTTGAAGGCATGTACGCCGAAGCCGTCCATTTCGCGGTAAGTGGCAGGCGTGCCATCATCCGAGAACAGCCAGGTCAGCATATGAGTGGATTCGGGCGATAGCGTCATGAAGTCCCAGTAGCGCGCAGGATCTTGAATATTCGTATTTGGCGCCGGCTTCAAGGAATGCACCATATCCGGAAACTTCATCGCGTCACGGATGAAAAATACAGGCAAATGGTTGCCTACGATATCATAATTGCCTTCCTGCGTATAAAATTTAACCGCAAAACCCCGTGGATCACGCGCCGTTTCCGGCGAGCCTGTTCCATTGATAACGGTCGAAAACCGTACGAATACAGGCGTTTCCGCCCCAGCCTCCTGCATGAAATGAGCCTTCGTATGCCCCTTCATGCTGGCCTCTGTACGGAACACGCCGTGAGCGCCCGCGCCCCGTGCATGGACGACACGCTCCGGAATGCGCTCCCGGTCAAAATGAGCAAGCTTCTCCAGCAGATGGTAATCCTCCAATAATGCGGGGCCTCGCTGCCCTGCCGTGCGTGAGTTTTGATTATCGCCTACAGGCGTTCCTAGATTAGTCGTTAGGTAGTTTTCCATATTAGCACCTCATCGATTAGTTTATATATTTAGACTTGATCTAAATCTTTAAACTAATCATATCGAATAGGTGCAGGGCTGTCATGAAAACACCATGAATGAACGATGAACGTTTCATGAAAAGGAAGCTAACTCCACGTGCATCTAGCCAGAGGAAGGAGCTGCTAATGCTTAACGGTCCCGAATATCCGCAAGCCGATAACCCACGCCCCGAACTGTTACAATATATTTAGGCGCTACTGCGCTGTCTTTGAGCTTCTTGCGCAAGCTCTTAATATGAGCGTCAACCAAGTTGCTGCCGCCATAAAATTGCAAGCCCCATACCGTATCGAGCAAAGACTCCCGCGTCAGGACGGAGCCATCCGAGGATATGAAATGCAGCAGCAAATCATATTCCGTCTTCGTCAGATCGATGCGCTGCCCGGCTCGGTCCACCGTCATTTTCTTTAGATCGATCTCAATATCTTTGAACGATCGAATGTCTTCCGCTGGCACTTTGGCAGCGCCGGTCGGACGATTCAGCAGCATGCGATTGATTTGCTTGACCGCTTGCTCCGGTTTCGCCGGCCACACAAGCAGCTCCGCCGTCCCCAGTGCGAAGGTGCCGCGCGTATCATACGACTTCTGATCCAGCAAAATAAGGACGGGCACCGCGTGCATTTCGGCAGATTCCAGCAATTCGGCACCCGCTTGCAGCGTATTGCCGCCAGAAGCATGGACAACCGGGATCGCATCATAGACGAGCAGCTCCGGCTGCAGGCTTTGCAGCATGCTTTTGTTGAAATCATGCAGCGAAAACACGTCAAAGCACTCGGACGACAGCGCGACCAGCAAGCTTTTGACCCGTTCAGGCATCGGACTAATAATCATGACCCTCTGGGTAAGCGAGCAAAGCATCCCGTTTTGAAGCAGCTCTTCCTCCGACAAGCTTGCTGCCTCATCCTGATTTAAAGAGCTTTCAGCTTTCATGGATGACTCGTCTATCCTGATTTCCGCTTCGCTTTGCTCTAAGGAAGCCAACCTAATCCATGCTTCCTCATCCATTATGATTGCTTCGTCGCGCATGATTCACAAACCCCCTCTAATACGACCTGAGCGTGCTCGATTTTATATTTCGTCTCCGAAGCTACCTGCTGGAGCCATACGTTCGGCAATTCGGTAAGCACCTCATCCACGCGGCCGCAGACCGTGCACACGATATGCTGGTGCTCGTCAGTGCGGGCATCATAACGGCTGACCGCCTCACCCAGCTTCAGCTCTCTAATGAGGCCCGCATCCGTCAAATACCTCAGTGAGTTGTATACCGTGCCATAGGCGAAGTTGAAGCCTTTGGCGCGCAAACGGTCAATGACATCCGCCGCCGTCGGGTGGTCAACCGCATGCTGCACGACTTCTAATATCGCTTTACGCTGTATCGTTAAGTTAATTTTGTTCATATGAACATCAATCCTTCTATTAATGACTTTAGACTAAGTATAAATTCATGCAACCAAATGGTCAACCTCGTCAGCCTATCCGTGAGCCGATCCACATCCCTTAAACACACTTCTCCGTCAAACCAAGCAACTTTGAAAACGCTGCAAATTTTTTGTCGAAAAGAATAATCTGAATATTTACAAAATTCTAATAAAGGTGTATACTAAGCCTATCTTAAACGAGAGGGGATAGCCCATTGAAGTAGGTTAGCGAAGCATGTCTCATTAACTCGGGAAGGAGTACCGAAGGAAATAAAAGGACATGCGGGGACAAAAGCGAACGATTTGTAAACGACCATTTGGATGACAGGTACTTATGGAAGGAAAGGATTTGAAACAAATCGAAAGGATGTTGATCGAGGTCAAGAAGGATAGGATCGAAGTCGATAAGGTTTGTAACAAATTCGAAAGGACAAAGAAGATTAAGGAAGAAGCGGATTGGAGCGTTTGAATAAATTGAATAGTAGTCTGCCAAGCAGGTGAAGGGCTTCTGGTTATCTTAGATAAGCAGAAGCCCTTCTTACGTCTGTCTATAGGATCGGACTGAGCAGCCTTGAGATCGACTCCTTGAAACGGTTCATGAGCGGACGTTTGCCATAAACCTCAGCCGTCAGCTTCGTACAATTTTCCATATCAGTCTCAAAGATCTGTTGCAGCTTAGCCGATGTCTGCGTATCATAGATAAACGCGTTCATCTCAAAATTCAGCTTGAAGCTGCGAATATCGAGATTGGCTGTACCGACGGAAGCGACCTTTCCATCGATAACGAGCGTTTTCGCATGAAGGAACCCTTTCTCGTACAAATAACATTTGACCCCTCCGGCAATAAGCTCGCCCAAATAGGAATGAGTCGCCCAGTATACGAAAAAATGATCCGGTTTGCTCGGCAGCATGATACGTACATCAACTCCGGACAAGGACGCGATCTTCAGCGCTGTCATTAAGCTTTCATCCGGCACAAAATAAGGCGTTTGCAGGCAAATGGTCTTTTTGGCCGCATAAATCATTTTGATATACGCATCCTTAATTTGCTGATACTCGGTATCCGGGCCGCTAGCGACCAACTGCATGCCAATCGTGCCAAGATCATCGCTCACAATCGGAAAATACAGCTCGTTCAGCAAAATTTTGCCGGATGCCGCCAGATTCCAATCCATCAAAAACTGCGCCTGCATTTGGAGCACCGCATTGCCCTGCACCCTCAAATGCGTATCTCTCCACTCGCCGAAATGCTTATCCAGCCCCAAATATTCGTCTCCGATGTTAAATCCGCCGATATATCCGACTTGACCGTCAATGATTACGAGCTTGCGATGATTGCGGTAATTGATTTTCAAGTTCAAATAAGGAATTCTCGAAGGGAAAAATGCCGCCTCTTGGCCCCCTGCCGCGATTAACTCATGAAAATACCGCTTCGGCAAGCTGGAGCTTCCAATATGATCGTACAAAAACTTAACCTCGACACCCTCTGCCGCCTTCGCTGCGAGCGCCTTCACCAGCCTTCTGCCAAGCTCGTCGTCACGGACAATATAGTATACGAGATGGATATGATGTTTAGCGGCTGCAATATCCTGAAGCAGAGCGTCGAACTTCTGATTGCCCTCGGTGAAGATATCCACCGCATTGTTGCTCGTAAACACCGCATAGCTCGTTTTCAGGTTCATATAAATCATATCCTGATAACTATGCATCGCCGGATCATGAAAAGAGATTTCACCGTCGCGAAGCTGGCGCATCTGCCTCTCGATCGTGTGCTCGATAATGCGCTGGCTGTCGCCTAGCAGCTTATACAGCTTCCTTTTGCGTACCTTCTGCCCCAAAATTAAGTACATGACAAACCCGATAACCGGGATAAAGAAAAGCACCATCAGCCAAGCCCATGTCGTACTCGCATTGCGCCTTTCGAGAAAAATGACGGTAACCGCCAAAAAAATGTTAAGAATCATAATAATCGCGTATGCGTTTTGCATAATGGCCATCCGTATAATAAGCACCTCAATCTAATGTAAAAGCTAATGCGATCATACTCCAAGGACGGTGTATGTTCAAGCTTCATTATATGCTACAATTCAAGCAGAAACGCCATACTATTCATTATGAAGAAGAAAGATTCGCCTTTCTTAACAATAAGCCAAAAATTCAAGGCTGAAACGGTAGACTCCATTTCTTTTTTATAAAACAATAAGACCCGCAGAAGTGGTACTGGAGGAACTGCAATGGACATACGCAAATTTAGATTAGACGAGAAAGCTCTCGGCACCTATAGCGAGGAGCGCGATGAATATGAACGGGATTATGCAAGGCTCATTCAATCCCCTGCCTTCCGCCGTCTGCAAGGCAAATCGCAAGTATTCGGCGCCGGCACGGGCGACTATTATAGGACAAGATTAACCCATTCGCTTGAAGTGTCCCAGATTGCTCGCGAAGTCGCGCGCAGGCTTAATAAGCAATATGCATTTCTATCGCGCAAGGAGCATCCGGGACTCATTTTGGATCCGGCGGTCGTAGAAATTGCTGCGCTTGCCCATGATCTCGGCCATCCGCCGTTTGGGCATAAAGGCGAGGAAGTGCTGAATCATCTGCTCATGGCGGAATACGGCATTCCCTATGAAGGCAATGCCCAGAACTTTCGCATACTGATGTTTCTGGAGAAACGCGCCGGAAGCGGCAGCGGCCTTGATCTGACCGCTGCCGTGCTGCTCGCCATTAACAAATATCCGTTTAGCCTTGACGAGCCTGGTCGGCTAAAGGGCTTGTACAGCTCCGAATGGGGAGAGATTGAACAAATCCGCCAGTCATGGAAGATGCCAATCGGCTGTTCGACGCTGGAAGCCCAGCTTATGGACCTATGCGATGACATCGCTTATTCGACTCATGATATCGAGGACGGCATTCGTGCCGGCAAAATTCACATGAACCGCACCTTCTTTGAGGACAGCAGGCTCATTGACCATGTCGTACAAGAAATTGTAGAGGACAAGGTCAATAACGGCATCGGCTGGGGAGAGGTCGATATTCCCGCCATGGTCAAACGTGTGCTCGTCTCTTATTTCGAGCAATGGGAATCACTGTACGTGAGCAGCGAGCGCGAGCCTTCCCGCACGAGAAGGGAAATGAAGGCGCGCTGGGTCAGCTTGTTCGCAGGCAAGGTAGGCATCATTGACGACACGTCACGCGGCTGGAAGAAGGTTACGTTCGTCAACAACGGGCAGCAGGATATCGAATTGCTGCGCACGATGGAAATACTGAAGAAGCTCGCTTGGGTGACGCTCATCAAAGATTTCCGCGTTCAGCGGCTGCAAATGCGCAGCGAGATCATGGTCCGCAGGCTGTGGGACAGCTTTAAGGTGCCCGACTCCGGCCGCCTCATCATCCCGCCTGACTGGATCGAGAATTATGAGATCCATAAGAACAAGTGGAGCTGGCCGCGCTTTGTCGCGGATTATATCTCAGGCATGACCGATGCCTACGCGGAGAAGGTTTACGCCGAGCTTTATGCCAGCAAATCCGGTTCCATATACGAAATGGATTAACCATAACAAAGCGCAGCTCCGAATGAGATGATCTCATTCGAGGGCTGCGCTTTTTTTAAGTAATTGTAGCTTCTAGCCTTGTCCCGCATTCGCGCTTACCGCGCTCGCGGATAGGTCTGTAATGTAATCAAAGAAACGAACGGGATCAACGTCATAAACAAGGCTTACGGGGCGACCATCGGCACGCTCTACCGTACGGCCTTGGCTAGGTCCATCCTTGATAACGCCGCTCTGCACCGTCTTGATTTCCACGAGCCCCGGGTTTCCGACGACAGCCGTCGTAAGCACATCCCATAAGTAGTAGGTCGAATTCGTTTCCATATAAACAAGCGGAGGGCATGCCGCATAACATTGCCCAACAAAGTCGAGACCTTCGTGCTTGCGCAGCGAAGCCCAGCGATTGCGAACGTCCATCGTGAGGGGAACCTTATTCGTGCTCTCAAGCGCGACAAGCAAAATCGGAATGCTGCTTGCCCATACGCGGTGCACAGCCTCTGGGTCCCAGAAGGCGTTCCATTCTGCGGTGCCGTCATGCTCAGGCTCTTGGACGTTGCCCTTTTCATTAAACGTGCCGCCCATCCAGACAAGCTTCTCGATCTTCGCTTCCACGTCCGGCGCTTCATCCAAAGCTCTCGCCAAATCAGTTAGCGGCCCTGTAAATAGCAGCGTCACCTTCTCGTCAGAGCGGCGCAGCTGCTCGATCATATGCTGATGGGCAGGCAGCGCGGCAACCTTCGTGCGGATCGTGCCTGATTCATTAAGTATAGGCAGCGCATCTACAAAAAACGTATGCATCCGCCATTCAGCCGGGAACGGATTGACGCCGCGCGAATTTGACCTTGCGACCTCGATCGTCTCCGTTTTCGCCGGTTTGCCGAAACGGTCGATGATTTTGCGGCTCGCCTTCTCGCCCGGCTCCAAATAACCGTCAGCGGGAATAACCGATACGCCAATAAGCTCAACGTCCTTCATTTGCAGCAAAAGAAACAAAGATACCAAGTCATCAACACCGGCATCGTGATTAAAATAAAGTTTAGTTCCCATATCAATCCGTCCTTCCTGAGTATAAAACGATATATCGTTTGTCCATCCTATAAATAAGGAGGTGAATTGTCAATGGCTAAGGATGTGTTATGCGAAGTGAATTCATGCAAGTTCTGGGCAGCAGGAAATCACTGCGGCGCCTCATCTATTTATGTTGTTAGCAATCGCGGCAAGCAAGCCAGCAACTCCGAAGAAACAGATTGCAAAACCTTTGAAGCAAAGATCTAACGAAGGGCTTTATCAATAGAAAGCAGCGCAAGCGCTATGTGCGAGTGAACTTCCTGTGACGAAGTCAGTTGCCGCTTGAGCCTTGCGCTGCTGCTATTGCTTTTTTATTTGGCAACGGGTACCGCATCCATATACTCCTCAAGCGTCTCGCCGCTCTCAGCGATCTTAGCTGCTGTATCCTTGCCTACGTAACGGATATGCCATGGCTCGTATTGATAACCCGTAATCTCTTCCTTGCCCTCCGGGTAGCGGATGATAAATCCGTATTCATGGGCATGCTTCTTAAGCCAAGCCGCTTCCTTCGTATCCGCAAAGCAATCAGCCGCGGCACATTTGCCGTCGCTGCCGGAAACATCGATGGCAAGGCCCGTCTCATGCTCGCTTGTGCCAGGAAATGCGCTGTACGTTCTTGCCTTCTCTAGGCCGTCTCTCTTCACGTAACGCTCAAACAACGTTTTTTGCGTGCTGTGCGAGCGGTAAGCAGATACGCCTGCCAGCTGGATGCTGTCATTCTCGGCAGCTTTAAACATATTCTCCAGCGCCGTCGCCGCTTCTTGCCGCATTTTGCGCTTTTCTATCTTCTCTGAAAATATAAACCGAACGTCTGGAAACACTAAGTCCGAAGGGTTATATTCCTCTGGCAGCTTGTGCTGTTTATTCACGAGCACAGCTATTTCTGCAGGTTGTGCGATGACCGCCATTCCATCCTCGGTCTGCTCATCTTGTCCGCCACCAGACTCTCCGCTCGGTTTATCCGTCGCCTGGCCATTGCCTCCAGTTCCCGCATTTCCATCTGCCGGTGTCTCAGTCTTGCCCGGCGCACCGCCATTTGGATCCGCTGCTCCGGCATCTCCCGACACTTCCCCGCCGCTTTCAACCGAACCATCGCCAGCCGCCTGCTTAGTCGGTATCGTTGCCGAATCGCCCGTCTTTAGAAAAGAGTAACCAATGACCATAGCCGCGCATACCATAACGAACAACAGCAGCCTTCCTCTTCTTTTTTTCATCATTTGCCTCCAGCATATATTTTACATATATTTCATGTAATTATACTCGTATTCATGCTTTGTCCACTAGCAACTAACTAATAGACTACTAAAATGGCGGTAATGTTTCAATCTAATAGCATGGTAATCATGTAACGTAATAGAAATAGAACAAAAACATGTATGTACTGCTAATTAGACAATTATAAGACTGGGCATGGAGGAGCCTTTTGCCTTTTGACATTCGACTATAATTAGGAGCATAATGGGATAAGAATTTACAGAACGCATATATATTATTATGAGCGGGCTGGCTGCCTCGGAGAGACGGCCTGTTTTTGCTGTGAAAGGTAGGCGGTTATATGACATTTTTAACTCCAAAACGACTGCTAAGCACTCGTCCCATCCTGTTTTTCTCGTTTATCATGCTGCTTAAGAGCTACCTGGCTTGGATGGTGATTTTCGAGGATGGGTTTTCCTGGACTACGATTTTAAAAGAAATTCCGTTTGTGCTTATCGTTTACTGTCTCATTGAATATTTTGCATCCAAACGCAAGCTTATCTACTATTTGATTGCGAACCTATTAATGACCCTTATTCTATTCGCCGTCATCATGTACTATAAGTATTACGGCGTTATCGTGACTTATCTCGCGCTAGAACAGGTGAATCAGGTAACAGCGGTCAAAAACAGCGTATTCTCGCTAATGGATCCATACTACCTGCTTATCTTTATCGACATTATTATCATGGCAGTATTGCTGTTTCGCCGCAAGAAGGCCGTCAATTGGAAGAAAGCAAGCTCCCGCAAAGAGAGCAAACGCCTGGTCGTTGCGCTGTTTACCATTTCGATCGCGCTTTGCTTATTCAACATTTTGCCAAACCGCGCCAGCATGAATGAGATTGTCAAAGCGGAGCAAATGGGTATTCTCAACTACGAGGCTTATATGATTTTCTCGAACAAAGATATTGATTTCGTTGATCCAAACCATATTACTCAAACTAAAATCGATAGCGTCAAAAAAATCGAGAAGCCGGCGGCTCCGTTTTTATGGAAGACAGCGGCTGGCAAAAACGTCATTATCATTCAAATGGAGTCGTTCCAAAACTTCCTCGTCAACCTTAAAATCGACGGGAAAGAGATTACGCCGAACATCAACAAGCTCGTGAATGAAAACTACTATTTCAAACATTTCTACCAGCAGGTCGGCCAAGGCAATACATCCGATGCTGAATTTGTCGTCAATACGTCGTTCTACATTCCGCCTCGCGGCGCGGCAACGATGATCTACGCGGACAAAGAGCTTCCAAGCTTGCCGAAGCTGCTTAAAGCGAATGGCTATGATACGACCACGTTCCATACGAACGTCGTTGAGTTCTGGAACCGGGGCGAGCTTTACAAGGCGCTTGGTTTCGACCGTTATTATGATCAGAAGTTTTTTGGCAATGAAGATACGGTGTTCTTCGGCGCCTCCGATGAGCAGCTCTACAAGAAAACAGCAGCTGAGATGGAACGCATGAGCCAAAACGGCAAGCCGTTCTACTCGCACGTCATCTCGATGACATCGCATCACCCGTTTACGATACCTGCGGACAAATACAAAATGACGCTCCCAGAGCGTTATGAGAACACCTTCGTAGGCGATTATATCCGTGCTCAAAACTATGCCGACTTCGCGCTTGGCAAGTTCATTGCCGATTTGAAGGAACGCGGCATTTGGGATAACAGCTTGATTTTGCTCTATGGCGACCATCTCGGCCTTCCGATTTACTCGCTGGACCGTGACGACAAAGCGCTTATGGCTGAAATTTACGGCCATGAATACAGCTACACCGATATGATCAATATCCCGCTTGTTGTTGCATCAACAGGCTTAACCGAAGGAAAAGTATTCGATCAGCTTGGCGGTCAGGTGGACGTTTTGCCAACGATTGCGAACATGCTCGGCATTTCCTTGGATGATCATATCCACTTCGGGCAAGATTTGTTCAATCAGTCCTATAACGTGCTTCCACAGCGTTATTATCTCCCAACAGGCTCATTCTTAAGCAGCAAAGAGCTGTTCATGTCGGGAAGCGGCTACGAGGATGGCAAGCATTACTCGCTCGCGGGTGATGGCATCAAGGAGCAGGAAGCAACAGAGGATGAGTACCAGCGTGCACTCGAGCTGCTCAACCTCTCCGACAGCTACGTAAGCCAATTGCCTAGCTGGAAGAAAAACTAAAGAACACACAAAAGGCTCACTTTGAAGCGCGATAAGCTGCTTCAAGGTGAGCCTTTTTTTTTCGTTCAAAATAGTTTAGATGCTTTTTACAGCCTCAAGCACTTCCTTGACATGCCCGTCTACGCTGACGCTGCGCCATTCCTTCGCAAGCTTGCCCTGCTCGTCCAGCAGGAAGGTTGAGCGCTCGATACCCATGAACTCCTCGCCGTTCCAGCTCCGCAGCTTCCAAACGCCAAACAGCTCGGACACCGTATGCTCCGTATCCGACAGCAGCAAAAACGGCAGCTCATGCTTGCTCACGAATTCCTCATGGGATGCCAGATCATCCGGGCTGATGCCGATAACCGCAGCGTTATTTGTACCAAACTCACCGTTAAAGTCGCGGAAGTCGCAGGATTCGGTCGTGCAGCCAGGCGTCATATCCCTTGGATAAAAATAAATAACGAGCTTCTTGCCCGCATAATCCGCCAGCTCTACATCTTTGCCGTTTGATGCGTGCAGCTTGAAATTTGGAACGATGTCACCCGTTTTCAATTGCTCTCCCATTGCACATGCTCCTCTAATTTATATTTTCAATCGTCAAGCCATGCTCATTGCTGCTGAAAGACAGCTCGCCCGCCTCGCGTATGTGGACTCGCACCGGGAAGCTCTCAGCCGTTTTGTTCGTGAAATGCCATCTTCTTCCCGTCGATACGACCAATAACAAGCCGTTATCGTCACCGATCGGATTAAAGCTTTCATTGGTCGTTTTATAAGACATCAGGCCAAGCTTCGCCAAATGCTCTACCGCAGCCGGAATATCGGCAGTTGGAACGCCAATCTCGCTAATGCAAATGATATCCTGTTTCGGGTCGAACGGCCGCTCTACGCTATTGTCCATCGTATGGCGAGCGATCAGCTCCAAAATATTACCCGCGGGGTCCTCAAAATAAACAGAATGCGAGTTCCATGATTCGCTGTATGACACATCCTCGCCTGCCTCCGTACCTATCGGAACCCTCGCCTCGATCCAAGCTTTCGCTTCCGGCAGCTTGTTCTCCGGGATCGTAAAAGCGAAGTGATAGTAATGCTCCCCATCAGCTTCATCGCTTGTCTCCTGAAAGGTTAGCTCGCTCCAGCCAGCCTGTACCGTGAAGCTGCCTTGTTCGGAGCGAATAACCGGAAATCCAAGAATGTCGCTGTAGAAAGGCTGAAGGCTTGCCGAGTTTGCGGTTACTAGCGCTAGCTTTTCAATAATCATTTTACACCTCGTTATGTTCATAATACAAAGTGGTTTGCGTTACAAATGCTTTGGCCTCTTCTTTATCCTCATATAATCCATATGCCAGCATGAGTTTGGTCAGTGCTGCTTCAACAGACAGCTTCTCAATGACGATTGCCCCCGCTTCAATAAGCCGCAGTGATGATGAATAAAGCGCATCCGATCGGTTTCTTATCGGACATATGTAGACATCGATGCCTTGCTCCTTGCAGCGTTCGATAAACTGCACAAGCGAATGCGGGCCTTCCTCGATCGCGCTCGCCGTGCCGGAATGATGCAGATCATGGAGCACTGCCTTCGGCTGATTCGACGAGAAATCATAATAAGAATAATTCAAGCCGGGATAAGGCCTAATATAGACGATGCCATGCTCAAGGCGCAGCGCCTTTGGCTCCCAGTTATATGATGCTGCCTGTGCAAGGCGCAGCGATTCAGGCTTCGGGTTGCGCTCATGCTCAAGCCAGTTGAACACTCGGCCTGCCATCGCCCCGTAAGGGATGCCGTAAGGACTTCCAAATTGATCGGTAAAAGATATCGCCTGCGTAATTCTCGTTCCGAGATAAACAAGCGGCACCCCTTTGTCATCCTCATACACGACAAACACGCCAGGAAGCTGCGCATCCGCGATAAAATCAATGGCATTCGCAAAGTTGCGGCGGCCGTTGCTGCGCTCATCCGCAAGCGGGTAATTGCTTGCGGTCAGCACGATTGGAATATTCGAATCGGCAAACAAATAACTGATCAAAGCAGCGCTATACGCCAGCGTATCCGAGCCATGCGTAATAACTAAGCCTTCATATTGCGATAGATCCATGCCCCGAATCGCTTCAGCCAGCGTAATCCAATCATCCGTCGTCATATTCTCGCTCAGCAGATTAAGCGGCTGCATCGCATGCAGCGCTACATCGTCTCTCTTCTCAGAGCTGTTGCTGTATACATCAATAAGCATATAAGAGCCTGATTGATTTACATCAATGCCCTCTCCTTGTTTTAAACTTCCGATCGTTCCTCCTGTAAATACGACTAACAATTGCTTCACTACTGTTCCTCCTTGCTATATAGCTGTCGCTACATCTGCGATAATCATTTCATGATTGCTATTATCGTATATGCGGCGCTGCATCAGGTCAAGACGTCAAGCCGTTCTTAACAGGTTACCCCTCGGCGCCCGCTTCATACGAAACCCGCGAAGCGCCTCATGCACATACGCATAGACAAGAGGAGGATGCTTCAAGGCTAATCCATCGCCTTGCCGCATCCTCCTCATCCTTATTTGCCCGCTGCATCTCTTTGCCTCAGCCAGAAGTCGTCGAACTGCTTCAGCAGCGTCTTAGCCGATATGCTTTCCTGCAAAAATTGGCGTCCTGCTTTCGCGCACATTTGATAATATTCGCTGTATCTCGTATATTGGCTTGGCCTTTTGACGCCCCGGAAACGAATGGGGTTGTTCTCCATCAGCATATACGGCGCATACGGTCCGGTCGAATACTTCTCCACATCGTAGTCGTCATTATATATCGATACGACTCCTGTTGAATCTGTGAAGGCACGATTATTGTCCTGCGACGACAGGTAAGAAATGAATGCCCACGCCTCATCCTTATGGCCGGATTGCTTCGCAATGCCCCAGCCGGCCGCACCAACATTATAATGCGAAACGTCCTGCGGGCCCGTAGGCAAAGGCGCTGTAGCCCATTCGCCTTCCTTCAGCTTCTCTTGAATGGTGGCGATGACGTCAGAATCCTGAATAAGCATCGCGGCCTTGCCATCCACAAACGCTTCAACCTGCTCCTTAAAGCCCCAATCTATCGATGTCGGATGCGCAGTCTCTACATAAATCTTGCGGTACAGCTCAAGCGCCTCGGCCGCACGCTCGCCAGTAAAGATCGTTGATCCGTCCGTATTGAACATGGAATCGTTGGCGTCGACCTTGTCGCCGTTATAATCCTGTATGATGCTCGACAGCATGCTCGCTGCGCCTAAGCCGCCTCGAAAGGCAAAGCCGTATTGCTGGATTTCCGGTTTCGTCAGCTGCTTGCCGACAAAAAAGAGCTGTTCCCACGTTTCCGGCACCTGAAGCGCTTTCGCATCAAACCAATCCTTGCGATAGTAAAGCTGCACCTGAAAAAGGCTGCTCGGAATAAAGTAAGTGATATTGTCGAAATCCCTAGCCATCAATCTGGCATTCTCACTAAGATGCATATAGTTGCTCCACGTAGCAATGTAATTCTCCAGGCTTGCAAGAAGATCATGGGAGGCATATTCATGCACCGTAATATCTCGAACCTCCACGATGTCGACCTGCCGCTTATTTTCCAGCATATCCAAAATTTTCTCGTCAGCCGTCTCGTAATCCGGCGAAACCAGCTCAATGCTTATGTTAGGGTTTACCGATTCGAAATGTTCGATTAATTTCCTAAGCTGCGCTGTCCGCTGCGGAGTCGTCAAGCTTTGCACGACCTTCAAAGTCACTTTATCAGGAGCGGCTGTCGGTTCCTTCTTATCTGTCCTACCACCTGTATGCATACAGCCGCTTATAAAAGAGACCATGATTATCAACGAGAGCGGGTATAATGCTTTTCCCATTAGTTTGAGTTTCATCAAATTCCCCCGATTCAAAGTAAAGGCTCTTAACGGTTCATTGCCATTACTTTATTTATCGGCTTCATGCTCCCTAAATGATAACCATTTCGTTCTATTTTTATCTAAAAAATCTTGCTTAGGCTATGAGTCTGCTATTGTGCGGAACTTAGCAAATGCCGGACCGTTTCGTCGATGAGACTATCATGCACGGTCGGATTATAATTCAAGCGATCATGATAGCCGATGAAGATGCACCTTCTCTTCTGGTCCGTTTGTCTTAAGCGCCGCCAGCTTTCCTCCAGCTGGTCGCAGTAAGCGCGGGATGCCTCTGCCGGTACGAGAAAGAGGACGCTGCTGCAGCCTAATTCAGCGATCTCATCAAGCGAGTTCGTATCCAGAAAGCCGATTTGATGCGCCGACTTCGGTGAAGCCATTTGCAAATCATCATAAAAGAAGTCCTTCATCTTGCGCCGGCGCGGGCCGAACATGCGAAAGCTGCTCTGCCCTGCATGCACGAGCAGAATGGGCTCATCGCCCAAGCTGCTTTGGAGCTGTACTCTCGCGTTTTGAACCTTCATATCATAATAGGTGAGCCACCGCTCCGCAACCGAGGATAAGCCTAGCGCCTCGCTTATATCCAATAGCCGCTCCTTCCAAGAGTAGGACTTCCATTCCAGCACCAATACCGGTGCAATAGCAGAGCATGCCGCGTGCATCTCTTCGCCCAGCGGTCCGGCAAGGATGAGCTCGGGCTCCGCCTCGCGCAGCTGCTGCAGCACTTTCTCTCGCGGTAGATTGTCGACCTTGATAAAAGATGCGCATGCCGTCATGCCGACGGCAGACAAATCTCCGGTAAAGACCGATACGAGCGTCGCCACCCTTTTTTTCGCTAGCTGAGCGTATTCCGTCGGCGCCAGCCCCATTTGCTTCTTGAACAGCCTGCTAAAGTAATACTCGTCCGGATACCCAACGGAATGGGCAATGTCAACGATCGAGGAGGTTGTGCCCGAGAGCAGGCGCATCGAAGCATCCAGCCTCAGCTTGGTCATATATTTGAGCGGGCTTAAGCCCGTATAGCTGCGAAACGCTTGGTAAAACCGGCTTGCGCTAACGCCAGAGGATCTAGCCAGCTCCTCCATGTCGAGCGGAAGATTGAACTGCTCGATCATGAACTGCTTGGTCTGCTCGACGAAGCTGATCAGTTCAGCCTCGGTCTCTCTCGGCTGCTGCACAGCTTGCAGCAGCGCGGCAGCCATTGCATAAAGCTGCGACTGCAGCTGGTAATACAACGCTGGATCGCTTAAGCCGCAGTCGCTTTGAAAATCCTGAATCCAGCTGCGCGCTTGAGGCATTCTCAGCAGCTTCAGACCCTTGCTGTCTCTGTAAGGAAGCAGCTCCGCAGCATCCTCCGCTTCCTCTGAGCGCTCGCAGTGAAAGCGGATAAGGACAACCTCCGCTTGCTGAATCCCCGCATTATGCAGCGTGCAGACGCTATGCGGCGGAATGAGAAACAGCTCCCCGCCAACCGCTTTATTTGAGATGCGCGATTCCTTCTTCACAAGCGTAACCTTTATTTTCTGCTGAAGCACAAAAGCGAAGCAGTGCTCCCGCCGATTCAGCAGCTGCAACTGCTGGCCTGCCGAAAGCTTGACTTCTTCCGTGCTATCGTACGTCATGATTCTGTAATTTGCTGAATTCGGCTGTTGCGACATGTTCGCTCACATCCTTTTTTTCATATTATTTTATAAATTGTAAATAATAATAATAATCATTGTCAATGCTGTTAGAGAGAAAAGCAGCTGTTAAATCATGCAAATGAATGAAACGAGACGCAAAGCTTAGCCACTTAACATAAGCTAGCCAGCGTCATACTCTATGATAATGACCGAGGTGACCCAAAAGATGGATCAATTGATCGATGATGAGCGCCGTGGCAGCGGCAAAAGATATTTCAGCCGCGGCGGTGTCAAATTTGCCCTTCTCACGCTGCTTGAGAGCGAGCCTATGCATGGCTATCAAATGATGAAGGCGCTGGAAGAGCAATCAGGCGGCCTCTATATCCCAAGCGCGGGCTCCATCTATCCAACGCTGCAAATGCTTGTAAGACGCGGCTTTACGGCGGTAATGGACGAGGAAGGCGGTAAAAAAGTATATCGCATTACCGATCAAGGCCGTACCGCCTTAAAACTGCTTTCTAATAAAACGAAATCTGATGCTGCTGAGAATGAACGTTACGCACCTCAGGCAGAGTCATTTCGAAACGATAAAATTCGCATGAAGCTAGGCTTGTCGCATGCATCCTATGATCTTCTTAGATTGGTGAAACAAGCCGAACAGGAAGCGTCCGCCAGCATGGAGCGCAAGGAGAGGCTGCAGCGTCTGATAAACGATCAGCATCAACAGCTTAAAGCTTTTTTAGCTTCGCGCGAGCAGGATGCGGCGGCGGCTGCACGTGAAGTTATACTTGCTTCTAAATGAACATGAAATAGACGCTGTAAGGTTATACGTGCAAGAATACAAAAAGGGATCACCTTTTAAGTCTTTGATAAGACTTAGGCGATCCCTCATTTTTTTTATATCAATTAATGCGTTGAATCCGGCGACACGCGGTGCCCCTTAAGGCTTTGGCCATCATGGACGCGATTGCCTTGCTCACCAGCCTGCTTGCGCGCCATAAACGGCCACCAGTTGGCTGGTCCGAAAGTGCGTACCATCACAGGTATAAATAACGGCAGCATCAGCAGCGCGTACATAAACAGTCCGCAAAGCACGATCGTCGCGATTTGCAAGAGCGACATAACGCCCGAAGGCAGCATCGCAGCGAACGTTCCGCCGAGAATGACCGCCGCCGACATGATGACGGTACCCATGTTTTTCATCGCTTCGAGAATAGCTTCCATTGGAGACAAATGACGGTACTCCTTGAAGCGATCCATCAAGAAGATACTGTAGTCGATGCCAAGCGCCACCAGCATGACGAAGCCGAAGAACGGCACTGCCCAGCTGATGCCCGACTGTCCGAGCAGCCTTACGAATATAACCTCAGCAATCGCCATCGAGGAATAGAACGTAACGAGAAGCGATGCGATCATATAAAGCGGCATGACGATCGAACGGAACAAAATAATGAGAATGATGGAGATACCGATCAGCATCAGAATAACGGTGCGTGAATAATCGGCTTTTGAAATGTTGCTTAAGTCATGGTTCATGCTTGTAACGCCGCCGATGGCAACTTGGGCACCGCTGTAATCCGTGCCTTGAATGGCACGATTAACGGCTGCTTCCAACCCGTCGATCTCAGCCATCGTTTCTTGCGCGTATGGGTTGCCGCTAAATACGACATCGAATTTCGCCGTTTGGCGGTCCTCCGACATATAAACGTCGAGCGCAGCCTGGAACTCCTTGTTCGCAATGGCTTCCTCAGGAATATACCAGCCAGTCATTTGCTTATTTGGCGATCCGGCAAGGCCGTTCAAGTAACCGCCTGCTGAATTCAATCCTTCCGTTACCTGCGATAAGCCGTCAACGCTTTGATCAAGCCCGTTTGTGAGCTCGCCGAGCTGATCGTTTAACGAAGCAAAGCCTGCTTGAAGCTCCTTCTGACCATCCGACAGCTCGTTAAAGCCTTGCGTTACGCTTGGCAGTTTCGAAATGATTTGCCCTTGGCCTGCCGCAGCCTGCGAGATCCCCTTCTGGAGCTCCCCCAGTCCGGCAGCCAGCTTGCCAAGACCTGACGCAAGCGCCGATTGCCCTTCCGATGCTTGCAGGAAGCCCGCATTAGCCTGCGTCATGCCTGACGATAAGCCGGAAAGCTGCTCATTCAGCTGCGACAGCTGCCCGCTTATGCCTGCTGCTCCTTGTTGAAGCTGACCAAGCGTACTAAGCGCCTGCTTGAATTTCTCGTCGTTTTGCAGCTCGGGATAACTCTCTTGCAGGCCAGTTAAGCCCTGCTCCACGCCCGATAGTCCGTCAGCCAGCTTCGCTTGCTCAGATGCGATTGCGCTGTATGCGCCCGTCAACTGACCAAGGCCGCCGCCTAGCTGCTCATAGCTGCCTAACAATTTGCGGCTTGCGCCTGCCAGCTGCTCCGCGCTTGATTGCGCCTGCTTCAGCCCTTCGCTGAGCTCTCCAGCGCCGACTGAACCATCCTTCAGCCCCTGCTGAATTTGCTTCAGCCCCGTGCCAAGCTGTACGATGCCTGCCTTAAGCTCATTCGTGCCGTCGACAAGCTGGCCTGCCCCATCAACCGCCTCGTTCAGCTTCGGCGCATTTTTGCTTAGCGCGGTGCTTGCCTCGGTCAAACCGTCTCCGATTTTGCCTAAGCCTTCACCGCTCTGGCCAAGTCCGTCCTCAAGCGTAACGACTTGATCCGATACGAGGAATTGCTCCATGACATCGCCTGTTGGGCGAGTTGCGCTGCGGACGGCTTTGACGCCTCCCGTATTCGCAAGCTCACGGCTCACTTGCTCCAACGTTGCCAGCCCCTCAGGCGTATCCATCGGCTTGTCGGCTTTGACAATGACCGTTGTCGGCAATGAATCGCCAGGCCCGAAGCTATCCGAAATCATATTAAACGCTTTGACCGAATCGTATTTGTCGCCAATCTCATCAAGCGAGTTAAAGGATATCGTCCCTTTGTAAGCCGTCAGGAACGGTACGATGATGACCGCCAAAATAATAAGCGCCCACAATGGACGTTTCAATGAAAATTTGCCGACTGTGCCCCATAGCTTGCTTGGCTTATGCTCCAAGGAGCCTTTGGCCGGCCAAAACAGCTTCGTGCCTAGCACCGCCATAAAGAACGGCACGATCGTAAACAATGCGATAAGAAGCACGGCAACCCCGACAGCAACAGCTACCGCAGAGCGGTAAAGCATAAAGGTCGAGAAGCCAATCGCTGCGAAGCCGACAAGCACCGCCAAGCCTGAAAATAATACGGTTCTGCCTGCTGTGCGGTAGGTTTGGATAATCGCTTCCGTTTTATCCCCTCCGCTGTGCGTAAGCTCTTCTTTAAAGCGGCTGATAAGCAAGATACAATAGTCCGTTCCTATCCCGAACAATACGGCAACTAGGAATATTTGCGTAAAGTTAGAGAGCGGAAAGTCAAAATATTCGACTAAGTAAGCGATAATCGATTGCGATATTAAGTAAGTGAAGCCAACTGCCACCAGCGGTACTAGCGGCGCGATAGCCGAACGGAATACGACGAATAAGATGATCAAAATAAAGCCAAGCGTTATGAACTCCGTTTTCTTAAGCCCTTCTTGGGAGCTTTGCACGACATCCTCAGAAATGATCCAATTGCCGGTGTAATAATGCTCCACCTTCACATCGGAAATCGCCTCATAAAGACCGTCGCGCAGTTCTACAAGCTCACGGTCGCCTGCTTCGACATTAACAAGCGCAAGGACTGTGCTTCCATCCTTCGATACCATCTGCTCTTCCAGCTCTTTAGTATCAAAGTGGGTCGTGACCGAAAGAACGCCGATGCCCTCTCCTTCGCTCTTCAGCTTATTAATGCCGCTCTTTACCTCGGCTAAATCAGTATCTGATAAGCCGCCCTCTTTGTGAAAAACGAGGACAGTCGCCATGCCGCTGCTTGAGCTGGCGCCGTCTTTTTCTCCGATTGCTTTTTCCAGTTCGTTTGCCATGGTCGATGAGTAGCCGTCAGGAACATTAATTTGCCCTTTCGTGCGCACAAGCTCTTCCATGCCTGGCGCGCTGAGCATCAGCCCTACTGCAGCAACGAGCCACAGCGCCAGAACCACCCATCTAAATTTCAGTACGGTTCTCATCTCTGTATTCCCTCCAATAGAATAAGACTAAGATTGCATCATTTCCTTCGCCAGCTTCTCGAAGGTCGTTATAAAATCAAGCGCCTCCTGCTCGTCAAAATGTTTAATGTATTTGGCTAGAAGCACTTGAATCTTATCCTCCATTCCGTCGCACAACCGATTGCCTTCCTCGGTAAGCGCCAAATAAATGACGCGGCGGTCCTTCTCATCAGGCAGCCTTGTAATCAAATTTTTGCCAAATAGCCGATTAATGATCGCGGTTATCGAGCTTTTGCCTACGCAAAATATATCCGCTAATTCGGAAGAGGTGCTCTTATCCCGCGTTCGCAAATAGCGCATAACGGTAAATTGGTCAACGGTCAGATCATGCGGCATCAGCTCGCGGAACATCGCGTTTAGCCTACGATTAACGACAAAATTGGCTGCCTCGTAGCGATCGATGATTTGTTTCAATAATGCTCGATCATCCACTCTGGTGTCCTCCCTAAAATACAGCCATCAAATGACCGCTAAATTAATTCTATTATAGAATAGTTTCACAATAGAACTATATCAAACAAATATGTGCAAATCAACGCTCGAATTATGAATAGTTCGTGAACATATTTTGGAAATAAATGCGGGGCATTCGATTCAATAGCGGCATTTGCCTGTAGGAAAAAGGATTACAGAGGCTATTGTCGAATAATAGTGGAAATGAGCGATACACCGTATCTTTTGAAAAAAGGCCACGGTTTGCAAGCTCTAAACTAAACGGTTTTTGTCACAATTTCAGGAGGCCGCAGCAGGTGAGTAAACCATTCGATCAGCCACGCAACAAACAAGTGACGGTTGTTTTCGCATTTGCCATATGCATGCTTCTAGCGCTAGCGGCTGAATCGAACCATTTTCATTTTTTATATGGGATTACCTTTTCATTTACGAGCTTGTTCGTGCTGCTTGGCTTGCGCTTATTCGGCTATTGGCCAGGGCTCTTAATTGCTGCTGTTGTTCTCGCCCTTGGTACGTTTCTGCATGAGGAGCCTGTCTCCCATTACATCTTATTTCTTGAAGCAGCCATAGTCGGACTGTTCCTCCGTAAAAATAAAAACCGCCTTTTCGGGCTCGATGTCGCGTTCTGGCTTCTTATCGGAATACCTTCCCTCTTCTGCCTTTACATGACCGAATCTATGCTCGCCTCAAAGGATTTGCTGCTTGTAGCAGCCATACTCGCGATGAACGGCATGATCAATGCCTTGTTCACAGAAATTGTCTATCAGTATACGCCCCTGCCAAAATGGAGCGGCTACTCCATCAACATGCGCCGGCCCAATTCCTTTAGCAAAGTATTGTTCCATTTCTCCATCGGCATTGTGTTCATTTCGTTTTTGCTCAATATATTCATGAACAGCTTAAGCTCCTTTAAGGAGGTTAGCTTGTATGCGCAGCGCATCTCCTCGACTGAAGTGGAGCGTATCGCAAAGGCATGGGATAATTGGCAGCTGCCCAGCACTCGCATGCTTGAGCCCGAGCAGGTCAGCTTCTTTCAATACATGCTTGAGGGCACGCCGGCTGATTTGCACATTTCGGTGACGAATGCAGAGCATTTCATCGCCGCATCCAACCATTCGGATGAGATTGGCCAGACGCTGGACCTTGCCAAAGACCGCAAATTAACGTCCATTAGCCCCAAGTCCTATGTAGCGATGCCTAATGTAAAAATGAATTCGCTGCATTCCCAAACATGGCATGATGGATATTTCGTATATTCGGATACGATTTCGACGAACCAATGGTATATATACGTTCAAATTCCGCTAAGCAATTATCAAAATTATTTGTTCTCAAAATATTTCACCCATTTCGTTTATTTGATAGGACTCGCCGTTTTTACCGCCATCGTTGCTTATTTAATTAATCGCTGGCTCTCACGCGGCCTAACGAAGCTAGCCGCAGCGACGACGGATTTGCCGCTTAAGCTCAAGCAAATGAATACGATAGAATGGCCCTCCAGCAGCATTGTGGAGGTTCACTCCTTAATTACGAATTTCAAGCAAATGTCGACGAACTTAATTCATATGTTCCAAGAATCGCAGCGGAATAATGAGAGGCTTGAAGCACAGGCCTTCATGCTCCAACAATCGGAGGAGCGGCTGCACCAGCTTGCTTACTACGATATGCTGACCGGCCTGCCGAATCGGTTGCAGTTCTCGCTGCATGCCAAAGATTTATTCGCCAACTATACGAATATCAATAAACCGATTGCCGTCATGTATGCGGACATTAACCGTTTCAAACAAATTAACGATACGCTAGGCCATGCGGTCGGGGATATTTTGCTTCAAAAAGCGGCTGAACGCTTCGGTGCTTCCGCCATCGGCGACTGCGCCGTGTTCCGATTGGGCGGCGATGAATTCGTGTTCGCAGGCTATTATGAGAATGAAGCCGACCTAGTCTCTAATGCTCAAGCGGTCGTCGATTCGTTCAATGAGCCCTTTGTCATCGATGGCGCCATGCTCTTCTTGACCGTAAGCGTCGGAATCAGCGTATATCCGCGGGATGGCGGCGATATGGACACCATCATCCGCAATGCCGATATTGCCATGTACAACGCCAAGGAGCAGGGTGACGGCTGTTATCGTTTCTTTATGCCAACGCTCGTTAACGCGATGACAGAGAAGATGCAGCTCGAGAACGGCCTGTACCATGCGCTTAAAGAAAATCAGTTTTCGCTGCACTACCAGCCGAAAATAAACGCAGCAACCGGCGAGCTTTGCGGAATCGAGGCGCTGATACGCTGGCGGCATCCGGAGCTGGGCATGATACCGCCGGATAAGTTTATTCCGCTCGCCGAGCAGTCCGGGTTTATACTCGATATCGACAGCTGGGTTTTCCGCGAGGCCTGCCGCCAGAACAAAGCTTGGCAGGACGCGGGTTTGCAGCGCATATGCGTATCTGTAAACATTTCGGCGCGACATTTTTACCAAGGCCACTTGTCAGATATGATTGCTCGGGCATTAAAGGATACCGGGCTCGAGGCCCAATATGTCAGCCTTGAAATAACGGAGGGCGTATTTATGCGGAACTTGGATCAGGTCATTGAAACGATTCTATTCCTGCGGGGGCTTGGCATTCAAATCTCAATCGATGATTTCGGAACGGGCTACTCTTCCTTGAATCAATTGCAGCGCTTGCCGATATCCGACGTGAAGCTAGACCGCTCCTTTATTCAGGGCATTGTGGATGACGAGAAAAAATCGTCCATCGTCAAAGCCATTATTGAGCTTGTGCACAGTATGAACATGAAGGTTGTTGCGGAAGGCGTCGAGACGGCTGCCGAATCGCAGTTCTGCACCGATCTGAACTGCGATGAGCTGCAAGGCTATTTATTCAGCAAACCTGTGCCGCCGCAGGAGCTTGCGCTTATGCTTAAAAAAACCGGCTAATGCGGAAATGAAGCACCACACACAAAGGAGCAGCGCTCCAAGGCCAAACCTTGGAACGCTGCTCCTTTTCTATTCTATGCCGTTGAAGCTGAGGAGTCGGCAGCATCAGTCGCCGGCTGCTCCTTCGCTGCAGCTCCATCAGGCCGGTCGCCGCGAGGCCCCTTACCGCCTCTGCCGCCTTCACCACGCACCGGCAGCTCGCCGTTCACATGCTCAGTGGCATGCTCGACTGCCGCTGCCAACCTCGTATCATACTGCTCCTGTGTGATCGTTCCGGCTGCCAATTGCTCAGCAAGCTTTGCTTTTTGATCCTTTACCTGCAAATCGATTAGCGTTTGGAGCGCAACACCCTTCTCCGCAGCCACTGCGGCAATCGTCTTGCCTGCGTCCAGCTCTGCCTTCAGCTCATCTGCCGTCAAGCTAAGCGCCGCGGCAATCTCGTCCAGATTTCGTCCAAAGCCGCCGCCTTTGCCGCCTTCGCCACGCTGCGGCAGTACGCCATTAACTTGCTGGGTCGCATGATCAACCGCTTCCGCGAATTCCGTATCATATTGCTCCTGTGTGATCGTTCCGGCTGCCAGCTTCTCCGCCAGCTTCGTCTTCCGGTCACTTACCAGTGCCGTTATAACCGCCTGCACATCAACTTTTTTCTCGGCAGCGATAGCTGCAATCGTCTTGCCAGCCTCTTGTTCAGCCCGCAGCTCTTCCACCGTGAGGCCAAGCGCCGCAGCCGCTGCATCTAGGTTTTTGCCAAATCCGCGCTCTCCGCCGCCATGCTTCCCCATGCCGAAGCCAACCGAATCAAGCAGCTTGTCCGCAATGGTCGATGCATCCGGCTTTGTTAGCTGCTTATCAGAAGCAGGCTGCTTGTCCGCATCGTCTGCTTCCGCAGCAGCTTCTGCCGCTTCAAGCCACGCTACAAGCTTCGTCTTCAGCTCTTCTCTGGTTTTCCCTTGCTGGGTCGCAATCTCCGCCAGCGTCAACGTTTGGAGCTTCGTTTGAAGTGCCTCTTCCTCTAACCCTAAGTACGTTAACAGCTGTTCTTGTATCTGTTCAAAGCCGTGGCCGAATCCGCCGCGCTTGCCAGCACGATCCTTCTTAACCGCAGTATTTTCTGCTTTCGCACGCTGCTCCAGCTGCTTATCGCTGCTGCTGGCCGTTGCCGCATTTACATATTGGCTCGCCCACAAGCCTCCGCCGCCAATCGTCAGCGTAAGCGCGATTGCACCTGCTGTTATTGCTTTTGCTCTCTTCAAGATAGGTTCCACCTTTCACTTTCGATTTGTTGTTACAGGTCCTATCTTAACCAGCAATGCTTAAGCCTCCTTTAACGCCCGCTGAATGTTGGCTGAAGATTGGATTAAAGTGGTTATTTCCCTTTTATTAGATTCTTTAATTGAATACTTTTCTAACACCCTGCCAAGTATTTTTCTAATAGATGTTTGTTATTGTTAATGAGGATTATTCGGTTGAATTTGTATGATTTTGGATTTAATAATTCATCTACATTTATCGACAGTTCTCGACGATATACTACATAACTTTACATTAAGAGGTGTGATTGCATGTTGCGAATCAAAGACAAAAGCTTAGTCCTTACCAGTTCGATTGTATTAGCGCTTCTTTTGGTTATTGTGATTGGCGTTACCGAGTATCTATCTTACAGCACGCAGAAAAAATCGTACTTATCCGAGATCGAACGGATAGGAGAAACGCTCAGCTATCAAATGGAGGCCGGCCATAATCTGCTTACGTTTGGCTATAACGAGGTGACCGCTGGCAATGATACCAACAATGAAACGTTCAAGCTGTTCAAGCTGCAGCTGGACGTCATGACCAAAAACGATATCATCACCAACGCTTATGTGTACATGCCTGATATTGTTGAACGGGACGGTAAAAGAAGTCTAGTGGTGATGCAAAGCAATGAAGCGTTATCCGCCGCGGGTCTTGTGACAGGAGCCGAATATGAGATGGATCCCGAATTCGCCTTGAAAGTGGATGAAGCATTCGAGAAGGGCTCGTCTTTGACTGATGTAGTCGTAGATGAATACGGCCAATGGATTTCTTATTTAGCAAGGCTCAAAGACCCTAGCGGCAAGGTTATCGGCTTGTTCGGCGTCGACGTCGATTACGGGCAAATCGACAAGGCTTTGACAGCTATGCTATGGAAAAGCATCGGCATTTCTGCCCTGTTTTCCGCTATTGCCATTCTTATTATCGTCGTACTGATTCGATTGACGCTGAAGCCGCTCAAACGACTGGCTGAAGTATCCTCGCTCGCGGCGAAAGGTGATTTGACGCTATCCGTCCCTGTCAAAGGCGGCAACGAAATCGCCCAGGTCTCAACCGCGTTTAACGAAATGATTGCAAGCCTGCGCCTCCTTACGAGCAATATCCGCACCACCTCAGGAGAGCTGGCAGGCTCGGCGTCCAATATGCAGCAAAGCGCGGAGCAAACCTCGCGGGCGACCGAAGAGGTAACGGAGGCTATACAAGAGGTTGCTTCCGGCTCCGAAACGCAGCTTCAAAGCTTCCAAGAATGCCAGCGCGCCATGACCGAAATGACGATCGGCATTCAGCGGATTGCAGAATCGTCCTCATCGGTATCGGAGCTTGCAGCCGATACCACAGCGCTTGCATCCGGCGGCGAAGCGGTCATCGATCAGACGCTGAAGCAAATGCAGGCCATTGAGTCCAATGTTGGCGAAACGGTATCTACCCTGCAGGAATTGAAAGAGCAAAGCGACAAGATCGGCAACATTCTCGCATTGATCGGCGATGTCGCGAATCAAACGAACCTGCTTGCACTGAATGCCTCAATAGAAGCGGCGCGTGCCGGCGAGCATGGCAAGGGCTTCGCCGTCGTTGCCCATGAAATCCGCAAGCTCGCTGAACGCTCAAAGGAATCATCCGAGCAAATCGGCACTATTCTCTACAGCATCGGAAGCCATACCTCGGCGGCTGTCTCCTCCATGGAGCAATCCGTTGAAGCAGCGCGGGTCGGCTCAACCATTTCGAGCCAAGCCGGCGAATCCTTCCGGGCGATCGTATCGTCCATCCGCGAGGTGTCCAGCCAGGTTCAGGAAGTGTCGGCTGCGTCAGAGCAAATGTCGGCTGGCAGCGAGCAAATCGCCGCTTCGCTGGATGAGCTGGAGACGATAACGGCAAGCGCCGCAGGCAATTCGCAGCGCGTCGCTGCCGCATCCGAAGAGCAGCTTGCCTCCATGCAGGAGGTCGCAAGCTCCTCCGAGCAGCTTCGCAATTTGGCAGCAAGCTTGAATGAGGCTGTCGGCCGCTTCAAAACCTAGCACCGCAAAATAAAAAACGGCTAAGCGGGATTTACTCCCGCTTAGCCGTTTTGTTTATGCCGGTAAAGCCGCGCCTAGCTGCAGCTGATACATGGCGTAATATTTGCCTTGGTGCTCCATTAGTTCATCATGGTTGCCGCGCTCGACGATAACGCCGCGGTCAAGCACGAGAATTTGATCGGCATTTCGAATCGTCGACAGACGATGCGCGATAACGAAAGTCGTGCGGCCCTTCTTCAGCACATTAAGCGCGTCTTGAATGATCGCTTCCGTCTCGGTATCAATGCTTGCTGTCGCTTCATCGAGTATGAGAATCGCCGGATCATAAGCGAGTGCTCTCGCGAACGAGATCAACTGCCGCTGACCGGCAGACAGCGTGCTTCCCTTCTCAATAACAGGCGCATCGATGCCGCCCTTCAGCTGGCTGAACATCTCGTACGCGCCGACATCGCGGAGCGACTGCTCGATCTTCTCCCGGCTAATCGCCGGATTATCGAGGCTGATGTTCGATGCGATCGTTCCCGTGAACAGGAACGGGTCCTGCAGCACGATACCCATATGCTGGCGAAGCAGCTGCTTCGGAATGTCCTGCACATCCGTACCGTCCACGATGATCTTGCCCTCGTTCGAATCATAGAAACGGAACAGCAGGTTCAGAATCGAGCTTTTGCCTGAGCCGGTATGGCCTACAAGCGCTACGGTCTCGCCTTGGCGTGCATGGAAGGAAATATGCTTCAGCACATATTCATCCTTCTTGTAAGCAAACGAAACATCGTCGAACTTAACATCGCCTTTATAGCGCTCCATCTTGCCCGGTACTACATCGATTCCTTCCTCATCCATCAGCTTGAAGACACGCTCTGCGGACACCCGCGCCGTCTCCAAATTGGATAGCTGGTTCACGATCCCGACAATCGGCGCAAACATCCGGTTCATGTAATCGACGAATGCGTAGAGCACGCCGACCGATACCGCCGCGCGGAGCGAGTCGCCCCAGAACATCCAAAGGACGATAAGGAACAAAATGTTCCGTATGACGTTAACCAGATTATGAGACGTAATCGAATTGAGGCTGAGCAGCTTATTTTGATACTTGTAATAGTACTCGTTCATCTCTTCGAATTCCTTAGTCGTCTCCTTCTGGCGGCGGAACGCCTGAATGATCGTCATCCCTTGAATCGACTCGTTGATCATCCCGTTAATTTCACTCAGCTTCGAGCGAATAATCCGGTTATAACGAGCCGCGTACTTCCGGTAAACGATAATCCAAACGATAAGGATTGGCACCAGCGGCAGCGCTAATAGCGCTAGGCGCACATCCAATAAGAACAAAGCACCGTAAATAGCTACCATATAAATAATGCCTGTGAAAAAATTCGCCAGCACCGCGACATAAAGCTCGCGGATAGCTTCCGTATCATTCGTTACGCGCGAGACGACCTGCCCGGCCGACAAGTTATCGTAGTAGTTCACCGGCAGCCGCTGCGTGTGCGCGAAAATATCGGTACGCATCTTGCGTACGATCCGGTTCGCCGACGTTTGCAGCATAAGCCGCTGCCCATACGTGAACACCGCAACCAATAGCAAAAAGCCAAAATACATAAACGCCAGCTTCATTAATGATGGAAACTCCGGTTTATAGAAGGAATAAAGCTCCTGCTTGCTCAGCTTCGATACCGGATAAGTAACGGTCTCTCCCGTATCCTTGTTTGTCACACTCAGGGTATTCCCCTCTACGACGCGCTTGCCTTCCTCGGACTTAAGCGCCCCGTCCAGCCAATAAAATTGGCGTCCCACTTGAAGCACGCGAACCTCTTTACCCTTCTGCTCCCCAGCGCCAGCGGCAAAGTGATCCTCGCGCTTATACCATTTATCTTTATAAAGAACCGCATATTGCTGCTCTGCCTCGACCTCATGCCATTTCTTCTCGATGCCGAGAATGTTTTGGTCGATCATCCGTTTCGCAATCAACGGTCCTGCAAGCTCTGCGCATACCGCAAGCACGAGCAGCAAAAGCGCCAGCAGAATCGGTTTCTTATAAAGCATGGCGTATTGAAACAATCGTTTTCCTGTATTGCCCATTGTCCTTCACGCCTCCATTTTATTACGTTTCAATAATGGCCTCTAGCTGCTGGCGATCATATTGCTCGCGATACCAGCCGCCTTGCTCCAGCAATTGCTCATGCGTGCCTTCCTGCACGATCCGTCCGTCATCAAGGACGATAATCCAGTCCGCATGCTGCACCGCCGATAAGCGATGCGTTGTAATGAGCGTCGTCTTGCCTGCTCTTTCCGTACGGATGCCTTCAATAATTTCGGCTTCCGTCTTCCCGTCAACCGCCGACAAAGCATCGTCCATCAGCAGGATCTCCGGATCAGCGATGAGCGCACGCGCAATGCTGACGCGCTGCTTCTGACCGCCGGATAATGCAACGCCACGCTCGCCAACCATCGTTTCCAGCCCATCAGGCAGGAACTTGATATCCTTCGCGAACGAAGCGCGCTCAAGCGCCCGCTGCAAATCCTCGTCAGTACCCTCTTTGAGGCCAAAAAATATATTTTCGCGAATCGTCTTCGAGAACAAAATCGGCTGCTGCGGCACATAACCGATCCAGCCAAGCAAGTCATCGATCTTCAAGCTGCCGAGCGATGTGCCGGATACGCTGATTTCGCCCCGGCCAAGCGGATACTCGCGCAGAAGCTGCTTCAGCAGCGTCGTTTTGCCGCTGCCGGTTCTTCCGACGATCCCAAGCGTCTGCCCTTGATGAAGCTTAAAGGAAACATCGCCGAGGTTATCCGTCGTAGAAGTAGGATAGCGGAACGTCACATTATTGAATTGCAGCGAGGATGGCTCCTCGACATGTACCGGCACATTTGCGTCGGCAACATCCGGCTTGTAGCCAAGCGTCTCGTTGACACGATCCAGAGAAGCATTGCCGCGCTGCATAATGTTAATGAGCTCACCAATGGCGAACATCGGCCAGATCAGCATCCCGAGGAATACGTTGAAGGATACCAATTCGCCAAGTGTAATTTCGTTATGGAACACGAGGTAGCCGCCATAACACAGGCCGATCAGATAGCTGAGTCCGACAAGTATTTTCATCGTTGGCTCAAACAACGCGTCGATACGCGCTACGGCGATATTTTTGTCCAATACTTCATTGGTTTTGGCGCTAAAGCGCGCCTCGCTTGCTTCTTCCTGCACAAAGGCTCTAATGACCCGTACGCCCGATACCGATTCCAGCACCTGATCGTTCAAATCGCCGAATGCGTCCTGCGCATCCATAAACCGCTCGTGGATTTTCTTGCCATAATGCTTCATCGCCAGTGCCATAAGCGGCAGCGGCAGCAAGGCAGCAAGCGTGAGCTTCACGCTGATGAGCCCCGCCATGACGATTAGAATCGTAATCATAAACAAAGTCGAGTCGATCAATGTCAAAATACCAAAGCCCGCCGTTTGCGCTACCGCTCCAAGGTCATTGGTTGAGCGCGCCATTAGATCGCCCGTCCGATTGCGTTCATAGAAGGTCGGAGTCATCCGCAGAAAATGGCCCATCAGCCGCGATCTCAACAGCTTCTCCAGCACGAATGCCCCGCCAAACAGCTTGTAATGCCATATGTACGTGATGCCGTAACCAACTACCGTAAGCGCGATCCAGCTGTACAGGATGCGATTAAACTCTGCCTGCCCAAGCAAATCCTGATGAATGCCATCAATCGTGTAGCCGATCAGCCATGGGGGAATGACATCGATAAAGCCTGTAAAAATAAGGAGTGAAATGGCCAGCGTATAACGCTTCCAGTTCATTTTGAAAAACCAGCTTAATTTTTTGAGTACACTAAACATGCTTCTCTACCACACCTTCCGCTATCCATCCATACATCGTTAACCTTCAATTTATTCCCGAAATAAGCGCAAACGGATGTCTTCGGCTTTACGCGGCCGAAGCTCGTTATGCGTTGAAATAGAGGTGCACAATTAATAATAATCACCTATATTTGCAAAAAAAGAAGCGTGTCGCCGTAACGACACGCTTCTTCATCTTGCCAAACGCAGCCTAGAAAACGGCCGTGTCCCGCACACATAAAAAAGGCGCATGATTACAGTGACGTAACCATGCGCCTCTAATGATCGGAATATCCTTGATCAAGGAGAAACGACGCGCGGATGGATTACGTTATTCATGTTCAAACCGTTGTTCATTGCAGCAGTTGGGTGAAAATCAATGTGAATGTTCATGTAACGCAATCCTCCTCTCGTAAAATATATTAGTCACTTTACCATCGGTTCAAAATACTGTCAATACCCGAAAGCGCTTTTTTTCCAGCCCCCATTTAGGACAAACCCCATTTCCCCCTCCGCCAGAAGCTCTTCTGCTGTCACAACTTGTTGCGAATTGCTGTGATCTTGATCACAAGGCTAGGCGATTTCTGCGGCTATACTTGGCTTATTCAATAAGACGCTGGAGGGGTTACACATGTTAAGCGCGCACTCGGTTCAAATTATTAAATCAACGGTACCCGTACTGGAGGTTCACGGTGTAACGATTACGAAACGCTTCTATCAACTGCTGTTCACCAATCATCCTGAGCTGCTGAATCTATTCAATCACGCTAACCAGAAGCAGGGCAGACAGCAAACCGCGCTCGCCAATGCCGTTTATGCAGCTGCGCTCCATATCGACAACCTCGCAGCTATCATTCCCGTCGTGAAGCAAATCGGGCATAAGCATCGCAGTCTAGGCGTCAAACCCGAGCATTACCCCGTTGTCGGCAAATATTTGCTTATGGCCATTAAGGAAGTGCTGGGTGAAGCGGCTACGGATGATATTTTAAACGCGTGGGAAGAGGCATACGGCATTATTGCGGACGCTTTTATCAGCATCGAGAAAGAGATGTATACGGAGGCGCATACGCAAGCAGGCGGATGGGAAGGCTTTCGCGCGTTTCGCGTGGAGCGGAAGGAGAAGGAGAGCGAAGTCATTGCTTCTTTCTATTTGGTCCCAGAGGATGGCGGTGCGTTAGCAAGCTTTGAGCCAGGCCAGTATATAAGCGTCAAAATCGATCAGGAAGGCGCGGAGCACACACAAATCCGGCAGTATAGCTTATCCGATGCTTCCGGGAAATCCTATTACCGGATTTCGGTGAAACGCGAGGATGGCTCATCAGATCGCAGCGCTGGCCAAGTATCCACCTATTTGCACAACCATGTAGACGAGGGCGCGACTTTGTGGCTGTCGGCTCCAGCGGGTGATTTCACGCTGAATACGGCAGATGAACGCCCCGTGGTGCTGCTTAGCGGGGGAGTCGGCTTGACGCCTATGCTCAGCATGATGAATACGCTCGTTGAGCGCTATCCCGAGCGTCCGGTCACCTTCATACATGCTGCTCAGAACGGTGATGCCCACGCCATGAGATTGCAAGTGAATCAGCTTGCAAGCAAGCATCCGCAGCTTTCTGTCTACTACTGCTACGGGAAACCGACCTCAAGCGACTACATTCAGCAGCATTTTCATAAAGAGGGCTATATTGATCTGCCATGGCTGCAAACGGTCATTCCGGAGAAGAACGCTGCCTTTTACTTCTGCGGACCAACACCGTTCATGGCTACGATCAATCATTCGCTTCGCCAGTGGGGCATCCCGGAATCGGATATTCATTTCGAGTTTTTCGGCCCTGCTGCTAGTCTTGAGCAAAGCACGGCACAAGTCTAGAATTCATAGGTTAAATTTACTTTGATTGCGCGCGCAGCAGCCGATTAACCGTTTCGCGGCGGAGGCCGATAAGCTGTCCAATCTCATCCTGCGTCAGTACATCCGTGATCGCGGCGGGACCAATGTAATCCGCGAACCAACCTTGAAGCTTGCCCAGCTTATCAGCGGGCGCGACTTGGGTAAGTTGGTCGATTCGCTGCTGCATCATTCTCAGCTTGCTTTGAAGGAGAAGGGCGACCTCGCGGCTTTTCTCAGCGCTTTGCCTTAGCTCCTCGTACCATTGTTGAGGCGATACCATATCCACCTCGCTTGTGACGAGCGCTATCGCCGTTCCATGATAGGGCATAGGGCTGATCAACGAGTGATGCGGGATCATTTCGTCAGGCACGATAATATTAACAAGAAACGGACTGCCATCCTCATGCACGCGGACGATCTTGAGCAAGCCGCTCCTCAGGTGAAAGAGCGAGCCACTCTCCCCTTGATGGAACAACGCTTCTCCTTTATGCAGCAGCATCGTATCCCCCCCTTTTTTTTAGCGAGCCCATCCGGTTTTCCGGCTGGGCTTTTTTTATTTTGGCGCTGCAAGCCAGCAGACATCCTATCGCAACATGTCATATATAGGCGATTGACGGTACCAGAAAGCGAGGGGTAAAATGTTACATGATCAGCCCTAGCTCCGCTAACCGGCGTATCTTACTTTTGAAAGAAGGCGTTCCCTCAACATGCGTATTAGAACCTATGCCATTTGCTTATACATCATCCTGATTTACTGGATTTCCTTGCATATTCCGAATATGCATGCCTTGTTTTTCCCCACGTTGGGGTCATTCAGCTTACTCTTCATCTCACGTCCGTTCGAGAAGGCGGAGATTCGCAAAATTGCGTTCGGCGCTGTCATAGCTTCGATTATCGGATCCGTATTCGTCTACTTTAATTCGGGCGCATGGTCGCTGTTTCTGACTCTGCTGATCGTCATTTACTTAATTAACCGATTCAAATGGAACTCTCCGCCGATACTAGCCGTTTCGCTTATTCCCTTCTTTGCCCAATCCTCGGTATTATGGATCATTCCGTTATCGGTCTTCGGGGCACTGCTCGGTTTGATGATTACCTTATCCGCTTCCGCTTATGTGGAGAAAAGATGCAGCGTCTTGCCCTTCTTTGCCAAAAGATCAGTCGAAGCGGAGTCAGATACCGCAATGTAATGCGGCTAACCCTTCCACTCCTCCGGCAGCAGCCGTTGATATTGCGTTTGCAAATACCGATCGTCTATGAGCACGAGCGTTCCGCGATCGGTTTCGGAGCGAATGAGACGGCCGCCCGCTTGCAGCACCTTGTTCATTCCCGGGAAGACGTAAGCATAATCGTAGCCGCTCTTGCCCTGTTCGTTAAAATATTCCTTCAGCATATTGCGCTCCACGCCCAGCTGCGGCAATCCAACGCCAACCACGATCACGCCGATCAATCGCTCTCCGGCCAAATCAACGCCCTCCGAGAACACGCCGCCCATTACCGCAAAACCAAGCAAGGACTTCCCGCTCCCAGCTTGAAACGTCTCCAAAAAACGGTCACGCTCTTCCTCCGACATATCAGGCTTTTGCAGCAGCACCTCCGCGTCCGAAGGATCGCCGGCAGGAGTCGACCACTCCCTAAGCTCCATATAAGTCTCATAAACAGCGTTCATATAGGCGTAGGAGGGGAAGAAGACAAAGTAATTGCCCGGCCGCTCGTCCATCAGCTTCATGATCAGCTTGGCAATCGGCAGCTTGGATTCATCCCGGTCATGGTACCTCGTAGAGAGCGGTTTAATGATGACATCCAGCTGCTCCCGTGCAAAAGGCGACGGTACCGCAAGCGTATAATCATCCTCTCCCGCTCCAAGCATGTCCATATAATACGAAACCGGCGAGAGCGTTGCAGAGAAATAAATATGCGAGCGATAGCCCTTGCCCATATGCTGCAGCAGCTGCGAAGGATCAAGGCAAAACAGCTTCAGCCGGACATCGCTCTTCGAGAGCTCAATGTAAACGACATAACGCTCGTCAAACAGCTTCGCGGTGCGAACAAAGTTTTGCGCGTTAAAATAAGCATCAAGAATGGAGCCGCCAACGCCGGCTGCCAGCGCTTGCTCCGCCGCCGAAGCGAATGCTTCAGCCAGCTCAACCAGCTCCTCCGGCAGCTGCCGCTGAACGAGATGCGGCGAGCCGTCGCTGCTTTTGCGCAGCGCGATAAAATAATCGTTGATCGCTTTTGCCGTGCGATAGCCCTCGTTATGCACGCCCTTCAGCTCACGCTGCAAAGCGAGGAACGGAGCCTTCGCCAGCTCCGCTGAGAACATCTCGCGCGCCCGGTCGACGAGATTATGCGCCTCGTCCACGAGCAGCGCCGTCCGCTTCTTCATCTCTGCATACTGGCGCTTAAACGATATGCGCGGGTCAAAAATATAATTATAATCGCATACGACCGCATCAGCGGCATAAGCCAAATCAAGCGAAAATTCGAACGGGCATACACGGTGCTTATGCGAATAAGCCTCGATGACCGATCTGGTCATGACCGTCTCCTTCTCCAATATATCAAGCACCGCGCCGTTAATGCGATCATAGTAGCCGTCCGCATAGGGGCAATGCTCCTTCTCGCAGCGCACTTCCTCTTGAAAACAAATCTTATCCTTCGCCGTAATCGTTACGGCATGCAGATGCAGTCCCTTGTCGCGCATCAATAATAATGCGTCCTCGGCTGCCGCCCTCGTCGTCGTGCGCGCCGTCAAATAATAAAAGCGCTGCAGCATGCCCGCGCCCATCGCTTTGAGGGTCGGATAGGTCGTCGAAATGGTCTTGCCGATGCCTGTAGGGGCCTTCGCAAATAATCGAACGCCCTCCTCAATCGACTTGTAGACCGCGCCCGCCAGCTTGCGCTGCCCAGCCCGGTAAGCATCAAACGGAAAAGCCAGCTCGCGAATGCTCTCGTTTCTAGCCTGCTCATGCCTGCGGCGCAGCTGCGCATAGGGCGCGTAACGCGCAATAACCTCCTGCACATACTGCTCCAGCTCCGCGAAGCTGGCTTCTCGAACGAATCGCCGCTCCTCCTCCGTCGCTGTCTGGACATAGGTGAGCTGTATGCGCATCGCCGCCTGCTCATGCTCCTTGGCGTACATGTAGGCATAGAACAAAGCCTGCGCCCAGTGCACGGGATAACCGTCCTCGGTTATTCGCTCCAAATCGCCGCCGGTCGATTTAATCTCATCAACGGTCAGCAGCGGGTCTGTCCCAAGCAGCCCGTCACAGCGTCCATCCACAACAAATAACAGATCATCCACCGCGATGTCCGCTTTGACGTAGACCTCCTTCCGGTCCTGCTCGCCGTAAGTCCGCTGCACTCTCTGATGTGCCTTCGTGCCTTCGTGCATCGTGTCGATCGCATTTAGCCTTACGTCGATGCTTCCGCTAAGAAATACATATTCGACTAAGTTTCGCACCGATATCGTAACCGTATCATGGATTTGCATAACGTATCATTACCGCTCCCATAAAGAACATTTGTTCTTCAATTGTACCACAGCCGGTGCTTATGTTTCGTTAACCCGTCCATAAAAAAAGAGACGCCTATGCGTCCCTTCTGCATGTTGTTTGAGAACATCAAAGCGTATCCTCTTCCGTCTCATCCTCCGGATGATTGCCGACGCCATTCAACAAATCAGTGCCGTGGAACTCCTCACCGGGGGAGGCCGGGTCAATCGGGCTGCCTTGCGCAATGGCATCCGCATCAGGAACGGCAGCCAGCTCCTCCGATATTTCTTCTGCGGTGTCTGCTTCGGAGCTGAGCTCGTCTCTCGCCTCTACGGCATCCGGAATATGCGACTCATGCACATGCTCGTTATGCTGCGGGTACTGCTTCCGCAGCAGCTCGGTTGCATCCGATACCGCACCGCCCTGCGCTTCTTCCGTAAATAACCCAAACGATGGGTCTATATCCTTCTCCGTCACTAGGCTGTTAGATGTATGGTTATCGCGATCATGTCTGTTTGCCATTTTGATTACCTCCTCAGTCTTTTCTACCCTATAGTACCCACTATCTGGGCTGTTCTAACCAAAAATTAAAACGGATTTTGGCGAACCGAGGGAACAGGCAGATCGAAAAGGCTCAACCGCCCGGCTCGATTTATCCCTAAGCTGCTATGAGCAGGCTATGACCATGATAGTCGCATTATCCTGATAAGGCCTTTGCTGCGCGAGGACATGCTCCAAAATAAATGCGGCCGCCTGCTGCGGATCATGACGGACAGCCTCCTGCAGCAATGGCTCTGATAAATCATCATAAAGCCCGTCGCTGACGAGTAAAATGAAGTCGCCTGCCATCAGTTGCAGCGGAGCTTGGTTAGCATCGATCTCCGTTATCCGGGGAATGCCCAGATAGCTCGTCAATAAATGACGTTCAGGATGCGAATCCGCTTCCTCTTGCGTCAGCTTGCCTGCTTTCACCTGCTCATTCAGCCGATTCGCATAGACATGATCCCGCGTCAACGGAATCAACACGCCGCCCCGATACAGGTAAATGCGGCTGTCCCCTGCCGAGATCCAGTGTAGCTGCTGCTCCCTGACATCAACGGCAATCAGCGTCGTTCCTACGCTCCATTCCAGCCCATGCTCCAGAGCCAGCTCATAGACCGCTTTGTTCGCCATATGCAGCGAATGCTCCAGTGCCTGCGGAATAGAGCAAGCCGATGCCGCTGTGCCCATATGTTCGCTTAGCATCGTCTGCACCGCAAGCTCGCCGGCCTCCTTGCCCATGGCATAACCGCCCATCCCGTCGGCAAGCACTGCAAAAACACCGTTTTGTTTGCTTCCAAAAGGTTGCGCTAGTGGAGAAAAGCCAAACGCATCCTGCTGCTCCTCGCGCTCGCCAATATGCTGCGCATAGCCAGTAATGACCGTAAATGGTGCGGCTTCCTCTCGGTTAGATGCAGCAGGCGGTGTGGGGGGATTGGGCGCAGCCGTCATTAACGGTTCAATGGTTTGTTTTATTGAAGGAGGAATTGGTGGAATTGGCGGAGGCTCTGATGGCGGCGTAATCGTTGGCGCGATCGCAAGCTCCACCTTTGGCTTCGTTCGGGATTGAGCCTGCAGCGCGGCGTCTCTCTGATCGCTTGTTCGTCTCCGGCCAGCAGGCAGATCGAACACGAATACTGCTAGCAATGCTCCAAAACCAATCATGCCGCCTATAATCATCCTTTCGATAAACTCGATCTGATCCTTGGCCCAAAGTTGATCCAATTGCTCAACCGGTATGGCTTTCATTCCGATAAACACAATGACCAACAGCAGCAAAACAATCGCCAACCCCCTGTTTATCCACTTTTTCACCATACGATCCCCGCCTCGCCTCAGCTTGTCACTCGTCATCTACATTGTTATTTCTCGGTGCATCTTTTTATGCCGAAACCTTATTCATTTACAGGAAAGAAATCGCTAGTAAATCAGCTTGATGATAGGGCTAGCTTGCTTAAAACCGTATGCGCGTCGAGCTAATCCACTGTGCCCCTTCATGTACACTGCACAAACTGCACTAGAAACCTGACATGACGAACAAAAGATGAAGCTACGCTGCAGAAACGCAGTAAAATGACCTCTATATCGGGAATTAACATCCTAGTATGTCTCCATACCTCGCCAGAAATCAAAAAAGGAAAGCCCCGCCCGAAGGCGGAGCTTTCCTCTATTCGTTTGCTTCCCTCACGGCTAAAGCGCCGCGCATTGCAAGTTTAGACCGCGATATCCCGGTAGGATGCCAGCACATTGCCATCCAAATCCGTCGCAAATAAAACCGAGCGCTCGCTCTCGAGCACGAAGCTGTAGCTCTTATTGCTCGCTTCGTCCCGCACGGTAACGGGGCAGTCCATGCCCGCCTCTGATACAAACGTATACAAACTGCCCTGCTTAAACTGCAGCTTGCTTCCGAAAACGCCCGGGTGATCTCCTCCAGCTTCCCATGTCATGCCCGGCTTCAAGTCGTCCGCTTCGTTCAGCGCGGCTTCATATAGCGCCTTCAATGTATCCGTACGCTCGTTAAGCTCAAGCGGCAGCGGACACCACATCAGCTTCCCTTTTCCGTGGGCGATTGTGCGAACGGCTGCAATGCCGTCCGGCACGCCCCCATTGCCGAGCGCCACCTCTTTGTTCAGCTCCCCAATCTTCTTGCCTCCGAAAGATGCTGCGTAGGTACGCTCGCCAATTTGCAGCCTTTCCTCTCGCGACAAATTGCTTAGACGGTAAGGTCCCACAAGCGATTCCGCCCGCGATGTTGGCTTCCAGTATTCATCAAGCCCAATCGGCCCGGTGAACAGCAGCGTGCCTCCGTTAGCTTCAATATGCGCAAACAGCTCCGTCAGCGCAGCATTGCTGAAATTGTGGGCGCTAGGCACGATAATAAGCTTCGGCTTATCCCGCTGCAGCGTCTCCAAGTGGAACTCTCCTATGCCCCGATGCGGAAGCTTCATTTCGTAACCAAGCACGCGGGTTAGGTTGCCTGTCGCCTCGCAAGCAAAGCGGCGGCTTGAGAAATCATTCGAGTAAGGGAACACAACAGCGATCTCCTCCAGCTGGCGCTCCTCAAACAGGCTCGAAATCCGGCCAATAAACTTGCCAAAGTCATACGATACATCGGCTTCCGGCTTCTGGGTTCCGTCAGCGCGCAGCGCTCCAATGTTCGACTCGCAAACGTTATCCATGAAGTAGTTCGTGTTCCACAGCCACTGCACCGCACCCGCGCCGCCAGCGGCAAAAGCATATGCGTATTTGCGCTCCAAGATGTTCCTCAGCTCTTCCTCTGTGCGCTTCGCCCGGTTATCCGGCATTTCCACGTACATAATGCCCGTCTCCTGAATCAGCGTCGGCTTGCTAGGGTCTTTGCCGTACACGCTGTCCCATAGCAGCCTGTCATTTAGCCACCATGTGTGCACGGTCGTGTAGTCGACGCTTTCTGCATACATCAGCGGCGAAGGCCGCGGCCCCATACCAAGCGCTTCGTCCTGGCCAACGGTCACAAGCTGCCTAGGCTGTATCGCATGAATCGTTGCCGTTAGCTCTCCCACCCAGCGATTATGCATGTCCATCGTAAACCGCGTGTAATCCAGCCAGCGCGTGTTTTTCTTAAGCTTCTTCACGTCTTGGATATCAAAAGCGATATCCGTTTGCTCCGGAAGCGTCACCGCTTCAAAGTCAGGCAATTCCGTGCTCGTCATATTCCACCGCGCCTGCAAGTGGCCGATCGATTCATGCCGCTGCTTCAGCCAATTCACATAAGCTGCTTTTTCATAAGGATCGTGCATCGAGCGCGGGCCGGAGAATATGCGCATGTGATCAAACAACGAAGGCTCATTGATTAAATCCCACTGCACATTCGTTGTGTGCTTATGCCGGGATACGATCGCAGCAATAAACCGTTTTTGCGCTTGAACGCTTCTTGGATCAAGATATGGATTTTTGCCTTCCCAAGCTTCCGGTGCAAATGCAAAAAAGCTGAAGGTCATTTCAATCTCATGCTTAGCCGCCGTCAAAATAAAAGCATCAATCGCACGCAGCAGCTCCTCCGACGCATGCCCGTCCTCAAACATAAGATGCCGCCAAGCCGTCCATAGGCCGGTGCGGATCAGGTTGATTCCCGCCTCTTTCATCGTCGCCATATCTTGGTCCCAAATCGCGATATTCGGCAAAAACACAAATTTCCGCCCTACGTCCGAAGTCATGTAGGTCATCCCGACGATAGGGAAAGGGGCGCCGTTTTTCTCAAAATAATCACGTCCCACAGCAAGCGGAGTACCCTTCTCAAGCAATTCGCGGTCATGGCCCCAGAAGCCCTGCCGCAAAACTCGCTTCTCCCCGCTTGCAGCTTCCGCTTCGCACACGATCTCGTACATGCCCGGCGCAACAGCAAGCGGCACGCTGATCGACTTGTATTCGATTTCGCTTCCGACGCTCAGGCTCAAGCTATGCCGCCAAATCGCCTCTGCCTCTCCTTGCTTGTAAACCGAAATAGCCATCGCCCAGTTCTCGGGCTTGTTGCCCTGCCCATAGCGATCAGCCGATAGGATCTGCTGCGCTTGAAGCGTAAGATGCGGTCTCTCTGCCTCATAATAAACGGCATAGCTTGGCTTAATCCAAAGCTCGGTAACGCCGCCAGCGCAAAAAGCCGCCCATTCCGCTAAAGCATCCGCGCCCTCGCCTGACCAAAAACAATCCGACAGCTGCTGATTGACAAATAACCAGCGTCCGCCCGCAAATGGCCCCCTTGTGTGCTCCATCAGCACGACAGGAGCCGATACTTCCCTTCCGTCAATAGACAAGCCCTTTAGAAGCGGACGAATATGCGCGTTCATCGGTCCCGCCGAGCCCGTAGCCTGATTCAACTGATCCCGCTCATGCGTAACATGCAAAATAAGGCCGTAGGTCGGTTCGATCGTAAACAAATGCTCCTTGCCCTGAAGCAGCGGCAGCTCCTCATTGTGGCTTAGCACGGTCGAGCGCGTATGATCCACAGCTAACGCCTCATGAATAAAAATTTCCTGATGATAAGCGGTCAATTCCGGCTCAATCTCCCATTCATCGCCATCACGGCTCACCGGATGCTTAAGAGGAGCTCCGCCCGTATGAATGAGTCCTCCGCCACGCTGCACAAACGCAGCTATATCCGGCCAAGCTGCCTTAGGAAAATATGGCCCATGCAGATGAATCAGGCAATCTACTCCGTCTTCTCTAAGCGCAAGCGACAGTCCCTCCGCATCGGTAACTTTGAACTGTCCATTCAGCTTTTCAAGCGATCCCGCATCGGGCGCACAGCCGTTCAACGGAAATGTCGGGTCATAAAATAGTACTGCTTTCATCGTTCTCGCTCCTATCCTTTATTTATCGTTTATGGATCTTTGCTTTCCTTGATCCGCTATTTATTGCATAATGAAAGACTAGGCATAAAGAAAGCTCTTTCATTTCAACTACGCACTGGAGGCGAATACAGTCGTGCCAAAGCTCACTTACAAGTCAACTTCGTTGTCACGAGCCAAAAAAAATTGGAATCATATGAAGTCAAGCCTGCTTCTAAAATACGCCTTATCCTATATACTCATCTTTCTTATTCCATTGACCGGAGTCACTGTATTTGTATATGAAAACGCAGTCAATAGCCTCCGCTCCGAGATTGAACAGTCCAATGTGAATCAATTGAATCAGGTCAAAATGACGATTGACGACCGGATGAGAGAGCTTCAGGAAATCGCCAGCAAAATCGCCTACGACGAGCATTTAACGCCCTATATGGTACGTCATCCTTATTACGGCTGGGAGGCTATCCGGCAGCTTTCTACCTACAAAGCCAACAGCAGCATTTTGGAAGATTTATTTCTATATTTCCATGACGATTCTACTATTTACTCTTCGCGCGGCCTCACCGATGTGGACGTCGTATTCAACCAAACCTATCAATTTAAAAATGGGAGCAAAGAGGACCTGCTTCGCGATCTAAATGAGGCTACCCACCCTGTCATGCGTCCCGCCGAGCAAGTTAACGTAAACTACCGCAAGGAGTCGATGCTGACCCTGCTCGTGCCGATTATGCCTAACGATCCGTTTCCTTATGGAACCGTTGTCTATCTGATGGAAGAGTCCAAGCTGACCGGGGTCATGGATTCCATTCTTAACGAGTTTTCCGGAAGCAGCTATATTTTTGACCAGGACGGGAAAATGCTGACTTCCAACAATCACGGGGCAACCATGCCGCAGGACGAGCTATCTGTCCTCTCCGCATTGCAGCCCGGCATTCACAACCTGACGCTGAACAACGAAAAGCAGTCGGTCGTCGCCGTGCTCTCGCAGGAGAATGGATGGACTTACGTCACCGCGATGCCGAGCCATCAATTTTTCAGCCGTGTCGTTCACATTCAAACGTTAATTCTGCTTGTATTCAGCATCGTCGTCCTAACGGGAATTGCCGCAGCCATGCTGCTTGCCAAGCGCCAATACCATCCGATCAAGGATTTGATGGAGTTCGCTAGGCTAAAAAGCAAAAGCACCGCTTTGGATTCCGCCAAAATCAGCAATGAGTGGGATTGGATTAAGCAGACCATCCACGATTACAATGCCCGGATCGATATACAGGAGCCTTATGTGCGCAACCAATGCTTGCTGCTTCTGCTTAAGCACGGCAAGCCTGACGATCCTGAGATTGAGCAGTTGATCTTGGGCGCGGGGCTTGAGCTTCCGCAGGGGCAAGGCTTGTATTTCTCCGTTATTTTGGCTTGGAACGCTTCCTATGCGGGCGAGAATGCCCGGCACGAGCGCCAACAGATGCAGGAATTGCTTCATGAGCTAGAGCTTCCCGACCTTCAAGCACAGGTTTATGGCATTGAGTTCTCTCCATCGGAGCAATTTGCGCTCATGGTTAGCCTGGTACCGTCAGAGACTGCGGCCTTGCAGCAGCAGATCGAGCAAATCGTGGAAACCGTAAAGCTCATGGTCATCGAAAACTCGCAGCTCATGCCATCCATAGGGGTAGGCACAGCTTACGAGAACCTGGCAGAGCTTAACCAATCCTTTATCGAGGCGGCAACCGCGCTGGAATTCCGATTGGCAGGCGGCAATGGCCACGTGACCTATTTCGAGCACTTGGCGGAGCTTAGCTCGCCGGATGCCGAGACCTTCTGGATCTCCAAGAAGTCGCTGCTCAAGCTGGAGCAAAGTCTTAAGCAAGGAAATGAATCCGTAGCCAGACAAATGATCAGCAGCATAATTTCCGATATCAAAAATGAATCATTATCCGTCCCGCTGCTGCGCTGCATCTGCTACGATCTTCTGAATGCCATGCTGCGTGTAGCTTCTGAAATGGGCATGCACAGCGTCATCCAGCATATTTCTTCCTTGGCATCGTTCGACACGCTGGACGATACCGAGCAGAAGCTGAACGGGCTCGCTGAGCAAATTTGCGCGCAGGTGGAGCGCAATACCGAAACCGAGCAGCATTCTTTGATGGACGATATCGTAGCCTACGTCGATCAGCAATATGCCGACTATACGCTCAGCCTGGAGCATATCGCCTTGAAGTACTCGATCTCGACTTCCTATTTGAGCCGCAGCTTCAAAGAAAAAACGGGGCTCAACTTTTCCCAATATATTTCGCGCTGCCGCATGGATGAGGTGATTCGTTTGCTGCTGGCCACCGATGCGCCGCTGAAAGACATCATTGAACGTGTCGGGTATTTGGATACGCCAAACTTTATCCGCAAATTCAAGAAGGAAACAGGCTTTACACCTGGGCAGTACCGCAAGCTTAACGCGCCCGAAGCCACGTCCGCGAAGGAAAACGCGCTTTAGTTATTAAGCGTATCTTCGCCATAATGCCCATAATCAAAGCCAACTCTTAAGCACCTGATTCGGTGCTAAGAGTTGGCTTATTTAGATGGAGATTAGCTCGTTTTCCAGCGGTCGTATGCCGTTTGGTAAATCTCAGCTATCCGTTGTCCACCCATTTTTTTGATCGTGTCCACATATTTATCCCAGCCGCTGATCGAATCTTGGCCGGTGATGAATTTTGCTTCCATTTGCATGACGTAAGTGCTCAGGTCCGAGCGCAGCTTCGTTACCTCAGCCGACTCTTCCGCCGTTAGGAACAACGCTGGGAATGGCACTTTTGCGCCGCGATCCAGAAGCTTTTCCTTAGATTCCTTCGTTACCCACTCATCAAATTCCGTTTTCAGCCCAATCGTAAGATCATCGCTAATCACCATCGGCGCGGAAATGCCGTAGTTAGGCGTCAGCGTGGAGCGGAACTCTTCGCGATCGCCGCCGCCCGGAACAGGCAGCCATTCCTTCGTCATAGAAGCTTTGTCCGTATACTTCCACAATGTGCCTTCTGGGCCTTTGTCGAACAGCATCGCACCATCATAGGAGTACAAATAATCGACCCAACGCATCGATGCTTCCGGCGCTTTATTGCTGCTCGAGATGGCGAATGCTCCGGTAGCGTAGCCTTTATTTTTCGCAATAGCAGGCGCTTGTACCATGTCGCTCTTCACTGGGCTGAACATCACATCATCTGTGTTTGGCTCGCCGCCATGCGTAAAGTATGCATGCCAATCCGAGAACAAGCCGATTTGATTGTTTTTCGCTTTTGCTTTCTTCTGGTCGTCCGTTTGGGAGAAGGACTCATGATCAAGCAATTCCTCGCTCCAAAGGCGATTCATATATTCGAGGTATGCCTTGTACGGCTCTTCCATCGGCGTATAGTGAACAACATCCTTCTCATCGGCATAAATCTCTTCCTCATATGCGCCAAACGCGCCGAGAATCCATGTCCGCAGATCTCTCATCTTGGAGGAGGAAGCGAGCGGAATTTCGTCCTTTTTGCCATTGCCGTTCGGATCTTCTTCTTTGACCCGCTTCAAATAGGTGTACAATTCTTCCGTCGTTTCAGGAAGCTTCTTGATATCAAGCGCTTTCAGAAAATCGCCGTTATACCAAAGCGGGTTGCGGTACCATGGCTGGTTGAACTCGATCCGCGGCAGCGAATAAATATGTCCGTCCGGTGCTGTGATCGATTTGCGGATATCCGGGTAATCCTCAAGCAGCTTCTTCACGTTAGGCGCATATTCATCAATTAGGCCTTCGAGCGGAATAAGGATGCCTTGTCCGCCGTAGTTAAGCTCCTCCGCTTGCGTCAGCTTCGCGCCGAAAAATACATCGGGATAGTCGCCGCTTGCGAACACCAAGTTTTTCTTCGTATCGAAGCTGTCTCTTGGCGCGTTCAAATATTCGAATTTAATGCCCGTCAGCTTCTCCATCTCCGACATGACCGGCATGTCCTTCCAGTTCTGAATGCCGATATCCGGCGCCATTAGCGATAAGGTAATGCTCTCGTTAACGATCGGGAAACCTTCTTTATTTACGCTTTCGGCTGCTCCCGCTCCTGCCGTGTTTCCTTTTTCCTTGTCGCCGGACGAGCCGCAGCCAGCCAGCAATGTAACCGTCATCACTCCTGCCAGCAGCAGCGACCAAGCTTTTCTTGATTTGTGCATGCTTAAATCCTCCCTTTTTTCCCTCTAATGTATTTGGTCATGCTATATAATAAGCGAAGAAATAATTTCCCTCGTCCATTATCTCACAAAGTGCTGCCTAGCGGCCCCGAATAGGGCAACTAACCTTTTACAGAGCCAATCATTACGCCTTGCACGAAGTAACGCTGCAGGAATGGATATACCGCAATAATCGGTAGCGTCGATACGATGATGACCGCATATTTGACCAAAGAAGCGGCGTCCGCCTTGGAGTTCATCGCCATCGCTACCTCTCCGCTAACCGCGGCTCCGGTTGTCTCTGCCGTCATCTCCTGAAGCACGAGAATTTGGCGCAGGATCATCTGAAGCGGATATTTCGCCTCGTCATTCAAGTAAATCAAAGCCGAAAAATAGCTATTCCAATGCCCGACTCCATAAAACAGAGCCATAACGGCAATAATCGGAGACGATAGCGGCAAAATGATCCGGACGAACAGCTTCATGTTCGTGCATCCGTCCATATGCGCAGCCTCCTGCAGCTCCTTCGGAATCGTAGACTGGAAGAAGGTCCGCGCCACGATAATATTCCATACAGAGGCAGCAACCGGCAAAATAAGCGCACCCATGCTGTTGATAAGACCTAGGTTCTTAATTAACAGGTAGCTTGGCACAAGCCCCCCGCTAAAGAACATCGTAACCAGAATGATGCCCATAAACAGCTTGCGGCCGATGAAATCGGTTCTGCTCAGCGCGTAGGCGGCAGGCAGCGTAACGACTAGATTAAGCAAGGTTCCAAGAACCGTATAAATAATCGTATTTAGATACCCATTCCATATTTTCGCGTTATCGAATACCAGCTTGTACCCTTCCCAAGTAATGCCCTTCGGAAACAGCCACATTTCGCCCGAATTTACGAGCTTGGGATCGCTTATCGAAGCGCTGACCATATAAAGCACCGGATACAGCACAACGACTAGTGCAAGCAGCAAATAAATATAGTTCATCATCAGAAACAGCTTATCGCCCTTTGATTCTTTTACAGCTGTAACCATACGTTTCTGTTCCTCCTTCCTACCAAAGGCTTGTCTCGCTTGTGCGTTTTGCAATTTTATTAACCATAATGAGCAAGAGGGCATTCACTACTGAATTGAACAAGCCAACTGCCGTAGAGAAGCTATACTGCGCATCCACTAGCCCGGAACGGTATACGAATGTAGAAATAACGTCGGATGACCCCATATTGAGCGGATTTTGCAGCAGCAAAATTTTCTCGAAACCTACGCCCAGGATGTTGCCCATGTTCAAAATCAATAGGATCGTAATGGTCGGCACAATCGTTGGCAGGTTAATGTGCAGCACACGCTTGAACCTGCTCGCGCCATCGACGATAGCAGCCTCATGCAGCTGCGGATCTACGCCTGACAATGCCGCTAGGTAAATAATCGTCCCCCAGCCCGCGCTTTGCCACACGCCTGACAAGACGTACACCGTCTTAAACCATTTAGGATCCGTAAGATAGGCTGCCGGCTCCATGCCGAGCAGCTCGATTAGCTTTACAAGCATCCCTGACGATGGCGACAGGAAAGTAATGATCATCCCGGCCATAACCACGACTGAAATAAAATGCGGAGCATAAGTAACCGTTTGCACCGTTTTCTTAAAATAGCCGTTTTTAATTTCGTTAAAAGCAAGTGCCAATATAATCGGCAGCGGAAATCCGATGGCTAGCTCATATAGGCTGATGCTGAACGTATTCCATAATAGATCCCAGAAATAATAGGAATTAAAGAATCTCTCGAAATGCTCGAAGCCTACCCATGGGCTTCCCATAATGCCTTTTGTCGGTATGAAGTTTTTAAAAGCAATCTGGATGCCGTACATCGGTCCGTAGTGAAAAATAAGAAAGTACAGCATGACAGGAGTCATGAATAAGTAGAGCTCCCAGTTTTGCAGCATCTTTTTGCCGAGCGATTTGTTCCCGCGCATTTTTGTGTTTAAAGGGAGCGCTTGCTGTTCGTTTCCTTTCATCTCTCTCGAATCCTCCTCTCTCTATTTTGTTAGTTTCAGCTATCACATCGCCGATTGTCGGCATTGCAATTGACTAACGCTTACATTCCAAATTGTAGACATTATTGCCTAGCCCGGTAAATATGTATGATCTGCATTGTCATTCCAAAAGGCTGTAACCGTAAGGTTTTACAGCGTTTTCATGATGATTGCTGTCATTCTTCCGCTGCCCATCATGCTGCTAATGTGTTGGATATGCTCTATGTAAATATGGTGCAAGTGATACATATTGTGCTTTGCAGATAAATGTGTGAACCTTTCTTACGAATGCGCATACAAACCTAATTCAATTCAGGAGGCTTTTTGACCGTGACAAACAAAACCGCCCATCTTATCTCCCATACCCATTGGGACAGAGAATGGTATATGCCTTACGAATACCACCATACGCTGCTCACTGAGCTAATGAACGATTTGCTTCGCACTTTGGAAGAGGACGACGAATTTCGCAGCTTTCATCTGGACGGGCAGACGATCATTATGGAAGACTATCTTCAAATCCATCCCGAGAAAAGAGAAGCGCTGGAGAAATATATTCGCGAGGGCCGCATTATCATAGGTCCTTGGTATGTGCTGCAGGATGAATTTCTGACGAGCTCCGAGGCGAATGTCCGCAACCTATTGATCGGACATCAAGACGCGGCTCATTACGGCGTCATTTCCAAGCTCGGTTATTTTCCCGACTCCTTTGGCAATATGGGGCAAGCGCCGCAAATGCTGAAGCAAGCCGATATCGATACCGCCGTATTCGGACGCGGCGTAAAACCAACCGGCTTCGATAATATGGTGGGGGAATCGGAGGGCTCAAGCTACGAATCGCCTTTCTCGGAGATGCACTGGTCCTCTCCTGACGGCTCGACCGTACTGGGGCTGCTCTTCGCCAATTGGTACAACAACGGCATGGAGGTTCCGACCGATCCGGACGAAGCGAAAGCTTACTGGGCCAAAAGGCTTGCCGATGCCGGTAAATATGCGTCTACGCCGGAGCTTCTATTTATGAACGGCTGCGACCATCAGCCTGTCCAAACGAATTTATCAGAGGGAATCCGCACGGCACGCGAGCTGTTTCCTGACATAAACTTTGTCCATTCCAGCTTCGAGCAATACTTGGAGGCGCTAAAAGGCCAGCTTCCCGCGAATTTGACCACGGTCAAAGGTGAGCTGCGCAGTCAGCATACCGATGGATGGAGCACGCTCGTCAATACGGCTTCGGCACGGGTTTATTTGAAGCAGCTGAATCAGCGCGGGCAGACGCTGCTGGAGAAAGGCGCTGAGCCTCTCGCAGCGCTTGCTCATTTGGTCGCGGGCCAAGCTTACCCGCATCAGCTGTTGACCTATGCATGGAAGACACTCATGCAAAATCATCCTCATGACAGCATTTGCGGCTGCAGCGTGGACGAGGTGCATCAGGAAATGGTTACCCGTTTCGATAAGAGCCGGCATACGGCGGAATCGATCATTACGGAGAGCCTAAGCGCGATCGCGGGGCAGATCGATACGAGCGGAGCTTCAGCATGGGCGAAGGAAGACGTGCCGGTCACGATTTTCAACATGACAGGCTGGGAACGCAGCGGTACGGTGAGCGTGGAGCTGATCGTGGCCAAAGCTTATTTCAAGGAAGGGCCTAACCCGGCTGCGATTGCCGAGCGTCTGGAGAAGCTTCCGCTGGATATCGAGCGCGGAGTGCTGCTTGATGATGAGGGCCGCGCGATTGCTGCCAAGGCTGAGGATTTGGGCGTTCATTTTGGTTATGAGCTGCCGAAGGATAAATTCCGCCAGCCCTACATGGCGCGTAAAATTCGGCTGACCTTTGAAGCAAGCCGGGTTCCGGCGCTTGGCTTCAAAACCTATGCTTGGGCACCGTCGTCCGCTGCCTCCACGCTAACGCCCGCTAATTCGCTGAGCGCTAGCCCAAATGGCATGGAAAACCAATTTATCGCCGTTCGCTTCCAGGCGGACGGATCCATAAACCTAACCGATAAAGAAACCGGGAAAACGTTCGAAGGGCTTGGCGTCTATGAGAATTGCGGCGACCTTGGCAATGAATATGTATTTAGGCAGCCTGAGGGTGAACAGCCTCTAACAACAAAAGGCATTCCGGCAACGATAACGATGGTCGAGAATGAAGCCTACCGGATCACATACGAAATCGTTCATGAATGGACTGTCCCTGCGCGTGCAGACGATACCTTCACCGAAGAAAAGCGTAAAATGGTCCGTTTCCGTGACCGCAAAGCACAACGGGTGGAGGATCGGGTGCCGCTGCGCATTGTAACGCGCGTCAGCCTTGAACAATCCGGCAAAGGGCTGCAAGTGCAAGCCTCCTTTAATAACCAAGCCAAGGATCATCGCCTTCGCGCGCTGTTCCCGACAGGGCTGAAAGCTGACCGCCATTTGGCTGACTCTATCTTCGAGGTTGCCTCGCGGGATACGACGCCTGCCAAGGAGTGGACAAATCCAAGCAATGCGCAGCATCAGCAGGCATTTGCCAGTGTGTCAGATGGGGAGTACGGCTTAACTATCGCCAATAAAGGGTTGAACGAATACGAGGTGCTGCGCGGCGAATCCCATACGATTGCCGTAACGCTTCTTCGCGCAGTCTCCGAGCTTGGCGACTGGGGCGTATTTCCGACGCCGGAAGCGCAGTGCCTAGGCGAGCAAACGGTAGAGTTCGCTATCTACCCGCATGCCGGAGATGCCATAACGTCTGAAGCTTTCGCCCAAGCTTACCAATTCCAAGCGCCTTGGTTCCATTTGCAAACCGATAATCAACAAGGCTCGCTGCCAACGACCTATGCGCCTCTGAAATGGGAAGGCAAAGGGTTCGCATTGTCCGCCTTCAAAGTGTCGCAGCCTAGCGGAGACGTAATCGTTCGTTGGTATAACGTTGCCGGGGAGCCGCAGGAGCTTGCTTTTCAGGCTAACTTTGATACAGACCGCATTTATCAAAGCGATATTTTGGAACGACGCCAAGCGGCCGCGAGCATTCAGGACGGACAGGTACGTGAAACGGTTGGAACAGCAAAAATTATGACCTATGCCCTTAAATTAAACTAAGCAGGAGGTTTACATCATGAAACTACCAGATTCCATTACAAACGTATTAGCTGAAGCGGATCACCGCCTCGCGCATCATCCCAAGCTGCAAAAGCTATTCAAAAACACCTTTCCGAATACGCTGGAAACGACCATCAAGCTGATGGACGACGGCACTACTTTTGTCATTACAGGCGACATTCCGGCGATGTGGCTGCGCGATTCCACGGAGCAGGTCCGCCATTATATCCCCTACGTCAAAGAGGACGCTGAGCTGCAGCGCATCATCAGCGGCGTCATTCGGCGCCAGATGTTCTACATTAATATCGATCCGTATACGAACGCGTTTAACGAAACGGCAAGCGGCAAGCATTATAACGCCGGCGATCAATCCGACATGACCGCATGGATGTGGGAGCGCAAATACGAGCTCGATTCCTTGTGCTTCCCGACGCAGCTCGCCTACATGTACTGGCGGGAAACGGGCAAAAGCGATATTTTCGACGACGCCTGCTATCAAGCGCTAAATTCGATTGTAAATGTGATCAAAACCGAGCAGCGCCATGAGGAAAGGTCACCTTACCGCTTCGTGCGCCCGGGCTTCAAAGAAACCGAAACGCTGCAAAATGACGGGTTAGGCTTGCCTGTCAACTACACGGGCATGTCGTGGTCGGGCTTCCGTCCAAGCGATGATGCTTGCCTATTCGGCTACAACATTCCTTCCAATATGTTCGCCGTCGTTATTCTTGGCTATATTCGGGACATTGCAGAGCAAGTGTACGGGGACAAGGAGCTAGCAGGAAGAGCGGAGAAGCTGCGCCAGGAGATCGACTTCGGCATTCGCGCATACGGCATCGTTAATCATCCGGTTTTCGGCAAAATCTATGCCTATGAAACCGACGGCTACGGCAATTACTGCCTGATGGATGATGCGGGTACGCCAGGGCTATTGTCTATCCCTTATTTCGGATATGCGCCTGTGGATGATCCTATTTATCAAAATACGCGGCGGTTTGCACTTAGCAGTGAAAATCCTTTCTACTTTGAAGGCAAGTTTGCGAGGGGCATAGGCAGCCCACATACGCCTGCCGGACATGTGTGGCATATGGCGCTATCTATGCAGGCTTTAACGGCTGACAATGATGAGGAAATCAAAGAGCTTATCGATATGCTTATCGCAACCGATGCCGATACCGGCTTTATGCACGAGGGCTTCCATGCCGATGATCCAACGGTTTTCTCCCGTGAATGGTTTGCATGGTCCAACAGCCTGTTCGCCATGTTGATTTGCAAAGCGATGGATAAAGGCATCGTGTAATCGTAAACGGGTTCATTCTCTCATTAAATAGGGGATGCCCACGAGGTCATTGACCTTGTGGGCATCCCCTTCTTGCATAAAGCCTTATTTCTTCACAATATCCTGCACCGCTTTGTCGAATTTCTCAAGCAGCTGGTCGCTCGTAATTTGCTTGCCAAGATACTCCTGCATCGCCGCGCCCCATTGCTGCGTGATGCCATCCGGGAAGCGATCCCAGTTCCAGCTTTTCACTTGTTCAGGGTTCGCGTTCGCGAAGGTAGCGAAATCGCCGCCGATTTTGCCTACCGCTTCCGGATTCGGCTCGATCGAGGACAATGCCGGCACGAATTTAAAGTCGGTGGAGATGAATTTTTTGCCTGTTTCCGATGTAACCATCCAGTTCAGGAACGCTTTCGCTTCTTCCACTTGATCGGATTTGCTGTTGACGATCCAGTTGTTCGGCACGCCTGTGAATACATTAGGTTTGCCTTGAAGCGGCACCGCCATCATTCCTAGGTTAAGCGCCGGGTCGATCTCGTCGATCATGCCTTGAATCCAGTTGCCGTGCTGAATCATGGCGTATTTGCCGGCTGCGAATTCCGCAACCTGCGTATTGTAATCCGTCGTCAAAGCGTTATCTTGGCCGTTAGCGAACATAATGTCCACTAGGCGGATCCACTGCTTCATGATCGGATCATCCTTCAATTTCACTTTCCCTGCTTTTACATCCTCGATAAACGCAGCCGGATCAGCTTGGTTCGCGAATGCAATGTTGAGCGTATGAATACCCATCGACCACCACTCGGAGGTAAGCGCGAATGGAATGATGCCCGCATCCTTCAGCTTTTTGGCTGCTGCTTCAAGCTCCTCAAGCGTCTGCGGAAGCTCCGTAATGCCCGCCTTCGCGAAAAGATCCTTATTATACGTGAAGCCATATGCCTCAAGGTTCATCGGCATGCCCAGCAGCTTGCCGTCACGCGTAATTTGCGCTTTCGATGCTTCTACCAAATCCTTTGCCCAAGCCTCGCCCGTCAGATCCGCCGCACGATCCACATAAGGCTCGAAGCCCGCCCAGCCGCTGGAGTTAAAGATTTCCGGCTCTTCGCCAGCCGCAAGCTCTGCTTTGAGCAATGCGCTGTAATCCTCGCCGCCGCCATGCGTCTCGATTTCAACCTTAACGCCCGTTTCCTTCTCGTACTCCGCCGCCATTTTTGCAAGCGCATCGGCGATCTCTACCTTGAATTGAAATACTTTAATCGTAACGTCCTTCTTCGGCGCTTCCGTAGGGTCTGTCTTGCCGTTGTCGGCCGTTTCCTTTGGAGCATTGGTAGCCGCTGCGCCATTGTTGTTGCTGCTTCCGCAGCCGCTTGCCAGAACGATGAGCATAATAGCAGCTAGCATAAGTAAAGAAATCTTTTTCATCTTATGACCTCCCGCAAATTTTATATATAATCCTATTTTGTAACGCTTACATCGTCATTATAATTGTGCAACAACATGGCACAACACCGAATATATTGTACTTGTAGGTGTAATATGTTGATAACTTCCATATATTCAAGTTATATAAGTTTAACCTTTTACCGAACCGGCTGTAATGCCTTCAATGATATGCTTTTGCAAAAATAAGAAAAACAAGATGATCGGAATCGTGCTCAGCGTGAGCGCCGCCATGGCGAGATCCCATTTGCGCAAATACTGTCCAAAAAACTTCTGTACCGCGAGCGGAATCGTCGTCAAATTATCGTTAATGACCAGCACCGGCAGCAAGTAGTCGTTCCAAATCCACAGCACGTTCAAAATAATGACCGTCACCGTAATCGGCTTGAGCAGCGGGAATACGATTCGCCAGAACACCCCGTAAGGAGAGCATCCGTCCACTACCGCCGCCTCTTCCACCTCAAGCGGAACCGACTTGATAAAGCCGTGATACAGAAACATGGATAACGAAATGCCAAAGCCCATGTAGCAAATAACGATACCATACAGATGGCCGCGAAGCTCGAACAATGAAGTAATGCGCATAAGCGGCAGCATAACCGATTGGAACGGAATGATCATGGCGGCGATAAGCACCGTCAGCAGCAGCTTATTAAAGGCCGTCGGACGGCGCACCAAGCGGTAAGCCATCATCGAGCTGATCACAACGAGCATCACTACGCTGATCGAGGTCACCATGAACGAGTTGAGAAATACCGTTGGAAAATCAATAGCCACCCAGGCCCGCTTAAAATTATCCAGCCCCAGCTTCTCAGGCAGTGAGGCCGCATTGAGCAAAATATATTTGAGCTCCTTGAACGAGTTGACGAGCAGAAAGTAGAATGGCGCCAGAAAAACGAGTGCCACCGCGATGCCGACAAGCTCCAGCAGCAAAATAAGAGGCGTATAACGCTGTCTGTTTTCCATTTAGGCCTCCACCTCCTTCTTCTTCGTGATCCATACCTGCGTCACCGTAATGAGCGCAACGCCGAAGAAGAAGATCATCGCCTTCGCCGTTCCAAGCCCGTAGCGGTTGTTAACCAAGCCTTCGCGGTATACGTTAAGCGCGATCGACTCCGTCGCGTTGCCGGGACCGCCTGCGGTAAGCGACAGGTTAAGATCGAACATTTTGAACGAGTTGGATGTCGTCAGGAACAAGCAGATCGTAATCGCCGGCATGATCAGCGGTACCGTTACCGAACGCAGCAGCTGCCACGCCCCTGCCCCGTCGATTTTGGCAGCCTCGATCAAATCCTTCGGCACGCTGATCATCGCCGCGATATAGATAATCATCATGTAGCCAGCCGTTTGCCATACAAACACGATTACGATTCCCCAAAAGGCCGTATTCGGCGTACCCAGCCACTGCAGGTTAAAAAAGCCAATGTCCGTCGCTTCTCCAATTGCCCGAAAACCCCGAACAAAAATGAAATACCAGATGTAGCCGAGCAGCAACCCCCCGATTACGTTGGGCAGAAAAAACACCGTCCGCAAAAAATTGCGACTCTTCAAGTTGCGCGTCAGCAATAGCGACAGCAAAAATGCCGTAACGTTCGTGACAACGACTGCGGCTGCCGTAAATTTGGTCGTGAACCAAAAAGCATTCCAAAACCGTTCATCGTCGCTGAAAATTTTTATAATATTTTTCATGCCTACCCATTTGGCGTTGCCAAGGTCCATCCCATTCCATTCCGTGAACGTGTAGTAAAAGCCCATCATGAACGGTGCGAGTACAATCAGTATAAATGCTATCAGTCCCGGGCCAACAAACACGGTTTGCTGTACCCATTCGTTCCACTTGATTCGTTTGGACATTGCTCTCGTCCCCCTTCTCTTCCCTGTGCCGGATTCATTCTGCTTGCTAATCACAGTATAAAACCGAGCCCCCTGCCAAACCACAGAGGATCATGATAAGGTAGGTGGACTATATTGACCATCCGTTGCATGATCGGTTACTGTGTATGCAAGAGCAACATGACCAGAAAGTGGGCGGATGGTGGCCATGAATACAGTGAAGCCGTTTAATACGATTCGGAAAAAGCTCATGCTTCTGCTGCTTGCAGCAACGATTTTGCCGATTGCGACCTCGATGATCATTTCCTATAATGCGACAACAAAATCGATCAAAGAGGATGCCATCGCCAAAAACTATCGGCTGCTATCGCTTGGCAAAACCAACATTATGAACTACATGAACAACATTAACCAGAAGTCGCTTGCCGTGTATAACGCGATGAACGTGCCTCGCTCCTTGTACTACATTTTGGAGCACAGCATGGAGGACGAGGTGTTCCCAAACGACATTACCGATGTCATTCGCAACCGTAATTTGCTGAAGGACCATCTGTACAACATTTATCAAAGCGTAAGCGAATTTCATAAAGTACGGCTTTACGTCGTGAACCAAAATGCGACCTATCTGCTCTGGAATGACGACATTAAGGTGGGCCAAAATGAAGCCGCCATCCCGCAAACCGCGAAGAAAGCGTACATTGAGCCCACGCATCAGAGCCATAACTACGGGCTCGTTGATCTCAAATCGGCGGCGACCGAGGAGATGGTGTTCACGCTGCACCGGCCCATCTTTCTAGCGCCCAGCGAGGATCTGCTCGCTGAGCTGTCCATCGATGTGCGGCTGCAGGTGCTTGCTGATTTGAACCGCCAGCTCTATGACGGCGGGGAGGAAAGCTTTTATATCGCTGACGCCAAAGGCAACATCGTGTTATCCACGAATGCAAACGAGATCGGTGCAAAATCGCAGCAAAGCTGGTTCGCGACCGTTGCAGACTCGGGCCTGGACAGCGGACATTTTGAATGGAAGGCGGAAGCGTTCGACGGCATGATTTTTTATGATCGGATTAAGACGCCTTATATGGACTGGTATTTAATTAAACAGACTCCCTACAAGCATCTTTACAGCGCCGCCGATCGAGTCGCCCGCATTAACACCGCAGTCGGAATCGCTTTTCTCGCGATCGTGGTGCTGGCTACGCTGTTCATTTCCATCCGGTTTACGAAGCCGCTGCTTCGTTTGATCGGGTATGTAAACAAAATTGAAACGGGCAATTTGAACGTGTCGATCGACATTCACAGCAATGATGAAATCGGCTTGCTCGCCAGACGTTTCCGGTCGATGATGCAGACGATCAACAACTTGATTTTGACCGAATACCGGCTTGAAATCGCCAATAAGACCAATGAGCTGAAAGCGCTTCAAGCTCAGGTGAATCCGCACTTTTTGTATAATGCGCTGCAGTCGATCGGAACCGTTTCGCTGCAGCACGGCGACACCAAAGCCTACTCGCTCATTACGTCCCTTGGCAAAATGATGCGCTACAACATGAACACGATGGACGCCGTCGTGGAGCTCAGGCGCGAGCTGGATTACGTACAGGCATATCTGGATTTGCAGAAGCAGCGTTTCGATACAGCCTTGCATATCCAGCTTCACATTGACGAGCAGACAAAGGGTATCCTCGTTCCGAAAATGATTTTGCAGCCGCTGCTCGAAAACTTCTTCAAGCATGGCTTTGTCCAATCGTCAGAGGAGCCCTCCGAGCTGATCATTTGCAGCTTTTTGGATGAGGGTGGACAACGGCTTACTATCGAGGTGCAGGATAACGGCAGCGGACTATCGGAGGAGCGTCTGCAAGAGGTGCTTGCACAAATGCAAATGGCGCCACCGCTCGGCGGCGCGAAGGAAAGTGAACAGGACGAGGGCGGCATCGGCCTGCATAACGTCCTCTCGAGGCTGCGGCTGCACTTTGATGCAACTGCCGCAATGGAGCTGCGCCATGTGCAGCCGCACGGCTTTTCCGTTACGATTCATATTCCGCTGGCGAAGGAGAATGAAGGATGAAGGCTTTAATCATTGACGACGAGAAGCATGTAAGGGAAGCGATTCGCCTTCTTGTGCCATGGAAGGACTTTGGCATTGATACGCTGCTCGAAGCGCAGGATGGACTAGCGGCTACCAGTCTCATTCGCTCGGAGAAGCCGGAAATTATTTTTACCGATATGATGATGCCGAACATGGATGGCACCGAGCTGCTGCAATGGGCAGCCGAGCATGCCCCCGCAAGCAAAATCATCGTTATCAGCGGGCATGACGACTTTAGCTTCGTTCGCCATGCGGTAAAGTTCGGCGGGGTCGATTATATTTTGAAGCCGATTGATGCGGAGCAGCTCGTCGGCGCACTAACGAAGGCAGTGAGCTGCTGGACGACGGAGGAGCAGGAGCGCAACCGCAAGCGCAGCATGAATATCGAGCTCAACCAGCTTAAGCCGATGTACTTGGAGCAATATTTCTCGGCGCTGATCAGCAAGCCGGGCTCCTATCCCGGCTTTGCCGATACGATGAGGCAGGAGCTTGGCATTACGGCACCCATTACCCGGGCGCGCATGGCTGTAGTCAGGCTGGAGCTTACCTCACCTGCTGTCAGAGAGAAGTTCGCTTCAGGAATGGATTTGCTGCTGTTCTCGATGACGAATATTTGCAATGAATTTCTGAGGGAGAAGGAGATCGGCTTTGCCCTACGCCACTGGGGTCAGGAGCATGAGCTGCTGCTTCTATTCTGGGGAGACGCCGAGCGGGCGCCGGAGCTGATTGCGGACATGAACGATGCGTTTTTCTTAGCGCTGAAGACGCGTTTCCATGTCGGACTAGGGCAAGCTGCCCCCTTCCCGGAAGCGGCGGCTGCCGCCTACAACCAAGCGAAACAAGCGCTGCTGCGGCGAAATTTGCTTGTCCGCGATTCGTACTGCCATCCGTTCGCGGCAGCAGGTTCCAGCCCCAAAAACACGCTGCTGCTGTTCAGCGAGCATGAGGAAAGGGTGCGCTTTGCGGTGCAAAGCGGCAATAAAGAGCAAATTCGCCGTGCCTTGCAGCCTTGGTTTGACCGGCTTGACCTTGGCGGTTATATTTCGCTGGAGCAGCTTATTCTTTGGCGGCAGCAATTCGAGGTCGCCAAGTCCATTTGGGAATACAACAACGAACACGGAGACGCTGGCGCCGATCATGAAAGCCGAGCTGCGGAGCATACCGCAATCCCTGTTGATTCCAGCGGCTTTTTTGATTATGAGCAGTGGAAGCAATCGTTACTTACCGAAGCTTACGAAGCAGCGAAACGAATGTCGGAGCATGACAAGGAACGCAGCGTCATCGCGGACATAGCCAAATATATTGAGCAGCATCCGCATGAGGATATTACGCTGCAGGATATATCGGAACGTTTTTTTCTAAGCAGGGAATATATTTCGCGCAAATTCAAGCAGGAGACAAACGAAAACCTGTCCGACTTTATTGCGGAGGTTCGCGTGAAGCGCGCCAAGGAGCTGCTTGCGAACGGGCAATTAAAAATTTCGCAGGTCGCCGAGCTGGTCGGCTTCCAGGACGAGAAATATTTTAGCCGCGTATTTAAGAAACGGACGAACTGCTCGCCCAACGATTACCGCAAGCACCATTACAGCGGCGATCAAGAGTAAGCTGCGAACAGAAAAAAAGCCAAGCTCGGCATGAACGGCTGTTGCCATTCGTGCGAAGCTTGGCTTCTTTCTGCGGGAAGAGCCACCTACATGATCGGTGTGCCCTTCTTGAGCGTCTTCATATCACTATTGGAGTTATTGAGCGCGGGCAGCATTTTTTCGCCGCTGACCATTGGTTCATGGCAGATCAAACAAGTAGGAACGTGATCAAACGCAAAGTTATCGCGCATCCAACTGTTGCACCCTTCCGTCTCGCATGTCCATACCTTCGTGTTTTCTTCCGGAATCTCTTCAAGCGGTTTTTTACGATTGTACATGGTCAGCCCCCTTCGCGCTAAAAAAGGAAAAACTGCCTCGAACTTATGAGTAAGGGGCAGTTATCATTTATAAACAGCAGTGTATTGTGAATATTTGCTTCAAACTTGCAATTGATTTCATTGTACCATATTTCGTCCAATAAAGGCAAATCTCAGCCTATCGTTTTGTGCCTTTTTTTTGGAAAATCGCTGTAATAAGCAAATAACTGCTCTGCGGGCTTGAAATACAGATGTCCGTCCTCCCAAGGCTGGAAATGCAAGTCCATTCTGGAGTCCGGCCAATGGGCGGGCGTACCGGCTGTATTTAATTTGCCGGGCAGCACAGGCTCCTCCACTACTGCCGGAAATTCCTGATAACCGAACAGCAAATTTTCGTGCATGGCGATGATTTCGTATTTTGGCCCAAGGAATGCCCGTTCCTCCTGAAGCTGGTAATGATAATAAATATAGCTTGCCGCCATTTCCGGTTTTAAATGCGCCACTCTGCCAACTCGCCTCTCCACATGCTCTTTGCGCAGCCAATGCTCATAGCTCGCCGGTTCATTAAAATGAAAAACGTCGATCATCGGAACCCACTTGCGCGCTGTCGCCTGTCCCGGCCAATCCGCAAGAAAAGAGTCCATTTCCGGCAGCAGCTCTTCCGGCTCGATCAACCGATCCACGCATTCGCAGTAGACAAACACATTGCGCTCCCACTTGAAGCAGCCCACCGTCATAATCTCGCCTTGCTCGATGAGCTGATGCACCGCAGACCCTTGCTTCGCCGCTTCAATCGCTTCCTCTTCAAAGCCTTCTTGTATATACGCCCGCGCTATTACTCTAAACATAAGTACCTCGCTTCGCTTGATCGGATGATGAGTATTACTTGGTAATACTTTGTCTGCGGAGTGGAAATGACTGAAACATATGCTCGTTTTGCGGCTTTGCTGCGCTCGCTAGAGCGGGCACATATCGCTATCATAAGGGAGGACAAGCCCAGCTTTCAATCTCTATTTTACAAAAATACGGCCTAAGCGCCTGATTTCCTGAATGTTGGATATTCTAATGAATGGAGTTGTAAAACCATGAAAAGACGAGGAGGATGTTCAATTTGGAAAGCACAAGCGAATTCGTCGCAAAATTTAAAGCTACGCAGCACAAGGCGGAGCTGAATAAAAGACGGAACGGAAACGGCAACCCTGCCGAGAGACTTGCCAACAAGCAGCACAGCACGAATAAGTAAGAGCAGATCATTAACGTCTAATGACGCTGCTTGGCGACGAAACAAAAACAGACCCTAGCAGCCTCACTGCTAAGGGTCTGTTTCATATGGAATGGAACGCAGTGCAGCTACGTTGCAGCTTTGCAGCAGAAATAGCAACCAAGGCGGGAATTAGCGTGCAAACAGGTGATTCTGCTGCACTAACTACATCCTAGCCAGAAAGTTAGCAAGGAGCGAGGGGTCCTGTTGTATTAACTGCAACGTAGCCAATGCTTTGAAGGTGCAGAAGGATTCTGTTGGGCCTAGATCCTCTAAAACTACAACTGAATCCTAGCCGCCTTCTCCAACATAGGTTTCCCTAGACTATTTAAACGGAATATTCATGCGGGTAATATTCAATGCGCGAATCCGCTACAATCGTCAGGCTGCTCTCTGCTGCGTCGTATTCGATCGGACCGTCTTTGACGTAATACCAGGTTTTTAGCGTAGGCTGATCATCATATTCCTTAAAAACAAACACGTTCAGCTCTTCCTTATGCGCCAGCAGCTCCTCGATCTCCGCACTCCATGGCAAATTGACCGTGAACCTCCAGCCATTCCCCTGCGGAACGAGCGTATACGGAACATCCTGCTTATTCGAATCAATAAACATCCGCCCGCCCACCGCATGCTTAACAAGAAACGTTTGTTTCATCTCAATCCTCCTTAAAAGTTTGCGAATGCAAACTTACTTCGAAAGCATGTGCTTAAAGTTTGCGAATGCAAACTTACTTCGAAAGCGTGTACTTAAAGTTTGCGAATGCAAACTTACTTCGAAAGCGTGTGCTTAAAGTTTGCGAATGCAAACTTACTTCGAAAGCTCATTACGGCAAATCGATAAGCATAAAAAAGGCATGCTCCTCAGCAAAAAGCTTGAGCCCGTCCGCAGCCTCAATCTGCGCCGTATCTCCTGTCGCCAACGTTTCGCCTTCCGTCTGAAGCTGCCCCTCAATGATATATAAAAATTGCTTGCGACCCTCTTCTACTGCGTAATCAAGCTGCTTCCCCTGCTCTAATTTACTCAAATAGATCGTCATATTTTGCCCAATCGAAGCTACCTGCTCTAGAGGCTTATCGGAAACGACAGGGAGCAGCGCGTTATGCAGCTTATCCGTATCGAACCGGCTCGCTTCATAGGATGGCGCGAGTCCTCGCTCTTTTGGCATAAACCATAGCTGAAGCAGCCGCAGCTCTTCAACCTCTGAAGCATTAAACTCGGTATGGATGACGCCGGTACCTGCCGACATGCGCTGAACCTCGCCAAACGAGGATACGACAGCGTTGCCCAAATTATCCTCATGCCTAATCTGACCGTTTAATACGATGGACACAATCTCCATATCGCTGTGCGGGTGAGCGCCAAAGCCTCTTCCCGGTGTCAAATAATCATCATTGCATACACGCATGACACTAAAGCCCGTTCGATCCGGATCGTAATACGCCCCGAATGAGAAGCTTGGATGGCTGCGCAGCCAGCCGAGATCGGCCATATGCCGCGTAGCAGCGGGAAATACGTTGATCATCGTCTCTCCTCCAAACAACTATTTATTTACTTACTTATTTATAGCAGTTTTCCGCCATGCAAGCAAGCCTCAAGAGCAGGCAAATACCTAACACAAAGAAGCAGCCGTTTCTCAAAAGAGAAACCGACTGCTTCCCGCTGCGCGTCTAGCCTTTAGCCTCAATCCCTGACAGGATTAAGCAAAGTTTCGAAACCGTCAATGCGGCACTCTACAATGTCGCCATCACGAATAACGACTGCACCCGGCGTGCCGGTCATAATAATATCGCCTGGCAGCAAAGTCATGACCTTAGAATGAAATGCTACGGCAAAATAAGGCCGGAACCTCATATTAAACACTTTGTTCCGATGCGCAACCTCGCCGTTAATGGCCGTCTCGACTTGAATGGCAAGCGGATCAGGAAATTCATCCTTCGTAATCAGCTGCGGCCCGAAGCTGAAGAAGGTATCAAAACTCTTGGCTCTTGTTAAGTAACGTTGATGTCTGGCGTGAATATCGGACGCCGTTACATCAATCGTCGTCGTATAACCCGCAATTACATCGTACACCTCAGCCTCCGTTATATTTTTGCAGGTCTTGCCGATGATAATCCCAAGCTCAGCTTCCGCCGTTATTTTCCCGACATCCGCAGGGATACGTATCGCATCCAGCGGACCGATAATCGTCGTATCCGGCTTCATATAGCTAACCGGCTCGTCATTCGGATCAATGGCTGCAAGCTCCTCCGCATGCTGCACATAGTTCATGCCAATGCCCCATATTTTGCGCGGCTGGCGGTACAAAGGCATATATTCCGCCTGCCCATAAGGAATAGCTGCCAATTGCTCTAGCTTATCCTTGCCGCCGCCCTCATACCAACCGGTTAAAGGCTCCAGCTCGCCAAGGCGAATAAGCTCAAACAGCTCCGTGCTCCAACTCGCCGCTTCTGCTTCATTAATCGTTTCCATTAATACAAGCCCAATCGCGCTAGGCAGCGCGGCAAGCTCCCTTCCATTCACTTTTACGGATGATACTTTCATCGTTTTAGACTCCTTCTCATTCGCTCAATGGTTTGATTCGTGCTGCGACATGCCCGGCTACCCATTCGAGCAGCCTTATATCTTGATTGCGTCCTGCGATAAAAGAAAGGCCAATGGGATAACCCTGCTCGCCCGCAATCGGAACCGTTACCTGAGGCAGTCCTGCAAGTCCGGCAACACAGCTCATTTCGAGCGTTTGCACCCTTCTCCGCTCGACCTCAGGGCCCGCCATATGAAGCGGCGGCGCAATTGCAGGCACGGTCGGCGCAACGATCACCGTATTCTCGCCAAGAAGCTCATCCATTCTTATCCGAATCTCTTCTCGAAGGATATAAGCCGCACCGCTTTCTTCAAGCTTAAGCGTGCTTGCCCATGCAAATCGCTCGGCAATGCCCGGCCCGAAGGAAGGCTTCTCGCGTGTAATCCAATCCTGATGCTCCCGCCAAATTTCCAGCCCTTGAATCGTGCGAAAGGCGTTCATCCATTCCCGCAACCCGTTTGGAGCAACAACGGTATCCTCATGCTGATCCGCAAGTTCACGCAAAGCCTGAAAATAACGCGAAGCAGCAGCAAATGAAAACTCATCGGTTAAGGACCATAAATCTTGGGCAAATACCATTCGCGGGAAACCTGCTTCCCCGCTCCCTTGCGAATCCAGCAGCACACGGCCCACATCAAGCAGCGTCTTCGCATCCCGTGCCATCCAGCCTACCGTGTCAAAGCTTGGCGCAAGCGGAATGAGCCCTTTCACAGCAACAGCCCCATGACTCGGCCTTATTCCGTAAATGCCGCAATAAGCGGAGGGCACGCGAACCGAACCGCCTGTATCCGTCCCAATTGCAAAATCAGCTAACCCCGCCGATACCGCAACCGCCGAGCCGCTTGAGGAGCCGCCCGGAATTCGTCCTAATGCTTTCGGATTCACGGGAGTGCCGTAATGAGCGTTCTCTCCATTAATGCTATACATGAGCTCATCGGTCATTGTCGTTCCTATCAGCTTCGCGCCGCTGCCAAGCAGCTTATCTACAACCGCTGCATGCCTCTCCGACGGTTCATGCGTTCGAAGCCAATCCGGATTGCCGGCGCTCGGCGTGTGGCCTGCAATGTCGAATACATCTTTAACTGCAAATGTTTTGCCGCTCAAGCTGCCTTCTGCATACGGCATTGCGACCACTTTTTCATTCGCATACGCGTTCCAGTTATGCTTCATCTACATCCCTGCCTCCACTTCACTCATCTACCAGCCTATTGCTGCGCCATCGCAGCGCGGGTCCGACCCGCCTTGCAGGAAACCTTGCTCGTCACGCAATATCGCATGGGCATGCCCCATGATGCCGTCAAAATCTTTGACCTTCCGCACGGTATGACCAGCCTCTGTCAGCGAGTCCAATACTTCGGCGGAGACACGCCCTTCTATTTTCAACTCCTGCGTAGGCTCTCCCCATGTTCGGCCCCACACCCACCTCGGCTCGTTAATCGCCTGCTGCGGGTCCATGCCGTAATCGATCATCCGCGTAAAAATCGCCGTCTGCGTTTGCGGCTGCCCTTCCCCGCCCTGCGTCCCGTAAAGCACGGCAGGCTTGCCGTCCCTGCACGCCATAGCCGGCATGAGCGTGTGAAACGTTCTTTTGGCCGGCTTCAAGCTGTTTACATGACCGGGATCCAGCGAGAAGAACGAGCCGCGATTTTGCAATAGAACACCCGTATTGCCGGCGACGACCCCGGAACCGAATTCAAAATACAAGCTTTGGATAAAAGAGACCGAGTTGCCGTCCGCGTCCACGACCGCCGCATAAGCGGTATCGCTGCCGAGCACCTCGGATTTTTCCGATGAGGCGCGGTTTATTTCAATAGAAGCCGCTAGGCTTGCCGCATAGCTTTTGTCCAGAAGCCGCTCAAGCGGCACGTTCGTAAATGCCGGATCGGATAAATATTTATTCCGGTCACGGAAGCTCAGCTTAAGCGCCTCAATGCAAAGCTGGTAATAATCATGCGAGCCATGTGCGATCTCTCCCAGCTTAAACTGCTCTAATATATGAAGCGCCATAATGCCGGAGAAGCCCTGTGAGTTCGGCGGCATCTGATGAAGCGTATAACCTCGGTACGAGCCCTCGACCGGTGTCACCCAATCGCCATGGTGATCGGCAAAATCATCCGCTGTCAGAAGCCCGTCATTTTTCCCGAGGAAATTCGTTATCTCCTTCGCAGTCTCTCCCTTATAAAATTCATCGCGCCCAAATTCAGCTAAACGGCGCAGCGTCTTCGCTAGCGCAGGCTGCTTGAAACGCTCCCCGGTCTTAACCGCTTGGCCGCCAGGCAAATAAATATCAGCCGTTTCAAGCGTCCGTGCGAGCACCGCCTCATTATGAACCGTATTGTGATATTGGTCCTTCGACATCGGAAAGCCATTTTCGGCATATTCAATAGCGGGAGCAAGCACCTTCGCCCATTCCAATCGACCGTACTCGCGGTGAACCGCATCCCAGCCGTCTACCATTCCCGGCACCGTGACGATGCTGCCAATGCCCCGATTGGGTATCGCCGCCAGTCCTGCATACGCGCCGACGCTCGCATTATAGCCTGATCTGCCGCTTGCGTTATAACCGCGCACTTTGCCTTCCGTATGTTCATAAGTAAGCCAAAAAGAATCTCCTCCGAGACTCGTCATATGCGGATAAACGACTGCAAGGCAGGCGCTGACAGCGACAGCCGCGTCAAAGGCGTTGCCGCCTTGCTCCAAGATACGCGCACCAGCCGCGGTAGCTAAATAATGAGGACTTACGACCATTGCTTTTGTTCCGATTACGGACTGATTCACGGCTATCACTCCCAAAAATATTTTCATTTTGAACGAATCTCACAAATTAACGAATTAGATGATAGATAACATAACATCGTATATGAATTTAAAATACCACCTAAACAGATGATAGGCAACTAAAATGTAATTACTTTTTATTTATTGTATTGAAAACGAATGGAATTGTGTATATATTTATACATATGGTAATTAAATGATGATATTACAAGACATCTTGAATTTACACCAAATGAAATTGGAGCTGATATACACATGCAGATGAAACCAGCCGATGAGACCTCTACGGTTGAAATTGACGATATCGATCGTAAAATTATAGCTGAACTCAATATTAATGGAAGAATATCTTACACGGACTTGGCAAAAGAGATCGGTTTATCGCGAGTAGCCGTTCAATCCCGAATTAATGCGCTGATGGATGGCGGCGTAATTGAACGCTTTACAGCCGTTATTAACCCCGAGCGAATCGGCATTCATGTCTCGGCATTTTTTAATGTGGAGGTGGAGCCTAAGCATTTGCACGCCGTTGCTGACCAGCTTTCAACAGAGCCGTTCGTCACAAGCCTCTATCACATGACTGGACCGAGCAAATTGCATATGCATGGTCTTTTTCGCAACAACCAGGAGATGGAGCATTTTCTGAAGGATAAGCTGTACACCTTGCCAGGCATTATGAGCGTAGACTGCCAGGTCCTTATTAATCGTTATAAGAGCCGTATGGGAATGAGGTTGTAGCGTATGGCGAGCAAAATCATGAGCAACCGCTACATGCAGCTGTCGTGGGCGATGATGAAGACAGGCATTATCGGCTACGGCGGAGGCCCGTCCGTTATTCCGCTTATACGTTACGAGGCGGTTACCAATTACAAATGGATAGAAGATGAGGAATTCGGCGAAATACTTGCGCTAGCCAATGCTCTGCCAGGGCCTATCGCAACAAAGATCGCGGCATATCTAGGTTATAGGGAGAAAGGTACGCTGGGTGCCATCGTGTCCGTTCTAGCCCATATTGTCCCGTCGGGAATTGCAATGATCTTGCTGCTTACGACCGTCCAGTTTCTTAGCAGCGCCGACTTCATTCAGGGAATGATCGGCGCGGTCACACCCGTTATCGCCGTTATGCTTGGCATGATGGCGTACGAATTTGGCGAGCGGGCCGTCAAAGGACTCGGCAAATACGTTGGCTTCGGCTTCTTTGCCATCGCATTTGGCTTGCTGCAAGGCATTCATATTCATCCCGCTATCGTCATCCTTTTATTTCTAGGTTATGGCGCCTTTCATCTTAGAACGGTCGCAGCCCTTCAGCGCAGAAAACAACAGAAGCAGCAGCGCGGCGCAGAGCAGAAGGAGGGTGTAACGCGTGGAATGGATTAATCTTGTCATCGGTTTCTTTATCGCTAACGTGCTCGGCTACGGCGGCGGTCCCGCATCCATCCCGCTCATGTACCGGGAAATCGTGACCAACCATGAGTGGACGACGCCGGTCGAATTCTCGAATATACTCGCCCTCGGCAACGCGCTCCCTGGTCCAATCGCAACAAAAATCGCCGCTTTTGTCGGCTACGATGTTGGGGGCTGGATCGGCTCCGTCGTCGCTTTGGCGGCAACCATCGTCCCGTCAGCAGTAGCGCTGATCCTACTGCTAAAGGTGCTGCAGAAGCATCGTCAATCCCCCGTCGTAAAAGGGATGACCCTGCTCGTTCAGCCGGTCATTGCCATTATGATGCTGCTGCTAACTTGGCAAATGGCAGAGAGCTCCGTCCAATCTATCGGAAGCATCCAATCGCTTATTATTGCCGCCGTTGCCTTCTGGGCGATGCAATTCCGCAAGATCCACCCAGCCATTGTCATTGTGATCGCATTCGCTTATGGCGGGCTTGTCATTCCGCATTTGAATGTGCTGTAATTCATGAGCAAACAGGACCGTCCTCCCCTTTAAGTTTCTTTGCGGGGTGGACGGTCCTGTTTTTTGGATGGTTATATAGATACACTAGACCGATTATTGATTCTACGATTCAGATTCTCGTAACCCGTCTCGCAATAGAAAAACGGGGGAATATAAGTCCTGTTGTTAAGCTCCGATAATTCATCAACTATACCGATGAAATGCCTCGCCCGCTTATGCTGATAGACGGCATCCTCACTAGTCGCTTGATACCGTTTTTCCAGACTATAAAACCATTGTTCCGCTTTTTGTTTATTGGCTCCAGACACAATCCTATAAGTAATGAAGAGATAGGATAACGCTAGCTGTTCCTGTCTTACTTTTTTTTCGGCCGGCTTGTCGTTTAACTCTCTAATAAACTTAGCCAGAGATTTCTCTAGTGAAGCAGGCAGCGCTTGAATATAATCAGCCAAGTAAAGCTCCAACATAATGTGACAATACGACAAATAGCCCTTTGTCTTTTTCGTTTCCCGAAGTTGCTCCAACTGCTCCGCTTGCTGAAGCAGCTTAGTTACAATGAAACGATTGGACTCCTTGTCAGAATCATTGCTGTAAATGGACCATATATAGATATGTCCTGCAAGCAACAATTCATGTCCCATGAACATTTGGACAGCAGCAGCAATCTCTGAACTGCCCAGCAATGTGAGGATGGAAAAGCTTATTACAATCGTTAGCAACGTGACGGCAATGGTCTGATTCGGTATATAGCGGCTAAGCAGAATAAAGGCGATAATGCTTGCCCATTCCAACAAAGGCCCCGCAATAGCTACTAAAGCTACCTTTCCCCTTAACGAATGATATTGTTTGTCGGTATGGATACCGTGGATCAGCGGATGAACTCTGCCAAAATAAGATTTACGGGTATGCTTCACATATCGGAAATGGTACTTTCCGTCTTGTAAAACAAGGAAAAAAGGGCCCACCGAAAAGGAGGAGACCCTAAAGCCGACCAACCATGCGCCAAGGGCATGACCCAATTCATGAATAAGGACCCATATGAACAATACAGGAATTGTTCCAAGGATATAGGTAATTAAAAATAATACAACATCGTTCAAGACAAGCACCTCCTCTAAACCGATAACTCCAGGTTGAGCACGTCTGGAACCCTTTTACTATTATACAATCTCAGCATAGTATAGCCAATACCTGTAATTCCTGTGAATAATTCCACTGTCGTATAGCCAGGCACCGTCCGAAGTTGATCGCAATACGTTTAATTCGTCCTTGGCAACATGCAGTAATTGGCTGTTGATTTGTCTCTTCGCCCTTAAATCGGCGAGGGACAAATCCGGGACAAGCTCTTCTTTGACTGTACCTGAGAATGAAGAAAGCTGATGGTAAATATTCATTTGCTCTTGGTCAACATCTGCTAGTGTAAAAAAATATTTTGCAGCTGTGCTTCAGGCATCATTTCCCCCCAAATGTTAATTGATTTTTGAAACAATTATGCTTTAAGTTTAACCAGCACCATAATTTTATCTTTTCATTTCATTCACGCAAATCCATCTTCGGAAAATACTAATCTTCTTTTCGTTGCTTGAGACCTATCAATTTCCATATAATTTATCTATATGCAGGAAATAAGTCCCTGAATCCACAGTATGGCAGGAGTGTATTCACAATCACTTATCTCTTGTAGAAAATTTTCGAATTATCGGTTACGTTGATGATAAGGAAAGTGCCTTAAAGCTATTCCCGTTTGCTGACATTGTACTTATGAACGACTATAGTTCAAAAAATAAGTTTGATGGAATCGAACTATCTATCGAAATGAACGTCATTCAACCTACAAAAATAATCCTTATGACAGAGGATTTAAATAAAGAAAACATTTTAAAAGCATTTGGCGCTGGCGCTGTGCATTGTATGCCCCGAGCTAATTATTACGAATTATCCCACATCATTCGAACTGTCGTACTTAATGGCAATTCAATCGAAGTACTGCTGGATGATTACGCAAAGTTGAAAAAAGATGCTATTCTTCATCAGTTATCACCATCCGAGAGGGAAATTTTCGAACTGCTTGAGCAAGGCTTCACTCAAATAAGCATTACCCGGACTTTGCACAAAGCTGAAAGTACTGTCAAAAATCAAGTAAGCAGCATTTTGAAGAAGATGAAAGTCCAAACATCCAAGCAAGCGCTTGAAAAAATTCAATTTAATGGCTATAGCAGGACAAAGACATTTAACAAGAAAAAACCTAATTAATCATTTTAGGAGTAATAGACGAGGTGCGTTCTGATTGAATATCGCTTTCACATTCACATTATGCCTAAATATTTTCAGCGGTTTAGTGCTTCTTTCCTGCTTGTACTATGAATTTAAACAATATCAGATGAACAAAAATTCCAATTATATCGTACATATTCATCATCACACTTTGTTTATAACAAACATGAAGCTAGTTATACTAGTGCTCGCTTACACAGCTGCTATTACAGCATTATGGCTGCTATTTTTCTTTGGCGTAAGCGAGATTATTCATAAACACTGGTTTGCATTTGGTTATCTTTTATTTCTTACGCTAATCATCTCTCGCGATAAAATAACGTTTTCGATTGGGCATGACGGAATATATTTGAATACCAAGCTGACGCCTTGGCACGATATTGTACAGTATCATTTAGAGGAATCTAACCGTTTCGAAAATAAGCTTTCATTAGAGATCAAAACAAAAAATGATGTTTTAAGAGGAACTATCCCCGCCGATTCAAAAACAAAACTGATTGATCTGCTTCAACATATTCCAAGCAATGCTTAATCATTAAACAAGCAATCTTGCCATTACATCCTCAAAAACAAAAAAAACAGCAGCCCCAGGTCCCCCCTCGGTCTACTGTTTTTGCTTTTTACACCCGTCCGCGAATCCCATCTATATAGGCTTTTGACTGTGCCATTTGATGCTCCTTCGCTTCCTCCATAATGATGTGTACATGCGGCTTATATTGATTAAGAAGCTTCATATACAGCTCATAATTCATCTGCCCAAGCCCAGCCGTAACGGTTGCAAGCTCGCCGCTGTCTTGAAGAATACGATCCTTCGCGTGAGCCGCAATGATGCGGCTGCCCAGCAGCTCGAATGCTTCCTCAATGACATGGTCCTGCTCTGCAAAATTAGCGGCCGTCAGCAGATTGCCGGGATCAATCACGACACCGATATTGGAGGATGGAACCTCCTCCAGCATGCGGGCAAGCTCGGGGGCAGATCCAATCAAATGGCCGTGCGCCGCTTCTAAGCCAACAAAGACGCCCCATTTCTCGGCTTCCCAGGCAAGCTCCTCAAGCGTGGCTTTCATGACTGACCAGTCACGTTCGGTGTAATCGTCGCCTTCATTCCGCCCCGTTTCCGCTGCAACCATAGGCGCCCCAAAAAACTTGGCATAGCGCAGAAGCTCCTTGAATCGGTTCACGTTAGCGCGGCGAACCTCCTCGTTGCGATCGAACAAATGCACGTAGCAGCCAAGCACCGATATCGCTACGCCGTTCTTATCGAATTGCTCGCCGATTGCATTTGCAAGGCCCGGACTTATGTTGCCGGGCTTGCTGAAATCAACGTCGCTAATTGCCTTCCATAAAGCAAGCTGCACATGGCTGAAGCCGCTTGCCGCTACTTTTGGAGCAAGCTCCTTATAGGGCAAGCTTCCGAATAAATGGGCCAATACACCGACTGACATCTGATCGTCTCCTTTTAAACGCTGCCTTTAAGCGCAACCTCCACCTTCGGCGAGTACACTCTTTTGGCTAGGTAGGATTGCGCAATCATGAACAAACCGCCTGTTACCCAGTAAAGCGAGATAGCCGCAGGCGCTGACAATGCAAACACACCCATTAGAATCGGGGATAAGTAGCCCATGAAAGCAAGCTGCTTCTGCTGTGCGGCATTTGCGTTCGGCTGTGCCGTTTGCGACACCTTGAATTGGACAAAGTAAACGAGCGCCGCAACAATAGGAAGCACAATATCAGGCGAGCCAAGCTTAAACCAAAGGAAGGAATGATCCGCCAGCTCCGGAGTCAGCTTGATCGCTGAATAGAGACCCATTAATATCGGCATTTGAATGAGCATCGGCAAACAGCCAATCGCAAGCGGATTTACCTGATGCTTCTGGTACAGCTGCATCGTTTCCTGCTGCAGCTTCTGTTTGGAAGCGGCATCCGTTTTGCTTTTGTATTTATCTTGGAGCTGCTTCAATTCCGGCTGAAGAGCCGCCATCTTCGTTTTCATTTGATTTTGCGAGCGATACTGGCGCATCATAAGCGGCAGCAAAATAAGTCTGATAATAAGCGTAATGCCAATAATCGCGAAGCCGTAATTACCGCCGAACATATCGGCGAGATATTGAAGCACCGTTGATAGCGGGTAAATCACATAGTGGTTAAATATCCCTGGCGTGCTGCCGTCAATCGTACCGCTAGCCGTACTACATCCGCTTACCAATAGTAAAACTGCCAGCATCATGCCGGCCAATAACACACGTCCATATTTTAATGAAGGGAATACATTGCTCTTTTGCATAAAAATCCTCCTCGTTTGTTTGAAAGTTTCTGAGCAAACGAGGCGGAGCAATCTGCTATGTCGTCATCGGGTGATTCCTTTCGCTTCACCTTCCTTGCGAGCCAGTGATGCAGCGGAACGGTATGAATCAGAACTTGCGGCAGCGAAATATATAAAACACTGATGACTTGGTTTCGCTCCCAATACTCATAAGCGCCAGTATGCAAGTGAGAAGCATAAGCATAGGCCAAGGAACAAAGGAGACTAATCGAAATCAAATACGGTATGACGTCATGCAGCTCGAGTTCGAACAATGTATTCACCTCCCTTCCTTATTAGCTATCATCCAATACGGCTTGCGAAGAGCACCGTTTCGCCCCGAAGCTATATTCATCTAAAATAGATTTCATTCTATCTGGATATTATAACAGTTATTCTCACTAAGTTACGAATAACCAAATTACGAAAATGTTACAAACCCTCAATAGTTGGTTATTTACAAAGGATAGCGAACACCCTATACTTTCTAATGTTGCAGTCACCAAAGACAATTACAGAAGAAGAAAGAGGACGACATGAATCGAAAAAAGCTAAAAATCATTTATTTATCACTCATAACCGCAACGATTCTGTTTCTTGCCCTTGGACAAGTCTTTCCCATGGGAGCAGACGGCTCTAATTCCGTAAGCGCAGAAAGCGCATCTAATACGGCGAGTGCCGGGCAGAAAAAGAAGCTCATCATGGGCACCTCAGCCGATTATCCCCCTTACGAGAGCGTTGACGCTAAAAATAGCGGCGAAATCGTCGGCTTGGATATCGATATAGCCAAGTATATCACCAGCCAGCTCGGTTATGAACTGGAAATCGCAAACATGGATTTCAATGGTCTTATTGCCGCGCTGCAAACCGGCCGCGTCGACTTTGTGATGTCCGCAATGTCCGCTACGGATGAGCGAAAGAAGAGCATCGATTTCTCAGACAGCTATTACGCAGCCCGCAATACGATCGTATCTAAAAAATCTGCGCCGCTCGAAACGGAAGAGTCGCTCTCCGGCAAAAAAATCGGCACCCAGCTAGGCTCCACGCAGGATCTATATGCGGAAACCATTAAAGGCGCCGTTCTCAAAAAACTCAATAAAATTCCCGATCTCATCCAAGAGCTTAACTCCGGCCGCATCGATGCAGCGATCGTTGAGGACGCCGTAGCGATTGAGATGACTAGCCTTAACCCGGATCTAGTGATGAATTTCCTGCCAGCAGAATCTGCGGAAAACGGCTATGCCATCGCATTTCCAAAGCAATCGGCCATCGTAAGCGAGTTTAACGGCGTGCTTGCCGAAATGAAGCAAAAAGGCGAGCTCGATAAAATCGTGGAGAAATGGTTTCCTGACGGCAAGGATAAGTCCGCTTCCCTTCTCAACATCGACTTCAGCATCCTTAAGGGCTACATTCCCTATATTCTGAAAGGCGTATACGTAACTTTGCTCTTTACACTTGTTTCGGCGCTTTTTGGACTGGTGTGGGGAACGGTTTTGTCATTGTTCAAAATATCCGGCGTTAAGCCGCTCGAATGGTTCGCGACTGCCTATACGTCTGTATTCCGCGGCACGCCGCTGCTTATACAGCTGATGATTATTTATTACGCGACACCGCAGATTTTCAATTATGACATTCCTGCGTTATTGGCCGCCGGCCTTGCTTTCGGCCTTAACTCATCTGCTTATTTATCCGAAACGATTCGCGGCGGCATTATGGCCGTGGACAAAGGGCAGCGCGAGGCTGCCATCGCGCTCGGCATTCCTTATCGGACCATGATGCTGCGCATTATTTTCCCGCAGGCGCTTCGTACGATTTTGCCGGCGCTCGTGAATGAATGTATCGCTTTGCTCAAAGAATCGTCGCTCGTATCCGTCATTGGCGTAGCCGATTTGATGCGGCGTGCAGACGTTGTACGCTCCGATACATTTAGATCGCTAGAGGTTCTCTTGTTTATTGCAGCTATTTATTATGTGCTAGTCCTTATCTTAACTTCGTTTGCCCGTAAGCTTGAAAGGAGGCTGCGTCGCAGTGATTAATGTTACCGACTTAACGAAATCCTTCGGCAAAAACCAAGTGCTAAAAGGCATTACCACTACAGTAGAACGAGGAGAGGTCGTTGCGCTGATCGGACCATCCGGCTCAGGCAAATCCACCTTCCTTCGTTGCTTGAATATGCTGGAGACACCAACCTCCGGCACGATTACGATCGACGGCACGTCCATTACGGACCCAAAAACGGACATTGCAAAGGTCCGCCAGCGGATCGGCATGGTGTTCCAGCATTTTCACCTGTTCCCGCATATGACGGTCATCGATAACATTACGTTTGCGCCAACCCAGGTAAAAGGATTGACTACCGAGGAAGCCCGCTCCAAAGCGAAGGAGCTGCTTGCGCGCGTTGGGCTCTCAGACAAAGCAGACAGCTATCCTTCACGCTTATCCGGCGGGCAAAAGCAGCGGGTGGCGATCGCCCGCAGCCTTGCCATGGAGCCGGACATTATGCTGTTCGATGAGCCGACCTCGGCGCTCGATCCCGAGATGGTAAAGGAAGTGCTGAACGTTATTCGCAGCCTTGCCGACAGCGGCATGACGATGCTGATCGTGACGCATGAGATGAAATTCGCCCGCGAAGCGGCGGATACGATCTATTTCCTCGATGACGGCAAGCTGGTTGAACGGACAAAGCCTGAGCAGTTTTTCACGCAGCCGCAAAGCGAGCGCGCAGCGCGGTTTTTGGAGCAGGTGCTTTGATCATAATCAGTCACATCCAGCATGTAAATTGACAGTGGATGATCCATAATCCAAATAAAGCTCTGCGGCTGCAACAGCCGCAGAGCTTTTTCTTTACATCAGCGACTCCATCTCTGCAGTCCATAATGTATCGAGGAGCTTATCCCTTTTGAACAGCGGCTTGCGCCCGTTATCATGGATCAAACGATCGTCACGATCATCGGCAGCACGGAATCTGATCTGGATGCTTTTCACAATGCCAAATACGCGCTAACCGAACATCTCCAGCAGCAGATTGCGAGCTACCTTCATGTGCAGGCCAGCCTTCACTATAACGCGAACTATTTGAGCAGCGTTTTCCGCAAGGAAACGAACTACTCCTTTAGCGAATATTTGTCGATGTACCGGTTCAAAATGACTAAAAAATGGCTGGCGGAAAGCGAGCTGCCAATCAAGGATATCGCGGCTAAGCTGCGCTACAACAACCCGCAAAACTTTATTCGCTCCTTCCGCAAGCAGGAGGGGATTACGCCGGGTCAATACCGGGAGAAGAAACGCTCTATATAGCTGGAAATAATAGCAATTTATTTTGGAAGAACCTGTGCTATAATCTTCAAAATGAGAGGGAGGCTATGCGCATGCAGCAACGACCATCAAAGGAAGAATATATGCCTTACCATGAGCAATATATTGGACTGGTAGGCGAAGGCTCAGTAACGGAAATTCTTGAACAGCAACTGGCAAGTACAACCGAATTGCTCTCGGATATTCCTGAAGCGCAAGCTGACTACCGCTATGCGGAAGGAAAATGGTCGCTGAAAGAGGTCATCGGCCATATTACGGACAACGAACGCGTGATGAGCTACCGCTTGCTTCGAGCAGCGCGCGGCGACAAAACGCCGCTTGCCGGCTATGATCAGGATGAATTTATGAGCGGCTCTACCTTCCAAGACTGGACGTTCTCCCAAATTATCGAGGATTACATTTCCGTGCGCCGAGCAACGCTTACGCTGCTGCGCGGCTTATCGGAAGCGGCATGGCATCGCTTCGGAGTATCTAACGGATCGGAAATTACGGTTAATGCGCTGGCTTATATCATTGCAGGCCATGAGACTCATCATTTGAACATTATTAAAGATAGATATTTAGTGAAGTAGCGTATTGCCGTTTATCTTTGCCCCATAAAATCATGTATGTAAACCTATTGATGTGATAATATGGTTAACATACATGATTTTTTAGTTTAAGGAGCTGTAAAGGGATGACCATTCGATTGCGCGGGCACCATCTGCTTTGTTTACTCGGCTACCGAGGCATGGGGTATTCGGATGATTTTTGCGTCAATATGACTGCCATATATGAAAAGCTGCGCGTGGAGCCGGAAACCGAGGTTGAGATTATAACAGGTCCCGACGACGTATGCAAAGCATACCCGCCAGATAAAGCTTATCACTGCGAAGGAACGGTATACGGCCTCGATGCGGACGTACTTGCAAAGCTTGGACTAAGAGCAGGCGAGCGCGGCAGCTGGCAGTCCATCTGCGACCGCGTAGCCAAGGTTATGGTGCCGGAAGATATCAGCCATCTCTGCACCACCTGTCCATGGGAGAAATATGGCGTCTGCGCGGAGGGAGTCGGACTGCTTGCAGAGGGCAAGTCGCTTCCGAAAGTAGGCGCGTAAAAAGATGAATGCGGTAAGGAGATGCCTTAGCATTGCTCCTTGCCGCATTTTGCATTTAATGGATAGCTAGCCGCTTCATCCCGTTCATATAAGGCTGAAGCGCCGCTGGAATACGAATCGAGCCGTCCTCCTCTTGATGGTTTTCCAGAAGCGGAATGAGGATGCGCGGGCTCGCCACGGCCGTGTTGTTAAGCGTGTGGCAGAACCGTAACGCGCCGTCCTCGGCACGATACCGGATATTCGAGCGGCGCGCCTGAAAATCAAGCAGGTTCGACGACGAATGCGTCTCCCCGTAGCTCTGGCGGCTTGGCATCCATGTCTCGATATCGTATTGCTTATACGTTTTTTGCGACATGTCGCCCGTACACACCGCCATTACCCGATAGGGCAGCACAAGGCATTGAAGCAGCTCCTCGGCGTTCGCGGTTATTTCCTGCAGCAAAGCCTCCGAAACCTCGTGATCCGCCTTGCACATGATGACCTGCTCGACCTTGGCAAACTGGTGAACCCGGTACAGCCCATGGACGTCTCTGCCTGCCGAGCCAACCTCGCTGCGGAAGCAGACCGATGCGGCAGCAAGCTTGATTGGCGTCTGAGCGTCTACGATTTCATTCGCATAGTAGGTGATCATCGGCACCTCCGAGGTGCCGACCAGCCATTTATCGTCACCCGCAATCCGGTAGCTCTGATCCTCGCCGAGCGGAAAAAAACCCGTATTGCTCATCGCATCGGTACGAACCATTAGCGGAACATCGAGCGGCGTAAAGCCCTTTTGCAGCAGCAAATCAAGCGCTAGCTGCTGTACGGCGCGGTGGAGCAACACGCCCGCTCCCTTCAAGAAGTAGTTGCGGCTGCCCGCAGCCTTCACCCCGCGCTGCACATCCACCATATCGTGCAGCTCGCCGAGCGCCATATGATCCTTCAGCTCGAACGCAAAGCTTGGCGCTTCGCCAACGCGTCTCAGCTCCACATTGTCAGCATCCGAACGGCCGAACGGCGTATCCGGCGATACGATATTCGGAACCATTGCAAGCAGCTCACCGACATGCCGCTCCGCCTCTTCAAGCTCTGCCTCCACCTCATTCAGCTTCTCATTCGTTTCCTTTACGCTTTGCTTCGTTTGTTCCGCTTGTTCCTTAGCCCCTTGGCTCAGCAGCGTGCCGATATAATGCGAGAGCTTATTGCGGTTCTCTCGCAGCCCTTCCGTCTCCTGCAGCAGCAGGCGCTTCTTCTCGTCCCACGACAGCAGCTCTGCAATGGAAACCTTGATCCCCTTCTGATTTGCCACCGTCTGAACCTGCTCGTGATTTTGCCTCAACCATCTCATGTCCAACATGTCACCGCGCTCCTTTTCGTTTAGAAAAACACAAAAAACGCCCTCATCCCATATGGGACGAGGAGCGTTTTTGTACTCGCGGTGCCACCCAAATTGACCAAACAGACAAGCTGTCTGATCCTCTTTGCTCCGCGATAACGGGCGGGCCCGGTAAACTTAGGGGGAAGGCGCTTCCCTCCCCTTGACGAGAACGCCTCCGAGTTGGATTCTCTTCACTGGCGTGATCCGATAATTAATTTTGTAGTAATATAACATATTCAACATGAGAAACACAAGTGTGCTTTTTGGAGGAAAACCGTTTATTGCCGCAGCGGAATGCTTTCCTAGGCGGTCTAAAAAGGTTTTGCCTTGCCCATTCACGAATATTAAAAATACCATAAAGCATAGATCGGAGGAACGGAAGCCGTGACGAATGATCTCCATGTGCAAGAGCTGACCACGCTCAAAACGATAGCGGAAACGTTAAACCAATCCAATGATTTGGATTACATGCTGGACACCGTATTAGGCAGGCTGCTTGAGGTGACGGGGCTCTCCTTCGGTTGGATCTTTTTTGTAAATGAGAACCACGACTATACATGTGTAGCCGACCGCAATTTGCCGCCTGCGCTGCTATTCGAAGAGAAACGGTTCATGAAATGCGGCTCCTGCTGGTGCTTGGACCGCTATCAAGCCGGAAAGCTTAAAAACGCGGTCAACATTTTGAACTGCAAAAGGCTCGAAAATGCCCGAAGGGAAAAAAAGGGAGATACATGCGGCTTTACCCATCACGCCACCGTTCCCCTTCGCATCGGCGGTCGGCTATTTGGCGTCTTAAACGTCGGCTCGCCGGGCAAGGAGCATTTTACGGACGAGGAGCTGGCACTGCTGCAAGCTGTCGCGTTCCAGATCGGCGTAGCCGTCGAGCGAATGAGGCTGCATGAGGCCGAGCAGCGGCGGGCGGAGCTTTTTTCCCGGCTTGGCGAATTCAGCCGTTCGCTCACCATTACGCTCAGCGGAGAAGATGCCGGCGGACAGCTGAACTTGCACGCCATGAAGCTGATCGGGGATCATTTTGATTGGCCGTTCGTTGCTTTATTGGAGCGCTCCGGGGACTATTTTGTTGTCCGCAGCCTGCGCTATGACGATTTGCTGCTTACTCCTAATTTGCGTATTCGGACTGCTGACGCACCATGGCTTGACCAAGCGGGCCGCGCGCAGGGCTATCAAGAGATGGATGCCGCCCATATTTCCGCGCTGATCGAAAGCGGGATGCAGCAGCAAATAACGAAGGCGCTTCAATCCGTCATCGCGGCTCCCGTTACGTTCGGCGGAACCGAGGCTTGCGGCGTCTTGGTCATTGCGCATCCCGCAAGCTGCGGACTCAACCAAGTAGACGGCGCCGTGCTTGAAGCAGTGGCGGAGCATCTGGCTATAGCACTCGAAAATGCCCGGCTAGAGGAGGTTCGCCTGGATCTTGCCCGGCTTGAGGAACGAAACCGGCTGGCGCGTGATTTGCACGACTCCGTATCCCAACTGTTATTTTCCATCAGCATGACAGCTAAGGGCGTCGAATCTTTGCTTGGCGGCGAACAGGTGGCTACGGCCATAAGCGCCGTTAAGGATATGCAGGCATTGTCCCGGGATGCCTTAAAGGAAATGCGCGCGCTCATCATCCAGCTTCGGCCCGCGGGCGTGGAGAAAGGAATCGTAACCGCGCTCGCGGAATACGGCACTAGGCTCGGCTTGCAAGTAAACGGGCAGACGACCGGGAATGCGGCGCTGCCGCAAGGCGCGGAGGAAGCGTTATGGCGGATCGGCCAAGAAGCGCTAAATAACGTCTCCAAGCATGCGGGCACATCCAAGGTCAGTGTGGCGCTTGCGGTGCAAGCAGAGGAAATTTTGCTTACGGTCACGGACTATGGCCGCGGCATGAATACGGGCGGGACGCCCGACGCGTCAAACACGTCTACTGGGCAGCAATCATTTGGGTTATCCAATATGCGGGAACGCGCCGAAATGCTTGGCGGCCGTTTTCGGCTTACGAGCAGAACGGGAAAGGGAACATCGATTGAGGTGATGCTTCCTCTTTCCGCTGATGCAATAAGGAAGGTGCCGGAAAAATGACGATCAAATTGTTATTGGCCGACGACCACGCGATGGTACGGAGAGGCTTGCAGGTTTTTTTATCGACGCAAACGGATATTAAGCTGATCGGCGAGGCGGCTACCGGACAAGAAACGCTGGAACAAGTCACTGCGCTGCAGCCTGATGTCGTATTGATGGATATCAACATGCCCGGAATGAGCGGGATCGAAGCTACGAAACAAATCAAGCTTACCCATCCCGACGTCAAAGTGATCATTCTGACTTCCTTCTCCGATCAGGAGCATGCGCTCCCGGCGATCCGCGCCGGCGCCAAGGGTTACTTGCTCAAGGATATTGAACCGGAGGATCTCGTGCGCGCTATTATAAATGTGCATAACGGCAAGGTTGAGCTTCATCCTGACGTGGCTGGCCAGCTCATGAGCCAATATGCCGAAGCCGATTCTCCCCGGAGTGCCGATCAGGGCATTTCCGAGCTTACAGCCAGAGAGCAGGACGTGCTGCGGCTTATCGCATCGGGCAAAAGCAACCGAGACATCGCAAAGGAGCTGTTTATTTCGGAAAAAACAGTCAAAAGCCATGTTAGCCACGTTTTGAGCAAGCTCGGGATGGCCGACCGCACGCAGGCTGCCATCTACGCCGTGAAGCATGGGCTGGATCAATAGCAGCCCCTTTTTCTCAGACTAAAGTCGTAGAGCATTCAGCCAATGGTTGAATGCTTATTTCATTTTAAAATCAGTCCTATTGTGGACGTCATGCCGTTGCGGAAGTGATACGATTATACCAATCAAATCGCAAGGCGAAAGGAAGATTATTATGAAAGTTACGATTTTAACCGGAAGCAATCGAGATTCTGCAACAAGCACACGTCTAGCCGTCCATGTAGGGCAATTGATTTCAAAAAAAGGGCATAGCGTTCTGCTGCATGATTTATTTCAAACGCCGCTTCCCTTCTACTCACCCGATGAGATCGGCCATGATCATGCAGCCGTCCAGCAATTGCAGCAAGCGATGCGCGAAGCGGACGCCATCGTGCTGGCATCCCCCGAATATCACGGCAGCATTTCGGGCGTGCTCAAAAACGCGCTGGACTTCCTCGGCCAGGACCATTTTCGCGGAAAAGCGGTGCTATCCTTAAGCTCCTCGGGCGGCGCTGTCGGAACAAGCTCCTTGCAGCAGCTCCAAGCCATCGTGCGCAATCTTCACGGAATCAACTCGCCGGAGTGGATCTCCATCGGAGGCGCCCAGCGCAACTTGCTTGCGGACGGATTAGCCGCCTACGAAGGCGGCGGCCACGAGATCCACGATCGCATCCATCGCTCAACTTTGGCGTTTCTGGAGCTTGCTTCGTTGGTTAAGGGAGGTTAAGCAGGCACTGAGCTTACCTCGGCCCTCTCCCCCTCTAAATAGCGGGACCTTTCAAGATAGTGATTGAAACTACTCCAGTAGGTTTAAACTAATAAAGGGAAATGAAAGGTTACCGCAAATTTTAGAGGAGGATCATCATGCTGAACAACATGGCGACGTTTTCGCTAGTGAAACGGAAAAGGAAGAGCTTCGCCGCTTTTGCGGCTTTTGGCATAGCAATGACCTTATTGGCTGGATGCGGACAAACGGGGGCGAGTAACAGGAACGCTGATTCAAACAAAGACGCTTCTGCAATCGCCCCTTCGAATCAAGCTGAAGCAGCGAATGCAATGGCTGAGGAGGATAACCCTTACGCAGCAGCAGGCATTAATGATCCTAAAGCTTTTGAGAAAATGTTCGAGTTAGCGAAAGCAGCAGTTGCCGCCGATGAGAGGAGCGCTGTCGCCGAGCTTATTCTGCTCCCGCTTCAAGTGAATGGAGAAACACCCGTACAGATCAAATCCAAAGCGGAATTCATAGAGAAGTATGACCAGATTATAACCAAATCCGTCAAAGACGCGCTGGCAGCGCAAAAAGTCGACAATCTATTTGTGAGAGACCAAGGCGTTATGGTCGGAAGCGGCCAGCTTTGGTTTGGCGCGTCTGCCGAGGAGCCTCAGGTTTACGGCATCATTGCCGTTAATCCCGACATCGCTCCCGCAACGAAATAACCGCCGAAACGCGGCATTCCATTCCTAACTCGCATCGCTGACAAATAAAAAGGACGCCAGCTCACCGAGCTGGCGTCCTTTTTCCATTATTATTTAGCCGGCAGCCCATTCGCGCTGCGAATCAGCGAGAAATACTGATCGGCGCGAACCGCTGCGTACTCCGGTCCAAGCGAAGCTTGCAGCTCGGCAATATCAGACGGCGTAAGGCTCCAAGCAAGCAGGCCCAAGGAAACGAACAACGGCGATTTCCCGTCCCACTTAGCCTTGGCGTCAGCGAGAATCTTCTGGCCGTCCTGCACCGTACTGATGCCTTGAATCGTCGATACCGGAAGCTTGCCGCCAACAATCTCTACGCCATGGCGGTCTTCCCAGCTTAGGAACAGCCCCTGAGGCTTATATTCCTTGATATAAGCTGCTGCATGGGCGTCACTGAGCGGCACATTCTCACTATTGACGCGGTTCAACACGTAAGGAATCGTCATGCCCGTCTTCTCCATGTACGAATACGATTGTTTCAAGAAGGCGGTAAACGATTCTGCCGGCCATGCGTTCGGGTAGAAGTAACCTGCGCCGGACGGTCCTGCGATCAGCAGGTCATTATCCGTAGCGGTTTCCCTGAAATAATTCAGCATCGCAGGAGCGCCATCATAGAGCAGTGGGCTGGATGTCCAGTTGAGCGGCACCTTGCCGCGGCTTGGGTCATCCCACAGAATGCGCATTTTATGCTGATTGTATTGGAAATTGTCACCTTCGCTGAATGTATACGTGACATAAATCTTGTTTTCCAGCTTCGGCGCCTGCGCCGCTTTTTCTTTGAAAGCATTCGCCTTCGTGCCGGAGAATACAGTCAGGTTGCTGAACCAATCGGCAGCGAGCACGTACACGCCGTGATTGGACGTAATCTCTACGCCGCTGAATTCACCGTCAACGTCATTGCTGAACCACCCTAGGTAAGGCGTGCCCGGCTTCACGTCCGATAAAATTTTCTCAAACAGCGCCTTTTGTTCGGGTACGTTGGAATCAAGCCAGAACACCATCGCTTTGTTCGCAACGGCATAATCACGCAAGTAGCCATAAGGCTCCTTCTGCTCGGAGGATACCGGCTGTTCGTTGCCTGCAGAAACCTTATATTGATTCCACATATCCACGGATGCCGTCAACTGCTTCGCACCAGCTGGAGGCGTGAATTTATAAATAAAGTAACGGTTGTTGTCTGCAAAGCGGTGTCCGCCGTTGCCTTCGGATACCTGCGAGCTTTGCGCGTCATACAAGAAAGGCTTTTCTTCCGGCGTGCCCGGAATGAATTTTGCGATGGTATTGCCGTCCGCCTTGATCGTAACCTCATGTACCGCCGTTCCCCAGCCATCCTGCGCGAACGCATCGTCGAAGCGCAGATATACATCTGATTTGCCAAGGCTTGCGCTCAAATCGAGATCATAGACCTTTCTATTCTTTCCGTCCCGCTCCTGCGTCGTATCTTGCGCGATGACCTTGAACAGATCCCCTTGATTGTCCGGAAGCCTGATCGAGGTGTCCGGGCTAAGGCCAACGAGCATCCGATGCGTCGTCTGGCTCCATAAATTTTCATACTGCCACGTATAAGCGTCCAGCCGATCCTTGAATTTCCCTTGGAGATCATCCAGCACCTTCAAGCTGTAAGGCTCGGCTTGCAGCTTCTTCGCCAGTTCAGGGCTTGCGACCACGGCGCCCTTTAAGCCGGCAAGCGTCGTAGCCACATTGACGGAGTCAGGCACGTTCGGATCGTATACAATCATGCCGTTTATTTCTTTCTTGTAAGTACGGACGATCTGCCAGTAGTCGTCCCTCACCTTGTAAGTCACGTTCAAGTCGTTCAGCCAAGTGAACTTCCCTTCCTCCTTGTTCTCCAGCAAATAGATCCGGGGCTCGGCTCGATTGACAACGCCTTGCAGAGTCGCCATAAGAATCTTTATGTCGCCGGGCGCATCATATATATCCGCCACATCCAGCTGTTTAATCTTCGAGAAGCTTGGAAGCGCTTGCTTTTCTGGCCAAGTAATCGTGCTTGCCTGCGGCTTCTCCTTGGAGTCAGCCGCTGATGCACCAATGGACATGGACAATGTACAGACGATCGCGAGTCCGATAACGGTAAGCTTTCGTATCATGATTACACCTCGGTTTGTATTGGTATGGAGGACAACCTTCTGGCGCTCGCCTTTCCCTGTACCCTCCTTTACTTGGCAGCGCGTCTTCGCTTCCTCACAAATATATATTTATTATATTGATAATACTATTACAACCACTTCGACAAAAGCTCTCATTTTATTCCTTTAAATTGAGTCTCTTTATTCAGATATGAGCGTTATTTTTAGTCATAATATACTACCTCTTAGAACACTCATCACCGCATACAAACTCCATCATTGTATATATTATACATAACAAATAACCATGAATTTCCTTTTCCCTTCCCAAACGCTCCGTGAACGATCTAGATACAAAAAAAACGCCTGCGGCTATGAGCCGGCAAGCGCCTTTCGAACAGCTAAAATATATTTGGATTGGTCCAGCGGATTAACGCCTCGGCGCACCCGCTCCGCCTTCACATCGGGCGGACATTCGCGATAACCCGCGAAGAAGGTTGCCAAAGCACCCCTCCCCTTCGTAAGCGAGCCGAAACGCGCCGGAAAATCGAGCGATGTAGCTACTGGCAGTATGCCCTCGATCTCCATCCTCTCCTGCCTGACAACCGGCGTTTCAAACTCTCCGCGCATAAGTATAAGCTCATTCATCAGCTTGCCGCCTGTCTCCTCTGGTACGGAAATACGGAAGGACAGCATGGGCTCCAGCAGCTTTACCCCTATCCGAGACAAGCCGTCCATAATGCCCATCGGCGTGGCTACCGCAAAATCAAGCGGATGCGTATGCCACACATGATGCTCCCCTTCAACAAGCGTAACCTTCACGTCCGTTACTTCCCAGCCAAAAAGACCCTGCTGAAGCGCCTCGGGAACGCTTCTGGCAACCTCGTTCTGATAGCGGTCGAGCAGCCGCTCCGAGCGTACAACGGAGCTGAAGGCGATGCCGCTTCCGCGCTCCCCAGGCTCAATATGGAACCGCAGAATTGCCCAGCACGGCTTCGGCATCGTATACGCAATGAAGCCCTCGCCCGTCTGAGCCGGCGTCTCTTTATAAATAACCGATGGCTCGCCAAAATCAGCCTTCAACCCATAGCGATTGTGCAGCAGATGCGTCAGCACCTCGATCTGGATCGGCCCCATAACTTTAAGATGCAGCTCGCGCTGCTCCTGCAGCCATTGCAGATCAAGCAGCGGGTCCTCATCCGCCAGCTCTTGCAGCGCCGCGACGACTGCCGGATACTCCGCCTCGTTGCCCCAGCGCACCTGCACCGTCAGGAGCGGCACCGCCAGCCGCGTCTCGCCGGGAACATAATCGCCGCAGCCGATAATATCGCCAATGCGCGCTTGGTTCCAGCCGCAAACGGCTGCAATATCGCCCGCTGCAAGAAGGCCCACATCCTCCGCCTTTTGCCCGTCGATTTTGCGGATTTGCGTAACCTTCTCTTCGATTTGCTGCGTCTCATTCCGAACCGAATCGCGGTTGCGAATAACGCCGCTATACAAACGAACATAAGCGATGCGCCCCATCGCCGCATCACGCTCAATGCGGAATATGACCCCCGATACCGGCCCGTCCGGGACAGCCTCTGGCGGCGGCAGCAGCGCGACCATCGCTTGCATTAACGGCTCGATGCCGATTCCTCTATTCGATGCGCCAAATAAAATCGGAAACAGCTCCCCGCTTCGCGTAAGCGAGGGCAGCATTTGGTTCAGCTCCGCCTTCGGCAGCGTGCCGCTGTCCAAATAATGAAGCAGCAGCGACTCATCCTGCTCAGCCACCGTCTCCTCCAGCAGCTGCAAATAAGCTTTTGCCTCGCCCAAATCACCGGCAGTATCGTCCAGCACGCTCACCGCGCCGCTAAAGCTATCCTCCACGCCAAGCGGCGCCTGCACCGGCGCCGCTTGCGGCGAAAGCAAACGACGAATTTGCTTGATCGTTCCAAGCGGATCGGCTCCGACCCTATCCAGCTTGTTCACGTAAATAAGCGTTGGCATGTTCCGTTCCCGCAAAGCATGCCAGATAACCTCCGTCTGTGCCTGTACACCTTCAACGGCCGAAAGGATAAGCACCGCGCCATCCATCACGCGCAGCGACCGCTCGACCTCGGAGAGAAAATCGACATGCCCCGGCGTATCAACCAAATTGACTGTCGCGCCCTGCCAAGTAAAACGAGTCGCCGCCGCCCGTACCGAAATTCCCCGTGAGCGTTCCACCTCAAGAAAATCCGTTTGCGCCGTTCCCGCATCCACGCTTCCCAGCGACCGAATGCGCCCGCTGCGAAATAATATCTGCTCTGTCGTTGTTGTCTTCCCTGCATCGACATGCGCGAAAATGCCAATATTCCGTATATGTTTTGAATCATTAGGCTCCATCTCGTTTGTCTCCCTCGCTCGCTGTTCCTTTCCTTATCGTACCTCTGAAAGCGCATTACAGCAACAAAAAAGCGGCTCGCCCTGGCAATTGCAAGGTAAGCCGCTTTTATAGGAAGGCTGCCATTAAAAATTAGCCTTGTTGAATAGCTTCGATATCGATGGTGAACTTCACTTCATCGCCGATTAGAACGCCGCCTGTTTCCAGCGCTGCATTATAAGTTAAGCCATAGTCGCTGCGCTTCAGGCTGCCTGATGCGCTAAAGCCCACTTTTTCATTGCCCCAAGGGTCTTTGCCAGCGCCTTCAAAGTTAACGGCGAATTTCTCGGAACGCGTTACGCCATGCAGACTTACGTCGCCAATAACGGAATACTCGCCATCATCGGTTTTTGTAATCGCAGTCGAAGTGAATACGAGCGAAGGATATTTCTCTGTGTCGAAGAAATCAGGATTGCGAAGATGTGCGTCACGGTCTTTGTTGCGCGTATCCACGCTGTTGAGATCAATCGTAAGCTGGATCTCAGCCGAAGTCAGGTCATGCGCGTCAGCGACCACATTTGCTTCGAAAGCGTGGAAAGAGCCTTTTACCTTAGCGATCATCATATGCTTTACTGAGAAATCGATGCTGCTGTGCGTCGGATCAACCGTCCATTGTGATTTTGCCATTTTCATATCCTCCTATAATCGCTCAATTCATAGTTTACTTACTTTTTATAATGTACTAACTTATATTATGTATGTTTATATTCTATTGCGCCGCCCTGTTTTTGTCAATTGCCTTTTTCAACGATTCGGAGAAAATAGCCAAGCTTTTATGCCCGCAAAAAAAAAAGACGCCCCAGAGGCAAAAATAACCTCTTGGACATCCTTATCAACTACCGCAATGCTCGCCCGCTGTCCTGCTACGAATGCAGCACAGCCGCTTTTTCCTTGCTCTCTCGCTTAACCAGCGCATGCTTCTCCCACGCCCTGCTTCTCCAGCGGAAAAACATAATGAATGCGCGCACCCATTCATCTGCCGCAATCGCAAGCCAAATGCCAGCCAAGCCCATATCCAGCGTGAAAATAAAGAAATAACCGAGCGGCAAGCTCATCGCCACCATCGAGCCCATGCCGATCCAGAGCGGATATTTCGCATCTCCCGTCGCCCGCAGCGAGTTGACGAGCACGATGTTAATCGTTCGCCCGGTCTCCAGCACGATGCTTAGCAGCAGGACGCTAACTCCCAGCCGTATAATCTCCTCGTCGTCCGTGAACATGCGCATAAGCGGCTCGCGGAACGCAATGACGAGCAACACCGCGAACAAGGTTACGCCGCTTGCCCAGCGAACGCTCTTCCAAACGCGATGATAAGCTGACGTTTGCTCGCCGGCACCCACAAGCCTGCCGACGATAATCGACGTGCCCATCCCAATGGCGAAAGCGAATAAATACGTAAACATCGAAATGTTATTCGCATAGTTTTTTGCTGCCAAGGACGCCGCGCCAAGATAGGTCGCATAATAGAGGAAAACGATTTGGCATGCCTGGTACATCACCTGCTCAAGCGCAGAAGGAATGCCGATTTTTAAAATTTTAGAGATGTATTCCTTGGTCAATGAGAAATAGTAAAGCAGCTCCACTCTCACCGACATAATTCGGTACAGCAGCCAGAAGAAGACAACTAGCGCCAGCGCCCGGCTAATGACGGAAGAAATCGCCGCACCTTGCACGCCCATCTCCGGAAAACCGAATTTCCCAAAAATAAACAAGTAGTTTCCGATAATATGAACGATGTTCATACCAAGCGATACATACATCGCTTCCTTCGTAAATCCATGTACGCGAATAATGGCGGAAATCGAGTTAATAATCGCTTGCAGGAAGATCATCCCGCCTACGATCGATAGATAGCTTTTGGCATGGACAAGTATCTCGCCTTGCAAGTTCAACACTTGCAGCAAATGACCGCCAAACAGCACGAACGTCAAGCTGATCATCAGCCCGACAACTAGATTGAGCGTTACAGCCAGCGCTGATATTTTGGCAGCTTCAATAAATTTCCTTGAACCTATATATTGCGCGACGACGATGGATGCCCCGTTGCCGATCACTTCTAATAGTAGAATCGCAATATGCAAAAATTGATTCGATGCCCCGACGCCGGATACCGCGTTATCCGAAATCGCGCTCAGCATCAGCGTATCCGCAATACCCATGAGCATAAACAAAAAGATTTCCAAAAATATGGGCCACGTCAGAAAAAATAGATTCAAGCCTTTCTGCTCGCGCTGCCCCTGGTCATTACCGGCCTCTGCCGCTGTCATGATGTCACCTTCTTCTAAATAGGAAAAGTAAAGCACAAGGTATCGTAGCATATTAAGGTATCTATTGCACGCGTGTTTTGCACATTTACATGAACAAAATGTTGGGAAAATCTATGAAAACGCATAAAAAAAAGACCGTGCCAAGGTTCGCCAAAACGACCTTTAGAACAGTCTTCCTCTTTATAATTTAAAATGATAGATATCATTATTGCTCTTCAGACGCTTCCTCTGCAGCTTCTTCCTCAACCGCAGCAGCCGCTTCTTCTACTTCCTCTTCCAATTCAGCCTCAACAGCTTCTACTGCTTCTTCCGCTGGAGCCTCTTCGGAAATCAGTTCTGCGGACTCTTCCGCGCCTTCTTGAACTACTTCTTGTTCTTGGCTCATTTTGTTCACCTCCTACTTCTTAATACCTTAATTGTAGCGCTTTCATAGAACTAAACAAGAGGTGTAAAATGTCGTTTCATAAGAACTATTTCCGCATTTTGTAGCGTTCGAGCCCATTCGCGCTTCTTCGACCAAGGTTCCCCGCCAGAGGTCTAGGACTGCGTTCCGACTTACGGCGGTTTTGCGCAGTTAGTGAACTAGATAAGATGAATAACGACTAGTAACCGGCTTCTCGGACCGCATGCTGAGACATAGACATTCCAACGCACAGGAGGCTTATACGATGTATTCACTGCTTATTAATTTGGAGCTCGGCGCCATCATCCTATTTGTTATTTTCTCGTTTATAGCCGCAGGCAAAGCTTCCAAGCTTGTCTATTTTGACACGGAGAAAATGCTTTACCGCAAAACCCGCAAGCTGCTCTTTTGGTCCGTCAGCCTCAGCCTGCTCGCCGCTGTGATCACCGCAGCCGATACGATGCTCGCCGCAACCGCTCATCCATTATTTTGGATGGATCGACTGCTCGTTCGGACTCCGCTTGCGGCAATCCCTGCCCTTCTCATTTGGCTTGGCTCCTTCCCTAGAATACGCAAGCTCATGCACCGTACCTATGGACGCACGGAGTCGGCTCCTGATGTTGCCCGCCGCCGCCAAGCTTCCGACCCCGCTTTTATCGTTCCGTTCCAGCTTGCTGCACTTTGCTCGTTGGCATTGTTCTACTTTGCTTTTGTTCCGCCAATCCCGTTTCACTGGACGGCTATCACGATGCCTACAACCATTCTTCTATTTATAGCCTGCCTGTTATGGATGCTTCAGACTCACCGCAACCAGCTTGCCGCGCAAGCTCCGCTCGTTTATCGCCCATGGCGGCGCAGACTGCAGCATACCGGCGGGCTTCTCGTTATTGCAGCTATCCTCAGCATCCCTCTGCTCACAGCTATGGAGAACAGCAAACTGCCTGAACATTTGAGCATGATGGCAGGCAATGCCGATTATGGCTTGCCCGCATCCGCATCTCAGCACGAAAAACGGATCGGCCACAAACATAACCAAACCGCGATACCCGCAAGCACAGCCCAGAATGCCGCTGAGACTCCCGTTACAGCGCTAACGGGCCCGCGTGCGGGCGAGCCGGATCGCAAGTTCACCTTAACCGCGCAGCATAAGAGCATCGCCTTAAGCTCTGGCAAGCACATTGATGCATGGACATACAATGGGGAAATACCCGGTCCCGAGCTTCGCATGAAGGAAGGAGAGCTCGTTGAGGTCACGCTCATCAACAAAGACATTGAAAGCGGCGCAACGCTCCACTGGCATGGATTAGATGTGCCAAACGCGGAGGACGGCGTTGCCGGCGCAACACAAGATGCAGTTATGCCGGGAGAGACCTTTACGTACCGTTTTGTAGCGGAGCAGGTCGGCACCTTCTGGTACCATTCTCACCAAGAGTCGAAAACAGCCGTACAAAAAGGGTTATTTGGCGCACTAATCGTCGAGCCTAACGAAGCTGAAGCACAAGCAGGCGAGGATATTACCGTCATCACGCATAACTGGCGCGGAGCCGGCATGTCCATCGGAGCCGATCCATCCGTGCAGCGCAGAGCGATAGCGCCCGGAACGCACGTTAAGCTGCGCCTGATCAATACGGATGATTGGGTTAGGCAATCTTATATTTTGACCGGAGCACCGTTCAAAGTAACAGCCATTGACGGCACCGATCTTACCGGACCAACTGAAATGAGCGATAAAAGCTTGGATCTGCTGACCGGAGGGCGATACGACGTTGAATTCATAATGCCCGAGCATCCGGTCTTCCTTCGCGTTGGAAAGGGCGATTCATTGGGCATATTGATAAGCAAAGACGGCAGCGGGGATATTCCGAAGCTGCCTGCGACGACCACCTTTGATCCGACCCATTACGGGACAGCGGCCGGAGCTGCTCCTTTTGACATAAACAGTCATTTTGACCGGGAATTCACGATGATACTGGATAATCGCTTCGCTTTCTATAACGGGGCATTTGCTGCTTACGATACGATTAACGGCGAAGTCTTTCCGAATACGCCAATGTTTGTCGTGAAGGAGGGCGAGCTTGTGAAAACAACGATCGTCAACCGCAGCGCAACCGAGCATCCGATGCATCTGCACGGTCATCATATGCTCGTATTATCGCGCAACAACGAGCCGGTGACCGGCAGCCTGTGGTGGTCCGATACGCTTGATGTCGCTCCAGGCGAAGTGTATGAGGTTGCCTTCCGCGCCGATAATCCGGGCGTCTGGATGGATCACTGCCACAACCTGGTTCACGCGTCTGCAGGCATGTCCATGCATCTTATGTATGAGGGCGTCACTTCGCCCTTCGAGGTCGGCACGGCCACGATGAACCATCCGGAGTAGATGAAACTGGACTTTAGTCCAGTTCCCCATTTTACCTACAGCAGGAGGACAGTTATTTTCATTGTATGCTATGCTGAATGCAGCTAATAAAACGATGATTGGGGTGCTTTAAAACGATGAATTTAAGAACAATTGGCGGGCTCGTCCTCCTGCTGCTCGGTGCATGTTTATTTCTGAATCAAGGCGAAGCTTTTGGCCCAGGCAAAATATTTGCTTACTTCTGGCCTTCGATTTTCGTCATCCCGCTCGGACTATTTTTCCACTGGCTGTACTTCGTTATGATCGGCAGAAAAGGAATTGGCGTCTTGATTCCGGGAGGCATCTTGCTCATGGCAGGCGTCGTGTGCCAAATCGCTATGCTTTTCAATAACTGGGTTTACATGTGGCCAGGCTTTATCCTTGCAGTGGCTGTCGGCTTGTTCGAATTTTATTGGTTCGGCAACCGCAACAAATGGCTGCTTATTCCGATCAACATTTTAACCGTGCTCTCGCTTCTCTTCTTCGCAGTGTTCTCAATCGGCTCCATCTATAACAACTTCATCCTTAGCCAGCCAATCATCGCCATCGTGTTCATTCTCGCCGGCGCCATCATGCTGCTAATGAAGAAGAAGGATATTTAACAGCTCCCTCCTGCTGTGTGGTATAATCACAAGCATTGCTGCAACTGCTGAGCAAGCCTAGGCTTATGCTTACGAAGTAGTTTGCTACGCAAACTTAAGCTCATGCTTACGGAGTGGTTTGCTTCGCAAACCTAAGCTCATGCTTACGAAGTGGTTTGCTTCGCAAACTTAAGCTCATGCTTACGAAGTGGTTTGCTTCGCAAACCTAAGCTCATGCTTACGAAGTAGTTTGCTACGCAAACTTTTAGGAGGAAAAATCAACCGATGTTATCTTTTGAACAAAAGCTTGCTATAATCGAGTCCTTTCCACAATTGCAGCGTAAGGACGTGTCTCTTGGCCGCACGAACTTCCATTACGAAGAGAGCGCCCATGAGAAGAAATCAGTTGTGCACCATCTGCACCCGAACGGCAACGGTTATGTATTCGCCGGCTTGGTGCGGGGCGTCGCAACCGATGACAAAGGTCTAGTCAATATCCGGGATTACAACGAGGATGAGCTGCGCTCCCTTATCGAGAAGTCGATCAGCTCGCTTGCGATTGCGCCGCCGGAGAAGCCTGAGTCAAAGAAAAAGAAGAAAAACAAAGCTCCGCAGGAGGAGCGCTGGATCGGGCCAAACAATGCCGTGCTAACGCTTCTGTTCGAGGAGGATCTTTGGTATTTGTATGCTGATCTCAATCTGGAATCCGCGTTCGAAACTTACGAGGAAGCGGAGCAGTACTTGGAAGAAGAGCATTTCTCGCGCGAATAATGGAATAAAGCGGGAAGCCTTCACGAAGAGGCGATATAACAGTAAATACCGATGGGGAAACATATTTATGTTTCTCCCTTTTTTATTGCAAACTCATACAGGATTTTTGTCGACCCGTGTCAAATTGTAGTATGTGCACCTTAGATTTTGGGGGGAGATCCTGATGTCCATTAAAGCTAAACTATCTTTTTCAATCTCGGTTATTGTCGCTGTTATACTGGCGCTTTACATATCAATCTATTATGTTTCGTCTAAAGCAGAGGTGCAGTCTACCCTCGAGCAGCAAGTGAACAATATAGCGAAGCAAATCAGCCTCACGCTTGAAGCATCGGAGAGCGCAAGGCAGTCTATGGAGGATACGATTGGCGAGAAGCTGCGGATGGCTGCCATCGCAGCAAAAGAGCAGCTTGATCCCGATATAGACAATGTCACAAACGAGCAGCTGATCGAAATTGCCCGCAAAATCGGCGTCGACCATATCACGTTATGGAAGAAGCTAGACGATGATGTTGTCGTGCTGAAATCATCAGATCCGAACGAAATCAACATGAGCTCCAAGACCTGGGATTACTGGTACCGTGCGTTCCTACAGCTTTTTAAAAATCATAACGTAACCATTCCCGAAGGGCAAAAGCTTGAAAACTATTGGTCGGGACCGTTTAACTTCTCCACCTCCGATCCCAAAAAAATTAGAAAATGGGGCAGCTATTTCGACGGTACGACTAACTACATCATCAATCCTTACGTGAATGCGCAGGTGCTCCTTGATTTTGACTATACGATCGGAACAGATGCCATCGTGAACAAAATCATTGCAGACCAGCAGGATATTCTTGAAATTACCGGCTTTGATCCGCAGTTTTTTGGAAAAAGCCCGATTATAAAAATCAAAAAAGGCATTCCCGTGTACAACTTGGACGTTCGCGACATTCCCTTTGGCCAATACACGTACAAGGATCAAGAGAATGATTCCATTAATATTCAATACGCTTTGAAAAGCGGCAAGGCCGTTAACGTCAAAAGCAATCTAAAGGGCAAGCGCGTCATGAAGACGTTCATCCCGATTACAATCGACAAAACATATGTCATCTGTATTAGCTTCGATCAAAATTCGATTTTGAAGCCGCTTAACCAGCAGCTTATCATGCAATCTGTCATCTCGCTCGGGCTTGTGCTTGTCACTATGATCGCCAGCTATTTCATTGCGGGTTTTATGATACGCGGCTTAAATCAAATTCTGAACAAAGTCAATGCGATCGCAGCCGGAAATTTCGGTGAAGTCATTACGATTCGCAGCAACGATGAATTCGGACTGCTCGCGTCACGGATTGATACGATGGGCAGCAATTTGCACAGCTATACAACGCAGCTTAAGGATGCAGCGGAAGAGCTGCGCAGCACGAAGCAGTATTTGGAGTCGTTCGTGAATCACACGTCCGATGCGATTCACGTAGCGGATTTGAAGGGCGATGTCATTCAGGTTAATCGTGCCTTTGAGACGATGTATGGCTGGTCGGAGAAAGAAGCTTTAGGCAAGCCGCTTGACAATGTGCCAGACGACTATCTCAGCTCTCACCATGAGCTGCAGGCTACCGTACTCCAAGGCGGCTCCGTTACCGACTTCGAGACCGTGAGATATAGCAAGTGCGGCAAGCTCGTTGATCTAAGCATTACGGTCTCTCCCATCCGGGACGAGCTCGGCGAGATCATTGCGATAGCCACTATTTCAAGGAATATTACATCGCGCAAGCAGACGGAAGAGATTATTAGGCGCTCCGAGAAGCTGTCGGTCGTCGGCCAGATCGCAGCAGGCGTCGCGCATGAGGTGCGCAACCCGCTTACGACGCTTCGCGGCTTCGTGCAGCTGCAGCAGCAGACCGGCTCGCTGTCTCCGGCCCACCTCAAGGTCATGCTTGGGGAGCTTGATCAAATCAATATGATTGTGAGCGAGTTTCTCGTATTCGCCAAGCCGCAAGCGAACCTGCATCAGCCGATAAATGTGCTCGGCATCGTTAGCGACATTATGATGCTGCTGGATTCCGAAGCAAAAATGAGCAATGTTCAGCTTGCCCTGCTCGCTGACGCCAATCTTCCCGAGGTTATCGGCGAAGCCAACCAATTAAAGCAGGTTTTCGTAAATGTGATGAAAAACGGAATCGAAGCAATGCCGGGCGGCGGCGTATTAACCGTGAAGCTTGAGTACAGAGTAGACCATATGCTAACCTTGCAGTTTATTGACCAGGGCTGCGGCATCGCGGAAGAAGATGTGCTCCGCCTAGGGGAGCCCTTCTTTACGAAAAAAACGAACGGCAACGGCCTTGGCCTCATGGTCAGTCAACAAATTATAGCCGCACATAAGGGATCCATCGTCTTCCGCAGCGAAGTTGGCAAGGGCACCTGCGTCGAAGTTTCGCTACCTACGGGCAGCTAGGGAAATTTCCCAAGCTGCCTTTTTCATAATATTTTGAAGAAGAACAAGCTACTATGGTAAAATGTGTCCGTAGCCTTTGTTCTTTTACTTCAAGAAGAACCAACTAATTCCGCTACACCCGGGAGCCGCTTATGCCGATGACCTTTAATTCCCCTATTTCCCAGTATATTATTATTGTCGTTATTTCCGGCGTTCTTAGCGTGCTGCTTGCCATATATGCTTACTACAACAAGACGAATTTCACAGGCATGAAAGTATTTATGTGGTCGACTATTTTATCCGCCGTTTATACCTTTGCTTTTGCTTTCGAGCTGGCAAGCGATTCGCTTAGCGAAATCCGTTTCTGGTTAAATATCGAGTATATCGGCATGCCATTTATCGCCCCCTGCAGTTTGCTGCTGATTATGCACTACGTTGGGCTTGATAAGTTCATCGCTCCCAAAAAAACTTGGGGGTTGTTCGTCATTCCAGCCATCACGCTGCTGATGGTCACGACCAATGATTATCATCATCTGTTCTATAAGGCGCTTATTTTGAGGCCGCATGTGCCAACGCCGATGGTTGACGTGGTGCCGGGCCTCTGGTATTACGTCCATGGCAGCTATACATCCGGATCGATGTTCGCCAGCTTATTTATTTTGGCACGCCATTGGAAGAAGACGAAAGCAGTCTATCGCAAACAATTGATTACGCTTGCCATCGGTATCGCACTCCCTATGCTGGGTGCGCTCTCTTATGTGCTAGGGCTTACGCCGCTTGGGATGGATCCCGTTCCGATTCTGATGTGCATAACGTCAGCGCTGTACCTTGTATCCATCTTCTCGACGTCGCTCTTAACCGTAGCACCCATCGCGCGCGAGCATATCTTCGAGAGTATGCGCGACGGCGTGCTGGTGCTCAATTTAGAAAATCAGATTATGGACTTCAACGGAGCCGCCACGCAGATCATTCCGTCGCTGACGCCCGCGGCAATCGGCCAGAGGCTTGAGGACATATGGAAGCGCGGAGCCGAATCCGGCGCGTTCTCGTTTGGCGTAGACCCTTCCATTTTGCATGAGCAGGAGCTTAAGTGGATACGGGGCGGGGAAACGTACTATTACCGAATTAGAGCATCGAACCTATTAAAGCCTAACGGGCAGCTAGCAGGCAAAACGATCGTTATGATCGACGTGACGGAGCATACGCTGCTTCAGAACAAGCTGCGCCATCTCGCCGAAATCGACGGGCTGACGTCCATTTATAATCGTACTTTTTTTATGGAAAAAAGCAGGAAGCTGCTTAGCACCGCCCATCAAACGGGTGAGCCGATCTCCTTTATTTTGTTTGATATCGATTATTTCAAACAGATCAATGACCGCTATGGCCATAGCGTCGGTGATTTTGCCCTTCAGCATGTCGTCTCGATTTGCCAACAAACGCTGCCGGGCAGCGCACTGCTTGGACGCTACGGCGGAGAGGAATTCGCCATCTGCCTGCCGGGAGCAACTCTTGCCGACGGCGGACAAGCCGCGGAGAAGCTTCGCATGGAAATAGCCGGCAATCCGTTGTACAGCTCTGCCAAAGCGATTACGATTACGGCCAGCTTCGGGGTTGCGCAGGCCAAATCGGCGGATGTGCCGCTGGAAGTGCTGCTAAGCGAGGCGGATATCGCCCTCTATCGTTCCAAGCATAGCGGACGGAACGCCGTCCATCTTGCAACGGACGACCAAGTACAAGCAAACGAAGAAAAATAACCATACTAGCACGAAAGAGATAGGTGGAGTTGATGCTATGCTAAAGATAGCTTCCCTGCGCAACAAATTGCGTTTCCGACCAAGCCCGCCGCAGGTGATGACCTTCGGCTTTATTTTAATCATCTTTATTGGCGCTCAACTGCTATCACGGCCAATCGCGTTTACCGATGAAAGATCCATTTCCTATATAGACGCGTTGTTTATGTCTGCCAGCGCCACTTGCGTCACAGGCCTGACAGTCCTTAGCACGGGCGAGCATTTCTCCACCTTTGGTCAAGTCGTTATTATCGTACTCGCCCAAGTCGGCGGACTGGGATTTATGACGATGGCGACCTTATTTGCGCTTCTGTTCCGTAAACGGATTTCGTTTCGCGAGCGGCTTGTGCTTCAAGAATCGATGAACTATGGCTCAACCGAAGGCATTGTGCGCCTAATTCGCAAGGTGTTGATCTATGCCCTAGTCATCGAGCTCTCGGGAGCCCTATTGCTGAGCAGCTATTTCATGCTGGAAATGCCGATCGGGAAGTCGATATATTTTGGCATATTCCATAGCATTTCGTTCTTTAATAATGCGGGCTTTGATTTGTTCTCCCAATTTCCGGACAGGGCAAGCAGTCTCATTCATTACGTAGAGGACCCGTTCGTCAATATCGTATCGATGCTGCTGATCTTCTTCGGGGGGATTGGCTTCATCGTCATATCCGAGATCGTAACCTTTCCAAAAAACAGAAAGTTCAGCTTACATAGTAAAGTCGTATTATCCGTAACGGGTTTCCTTACTGCTTTTGGCGCGATCGTTATTTTTGCGCTGGAGTTTTCCAATCCGAACACGCTCCAGTCGTTATCTGGCATCGGCAAAATTTTGAGCTCGTTATTTCAGTCGGTTACTGCCCGTTCTGCCGGTCTAAGCACTGTCGATCCGAGCATGCTGAGAGAGGTTACGCAGTTCTTCCTTATCCTGCTAATGTTTATCGGTGCAGGTCCAGGCTCTACAGGCGGCGGCATACGTGTGACGACCTTCGCGATCCTCATCGGGGCGATTATTGCGATGATGCGCGGAAAAGACGACGTCGTCCTGTTCCGTTACCGCATTGCCAAGCAGCAAATTCATCAGGCGATTATGTTTACGATGATTGCCTTCTCGATTATTTGCGGGGCGACCATGCTGCTCTCCATAACCGAGACAGGCTCGTTTTTGGCTATCCTATTTGAAGCAACGTCTGCTTATTGTACGGTGGGCATGTCGGCAGGCTTAACGAATCATCTGAGCGAGGCAGGCAAAATCATCATTATATTGCTTATGTTCGTCGGACGTTTAGGACCGGTTACGCTCGCTTTCGCGCTCAATACGCGATCGAAGAAAGAGCTGTATCGTTACCCTGAAGGCAAAATCACGATCGGCTAACGTCATTTGCATCCGCAATCTAGCGAGTGATACGATAGATAAATGCAAGCTGATAGGTTACAAAAGGAGATTACGGAATGATGCCATCACATTCACATAATGATTCTGTCCACATGACTCATGAACGCGAACAGCGTGTTTTGATCGTTACCGCTGTTGACGCTGAGCGGGATGCCGTCCTTCGCGGACTGCAAGGGCTAGCAGGCGTTGACGTCATTGCGGCTGGCGTAGGCGTGGCAGCTGCGGCAGCAGGCACTGCCTTTGCGCTTGCCAAATCAGCTGCCGATTACCGCCTCGCCATAAGCGCCGGAATCGGCGGCGGCTTTGTCCAAAGAGCTGCGATCGGCTCGCTTGTCGTTGCCGATCTTATCGTTGCCGCCGACTTAGGGGCGGAAACGCCGGACGGGTTTCTCAGCGTAGACGAGCTCGGATTCGGGTCGACTTACGTTACCGCAAGCGCCGATTGGAATAAGCGTCTGCTTGAAGCCATTGAATCGGCTGGTTTACCGGTTAGCAGCGGCGCTATTCTGACCGTCACGACGGCAACCGGCTCCGCTGAGACTACCGCTGCGCTCGAAGAGAGGATTAGCGGCGCTGCAGCCGAAGGAATGGAGGGGCACGGCGTTGCAGTCGCCGCCTCCAGCCTCGGCATCCCTGTCGCCGAAATCCGGGCGATCTCGAACGCGGTTGGCCCGCGTGATCGCGCCGCGTGGCGAATAGGCGAAGCATTAGCTGCATTAGAAGCAGCAAGTAAAGCTATACGGGAGGTATTACAATGAATATTGCTTACTCACCATGCCCGAATGATACATTTGTCTTCCACGCTTGGGCGCACGGACTTATCCCCGGCGCGCCCGAACTGGATGTAACCTATGCGGACATCGACATTACGAATAATTGGGCCGCCAAATCCAAAGGCCCCGAAGTGATGAAAATTTCATATGCAGCGCTTCCTTGGGTTTTAGACGATTACAAGCTGCTGCCTTGCGGCGGCGCTCTCGGCAGAGGCTGCGGCCCGCTCGTACTAACGAACAGCAGCGAGGAAGGAGCAAGCAATCCCGCTGCTCTTTCCGGCAAACGGGTAGCGGTTCCTAGCGAACGCTCAACCGCCTATCTTTTGTTCCGCTTGTGGGCTGCCCGCCATGTACCAGGCGGCGTTGGCGAAATTGTCGTCATGCCTTTCCACGAGATCATGCCTGCCGTGCGAGATGGCCAGATCGATGCCGGGCTCGTTATTCATGAGGCCCGGTTTACTTATCCATCCTATGGACTCAGCATGCTCACGGATCTGGGAAGCTGGTGGGAGTCCGATACGGGCCTGCCTATCCCGCTAGGGGCAATCATAGCCCGCCGCTCGCTGGATACGGATGCGATTACCGATTGGATCCGCGCATCCGTCGACTATGCGTGGACGCACCCTGAGGAATCCCAAGCTTATATTATGATGCACGCCCAAGAGCTCTCGCCAGAGGTGGCTCAGGCGCATATCGATCTCTACGTCAATGAATTTACAGCGAACCTAGGCGACGATGGTTACGCCGCGATTACCGCTCTACTTGGCCGCGCGGCAGACGAAGGCCTAGTGCCAAGCTTCGACCTATCGCTGCTGCGGTGAATGACAAACAAGAACGAGCCTTCAGAAGCGTCGCTTCTAAGGCTCGTTTTCGTTTAATCGGAGTCGTGAATTTCGTAGAACAGCGTCCTCACATATGAAATAACAGGAAAATATCCAGCTAATTTTCTGCTGTAGGTGATGGCTAAGCAAGTTAGCTGGAAAAACTCGCGTTATATGCAGCATTTTCGCCCAATCCGACTTGGAAATCGAAAATTAGCGGGAGAAATTCCAGCTAACTACGGATTCCCGCTCGAAATTTGTTATAATAACGGGAGTTTTTCCCGTTAAGTTTGCTAAGCTCGCTTCAATCGCACCTTCGGCAAATTTGGACGGCATCTGCGTTTGGTCGAATGTATGCACTAGTAAGCTTCCTCACGGACCAAATAATAACGTTCCAAAGAGCATAAAAACGAAATATAAGAAGAAGACGAAAATATTGAGCATGACAAGCCATAAATCCGTATTCGAATCTGTCTTTCTTAGCGCTAGGATAGCGAAAACGATACCGATTGGCGGAATGATAAACGTAGCTGAAATGCCAAAATTATCGAACCAATGACCATCATGAACAAATAAACCGTCCAGCACAAACAAAATAATCGTTATAACAACTGTTCCTATTGCAATCATGCGACTCTTTTGAAAACTCAGCTTATCAACACCTCCAACTTGTTTTCAATCCCAAATATTAATTTTACCATTTATCGCCAAGAGATTTCTATCTCAATAGCATGCTCCACAACAGTTGCCGCATTGCGTCTATTTTCTACGCCTTTAACCGACAAAAAAAGCAGGAGCCGCCCTTCAAGGCTAACAGCCTTGCAAGACTACTCCTGCTTGATTCGTAAAAGGATATCTCACCTAATCGCTTGAATCCCGATCTCGATCTGCCAACGAGAGCAGGCCAAATGATTCAACGCCTTCGGCATCCCCATCCGCTTCGACAAAACGTTTAAGTGCAAATAATTTATTTTCCCAATAACGCTCGTAATAGGCGAGCCATCGCTTGAGTTCAAGCAGCGGCTCCGGGTCCAGCCGGTAGCGCGTTTCCCGTCCAACCTTGCGATCCTTGACTAGCCCGGCATCCGCCAATACGCGCAAATGCTTCGATACCGCCGTGCGGCTCATCGTAAAATGCCCGCTTATAACGGTGACCGGCAGCTCCTCGTCGCCAAGAAGATGCAGCAGCTTCCGCCTGGTCGGATCGGCAATGGCCTGAAACACATCATGCTTTGGTGCGGCATCTGCCATCTTAGGCCTCTACATACTTGCCGAGTCTTCCCACAAGACCGGTCCAGCCTTCCGACATATGCTTGCGAATCTCACCATGCGGCTGCCCGAATTCAGTAACCTTGGCTGCATCCCAACCTGCATGGATAAGCGTAAATTCTGTTTTGCCTTCCAAAGCGATAAGCTCGAATGTTAATGACCAATCCTTGCCCCATGCAAAAGTGAGACGGTTGGGAGGATCAAGCTCCGTTACCTTGCATGGTGATTTCCCGAATGGCCCTGCCTCTAGATGAAACTCGTAGCCAAGCTCAGGCTGAAAATCATTTGGCATAAACCATGCTGCGATGCCGTCAGATGTCGCCACCGCATCCCATACCTTTTGAATCGGCGCGTTAAGTACAATCGTTTGTCGGATATCCGGCAAAGTCTCTTGCGTATTATTGGTTCCCATTTGATGACCTCCATTTTATGTTTCCGTGCCGTCTAATTGCGATAATACGAAACCTTTTGGTTTCACATCGCTATTATATGACACCTTTAGGTTTCGTGTCAAATGGCATGGCAACCGCATCCGCTAGTCATCCCTTTTTCCGGTACCCTATGCCATTACGCTTATCCCTTATTGAAACCCTGGGAACTGCGCCAGTTCTCCGTATTGAATGATGAATATAACGGCAGCAAGGATAAATAACACGACGGATGGCATCGTTTCCTTCGCTTTGTCCTTCAGGCGAATATGAACAAGAATAGCGCCAATCATCGTTACGCCGAGCAGCAAGCTGCCTGCAGCAGCCCAGCTAGGCTTCCAAATGCCAAGAATTAACGCCGCGGCTCCGATTAACTCAACTAAGCCAGTGACGACGCGAAACCATTGCGGCAAGCCCCATAGCTTAAAGTGATCGACATGCATTTTCAAGCCGCCAACCTTTCCGATTCCCGCCATTAAAAATGCTAAGCCAAGCAAGCCTTGCAGTACAATCGTTACGATATCCATTATGATTCCTCCCTCATTCATTAACTGAGCTTGTTCCAAGCACAGTATGTCTCAAAAAAAATCGCATCCCCGCTAGATAAATGCAATCTTTATAAGCACATATTAGCCCGCCGCCTTTTAAAAGTCAATCGTTTCCAACGTACCCACGGTATAATTTCATTCCAGCTCCTGAGCCATGCAAAAAAAGGGCTGGCAAGCGCCAGCCCCTACTTAACGTCTTATACACGAACGTCGAATGTCCGGTCTGAATTAGCGACTGCACCGGTTACCGCTTTAGGCGTGCCAACACGCGAAGCAGCTTCTGGCCGACTAGCTTCATCGGCGCCAGCTTTCGCTTTCTGCTTTGCAATCTCCTGCTGCAACTGCTGTATTTGCTGCTGAATGGCCTGAGCCTTCTTCTCCGTTGTTGCTTGGTCGTCTTTGCTGTCATTCACCTTTTTGAGCTCAGCCTGCAGGCTGGTCAATTGCTTCTCCAGGCTAGACGTATCCGCTGGTCTAGATGAGTAAGATGAATTGCTGCTTGATACAGATGATAGGTTCACGGTTTTTCGCCCTCTCTATGATCGCTTTATGCTTGAAAGCCAATCATAGAAAAGAAATGAACCCAGCATGAACAAGCATGCCGGCCGGCTTAAATCATTAAGCCGGCATGGTCAGCCTTCGGCAGCGCCTCTGCCCATTTGCCGCCTGCAAGCTTGCCGCTGGAGAAAGCAGCTTCGCGGACAGGTGCGGATGCCATGGCGTGTTTCGTGTTCACCGCCGATACGAGCATAAAGCTGGCCGTGTCGCCCACCTCCGGCGTAAGCTTGCCTGCTGAAATAAGCGGATACGTTTGCAGCAGCGCTTCATCTAGTATCCAGCCGAACTTCTCGGCAAGCTTCGCTCCTCTAGCAAGCAAGTCCCCGTTGCCAAACGGGCTCCACGCATCAAGAATATTATCCGAACCGACATGCACCCGCACCCCTTCGGCTACTAGCTGGTCAACGCGCGGCATCGGTCTATCGAGCGGAACGCTCGTAATAATCGCTACATTGCTATCTTTAAGCTGCTTGGCCAACTCTCCTGACTCTGCCTCCGTTACTTGCCCCAAGCAATAAGCATGGCTGACCGCCGTTCTGCCGCCCTTGCCCGCTTGGACCGTTAAGTCCGCGAACCGGCTAATCGTGTACAAGCCCAAATGTCCGGGGTCATGCAGATGGAGATCAACGCCCGCATTAAACTCCGCGCTTAGCTCAAACATCGTCTCCAGACTGCGATCGACCTGGCGATCAAGTCCAGCCGGATCAACGCCGCCAACATACTCGGCTCCCGCGCGCAGCGCTTCCTTCATAACGCCCAGCGAATCCGATCGCAGCAATCCCTGCTGCGGGAATGCGACGATCTCGATTTCCATGATGCCGCGATACTCCTCACGAACCTGCAAAACATGCTCCAAATGCGAAATGCCGATTTGCGGATCAACGTCCACATGTGTCCGAATTTTGGTCGTGCCGTGGGTGAGCAGCAGATCAATAAGCCGGCGTGCTCGCTCGGATACCGTTGTCGGCAGCGATGCTAGCATTGCTTTTTCAAACGCTAATTGCCCGGGCAATGTTATAAACGGCTGCAGCGGCTTCCAAGGCTCGCCCAAAAAATGTTTGTCCAGATGGATATGCATATCGGTCGTTGCCGGCAAATAAAGCAAGCCTTCGGCATCCTTGACTCCAGCCGATTCACCGGCTGAGCTTTTGTCGCTAGGCGCTATATGTGAAATAATACCCTTCTCTGCATCCAACGTGAGATCAAATAAGCTGTCATTTATACGAATTCGGTTAATTTTTGTGATGGTCACGTTCTTCACCCTCTGCTTCAACTTTTTGTTAATGTGCTCCTAGATAAGCTTTAATCATACGGTCGTCATTCAAAAGCGCAGTGGACGATCCATGCAAAGCGATGCTTCCATTATCTACAACGTATCCGCGCTTCGCAATCGACAGCGCTTTATGCGCCATCTGTTCAACTAGCAATATCGAAGTTCCGTCATAGGCCAGCTCTTTTATAGTAGCAAATATTTCGTTCACGATAATGGGCGCAAGACCGAGGGACGGCTCATCAAGCAACAGCAGCTTTGGTTTGCTGATCATCGCCCGCGATAAAACCAGCATCTGCTGCTCGCCGCCGCTTAGCGTGAAGGCAAGCTGGTTTCGCCGCTCATGCAAACGGGGAAATCGTTCAAACACCAGCTCCAGCTCCTTCTCGAACTGCTGCCTCGAAACCGAGCCAATCTTTCTTTTTAGCCCCATCCGCAAATTTTCGACAACCGACAGCGTGCCGAAAACCTCACGCCCTTCCGGTACGAGCGATACGCCAAGATTCGACGTTTTGTTTGCAGACAGATGGGTGATCGGCTTGCCATCCAGCTCAATGACGCCTGCGTTTGGCCGAACAAGGCCAAGCACCGATTGGAGAAGCGTCGTCTTGCCAGCGCCGTTCGAGCCGATGACCGCTACAATCTCGCCCTCCTGAAGCTCCACGTCTACTCCTTTTAACGCGTGGATCGCCCCGTATCGAACGTCTAGCCCTTTAATGCTCAGCACTGGCAGCCACCTCCTCTCCGCCTAGGTAAGCCTGGATGACTCGTGGATCGCTTAGCATCTGCTCCGGACTTCCGGTACCGATAATTTTGCCAAAATCGAGCACCGTAACCGTATCGGAGACACGCTGCACGAAGTCCATATGATGTTCAATTAGAATGACCGTCATGCCATGCTTAACCAGCTTGCGAAGCAGCTCCTCCAGCTGCTCAATCTCAGCCGCCGTCATGCCTGCCGCCGGCTCATCAAGCAGGAGCAGGCTTGGCGCGGTCGCTAGCGCCCGGGCAATCTCCACCATCCGCTGATGGCCGTAAGGCAATTGGCTTGCCGGCATGTGCCGGTCACCTTCATAGCCGATCAGATCCAGCAGCGCATGGGAGCGTTCCTCCATGACCCGCTCCGCACGAAGCTGCTTAGGCGTTCGAAGCAGCGACGATCCAAACCCGCTGCGCTCGCGTTTCGTCATGCCGGTCATCACATTCTCAAGCACGGACAGCTCCTTGAATAACCGGGAGTGCTGGAACGTGCGTGCAATGCCAAGCTCTGCAACAGCAGAGAGCGAACGCGGCACCAGCGTCTTCCCATGAAGCGCAAACGAGCCTTGATCAGCGCTGTACAGCCCGGAGATGACGTTAAGCAGCGTTGTTTTACCGGCGCCATTTGGCCCTACCAGCGAATGGATCGTGCCGGATGCCACGGTAAGACTAACGTCCTTCAGCGCATGCAGCCCGCCAAAATGCTTATTGATGCCATCGAGCACCAGCATATGCTTCTCCCCCGCTCGCAGGGATGCGGAGAATAACCCTTTTTCAAGACCAGAAATGGCTATTGTCCTTCTATCGTCCTTGCCGGCGAACTTGCTCAGCCGCGGCGAGAGCCAGCCGGCTAGCGTACCGACGATCCCTTTCGGCAGAAAGAACAGCACCGCGAACATAATACCGCCGTACAAAGCCATCCGAAGCTTCTCCATATCGAGTACCTCAGGCAAAAATACGATAATGGCCGCTCCGATGACCGGGCCAAGCACTCGCCCCGCACCGCCTAAAATAACGATAAGCACCAGCTGCACGGACGTTTGGAAGTTATACGTATCCGGGCTAATAAAGCTATTCGTATGCGCGTAAATCGCGCCCGATAAACCCGCCAGCACAGCGCTTATCGCAAACCCTGCGTACTGTACGGTAAACTTGCGGATACCAAGCGAAGCTGCGGCAATTTCGTTCTCCTTCGTCGCGATCATCGCCCTGCCCCATGAGGAGCGGCGCAGGTTGCGTGCAAGCAGCAGCGCGATGACGGCAAGGGCAAGCACGAACAAATACATGCCTTTTAGATCGAATGTATAAGCGGCGACTTGCGGCTTCGCGATGCCAGAGATGCCCAGCGGACCGCCCGAGAAGGCGTCCCACCGAATAAGCACCTCATGAATCACGACGCCAAAGGCGATTGTAATCATCGATAGGTAAACGCCACCCGCCCTAATGGTCGGGATCGCAATCAAGCTCCCAATCAGCAGCGAAACAAGCATGCCAAGCAGAGCAACGGTCCAGAAGGATAAACCATACTTGGTGCTGAGAAAGGAGGACATATACGCGCCAATCGCCATCACCCCTGCATGCCCGATGGAGACAATGCCGCAATAGCCGATCAAAATATTCATGCCCGTGCAGGTGATTACAAAAATCCCGATCATAAACAATAGATTCAAATAATACGTATCGACCATCCAAGGCCCTGCGGCAAGCAGCCCGATCGCTGCAAGGCCGGCAATCCATCCCGCAGCCGCGCGATAGCCAAAGCTTTGTCTTATAAGTTGATTCATCTGCGCACCCCCTGACGATCCGAAATTACACTTTAACGATAGTTTTGCGTGCATTAAAGAGACCCATCGGCTTCCAATACAGCACAAGAATAACTAAGCCGTATACGAACATCTCCCGGAATGCCGTCGAAATGTACTGTCCGATGAACGCTTCCGATATGCCCAAAATAAGTCCCGCGGCAACGATGCCCTTCGGATTGTTCACTCCCGCGAGAATTGCCACCGATATTGCCTTAAGCCCGAGCGGCAGCCCGATATCGACGGAAACCGCGTAATTAGTAGACATCAAAGCGCCGCCGATTCCGGCCAGCAGACCGCTAAGCACGTAAGCGACCGCCACGATTTTGTTGCTGCTGACGCCCATAATCTCTACAGCCGTCCGGTTGTCCGCCGTCGCCCGGAGCCATAAGCCCCAATGCGATTTTTTGTAAAATAAAATAAGCAGCAGAAGCAATACACCGACTACCGGAAGAAAAACAAACTCCTTCCAATAAATGCCCGCTCCAAAGATCCGCAGCATCTGGTCGCCCGCCGGGGAAGGCGTTACGCCCTCGTCCGGGCCGTTAATGTAGAGGGCAACGTCTTGAATAATAATGCCGACCGCAATCGTGCTGAGCACCCACTCGATCGAATTGGCGCCCTTGTCGAACTTGCGGATCGCAAGCCGCTCAATTCCTAAATTCAACAGCCCAACGATGAGCGCGGCCAGCGCGAAAGAAGCGAAGAAGGGGAGGTGCAGCAGTTCGGAAAAACCGAACATCAGCACCCCGCCAAGCATGACCAGCTGTCCCTGCGACATATTCAGCGTCCCATTCACTACAAACGTCAAGCTGTAGCCAAGCGCGATCAGGGCGTATAGGCATCCAACCGAAAGCCCGCTTATGACGAGCTGAAGTATAATCGACATGTCCATCCTTCTTTCCTTTATTGTGACTTATTGCTTGTCGGAAATAACGAGCTTGCCGTCCTTCCAAACGCACATGAGGTACGAGTTCACATCAACCGCATCGTGATTTTCTGGCGTGAACGCTTGCTCCCAATCCTTAATCACGCCGCTATACGTGCCCAGATTCGTCTCCAGCGTATTTTTGATTGCCTCGCGATCCTTCGCAAGATCACCGCTGAGCCCTGCCTTCTCAATTGCTTGGAACAGCATCATCGCGCCGTCATAGCCTTGTGCCGCAGATGCAAAGGTCGTAGGGATATGCCCGAATTTTGCCGTAAAGTCTGCCAAAAACACCTTTGCCGTCTCGCGCGTTTGGTCCACGTTGAAGTTAGCCGTTTGAATCGCATACGTGCCTTCCGCCAGCTCCTTGCCTACCTCTTGTGCGCCTTTGTTCGCCATGCCGTTCTCGCCGACAATCGGCACCTTCCAGCCGAGCTTATCCATCGCTTGCAGCACGTAGCCATTCGCTGCGCCTTGGCCGAACAAGTAAATGACCTCTGCTCCCGCTTCCTTCGCGCGGTTTACCTGTGCCGTCATATCCTTATCCTTCGCGTTATCAAAAGACTCCACCGCTACCGGCTTCAGCCCTTCCGCTTCCAGTACCTTGGTCATCGCTGCCGCAGCGCCCTTGCCATATCCGCCATTCTCGTGCAGTACCGCAATATTTGTCGTTTTAAAATGTTCTTTGATGAACTTGAGCGCATACTGCGCCGTAATGTTCGCATTCATCCGTACGCCGAACGTCCAAGGCATGCCGGATTCAACCGAAGCTGGAACGTTCGAGGTCGCAACCATAAACGGGAACTTTTCCTCCATAATGATTGGGGATTGCGCCAGCATAACCGTGCTGTGAAAGCCGCCGATAGCGGCAAGCACTTTTTCCTTCTGGCTAAAATCACGAATGATGCTGATGCCGCGCGTCGGATTTTGCTCCGTATCGCGCACGACAAGCTCGACTAGACGGCCGTCGATGCCGCCTTTCGCATTCACCTGATCAACCGCCACTTGCACGCCTTGGTAGAGATTGACCGAGTTCATCGCGTTATCGCCTGTCGCTTCCGTAGACATCCCGATCAGAATCGGTTCCTTGCTTTCGGCGCCTTCACTGGCAGCAGGCGCATTCGCTGCCGTTGACTTCGCATCGTTATTGCCGCCGCCACAAGCCGCCAGCACCCACGTCATGACAATAACCAGCAATCCTAACGTCCATTTTTTCCCCGAATGCTCTCTCATCTCAAAACCCACTCCTCTATTTGGTCTTTTATAAAAGCCCTTGCAAGCTGCTCGCAACATGCGTCTCCGCTACTTTAACGCCACGCTTCCATACCGTTCTCTGCTCTGGCTTATCCAGCAGAATGTCGCGCTCGGACGCTACCGCGAACAGCACCATATCCGCTTGCGCCCCTATTTGCAGCCCGTAATGCTGAATGCCTAGCGCTCTTGCCGCTCCATCCGTCAGCATCTCTATCAATTGGCGAGCGTCGGCTTCGCCTCCCATATAAGCGGTAACCGCAAGCAGCCAAGCCGTCTCAAGCGGGTCCGCTTTGCCAAACGGCGTAAACGGGTTGCGCACGTTGTTGACGCCGATGACAACGTTCACGCCTTTCTCCCGCAGCAAGCTGATCGGCGCAAGCCCTCGCCGCTGCTTCTCCTGATCGCCCCTGCCGTTAATGAACAAATCGGTAGCCGGCAGGCTCATAATATGAAGATCGGCTTCCTTGATCAGCTCGGCTGCCTTAGCCGCTTGCCCACGCTCGAGCGAACCTAACGAGGTTACATGCCCCGCCGACACTTGCCCTTGCATGCCTGCCGCGATCGTTCTTCGTGCAATCTCAGCGATCGCCAGCTGCTCGGGGTTGTCTGAGAAGTCAGCGTGGAAGTCGATCGGCTTGCCGTATTTGTCCGCCAGATCGAACACGAACTGCAAATGAGCGGATAAGTCCAAGTCCTGATACGTAATGCCGCCCACGACATCGCCGCCAAGCCGCATCGCCTCCTCCATGAGCTCGGCCGTACCAGCGCTTTTGCTGATGCCCTCCTGTGGAAATACGACGATTTGCAAATCGAGCGCGTGCTTCACCTTCTCTTTCAGCTCAATGGCAGCCTCGAATGCGGATAAGCCCAAAATCGGATCAACCTCCGCATGGCAGCGCATATGGGTGACCCCGCTGCGGACCGCTTCGCGTATGACCGCCATGGAACGCGCCGACATATCCTCTTTGGTGAAGCCTTGCTTCATATCGGCGGTCATCCGGATCGCATCCTGCAAGGATGCCGCCTCCTGCTCCATCCGCGATAGCAGGTACGCCTTATCCAAATGAATATGCGGCTCTACAAATCCCGGGAGCAGCATCCCCCCATTGCCTTGCTGGGTCCTATGCGCTTCTGGCAAATGCTCGCCGCCGCTCGGCGCAAGGTATACGATCGTCCCCTGCCGTATGCCGACGTCCATGAGCCTTGTTTCCTTTTGCAGCCGTACCTGTGTAAGGAGTAAATCCAGCATTGCTCTCACCTCTGATTAAGCATTTTGATATTCGGCTTAGGACGGAAACTATCATCCAGTGCGCCCTCACATTTATGTGATGTTATCTAACATTGATTCCCTTGAAAAAATCATAACTGCTCGCAGACTCGCTGTCATTGTTCGATAAGTCCAAAGGTTACTATTACATTTGGATCTTTCGTCCAGCATACTCTTTACAGCAGCTTTAATCGGTGTTAATTTTTATATCATCATAATGATTGAAAGGATGGACAACCATGCTGCTTGAGCAATTGCTTTCCAACGCCATATTTGCCAAATCGCAAATTATTGCCGGCCACAGCGGCTTATCGCGCAACGTTCAAACCGTTAACATTATGGATGCTCCCGACATCATTCATTTCTTGCGGCCAGGCGAGCTGCTGCTCACGAACGGCTATTTTATGAAGGAGAATCCCGGCGCGCTTCTTGAGCTTATGACCAAGATGGATCAGCTCAAATGCTCGGGCCTGGCGGTCAAAACCAGACGGTTTGCGCTCGACATTCCGCAGGAGGTCATGGATGAAGCGAATCGGATTCATTTTCCGATTATCGAGATTTCTTCGGTGGAGCATTCGCTCGGGGAAATTTTGCAGCGCTCGACTAGCGTTATTTTGGATAACAGAAACGATGAATTACAGTACTCGCTAACGATCCATAAGCAGTTCTCGGCGATGATTATGAAAGGTAACGGTATCCCGGAGATTATTACCGCGCTTACGCAGCTGCTGTCCTCTCCCATACTGCTGTTAAGCAGCAAGCTGCAGGTTACCGCCCACTCCCATCATTTCATGCAGCCAAGCATGCAATCGCTTATCTCTGCCGCGGAGTCGGTGTTACGTGGTATTCCCGCCATTCAAGCCCCGGCACAGCTCTGTTTGCTTGATGAAGCGCTTCGAAAATATCGCCATATCGAGCTGTATCCCATATTCACCTATCGGCACGAGGGGTATCTCATCGCCTTCCAGCCCAAGCAGGCGGCATCCAACCAGTATGGCTTAACGCTCGAGCAGGCCTCCAATGTTATTGGCATGGAGATGACCAAGCGACAGGCGGTTAAGGAGCGGTCACGCCGCTATAAAAACGAGTTTTTCTCCGATTTGATCGATGGCTTTATTGGCTCCGAACACGAAGCGCTTCATCGCGGCAAAAAGTACGGCCTCAAGCCGCAGGGCACATGGCTGCTATTAGCCGCGCGCAAGGACGAGCAAACAGGCTTAACGGGAGGCATGACAAAAAACGCTGCATCTGCCGATGAGCGGTTAATTTCCGAGCGAGATGTGCAATATGAGCTGATTAAGCGCCATTTCCTGCAGCTCGGCGCAGACTTTGTCATGTTTACGAAAAATGATTTGTTCGGCATGCTGTTGTTCATTCAAGAGCCCAAGTGGGAAGAGAGCGCGTTTTTGAAGCAGCTCGCCGCCATGTCGGATCAGCTTCACGAGCAATCCCAGCTCAGCATTTCGCTTGGCATCGGCAATCCCGTTACGAATGTGCTCGACATCGGGCTCTCCTACAACGAGGCGGTCAAAGCGCTGCAAATCGGCTATCAAATGAAAAAAACGAGGTTTATTCAATCGTATCAATCCAAGGATATCAGCTATCTGTTCCGGATGATTCCTTATGACGAGCTGAAGCAGTTTTACGAGGAAACGTTCCAATGCTTCTCTGGGGCGGATGAAAACGAGCAAAAAGAGCTGATGCGCACGCTGAATATTTATTACGATACCCAGTGCCAGCTCGTCGAGACGTCCAGGCAGCTTTTTGTACATCGCAATACCGTTATCTACCGTTTAGACAAATGCGAGAAGCTGATGTGCATAAAGCTCAAGGATCCCGTTGCCAGCCTCCGCTTCCGCATCGCCTTTGCGATCGAGCCTCTCTTGCGAGTGGGCAAAAGCGATTCCAGCCACCGCGAGCCGGGCTTTTTGGGGAGATAGCATGCCGCTTCGCCGAAAGATTAGGCGCCCCTATCGCGGTATTTTAAGGCCAAATAAGTTCGTTTGCGGTTGGATGCTTTAATTTCAGCTTTTTACTTTGCAGTTTGCTTATCCGTGCTTGCTGCAACGCCGCGTGCCCTATTATCGCCAGCCTGGAATCTTGCGTAGGTCGCCGTCGCATATTCGCCATTTGCTTTCTACAGCCATATTGGCTGGCGAAGTTTCCGTATGCAGGTAACAGCCGTCGATGCCAACAAGGCGCGCGCCTTCCATATCCGTACGGGGATCGTTCCCAATCATAAGCGCCGTCGACAAATCAATATGGTGCCGCTCGCATAAATACGAATAGAAAAGAGGATCGGGCTTGCTTACGCGGGCAACCGATGATATGGCAATCCCGTCAAAATAGTCATAAATACCGAGCGAGTTCAGCTCCATCTCAATAAACGTTTTCTGTCCATTGGATAGAAGGTAGATGCTTTTGCCTTTGTTTTTTAGACCCGTGAGAACATCGATGGTTCCGTCATACAGCGCCAGCTTGCGCATCGACAATATGCGGAACCAACGTACCGCCTCTTGCAGCCATGCCTCAGTGGCATTTCCCTTTAGCTTCCGGACTACATCAGCCAGCACATCCTCCATCACGAAGTCGGGAAACTCGCAAAACTTGCGGCCTTCTGCCATATGCTGCTCGACTTCGCTAAGTATAAGCGCTTGCAGCGCTTTTTTCGACACCGTCATCCCGTTATAGCGAAAATATAAGGCCATGCTCTTCCAAAGCTGCGGACTTTCCTCATCCGTTTTGATATCAACTAGCGTTCCATATAAGTCAAAAATATAAGATTGATACAGATTGCTTCCTCCTCCAGCATTTATGCAAACGATTGCATTAATATGCATATCGATTTTCTTCGGTTCTCTCGAAAAAAACTTTCCTCTGATATTACCACAAATATTGTCATTTTGGTCAACAACAATTCGCAGCAAAAAACTCAGCCATTTTATGTTGCCGTTTGTGCAGCAGCCAATCCAACTCTGCGAACGATTCTATTGCACAAACTGCAACGCAGCGCGCCAAACTCCACATGATCGCTCTATTCCCTCTATGTCGCCTCCATTTAAACCTTCTCCATAACAGAAAAAAACTGCACGACAAGGCTAATCACCTTATCGCGCAGCCGCAGCACCTTATTGCCGCTTGCAAACTCGCCAGCCAGCACGCTCAGAAAAAAAGAGACGTGCCCGCGGTCATTCTGACCAACCTCAGGCATCGTCTCTTCAGCGTCTATGACCGATTATTCCAAATTCGCATGATTGCCATACATCGCATTGCCGCTTAGCTCCTGCTTCTCCATTAGCCGCAAAATAACAGCATCGCATACAAGCAGCAGCATTTGCTCAAACAGCGAGCCCATCGGCTGGATCGTTGTGGCCGCTTCGCCCGCCCGATCCTTTGGCGCTCCCGGCAGCTTCACCACGATATCCGCTAACCCGCCGATTGTCGAGGCTTGCGAGAGCGTCAATGCGCCTACCTTCGCTTCAAGGCTTCGAGCCTTCTCCGCCATCGGCACAAGCGACTTTGTCTCGCCTGAACCGGAGCCGATCAGGAGCAAATCACCCTCGCGCAAGCTTCGGGTAACCGTCTCGCCTACGACATAGACGTCGAGCCCCAGATGCATGAGCCGCATAGCGAACGCCCGCATCATCAGCCCGGAGCGTCCTGCCCCGGCCACGAATACGCGTCCAGCCGAGCTGATCGATTCAGCCAACTGCACAAGCTGGTCTTCCGAAAGCTGATCCGCTGCCTGATTTAGCTCATTCAATATTGCAGACAAAGTATGATTGCTTGGCATCATCCTTAACCCTGCTTGATCAATTGCTGCATTTCAGATGCCGCTGCTTTGATGTCCGCTTGTCCGGTAATGCCTCCGCCAACGATAATTAGATCAGGCGCCACAGCAATAACCTCGGGCAAAGTGCTTAGCTTGATCCCGCCAGCTACGGCTACCTTCGCATTTTTGACAACGGCTTTGATCGTACGAAGATCCTCGAAGGAGTTTTGTCCTTCCGCTTGAAGATCGTAGCCTGTATGCACGCAGATGTAATCAACGCCAAACGAATCAACCTGTGCAGCGCGCTCAGCTAGATTTTTTACGGCAATCATATCGACCAAAATTTGTTTCCCTTGTTTTTTGGCTTCTTCAACAGCGCCCTTGATGCTCGCGTCCTCTGCTACGCCTAGGATCGTCACGATATCCGCGCCGGCTTCAGCAGCCTTCATAACTTCATATCCGCCTGCATCCATGATTTTCAAATCCGCAAGGACAGTCAGGTTAGGAAAAGCTTCCTTAAGCGCCTTAACCGCATGCAAACCTTCGTTAATCACGATCGGCGTGCCAATTTCCACTACATCAACAAAAGGCTCCACTTGCTTCACGACTTCAATGGCTCCCGGAATATCAACAAGGTCTAACGCTAATTGCAATTTCATTTATCGTTCACTCCTCATAGGCTTGGTTTGACTAACAACCCCTATTCTAGACACTCATAGTCAAAAAGAATAGTACGCACTTTGATGTAACGTAGTACCCATTTGGGAACTATGAGGAGCTTTTTTTATCATTCCGGATGCTGCTTCGCATACCTTTCCTGATGCTGCTCGCCCCATTTTGACATGACGTTAAGCAGATCCTTTACCGTTGCTCCGTACTCCGTTAACGAGTATTCCACTTTAGGAGGCACCTGCACATAAACCTTCCGATCAATGATGGCGTCATCCTCTAATTCGCGCAGCTGCTGCGTGAGCATTTTTTGAGTAATGGCCGGCATTTCCCGTTTCAGCTCGCCAAAGCGATGCGTTCCCTCGGTTAAATGACAAAGGATGACCGGCTTCCATTTGCCGCCTATTACCTTTAAGGTAAGCTCTACCGTCTCTTTGAAATGCTGATCTCCCAACACAAACGACTCCTTTAGTATAAAAATGATACTATCTTACTAAAAAGTTGGTACTTGCTATAAGTATGGTGTAGCATAATAATAAGACATAATGGGTTTGATACCTTAATAAAAGGATATCATACCTGTGTCGCATCACACGAATCAAGAAAACAGCTTCAAGCAGAGGAGAGATTAGTTTGGAATTAAAAAATAGATCAGCGATCATTACCGGTGCTGGAAAAGGGATCGGCAAAGCGATTGCCGTCGCGCTTGCTTCAGAAGGTGTTAACCTTGGATTGGTCGCTCGTACAAGCTCCGATTTAGAAGCTTTGCAAGCTGAGCTTGCGAACAAATACAGCATTAACGTTTATATTGCAAAAGCTGACGTATCCGTAAAAGCGGATGTTGATCAGGCCATTGCGGCGCTGAAAGAAAGCTTAGGCTCTATTGATATTCTTATTAACAATGCAGGAATCGGCACATTCGGCACCTTGCTCGATATGGACCCGGATGTGTGGGAGCAAATCATTCAAACGAATGTCATGGGAACTTATTATGTGACCCGCGCCGCGCTTCCAACCATGCTTGAGCAAAGCAGCGGAAGCATCATCAACATCGCTTCGAGCGCAGGCGAGCGCGGTTTTGCAACCGGCTCCGCGTACTGTGCGTCCAAGTTCGCCGTTATTGGCATGACCGAGGCGCTGATGCAGGAGGTTCGCAAATCGAACATTCGTGTCACCGCTTTGACTCCAAGCACAGTGAACACCGAGCTTGCTTCCAATGCCGGTCTCAAAATCGGCGACGAAGACCGGATGATGCAGGCGGAGGATTTGGCTGAGCTGGTGTTAGCAGCACTCAAGCTGCCTGATCGCGTATTCATCAAAACAGCCGGCATCTGGACAACAAACCCGCAATAAACGCTATTATCCGCAGCCCCTCGCCCTTAGCTGGCGCTGGGGTTTTACGTTTAGGCTCGGTCTTTTTAGGTTTGCCGGCGCTACCCTGTGAATCCATTAACGCGAAACGAGCACCTTCTCGTTTACGCTTTCCTTAGGAGGTATGATTCGTTATGTCTATTCCTAACATTCCCTTTTCGATATTAGATCTTGCGCCAATCGTTACCGGCAGTACGCCTGCGAGCTCGTTCCGCAACACGCTAGATCTTGCCCAGCACGCCGAGAAATGGAGCTACAATCGGTTCTGGCTTGCGGAGCACCACAATATGCCCGGCATCGCCAGCTCCGCAACCTCGGTTGTCATCGGTTATGTAGCCGCAGGCACGGAGAAGATCCGCGTCGGCTCAGGCGGCATTATGCTGCCAAACCACGCTCCGCTCGTCATTGCCGAGCAATTCGGCACTTTGGAGTCCATGTATCCGGGGCGGATCGATCTTGGCCTTGGAAGAGCGCCTGGCTCTGACCAGGTTGCGGCACGTGCGCTGCGGCGCGGACTCGGCAGCAACGGCGAGGATTTTCCTGAGCAGCTAAACGAGCTTCGCCATTACTTTAATCCAAGCGCAGAATCCCGCGGCGTCCTGCCAAGAGCCGTTCCGGGCGAAGGCTTGGACGTGCCGATCTGGCTGCTTGGATCAAGCGGCTTTAGCGCTCAGCTAGCCGGGCATCATGGCCTGCCGTTTGCGTTTGCGAGCCATTTTGCGCCGGACTTCTTGCTCCCGGCTTTGAAGCTGTACCGCGATAACTTCAAGCCCTCTGACGTGCTCGACAAGCCTTACGCCATGGTTGGGCTAAACGTCATTGTCGCGGACACGGATGAAGCCGCAGCCTTTCTTGCCACCTCGCAGGAGCAAGCGTTCCTGAACCTTATCCGCGGACGGATGGGACAGCTGAACCCGCCTGTCGACAGCATGGACGGCCTGTGGAACGAGCAGGAGAAATTGATGGTGCAAAAGCAGCTCAGCTTCACGATTGCGGGCACGAAAGCAACCGTCAAGGAGAAGCTAAGCTCCATCATTGAGCAAACGGAAGCCGACGAGCTCATCGTCGTCAGCCAAATCTACGATCACGCAGCACGTCTTCGCTCCTTCGAGCTGCTTGCTGAGATTGTGAACGAGAATCGTTCGGTGTAAATAAACAATAAGCAGCAGCTCACGGAAAAACCGTGCACTGCTGCTGCTTTCTTTTTTCTATATTCCCATTCCAGCTTCCCACCCCCTCCAGCCGAATTTCTACGCTTGCTTTAACAATTCCGTGGTGTAGATTTCCGCTTATTCAGCTATACTAAGAAAAACATTTTTTGGGAGTGGGAGAACATGGGACATATCTGGGCCATTTACAGCAAGGATCTTCGCAATATTTCTCGAAACAGCGCAGCTGCCATCATCATTCTAGGGCTCGCCTTCCTACCTTCCCTATACGCGTGGTTTAACATTAAAGCGTCTTGGGACCCGTACGGGCAGACCGGCTCACTCGCCATTGCCGTCGCGAACAATGATGAAGGCGCCGAGCTTCGCGGTACGCCTATTCATGTCGGGGATGAAATTATAGCCTCATTGAAGGAAAACAAAAAGATCGGCTGGGTTTTCGTTGAGGAGAAGAAGGCGATAGAGGGCGTCAAACATGGCGACTATTATGCCAGCATCACGATTCCCGCCGATTTCTCGGCAAAAATGGCAACCGTGCTGACGGACAAGCTGCAGCAAGCGGAGCTCGACTATGCCGTAAACGAGAAGATCAATGCGGTATCGCCAAAAATTGCCCAAAAAGGGGCGAGCGGCATTATTGAAGAGGTTCGTGCCAGCTTCGTCAAAACCGCCAACGAAACGATTTTTCGCATTTTCAATCAAATTGGCGTAGAGCTGGAGGCTAATAAACCTGCCATTGAGCAGGTTCGCAATACGGTGTTCAAGCTGGAAGCGTTGATTCCGCAAATTAACGAGGCCGTAGCCCTTGCGTCCACCGATATCGACAAATCGAAAAAAATCGTCGCGACCGTACAGACAGAGCTGCCAAAAGCAGCCGAGCTTGCCAAGGACGGCGAGGCATTTACGAAGCAGCTTGGTCATTTTTTTGACCAAAGCGGAGCGACGCTCGATACCGCAGGTCCGCTCATCAAGCAGGATTTGCAGCTGCTGCTTGAAACCTCCAATTCGATTGGGGCGCTCACTGGCATCTTGCAGGACAGCTCGATTGATCCGGAGGTAGTGAAATCAGCCGTCGCCCTTGCCGAGAAACGGTTAACGAGCGCGGTTTCGGTTACGGGAGGCATGATCAATCTGCTTGAGCGTTTAAACGAAACGGTTGATGGCAAGCTGTTGACGTCTACAATAGACCGGCTGAAGCAGATGAACAGCCGATTTAAACAGCAGCTTGCGCTCGTTCAGCAGATCCGGTCGGCAATCGATAAAGGCGAGAAGCCTGCCCAGACTCTTATTGACCGTCTGGGCACCTTATCCAAGGAAACCTCACAGATTCTAACCGATGTGCTAAGCCGGTACGATAGTGAAATACTGCCGCGCATTAAGCAAGCAGCCGGTAAAGCGAAGCAGGCGGCAGCAAAGGCGCAGTCGGTCTTAGCGGAGGCTAACAAGCTGGTTCCGAGCGCCGTGCAGGTAGTAAATGATGCGGCGAAGGGGCTTGAGCTAGGCAGCAAGGAGCTGGCGAAAATCCAGAAAAACCTGCCTGCCGCGGAGCGAAAGATTAAAGATTTTGCAAAGCGTATCCGAGACCTTGAGAAGGAAGGCAACTTGAATGAGCTTGTTGATTTGCTCAAAAACGATGCCGAGCGCGAGGGCGCATTTTTTGCAGAGCCTGTCGTATTGAAGGAAAACCGGCTGTTCCCGATACCTAATTACGGGTCGGCGATGTCCCCCTTCTTCACAACGCTGTCCTTATGGGTTGGAGCGCTGCTGCTCGTTTCGCTGCTTACCGTGGACGTTCATCGCCCGGAGAATACGTACCGGAGCTATCACATTTACTTTGGCCGCTATCTCACCTTCCTTACGATTGCCATCGTGCAGTCGCTGCTCGTGACATTAGGCGACATTTATTTGCTTAAGGCGTTCGTTGCCGACAAAATGTGGTTTGTGCTGTTTGGCGTCGTTCTTAGCGCTGTATTTATGCTTATTGTGTATACGCTCGTATCCATATTTGGCAATGTCGGCAAGGCGATGGCAATCGTCCTGCTCGTGCTCCAGCTGGCTGGATCGGGCGGTACCTTCCCTATTCAAGTGACGCCGCCGTTTTTCCAAGCGATTCATCCCTTCCTGCCGTTCACGTATGCGATTAGTATGATGCGGGAAGCTGTTGGCGGTATTTTATGGGACATCGTTGCCAGAGATCTGGTCGCTCTTGCGATCTTCGCCGGCGTGGCGCTGCTTCTGGGGCTTGCGCTGAAAAAATGGATTAACCGTTATTCTGTCAAAATGGTCGAGAAAGCGAAGGAAAGCGGATTAATTCACTAGAAGAATATTTGACTAGTCAGCTGTTTCTATGAATAATAAAATAAATAGATATAGCAAACTCGATAGGAGGAAATTATATGTCCATCGTTCCCCGCATGTTGGAATTTAATAAGCAATTTGTAGAAGAGAAACAATATGAAGCCTATCTAACCGACAAATTTCCCGATAAAAAGGTAGCCATTCTTACCTGCATGGATACGCGGCTCGTCGAGCTGCTGCCCAAAGCGCTTAATTTAAAGAATGGCGATGCCAAATTCATTAAAAATGCCGGCGCCATCCTGACTCAACCGTTCGGAAGCGCGATGCGCAGCATTCTCGTTGCCGTCTATGAGCTTGGCGCGCGCGAGGTGCTTGTCATCGGGCATCACGGCTGCGGCATGACCAATCTTGATACAGCTGGCATGGTCAGCAAATTCGCTGATCATGGCATCGACCCGCTCGTACTTGAGACACTCGAAAACTCAGGCATAGGGATGGAGAAGTTTTTGCGTGGATTCTCAAGCGCCGAAGAAGGCGTCATGCACAGCGTGAAGCTCATTCGGAAGCATCCGCTATTTCCAAAGGATATTCCGGTTCACGGCTTAATCATCGACCCGGTGACGGGCGAGCTGGAGATTCTCGTTCAGGATTACCGCGAGGAATAGTTATAGGAAGCACTTCAACTTTGGTTGGAGTGCTTTTTTTATTTGAATCGCTTGAAAAAACGCTATAAAATGAATATAAAAGAACAAACATGAAGTTTATAGTTTGACAAAACGGAATAAAACGGAATAAACTAGAAGTATCATCGATGATAAGATGAATGTGGAGGCGATCAATATGTTCTCTGACGAAAGACGCGACAAAATTTTGGAGCTGCTTGAAAAGGACGGACGCGTGCTTGCCAAGGAGCTGGCTGATCAATTTGATTTATCCATTGACTCCATTAGACGGGACTTATCTATCATGGAGGAGAAAGGGCTGCTCAAGCGTACGCACGGCGGAGCTATTCCGGCTGTAAATGTTAGGCAAGCCCCGCTTCCGCCAAGCTTGCGTTATCAAGGCGGAGCGCCGCACCAGAACGCTATATCGAAAGTGGCCGCATCCTTTATTAAGGAAGCGAATACCGTCTTCATCGGCAGCGCCGGCATACACTTCGGCATGCTTTCCTATTTGCCCAGCTTCCCTTTCACGGTGGTGACTAACTCCATTACGATTGCGGATGCTCTAAAGGAAAGTGATACGATTGACGTCTATCTTCTCGGCGGTAAGATCAAGCCATCAGGTAATGTAACGGACACGCTTGCTAACGAGTTTTTAAAACAATTCACACTTGACCTCTGTTTTGCTACAGGAGGCGGCATTTCGCAAAACGGCATAAGCACCACGACTCCTGAGGTGGCTTCCCTTATCCGCACGGCAATGGCGATCTCCAGAAAAACGATATGCCTAGCCCCTCATGAGAAGCTTGGCGTCGATTTTTTTGCCAGATCGGGCGCTGTAACCGATATCGACCTGCTCATTACCGATAACGAAGCCAATATCGAAGCGATTGAAGCGATAGAAAGCAAAGGGGTTAAGGTGCTTATAGCTAATACTGATGGGTAAATGACGCCATTGCCGTCAGTTAAAAGATTTCCCCATCATAAAAAAAACGGCAGTCACGCAAAGCTCGACTAAGCCTTGCGTGGCAGCCGCCACCGTACGTATTATTTTACCGCGATATAGATGTCGACCTCTGCGTCGGCTGGATTAAAATCCCGGCCATCATACAGCTCAAAATCGCCTGTGTAGGCTCGTTTGATCGGCGAAGTCTCGAAGTAAGCCCAAATCTCTCTCCATGCTTGCAGCACAACCTCGAATACGGGGCCCCTCTTCGTTTTAAAAACCATATATTGAGCTTCAGGAATCGCCGCCTGCTCTAAGCCGCTCGGTACCGCCGCCTGGGCATCTACTCGCTCATGACCAATAACTACGGTGTAAGCACCGCTAGCATCGCTCTCGTAATCGGTATATAGCGCGTATATCAAATGGCTGTTGCTCACCTGTGTCTGCTCGGCGATTCCGCTAGCGAAATAGGTGTTCCACAGCGCGCCCAAACGTCCGTTAGGTCCCGCTTCCTCGGCATTTGTCGTACGCACAGCAACCCCAATGAGAGAAATTGCCGGCTTTGTAACTAGATCCGTGTTCATCTGTCGTTCCCCATTTCCTTGGTTATGCTCTTATTGTACTTGGGGAAACTGGACAGCTGTCTGTCCTAGTTCTCATAACGGCCGATTATATTTTTGGCGCGCCTAACCAACTGCTCGGCAATATAGGACGGCTGCTCGATCTTCACTTGGTCGCCATAGCTCAGAAGCATGCCAAAAAACCATTCATCCACCGTTAACTTTCCTTTGACGCGCAAGGACCCATCGTCCAAAACCGTCACTTGATCAGAATGGAACGAATCACCGACGCGATGACGAACCTGCGGGCGGAAAACTAGCGTTACCTCGGTATCGGCGGTGTTTTTCGACCAGTCCAAATCCCAAGCATAACCATCTAATGACGGCACTTGGCGGCGCTCGAACGAATCCGCTAACGATTGAAGCTGCTGCACGCGTGACATCCGAAATACGCGAAACTGCTCGCGAAGCAAGCAATAAGCCTGCAAATACCACACGTTTCCCTTTAAAAGCAGCGCATAAGGCTCAACCTCTCTCTCGGTCTCGGATCCGTTCATATTGACATAGCTAAACCGAGCCTTCCGGGTTTCATCGATGGCTTCCTTAAACAAATTAACCTTTTGGCGTGCCTCCGGCCCCTGGCCCCACGGGTTGAGATCGAAGACCAAACTGTCCCCACGGACGCCTTCCTGGTGCTTCTCCGATTGATGAAGCAGCGTTTTGACCTTCTCATGGAGGTTCGCGTACGCGGCATCATCAACGGCCGTCCCTATCCCCTTCACAGCCGCTATGATCGACGAGATTTCTTCTAATGATAAATATTGACGCGATATCGTGTACTGCTCCATAATCTCGAACCCGCCGGTTGTACCTTGGTGAGCTAGAATAGGCACGCCCGCTTGGCTTAACGTATCCATGTCGCGATAGATGGTTTTGGTCGACACCTCAAAGCGGTCAGCCAGCTCCTTCGCACTAATACGTCCTCGATTAAGCAGCAGTACGGTCATCGCTAATAAACGATCGATTTTCAGATGGTTTCCTACTTTCCGCGAGCTTTCTACCGAAAACGAATTTCGGCAATGGGTCCACTCTCTACGAAGCCTACATTTTTGTATACCTTGTTAGAGGCTGGATTTTTGGTGTCTGCGTACAGCATCGCCTCCCGGTTCTCTTCCTCCAAAATCGAGCAAAGACCAGCTACAATCGCGCTGGCATATCCGTTTTTCCGCAGCACCTGCGGCGTGTAAACGGCATTAATCCTTCCGTGCCGGGGAGAGCGGTGGGCGATGTTCGCCATCGATACCGGAAGCTCGTCAACGGTCCAAAAATATAAATTGCCTCTCATGATCATACCCTCTGCTGCCGGTAGCTGGCTTGCAGGTATAACCGCTGCGCCGTAAGCATCCTCGGAGAATCCCGCCAAAAATTCGGCGACAAGCTCCAAATGCTGCCGGGTAGCTTGTATCATTTTCCCCTTAACCTTGAGGGGTTTAATCACCTTTGGGCACGAGTAAGCCTCCATCAGCATATACGCATGATACTCCAGCTGATTCGCTTCCGCATAAAGCTTCGCGAACAGCTCGGCCGTAGGCGGTGCTCCGCAAATGCCGGGCATATCGGTTCCTTCGTAATAAGCGATAAGCTCCTTCATCAGCTTTGTCTGATGTTCATCGGCAATGTCATCCGACAGCCACAGCCAAGCATTGTGTCCTGGCGAACCTGCAAACAGCATGCGGCCGTCAGGTGTTTTTAAGCTGGTTGCTCCTTCAATCGCGGAAATCAAATGAATCAAATTATATTGCAGCTCATCTCGCATAAACGGATACTGGTTTAAAACATAATCATCAGCATGCAGCTTCTCCAACATATGATCTCTCCTCCTACCAATGGGTAGAGCACTCTACGGATTGTAGAACAGTCTGAATATTTTCGTCCATCACCAATACCCACAAAGCGAACCGCTGTAACAACCAAGCTCAAACCACTCATTCTCCCTGTAGCAAAAAACCACCTCGACTAGGTGGCCATTTGTACAAATATGCCATGCAGGCGGAGCATAGTGCAACTAAAATCCAAAATCCTGCTGTGTCATGTCCGTATTGGCGCCGATTGCCGCTTTGCTGCCCTCTCCGGCGGCAACAACAACCTGCGCAGGAGCAATTATGGAGGTATCGCCGGCAGCATATACGCCTCTGACGCTTGTTCGGCCATAGTCATCTGTGACAAACCCGCCATCCGGTGTCACCGCGCAGCCCAGCCTTTCACCGAAGGAAGCCGCCTGATCCCAAGACGGAGAAACGAAGCCGCCCATACGCCTTGCTTCGGTGTTATTTTCAAAAACAACACGGCTAAGCAGTCCGTTCTCGCCATGAAGCTCTTTAATCCGGTGCGCGCTTACTTGAATGCCCTTTTGCCGCAGCTTGCCGAGTTGCTCCGCGTTTAGGTTATTCGCTCCATTCGAGCATAGAAGCAAGTCCTTGCTCCAGTTGTAGACGATTTTAGCCAAATGAAAGAGATTGGAGCCCTCTGAAATGACGATCAACGGCTTATCCCGCAGCTCCCATCCGTCGCAATAAGGGCAGCTGAACAGGCTTTTTCCATAATAATGATGGATGCCCGGCACCGTCGGCAAAACTTCCTTCAGCCCAGTCGCCAAAATAATGGTGCGCGCTTGGTACATAACGCCGTTGCTCGTCGTCAGTTGAAAACCCGCAGGATTAGCCGATACCTCTGTCACCTTGTCTGGCTTAATGGTCACCGACGGGTACTTCGCAATATCCGCATGGGCAAGCCTGCGAAATTCGCGCGGCTCTACGCCGTCACGCGTAATGAACCCGTGCGACTCATGCGTCACTGCGTTTCTAGGCCTGTTATGATCGAACAAAATAACGGTCCTCCGTGACCTGCCAAGCACGAGCGCGGCATTTAAGCCCGCCGGCCCGCCGCCAATTATGGCTGTATCCATCCACATCTCTGTGTCACTCCTCTATATTTCGGATATGTAATTTCGCTTGCCGATCTCTCTTCTGGTTAATAAAATGATTGCTTATCCTTATTCATACATTGGATATTGAATGCCACTAGATTAGCCATTAGCTCCACTTTCCTCGGAACTTGCTCATTCATGTAAAAATATTGTCGAAAAAAAGGTATTTTGAACCATTTTTATAGTACATAATGACAAGTCATGCTAAGATAAAAGGACTACGGATAGGCTCGGACAACTTGAAAGCAGTGACTTTTTTTTGCAAAGACAGGCTTGTTATCATAGGAGGAATTCCCTTGGCGAATAGTCCATTACAGAAGAAGCAGTCGTCTTCCCGCGAATCCATTAAATCAACACCTGGTCAGCCTTCAATTACGGCAGAAAAGTCGCCAAACGCAGCCGCACCCTCGAATGTGCTGCAGCTGCAGCGAACGGCAGGAAACCGCGCTGCACAAGCGAGCGTCAAACAGCTGGCAGGCGGCGAGGCACCTGCGGCAGGCGGCTCACAGGCGATTGTCAGCTGGCTGAAGGCGGAAGCATCAAAGGACAAGAAATCGGATTTGTTCAGCTTTTTTGAAGGACTCAGTGTCATGGAACAGAAGATTGCGACCAACTTATTCGCCGGCGGCAACGGGCCTCCATCCTTAAGCAAAGCCAAAAAGCATATTACCGGCTTTACGGGACGAAGCGTGGACTGGGACAAGTTCTCTACCATCGTACGTACGGTCAAAGGGCAAAAACCGAAGGATTACAACGCAGATACGGATCGTGATTATGCGACCTATGCTACGACTGGCGCGGCTGCTTCGATAGGAGCCTCCAGCGCTGCAGCAACAAGTGTCGGGGAAGTCCAAGGCTTAGCTAGCGCATCGAATACGGGCGCCCTCGGAGCCGTCACTGATCTCGGACCAGCATCGGCGATGCTGAGCGGCGTAACGGCCGGCATGCAAATCTATAACGCGACCCAGAATCATGAAGAAGCGCTAAGCACGCATGACAAAGCCCAGAACATCGCAGTCGAGGGCGGCGGCGGTCTTGCCGACTTGGCACGCTTCGGGGCAACCAGCGTCGTCAATACGCAAAAGTTTATGGGCGCTGCGGTGAGTACGGCAGCAACTGCGGCAGCTGGCGCAGCCGGCGTTGTCGGCGGTGCAGCCTACTTAGCCGGCGGCGTTGCCGGAACATATAAACATACGAAACAAAGAAATAATCTCCAAGAGCTTGAGAAGCAGACGGCCGGCAAAGACGAAAAACTCAATCTCGCAGCCAATATAGGTGCAAGCACCCAAGATATAAATCGCAAAAAGAGCGCGGCTACTGCGCTTAAAGGCGCGGCTATGATCGTCGGCGGCGGGCTTCTGCTTGCAAGCGCGGCAACTCCTGTCGGCTGGCTTCTGCTTGGTGTTGCCGGTGCGATCGGCGGTATTGCTGCCATTTATAAATTTTACAAGAAACGCGCTCGCAAAGAGGAAATCGTTGATCGCTTCCTAGGAGTCGATAAGAAGGTTGCCGAGCTGCAAGCGGCCGATCCGCAAGCTAAGCCGGATAAGTCCGTCATCCGAAGTTCTCTGCTTCAGCAAAACGGCTTCAATTCCGTCGGTCAATGCTACAGCCAAATCATTACCGATCTGGCGCATACGATTTACAAAAAAGGCGTGCTAGAATCAGATCCGCAATACGTTACGTTAATTACGAACATCGGATTAAAGCCAGATCCGAAGAAGAAGACGCCAAAGGTCGAGCTCATCGCGAAGAAGCTTCATACTTAGCAGCATAAGGAGAGGTAACTATGACGAATTTTTCAGCTGGTCCGAATCGATTGCTTAATCTACTAGAGACCGACTACAAGGCCGAAGGGTTTCAAACCGGGTGGGCGGAGCCTACTGATGAAGATCCGTTCCGCTCGCTTATTGTTCTGTTTGACGGTATCGGCGAGGAAGAAAGAGACATTCAGCTTGAGCTCTGCTTTTTGCCGAATATGGAGGATGCCGAAGCTGCTGGCATATGTATCTTGCAAGCCTTCGCCACGATTGCCGAGGACGTTTCCCCTCTTTACCACGGCGAGCTGCTTCGCTTGACGGCTAAGCTGAACACGACGCTGCCGCTTGGCGCTTTTGGACTATTCGAGGACACAGGTGTCGTCTATTACAAGCACAACTCGCTTCTGCTGCTGGCAAACGAGGATGCGGCAAACGTTAAAACGATCGATACGCAAAATGGGCTTATTCTCCATTTTCTTCATCTCTATTTGGAGGCATTTATGAAAGTGGCTTCCGGTAAAGCATCTGCCGGTGAGATGCTGGAGACGCTGCCGCTATAAAGGTACATTCAAGGCAAAAAATTAATATCTTCTCACATGAGTTTCTCCTAATCGACATTTTTCTTCTCGAACTGTATAATTTTGTTGTTCGTCCATTACGTATCGGTGGTGACAACTATTTTATACGCGTTTTCTTTACTATTGTCCTTTGCTATCGTTTATTTCTTAATTCCGCCGTTCGGCAGGCTGGCTTTCCGTCTTGATTTTGTGGACAAGCCTCGCAAGGACGTCGAGCGCAAGCTCCATCGAGAGCCGATTCCGCTAACGGCAAGCTATGTTATTTTCATCGGATTTTTCCTGACTTATTTGCTTGTGACACAAGACTTTTCTCTACAGACCGGCGCTATATTCGCAGGCGGTGTTTTGCTGCTCATCATTGGCACGATCGATGATTGGTATAAGACGAAGGGCAAAGACTTCCCGTCGCTTCCTAAGTTTATCGTGCAAATATCCGCAGCGGTTCTTGTGTACGCCTCCGGCATAGCATTTACCGGATTTTACAACCCGTTCTCGGGCGAGTATGTCGTGCTTCCGGTCATTTTGCAATTTTCACTTACGATTTTGTGGATTTTTGGCGTTACGACGGTCATTAACTTTACCGATGGCATGGACGGGCTCGCTGGCGCTCTTTCCGCTATCTCTGCGGTTACGCTGTTCGTTGTTGCCATAGCGAAAGGACAATCCAACTCCGCCATTATGGCTATTATTTTGGTCGGCGTAACGATTGCTTACTTGCGATACAACAAGCCTCCCGCCAAAATTTTCATGGGCGACGCCGGAGCAACTTTCCTTGGGTTCATTCTGGCCGTTATTGCGCTGGATGGCGCATTCAAGCAAGCTACGGTCATGTCATTATTCATTCCGATCCTCGCGCTGGGCGTACCGATCTTCGATAACTTGTTTGTTGTCGTGAGAAGAATGCTGCAGGGCAAAGCGATCTATCAGGCCGATGCCAGCCAGGCGCATTATCGACTCCTGCGTGCCGGGCTCAGCCATAAGCAAGTCGTCATGTTCCTTTGCTTGATCAGCACATGCTTATGTTTATCGTCGATCATATTGCTGCTTGTACAGATTTAAATGTTGAACCGAGACTTGTGTCTCGGTTCTTTTTTATTTTGGGATGGCTGTAAGCGCCTATACGTGTTTACAGCACATTAATCCCTCCCATAAAACGCCAGCACCTCGCCCCAACGCCACTGCCCATAGTAGGAGTCTGCGATGTCGATGCCTTTAATCCATTCCGCCGCATGATGTCCGTTCGCATCTGCTACGATAACGCTGGCTGTTGATGGGTCACTTTCCACCCATGCCAGCTTCGACTTTAGCGCAACAGGATTGTATTCGCCGTGCTTGCCGGAGGGTCTTGTTATGGCCGTTTGTTTCCCGCTCTCCAGCTCCACCCTCATCAAATAAGGGTTGGCTGGCGCTGATTGGCCCGCGTCCTGCTTAGACTCTTCTGCTCTCGACACGACGATATGCTGCAAGCCTTGCCATGCAAATGCTTGATCTACATAACCTTTTGGGGTGTACTGGGCCGATTTTTCCGATGTTACTGCAATCACTTTAAGCTGCTTGTTGCTCGTCGCCTCGCGCCCGACACCGGCAATATACGCCAGCCGGTCGCCGCTCGACGCCCATTCAAACCACTGCTCGTTGCTGACCATTTCGTCTAACGTTCGAAAAACAACACCATCCGTTGTAATGACGCAAAGCGTGTTGCTATCGGCCGATAAGGAAGCGGTTGGCTTCGCCAGAAAGGCGATCCATCGTCCATCCGCCGACCATTTGAATACGCTGGTATCCACCGCAAAAAAATCATCCGATGGACTCGGCAGCACGTGTACGGTCACATACTTGCTCGGATCGGACAATCCGGCAAGCGGTATTTGCAAAAGGCTGATTGGCGTCCAGCCGTCTGGCATCAGCTCCGATTGCGAAGAAGCAAAAAATCCCTTGCCATCCGGCAGCCATGAGTAATTTCCGATTCCTTTGGCGGCACCCAGCGGCTTGTCCGGCTTTTTCGCATCGACATATTGCAGCAGCTCCTTCGTTTGATAGGCAAGTCTCTCCGCATTCGGCGCCCATTGAAAATTTCTCCCGCCCTCCGCCGATACAAGGCTGCTTCGGCCAGAACGCAGCTCCAGCACCCAAAGCTCTTGCCCTGCTTCCCCTTTTGTAAAAGCAAGCCACTTTCCGTTAAATGACCATTTTGGATGAAGAACAAGAGGTCCGTTAACCAGCTTCTTCTCTTGATTGCCTTCCTTAAGCCAAAGTTCGCCTTTGCGAACAAAAGCCGCCTTTAGCGAGCTATCCCGCTTCGCCGCCAGAGCAGCTCCTGAAGCTCCCATCATCCCGATAAGGATAACGGTCAGCATGACACTAAGAAGCTTTATTTTCATCAAAGATCTCCTCCAAAGTTTGCGAATGGACCTGCCGCGTGAACACAAATTCAGGCTCAAGCAGCTGCGTCTGACGCCTCTTTTCTCTCTATGGTTACAGTTCCCTTTAGCCGTTTATACATACTCCATCCGAGCTTGTAACTTTTCGTTTCTGTTGTTTCCGGTTTGATACCGGATTGTAACTGTTCTGTTACGAATTTTTAAAGACTGCGCCCTATAATTGCTTATACAACGATTTAACATCCAGAGGGGCTGAACATCATTTTTACCATCCGTATCGTCGCTAACCATCGCTTGTCTCACCATCTTCGTCAAAGCAACCTTGCCGCAAAATCCCTTAGCCCAATACATGAAGGAGGACATCGCCGTGCCTAAGCCAATTGGCAGCAGCAGCAGCCGTTATATGCCAGGACTTGATGGCTTGCGTGCGATTGCCGTCCTTGCCGTCATCGCCTATCATTTGAATTTAGACTGGGTGCCCGGCGGTTTGCTTGGCGTGAGCATGTTCTTCGTCCTCTCTGGATATCTCATCACGGATATTTTACTAAAGCAGCTTGGCCAGAAAAAAACACTCGACTTAAAAACGTTTTTTATCCGCCGCGCCAGGCGGCTGCTTCCTGCTATGTTCATCATGATTGCAGTCGTTTCCTTATGGCTTTGGATGAGCGATTCCGCCCGCCTCTTTGCTCTCAAAGGGGATATCGGATCGGCGTTGCTCTATATAAGCAATTGGTGGCTTATTTTTCATGAGGTCTCCTATTTTGAGAGCTTTGGCCCTGCCTCGCCATTCGGCCATTTGTGGTCGCTCGCGGTCGAGGAGCAATTTTATCTGCTCTGGCCTTTGCTGCTCTTAGCCGTCATTCGTTTTGTCCCAAAACGCGGACAGCTCGCATTATGGACTCTGGCGGCGGCTGCCGTGTCAGCAGGCTTAATGGCGCTCCTATATGAACCGGGAACAGACCCAAGCCGCGTGTATTATGGTACGGACACCCGAGCATTCGCCCTTCTCATCGGGGCCGCGCTTGCGATCGTCTGGCCGAGTTGGAAGCTAAGCGAATCACTATCCTCCCGGAGCCGCCTTACTCTGGATACGGTTGGCACAATAGGGTTCATCCTTATTTTGCTCATGATCGGCAGAGTAGGCGAATATGATTCCTTCCTCTATCGCGGCGGAATGGTGCTGCTCGCTATCGCAACCGCTGCGGTCGTCGCCGTGCTTGCCCACCCCGCAAGCAGGCTGTCCCGCATCATCGGCAGCAAGGCACTTACATGGATTGGCGTTCGCTCCTATGGCATTTACTTGTATCATTATCCAATCATCGTATTGACTACGCCAACTGCCGAGAGCGGAGATTTTAATCCGGTACGCGCACTGATTCAAGTTATTTTGACGCTTGTTCTTGCCGAGCTGTCCTGGCGCTTTGTTGAAGAGCCGATTCGGCACGGAGCAATTGGGAAACTACTCGCATGGCTTAAACTGCAAATGCCCAGCAGAATCTACACGCCTAGTTTCAAAAAATCATCCGCCTATTTCGCGATGATCGTAATTATCGTATCCAGCGTATCCTGCGCAAGCAGCGCCGATTTACAATCGGCAAGCGGAAACAGCAGCAGCAACACATCAAGCTCTGCCACTGAGAAGCCGGACACTTCCGTTGAAGCAACATCCCCGCCTGTAATTAGTAAGCCGGAAGCGACGCCGCAGCCGGATAAAGCCGTAACGGGCAGCACGAACGGGAACCATACGAATGCCGACAAGCCAGCAAACAATGGCTCTAAAGACAACGGGACGCCCAAACCCGAGCCCACGCCTAAACCCGAAGAAACGCCCGCTGTTTCCATCGACCAAGATAGCGTAACGGCTATCGGCGACTCCGTTATTTTGGATGCTGGCCCCTACTTAGAAAAGCTGCTGCCCGGCATCGTTATCGACGGTAAAATAGGAAGGCAGTTCTCCCATGCCGCAGATGTCATTGAAGAATTGAAAAAAAACAACAAGCTTGGCGCCACGGTCATTATTGAGCTTGGAACGAACGGCTCGTTTACAACCAAACAGCTGAGCAAGCTTCTTGACGCTATCGGTCCAGATCGCGAGATTCTGATGGTGAATACACGCGTTCCTCGCAAATGGCAGGATTCCGTTAACAAAATGCTGGCTGAAACTGCCGATAATGCAGACAATGTAACGCTAGTCGATTGGTATACGGCAAGCAAAGGAAAAAAAGATTTCTTCTATGCGGACGGCGTCCACCTCAAGCGCCACGGCGCGGAGTTTTATGCGAATATGTTGGCGGAAGCCATTTAATCCAACCAATCGAATAGACATAAAAAAGAGTGCTTCCGAGACCCCGGCGTCTCCAAAGCACTCTTTTTTGCAACACGATTTGCCAAGCAGCCTGACTGCATCGCTCATCTGTCCGCGCATCGAAATGGGGTCCTCTCTAATCCAATCCGCCGATACCCGGCATTGAATTCAGCCTAATAACCTAGATAATTCAGCCGCCTATACCAGGTAATATCGACTTCCGTTTTTTTATTGAGCGTCAATAACAACCCGCCAGTTGTCGTTGCAAGTTGCCTCAACCACGCCATGCTTCTGCAAATACTGGGCGGCCAGCTCCGCCATGTCGATCTGAACCTCGCGTACGGCCTGCTTGCCTTGATACATCTCGTAATCTCCTCCGCCGGCTGCACGGTAATTGTTCATGACGACATCCAGCAGCTCGTCATCCAGCACAGGCTGCCCATTCCGCAGCAGCTTCGTAACCCGCTCCCCAATAGGCTTCGCCGCGTTCAACTCGTATTCGATGCCTTCCCACATATCGTAGTTATAATGCTGCGGCTTCGGTTCCATGTAAGCAGGATTGACGTCTAATTTGCCATCCTCGTTCACTTGGAAATAAGCCGCCGTCAGCTCAAGCGCTGCCCTAATATCCGCTCCGCTAAGCCTTAGCACGGCCAGCGTGTTCGGATACATAAAGTTGGTCAAAATATCCCGCATCGTCACCTCCCCGCTGAAGCCTTCCGACTCGTTGTTCAGCAGAGCCGCATTTGAGACATCTACGCCAGCCGCATCCATCTGCACCTTATTCATGAATTCGATAAACGGATGGTCGGCGCTGCGGCAGAGCAGCGGATTCGATATGGTCATATCGCCGGACACTTGCCCGATTGGCTGATCAAGCCAGTTCTGTGTCCTCTCCTCCACTTCCTGCGTCAGTGCCAGAATGCCGGAGTCAGCGGCTATGGTTTCATCTATTCGCAGCAGCGCCGCCTTCTTCTCGGCAATGACCCAGCCGCTCTGCCCTCTCTCGAACGTAATGCTGATTTTGCCTACAGCTTGTCCGTTGCTGCCCGGTTGAATGACCGTTACGCCGCCAAGCTCGCTTGCGATAAAACGATGCTGATGCCCGGTAATAAGCACGTCTATTCCTTCCAATTCCGTACATATGGCGTAGCCCTGATTCTCCCCGGTAAGCTTCTCCGCTGGCTCGCCGGTTGCCAGATCGCGTTCGAAGCCGCCGTGATAAGCGACGACGAGCAGATCCGGTTTTTCTTCCTTGCGAATATGCGCGGCCCACTCCTTCACCGTATCCAGCGCATCATGGAAGGTTAACCCGTTAATATGAGCAGGGTTTTCCCAATTGGGGATGTAGTGGGTCGTAACGCCGAGCAGCGCTACTTTAATGCCCGGATTCAATGTCTTTATCACGTATGGCTTGCCGAATGCAGGCTTATTCGTCCCGCTGTCAACAATGCCTGCCGACAGCCATGGGAAGCTTGAATCGCTCACCGCTTTGCGTAGCAGCTCCAATCCATAATTGAACTCATGATTGCCGAGCACCGCCGCATCGTAATTCAGCTCGTTCAGCACCGCAATGGCAGGATTCAGCTGCTCCTTGCCCGCCGTTGCTGAGAAATAGGAAAATGGCGTCCCCTGCAGCAAATCCCCATTATCGACGAGCAGCAGCTCCGGCGCTTGCTGCCTTGCCGCTTTCACTAGTGTTGCTATTTTGGCAAGCCCCGTATGCCGCTCCTCGCGCGTGCGGTAATCGACGGGCTGAATATGTCCGTGTATATCGCTTGTCACCATAATTTCACATAGGAATTTTTCATTTATTTTCATTCAATAAATACCTCCAACTTCCGTTATATTCCGTTAATCCCTCTATTTTAACAGCTCATCCAATAAAAATAGACCAATTACTCCCACTTTTACAAAAGCTTATTCCCTATTTTACGGTCTGATAATAAACCGTCCGTATAGTTAACCAAGTACCTTAAATTAGAATATTTGGAGGGTTATTGTTTGAAAAAAATCGCTAAGTTTGTTTTTCCGTTACTATTGTCCGTATCCTTGCTGAGTGCCTGTGGCGCTAACAAAACAAACAATGAAGCTGCGGCGACAAACAACGCTGCTACCAACGCTCCGGCTGCAACGGAGCAGGCAGAGGGTTATGTGCCAGAGAAGCTGACCGTGCAATTCGTCCCTTCACAAAATGCAGATACGCTTGAAGCAAAGGCAAAGCCGCTTGAGCAGCTGCTCTCCGATAAGCTTGGCATCCCTGTAGAAGTAAGCATCTCCACCGACTACAACACGATTATCGAAGCGATGGCTTCCAAAAAAGTAGACGTGGGCTTCCTTCCTCCAACTGCTTATGTACTCGCTAAGGACAAGGGCGCGGCTGAAGTTATTCTTCAAGCGCAGCGCTTTGGCGTTCAAGACGATACGGGCGCTCCGACAGACCAGCTCGTTGATTTCTACAAATCGATGATTATCGTGAAAAAAGATTCCCCTATTAAATCGATTGAGGATTTGAAAGGCAAAAAAATCGCTTACCAAAACGTGACTTCATCCGCAGGTTTCGTATGGCCGGCAGGCAAATTGATCGAGGCCGGTATCGATCCGCTTAAAGATGTAACGGCTGTTACTGTAAAAGGCCATGACCAAGGCGTTATAGCCGTATTGAACGGCGACGTCGATGCAGCTGCTATTTTCCAAGACGCTCGTACGCTCGTGTCGAAGGATTTCCCGACTGTGTTTGACGATACACGCGTATTGACGTATACCGAGAATATTCCAAACGACACGATTACTGTTCGTTCCGACATGAACGCAGAATGGGTTGCAAAAATTCAGGATGCCTTCATTGCGCTTGGCAACGACGAAGCTAGCCGCAAAATCATTTTTGACATCTACTCGCACCAAGGTTACGTGAAATCCGAAGACAGCATCTTCAACATCGTTCGTGAATATGGCGAGAAAGTTAAGACGGAATAGTCGTTCCCTTTCTATCCCTGCTAAATAAGAGTACCCATATTAACGTATCGAAAGCCAGTTCGCGTGCATTTGCGCCCGGACTGGCTATCCTTTATTACTACGATATTAAGCAAAGGAATGATTTTCCTGTGATAGAGCTTCAGAATGTGTCAAAAAGGTACCCAAACGGGACAAAAGGCTTGGACAACATTAACCTAACGTTTGCAAAAGGCGAATTTATCGTCATCGTCGGATTGTCCGGCGCCGGAAAATCGACGCTGCTGCGGTCGATTAACCGCCTTCACGATATTTCAGAGGGTGATATTCTTATCGATGGTCAGTCTATTACAAAAGCCAAGGGGAAGCAGCTGCGCTTAATACGCCGCAATATCGGCATGATTTTTCAAAGCTTCAACCTCGTCAAGCGTTCATCCGTGCTGCGCAACGTGCTCGCGGGCCGCGTCGGCTACCATTCCACATTAAGAACGTTAGCGGGAAGATTTCCCGAGAAGGATATGAACATTGCGTTCGAAGCGCTGGATCGCGTTAATATCGTCGAGAAGGCTTATTCACGCGCCGACGAGCTGTCCGGCGGCCAGCAGCAGCGGGTAGCGATCGCGCGCGTGCTCGCGCAGGAAGCAAAAATGATTTTGGCGGACGAGCCCGTTGCCTCTTTAGATCCGCTTACGACGAAGCAGGTTATGGATGATCTCAAAAAGATCAATGTCGAACTAGGCATTACAACGATTGTTAACCTTCATTATGTGGATTTGGCGAGGCAATACGCTACGCGTATCATCGGCTTGCGCGCTGGACAAGTCGTATTTGACGGCCCTGTTGCTGAGGCGACCGACGAGCGTTTTGCAGAAATTTATGGACGGCCGATTGAGGAAGACGAGCTGCTGGGAGAACGACGCGCATGAGCACACAGACGGAGCTGAAGCGTCCGAAGGCGCCGAGCAAACTCAAGCATTATCTAACGGCATTCATCATTATTTTGCTTCTATGGGGAAGCTCCGTTCAGACCGAAGCTACGTTTGGGGAGCTTATCGAAGGTTTTCCGAATATGTTCGACCTGCTTAAGGAGATGTTTCCGCCAAAATGGACCTATTTCGACAATATTGTCGGCGCGATGCTGGAGACGATACGAATGGCGCTCATCGGCACGACAATCGGCGCTATATTGGCAATTCCGGTCGCTTTGCTTAGCGCCAGCAACTTAACGAAGGGCAGCTGGCTTCGATACCCCGTACGCTTCTTGCTCAATTTGATACGTACCATACCTGATTTGCTGCTCGCAGCGATCTTTGTGTCCATCGTTGGCATCGGTCCGCTTCCGGGCATGATGGCGCTGTCGGTCTTCTCATTAGGATTAATCGCGAAGCTAACCTATGAGGCTTTGGAGGCGATTGACCGCGGGCCGCTTGAAGCGATGACCGCTGTCGGAGCAACCGGGCCGCAGCGCATTCTGTATGCGGTCATCCCGCAAATTCAGGCTCATTTCATGTCCTTTACGCTTTATACCTTTGAGATCAACGTTCGCGCAGCGGCGGTTCTTGGACTCGTAGGCGCCGGGGGCATCGGTCATTATTATGAAATTACGTTAGGGTTTTTAGAATACGACAAAACGAGCGTCATCATTATATTTACACTAGCCATCGTCTTGCTCATTGATTATTCAAGCACGAAGCTGCGGGAGAAGCTGCTATGACAAAACCATGGAATACAATCGTTCGCAAACCAAAAAACAACCGTTACCGCTGGCTGATCTATGCTGCTCTGGCAGCCGTTTATATTTGGGCGTTTGCTGGCATCCCGTTCACGGGCATTAAAGAAACGGCCGTTCAAATTACGAAGGCAATCGTGACCGGCATCTTCTCGCCGGACTGGGATTTCGTTTATTTGCCTGAAGGCGAGGATCTGCTTAGAGGTTTGCTGGAGACGCTCGCGATTTCGATTTTGGGCACCTTTATTTCTGCGCTGCTCTGCCTGCCGCTTGCCTTCTGGGCCGCGGTTAATATGAGCAATTCCAGCATGGTGTCAGGCTCAGGCAAAATCGTGCTCAGCGTCATTCGCGCCGTCCCCGAAGTCGTGCTCGCGCTTATGTTCATTAAAGCCGTGGGCCCTGGCTCCTTCGCTGGCGTGCTGGCGCTGGGCTTGCATTCGGTCGGCATGCTGGGCAAGCTGTTCGCCGATGAAGTGGAAAATATGGATAAAGGCCCTGTGGAGGCATTGCTCTCCTCCGGAGCAAATCGGCTGCAAATTCTGTGGTATGCCGTCATTCCGCAGGTGCTTCCCGGTTTCATATCGTATATGCTGTACCGCTTTGAGATCAATATGCGCTCTGCGACCATTCTCGGCGTCATCGGAGCAGGCGGCATCGGCACGCCTCTCATCTTCGCCCTTAGCACCCGCAACTGGGATCGCGTCGGCATTATTTTGCTTGGCATCGTCATTCTGATTACGATTATTGATCTCCTTTCCGGCGCAATCCGCAAGCGTCTTATCTAACCTAATAGATAAATAGCCCGTACCGGTAAATGTTCACGCGGTACGGGCTGTTTTGTATGAATTTGCATCCTGCTTGACTCTTAAACGGGACGCTCAATCGAAAACTGATCTCCCAGCTTCGCATAATCGCTGCCGGCTAGCCGGCTGACTGGTTTCAAGGCCTCGGCATTGATCCGGCCGTTCTCGTACAGCGCTTCATCGACATGAAATCGGACAACGCGCCCAATGAGAAGGTCGCAGGCTGGCGCCCCTTCGGTGCCGCCAAGCGGGAGCGATTGCTCCAATACGCATTCCATCCGTATTCTCGCTTCGGCTACGCCGGGTACGCGGATGTGTTCACTCGCAATCGCCGTTAGTCCAGCTAAAGCTACTTCGCTCTCCTCAGGCGGTACATTCGCGGCCGTCGCATTTATCGCTTCAATGTAGCTCTCGTCGGAAATATGTACGACGAACTCGCCGCAAGCAGCCGCATTACGGGCGGTGTCCTTCTGAACACCGCCCGGCTTGCGCTGCACGGACACCGCAACCATCGGCGGGTTAGCCGTTACGATATTGAAGAAGCTAAAGGGCGCTGCATTCAGCACGCCCTCGCTCGTTAGCGACGTGACGAAAGCGATAGGCCTTGGCACGATGCTGCCGATCAGCAGCTTGTAATTGTCCTGCACGCTTTGGCTCGATGGATCAATGGATAACACAGCCCGCTCCCCTTTCACAGCTTTATCATTGCTTATATCCGCTTGCTTCTATTAGACCTTGAACGTTTCCTTATACCAAGCGGCAGCGGCTGCTACCTCTGAGCTAGTCAGCTGATGCCCATGCTGCTCCCAGTGAACGGTCACGGACGCCCCTGCCGCTTGCAGCATGCGGTCCAGCTCTTCTGTCTCCTGCGGCGTGCAAAGCGGATCATTGGAGCCTGCGCCGATGAAGATAGGCGCAAGAGCCAGGCTTGGCAATTCCAAGCCGCGGATCGGCACCATCGGATGATGCAAAATCGCGCCGCGCAGCGTTCCTTCATAATGGAACAGCAAGCTTCCTGCAATATTGGCGCCATTGGAATAGCCGATCGCTACGATGTTGCTGCGGTCGAAGCTGTACTCGGCTGCCGCGTTGTCTAGAAAATCATTCAGCTCCTTCGTCCGGAACACCAAATCCTCAAGATCAAAGACGCCTTCGGCTAGTCTTCGGAAATAACGCGGCATGCCATTCTCCAGCACATTCCCTCTTACGCTAAGCACAGATGAATCCGGCGATATGAGGTCCGCGAGCGGGAGCAAATCCCGCTCGGTTCCTCCCGTGCCATGCAGAAGCAGCAATACGGGCGCGGATGGGTCGGTTCCTTGTTTAAAGATATGTTTCATTATTTATCCTCCTCCAATACCCTTATTTCAAATGGCGTCAATAATTGTTCAATTTGCGTACGGTGCTCTTCATACCATGCTGGAAGCATCAGCTTCTCGCCGAGATGAGCAGGCTCTTCATCGCGGGCAAAGCCCGGAGGATCCGTAGCAATCTCGAATAAAATGCCGCCTGCTTCACGGAAGTAGATCGCGTTAAAATATTGGCGATCGACGATCGGCGTAGGCTCAAAGCCGTTGCTCTCGACATGGCTTCTCCAAAGCGCATGCTCCGCGTCGTCTTTCGCCCGCCATGCAATATGGTGGACGGTGCCGGCGCCGCCATGGCCCTGCTCCATGCTCTCCACATTAACGTCGATCAGGTTGCCCAGATCTCCCGTTGCTTGAAAGCGGGCGTAACCGCCCTCTTCTCCAACTTTCACAAGCCCCATCACGTTTACGAGAAGCTCAGCGGTTTGGGCTGGAGCGGTGCTGTACAGAATCGCGCCGCCGAACCCTTTAATCGCTTTATCAGCCGGAACGCCGCCGAACGTCCATTTGCTTAGCGCCCCTTCCTCACGGGCAACGATTTCGAGCTTTAAGCCATCTGGATCAACGAATTGCAAATACTGCTCGCCGAATCTCGACGTTTGTACGGCATCTACGTTCAGCTTTGCCAGCCGCTCCTTCCAGAAATTAAACGCATCAGCAGGTACGACATAGGTCGTGTAGCCGACTTGGCCGCCGCCAATTTTGCCTTTGCGAGAGTTTGCCCATGGGAAAAACGTAATGATCGTGCCCGGGCTTCCGATTTCATTGCCAAAGTACAGATGATAAACCTCAGGGGCATCAAAGTTAATCGTCTTCTTAATCAAGCGCAGGCCAAGCACCCCTGCATAAAAATCTGCCGTAACCTGAGGATTTCTAACAAAAGCAGTTATATGGTGAATTCCAGCTGTTTGCGTTGTCATATCGTCCACTCTCCCTATTTTATATTAATTTAAAAAGTATTGTAACTAACCCAATCACAGATTAACGGATAAGCGCATCAATCGAATAGTCGCCGGCGCCTGTTAAAGCAATACCTATAGCAATGGCTACTAAGACCAGATTATATTCATAACCGTTAGCAGTCGCCCAAAGCCCGTTCTGACCATGAACCTTCACGATAGCGCCCAGCATCGCAAGCACGATAAGCGCTGCGGCAAGCGGCGTAAGCAGCCCTGCTGCAAATAACAGTCCGCCAACCAGCTCCATAAGACCGGCGGCGACAGCCATCGCTACTCCCGGCTTAATACCGATCGACTCCATCCAGCCGCCCGTTCCTTTTGGACCGTAACCGCCAAACCATCCGAACAGCTTCTGCGCGCCATGCCCTACAAACAACAAACCTACGACCACACGAACAACCAACAATCCTAATGCCAAACTCATTTTAATTCCTCCAATTATTTTTTGTTTTTATCGTGATTTAAAGAATCTCTAATTTAAGATATGGGACAAGCGCGAACGGCTGCTGCCGCCCTAGCTGTTAAACTCCGTTTCGCTTTGATCAAGCAAACTTCCGCCGCTCATTTCAGGAAACAACCCAGCTACTTGTAATTCTCCTGCGCAAACTTGCCAAGCTTCTTAAGCAGCTTGCTTGCCACCTGCTTCTCTTCTGGCGTAAGCCCGTTCACTGCTTGCTCAATCGTTGCTTGATGGCCGGGGAACACTTCCTCCACGAATTGCTTGCCCTGGTCGGTCAGCTCGGCGTAGATAAGGCGTCTGTCCTCGGTTGAGGCTCTTCGGCGCACCGCCTGCTTCTTCTCCAGCTTATCGACCACATAGGTAATGTTGCCGCTGCTCATCAGCACCTTCTCGCCAATCTGCTGCAAGGGCTGCGGCCCTCTATGATACAGCAGCTCAAGAACGCCAAATTCCGTCCGGTTCAAGCCGTTTTTGCGTATATCGCGATCCGCATGCGCATTCACCCATTGGGTCGCTCTAGACAGCGCGATGAAGAGATCTAATGAATCATTTTGTTTTTGGTTTTGGTTTTGGTTTTGGTTTTGGTTTTCGTTTGTCATGATTATCACTCCCTTCTGCGCTGCATTTATCTTTAAGTTAATTATCTTGAATTAAAGATAACTCAATTTAAAACAGTTGTCAACTGCTTTTCTGAAGTTTTTTAGCAAGAATGGATTACAACGGGTTGAATATTGAAGCTCGGACATCATAAATGGCTGCGTGCGAAAACCAATGATCTGAATCAGAGAAAAGCTGTACATGAAACTAATCAGGCACGAGGGCGGTGGTGTATATGAGAGCATAAGCGGACAGAGAATCCGTTATATTGCTAATTCATCGATTATTGTGGCGTTTGCGGACTCAGGTTCCGCTATTCACTCAAAAAAACTAATTTTAACCTCGTTTAAATGGAGATAACGGATCTCCTGTCCACCTAATACGCCTAAATGGTCAAAATGCAAAAATAACGGAACTACAGTCCTCTCATTACACATTCATGTGCTGAGATTCATTAGAAAGAAGATGATCTTCCACGTTCGGACTGATCAACCATGGTTATCCATTCATTTCAACAAACATTAAAAAAGTGTCTGACACAAAACCGAAATACGGAATAAGACGTTCTCAACATGAATTGGAAAAGCCTCCAACCACACCTTGAAAGTGTAGTTGGAGGCTTAGCTTTCTTATGATTCGCACTTCAACGGTGGACGAAAGAAACGATGATAAGGCTGTGGGACAGCCTCCCCTCTCCGTTCCGTTCCTTTCCTTCCTGCCGTCATGTTTTTACTTAACCGCTCTGACTGAATTTCCTTTGATTAGCGTCACATATATCCGTTCATGCTCCACGGCATCTCCGCTTATAAGCTTAATGAGCTGCTCGGCAGCAAGAGCGCCCCATTTGCGCTTCGAATAATCAATCGTGGATAGGCGCGGCTGCGTATAAGAAGCCAGCTCCATGTTATCAAACCCTACGATATGAATATGCTCGCCAATCCGGATGTCCGGATGATTCGCCGCCAAATAATTAAACATGCCAATCGCCATTTCATCATTGAAGCAAAATACAGCCGCAGAGACGGAGCCGCCGCTGCTATCTGCCATAATTCGCGCCGCTGCCCGTTCGCCTGCCGACTTATTGAAGTCGCCCTCAATGACGGTAAGCTTAACGCCCGCTGTCCGCTCCGCTGCTTGCGTAACCGCCTGCAGCCGCTGCTTCGAATCATACGAGCCGCTAGGTCCTGTTACCGCATAGAGCGTCCGATGGCCTTGCTCGATTAGATATTCCGCCGCAAGCCTTGCTCCCGCCTTATTGTCGAGCAGCACCTGATTGATGTTCGGATGCAAAAGCTCTCGGTCCAGCACAACGAGCTTATGCCCGCGATCCGCGTAGCTCATCAGCTCTTCGCTGCCGAATGTCTCGTCCAGTATAATGGCACCGTCGATCATTCGCTCAGGCAGCATCCGATGGGATTGCTTGCCGCTGCATACAATGAGGTCGTAGCCCTTTTGCGTCAGAATCTCCTTCGTTCCTTGCAGGAGATCGCCATAGAACGCTCCGCTGAAGTCGGTAAGAAAGACACCGATAATTTTCGTTTCTCTCGTCTTGAGCGATCTTGCAGCAGCGTTCGGGACATAATCCAATTCCTTGGCGATTGCAAGTATTCTTGCAGTCGTCTCGTCCGTCACCTTGGGGCTGCCGTTAAGCGCGTAAGATACCGTCGAGATCGAGACCCCCGCTTGTTTAGCGATATCCTTAATACTAACCACAGCACTCGCTCCTATCTATCATTGTTCCTTCACTATATCACAAAGACTGGCGGTACTTGGATACCGCCAGTCAGCTTCTTACATAAAAATTTCTATCCGGTTGGATTCCGTATTCAGGCTTGCTTTCAATAGCTCCTCGGAGATTTGAACGCCCCCTGTACGATAGCGGTTAGCCGAGTGCTTAAGCGGCGTATCCTTGCCGTTAATTGTCACTTTTGTTACCTGCTTCGCATCGCTTAGCCGGTAGACGAAGGTGATCGGCAAGCCATTCCACATAAAGTCGAATAACATGCCGTCAAGCTTGGACGGCAGAATCGGATCGATGACCAGCTCGCCCTCTAACTGGCGAATGCCGAGTGCGTTGGAAATCAACTGATTCATATAAATGCCGGGGCCGCTTGAATAAATCCGCCAGCCGCCTTTAACCGGCACCGTGCCGTCACGTAATTCCCCGAAGCGATCTTGCGCTTCATAACGGTTATTGAACTTGCCGTCAGAGCTGCTGAAATACGAGTTGCTCTGGCGCAGCTCTGCATTTGGAACGACTTCGCTAAGGCCAACTGGATTAATCATGAGCAGTCCTTGCCATACTTCATCCGTCTTGCCAAGCTTCGCCATCGCCTCTACGTAGCGGATATGGGCATGTACGTATTGCAATCCAACCTCACGACCGAAGTTTGCCGCCTGCTCCGCCCGCTTGAAGTTCGTGCTTACGCCGCCTGCATACTGCGCAGGACGATCCATCAGCCGCACGCCGTCCGGGCAATACAGCTGTTCTTTAATAATGCGGTAATGCTCAGCCGCTTGCTCTTCTGTAAGCAGTTCGCTGATCATGCTGCGCGTCATTGGGAGCAGACGGTAATGAATGCCTGTAGTCGTATCCGTAGGGTGAAGCATCAGCTTCGCATCCCCCGGCTCCTCCATGTAAACGAAGCCCGGAATAACGTCCTGCTGAAGCATGTATCGGTTGAAATCCTCTTTGATCGCAGATGCCAGCTGTGTAAGCTCGGCTGCCTGCACCGCATCAACGGCTTCCATTACGCGTCCAAACTGCGCAATCACCTGATACGTCAGCGCTACCGTCCAGCTGCTGATCATAAATTGCTTCAGCTGCGCATTCGCCGGTTGAAGCGTATCGTCCCAATCGCCGTCGCCATACGAAGACAAATGCGTATCGTGCAGGAAGTGATCCTTCATATAAGCGATTTCCTTCAGCGCATGTTCGAGCAGCGTCGCCGATTCCGTCGTGAAATCACCCTTATGGCGAACCGTGTATGGTACGCGCTCCTGCAAAATGCTGTAATCCTTCGTTGCGGCAAGGTAATCGCCCAGCACCTTCAGAGGCCAAACAATAATATCGCCATGGCTCTCTTCCTGCTGAATGCGGAAGTAACGGTCGAACATGAACCATTGCGGCCAGTTGCCGTCATCTTCATATTGATGCGAATAGACCGTTTTGAGAATTTCCGCAACCTGCTCATATTTGCGCATCGCCATGAAGTATTCCGTTGGGCCCTGGCAAACATCGCGCGTTCCCCATGCCGCGCCGCCGTATTGCTCCAATCCGTGAGGGACGGAATAATGGACGAGCATATTGTGCGTGTACCACCATGCCAGCGCGTTTACTTTGTCCAGCTCGGCTGAAGACTCTTCGGCACCCTCTTTGGAAAGCTGGAAGCCATTCATGACATGACGGAAAAATTCACGGTAACGCTCGATTTCCAGCTCCGATTTCCGTTCTACGATCGGCAGATCCTCACCATGCAACAATCCCTGCATCGTAATCGTCCACTCTGCGCTGTCGCCAAGCTGAAGCACAACTAGCGATGCTGCACCAGGCTTAACGCCGCTGATAAGCAAGCTTTCATCGCCTGCTGTCATATCCGCCCCGTCTACCGTCATCCGGTATTGCAGATCAGGGAAGACGGATGTGCTCATCGATTGACGGTCTGCCTTAAACGTAAGCACGCCATCCGCTTGCTCCATATGGAATGGAAGCTCATATTCATTGTTGTTCATCGACACTTGGTTCGTCACGAGGAAGCGATAAGCTTTCCCGTTAACCGAACGCAGGTGGAGCCGCACTTCCGGCGTATCGACTGTCGTGTAATTCGTAATAATAATCGTGTCGTCTGCCATTTTGTAATACCAACGGGCATAGTTGAAGCCGATCTCGAACATCGATGGCATCGTAAGCAGCCGATACTTGCCGTCCAATTCCACGTAAATGCGCTGGCCCGACGTCTTGAGCGTATTCAAAGCGCTGCGTGCATTCGTGAACAGCTTGTGGAAGTTCGTATTGCCTGCTAGCAGCTGCGAGTTGAAAATCCCATACATATATGAAGTGGTTGTCATGACGTTCTCAGTCATCTTGTCATTGCCGCCGGACATGAGAATATGGCCATGCGGACGTTCAACAAGCATTTCTTTTTCCTTCAGCACGACATGCTCATGGCTATCGGTGAAGAAGGAGAGCAGCTTGCCGCCTTGCCATTCTTCCTGATGCCGGAAAGGGAAGTAAGCGATAATTTCCGCCTCAGTCATAGCTGTAGCAGATAATGGCGAACCGATTGCAGCTGCAACTTCAACTTTCGCTGCCGGCTCAGTTGCCGATGCTAGATCAGCCTCCCTCGAGCGCTCACTTTCTTCCCAAGCCTGCTGAACCTCCGCACCAAACTCTAATGCATCGACTTCGGAAGGATGATTGGGCTTGAACAAGCCGTAAAATACGAAACGCGCTTCACCCTCTAGCAGGGTAAGCTGCGATTGCAGCGCCGCATATCCGAATTCGTATTGGTATACTTCATTCGCAAGAGCAGGCTTGCCAAGCGCTTCCGGCACATCCGTTTCCTTATAGCTGAGGCCGAAGAACTGGAAGCCGTCCGTCGAATAGCCAGCCGAACCCGTAAGGGAGCCATGCTGCATATATGGGAACGCGCCGCCCTGCATCGGCTGATTCTGACGGAAGCAAAGCACATAACCTTGCTTCTCGTCTTTGAACGCCTTATGGTCGACATACTGCGACATATATGCCTCGTTAGTCCGTACCGCGCCGATATCGGCAAGTCCGATGTCTTGCCCGTAGATGATGTCGATCTTCGCTTCGCTTCCATTCGAATCAACGGTTACATCCCAGAACCAGATGCCCTGTTTTGTCGCGGTGAAAAGAACACGGTAGGAGATGCCGCCAAACGCAGTTCCCTCCCATAATAAACGTCCGCCCGCTGCCGACATGCGGCTGGATGAACGAATACCGAGGAGCGGCTCGTAAGAAATCCCTTCCGCATCATGTTTACGCATATAAAGGTTATTAAGCGATCCCTCAACCGAGCTTGCCACCACTTGATTCAGCATCGTTCCTTGATGAACGGCTTTTGCAAGATCTCCGCTGCTTAGAAAGTCAAACGTCAGCTCTCCCGCCTTGATTTGCACGGCATCCATCGCTTTGGACGCATCGATTACAGCTTTCATTCTTATCACTGCCTTTCTACTTGCTTAATTTGAATTTGAGCGCCGTTACATCCCGGCTATTAGGCCCGATATAAAGTTCAAAGTCGCCAGGGTCGCTGGCAAAGGTAAGATCAGCATGATAATAACGCAGCTGTTGTTCCTCCAGCGCGAAGGAGATTTCCTTGCTCTCACCCGGCTGCAGCATCACCTTGCGGAATGCCTTCAGCTCCTGCAGCGGACGAACGACATCGCCCGCCATATCTCGCACATACAGCTGCACGATATCCTCGCCTGCGCGAGCGCCATTGTTCGTTACGGTTATTTTTACATGGAGCGGCTCCGAAGCACTCATCGTATCCGCTGACAACTCCGCACCCGTGTAGGCAAAGGTCGTGTATCCAAGCCCGTAGCCAAACGGCAGCAGCGGTTCATTCGGAATGTCCAAATATTGCGATACGTATCTTACTTGGGCATCCGGTGCGCCTTGCGGGCGTCCGGTATTGAAGCGATTATAATAAACAGGCACTTGGCCTACCGAATAAGGAAATGACATCGTCAGTCTTCCCGTAGGCTCAGCATCGCCGAACAGCAAATCCGCAATGGCTGCGCCGCCTTCTGTTCCCGGGAACCAAGCTTCCAGCACCGCGTCGGCTTGATCAATAACGCCGTGCAAATCAAGCGGCCGCCCGTTAAACAAGACAGCGACCATCGGCTTGCCAAGCTGCTTCAGCTTGGCAACCAGCTCCAGCTGCACCTGCGGCAGCTGGATATTGGATCTGCTGCCCGCTTCGCCGCTCATGTCGGAATGCTCGCCCAGCGCCAGAACAAGGATATCCGCTTCGCTCGCCGCCGCAAGCGCCGCCTGCATCTGCTCGTCCGTCGCGGCTTCAATGCCGCAGCCTTCGACCACAGAAAGCAGGGACGCATCTACCTTGCCGCCGATGCCCGCAGCCAGCTGAATTGCCTCGTCCTTGGAGCCAAGCCAAGACCAAGGACCAAGAATATCGCCGTTAGCCGCAAATGGGCCGATTAACGCTATTTTCTGTTCACGTCCAAGCGGCAGAACACCGTTGTTTTTTAAGAGAACGCATGATTTAAGCGCCAGCTCCCGCGAAGCTTCACGATGGGCTGCCGAGCCTACGATTTCCTGCTCAAGCTCCGCATTCGCCCCGCGGTATGGCCGTTCGAACAAGCCAAGCTTTTGTTTAAGCTCTAGAATACGCAGCACCGCTTCATCAATCAGCGCAATGTCAATCTCATTCGCCTCGATAAGGCGCTGCAAATGGTCGGCGTAACAGGTCGTCATCATCTCGATGTCCACGCCCGCTTTGATCGCTTTCATCGCCGCTTCTGCCTCATCTGCCGCAACGCCGTGCGGGATAAGCTCTTTTACCGCGCCCCAGTCGGAGATCATGACGCCGTCAAAGCCCCATTCGCCGCGAAGCAGATCACGCATTAGCCATTTGTTCCCCGTAGCGGGAATGCCGTCTACCGTATTGAATGCCGTCATGACCATCTCGCAGCCTTCATCAAGCGCTGCTTTATAGGAAGGCAAATAAAACTCGCGAAGCTGACGTTCCGATAAATCGACCGTATTATAGTCGCGTCCGCCCTCCGCAGCTCCATATGCGGCAAAGTGTTTCACGCAAGCAGCGACGCGGCTGATGTCATTCGCGAGGTCCTTCCCTTGGAAGCCTCTTACGAACGCTCTCGCGAACTCGCTGTTCAAATAAGGATCTTCGCCTGTCGATTCCATCACTCTGCCCCATCTAGGGTCACGCACAAGATCGACCATAGGCGCGAACGTAACGTGTGCGCCGGCCGCCGCTGCTTCCTTGGCAGCAATCTCAGCGCTTTGCTCTGCCAGCTCCAAGTCCCATGAGCAGCCTATCGCCAGCGGCACGGGAAAAATCGTTTTGTAGCCGTGGACGATATCGGCCATTACTAATAGAGGTATCCCTAGGCGATTGGTCTCCAAATGCTGCTTCTGGACGTTAATGACATCACTCGCGCCTGTTAAGCCGAGCACCGAGCCCGTATTGCGCACCGTTTCCTCCGTTATGCCCATCTCCGCCATCGGTCCGGTTATTTGACCATCCGCACCTTGAAAGAATGGCGCTGCCAGCTGAAGCAGTTGGCCGATCTTCTCTTCAAGCGTCATGAGCTTTAGAAGCTCAGCGGGTTGCTTTTTCATATCCGTGTTCCTCCCTCGTTGTAGCCGATCAGATCCATCATGCTTATCGTTAATGTTTGCAGGTCTGTCTATCTTTACAACACAACTCTATTTATTACCCTATGTTTTATGCAATCGAAACGTTTCTATTGACTCCTAGTTTGGATTATAAACAATTCAAAAAGAGTCGTCAATGACTGTTTCAAATAGGATAGAAACGTTTATATTACCAATAACCGCCTATTTTCGTTCAATAAAAAAGGCTTGAATACGATTTCAGTTTGATCTATAATGATGTCGAAACGTTTCGAATATGTGTGGCAATCGGCTTTAAGAGTTTTACATGGGGATTTATTTTGTCAATAGAAACGTTTCACCACATTCAAAAAGAAATCATATATACATGTGGCGAACGTTTTTGCTTCAGAGGATGTGTGCAGCATCTTGCTTGTCAGATTCAGCATTGTCGCTGAAATCGGCAACCGCCCTTGTGCATAACTTGCACTTATTCACTGCATAGTACTAACTAGAATCATTTACACGGGAGGAATATTTTATGTTTAAGAAGTCGGTAACCGTACTAACCAGCTCCGTGCTGCTTGTCGGAGCGCTCACTGCTTGCGGCGGCAATAACACGGATAAAGCAGAAGGCAAAGTTACGATCAATGTATGGGGCATGGGTGAAGAAGCCAAGGCCTTGCCAAAAATTGCTGAGCAATTCGAAAGCGAGAACCCTAACATTAAAATCAATGTACAGGCGCTTCCTTGGGATACGGCGCATGATAAGCTGCTAACGGCTGTCGCTTCCAAAAAAGGCCCGGATGTCCTGCAAATGGGTACGACATGGATTCCTGAATTCGGCTCTGCTAAAGCGCTTATGGACCTGACTCCTTACATTGAGCAATACCCTGAGCTGGCTGAAGAGAACTTCTATCCCGGATCAATTACAACGACTAAATATGACAATGCGACTGTCGGCGTTCCTTGGTATATCGATACCCGCGTTCTTTACTACCGTACAGACCTGTTGAAGGATGCTGGCTATGATCAGGCTCCACAAACATGGGACGAGCTGAAGGATGCAGCAACGAAGCTTAAAGCTCGCGGCAAAAACAAATACGGCATCAGCCTTGATGTGAAAGAGCAATCGCTTCTATTCATGTTCGCGCGTCAAAACGGCTCGAAGCTTATCGAGAACAACAAGCCGCTGTTCAACCAACCAGAGTTTGTTGAAACCGTCGACTATTTGAACAGCTTCTTTAAAGACGGTTCTGCTCCAATCGATCTTGGCATGGACATCATCCCTGCGTTTAAGGGCGATGGCATTCTGCCAATGTTCATTAGCGGTCCTTGGATGATTAAATTGATCAACGACCAAGCGCCTGAGCTTAAAGGCAAATGGTCTACAGCCGTGCTTCCTAAGAAAGAAAACAACCTTTCTTCGCTTGGCGGCTCTAACCTATCCGTATTCCAATATACCGAGCACAAAGAAGAATCTTTGAAATTCCTAGCTTACATGAGCAAGCCTGAAACGCAGCTGAAATGGCTGGAATTGTCGAACTCCCTTCCTTCCACGAAAAAAGCTTGGGAAAACGAAGCTTTGACTTCTGACCCTAACTTGAAAGTGATTGGCGAGCAAATGAATAACTCGGAGCCAATGCCGATGATTAAACCTTGGGAAGAAATTGCTCAAAACGTTCTATCTACGTTCGAGAAGATTTACCGCGGTAATTCAGACGTGAAGAAAGAACTGGATAACTTCAATACAAAGGCTGAGCAAATACTGAATAAATAATGATCGCCCCTGCCGGCAGCGCTTCTGAAACGGATTCGCTGCCGGCTCCATTAGGAATGGATGAAGCCAGGCGCTCATAGCAAAGGAAGGGTCGTATATGAAAGGGATCTCTCAGAGCAAGGCACCGTATTTCTTTATCGCTCCAACGCTTATTTTACTTACCTTATTCTCATTGTTGCCGATCCTAGTAGCCTTGATAATAAGCTTTACGAATATGGACTTGGCGGGCCTCGCAGACTGGTCCAATATTTCATTCGTCGGATTCAAAAACTATGTAGAAGTGCTGGCCGATCCTATTTTTGTAAAAGCCATATTGAATACGTTGTTTTACGTGATTATCGGGGTTCCCCTCGTTATCCTATGTTCGCTAGCTATTGCGATCATGATTAATTTTGGCGCGAACCGTGCATTTAAATTGTTCCGTGTCGTCTATTACATGCCGTCGGTTACGAACGTTGTTGCCGTTGCGGTCGTATGGGGCTTTCTCTACAACCCTGCTTTTGGTCTACTCAACTATGTACTCGATTCGATCAATCTGCCTACCGTTCCTTGGCTGCAAGATCCGATTATGGCCAAGATATCACTTATTCTGATGGCGGTATGGAGAGGGATCGGTCTAAATATGATCATCTTTATCGCTGCTCTCCAAGGCATTCCGAAGTCTTACTACGAGGCAGCGCAACTGGATGGAGCTAGCACTTGGAAGCAGCTTATCCACATTACGATTCCGATGCTTCGCTTCGCGATCTTCTTCGTATCCATTACGACGATGATCGGCTGGCTGCAATTTTTCGAGGAGCCATTCATCATGACAAACGGCGGCCCGCTCGACAGCACGACTTCCGTGGCGCTGTTCATTTACCAGAACGGCTTCCAGCTTAGCAACTTCGGATATGCGGCAGCAGGATCGTTTATTCTGTTCATCGCAATCATTATTATCACGCTTGTTCAATTCAGATTCCAAAGCAAAGAAACGGATCTATAATCTAACGGAGGTGTAATGGATGAGTTCGCAAACAAAAGCGTCAAGCGCCTCAAGCGGCGAAAAAGCGCTCAAGTGGATACTGGGCATTTGCCTCGCGGTCGGCGGGGTATTGGTCATCCTTCCTTTCGTATGGATGATCCTTTCTGCCTTCAAGCCGGAGGGCGAGATTCAAAATATCCCGCCTACCCTGCTGCCTGAGCGTTTTACAACGGAAAACTTTAAAAATTTGTTCGAGAATATGAACTTTGGCGTCTATTTGAAAAACACGCTAATTATCGTCTTCTTCTCCTTTATCGGCTTGTTCCTGAATGCGATGGCCGGATTCGGCTTTGCGAAATATAAATTCAAGGGCAGCAACAAATTGTTCTACATCGTGCTCGCTACGATGATGATCCCGGGACAGGTTACGATGATTCCGGTCTACCTGATTCTAAACGAGATGCATCTCACGAATACGATGATCGGCGTTGTGCTTCCAGGTCTGGTCGGGGCGTTCGGCATATTCCTGTTCCGTCAGTTTATGTCCACCATACCGGACGAGCTGCTCGAAGCAACCCGTCTTGACGGTGCAAGCGAGTTCCGTACCTTTCTGCAGATCGTGCTTCCGATCTCGAAGCCTATTCTCGCGGTACAAGGCATTCTTGCTTTCATCGGCGGATGGAACAGCTTCCTGTGGCCGCTCATTATCGCCAACGACGAGAAGCTGTACACCCTCTCGGTGGGTTTGTCCTTGCTGAAAGGACAGTACGGCGGCAACTATGCGCTGCAAATGGCTGGCTCTACCTTTATGGTCGTGCCGATTATTATCATCTTCATCTTCTTCCAGAAGCATATTATCGAGAACTACGCGATATCAGGCATTAAATAATAACAGCAGGGGCTGTCCTAATGGGTCTGTTTAGACCTTTGAGGACAGCCCTGCTTCGTTTCATGGCAAACTGGTTGCAATCAGGCTTGTTTTCCTCCAAAATCAACCTATAAAGGAGGCGGGTTGATGCTTCATATTGTTAACGGTGATTCTGTGGGCACCACGCTCAAGGAGAGCGGCGCTTTAGGGGATATTCTCGTTTGGCGAGAAATCTATACGGCAGGTCCTGTATTTGCGCAGCCTGAGCTGCCGGCTAATCGTGCTGCAAGAGGACAATATTTGGAGGAAGCGCTCGGCATTCCGCAGCAGCTTTGGCGCGAGGGCTCGGAAGAACAAGAGAAACGATTGGCAAACCTCCAGCAATACGACGATGTGGTACTGTGGTTCGAGCATGATCTGTTCGATCAAACGATGCTCTGCTGCTTGCTCCATAGTCTTGCAGGGCAAGACCTTGGCGATACGAAGCTTCATCTGTTAAGCATCAATCAATACCCGGGCATTCCGATCTTTCATGGCCTCGGCCAGCTATCCGCTGGGCAGTTGTCAGGCCTGATCGGCACTTGGCAAGAAATAAGCAGGGAGCAGCTTCATCTTGGCAAAAAAGCATGGGAGGCCTATACGTCCTCGTCTCCCGAGGCGATCGCTGAGCTGCTTCAAGAGGATACGTCGGCCCTTCCCTATCTGCATGATGCCCTGCAGCTCCATTTGGCACGCTTCCCTTCAACCCAGAACGGCCTTGGCATCGTGGAGCAAACTACGCTAGAGCTGCTCTTAAGCGGCAGCGAGACGCCCCTGCAGCTCTTCTCAGAGACGACTGACAAGCTTCATGCGCTGGGCATGGGCGATATCGAATATTGGCTATGCTTGCGGCGCCTCTCGCAAGGCTCTCACCCGCTCATTACAATGGAGGGCAACGCAAAGATCCCAACGCTAAATGACTCGCCGCAAGCATTCTTGCATGTAAAGGTTGGCTTAACCAGTCTAGGTGCTGACGTTGCTGGTTGTCATGCCGATTGGATAAAGATAAGCGGCATTCATGGATGGTACGGCGGCGTGCTGCTTGAGGGCAATAGCCCGCTGTGGCGCTGGGACAACCGGCGATCCACAATCGTATGCTGCTAAGCGGCAAGAAGAACAGCCTGCCGGTTTCATCCGGCAGGCTGTTCTTCTCTTATAGATACGCTCTAGCGCCACCAAGCCGAGGATGGATATGCCGCTGCCTGAATGAACACAGTCTCGCCTATTTTTGGAGTGGAAATGCGCGCATTACGTTCCTTGGCTGCCTTCATGGCGCGTTCCACCGGATCGGTCCAATCATGCATCGCCAGTGTAAAAGCGCCCCAGTGGATCGGAATCATTACCTTCCCCCGTACGTCCAAGTGAGCTTGCACCGTCTCTTCGGGCATCATATGGATCGCAGCCCAGCGCTCATCGTATTGACCGCATTCCATCAAGGTCAGATCAAACGGGCCGTATTTATCGCCGATTTCCTTAAAGTGAGGACCATAACCGCTGTCGCCGCTAAAAAAGATTTTAGTTGCGCGCCCTTGAATAACCCAAGAGCACCAAAGCGTAGCATCGCGATCCGTAAGGCTTCTTCCAGAGAAATGTCTGGCTGGCGTGCATGCCAGCTGCAGTCCTCCATACGAGAACTCGTCCCACCAATCATGCTCATCTATTATTGCGGGGTCGACTCCCCATTTGACCAAATGCGGCGCAACGCCAAGCGGAACGATAAACCGTTTCACCTTGTCCTTCAGCTTCACGATAGAGCCATAATCCAGATGATCGTAATGATCATGCGATATGAGCACGGCATCGATCATGGGCAACTGCTCGATTTCAAATGGCAGCTTGTCGCTGTACCTTTTTCCGCCAAACAGAGGAAACGGAGAGGGGACGCTGCCAAACATGGGATCAAGCAGCAGCGTATGGCCCTCCAGCTGAAGCAGCGCGGCGGAATGGCCGAACCACGTCAGCTTGGGCTGCGGCTCCTTGCCGAAATACACCTCGCTAAGCGGCTCAATCACAACCGGCTTGCCCGGTCTAGCCTTTGGATTTCCCTTTACGAACTGGACAAGCATCTTCAGCTTCTCGCTTGTCGTTGTCTCCATCTTCGTAGGAACCGGATTTATAAACTTTTTGCTGGCATATTGCCTCGAGAGGCTAAGCTTCTGCCTGCGCTCCTTCGACTGGCTTGCGCCAAGAGCAGGATAATAGCGCAGCATCAGGTAAACAAAAATGACAAGAGCAGCGATGAGACTAATGATTATAAGCATTTCTTTCGACCTCTTTCATCTCAGCTTTTGAACGCAGAAAAACCGCTATCGAAGTATACGTTACACCTTCGACAACGGTTTTATCAAGTTTACATTGCGTAAAGCTGTTGTCTAAGCTCTTCTTACCCCGCGCATAATGGCGCTTAATAGAAGAACGACTACAATTGCTCCAATAATTGCCGGGATTAAAGCAAAACCACCCATCGTCGGACCCCACGAGCCCAAAAGAAGCGTACCCAGCCAAGCACCGATGAAGCCGGCGATAATGTTGCCGATGATACCTCCCGGAATGTCACGGCCTGCAATCAAGCCGCCTAACCAGCCAATTATACCGCCAACGATTAATGTCCATAAAAGTCCCATATTTATTGCCCCTCTCTGTACTGTTATATAGCTATGATTAACCTCTTATGACCGTTTTGAAACAAAGCGGCGAGGTGTAATTTGTGGTAAAAGAGGGGAAGGTTTTTCTTTAGGCGTTATCGCTTACTTTGACATATAAACGGCTGGCAGCGTCACCTCGAACATAGAGCCGCTGTGCAGGCTGCTCTGTACCTGAATCTCGCCATGATGCAGCTCGACGATTTTTTTGACGATAGACAGCCCAAGCCCGCTGCCATCTGCCGTCCGCGTACGCTGCTTATCGCCCTTGTAGAAGCGCTCGAACATCCGCAGCTGATCCTCCGGCGCAATGCCAATGCCGGTATCTGCAACTTGTACCTTCATTTGATCTTCCGTACGCTTAAGCACAACCTTCACATTGCCACGGGCAGGCGTAAACTTGATCGCATTATGAATGAGATTGACCCAAACTTGGCTAAGCATCTCTTCATTCGCTACGATCTCCGCCTCCTCCAGCTCGAGCTCCAGCTCCAGCTCCTTCTCCAGCCACTGCGGCTCGCACGCCAGCACGATGTTCTCCAGCTGCGTATCAAGGCGATAGCGCTTCGGATCAACCTGCTGCTGCTCGGATTCAAGCGTAGTCAGCTTGAGCAGATTATCGCTGATTTTGGATAGCCTTGTCGTTTCCTTCTCGATAATCGACAAATAATGCTTTTGCTCATCAGGGCTGAGGCCCTCGCGCTGCAAAGTGCTCGCGAAACCGCGAATCGAAGTCAGCGGCGACTGAATCTCATGCGATACGTTAGAGATAAACTCCTGACGAAGCATCTCCACCTGCTTCAACTCATGCGCCATATCGTTAATCGATTGGATAAAGTCGCCGATTTGGCCGTGATACTTCTTATCGCGGTCGAGCATAATATTGAAATCGCCTTTGGCCATCCGCTTCAGCGCATCCATCATTTCGATCCAAACCGCCCGCTGCTTCGGGCGAGTCAGCAAATTAATGATTGCGATCAGCACGAACAGAAAGAAAACGCCCAATCCCCAGTTGATGAGCTGCAGGATGTACTCAGGCAAGATCACGTCATGCCTTGCATAAAACCATTTTGTGAGCCAGAAGGCCAGCGAGAACGCGAGCCCGCTAACTACAAATATCATCGCCAGCGCGCCTACGAAACGCAGCCCAATCTCAAATTTCGTTAAATGCCGCTTCATTGGAGCGCCTCCAGCCGGTAGCCGAGCCCGCGAATCGTACTGATCTTAATCGAAACCTGCCAAGTCTCGAAGCGCTCCCTTAAACGGTTAATATGCACGTCGAGCGTCCTCTCGTTGCCGTCAAAATCATACCCCCAAATCGCTTCGATCAGCTGACTCCGCGTAAGCGTGCGGCCCAGATGGCTGACGAGCATGAACAGCAGCTCAAATTCCTTCGGAGGAAGCGTCATATAATCCGCGTGAACTTTCACTTCGAACGTCTGCCGATCCAGCATCAGCTCCGCTACGGACACCTGCTGGGAAACGGCGATCCGGTAACGTTTGAGCAGCGCCTTCACCCGGACGGTCAGCTCGGCTGGATCAAACGGCTTCACCAAATAATCGTCCGTTCCCAGATTGAAGCCCTTCACCTTATCGCCCATCTCGCCCTTTGCTGTCAGCATGAGCAGCGGAATGTCATAATGTTTGCGAAGCTCCTGGCATAGCTGCCAGCCGTCCATGTTCGGCATCATAATATCCAAAATGACCATGTCCGCAGGCGAGGCTTCCATCTGGGCAAGCGCCGATTTTCCATCCGGCGCCTCCTGTACGAGTAATCCTTCCTTCTGCAAAATAACGCACACAAGCTCCCGAATATGCGGATCATCGTCCACAACAAGCACATAGCCCATCCCTGCACCCTCTTCCGCTGCTTAAGAAGCTGTTTTGTTCATGCGAAGCTGGCCGTTGGCGAATTCCCGGTACATCGTATGGCTCGCATACAGCTGCTCATGCGTTCCGGCGCCAGTAATGACGCCCTTCTCTAGGAATACGATGGAATCGGCATCCACGACCGTCGACAAGCGATGTGCGATTACGACCGTAGTCCGCCCGACCATCAAGTTTTTCAGCGCATCCTGCACGACTTCCTCCGACTTGCTGTCCAGATTCGATGTCGCTTCGTCCAGCATAAGAATATGCGGGTCTCGCAGCAGCGCCCTTGCAATCGCAATCCGCTGCCGCTGGCCGCCTGAGAGCTTAATGCCGCGCTCCCCTACCTCTGTTTCATAGCTATTAGGCAAATCCTCGATAAAGCCGTCTGCATAAGCCATTCGAGCAGCTTGCTCGATTTCCTGCTGGGAAACTTCATGGTCCAGCCCGTAACACAGATTCTCTTTAATGGTTCCCGCGATGATCGGGCTCTCTTGCGAAACGTACCCGATCTGGCTTCGCCATGAACGAAGCGAAGCATCCTTAATATCCTTCCCCCCAAGCCGTATCGCGCCGGAGGTTGGATCGTAGAATCGCTCCAGCAGCGAGAACAGCGTCGTTTTGCCGCTGCCGCTCGGGCCGACGAGCGCCGTTACTTTTCCCGCTTCAATCGTGAGGCTCACATCCCGAAGAATCGGCTCCTCCGGCTTGTAAGCGAAGGATACGTTATCGACCTGCAGCGTTTGGTTCATTTCGGTAACGACGTTGCCGCTTTCTTGATCTTCCTCATCCGCTTCCAAAATGCCAATGATGCTCTCGGTAGCTCCCATCGCCTTCTGGAATTGCGTAAAGAACTGGGCAATTTGCGTAATCGGCAGCATGATTTGGAACAGATACATGATGAAGGCGACCAGCTCGCCGGCCGTCATTGCGCCAGACGACACCTGAACGCCCCCAAAGCCGATTAGACAGACGAGCAGCAAGATAATGATAAACGATACGAGCGGAGATATAAGCGCCTGCATGCGCGCTTCCTTTAGGCCAAAGCCGAACAGATTTTGGATGCCCGTACGTCCTTGTTCATATTCGACAGGCTCGGAGCCGGATGCCTTCACAAGGCGAATTTCGGATACGACGCGGTTGACGACAGAGGTAAAGCGCGCGTTCTCCGCCTGCGTGTCTTTGGAGATGCGGTACATTTTACGGCCGATCGGCACCATAATTAAAGCGGCGACCGGGAACACGGTCAGCATGATAAGCGTCATCTGCCAGTTCATATAGAACAAGATCGACAATGCGCCAAGAATGGACAAAATCCCTGTAAAAAATCCAGTCACATGCTCGGTAATGAGACCCTTCAGCAGCGCTGTGTCATTCGTTAGCCGGCTAATCGTATCGCCTGACGCTTTGTTGTCATAATACGGAACTGGCAAGCGCAGCATTTTGTTCCACAGCCGCTCGCGAATGGACGATACGATCTTATTGCCGCTGTAGTGCAGCAAATAAACGGATACGCCGCCGGACACCACCTGGGCAATAAAGGCGACTGCCATTCCGACGACCTGCGCTGTGCTTAATGAACCTAACGAAAAGCCGTTCACCATATTTTTTGTGAACAAGGGGATCGTGAGTCCGACAAGCGTCGTAATGACGCTAAGGACAATGGCTATCGTTAACATGACCTTGGGAGGATTTGTCTCCATAATTAGGGCAATGAACCGCTTTACATTGCCGTTCTTTTTATCCTTCATCGGTATTCACTCCTATTTCTATTCTCTATTCTCTCCACCACGCTTCCTACTTTACCTTGCCTGTTTAAACGCAGTTTAAACGATGGCGAAAAGGAGTGCACGGCAAGCCATCTACACGCATTTGGGAAATTGAGGTAAAATAAAACAATTACGGTTCGGCGATTCGGCGGTTCGGCGGTTCGGCGCTTCGCCGTTTCGCTGCAATGCCGTTCCATCATACCACCATTAGCGGGAGGGCTTCACATGAATGCGGAGCATGTTGTAATCGGAATAGACGGCGGCGGGACGCATACCCGCGTCATGATCTGCGACCTTTGGGGCCATGTTCTTGCATGCGCGGAGCGAGGCTCAGCTTCGATTTATAAAGATAAGCAGGCAGCCCAAAATGTACAAGGAGCTATAACAGACGCGCTGCATCTGGCAGGCAGAACGACCGAGCAAGTGCTTGCGCTTGTTGCCGGAATTGCCGGCTATGACGCGCCGTCCGATCTCGATTGGATCGCTCCTCTAACAAAGCTGCCGGGGCTCACATGTCCAATACGGCATGTGAATGACGCGGTATCCGCACACTCCGGGGCATTGATGGGAAGAAGCGGCATCATCGTCATTGCAGGAACCGGCTCGATCATCGTAGGGATTACAGAGGACGGTCAATTCATACGCAATTATGATTTTCATCATTATGCAGCCAGCGCAGCTAGATTTATCGCCTATGATGCGGTTTACGAGATGCTCGCCGGCAGCTTCGACGATACGGATCATCATCTTCTTCAGGCAATGCTTGCGCATTGGAGCGTGCCCACCGTTAGTGAACTAGCAGCGATAGCCAAAAAAGGGTTTACCGAGGATCGCCGTGAACGCGACAAGCAATTTGGCGAGTTCGCCCCTGCCATTACGGAGGCTGCAGCGCAAGGCAGCACCGCTGCGATCCGCGTTTGCAATCGCGCCGTAGACCAGATCAAGGTCGGCATCGAGCTGATTGCCGCCTCCTTCGCTGGCGTTGAGGTGGAGGTCGCCTTCATCGGCAGCGTAGCGAACAGCCCTTACTTCTTGCAAGAGCTTGGCGCACAGCTCCGGCAGGGAAATAATAAGCGATATTCCGTCGTGGAGCCAAAGTTCTCTCCCGTAATCGGCTCCGTGCTGTTAGCGCTAAAGCATATCCATATTCCTATAGACGATGCTCTTATCGACAATCTTCATGCTTACAATAAACCGTGGCAGAATCAATAACGCTATACACAAAGGCCTGTCGAACTCTGCCGGATTGGTGGATTTCACAGGCTTTTTGCATGCGACAGAACCACAAATTATTTTCTAAAATAAACCATCTTACCATATTGACATGATATATATCGGAATGATATATTCTGTATCGAGATAAGTACTTGAAAGAAAAAAACCGAAGAGCATTCTTCTTCGGAAACAAACTCGGAGGTCGCTTCAATGAACAGTCAGGATGTTATTTTAGGCATGCTTATGAAACGCCCGTTATCAGGCTACGAGATCAAACAGTTGTTCGAGGATATATTCTCTTATTTCTACAGCTCCAGCTACGGGACGATTTATCCGATGCTGCATCGGATGGAAAAGGAGGAGCTGATAACGAAGGAAAATGTGCTCCAAGAAGGCAAGCCGAATAAAAATGTATTTACGATTACGGATAAAGGAAAAGGCCAGTTCAACGCCTATCTTCATAGTCCTGTGGAAACCGATGCGATCAAGTCTGATTTTCTGATGCGGCTTTATTTTGGCCAATTTGTAGATAATGATGTGGTTATTCAGTGGTTAAACAAGGCGCAGGGGCAGACACAGAAGCAGTTGGATGAGCTGAGCAAGAAGTATGCCATTTATAAAGACGACATGCATCCGGCACATATGATTTGCATAGAAATTGGGATCAAGGAGTATCGCGCCAAGCTGGAAACGATTCAAGAAGGATTGGTGCGTCTGGAGCAACTATAAACAGGAGAGAAGGTTTTAAATGGCTGGAACGCGTTCAAACAATAAGCTCGTCATTCTTGCGATGGCGCTCGGTCTATTGATGTCATCGCTGGACAATACGATTGTCGCGTCGTGCATTAATAAGCTAAGCGAGGATTTTAACGTTTTTGACAAAGTAAGCTGGGTGTTTACCGCCTATATGCTCGCAGCTACCAGCACCATGCTCGTCTTCGGCAAGCTATCTGATTTATTCGGCAGAAAAATGTTCTATTTGATCGGAATCGGCATGTTTCTGCTTGGTTCTGCCTTGTGCGGACTTGCGCAAAGCGCCGACCAGCTCATTTGGTTTCGCGTCATCCAAGGCATTGGCTCAGGCGCCTTGATGCCGATCAGCTTCACCATTATTTACACGATTTTTAATGATCCGAAGGATGCGGCAAAAATGTCCGGCGTGTTCGGTGCGATCTTTGGCCTCTCCTCTGTTGCGGGCCCGCAGCTTGGCAGCTTCATTGCCGAGCATCTCGGCTGGAGATGGAATTTCTATATCAACGTGCCCATCGGACTCGCATCCATGATCGTATTAATGATTGCCTTAAAGGAGACCCGTTCGGACCGCAAGCCCAAAATCGACTATTTGGGAACGTTATTTCTGATCATCACCACGGTTTCTTTAATGCTTGCGCTTGAATGGGGCGGCAAGACGTACGCTTGGGGCTCATGGCAGGAAATCAGCTTATTCGCAGCATCCGCGGTGATCGGCACCTTGTTCATTTTGGTTGAGCTGCGTGCCGCTGAGCCTGTACTTCCCCTTAGCATTTTTAAAAATCGGATGGTCCTCGGCACCAGCATCATTTGCTTCTGCCAAGGCGTCATCATGTTCTCGGCCATTACGTATCTGCCCAGCTTCACTGTCGGCGTATTGGGCCACGCCAACTCCAATGGCGTGTTGACGCCTATGATGGCTTCGCTCATTGCCGGAGCGATTCTATTCGGCTACTTACAGTCCAAGTTCGCCTTCCGCACGCTGATGCTGTTCACGATGCTAATGACGATCGTAGCCGCTTCGCTGCTGTCGGTCGTCAGCGTTCACGCTTCCAACGGGTATATGATTGCCCTAATGATCTTGCTTGGCTTTGGCGCTGTCGGGCCTTTAATGAGCGTGGCGCAAAGCGCGATTGCCGCAAACGTTGATCCCAAATATATGGGCGTCAGCTCCTCCATCGTCGGCTTCTGGCGCAACATTGGCGGCATATTGGGCGCTACCATCATGGCGACGATCGTAAACAACAATTTGCATCGATTAATTACGGAGGGTGCGGATAAGGCCGGCATTCCATCCGATAAAATCAATACGCTGGCGAATCCCGAGCTGCTCATGCGGGCTGGCGGGCAATTAGATCCCCAGATCCGCAGCTTCCTTCAACAGGCGCTGGGCACCGCTATTAATCACGGTTTTATTCTCAGCATTTGTATCGGCGGCATTGGCCTCGTTACGGCGATGTTTGTAGGGGCGAGCAGGCTTAGCTCCACGAAGAAGCAGCAAGCAGGCGCTGCGCATATCTAGATCAAAATAGGGAGGCAGCGCTCATCATGGCGCTGCCTCCCTATTTTTAGGTGCCGATTATTGGCTCCTGCGTTGATCAGAAAGAATAAGCAATCTATCCTTATAGGTTTCGCCCCAATGCTTCATTTGGAGGATAAGCGGCTTCAACGTTTCCCCAAATTCGGTCAGCGAATACTCCACCTTCGGCGGTACCTGCCGATACACCTCGCGATGAACGACTCCGTCATTCTCAAGCTCTCTAAGCTGAAGGGTCAGCATCCGCTGCGTGATGTTCGGGCATATTTTGCGGAACTCATTGAACCGCTTTGTTCCATCGATCAAATGATAAAGAATGACGCCCTTCCACTTCCCGCCGATTACATCTAACGTGAATTCCACAGGACAGCCTTCGCTTGGCGAACACTCGGTATATTCTTTTATACGATCACTCATAAAGCCGTGTCGCCTCCCCAATAGTATACAAACTGATACTACAATACAGAAATGTGCGTACTTACATAACCGTATGTTAACACTTATACTGGGGCTGCGGCTAGCAAATTAGAGAGGATTGATAAACATGACACAAATGAAAGCGATTGGCTTCCACCGTTATTTACCGATTGAACACGCGGAAAGCCTTTTGGATTTGCATATAAATAAACCTGCTCCTACAGGGCGAGATCTGCTGGTGAGAGTCAAAGCCATTTCCGTTAATCCGGTAGACGTGAAAGTACGTTCGCCCAAAGAGAAGGTCGAGCCGGATGCGCGCGTCATTGGCTGGGATGTCGCTGGAATCGTCGAATCGGTTGGCGACGCAAGCTCGCTCTTCCAGCCTGGAGATGAAGTCTATTATGCGGGCAGCATTACGCGTGCTGGCGGCAACAGTGAATTCCACCTCGTGGATGAACGCATCGCCGGCAAGAAGCCGCGATCGCTCGACTTCGCGCAGGCAGCAGCGCTGCCGCTTACCGCGATTACCGCATGGGAAGGCTTATTCGACCGTCTGGGCGTAGCACACAGCCGCGAGCAAAACGAGGGCAAGTCAATACTGATCATCGGCGCCGCAGGCGGAGTCGGGTCCATTGCAACGCAGCTCGCAAGCGCAGCAGGCCTCACCGTTATCGGCACCGCTTCGAGAAAAGAATCAGCGGATTGGGCTAAGGAATACGGAGCTGCTTATACGATCAATCATCATGAGCCGTTTGTGCCCCAGCTTCAAGCGCTTGGCTTTTCTTCCGTCGATTATATTTTTTGCTTGAACCAAACCGATCAGCACTGGGCGAATATGGAGAAGGCCATCATGCCCCAAGGCAAAATTTGCTCCATCGTGGAGATGAGCACGCCAATCGATTTAACGCTGCTGAAGAACAAAAGCGTAACCTTCGTCTGGGAGCTTATGTTCACCAGATCGATGTATGAAACGCCAGATATGGATGAGCAGCATAAGCTGCTGAATGAGGTGGCTAAGCGGATCGATCAAGGAGAGCTGCGCACGACAATCGCCAAACGCCTATCGCCGATTAACGCCGCCAATCTGCGCGAAGCCCATAAGCTGGTCGAGTCCGGCAGTATGGTCGGCAAGGTTGTTCTCGAGGATTTTGAATAAGCAGAATAAGCAGCTATTCCGCCTTCTGAATACACCAAGTTGTCATACAGCGCTTGCCTGATACGATGACGGTTTTGAGCGGCTCGAATAATTGGCCCTTCAGCCTCTCGGTCAGAGCCAGAAGCCGGTCATCATTAACGAGAAAACGTCTGCTTCCGTCAGGAAGCAGATAACGCTCGTTCCCAATCGGCTGCATGCTGGATGCCATGCCAGTCGAAGAAGCAAGGCGCGCGAATAAACGTCCGCCGGGCTTCAGAACTCGCCAAAGCTCTTGAACCATTTGGTCAAAATGCTCTTCATTCTCCGCAAAATGCAGCACCGCGCTGCTAATAATAAAGTCAAAGCTTTCATCCGCATAGCTCATTTGCTCAACCGCTTCTATGCGTGCCCGCTCCGCAGGCCAAGCCGGCGCAATTGCCGCTGCAAGAGCCTGTACCTGTTCAATGGCAGCCTCCGAGCGATCCGTCGCATACACCTCATAACCGCTGCGCAGCAAATAGGTTAAGTTTCGGCCCGAGCCGCAGCCCGCATCAAGGATACGCATCTCCTTCGTAATTCGTCCCTTAAGCAGTTGATCGAACAAATAAATATCGATATCGCCAAACTGCTCCTTCAAATCCTCAAGCATCAAGTCAACCCCCTTCACGCGAAGCATCTAAGCAGCGTAAATATAAACCTTAGTACGGTAGAAATCGCGGCAAGTAATGACCTGCTGTGGCTCCCAATCCGGAAGCGCAAAGCATACGCTTATGACATGGGAGCCGGGCGTTAGCTGGCTCCGCCAAATTACGCTTAAACGCCGCATCGCCCCCGGATACAGGTAACACACAACCATATCCACATCCCGGTAACAATATGTGTATAAATCGCCCCGAATGAACGAAACATTCGCCTGATTATTGAGTTTTGCCGCGAGAGAAGATATCCACATGGGGATAACTGAATTTTCGATGCCGATCATTCGCCAGCCCTTGAAGGCTCTTCCTGCTTGAAGCGCGAGCGTCCCCCAGCCGGAGCCGGCTTCCACCATGACGCCGCGGCTTGGCAGCTGTCTCATGGCTGAAACGACCGCCCGCCGCACCGGTGCGGATGAAGGCATCGGCGAGATGCCGTTTCGCCAGCTTGCATAAACGATCAAAAGGACGGCGACCAGCACGAATGCGGCCACCGCCATCAAGACGACCTGGTAGATGAGGCTTTCCATGATGCTCCCCTCACTTGTTCACGGTTTAAGCTTTGTTCCCTCTGCGAACCTTCAGCTGCTTGCCCTTAACGGTCGTGTTCTTCATCACTTCAAGCACGAGCGACCCTTTGCCGTTCAAAATCTCCACATCCGTCACGTTATCGAGGATCGTGATAATACCGATATCATCTGCGGATACGCCTTCGATCTTAGCGATTGTGCCGACAAAATCGACCGCCCTCAGCTTCTTCTTCTTGCCGCCGTTGAAATTAAGATTCATGATCTGCTTATTCAGCTGCTCGCGCTTGTCTTTTTTGAGGACAGGCCCAACATTGATCTTCTGCTCAAAATCTTCCCTGCGAAGGTCAACCGCCTCCTCCGAGGGAGCTTTCGCCTTCTGAATGCTAAATCCGATGTAGCCCTCAATTTCAGCGAGCCTTCTTGCATCCTTTGGCGCAACGAAGGTGATCGCTTTGCCCGTCTTGCCTGCTCGTCCCGTTCTGCCCGTCCGGTGGACGTAGCTTTCCTTCTCAAGCGGGATATCGAAGTTGATGACATGGGTAATGTTCGTAATATCGATGCCTCTGGCTGCAACGTCGGTAGCGACCAAATAGCGGAATTGCCCTCTGCGGAACGCATTCATGACTTCAAAGCGCTCGTCCTGCTCCATCCCGCCGTGAATGCGGTCGCACGGATACTCCTGCTCGGCCATTTGCCTGAACACCTGATCCACGTTCTCCTGCGTCCGGCAAAAAATGATGCAGCTGTCGGGATTTTCGACGACCATGACATCCTGCAGCAAAGCGAACTTGTCCGATTCCTTCACTTCGATAACCGAGTGCTCGATCGTTGCCGTCGTCAGCCCAGCAGCCTTGATCTCCACCTGTACCGGCTCATTCATGTACTTGCGCGATAGCTTAGCCACATCCTCCGGGAATGTAGCGGAGAACAGCATCGTCACTCTATCCGCCGGAAGCTGCTGAATAATCGCCTGCACTTGCTCGATAAAGCCCATGTTCAGCATCTCATCCGCTTCATCAATGACCAGATATTTGATGCGCTCCAGCGCAAGCGTTCCCCGCTCGATATGGTCATGCACCCGTCCCGGCGTGCCTACAACCATATGCGTTCTCTGCTTAAGCTCTGCCTTCTGGATATGAAAAGGCGCCTTTCCGTAGACGGCCATCGATTTGATCCGCTTGAACCGGCCGATATTCGTAATATCTTCATTCACTTGCAGGGCAAGCTCCCTAGTTGGCGTTAGGACGAGCACCTGCGGCTTGTTTTCATTCCAATCGACCAGCTCGCATAGCGGAATGCCGTAAGCCGCCGTCTTGCCGCTCCCGGTTTGTGATTTTACGACCAAATCCTTCTGCTCAAGCGCAACAGGAATAACCTCGCGCTGAACCTCGGTCGGCGTTTCATAGGACAAGCTTTCGAGTGCCCGTACGATTTCACTGCTTAAAGCGTAATCCGAAAATGTTGTTTCACTCATCTATAGACCTCATTTGCATTTTTATGGTTCATTCATTCGTACCCTTAAGAATAGCACACTACCTTGCCTTTTGATCTATAAACCTTATTGCTGCGCTTCCTCCCGCTTAAAAACATGGGTACCAGGGTACAAGTTATAGATCACGGTACTACAAAAAGTGAGTACTAGTTGGCAATCGAATAGGTCATTATAATACAAGACATACCAACAAGAAAGGCATGTGAGTGCAATGCTTCGGTTAAACGTTACGCGTGTCGGCTTCCTCATGGGCGTGTCCCTGCTGCTTGCTGCCATCATCTACTTCTTCGCAGCCAATTGGGGCGGCCTTGCCCGCGCCGATAAAATTTTAGCTTCCGCTGGAATCATGGTTCTGTTCTACGGCGTAAGCTACATCTTCTCCAAAATGAAACTTATGCTTGGACACCATTCCTTTCTGTCCGCTATCTTTCTCGTCGGCGGCTGCATATCGTTTGGCGCTGCTGTGGCGCTTCTCAATCAAATTTATAATTCGCATGCCGACAACTACGAGCTGTTTCTCGTATGGTCGATCCCGGCGCTGCTGTTTTCTTTGATTACCCGCTTCAATCCGTTTTATTTGCTAGCCTATGCGCTTGTTCATTTAACCTTGTGGCAGTATTTTTTCCCGACCTCCCTTAATGTCGTTCATACCGATAGCGAGCTTCTGATGATAGGCTGCCTGTTTGCCCTAATCAATCTCATCCTGTTCGTGCTTCTTGAAGCAAAGGTCATCCTATCTGCCCCGCTCAAGTACGTAAGCTTCATTGTTTTCCATATCTCCTTGCTCGTTTTAACGAATTCCACGCTGTACGAGCAATATGGACCGTGGATGAATATCCTTTGCGTAGCTGCCATCGCGTTTGGATTTTTCTTCTTTACCCGCATGCGTTTGAACAAAGTCATGCTGACGCTTAATGCGCTTGCCGCATCCGCGTACGCGGTATTCAAGTTTTTCGAGCTGATGTCGGAGCATACTTCCACCACATTTTTTGTTTTGGGATTGGTCTTTGTCACGATACTGCTGACAGGCAACGTCTTTTTCTTCCGCTATTTGAACAAGCTTGGATCTCAAGCACTTTCGACGGAGAAGCAGGCAGACGGAGCGGAAGCAGAAGAGCATACAAGCGTGCTCGTTGGCAAAATCGTCTCCACGATCGTCACCATCGTAGGCGTAGTAATCGGCAGCATCTCGTTAATCGGCCTCGTGCTTATGGCAGCAGGCTCGGTTCCGCCAGAGAACGTATTGCTGGTCATCTCCTTCTTATTCGTTCTTCCCGTTCTAGTGTTGCGCCGCCTAAATGCCGTTATTCGCTATACGGTGCTAACGATCGGATACGCTGCGGGATTGATTGCTATCGCATGGATTGATACAGCAGGCTTATCCTTGGTCTTCTTAGCCGTGACGATTGCCGGCTGGTTCAGCCTGCACGGACGTGCACAGCATCTATTCATCTATTCGCTGATTAATCTCAATGCCGCGATCCTGCTGTTCCAGCTGTTCGGACCGGTGCATCACGCCGCTTCCTTCATCGTGTTCATTATGGCAAGCCTGAATGCGCTCATCTATGCAAGCCACCTTCTCATGAGGGAAAGCCCCCTAAAGCAGCATTTGCGGGAATGCGGCCTGTTCTTCACGCTGCTCCTGCTGTTCTGGCTTACATTTATGGATGATATCTTCCCTAATTCGTATGAATGGTTCAATATTTTGAACTTCATTGTCGTAACAGCCTTAGCTTTCCTCTATGTTCGAAGAAACCGCGTGATGGAAGCAACGGTAAGCTTAGTATTCTGGTTTGTATTTCTCGCATTCAAATATTACGACTTGTTCTGGACGCTGCTGCATAAGTCGATTACGCTTGCTCTGCTCGGCCTCATTGCAATTGCGGTTACTTATGTTTTTGCTTACCGCACGCGGTCTGCCGTACCTGAGGGTGCGGACGAGTACAGCCGATTGCTGCGCAGAAGCCCTATTCTGATAGGCATCGTCATCGTGCTTCAGCTAGGCTATGTCGGCTACCACGCCGCAACGAGCGAAGCGCTGCTCGCGAGCGGTACATCCATTAAGCTGGCGATCGAGCCAATTGATCCTAGATCTATTTTGCAGGGCGATTATGTAAGGCTCGGCTACAGCATTTCAACACCGCCAGAACATCTCGCCAAGGAAGTCGAGTCGCGCCGCAGCCTGAGCCGTATCAAGGTTGTGCTTCGCGAAGGCGACAACGGCGTTTACGTATTTGACCGTTTGTATGCAAGCGGAGAAAAGCTAGCCAGCAAGGAGATCGTCATTAACGGCTCGTCCAGCGGCTGGCGAACCATTAACTACGGCATTGAAACGTATTTTGTACCCGAGGGCACCGGAACCGAAACGGAGCAAAACGCCCGCTTCGCGTATGTAAAAATAGGCAAGAAGGGCGATGCGATGCTGGAGCGTTTAAGCAAGGAGTAGCTCGAAGCCTTAAGCCGCAATAGCAAAAAAATAGCAGGACATATGCCGCAAACCATGCTGCATGCGTCCTGCTATTTTTATTAATTCGCCAGCTTGCTTAGCTCAGGAAACTCCTCTAGATAGCCGTTGCGCTCAAGCTCCATCAATGCCTTCCGAATGCTTTGCTCGTCCTCGCCCGATTGGTCAGAGAGCGCCAGCAGCTCGGGCAAAGTAATGTCCTTATGCTCTTTGCAATAAGTTAACAGCCCCTTCGCCGCCCATGATAGACGGTCATCCTGGAACTCTCCGATCATTTTGCGGAACAATTTATGTGGGATTAGCTGCTCATCAACTAAGGCTTGCATCGCTTTTATTGCATTTTTGGTTGTCATACGGCCTTTCTTGGCAACCTCATCAATGGTAAGTGATGCAGAATCTGCTGTGCTCGAGCTAAGCACGATGTAAATCATTTGCGAATAGATGTCTAGGCTCGGGTTGTAAAAAATTTCAGTAGAAACGGTAAAATTGCGTACATTGCTTGGTGAAAGTTCTGTTGTCATGATGATGCTCCCTTCCGATTGGTCTATACCATAATAAAGGTTCGGATACGGGGTTTCAAATCAGGCTTTATTAAAAAAAGTTAATTTCCTCAAAAAGCCAAATTACCAGCCGCGTTACATTTTCAACGTAACATCCGTCTTCCATAAAAGTAGTCGGCTACACCCGTTCTACAAGCGAAGAAAGGATGCTGCTCCATTGATAACAATAAAGAATTTATCCCATCAGTTTCATATCGGAAAAGCAGGCACCGAAAAAACAGTTCCCGTACTTAGCCAAGTCAATCTCGAAGTCGCTAAAGGGGAAATCGTGTCCGTGCTCGGGCGAAGCGGCTCGGGCAAATCGACGCTGCTTAATCTCGCTGCCGGCTACATTAAGCCGTCAAGCGGCAGCATTAGCATCAACGGAACCGATGTCACCTCTTATTCTGAGGCGCAATGGGCAAAATTCCGCCTAGCTCATATGGGCTTTATTTTTCAAAGCTTTCAGCTCATGCCGAGCATGACCTCCTTCCAGAACATTGAGCTGCCGCTCACCCTTAAAGGGATAGACGAGAAGGAGCGCGGGAAGCTGGTGAAGGAAACGATGGAGCTCGTCGGCATGAGTGAATACGAGCAGTACTACCCAAGCGAGCTGTCAGGCGGCCAGCAGCAGCGCATAGGTATTGCCCGGGCAATGGTGCTGCGGCCTTCCCTTATTCTCGCGGATGAGCCTACGGGAAGCCTCGACAGCGAGACGGAGCAGACGGTGCTTGATTTTATCCGTCATTTGAATCAGCAGCGGGGCACAACGTTTCTAATGATTACGCATGATGCCGAGGTTGCCTCGATTGCACACCGCTCGGTGACCATTCATAACGGACAATTGGCGATATAGGAGCGATGGACAAAGATGAAATGGAAAGATAAATACCGTTTTGTGAAGCAAAATATGAAAAAAAATAAATCGCGGCTGTTTATGACGATTTTGGCAACGGCTATGGGCTGCTGCTTTCTTGTGGTGCTGGCATCCATCGGCTTCGGCTTTCAACAGAGCTTAACCGAGCAAATTACGTCTTACGGCAAGATAACAGAAATATCGATTTACGGCAAAACCAATCAGGCGGAGTCGGCTAATTACGCAAGCTCGCTATACTCGAAGGAGCAGGTTGCTTTTTTCGAAAGCCTTCCTCATGTGGAGGCAGTCGTCCGGCAAAATGACGTTAATCTCACCTCCAAATATGCGGTTGGTGATTATGCCTTCGAGATCGACCGCTCGCCTGTCTTCACTTTTATGGAGACGGAGAAGAACGGGAAGCTTGAGCTGTCTGAAGGCCGATTTCCGGAAAACGAGCATGAGGTCATAGTCGGATATAACTTTGCGGAGTTCCTCCTTATGCCGTCAAAGCCGGAGCAGCCCTATCAAGGAAGTCTGCTGAATCAAAAGATCGACATTACGCTGCTGCAGCCTGTGAACGCCAATCAGAAAGCAGCTCAGCAGTCCGTACAGCTTCATGCCACGGTCGTAGGCGTGCTAAAGCAGCCGCCAAAGGAATGGTTGAAGGACAAAACCGTTGTCATGGACGAAAAAGCGCTCCAATCATTCGTACCTATATTGTCCGAGGAAGACAAGCTATTATCTGACCGCTACCAGAACGTTCTGGTGTACGCCGATGATATGCAAAATGTGAGCGGAATCGCTGATAAAATTAGGGAAGCCGGCTACAATGTCTATTCGGTGGTCAACGAGCTGAACAAAGTCGACGCCATCTTCATGTTCGTTAAGCTAGGGCTATTATTCGTAGGCGCGATAGCCGTCTTGATCGCCGCAATCGGCATTTATAACACGATGACGATGGCGGTAACGGAGCGGACGCAGGACATCGGCATTATGAAAGCAATTGGTGCTTCACCCTCCTCGATTCGCAGCATTTTTCTGCTGGAGAGCAGCTTTATCGGCGTGGTTGGTACGCTAATCGGCACTTTAGTCGCTTTCTTAGTGAGCTATGCGGCGAATAAAATAATCCCTGTCATTCTAAGCAGCCAAAATGAGAATAAGGAAGAAGCGTTCAACTTCGTATTCAGCTACATACCGTTCACCCTGATCTGGGTATCGGCGGCGATCAGTATCGGCATCGCTATTTTGTCCGGCATGCGCCCTGCCCGCCGCGCGACGGAGATCGACGTCCTTCAAGCGCTGCGCCGAGACATTTAACGGTATTGTTTTGACGCTAGCAAAAAAAGCCGATCTCAAAGTTAGAGATCGGCTTTCTTCTTTTTGACGATTATTGTTTAGGCTTAGCTGCATTGTCATCGGAAGTGACGATTACAATTTCAGCATTTGTAATGCCTGGAAGCGATTTTGTCATTATTTTGGAATGGTAAGCGACAATTTTAGTTCCTGCTCTAAGTACGGTTTCTCCGCCAAGCGCCGGAATCACTTTTGTGTCCTCGGAGATGTTTAGAATGACATCATTGTCTGTCGATTGGTCAGAGCCTACATTGACGTAAACTTGGCCTTCCGTAGTGCGGTCCGAAGCGACGACCGTGCCTTCGATTTTGTTTGTTTCCGTTTCTTTCACAACGATTTTGTCAGCTGTCGTTTGTGCTGGGTAGATCATCGTCATGACTTCGCCGTAGTTCACTTCGACGCGTACATCATTTTTTAATGCGTCTAGCGTCAAAGGCTTGCCGTCAAGCCCGACAATTTGAGTTTCCTCGTCTACGGTTAGAATCACATGATCCACTCCGCCTTTAGCCATCGGCTTGCCAATTACCGTAATTTTATTGTCAGCCACGCTTGTAATGATCCCGTCTGTACCTACAGCGTTTTGCTCGGTTTCGTCAGCCGTCGTATTCACCACCACGTATTTTGTAGTTGATTGCGGCGGAAGGCTCATCGTAACGGCCGGACCGTAAAATGCTTTTACGCTCATGCCAGCCTTGATCGCGCTGGCTTCAATAGCCTTGCCATTTTGATCCAGAAGCTGTGCTTTGTCGGCAAAATGCAAAACGATGGTTTCCTCGATTGAAGTGTAAATATCTTTGCCTTTTACGACGATCCCGTTTTCCTGCACTTCAGATACGGTACCGTCAATTGCCGTAAAGCTTTGGTCTTGAACAACAAGCGTCAAAGCTGTTCCTTGTGCTGGTATGCTTTTCGTTATCGCACCGCCGTAGAATGCTTTAACTACCTTTTTCTCATCAATAATGGTTTTTAATGGAACCGTTTTCCCTTTAGCGTCCACAATCTTCGTATCTTTGGTGATCGAAAGAATAATTTGGCTCTGGTCGCCCACAGCAAGGCTGCGGCCTGTTACGGTAATGAATTTGCCTGTTTTATCATTAACGAAATCCGTTATTTGACCCATCGTTCCCGGTACAATTTTAAATTGATTTTGGATAGGTCCTTGTCCGTTATGGATCGTCGGCTGCGGAACGTCCTGTGCACTCGCTGCCATCGGCATAGCTGCCATCGCAAAAATAGATGCTGTTGCTAGTACTTTGTACATTTTGTTCATCTGTCATTCCTCCAATTCTGAATCATGCTTCGTGTATGTTTATCGAAATGGCCTACAGTTTTTAGACGAGGAGGATTTTGGAATGTTGCACAAGCATCATTTGTATATGGTAAAAATTAACTTAGTTGTGTGTATTGTGTGAACATAATTTCTTATTCATGCGGATAAAAATCTTCTTCCCCCGCATGGGTGTGATGTCGGTATTTGTCCAAATCGACACGTCCATCCTTGCTCGTTTCTACACCTTCTTCATTCAAATAAAACGACTGCATATAACGGGCTTCCTCATCCCGTATAGCGATTTCGCCCTTGGCATTCACCACCCGGTGCCAAGGGAGCTGATGGATGCTGCTTAGCGAATGAAGAATCCGAACGACCTGGCGGGCGCCTCTGCGGCTTCCCGCCTGCTCCGCGATTTGCCCGTATGTCATGACGGTGCCTTTTGGAATAGCTTTAATGATTTCAATGACTCTTTTTGTAAAAGGCTGCATATAGATCTCTCGCTTTCTATAGGGATAATTCGCGTAAAATCGACAAAAAATAAACTGCTATCCGTTTATGATAACGCATCGAAATATTTTTTTGAAAAAAGTTATAAATTTCTTTTTAACTTTTGGTGAAAACGATGTAGAATAGAAGCAAAGGGTTCAAATCCGATTTCGTCTACTCGCTATCTTATCCCTTCTTCAAGTGGGGATTAAACCGTTACGTGCACACAGACATTTTTTCGGAAAACTATGTGAAAAGTGTAACAATCTTTTTGGGTGCATCCTAACCTCTAGCGGCTGACACGATTGCGACTAAAACTTACTTTCAAATTTACGCAAAGGAGGACATTCTATTATGTCACAATCATCTGCAGGACAAGAGGTTGCAGCTAGCCTCGCCGAAGAAAAACAAACGTTAGATGTACTTGATCAGTTATTGAAGCCGGAGGTTCAACAGTCGTTGACTGTGCTTGTCGACAACCTTCCAAAGCTGGCTGAAATGGTTACTCTGATGACCAAAGCTTATGATTTCGCACAAAACATCGCTACAGACAAAGTGTTGATCAACGATTTCGCTCAAGGTATCGGTGAGTTCGTCAAACCGGTTCAAGAGAAAGCAAAAGGTATCGCAACAGCTGCAATCGAAGCTGGCGAGCGCTCGCAGGAAGCTGCTGGCTCCTCTGTTGGCCTATTCGCTATGTTGAAAATGCTGAAAGATCCGGAAGTTCAAAAAACGCTACGCTTTGCGCAAGCTTTCCTTAGTGTGCTGTCTGAACGCAAAAACGATAAAGTATAAACACTGAATACGTATAGAACGAACGGAGGATGAACATGTCGAAGCAAATTTTAATTCTTGGTGGCGGTTATGGCGGTCTACTTACTGCTCTAACAGCTCGCAAACACTTGTCAGCAGCAGAAGCTAGCATCACAATCGTTAACCGTTTCCCAACTCACCAAATCATTACCGAGCTGCACAGACTTGCAGGGGATACTATTGCAGAACAAGCGGTTGCTCTTCCGCTTAGCAAGCTTCTTGGCGACAAGCAAGTTAACATCATCGTTGACTCGGTGAAAGAGATTAAACCAAACGAGAAGCAAGTTCTTCTTGCAAGCGGCCAAGTACAAAAGTACGATACGCTCGTTGTTGCACTAGGCAGCGAAACGAACTACTTCGGTATCCCAGGTCTGGAAGAGAACAGCCTTGTTCTTAAATCCGTTGCAGATGCTAACCGCATCCGCAAGCATGTTGAAGATCGTCTTGACGCTTACAAAAAATCAGGCAACAAAGCTGACGCAACAATCGTTGTTGGCGGCGGCGGCTTGACTGGCGTTGAGCTTGTTGGCGAATTTGCAGACAGACTTCCTGAAGTCTGCCGCAGCAAAGGGATCGACTTCAATGATATTTCGCTTTATTGCGTAGAAGCTGGTCCAGCTGTTCTGCCAATCTTCCCGAAAGTATTGATCGACCGCGCTGTAACAAGCCTTGAGAAACGCGGCGTTAACTTCATTACTAGCGTTGCGATTACAGAAGCTACAAAAAGCTCCGTATCGCTTAAAGACGGCCGTACAATCGAGTCCAGCACCATCATCTGGACTGGCGGCGTAAAAGGCAACCCTGTTGTCGGAAGCAGCGGTCTTGCAGAAGATCGCGGCCGTTCACTCGTGACGCCAACGCTGCAATCGACATCGCATGCTGATGTTTTCCTTGCTGGCGACTGCGCGGTTGTATTCCCTGAAGGCAGCGAACGTCCTTACCCTCCAACAGCTCAGCTTGCTTGGCAAATGGGCGAAACGGTAGGCTACAACCTAGCGGTTCAAATCAAAGGCGGCGTTATGGATAAATTCGTGCCCGTATTCTCCGGAACGCTTGGCAGCCTTGGCCGCAAAGACGGCGTAGGTACAATCGGCGGCAACGCGACACAATTGAAGGGCTTGCCTGCATCCTTGATGAAGGAAGCAAGTAACGTTCGTTACCTGTCGCATATCCACGGTCTATTCGCACTTGCGTACTAATATATGAAAAAAAGAAGAAGGAGGGCAATTGCCCTCCTTCTTTCTTTTGTTTATATGTGGATACTCAACTCATTCAATTGGCGCTGCTCGCGTGATCCTGTTTTTTCCCGCGTTTTTTGAGACATACAAAGCTTTATCTGCTTGCTGAAACAGCTCCTCAAAGGTTATGCCGTCTCTATTCGCGCTCACTAGCCCTCCGCTGGTTGTTACCGAAATCGTTTTCTCCTCGTTAATCCAGGTTTCACTGCCTTCTATCATCCTGCGCAAGCGCTCCGATCGCTCATCGCTATCGCCGGCGAAGCGCTCCTTCAGAAATATAGCAAATTCTTCGCCGCCTACCCTGCCTACAATGCCGTAATCCGCATATACCTTGGCTAACAGGCTTGAGAAGGTAATCAGCACCTTGTCGCCCGCCAAATGCCCGTGTACATCGTTAATCCTCTTAAAATCATCGATATCCAGCAGCAGCAGGGAACAGCCCACGCTTGTCTCATTCAACTGCTCTCCCACTCTTTCGACAAAATGTCTGCGATTGAATACGCCAGTCAGATCATCGATTGTCGCTTGCGCGTACAGCTTCTGTCCGGTTGCTCTCGCGTGCTGCGCCTCCTGGATTTTATAATCCATCGCTTGTCTTAGCCGGTGGAAGACATACACGATTGCAATCAAACTAGACATAAATAGCAATAAAACAAAGGTGTGAATGAGCATCGTCGTCGTAAATTGATTATAGGCTTCTTCGCCGATTTCAAGCTTGTTAACATGAATGAATTTGTTCGCAATATATATGCCATTTAGCAGTAATACTAAGGAGCAAACGATGATCATGAACCATCGATCGACGTACAGGCAAAATAAAGTAACGAGCGGGAACACAAAGGTAAACGTAACGGGCGTCGTTGCCGACAATAAAGTGAACACGTACATGAAGAAGAAGCCGCTAAAGGTGGCGTATCTCACATATCTTGTGAGCGGATTTATTTTGTAAAAAATCGTGCCGGCTATAACGGACAGAAATCCCACCGTCAACATAGGAAGCACAAAAACAAGCGATCGTGTTCCTTTCTCGAATTCGATCAGAAAACCCGCCGATAAGATAAACACCATAACCCAGCATATGATGATCACTATAAAATTTACAGCGCTTTCATAATAAAAAGCTTTCTGCTCTTTTATATCGAATACTCCTCTCTGCGGACCTCCATTTATACTCATATCGTACAAGGAAATGGTTGCCTTGTCACTGAAATGGTCGTACGGGCAATCCCGATTATTCATCGTTCCACGCTCATCATAACACAAAACAATGCCAAGCATCATTTGATAATGCTTGGCATTGTTTTGTGTTATTAAATATAACTTTGTAATACTAAGTATTACTCTGCATTGCTAAAATAGGCTGAAAACGGCTTTAAAATGGCCAGAAATACCTAAAATATGTCATTAACTCCATGCTTCAATGTCATCATCATCTATTTCTTCCTCAGCTACCGGCTCTGGAGCAGTCGCAGAAGGTGCTTTTTCGACTTCCTCAACTGCTTCTGATGCTGCTGCCATTTGCTCTATGCCGGCTGCATAGGGACGATATTCGCTTGCTGCTTGCTGCAAAGCGGGTGTGCCCTGCAGCATATTTCTTTCCGTCGGAACGAAGGCCTGCAAGTTGCGAACACCGTTCAATGCAATTTCATTCTCCACCAAATAACGCAGAGAATCCATTAGGTTGGATTGCGAGTTGAGCCATTGCATCACTAATGGATCTTCTGTTTTTTTGGTTTTCAAGCTGATGTTGTCACCGGGAAGCTTAGTCTTTTTCATATCAATCACCTACCAGAATCCGTTAGATTATGCCCAAGCTTGCGTTATGCAGCTTATGCAGGCTGTACCGCTTTGTTTTTGAGCGCTTCGTAAATTTTGCCGCGCACAAAAGCATCGAGCCCCATTGCATTAAGCAGAACGGCATATTCGGCCGGAATATATAGCAGCTGCATTTCTCTTTCCGAGCACAACTCTTTCAGCTGCGGATATAGAACTGAACGCATCAAAATGCTTCCGCCGCCATATACGCAGATAAGATCAATCTCATTGCGAGCTTTCGTGAGCTGTTTTTTGACATGCTGAACGATTTGCCTAACTTGGCTTTCAAGCGGTCTCTTTAATGTTTTCAGAGCTCTCGCATGGTATTTATGCTTCGGATTTTTGATTACATCGCTGAAAAACTGCCTTGGGCTATCCGGTAAATGGATGAGTCGGTTGAACTCCTGCAAAGCTTCTTCAATCGCATAACCAGCGCCGTGGTGGCTGCCGTGAACGAATTGACGCAAAAACTTATTGCCCTCGGTAATCGGATACTCCGTGGAGCCATCTCCGATATCGATATGAAGAATACGCTTGTCTTTGAAGAAGCTGCCGTTAAATTTCTTCTCGATTCCATAGGATTGCAGGAAATCTTCAAAGATTTCGCCTTCTCTCCAGCCGCCAGCGGAATCCTTCTGAAGCGTGAAAATAACCGGCGTCGCTTCCGGTACAACCTTAGCGAACGGGAATACGATTTTTACAGCTACGCGTTGAATGCCTAAATGAACGGTCACATGATGCGTGCCGGAAGTGAACCGTTTCTCGAATTTCGCAGATGTCTCGTCCGTATGCTGAGTAACCGGCAGCGCCGTAGCCATATCCACCTCCACGTCGATTTGCGCGGGGATTTTTTTCTCTTCGTCATACGCCTTTTGAACTGCCATCGCCGCGATTTGAGCGAGCGTATTGATGACCGGAAGGTCCATGTCGCTTTTTAGATCGATGCCGATTTGAAGGTTGTCCAATATTTCTCCGCTCTCTAGAGCGAACTTCCCTACATAGTACATGCCCGGTCTAGCTGCAGGCGAATCAATCGTAACAACCAGCTGGTCCTGCAAGTTTTTCACAAAACTTTCCGGCGTTTGCTCTTCGCTCCATGGAAGCTCGTCCACCGTACAATTCACATTTGGCTGCTGAATCAGTTTACCGTCGATAATAAGATCATGCTCACTGTTTCCGTTATCGTTGCCTACAAAGAAATGATAATTCATAATTGCTCTCCTCCTAGAAAAGGTTTTAGGAAACAAAATTGGCTATTGTTGTATGGTCGCTAACGCAACGCATCCCTTGGTATTACTTTGCCATACAAAGTGTTAGTATACATCAAGCTAGAGTCCCAGTCCCCATTAATCTTTTCTAATCAACTTTTGTCGGAAAATGAGTGTATGGAGCGGTTAGACAGTGATGCTGTCGGTTCTGACCATTTGAACAGCAAAAAAAAGCTAACCCGTCATTGACAGATTAGCTTTTTTGGAGTGCTTATTTCATTAGTTGAACTGCTTTGGAAATTGCTTGATTACGCCATCCGAGAGGATATCCGCGAACATGATCATATGGTCCTCGCCTTTATCGAGCGCTACAATATCAGCTTTCCAGTCCTTCGTAAGCCTGGCCATCATCGTGTCGGTTACAAGTTGAAGATGGACGTAAAACATCTCTTGCAGCTGCTTGTTCGTCCAATTCGGATTGGCGCTGCTTAAGAATGCCGCAATATCGTCACCGTTTTTGTGCCAGACTTTATTGAACTTATCGGCATCTGCTTGATTGCCGCTCTTCATTGCCGTCAATAATTGGCCAGCAATCGAAATATGCTCCTTCAGGAGCTCAGCAATCTTATTGCCTGCTGCTTCGCCATAATACGGCTTGAACGCATTTCCGATGTCCTGCTGGTTTTTGAGCAGCCGATCCAGCACAACCTGCTGATCTTCAAGCCCGGCTACCGCACTCACTATGTAATTTCTAGTCAAAACTACATGGTCAATCCATAGCCTTCTCAAGTCTTCCTTAAGCTTTACAGCAGCAGGGCTTAAATAGCCCTCATGCCCATTTCGGTGATGGTTGCTGCTTGCATCAGCACTTATGGGCGCAGCACTAATAGCCAAAATCATGCATACTAGCGTGACGATGAGTAATCTGCTTTTCATAGATACCTTCTCCTTTAGTGACACGAATGGAATAGCCTATCATAGTGTCTGCTATTCCGCTCGTTTCATTCATAGAGATTTGCCCAGAGGCGTAGGCATCCCATCGATGCTTTTCGTATTTTTCTCTTTCCAGTATTCCTTCAAGCCTTCCTCGCCCTTTTGGACCGACCAACGCTGAAGCGTTTCTCTTTCTCCTTCATAGGACATGAACGGAATGGAGTAGCCGCAGGAGGTTTGTACCTTGTGAACTTCGATGTCAATGATCTGTCTTGCGCCCGGAAGCGGCGAGAACAGCGGATACAAGGCGTCCCACTCCGCTGTTGCTGGCAGCACAACCTTTCCGGTGCCATACAATCTCAAAATATTAGGAGCCCCTTCAAATGCGCAAAACATGACCGTTATTCTTTTGTTCTCATCAAGATGCGCGCTTGTTTCATTCCCGCTGCCTGTCAGATCCAAATAGGCTACGCGATTAGGGGACAAAATGGTTAGGCAATCATGTCCCTTCGGAGAGATATTGACATGCCCTTCCTCCGATAACGGTGCCGATCCTACGAAAAAAATATGCTGCTGACGGATAAACGCCTCATGCTGCGGAAGCATCGCATCAAATTGCTTTCCCATACTGCCCACACTCTTTTCTTATTGAGATTATTGAGATGTCCGTTCCATGATCCGATGGCTTACTGTTGTTGCTATTAATGTAAAAGCAACCGTCCCCTCTTGTCAATTCGCTCCCAGATGCAATAGCGTTGGCGATGAAGTAGAGGGGCTATATGTGCGCTTATATGTGGGTGGAGTGGCTGGGCTGGTGCATCGTGCTGCGTTTGAGGATGAGGATGAGGATGAGAGTAACTAGATAGATGCAAGATTAACGGGAGATTTTCCCGCTAAGCGCTCTAAATCGGCTTCATATCGAAAAATTAGCAGGAGATTTTCCTGTTAATTGGTTTTGGAGCGCTTCGCGAAACCGTTTGCGGTTAGCAAAAGGCAAAAGGGATCCGTTCTTGATTAGTTCGTTATTAGGTTGGAGTCCGTGAGTTTAGGTTGTAGGATCGTTTGCGGCTGGCTAGAGGCGGATCTAGTCGTATGAGCAAGGCTTTAAGCACGCTAGCGTTGACCTTAAAACTCCCGCACGTCAAACGAGCCTTAGAGGGAACTCTAAAGGCTCGTTGTTTTTCGCAGAATATGTTTAGCCTACCGCAAGCTGAGCATGCTCGACTTGGAGCTCGCCGGTTCCGCGGATTATTTTCACATTGGACGTTTCGGTTGGCTCCAGGAACGCCAGCATCGCCTTGATCGCGACGTCTGGATCGACCGCTGTTCCGCATGTATAACAGTCGAGCGCGGCGAAGCCTTTCTCTGGATACGTATGAATCGACATATGGCTCTCGGATAACAACAGCAGCACGGTAGCCCCTTGCGGCTCAAACTGCTTAACCTGCACGGACAAAATGCTCGCTCCGCTTGATTCCGCAGCTTGTACCATTTGGGCGCTAAGCTTGTCTGCCTGATTCAAATGATCAAACGCAATTCCCCATGCGTCAACTGCAACATGGCGGCCATATGTGGAATATTCCATCGCTCAGCACTCTCCTAGAAGTAGTTTTACGGGCTCGTATTGATATAAAGACGGTCGGCGGTCATAAAAAGGGGCCACCACGCCATGCTCGCGGTTCTCCTGCAGCATCGCAAAATCAAGCTCCGCCAACGCCATGCCGCTCTCATTCACAACGCCAACTTGAAGAATGCCCTGCTCGGAAAACGGATAATCGCAAGGAGAAAACACGCCAGCCTGGCAATAGCCCTGATCGACCTGAAGCAGACCTTCAGGCAGCGAGCCAACCATGCCGCTCAGCACAACAAACAGCTGATTCTCGATCGCTCTAGCCTGCGCGCAGTGGCGAACGCGGTAATAGCCGAAAGCTGAATCCGTATAAGAAGGGCATAACAGCAGCTGCGCACCCTGCTCCGCCGCCATGCGGGCAAGCTCTGGAAACTCAATATCATAACATGTCGTGATCGCGAGTTTGCCCCATTTCGACTCGATCATGTTCAGCCTATCTCCTGCCACCAAGGACCAGCTATTGCGCTCCTCTGGCGTGAGATGCAGCTTAGTCTGTACCTCTACCCTTCCATCAGGGAAAAATAAGTAAGCATTGTTAACAAACCCGTCTTCCTCATGGCAAATATGGGTGCCGCCAAGAATGGTGATGCCAAATGCCCGGCTGCTCTGCAAAAAAAAGTTCATATACTTCGCTGTATAATTGCTTAAATAATGGCATGCCTCTTTATGAGACATCGCCGGCTTCAAGCTGAGCAGATGGGCCGTCATATATTCCGGAAAAACAACAAGCTCCGCACCCTGCTCCGCCGCCTTGCTAATCGTTGACGTTAATCCCTTCCAAAACTGCTCTTCGGATTCGATGAACGTCAATTCATACTGAATGGTTGCGACGCTTAAAACGTTCATATATGCAGCCAGCCCCTTCTCTAGGAACGAATTTGCAAGGAGTAAATATCCGTTCGACGGTCACGGAACGTTAACACCTCTTTGGATTTGCGGTGCCGCTGCAAAATTTCCATATCTACCTCGGCCATAATGACCGCCTCCGTATTTTCACTGCATTCCCCTGCTATTCCGTCACGCGGGAAGGAGAAATCCGTCGGCGTATAGACGCCTGACTGCGCATATTGAATATCTACATTATCCACATGCGTCAGGTTGCCGACCGTTCCGGAGGTGACGGTAAACACTTGGTTTTCGATCGCGCGCGCTTGCGCGCAATACTTCACCCGAAGGAAAGTCTGTCGATCCTCCGCGCAGAACGGCACAAATACGATCTGCGCCCCCTCCTCTGCAACGATTCTGGAGATTTCGGGATATTCGATATCGCTGCTGAGCTGAATCGATATTTTGCCGCAATCGGTATCGAATACCTCCAGCTTCGAGCCGCCGTTAATGCCCCACCACATGCGCTCGTTCGGCGAAATATGCAGCTTGTATTGCTGTTCGATCGTGCCGTCGCGGCGGAATAAATGGCCGACGTTATAAATCCGATTATTTTGCTCAATAAAGTGAGAGCCGCCAATGATGTTCACGTTGTATTTAACCGCTAGCTCCGTAAACAGCTCCACGTATTGCTTCGTAAAGGTGCTTAGCTTCCGTACCGCAGAGCTGGGTGAGCGCTCCTCGAGATAGGACAGCAGCTGCATCGTCAAATTTTCAGGAAAAACAACAAAATCCGATTTATAATCAGCCGCTACATCGACATAATGCTCGCACTGCATGGCGAATTCCTCAAAGGAATCAATCTTCTTCATCATATATTGAACGACGCAGATGCGAACGGGAAAAGAAAGCTTATAATGCGTCTTGCTGTTGCTTAGCTTGTACTCGATGTTGTTCCACTCCAGCAGAGCCGCATAGTTCATCGAGTCATCGTCATCCGACAAATAATTCGTAATGATCCGCTTCAAGGTAAACCCGTTCATCATCTGGAACGTGAGCACGGGGTCATAGATGTTTTGCTGCAATACTTCCTCCGCGTACTCTCTCGGAGACATTTCATTGCTATGCTTGTGGTAGCCGGGAATTCGCCCGCCAACGATGATGCTTTTCAGATTCATCTTCTCCGCAAGGCGCTTGCGCGCTTCGTAAAGCCGCCTTCCGATCTTCATTCGGCGGTAATCGGGATGCACCATGACTTCCATCCCATATAGGCTCTCGCCACGCGGATTATGATTGCGGATAAAACCTTTATCCGTAATTTCGGAATAGGTATGCTGCTCCAAATAGTCGTCAAAGTTAACGATAAGACTCGAACAGGAGCCGATAATATCGCCATCAAGCTCTACGCATATTTGCCCTTCCGGGAAAATGCGAATATGGCTTTCCATTTGGCTGATCTTCCAAGGATGCATATTGGGGAAACAGACAAGCTGCAAGGCAATGATCTTCTCGATATCTGCGTTTTCAATATTTCGAATGATCATCTTTTTCTCGAATTGGGAAATTTGGTCCGATGTCATAGAGGCTCCTCGTTTACTTGTTTTGCCCCATTATACAGCCGGACTTTTTCTCCAGTATTAGTGTGCCGTAAAAGATTTGTAAACTTTTTTAAATTTTAACTGATATATGCAGGAGGAAAAAAAAGGCCGCAGCGGCTTAGTCCGATTCGACTTTACCGCTGCAGCCCCTATTTGAGGAAGAATGATTACGTAGCTTTAATTTCTAGCAGCTCATATTTAATGACGCCCATTGGCGCGTTAACGCTGACGATGGTGCCGACTTGTTTACCTAGAAGCTCTTTGCCCAGCGGGCTCTCGTAAGAAATTTTATTTTCGGCTACGTCCGCTTCTTCCGTACCTACGATTTTATATTCAATTTTCTCCGAAAATTCAATATCGTTTAGGATAACCGTCAAGCCGATGCTGACCTTCGATAGATCCAGCGCTTCCGATTCGATGACGCGAGCCTTCTTCAGCATTTTATCCAAAATAAGAATGCGCGTCTCCATAAACGACTGATCGTTTTTGGCCGAATGATATTCGCTGTTTTCCTTTAAATCGCCGTAGCTAATCGCGAGCTTAATCCGTGCGGCAAGCTCCTTGCGCTTTACATATTTAAGATCGTCCAGCTCGGCTTGCAGCTGCGCCAAGCCTTCTTTGGTCAAAATCACTTCGTCTTTCGACATTTAAACAACTCCTATTTGCTTTCTTGCTTTAATCTTACCCTAAATTCGGAAAATAAGCGAAGAACGATCACTTCCAGCATCACCGTTTATTATAGCGATCCAGCGCCGTTTTCTGAATTTCGATGGCACGCTGAATTTTCAGCGCCTTGATCTGAGCGACATAATCGTCAAAGCTCTCCACCGGCTCGATGCCTAAAATGATTTTCAATGACATTTCGTCTACAAGCGTCGTGACATCCAGCATAATCGCCGAAAGCTCCGTGCTCTCCATCTCTGTCTTCGGTATTTGCGGCAGCATGTTTTTGTCCGCATCGGTATTTGACCAAATTTGGATCGCGTCCTTCTGCTCCTGCAGCAAATAATATTGCTCAAGGTAACGGGTGTCTTGGACGAAGGAACCAAAGTAGCTCGCACGGCTGTACATCGCAAGCGCTTGTGATGGCGCAAGCTTATCGGGATTACGCATAATCAAGTCGGTATAGGTCGGATAGCCGTCTTTCATGACATAGCTGACGCCTTCAATGCCGAAGTTAAAAAACAAATGCCCCTCGGGGCTATAGCCAAAATCAAGCATGCGCACCGCTTCCTCTACGTTCGTGCTTTTGCTCGAAATCGCGACGCCGCCGCTGCCCATATACATATAGCTTCTTTGCCCGAATTTCGGTTTCTCGCCCTTGTGCAGGACCGGATAAGGAGCCGGCACGAACTGTGCTTGCGGCGTCTTCTCCTTAACGATCGGCTGCCATGTGCCGATGCCCGCGCCCGCATTCCATATGCTCGCTCCGCTTCTGCCTGAGATCATATTGGAATCAAGCGTTTTCGTGTCGACTGTCGCAATATTTTTATCGATCAGCCCTTCGGCGTACCATTTGCGGAACAAAGCTAGAAACGTTTTGTAGCCCGCTTCGAGCGGTCCGTATTTCACCTCGCCTTGATCGAGATAAAACCCTTTTTTAATGCCATAAGCACCGACGAACCCCCCGCTCTCAATGCCAAATAGCGGGTTAGGCACGCCCAAGAAGGTCAAAGGCGCTTCAATGCCCTTCTTTTCCTTGAATGCCTTCAATACGATATACCAATCATCGATCGTCACCGGCACTTCAAGTCCCAGCTCATCCAGCCAATCCTTGCGGATAATCGGCCCTTGATAGGTGCGCAGCAGATCATCCCCTTGAATGAACGGGAAGACATAATAGCTGCCGGCATCCGTTTTAATTTGCTTATCGATCTCGGGATGCTCGCTCAAATATTTTTTCAAATTCGGCGCATATCGGTCAATGGCATCGTTCAGCCGCAAAATATAGCCGTCGCTAATCGCCTTCTCAGGCCCGCCCGGAAAGCTGGCCCATTCGTATTCGAGCATGTCCGGCAGCTCGCCTGACGCCAGCAGGACATTGATCGCCTCCCTTGCCTGATTCGCCGGCGGCTGAATGAAATCAAGCTTCACGCCTGTGCGGCGCTGCCACTCTTGGAAGAAGGGCACCTCCTGAAAGCCCGGCTTAATGCTGCCGGCATTGCCGTTCAGCTCCGCCCAGTACGTCAGCGTCTTATCCGTCTGAATCGGATATCCATTTGCAGCGTGGTTACCCTCGGTTTGCCGCGGCTGTTCCGCATCCGGCGCTTCCTCTTCCGAGCGATTCGTTTCCGATTTGGCACATGCGGAGCAGAGAAGCGCTAATATCAACAACAGCCATAAACCGGATGCGAGCGCGCTCTTCTTTCTCATCGCCATGACCTCCTTCACTCTTTGATCCATTAATTCATTTCTTTGAATTTGCCCGGGGTAATCCCCTCATATTTTTTAAACACACGGATGAAGGTGGCGACCTCATTGTAGCCTACCTGCCTTGCGATGTCGGAGACGGAGTCCTGCTTCGATTTCATCATTTGCTTGGCCTGCTCAATGCGGTACTTATTGATGCAATCCAGCAGCCCTTCTCCCGTTTGGTTCTTGAACAGCTTCGATAAATAACTGCCCTTCAGGTCAAAATGCTCCCCGATCGTATTCACGTTCAGATTCGAATCCCGGTACTGCTCCTCGATATGTCTAGTGACCTTCAATACGAGGTCGCGAAGCGACTCGGCGCGCTCTTGCGAGACGTTGTTCTCCAGCTTCGCCGCGGCGAAGGCGCAAACCTCCTTCAGCAGCATTTGCAGCTCCTGCTTCATCTCCAGTATCGTATCGCATGCGATAATTTTGTCCATCCATAGAGGGTTGTCCCCCAAAATGCTGCTTTCGCCGTCGCCAAGCTCATTAATCGCCTTGACCATCGTTCCAACCAAATTAAAGATCAGGCATCTAGCAAGCGTCAGCGACATAATCGGCTTATTAAAGTTGCGGTCGGTTACATCGTCCATAAACTTGGACGCCTGCCCATAGTCGCCTATCTTGATGAAATTGATAATCTGCTGCTCGACCTGCAGCGGATAATAGTAGCCAAACGCAAGATTGTCCGCCGAATCTCTGCGAATCTCGTCATACGTAATAATTTCCTGCTTGCCGAGCACCATCTTGTACGCCATCGCGTCAACCGCCTCGCGATAAGCCTCCGCAATGCCCGGCAGCGAAGCGTGAATGCCTCCGATGGAGACGGTTAGGTCCATCTGGTAGCGGAGCAGAAACCGCTGCGCTTCCGTCGCTATCGCATGCAGCTCCTCCTTCAAATGAGCGGAGCCTGCCCCGCCAAAATTGACCAAACATACCATCATATCATCGACCTCGGCGACATAGCCGGCATGGTGGTAATGGCTCACCAGCTCCTCAACCACATTCGTAATAATAAATTGCAGAAGCTTGCGCCTCTCGTTATTGTCGATGCCCGGCAGCTTGGAGGAAAGGCTCTCATCGTTTTCCACCACAAATAAAATAACGGCAAAATCATCCGACAGCAGCTGCATATTGAATGATTTAAACGCCTCTTCATAAGGGATGACGGTTTCCAGCTTCCCTTTTAACAATCGATTGAGCATATTTGAGCGCAGCACATTCTGATGAATCTGGAATTGCAGCACGATTTTTTCCTTTTCGCTTCTCGTATTTAGTATCGCTCTTTGGATAAAGCTCAGCTCATTCCAATCGGTCTGCTCCTCGTAGCTGTTCTTGTCGGTGAGCGACTGCACTAGCTGCTGAATGGGCGAATAGTTGCGGCGCATGAAAAACCAAGTCAGCACGCCCGCTCCCACCAGGCTGATTAAGATGCTGATATAGGTGAATCTCCGCACATACTCCGCCTTCTCCCAATAAATGCTGCTTGGAATAACGAGCACGTACTTTAACTCGGATACGGAGGATTGGACGTAGAACAGCTCCGAATCGCCATCCCGCGTCGGCGTGTACATGACCTGATTGCCCTCTCTCAGCCGTTTCAATAAGAGATCCTGATTGATCGACACCGGCAAATTGGACAGCAGCACCTGATTGTCCTCATTGAGGATAAGCACCTGCCCGCCGCTAAATCCGGATATGCTCTCAATCGCCTTTTGGAACCTAACCATGTCAGCCATGACCACGACCGTGCCTGTTTCCTTGCCGTTTAAATCCTTGGGCAAATGCGTCAGATAAGCGATTCCCGTCTGCGGCTTGGCCGAATCCACATGCGGAAGCAGCAAAAACCGGTTATGCGGCGTATGGTGAATCGTGTCCGTCCACTGCTCATAATTCATCGTTCCCGTATCATGCATCGTCTTGAAAGCGGTTTCCACATCTCGCACGTTGCCTGAACGAAGCACCGCCTCCTCTTGATCCCATGTTACGTAAAACTCATCAATGGAAGCATAGGAGGTCTGATACATGCGGAATTCCTTTACTAATTGATAGGCGGTGAACTGGGCATCGCCTGGCGTTTTGCTTGAATACATCAAATCCTGCAGCTTCGCATTCCACGTAATTTCCATCGTTAGACGCTTCATTAAATCGATTTGCGTATCAATCGTATATCGAACCTGCCGGAGCATGGAGTCGTTGGCACGATGAATTTCGCTCTTCAGCGCTTCGCCGGATTGCGAGTAGACAATCAAACTGATGATCATAGGAACAAATAAGACGGCGCTGTAGGAGAGAAGCCATGTGAAAATAATGCTTTTTCGTTTTTGCCACAAAGAGTTGAACTTCAAACGGATCCCCTCATATCTGATTATGTTTTGAACGAATAGGGAATTGTCTTCACCGTATCCTTATTATAACCATCATGGCAAGGGGAGGAATGTTCAAAAAGTTCAAAACGATTGACAAAAAAGCGATTTTGCACCGTATTTGCGTGTTGGGGCAACGAAAATAGCCCGAATGGACGGTGCCCATTCGGGTGGGGATAGTGTGGTTAGAAAATGCGATGCTTCCAGCCTGCCAGCTTCGCAATCGCTTCAACGAAGAAATAATCGCCATAAATCAGAGACACATCTACATTTTGCCCAGCGGGTTTATGGCCTGTGCCATGAAGAAGAATCGCCTCATGCTCCTCGTTCTCCCACGTTCCGTAATTCTCGTATAGGGATAACAGAATGCGTTCAGCCGCTTCCCGGTAAATTCGACCCTCGGCATCCGGCAGGCTGTCGGCAAGCTCAAGAAGACCCGATGCCGCGCATGCGCCTGCGGAAGTATCCCTCGGCTCGTCAACGAGGCTCGCTCCGGCCCGGAAATCCCAATGCGGCACATGGTCCTCCGGCAAATGAGCGATGAAGAAATGCGCGACGCGCCGAGCGGCATGCAGGTATGCAAGGTCGCCCGTATGCCGGTACGTATTCGCCATGCCGTACAAAGCCCAAGCAGCCCCTCTGCTCCAGCCGGAATTCGGCGCGTAGCCTTGACCGCCCAACACCTCGATATTCTCGCCCGTGCTTGGATCGAAGCTCACGATATGATTGACGGACCCATCCTCGCGGATAAAATGCTTGAGCACCGTATCCGCATGCGCCCTCGCTACCTGTTCAAAGCGCGGATCGCCTGACTGCTCGGTCGCCCAGAACAATAACGATAAATTCATCGACGTATCGATGATCGACCACCCGTGTTTATCGCTGTTCCACGCCCGGATGAACCTGCCTGCCAAGTTAAATCGACCCGCTAGAAAGTTAGCCGCGAACAACCCACGGCGAGCCGCGTCCTCATCCTGCGTCAGCATATGCTTCATAACGGCAGTCGGCAGAAACTGAAAGCCTACGTCATGGTCGAAATAGTTCGGCTCCAGCATTCGCTGCTCCATCCGCTCATCCCAGCTCCATGCGGCGTCCTTGTAATGCGCCTTGCCCGTCATATCATTCAGCAGCCACAGCATGCCCGGCCAAAAGCCGGAGGTCCACCAGTCGATGCGCTGATCGTCGTAAATGCCGTCTTCTTTAGCCACATGCGGCGATTTGTCGCCTATGAGAACAATCATCCGGTCTACCTTGCGCTGGATTTGCTCCCAGATCAAAGGAACATCCAGCTTTTTTTGCAATACGTTCATCATCGTACTCCTCTCCGTTATCGAATTACCCTTTCAAAGAACCTACCATTACGCCCTTCACGAAGAAGCGCTGTACGAATGGATAGACGCATAGGATCGGCACGGTCGCGACCATAATCGTCGCATACTTGATCGTCTCGCCGATTTGATGGCGATCTCCGGCGCTCGCTCCCGCAGACATGCTTTCGGTCGAATTGGCGATTAGAATCTCTCTGAGCACCAACTGCAGCGGGTAAAGATCCCTGCTCTTAATAAACACCGACGCATAGAACCAGCCATTCCATTTATCAACCGCGTAATAAAGGATCATAACGGCGATAACCGGCATGGAGAGCGGAATGATAATGCGGAACAAGATCGTAAAATGATTCGCGCCGTCGATCTTCGCCGACTCCTCCAAGCTCTCCGGTATGCCCATAAAGGCGGTACGCATTATGATTAGGTTGAATGTGCTGATCGAGAAAGGAATGATCGTCGACCATAACGAATCGAGCAGCCCTACTCCTTTTACAACGAGGTACAAAGGAATAAGTCCCCCGTGGAAAAACATCGTGAAAATGATAAACACCATAAAACCGTTGTTAAGCAGCACGTTTCTGCGGGACAGCACATAGGCGCCCAGCGCAGTCATGACCAAGTTGACGGACAAGCCGGCAATTACGATAAACAGCGTGTTGCGGTAGCCGATCATAATGCCCGGGTTCGCGATAACGCTCTTGTACGCCTCGAGGCTAAAGCCCAGCGGCTTCCATAGAACTCCTTTATGGACAATGAGCTGGCCCGCGTCGCTAAAGGATGCGAAGAGCACGTAGAGCAACGGATACAACGTGACGACAACGAGAAAGATGAGAACCGCATAAATGCCGCCGTCAAAGATTTTATCGAATACACTCGATTTCTGTTTCATATGCTTCACCTCACCATAAGCTGCTTTTGTTAACCTTGCGGCTGATATAATTCGCGGTAATCAGCAGTACCAGATTGATCACGGAATTAAACAAGCCTACTGCCGAGCTGTAGCTCCAGCCAAATTCGAGGAGCCCCTTGCGGTATACGAAGGACGAAATGACGTCAGCCGTCTCGTATGTGATCGGATTGTACAGCAATATGATTTTCTCAAAGCCGACATTGAGCAGATTGCCCATACGAAGAATAAGCATGATGGCAATCGTGGGCATAATGCCCGGCAGCGTAATATAGAACATCTGCTTGATTCGACTGGCCCCATCCATTCGCGCAGCCTCATACTGCTCCACATCGATGCTCATTAACGCCGCGATATAGATGATGGATTCCCAGCCGATACGCTGCCAAATCTCAGATAAAATGTAGATCGGACGGAATAGCTCCGGCTTCTGAAGCATCGCTTGGCCATCGTAGCCAAAGAGCATAAGCAATCTATTGATAACGCCGTCAGCATTCGTAAAGTCGGTAATAATTCCGCAAATGACAACGAGCGAAATAAAATACGGCATATACGTAATCGTCTGCGCTACGCGCTTGAACGATTTGCTGCGAACCTCATTTATTAGCAGAGCCAATATAATCGGTGCGGGAAATTCAAAGATCAAGGAATAGAGGCTGATGACGATCGTGTTTTTTAGAATCCGCCAAAAATAATAGCTTTGAAAAAAATCGGAGAAATGTTTGAGCCCTACCCAATCGCTCCCCAAAATGCCTTTCATCGGGGAGTATTCCTTAAAGGCAATCAATGCCCCGTACATAGGCGCATAGTGGAAAATAAGATAATACGCGATAACGGGAAGCATCATAAGATAGAGATACTTATTCAACATGAAATCGCGCACGTATCGGTTTGCTGTTTTTTGCGTATTTGCCATATGGTTCTCACCTCAATCCAAATTGAGAGAGAGGGCTTGATAGGCAGGCCCTCTCTCCAGAGCTCTTATCCCTTACCGTTTGTTGTAGCGATCCAAAGCGGCTTGTTGGATTTCAATCGCGCGGTCCAGCTTGAGCGATTTCATTTTTTCAACGTAACTTGCGTACTGGCCAACCGGCTCCGAGCCTAAAATGATTTTCAACGTCATTTCATCAACGAGCGTGTTGATATCATTCATGATCGTTGCGTATTCCGAGCTCTCTTCCGGCGTTGGCGTAATCGGCGGCAAGCTGTATTTGTCCGCATCCGTCTTCTGCCAAATGCCCACCGCGTCACGCTGCGTTTGCAGGGCAAAGAATTGCTCGGCGTACCGCTTGTCCTGAATGAACGGCCCGTTGTAGCTGCCGCGGGCGTATAGCGAAATCGCTTGTGCCGGTGCCAGCTTGTCCGGGTTCTTCATAAGCAGGTCCGTATACTTCGGATATCCGTCCTCTAGGTTGTAGCTGACGCCCTCCGTACCGAAGTTGAAGAACATTCTGCCTTCCTCGCTGTAGCCGTAATCCAGCATTTTCACGGCGAGAACCGGATCTTTTGCCGTTGCAGAAATAGCAACCGTACCCTCTGATGCATAAGCCTTATGCTTTTGCCCGAACTTTGGCGTTTCCCCTTTGTTCAAGACCGGGTATGGCGCTGCGACCAATACGGCTTTCGGATCGCTGCCCTCTACGAGCGGCTGCCACTTGCCGATACCGCCGCCGGCATTGCCGACCGATGCGCCTGTTGCTCCTGAAGCCATATTGCCATCCAATGATTTGGTGTCCGCCGTAGCGATGTTCTTGTCCAGCAAGCCGTCACCGTACCACTGGCGGAACAAGCTCAAATACTCTTTAAAGCCGTTTTCGGCAGGGCCGAATTTGACCGTTCCGTCCTCCAAATAGAAGCCGCGCGTTACGCCGAATGCGCCAATAAAGGCACCGTTGCCGGATTCGTTAAAGAAACGCGGCTTGCTCACGACTGCGAAAGGCGCCGCTGCCCCCTTCTTCTCCTTAAACGCCGTCAGCGTTTTCGTCCAGTCCTCAATCGTTTCCGGCACTGGCAGGCCTAGCTCATCAAGCCAATCCTTACGAATGATCGGACCTTGGAATACGCGCAAATACTCGTCGCCTCTAATGAACGGGAACGCGTAGTAGCTGCCGCTGTCGGTTTTGACCATCTTATCGATGTCGGGATTGTCCTGTAAAAACTTCTTGAGGTTAGGCGCATGCTTGTCTATCAGATCATTCAGCTTCAAAATATAGCCGTCTTTGATGGCTTTCTCAGGCCCCCCTGGAAAGTCGCCCAAATAGTTGTACTCAATCATGTCCGGCAAATCGCCGGAGGCCAGCATAACGTTAAGCGCTTCTTTCGTTTGACCGGTAGGCGGCGCCGTAAACTCGAGCGATACGCCGGTTTTCTTTTGCCAATCCTGGAAAAAAGGGATTTCATCATGCGTCGGCTTTACCCCAATCAGGTTCCCGTTAATTTCTCCCCAGTAGGAAAGCTTCTTATCGGTCTTAATCGGATATACGGTTGCTTCCGTGCTTGTCTCTGTATTATTAGTAGTGCCCTCATTCGTGCTGCCGCCTGCCTTATCCCCTTGCGAAGAACAAGCGATGAGCGACGTGCCAATCATCGTAAAGATTAAAGCAGAAGTTAACAGTCTCTTCATTTCGTAACCTCCGTAAATAATATGGTGAGATGCATCTCTTCCACAGATTAACGAAAACGGCATGCCGCCGATATGAGCAAAACAAGAGATTTCGTTGCGATTTCATGCCTGAGACGTAACGATTTATCCAAAGCAATAGACAAAATCGGAAATTCCAGTCATTTTCACGTCAAAAAAAGGCCCCCAGATCACGGAATGATCAAGGAGCCTTAGCTGCAATATACCAATTATGCTATTTCGAAATATCGATAAAGCCTTCGCCAAATACGTCCCGCACGTCGTGAATCGTAATAAAAGCATTTTTATCGACGGCTTTGACGATTTTTTTCAGCTGGCTCAGCTCTTGCTTGCCAATGACAATGTAGAGAATTTCCTTCGGTTTTTGCGTATAATGCCCGCGCCCATAAATGACCGTAACCCCTCGATCCATCACCACCGTTACTTGCTCGGCAATTTTGGCCTGCTCCTCGGAAATGATCGTGACCGCTTTTTTCGGATTAACGCCTTCAATGATGAAATCCATCGTCTTCGTTCCGATATAAAGCATGACGATCGTGAGCATAAGCGCCTCCGCCCCTATAATGAAATAGGAAGAGAATGCGACGATCAAATCAAAAAACAGCAGCGCATAGCTAATGTTCCAGTCCAAAAACTTGTTCGCGATTCTTGCCAAAATCGTTGTGCCTGCGGTCGTCCCGCCAACTCTTATAATAAGGCCGATCCCAATTCCGCCAAATAATCCGCCAAAAATAGCGTTAACCATTCTTTCATCCGATGCGACGTTCCAATCCGCCGTTAAATGAAGAAACAGGGAATGGAACGCGACTGCCGCAATCGTATAGATGACGGCTCTCTTATCCAAGAAGCGATAGCCCACGATGAGCAGGAACGAGTTGAAGATCAAGCTCATTAGCCACGGCGCCCACCCGAACACATAATATAAAATAATCGTTATCCCGGTAACGCCGCCTTCGCCAAGCTCGTTCGGAATAACAAATAAATTGATTGATAATGCAAAAACAAATGCCCCTAACATAATCATAAGCATATCCAGCGAAATCTTCTTCATCTTCAAACACCCTTCTTAACAATAAATGTAACTTTCAGCAAATCCATCTTATCAGATAATGTATGGAAGCAGAAGGCTATCACGTTAACGCAAAAAAGGGGCTGTTCAAAAGGACTAAACTCGCTAGGGCATGAGGTCGGTGGAGTAAAGGAGATTTTCAGCGGACAGAGGATCCTTTATTTTTCTAATTCAGCGATATTTGTGGCATTAGCGGACTCAGGTTCCGCTAATCACTCAGAAAACCCAATATTGACCTCGTTTAAATGGAAATAACGGATCTACTGTCCGCCTATTACGACAAAATGGTCAAAACGCAAATATAACGGAACTACAGTCCTCTCATTATCTGACACAAAACAGTAATTCTGAATAAGAAGGTCTCAATCAATTAAAAAAGCCTCCAACCACACCTTGAAAGTGGAGTTGGAGGCTTAGCTTTCTTATGATCCGCACTTCAAAGGCGGACAAAAGAAACCATGATATGGCTTTGGAACAGACTCTTTGTAGACTAAAGCTTACCGAGTTTAGCCGATTTGAAGCTCCTTGGATTTTTTGATCTGCTTGCTTCTCAGCTGTCCGCAAGCCGCATCAATATCCGTACCGTGCTCTAGACGCACGCTGCAGCTGACGCCTTGCTTCTTCAGCGTATCATAGAAAGCCCGTACCGTTTCGCGGTCGGTTCTTTGATATTGGCTATGCTCATCCACCGGATTGTACGGAATAAGGTTCACGTTAGCCAGACTGCGCCGATCGCCAATCAGCTCTGCAAGCTCCAAAGCATGCTCCCGCTGATCGTTAACATCCTTGAGCAAAATATATTCGAGCGTAATTCTCCGATTGGTCTTCTCCAAATAATAATCGATCGATTCCATTAATTTCTCGATGGGGATCGCCCGGTTGATTTTCATAATTCGCGTTCTCAGCTCATTGTTCGGCGCATGAAGGGAAACCGCAAGGTTAACCTGCAAGTCGGAGTCCGCGAACTCTTCGATTTTTTTGGCAAGGCCGCTGGTCGATACCGTAATGTGTCTAGCTGCGATAGCAAGACCCTTCTGGCTCTTGATAATGCTGATAAAGTCGGACAGGTTCTCGAAATTATCGAACGGCTCGCCGATGCCCATGACGACAACGTGGCTGACCTGCTCACCCTGCTGCGCTTGGTCCAGGTGAATCTGCACCTTCATAATCTGCTCGACAATTTCGCCGCCGCTTAAGTCGCGGCTCTTGGCAAGCAAGCCGCTCGCGCAGAAGCTGCAGCCAATGTTGCAGCCAACCTGGGTGGTAACGCAAACCGACAAACCAAATTTATGTCTCATCAATACCGTCTCAATCAAATTGCCATCACTCAGCTTGAACAAAAACTTATTGGTTCCGTCCGCTGATTGCTGCCTAGTATGCTCGCTAAGCGTCTGAATGACAAAATGCTCGGACAGCAATTGAATGCACTCTTCCTTCACATCGATCATATCCGCAAAGGCCGTTACCCGCTTCCGGTACAGCCAATCCCATACCTGAGATGCCCTGAATTTCGTATATCCATGCATGATCAACCATTCCGTCAGTTGATCAAACGTTAATCCATAAATGGATGCTTTATTCATGTCTTACCCTCTTTTCAAAACTTCAATATGCAATGCTGCTCTGCCTAACCAGCCGAAACAAACAATCTGCTTATTATTGTCCCAAAATTGCATCATTAAAACAAGGGGAGATAGGCAGTTATTTAGCCAATACGCCAAAAAGACGGCTGATAACGGTAGATCAGCCGCCTTCTATCGGATATCGTTTATTGCTTCGTCAAATTCAGCTCTAGCCGCACCGTCAGATCGTTCTCGGTTTCCAGTACGACGGTATGCGGATTTTCCATGCCAAAACCAGAAAATTGCATGGTGGATGTCCCAGATCGGCTAAGACTGAACGACGGAGAAAGAAAGCGTGAACGAAGCGGTGCTGCTGCCCTTTAGCCCTCCCGCTTAATTAGAAGCGTCAAGGACCGGATGCGCGTCCTTTGCGCTATTTGTATTTGCCGATGTGTATATTTTCAACATGATAAAGTTGATTTTCTGACGTTTACGAAAGCGCTTTCGATTGCTATACTTTGGATGAAATTAACAAATATAAGGCGGACGGCGAAGAGGCGCAACGATTTAACGTATACTTGAATGCGCTTACAAAAGAGGGACAAACCCTTCTGTTGTAATACATACTTCAAGCGAAGAGGAGGGGATTTATATTTAAAGCGGCATGATCGAGCGAGGATAATGATAGGCTCCGTATCCGGCTATCTTCTTCACGATTCACAACCATTCATTTAAGGAGTGACTATAAACATGTTAACTTCATTCAAAAAAAGCTATGCGCTCGTTTTATTAGCTTTCATTATGGTTGTACAGATTACTTTGCTTCCGGCCGGCCGTGCGGAGGCTGCAGCGGATTACGCGCTTGCTTCCGACCGGGCATACGCTTGGCTGAAGGCGCAGCAGGATTTAACCGCAGGTTTTAGCGTTGACGGAATGGTAGACAGCTTCGATGATTGGTGGAATGCGAACGACCGCGTTCAAATCGTTTATACTTACGACCAAGCCGTTGCGGCCATTGCATTCATGCTGAAAAATGACCGCGTGCGCGCAGAGAAAGTTTTGAACAAGATGGCTCAGTTCCAAGATCCGGACGGCTCCTGGATTAATTCGTATTGGTGGAACGGCGCAGGCGAGGAAATCCGGAAGCATGTAGGGCCGGTCGCTTGGATGGCAATGGCCTATATGGCGTATGAGAAAAAGTACGGCTCCACCACCTACCAGCCTAATGTGAAGAAGTCGCTCGATTGGATCGTCTCTTTCCAGAAGGCAAACGGCGGCATCTCCGGAGGCACGACGACATGGGATGTGCCAGGTGCGGTGACAAACGAAGTATGGACTTCAACGGAGCATAACCAGGACGTATACAATTTGCTGAAGTATTACGCGAACATTTTCCCGGACCGTACGACTACTTACAATAATGCAGCGACAGGCGTGAAAACGTTCCTAGATAACGTGGTATGGAATGACACGCTCAAGCGCTGGAACGGCGGCTGGAAAAACGATACGAACCTGCTCGATCCGTCTGTTCCAATGGACGTCAACCCTTGGGGCGTGCTCGCACTGGGCTTGTCGGGCACTCGGGATTATAAGCAATCCCTTGCCTACGTAGACAACGCAAACGGAACAGGCACGACTTCAAGTCCAAAATACGTGCAGACGCTGACTTATGACGATGCAGGCAACCTGATGACGGCTTACGATTTCGACTGGCAATATGACTGCGCGGCGGCAACAACCCAGACGGGAGCGCCAAACGGACAGAAATGCGCAGATATTTGGCTCGAAGGGTCCGCCTTCATGTCAACGGCACATTTTATGAACGGCAATACGGCCAAAGCGGATTCCATTCTAGACGAGATGATCAAGAAGCAAGGAACAAGCGGCACGCTTCTTGGCGGCTTGCCATACTCGCTTAAAGGCTCCAACAACAGCTACTGGAAAATGAGCCAGCAAAACTGCGTTTCCAGCACCGGCTGGCTTATCATTGCGATTGCCCGCTTCAATCCGTTTACGGGCAATGCATTAACAGGCGGCGGTGGCGGAGTCGTATCGCCTAGCATTGGCAGCCTTAGCCCAGCGGCAGGAGCGGCTGGCTCGAGCGTGACGATCACAGGCACTAACTTTGGCGCAACAAAAGGAGCTTCTACTGTAAAATTCGGCTCAGCAACAGCGGCGACAACGGCTTGGTCCGCGACTTCCATTACCGCGACTGTTCCTGCTGGACTTGCCTCAGGCGCAGCTAACGTCACGGTTACCGTTAACGGCACGGCCAGCAATGCTGCTGCTTTCACCGTCACGACCGGCTCTGGAGGCATTTCATCCAACGTGCTATATGTCCGCTCGGGCGCTGCTCTAAGCTTTACCGCTGGCACAGGTACGTCAAGTGACGCCATTACGGGCGCAGGCGGCACGAATCATGATGGCACGCCGGCTAATGAGCGGACTTACACGATCAGCGGCATCAACGGAACCTACGACTCTTCCAAGTCGACCGCATTCGATTTGTTTGTAGATGCTGGCACTGCAGTAGGCAGCGGCGTGCAAGTGCAGGTCATTTATGACTTCAACGGCAACGGAACCTCGCTGCGCACCGAGACTTATAACTATTTTGCGACCAATCCCGTGACCGACTGGGAGATTTATACGCAAACGAATGGAATCAAGACGGCATCCGGCTCATTCGCCAACATGGCAAACGGCAAAATTACGATTAAAGTATGGAACGCCATTGGCAATGGCGGCTCGACCCTTCGAGTAGATGCATCAACAGCGAATGGACAGCAGTCCAAGATCAGCATTCCGTTTCATTAATCCAAATCAAAAGCAGCCTTCGTCCCTGCGGATGTTGGCTGCTTTTGATTTGCCTGCTCTTCGGCTCTCCGCCTCGGGCTATCAAGGCTGCTGCGTTCTCTGATACACCCGCTCCGGCCTTCCTACCGTTCCATAGGAAATATCGGCGACCATTTCCCCCTTGCCGACAAAATACTCCAAGTAACGCCTCGCGGTCGTACGGCTAAAACCGGCTCTCTTGCCAAGCTCCTCCGCCGTCAGCACCTCCGGGCAATTTTGAATAATAGCAAGAATCTTCTCGCTCGTTATTTTATCAATCCCTTTAGGAAGATACGTCTCCTTGTCGCCTCTGTCATTCGAGCCCCACAGCAGCTGATCAATCCCTTCTTGATCCACCTGTTTGTTTGCCCCTCCGAGCAGTTGCATCTGCTGATGGTATCTCTGGTAGGTCTTCAGCTTCTCTTGGAACCTCTCAAAGACGACCGGCTTAATCATGAAATCGTACACGCCCCCGCGAATGGCTTCACGCACCGTATCAAATTCCTTCGCTGCCGTAATGATAATGACGTCGGTTAACGGATTTTTCCGTTGGATATGCTGCAGCAGCTCAAGCCCGTTCATATCAGGAAAATAGAGATCCAGCAGCACGAGATCCGGCTCCAAAATGTCTAGATGGTCATTCGCCTGCTGTTTGTCCGTAGCAATGCCAACCACCTCGAAACCCTCGATCTTTTCTACGAAACGGCAGTTAATTTGCGCAATGCGAAGATCATCCTCAATGATGAGCACTCGTATCATAGCTATCTCCCCTTATCTTTGGAATCACAACAGCAAACGTGACGCCTCCCTCTGGGCGGTTGCGGAAGCTGATCGAGCCTCCTAGCTGCTGCACCGATTGCTGCACGTTCGATAAGCCAAATCCACGATTCGCCTGCTTCTTTGTAGAGAATCCCATCTCGAAGAGGCGGCCTGCGTTCTCTTCCGATATGCCGAGTCCGTTGTCCGAAATCTCGATGGCTAGATCAAGGCCGGTATCACTTAGTAACACCGTAATCTGTTTAACTGGAGCGCTGGACTCAAGCACGGAATCAAACGCGTTATCAATGAGATTGCCGATAACTGTAACCAGCTGATTGCGGCTAATGGCACTAGGAATCGCTTTGAACGTACTTCTCCGATCAATTTCAAGATTGACCTTCAGCTCGTTCGCGCGATTGAATTTGCCGATAAGAATTCCGCCTATGATCGGATCTGGAATTTCGTGAAGCAGGAAGTGAATCAAGTTCTGATGCACATCCGTTTCATGCGTAATAAGGTCCATAGCCTCCTGATACGATTCCAGCTGGATGAGCCCATAGATCGTATAGAGCTTATTGGAGTACTCATGCGACTGTGCACGAAGCGCCTCGGTATATCGCTTCACTTGCGTCAGCTCCTCCGTTAAGCGAAGCAGCTCGGATTTATTGCGGAAGCTGGACACCGCCCCAACGACCTGCTGTTGATGATTGTAAATCGGCAGACGATTCACTACGACAAGGCTTTCATTGATGACCATTTCCTGGTCTCGCTCCGCCTCGCCGGATTTGATGACCTCCAGCAGCCGAGATCCCGGAATGACTTCCTGGACATGGCGCCCGGTCATTTCCATCGTTTCATTTGGATCGATGAGCATTAGTGCCGTGTGATTGACAAGCGTAACGGTGCCTTCCGTATTTACGGCAATAATGCCCTCGTGAATGGTCTCCAGAATAGCACGCTTCTCCTGATACAGCATGCCGATCTCCTTTGGCTCCAGCCCATGAATGGACCGTTTCACGCTATTGGCTATCGCAATCGCCCCGCCGCAGCCTACCATTAGCGCAATGGCGGCAAATAAGATCATTTCATTCCGGTACGCTTGTGCCGAAGCTTCTATATCCTTGACTAGAATTCCCACCGATACGATTCCTATGATCTGGTTGTGATCGTCATAGATCGGCGTCTTCCCCCGCAATGAGGGTCCCATTGATCCGACCGCCTTGGAAATAATCGATTCGCCTTGCAGCACTGGGCCGTTGTCCCCTCCGACCATTTCCTTTCCGATTCGATCCGGTATAGGATGCGCATAACGGATGCCTTCCCGGTTCCCAATGACGATGTATTCAGCATCCGTCTCCATCCGTATTTTCTCCACGATCGGTTGAATGGTCGCTGACGGGTTCGCATCATCAAACGCATCCCCTATGACATCCATTAACGCTACCGTCTTTGCTATTTTCAAGGCCGAGGAGCCTACGCTCTTCTCCAAGTTATTGACGAGCATCCTCTCGAAGCTGAAGGTCAATGCGATAATAATGATGAATAATAAGCTGCCAATCAGCAAAATCAGCCTCGTTTGTAATCGCATACATTTTCCTCCTTGCAAAGACATTTCTCTAAGCGATGCGGCACTGTCTTTATTGTAAGCTACAAGCCTGATGGAATATAGACCTTAGTGTCCCATCTGCCCGTAATTTATATGAACAAAATTAACAAAATAATTGTTTTAGAGCTTATATCGTTATTCTGTTCAAGCGAAATACGCGATGCTAATATGAATGCATAGCTCAGGTAAGCGCTTTCATGATCCATCGGGCGTACCTGTTTGACTCCAAAGGAGGAATAGGAATGAACTTGAAATCTACGCATTTGAAAACGATACTCGCTGCCGCGCTCGTTGCGGTCAGCCTTACAGCCTGCTCATCAACTGGCGGGGGCGCAAGCTCCGCTGATTACCCGAAAAAACCTTTTATAATAACCGCCCCTTCCGGAGCCGGCGGCGGTTGGGACAAGACAGCAAGGTCTTTAGCCAAGGTGCTTGGCGAGACCAAGCTGATCGAACAGACGATGACCGTAGAGAACAAGCCCGGCGGAGGCGGCACCGTATTTCTCGGAGAATACGTAGCTAAGGACAGCGATGACCCTTACAAGCTGTTCGTTAGCTCGCCTCCCCTTCTCATCAACAATCTCAAAAAAGAAGGAAACAGCCCTTATGGATACAAGGATGTTACCCCTTTAGCGCAAATCACCAAAGATTTTGGCGCCATCGCGGTTAACGCCAGCTCCAAATACAAGGATCTCGGGGCGCTAATTGCCGATATCAAGGCAGATCCAACAAAGGTTACGCTTGCGGGCGGCTCTGCCCCGGGCTCCATGGACCATTTGATCAGCGTGCTGCCAGCCTTTAAATCAGGCGTTGATCCTAAAACGGTAAAATACCTGTCCTATGACGGCGGCGGCGAGGCCATTGCCGCATTGCTCGGCAACAACGCCGATGCGATCGGCACCGATATTTCCTCGCTCGGCAGCTATTTGAAAGCCGGTAAAATCAAAATCCTTGCGGTTACTTCCAGTGAGCGGTTGGGCGGCGACTTTAAAGATATTCCTACACTAAAGGAGCTGGGGCTCGACGCGGAATTCACAATCTGGCGCGGCGTATTTGGGCCAAAAGATATGACGAAGGAGCAGGCTGCATTTTGGGATGAAAAGCTAAAAGCGCTTTCCGAGAATGAAACATGGCAGAAGGAACTGACGGCGAATGATTGGGCGAGCGAATACAAAAATGCCGCCGATTTCAAAACGTTCCTGGATGAGCAAGAAGGGGATGTTCAAGAGCTGCTGACTGCTCTCGGCATGCAAAAGTAATCGACTAAATAAGGGAGGAAGGAAATTCTTCCTCTCTTTCCTTTACTTCATCCTAGGAGGTGCACGACATTGAACAAAGTTTTCGATCGTTATGTAAGCATAATCTTTCTGCTCCTTGGAATCGGTTTTATGTGGAAAAGCACAGAAATTAGCGCAGCCGCCTACGGAAGCACGGTAGGCCCCAATATATTTCCCTTTGCGCTTGGGGGGCTGCTGGTCATTCTAAGCCTGCGGTTATTCTACGAAGTATTGAAGGCCAAAGGCCCTGGCAAAAGAGAAGCGAAGCTCGACTACAAACGATTTTTAATTATTTTTGCTGCTGCATTCCTATATGCCTTTTTCTTAGAATCCATCGGCTATATTATTGGGACGTTCCTCTTCCTGTTAATTAGCTTTCAAGTGCTTGAACGAGGGAAATGGCTCAAATCGATCTTGATCTCCGGATTATTTTCCGTAGGCATCTATGTCATCTTTGTCGTCGTCTTGGAGGGCTCCATGCCGGGCTTTCCATCATGGCTATCGTGAATTCGGAGGTGGATGAATGGAAACATTACAATTACTAGGGAATGGCTTTGCTACCGCCTTTCAGTGGCATAACCTGTTGTTCGCGCTCGTAGGCGTCTTAATTGGAACGGCCGTCGGCGTCCTTCCCGGAATTGGTCCGATGAGCGGCGTTGCCCTGCTTATTCCGGTTACCGCGTCACTCACCGGCGGACTGGCGCCCGAAGCGGCGGCGACCAGCTCGATTATCCTTCTCGCAGGCGTTTACTACGGTGCGATGTATGGCGGGTCTACGACCTCAATCCTGCTCAATACGCCAGGCGAATCATCGTCCGTCGTCACCACTTTGGACGGCTATCAGATGGCGAAGCAGGGCAGAGCCGGCTCTGCCTTATCGATTGCCGCTATCGGTTCCTTTGTGGCGGGTGTATTTGCCGTCATCGCACTGATCGTGCTGGCTGAGCCGCTATCTAACGTTGCAATTAAGTTCGGCCCTGCCGACTATTTCTCCTTAATGCTGCTTGGCCTATGCGCGGTCAGCGGCCTCGCCGGCAAATCGATTACGAAAGCGTTGATTATGACAGTGCTTGGCTTGCTGCTCGCAACGATTGGCATGGACACCGTATCTGGAGTCGCACGGTTTACGTTTGGCATGCCGCTGCTTTACTCGGGGCTTGAATTTCTCACGATTGCGGTAGGCTTGTTTGCTCTCGGCGAGGTGTTCAAGACCATTCTGGAAAATGATTACGCCTCAGGCACGATCGCTAAGATTGGGCGGGTGCTTCCAACCAAACAAGATTTAAAGGAAAGCGCCGGACCAATCGCCCGCGGCTCAGCATTAGGCTTCTTCATTGGCATTCTGCCTGGTGCAGGCGCCACCTTGGCTTCATTCTTCAGCTACATTATGGAGAAGAAGCTAAGCAAAAACCCAGAGTCCTTCGGCAAAGGCAATATCGCTGGCGTCGCTGCTCCAGAATCGGCGAACAACGCAGCTTCGGGCGGAGCCATGATCCCTTTGCTTACGCTAGGTATCCCGGGCTCAGGCACAACTGCGATCCTTATGGGTGCTTTAATTATGTACAACATTCAGCCGGGCCCTTTGTTATTCGAAGAGCATCCTCAAGTCGTATGGGGACTGATTGCCAGCATGCTGGTCGGAAACCTGCTTCTGCTGATTCTGAACATGCCGCTTGTGAAGGTGTTTGCCAAAATCATTCAAACGCCCGCAAAATATTTGATTCCGATCATTATCGCGATTTCAATCTTTGGCGTATATGCCGTTCAGGCTCAGATCTTCGATCTGATGCTGCTCCTTGGCTGCGGCGTCGCAGGCTTCCTACTTGCTCGGAATGATTACCCGCTTGCTCCGCTTGTCCTTGGCCTCGTGCTAGGACCGATGATTGAGAACAATATGCGCAGAGCGCTGACGACTTCAAATGGCGATTTTATGATTTTTGTGCAGAAGCCGCTTTCGCTCGTCTTTCTAATCATTGCGGCGCTTTGGATTCTGATTCCTATCTTCCTCAAGAAAAAAGGGAAAGAAGTTGTGCTCAACGAAGAGGGCTAGCAGCCCTCTTCAATAAATAATCGCTCAGATGGAGGCTGCCATGGATCACAACAGGCACGGAGGGAAAAGCATTATCGTAAGACTCGAAATGAACACGAGTGAGGTGCATTTCGGTCAAGTCGCATCGTCCATATTCGAAGCCGGCGGAGATATCGTGGCCATCGACGTCATTCAGACCAGCCAAACGGTCTCCGTCCGTGATATTACGATAGCCGTAACCGACACGGTCGACATCGATATTATTACAGACCGTATTAAAGATATGAGCGGAGTGCGGCTGGTCAATCTCTCCGATCGAACATTTCTGCTCCATCTTGGCGGCAAGATCGAAACCAAGCTGAAGACGCCGATTCAGAACCGTGACGATTTATCTCGGGTGTACACGCCAGATGTAGCGCGCGTGTGCATGGCCATTCATGACGAGCCTAGAAAAGCGTTTACGCTGACGATCAAAAGAAACACCGTTGCCGTCATATCGGATGGCAGCGCCGTCTTGGGGCTTGGCAATATAGGTCCCTATGCCGCTATGCCGGTAATGGAGGGCAAATCGATGCTGTTCAAGCAGCTGGCAGACGTCGATTCCTTCCCTATCTGCTTAGATACACAGAATACCGAGCAAATTATCGCGATTATTAAAGCTATCGCTCCAGGCTTCGGCGGCATTAACCTCGAAGACATCTCATCGCCTAGATGCTTTGAGATCGAGCATAGGCTGCGCGAAGAATTGGACATCCCTGTCTTCCACGATGATCAGCATGGCACGGCAGTCGTGCTCTACGCCGCTCTTATCAACGCCTTAAAAATCGTGAATAAATCCATCCATGAGATTAAGGTCGTCGTATGCGGAATCGGCGCAGCAGGAATTGCCTGCAGCAAAATTTTATTATCGGCAGGTGTCAAAGACATTATTGGGGTTGATCGTCAGGGTGCTATCGTGTCGGGAACCGACTACGACAACAAAATGTGGCAATGGTACGCAGAGCATACAAACCCTAATCGGGTGCAAGGCTCTTTGCAAGATGTGATTTACGGAGCTGACGTCTTCATAGGCCTTTCCTCGGGCGGACTGCTTAGCCGGGAGGACGTAATGTCGATGGCGGACAATCCTATCGTATTTGCAATGGCAAATCCAACGCCGGAGATTAGGCCTGACCAGGTCGAGGATATCGTCGCAGTCATTGCCACCGGCCGCTCCGATTACCCGAACCAGATTAATAATGTGCTTTGTTTCCCCGGCATCTTCCGCGGCGCTTTGGATTGCAGAGCGACTACGATCAACGAGGAGATGAAGCTTGCTGCCGCTGAGGCGATTGCCTCCGCGATAACGGATGAAGAAAGAAGCCGCCACTATATTATACCGAGCGTCTTTAACCAAAATGTCGTAAAGGCGATCCGCGACCTCGTCATTCAAGCTGCCATTAAGACCGGCGTTGCGCGAAGAATACCGCGTGAGTATAGATGATCCGCAGATTATAAAGTATGAACGGAGGTTATCCTATGAGCTCTGGCATTCGTGCAATCGTCTATATTAATCAAATTGCGGCCGGCTATAAATCCAGCATCGTGCTCTGCGTCAGCGAAAAGAAATTCATTGATGTCAAAAGCATTCTAGGCCTAAGCTTCACCTTGTATCTCAATCAAAAATACAAGCTGGAAATTCATGGCCCAGACGAGGAAGAGGCCAAGCTTGCCATGGTTGAAGCCTTCAAGAAACATCATCTTGATGTCGAGGTTAACGAATAAGAGGTTGGTCAAACAAAACAGCGGCGCTTCTACCCATCAGGAGAGAAGCGCCGCTATTTTGTTTGACCCGTTCGGTTAAGACAGCTCTCGAATGCCCGTATTCGCTTTCACTAAAATCTCATCATACTTAGCATCCTCCCGCTTGGCGGACACTAACGTTCCAATGATCGCGCCCAGAAAACCGAGCGGAATCGAGATAATGCCTGGATTCGTCAGATCGATTAGCGGATCGCCGACTAAAATCGCTTTACCAGCTACAGGATTCCATACATTCGGGCTGATCGCCACCAAAATAATGGCGCTAAACAATCCGGTCAACATGCCCGTAATCGCACCAGCCGTATTAAATCTTCTCCAGAAGACGGTGAATATCAGTACCGGCAGGTTCGCGCTCGCAGCTACTGCAAACGCCAATGCCACAAGGAACGCCACATTCATCTTCTGTGCAGTCAAAGCTAAAAGGATAGAAAGGATCGCAACGCCGATGGAAGCTAATCTTGCCATGCGGACTTGATCCTTCTCCTTCACATTTCCTTTTTTAATAATATGGCTGTAGAAGTCATGTGCAAACGCGGATGCCGCCGAGAGAACGAGGCCGGCAACGACAGCCAGAATGGTGGCGAAAGCAACCGCTGAAATAAACGCAAACAGGAACTCGCCGCCTAATGCTTTGGCTAGCAGCGGAGCAGCCATGTTGCCCGCGGCATTCACCTCCACAATAGCAGCCTCGCCTACGAATGCCGCCGCGCCAAACCCGAGAAACAGCGTCATCACGTAGAACAAGCCGATAATCCAAGTCGCAACGACAACGGATTTCCTTGCCGTTGGCGCGTCTTTTACCGTGAAAAAACGAATTAAAATATGGGGCAATCCCGCAGTTCCCAGAACAAGCGCGATATTGAGCGAAATCGTATCCAAGCTATTTTTGAGTTTATTGCCCGGGTTCAAGAAAGCTTCCTTGAGCGGCGTCGAGGTGCGCATCTCATTGAACATATGGCCGATATTAAAATCGAATTTGGCAAAAACGATCATGGAAATAATAAACGTACCGCCTACGAGAAGCACGCATTTAATAATCTGCACCCAGCTGGTTGCCGTCATGCCGCCAAAGACGACATAGATCGTCATGAGCACGCCAACGATAAGCACGGCCGCGGTATAGCTAAGACCCGGAATCAAAAGCTTAATAAGCGCGCCTGCGCCAACCAACTGAGCAATCATATAGAAGATGGAAATGACAATCGAATTTAATGCCGCCACCCCGCGAATCTTCTTGTTATTGAACCGCTCCGCAATCATGTCTGCCATCGTATATTTGCCCAAATTCCGCAGCGGCTCGGCTACGAGATACAGAACGACCAAATAAGCAACGAGAAACCCGATGCTATAGAAAAAACCGTCAAATCCGAACAGCGCGACCATCCCGGCAATGCCTAGAAAGGATGCGGCGGACATGTAGTCTCCGGCAATCGCCAGTCCATTTTGCCAGCCGGTCAAACCGCCTCCAGCCGTATAAAACTCGCTTGCTGTTTTTGTTTTTTTGGATGCGAAATAGGTGATAACGAGCGTACCAAGCACGATGACTAGAAACAACAGGAATGCCGTATTCATAGGTCAGCCGCCTTTCCGTCTTGGTGGACTTCACTCTTGATTTGGTCGCATATTTTGTCAAACTCAACTGACTTCCTGCTATAGAGAGAGCATAAGACCCAAGTCATAATAAACTGGGCAAACGCAAACACCCATGCCCAAGAAATCGAGCCAATTGCAGGCTTATTCAGCACTTCAAAATAAGACGTTAAGATGGGAAGGGTAAAATAAAATGCGAGAAAAAAGACGGTGATTGGCAAAATAAATCTTTTTTTCTTAGCCATCAGCTTGACGAATAGTTCAGATCGGGCGATGTCGCTGTAATTTTGTTTGCCCTTGTCCAATGTATTCCCTCCCTATTTTAGGTAAATCTGTTTTTGTAAGCACTTAAATTATAGCGCGACTCTTTTATTTGCATGAAAAATTGGCGTGAAATGTCGAAATCCACGCCCTAAATACAAAAAAACAGTCCTGAACGGACTGTTTCTCCTTGATGATGTCAATGACCTTGCAATAACTGAAGCATATCTTTAATTTCATTTCGGGATACAGGAATTTTGATCTGCTCATGAAACTTGAGCACCGCGTTGTAGGCACCATTAAACCAAGGCTCGATCTCCATAATGAAATTCAGGTTCACCAAATAGCTGCGATGCGGCCTGAAAAAAGCGGGACCAAGACGATAGGCCAGTTCATGCAGCGTTTGCTTGGAGGTATAGGACTTGCCGCCCGTCGTATAGATGCGGGTAAATTTTTCCTCTTTCACCGCATAGACGATGGTCTCGACATCAAGCACGGTGATTCGGTCATGGGCATCAACGAGGAGCCGGCTATGGATAAAACGCTCTCTCCCTTTCGCTTGAACGGATGCATCTATCACACAATCGTTCTCCGCTTGTACGTTCGTACCCGGCTTTCTCTCGCGGATTCTGGATATTGTCTGCCGCAATCGATCTTCCCCGTAAGGCTTAAGCAGATAATCAACCGCTCCGACCTCGAAAGCCTCTAGCGCATGTTGATCACATGCTGACGTAAACACGAGGAACGGATAGAAATCCAAATCATGAAGCAGGCGTGCCGTTTGAAAGCCGTTTATCCCGGACATTTCGACGTCGAGAAACAGGGCATCCGGCTTAAAATCCCGCACGAGCTTAACCGTCTCCATACCGGTTGATGCAGGTGGAAGCAGCTCGATATCCAGCTCCTTGGACAGCAGGTCTATGAGCTTTTCCCTAGCCAAATGCTCATCTGCCGCTATCAGGACCCGAAGTTTCATGCCGCACCTCCCCTGTTCTCCTTGTGATCTAATGATACATTCGAAAAAACGTGCAGCAGATAACTATTATAGTTTGCGCTCGAACGTAAATTTAGCCCGATCTCCTCTAAAAATTTCATGGGAATATTCGACTGGTATATTGCCCGTTGAATAAGTAACCGTATTTAGCAGAAGGCTTGGCGCTCCAATGGGAGCGCTTAAATGTTTACCGATCGCTTCGTCGATTAAGATGGGCTCAATCGACTCCACGCAATGGGATAATTGAATAGAAAACTTTTCTCTCATCAGGGCGTATAGCGAGCCTGAACACTCTTCTTTAGTGAGCCCCGGTGTGACCTTCCAAGGAATATAGGTAATGGAAAATAATAAGGGCAGCCCGTCTGCATAACGGATTCTCTCTAGCCTGAACACCGGATCATTCTCCGCGATATCCAACTTTTTTATTAACCGCTTGTCCGCAGAAACTACGGTGAGGTCAACTACTTTGGTATCTATCTGTTGGCCGCGTCCCTTTAAATGCTCATTAAAGCTGCGGTAAGGGGCGACGGATTGTTCTATTTTAGGCAAAGAAACAAAGGTTCCCTTCCCTTGAATTTGATAAATATGGCCTTCCAGCTTAAGCTGGCTTAGCGCTTGTCTGATCGTCGTGCGGCTTACGCCAAACTTCTCGCATAAATCCGATTCTGTCGGAAACTGCTCCCCCGGCGTGTACTTTCCCTCATCGATCATATCAAGCAGCTTTTCTTTAACTGTATAATAAAGTGCAATGCCATCCTTTTTCATGTTTTACATTAACCTCCGAATATGAAATTACATCTATCATCATAACACGTAATTTGTTATAACAACAATATAAGCCTTATAGAATGCGCCTTTTCCATGGAAATGAGCACCGTTTTTTTGTGCAACTTTAAAAAATTCAGTTATTCATGTTAAGTAATATGACAATTCACAATAAATTAAAAAAGACACCGTTTTCATTATCTACTAAAATTTATAAATGTTATGATAGTTGACACATTTTTTGAATCATACTATACTCGGTTTATGAAAGCGGCAAACATTCGTAAAGTTGTATCTGAATTTGTTACTATAACAATATGAATTACAGAAATTCATATTGGAACAACCGATCAGAGAGAAACAAATTCCATGGAGAATAAAGGAAATGGAATGGATGCACTTCAAATTTGTTATAACAACAAAATGAATTAATGAAATTCGTATTACATTGAGAGGGGGGATACGCGCAGTTGTAGCCTAATTTTGATCTTTTCTTCATTTTTTATCTATCTAGGGGAATCCTAACTTTCGGAGGTGTACGTATGAAGAAGAAATGGAAAGCGTTGATGGTTGCTACACTATGTTTGGTACTGCTTGCTGGTTGCAGCGGCGCACCCGGAGCGCCCGCTCAAAACAATAACAAAAATAATGGCGGTGAAGCGCAAGCTTCGGACAAGTTGGATTGGAGCAAAACTAGCGACCCTTCTTTGAAGGGCCAAGAAATTAACGTGCTATGGGCTGTATCTAAAGGCGCAGAAAGCCCGCGCGTCGATATGGTGAAGAAATTTACAGAGAAGACGGGCATCAAAGTAAACATTATGGGTGTTGATTACAACTCCTTATATTCCAAAATTACCGTATCCGCATTGTCGAACTCCGCCGATCTCGATGTCGTGGAGATGGACACCATCTGGGCCGGCCAATTTCTTGAAGGCAACTTGGCAGAGGACTTAACAGATATCATTCCTCAAGATGTCAAAAGCCAATTTACGCCATCATCCTTAAGCTCAGTAACCTATAACGGCCGTCTTGCTGCGATTCCTTGGTATTCCGGAACGAAGCATTTCTACTGGAACAAAGAGCTTTTGGCTAAAGCCGGCATTACGCAAGCTCCAAAAACTTGGGATGAATTCCGTGAAGCTTCGAAAAAACTTACCGGTAACGGCATTTATGCATCCGGCTGGTCTTGGAAGCAATCCGAAGCGCTAATTACGGATTACGTCAGCTTGACCTATGCTTTTGGCGGCAAATTTTTCGACGAAAACGGCAAGCCTTCCTTTAACAAGGGCGGTGCTCTAGATGCCCTTAAATACATGGTCGAAATTCTTAATACCGACAAAACCGTTGACCCTGCAAGCTTGCAATGGTCAGAGGAAGATGTAACGCGCGCATTCTCTGCCGGCAAGCTGGCTATGATCAGCTCGTGGGAAGGCCGCTACCCGGATTTGAACGATCCAGCCAAATCCAATGTAGTCGACAAAACGGATGTTGGTCTAATGCCTGGCCAAGGGGATGTCGTTTCCTCCGCGGTTACGGGTTCGGAAGGTCTAGCGTTGATGAAGAGCAGCAAGCACAAACAAGCGGCTCTTGCTTTCTTGAAGTGGATTGGAGAAAGAGAATATCAACTGGACGAGTATGTCATCGAAGGCCAATATCCGGTTCTTCAAAGCCTGTACACCGATCCAGAGCTTCTAGCAGCGGATAAAACAAACACCATCAAGAAGATTTCCGAGCAGTACAACTACGGACATGACCGTCCGAATGCGCCAGGATATGTTCACTGGTCCGATATTTTATCTGCCGATCTGCATCAAGCGCTGCTCGGTCAAAAAACACCGGAAGAAGCTTTAAACGACGCTTCGGAGAAAATTGAGAAAGCCATTGCAGAATCTACAAAATGATAAACGGAATTCGACGGTTAGCTCTCGGAGCGAGAGCTAACCGCAGTGTTCTTTAGAGGGAGGACCTATGAATAAATCCATCGGCAGCAAAAGACGACTATTAAACCATGACCGCAAAAATATGCTATTGGCGCTTTTATTCATTTTGCCCACTGCTTATTTACTAATAAAAACATTCGTTGTACCGGTGTACGACACGATCATTTGGAGCTTCTATCATTACAATCTGATGGATGGCTCTACTTCGTATTATGTTGGATTTAAAAACTATTTGGACGTTCTCAAAAGCGCAGACTTCCAAATTTCGATGAACCGCACGCTAGTTTTCACCGTATTATCCGTTTCATTAGAGCTGTTTTTCGGCTTCGTCAGCGCGCTGCTGCTGAACCAAACTTTTAAGGGAAGATCGTTTTTTAGAGCAATCATCATTATTCCTTGGGCACTGCTTACGCTCGTTAACGGTCTAACTTGGCAGTGGATCTTGAACCCTGGGTATGGCGCTTTAACGGTCCTATTGCACAAATTGCATTTGCTTGCCCCTGATGTAAATCCGGTATGGCTCGCAGATCCAAGTCATTTGGTTTATTTCGTTGTCCTTGCGGATGCTTGGAAGATGACACCTTTCATAACCATTATCCTGCTTGCAGGTTTACAGGCGATCTCTTCCGATCTCTATGAAGCTTCCATGCTCGATGGCGCTAACTTTTGGAAAAAAATATTTCATATCACCCTCCCGCAGCTCGCTCCTTCTATTATGATGGCACTTGTCCTGCGGACGATGGGCGCTTTCAAAGTGTACGATGTGCTGACCGTCTTCACCGGAGACGCGACAACATCCGTCTCTTATTTAACCTTTAACAATGCGTTTCGCTATTTCTTTCTCGGGAAGGCATCTGCCATGGCGTGGATGACAGCAATCGTCATACTGTTACTGGCTATCCTCTATATGCGTCTGCTTAACAAAAAAGAATAACAACTTCGCGGAGGTGAAAACATGCACTCGAAAAAAAATAAATGGAATCAGATGTTCAAAGCGGCCAGCACCGATTTATTTCCGCCCTTTTATTTGTGGGTAGGCGTCATTTTGCTCGCTATATTTACCTTAGTTCCTTTTCTTTACCTGTTCTTATCATCGTTATCTCTGGAAGTCGAACTGATTAACGGTCATCTTATTCCACACTCGCCAACACTCAAAAACTATATCGGCCTGCTTACAGGCAGCAATGCTGTCATGTTCCTCAGCGCGTTAAAGAACAGCATCGTCGTGTCGGTACTGGTCACTTTAATCTCGATATTTGTAGGTGTCTTTGCGGCGTACGCATTTTCCCGTATTAAATTCCCTTTTCGCAAAACGGGATTGTTTGTTGTACTCGCCGTGCAAATCATGCCTTCGATTAGCATTATTACACCTTTATACATCCTGATTAGAGACGGGATCACGCTCGATATTCCGTTTACAGGAATCGTCTTGTTCCAGACGCCGCCACTGCTCGATTCGGTATGGGCTTTGATTTTCTCGTATACATCATTCAGCTTGCCATATGTCGTATGGCTTCTTGCCGGGTATTTCCAAACGATACCGAAGGAGCTGGAAGAAGCTTCGTACGTGGACGGATGCAACCGTTTTAGAACGATGTTCCGCATTATTTTGCCATTATCCATGCCCGGCATAGCAGCTACCGCTATTTTTGCCTTCTTGAATGCATGGGATGAATTTCTGTTTGCGAATGCGTTCACCCAAACGTACACTTCCAAAACGCTGCCTATCATGGTAGCCGAGTTTGTAGGCAAGCACAGCATCGACTGGGGCTCCATGACTGCCGGCGGTTTCCTTGCTTCGCTGCCACCGGTTATTATCTCACTCTTCCTGTATAAATACATTATTGGCGGAGTCATGGCTGGCGGGGTAAAAGAATGACGATCAACAGCTACATTATTGGCATCGATGGCGGAGGCTCTAAAACCTATGCCGTTATCGTTGATGCAAATGGCGATAAAATCAGCAGCGGAGTAGCCGGACCAAGCAACCATCAAACCATAGGCATAGACAAAGCTTTAGCAAATATTAACGATTCGATCGATCAGGCGCTGCAAGCAGCCGGGTTATCGCATGCCGATATTGCTTTTGCGCAGTACGGACTGGCTGGACTCGACCGAGAGCAAGATTACCAGATTGTCCGGCCTGCTTTATCCCATATTCCATTCGCACGCTGGAACATCGTATCCGACACGTTTGAAGGACTTCGGACGGGGAGCCCCAGCAATATCGGCGTTGTGCTCATTTGCGGCACCGGCTCTAATGCCGCCGGAAGAAATGAAGCCGGTGAAACGGTGCAAGTAGGCGGGATCGGTTATTTGTATGGGGATAATCTCGGAGCAAATTATATGGCAACGACGATGTTCCGCGCGGCAGTCAGGTCCTGGGAGGGCCGTGAAATCCCTTCGGTTCTGCCAGAGAAGCTGCTGCAATATTTCGGCTTCCCTACAATGGGAGCGCTCATTAATGACTTTCTCGATCGGGAAATCCAATATATTCGCGAAGGCAAATTGACCATCTCATTGCATGAAGCCGCCCGCGAAGGAGATGCGCTCGCTATCCGCCTGCTGAAGGAAGCAGGAAATGAGCTAGGTATAACGGCAAATACGGTTATTCGCAGGCTCGGCGGGTTTAAAGGAATAACGGTTCCTATCGTGCTCGTCGGAAGCGTCCTACAGAAGGGACGCAGCCCTTATCTTCTAAATGAATTACGTAGAGTGCTAGAGCTTGAGAATCCAAACGTAGAATTAATCATTCCTGAGCTCGCACCGGTATATGGCGCGATATTGCTGGCAATGGATCATTTAGAGATTCCAGCCACAAAAGAAACGATACAGAAATTCAACGCAAACGGAGGATATGAATGATGAGAGAACCACATTTGAAAATAGCGGTAATTGGCGGAGGATCTTCGTATACGCCGGAGCTGATCGAGGGCTTTATCAAACGTTATCATGAATTGCCGGTTAAGGATTTGTATTTGGTCGATATTGAAGCAGGACGGGAGAAGCTCGAAATCGTAGGCAGTCTAGCAAAACGCATGCTGGAGAAAGCGAACGTCCCTATTAACCTTCATCTCACGTTTGATAGACGCGAGGCCATCCGTGATGCCGACTTCGTAACGACTCAAATGCGGGTAGGGCTGCTGGAGGCACGCGGCCGTGATGAGCGGATTCCGCTTAAATACAATTGCATCGGCCAGGAAACGACCGGCGCTGGCGGCTTCGCCAAAGGGCTGCGGACCATTCCTGTTATTCTGGACATCTGCAAAGACATCGAGGAGCTTGCGCCTAACGCGCTACTGGTCAACTTCACCAATCCAGCCGGCATGGTAACAGAGGCGGTGTTGAAGTACTCCAAGGTCCGTACAATGGGACTTTGCAATCTTCCAATTGAAACGAAAATGCAAATCGCTAATCTAATGGGTGTAGATGTATCCAGCATCGATATTGAAATGGTCGGCATTAACCATCTGAACTGGACGACCAAAATTTTAGTAGACGGCGTGGACAGAACGGCTGAAATTTTGTTCCAAGCTTCCGGCGATTCCAAGTTTACGATGCAAAATATTCCCGGCTTCTCGTGGAGCCCTGAGTTTATCCAATCGCTGGGCGCGCTGCCTTGCGGCTATCACCGCTACTTCTATATGAAAGAACAAATGCTGAAGAAGCAGCTTGAGGAAGTCCAAACCAAAGGAACTCGCGCGGAGATTGTGAAGCAGGTAGAAACCGAGCTGTTCGAGCTGTACAAAGATCCGAACCTTGCCGTTAAGCCCAAACAATTGGAGCTGCGCGGCGGCGCATATTATTCGGAAGCCGCTCTTAATTTGATATCTTCTATCTACAACAATAAGAAAGATTGCCAGATTGTAAATGTAAGAAACAACGGTACGATTCCAAGCCTCCCAGATGATGCATCCATTGAGGTAAACTGCGTCATTGGCTCCGAAGGCGCAAAACCGATTCAGCTTACCACACCAATGAACCCAAAAATACGCGGCCTTCTGCAAATTGTAAAAGCGTATGAGGAGCTTGCCATCGAGGCAGCTGTTAAAGGCGACTATAATGCTGCTCTGCAAGCACTGACTATCCATCCGCTCGTTGGGTCAGTCGATCTTGCAAAGCCTATGCTTGATGATATCCTAGAACAAAACCGTGCGTTTTTGCCCCAATTCAACAGATCATAATAAGAAAGGGCGCAGGCTCCTGTCGAATCACATGACAAGAGCGTGCGCCCTTTACTTAAGTGATCTTTTCCTCCAAGCAGAGGACATGATGTTCATTTGCTCTCTATATTTGGTTACCGTTCGACGCGAGATCAGCAGCCCCTCGCCTGCAAGAAGCGCAACGATCCGTTGATCCGATAAGGGCGACTCCCGCTTCTCCGCAGCGATAAGCGCACGGATTCGCTCCTTCATATAAATAGCTGAGACCATCGATCCATCCGCATGATGAATAGAAGAGGCAAAAAAATATTTAAGCTCGTACAATCCCCACGGCGTTCGAATATACTTATGGCTTATGGCACGGCTGACCGTCGATTCATGGATGCGCAGCGCTTCGGCAACTTGCTTCATCGTCATAGGCCGAATATGAAGGATGCCATTCCTGCAGAACTCCGCCTGCATTTCAAACATAACGCCGGCGGTTCTTAGCAGCGTCGCCTTTCTTCGTTCGATGCTGTCGGTAAGCCCTTTCGCTGCCTGCCAGTGCCCGGTCAAATAGCGGTGAACGTCCTTTGAAGGATTTTGCTCCAGCATGCTAAGGTAAGAATGATTTAAAGTGATGGTCGGAAGAGAGGATCGTTCAAGAATCACCTCGTATTTCCCTTCCAGCTGCCTAAGCGCAAGATCAGGCATGATATACTGGGGCTTTTCTCTGCTGTACAAGGCTCCCGGCTTCGGATTAAGCGTGCTTATGACCGTTATGGCTGCTTTAATGTCCGCTAGTTCTGTTTCGTATTTATCCGCTAGCTGCTTCAGCTTTCCTTGCCCGATGCTGACGAGGTCATGCTGGACAAGGCTGTATACCAAAAGGCTGCTCTCCTGCTGCTGCCGCAATTGGAGGACCAGGCACTCTGCTAATGTTGATGCCCCCACGCCATATGGCTCTAGGCTCTGAATTAGGCTCACAGCGTCACATACCTGTGCTAAAGGAATGCCTTTCATTGCCGAAAGCTCTTCTTTGCTGTGCAGAAGATAACCCTTGTCATCCAAATTTCCGATGATCCAGCTGCATAAAGAAAGAGCCGTCCGGTCAAGCTTCATGCAAGCTAGCTGTTCAAGCAATACCGATTCTAAGGTCGCATCGCCAGAAAGGTCGACATTTTGCCACCAGTCTGGTTGAGCGCCTCCTGCATAATGACTTAAGGGTGTTTCCTTCGCCGGCTGCAGCTCGATAAAAGGATTATCAACCGCTTGCTGCTTGATGTACTCGTTTAATTCCAAGGCGGACATATGCAGAATTTCCATAGACTGCCGCATTTGCGGAGTAAGCTGCAGCTTCTGCTGCTGTTGAGCAGCCAATGAGATTTCCATATACGTCCCCCCTCATTTTTGCAAACGCTTACTAAATAGTATATTCGCTAATTCACTTCCGTAGCCACAGCAAAATAAACCCTGCTCTCTTCGATGAGGAAGAAAGCAGGGCTTGCATGAGCGGAATAAGCGCTTATAGACCCAGCGCAGCCCGCTCCTCCTCGGTGAACAGCCTTGAGCGGGTCAGAAAACGCCGCCCCTCCGGCCCCTCCAGCGAGAACATCCCGCCTCTTCCGGGCACCACGTCGATGATGAGCTGCGTGTTTTTCCAATAATCGTATTGCGCTTTGCTCATATAGAAAGGGGCATCGCCTATATCCCCCAGCCGGACATCGCTGTCACCGATCAGAAACTCCCCCTGCGCGTAACACATTGGAGAGCTGCCATCGCAGCAGCCGCCTGATTGATGGAACATGACGGGGCCATGCTTGCCCTTCAACCGTTCAATGAGCTCAAGCGCGACATCGGTAGCGATAACCTTGCTTACTTCCGCCGTCATCGAATGAGCCGCTTAGAAGAAGCCAAGTGCGTCGGGGCTGTAGCTGACAAGCAGGTTTTTGGTTTGCTGATAATGCGAAAGCATCATTTTGTGATTCTCGCGCCCAATACCCGATGTTTTGTAGCCCCCGAACGCCGCATGCGCAGGATAAGCATGGTAGCAGTTCGTCCATACACGGCCGGCTTGAATGCCGCGGCCCATTCGGTAAGCCGTATTCATGTCGCGCGTCCATACGCCGGAGCCAAGCCCATAAAGCGTATCGTTGGCGATCGCCAGCGCTTCCTCCTGATCCTTAAAGGTCGTAACGGAGAGAACAGGGCCAAAGATCTCCTCTTGGAAAATCCTCATATTATTATGGCCTTTCAGCACGGTTGGCTGAATATAGTAGCCATCTGCAATATCGCCCTCCATCGCCGCGCGATTGCCGCCAATGAGGCACTCGGCGCCTTCCTGCGCGCCGATGTCGATATAGCTCATTATTTTCTCCACCTGCTCGGTGGAGGCCTGCGCTCCAATCATCGTATCCGTGTCCAGCGGATTCCCCTGCTTAATTGATGCGACCCGCTTCAAAGCTCTTTCCATAAACGAATCATAAATCGATTCCTGAATAAGTGCGCGCGACGGGCTGGTACATACTTCCCCTTGATTGAGCGCAAACATCGCAAACCCTTCGAGCGCTTTATTAAAGAAGGCGTCATCGCGCGCGGTTACGTCCTCAAAGAAAATATTCGGCGACTTGCCGCCCAGCTCCAAGGTAACGGGGATGAGATTTTGCGAAGCATACTGCATAATTAAGCGGCCCGTCGTCGTCTCCCCGGTAAAGGCGATTTTGGCAATCCGGCTGCTTGAAGCAAGCGGCTTGCCCGCTTCGAGCCCGAAGCCGTTAACGATATTCAGAACGCCCGGCGGCAGCAGGTCTTGGATAAGCTCCATTAGCACCATGATGGATGCCGGCGTCTGCTCCGCGGGCTTCAGAACGATTGCGTTGCCGGCAGCAAGCGCCGGAGCAAGCTTCCATGTCGCCATAAGCAGCGGAAAGTTCCAAGGTATAATCTGACCGACGACGCCCAGCGGCTCATTAAAATGATAAGCGACCATATTGTCATCCAATTGGCTGAGCGAGCCCTCTTGCGCGCGGATGCTTCCTGCAAAATAGCGGAAGTGATCGATCGCGAGCGGCAGATCGGCTGCAAGCGTCTCCCGTACCGGCTTGCCGTTATCCCATGTCTCGGCAACCGCCAGCATCTCTAAATTCGCTTCCATGCGATCGGCAATTTTATTTAAAATAACGGCGCGCTCCGCAACCGACGTGCGGCCCCATGCCTCCTTCGCAGCATGCGCTGCGTCCAATGCCAGCTCGATATCCTCTGAGGTCGAACGCGGCACCTCGCAAAAAACGCGGTTATTTACAGGCGACGGATTGTCGAAGTATTGGCCCTGAACGGGCGCAGTCCACTGTCCGCCGATAAAGTTTTCATACCGTTTTTTAAATGTAACCTTTGATCCGTTTTGTCCAGGTTGTGCATAAATCATCTAGCTCAGCCTCCTTAAAATGGATTACATGAAATAGATAAGCAAGAATCGTGCCAACTTACAAAACAGCGCCATCACAGCTTTTTCTGTAAGCGCTTTATATTCATTGTTTCGAATTGGCACAACGGAAGTGTTCCATTTCGGAACATTCTGTCCGCATGCTCTCCATTAATAAAAGCAACTATGGTATGATCGGGTTAGGATACCGATTGCGCCTGGAGGTGTTTAGTTTGCTATCAGTGGAAAACAACTTTTTATCCGAAGCGGCGGCGTTGTCTTGGAAGCGCTGTCACGAATTTGGTTTAAAGCCAACCGACCCCATTGACGATGACATCTTAACCGGAAGCCACATTCAGCCTATACTCCGGCAAAACGAGCAAACGATTCATTACGCGGAGCAAATTTTCGAGCAGATGCACGCCGGCATCAAGCAATCCGGCCAAATGGCGCTGCTCATCGATCCGCAGGGAACGATTATTCACACGGTCGGAGATGCCGACTTCTCCCGTCGCGCGGTAGCGGTTCAGCTCCAGGTAGGCGCGAATTGGACGGAGAGCAGAAAGGGCACAAATGCAATCGGAGTCGCCCTCGCGGAGAAAAAGCCGGTGCGCGTACACGCCCATGAGCATTATTTTAGCTCCAATCACTTCTTGACCTGTGCCTCCGCCCCCATCTTCAATGCAATCGGTGAGCTGATCGGTGTCATCAATATTAGCGGCAAGCAGGAGCATTACCACGCCTATACGTTTTCGCTTGCCTGCATGGCGGCCTTTTCCCTGCAAAACAAGATTTTGCTGGAGGAGTCGAAGAAAGAACATCTCGTCACGTTAAGAGAACTCGACTATACCGCGCAAAATCATCCTCTGCCGCTGCTCTCGCTTAGCCGGGATAACCAAATCCTTCGGGCTAACCAAGCAGCGCTCCGCCTTGTCGGCAGCGATGCAATCGGCCAGACGTTTACGAAGCTGGACGGCTTCTCCGTTGAAACGATCCATAATGAGCATCAGAAGCTGTGGCAATCCGTCTCCATTCGGAAGCAGGAGGCAAACGGTCCGCGTTTGTATACATTTAAAGATATCGTTGGCGAATGTCCGGCGATCATACAGAAGAAAGAGCTTGCCCAGAAAGCGGCAGCGACCGACTTCCCTGTTCTATTGCTCGGCGAGAGCGGCGTTGGGAAGGAATTGTTCGCGCAATCCATCCATACCGCAAGCTATCGGTCGGCGCAGCCATTCATTGCCCTTAATTGCAGCGCCATTCCTGATAGCCTTATTGAAAGCGAATTATTCGGCTATGCCCGCGGCGCCTTCACGGGCGCGAACAAGGATGGCAATGCCGGAAAATTCGAGGCCGCGCATAAGGGCACCATTTTTCTGGATGAGATCGGAGATATGCCTCTTCGCGCACAGGCTGCTTTATTGAGGGTGCTCCAAGAGGGCATGATTACGCCTGTAGGCAGCGTGAAGAGCAAGCGGATTGACATTAGAGTCATAGCGGCAACAAATAAAAACTTGGCTGCAGAGGTAAAAGACGGCCGTTTTCGAGCTGACCTCTATTACCGGTTGAAGGGGATCCACCTTACACTGCCGGCTTTGCGGGAAAGAAGCGATATTTTGGCATTAGCCGCTCATTTGCTCCAGAAGCACACTTCGCCTTGCCCAAGCTTAACGGAGGCAGCACAGCATAAGCTGTTAGGCTACAGCTGGCCCGGCAACATTAGGGAACTCAGCGGCATCCTTATGCAAGCGGTCTTCCTGGCGGGCGGACAGGCGATTGACGCGGAGCATCTCTCTTTTGAAGAAGAGACTCCGGCTGAGCTTCCTGCATCCGGCATGGCGGAGCCGCTTACGCTGCGGGATGCGGAAGTAACGGCGATCAAGCAGGCGCTGAAAGCTTCAGAATGGAATCTCAGCAAGGCGGCCGTTCGCCTGAAGATCGGAAGAACGACGTTATACCGTAAAATAGAGGAGTACGGCATAACGATGTTTTAGCATGCCGCGCAATAAAATAGGGTTGAGCCGCAGCCTATCGCTGTTTCTCAACCCTTTGTCTCCCTTCTATTCTTTATCAATAGGCTTATCGATCTCATCCTCGTAAAAATCAAAGATCAGCTGCCGCTGCGTTCCTCTTACCGCGTAGAACACGTCGGATATTTGTTTCCCCTTGCGCTTTAGCTCCGCCTCCAGCCACTCCTTGGTCAGCCCATTTTCCTCCAATTGTTTTTCCATAAGGGTGCCATCCATGATCAATTCAACGGGAAATGCTTGCGCTCGAGCGTTCAGATTAAGCTTCAAATCTTTTTTGGTTACATATTGATACTCGTCTTTTTTCAAAACGGCTACGATCCCATTGTCTTCAAGTACGGCGTATTCCACTTCATCCAAATTAAATATGCCTCTTTCCCTCAGCGCCTGATTCAAGGAATCCAGCGTGAATTTTTCTTTTTTCATATTTTCCTCAAGTATTTTGCCGCCCTCAATAAGTACGGTTGGCGAACCCGAGATCCATTTCCTCATCTTGTGGTTCTTCAAGGCAATAATAGATAACAAAGTTGAAATAACCGTAATGACAAGGAGCGACAGCAACACATGCGTCCATTTCAGCGAATCGTTAAACGCCAGGTTCGCGGTTAGTGCCCCAATGGTAATGCCCGTTACAAAGTCGTGAAACGTCATGTTGGAAATCGTCTGTTTGCCCAGCAGCTTAGATACCAGCAGGAGCAGGATTATAGCAGAGCTTGAGCGCAAAAGAATATCGAAATAGGCATTCATGTTATGTTCCACCTCTGCCTCCATTATCTCCATAACCGTATAACTAAAAACACCTCCCTCAATCGTCTTTTACGATTAAAGGAGATGCTTGAGGTTAATCCCATTTCGGTTTTGTCTTAATCCTTGTACGGAATAGCCGCGATACCTTCCCGGACTTTTTTTTATTTCCTAAAATCCGTTGGACGCCATAGATCAACAGCTTATATCTCATCTCATCATTATGGCTTAGTTTTCTAAGCTCTCTAAAAAAAATCCCATCTAGTATGATAACCGTCTCCCTGAGCGAATACGAACGATCCTTCATTTGAAACCTTCATTCGCAAGTATTTAATACATGATTGAAGAGCAGAGAAAGCAATTTCCGAATCGACCGAATGCCCATCTTGCCCATAATATTGGAAATATGATTTTTGACCGTTTTTTCGCTTATGTTGCAATAATCGGATATTTCTTGATTGGAAAATCCATGAATCGCAATTAATAGTATTATTTCCGATTCCCGCTGCGTCAACTGATAGCCCTTTGAAAACCCCTGTATGGCATCTCCCGTTCTCCGAACTACAATGTCATTCAAGCCTTCAATATCCGGACGATAGGGAAATATAAACTCAAAATGAGAAGAATACAGCCTAATACATTCCATAAAATCAGAAACATGTACACGTCTCCTTTTATATTTCATGATCAATAATGGTTCTTTTTACCCAAAAAACTACCTGCCATTTCGATTAACACTTAAACTATCCTTATTATAAATGATTCTAAAGTCCTGCACTAGATGAACTTATTCACTAGAAACAAAGATTTATGGTCATTTTGTGACATTATTTTCAAGTTTATATGACTTAAGTCATGTTTATGATAAAATAGAGAGCAAATATATGTTCCAAAATGAGGGCTTACTATTGGATGCTCAATTTTACAAGAAAATAAATTTGATCTTAAATATGATCGTAGTTGTAGCAACAATCACCTTATTGCTTCATACCACCGCATTCTCACTTGGACTTTGCTTGCTCGCATGCGCCTATATCGCCGTCGTTCTGATTCGTGACTACGTTTTCAGGATCGATCTGCGCTATTGGGCAGGCACGCTGTTTTTGTTTTTCCAGCTAGCGCTGGCTTTTGTCATATCCATTCTATCGGCAGACTTTTTTGCGCAGGTCTATCTATTAATTCTCATTGGAGAATTTACCTTCCATCACTCCAGAAACCATTCTATCTTCTTCACAATGCTGTGCTATGCTTGCTTCGTACTAAGCCTTTGGGTTTCCCGCCAGATTCCGCCTTATGACAATATTTACGATTTCATGCCTCGCGTAATAGAATATTTCGCTATTTTCGGGATCAGCCTTCTTGCCAAGATTGCTTTTCAGCAAAAAGACCAACTCGCTAGAGACAATGAACAGCTGCGAATCGCCTCGCTTGAATTGGAACGGAAGGCGAAGCTGCAAGAGCGAACTAGAATCGCTCGCGAGATTCATGACTCGGTTGGACATACGCTGACCTCCGCATTAGCAGGACTACAAACAGCAGCGCATGCTATCAGAAGAAACCATTATCCCCTTGCGCAGGAGATGATCGACCGGACCAAGGCTAGCATTCTCAGCGGTTTGGATGATGTGCGAAGCTCCGTCCACTTGCTGCGCGAAAACATCCCAGGCCATCTGTTCATTCCTGACCTTACAGCGTTGATCGACGAGACACAGAAGAAAACGGGCGTCGAAATTACGTACGCGATCGATGCCTCTATGCCGGAGCTGCCGCCTATGATCGAGTTAACCATATATCGCGCCTTGCAAGAGGGGCTAACCAACGGGCTTCGGCATGGCGCTAGCAGCAAATTCCACTTCACACTGTCCCTTCGGGGCTCGCGTATCCAATTCAGCTTGTCCGATAACGGCAAGGCGCCTCTTCAAATCGTTTATGGCTTCGGTCTGAACGCCATGGAGGAGAGAGTGACGGATGTAAACGGAGAGCTTTCGATTTCAAAAAATCGTCCGGCAAGCGGCGTAACGCTCGAGATCACTATTCCCCTGCAAACGATAACGACCGGAAGGCGTGAGTGAATTGTCGAAAATCACCATTCTTATCGCAGATGATCAACCTTTAATTCGGGATGGCTTAGCCGCCATTTTGAGCATGGAGGACAAATATACGGTAGCAGCGAAAACAAGCGATGGCCTCGAAACGATCGCACAGGTACGTTTGCATCAACCCCAGCTTGTATTAATGGACATTCATATGCCGAAGCAGGATGGCCTTGAAACAACCAAACAAATTCGGGAGGAATTTCCGGATACGAAGGTGCTTATATTGACAACCTTCGAGCAGGAAGAGTACATATGGGAAGCGATACGCCATGGGGCCAGCGGTTTTTTGGTGAAGGGGATTGAGACCGAGAAGCTGCTTTCTACGATTCAAGACTGCCTAGACGGGAGAATTAATTATCCGCTCAGCATTCAGATGCGGCTTGCCCAGGCGATCCAAACGTCGGAGCAGCATGAAAAATCATCAAAGGAAGACATTGAACCGGCCTCTGCCCCACCCGATCAATCGGAGGATGGAAAGCTGAGCAGTCTGACTATACAAGAACGAAACATTGTAAGGATGCTGAAGCAGGGAAAGTCTAACCAAACGATTGCCACTGAGCTATTTCTGACCAAAGGGACCGTAAAAAACTATCTTAGTGCCATTTACAAAAAACTGAACGTCTCCAGCAGGGCCAAAACCATCGCTTACCTCCATGAGAATGACCGTTAATATTCAAGCAAACAAAGGGGCTGTTCCGTGAATCCAAAGGTGGATTCGGGAACAGCCCCAACGTTTATCCTATTCAACCATCTTTTTGGATGCGAATGTAAAATAAATAAAAAACAAACCGCAAACGACTCCAATAAAACCGTATCCGCCAAAAATATCGAATTGCGATGAGAAATAACCGAAGCCCATTCCGGTAAGGATGAGTACTGCATTTTCACCCAAGGACTGAAAGGAGCCCATCGTTGCCCTCATGGAGGAATCGATGCGATGGTGCAAATAACCGGCTGCGAGCGGCTCGATCATCCCAGCGAACAGACAGATGATGAACATGGCTGCCAAACCGCTAAAGCCTTTCACCGCTGAAAGATAGATAAAGCCCAGAGCCAAAACCGCTGTCACTCCTGCTATCAAAAAACGGTAGTTGAACCGGCTTTTCAGCTTATAAGCCAGCATATTGCCCGGAAGTCTGACCAGGAATAGCGCAGCCGAGAACAAACCGAAATAGATGACCGGGATGCCTATTCTGTCCAAATACGTCTGCCAAAACTCATCAATGAAGTTGACGGCCGCGCCTGTAACCATGCCAGATAACACAACGAGCAGAACCCCTTTATTATCTCTAAAAAGGCGCAGCGAGGCTGTCAAATACAATTTAAGCGGGATCTGCTCATCCCCGTCCTGCTGCTTGCTTCCGGCTGGTTCAACCAGCATGAGGGCGAAGCCCAGTGCAGCAACAGAGCTTACGAAGGAGAGCCAATAATTAAGCGAGAACCCGAAGCGGCCTGCCAATAAACTACCGCATAAAGCTGCAATCATGATGGAGACAATGTCGATCGCGTTCATGCGGCCTACATATTTCTCGAAGGACTGCTCCTTCCCCGCGGACGCTAAAGAATCGTAGAGCAACGCATGGTCCGAGCCGCTGCCTGCCGATCTGCCGATAGCCGCCAGAAAAACAACGAGCGCAAAATGCCAAAACTCCGTCGCAAACAACAAAATTAAAAATTCAAAGCAGCCCAATATGGCGGACAATACAATCATATGCTTCCGGCCCCACTTATCCGATATAATGCCAGTGGGCACCTCCAGCAAAACAACGGTTACCGCAAAAATAATTTCCGTGTAGACGACCATCTGGATGGTCATCCCTCTCTCCTCCCAAAACAATCTCTCGATCACATAAGCAGGGATTAGGCTGGAAAAGAAACGAAACACGTACAGCTTCCAAATATTGGGCATATAACTCATGGCATTGCTGCCCCTCTCATTTAGGTTTGAAGGTTGCTCAACCCATAAACGGAGGTGCACGCGTCCGTGCTCGATTTGATGTTAAGGCTTAGCTGGGAGCTCTTGCATGGGCTTGCGTCATGTCGTATTCTCCTTCCACGATCTCGTTTTCTTTCTCGCCTTCTATTCTAATAAGCTGATTATATATCACAAATTTAAAATGGCCTATCGAACGATCAACAGGTACGCTCCAGCTTTCTCAAGAAAGCTAACACGGCTGTTTTCAACTGCTCCAAACCAGGCTGCTCAATCGGAAAATGGCCCGCTCCTTCTAGGATCACGCATTGTTTGTCGCCGGTTAATTTCTCATAAAAGGGTTCGCTGAACTGAATCGGCGTCATCGGATCGATCTCGGGATGAACAAGCAGCACCGGACAACGGTCAAATTGTTCCGGCTTTATCAGCGGTTCCGTATTCAGGAACGTACGCAGCAGCCGCAGAGGGATTTTTGCGCCACCCGCCCGCGTGTCATTCATAATGAGCTTCGTCAGTTCAGGGTGGTTTGATATCAAGTGCATGCGCGATACATGCTTGATAGAAATGCGGAATGGATCAGCTAAGAAAGGGAAAGCATCCATGGAAAGCTTGCCAACCCGGCTAACGAATCGATTAGGAGCCAATTGATCACGAACCTCTGCGCGGCTTGTATCAATAAAGGTCGTCGCAATCAGACCCTTTACATGCTTGCTCATAGCTGCCGTGTTGTAAGCCAGCATCCCTCCAATACTGCTGCCGAGCAAAACGATAGGCTTGCCATCGCGAGCTGTCTCGTGTTCAACCAGCGCTGTAAGGATATCGATCCATAAACGGTAATCGATATGTTTAACCGTTGCCGCTTCGCTTAACCCATACGGAGGCAGATCGGGCGACACGACCTCGTATCCGTGATTTTGCAGCAATCTTGCATAAGGCGCAAGCAATCTGCCATTGCCGCCGGCACCGTGAATCGAAATGATTTTCAGCTTCGCATCCGCAGCAGGCATCCGGTCCAAATGGATAGAGATGTCTCTCCATCCCCACCATTCCTCGGTTGGCAGATGATCTTCGTCCACCTGTATCTCCGCCGGAAAAAACCTCTGATACTGTTTCCAGTAGCTTTCCGATTTGTTATACGTTAAAGACATCTATTAAAACGCCTCACTATCTTTTATGAAAAATGGCCTGTTGGCATCCATTTGGGATGAAGTCTCTTTTGTATTATACTTTGTTATATGACTAATTGTACTGGAGCTGAAGATAATTATGAAAACGGAGATTATATCCCGATTTATCACTTATGCGCAAGTTGAAACACAGTCTGACGAGAGCGTCGATACCTGCCCCTCCACACCGGGACAGCTGACGCTGGGCCGCATGCTCGTGGAAGAATTGAAAGCCATCGGCATGCAGGATGCTGCGATGGATTCGAACGGCTACGTTATGGCTACTCTTCCTGCGAATACCGATAAGGAAATCCCGACAATCGGTTTCCTTGCCCATATCGATACGGCTACCGATTTTACCGGAGCAGGCGTCAAGCCTCAAGTGATTGAGCAATATGACGGGCAGGACATTATTTTGAACGAAGCACAGCATATCGTGCTGTCGCCGAGCGATTTTCCCGAGCTGACCGGCTATAAAGGCCATACGTTGATCACAACGGACGGCACTACCTTGCTTGGCGCGGACGATAAAGCCGGCATTGCCGAGATCATGACAGCGATGGCTTATCTCATTAGCCATCCAGAGCTGAAGCACGGCAGAATAAGAGTGGCTTTCACCCCGGATGAGGAAATCGGCCGTGGTCCGCATAAGTTTGACGTGGCTGCCTTTGACGCTGTTTACGCCTATACAATGGATGGCGGGCCGCTAGGCGAGCTGCAATATGAGAGCTTTAACGCGGCGGGCGCTGTCATTACATGCAAGGGCAAAAACGTTCACCCCGGCACAGCCAAAGGCAAAATGGTCAACTCCGCCAAAATCGCTATGGAGCTTCACGCGCAGCTGCCTGCGAATGAGACGCCAGAGCTGACTGAAGGTTACGAAGGCTTCTTCCACCTGAACTCCATTCAAGGCGACGTCGAGCAAACACAGCTGCGTTATTTGATTCGTGACCATGACCGCAAGAAGTTTGAAGAGAGAAAGCAAGAGCTGACTCGAATCGTCGAGGAGCAAAAGGCGAAATACGGAGAAGAGCGTATTGTGCTCGAGATCAAAGACCAATACTTCAATATGGGGGAGAAAATCGAGCCCGTAAAAGAAGTCGTAGACATCGCCGAGCAAGCGATGAAAAATCTCGGCATCAGCCCGATCATCCAGCCGATTCGCGGCGGCACTGACGGCTCCCAGCTCTCCTACATGGGACTTCCGACGCCGAATATTTTTACTGGCGGAGAAAATTACCACGGCCGCTTCGAATACGTCTCCGCAGACAATATGGAGCTTGCCGTTAAGACGATTATCGAGATCGTTAAGCTTTATGAGCAAAAGGCTTAGAGGCTTGTAACGAATAAGTACAGGCTGTCGCAATGACTGACTTGCGGCAGCCTGTTTGCCGTTGCGCAAGAAGCACCATCCGATCTTGTAAAAATGCCTATGTCACAAAATAACCGCCATCCTCGTTATATGGGCAAATCGCAACGAGGAGCTGGTTATGATGAAACCATTGACATGTATGATTGTTGGAGGCGGCTATGCGGGCATCAACGCCGTCAAAGCCATTCGAGAATCACTGGGTGAAGGCGCGCATGCGCAAAATCTCCGAATCGTCCTTATCGATAAGCAGCCTTACCATCTTCGCAAGGTACTGCTATTTAAGCCTGCCTCAGGGGAAGCCGACATCACCCTGCCGCTAAAAAGCCTTTTCCAGAAGGCGTTCAATTTGTCCAAGGTACAGTAACGGAGATTAAAGGGAAAGACCAACTGCTGTTGTACCGGGATGAATCAAATAGCGAGGTAGCGGTTCATTATGACATACTCGTCATGGCGGCGGGCAGCGTCGTTAGGCAGACTGCTCCCGAGCAAGGCGGCATCGCGCTGACCGGCCTCGAAGCAGCAGCACGGATTCGTGAGGCTTGGCTCAACAACCTGCATCAGGTAGCAAACGAGACAAATGCAGAAGAGCGGCAGCGCTTGCTCACCCTTGCAGTGGCAGGGGCAGGCATTAGCGGCATCGAAACCTCCGCAGAGCTGGCTCATGCCGTACGCGGGGAGGCGGCAAGGCTCGGCATCCATGCGAATGACGTGAAGATTTATCTGCTGAATGCACAGGATCGGCTCTTTCAAGAGGGCTCGCCCAAGATGGGACGCAAGCTGGAGCGCGCTTTGGCGGAGCGAGGTGTTACCGTTGTTCATGGTCAGAAAGTTCTGCATGAGCATGAGGGGCAACTGGCTCTGTCAGGCGGCGGCGTAATTCCAGTCGGGCTTTGTGTATGGTCACTTGGACTGATGCCCAATCCGATGCTGCGCAGCATGGGCCTGCCGCTCACCCCGAACGGCCAGATCATCGTGGATGCTTCCTACCGCGTTACGGGAGCACCAGGCGTCTACAGCATTGGGGACTGCGCTTGCATCGTAGATCCAACCAGCGGGCAAGCCGATCGCCTAACCTGCAAGGAAGCGACCGGCCAAGCGGCACGGCTTGGCAAAATTATATCAGCGGATCTGCAAGGAGCCCCCGCTCCTACCCATAAAAGCTATATGGATTTTTATTGCATCGGCCTCGGGCCTGAGCAAGGAATGGCATGGACCCAGAAATGGGGACTGGAAATGATGATGACCGGAAAGCTTGGCTGGAAAATCCGAAAATGGACGTGGGACTTGGCGAGTTTGATAAAATAGTAGGATCAGCGAGCTTAGGGGGGAATGGGTTCCGTGATGGAAGACCTGTATGCGAAGTATAAGGGGTTATTATTCAAGCTTGCCTACCAATTGACCGGAACAGCCACCGACGCGGAGGATATCGTGCAGGACGTGTTTATGAAAGCTCACGGCATCGCTCTTGATCAAATGGCAAATCCGAAAGCGTACTTGTGCAAAATGACGACCAACCGCTGCTTAGATGTGCTCAAATCCGCTCGCAAACGGCGAGAGCTTTATATCGGACCTTGGCTTCCAGAGCCAATTCCGACCCCAGACGCGGATGCGCTCGGCGCGGTCATCCAAAAGGATCTGCTGTCTTACGCGATGCTCGTCCTGCTGGAGCGATTGACTCCGGCTGAACGTGCCGTATTTGTCCTGCGCGAGGCGCTCTGCTTTGAATATGCCGATATTGCTGAGCTTATTGGCAAGGGCGAGACGAATTGCCGCAAGCTTATGAGCAGAGCCAGAGGAAAAATGGGAATGGCTGAGGAAGCTTCGGTATCGATTGAAGAAGCTGGCGAGGAATGGATCGGCCGCTTCCTCATCGCGCTTGAGCAAGGCAACGTCAGCACCGTGCTGTCATTGCTCTCCGAGGATGTTGTCCTTCTATCCGACGGAGGCGGCAAAGCACTCGCCGCCATTCAGCCCGTCGCAACGCGCGAGCGCGTAGCTCAGTTCCTATTCGGCTTGATTCGCAAGGCCGCCCAAGATGGAATGAGCCTTCAAGTGGAGATTACAGGCTTGAATGGCCAGACCGGACTTGTGATCCGTACGGGAGGACAACTGGAAACGATCGCGCTCTTGCATGTTGAGCAGGAAACCATTCGCCATATTTATTTCATTAGAAATCCGGATAAGCTGCAGTTTGTTGTGTCTAGTATAGACGGTTCAACTTCATCGGGCTAGGTGAGCGGACCCCGAAACGGAGTAGAGGAATGGAAACTGCGCGTCAGAGCAGCACTCTGTTTTCCAATATATTTTTCATACAAATATGCGACTTTGACGCACCGATCTGGGCAAGGGAATCTTGAAATACGGCGATCTCCTCCACCGTTGACGTTTGTATTTTGATGAGATAATTAAATTCACCGCTTATGCGAAATAGGTCGGTTACTTCTCGGGCTGCCTCGCAAAAATCAACTAACGCTTGGCAATGCTCGGTTTTGATTAAAATAAACGTGGTTGTGCCGCGATTTAAATTTCGCAAATTAAATTGTGCCGCGTACCCGGAGATAATATTTTTGTCCTCCAGCTTTAACATTCTTTCTTTCACAGAGGGCTGGGACATCGAAATTTCTTTGCTGATTTGAGCAATCGATATGCGCGCATGATGCTGAAGCAATAACATGATCTTTTTATCAATATCATCGATTTGATGATCCATGGCGGAAGCCTCCTGAACGAGTAACATAAAGTAAGTTTTTTAGCTCGAATTAACTTATATTCAGCAACTACTCTACCACTAATTCCTCATTTATACTATGTAATCAGCCCATAATTATCTCTATAATAAAGGCAGCTTATATAGGAGGAGTGAATCGAAGATGAGCGTAAAAGGACTTGCGCATGTGGCGATCCAAGCGAAGGATTATGAAGCAACCGTGGCGTTTTATACGGAAGCGTTAGGTTTTAAAAAAGGCCATCATTGGAGCCTTCCAGCCTTTCAAATCAAAGAAGCCTCGATGCTTATTTCGCCTGACCAAAAAACCTGTATCGAAATATTTGACCAAGATGCCGTCATTCCTGCCCAAGGGAGAAGAGCTGCGTCAGAACAAGATATCGCTCACGGGGCGCTTCTGCATTTCGCCTTTTACGTCGATCATGTAGATGAGATGTATCAGAAAGCCATTGCCTATGGGGCGAAGCCCTTTATAGAGCCGGGCGAGCTCTCGCTTGGCGAGCCTCCGCTGCTGGTAAAAAACGCTGTCATTTATAGTCCAAACGGTGAGGTCATCGAATTTTTGCAAGAGGTTGATTTTGATAGATCCTTATAAGGAGAAGCAAGAAGAAGACGAAATCACCTGTCCGTGATTGGGTCTTCTTCTTTTTTGTTCGGTGAAGAAAATCTAACATAGCCCAAGCTCAGCGTAATTGGCCGACAACTTTTCACCTAATCTTTAAAATAAATAGCTTGATTATACGCCCGGAAAACTAAATAATATGAAACAGGTCTTATTGACCGGTGTAGCATCATAACATACGATTGGTGCTTGTTCCTATACAGCAGAAAGGTTGACACTTACATCATGGAGTTATCTCAAAGCGTTACCAGAAAGCAAGCCGTTAAAGAACCGTTCCCCATTTCCATCCTATCTCTAACCGTTGGCGCCTTCGCGATTGGAATGACTGAATTTGTCATTATGGGCCTTCTGCCCAATGTCGCCGAGGATTTGCACGTCAGCATTTCATCCGCAGGACAGCTTATAACGATGTATGCCCTCGGAGTCGCTATTGGCGCTCCAATCCTAACGGTCCTCACCCACCGAATTCCGCAGAAAAAGCTGTTATTGCTGCTTATGGTATTGTTTATTATCGGCAACGGAATCTCCGTTATCGCTCCAAACTACGCCGTTCTAATGGGCGCTCGCATTATTACCGCATTAACTCACGGAACCTTCTTCGGCGTTGGGGCCGTTATCGCCTCTAGCCTCGTGCGGCCGGATAAGAGGGCCGGCGCCGTATCCATCATGATGGCGGGGTTAACCATCGCGAATATTATCGGTGTTCCTCTCGGAACCTTCATCGGCCAAAATATGGGATGGCGCTCCTCGTTTGGCGCGATCGCCATTATGGGCGTTATCGCACTCGTCGGCATCGTAATCTTCATTCCTAAGCTCCGGCAAGAAAAACCTGCGAGCATCGTCCAGCAGATTTCCGCGCTCATCAAGCCAAAGCTTCTGCTATACCTGCTAATCGGAGCATTAGGCAATGCCGGCCTTTTCGCCGTATTCACTTACATCACACCGCTGCTTGTACAAGTTGCAGGCTTTGCCGAGCATAACGTAACTTGGATTCTCGTTCTCTTCGGCATTGGCGTGACCATCGGTAATATTGTCGGAGGAAAGCTTGCGGACTGGAAGCTAATGCCTTCCGTGCTGGGACTTTATTTCACGATTTGTGTTCTCCTGACACTCTTCACCTTCACCATCCATAACCCAATTACGGCTGTCATTACCGTTTTCCTATGGGGAGCTGCTGCTTTTGCTGTATTCCCGGGACTTCAGGTACGAGTGATGAGCCTAGCACAAGCAGCGCCAGCGCTCGCCTCTACCTCCAGCCATTCAGCCGGTAATCTCGGAAATGCCGCAGGTGCTTTTATAGGAGGCTGGGTTATTACGCATTTGTCGATAAACGCTCTTCCATGGGTTGGAGCCTTGCTCGTCGGAGCCGCTCTCCTGCTAGGCCTAGCTTGTTACATGACTGAACGCAAGCAACCGGCAGCGTAATCCTTTTCCCATACAAATAAAAACGGCCCCAGCTTCGTCGAGAAGCTAGGGCTGTTTTTGCATGATGCCTTTACCATGTATACATGCTGCGTATCCCCATTAACGATCTTGGTCCCCATAATAATAATTCATTTGATGATGCTGCGGGAAACGGGGCATAGCATTGGGGTGATAGCCCATATTGGATTGCGGTGCCATATTGGACTGCGGCGCCATGTTGGACTGTGGTGCCAAATTCGATTTTTGCTGCTTTTGAACGCCGCCAACAGCTCCCGCCACGCATTCATCCGTAGGGCCAATGATAATCGTTTGGTTGTTTAAAGGCTTCAACGTCTCTCTCAACAGCTCCGGATTCAAGCAATACGTATGGGCAAGCACTTCTATAGGCGTTTTTGTAAGGATATCCGATCCGAAAATGTACTCTGGATAAGGAGCGTCGAAGATAGCGAGCAAATGAGTGTTATCTATTAACGCAATTTCCCAGTGCCACCAGCCCTGCGGAATATTTGCTACCTGTCCGGGGGTAATCGTAATGTTTGAAAGTTGATTATTAAAAGGATTGATTAAGGAAACCGTAGCTTTGCCCGCAATACAATAAACAAGCTCTGAAGCATTTTGATGATAATGCGGCTCAACGACACGCCCTCTGCTCAAATAAATATCAAGCAAGGAAACGTTGCCCAGCGTGTTTAAGTTATCTCGTCCAAGGCGATTAATAAAATTTTCAGCGTTTCTTGTGTTTAAACGGTTTTTATTAACGTCAAAAAAATATTGAACGCCCGGTTTTGTATACTCCACATAAGGATCTGTCATTGTAACAACTCCAATTCAATTGTAATCAATATCCCTATATGGTATGCCGAGGTCATCCATGCGTGACAATCGCCTATTTTTAGCACTCACTAGTCACAGGCTTCAGCTTTTCCCACACACGCCGTAAAAGAACATATGAACCATTCCTTCAAGAAATTTATCCATATCGCCGCTTTTTTGGGCCATATCCAGCAACGTTTCATACTGGTTCATGTACAGCTGAATGAAGACTAGGACATTTTCAATGGAAATATGATCCGAGATTTCGCCGCTTTCCTTTCCTTCCTGTATCATCTGAATCGTCAAAGGGATCGCTTTCTGATTGTATTGCTCTTCGATATAAGCGGTTAGCTCCTGATCCTCGCTTATTAGCTCTTTGAGAACACCAAGCGGCAGCTCCTTATAGATTTCTTTCTCCAGAAAGATAATATATTCAATCTTCTCCCTCAAGGAAAGGCCCTTTTTCATAACTTCCTCAAAATCAGCGGTGCCCTTGTCCAAATAATCTTTAATCACTTCGCGAAGCAAAGCTTCCTTGCTGCCAAAATAATTATAGATCGTGACCTGCGAAACGTTAGCCTGCTTGGAAATATCGGCAACCCGAATCCGCTTCGGGTCTGAGGTCCGCAGCAGGCCTAACGTCGTTTTTTTTATCTTCTCTTTGATTAGGTTAGCCCTTTTCTCAAATCCATTCATCACCGTTCACCCGAGTCCCATCGATTATTATGTATTTTATGAAATAATACCACAAACATATTTCATAAAACAATTGACGGAGCCAAAGGCCGGGTATATGATAAATATGAAATATGTTGATATTAATATTTCATTTCTTTATTTCCTGGAGGTGCCGGCATGTTAACCGTTCAACATTTGACGAAGACATTTTCAAACGGGAGAGGAATTTTCGATGTTTCATTTTTGGTGAAAAAAGGTGAGGTTTTCGGCTTTCTGGGTCCAAACGGTGCGGGCAAATCAACGACAATCAGGCATATTATGGGCTTCATGAAGCCCGATAAAGGAAATGTGCAGGTGAACGGGCTGGACACTTGGAGGGAACAGGGGAAATTTCAATCCTGCGTCGGATATCTGCCGGGAGAAATCTCTTTTTTTGAAGGGATGACCGGCAAGACGTTTCTGGACTTTATGGCTAACATGCAGGGAATAAAAGATCACGCCAAACGCTCACGCTTAATCGACCGGCTTCAGTTCGACGTCCAAACGCCCATTCGGAAAATGTCCAAGGGGATGAAGCAAAAGGTCGGGATCGTTGCAGCTTTCATGCATGATCCTGAAGTGATCATTTTGGATGAGCCGACCTCTGGCCTTGACCCTCTGATGCAAAAGGTTTTTATTGAGCTTGTGCTGGAGGAGAAGGCTCAGGGGAAAACCTTCCTGATGTCGTCGCACAGCTTTCCCGAAATAGAGAGAACCTGCGACCGGGCAGCCATTATTAAGGACGGCGTCATCGTTGCCGTTAATGATATCCATGAGCTGCAGTCCTTGCAGCGGAAGCTGTTCGAGGTCACCTTCGAGAGCGATGAAGAGGCAAAGTCCTTCATCCATTCAGGCTTGCTTATCGAATCACATGAGGGTAATCGGGTGAAAGTTGCCATCCAAGGCAATTACGATAGATTTGTGGAAGAGACAGCAAAGTACAAGGTTCGCAATATCGATATGTTCACTCAAAACCTAGAGGATATATTCATGAATTACTATGATCGCAAGGAGACGATGAAATGAATGTCACCTTATATAAACAGATGATGAAAGTAAATAGGAAGAGCTTTTTGAACTACTCATTTGGCTCTGCCTTTTATATCCTTCTTATGTTTTGGTTATATCCCGGCCTTGCCAAAAACACGAAAGCGATCGACGAATTGGTCAATTCCATGCCGGAGGGAGTCGGGCGCGCGTTCGGGCTTAACGGCTTTGGCAGCGCGGAAGCCTTCATCTCGGGAGAATACTACGGATTAATTCTGGTGCTTATTCTCGCTATCGTATGCGTTCAATTATCGACGCAGCTGATGGCGAAATTGGTGGATCAAGGCTCCATGGCTTATATTTTGTCTACCCCGACAACAAGAGGAAAGGTCGCTTTTACGCAGGCAGCTGTGCTGACGAGCGGACTGTTTGTCATTATGGCCATTACGACCCTTGCCGGGTTTATCGGAAGCTTATGGTTTCTCGGGGATGCTTATGCATTTGATACGCTCACTTTTATTCAGATGAATATCGCGGCATTTCTGCTGCTCTTTGCCGTCGGCGGCATCTCCTTCCTCGTATCCACTCTCTCCAATGACGAGAAGAAGGCGCTATCCATTTCCGGATTCATTACGTTTGGTTTTTTTAGCTTGGATCTGATCGGCAAATTTAGCGAAAAGATCGAATGGCTGCGAAATATCTCGATCTTCTCCCTTTACCAGCCCGGCGAAATTATTAACGGAAATGCAAACTTAGCTGTATCCTTTATCCTTCTCTCCTTCATCGGGTTGGTATCGTTTGGTCTAGCCATCGTGCTGTTCCGCAAACGCGACCTGCTATTGTAGAACTGCTCTACAACTAAACAAACGCCAAGTCCACGAGGGGCTTGGCGTTTGTTTTTCTAGTTCGCTTCAGACTTCTCAACTTTGGCATACGCCTCAAGATCAACAATCAGATGCGAGTTCGGATGCAGCTGAAGCACGCTTGCCGGCATCGTATTGACCACGGGACCTTTGACCGCTTCAAAGACGGCATCCGCCTTTTTGGGCCCATTCGCAATCAATATCGCGCTTTTGGCATTTAGAATATGCTTAATGCCAAGCGTAATGCCTTGTGATAACACCCGATGTTCCTTAAAATATTTTTGTCCGACTGTGCTCGTCACCGCATCCAAATCAGATACATGGGAGTACGACTCGAAGGAGGCGCCCGGCTCATTAAAGCCGAGATGCCCGTTGACTCCTATGCCCAGCAATATTAAGTCGAGGCTGCCATGCCGCTTAATGACCGCATCGATTTTCTCGCACTCGGCTTGGAGATCTTTTTCTTTGGCGTTAAACGCATGCACTTGCGAGTCTTGAATGCCTGCCGGATTATAAAATTGCTCGTAGAGGAAATGGATACAGCTGCCTTCATCCTCACGGCCAAGCCCTGCCCACTCATCGAGCCCAACGAAGGTCGATTTGCTAAAATCTACTCGGTTATCCTTCACAGCCTGTACGAGCAACCGAAAAATTTCTCTTGGCGTGTCGCCGCCGGGAAAACAAAGAAGAGCATCCGGCTTCGCTTGCACCGTTTGAATGATCTGCTCGGCTGCCTTTTGGGACATTTCCTCGTAATGATTCAAAACAACAATATTCATAATTAATCCGCTCCTTATTCATGATGAACTGAGTAAAAATGTGATTAATTCACTTCTTGCAGCTTTTGAAAGGCATATGCGACAGCGCCAAGCCCGCCGGCATCCGGTCCAAGAACGGCCAACTCGATAGAAGCATGGTTAGGCGTAAAGTTTTGTACGTTCTTTTTGATTTCATCCAGCACGACAGGCATCGATTCCGAGACACCCCCGCCGATAATGATCTTCTCAGGATTGATTAGGCTGCATACGTTGGCGAGGGCAACCGATACCTCCCGTATAAACCTTTCAATAATAGCTGCCGCCTTAGCGTCTTTGCCCGCATACTGCTTAAAGAGCTCCTCCGGGGCGATGCCATGCCTAGAGAGACCCGTACCCGAGTTTTTGTTCTCAAACGTCCCGAACTGTCCAGGCTGATTGGTCAGTCCGTTCTCCACATCATCCGTGTCGATAAAATATCCGATCTCCCCCGAGGAGAAGTTATGCCCTTCGATCAGCTGTCCATTATAAATAATGGCCGAGCCAACCCCGGTTCCAAATGCGATGAAGAACATATTTTGCGACATGACCCCTGAGCCTAGCCACCGCTCCCCTAACGCCGCACACCTGACGTCATTATTGATAAAAACGGGGAAGTTGAAATGCTTCTGCATCCTATCCTTCAGCGGCACGTTCTGCCATCCTAAAGCAGGGGCGTCAATCACTTCTCCCGTTGCCGTGTTCGTCATCCCGGGGACGCCGACACCCATGGCAATAATTAATTGCTGATCCACTCCAGATTTCAAAATCGCTTGATTAATGGCAGCCATAATCTCATCGATATCCGCCATGGTCTTGATCTTTTCTTTAAATACGACTTCTCCGTCCAAATCCGTAATGACGATAAAAATTTTGGTTCCCCCAATGTCCACCCCGACACCGTAAGCCGATTTTGGGTTAAAGCCCAATTGAATGCCTCGCCGTCCCCCCTCTTTCGTGGAGCTGCCGAAGCCTTGTTCTATCACTACTTCTTTATTTAATAAATCATCGATGATCGCAGATACGGTAGATCGGGCGATCCCTAGTTTTTTTGCGATATCCGCTCTGCTTATGGGCTGCTCGGAACGGATTAACTGCACGACCTGCAAAACGTTTGAACTCGCAGTTGGCTGAGGAATAACATTTTTCTCCATGTGACATTCCTTTCTACATCCGGTTTGTTTGTTCGGTGATAAAACAAACTATATGACCATAATAATGCAAACGATTACATTTTTCAACCTTATTTATATGGAACAGATGGCGGCGGAACGTAAAAAAGCCCGTAATGGCCTATGTGCTAAGCGCCATTCGAGCTTTAGTAACGAGGTTACATCTTTCCTTACACCGACAGTATTTATATTTTCTTCACGAACTCGGATTTTAATTTCATCGCTCCGAATGTATCGATTTTGCAATCAATATCGTGATCGCCGTCGATCAAACGAATATTTTTTACTTTTGTGCCTATCTTGATAACCAAGGAGCTTCCTTTTACTTTAAGATCTTTAATGACAGATACCGTGTCTCCATCGTTCAAAATATTTCCATTAGCATCCTTGACGATCTTTTTGTCTTCCGTATTGTCGCCTTCCCCTTGTAAACTCCATTCATGGCTGCATTCCGGGCATATAAAAAGACTTCCGTCCTCATACGTATATTCCGAGTTGCATTCCGGGCAATTTGGCAAGCTAGACATGATTTCATGTCCTCCATTCATCAATGTTCTTTATATGGGATAAAGCAAGTATATCACTTCAAGGGCAGCCTCGTCCTACTCCTACCCACGCTTCTGCCTAGGCTCCGATTTATCCGACCCCTCGGAACATATAGGCGACCTTGCTATCTTAGCTTCTTTACGAACCTAGAGCCGGTTACCTCATAACCAAGCTCCTTATAAAATTTATGCGCTTCATCTACCCTCGTAAGTCCGGATACTAACCAGGTTCCTTTGCATTCATGCTCTTTAGCTAATTTATCCGCATAATCCATTAATACTTTGCCGATTCCTTTTCTTTTGGCCTGCCTGTCTACAACGATGACCGATATTTCCCCAAATCTCGAAACTTCCTCGATATTCTCCCTAATTCTAAAGCCTAAAGTACCCAGAACAAGCCCGTCCTCTTCATAAACGTATAAGGAATCATAAGGACTTTGAGCGACAAATGCCAAACGATTTGTCATTTGGTCCACTGTTATTTCCTTGCTCATTAATTGCGTCATTAATCTGCTCAATGCCCCGCAATCCTTAGGACCCGCTTCTCTAATCAAAACAATTATCTCAAACTTTATCCAGACCGTATCGATTACGATATGATGGTAGCGATGGGAATTAAGTACTCAAAGACGGGACTCATTTTTTTGTTTATACAATGAAATTCAACAAACTCCAAAGTACCCAGTCTACCTGCCTTCGTCCAGTACCAGGTTCATACCTTATCCTGATGCCACTGTACTAATATCCAGTCTCCTCCGGTGACGATGGTCTTGTCTAAGCCGTTTTATATTAAACTTTATTAAGAAAGTAACCACGAATGTAGCTGCCTCTTTTCTTTTAATTGAACTTCTAAAGTCAAAGAATTTTCGAAATAAAAAGTCTAGAATTTCTTGACTTATAGAATTTTTAGACTTATATTTAAATTAACAATTATTCGGGAGTGATTATAGTGACAATTTCAATTTCTCAATCCACTGCAAATGATTTCTTTATTGAATTTTTCAAGCAACGTAATGCACCAGCTAAGTTTGCAGAATTAGCGGAGGCATTAACAAAAAAATTCCAAGCTAACTCCAACCAAATTAGCGGCCTTATCCACCGGGCTCACGCAAAGGATAGCATCCTAATTAAAAATGGAAAAGAGTACAGCTTGAATACGAACGTTAATAATAATTCTTCGATCATACACCAAGTTAAGACTCAGATAGCCACCTTCAAGAAAGAACTCGATAAAGGTATATCACTAAATGATGTAAGTTCCTCCGAAGAATTCAAGGAACTAAAAGATCTTTTAAAGAAGTTAGAAGAATTAAGCCGGTAACCAAAAAAACCACCAAAGACGGTTATGCGAGAGGAAGAGAGCTATTAACTGATCGTTAACTCAACTCTTAGCAGAGCATCTGTACAAAATCGATTATTTTGTGAATTAGTCCGACCTCTCGAAAAATGAAAATCAGAGCAACTCTAAGCTATCCTAAGAAAACATAAAAACGGCCCAATCGCAAACGATGCGAACAGCGGCCGTTTTTGTGAATTGTTCCACGGAATTAATATAGGCGATTATAGCCAATTACGACGCAAAATGAAGATGGACTATGAATGATCATAAGAAAACTATATTCAAAATTATGAATTCATAATTTCATCCCTTTAATATTCTTTTTCTTAAGGGGAATTCCAAGTTTCTTTTGCCCTAGCAATTGCTTCTTCTGCAAACTTTTTTTTCTTCATATTCCATTGATAAAAGGGCTGTTCAAATATCATGAGGTGTCAACTTTTGTTCATGATGCTACTATTCTAATCAAATATGTATTCTCATATTCATAGAGTTTCGCTACCAAATGTAAGTGACACACTGCTAACAGAGCTCAATTTGGGGTAACGCCAACAATTTGACGTTTTAATACGCTAAGCATTAGTGGACATAAAAATTTGATTTTGCAGAACTTGAAGCGCTTATGGAAATTAAGGACGTCTGCTTAGAGTAGCGAGGTTTCTCAACAGGTTCAACGGGCTGACAATATGGTCAGCCCGTTTTTCTAAAAATTTCTTTAATTGAACTAAATATTTTTTTTATTATTTTAGAAAAACCTTGAAAGAGGTCACTTAGATATTTTTTGACTAGGAACCCAACCAAAGCAAAGAAAAGTGAAATAGCTATTATAAACACAAATAGTTTTAGTCCTGTTTCTATAAATTCCATTTAGATACAGCACCTCCTTTTCAATTATCATTATATACTTAACCTCCACGTTTAAGCCAATACCTGGGAAATGACGAATAACAGAAAATAACAAATTCAAAAAAAGGAATCTCTTCATAATAAAAACAACTTAATATAAATGTTGGAAAAAATGTTTTATGTGTGGTAGTATAGTAAAAAAAAGGAGGTAATACTATGTTTAAAAGAGTTACTAGTTTATTTGCTGCTCTATGTCTATCAATCGCCCTAATTTTACCAGTTAGTGCAAAAGGAGAAACCGAGGTTTTATCACCGGACACAATTGTAAGTAATGAGAATGTAAACCAAGTTCTTGAATCTCTAGGGATTGATCCTAGAGAGCTTAGAAAAGCAGAAGCTTCTTCAAATAATTCGGTTATTGTTACTGTGGGGGAATTGGAACAAGCCCTTACTCAATTAAAACAATTGCCTACTGAAATTAAAATAAAGGAAAACTCTAATAATCTTAAAACAAATAATCTAGCTTCGTCTGCATTTTGTACTGGATTAAAGATGCTATATTACACAACTAATATAGGTGGATCGTTTGAATTATCTTATGAAGTAGCTACAAATTACTCATGGTCGAAATTTACTTCAGTAAATAATGCGACCGTTTCAGTAATAGATAACGATGATAATCTTTTTACAACTTTCACAATAAATAAAAGAGAAGTTAGTGCTGATCCTTCTTTTAACGGCGATAAAGTTAAACTGACAGCTAAGGTAGTAGTAGATTCGTGGTTATCAGTTGGAAGCGTGGGACTTATTAAGGTAATGACAACATCAGTTGATACATCAAAGGAATGGAATGCTTCAACAGAACTCCCACAATGCGTTTAGTAGTATGTCTAGCCGTTCTTTGAATCACGTCTTCATCTTAGGTCTTATAATCTTTGTAACCCTCAGTCGTACAGCCCTAATAACGCTGCACGACTTTTCTTTTGGCGTATTACTAACATTTTAACTATTGTATACGCTAGCATTAGCTCACATTAATTTTCGCCGTCCCGGATGATCTTATCAGACGTAAAAAGCCATTTTCCAAATTCCTGACGACCACTAATAATGTTTAGGTACATCTCACTTAAAATAAATGAAACTAAATCTCTCTCAAAACGAAGGATAAAGGAAGAAAATAGACAGGTCGAGCAGGGGCTGGCATTGCGTAGTTACATTTCTTTTACTTACTATATATAATTTCAGCACTTACGCTCGTCCGCTTATTCCGCTATACTTTCACTTGAATACCTCTACATGAAACGTCGAACCACATCCCTATATGCGCCAATGCCATCAAGTCAGGTTAACCAATCACTAAGGAGGACTTTAATCATGAGAACAATAAAACTAGGTACAAGCAATTTAGAGGTGCCTGTAATTGCTGTCGGCTGTATGCGAATTAATTCGCTGGACAAGACCGAAGCTGAGCATTTCGTCCAAACCTCGCTAGACGAAGGGGCAAACTTTTTCGACCATGCGGATATATACGGCGGTGGAAAATGCGAGGAGATTTTTGCGGATGCCATTCATATGAATGCAAGCGTTCGTGAGAAGATCATCCTGCAATCCAAATGCGGCATTCGTCCGGGCATGTTCGATTTCTCCAAAGAGCATATTCTAGATTCCGTAGACAACATCCTGAAGCGCCTCAGAACCGACTATTTGGACATTCTGCTGCTGCACCGTCCAGATACGCTTGTAGAACCGGAAGAGGTTGCGGAAGCTTTTGACCTTCTTGAGAGCTCAGGCAAAGTGCGCCATTTCGGCGTTTCCAATCAAACTCCGATGCAGATCCAGCTGTTGAAGAAAGCAGTGAAGCAGCCGCTTGTTGCGAACCAGCTGCAGCTAAGCATCACCAATGCCAACATGATTTCTAACGGCTTTAACGTAAATATGGAAAACGATGCTGCCATTAACCGTGACGGCAACATTTTGGACTATTGCAGACTGAACGATATTACGATTCAGCCATGGTCGCCGTTCCAATACGGATTTTTTGAGGGCGTATTCCTCGGAAACGAAAAGTTCCCGGAGCTGAATGAAAAAATCGATGAAGTCGCAAGCAAATATGAAGTTAGCAACACAACGATTGCGATCGCATGGCTTTTGCGCCATCCTGCGAACATGCAGCCTGTCATCGGCACGATGAATATCGACCGATTGAAGGATTGCATTAAAGCAAGCGACATTCACCTGACACGCGAAGAATGGTATGGCATCTTCCGCGCGGCAGGCAACATTCTTCCTTAAGGCGCAAACCGTTAAAGCAACCTCGGTCATCCATGACCGAGGTTGCTTTATTTTCTGTCCCTGCTGCCTATCTAACACTTTATGCTTAAGCGATCCCGGGTAACGCCTGCGCCTCTTTCAAACGATTCATCTGCAAACGGTGATGGCGATAATGCATTTCAATCAGCAAAAACCACTCGTTTGCGTTTAGCATGCCGAACCGCGGATGAGCGACCGCGCTTTGCTTATCTGCTGTTTCAAGCGTTGGCAGCACCTCTTTCATACGATGGACCACAGTGCTTAATCCTTGGATCAGCTGCTCTTTGCTTTCCGGCTGCTTAGGCGTATATTGCGGAGATGGCGGAACTTGGATACGTATAGGGGGGAAGCTGCCCAGCTCAAAAATCGCTTTACCCTCCTTTGTTTTTTCTCCTGTTGATGGAATGGCATCCTCCATTTCCGCCATGGTTATGCGTTCAATGTTTGGAAGCTGCATATACAGAGCCGAGTTAATGAGATGCTGATACATTTGTCCAAGCGACCACTCGTCCTCACTTGGCTGATGCTTCAACTGTTCCATGCTGAAGCCTTCTAATTCATGCAAATACTCGCTCACATTTTCCTCAAATCGCCGTAATGCTTCGGTTGCGTTCATATTCTTCAGCAGCTCCTTTATTTATCATCTGCTATGACTATACAAAAACGCTACTGACAACTGTATGTCAGTAGCGTTTTAACATTTTTTCGGCTTCGTCACGAATGCGGTTTCGGAAGGACTCAGGCTCCAGTACAACGACGCCTGCTCCCCAGCCGAGCACCCAATGGAGCAGCTCCTCGGGATGGCGGACACGGAAGCTGATAAACAAGCCATCTGCACGCTCTTCTTCTGCAACCGTATAAAAGTTGCTCGACTCCTTCACTTTATCTGCAATATCGCGATTCACATGAATGCGCACATGTATATGGCGGTCATCCTCCGGCTGGTAATCCTTTAAATTAAAATCAGGCTTTAGCTTGAATTTATCCTCCAGAACGGTAAGCTCCGCCATTCTCGACAACCGGAAATGACGAATCTCTTGCCGCATCTCGCAATAGGCAATCAGCATCCAAGACCCGTAAGAGAAAACGAGTCCGTAAGGAGCCGCGACACGTACACTTTGGCGATTCCCGCCGGGCTCGGCTATTTTTTTCGAATAACCAAAACGGATCTTCCGCTCATCCAATATCGCTCGGCGAATCATCCATATATGCTCTTTCTCTTGCTTGCGAGTGACATCTTCTCTAGAAGTGATCAGCCTCATAGTTTTGCGTACCCTAGATGCTTCGCTTCTAACCGGCTCCGGCAGGATGGCTTCAATCTTTCCGCGTGAGGATTGAGCCTTGCTGCCATAGTCCGCGTCGAACCTTTGCTCAATAAAATCCGTTCCGATAAGCAAGGCTACGGCTTCTTCCGCCGTGAAGCTGACTGGCGGCAGAAAATATCCTTCCATCAAGGAATAGCCAAGTCCGGGAGCCCCTACCACCGGAACGCCCGCTTCGCTTAGCGCCTGAATATCCCGATAGATCGTCCTCACGCTCGTTTCGAATATAGCTGCCAAATCCTCAGCCCTTATAACCTCAGTGCGCTGCAGCTCCAACACGATAGCTAACAATCGGTCTGTCTTGTTCACCCGGCCGCAGCCTCCTCTTGCGATTGAACTAAAATTCAAATTGCAGTCTTTGAATAAACCTTTTCGATATTTGCGTGGGGTGCTTCCCCTTATGGAGTACCCACCCATAGTGAACAGGGCTTGCATTCGGCATATCAAGCTCTATCGGAACAATCTCAGAGTGATCATCCCGGAACGAGTATTCCAGTCCGACAGTAATAGCGAGCCCACGCTTCACTGCGTTTTGAATCGCCTTCGTATTATTCGTAGTAAAAAGAATATTCGCTTTTCCATGCTTTGCGATTAAGGCATTCGTATCGTCCACCAGAACCTTATCATCATATAATACCAGCGTTTGCCCAGCCAATTGCTCGGGCGTAATTTTCTTTTCAAAAGCGAGTGGAGAGTTTTTGTTTACGCCTACGACCATTTTTCCTTCCAGCAGCTTCTCAAAAGAGAAATGCTCGTTTTTTTCTTCAAAATGCTCCGATAACACAATTAATCCAATATCAATTCGGCTATTGGCCAGATCATCTAATATTTCCTTCGGTCCTTTTTCGAAAATTTCTATTTTAACATTGGGGTAGTCTTCCTTGAATTTAGAGACAGCATCAACGAGCAAATGCATCGGACCCGGTATGGAAGCTATTTTTAATTCGCCGTTCAAGGTGCTGCTGTAGCTTTTTGCCTCTTCTTTAAGCTCGTTCACTTTCAGTAATACCTCGTTTGCTTTCTTAATGATTTGTTTTCCTTCCACCGTAGGGAGGGCGCCTAAACCGCGGGATCGAGTAAACAAGGAGAGGCCTAATTCTTTTTCGAGCAAGGAAATGGATTGGCTAATGGCCGATAAAGTGACATGCGCGTTCTCGGCAGCTTTGGTGAATGACCCTGTGCTTGCGACCTCCACAATATATTCCATCTGTTCTAAATTCATCGTTATCCGTCCTTATTAAGTACTGCTTAACTATAAGTTATTATAATTTAATTTTATTTAACTTAAAAGAGAGTTAAACTAACTTTGAAAACAACACTTCACTAGGAGGCATACATCATGAGCATAAAAAAAGTGGCAGTTATCACAGGCGGAGCTAGCGGAATAGGGAGAGCAACAGCTATAAAATTCGCAAGCAAAGGGGAGCAGGTTGTTGTCGCTGACTTTAACGAAGAAGCTGGCAACGAGACGGTCAAGTTCATTAGGGCTAACGGCGGCGAAGCTATTTTTGTTAAAACCGATGTATCCAAGTTCGAAGATGTTGAGGCGCTTATCGAGAAGGCAGTCGCTGCTTATGGCAGAGTCGATGTTATGTTCAACAACGCTGGCATCGGGCGGACTACGCCTGTCCTTGATCAAAATTTAAATGATTACCATAGCGTAATCAACGTAAACCAGCATGGGGTTACGCATGGCATTATCGCGGCAGGCAAAAAAATGAGAGAGCTGGGCATTAAAGGCGTCATTATAAATACCGCTTCTGTATTTGGATTCTTAGCATCCCCAGGAACCTTTGCTTATCATGCATCCAAGGGTGCTGTCATTATGATGACGAAATCCGCTGCTTTAGAGCTTTCGCCTTACGGCATACGGGTAGTCGCCATTGCACCGGGGGCAGTTGATACGCCTATTATTCAAGGCTATAAGGATCAAGGCCTAATCGACTCCATGAAAGCGAAGGTTATCGGAAATAAGCTAACACAGCCTGAGCAAGTCGCCGACTCCGTTTATTTGCTCTCCTTAGATGAAGCGAGCGCGATCAACGGCAGCGTGGTCATGGCTGATGAAGGATATGCTTCTTTTAAATAATGAAAAAGGAGAAACATCATTCGGAACAGGGAATGGTGTTTCTCCTTTTTTTTGAGCATTTACAGCCATAAAAAAATGGTTGGATCGATTGCAGGATGCAATCGGCCCAACCATTTTTACATTTTGCTTATTACGCTTTATTGGAAGAACCAAACTCGCGCATTTTGCCAGCAACTGTTGCTTTGATAGCGTCACGGCCTGGTGCCAAAAATTTACGTGGATCGTATACTTCTGAATCAGAAGTCAAGATTTCACGAGCAATTTTTGTGAATGCGATTTGGTTTTCTGTGTTTACGTTGATTTTTGCAGTTCCAAGCGAGATTGATTTCTTAATATCAGCAGTTGGAATGCCTGTACCACCGTGCAATACCAATGGAAGCTTGATTGTTTGGCAAATTTCTTCCATTTCTTTGAAGCCTAGGTTTGGTTCGCCTTTGTAAGGACCGTGTACGGAACCAAGTGCTGGAGCAAGGCAGTCAATGCCTGTAAGCTCAACAAGCTGTTTGCACTCTTGTGGATCTGCATAGATAACGCCATCAGCGATAACATCATCCTCTTGTCCGCCAACTGTTCCAAGCTCAGCTTCAACGGAAACGCCGCGCTCATGCGCGTATGCAACTACTTGTTGCGTCGTTTTTACGTTTTCTTCGAATGGGGAGTGGGAAGCATCTATCATAACAGAAGTGAATCCTGCATCAATGGCTGCTTTACATTTTTCAAAGCTTGAACCATGGTCAAGGTGAATAGCAACCGGAACCGTGATTTTCATTTCTTCAATAAGTGATTTCACGATTGCAGTTACAACTGTGAAACCTCCCATGTAACGAGCAGCACCTTCAGAAACACCAAGAATAACTGGTGATTGCTCTTCTTGAGCAGCGCCAAGAATCGCTTGTGTCCACTCTAGGTTGTTGATGTTGAATTGACCAACAGCGTAACCTTCTTTTAAACCTTTGTTCAACATATCTTTCATCGAAACCAATGCCATTTTAAATCCTCCTTCAAAATAATTGCAATTTAATGACTAGACCTTTCAATCATACCCAATTCATCTACAGTTTAAAATGGCGTCCTTAAGCTGCAGTTATACTGGCACGAACGGAATGGGTTTTGCCTCGTTCACGTTCCTCTTATAAGTCTACATTTTATCACAAATTTCATTATAAGACACCTATAGAGGGCTGATTACTTTTTGTCACTTCTAAGATTATATCATATTCATCGTTATATTATGGCCTCGTCCCAATTTGCTATCCCAATCGAAGCATCTTTATCCATTCTTATTTTTGAGCATAATCATTGCTGCATTTTTCTATTTTATTTGTTATTTCTGCAAAAATTTTGTCGATCTATAACTTTCGTTAGATTTCATTCTGCTGCGTAAAGATTAGGATGGTTAAAGCAAGAGAGAGAGAAGTGCATAAATGGCCTTTATAGGATTCCATTAAGGAGCGAGGATAATGTTAGTACTCGGAAGAAAACCAGGAGAGTTCATCGTCATTAATGAGAGCATTATTGTTAAGGTAATTAGAAGCGAGGACGGGCATTTGCGTCTTGCCATTGATGCCCCGCGCGACATTCCGATTATACGGGGAGAACTGCATGATGCAAATAAATGAGCAGCACCGCTGCTTCCAATCAGGAAGCTGCACTAAAATATTTTTTGCGATTCTAAAAAAAGCACTAACAAATAATGTTAAGCTGCCGATATATTCTATAAAGCACAAATGATTACACTCATGGACGAGTGAATAAGCATGGTATTTATTCAGGATGAAGATCCGTATATACCTGCCTATTTATTCGTCCTTTTTGCTATTTAATAATGGATTTGCCTGGTTTTCTCTAAGATTGATTCATACGAATTGCGTGAACAAAAATCAAGAGACTTATGGATGAGCAAATATGTCGATTGTCTTTCTTCAGGATGAAGAGGGGCAACGACGTATTTGCTCATCTTTTTTTATACCAACTTTTAAGGAGATGGGTGAATGCTAGTACTCGGAAGAAAACCAGGAGAATTTATAATGATCGACAATAACATTATGGTGAAAGTTGTAAAAAGCGAAGAAGGGCATTTACGCCTGGCCATTGAGGCTCCAAAACATATTTCTATCGTTCGCGGAGAGTTGTTTGAGGAGAAAAAGAGGCTTCAGAATCAATAAAAAAACCCGTTGCCTTCCACTTAAGGATGAGTGGTGAAGGTCAAGGATGATAGGGACTATGGACTTGCAGCTCATTGCTTGGATTAGCGCGCAATTCGGCAACGGCCTGTAAGGACATCGTTAAATCTTCAAAGAATGCAAACGGATATGCATTCTAACCAAACCACATGGAGGTAATGATCAATGAGAATTAATCACAACATTGCAGCACTGAACACATCCCGTCAACTTGGTACAAACGGCGTCAACACATCCAAAAACCTGGAGAAGCTATCATCCGGCCTTCGCATCAACCGCGCAGGAGACGACGCTGCCGGCCTTGCAATCTCCGAGAAAATGCGCGGCCAGATTCGCGGCTTGGAGCAGGCTACACGCAATTCCCAGGATGGCATTTCACTGATTCAAACGGCTGAAGGCGCGCTAAGCGAAACCCACTCCATTCTTCAGCGCATGCGTGAGCTCGCTACTCAATCCTCCAATGATACGAACTCCACGACTGACCGTGAAGCGATCCAAGAGGAAATGAACCAGCTTTCATCCGAAATCAACCGTATCGGCAACACAACTGAGTTCAATACAAGAAAAATTTTGAACGGCGATGTTGCGGTTACTGGCGATGGCAAGGCACTTGTCGGCGGGGCAACGACTACGCTTGGCGCCGGTATTACCGCTGTCAAAGTAGACCCGAAAGCGGCTGCGCCAATTGGCATTTATGATGTCAAAGTCACTTCAAGCACAGTAGCGCAAATCGAAACGACGGTTCTATCCAATGTGACAGATGCTTCTGTAACAGCTGGAGCGACGGTTGATCTGACAGGCGGAGCCTATAAAATTGCGATCACGGCAGAAAACACGAAGCAATTGGACGGTGCAGCTACCGATGCTGGAGCAATCTTAAATTCAGCTAGCGGCAATACGCCTATTACGCTCGAAAGCAATTCCTCGCTAAATAATGTGAACCATACACTCTCCGTCAAAAAAGATCAAATCTATTCCTCCATCGGAAGCGGACTAGATATTAAGACAGGTACTGCCAACGCTACGGATTCCGGCACGTACACGATCAAGACATCAAGAACGATCGATGCAACTAAAGTGACGGACAATGGCGCGAACACGCTGAAAGCGGACAGCGTAATCACTAACTTCACAATGGCACCGAACGCGACTACCGCGCAGGCTGCGCTTATTAATAATGGTACTGGCAATACGTTAACGATTAACGTAGTCGATGGCGGCGACGCAACGGCTGATATTACGTTTACATTCAATGATGGCACAAACACGAGCACCGTTTCCATCTCCGGAGCGGCTGGCGATGGCGCAAAAACGCTGCAAGTGGCTGGCGTCCAATTTGACGTGGATGTTGACAAAATTATTGCCGGCTTGAACCTTGCCGATGCTGTCAATGACAACGGTACGTATAACGGCCAAGTCATTAACCTTGCTTCCGGTGCAGCGCTGGATCAAGTTACAGTTACTAAAGGAGCCGACAGCGCGACAGCGACTATCGCATCGAACACAAACGGCGATTTGACGTTTGATCTCGATGGCGGCGGTACAGACCTTACTCTAACTTCTACTGGCGCTTCCTTCGTATCGGGCAACTCTTTGTCCACTACTGTGCAAAGCCAATATACCGTTGGTCTTAAAGAGACGGTTTCCGGTACTAAAATCGGCACGGATACGGTTGTTAATGAGCTTCAGCTTGCCAGCAGCCCGAATGCGCTGACGAACCTGTCCTTCGGCGGGTCAGGCGCGCTTATCGACCTCAGCACAGCTGCCCTTCAAGGAAAGGCAGCAGGCGCTAACTACGATGTAACCTTCAATGTTAAAACGGCAGCCGGTTATACGGCAGAGCTTCAAAAGGCGGATGGAACGGCGGTAGACGGAGCGAAATACTCCTTGAGCGCGACAGCAGCCGATAACACTACCATTGATCTAGGGCGCGATGTCGTATTAACGTATGATGGCGCTGACCTATCCGGCAGCGGAGATATTTATTTCGGCGTTAATGCGAACGTGACGGAATTTAAGTTCGAGCTGACCAATGATGGCGGCACAACTACCTACGATACGAAAACAGGCAAAGCCGGGGATACGATCGCGTTTAATAATGGCGTCTCGCTTACAACCAATGCGGCTACCCTTGCCAACTCCACTACGACTACCTTTAAGCTTGAGAACGATATTATCGATAACTCCTTGAGTATGCAAATCGGCTCCAACAGCGGTCAAACATTAGCCGTTGAGATCGCCGACATGCGCTCCCAGGCTCTTAAAGTAACGGGAGACACCGCCAGCTCAACCATTACAGCGTCAAACGGCAAAGTGGCTACTTTAACAGCCAAGGCTTCCGTAACAAACAATACTGCCAAAGAATTCTCGCTGGATGTCACTACGGCCGCAAACGCCTCAGCAGCCATTTCCGTCCTTGATGACGCGATCGGCGCCGTATCCACGGCGCGCTCTAAGCTTGGGGCTTACCAAAACAGACTAGAGCACACGATCAATAACCTGGGCACTTCTGCTGAGAACCTGACTGCTGCTGAATCCCGTATTCGCGACGTAGATATGGCAAAGGAAATGATGGAGTTCACGAAGAACAACATCTTATCTCAAGCCGCTCAAGCGATGCTGGCACAGGCCAACCAGCAGCCGCAAGGCGTACTTCAATTACTTCGTTAATCGCAGCAGCAAGCAAGGAAACTCTAGGCTCTCTAGAGTTTCCTTTTTTCTACAATGAATAAGGGAGGGCCTATTATGGACAAACATCTCGATACGCTGAACCGAACGATCGAGTTGGCAGAGACCTGCCTTGAGGGAATTGAACATATGAAGAAAAGGCTAAATGAGGGCTACATCGAGGATACGATTACATTGTTCAAAGGAATCGTTGAAGCTTATTATCATATGGAAATATTACTCCAGGCTCTGTCAGCCGTGCTGCCTGCCAATCAGTTGAAGGAACTGACTCTGGCGCTGCGTCATGCTTTGGAGCAGCTCACTTCAGCATATGAAAATAACGAATGGAACAGCATACAGGAAATCATTCGCTTCACGCTGCTGCCGGCCTATAAAAAGTGGAAGTCCGAAATTGCGCAAGCATTTTCATCCTATACATACTCTTGATTAATGCTTGAGACATGCTCGTCTCCTAACAAGCAAAAAGCCTGCCATATGGCAGGCTCAGACTGTAGAGAAACCCACGCTTTTTCCGAAGCGCAAGGTTTCTCTTTTTTGTTTTAAGACACGGCGTTAAGGGGTTTTCCCTAGATTTCCCTCTTTTTACTACCCTGCTACCAGTTGATCTATCATTTTCAAATAGTCATAAAATAATAACTCGTTTTATGTCACAAATTGAAGTCGCCAATTGTCTTATCAGTGTCCAAAAAAAATCACAATTAGAGGAGATTAACCAAAATGGCAACCGTATTGTATATTACAGCTCATCCGCATGATCACCAGAACTCTTATAGTTTAAGTGTTGGAAAAGAATTTATTAATGAATATCGAGAAGCTAATCCTAACGATGAAGTACTGCATCTTGATCTTTATCAAGTAGATATCCCGCAAATTGATGCAGATGTATTTAGCGGATGGGGAAAATTAAGCTCTGGCACTGATTTTAATCAGTTGAGCACAGAAGAAAAAGCGAAAGTAAGTCGACTTGGTGAACTGGTAGACCAATTTGTTGCTGCAGATAAATATGTATTTGTTAATCCAATGTGGAATTTTTCTTTCCCACCAGTTATGAAAGCATACATTGATTCTATATGCGTTGCAGGGAAAACCTTCAAATACGTTCAGGATGTAGGTCCAGTTGGGTTACTTGGTGATAAAAAGGCTGTGCATATTCAAGCAGCTGGTAACTTTTATTCGCAAGGGGCACCATTTGCAGACTTTGAAATAGGTCATCGTCACTTAACTATGATTATGAAGTTTTTTGGTGTTCCTTCATTCGAAGGTATCTTTATCGAAGGTGTCGCTGCAACGCCGGATCAAGCTCCGGCAATTAAAGAGAAAGCCATACAGCAAGCTCGTGAATTAGCTCGAAAGTTTTAAATAACAAGGACAAAGTGGAACATAACCCTATTGAAAAAGAGTCTTCTCAGAAATACTTTATGAAAAAGAGAAGGAGACCGGTAGTTGCCGGTCTTCAGACTGTAGAGAAACCCACGCTTTTCCGAAGCGTTGGGTTTCTCTTTTTGTTTTGAGACACGGGGTATAAACCTTGTGTGGAATGGAAACGACGATATGCGATCACACCAAAGATTTTACGCGTTTCAAGACCTTTACAGATAGGTGCTGTCAAATAACCTGAATCTAAAGCAACTGCTTCTACATGAAACCAAATTGTTCACTTTGACGTTCTAAGCGAGAGAGGTATGGCACAGAATCATGTACATTTTCTTGCGAAGCATATGATCGGCGGGCACTAAATCCTCAATAGAAACCAATTCAAAATGTTGTTGTTTATCGCGATTAGAACGCAGCATACCTAACACCTTCCGATCGAATGAGTTAATATAAATACTATATTAACGCGGTGTCGTATTAAATTAATTCAACATAAAATGAGCTGTCGAGACTTTCTCGACAGCCCAAGCCTGCCATATGGCAGGCTTTTTGTATGAAAGCATTTCGCGTTAATTATTTTATAGCTTCCAATAATGCTTTTAGATCCGCATTGGTTTGCAGCGTGTGTAAAACAATCGTTAACGCTTCAGCGCGAGATGATGGCTTGTTTGGCGCAAATTGTCCATCACCCGCTCCGTTAATAATCCCTGCCGCTGCTGCTTGCTTGATTTGATCTTTGTTCCACGCTCCATCAATATCTGTGAATGCAGGCGCTGAAGCTGTGTTTACAGCTTTAAGGTCAATGATTTTTGAAATAATGGAAATGATTTCAGCACGGCTGATTTCTTTGTTTGGCTTAAATGTGCCATCTTCGTACCCTGAGATAATGCCGCTTTCTATTAAAGCAGCAATTGATGCTGAAGCCCAGTGATCGGAAACGTCGCTTAGCTTATTTTTATCACCCATCGCAGAGAGGTCAAATACCTTTGCAATAATGGTAGCAAATTCGGCGCGGGTAATACTTGCGTTAGGATGGAAGGAGCCATCCTCATATCCGTTTACTATCCCCAATTTCACGAAAATATGAACGGTTGCCCCAGCCCAGTGGGAGTTTGTGTCTTTGAACTCGACATCCGTTGGGTTAGCTTTCGCTTCCTCTGCTTTCTTGTTTAAGCTGGATATCACTTTTTCCACTTGAATCACATTTTGATCAAATTTCACTTCAGGCGTTGCTGTCGGTTTTGGTTCTGGTGTTGCTTCAGGCTTTGTTGTCGGCGCTGGTGTTGGCGCTGGAGTAAGTGTCGGATTGCCATGATCGTCACCGCTGCCAGAGCTTACTTTAACCTCGACTGTTTTTGTTCCATAAACGGCACTGCCGTCAGCAGCCGTTGCTTTAACGGTAACCGTACCAGCTGAAACACCCGTCAATACACCGCTTTTGCTGATTGTTGCTGTGCCTGTTCCGTTTTCAATAGACCACTCGATTGATTTGTCCGTTGCATGAGCAGGAGCAACAGTCGCGTCTACGGTTAACGTCTGGCCAACCAGCACGCTGGAATTACCCGTCAGCGTAATCGAGGCAACAGGGATTTGGACAGCCGTAATCGTAAGAATCGTGCTGCCTACAACTCCGCTTTCATCGGCAGCTGTTGCTTGGACCGTTACTGTGCCTGGATTGCCCGCAGTAAGCTCGCCCGTTTCTTCATCAATAACAGCCGTACCTGTTCCATCTATTACGGACCAAGCGACCGCTTTGTTTGTTGCGTTGCTAGGAGCTGCCACAGCATTCATTTGAAGCTTCTTACCTGATTCGATTGTAGTAACTTCACCATCCGCCGTTACGGAAATCGTTTGAACAGGTATGGCAGGCTCATTAATTTCAATCGTTTTTGTTCCAAAAACGGCGCTGCCGTCAATAGCCGTTGCTATAACGGTAACCGTACCTGCTGAAGTGCCGGTCAATACACCGCTTGTACTGATTGTCGCTGTGCCTGTTCCGTCTTCAACAGACCACTCAATCGATTTGTCCGTTGCATGAGCAGGAGCAACGGTCGCGTCAATGGTTAACGTCTGGCCAACCAGCACGCTGGAATCCCCTGTTAGCGTAATCGAGGATACAGGGACTTGGGCAGCTGTTACCGTAACAATAGTGCTGCCAACGACTTCGCTTTCATCGGTAGCTGTTGCTTGGACCGTTACTGTACCTGAATTGCCCGCAGTAAGCTCTCCCGTTTCTTCATCAATAACAGCCGTACCCGTCCCATCAATAACAGACCAAGCAACCTCTTGGTTTGTTGCGTCGCTTGGAGCTACAACAGCATACATTTGAAGGGTCTTGCCTGATTCGATTGTAGAAACCTCATCTTCCGCTGTTACGGTTATGGTTTGAACAGGTATGATAGGTCCATGAATTTTAATCGTTTTTGTTCCATAAACGGTGTTGCCGTCAATAGCCGTAGCTTTAACGGTAACCGTACCTGCCGAAATACCCGTCAATACGCCGCTAGTGCTGATTGTCGCTGAGCCTGTTCCGTTCTCAACTGACCATTTCACCTTTTTGTAAGAGGCCTCTACTGGCAATATATCCGCGAGCATAGCCAAAGTATCGCCAATTAGCAAGGAAGAGGCATCCCCTACGCTGCCTACATTGATTGCTGCCACAGGTGTAGATTTTTTGTGAAAAGGATCATTCGTTATGAATTGAGAACCTGAATATAAAGAAAGAGGTGCATTATAAATTTCACTAATGTCGGATTTAATTTGGAAAGTGACCAATCCGTTAACGGTGTACCACGAGTAACCCTCGTCTACCGTATTCGTTCTCTTATAAAAATCGCCATTACTTAGGTCATTTGGATCTATGTTATAGAAGGTTAAAGCTGTATCTGCGGAATGTGCAAAAATTTCCGTTCGATCATCCACAAGCTCGCCATCGGTATCATAAACAGCAAAGGTTACGTTTATATACCCGGGTTGATTCGGAGCATTTTCCGGTGAATTATTTAACTTGACATAGCCTACAGGAAGCGTGGGTTTACTTGCCGAAATGCCACTGACAGTAACATAACCTCCACCGCCATAACTCATGTTTGGAACCCAGCTCACCACACCATCGCTTACGTATCCGCCTACAATGGGTTGCGTGCTATTCGTAGCAACGGTAACGTTGTTTTGATTCTGCAATAGGTTAGGTGCCTGAACGACATCGCCATTCGAATATCTGATGTATGCATGCTCTGTTTCACTTAACCTCTCCGAGTTAAAGTTAATGGTGACTTGGTTTGTATTGATCACACATCCGCTTAACAGACTCAGAATCAAAGCCGAAACTAAAAATAAATTGCGTGTTGAAAATCGTTTCATGCTAACTTATCTCTCCTTATATCCATAGTTAAATCCATTATATCCAAGCCCAATGACGGCAAAATGACAAACTTCGACAAAAGAAAAAAAGCCCCCATTATTTTAGGAGCCTTTCATATTTACCCATCCTTATTTATCCAGCCCAGACAGCAGGCTGAGATATAAATCAGCAGCCTCGCGGGAGGGTTTTATACCGATCTCTCTATGCATCGTATCTTCATATTGCCTATATTGCCGGATCAACGCTTCCTTGTTCTCTTGCAAAGCATAAGCTTTCATAAGCAGCATGAAGGATTGTTCGTCCAGTTCATTGCGCGACATGAGCTTCATTAACAGCCTAATGGCAGCATTTGTCTCGCCCTTATTTAACAAAGCTATACATAATCGCTGGGTAAAGGAGGTGTACAGCAACGAAAGACGCTCGATCTCGTTCCAAGCCCATGCAAAAGCGTGATCCCCAAATAAGTCCCCCGCGTACAGCTGCTCTAGCGCAATCGCCTCTTCCAGATTTGTCTCATCCACGACTGACATTTTTCTACAGCCTTCTTCAAAGCTTACAAGGTCTACACTCACCTCACTCAGGCTAAGAGCGTAGTGGTTGCTGTCAGAATGCAAATTCTCTCTCAGGCCAAATGGATCTAATACCTTCCGCAGCTGATAGACGGTCGTATTCAAGTAAACCTCAGCATTCTTTTGCGGCATGTCGCCAAACAGCTCTTCGATCAGCCTTGCTCTGGATATCAGCCTTCCTTTATGCATAAGCAAATAGCCAAACAGCTCCGCGCTTTTGCTTGATTTCCATTTCGCCCTTAATCCCTGCGTGCTTTGAATATCTATAACACCTAAGCAGTTGAACCTCATTTCATTTAGAGGCGCCGCCCGCTCCCCTTGCTGCAAGCTCTCTTTACGCTTCTCAGCAAACGCTCTTTGCAGCGTTTTTTGAAGTCTTTCCAGCACAACCGGCTTTACGATGTAGTCGAAGGCATACACATCAAAGGCAGGCAAAGCATATTCTTTGTGGGAGGTCAGGAACACGATCTTTATTTCCCTTCCTACCTCTCTTAACCGTTCGGCAAGCTCTAGCCCGGTCTCCCTCGGCATGCTAATATCCAGAAACACCAAGTCTACGTCATGATTCATCAGATAAAAAAATGCTGTTTCCGTCTCCGTGAAGCTGCCTGCAATTTCTACTTCCGCAGACGTCTTCGCCAGCATCCGTTTCATAATTAAATGCATCGCCTTCTCGTCATCAATAAGGATAACCTTCATCCTGCGCTCGCCTCCAAGCTGCTCAATTGTCTGAATGCATGTGCAGATGGCGTAGGAACGGAGAAGTAGAAGGTACTCCCTTGTTCCGAACTATCGAACCAAATGTCCCCACCATTTAAAAGAACAAATTCCCTGCATAAAGTAAGTCCCAAACCGACGCCCCGTTCTCCTGCTGTTCCTGTTGATGACACCGGATAACCTTCCTGTAACAGTGAGCTAGCTTGTTGCGGCGATATTCCGTCCCCAGAATCGCTTACAGAAATAATGAGTTTATCGGCATGATGTTCTGCTTTTAATCGGATCGTGCCCCCGATGTTGGTAAATTTAACGGCATTGGACAGCAAATTTCGGACGATCAAATCCAGCATTTCTTTGTCGGCTAACACAAACGTATCCTTCGGTATTTCCGATACCAATTGGATTTTCTTACTCTCGCAGCGAACCGCCAACAGCCGTATGCAGGCCTGTACGGTATGGTTTATGTCTCTCTCCACCGGGTTAAACACCATGCCATCGCGTTGGCTTCGGAACCATTCCAGCAAGCTCTCTACCAGTGCAAAAGTATTTTCAATTTGCTGTCCCATTTCATGGACGATTTCCTCATGCTCTCCGCCGTAGCCTTGCAGCTCGTCCTCCATGAGCTCCATCAAATTGATGAGCACCGCCAGCGGATCGCGAATATCATGAGCGACTACGTTAAACATTCGATCCTTGAACATATTCAGTTCGCTTAGCTGGCGGGCATTATCAAGCAGCCGCTCCTCTGAACGCACCATTTCCGTAACATCGCTTAACAAAAACATTTTGCCGGCAGGCTTCTGGTTCTTATCGCTAATCAAGGTCATATGCACATTATAATAGGGCTCATCCGCTTGACCCGAAATTTGAACCTTGCTGTTCAAAGAAGGCCCTTGCATGATTCTCTCCAGCAGCAATGGATATTGCAAAAAGACTTGAGCTGCCGGCAACCCGATCCATTTATTATTTATCCCTTTAATAACCTGCTTGCTGGATTGGTTAAAGCTAGTCAGCGTATTTTCCAAATCAAATACGATTACCGCATCCTGCATCGATGCAAACACCTTTTGCAGCGCTAAGGGCGCCAGTCTAAGCATGTTGAATTGATAAATACCCCACATGTAGAAGATGCCTGAGAAAATAAAACCAAATGGGGAGATATCAATTGGCATATAAATGACATTGCTTAAATAAATAAGCGTAAATCCAAAAGGCCCCCAGGATCCAATGATCATAAAAGCGATTTGTTTCTTCATGCGGGATGTCGCTTTTAGAAACATTTCAACCATTAAACCCATGCCTACCACAAAGAAGGAATAGGAATAGTAGACATGCAGCTTGTACAAAGGTCCTTTCTCCGTCGTTACCAGCGGAAAGCCCTCCGAGTAATTTAAAGTCATGCTTTTATAAAATAAATGATGCCAATCGTTCGTATAATGAGCTACAAAGGTAATGGAAGGAACAATCATCAGCAGCGCTACTACCCATTTTCGAACGAGCGCTTGCCTTCCCGTATATTGCAGCACCATAATAATCCATAGAATAGTGCCGAATGGGATGCCTAGATATTCAATTCGAAGCCAGAAGCGTATATGTTCTAAATCGGTGCTAACAATTTCAAAAGCGTATCCGAAAGTGTACAATGAACCCGTCAACATGCCTAGCCCATAACTAATCGCAATAGGCAGCTCTCTTCTTTTCCAAGAGAGATAGCACAGCATTAGCGAGCAGCAGGTAGCCGCCATCAGCAATGCTGATAAATATAAATTGTAGCTCATAGATGCTAGCCCCCGTGCTTTATGTACTCTCTCATTATGCTTCTCCTATGTTAGCAGATGAAGTTGCAAAAACATATATTGCCGAAGCGAAAAATGGCATAAAACACTATTTTTTATTATTAAAAATTCGAACCCCAAAAAAACCCTTTAGGCGACGTTCACCTAAAGGGCTTTTGGGCTTGCTATAGTCGGTTACGATTACCGCAACGATTTTAATGCGCCGCTCCAAGCGAGCACTTGGTCGAGCATGCCGTTCACATTGGTAAGATGCAGGTCCGCGGGCTTGAACACCGTTCCGTTCTCAAAATCAGTAAATAGCGACAAAGCCGGGTGTATGCGGACATCCGCTACAGACAGCTCTCCTAAGATTCCGCGCAAATGCTCTGCTGCGCGGGCGCCGCCAACGGAACCATAGCTCACGATGCCTGCTGCTTTATTGTTCCATGCATCACGCGCATAATCGAGCGCATTTTTTAATGCTGCAGAGATGCTATGGTTGTATTCCTGAACGATAAATACGAATCCGTCCAAGCTGCCTAGCTTAACGTTCCAAGCTGTCGCTTGCTCTGTAGCATCAGCCTCTCCCAATAGCGGAAGCTTGTAGTCCGCAATATCTACGATTTCATAATGCGCATCGTTACGTTTGTCAGCGACACTTTTCACCCATTCGCCTACTTGAGGACTTACACGGCCTTGACGAGTGCTTCCTAAAATAATCCCGATATTTAATTTTGACATCGTTATCCTCCTCATTCAACTTCAACCTTTAACATAATATCCATTTCATTTGAACAATATGTATAGGCTCGGCGAAGCATAATGCTCGGAAGGGTCCGCTTAGGTCCAGCTTTTATTATTGCTGGGTTAGTGTTATGATTTTGCTGTACGTTCGTTTACTTATAAAGAGTGAGGAGGGGTACCTAATGAAGAAAAGATCGATTAAATATTTATCTTGTGGCATTGGGTATTCTACTGCTGTTTTTTTCTAAAATGAATATAGACGGGATAGGTCTGTCCTATAGGCATGGGAATTTAAAAAAACAGTGAAAATATATAACCTATCGTTATGTATTTTCGATTTATAAGGAGACTTTACTGACGATGAACTTAAATAATCATGTAATTAAACGATATAATCCTTCAAACATAGCGAAGCCGGTTGGCAGCTATAGCCATGTAACAAAAATAAGCAGAGATGCTGAGATGTATGTTTTCTCTGGCCAAATTGGCATAGACCAAAACCAAAATATACCCGATGATTTTAACCAACAAGTTACGAATACAATGAACAATATCGTTGAAATCCTTTCATCCAAAAAGCTGACTCCCGATCATGTCATCAAAATCAACATTTGGGCTACGGAAGAAATCGACTGGGATCACTTTTACGCCATTTGGCATAACGTATTCGGTCCCACGCCTCCTTCCATGACCGTTGCATATATCACGGCATTAGGCTTGCCTGAATTAAAAATTGAGCTGGATGTTTGGGCTGCAGGTTAAAGACAGACCTCCCGCTACGCAAAACGAGCCCTAGAAGTCATTCTAGAGGCTCGTTTTGCGTTGCTATTAGTCCAGAAGGCGCAGTTCCCTTACTTTGGATATCGCTTGCACTCTTCGATTTACTTGCAGCTTGCCATAGATGTTGAAGGCGTGAATTTTGACGGTTCCTTCGGTTATTTCTAGCCGTAAGGCAATTTCCTTATTGGTCAAGCCGTCTGCCATTAGACGGATAATTTCCATTTCACGATTCGTAAGCGATTCGACCAAGGAAGGCGCTGCTTTCACGCTCGCGGTCTCAGCAGCTTCGCCGCCGACATGCATTTGTGATTGCCAGAGCTTCAAATAGGCCATTCTCGAAAACAGCATTTCGAGTACTTCCAAACGGTCCTTGCTAAAAGCATCGGATGTTAAATTATTTTCCAAATACAAGACGCCGAAACGATGATCAGGATAGCTAATGGGCAAGCATAAAATCGATTTGGGACGTTTCAGTCGGATATAAGGGTCCGCGGCAAATATACTGTGGCAAGCTTCGCCCAAAACGACCGACTCCCGCGTTCGCATCACGAATTGAACAACCGCTGTTGAATAATGATCGCTGTTATCGGCAGGCTCCGCTTGATCCCGATTTATATCTTTCTCAGCCTCTACCATCAATGTTCCCTCTCGTCCAAGCAGGATCAATCCTTTTTCGGCGCCGGCATTGCTGATCGCCAGATCAAGGAATTTCCATAGCAGGTCAGCCTCTGCTTTATCCTTGGATACGATTTTTGAAGCCTGCCGGAGCGTATCCATATCCAATTCCTTATCGAGTCCTCTATTTAGCCCGTTGTCGACGGCGACAATTTCCAGATCATCACCATAGATGGCTTCTGCCGCATCTGTTTCTATGAATGACAGCTTCTCAAGAATCGGGTGGATTTCCTGCATTCTTTTTATTTTACCTAACGCGCCCCACTTGAAATAAGCCCTGCAGGCATCCTGAAGGTAAGTTTCCGCAATTTTATGTTTATCCATAGAAAGGTAATAATGGGCCGCCCGTTCACTCGCAATCGCTTCATCCCGGGGCGATCCCGATTTTTGAGCCATTTGGATGGCCAGAACATAAAGCTTCTCTGCTTTCGCATGCTCCTGATCCAAACGCGCTATTTCCGCCTGCATCAGCCTATGCTTGGACAATGTGCTCTCTGGAACGACCTTTGTCCATTTTTTCATCCGGGCGAGCAATTTATTTAATACTTTGCGATAGCTGCGTCTGACTGAATCCGAAGCATGGGGGTAAATGGCTGTGATCGCTAAAGCATGATAGAAACTGTGCCTTTGATTAAACGACAGCACCGTACCCATCTCGAATTCCGCCGATTCCTCAGCAAGGGCTGCAACCTCAGAATAATGGCCAAACAGATAATATATCTCAAGCTTGCATGTGTAATAATAGTATCGATTTCCCTTGTACGTATTGTTCAACACTTCTTCTCGCAGCAGGCTTTCTTCTTGAAAATGTTCACAGTCAAACGTTAATTCAGTCTCCTGGGTGCTCTGCAAAAGATGTACATATTGCCTCGTTTGATAGATGACCCTTAAAGTCATGCGGTCCAGCGCGCGGATTGCTTGTTCTGCATGCTGATTACAGATATGGTTCAAATGCCTCAAATCTTCGCTGCCTGTAATCAATCGTGAAGATATGGCATAACCCGCGTAAATCATATCCCCGCCTTCCAAGCTTAACTGCTCCGATCTTTGAAAGTGTAGGCCCGCTTCTTGAGGTCGCAGAAATTGCAAAATCAGCCCCATAATAAAATGCATTTTTCCTTTTAATAAGACACTGTCTATTTTTTCTGAATGATTAAGGGCAATCTCGGCTAAGCGGAGTGCTGTCTTGTATCTTTTTAATCCGAAGCACACCGCAATGGCATAAGAGCCAAGCGCAATTGAAAAAGCTTCAGAATTGCCTTGCTTCAAAGACACTCTTACATATTTGGTGAACAATACAAGAGAGGATTCCTCGTTAATAATAAATAAAATGGACGATGATGCCATGACGATTTCCGCCAATGCTTTATGCAGCGGGTCGCGGCTTACAGGCAGTGCCTTTATAAGCCCCGGATTGCTCGCAAGCCAGAGCTGCGTGTACGTAATTTCAGCTGCTATGGTTAGGCGCGAAGGCTTGGCCGGAATATACAAACCAAACTCCTCCATCGCTTTTAAAGCTATCTCTCCCGCTTCATGCTCTCTCTTTCGATAAGCGTACATCATCAGCTGGATAATATAGACGCGGGCTCGGTCTGTTTGGCTCGAAGAATGCCGCAGCAGCTGCTCCAGAATGGATTCCGCCTGAGCAAAGTTTCCGCAAAAATACTCGCATTCCGTGCTTTCAAGCAAGAGATTGTAATACAGAGCATCTTGCCTGGACCATCCCTGAGCTTCAATGAGCTGCGCGCCTGTCTTTAAGAGCGCCAATGCTTGAACATACGCGGTAGAAGCCTTCGCCTTTTTGCCTGCTCTTAGGTTAAGGCGCGCCAATTGTTCCATTTCCGCCTGGTCAGCCATGAATGAGCTGCCTAAATTAAGATGATGCACGACCTCGAATAGATGATCGTCTGTTTCCTCCGTGCCAAAAAAACGAAGCATTAACCGGCCGATCCTCAAATGGACATTGTTTTTCTCTTCATCTGGTATGAGATCGTAAGCCGCCTTCTGCACCCGATCATGCAAGAAAATATAGCGCTCCTTCTCAATCAATAACAAGCCTTCGTTAAGCGCGGGCAGCAGGCTCTGCTCCGTATGCGCAGCGTCCCGTTCGTAGAGCATCGATAACGTCCGGATATCAAAGGTATTTCCGATGCAGCCCCCTAAACGAAGCAATTGGCGGGTTTCTTCCGGAAGCGTATTAAACCTGCCTACGATGAGGCTCATGACGTCCTTAAAGCCTTCCCGTTCTTTGATTGATTTAATGTGCCAATCCCATCTCGCATGCTTCGAATTGAAATAGAGCAGCTTCTCGTCAAAAATAAATTGCAGCAGCTGTTGTACATAAAAAGGATTGCCTGCTGTTTTCTGATAGATGATTTCCGCCAGCGGCTTGATCCTGCTTGCCTTGTCATGCAGCACATCCGCAACGTATTGAATGACATCCAAGTAACCGAGCGGATCGATTTTTATAAAATGAATGCCGGAGTCTTTCACCCGCAAGTTGTCAAAAAACATTTTAGCCAATAACTGTTCGTCATCGATTTCATTATTTCGATAAGTGCCGATTATTAAGAGATACTTATTGGACGGATCATTAATCAGAACCTGAAGTAAATCAATCGAGGCAGGATCTGCCCATTGCAAATCATCCAACGATATAACAACAGGATGCTTCTTATCCGCAAAAACCTTAATAAATTTGCTAAATAGGGTTTGAAACCGATGCGTCGATTCTGCTGGGGATGAGTCCTCTACAGGGGGTTGCTCGCCTATAATCAAGGTTAGCTCGGCAATCACCTCCGTTATAACCATTCCGCTTTGTCCAAGCGCTTTCAAAAGCTTCTTTCTCCACTCGGCAATCTGCTCCTCCGTCCCTGCCAGAATTTGCCGAATGAGTTCACGGAAAGCGGCGATAAGCGCTTCAAAGGGAATAGACTGATTCAGCTGATCAAACTTGCCGGTAATAAAATATCCCTTTTTGTGCCTAACGGATGTTTGAATTTCTTTGACTAACGCTGTTTTGCCGCTCCCAGCATGGCCTCCGATTAGGACAAGCTCCATGGAGCCCGAATAGGAGCTCTCGTAAGCGTCAAGCAGCTCCTGCAGCTCTTTTTCTCTGCCATAGAGCCTATTCGGCAGCCGAAAACGGCTTATTTCGTCTGATTCTCCTAAAGGAAAAGCTTCGTGAATGCTATCCGTCTTCAGCCGATCCGAGCACTTAAGCAGATCAGCATGCAGGCCGTAGGCCGTTTGATATCGATTCCCCGCTGTTTTAGACAGCAGCTTTAATACGAGATCGTTTATGATTTGAGGGACATTGGGGTTTAGTGTACGTGGAGGAGTGGGAAGCAAAGCCATGTGGGCGTGAATCCATTCGTTAGCGGTTCGCGCTTTAAAAGGAAGCTCACCCGTCAGCAGCTCATATAAAAGAACACCTAAAGCATACAAATCACTGCGTCCATCGATTTTTCGCTTCATGCGGCCCGTTTGTTCCGGTGAAATGTAGGCTAAAGCTTGAATGAGATCGTCTTGCGATAAAAAGGTTTGCCCATCGACAGGCATCATTTTGGATGGATGGATAAGCTGGAGCGTCAACCGACCGGATTGGAACCGAATGAGTATATTGTCGGGATTTATATTTTGCTGGATCAAACCTCTAAGATGCTGCTTTTGCAGCAGCTCTGCCAGTGCCAATGAAATAGAAATAAAAGCCTGAAAATCGATCCTGTTTTTTTTCATATAAGCGCTTAAAGTCGTCGTCCCGTTGTTGTTGTCCAAAGCTGCTAAGCCCCCATCTGACGGTCCCTTTAATAAAAAAACAAGGCACTCGGCGAGTACCTTAGCATGTCCGAATATTCAACCCTAATATAGCACCTGCTAGGAGGATTCACAATGGTATTTCACTGCCAATCCTATTCGCGCATCGCTGCATTTTTGGTAAGATTGTCCATATTGAATGGAAGCATCAACCGGGTTCTATTGATGCTGCATCGTAAGAGACGAGCGGGTTCGAGCCATTCTTTTGCAGTGGACTTTTCCCTTAGGGCAAGGTGTACAGTAGTAATGAGCAAAGGCTCGATACTTAAAGCATTTTGTCCGTATAAAATAGGAAGGATGGAGGTGAGCGCGTGCTATCAATTGGAGAATTCTCGAGGATATGCGAAGTATCTACCAAAACGCTTCGTTATTATGATGAGATAGGATTAATGACTCCTGATGAAATCAATCCCGAAAACGGCTATCGGTATTATTCCATCCGGCAGCTCAAAAAGATGCTCTTGATCAACCGTTTGAAGTCTTATCATTTTCCATTGGAAGAAATTAAAGCCTTCTTGGAATGGGAAGATGATCAATCCGAAGAGAAGCTTTGCTCTGCCCTTAATCGCAAGAGAAAGGAAATACAAGAAAAACGGAATGCTCTTGATTACACCCTAAAACAAATGAGCCATGATATTTTAGATTTAGAAAAAGGCATTTCCATTATGTCTTACCTAGACAATATCGAGGTGCAGCTTGTTGAAACCCCGCCAATGAATATCCTTTATATGCGTCAGGTGATGAGCAGCAATGACTATGCCGCGGGATATGGGAAGTATTTTAGCAGGCTGTATGAAAAGATTGCTTCTGAAAAACTCACCCTGCTTGGCGCGCCGATGACCATTTACCACAGCTCTGAGTACAACCCTGCAGGCAATGATACCGAGTTTGCCATTCCAATAGCAGAGCCTGTAAAAGGAACGAGGGATTTGCCTGGGCAGCTTTGTGCGAAGTCTGCGCTTAAGGATTCCTATTCTAAATTAACATCCGTATATGCTAAGCTGCGGGAATGGGTAGAAAATGAAGGCTATCAATTGGCGAAATCGCCCTATGAAGTCTATTTAACCGATCCCCATCAAGCCGCCTCTCCTGAGGATATCGTTACCGAGGTGTATTTTCCCATTAAGAAAAAATAGCAGCAGGAACTGACATTTTATTTACCGCTCGCTAATCAAAATAATGTCTTTCAGGAGGTAGCTGTCATGCAAAGAATTGAGTGGCCAACTACAGAGTGGCAAGCCGGAGACCCTGCTGCATTGCGTATGGACGCTGAAAAGCTTTCAGAGCTTGAGGGTATCATAAAAACCGATTACGGCAATATCAACGGGATTGTTGTTGTGAGAAATGGATATATGGCTTACGAAAAATATTATAATGGGTATGGCCCCGATGATACGCACCATGTGGCATCTGTAACGAAAAGCATCATATCTGCTCTCATTGGTATTGCCCTAGATGCGCAATATATAAATCATATAGACCAGAAGGTGCTCGATTTTTTCCCCGAATATGTCCCTGATGCTGCTGACAGACAGAAACAAGTAATCACCATACGCCATCTTCTCACTATGACAGCTCCCTATGCGTTTGAAGACTGGCACGAACCGCTGGACATCATGTGTATGCAGCCTGACTGGGTAAAGTATACGCTGGATTTGCTCGGACAAAAAGGAGAAATCGGAGCTTTTAAGTACTCCACCGCAGGGGCGCATCTGCTTTCAGCCATTATCACTCGCAGCACAGGAAAAAGTGCCCGTGAATTTGCCAATGAACGCTTATTTAAACCCATCGGCATGAAAGAAATCCCGGATTATGAGATGAAATCCTTTGGGTTTGATGATTTATTCGGGAAAGCTGTGAAAGGATGGGTCAACGACCCGAGCGGCAATTCCACAGGAGGATGGGGACTTACGCTAAATGCCCGTGATATGGCGCGTTTTGGTTTTCTATATCTGAACGGTGGCATTTGGGACCATGCTCCGATTATTTCGAAGACATGGATTGACGAATCTACGGCTATGAACCCAAATAAATACGGATATCTGTGGTGGCTAGGTGATGAAGATGGGACTTTTGCGTACTTAGCGCTTGGCGATAGCGGTAATGTCATTTGCTGCATTCCGGAAAAAAGCCTGGTCGTAGCCATTGCATCCGCATTCATGCTAAATCCGCGAGATAGGTGGACACTGATTAAGGAGCATATACTTCCGGCTTTAATAGACTAAGCGAAACGATTGCTTAATAATAGCAGCGGCAATCGACGAAAACCCCTTCTTATGGGAAGGGGAAGTTGTCGGTTTAGGTCATCAAGCCTACTGCGATGTCATTTGAAGTGAATGCTTCTCAGATGGCTTCAGAACGGGCTACTCCCTGTTCGCTATTTGCTCTTGGGCGAGACGGATCATTTCCCTAACCATGGAGCCGCCAATCTTGCCTCCGACTTGGCCGGCTGATTCCGTAGTCAGATGACCATTGTTCCCTGGATGCAGTGGTACGCCAAGCTCCTTTGCCACTTCGTATTTTACGTCGTCCGGTTGATTCGGATTCACGGCATATCCTTCGCGTTTCATAACATCAGCTTTGAATGCTTGCATCCCCTGTTCGACTCCTGGCACCGCATATTTTCTCCTTCTTCTTGCCATCACGCAGCACTCCCTTCGATGTTTTCCCTAACATGCCCGGAAGCGCAACAATTCATCCCGATCCCGCTTCGGTGCGCGTTCATTCATGAGAGGGATGCTGGCTGCACTCCTCAAATAATTTGTTGTAGGGTGTGATAAAATAATATCGAGGAGTTGATAAACCGATGGAATTTATACGCTCGATCGCAGAGGAGAGAATCTTGGAAGCTATCCGCCGCGGGGAACTAGACAATTTGCCGGGCGCCGGCAAGCCGCTTCCACCTAATGATCTGGAGAATGTCCCAGAGGAACTTCGGGTCGGCTTCAAGCTGCTCAAAAATGCCGGGATGATTCCAGAAGAAATGCAGCTCCGCAAAGAAATGGTCACGCTTGGTGATTTGCTCTCCGCCTGCCGAAACGATTCCGACCGCCAAAAGCTTCAAAGTGAGTTGTCGGCAAAGAAGCTACGCTATCAATCACTGATGTCCGATCGCGGATGGATGATGTCGGAAGCGTTCGCCGAATACGAGCATCAAATTCAACAAAAGCTAATCGAGAACGATTAATTAGATAAAGCGTCAGCTTCGCAGGCTTACCGACGAAATTAGGGCACCTTCTCATGAAGGTGCCTAGGCATTTTTTTATTTTATTTCTTCTTGCCATGTTGCTCCCGTATATCTCTTACTTTTGCGGAGCCATATTGTTGTAGATGTGCGTTGCATTTACTTTTCCCGTGCCAACATCCTCTGTCGTGAATCCGGACACGATATTGCCGACTTTAAATTCTTTTTGCAGCAGCTCTTCAGATGGTTCAGCGGCTGTTGGGCCTCCGATGCCCAATTCCGTTTCCGGCGTTACTGTTACCCATAAGTCGCCTACCTTGAAGCTTTTTCCATCTACGCTTACTTCCGTAATCACGCCCTCAATATTGACTGCAGCTTTTCCTTTAATAGGCGGGTTCGTGCTAGTGTCCTTCTGCGGGGCCATATTGTTGTAGATAACATCTGCCGTCACCTTTCCTGTGCTGACATCCTGAGACGTGTAACCCGACACGATATTTCCTACTTTAAATTCTTTTTGCAGCAGCTCTTCGGATGGCTTGGCGGCTGTCGGTTCTTTACTGCCTAGCTCTGTTTTATCTGTTACGGTCACCCACAGGTCACCTACCTTGAAGCTTTTGCCGTCTTCGCTCACTTCGGAAATAACGCCATCAATGTTGACTGCCACTTTACCCATAATAGGAGGCTTTGCTACAACAGCCGAGGGTTGTGGCGTAGCAATCGGCGTGTTCTGGCTCATATTGAAAATGCTGACCGATAATACCGCACATGCTGCAATACCGACTGTCCAACCTGTTAATGTTCTTTTTTTAGCTTTTTCCATTTTAAATGTCTCCTTTTGATTGCTCTTATTTGTTTGTGCTGTTTTTTCCATTTCCAACATCAACTTCTGATAGGTTGCTTCTTTAAAATCCTCACTCGTTTTCACTCGGGACATCCCGGATTTATATAATGATCTCTTCATCCTCAAGGCCTCCAATCTTCTCTTTTAAGATAAGGCGTCCTCTCGCTAGCCATGTACCTACCGTTGCAGGCTTGGACTGCAAAATATCTGCAATTTCCTGAATGGAATATCCCTCATAATAGTGCAGATGAATCGGAATCCGATATTTCTTATCCAAGGCCAGTACGGCCTGTAAGACCTCACTTTCTTCCTTCGGAAGGTAGCTCAGATCTTCGGGAACAGGGTTCCTGCTTTTGAACCACCCGGTTTTTAGCATGTTTTTACTTTTATTAATGGTCGTTCGAATCAGCCAAGCTTTTTCGTGTTCACTGCTATTAAATACAGGGCGCTTTTGCAAATAGGTGAGAAATACTTCCTGTGCCACCTCTTCTGCGTCAGCTATATTTTTCAAGTATGCAAAGGCAATTTTGATCATGCTTTGTGAATATAGATCCAAGGCCTGCCGTACGGATTCATTGAGCTCAAATGAATGGTACACCTCAGCACCCCCTTTCACTATTAATACAACTGAGGACCCTCATATTTTTCATTACGGCAAACTTATTTTGCACACAGATAATTCCAATGAAATAAACGTTCGGCTCGAAGGGATGGAATTGGGAGACGCAAAAAAGCCCGCCAATTGCTGCGAGTGCAATTGTACGGGCTTTTTTTATTTTACATATCGATTATTCAATATTTCTTGACTAACATCTTACATATTTCCGTTTGAAGCCGAGCCGACCTTTGTCCGTCGCCTTTTGGATATTATCAGAAGCGTTAATGAACTTGCTTTTTGCGGTACCGCGATTGACCTCCACCGGGCCAACTTCCTTAGCGGTCTCGACCGCCTTATCATGAAGCTGCTGATAAGATACGCCCACCGTGTACACGAAATTGTTCATCGCGAATTTCGTGCGATCAGGAGCATCATGGATCGTATTTTTTACAAGCTCCAGCATACTGGCTATTTTCCCTTCGGAAAATTCACTATCCGGACGACTTCCGAGCAGCCAGCAGTAGCAGCTCCAGCCCGCCGACATTTTCAGCTCTATATCGCTTGCAATCCATTTATCGGAAACTTCTTGCGCAATATCCGTTTCTGCCAAAGTTACCGCTACCACATAATCCGACAGCATATAAAAATAGGCGCTATCCATCCACCTGTCAAAATCCGCCTCAGTCATTGCTTTAGGTTCCGCGATCACCCCGGCAAAGTACATAGCATCGTAATTCCCTGTGGCATAGAGCTGCTCGGCCAATGGCTGATTGTGTTTTATTTTCCTAAAGATAGGCTTCATCTCGCCTGTGGCCACGCCAAAAAGCGGTTCGTGCGCGCCATTGGATTGGTATATCTTCTTAGTGCGCTCCTTGCCGAGAGCTTCAAGCTCCTGCATGACCATTTCTAGGTTCATTATTGGCACTTCCTTTTTAATGATTTGTCGTTAGGGAGTAAGTGTTCTTTAAGTGAATATATCATAAACTGCTTTAATCCAATTATATCAGAACTAAAGCCGCTTTATTTGGTATAAACACGGCAACCTGTTAAATCTTGTTTGTCTTTTATGCAGTTCCCTGACAACAAACATGCCGCTATTTATGGTACGGTTCACCTTAACCCCTCAAACGGCGAAAGAGGCACTCATGCGGAGTGCCTCACTTCATACTCGCAACCAATTGATGGAGCTAATTCGCTCTTAGTTTTTCAAGGTTTTGCTTGTGAAATCCCTTCACGATTAGCCAGACGGCCAAACTCATCTCATAAACGCCCACTGGCAGTGCGATAAGTCCCTTTGCCACAGAGAATGATCCTATGATATCGAACATATTTAGTAAGCCAGCTATAAAGACCAAAACAGCTGTAGCCATACCTACGATCGCTAACGGTTTTGGTACTAAGCCAGTTCGAAACAGCAAATAGCTATATAGGCTAGTATTGATGCCCAACATCAGATTTGGACCTAGCACACTCGTCCAACTATGAAAAGATTGCAGCACTACACCTATAGTTTGCAGATTTCCTTCACTTGCTGGGCTTGCTGCTTGATATTCGGAACTAAGATGCAGTAAAGCTAGTATACCTACCAAACCAATCGCAATAAAAACAGCTTCCATAAATCGGAGACAAAGATACCCTAAGGCAATATGTTCATTCCAATGACGAAGGTACGGAAACAGCATAACAGCTGTCCCAACAGCCGTCACTACAAGTAAAAGATCATTCAATACACCAATTATAACCTCTGTCTCAGACCCATTTGCCACAGCCATATACCATTGTTCGGATAATACCGGCTCATAACAAACAACCGCTATAATGGAAGCACCCGCAGCTAAGATATAAAAAATTCCGAGTATAATACCGTTCATTCTGTCTTGTTTCATTCGTTTTTTCCTCCTAGTAATTTACTCTTCAGCTGGCTGCGTATGTTATACTGACTAGAAGTAACTTGAAAACTCTTAGAGGTGTTAGTATGGACCATTATGAAGTAGTCGAGAATGCGTTGATCCATATTGAGGACAATTTACAACATCCCCTATCATTGGATTCCGTTGCGAATGCCTTCAACATATCCAAATATTATTTTCACAGATTGTTCTCCGCTATGATGGGTTGCTCGTTAAACAACTACATCCTCACGAGAAGATTAAATGCATCGTTACAATTGATACAAAACAACAAAAACTTGTCTCTAACCGATATTGCTTATCAATTGAATTTTGGTACGCAAGCCTCATTCACTCGCGCTTTCAAACGCCAATACGGCGCAGCTCCAAGTTCTCTAAAAGCAGAAAACAAGAATATTTCTCTGTTACCGATCCCCTCAGTGGTTAGAAGACCCATTAAAAACATTAACGGTGATATTGTCACTGACTTCACACTGACAGAATTCGGAGAGACCCGAGTAAGCGGGATCGCCTTCGAAGTGGATCTAGCAAGCGATGATTACAAAAAGAAGATTCGCTCACATTCAGAAATGTTGTTGAATCACGTTGATGACACCATAAATGGTTCCTGCTACGTGATCTATTCAAACTGTCAACCCGATTCAACCCGTTTCAAGGTTCTGTTCGGGATCCCTCATGAAGTACAGATCGATGAACCGAATTATTTTACCGTTACTATACCTCAGCTCTTTTGTGCCAGGTTCAACTATCGAGGGGATCTTCTTGACATTGGCGATGTCTTGAAAACCGATTATGCAAGATTTCTAAAAATCTCAAAGCAAGAAACTGAAGCCTCAAATATTGAACTCATTCAAGCCTTTGATGATGTTCACGATCTAGAATCTGCCTACCACATCTATGCACCCATCAAAAAACTACCTATTGATTCGGAGATCTAAAATCGCATTTAAGAAATCATGCTGTCGACTTCCTTTCTATTTCGATTTTCAATATTTGATTTAGTACCAATAAAGTAACACAGCGGGTTTTCGTCAGACTTTCCATATCTTGCTGTAATAAGAAACTGGATCATTTTGAGGAAGTGCCTGTAACGAAAAAACGTACCTCTTTCGAGGTACGGAAGGAATTTTATTTAGAGTAAGCTTTTAAAGAAATTCGCCGTCACTTATGATATGGTTCCCCCCGATTTATCTTCACAGCCCGATAAATCTGCTCCACCAGCACCAGGCGCATTAGCTGGTGCGGCAAGGTCATGCGCCCAAAGCTCAGCTTCTGCTGGGCGCGCTTAAGCACAGCGGGAGCAAGACCATTGCTCCCGCCAATAACAAAAGCCACGTGGCTGCGCCCATACGTGGCTAATTTATCGAGCTGGCCAGCGAGATCCTCGCTAGACCAGAGCTCGCCTTCCAGCGCGAGCGCGACAACATGCGCTTCAGGCTTCAGCTGCGCCAGAAGCCTCTCGCCCTCTCGCTCGCGCACAATCGCTTCCTCCGCCGGACTCATCGTCTCCGGCGCCTTCTCATCGGGCACTTCCGTGAGCGTAAGCTTCACGTAAGGCCCTAACCGCTTGGCATATTCCGCTATGCCAAGTACCAAATATTTTTCCTTCAGCTTTCCAACAGCAGCTATCTGTATATGCATTATCTAAACCACCAAAAAAGTAGCCGGCTCATCACAGAAATCGCATTTGCGCGGAGGATCCCAATCGGCGAATTGCGTCTCCTTCAAATCCACTACATCCGGTGCATCTTCATATTCATCTACAAATCGGTCTAATGCCGTCTCCATATGCTCTTTACACACACAATACATACTCTGCACGCTTCCTATCCTAGTTGATTGAATTCCCGATCGTCTTTCCAGCTCTTACTCTTAACAGTCTGTCCAAAATATCTATACACAGCATATCAGAAAACGCCTCTCCATGTGAAGACGACAAATTCTGCACGGCCCCGCGCTTAGCTCTTTATACTAACTTTACACTAGTCCCAACGGACTTTGCTCTTCGCACTAATTCTACACACTTTGCCCTTCTTCCTAAAATCCAACAAAAAAACCGCGGTGCCAAAATGGTTTCCCATTCGACACCGCGGCTACTCTTGCTCTTTGCTCTTTGCTCTTTGCTCTTTGCTCTTTGCTCTTTGCCTTTTACTCTCTACTCTTTACTTTTCACTCTTCAAGCCTCAATCTCTAACCCCTACTCCTCATCCTGCTTCTCACCAAGCTTAAAATGAGTCTTCTTCAATTCCCCGTCCCGGTAATAGCTGATCTCGATCTCATCGCCAATCTTCTTCTGGCTGTACAAATATTTGCGCAGCTCCATCGTGCTTCCGATCGATTGGCGATCCAGCTTGACGATCACATCATTGAACAATAAGCCCGCATCCTTAGCCGGACCAACCGCTTCCAGCACGATGACGCCATCATAGACATCATCCGGCAGCTTAAGCGGCGCACCTCCGTCTTCTAGCACATCGCCTTCGCCTGCTGCTCCGTCTTTGTCCGCCTCCGGCAGCACGCCTTCCTCGCCAGCGCTCTCTTGCGAGTCCTGGAAGCCCTTCTGCTCCCAATACTGCTCCAGATCCATCGTATAGACACCAAGATAAGGGCGCGGCACATAGCCCACTTTAATCAGGCTCTCGACGATTGGCATAGCCAGGTTAATCGGAATGGCGAACCCGATGCCTTCAACGCCGAGATCAGCAATTTTCATACTGTTGATTCCGACCACACGCCCGTTCAAATCAATTAACGGCCCGCCGCTATTGCCTTGGTTGATGGAAGCATCGATTTGAATGACCTCTTGCTCCCAGTCGTACACGCCATCCTGGTTGAGCGATACCGGCACAATTTGTTTGGTTTTGCTTACGCTGCCCGTCGTGACGGACTCCCCTAGCCCTAGCGGATTGCCGATTGCAATAATATATTCAGCGGGACGAAGCGTCGACGAATCGCCGATTTCCGCGACCACATCAATGCCTTTGGCATCGATCTCAAGCACGGCAAGATCCGTAATTTGATCCTTGCCGACAATGCGGGCATCGCGGGCCTCGCCGTTCATCAGTACAACCTTCACCTCTTTTGCTTGATCAATGACATGAAAATTCGTAACGATGATTGCTTTGCCATCCTTCTTACTTATAATGACGCCAGAGCCTACACCCGCTTCGCGCAGCGTGCCTTTATCCTCCGAGTCCTCAGGCAGCGCTTTGCCATTGCCGATGCCAAGCGCAAACTTTTGCAAATTAATGACGCTTACGACGGCCGGCCTTACCTTTGCGGATGCCTGAATCGGACGCTCTAGCGGATCGACGGCCTGAACCCCGCCTGCTGTCGCGACAGATCCTCCTCCTCCGCCAATACCGCCGCCACCGCCGAACACAACACCGAACAACAGCGTTGCGGCAATCGCGCTTGTAATCGAGGATACGAATGCAATGCGGACATTGGACCACTTGCGCCCGCCGCTTTTATATGGAAAAGCAAAGTTGCCTTTTCTGCTCTCGCGAGCAGCGCGCTTGGATACTTTGGTTGAATAAAAATCGTCGTCGAATAAGCTCATTGCGATCGCTCCTCTCGATGCCTCTCGGACATCAAGACTATTTTTTTCAATCTAGGAATGTTTTCGGAAGAACTGACTAAAATAATAATAGATTCGGACGACGCGTACACGAAATAATGAATTTATTTTGTAGAACCGTCCCGCCAAAGGAGAGTTGCTAATATGAAAGCCAAAACCCCCGCAGCTTGGGAGCATGTGCAGCTTGCTGCAAAACTAGCAGACCTAAAGGATGACCACTATCGTACCGTTCTTACGTTAAGCGCAATGCTAGAGATTTTCATAGATAAGGGCATTATTACGAGAGAAGAGCTTAGCTCCAAAGCAGACGCGCTCGACGCGCAGCTGGAATCGCTTATTTCCGCTTCACTTCATCCCATGGCGTAGGTCTGTCATGGTATGTAGCACGCAGCGGATGTTCTTCCTTCTTATAAAATATTCCGTTATCCTCTAATATAGTATTCACGGTCAGCATGGCTAAATCCATTAAGTTATGATCAAGGCTCAAATGAGCCAAATAGACACGTTTCGTTCGGTCCGTCATGAGCTCAAGCAGCGCTTCGCCTGCCGCCACATTCGATAAGTGACCCACATCGCTCAAAATACGGCGTTTCGTATTCCAAGGGTATCGGCCCATTCGAAGCATTTCCGTATCGTGGTTGGCTTCCAGCACGAGTACATCCGAATCGATAATCTGACGCTTGACCTTCTCGCTCACATACCCAAGATCGGTCGCAAGGCTAAGCTTCTCGCCATCCTCTACGAAGCTGTACCCTACCGGCTCCGCCGCATCATGCGAGATCGGATAGGATTGCACCATCATCGACCCGCAGGCGATCTCTTCGCATGTTTCCATAATGACACGTTTCTCTGCGGCTATCGTGCCGACATGTCTTTCCATTGCAGCCCATGTTGCCTCGTTGGCATATATGGGCAAGTCATACTTTCTCGCGAAAGCGCCAAGCCCTTTTATATGATCGGAATGCTCATGCGTGACAAACAGCGCGTCCAATTGATGGCCCGACACTCCCCGCTCACGCATTAGCTCATCCAGCTTCTTCGCGCTCATTCCCGCATCGACAATGACCATTTTCTCGTTCCCCTGTACAATTGTCGCATTGCCGGTCGAGCCGCTTCCCAGTACCGTAAATCGAAGTCCCATAATCGCTCTTTCCTGTCCTTTCTCCCGCTCCCGTTAACGTAAACCGTTCGCTGCCGCTTCCCCTTGCTCTTCATCCGTTGCAACCTCGCCGCTGATCGCGTGCACATAAAACAAATGCCCATTTTCGAGCATAACCCGCCAAGATGGCGCCGATACCTGCTTCTCCGAATCGAAGATTTGGCCTTTATAGCCAAGCTGGATATCCGAGATGACAGCTCCGTCCGGCAAATAAGTTTCAATCAAGCTCGCCATGACCTTCGCGGCCGGCAGCACCTGCTTCGCCTCGCCCGATCCGAGCAGCTCCACCCGGTCCTGCAAGAAGGAGGTTATTTTTTGATTGCTAATATATAGCGTCAGCTTCACATCGAACATCGGACGTCCTTCGACTACCCGGTATAAGACAAATTTGTCCACGCTGCTGTTCAGCAGATCGAATGCGTATTGATCAAGCTCGGGAATTTTGCTCCCTAATGTCTTTACTAACTGTGTCTTTGAATAAATAATCGTGCTGTCTACCGGCTCGTCCAGTATGACAGGCTCCGCGTTTTTGCGGCTGTCGGAGTGAAGCAAGTACGTCAAATCCGCTAGCTCCGGCGTTTCCAGCGGCAGATTGGCCTCCAGCGAAATACGCTTCTGCTGCATCAGCAGCACCTTATCCTGCGGCAGCTCTGCCGTATTCACGTTAATGTTCAGCTGCTCCCGGATATCCAGCCATAGCTGGTAGCCTAACAATACATTGAGCAGCAAAAACGAAATAATAAGTACGTTTTTCGCCCGGCCCCAATCCACTCGCCTTCACCCCCAACCGTCTTTACTATCGCAAACCAACGTCTTTGCCCGTGAGCAGCTGAGTGGCGCCCCTGGCAGCCAAGCTGGCAGCACCCGCGCCGCCTGCGGCTGTAGTCGCCGAGTCTTCCTTCGTGCTGCCATCAGCTCCCTGCTCTGTGGCATCAACCGACTTTGGCGGCTCATAGCCGCTAGGATAAGCCTCTACCAGCGCTTCCTCTGTGCCATCCTTGAGGCGAACCGCCCATACCGGAATGAACCGCAGCCGTTTGTCATCCACCGGCGCCGCTTGAAGCGCCGGGAACAAAGCCGTTACCTCATCGCGTTTCCTGTAATTTCCGAGCTTATTTTTCAGCTCATCGCCGCCAGGCAGCCAACGGACATTACGTGATTCCGATTGTGGGGCGAGTGTAATAAGCGATCTTGCATATTCCGTCACGACCCCTTGCTGCAAGGTCAGCTTCATATATCCATAGCGGAACGGCGGCATCTCAATGACCGGATACTGCTCGACGTACTGTTTAAAGCGAATATATTTGCCTTCCTCGCCCGGCATTGCATTCACAAACCGGTGAACGCCATCCCAGCCGCCATGCTGATTCACAAAGTCTACCGAGGCGTACACGTTGTCGCTGAGCAGATTCTCCGTAATTTGCGGCGCGCTTGGATCGGTATAGCTAATCCACTTGCCATTTTGCTCCACCTGCAAGCCCCGCTTGCCGTCGGTATAGATCTGCGAGCCGCTTCGGTCCTCGATCGCTCTCGTTGTGCTTGGATCAAAGAACACTCGCTGCATCAGATCCGGCGAATACGTTTCATACGGGAATACCATTTCCTTCGACTGAATCGGTGCTGCCGGAAGATAGAGACCGTCCTCCGTCATCGTATACTTTGGCTGGAATTGCCCAAAGCCCACATAATCCTGCACGTCGCGGACCGTTAGATCCGCACGAACCGACTCATATACCATTTGATTGTCCGCACTAAAGAAGAAGGTCCGAACTTCCTCAGAGCCTGTCGTCTTAAAAATCCAAATCCGATCAATCGTCTCATTCAAAAACAGCAGATCGCCCTCCAGCTTAAGCAGCTTTTGCAGCAGCTCAACCGGAATCCCGTTATCGAACCGCAGCTCGATGCCGATATCGTTTTTCCGGATCTCCTCCCAGTTCAGCACGTCCGAAGGGTTCCGCTGGAAGCCCTTAAATTCTCTACCCTGAATCCGCTGATTAAGAATCATGTCATAGAACTGCGTGCCCGGGTAAATGACCGTATGCTTATTACCGCCCAGATGAATGACGAGCTCCTCTGGAAAAATAACGCTCTCCACGCTCGTCGGCGGTCCCATCGGCTCCGCATTCACATAATCCTGGTCGCTTCTTACCGTCGCGCCAAGGCCCGGCATGCTGTAAGCGAGCAGATAGCTTTGCAGAAGGCTAAGCGCTACTAGCACAATCAGCGTTGTCGTCTTTATCTTTTCCTTCATCAAAGCTCACCCCCTTCTTGCAGCAGCGGGAGGGTGAATGTAACCGCAGTTCCCTCATTCAGCTCGGAAGAGAGGGAAATCGTACCGCCATGCGCCTTCACAATTTCCCGGGCAATCGAAAGCCCGAGTCCTGTGCCGCCCATATTGCGCGAACGAGCTTTATCCACCCGATAAAAGCGGTCAAAAATACGCGTTAAATCCTTTTTCGGAATACCGATCCCGGTATCCTTCACGCTGATTGCCAGCAATGCCGAATCGGCCGGCCTCTTCGCCGTTAACTCAATCGTGCCACCGTCCAGCGTATATTTGATCGCATTGGAAAATAAATTATCCAGCACTTGATCGATTTGATCGCGGTCGAGCCAAGCGGATTCAAGCCCTTCGTCGACCCGAACCTTTGCTTTAATCGACTTCTGTCTAAGCTGGAACGAAAACCGGTCAGCCACTTCGTCAAGCATATCGTGCACGTTAGTCTGGCGGCGCCGAAGCGGCGCTTGATTCGAGTCGAGGCGCGACAAGTGCAGCAGATCGGTTACGAGCCTAATCATCCGCTCGGTTTCATTGCGAATGACGCCAACAAAGCGCTCTGACAGCTCCCGCTCTTCAAGCGCGCCGTCATTAAGCGCCTCGGCATAGCTCTTGATCGTCGTAAGCGGCGTCCGCAGCTCATGCGAGACGTTCGCAACGAACTGGCGGCGCGACTGCTCCAGCTTCTCTTGCTCGGTTACGTCCTGAAGCACCGCAATCGTACCGGTCGTTCCTTTGTCTCGGCGATGGATAGGCGTAAACGTAGCCCGCAGCAAACCCTCATTGCCCTCGCTAATCTCCTGCTCATCGAAATTGCGCTCAATAAGCAGCGTCTGGCCGCGGCCTTGCTGCAGCTCTTCCAATCTTTGCTCCGACAGGTCGAACAGCTCCGACAATGCAAAGCCTTCACAGGATCGTACGTCCAGCAGCTCAAGCGCCCGCCGGTTCCATACGATTACCTTGCCATTCTCGTCTGCCGCTACCACGCCATCGCTCATGTTGGAGAGAATTGAAGCGAGCTTCTCGTTTTCTTCTTCATTAACGGATAAAGCTTCCTTGAGCCGAATCGTCATATCGTTAAAGGCTTTGCTCAAGCTGCCGATCTCGTCATCTCCAAGCACCGGCACCTGAAGATCAAACTTTCCTTGCGCAACCGCCTCCGCTTGCTTCGTCAGCCCTTGAATCGGACTTGTAATCGTGTGGGCAAGCAATACGCCGAGCACCCCTGTAAGGCCAAGCGCAATCAGCGTGCCCGAGAAAAAGATTTGGTTGACCCGGTTCACTGTCTTATACAGCTCGTTCATGGACGCTACGACGTACACGACGCCCACGACCTTGTTGTCGTTAATCGTTACCGGCTGCGCAATCATCTTCATGCGCGTATTGTCTTCATCTATAATTTCTTGCTCGTTATCGGTAATGTTTTGGAGCGCCCGGCTTACGGCAAGCGATTTGTTCTTCTTCCCGATGTACGACTGGTTGCCTTGAACGGAGGTCGCTACCACCTTGGCGTTTGAATCCAGCACCTGTACCTCGGCGCCGCTAATACTAAACAAATTTTGAACGACAAGGCTAAGATCCTCCGTCGTGCTCTCCGCGGAATCGCCTTCCGTATCGGGCTTAGCCGCTAAGCTGGGAGCCGCGAATTTGGACAAAATATCTGCCTGCTCCTTCAAATTGCTTGTGAAGCTATCAATCAACGAATTTTTGACGGTGCTTATAAAATAAACGCCGATGAGCTGCATCGCCACCAAGATGAGCAGCAAATAAATAATGACCAGCTTAACCTGAATCGTACGGAAGAAGCTCTTTCCCTTCATCCTTAACTAAGGCCTCCAGACTTGGAGTTGCGCATCATGTAGCCAAGACCCCGCCGGGTCATAATGTACTCGGGTCGGCTAGGATCATCCTCGATTTTCTCGCGCAGCCTGCGGATCGTCACGTCGACCGTTCGCACGTCCCCGAAATATTCGAATCCCCATACCGCCTGCAGCAAATGCTCGCGCGTCATTACCTTGCCGCTGTTGCGTGCCATGTAATAGACAAGCTCATACTCGCGATGGGTCAGATCCAGCGGCTCGCCGTCTTTATAAACCACATACATATCCGTATCAATAAATAAGTTAAACAGCTTAAAGCCCTGCTGCTCTTGCTCGGCCGGAGCCTCCGATGCGCCGTTATTGTCTTCGCCGGAGCCTGCGGGCTTCTGCTGCCTGCGCAGATGTGCCTTCACCCGTGCCAGCAGTTCCCTTGTGCTGAACGGCTTCGTCACATAATCATCCGCGCCTAGCTCAAGGCCCAGCACCTTATCAATTTCCGTATCTTTCGCCGTTAGCATAATAATCGGCATTTGCAGCTTGGTTCTCACCTCGCGGCATACGTCCATGCCGTCCTTCACAGGAAGCATCAAGTCTAGCAAAATCAGATCCGGCAGCTCCTCAAATGCAAGCCGTACCGCTTCTCCGCCGTCAAAGGCGCAGATGACCTGATGACCTTCCTTTTCCAAGTTAAACTTTATAATATCTGCTATCGGCTGCTCGTCATCGACCACTAATATTTTTCCGTGCATCGCTACACCCGCCCGTCGCTTGTCCTTTTTTGATTACCTTCTATTTTAGCACACGTTATCCATTAGTTCACAATGAAACTTCCCTCATGTTAGCAAGGTTTTTCCTGTAGTGCTCTAAGCCGCAGAAATAAAAAAAGAGAATCGCTTCGCAGTATGCGAAAGTGATTCTCTTGGATTGAAATGGGGTATGAAATTATAAGTACTTTAACGGATTTTGCAAAACGCCGTCCTTATGCACTTCAAAATGTAAATGAACGCCAGTCGAGTTGCCCGTGCTGCCCATAATGCCGATCGTATCGCCTTTTTCGACAATGTCGCCTACGCTCGTTTTGTAAGAGCTTAAGTGGCCGTAAACGGTTTTGTAGCCGTTCTTGTGGTTCACGATAATCGCCTTGCCTAGACCCGGCTTCGTGCCGACGAATTCAACTACGCCTGTGTCCGCTACATGAATGTTCTTGTTTCCTGTAAGATCGATGCCGTTATGCATCCGTCCCCAGCGCTTTCCGAACTTGCTGGTCAGTCTGGAGCCCGAAACAGGCATCGCAAAATTTCCTGAGCCTTCGCCCAAAATAACCTTAGTGCCTCGCTCAACGATTTTTGGCTTGGCTTCTTTGATGACTTCCTTCGTAAGCAGCTCCTCGGTTACGACATAACCGTTTTGCTTCACGATGCGATAAGTCATGCGCTTAGAGCCTGCTGAACCAAGCGAAATCGTATTCGATTCGCCAACGCGCATGCTTGCATTTTTCTTGATTTCAACCGGCGGCTCGATCGTTTCGACCTCTACTAAAGTCTCAACCGTCTTCACCGTAAGCTCCGGCTGGAGCACCGTCAAATCGAGAACGTCGCCAATTGTAATTTTGTCGTCCTTAATCCATGCATTGTTCTTATAAATAACCTCTGGTGAAATATCAAACTTCTGCGCGATACAGCCGACGCAATCGCCTTCTTGTACCGTATATTTTGTCGGTTGGATGCTGCCTTGAACGAGCATCTTGTAAATGGCTTCCGCTTCCATGATCTGCTCCGGATCGGTATCGATCGACTCCGTCATAACGGCCTCGATAAATTCGACCTCCGTTACCTCGCGGCCAGGCACCTTGGATGCAGCCTTCGTATCCTTCGCCGGCACAGCCGCTTCCTTCGCGTCGAACGAGAGCGACTTAACTTCCTTTGAGCTCTTCTTTGCTGCGGCAAGCTCAGGCGCAAACTTGCTTTGTACACGAAGCAAGACCGCATCTGCTGTTTGCTGGTCTTTCACAATTCCGATTACTTTGCCGTCAACCTTCACTTCAACGCCAACCGCGTGAGAAGTGAACATTCCCTCCAGCTTGTCCAACGTAACGTCCGTTTCAGGCGTTCCTTTGAAGGCGCTATCGGCCTCATATGTAATCGTACCCGTATCAAGCACCATATTAATATCAGGGTTAGCTTTCTGCACTTCTTCGGTTTCTAACAATACTAGCTGCTCTACTGCTTCTGGATCGCTTACGGTCCCAACAGCTGTTCCATTCATATATACGTTATAAAATTCGACTGTGTTTGCTTGGACATATTGGATTCCGCTAAATCCGGCTACTGTGAGGAGTACGAGAGCCCCGCCCGCTAGCTGAACCGGCTTCTTGCGCCAAAATGGCGTGTTTGCCTTGCCGCTTGCGGATTGTTGCTGAGTCTTGCCATTCAAGTGTTGCGATCGGTCATGCCGAAAGTACTGGATCGCTTGATTCCATACCTTCTGAATCCGACCTTGGTCCCTGAAAACGGTCATGATTGTCTCCTTTTCGCGCTTATGCAACTTTTTTTCCGGTTTCCGACATTAAAAAAAGACGAATTATCCTGTCGGATCACTCGCCTAATACTTTAACATATGCCCAACAATTGGAGCAACCTTTACCCTATCTTAAAAAAATTAATATTTTTTCAGAATGTCCATCATCTGGCCGTATTCCGTCTTGTCGAGATGCTGTGCCATTATTTGTTGAATCGCTGTCAATTCTTGCTCTGTCAGGCCATTTTCGATATATTGAGATATTGTTTGCCATGATTCCTGCGGCAGTTTAGTCATCAATAATCCGAAGAGCGCCTCTTTGTCCGTATCGCTCATTTGTTCCTTTACCTCGGTCAAATCATCTGTCGTCATCGCCGTCTCGGTATCATCGGTGCCTGCGGTTCCCTCCTGTACCTCACCGCCGTTCGTCGCAGCGCCCCCACCTGCCTGCGTGCCGCCTCCAATGCCAATATCTGTTAGCGGCGGCTCTGTCACCTGGCCAAACGCATCTACCGACGCTGGAGGGTCGCTCTGCTCATTCGTATCCGCTTGCGTGTCCGGCGACTCTTCTTTAGTATCCGGTGTCGCTTCCTTAACAGGCGGTGTCTCTTCTTTCCCTGCCGTATCGGCCGTTATGAGCGGATCTGCTCCCCAAAGCTTCCCCCATACGCCTGTCATCGCCATCGGCGGCACTTCAAGCGGCAAATTAAACTGTTTCAGCAGCGTATCTACATAACTCGTTACAATATAACCCGTCGTCCATATCGACAAAAAGCTTAATATCAGCCCCGCCGCAACTAGTTTTCCGAGCCATCCGATCTTTTTCAACATTCTTACACCAACCCTCTCAATCAGCAGCCGGAACTTCCTTTTCTATCAGCTGCTATTTCCCATAATCTGTTACATACTATTATGGTCAAGTTTAGAGAGAGACATTCCCCCTGCGGGCTATATGACAAACAAAAAAAAGGATGACCCGACGGGCCATCCTTAGTTAAGTTCCTATTCTATTCGTAGATCGGACGAACGGGATTCGTTTGCTCGCGGTTGCGTCCTACCGAGAAGATCGCAATCGGAATGCCAGTAAGCTCGGATACGCGGTTCAAGTAGTTGCGTGTATTTACCGGAAGATCGTCAAGCGTTTTTGCGCCGGAGATATCCTCTGACCAGCCTGGGTGCTCCTCGTAAACCGCTTCGCACTCGGATACCATTTTCAGGCTTGCAGGGTAAGTTTCGATAACCTCGCCGCGCAACTTGTAGCCCGTGCAAATTTTAACCGTTTCAAGACCGGTCAGCACGTCAAGCGAGTTCAGGGACAAGCCCGTAATGCCGCTGACGCGGCGCGCATGGCGGACAACGACTGTATCGAACCAGCCAACACGGCGCGGACGGCCCGTTACTGTACCGTATTCATGGCCTTTGTCGCGAATAAGCTGTCCGATTTCGTTATCCTGCTCCGTTGGGAACGGGCCGTCGCCTACGCGAGTCGTATATGCTTTGGCTACGCCGATAACTTGCTGGATCTTCGATGGACCAACGCCTGAACCGATACAAACGCCGCCTGCCGATGGGTTGGAAGATGTTACGTACGGATAAGTTCCTTGGTCGATATCAAGCATAACGCCTTGAGCGCCTTCGAATAGTACCTTCTGGCCAGCATCGATTGCATCGTTCAGCACAACCGAAGTGTCCGTTACATATGAACGCAATACTTCTGCGAAACCAAGATAGTCGCTTACGATTTTATCTGCATTAAGCGGCTCTCCGCCGTATACTTGCTCGATCAGTTGGTTTTTCTCAACGATAATGCTGCGGACTCTTGATTCGAATTCCTCAGCATCCATCAAATCGGCGATACGGATACCGTTGCGCGCTGCTTTGTCCATGTAGCAAGGGCCGATCCCTTTGCGTGTCGTGCCGATTTTGTTATCGCCTTTGCGATCCTCTTCAAGACCGTCAAGCACAAGGTGATAAGGCATGATGACATGCGCGCGATCGCTAATTTTCAAATTGTCCGTTGAGAAGCCATTGTCATGAATATAGTTGATTTCTTCGATCAGCGCTTCCGGATTAATAACCATTCCGTTACCGATGACGCAAGTTTTATTATGATTAAAAATACCCGATGGAATCATCGTCAATTTATATTTTTTGTTATCAATAAGGATCGTGTGTCCGGCATTGTTTCCTCCTTGGTAACGAGCGACGACGTCGGCTCCCTCTGCCAAGTAATCAGTGATTTTGCCTTTACCTTCGTCTCCCCACTGTGTACCAACAACAACAACCGTAGACATAATTATACCCCCGTCCGGTGTTTATAAACACCGAAAATTACCGTCAAAATGCTGTAGCACGAAATTTCCTTCAACAAAAGGCTTCGTGTTATCAGTCAAAAGACAGCATTAATAGTGTAGCAGTCCATCTTCGAGAAGTCAAACTAAAAAACGAACAATTGCATAGCTACCCCTGCAATTGTTCGGATATTCATGATGCTTGCATCGGATCCTGATGCGCGCGATCAATACTTACGAATTTATTATATTTTTTCAGAAAGACCAGCTCTACCGTGCCTACCGGCCCATTCCGCTGCTTGGCGATAATAATCTCGATAATGTCTTTTTTCTCGGACTCTTTATCGTAGTAATCATCCCGGTATAGGAACGATACGATATCGGCATCTTGCTCGATCGATCCCGATTCCCGAAGGTCAGACATCATCGGACGTTTATCCTGCCGCTGCTCAACGCCCCGGCTGAGCTGCGAGAGCGCGATAACCGGAACTTCAAGCTCACGCGCAATTTGCTTCAATGTACGCGATATTTCAGATACCTCTTGCTGCCTGTTCTCGCCCGCTTTGCCGCGGCCGGAAATAAGCTGCAAGTAATCGATTAGAATCATGCCAAGCCCTTTTTCCTTTTTCAATCGGCGGCATTTGGCGCGAATCTCGGCAACCGTAATACCTGGGGTATCATCAATAAAGATTTGCGCCTCGGATAGCGAGCCTATCGCCATCGTCAGCTTCTCCCAGTCGTCGCCCTCAAGGTGGCCCGTCCGCATCCGCTGCGCATCAACATTCGCTTCTGCGCAGATCATACGTTGTACAAGCTGAGCGGCTGACATCTCGAGACTGAAGATCGCAACGGTCTCACGGGCACGGACACCTACGTTTTGAGCAATATTAAGCGCAAATGCCGTTTTTCCTACGGAAGGACGCGCAGCAACGATAATAAGGTCACTCCGCTGGAAGCCTGCCGTCATCCGATCCAAATCGGTAAAGCCCGACGGAATCCCGGTCGTGCCTCCCTTATCGGCGTACAACTGCTCGACCTTCTCGAACACTTCCATCAACACGTCGCGGATGGAAATAAATCCGCTGCCTGAGCGGCGGTTCGAAATTTCAAGAATCTTTTTCTCCGCGTCGCCGAGCAGAACGCCAACATCCTCCGAATTCGCGTAACCATCGGATACGATGTTGGTTGCTGTTCGGATCAAGCGCCGCAGCATCGATTTTTCTTCGACGATCTGCGCGTAATAATCAACGTTAGCCGCCGTCGGCACGGAGTTGGCCAGCTTCGCCAAATAACTGACTCCGCCTATTTCTTCAAGCAAATGCTGATCCTGCAAATGCGCGGTCAAGGTTACGAGGTCAACCGGCTGGTTGTTCTCGGCAATCTCGACCATCGCTTCATAAATTTGTCGGTGAGGACCGCTGTAGAAGTCTTCGCTGCGCACCCGCTCCATCGCTGTAATAAGCGCTTCCGCTTGCAGCAATATCGCTCCGATGACAGCCTGTTCAGCCTCTAAGTTTTGCGGTGGAACACGGTCAAACATCAGCTCTGTACTCATGGGTCCCTCCTGTAAGCATAAGCTTGGGTTTGCTATGCAAACCTCCGCCTACTTTCTATTCCTCGGAAGCCTGAACGCTCAGCTTCGCTTTTACTTCAGGGTGAAGCTTAACAACAACCTGCGTAACGCCAAGCGTGCGGATCGGATCTTCCAGCTCGATTTTCCGTTTATCGATTTTAATGCCTTGCGCGGCCAGCGCCTCGCCGATTTGCTTGCTTGTAATAGCGCCGAACAATCTTCCGCCTTCGCCAGCTTTGGTTTTGATGACAACCGTCATCTCTTCCATCTTCTTGGCAAGCGTCTCAGCATCTTCTTTTTCTTTCTCCTTGCGCTTTTGCTCCGAAGCATTCTGAACCTCAAGCGTCTTCAGGTTGCCGTCGGAAGCCAGCTTCGCCAGCCCTTGCGGCAATAGAAAATTGCGCACATACCCTTCGGATAGCTCCTTCACTTGCCCTTTTTTCCCTTGTCCCTTAACATCCTTCAAAAAGATCACTTTCATTCAAATAACCCCTCTTCCGTTTCAATTTCGTCCAAAACCCGCTTCAGACGTTCGGCTACTTCAGCCACTGTTCCTTCAAGCTGAGCGGCAGCATTCGTCAAATGTCCGCCTCCGCCCATTCTCTCCATCACTACCTGCACGTTCATATGGCCCAGCGAACGAGCGCTTATGCCAATCAGCCCGTCAGGCCGCTCCCCAATGACGAAGGAAGCGAGTATATCTGTCATATTCAGCAGCGTGTCCGCCGATTGCGCGATGAGCAGCTGCGAATATTTTCGACCGCTTTCCGTTACAGCAATCGCCACATGCTCATAGAGCACCTCGGCATGCTTAATAATTTCCGCCTTGCGCACATACTCTTCGAGATCTTCCTTCAGCATGCGCTGAATCATCATCGAATCCGCCCCGTTGCGGCGGAGGAACGAAGCAGCCTCAAACGTACGGGCTCCCGTACGCAGCGAGAAGCTTTTTGTGTCTACCGTAATGCCGGCAAGCAGTGCCGTCGATTCCCTTACATCAAGCACGACGCGATCATGAATGTATTGAAGCAGCTCGGTTACGAGCTCACAAGTGGATGAAGCATAAGGCTCCATATACACGAGTATTGCATTGGCGATAAATTCCTCGCTGCGGCGGTGATGATCCACTACAACGATACGTTCCGTCTGCGTAAGGAGCTTCGGCTCCTTCACCATCGACACCTTATGCGTGTCGACGACTACCGCAAGCGACTGCGGCGTAATTAGCGCGGAAGCCTGCTCCGGCGATACGAACCGCTTCGACAGCTTCTCATCTTCCTTGATTAGCTCCATCATTTTCTGAATCGCCGGATTGACGCCTTCAAGCACGATGTAAGCCTCTTTGCCAAAAAGCTGTGCTGCCTTCATCACGCCGATCGCAGCGCCAATCGCATCCATATCGGGCATCTTATGCCCCATAATGACAACGTTATGGCTCTCGCGTATGAGATCCCGCAGCGCATGGGCAACTACCCGCGCACGCACGCGCGTCCGCTTCTCTACCGCGTTGGACTTTCCGCCGTAGAAGGACTGGCGGCTTCCGACCTTAACAGCCGCTTGATCGCCGCCTCTGCCGAGCGCGATATCAAGGCTCATATGCGCCCATTGGCCAAGCTCAATAATGTGCTCGGCGCCCGCCGCGAAACCTATGCTGAGCGTAACCGGTATTTTGTGATCGCCGGTAATCTCTCTAACCTCGTCAAGCACAATGAATCTGGATTGCTCCAGCTGCTTTAGCGTCTTCTGGTCCGTCACAAGCAGAAAGCGGTCGGACGTCAGCCTTTTCAAATAAATATGAAATTTTTGCGCCCATTCCGTTATTTCTGTCGTGACCTTGGAGAGCATGGAGCTGCGCTGATGATCATCGAGGCCTTGCGTCACTTCCTCAAGGTTATCGATCATAACAACGCCAAGAACAAGCTTCTCATCATCGTATTTCCGGCCAAGCTGCCAGCGCTCCGTAATGTTCTGAACGTACAAGATCCGTTCCTTTGGCTTAAAGATCAGCTGGTACACCGAGGAGCCAATGGTCGCTTCGATGATGCCTTCCCGCTCCTTCACCTGCTGCAAAGACGGAAACAGCTCCGCAAGCGGCACGCCGATTACGGTTTCCCGCTCCAAGATTCCTGCAATATAAGGATTATGCCATTCTACAGTTCGATCTTCGTTATATAAAATAATGCCGAAAGGAAGCTCGTTCACGACATCGTTGCCCGCCTTCTTAACTCGATAGGACAATGTGCCCAGATACGATTTAAGATCTTTGCGGAAAGCCCGCTCCGCCATTACGGTATAGAATAAAACTCCGCCAGTCAGCAGCAGCCCGAGCAGCCCAAGGAGCCACTCGAACCAGGCAAGCGCCACCGACATGAGCACCATTAATACGAAAGCCCATATCTGATGCATCCCGTGCCAACGTGTTACCAAAAACTTAGGCATTTCCAATCCGCTCCTGTGCTATGGTTTCGTAAACGACTTGCGGATTGGAAAAGCGGTATCCAGAACGCCAATTAAGCTTAGCGGCGGGATCAAAAGCACCGGAATCGCAATAAGGACCGGCACCGCTTTATTCCATCCTCGCTGGTTCGCAAGGAAAAAGAAAAATCCGACAGCCTGAAACGCAAAAACAAAACTAAGCAGAGGAACCAAGTTCATCAAAGCGACTGCAAAAAAAGAATCGCTCGTCCGCGACGCAAACAGCTCCATCACATAAGTGAGCAAGTACAAAACAACGAGCAACCTTGGCAGACGCCAATCCTTGGCACGTGTAAACCTTGGAACCTCAGGCCCTCCGCTCCACTTAACTGCCCTGCGGGCGATGAACTGCGTAACGACGGTCAGTCCAAATGCGATCATAATAAAGGTAACCGGAATCGAATTGATCATCGTGTGGATCACGATATCCGTCAGCCCAGAATCCCATCCCGCAGGCATGACATTTTGCGCCAATAGATCCTCTACCGATGACCGTACAAATGAGCTTAATTCTTTAAGGAGCGAAATATCGAGGAACACCTCGAATATAAGCAGCTCCAGCATCAATTGAGCGAGAACCACGACGCCGACCGTCCGTACTACCCTTGAGGCAGGCGCTTGCTTCATATACAAGTGGCCCATCACAATGGACGGAATGAGAAAGAACAATCCAATAATAAGTGTAGCCGGTCCACCGATAAAAAACGCCAGCACCCATACGGGAATCAAATGCAGCGCAAACGACTTGGGCGGCAAGGTCGTATAAAGCACGACATACGGCACCATAAGCAGCAGCATAGTAATGACGTTAAAGACCGGTACGAGAAGAGACAATAATAATAAGAGTGCCGCACAGCTCCACAGCACTGGTTTCAAGCCGGTTTTCAAACCGTTCACCTCTTGCTTATATAATCTGGTTTCTTACGAAACTTTTACAACTCATTATAGCATAAAAGCTCAACATATCACGTACATTCCCACTTGCTCGCTCTTAGGATGGACACCCGCTGTGCTGCTCATACAAAAACAAAAAGACGGAACAGCAACCCCATTCCGCCTTAACTTCTTATTATAATGCCCTGCGCGCTTTGAAAATAGTACCTCAAAACCACTCGCTTTGCCGACGTTTAATTATTATCCTGCAGCACGTTATGCTGCTCCATAATGATTTTTTGGCAGTAATCGATAATTTCGCTCCTGCGGACAATGCCGATAAAACGATTCCGGTCATCGACGACAGGAACAAAATTTTGCAGCTTTGCGAGTGAGATCAGATCATCCATATTCGCGTCGATGCGCACCGTTTTATTATTCATCCGCAGCGGCACATCCATAAGCTTCACTTTATTCGACTGCTCTAGTGTCAGGTCGGCATGATCCTTGATGTACCAGAGCAAGTCGCCTTCCGTAACCGTGCCGGCATAACCGCCGTCATCATTAATAATGGGCACCGCCGTGTAGCGGTGGTATTCCATTCTCTCGAGCGTCTGCCTAAGTGTTGTATCCTGCGTTAAACATACGACATCCTGCTTCGGCAATAAAAAAAACGCAATATTCATCTACATAACAACTCCGTCCCGTTTGCTCTTTCCTTTGCTTCTTATGCCATAGGCAGCAGACGGACCGGAGCAAGCCGCATTACTGCTGCTTTGACGTAGTCTCGCTGCTGGAAAGCGTCCCTGTGTCTTTCGGTTTGTTCTCATTGTACTTATCCGGCAAAATAAGGCTGGATGCAGGCGTGTCAGCGTTTAGCCAGTTTTTAATCATCGCCTGTACCTTCGCCAAATCATCATCATCGGCAAAATAATACCATGCTCCGCCGTTCTTCAAGCGATGTCCGCTGCCGAGCAGCGAATGGCTGTAGATTTTCCGGTCTTTCGCCTGCAGCATGCCTTGGCCTAAGTCTATAAGCTGCTGCGGACGCATGTCAGTGCTAAAATTGTCACCCATAATATCCATGAGCTGAGGAATCTTGGACCATTGATTCAATTGCTTGGCTTTATCCATAAGAAGGCCTAAAAAAATCTGATGACGCTCCGTACGATTAATGTCCCCGCCAGCGTCCTCCCGGTATCGGACATAGTTAAGCGTATCTTTACCGTTATAGCTCTCCTGGCCAGCTTTGATTACAAATTTCTCATGATCAGGATCATCGTTGACCATATCCTCTTCGATAGGAAGAGCGATTCCGCCAAGCGTGTCAATGACGTTGCGGAAGCCTTCAAAGTTAATAGAGGCGTAATAATTAATAGGCGCGTCTAAAAACTTTTCTACCGTATTCATGGCCATTCCTGCTCCGCCGAAAGCGAAAGCATGCGTAATTTTATCTTCTTTGCCCTTCCCGACGATCTCCACATACGTATCGCGCGGTATGGAGACCATTAACAGCTCGCCGTCGTTCGGACGAACAACCGTATATATCATCGTATCCGAGCGTCCGATTTCTTTGCCGCGTTGGTCAACGCCAAGCAGCAATACGGAGAACGGGTTCTGCTTCTTATCTATTGTACTAACCGGAATGGGTTCCCGTCCATCGATCGGTTTATAAGATTGTTCTAATTGTTTTTCGACATGACCTTGCAGGAACCAGTCAAATCCAAGCGAGGCCAATGCCCCACGGTTGAAAAAACCGGCAATGATAAGGATAACGACTGCGGCAGACGCCGTATATAACCATTTGCGTTTATTCATAAATAATGAATTCTCCTATCCTTTATATACTTTTATAAATTGCCTTCTCAGTTTAGACGATAAAATGTCGAAACAGGTTACAAAACTTTTACAACGAAGTGTTACCAAATTTTGATATTATTTTATTAAACCAAAAAGGTCTATTGACTTTCAATGACGAATACAATCATTGCAAGTATATGTCAAATAGAAAGGGTGAATATTGTGAACTTACCTCCTTCCATTCAGCCGGACAAATCATCAACTGGTCTGGACCCTAAGGTAGCAGGCTTGCTTTGTTATCTGGGAGGCTTTGTTACCGGTATTATATTTCTTATCCTCGAGAAACAAAGCCGCTTCGTCAGACTGCATGCCGTGCAATCCATCGTCGTATCCGTAGCGCTCATCGTTCTCAACATTTTGTTAGGCTTCATTCCTATCCTCGGCGCCATTGTCGGTTTTCTGCTTACGATTGTCGGCTTCGTCTTGTGGATCGGACTCATGCTGCTTACCCTGCAAGGAAGACTTGGCAAGCTGCCCATTATTGGCGACTGGTCGGAGCAGCAGGCGAATAAATTTTAATCTTTTTCTGCTCAAAAATGGGACGGCCTGCCGCCGTTCTTTTTTGTTCAACGTACAAGTTCATATGAACTATTCATTAAACCGTACTTATGATCTCGTAAACGCGAGAGATTGGCTAATAATGAACTATTGCCCCCTTAAAATCGGTTTTATTGCCCTATTGCAGCCTTTTATCCGTCATTCAGCGGTTTGATGAATTGGCTGAAAGTTCGTACTATTAAGTGACTGCTAACAAAATTCGATTAAAAAGGATTGTGAACATTAATTATGGGTATAGGACTTAATCTATTTTTGGTTGCTTTACTGGTTGTGTTAACCGCTTTTTTCGTAGCTACAGAATTTGCTATCATCAGACTACGATCCAGCCGCGTTGACCAATTAGTCGTTGAAGGGAAGAAAAACGCGCTTGCCGTTCAACGAGTAATAAGTAACTTGGATGGTTACCTGTCCGCCTGTCAACTCGGCATTACCATTACAGCACTCGGTCTTGGTTGGTTAGGTGAGCCTACAGTAGAGAAGATCCTTCTCCCTCTATTTAATCAATGGGAATTAAACAATGAGCTTAGTCATATTTTATCGTTTCTTATCGCATTCGTCGTTGTTACCTTTATCCATGTCGTCATTGGTGAGCTTGCGCCTAAGAGCTTAGCGATTCAAAAAGCGGAGCAAGTCAGCTTTGCGGTAGTTAGGCCTATCATCTTCTTCTACAAAGTTATGTACCCTTTCATCTGGGTGTTGAACGGCTCTGCCAACGCTTTAGTTCGCATGTTTGGCTTAAAGCCCGCAACGGAGCATGAGGAAGCCCACTCCGAGGAAGAAATTCAGATCATTCTTAGCGACAGCTTAGAAAGCGGCAAAATCAATAATACGGAATACGGCTATGTAAACCGAATCTTTGCTTTTGATGAAATATTAGCCAAAGAAATTATGGTTCCGCGTACCGATATGTCCGTCCTATATAAGAACAACACGCTTCAAGAGAACATGGCGATCATCCGCAAGGAGCAATATACGCGTTTTCCGGTTGCCGGTGACAGCAAAGACAATATTATTGGGATGATCAATACGAAGCAGCTGTTTCTTCAATATCAAGTAAACAAAGAAATTGATTTTCAAACGCTTATTCAGCCCGTTATGTCTGTTTCTGAGGCGCTGCCCGTTAAGACGCTCCTGACCAGAATGCAGCAAGAACGCGTCCACTTTGCGATCGTTGTTGATGAGTACGGCGGTACATCCGGACTTGTCACCATTGAGGATATATTGGAGGAAATTGTCGGTGACATCAGAGACGAGTTTGATGCCGATGAGCGCAAAGATATTGAAATGCTGTCCGATACCTCATACCTGCTGGACGGCAAGGTTTCCCTCACCGAGCTTGGTGACCTAATTGGTACGGAGCTTGAGCATGAGGAAGTCGATACGGTGGGCGGATGGTTGTATAGTGAGATGGAGGATGCCAAGCCAGGCAAGCAATTCGGCTTCCACAACCTAACCTTCACGATTCGCGAAGTCAGCAAGCATCGCATCAATAAGGTTGAGTTAACGATCGCTCCAAATGATAAAATACTCAAGCCTGAGGTTGTATAACGAACAAAAAAGACGGTGTCTGATGACATCGTCTTTTTTGTTGCCAGCGTATGGTGATATCGGTTAAGGGAACGCTATTTAAAAAAAGTTCAAGGGAGGAATTTCTGATGTGGGTGAATATCATCTTCGGATTCATCATTCCTTGGCTCGTTGCCCTATACCTCGTTCGAAAAAGCCCTAAGACCTTGCTGTTGATTTATCCCGTCGGTGCTCTTGTATCGATGGCTATTAACTCGCTTGGCTTTCAAATGCGATTTTGGGACTTCACGCCCCTCATTCCTAATGATGAATCCGTCTCCGCGCTGCCGCTCGATCTTGGGCTGTATCCGATCATTGCTTGTTTCATGATATGGACCATTATGCTGCATCGGAATAAGACAGCGCTTATTCTTTTCCTTTTCGTTCTGTTCACGACGCTGCTCGAATATGTGGGGCTGTTGATTGGCAAAGTAACGTATGGAAATGGATGGAATATAGGCTTTACATTCCTCTCCTACCTCCTGGCTCTAGGATTCGTTTATATTTACTTTAGAATCCTCGAGCGATTCCGTTTATTATAAGGTCTTCTCTAAGCCCTCTTCTTCCTTGTAGATCGACGAGCGGTTCTTGAACCATTCGAACAAATGAATAATCACTACCTTCAATACGGCGTATCCCGGCACCGCCAGCACGATCCCAGCCAGACCGAACAGGTTACCCGCCGTCAAAATAACAAAAATAATGGTGATCGGGTGGATCTGTAAGCTTTTGCCCATAATTTGCGGCGAGATAAATTTGCCTTCAATAAACTGGACAATCGTCCAGATGACGATCATTTTCAGCAGCATGACAGGTGAAGTAACAAGTGCGACAATCAAGGCCGGCGATATCGCGATTGCCGGTCCTAAATATGGAATGACGCTTGTGCAGGCTGCAACCAAAGCAAGGACAAGCGAGTATTCAAGCCCTATGACCAAATACCCCACGTACAACAATAGCCCGATGCAGAAGCTGACAATAATTTGTCCCCTAATATAGCTGCTGATCTGACCGTTCATCTCGGCCATAATCCGTTTCGTCTGCGGCTGCAGCTTATTAGGCAGGAACGCTACGATCGCTTGCGGCAGCTGTTTTCCATCCTTTAACAGATAGAATAAAATAAACGGCAGCGTTAAAACCGCGAGAAGAACCTCCTTGAATGCCCCTACAAAAGAACCTAAGCTCGATAAGGTTTTGTTCAGAAGCGAAGTGGCTTGCTCTGTAATATTTCCTGTCAGCTTCGCAGGATTCAAATTAAACCATTCCTGGATTTGAAGAAAGCTGCTGCTGCCCATAAAATCCTCAAAGTTCTCCCGCAGCTGCTCCCCGTATTTCGGGAAGTTGTGTACGAAGCTTACGGCTTGGCCATTTAATATCGGAATAACCGTAACCAATAAGATCGTAATCAGCCCTATGCCCAGCAGGAAGAGCCCGATGATGGAGAATACCCGCTTGACACCCTTTCGCTCCAAATAATCGACGATCGGATTCAATAAATAATAGCCGATTCCCGCCAAGATGACTGGCAGCAGAATCGTTTTGATGAGAACCGTTAATGGCGTAAAAATGTAGGAGATTTTTGTGAAAACCATAATATTGAGCCCGACGAGCAGCAATACAAGCAGGAACAACACAAATTTATTGTTTAAAATAAACTTTTTGAACCGCTCGGTTCCTGTTCTGGCATTTTCCATGATGACGTACCCCTCTTTCTTCTCTTTCAGGTCATTATTTTCATTAATTGTAGCATTACGGCAAACGAAATTGCGAATGGCACCCATTCCGCAATTTGCTTGCAACTATTTTCATCGGCTTCGCGTATCATTACTTATGTGAATCAAAATCCTAGGAGGGATTCCATTGTCTATATTTAAACGACTGCGTGACCTTACGTTATCAAATGTTTACTCACTTATCGAGAAAGCCGAAGATCCGATTAAGCTCACAGACCAATATATACGCGACATGCAAGAAGATCTATCCGATGCAGAGAAAGCGGTAGCCGCACAAATCGCCATCGAGAAGAAATTCAAACAGCTTTATGAAGAGCAAGCGCAGCTTGTGGAGAAGCGCGGCGAGCAAGCGCATCTTGCGGCACAATCCCAAAACATTGATCTGGCCAGGCGCGCTCTAGAAGAGAAGAAATCAGCTGAACAGAAGGCTGCTGAATACCAAGCTAATTTTAATCAAAACAAATTGCTTGCGGATAACCTTAGAGGCAAGCTGGATGAAATGCGCAAGCAGCTAACTGAGCTCAAGAACAAGCGCGAAACGCTTGTTGCCCGTTATAATGCCGCCAAAGCTCAGACGGAAATCAATAAAGCGATGTCAGGCTTCGGTACGGATTCTGCGGCTGCCGGCATGAAGCGTATGGAAGAGAAAATGCTGCAAATGGAAGCCCAAGCCGATGCGGGCAACGAGATTAATGCCAAAGGCAAATCGCTTGATGATGAGTTCGAGAAGCTAGGCAAAGACAAAGCGGTTGAGGACGAACTGGCCGCTCTAATGAAGCAATACGAGAAGCAATAAGTTCTTCCAATTAACTAACAATTATTGTATATTATGACCGCTGGTGTTACAAATCGGACTGCCGGTTTTAACGGAAGCGGTCATTTTTTTCTAAACTTGAAACTTTGGAGGAATTAACCATGTCTTGGATTGATCTCATTCGGATTCCGATTTGGACGGGTGCAGGCGCAATTTTATTAGTCATTATTATGTTTCTTGATTCTCGCTTTACGAAGTACAACGATTTGCAGGAAATAAAAAACGGAAATACCGCAGTCACGACCCGTTTCGTGCTGAAGCTGTTTGCGCAAGCGTATATTTTATCCCAGTCGATCAGCAAATCAAGCGAAATGTGGGAAGCGCTCGTCATCTCACTCGTCTCCTTTGTCCTCCTGCTCGTGCTGGAGTGGATTGTCGAGAAAGTCGTCATTGCGATAAGCGGCATGAAGCTGGAGCAAGGCATTCATGAGGGGAAGGTCGGATACGCATTGTTCGCAGGCTCGCTCCATGTGGCTGGTGCGTTAATCATCGGATCTATTTAACTTTTTAGAAGGAGAATACAAGATGAGCTTGTTCAAAAGAATCAAAAACCTGATTACGCCGGCAGAGCCTCCTATCATTGAGAAAAGCATCATGACATTATCGCCTGGCGATGTGTGCGAGGTCTCCTTAGTTACCTATAACATAACAGGCAGAACTCATAATCGAGCCCGCAATGCGATTGTTCTCACGCTTCAAGATGGGATATCGATTCGTTATTTGACCATTGAAGAACGGGAAAGAACCGTTTATGCGCTGTATGACTCGATTGATGGACGGCTGGATTCCATTGACGAGGTGCCTACCATTTTGGAGCTGGATGACCGTACTTATCATATGGAGGAGCAATTCTCAGGATTCATCATAGCAAGCGGCAAAACGCCTTACATGCAGGGAGGCGAACAGCATGTCTGGCAATACCAGTCGGACGATATGAAGCTTCTGCGAATCGAATGGCAAGACGGACGCTTCATGCTCTATGAAGGAGAAAGCGTTCTGCCTGCCGATGTACGCGTGCTGCGCGGCGGATAGGAGGAATACATGAACAAATGGTGGTATCAGTCGATTAAGTACCTGCTTCTCCTTAGCTTTATCATTCCTCTTCTCGCAGCTTGCGCCGTTTCGGACACGGTTAAGGAGCAATATCCGTTAGAATCGGTCAATGGCTCAGGCAATCAGACCTCATACGTGTATCGCGCCGAGAATCGTCCTGTTCCTGATGTCGCTGCGGATTTTATCGATCAGCGTAATCCGAAGCAGCAGAGCGACGTGAGCACGGAGCGGATGTTTCTCGTTTACTCCGATGAGATCATTCATTTGCAGCAAGCTCCGGACGCGCCGGAAGATACGCTTATCGAGATTGATTCAACGGAATATGTTCGGCAAAATTACAGCTCAAGCTTTCTCCAAGCTTATTTAATAGCTAGCGTACTCGACGATATTTTCGACAAGGGCAAATACGGCAGCGGCAAGTACCGCGGTTATTCCTCCAAAGATAAATACAAGCCGAGTACAACCTACAGAATGCCAACGGTAGAGGATAAGAAAGTTGCCCCGCCCGCAACGGTTAACCGTACAGGTTCCATCTTCAAACGCTCGAAGGATGCTGGCGCATCAACGACGGGAACGACAAGCAGCGGCTCCCAAAAGGGCTCAGGCACGGATGATAATAAGCAGAAAAACTCTATTACGACTAAGCCTCCTGCCAAGGGCAAGATCGTAAAGGATAAGAAACAAAAAAGCAGCTCAAACAAGGTTTACACGAAGCCGCGAACGTCGAAGCCCTCCGTAAAATTTGGCAAAAGTCGAATCACTCGGCGGCGTTAAGCCTTATTGCAAAAGAGAGCCGTATCCCATTGTGGATACGGCTCTCTTTTTTTGGTGATTGCTGAATCTTGAAATGAAACAGCTTATTTTGCGAGCACTTTTGGGCTCTCCACCTTCAGTTTTTGAGGAAAAACGAGCTTCAGCACAGGTGGCGTAACAAGCGTAGTTACGATAACGACCATAACGACTGACGTGAAGTATTGCGGCAAGAGCAGTCCTGATTCCAAACCGGTTGCTGCAATAATAAGCGCTACCTCACCTCGTGATATCATCCCTGCCCCTATTGCAAGCGACGAGTGGTTATTGAACCCCGTCAGCCTAGCGCCTAACCCGCCGCCAATCAGCTTCGTCAATATAGCAACAAGCGATAACAGAATAATAAAGACAATCTGGCTGCCTACGCCTTCAAACGTAATGTTCAAGCCAATGCTTACGAAAAACACCGGCACAAATAGCGTATAGGCAATCGGCTCCACCTTCGACTCCACGTCATGCTTAAACGACGTTTGCGAAATCGCGATTCCCGCTGCAAAAGCGCCAATAATGCCGGCAACGCCCATGCTCTCGGCAAAATATGAAAAGGCAAAGCAGGCAATTAAGGCGGCGCTCATCGCTGCCTCCGTAATTTTGAAGCGAGCGAACCATTTCATGAAATGCGGTATCACCCATATGCTGACGGCGATTACGATCACAAAAAATAATGCCTTCTTCCCGATCAATAGCGGGATGGAGACGTTATCGGTTGTTCCAAGCAGGCTCATCATAACGGCCAGCAGTACAACAACGACTACATCATCTACCACTGCAGCGCCAAGTATCGTCGTGCCCTCTTTCGAGCTGAGCTGATTCATCTCCTTCAGCGTTTGAACCGAAATGCTTACGGAGGTCGCACACAGCAATAAGCCTAAGAACAGCGCCTCCGAGCTGGACAATCCAAGCGCGGCAGCTACCCCATATCCTCCGACAAACGGCAGAATGATTCCCCCTACCGCAACGGCAAAGGCTGCCTTCCAGTTTTCACGAAGCTGCTCCAAATCCGTTTCCAAGCCCGCGATAAACATAAGCAAAAGCACGCCGATTTCTGCAAAATGGCCAATAAAATCATCAGGCTGAACCCAGCCTAATACCGCGGGACCTATGATGATACCCGCCAGCAGCTTGCCTAATACAGCGGGCTGACCTAGCCGAACAGACAAATGTCCAGCGAGTTTTGTAGCTATAATAATGAGAGCTAAATATAAAATGAATTGCATTCGCATACACTCCTTTGTGTTCCCATTGGGTTAGCATGCAACAAAAAAAGGCCCGTATGCATACGGACCCCCGGTAAAATAACAAAAGGAGCCCTTGGTGACAGGCTCCTCCGTTTTTCATGCATATTCACTTATCGACCTATTCAGTCGTGTAAGGAAGCAATGCGATTTGACGTGAACGTTTAACTGCGATTGTAAGCAAGCGTTGGTATTTCGCGCTTGTTCCAGTCACACGACGTGGCAAGATTTTGCCGCGCTCGCTGATAAACTTTTTCAGCAAATCTACATCTTTATAGTCAATTTTAGTGATTTTGTTTACAGTGAAGAAACACACTTTCCGACGTTTGTTGCGTCCGCCTTTACGTCCGCTGAACTTACGTTCTGGACGCTCGTCGCCACCGTTATCTCTTTGCTTGAAAGCCATGATGGATATCCTCCTTATCGTTGAAAATTTTACAATTACACAACTGCTTTATATCGCAATAAAGGCTGTGCAACCGTTCCATTGATACGCGAAGTAGAAACTACTTCGTTATCAAAATGGCAAATCATCCTCTGATATATCAATCGGGCGTCCGTCATCCTGGAACGGATCACGGCTGTCGTTACGTGAGTTATTACCAGATGGCCGGTTACCACCGCTTTGGGAAGCGTTGCTGCCGCCGAAAGATCCGCCGCCGCTGCTTGTACCGCCGCTGTAGCTGCTGCCGCCTTCTTCTCGCGAGCCTCCGCCACCTTCACGATTGGATTCCAAGAACCGAACATTATCAGCGATAATTTCCGTTACGTAGACACGCTTGCCTTCGTTGTTCTCGTAATTCCGCACTTGAATGCGACCTTCAACCGCTGTTAAGCGGCCTTTGCGCAAGTAGTTGGCGCAAGTCTCTGCCAGTTGACGCCACGTTACAACCGGAATGAAATCCGCTTCACGCTCTCCTTGACCACCGCTCGTAAACGGACGATCTACCGCTAGCGTAAATTGTGTAACTGCAACGCCTGCAGGCGTATAGCGAAGCTCTGGGTCTCTCGTCAATCTACCAATTAGTATAACACGATTCAACATCGTTTCTGACCTCCCAATCGAACAATCCAGCGTGGATTAAGCGACGTCTCTGACGATCAACGAACGGATAACTTCATCCGTAATCTTCATGATGCGGTCAAGTTCATTCACAACTTCAGTCGTTGCGTTGAAATGTACCAGTACAAAGTAACCATCACGAAGCTTATTGATCTCATACGCAAGACGACGTTTTCCGCTCACATCTTGCTTTGTGACCTCTCCGCCGTTGGAGATAATGCCATGGAATTTGTCAACGATCGCTTGCAAGGCTTCTTGCTCAACGTCTGGACGAACGATGTACATTACTTCATATTTGCGCATATTGTTTCACCTCCTCTTGGACTAACGGCCCCATAAATGGAGCAAGGAACGAGCTTCTGCTCGCATCTCTATACTATATCAAATCTAATCGCCTATGACAAGCGCAAATAACAGAAGGACGAGCTTGGAACATACATACCTATGGGAAAATGAACTTGCAGCCGTTATCTGCTACTTATGCAAATCGACATCGCGGCAAATACTACGGCAGCGGACTTAATCTTAAGGCAAGCTAAGCATCCGCTCTAACTATACGCTGGAGGGTGATCATAATGGGTGAAGGTACAATGTTTTCGCCAGGGGATAAAGCTCCAAATGACGGCACGTACATCGAAGACGGAGTGAACTCGTTTCATATGGGCATTCAAAATCCGAAAAAAGTGCATCTAAACAAAGGCGAACGCTTCCCGGACACAACAAACCACGAGCGTAAATGGAAACGAATGGGCCATTAGTTTTTGCAGCGCAGCGTGAATAGCCGCGTTTAGTTTGGGACAATATAAGCTCGACGGTGTAAGAGAGGTGTGGTTCCGTTGAACCATTTTGGCAAGCGTAAACGACTGTACCCGTCATCAGGCGGATCAGCTTTCGTTGCGCCATAAATATAAGCCGCGATTAGGGTAAAACCTAAACGCTCTTATATTTAGACAAAGCCTTAAGAGGATTTCATCCACTCAGGGTAGAAGCGGAGGGTTGTGCCAAAGACACTTGTCTGTAACACACATGCGCATTCGAGCATCGATACGTTAAACCGTTCAAGCGGATACGTATTATTGTGCTCAAAAGGATTTAAAGAAGCGATTGCTGATTTTCTCCGATTGACGAATGAAAGCTCCAAGGTTTCACAGGCTTGCAGTGCGAATTGATCGACTCAACCATCAACCACCGTCAAGAGGAGGGCTCGCGAGAGCCCTCCTCTTATATTTATCCACATGTTAATAACTATTGATGCCAAGACTTGCTTGGCCGGTCAGCTGGATAACCATGCTGTTTTCTGTACGTTTTCCGCTCCGCGGTAAAGTCCCACCACTGCTTATCGCTTCCTGGATTGCCTGCATGATGCACAGCAAGCCGCATAACGTCTTCTACGCACGGATCCATCCAAACGCCATGCAGCTTCTCCAGACGCTCTACAAGCTGCGCTCCGCTCTCTCCAGCTGCCTTAATTTCATCCAATGAATAAAAACCGAGCTCCACTAGATTATGGGCAAGGCTTGGACCAATTGAAGGCACCGCCTGAAACTTTGCCAGCGCAAGCAATAGATCCGCCCGTTCTTTTGGCACATTTAGCGTCGTACTTAACTCGCTTGCTGTGAAGCCCGCTATAGCTATCAGCTTGATCTTTGCTTGGCGTAACCGCTTACGTTCATCATCTGTTAATGGCAGCTTTGGCGTACTCAAAGGGCCGACCTCCCTAATGAATATAAAAAAAACGATCCGTCGACCGAATCGTTTGACTGTTCATATAATGGCGGAGAAGGTGGGATTCGAACCCACGCACGGTTTGACCCGCCTAGCTGATTTCGAGTCAGCCCCCTTGGGCCTCTTGGGTACCTCTCCGCATGTAAAAATTATTGTATCACACGGCTTGTCATCGCGCAAGTACTTGTCCAAAATTATTCCAGTATTTCTTTTCGGCTTCGGTTATGAATCGGCTAAGCCTTCATCCGATGCTTTAGAACGAAGCACCTTTTTCATATTTTTCTCAAACTTCGCTCTTGGTATAAGAACACTATGCTTGCAGCCTACGCACTTAATGCGGATGTCCATCCCCATACGAATGATCTCCATCTCATTAGAGCCGCATGGATGCTGTTTCTTCATTTGAACGACATCGCCCAGCTCAAACTGCTTACGTTCCATCTTTTACGCCTCCCTTTTCATTGCGATGATAAGTAACCATTCGAGGATATGGAATTTCGATTCCGCTGGCATCCAATGCTTTTTTAATCTCCATATTAAGCTTACGCGCTACGACGGGATGCGTATTCGGCCGGCATTCTGCAATAACGCGAAGCGTTATTCCCGTAGGAGAAATCGCTTGAATGCCAAGCACCTCTGGCGCATTGATCAGATTGTCATCCTTCATCGTTATCATCGTATACCGAATGACTTCAAGAGCACGGTCGACCTCTTCCTCATATGCAACCGAAATATCAACTACGGCAACCGTATTATTAATCGAGAAATTCGTAACCTCGTTAATCATACCATTTGGGACAATATGAACTTCCCCCGTCCAGCTTTGGATTCGCGTCGTGCGAAGACCGATCACCTCAACCGTTCCTTTAAATTGTCCGGTTTGGATGACATCGCCGACTGCAAATTGATCCTCCAGCACAATGAAAAATCCTGTAATAATATCCTTCACCAAGCTTTGAGCGCCAAAACCGATGGCTAGCCCAAGCACTCCTGCGCCTGCGAGCAGCGGGCCCAGATTGATGCCGAACTCAGACAAGATTAGCATGACCGTAATGAAATAGACAACATAAGATACGACATTCTTCATAAGCTTGCCTACTGTTGTCATACGCCTTGTATGATTTGGCGGCCGCTTGCTCTCACGCTCAAGCACGACACGGTCAATCGTTTTATGTATCACCCATACAGCGAAACGCCCTACGACCAAAAACAACACAACCCGAAGCGCCGAGCTGCCGAATGCCTGCCATACATCATTGTCTGTCAACCATTTAACAGCTGTGTTGTATCTTTCTGTGACGGACATCTCCATTCCTCCTCATCCGCGTCAATGCTCGTTTATATCTCTAGTTGTTCATACCCGGATTGTACTGGTTTGAATATGCCTCTAATTTCTACACTTTCCTGCTCGATGACTTCCTTCACCGCCGTTAAATCCTCTTCCGGAAAATGAATCGACAACGCGCAGCCTGCCGTTATTTCCTTTGGCGTTGGACAGATATCGATTTCTATATCAGCATATTCGAGCAGCATCTCTGCGCGAAGCGCCTGCTGAGTCGAATCAAATGCAATTAACACGAGCAAGACCTCCATTACGTTTGCACCGCAAACTTCCTTCGCAGGCTTAACCTTAAATATCAAAACTATCTGACGTATAAAATGGTTGTCCCATCCATATACTAGTAACATATCGGTATTATCGGAGGGATTCTATGAAGCTTCCATTTATGAAAGAGACGCCTTTAAAGGTACCTTACACTACTGCAAACGTCATTGGCATGCTGGTTAATCGCCTTACGAACTTGCTTGAGGAAATGGCGGAAAACCGTCCGATTGTTGTCGTCTGCGTAGGAACGGATCGCTCCACCGGTGACTCATTAGGCCCGTTAATTGGAACGTCGCTAGCAAAATACCGCAGCCAGCATTTCACCTTATTCGGCACCTTGGAAAACCCTGTTCATGCCATGAATCTGGATGATACGCTCCTAGAAATCAACCGCCGTTTCCATAAACCATTCGTTATCGGAATTGACGCTTGTCTCGGTCAAGTATCCAGCGTTGGCAGCATTCAAGTTGGAGTTGGTCCCGTTCGCCCTGGTGCTGGCGTCAATAAGGATCTCCCTCCGGTCGGAGATATTCATCTTACCGGCATCGTTAACGTCGGCGGGTTTATGGAGTATTTCGTTCTGCAAAACACTCGTCTTCACCTCGTTATGAAGATGTCCGAAATTATTGCAATCAGCTTATTTACAGCCATCGCAAACCATGCGCATCTCTCCACCGGCGTTCTTGAGCAAACGGCCGCCGCTGACAATATTTAAAACTGTCTTTGATGATTTATTTTGCTTCCAAAATCGCTTTGCGCTCTTCCGGTGTAAGCGGGTATGCGGATTCTCCTTTTTCAAGCGGCTTCGCATACACATACGTATTGTCCCTGCTGTGGATGCCAGTAAAAACAGCACCGTCTTTCTCTTCATTAACGATAGCGATCGAGAAGCTAAGATCACTGCCCTGCTCGGCAAAAGCGTTGTATCGAATGACGCCCACTTTACCTTTTTGATTGGGGAGAGACGTTTGTACAACAGCTAGCTGATCCTTCAATTGTTGGTTCGCCTGCTTCTGCTCAGCCAGCCCTTCCTTCAACTCAACGATGACATCTTCCATATTCGTCAAACCTGTATTCCCCATGACCGCTGTATATTGCTTTCTAAGCTTTTTCAGCCGCCCGCCAATGACCGCTATCCAAATAAATAAAATGATGACAAACAAAGCTAATACTACCGTAACAGCATTCATCGGATTTGATGTCCAGTCTTCCATCGTTGTTGTTCCGCCCCCAATTCATTGCTAAACCCCATATTGCTGTGCTATTTCCTTAATAGCATCCGTTAACGCATCTATCTCCGCTTCCGTAGTAAAAATACCTACACTTGCACGTATCGCGCCTGTTGCTGACGTTCCTGCACTTGCATGTGCGAGTGGCGTACAATGAAAGCCTGCTCGCACGGCAATTCGGTAATGCTGATCCAAAATGAACGAAAGCTCAGATGGATCAACCTTTTCCATATTAAAAGCTACAATTCCGGTGCGCTGCTCGCCTAGTTCTGGACCGAGCAGCTTGACTCCCTCCACTGGCAAAAGACCTTGAATAAGCCTCTGCGTCAGAGCCCATTCCTTAGTATGGATGTTCTCTACCGTCTCATTCAGCACATACTGAACGCCCGTTTTCAGGCCTGCTAAGCCAGGCGTGTTTTGCGTGCCTGCCTCGTATCGATCCGGCCTCACTTGAGGCTGCTCAAGCGCCTCAGATTGGCTTCCTGTCCCGCCATGCAGCAATGGCACCAATTCCAGCTCCGGATCGATGTACAGCCCTCCTGTGCCTTGAGGTCCTAGCAACCCTTTGTGTCCAGGGAACGCCAGCATATGAATACCCATCGCCTTCACGTCAACTGGAATTATACCCGCGCTTTGGGCTGCATCAACAAGAAGCTTAATGCCGTGTTTTCTTGTTAGCTCTGCAATATCAGCCACTGGCATAATCGTCCCTAATAAATTCGAGCTGTGATTCACAACGGCGAGCGTCGTATGCGGACGAATCGCTTTGGCAATGTCATCTATATTTAGATTTCCACGTTCATCGGATTCTACGTAGGTTACCTCAATGCCAATTGTTTGCTCCAAATAATATAGCGGCCTTCTGACCGAATTATGCTCAACCGAAGTCGCAATCACGTGATCGCCAGGTTTAAGAAAACCTTTAATCGCCATATTTAGTGCCATCGTCGTATTGGAAGCAAATGCAATATCATTTGGGTTTTTTATATTAAACAGCTTTGCTAGCTGCTTGCGTGTTTCAAACAATATTCGGCTTGCTCGTACAGCCATAGCGTGGCTGCCTCTCCCAGGGTTAGCAGCGTCATTCAGCATAGCATTTACGACAGCTTCCGTTACTGACGGTGGTTTAGGCCAAGAGGTTGCTGCGTGGTCCAAATATATAACCGATTGTTCATTGTTAATCACAATTTTCACGCCTTTCCAAGCTAACTAGTCACAACAATGGCATACCTTAGTTTAATCTTTCAAAAGCAAGATTACAACTTAGGTATGCCATTGTTTTGTACCGCTTATGCCATGTACTGAAGCAGCTCTAGCAATCTCTCTAAATCCTGTTTGCTATAATACTGAAGCTCTATTTTGCCTTTATCTTTTTGCTGTTTAATTTTAACCGTTGTCTTAAAACGTTCCCGCAATGACTCCTCTAGATGGTCAATATATGGATCGCGTTTTTTCTGATTCGGCTTCGCTTTGTCTTCAGGCTGCTTCGTATCCAGCTTCTGAATCGCCTCTTCCAGCTCACGTACGCTCCACTCTAGGGAAACGGTAAGGTCCGCTAGTTCCTTCTGAACCTTATCATCCTTAATGCCAACCAATGCTCTAGCATGCCCCATGGAAATTGTTCCACGTGAAACATTGTCCTTGATTTCTGATGGCAAGGAAAGCAGGCGTACAAAGTTTGCGATATGGGAGCGAGACTTTCCGACCTTCATGGACAGCTCTTCCTGCGTAAGCTTAAACTTATCAATAAGAGCTTGATAAGCAATAGCTACCTCAATCGCATTCAAATCTTCCCGTTGAAGATTCTCGATTAAGGCAATTTCCATAACCTGTTGATCGGTAAATGATCTTACTACAGCAGGTATAGTTGGATTGCCACAAAACTGAGAAGCCCGGAAGCGTCTCTCCCCTGCAATAATCTCATAGCCCTTTAATACGGTACGAACGATAATAGGTTGTATAATGCCATGCTGTTTTATCGATTCCGCTAGTTCTTTAATGGAATCCTCATCAAATGTTTTCCTTGGCTGATACGGATTGGGTCTTAATTGAGATAATGAAATTTCAATCACTTTATCATCGTCATTCACAGAAAGCGATGGGATAAGCGCATCCAGCCCTCTACCTAGCCGCTTGCTCATACATAATCACTTCCTTTGCGAGTTCAAGATAAACTTCCGCACCTTTTGACCGAGGATCATATGTGATAATAGCTTGACCATGTGATGGCGCCTCACTTAAGCGAACATTGCGCGGAATAATCGTTTGGTAAACCTTTTGTTGAAAATATTTTTTGACCTCTTCAATAACTTGAATACCAAGATTCGTTCTTGCATCGAGCATCGTAAGAAGAACGCCTTCTATTTGAAGGGATGTATTCAAATGCTTTTGAACGAGTCGAACCGTGTTTAATAGCTGACTCAATCCTTCAAGCGCGTAATATTCACATTGAATAGGAATAAGGACTGAATCCGCAGCGGTAAGAGAGTTGATTGTCAAAATACCGAGTGATGGCGGACAGTCGATCAGAACATAATCGAAATCATCCTTAACCAAATGTAGTGACTTCTTCAAACGCAGCTCACGAGATATCGTGGGTACGAGCTCAATTTCAGCTCCGGCCAATTGGATTGTTGCAGGAATGATTTTTAAGCCAGGAACTCTCGTTTCGAACATCGCATCTTTAGGATGGACATCATTAATAAGGACATCATAAATACAATTCGTTACATCGCCCTTGTTGATACCGAGCCCACTCGTTGTATTCCCCTGTGGATCAATATCAACTAGCAGCACTTTTTTTCCAAGCGATGCTAAACAGGCTGCTAAATTGACAGACGTTGTCGTTTTTCCGACACCGCCCTTCTGGTTGGCTATAGCAATAATTTTCGACAAAACCGGCTCACCTCTATGTGTACAACTTTTATGTGCGATTATCTTGTTGCCCGAACAAAAATAAAACTTTAGCTAGAAATGGCATCGCCGCCCTCAGTGAGGACGGCACAAAATAAGTATAAGATTATTGCAATTATAGCATTCTATGACTATCGTTTGGGGATCTGAATGACAATTTCATAATGATCGTCATGATCCTTCTCGTTTGTCTTTATTTGCAAGCCAGACCCAGAAACCATTTCAATCGATTGTCTAATTGTATTAAGCGCCAATCGCACATCCTTCGTAAAGGAAATACGCTTTGCTTTTTTCAATTTCGTCGATTCCTTAAGGAAAGCGATTCTAACTTCCGTCTGCTTAACATTAAGATCTTTTGCCATGATCTCTTCCAAAACCTTAAGCTGCAATTCCTCATTATCCAGCGAAAGCAACGCTCTAGCATGACGCTCGGTAATTTTACGTTCCATTAATGCCATCTTGATCGTATCATTCAGCATTAACAAACGCAATTTGTTTGCAATCGTGGACTGGCTTTTGCCGAGGCGTTGAGCTAAGCTCTCTTGCGTTAGCTGATGAAGCTCAATCAACTTCTGATAGGCAATAGCTTCTTCAATAGCCGACAGGTTTTCCCGTTGAAGATTTTCGATTAATGCAATAGATGCCGTCTGTGAATCATTAAATTCACGAACGATGCCGGGAATGGTATCATACCCAAGCTTAGTAACGGCACGCCAACGACGCTCCCCCGCAATAATTTCATATCTTCCGTTACGCATTCGAACAACGATAGGCTGAATAACACCATGCGTTTTTATCGTTTGGCATAACTCTTCTATTCGGTCGTCATCAAAAATCGTACGCGGCTGAAAAGGACTCGCATCGATTTCATGAATCGGTATTTGCCGAACTTCTTCTTGCGGTATGCGCTGCTCGGACAGGCCGAACAATCGAGAAAATTGTTCTTTCATATCGATAATTACCACCCGATCATGAGATAAACCTTGTTTTTAATCACTTCAAATGAAACCATTTTCTCCATCTTGCATTGGAAACAATGAGTTTCATATAAAATTCCAGCATATTCAAATAATGAATACTAAACATGCTATTATTCTATTAAAAAGCAATTACAAGGTTTTTGCAATAAATACGCTTCAGCAGTAAGATTGGTTCATTGCCAATTGGATTATTTTCGGTCACTAGAACCTATCTCAGGTAATAATCGTCAACTGCACGGCGAACATCCATAACAATATTCATTCGGTAATGATAGGAGAGGCATCATTTTAAATATAATCAGGTATAGCATATAACCCTTATACGATGCTTATATTCACCCGCATGACGAGGAATGAGCTGCCCTGTGACAGCCTCAATCGCTCTCATTTTACTAACGGATCATCCTGTCTCTTCATCTTACCTTATAATTCGACTATGATTGAACGATCTCCTGCTTGACACTTCTTATGAACAAATAATTGTTGTATAAATATGGCGATAAATAGATTGTGATGTATGTGTTTAATCTATTGTTTCACGTGGAACAATTTAAGTATTTTAAATCAGCGGTTGTTTAAGTGGAGTGCCCGCTTTTCTAGGATATTTCCGAGGAGTGCCCTCCTGCTTCTCAATCAACACGATATGGCGCTCGGATTGCTCATTTGGAAGTGACAATTGATGCTGTGATTTAATTTTGGCCTTTAGCTCTTTCAAACTAAAAGCTGCTTCCCTTACCTCTTCGTCGGATTGAGATCCCTTCATCGCTGCGAACAAGCCGCCCCTTCTTACGAAAGGCAAACAAAATTCGTTTAACACATTTAATCGAGCAACTGCTCTTGCCGTTACCAAATCGTAGCTGTCACGATGCTCCGGCATTTGAGCAATATCTTCTGCTCGGCCATGCAAGCAAAGCACTTGATCCAAACCAAGCTGCTCTTTGAGATGAGTAAGAAACTGAATTCTTTTGTTTAAAGAGTCCACAATCATGACCTTTAAGTGAGGAAAACAGATTTTCAAAGGAATGCTCGGAAAACCCGCTCCTGATCCAATATCAGCTAGCTTGCGTACGCCGCTCATATCGGTATAGAAGGAAAGCGAGACGGAGTCGTAAAAATGTTTTTCGTACACAGCGTCTCTTTCCGTTATGCCAGTCAGGTTCATCTTTTCGTTCCACTCGACAAGCAATCGATAATATAGCTCGAACTGGTCAAGCTGAACCGGCGAGAGCGGAATTCCGCTCTCCTCCATCCGTTTCGTAAACCATTTTAATGTTTCATCCATATTATGAACCTCTCGCTGCCGTTACACGGTTATAATGCTCCAAGTAAACAAGAAGAATCGAAATGTCAGCCGGCGTTACTCCCGCAATCCGGGAAGCCTGCCCAATGGAAAGCGGACGAATAACGCTCAGCTTTTGCTTCGCTTCCGAAGCAAGGCTGCGTACGTCGGCATAATCGATATCATCCGGAATCCGTTTTTTCTCCATTTTGTTCAAACGCTCAACCTGTACAAGCTGCTTCTCGATATAACCTGCATACTTGATTTGAATTTCGACCTGTTCTTTCATCTCCTCCGACATTTCCGGTACGGAAGGAACAACCGTTTCAAGCATCGCATACGTAACCTCAGGTCGGCGAAGCAGCGACAAAGCATCTGTTCCATGCTCCATAGGCGCAGTGCCCGCAGCTGTCAGCATGGCATTTACTTGATCAGGTTTCACTTTTGTTCCGCGCAAACGTTCGATGTCGATTTCAACCAATTCTTTTTTGCGCAAAAACTTATTGTAACGCTCTTCCGATATTAGACCGATCTCATAACCCGTTGGCGTCAAACGCAAATCCGCATTGTCATGACGAAGCAGCAAACGATATTCTGCTCTCGAAGTAAGCAAGCGATAAGGATCATTTGTGCCTTTCGTAACGAGATCATCAATCATAACGCCGATATACCCTTCAGAACGTCCGATGATAATCGGTTCTTTGCCTTGCACTTTACGAGCTGCATTAATGCCGGCCATAACGCCTTGGCCCGCAGCTTCCTCATAACCGGAGGTTCCGTTAATTTGTCCCGCTGTGAATAAGCTATCGATCACTTTTGTCTCCAACGATGGCCACAGCTGTGTAGGCACCACAGCATCGTACTCAATCGCGTAACCGTTTCGCATCATCTCAACTTTTTCCAAACCTGGTATTGATCGTAAAATGCCAAGCTGCACGTCCTCAGGCATACTCGTCGACAGCCCCTGTACATAATACTCGGAAGTATTTTTGCCTTCAGGCTCAAGGAAAATCTGATGTTTAGGCTTATCTGCGAAACGTACGATTTTATCCTCAATAGATGGGCAGTAACGTGGACCTGTTCCCTCAATTGCACCTGAGAACATTGGAGCACGATGAAGGTTGTCGTTAATAATTTTGTGCGTTGCTTCAGATGTATACGTCAACCAGCAAGGAAGCTGTTCATTCGTAGAAGATTCTGTTTCATGGGAGAAAAATTTCGGCTTGTCATCGCCTGGCTGAATTTCTGTTTTGGAGAAATCAATTGTATCTTTATGAACGCGCGGAGGCGTACCCGTTTTGAATCGAACAAGCTCCAGGCCATTCTCCTTCAAGCTTGCGGATAAGCGGACCGATGGCTGTTGGTTGTTAGGACCGCTCTCATACATCAGCTCGCCCATAATAATTTTACCGCGCAAATACGTGCCTGTTGTAACAACCGTTGTACGGGCACGATACTCCGCACCCGTTTTGGTTACGATGCCTAAGCATTTGCCATCTTCAACAATAAGCTCCTCCGCCATTCCTTGGCGAAGCGTCAAATGAGGCGTTTCCTCAATTGTTTTCTTCATTAGATGCTGATAGTCGAATTTGTCGGCCTGCGCACGCAGCGCATGCACCGCCGGCCCTTTACCCGTGTTGAGCATTCTCATTTGGATAAAGGTTTTATCGATGTTACGTCCCATTTCTCCGCCAAGTGCATCGATTTCACGCACAACATGCCCTTTTGCAGGCCCGCCGATCGATGGATTACATGGCATAAAAGCAACCATGTCCAAATTTATTGTAAGCAGCAGCGTCTCACAGCCCATTCGTGCCGCAGCAAGTGCAGCCTCACAGCCCGCATGGCCTGCTCCAATGACGATAACGTCATATTCACCAGCTATATATCTCATTGTCTTTTACCCTCCTAAAGGTTTCTGAAAGAAACCTACTTCGTAAGCATAAGCTAAGCTCCCATGCAGCACGGTCACCGCTTCTAAATTCATAAAGCTGCTCTATAAGCATAATCCAGATTTGCCGAAATAGCCTACTTCCATCTATTTCCCTAAGCAAAACTGCGAGAATATTTGGTCAATCAACGAATCGCCGGCTTCATCGCCGAGTATTTCGCCAAGCGATTCCCACGCTGAACGCGCATCGATCTGAATAAGATCAATGGGGATTCCGGCATCCGATGCTTCGATAGCATCGACCAGCGATTGTTTTGCCCGCTTCAATAACGCAATATGTCGTACGTTGCTGACATATGTCAAATCGCCAGACTCAAGCTGTCCCTCAAAAAACATTTCGCTTATCGTCTTCTCTAGTCGATCGAGGCCATCTTCCTCAAGAACCGACATCCTTACGATTGAATCGGCAGGAATCGACTCCTCCACCACCTCAATTTCTAATTGATGCGGCAAGTCAGTCTTATTGATGATCGCAATGACAGGTCGATCCTTCATTTGCAGCAGCAGCTCACGATCTTCCGGCTGCAGCGGTTCATTATTATTGAGCACGAACAAAATGAGATCCGCTTCTTCCAGTGCGCTTCGCGAACGCTCTACACCTATACGCTCGACTACATCATTCGTTTCCCTAATGCCGGCGGTATCGAGCAGGCGCAGCGGTATACCGTTCAATGCGACAAATTGCTCAATAACATCACGGGTCGTTCCCGGAATATCCGTAACGATCGCTTTATTCTCTTGTGTCAGCACATTCATTAGAGAGGACTTTCCGACGTTTGGCCTTCCCACAATAGCCGTCACAATGCCTTCTCTTAATATTTTGCCTTCATTCGCTGTTTTTAACAGCCGATCTATTTCATCAATAGCAGAATCGCATTGGTCACGAATAAACGAGCTCGTCATTTCCTCTACGTCATGCTCAGGATAATCAATATTCACTTCGATATGGGCAAGCAGTTCAATAACCGTCTGCCTTAAAGCTTTAATCCGCTTTGACAGGACACCTTCAGACTGCTTCCTCGCAACGGAAAAAGCACGATCCGATTTGGATCGAATCAAATCAATAACAGCCTCTGCCTGCATCAAGTCGATCCGGCCATTCAGGAACGCACGCTTTGTAAATTCACCTGGCTCCGCCGTCCGGTAGCCGTTTAGCTGCAAAACGACATCAAGCACCTTTTTGACGGCAATGACACCGCCATGCGCATTTATCTCAACAACATCCTCCGCGGTAAAAGAACGAGGTCCCCGCATAAGCGTAACCAGCACCTCTTCTACCTCTTCACCCGTTACAGGATCAATGATATGTCCGTAATGCAGCGTATGTGTTTCTGCATCATTTAAACTTATTTTCGAACGAAAAACAGATGCGATTCCGGCAATTGCTTCCGGTCCGCTTACTCTTATAATGGCGATGCCGCCTTCTCCGACCGCTGTCGAAATGGCTGCTATCGTATCGTGTACCATTGCTGTCAGCACCTCTCAAATGGAAAAACAGCAATGACCATTATGAGCCATTGCTGTGGATAGCGTATAGTTTCTTATACAATTGGGTTTTGCTTTTTACTGTCTGAGTGCAATGACGACTCGCCGGTTCGGCTCGTCGCCTTTACTGAACGTCTTCACCTTAGGGTGGTTTTGCAACTGCGAATGGATAACCTTCCGCTCATGCGGCGACATCGGCTCCAGAACAACTTCCTTCCTGGTGCGAATAACACGTCCTGCTAAACGATCGGATAAATCCGCTAACGTTTTGCGGCGGCGCTCCCGAAAATCCTCTGCATCAAGCACGATACGCAAATGACTGTCAGAGTAACGATTAGCCACAATATTAACCAAGTACTGTAATGCATCCAACGTTTGTCCGCGACGTCCAATCAGCATACCAAGGTCTCCGCTGCCAGATACGGCAAGGTGGGTACCTTCTCTTGTTTGCTTTCGATCGATGTTTACTTGCAGCCCCATCGTACCAGCTACTTCACGGAGAAATTGCTCCGCTTCCAGCATAGGATCGGGAATAAGCTCAAGCTCGACTTTCGCTTCCTTTGCGCCAAACAGTCCAAAAAAACCTTTAGTGGGCTGTTCAAGCACAACTTGTTTAACGCGGTCTTCAGTTACTTGCAATTGTGATAAACCGTTACGTACAGCATCCTCTATCGTCTTTCCTGATGCAACGATTTTCTTCATTTCGCAGGGGCCTCCTTACCCTTGTCAGATGAACGAACGTACAGGAAGTAGTTTTGAACAATCGTGTAAACGTTACTGTAAACCCAGTAAAGAGGAAGAGCTGCTGGGAATGAAAGTGCCATTACAAAAATAAGCACTGGGAAAATCGCCAGCATCATGCCCATGCCAGGCATCGTTTGTGTTTGTTGCTTCTGCATCATCTTGGACTGAATGAAAGTCGTCGCGGCAGCAAGGATAGGAAGTATGTAATACGGATCCTTCTCCCCGAGCTGCAGCCACAAGAAAGTATGCTCACGGATATCCGGGTTTTTGTAGATGGAATTGTACAGCGCGATAAAGATAGGCATCTGAACAATCAGCGGCAAACAGCCCGCCATCGGATTAACCTTGTGTGTCTGGAACAGCTTCATCGTTTCTTCTTGCTGCTTTTGCGGGTTATCCTTGTGTTTCTTCTTAATTTCAGCCATTTGAGGCTGCAATGCTTGCATCGCTTTCGAGCTGCGATATTGCTTCAGCGTTAAAGGTAAAATCAACGTTCTTACAATAATCGTAAGGAGCAATATAGCAAGTCCGTAGGATTCGCCAAACCAGCCTGCGAACGTATCAAGCGTCAAGGCAAAATAGTAGACGACATTTTTCTCCCAGAAGTTCCCCTTCAATAAATCGGCGGTCTCCGTCGTCTGGGTTGTTGGAGCGCCGCATCCCGCCAGCACACCCATTAGCAGAACAAGGCCAAGCACTAAAATCCATTTCTTGTTTTTAGTCCAAAACAACAACATTAAAACTCCTCTCTGAGAGCCATTACATCAAGCGGTAACGGCTATGTCCGTACCCTTGCGGCAAAGCATTTGTTTCGTGACAAAATATAGGCATTGTATAACTTATACAGTCTTATATTTTCATTCTAGACTATACCATAATTTATGGGACAAAGAAACAACGAGACTGTCCATGCATCCGCTTTCTTCACTCATGCCGCAAAGCGTATTTTGGGTACGCAAAGCAAGCCTGCAGAAATAAGTTAATCTGCCTGCTTCACTTTCGTGCTGCTCGCGTTGCTTGCGCTCTTCAGCATTCCGGCTTTCTTCAATACATGAAGTACGCTCTTCTCCATTTCCTTCATCTTCATTTCCGTAGCTGGCTTTCTTACTATTAGGATGAAGTCGGTTTTGGGGACGATCCGGTTCGCTTGATGACGCACGATTTCCTTTATCATTCGGCGCATGCGATTGCGTACAACCGCATTGCCTATCTTTTTGCTAGCAGACACACCCAAGCGAAAAGGTTCCGCCGTTGGCTGCTTTGACCAATAGACGACGAATTGCCCATTCGCAAACGATTTGCCGCCTCGATAAATTCGGCTAAAGTCTTCACGGTTGCGAAGACGCAATTTTCTATGCACGACTGATGGCCACCGTTCTCTCGTAGATCTTCTAAGTATCGCCAGCAAGTAAGCAGGCTAAGCAGCCTGCTCCCTACTCCTCAACATCATAAGCAAAAAAAAAAGACCACCGGACGTGGTCTTCTGCTTATGCGCTCAGTACTTTTCTTCCTCTTTGACGACGCGCTGCCAAAACTTTACGTCCGTTCTTCGTGCTCATCCGTTTGCGGAATCCATGCACTTTCGCGCGTTTGCTTACATTAGGTCTAAATGTAGGTCTCATCGTTCTGCACCTCCTATACTGCGTGTTTCCAATCAAGCGTAAACGGCTCTCGCCGCCTAAATTTGACGGAGCAGCATCGTTTCGCGGTGAAATATAAGCAGCTTCATAAGTATACGACTTACAGAGCCTTATATTTAAAAAAACGCTTTTTTTATTAAACCACGTTGGCTGTCAAAAGTCAATGACCTCCTCTTCGCCCCCTGTTGTTGATAAAAAATTCAGAACTGCGCTCTGTGGATAAACGCATGAAACGCCCCCATTTATCAAAAACTAATAACATGTGCACAATCCACAGGCACCCAAACCGAACTTTGTCGAAATCTTAACAAGATATAAACAATATGTAGTGGTGTAGATAACTTTTATGCACAAGCAGTTGAGAATGTGGATAAAATATGCGAATTCGTTGAAATATAAGGCATCTTTTGCTATGATAATTATGTTTTCACTGTGGATTAGCTCAATATTGCCTCAGTTTTATCAACAGCCTGTGGATAACATTGTGAACAAACTCATCCCCTATTTATAACTCATTCGCAAATTCTTCTGTATAATGTGGATGCTTTCGTTATAATACCCTGATTTTCGACATTTTTTCTTGTAACTGCGCCATTCGTGGCGATTGGATAAGGAGTGACAGTCTGTGGACAGCCATACCTATGATTTATGGCAGCAAGTGTTGTCGATCATCCAGACTAAATTAAGCAAGCCGAGCTTTGACACCTGGTTCAAAGCGACGAAGGCTTCTTTTGTCGATGATTCCATGCTTGAAGTAACAGCGCCGACAACATTTGCGGCCGAATGGCTGGAGGGCCGTTATACGAAGTTAATCAGAACGACACTGTTCGAGTTTTTGGGCAGACAGGTAGATGTTCGCTTCTCTATTGAAGAGCCGAAGGGTGCGGAGCCCGCTTATATGTTCCCGCCGAGAACGGTGAATTCCCCTGTCATGAACGAAGAAGCAACGCCAACTCATATGCTTAACCCGAAATATACGTTTGATACATTCGTAATCGGAGCCAACAACCGTTTTGCGCATGCTGCATCGCTCGCTGTTGCGGAAGCGCCGGCCAAAGCTTATAATCCATTGTTTTTGTATGGGGGCGTCGGGCTGGGAAAAACCCACTTGATGCACGCAATCGGCCACTACATCATGGATCACAACCCGAATACAAGGGTTCTATATATTTCGTCCGAGAAATTTACGAACGAATTTATCAACGCCATTCGCGATAACCGCGGTGAGAGCTTCCGTACGAAGTACCGTAATATCGACGTTCTGCTCATTGATGATATTCAGTTTCTAGCCGGAAAAGAGCAGACGCAGGAGGAGTTTTTCCACACCTTTAATGCGCTGCACGAGGAACGAAAGCAAATCGTCATCTCAAGTGACCGTCCGCCTAAGGAAATTCCGACGCTGGAAGAGCGGCTCCGCTCCCGCTTTGAATGGGGACTTATTACGGACATTCAGCCGCCGGACCTGGAGACGCGGATCGCTATTTTGCGCAAGAAAGCACGGGCCGAAAATTTAGATATTCCTAACGAAGCGATGATCTATATCGCCAATCAAATCGATACGAACATTCGTGAATTGGAAGGCGCCCTTATTAGGGTAGTCGCCTATTCCTCCTTAATAAACGCTGACATTACGTCGCATTTGGCGGCCGAAGCGCTCAAGGATATCATTCCCTCCAGCCGGCCTAGAATGATTACGATGCATGATATTCAGACAAAAGTCGGGGAGTTCTACGGACTGCGGCTTGAGGAGTTCAAAGCGCGGAAACGGACGAAGGCCGTAGCCTATCCGCGGCAAATCGCTATGTATTTATCGCGGGAGCTGACTGACTTCTCGCTGCCTAAGATCGGTGAGGCATTCGGAGGCCGTGACCATACGACCGTCATCCATGCCCATGAGAAAATTACGCAGCAGCTCAAGATCGATCAGGACCTATACAAAATCATTCAAAACCTGACCGAAAAAATCAAAAATCATATGTGAACAACTAAGCAAGCCTATGCACACGCTATGCACATGTGGATAGGCTTGCTTTATCGGTCTTCCACGGGGTTATCCACATATTCAGGGCCCCTACTACTACGACTACTAAAAATCTTTAAAAAAACATCATCAAACAAGCGTAAACGGCTGACGCCTTTTCTGAAGGCAAAAGCAAAACGGCTATCGCCTTTCGAACCAAAAAAATATTCGTTCGTGCGAACTCATACTTGGATGAATTTATAAGAACGCTAGGAGTGAAACCATGAAATTAACAATCTCGAAAAATGAACTTAACGATGCTATCCAGCAAGTAGCGAAGGCTGCATCCTCCCGCCCTGCCATACCGATCCTTGGCGGTATCAAAATCGAAGTCACTCATCTTGGGGTAACACTTACCGCAAGCGATACCGATATATCGATTCAGAGCTTTATCCCTGTGGAGAGAGATCAATTCGTTATTGCACATGTGGATAAACCCGGAAGTGTCGTTTTGCCAGCAAAGTTTTTTGTGGAAATCGTAAAAAAGCTTCCTTCCGAGCAAGTCGTTATCGAAGTGAGCAATACTTACCAAACGATCATTCGCTCCGGTTCAACTGAAATCCAAATGGTGGGCCTTGATCCTGAGGAATTTCCGGTTCTGCCGTCTATTGAACAAAATGAAGTGCTTCAAATGCCTGGCGATTTATTAAAAGCGATGATTCGGCAAACCGTTCTGGCAGCTTCGGCAAGCGAACAAACGCCTATTTTGACAGGTGTATTATGGAACTTGCTTGAAGGCGAGCTGAAATTTGTCGCAACCGACCGCCATCGTCTGGCAAGCCGCACCGCACAAGTCGACACGGATTCACAATTCAAATTCAGCAATGTCGTTATTTCAGCCAAAACGCTTATCGAGCTGTCGAAGCTTGTTCCTGAGCAAAATGCGCTTGTCGACATCGTTGTAGCAGACAACCAAGTTCTATTTAAGCTTGGAAACGTGTTGTTCTATACGCGTATTCTTGACGGAACCTATCCCGATACTTCTAAGATTATTCCGCAAACGTTCAAAACAGAACTTGTCCTTGATACAAAAAATGTGATGGATGCGATAGACCGTGCCTACCTGATGTCACGTGAGGAAAAAACGAATATCGTTCGCCTTATGACGCTTGAGGACGGAACCATCGAAATTTCATCCAGCTCAACGGAGCTCGGCCGTGTTACCGAACAGCTTGAAGCGAAGGAATTTAACGGAGAACCGCTTAGAATCGCGTTCAACTCCAAATATATGCTAGATGTGCTTAAGGTTATTGACAGCGAGCAGCTGTTCATCGGCTTTACAGGCGCTATGAGCCCGATTATTATTCGTCCTATGGATCATGCGTACAGCATGTACGTCATTTTGCCTTACAGAACGACAGGCTAACGAAGCATCCAAGCGAAGAAAGGAATGACCTATTTCGATGAAAGAAATCGGCATTAAGACAGAATATATAACGCTCGGCCAGTTTTTGAAGCTATCGGATTGCATTTCAACCGGCGGTCATGCGAAGTTTTTCCTTCAGGAAAACACTGTCGTTATCAACGGGGAACCGGATAATCGCCGAGGCAGAAAATTGTATGCTGGGGATAAAGTAGAGGTTGAAGGCTGCGGCGCATTTACAGTAGGTAAAGCGTAACGCACCAACGGACCGGGAGGTCAAAACATTGTTTTTAACGAGCATACAGCTGCAAAATTATCGGAACTATAGTGAGCTCGACCTACAAACGCCAAATAAGGTCAACGTATTTCTTGGGCCTAACGCCCAGGGCAAAACCAATCTGCTCGAAGCGATATTCGTGCTTGCGCTGACCAAGTCGCATCGCACTTCGAAGGATAAGGAGCTTATTGGCTGGCAGGCCGATTCCGCTCGGATCGCAGGCGAGGTAGATAAGAAGTATGGATCGATGAAGCTGGACCTGCTATTTTCCGCACAAGGAAAGAAAGCGAAAATAAACGGACTAGAGCAGCGCAAGCTCAGTGACTTCATCGGTTCGGTCAATGTCGTCATGTTCGCGCCAGAGGATCTCGAAATTGTAAAAGGCACGCCGGGTATACGAAGACGGTTTCTCGATATGGAAATCGGACAAGTACAGCCCGGCTATTTGTATACGCTCCAGCAGTATGGAAAAGTGCTGCAGCAGCGCAACAACTTTTTGAAAGCAGCCTATCCCGGCGGGGCAAATCAGACGATGCTGGATGTGTGGAATATGCAGCTGGCGGAGCATGGTGTTAAAATCATGAAAAAAAGGAAACACTTCATACATAAATTACAAACGTTCGCGGAACAAATTCATGCAGGCATAACGAACGGTGCAGAGCAGCTCACAATTGAGTACCGCCCTTCATTTGACACGGATGCTCAGCAAGATGAAACTGTTTTATTTGATCAATTTATGATAAAGTTAACACAGGTGAGAGATCAGGAGATTCGCAGAGGCGTTACGCTTGTAGGACCGCATCGCGATGATTTGGCGTTTTTTATAAACGGCAAGGAAGCGCAAATATTCGGCTCGCAAGGGCAGCAGCGAACGACGGCCCTATCTTTAAAATTGGCAGAAATAGAGCTCATTAACGAGGAAATCGGCGAATACCCGCTTTTGCTGCTTGACGATGTGCTGTCGGAGCTTGATCAGAATCGTCAAACCCAGCTTATTGAGACTTTTCAAAGCAAAGTACAAACCTTTATTACAACGACCGGCCTTGAAAGCGTGAATGTGAGCAGGCTTCAAGACGCCGGCATCTACCATGTGCATGACGGCCGAGTGACACGTTAAATTGCGAGCAGGAGAGGTGAGAAAGAGGGCATGTACATCCATTTGGGCGGCGAGAAAATAATTCGGGCTGCGGAGCTGGTGGCCATTTTTGATATTTCTATCGAGCAGTCCTCTAAACTATCCAAGCAATTCGTTGCGGGAGCACGTAAGCGTAAGGACGTTGAGACGATAGGCGAGGAAGAGCCAAAATCGATCGTTGTAACGAAGCAGAAAATATATTATTCGCCTATTTCATCCTCTACGCTGAAGAAGCGAGCCCATCATTTTGCGGCAAACGGCTAGAGCGAAGGCGATCAGGAAGAGCAGTTGAGAGGAGCAGTGAAGTTGCATGTCTTTGGAGCAGCATACGTATGACGAGAGTCAGATACAGGTCCTGGAAGGATTAGAGGCAGTACGCAAACGTCCGGGGATGTATATTGGCTCCACTAGTGGAAAAGGTCTTCACCATCTCGTATGGGAGGTTGTCGATAATAGTATTGACGAGGCTTTGGCCGGTTATTGCTCGAGAATCGAAGTTATCGTGCATGAGAATAACAGCGTAACCGTTATTGATAATGGACGCGGTATTCCCGTAGGCGAGAATGCAAAGCTGAAAAAATCGACGCTAGAAGTCGTTATGACTGTTTTGCATGCGGGTGGTAAGTTCGGCGGAGAAGGCTATAAAGTTTCCGGCGGCTTGCACGGGGTCGGCGTATCGGTCGTAAACGCATTGTCCGAGCTCGTCATTGTTCAAGTAAAACGCGATGGCAACATCTATCAGCAAGAGTACCGCAAGGGTGCTCCGCAATATGACATCAAAATTGTTGGCGAAACATCGGAGACTGGAACGCAGGTTACGTTTACGCCGGACAGCGAGATTTTCACAGAAACGACAGTATACGACTATGAGACGCTGCAATCGCGTATTCGCGAGCTGGCGTTTTTGAATAAAGGCATCGAGATCGTACTTTCCGATGAGCGTACAGGCGTGTCGAATACGTTTATGTACGAAGGCGGGATTATCGAGTTCGTTAAATATTTGAACCGAACGCGCGAACCGCTTCACGAGCTGCCGATCTACGTCGAAGGATCGAAGGACCATATTCATGTTGAGGTCGCTTTGCAATATAACGACAGCTATACCGAGAACATTTATTCGTTTGCGAACAATATCAATACCCATGAGGGCGGAACGCATGAATCTGGCTTTAAGAGCGCTCTGACGCGGATCATTAACGACTATGCCCGCAAAACGAACCTTATCAAGGACAACGATTCCAACTTCTCCGGGGATGATGTGCGCGAAGGCTTGACGGCGATTATTTCTGTCAAAATTCCTGAGCCGCAGTTCGAGGGACAAACGAAGACAAAGCTTGGCAACAGTGAAGTCCGTGGGATCGTAGAATCCTTTTTCGCCGAGAAGCTGCAGGAGTTCCTTGAGGAAAATCCCGCGGTTTCGCGCAAAATTGTAGAAAAAGGCTTGCAGGCTGCACGTGCCCGTGAAGCTGCGCGCAAAGCGCGTGAGCTGACTCGTCGCAAAAGCGCGCTTGAAGTCGGATCTCTGCCAGGTAAGCTTGCCGATTGCTCCTCCAAGGACGCATCGATCAGTGAGCTTTACATCGTAGAGGGTGACTCTGCCGGCGGTTCCGCGAAGCAAGGCCGCGATCGCCATTTCCAGGCGATTTTGCCGCTGCGCGGTAAGATTTTGAACGTAGAGAAAGCGCGTCTTGATCGGATTCTTGGCAATGCGGAGATTCGGGCGATCATAACGGCGCTCGGTACCGGCATTAGCGATGACTTTGATCTCTCGAAAGCGCGTTACCACAAAATCATTATTATGACCGATGCCGACGTCGATGGCGCGCATATCCGTACGCTTATGCTGACGTTCTTCTATCGCTACATGCGCCAAATTATTGATGCAGGCTATATTTATATCGCACAGCCGCCGCTATTCAAAATCGAGCGCAATAAAGTAATCCGCTATGCGCAGACCGAAAAGGAACGCGATAGAATCATTGCAGAGTTCGGCGAAGGCGTTAAAGTAAACGTTCAGCGCTATAAAGGACTTGGAGAGATGAATGCGACTCAGCTATGGGAGACAACGATGGACCCGGAAAGCCGTACGATGCTGCAGGTAACGATCGAAGATGCGATTGAAGCCGACGTTGTATTCGATACGCTCATGGGAGATAATGTTGAGCCTCGTCGTGATTTCATTCAAAAATACGCTAGATACGTAACAAATCTAGACTTTTAACGACATCAACTGCAAGAAGCAGGCGCCCATTACGGACGTCTGCTTCTTTTTTTTACGCGGCCATACGCTACAGCATAGCGGTATACTTTTTGAAACACGCTTTGGTCGGGCAGTTTCCGGAAAATATAAAGATCAGGACATGTATTGACTTCCAAAATCCAAGGATGCAGCTTCGCGTCGATAGCGATATCTACCCCCAGCTCTTTAAGGTTCGGATAGGCCTCTTGCAGATTGTTCGCAACTGTAATGCTTAATTTTCTTAACCGGTTGTTAAAAGCTTCAAGCTCAGAGGGAGAAGCATGCTCGGCCATAAGCCTCTCAAGTGCCATCGGCGTACCGCCGCTATGGTAATTGGTTACGATTTTTCCGGGATGGGCAAGTCGTCCGATGATGCCGGTCACTTCCCAATCATTGCGCAAGTTTTTTTGGACCATGACGCGTATATCGAAGCGGCGCCTTTGATGCTTGAGCAGATGTATCCCTTTTTGAACCAGATATTTACGGTTCTTCTTTTGCCTAACGAGCCGAAGATAAAGATGCCCAAACGTGGGGGAGAACATGACTTTTTTACCCAGCTGATAGCGATAGCCTAGAGCAGGAGTGTTTGTTCTTTCCACGCGTATAACACCATTGCCTTTTGTCCCGCTAACCGGCTTGACGTAGACCATGCCATATTCGCTTAGCATCGAATGCAGGCTCTCGCGAGTGAACAGCTTCGCTGGAGGCATATATTGGCGCAAATAATCCGATCTGAGCATAATTTTTGATTTAGCCCATTTACTCGTAACGCGTTGAATGCTCAACGATTTTTCTCCTCTCCCAGTGCTTCTTTAGCTGTAATGGATTTCAAATGATGCAGGAGACAGACTTAGAATTGAATGGTATAATGAAAGTTGGGTCTGTTTATTTTATGGCGGTTTTACGTATATGGAGAGCGGTAATTCACCTATTTTTGACGCCAAATGAAACAAGTTTTGCGGGAATTCCAAAAGCATGAGCAAAAAAGGTTTATATGCTCGCTTTTTGAGAAAGTAATATAAGGGTTATGTTGATTTAAGAGTAGCTATAGATAGCGTCAGGGAGGTAAATCATGGCGGAAGAACAACGTATATCTATAAGAGATCGGGATATTGGTACGGAAATGCGTGATTCCTTTATGGATTACGCAATGAGTATCATTGTAAGCCGTGCTCTTCCCGATGTTAGGGATGGTCTAAAGCCTGTGCATCGACGCATTTTGTTTGCGATGTCTGAGCTAGGCATGTCGCCGGACAAGCCGCATAAGAAGTCCGCGAGAATCGTGGGAGAAGTAATCGGTAAGTACCATCCGCATGGTGATTCCGCGGTATATGAATCGATGGTACGGATGGCGCAGGATTTCTCCATGCGTTATATGCTCGTTGATGGACACGGTAACTTCGGTTCTATCGATGGTGACTTTGCAGCAGCCATGCGTTATACGGAAGCTCGGCTTTCGAAAATCGCAATGGAACTGCTTCGTGACATCAATAAGGACACGATTGATTTTGCACCCAACTATGATGGTGAAGAATCAGAACCGGTAGTATTGCCGGCAAGGTATCCGAACCTGCTCGTAAACGGGGTTACGGGGATTGCCGTTGGTATGGCTACCAATATTCCGCCTCATAACTTGAACGAGGTAATTGACGGGGTTCAGGCTCTAATTGTTAACCCTGATATTACGCCGGTCGAGCTGATGGAATATATTAAAGGCCCTGATTTCCCTACAGCCGGTTTTGTAATGGGCCGCCAGGGAATTCGACAAGCCTATTTGACAGGCCGCGGGTCGGTAACGATGCGGGCACGGGCAACTATTGAGGAGAATAACGGCAAAGCGCGCATTATTGTGCATGAATTGCCTTATCAAGTCATCAAGGCTCGTTTGGTTGAAAAAATAGCTGAGCTTGTTCGCGAGAAGAAAATCGAAGGCATAACCGATTTGCGCGATGAATCTGACCGCAACGGTATGCGTGTTGTCATAGAGCTTCGCCGAGATGTAAACCCAAGCATCGTGCTTAATAACTTATACAAGCATACGCAGCTGCAATCCAACTTTGGTATCAATATGCTGGCGCTCGTAAATGGTGAGCCTAAGACGCTTAATATTCGCGACATGCTCTATCATTATTTGCAGCATCAAATCGAGGTTATTCGTCGCCGCACGGAATTTGAGCTGAAGAAGGCCGAAGCTCGTGCACATATTCTCGAAGGCCTGCGCATCGCGCTTGACCATTTGGACGAGGTAATCGCATTAATTCGCGGTTCCCAAACGGCTGATCAAGCACGTGAAGGGTTGATTACAAGGTTCTCGCTCAGCCATGAGCAAGCACAAGCGATTTTGGATATGCGCTTGCAGCGTTTGACTGGTTTGGAAAGAGACAAAATCGAAGCAGAATACGCAGAGCTTATGCGTAAAATTGCTGAATATAAGGCGATTCTAGCCGATGAGCAGCTTGTGCTTGATATTATCAGCACTGAGCTTAATGAATTGAAAGAGCGTTTCGGCGATGAGCGCCGTACGGAGCTAATGGCGAGTGATGAAGAAATTCTCGATGAGGATCTCATTCCACGTGAGGATGTCATCATCTCCATTACGCATACGGGCTACATCAAGCGTTTGCCGGTCGGCACATACCGCAGCCAGAAGCGCGGTGGTAAAGGCGTAGTCGGCATGGGCACAAAGGATGACGATTTTGTCGAGCATCTATTTGTATCCAATACGCATCACTACTTATTGTTCTTCACGAACAAAGGTAAAGTATACAAGCTGAAAGCCTATGAGATTCCTGATCTTAACCGGACTGCTCGCGGAACGCCGATCATCAACCTCATTCAAATCGAACAAGGTGAGACGATCAATGCGGTAATCCCGGTTCAAGAGTTTGATTCGGAGCACTTCTTGTTCTTTGCTACAAGACAAGGGGTTGTGAAGAAGACTCCGCTTGATGACTATGTCAACATTCGGAAAGTCGGACTAATCGCGATCTCGCTCCGTGAGGACGATGACTTGATCGGCGTGAAGCTGACTGACGGCAACCAGGAGATCATTATGGGTACGGCGCAAGGGATGTCCATCCGTTACTCCGAGCAGGATGTTCGTTCGATGGGACGTTCCGCTACCGGCGTAAAAGGTATCGCGCTTGATGACGACGATACCGTAATTGATATGGACGTCATCGTACCGGATAAGGATATTCTTATCGTTACCTCCAAAGGTTACGGCAAACGGACACCAGTGGCCGATTACCGGATTCAGAACCGTGGCGGTAAAGGGATTAAGACACTTAACGTAACGGATAAGAATGGACCGATCGTATCGCTTAAGGTCGTTGAGAACGATGAAGACCTTATGATTATGACGGCATCCGGAACGATGATCCGCACCAGTATGGAAGGCATATCGACAATGGGCCGGAATACACAAGGTGTAAAACTCATTAATACGCGTGAGGATGATACGGTAGCGACCGTTACCCGTGTTGCTCGCAGCGAAGAAAATGAAGTGTCCGATGAGAACGAAGAGCAAGAAGGCGGCGAAACGCCAATAGAGTAAATTCGGCGAACGCAGCTGATGCCGCAGCAATGCGGCTCAGCATGCGTTTCGTTGCTAATATAAGGTACAGGCATACTATTCAAGCACAGAGGGAGAGGACTCTCGTGGCAGCGGTAACGTTATCACATCTTAAGCTAGGCGACAAAATTATTGAAGATGTCCTCACCCCGCTTGGCGGTACTCTATTTCATAAGGGGAAGATCGTTACAGCCAAAGAAATAGACATACTGCAAGCATTCCTTATCACAAGTGTTGAAATCGAATCGAACCAAGCATCGGGCAAAACTCGAGAAGATGATGATGAGGATGCTGAACAAGAGGCAGCGCCCGTTTTTGTCGGAACTCTTCTTCATGAAGAGTATGACAAAATGGTCAATGTGCTGCGTCAAGTATTTAACTCTTTTGTAGCGGGTCAAGCGATGCCTGTTATGGATATCCGCAAGCAGCTCGAAAAGATGTTGGAGCATATTAAAAGCTATAACTTGCTGACATTTGTGCCGCGTCATTTTATGGAGAAGGATTATTTGCTTCATAATAGCATTACTTCTGCTCTAACTTCCTATCTGATTGCACAATGGACCGGCTTTCCTCAAAAGGATTGGATGCAAGTAGCATTTGCAGGTTTATTGCACGATATCGGCAACGTAAAGATCGACAGATCGATTTTGACGAAGCCGAATCCGTTATCGGCGGAAGAGAAAGAAGAAATGATGCGTCATACGGTTCTTGGTTATCAATTGCTCAAAAACGTACCTGCACTTAATGAAGGCGTGAAGATGGCTGCGCTGCAGCATCACGAGAAGGTAGACGGAACCGGTTATCCGCTTGGCATTGATGCGACAAAAATCCATCCGTATGCCAAAATTGTAGCGATCGCCGATATTTTTCACGCGATGACTTTGAATAAGGCGTATAGGAAGGCAGCATCTCCTTATCTTGTTTTGGAGCAAATTCAAAGCGATGCATTTGGCAAGCTGGATCCTAGTTACGTTCGAACCTTTGTAGAGAAGGCGACTCAGTTCCATAATGGAACGATCGTAAGGCTCAGCGATGAACGGATTGGCGAGATTGTATTCTCGGATCGCAATCATCCAACACGGCCATGGGTGTCCATGGACGGAACAATCGTAAACCTTATCGTCGAGCGACATCTACATATAAAAGAAGTGCTCAGATAGATTACCCTTTCTGAGAATGGCAGCAAGCACAGGATCACTGTAGAGAAGCTCAATTATCTCTAACAGTGTGAACCGCGCTTGCTGTTTTATATTGTAGAGAGTAATTCCCTTTATAGAAGAATGCAGCTCCGAAGCAGCGTGAGTATGAATAATGTTGAGCTATATATGAGGGTAAATATAGGCGCTACAAGGGCTATAATGCTAAAGTAAAAACTTTTTCACTAAATATGAAAATAATACTTGCATTGGTATAGGCGCCTGTGATATATTATCTAAGTCGCCAACGAGACACACGGCCGACACGAAAGAAAAGATTGCTCTTTGAAAACTGAACAACGAGTAATAACTGCCTCGCAAATCCTTCGGGATGAGCGAAAAAAGCGATAAAAAAGTAATGAGCATTTCAAACACCAATTTGGAGAGTTTGATCCTGGCTCAGGACGAACGCTGGCGGCGTGCCTAATACATGCAAGTCGAGCGGATCTTGTCCTTCGGGATAAGATTAGCGGCGGACGGGTGAGTAACACGTGGGTAACCTGCCTGTAAGACTGGGATAACATTCGGAAACGAATGCTAATACCGGATACGCGATACGGTCGCATGACCGAATCGGGAAAGATGGAGCAATCTATCACTTACGGATGGACCCGCGGCGCATTAGCTAGTTGGTGAGGTAACGGCTCACCAAGGCGACGATGCGTAGCCGACCTGAGAGGGTGATCGGCCACACTGGGACTGAGACACGGCCCAGACTCCTACGGGAGGCAGCAGTAGGGAATCTTCCGCAATGGACGAAAGTCTGACGGAGCAACGCCGCGTGAGTGATGAAGGTTTTCGGATCGTAAAGCTCTGTTGCCAGGGAAGAATGCTTGGGAGAGTAACTGCTCCCAAGGTGACGGTACCTGAGAAGAAAGCCCCGGCTAACTACGTGCCAGCAGCCGCGGTAATACGTAGGGGGCAAGCGTTGTCCGGAATTATTGGGCGTAAAGCGCGCGCAGGCGGCCTTGTAAGTCTGTTGTTTAAACTTGGGGCTCAACCCCAAGTCGCAATGGAAACTGCAAAGCTTGAGTACAGAAGAGGAAAGTGGAATTCCACGTGTAGCGGTGAAATGCGTAGAGATGTGGAGGAACACCAGTGGCGAAGGCGACTTTCTGGGCTGTAACTGACGCTGAGGCGCGAAAGCGTGGGGAGCAAACAGGATTAGATACCCTGGTAGTCCACGCCGTAAACGATGAATGCTAGGTGTTAGGGGTTTCAATACCCTTGGTGCCGAAGTTAACACATTAAGCATTCCGCCTGGGGAGTACGGTCGCAAGACTGAAACTCAAAGGAATTGACGGGGACCCGCACAAGCAGTGGAGTATGTGGTTTAATTCGAAGCAACGCGAAGAACCTTACCAGGTCTTGACATCCCTCTGACCGTCCTAGAGATAGGGCTTTCCTTCGGGACAGAGGAGACAGGTGGTGCATGGTTGTCGTCAGCTCGTGTCGTGAGATGTTGGGTTAAGTCCCGCAACGAGCGCAACCCTTGATCTTAGTTGCCAGCACTT
>NZ_MAQX01000034.1:0-37573 GCF_001682865.1 Bacillus sp. FJAT-26390
GGGTAGAAGAAGTGATTTGATTAATCCAATCATTTTGAGTAGAATTCATTTTGTAGTCTCCTTGGTTTGTATTTGGATCCGGTCGCTGGCCAGCATCTGGGACCCATATACATCATACCAAGGAGTCTTTTTGTTTCTCAAACCTCGTATTTCTTCATAATAGGAATGCTGCCCGTTAGTTCAATAGAAAAGAGGAGCTACCACATAGGAAGCTCCTCCGCTATCGTTCTCCGTTAGACACAGAATCAACATTGCATCCTTTGTCCTCCATTCAGGACGATTCATAAACTTATCCCTAAAATACTCTATTGTTCCATATGTCAGCAGAAAATAAAGTATTAGATTTGATGTCTTTATTCCACGCGGCTTTTCGAATTGTCATACCAGCAGACTCCATAGAATAAGTTTTAGACTGACCCTAGAAATTGAAACAGCGACAGCCAAGGACGAGAAAACAAAGTCCTAGACTGTCGCTGTTTCATTGAACTAAAGTTCTCCGTTAGTATAACAATAAATCATCTTTGCAGTTCCCGAAGGAGTTAATGCACAATGAGGACTGGGCAACTTGATAGCTGTGAAACCTTGTGGCTGACACTTCCAAGCATCATTTCTTTTATGCCACTTAGCCCACGGCTTCCAATAATAATGAGTTGCTGCTCGGAATCCCTTGCATAATTTAATATTTCATGTGCAGGATCTCCCTTAAGATGAAGTGTTCCGGTTTAATCCCCGCAGATTCTAATTTGGATTTGGCTTGTTGCAACTGTTCCAAACTCGCTTTCTCCATTTCGTTCAATATTTCTTCCAAGAAATTCTCTGGTAAATATGTCATGCCATTCGATACGTATTCCTGGCTGACATTAACCAAGGTAACTTGAGTTTGTTTGTTTCGGGCTATTTCAACGGTTGCATCGAGGAGCCTGTTCGTTAATTCAGCTCAATTGCCACAATAATTTTGTCAAACATATTTATCGTCCTTTCCGTGGCAGCTCGCAACTATTTCGGCTACCTACAAAACGGTTTCTTGCTGCTCCTATACCGACTAAAAAGAGTAAGACCGAAGCGCCAAGCAGAATGAAAAGTGGCAGATTCCAACTATTTATCGCATCATGCAGAAATCCTATAAGGGCAGGACCGATTGCGGCAAGAAGATATCCGATCGATTGCGCCATGCCAGACAGTTCCGCTGCTTGATGCGCATTTTCAGTACGTAAACCGAAAAACATCATGGACAAACTAAAGGCGAAACCTCCACCAATTCCGAGTAGGATGATCCACAACAGAATGATATTGGAGTTTCCGTAAAGAAGTCCGAGCGTTCCCGTCAAAAGCAAAATGGTTGTGATGACCACTAACAAACGTTGACTAGACATGCGCCCGGCAATAACGGGAACAATAAAGGTAAATGGAAGCATCGCTAACTGCATGATCGAGAGGTACCATCCTGATTGGTTGGAGTCAATTCCTTGCTGCTTTAAAATTTCAGGCAACCATGCGATCAACACATAGAAAACCATAGACTGTATACCCATAAACAAGGTTACTTGCCAGGCAAGCGGGGATCGCCAAACATTCACATCGTTGCTGACCATCCTTTGACTCGTCGTGGCTGTTTGTTTTGTTTGATTTCTTAATTGGGGTAGCCAACAGAGGATCGATACAAAGCTTAGAATCCCCCATATTCCCAATGCTCCCTGCCATTTTAGACCTGCGTTCACGGCTAGCGGTACACTGATTCCCGATGCGATTGCTCCACATAAATTCATTGAAATGGAGTAAATACCTGTCATGGAGCCAATTTTATCTGGGAAATCCCTTTTGATTATACTTGGCAATAATACATTACATACGGCAATTGCGAATCCAAGAACTGCTGTCCCAATAAACAGATTAACTGCGCCAGATAATGAACGTATTACAATACCAGCAGTCAGAAAGATTAGGGCAATCAAAATGATACGCTCAACCCCATATCTTCGTCCTAATTTTGGTACTAGAGACGATAATAAAGCAAAGGCGAGCAAGGGTACCGTTGTGATCAGGCCTGCTAATGTATTTGAAATATGAACGTCATCCCTTATAAGACTCACTAAAGGACCGACTGAGGTTAAGGGAGTACGTAAATTAGCTGCAATAACAATAATGCCGAGAATGATCAGCCCTATAGAGGACGGTACGTTTTTTTGTTTATTCGGCATTCTTCATTTCTCCTTCCTGAATTCTTACGTATTATTTGCTTCATGCTGATTGAAAAAACTTTGATATAACATCCGCGCGAACAACAAAAGTATATTATAATATACTATTTTAAACAAGAAGTATTTTATAAAATGCTAAAATTCGTCTAAAAACAAAAATACAACTCTGAATTCCCATCATGGAATTCGGAGTTGTATTTAATAAGTGGATTTTTCGACTTTTAGAAACCATATTTTAAGGATATATGGAGCACTGTTTCGCTATTCGTACGATTGGTATAAGAGTGAGGACAATCTGCACGAAAACTGATCGTATCATATTGATTCAATGTGTAAATCTCTCCATTGACTTGAATTTCAATGGAACCAGTCATTACTGTCGCAATCTCAGTTGTATTCACATGATGACCTTCAGGGTGATACGAGCTATTCGGCTGTAAGTAAGCCCGACACATTTCAATATCGTTGCTTGCGTTTTTAAAGACTGGTTCAATGATCCAATTTTTTTGATCATTAGAAAACCGCAGTCCTTCGCCTGCTCGATACAAACTAACAGGGTCTTCTGATTTCAACAAAGCCAATAACGGTAAAGATATACCTTTTGAAATTTTCCATATAATCGCCAAAGTTGGATTTGTATCACCACGTTCGATATTCCCAAGAGTAAGTTTGCTTACACCCGTTAATTCCGCTAAGTCGTCTAAGCTCATGTTTTTTTCTTTTCTGTACTTTTTCAAGGCACCGCCGATTTGTAATACAAGTTGTTTTGATTCATCGATTTCATCCATTTGATATTCACCTCAACAAAAAACAATTATAGCTAGTATACGGTTTATCTAGCCTCTTTTCCATACAATTAGTATTGGATGGTGGACTACACTCCTATGCAAAATTCTGACGTCTATGTAACCAATCTGCCAGTTAGCTTAATGAAGCATCGTCAGTCTAACACTTTATTTTCTCAGTCTACAACTTTATTTACCTAGTCTAACACTTTATTTTTCAGTCTAATACTTTATTTTCTTTTGACACCATACAGCGGCGGTACTTGGCCCATCTCTATCCACTCCTTAAGTTCTTCCATATTCATTTTGTTTCACGCCGCCTTTTTCGCTCGAAGTAATCTGCTGCATTACTCGCATGATGAACTGTGACGTAATGTATTAACCAAAATCGCTTTCTTTTATTCGAACATTCATTCGTGTATATTTAATACATACCAATTAAGGAGAATAAATTATGAACTCAATTGATTTAATCCTTTTAAATTTCAACGAAGTACGAAGAAGAAGTATTAAGGTTTGGTCATCTATTCCCCAAGAAAAACTAAATTGGAAACCCGATGACGAAGCAATGACTTGTATAGAGATGATTAGGCATGTTCTAGAAAGTGAACATTATTACCATCTAGCTATCCAAAATCAAGGCAGTCTGGCAGTATTTAATTCTCCTTTCGAAAAACAACCTTTTTCCACTGTAAATGCAGAATTGAAATTTGCAGAACCATTTAGAAATCACTTCATAGAAACTATTAAGTCATTTTCTGAAGAAGATTTAACAAGTATTAAAATTGATCGTTCTGATTCAGGTTACATAAGACGTTTGGGTGACATGTTGCTAAGAGTCGCCTATCATGAATCAGTCCATACTGGCCAATTGCTGGATTACTTAAGAATGGCAAGGGTTCCAAGAGTACGAGTTTGGGATTAATTTATCTCACGGGTGTAATCACTTAGGTGATACGCCTTTTCTTTTTTTGTTACTACGCATTTTGGATCAACTACGTATTCATTCAGATACTTTGCGTAATATATTGTCAGCTGCTTCTAACCGTTTATCTTCGTCCTCGCTATTTGTAAAACTTCGGTTGAAGGGATCGAAGGCATGAGCAATCATTTCTAATTCAAATTCGGTGAAATATACCGACTTACCCGCCATCATATCACCGCCTATTCATAGAGATATCACCTTTTTTAATTCGTAAAACCCTTAGACTTTCGACTGTTTCCAACCTGTCGCCTTGAATTTTTTCGCGGCTGACGTTTTATTAACAGCTCCTACCTGTTCCCATTTGGTGCAAAAGGCGCACCATACAGTGAACTCACATGAGATGAATCCCATTGGTTTCGTATCTTCTTCCACCAGCCTCGCCTCCAGTCATGGTTAATTGATATTCATGATGTTACTTTGCGACACAACTCCAAGACTAAATCAAGAACTTGCCACATTTCCTGCTCAGTTAGCTTTTTATCGATACCATCAAATACCATTGGGTCGCGCTCCACGCCAGCAGCTTCCAGCGCATCGATAATTTCAGCTAACAATGCATTCTTGGTTCCTCGCATTTAGGTACACCTCGTATTCATTGAAATACATAAAAGCAGAATATTTTTTTACAGAAAGGGAAACTTATAAACGTAAAAAATTTGAACACAAGGAGAATTAGTGAATATGAAAAAGATTTACTCGTTGCTATTTGCCTTTACAATCCTTTCATCCGCACTGTGTATCCCTGCCTTCGCGGAACATTCAAATCAAGTAGATAGGATGACTACAGATAACAATCGCATGAACAGTTATGGAACAAACAACACAACCACTAATCAAATGAATGGCTATGGAGATGGCTATGGAGCAAATAACACGGGTATGAATGCAAACAACTATCGGACAAATGCAACAACAGACTATAGAAGAAATAATTGGGGCTGGCTTGGTTTGCTTGGCTTAACGGGCTTAATCGGATTAAGAAGCCGAGATCGGGAACGTACTTAAGCAAGAATAGATAATCGTTTTTCATGAACCCCTGCATTTATTGAGGGGTTCATTTCAGTGCAAAATAGCTTCGTTCAATTTTTCTGCTAATTTGAGGTGTTTCCAAGTGTTTTTGTGAAGTTCACCCTTACTCGTATTATTTCTATGTAGTTAAGCATATTAAGTCAGTTCAAAAAATTAATGAATCTAAAGGAGCAAATCAAATGGGAATTTTAAGCGGTAATCTAAAGGATGAACCAATGCACTACGGTGAAATATTTAGTGTTTGGCAGGCTTCAACTGTAGCAAAGGGCGCTGTATCCTGTTACCAAGCATACTTAAACCACGCTGGAGACAAAGACTTAAAAAAAATACTGGATATCAAGCAAAGATGGAGATTAAAGAATGTGATACATTGCTCACTGATAACGGTATTGCTTCCGTACCTATGATGCCTGAAAGACCTCCTGTTAAACTCGAAGACATCCCTGTGGGTGCAAGATTCTCTGATCCTGAAATTGCCACTAAAATTGCTGCTGACACATCATTTGGACTAGTTGCTTGTAGCCAAGTTATGGGTCAGTCTATTAGAGAAGATATTAGAGCATTATTTGCGAAATATCATCTTACTAAAACTGCACTAGGTGTTAGAATACTCGAACTGAGCAAAGAAAAAGGTTGGCTTATACCTCCTCCACTTCAAGTTAAGCGACCAGAGACTGCTAACGCATAAGAATAAGTTGCCAACCTGCCCAATGGTCAGGTTTTTTAATCCTCCTCATGTAATTACAAATTCCCTTTTCAAACTTCATTGATATTAATGTTACAAGTTTGCTACTCCCGTAATCTTCAATGTTCAACTTACCTGTATATTCCTTAAAGACCATTGGACATAATAACTCAGGAGGTGAGTGCCTATGAAATGCGCATATTGTGAAAATTTAAAGCTTATAAAAGGAAGAAAAAAGTTATGTTATATTTGTGCTATCATCAAACGTTAAGTGAATTACAATCTAATCCAGTGGTCCCGGACATTAAATACGGGTCCTATAGTAATTCAATATTCAGCCTGCATTCTTAACAGTTGGCCGTTTTAAATATCCTAGATTCAAAGCAATTTTCCTCATGGCTTCCATTTCTTCTTATGGATATCCCCAATGCGGACAATACAGGCCTCCATATCCGTTATTGTGGTTCGAATCATCGTCACCGAAGATATAGTCTCGGAAATCACTGACCAAACCCCACATCGCACCTCCATGGGAAAAGGCATATTTCTGAGCGCGAGTCTGTCCTTCTTTTCCCGGTTCCATCATCATCGGATCGCCGGTGTAATCGTCCGTGTACCATAAACGGCCGTTAGCCCAGTGAAACTCCGCATAACGATCATGCTTCTTTGAAAAGAGGAATCTGCGCCCTCGGCTGCCAATCTCTCGAATCAACTCGTTTATAAGATCAATTCGTTCGGGATGCTCAAATGATTCTGAACCCGGTAACGGTGTAGACTCACTGACTTTGCGAACTCGCACCCGTCTGCAAAGAATGAAATATCGCAGCAATCACTCGCCTCTAGCCATTCATCGTATTTTGCAGCGCCTGCTGATTTCGCCATTTTCAATTCGAAATATGCTTCATGATCGCCCCAAATACCAGCCGGGTAGCTTACCTCATACAACTTCATACCAAATCCTCCTCAAGTATTTGAATATTCACTGAATTACTTCGCTGGACGCATAACGCAGCCCATCGTTTTTTCACAATCAATCTTTGCCTGCCAAAGTAATTCGTAATTTCCTTTTTCGTTTGGCTTGAGTACCGTATGAATTTTCAATGTCTCTTCCAGAAGGTCAACTGTCCAAAACTTTTTTTGAGAATAATCAATTGGCAATCTCATGCACGCTCCCAATTCAATATGTTGCATCATCCTGCTATTTAATCACCCTTTTTATGTACTTGTTCCGCTTATACAATCTATAACAATCAGAATGGTCTCTGAATCTCTTTTTGGATTCCTTTAATATGCGTCAGATCAATTAGCCTTAGTTTTCGATAGGCTGCTGCCTGTGCCATTAAATTATAGCGAGCATCCTGCGTTAAGTTGGAATTATTAGCTTCAGACTCTGCCCACTATGCGAATTGAGCTAGAGTCAACTTTTGTTCATTTGTAAGATTTAATTTAGACACTTGCTACCTCCTATTAATTTCTGCCTTAATTACCGTGAATACTGGTGTCACACGACGTGTTGAAGACACTTTTCTTCCAGATGGAAGCGACATAATTGCAATTCCACCAGTAACCACAATGACAATCAACATAAATATAATCTTGCTCAACTCGTACATATAAAACGACCTCCTTCAATCTACTTTTATTGAATATTAGCATCTAATATTCAAACTGTAAATAAGGAAGTTTTTATAAACAAAAATAGCGAGCAAACCTAATCGGTCTACTCGCTATCATTATTCATTTTTCTATTGCATCACTTATTCCACGTTTAGCTAGTAACTCATTAGCATAAGCTTCTTCCCTCTTATTCAAATAGGTTCCGAGTTTACAATTTGCGGCAGCAGCTTCATTTTCAAGTGCTTCCCATTGTTGGTCCGTTAGATAAAAAGAAACTTGCTTCTTACGACTTTTATTCCCTATTTTTCTCCCTGCACCTTTACGAGCTCCACCTCGTTTTTTGCTTTGTTCTTGTTCTACTTCTTTAACATCTTTATTGTCTATTAACTTTTCCATCTCCACATATCCGCCTTTATGTAAGAATGATTGCACAAGTACAGTTCTATATCCGCCTACTATGTTTCTCTAACCAATGAGACAAGTTGTTTAAGGACATTTTTTTGTGCCACTAGAATAGCTGTGTCGAACAGTTCTTCCCAATGAACCTCCAACTCATAACCATTGACCTGCAAAAAGGTATATGTCACCACAACAGAAGTTCGTTTGTTACCATCATTAAAAGCATGTGCTGCAGCTATGCCTTCAAAATAAACAGCTGCTTTATAAAATAAACCAGGATACTGCTCTTCGCCAAAATACTCCGTAAACGGCTTTTCAGCGAGTAGCTCAAGATATCCTGGTTCTTTGATACCGGCGAGTCCACCGTATTTATGCAATTGTAAATCGTGAATCATATTAATCTGTGCGGCCGTTAATCCAATAATCATTAATTTTTCGCCAGCTTCGAGAGTGTTTTATCGTATTTTTCTGTCCCTTTTAGGGCCATCTTCATAATTACCTCATCTGCAGCGTGAATGATTTTAGGCGTTGTTTCTTTCTTATCAATCGCCATATCCTCATCCCTCTCTTTCATTACTTGACACCCCCTCATGGTCAGCATCACCTACATTTACACTTAGCATACGTGAGGGGATTGTTATTCGATCACTTGAAATGTCATTATTTTTGTTGACAATAGTTTATACCCTTTTGATTAAAGATTATAGTCAATAGATAGGTCAATTTCAATGGATTCTGCTTCAAAGGCCTTTACCTTACATATTCATGACTGCTACCAACCACGTAGTCAAAGGTATCGGATACCCCATAATAACGAGGGTGCTTGACCTTCACAATGGCAATTACAGACGGACCTTTGAGCGTATCTGAATAGTAATAAGGCGGTCCACTGTGATACACCTGAGGGAATACGCCGGACTCCACAAGTTCAAACCAAACGAGATCAAAATCATTTAGCCATATCCCTCCTGGAAGAGGCTTAAGCAGCCCATCTAACTTAAAAGAGGTTTGCATGGATTGGCGCAGTACCTTCTGTGCTTCCAAAGGATTAAACTTAATCGATCCCTTTTCCAGTTCCTCCTGCAGGATCTGCAGAGAAGCATCGTGTGTGGCCAGATCCATACCATCCTTCAGCTGCGCTTTCAATTTGGTTTGTAGAGCCTCATCGTGATTCCAAGAACTATAGATGAGAAATATAGGCGTCAATAGGAGCAGCATGATAACCCATTTCATGAACGATCCTCGATATGCTCACTCATAATTGAAATCGGATAATAGTAATCCCTTGGCTCATCACTTCCAAATAAATTAAAGATTTGTGTCGGTCCTTGGGGATATTGCAGCGTCACATTTAGCAACTCTCCACGAGGCGCAGCAATCGCCGTCCCGTTTAATTGGATCTTGTCTCGCTTGAAATAAGCATCCTCGAGCTGGTCGAGAATCTGTTCTTTAATCTCAGGCGTTAACCGTCCTTCCAGCGCTGCCAGGTGTGCGGCCTCATACGCTTTTTTCTGTAACACTTGATCCCGATATTGAATGGTTCGCTCGACGCTCGGCTGAAAGATAAAATAAAGAAAGAATGGAGATAACATGACAAATGCAATAACCGTCTTCATAAAAAATGCCGGCATATCTTTTTACAAGACATGCCGGCTTCCCTCCTTTCGATTTAAGGCAGTTTGGTAGGAACCGTTGTGTTTGTAGAAATGGCATGCGAGCGATCCTTCTGCGTTTTTGCATCACCAAATGTTCCATCATCAGCAAAAACGGTCAAGCTGATAAGGATAATGGTTGCTGCCAGTAGAATTACAGTTGCAATAGCATTTTGCATGTTGAGTAGTCTCCTCTAGCCCTCTTGGGCGATTATTTTAATTTAAAGCGCTCATTAAGATGTTCTTATAGGCGTTTGTGGCCACGTTAGTAAAATAAATAACGGATATGATAGCCATGAATACAACGGTATGTGCGCTATAACCATTGATCTTTAAACGCTGCTTACGGCGCTGTCTCCGGAAGTCAAGAAAGGTAATGTAATTCTTATCCAGTAAATCAACAGCCATTTCGGGATTCGACTCGTTAATCTTCTCTAACAAATCAGCGAGCGTCTTTGCTTCTTTTGTTCCCACACGCTGACCAAAGTCCTTGAATGCCTTTGCGCCATCTACGGGGTAGTCAAACAATAGGCGATCCAAGTCCGGACGTAGTGCCTTCGTGAAAGAGCTAAACTCCGTAAGCTTCGAAAATACGCTCTGATAGTGATCATTTTGCTCGGCCTGATAATCATTAGAAAGCAGCATATAAAGATCGATGATCTCATCGTTCTTCTGTTTCTGCTTTTCCTTACCGGCCATGACTAAAAATAATTTACCAGGTGCGAAGGACTTCCCTGTTAGTGAAAGCATGTAAAACATGCTGGTCATTAACACGCCTCTTAGTGGGTATTGTTGAACGATTAGGAAATAACTATGCAGCGCAATAATACTCGTTATAAAGAGCAGATCCCGATAAAACTTGTATTGCCACGCTGAACCTTTCATTTTAAAACCTGCGAAAGAGAGTGCGGCATCTAGATCCGTATCTTGGTATAACTGAGAAATGCGGCCCTGTTGCCCTTTAAAGAAATTGAAAAACTGTTTCACCAAATGTGGCGGACTTCGTCGCCGGATATACAGCAGCTCACGCATGAAAAGTATGAATGAGCCTAGGCCAAGTAAATATAAGCTAATCTTTCCCAAATGAATGAGCATCGTTTACACCTCAATTTTAGGCTTAGACAAGATTAAAGAAGTCACTAAGCCAACCACAACAAAAATGATACAAATGATTAAAGCCTGCAGCGTCTTTGGATCATCAAACAAAACGCGAAAGATCGCTCCTTCAAACATCGCATTAATGCCAAAGATGGAGGCAGGGACCAAGAACAAGGGGAAGTAACCCATAATAATGGAATCCATATTCTCTGATTTCTCCGCTTCCACAATCCGCTTTGATTCCAGCATATCGCCATGCACTCGCTCTAAAGCTCTGCCGATATCCCTATTTTCTTTAGCAGCCTTTATAAACAGAATACCAAGCTGCCTAGACCAACTATTCGATATTTGATAGGAAAACAGTTCAACGCCCTCACGGATCGCGGTCTTACCTTGTAGCTGTAAAATCGTCACTAGCGTACTGAACGCTCGTTTCATCGTTCCCTGCAGCTCGTCCGCTGTCGCATAAAGTGCCTGATAGAGATCCCCTTAAACCAAGCGCCCTCCGATTCCACCAGGATGTTAGCTCACCGCCATTTAATCCGATCAATAGAATCACATAAACAATCACGAGCACACCTGCGCTTAGACCTATAAACTGACTAACCGAGTTTCGTTGAAACGTCTTGCTCGTCGCCCGAAGCAAAAGCTCTAAATGAGAATAGGTTTTTGTTTCTTCAGCTGATTTTTTCATTTTCGGCGTATTCATGTAAAAAGGAATATGCCAGGTTCGGAAAAAATGTTTACTAATCGCGGCTACAAGGCCAAACGTGCAGTCTGCATAAAACAACATGATGGCAGCCTTTATCATCAGCTCGACGGATAGATCTAGCCTGCTCATCATGCACTTTGTTCCTCTTCATCTTGATTACCGAGCGCCTTTTCAACGTTAGAGCCTATCATTGGATGTTCAGCCGCTAAACGCTTTAAGGTGGATAAGGCTTGCTCCGCAAATTCCGGCGCGGTTTCTTTCAATTTTCTTATGCTGTCATTCGATAGATCGTTGCAATAGGCCCATTTTTCTTGCTCCGGTTCCCAGCGCATGATATCATGGCAGCTTACCTCAAAGGTGTATGGATCTAGCCTGATTTCCGTCACGCGAATCAGTAGCTTTGAACCGTCATCGCATTCTTTCATCACGAAAGCGATATGGAGGTTTTCCGCCACGCGAATGAGCTCCTCTTGATATTGGCGATTGGGGAAGCGCTGCAGAATGATACGGGCAAGCTGACCAGGTAGATTGGCTACTCGTTCGGTGTGATAGCTGGTCATCGAACCGCCTTTTCCACGTTCACAGGATAGGAGGAATAATTCACCTTCGATACTGCGCGTCTCTCCAACAATGACAAAACTATAATCAGAGCGTAGAACGATATCAAATACCGTTTCGTACTCCTCATCCGTTTTCACCACAATCTCGACGAGCTGATCACTCTCGTGAATATCACTGAGCTTTAGTTCCGAATGACCGCGCTCAATGGTTACGGCGACTCGTCCCTCTCTACGCCTCTCTGCGTAAATGGCCTTAATCAAGGTGCTCTTACCGGATCGAACTTCACCGGAGATAACCAAGTTAAGCAGCGATTGTGAGATCCCCCGAAGAATAGGAAGAGCTTCAGCCGGTATGGTTCCTCCACCCACCAAATCCTCTAATGTCGGCGCACGCATCGTGTAGTTACGGAAAATGATCGTCGGCCGACGAACGAGGGGAGGAATCATGATTGTGACCCTTGTCCCGTCCTCTAAATCCAGCTCAAGCTTTGGATTGTATTTGTTAATATGAGAAAACTCATCTTTCATCCGAATTTTCTCGATGATGTTCTCGATCACTTCTTCTTCCGACTCATAACCAAACGGCTGCAATGCTGGTTCCCCAGGGATATCAAAGAAAATTTTGCGACCCATAATCCGTGCGGACTGTGATTTCGGATACTTCGGATGTTTCTTCCAAACCGAAATGGGACCTAGACCAAAGGTTTGTTGAAACACGGCTTCCACGAGAGATTCATAATAGCTAGGCTGCTGCACCTGTTGCAGCTGATGTTTACGGATAAATTCTTCAATCTCACCCATAAATAGCTGCACCGCTTCCGGTTTACCGACTACGGCATCATGTTGCAGGGCTTGCCACTTTTTCATGTCTTTATCGGAGCGTTTTTCATTTTTTTCCCTAAAGTCATTTCGAACCAATGTACAGAGCTCTTTGAACTGATCACTAAGCGCATGATTGCCTGTTTTTTTGTTCGCAGGCTGTGTGATCATTTTCTCTTGCCCATCTAGTTCTGCAACATGAAAATCTCTCTTGCGCCATTCACTCAACTGCTCTCCTCCTAAGAAGATTCCCCATTTTTTACGTTTTGACATTTCCTCACGGAATGACCATTTAAACCGAGATTGCAACAAATCGACGAAAAGGTTCAGCTGCTCTTTATATTTAGGATGCTCAGCTGTCGTTAGCAAGCGCCGCTCCAGCTCGCACAGCATACCTTCGTCCTTCAGATCGGGTAACCAATCAAGAAGGGGAATGGCCAAACTCCGCTCATTCTCTCTCGTGTCACCCCATTGTTTGGACCATTTATTGATTAGCAGCATAAACGAGAGGGATTGTTCCTGGCTGACCATACGAACCAGGGGAACATAACGCAGCCACATTTCTTGCGCAGCTGGCTGCTGCGTAGTTACGACCACTCGCATATCCGCATGCAGCAAAGCCTGTAGGCAAAGATTATTGTCTGGATTTGAGCCTGCATCGAGGAGGACGACATCGAATGCCTCTCTTGCGCAGGCGATTACATGGGCAACGGCCTCTGAGGAATATCGATAACGTTTGGTCGGATCGGTATTACCAGCCAAATAGGAAAAGTGCTTGGTCTTATGCATATGAGCGACGAGTTCTGCAGGCGTCAATATGCTTCCGTCTTGAATTTGAGTGTAAAGATCATTCAAATAACTGCCTGTATACGTGAGAAAGGCATCGCCTGGGGTAAAGGCATTTAATCCGATAACAGCGACTTTCTGATCCATCCTTCTGCCAATTTCACTGGCGAGCGATAGGGTAGCTGCCGTTAATCCGGTCTGTCCTCTCGTGCCGATAAGTGCGATTACTTGCCCACCTGTTTTGACAACGGATGCACCGCCCATATAGTGATGCTGCACATGCGCGACAATTTGCTCCACCGTTCGCTTAGGTCGGCAAACGCCAATCCCATGACGCTGACAAACGAGCGCCGTATTTTCGGTGATGGAGGGCTCTGTCGTATAGCTCATCAGATAGACCAGCTCTGCGCTTCCTTGAAAGAGCTCTTTTAGACTCTCCAGCTCATGTGGCTGCACCAAACGATCTGATATTAAAATCAGTTTGCAGGTCTTTAGCGTATCCATGATGAGTGCCATATCGTTTGTTTCTTGGGTACTAAATACCCCTTCCGTCTGTGAAGCCTGGCGCAGCTGGCGACATAGTTCTTGATCACTTCCTATGAATCCAATGTTCATGATCCGTACCCCACAATAAATTGATATCCGCTTGCTGCCTTCTCCGATAACAGCTTAAGCTGATCCGGTGTCAGTTCAAGCTCAAGCTTGCGGCCCCTTACAGTAGCATCTACCCGTACATTTGGATTTTTGGTGCCTTCTGCATCTTTAACCTCATTCGAACTGGCATCCTTGTAGTAAGCAACCACAATGCCCTCAGCCACTTTTTCCGCCTCTGTTAACAGCTGGCTTATACTTCCCGATTCTGGATTTACCAGCTCTTTATCTGTAGGAACAGCAAAGATTGTAATGCGATCAAGCCTGCGCAGGCTACCAGGCACGGATAAAATCCAATCCTCCGGCAATTCCACAACCGTTGCTCCTGGGACACGGAGCAAGGATGTTTTGTCCACGCGATTCACTGTCATTTGATCCCCTGCCTCGATGAGCTGCAAGGCTTCTTGGCCAATGAGCTGATGTGCATCGTCAGCCGGTATGGCACCGGAGATCACATAATTTTCTTTAATCCGAACGACCAATAAATCGTCTTTGGTAATCTCGGCATGTGGCAATAATTGTCTTGCTGCCACGACCACATCTTTTGTATCGACAAGTACCGTCCAACGCGTATCTAGCGTGTATAACAAGACTAGTGCAGCTGTCATGCCAAACACATAAAGCATCAATCGATTTAACTTCTTAAAACTAAATTTCATGTTTTCTCTACCATCCTTTTTAAGATGATTTCACTTTAAACCATTGCAAGCGCAGCTGCGCAATAGGCACCTCTGATCCGTGCCAATAAATTTCCTCTGGCAGCTGTGCAAGCATTTGTTCAAAAACTTCTTCATCCGCTTGCCTGTCCGCAGTCTTTTCCTTCGGGATAAACGAGATCACGCGCTGACAAGCTTCTTCTAGCGTCATGATTTGACTAAGCTTCTTGAGCTCATGCAGCGCTAATAGATCCTGCGCCGTGAGCTGCCTTCGATTGTTCTCTATTCGTTCAAATACATAACCCGACTGTTCCATAATCGGCAGCCAACGACGCAAGCTGCTCTCCGCCATTTGTAATTGTTTAGCTGCTTCTTTCATCGCGATTTCATTCAACTAGGGTTACTCCCTCCCTACTCCGGATCTACATGCCAGGCTTATTGGTGGCGAACGTTTGGTGTTTATGAGCGCTGCACTTTCTGTCTCACTCTTGCAAAAAGACCGCTCACTGATCGCTGAAAAGAGCAGCATGCGTGGCGTAAACCTCATTCAAAAACCTCCTTCTGTTACCTCTTCTTTAGGCGTGGCACTATTTATCTATTTCAAGCATAACAGTCATTTCAAAGGCCGAAGTTCGCAATTCGTAAGCAAAAAGTATGATTATTTTTCATGGTTATCCACAGTTCTATCCACCGTTCATTAAACGATCACCCCGATGATGTACTGATCAATAAATAAGAAGGTAAAAATCATTAAGAAAAGGAGCACCAAGCCACCTGAGATAAAAGTCGGCGCTAACCTCTTTTGTACGATGAAACGAATAAAAAAGAAAAAGCCTATAAGACTCAATACCAATAAAACAAGCGTAAAGACAATATCCATAAAGAAGCTCCTTTTCATAACAAAGCCGCTCCCTGTGAGGGAACGGCCATTGTGTTTTATTTATAAAATTGTGCTAATACATTAATGAGATCCTCCGGATGCAGCGTAAATATATTCTCCTATTAAGCAGTTTATAACACTTACTATAAAATGCTACCTACCCGCATTAATCGCTGCAGTCTCAACCCAATTTGTGAATTGATTGTATCCATCATTAGTAGTCCAATCATATTGAGGAAAAATCGATGAAAACTTTCCTTCAGTCTGATAACCTAGATCATGTTTTACATCGCTTTTCCAAAGCCAATCAATATACTTCCATTCACTATTTTCGTATTCCCACAAGTGTATTTTTTCATCGTTTATCCTAAAATAAAAATACTCTAGAGGATTGGGACCCTGTTTATATGTCTTTTGATACTTATCTGTAATACTGTTAATATGTATTGTTAAAAGCCCATTGTTTTTTTTAAAACTTTCTAAAATTTCGTATCTGACCCAAGGTCTCGAATATGTCAGTGAACCTGCTAAAATTGCTGTAACGGAGGTATTATTGAGTCCTGAGTTAATAAGTCGCTTAATAGCAATGGGACTGTCTTTTTTCACTTCCTCCCACAAAGAAGCATCAAAAAAAACAATATCAGATGATTTACGCTTTGTTATCCAGCTATTTCTTACTGTATTTGCTCTAAATGTAGCTACATCCTCGTAGTGAAACGCGAAATAAACCCTTCTTGCCAAGTATTTAGCCTCCTTAAACTGATTCTAGTTTTTTGATAATCACAAGTATAAGTTCTATAAGCTGTTTATTATCTAATACTTCATTTTCCAATTTTTCATATAATGGAAATAACGATTTATCATGAACATATAAATCGAAATTTTCTTTCACTTTTCCCCAAAGTTCTTTTGTAGTATAGCCAGTTGTTGCAATGGGAATTGGTATCACATTATTTTCAAAAGCAATGTTAAATTCCTCTACCATACCACTTGCTGGTACTGTTTCTCCACTAATATGATCCTTTTTATTACCGAAAATAAAAATTGCGATCCCAACCTTTGAGATCATATCATTTCTGTAACGAGTCCATAGTTCTTTACTGTTATTGGATTGTGGAAATGGTCTTGCAAGAAGCCTATCTTCTACAATACCATGAGGATTTCTGTAAATCTCCTCTAAAGCTCCAGACATCAAGGAACTACCAATTCCTAGCCCAAATCCTGTAACTATGTTATAACCATGCTGTATAAGCACTTTGCCAAGCTCATTTGCAAAATTAAATGCTCTTTCTTCACCCCAAAGGCCATACTCGTGAGCACTACCAGACACAAAAACATTTGTTCTTAAAACGATTCCTGCTAGAATTCTCAGAATTTCAGTTATTTCTTCGTACTCGTCAACAAGTACTACATGTATTCTATATCTTCTTAAATCTTTTATACGCAATTCCTGTAACACACTTGCATGTTGATATTTTTCATCGTTAGTAAACTGAGACTTTGCTACTTTACGCATGAAACAGTAGTGATCCCTTTGATTCTCCCCTAAAAGTATTCGAACTCGACTTAGTATGTACTGTAAGTTCGGATCATCAAAACTAAATCCTATAAACAGAAAAGTCTTAGAAATCAAATCACCTTGTAATGCAATTGTGAATGGCTGCCGTATTTGATTATATCCTTCATAATCATCCCTCGTAATAACTGCATCATTAGGGAAAGATTTGTCTCCATGCATCTTATAAACAGTAGCATGTCGATTAGGAAGAGTTAGTGCTAAATTTTCTTTGGTTATCTTAACATCTATTCGTCTACCTTGTTGTCTTAAACAATCCTCAATCAAAGAGTCATAATTAGTTGTCCAATACGTTTGAATTGGTAAATTAGCTAGAATATTATGATTATCTGTCGCGACACCTTCCCTTGTGAACTCCTCCATAATGATTCGGTTAAGTTTGCTTCTACCTCTTTCATTTACATGATATTGAGCTAATGAAATCAAATCACTTTCAGCATCAATGTCTAAAGAAAGATCTTCCGCTATTTCTAACAATAATTCCTTCCAATTCACAAAACCTGCTGGCTTAGATAGTCCTGCTCCAGCAAAAACAGCAGCATTTGATTCAATAATTGCCTTTGAATAGGAGCGAATGAAATCTCTAGTATCTGCACGCATAATTCTATCACCCCGGACTTATTTTCTGATTAAGCCATTGTGAAAAAGTAACAGAACTGCTTGCAGAACTATGTACGTAAAGAGATTGCCCAGTTTTCACAACATAATTATACAAACCTAAATATTCCTGACCTTCAAAGGTATCTGGTGAATTAATCTTAGAAGCTAATGGTATTACACCAACTCTTCCTTTAAGAGCATCAAAAAAACCTAATTCCCATGGCATCCAAATTGAACTTGAAGAATTTTCTGAGGTTGCAAACAGTAAACACTTACTTTGTTTCATTCTAATACGAAGAGTATTAGCAGTCTGAGGTGTTACTTTTGAACGATTCAATTGTGGATCATCTTTCCAATCTAAATATACTGAGTACCCTAAACCCTCAATAAAATAACATAATCCTAAAATAACTTCTGAATCGTTGTAAGCATGAGACAAAAACACATCATAATTTTGAAAAACACTAAAATTATTAAATGATTTTTTTATTGTTTGTTGAGCTGTCTCATATATTGGTTTTTTGCTTCTTGCTAATAATCTAAGTTCTTGCTCATTTAATAACGACATTTCATACTTCCCCCAATCAACAATAGTAGATTAATATTATGGAGATTTTTTATTTTGCAAAACATAAAAAGTTATCGTTAAAACTAACGCTACTACGGCGAGATTTGCAGGCATTTTTGTGTAATCATTTGTAGTATTAATATAGTAAGCTAAACCTATTCCCACTAAGACTATTATGGTAATTAAAAAGGAAGGCTTTGACAGTATTGCTAGAACTTTTTTCAACTTTAAATTATCTTCATTTTCTGTTTTCTCACTCTGACAAGCTTCTAAGGCAATCTTAATATTTTGAATTGTATTCGAGTGAGATAGTAATATCTCTGTGTTATCATTATTGTTTAAACTTAAAAACAATGAGGATAGATGTGCTTTTTTAATGCATTGAATTAATTCAATAACTAAATTTTTATTTCCATTTTTGAGTAAGGAGATCAAATTCTCATTTAACAATTTCCTTATATCTACAATGAGATTAATATTTATAATCGATTCGTTATTGAAAAATAAATTTTTAGAGTTTTTTTCAAGTTCATGTAAATACTTTAAAACTCTTCTATTAACTATCCATATTAGATATCTGTTTTTTTCACTCTCTATATATTTTCCTAAAGTACCGAAATAAATATATAGCTTTTCGTTCAACCTCTTATCTGATATGGTGTCTCTTTCTGAGGATACAAGTAATACAAACGATAAAATGATACAAAGCATTGTCAAAAAGAAAGCTGAAACTGAATTTCCTGTATTAATGAATAGATAAATTAAAGATAAAATACTGAAAATTAAACTACCAGCTAAGAATACAAAACTACATAACAAATATAGAATACTTCTAGTAATTCCTGATTCTAGAGCTATCTCTTCTTTTGTTGAAAGAATCATCTCTCTGTAGTACCCTTCGTTTGCTATCATATAAATTTACACTCCAATTAGATTGTTTACTTAAATATATTTATTTAGAACTTTAAACCTTCTTATCTAATCGCCCCCTTACATAACTACTTTAAATTCAACTTATACCAGGACTAGAAGACTACTGATAAAAATCATCATAATTCACGTTACATAAAAAGTCAATTTTTGGGCATATAATATCACTCGAAAAACACAGTATGTTGATTCTCCTAAGTTTAAAATACCATATATAGTTTCAGGATTGAAATACAATAGAAGATTATAACTTAGTAAATTGGAACTATAACACTTGATCAGCAAAAAAATCATTCATTAAACAAAAAAGTCTATTTAATTCAATATTTACTAGATATTCTTAAAAAGTGACTACAAAGTTGATTACAAGATAATCTATCTAGAATCTTTACTCTTTATTAATTTTTCAAAACAAATCTCAATTTCAAGGCATTTACTATATAGCAAAATTAGATAATATAACCTTCACCATCCTTATTTCTGGTTCCGCTCTTTCCTCATATTTCTAGTTCCGATATTATCATTATGCTCTTATCTAGGAAATACCTTATAACCACGGGCTTTTTACCCGTTTAAATATGGGAACTAGAAACAGGGAACTAGAAACGGGAACTAGAAAATAATCTATTACTTTACTTCAATTCATTTAATCCTGGTTCCCATTCATTAAAAATTGACTCGTTTGCTCTTCATCCCAAACCAATGTATATCCACCTTTCGTACTTGTTGGCGCATATAAAAAACCTTCTTCCACAAGCTGCTGCATATACTCCAGTACTTTCTCTTTCCGAATGGAGAATACCTCTCGCAGCTCTGAGCTCTTGGCTGCACGGTGCTCACAGATATAGCGCTTCATCTTGTTTAGCATTTCAGCTTGTTCATGAGCCGTCTGTTCCTCCGCATCACGAATAACCGGTCTCATTTTTGATTCCTTATCATAAGGACCGATAATTCCCTCCTTCAGCATCGTTTCTCCTGGTTGCCGTAGCATAACTAATCCTTAACTCTCGCTGCACGACCTCAATGGAAAAGCCGCCGTGTGCTTTAACAATCTCCAGAACCTGCTCATATTCACTTAAGTGCTGCCGATTCGGTTTGGTTCCCTCCTCTGTCGGCCGCTCATCCATGCGATCCGCTTTATCGGACTCCTCACTCGTCCCCCATGGCGGATCTGAATCTGCTATATCATCATCAAAAGACTCTTCCAATTGCCCATCGTCTTTGATCGACCATTCGCTCTTATCTCCTGGTTCATTGGACCAATAGGTTTTTAATTCCTCAATGAGTGCCGTAGCTTCGTTATCGTCTACGCTCGTCGCAGCAGACTGGAATCGTTGCAATGAAATACAAACACCATCTCCAAACCCTAACAAGGGAGGAGCGCCGCGATCCAGCACCGTGCGATAATCGACAGCGCTTTGTAATTGGAAAGTCACTCGTGAAGGTAGATTTGCTTTAATAATGCCGGTGACAACATCAACGCTGGGCCGCTGCGTCCCTAATATCAAATGAATACCGGCGGCACGTGCCTTTTGTGTAATGCGCTGTACGCCATCTTCAACCTCTTCACCGACCACTAACATGAGATCGGCGTACTCATCAATGATAACCACAATGAATGGAAGCTTTTCTTGCGGTCTTTTACTGTTGTATGCCTTTAAATTTCGTACACCTGCCTCTGCAAACTTTTCATAGCGCTGCTCCATCTCTACAATCACTTTAGTAAAGGCGAGCATCGCTTTCCGCATATCGGATACTGGCGGTACGAGCAAATGCGGCAGACCTCTATAAATGGTGAACTCCACCTGTTTGGGATCGATTAACAACAAGCGCAGCTGATTTGGCGACCGGGTGAGCAGTAAAGAATTAATAATCGTATTGATACATACCGATTTCCCTGAACCGGTTGCCCCAGCAATAAGCAAATGAGGCATTCGGGCCAGGTCAACAATCATCGGATTTCGCGAACGTCTTTCCCAAATATAACGGGTAAAGCGGCTTCCTCTGCAAAAGCCATAAGTTCCGCTGCCATATCGCGCATATAGACAAATGCCCGATCTGCTTGCGGCTCAACAAAAGCAGCTGCACTTCGAAATTGCGGCGCCTTCGCCGGATATTTTATTAAAACTCGCAAAGCCTCTTGGTGTATCATATGAAGATTTAATGACTAAAGCAGGGTATATATCCAAAAACACAAATAACCCCACGGATAGTGGGGATGAACTAGAGAATGTAGATGTTGGGGATCCTGGAACCCCAGAGAGAGACGAATTTACAAAACTATTTCTTAAAGATTTTAATGAATTATCAGAAGAAGCACAAAAACAAATCCATGCACTAATAAAGACGTGGAACAATAATAAGAAGTGATCATCTAGTTTTACTACCATCAAACCTTATAACTGCTCTTAATTTTCTCAAAAACTCAAGAACTTCTGTCTTTGTTGATTCTTTTAAAAAATTCGCAAATCTGGATCTGTACATTTTCGAGAAAAAAGGACCGGAGTGGAAGATTACCGATAAGTCTTGGGAGAATATTCGTGACCAGCTCGTTTATTCCAAAGTAAACGGCGGGTTTCCCAGCCTGATGGTTAAGGATGGGGACTTTAACCGTGTAGGTGAGCTGTATCTTATCCATGAATACGAGGGTATGGAGCTTGATCTCAAATATGTAGAGCGCACGCTGCCTCATGTTGTTCAGCTTTGGGGGAAGAACGTTCATTTGGAAACGTTTGTTGAGGATAAGAAGATCGTGTTTAGCTGTGATGGGAAGAAGACGAGTCGGAAGTTTGTTTGATTTAGTGAAATTGCTTCTTAACTCTTCATTGAAGAGCTGTCATGCATAAAGCTAATACAAAAAACCCAATCCCATTCGATTGGGTTTTCTATTTTCGTCAATTCCTCCTCCAATTACATTCAAGTCTATGCTAAATCAGTCGTTGCACCGATTATTGCTTTGCGAAGGTTTAGTTTAAATAAACATATTTTCTGCATAGCATTTGTGGGAAAAGGCCAATTGTCCGACGATCAAACCGTCGGACAATTGGCCTTCTTCTATAAGCTCATTTCAGGGTTTAAGCATAACATCCAGATAATCAATCTCCGCGTAATTAGCGCCTTTGGTAAACCGAATTTTATTATGTCCGGCCGTTAAGGTTTTCTCGATTGCAGTCGTTCCCCAGTTTCCCCAGTCAGAATAAGCAATATCGACCACTTGACTCGTTCCTCCATTGACAGTCATGTTGTACGTTGAAGTCGCGTGAGGATCGCTAGTTCCGTTAGCCGTTCTTGCCAACAGGATATAGGAACCTGCCGAAGCGACGGTAACATCGAATTCGATATAACTGTTCGCATTATCGATGTATCCAACCTTTTTGCGGCCTGAGGCCGTCTCGTCCTGAACTCTCTTTGCCCCGTTCGCAAGCTTCGCCTCCTCGGCTTCATATCTCTTCCTTTCGGGCTCTCCGGACGGTGCCCGGATCGGAAAGTTCGGCGAGACCGGAACGCTGAGGTTAGGCGTATTGTCGGCATTCCACGTAAATGGCTGCGCCCTTACATTCCGTGTCCAGCCTGCTCCTGAAAATCTAGCAGCATGATAGATTAGCCAATCCTCCGTGCCGTCAGGCGATTTGGTGAAGCTATTGTGCCCCGGTCCGTAGATGCCGCTTCCACTGCTGAAAATCGATGCGTTCTTCTTCGTCCAGGAAGCTGCCGACAATAAATTAGAGGTGTTGCTTGCCGTTAGCAGTCCCAAGTTATAATTATCACTCCAACTGCCATACGCCGAGTATACCAGATTAACCTTATTGCCTTTGACGATAGGCTGCGGCGCTTCATTTACATCAGGTGCAAGAGGATCTGGTGTAATCTCCCAATCGTAAGTAGCCGATGAAATTAGCGTCTTTGCGCTGGACAGCGTATACGGATTGCTCATCGATGCCACATAGAGGTTCTGACGATAGATATACGGAGAATCCCATCCGGACCAGAACCAATACAACTGTCCTGCAACATTCAACACGGTCCCATCGATTGCCCACAAATCGGTCGCATCGGTTATTTTCCCTTTATCGGTAAAAGTTCCTTGGAACGGATCGGCGTTTGTATTTTCCAATACAAACATGCGATGGTTATAACCATCCGTATCACCGCATGTCGTGGCCGAATAATAGGCATACCAGGCATTGTTCAGAAAATGAATCTCCGGTGCCCAGATAGCTTGACAGTTAGCCGCATTGGGGTTGTTGGTCGGCGGGGTCCAGATGACCTTCTTCTCGCCGGATTCAATACCGGACATGGTCTTGGATCTCCAGATCGTCACATTGTTTCCCGTCGTCCGGGTGTAATAATAGTAACCGTCGGTATGTTTGTACATCCATGCGTCAGCGCCATCCTGAGAGATGACGTTATGGAAATCGGATCGGGCAAGCAACGGCGAACGCACCTCTACCTCGGATAGTTCCACAAGGCCACTCTGACCGCCTCCTGGAAATTTTAACCGCAAATACCTTCCCGAAGCGTTTAAGGTGTACGAGTACTTCGATGAATCGTAGTTCAGACCCTCGACAGGTACATTATTCGCGCTCAGTGCGTTAGTCCAGGTATTCTTGTCATTACTAACCTCAAAGGTGATGTTGGCCGGCACGGTATAGGAGGTGCCATAAGGATACTCCCGGAAGTATAAAGCCACATCCTGTATGGACGTTATTTTTCCCAAATCAACCTCCCACCATGAGTTTACCGCTCCTGCGGCGGTTGATGCCCATGCATTCTCCGCCGTTCTGCGGGAGTGCGTACCGTCGTTTGCCTTAGCGGCCGGATACATCGTCGAATACGAAGATGAAGCCGTCGCTTTTCTCTTATAGGCGGCATTTAGCGTCTGGCGCTGATGCTGAGGAAGACTGCGGTTGAAGATCCCGACCTCCGACAATTGCACTAGCGTATCCTGGCCGCCGTCCTCAAACAGCAATCGGACATATCTTCCTTTGCCGTTTACGGAATAGGAATACGTAGCGGACCCATAGGGCTGACCAGTCGCAGGAACGTTAGCCGATCTTGCGATCAGTGTCGTCCAATTCGTATTATCGTCGCTTGTTTGAATAGTAATCGTCTTGGGCACCATATAGGCCGTATCTGCGATAAATTCCCTAAATTTTACCTCGATGGTTTTAAATTTTTCCTGCTGTCCCAAATCAACTTTCCACCAACTGTTCAGGTTCGTACCCGAGGTGCTTGACCACGCATTGTTCGGATTAGCGGTTCCATGGCTATTCAAACCGTCGTTTGCCTTGCCTGCAGCGTAGGTACTATCAATTACAGAAGATGCGGAAGCCGTCTTTCCGATCGCTAGATTAACGGATGCTGCTACCGCTTTTTCTTGAGCGATTTCAACCTCCGAAAGCTCGATTAGCGAGTTTTGCCCACCTGTAGGAAACTTCAGTTGCACGTATCTAGCCTCTCCTTGGAAAGGATAGAAGTACACTTCGGAAGCATAGGTTGAATTTTCCAGAGGAACGTTCGTCGATTGATTCACGACCGTTGTCCAGTTGACATTGTCGTTGCTTATTTGCACGGTTACCGAGTTCGGGACCATGTATGCTTTTTCTTCAAATTCACGATACTTGATGCGAACGCCTTCCATCTTCTGCTTTTTTCCTAGGTCCAGCCTCCACCAGGAGTTAAGCGTAGCGCCGCTTGCGGTAGCCCAAGCATTCTCCACGGTGTCATTGCTGTTAATACCGTCCACGGCTTTATTGGCAGCATAGTCAGCGCTGTACTGCGATGACGAAGTAGCGGTTTTCTTGAATCCCGGATTGGATACGATCGTGTCCCAATATTTTTTGGCACGCTCAAACTCTGTCGCATCGTTCTTGTAGGCATCGGGATTCCACATCCAGTTTGCCATCGATATGGCATAGATTTTGTGCGGAGTTGTCGGTCGGAAAATATTTTCCAAGACGCCTTCGGAAGTATTTCGCGGCATATCGTTCCATACGTAACCGCCCGGCAATGTTAAAGATTGAGCAGGCGGAACTAGTGTTTTCGTTTTAAACGGAACTCTTGAATCTGTAAAGTAATAGTTGTCTATCTCCCATTTCGGTACGTCCTTATCGTTAAAATTCAATCTTGTATCCGCCAGTTCGTAGTCATTGTGCCAATAGAACGGCAGTTTATAAGGATTGTTCGTAGAATTTCTCCAAGTGGATACGTGGGCAGGCGTTACCTCCGTCGAGAAGACATCATACCCTGTCCAAGTAGCCCCGATCTCCGGGATCAGTCCGTTCGTAAAAGTATTCAAGTAAGTGCTGATATCGGACTCCGCAAGATGATATTTCTCCGGTGTCGTCAGCAAGTAGAACCCTTCCTGACTTGACAAACTTTTTTGTACTTTATTGGCCAAATCCCGATGTTTCGCCGGATCCGGATAGGCCTGATCGTCAAAGGCCAGCATAATTTTGGAAGCGCCTTCATCTAGTGATAATTTAAACAAATCGATCAGCTTGCTATACTCCGCATCAGTCGGCAACCCTCCCGAATAACCGGGATTGACCCCCTGCATAAACTGGATGATCCCTTTATCCCTTTCATAATTGCTAAACTCCTTTACCGCATTCACGTAATCCGAAGTAGGATTTCTCCATCCAGTCTCTAACAGATGGGAGTAGCATAAGTTGAACACGTTAATCTTCAGCAGAGGAAGCATATGCATCCAGTCTCTAGCGTCGGAATACGAAAATTCTCCTTCATTATTAACATGATATTTTGTGTAAATGTCCTTGATGATCCGCATATCCATATCCGGATAGTCGCGAACCGATACGACCCGCAGCCTGGTTAGGGAACCGCTCGAATCTACCATTTGGGCAAGGCTGGTCGAACCGTAATAGGCTCCGATAGCCTCGTAACCGGTTACTAACACAATATGCCGATTGCCGACCAACGCCCGCTCGATTGCATACCCCTCCTTATGATCGGGAACATCAATGGAGTAGCTGCCGTTAACGGTATTGGTATTCGCCGTTCCGATGGCAATGACCACCGAATAGGCTGAATTGGATTGATCGTCGTAGAGTATCGGAATTTGCTGCCCGTTCTTGCGGGCAATGACTCTTTGCAGCAAATTTGCGCCCTCCTCCTCCGCCGGTGAAGCATCTCTTCCGATTACGATTGCCGCTTTATAGGAAGTACCGTCATGCAGCGTCAAAAACTCTTCCGTATAGCTAACCTGCTGAGGAGTTGGTACGATCTTGTCGATATCCCCAATCGTCGCACTGGCGCGTTCAAACGGGCCGATGAGAAATCCGGTTGTCGCAAGAGCTAGAACCATCACTATTTTTGACAGATACACTAGATAACGTTTCATTTAATAGCCTCCTTATTATTCTTTTAGCGATCCCAGCATTGCGCCTTTGACAAAATATCTTTGCAGGAACGGGTAGACGACCAGAATCGGCACCGTGGCAAAAATAATAATGCCTGCGCTCATCATTTCCGGTGTAACAGGCATATTTAGTTCGAACTGCACTTCCCCCATGAAGTTGTTCAGCCCTTTCTTAGCGACCAGGTTTTGCAGCAGCACCTGCAAAGGATAAAGCGTCTTGTCCCTAATGAAAACAAGTGCGGAAAAGTAAGTGTTCCATTGATAAACGGCATGGAAGAGACCGATGGTGGCAATAACAGCCGTAGATAAGGGGAGCACGATACGGAAATAGATGCCCGCCTCGCTGCAGCCGTCCATCTTCGCCGCATCGAACAGCTCTCCGGAAACATTCCGGAAAAAGGTTCGCATAATGATCACATAAAAGGCGCTTGTTGCTCCCGGTATCATCAATGACCAGAGCGTATCTAGCATATGGAGAGATTTGACAAGCAGAAAACCCGGTATAAGTGGTGCGGGTAAAATAAAAGTAAGTACAATGAGCCGCATAATCCACGTTCGACCTGGCATGGTCGTTCTAGAGAGCGCGAAAGCAATCATGGACGTGAGAGCCAGTGTAATTAACGTGCCGACAATGGTAATGTAGACACTGACTCCCATCGCCCTCCACATTTCATCCATCGAAATTATTTTTTTGTAAACGGCAAACTGCAGTCCTTTTGGCCAGAAATAGACTAGCTTAGCCTGCGCATACAGCGGAGAGCTTAGAGAAACCGACAGGATGTGAATTAAGGGAGCCAACATGATTAAGCTTAGAGCTGTCAAAATGGTGATCAAAAATGCCTGGAAAGCAATAGGTTTACGCACGACTCCACCTCCTATGTTAGTAAAGGCTCTCTCCGGTTGTTTTACGACTGATCGCATTCAGCCCGAATACAAGTACAATCCCCACCACGGCTTTAAACAAGGCAATTGCCGTCGTATAGCTGTACTGGCCGCCTACCAAACCGAAAGTATATACATACGTATCGAACACCTCTCCCACATCCCTAACTAGCGGATTCAGGAAAATCAGCACCTGCTCTACATTCGCGTCCAGAATATGTCCAACCGAGAGAAGCAGCACGACAACCATCGTCGGCATCAATAAGGGCAGTGTAATACTCCACATTTGTCTCCATCTGCTGGCGCCGTCAACCATGGCAGCTTCGTAGAAATTCGGATTAATTCCGGATAGTGCCGCCAGATAGAGAATAGTGCCCCATCCAACCTCTTTCCAGATCCCAGTGGATATCAGTACAGCTATAAAAGTGTTTCCTTGCGTTACATAGTCAATCTTTTCTATACCCATTTGACTAGCTATTGTATTAATAATGCCTTCGAATGATAGTAGATTAATGAAGATTGATCCGACGATAACCCATGACAAGAAGTGAGGCATGTAGACAACGGTTTGTACGATTCTCTTGAACGCCATCGATTTCAGTTCATTCAGCAGCAACGCTAAAATGATTGGTGCAGGGAAGCCGAACAACAGCGAATAGAAGCCGAGCTTCGCCGAGTTGCGAAACACTTCATAAAAATCTTCGAAACCGAACATCCGCTTGAATTGAGCAAAGCCAACCCACGGGCTGTGTAAAATTCCTTTGAAGATGTTATAGTCCTGAAAGGCAATGACATTGCCAAGCAGTGGAACGTATTTGAATATTAAAAAATAGAGCAATCCAGGCAAAGCGAACAAGATGAGAATCCATTTGTCGCGTAAAACTAACCGCTTATTCATAACATCACCTGCCGATTCTTGTGGATGGCCAACCTGCTTTTTCAGCTTTACTGATCGTTCGCGAACCACGCTGCATGCATGAGGCATGCAGCGCAATCCACGATTGTCGTTATTTATGGAACGCATTATACCATTGCGTTGCTTCATCAATTGCTTTATCTCCGCCGCGTTTATTCCAGTCCGCAACAAATTTGTCAAAGGCATCGATCGGTTGACTTCCCGTCATGATCTTGGAGAACATCTCGACGAACATCGTTCCCCAAGTCGATATTTCCGGGTTGTTCTGGAAGGTGACAAGCGGCGGCATATACAGACTATCATGCGGCATTGCAATATCCGCCGAGAGCTTATAGCCTGCAATGATCTTTTCCGATTCTGGCAGTGTTTTTAATACCAGATCGTTGTTGAACCCGATCTCACGGGGATTGATAGACAATTGGAACATTTGGAACGCATTTTTGTCCGCGTTCACGGGAGCCGAAACATCATATTTGAGTTCTCCGCTTTCTTCGGAATAATTAGAGCCTTCAATCCCATAGGCGAAGAACTTATCCGCTTCCGGTGCACTCCATGCCCAATCGAGATATTTAATGATTTCTTCGGGATTTTTTACCGTTTCTGGAATTACCCACACGAAATAAATGCCGTCGGACTCGGGTCCCAAACCTCTTTCCCCTCTAGGTCCCGCTGGTGGAGCGACCATCGAGATCTTGACCTTGTCCGGCTCGTTGACGAATTTCTTAGGCGCATTGGTTGCACTGAAGTCAGGTGTGTATTGATAGACAGCGGCAGCAAAGCTTCCCGACTTGCCGTTATAGATATCGGCGCGGAAATCGGCCTCCTTCTTCGTGAACAAATCACGATTGACATACCCTTTCTCATATAGCATCCGATAAAATGCGATTGCTTCCTTCATCTTCGGGCTGATCATATCAGGAATCAGCTTGCCATCCTGCAAGTGCCAAGTTCCGGGATCAACGCCGAACGATCCGAAGAACATCGAGCTCCAACCTACTCCTTCAAACATCGTATAGCCGTATTCGTCGTCTGGATCACCATTTCCGTTCACATCCTGGACCTTAACCTGCTCGAAATAGTTAAGCCACTCGTCAATCGTTTCCGGCTGCTTCAAGTTCAGCTTGTCGAGCCAATCCTGGCGGATAAAACCAATTCTGTCGTTTGCCGTTCCGACAAGAACTGGAATGCCGTAAATTTTCCCGTCCTTTTGAACACGTGGACTGTTCCATGCGGTTTCGGGAATGCGTTTTTTGAGGTTTGGACCGTACTGATCAATCAAGGAACCTAATTCTTTGAAGATACCCTGTTCAACCGCATCCTTGTGAATGGTGGAATCGATACTGGGCGTCCGGACCAGATCAGCCAATTCCCCAGAAACAAAACGCAGAGAGAGCTGTTGATCGTAGTCGGAATGTCCGAGAAAATCAAAACTGAGATTATAACCCGATAACTTGTTTAACTCTTTGATATAGGGATCGTCTGCTTTTACAGTTTTGGCATACTCCGCTTCTGCATGGGAAAGAAGTACCTTAATGGATTTATTGCCCGAATTCGGGCTTTTGGTACCGCTTTCATTATTGCTTTCAGTGCTTTCTTTCCCTTCACTATTCGGACTGAGCTCGTTTCCTTTGTTCCCCTTACTAGAACACGCGGAAAGAATGAGTGCGAATGCGATGACGATAACCCAAATTTTCTTCATTTAGTGATACCCCTCTCGTCTAGTGTGGTTCATCATTTATGTTTGCAAGGCGGTCAATTGCCTGAGGTCGCGATCCTGCAAGGCATTTTGCCATCCTCTGAAACTAGACCGTATACTGCGAAGCCAGCACTCACTTATAATTCTACTGCCCTATAAGTAGGATTGGATAACTTTGTTGATACCATTCGCAATATCTTCCATATCTCTCTCGGATCCAAGAAGAACGTTCTGGTGTAACCAGAGCAATTCAAGTTCGGAAGCTTTTTCTGCCACCGGACAGCTGTTAGTCCTAACTTCTCCAACCAGCTTGTGGATTCGATCGATAATGGCGGAATTCTTGTTAAGTGGGACGTAACCTGCCGTAGCCGGTATCCCCTCTGCATTCAACTTACGGATAAAATCTTCTTTAACAATTCGGTCTGTAATGTCTCTATCCAGCTTGAACATATAAAGATGGTTCGCATGCTTCGTAATCCTGCTATCATACTTCACGGGCTGGATTCCTTCCATTTGTTGCAAGAGACCGTCCAAATGATTTGCGCTGCGCTGGCGAATTTCCATCTGTTCTTCCACTCTGCTCAACTGGGCAAGCGCTAGCGCAGCTTGCACCTCACTGAACCTGAAGTTCCAGCCAATGCGCTCGTGCTGATACCATCTTCCGTTGCGAACACGACCGCAGTTATGAATTGACCAGACATGATCGGCTAATTCCTCATCGTTGCTTACAATGACTCCGCCCTCACCGCTATTGAGATTTTTACTGGATTGGAGACTGAAGGTACCCAAATCACCTAGAGCGCCTACCCCTTGGTCTTCCCATTTGGCGCCTACTGCCTGCGCGGCATCTTCAATTAAAGCTAGTTTATTTGTCATCGCAATTTGCTGCAAGCGTGTCATGTTGGCTGGAGCACCGGCAATATGCACTGCGATAATCGCCTTGGTAGCTGGAGTGATCGCTGCTTCTACTTTGTCCGGATCGATCAGCATGGACTCATCTACATCCACAAATACTGGAATAGCGCCAATCAATAATGCTGCCGTAGCGGTAGCAATGAACGTATAGGGGGGCATGATAACCTCATCGCCGGCATCTACACCTGCAGCCAGTAAAGCAATGCTTATGGCAATTGTGCCATTATTGACTGTTATGGCGTATTTCGCATCCTGCAGACGGGCAAATTTTTCCTCGAATAATTTGATTTTATCTGGATCCACACCTCCCCAGTTCCCCGATCTGACGGCCTCCAACATAAGCTTTTCTTCCAGGTCTCCGAATATCGGCCACTTGGGAAATGGGTGCGTTCTTATCGGACTTCCACCATCTACTGCTAATTTTAACTTCTGCATGCTGTTATTCCTCCTAGGTTTTTGGTTCATCAATAATAGCCATAAGTTGCCTCTTTACTTCCGCCTCAACAGCCTGGTCGAAAGGACAAGGGAGGCCGAAATAGGTAACGGATTCAATCGGCTCATATCCGCCTTCCTGCAGTTGATTTGCGGTTGTAATATATCCGATCATTCCATTGCTATAAGCCAGAGGGACAAGGCCCGGGGAGCAGCTCTTCAAGAACAAACCGTATTCCACTACCATTTCGCCATTCATAGCTATAAATGTTAACCCTTCGGCTATAGTTAGCTTAGTAATTTCAAATCGGGCTTGCTTCCTGAGCTTGTCAGGTTGCTCCAAGAAGCTTTGAGCCCAATTACGGACGTCTGCTGAAGCCGATTCATCCACGACTCGCTGCAGCTTTTCCTTCGAAGGTATTTCTGCATAAGGAAGCACTGCAATCGATCGCCTACTAGTCAGCACACTGGGTTCAAGCCATTTAAGCTCTCCAGATAAGATCGCATCTACATCGTCTGCAAACCTTTGTCCTACGATGGAAATGACATCCTGATTGCTTTCGGAAACTTTCGGCATAACGGGATTAATGTCGCCGCTGCAGCCTTGAAGATAAGCGCATACCGTTAAGGAGCCGTTACGCTGCTCCAGCCGTTCCATCGCGTAGCCGCAAAATTCAGAGGATACCGAATTGCGGTCCGTTAGCGTTGGATGACAGGCATAGTGGGTTAACACGCCCTTCTTCTTCCCTGCTAAAGTGGTAAAGACGTATACCCTTAGCTCAGGATCGGTCAATCCTTCCGGGTTCGGAGACAACACAATTTGGTCCCCAACCTTCTTCCTGCGGCTCACGCCGATCCTTGATGTGCCTTTTCCCATCTGTATACTCACAGGCTCGGCATCGCCTGCTGCATCTTCCACACTCCGCATTACCGCTTGTTCCAAAAAAGCGAGGTAATTCGGATCAGGCACTCCTAGCCCAATTGTTCGCGTTGAAATGGCCGGACCGGAGTGTGTATGGGTGGCATGTAGAATAATGGCGTCCTCCGCGATTCCCCACTGACGCTCTATTCGCGCGCGCAGTTGATCAGCCAATTCTTCTGACCAGAACAGAATATCGGCAGACAAGAGCAGCGACTGCATCTTTGAACCGTCCGTAAAATGCTGTTGAAAATAAAACGTTCGCAAGTACAAGCGGCTATCGATAGTCTCGAAGTTTCGGTTGCACCGGCTGGCAAAACCAGCTAGCGGCAATGCGAATGGCGGAGTGATATCGACTTTGGCTGTACCGACACTTAATTGAAGCTCCATAGAATCACTCCTTTCGATTTCTATGTTATAATACATTTCATTAAGAATTCGGTCATTTTTTTTATTTACCTGGTCAATAAAAGTAAAACAGCGAAAAAATCGGGGGGTAAATCGTCATGGTTATTTTTCCTGAATATGAAGATGTTCTGTCTTTATCTGGAGCCGTGAGCCGCAAGTTTTCATGCGTAGTTACAACGCATACGCTCCATAAGCATTATGCTTTGCACCACCATGATGTGCTCGAACTATCCCTTGTCGTTAGCGGAACCGGAACCGAATTCATAAACGGGAGTCCGCATAAACTTCAACCAGGAACAGTCACTTTTTTACGCCCCCATGATATGCATGAAATATTTTGCGATGATACTGGCGTAGAAGTGATTTGCTGCATGTTCGATATAAGCCTGCTGTTTGGATCCACAATGGAGGCGGAATTCGGCACGATCATTTTAGGAACGAATGACGGATCCACATCCTATGTAGACCTCGATCCTCACTCTTACGCCGAAATGAGAGCTTGCCTTGAAAAAATGCGGTTAGAATTCCAAGAAGACAAGCTGGCTAAAAACTCGTATATTCGCAGCAAGCTAATCGAAGCCCTGATTATCTATTTCCGCGCTCATCAAAGTAGAAATAATCTCGCGCCGACAAGCTCCAATTATCGCAATAAAAAACTAATATGGAACGTCATTCAATACGTGAATACCCACTATATTAACGACTTATCCCTTGAAATCCTCTCTACCCAATTCGATACCAGCGTTTCCGCCATTAGTCTGGCGTTCAAGGAAGTAATGGGAACAACATTCCTTCAATATTTGCACAGCCTTCGGATCAGGAGAGCTACCGGTCTGCTGTTGAACACAAGCATGTCTATTCTTGATGTCTCCTTGGAAGCTGGCTTTCAATCCTTTCGCACCTTCTCCAGGGTTTTCATGAAAATCGAAGGAATATCACCCCGCGAATACCGCCTAGAGTACTCAAGGGAGCCAGTAACCTCCTTCCCTTTGTCCGATGATTCAATGGATTAGGAATAGGAATCAATGCAATCTACTATCCGTGTCGCAATTCTAACGGCGGAACAAGCTTCTTCCGCCGTTATCGGAAGCGGACCATTCATCTCGATTGCCTGGATAAAGCTTGCCAGCTGAAAATAATAGGCGTCTTCAAGCTCTGGCGACTCAGGTATAATAACGCCTCGATTAGATGAATTCCCATGAGCCACCTTATTATCGCTCTCATTACTCTCCTTGACGCCGCCTAAACTAAGAACCCCTTGTTCTACAGTAATATCAAATCCGGCATGAAAGTCAGAAGCCCCCCAAATAGCCTCTAAGCATACCTTAGTTCCGTCAGCGTAATAGAGCCATGCCAACGCTTGCTCCACTCCCTCGCGAGCTGAAATTTCCGCTTTTATATGCGTAATTTGATCTCCAAGAAGCCAAAGCACGTAATCGATATCATGAATCATAAGATCGAACACAATACCGCCGCTTTTTCGCTTATCCAGAAACCAGCTGTTCTCTGCCGGCATTAGACTTGCTCTTGTAGTACGCACTGACTTGGCCGCTCCAACTTCCCCTGAGCGCAGCCGCAGGCGGGCCTCCTTATATTCCGGTAAAAATCTAACGACATGCGCGACACACAATTTAACACCCTTTACTCGGCTAGTCTCAATTAACTCCCAACAATCCACCTCGTTCAGTGTAAGCGGTTTCTCGCAGATTACATGTTTTCCAGCTTCGAGAGCCATCTGCACATATTCCTTATGCAAGTAAGTAGGCAAAGTCACGCAGATGATATCGATATCCGGATGTGCGATCATTTCGCTGTAAGATTCATAGATTTTTGCCTGCGGCAATTCAGCTAATGCGGCTGCTTTCTCCCGCTCGGGATGGCATACTGCCGCTACCCGAACTCCCTTGATCCTCATCAAACGATCGAGGTATACTCTCCCCATCGTTCCACACCCAATTAATCCGATGTTCATGCCTACCACCCTCCTCCTCTTTCTCCTTCATTTTAATGAAATCCACAAAAAAGGATGGTCAAAATTATTACAAAAGCAGACAATTCTGATAATTCAATGTTGCCTTATAGTAAGATAGAAAAAGAGAGCCCCTAAGGCTCCCCTGTTTATGTTTTATGAACGAACGACAGCATTTCCCCTTATGGATAACCACCGAACTGCTCTCCGAACAAGCCCTCTAGCGTTGGCAGCTCCCTCCCGCAAATGCTAGAGGGCTATCGAGACAGATGCGATTCCAAATCTCGTATATTTCCCCATTTTTTCGAGTACACGTTTTTGTATAAGCTTCGTCATTTCTTCGTGAAAGCCAATGAGGTGCAACTAGCCGGTTTATGATTATGTACTTATGTCACATCAGTCCCTACAAGGAATACAGTTTGAGCACAGCCGCCATGGCAGCTACACTCAATTTGTGCCATTACTGGCCACTTTTAAGTAATCAAGAAACTGCCGCAGCTATCCGGAATCGACCCCATCCCTTGTTTTACTCATTAATTAATACCTCTTTATGTATGCCTCGCCAAATGGATCGTCCGTAGCGCTTCGATCAGAGTATTCTCTTCGTCACTTAGACGTTTTATGTACTGCAACTCAATCGGTTCAGGTGTTATCACCAGTTTCACTCACTCTCATAAGGCGATTTTTTCCTTCCACACGGCGACATCAATTAATTAATTATCCCGTTTTGACCATGTTCTTGTCATCGTCCTGGAAAATAACAAGGAAGTGCTGTCACACATTCCCCTTCAAATATTAGCTAAAGTGATCGCTATTAACCAAGGCAGACACATTTGTCTCTTATGTCTCTCTTATGTCACTTTACATTTTTATTTATCTTTATTACCTCCTATTATCTCGATATGGATTATTCAATAAATGTGTTGTCCTAATGTATAAATATTTGCATTGAAACAAAAAATAAAGTTGATTTTAATTCTAAAAAGTGAATGGGGTATTAAAATGAAAAGAGTGATGATAGTTATTAGCTTAATCGGTTGTATCATGATGTTTTCGGCTATACCTGTATCTGCAGAGAATTATGACCGTTCGAATAACGGAACTACAATGAACGCAAANACTCTCATAAGGCGATTTTTTCCTTCCACACGGCGACATCAATTAATTAATTATCCCGTTTTGACCATGTTCTTGTCATCGTCCTGGAAAATAACAAGGAAGTGCTGTCACACATTCCCCTTCAAATATTAGCTAAAGTGATCGCTATTAACCAAGGCAGACACATTTGTCTCTTATGTCTCTCTTATGTCACTTTACATTTTTATTTATCTTTATTACCTCCTATTATCTCGATATGGATTATTCAATAAATGTGTTGTCCTAATGTATAAATATTTGCATTGAAACAAAAAATAAAGTTGATTTTAATTCTAAAAAGTGAATGGGGTATTAAAATGAAAAGAGTGATGATAGTTATTAGCTTAATCGGTTGTATCATGATGTTTTCGGCTATACCTGTATCTGCAGAGAATTATGACCGTTCGAATAACGGAACTACAATGAACGCAAATAACTACAGAACAAATGCAACAACAGATGATGATGGTTTTGATTGGGGTTGGCTTGGTCTATTAGGTTTAATTGGTTTAGCAGGAGCAAGAAATCGTGCTCGAGATCGCGATCGCGATCGTGCTTAAGTGTTGAATTAGATCACACAAACACCCCCAGTTATTACACTGGGGGTGTTTGTGTGCGATTACTAGTACTTAAAAAAATCATGCAGGTTCCTATATGTTATAAAGTACCAAACATGATTTATCTACTCGCGGACATATTAACCAAGTCAAAATTAAGAATAAAAGGAGCATTACTAAATGGGAATATTAAACGGCAATCCAAAAGATGAACCCATGCATTACGGTGAAGTATTTAGTGTTTGGCAAGCTTCTACGGTGGCAAAAGGTTCTATATCTTGCTATCAAGCTTATTTAAACCACGCCGGCGACAAAGAACTTAAAAAGGTGCTGGACGCACTCATTGATCAAGCAAAACTTGAAATTAAGGAACTAGATGCATTGCTTACTGATAACGGGATTGCTGCCACTCCAGTAATGCCTGAAAGACCGTCAGTAAAACTTGAAGATATCCCTGTAGGTGCAAGATTTACAGATCCCGAAATTTCAGCTATGATTGCAGCTGACACTTCGATGGGGCTAGTTGCTTGTAGTCAAGTTATGGGTCAATCCATAAGGGAGGATATTGGCGCATTTTTTGCGAAGTACCATATCACAAAAACAGCATTAGGCTTAAAAATACTTGAGATGAGTAAAGATAAGGGATGGCTTATTCCTCCTCCTTTACAAATTAAAAGGCCTGAAACAGTTAACGTCTAAAGTAAATCCTATCCCTTTGGGATAGGATTTTTTTATTTTATCAAGACGCTATAATAAATTTTGGATACAAAAAATAAAGTTGGATATATTATTTTCAAATTAGGAGCTGAAATTATGTGGGAGGAAAATATAAATTGATGAAAAATACATATTTCAAACCAAAACAGCCCAATAATTGTAAAGGATGTTTATGGGGGAATTGGGATGGGCTACGACAATTTTGTTCTAAACAAAACTGTATTAAATTGAAATGATTTATTGGGTCAAAGTATTAAATTTCCTCCGTGGGATAAAATAAATAACGTTTCACTCCCTAATGCTGCATCTCGATTTAATTCGAATATGCAGCTTTTTTATGTATTGGTAGCTATTAATCAATAAAAAATCTCTTTGTATATATTTTTGATTCTAAGGAACTATATTCAAGAAAAAATAATTACTAAAAAGAAGGAAACAATACAATGAATCAATTTCAA
>NZ_MAQX01000034.1:37994-484732 GCF_001682865.1 Bacillus sp. FJAT-26390
AGGTATACTCTCCCCATCGTTCCACACCCAATTAATCCGATGTTCATGCCTACCACCCTCCTCCTCTTTCTCCTTCATTTTAATGAAATCCACAAAAAAGGATGGTCAAAATTATTACAAAAGCAGACAATTCTGATAATTCAATGTTGCCTTATAGTAAGATAGAAAAAGAGAGCCCCTAAGGCTCCCCTGTTTATGTTTTATGAACGAACGACAGCATTTCCCCTTATGGATAACCACCGAACTGCTCTCCGAACAAGCCCTCTAGCGTTGGCAGCTCCCTCCCGCAAATGCTAGAGGGCTATCGAGACAGATGCGATTCCAAATCTCGTATATTTCCCCATTTTTTCGAGTACACGTTTTTGTATAAGCTTCGTCATTTCTTCGTGAAAGCCAATGAGGTGCAACTAGCCGGTTTATGATTATGTACTTATGTCACATCAGTCCCTACAAGGAATACAGTTTGAGCACAGCCGCCATGGCAGCTACACTCAATTTGTGCCATTACTGGCCACTTTTAAGTAATCAAGAAACTGCCGCAGCTATCCGGAATCGACCCCATCCCTTGTTTTACTCATTAATTAATACCTCTTTATGTATGCCTCGCCAAATGGATCGTCCGTAGCGCTTCGATCAGAGTATTCTCTTCGTCACTTAGACGTTTTATGTACTGCAACTCAATCGGTTCAGGTGTTATCACCAGTTTCACTCACTCTCATAAGGCGATTTTTTCCTTCCACACGGCGACATCAATTAATTAATTATCCCGTTTTGACCATGTTCTTGTCATCGTCCTGGAAAATAACAAGGAAGTGCTGTCACACATTCCCCTTCAAATATTAGCTAAAGTGATCGCTATTAACCAAGGCAGACACATTTGTCTCTTATGTCTCTCTTATGTCACTTTACATTTTTATTTATCTTTATTACCTCCTATTATCTCGATATGGATTATTCAATAAATGTGTTGTCCTAATGTATAAATATTTGCATTGAAACAAAAAATAAAGTTGATTTTAATTCTAAAAAGTGAATGGGGTATTAAAATGAAAAGAGTGATGATAGTTATTAGCTTAATCGGTTGTATCATGATGTTTTCGGCTATACCTGTATCTGCAGAGAATTATGACCGTTCGAATAACGGAACTACAATGAACGCAAATAACTACAGAACAAATGCAACAACAGATGATGATGGTTTTGATTGGGGTTGGCTTGGTCTATTAGGTTTAATTGGTTTAGCAGGAGCTAGAAATCGTGCTCGAGATCGNTACACTGGGGGTGTTTGTGTGCGATTACTAGTACTTAAAAAAATCATGCAGGTTCCTATATGTTATAAAGTACCAAACATGATTTATCTACTCGCGGACATATTAACCAAGTCAAAATTAAGAATAAAAGGAGCATTACTAAATGGGAATATTAAACGGCAATCCAAAAGATGAACCCATGCATTACGGTGAAGTATTTAGTGTTTGGCAAGCTTCTACGGTGGCAAAAGGTTCTATATCTTGCTATCAAGCTTATTTAAACCACGCCGGCGACAAAGAACTTAAAAAGGTGCTGGACGCACTCATTGATCAAGCAAAACTTGAAATTAAGGAACTAGATGCATTGCTTACTGATAACGGGATTGCTGCCACTCCAGTAATGCCTGAAAGACCGTCAGTAAAACTTGAAGATATCCCTGTAGGTGCAAGATTTACAGATCCCGAAATTTCAGCTAAGATTGCAGCTGACACTTCGATGGGGCTAGTTGCTTGTAGTCNTGATCCCGAAATTTCAGCTATGATTGCAGCTGACACTTCGATGGGGCTAGTTGCTTGTAGTCAAGTTATGGGTCAATCCATAAGGGAGGATATTGGCGCATTTTTTGCGAAGTACCATATCACAAAAACAGCATTAGGCTTAAAAATACTTGAGATGAGTAAAGATAAGGGATGGCTTATTCCTCCTCCTTTACAAATTAAAAGGCCTGAAACAGTTAACGTCTAAAGTAAATCCTATCCCTTTGGGATAGGATTTTTCTTATTTTATCAAGACGCTATAATAAATTTTGGATACAAAAAATAAAGTTGGATATATTATTTTCAAATTAGGAGCTGAAATTATGTGGGAGGAAAATATAAATTGATGAAAAATACATATTTCAAACCAAAACAGCCCAATAATTGTAAAGGATGTTTATGGGGGAATTGGGATGGGCTACGACAATTTTGTTCTAAACAAAACTGTATTAAATTGAAATGATTTATTGGGTCAAAGTATTAAATTTCCTCCGTGGGATAAAATAAATAACGTTTCACTCCCTAATGCTGCATCTCGATTTAATTCGAATATGCAGCTTTTTTATGTATTGGTAGCTATTAATCAATAAAAAATCTCTTTGTATATATTTTTGATTCTAAGGAACTATATTCAAGAAAAAATAATTACTAAAAAGAAGGAAACAATACAATGAATCAATTTCAACCAAACAACCAAATTTCTCAGCAAATCGCTCAACGTGAACAACAAGCTGCACAAATAATTCAAACAGCCTTACAAGGACATCAAACGGCACTACAACAATTACAACAAATCTCCAATATCTGCAATCAAATTTCACATGCACAAACAACTAAATCGCAGGTAAATGCCAATTTGGCGAAATGCGTACAATGATGCAGTGCTTTTTTCAGAGCAGCAACTTTCGCGGTAATNCAACCAAATTTCTCAGCAAATCGCTCAACGTGAACAACAAGCTGCACAAATAATTCAAACAGCCTTACAAGGACATCAAACGGCACTACAACAATTACAACAAATCTCCAATATCTGCAATCAAATTTCACATGCACAAACAACTAACTCGCAGATAAATGCCTATTCAAATATGAATAATCAGCAACCATTTGGTGTAAATCACTATTCACACTAATCACACTAATTATATGTCCTTTGTATTTTCATGCAAAGAATGTATGGAATGAGGTTATATGTACTTCTATAAAGAAGACTTAATCAACAACATTGTAGTGGACAAACCTGATCCAGCAGCAGCCAAGGTTTTACAAGAAACGCTTGGCGGGCAATTTGGCGAAATGCGTACAATGATGCAGTACTTTTTTCAGAGCAGCAACTTTCGCGGTAATGCTACACAATACCGTGATTTAATCCGTGGTGTGTTTCTAGAGGAAATAAGCCATGTTGAACTAGTTCAACATACAATTAACCAATTATTGAACGGTTCCGGAGGAGAGCTGCCTGGTAATATCGGTGTTGACTCCGCCCTCTCGATGAAGCCGTTAAACTCGCTAATCCCCACCACTATATCGTTGGTGCCCAAAGCTCTTTGCCTGTCGATGCTGCAGGTAATTCATGGCTGGGCAATTACGTGTATAATCACGGTAATTAATCAGTGATTATTGAATAATGTAGTGCGTGAGTCTACTGGCGTTTTACAAAAATCAAGGATTTATGAAATGAGTTCAAATAAGACGTTTCGGGAAACATTAGCCTTTCTTATGGTGCGTGATAATGCAAATCAGAACGCATTTGCTAAGGCTCTAGAAACGCTTGGCGTCGATTGGGNTTCGATTGGGGCAATTTATTTTCCGTTCCGAATTACGATATTAGGTTGTCATCTGTGGGATGTAAAAAACTAACTCAATTTTTTTTTAACAACTGAAGCGTTTACGTTTGTTTGTGTGCCACCAGCCAAAGTCTGAAGGGTAACCGCTGCTGCTGAACTATGATTTCGCAAAGTAAGAAAATCCCCAAATGCTAGAGCGATTGTAGCCTGACCTTTATTTTGCTGAGTGCCGGCACCTGAACCGTAAACGGTTCCCGTAGCCAGGGCGCCATTTAAAAATAGTGCGAATTGGTTGGGTTCTACTCCTGACACGGAAAAAGTAACCTCGTAGTTTCCCGAATTGGTAACTGCAATCTGAGCAGTTCCGAGGGTAAGAGTAATTTCAGGTCTAAGAATACCATTTGAATCGAATGTAACATCATTCTCTACAGGAACAGTTTGAGCACTTACATTATAAACATATCCAGAAACTATGGGGGGAAAGATTGGATATATGATTGCCATTCCGCGAGTACGTATCAGATATACAACAATGGTCGTTTATTTTGACTATGCCGAAAATCCAAAACAATAAGGATTTTCGGCATCACGTCAATTTAGAAAATTAGTTTACAACAAATTCGATTACAATTGGAGTTGCAGGGTCGAGCGTATCACCGTCTGGAATGGTAATAGCAGTAGTGGTTACGCTGGAAGTATCCGCTGTTTGAATCTGTGCATTGATGTAAAGATTATAATACGCAGGAGCAGTTGGAAATGCTGTGGGAGCAACACCGGCATCATTGGTGGTGGCTGTAGCAAGAATATTATATGCAGCACCGACACCAGTTCCGTCTGCTGCTGTAGCACTAAATCTTCTAGCAGCCATAAAGGGTTTTGTAATTGGCATTTATATCACCTCGCTTCTCTCAACTAGCTTATGCAATTGATAGAATTCAGTGAACGGCTAATTGTACATTGCATCATTTTAAGAGATTAATTGCACAGACAAGCGAACGGTTTCAATTACAATTGGGGTACCTGCAAAAATAATGTCATGGTTGGGAATGATGGTCAAGGTGGTTGAACTTAAACGATAAGAGTTGCCATCTTGCATTATTCCGTTGATATAGAGATTAGCATAGCTATTTTGATCTAAGTCTATAAATTCCGTTATTGATTCACTAGCATCGTTTATGAATTGATTCGCAGGAATTTCTGTTGGCAGAGGAATATCTGTGCTCGCAATAAAAAAATATCTTTTCGCAGTTAGCATACTACTGACAAGTGGATTGATGACTGGTCCCGTGGGTCCTTGTATGCCTTGTAACCCTTGCGGACCTTGAAGCCCTTGAGGCCCTTGCGGAGCGGTTACGTTAATTACTGGCTCTAGACGAATAAATATTTTTCTTTTTGAAATAACTCTTTTACGTTTTTTTCTTTTCACAGGACAAGCAATAATTGTTATCTTTTTACAAGCTTTACTTTGGCAGATACAAGAGCTCTTCAATTTTAGTTTAGCTGTTACACGAATGCTCTTTTTTTTGAGGGTACATATCTCTTTAAGCAGTGGTTTATTTTTCACTTGAGTGATTCGATTTTTTTTATTGCTATTATCACACCACAAACTAAACACCTCCCTATTAACAACTTATATTATGATTTTACTCCATTGGAGGTATGGACTTTAGACTAACCACTTGTAGACGATAAACTATATTTATTGAAAATGGGTTTCGGACTACTTCAATTATGAGAAAAATTGCTGCTGTTGTGCCGATTGGATTCGTGATCGTCATGTGATATCTCTTTCTTTTTGATTATTCCAAACGACAGAGGAAAGTCTTGTGTTATTATTGAAAATATTTTGCTGTATACGGGGTTGGAAGCGATCGTCCCAGATAAGAATCAAATGTGGTTATTCCATTCCTTGACTTTTTTATGGAGTAAACCAAGTAAAATGCGAATTTATAAAGTTAGAGATTGCCTCTAAGATCGCCACTTAGAAGAATCATAGATGGGGGAGTCATGATGGAGAAATCTATTGTGTTAAGTGTGGTAGATATCGGAAACACAGAAGACTTATCGTTTGTCAAAAGAGCAGCACAGCTATATCAGGAGCTTGTTTCAAAGGGTGCAGCAATCGGGTGGATAGATCCACCTTCAATAGAAGAGGTAACCTGCCTGCTTCGAGAGTTGGCCATCGCAAGCGATGAAGGAAATGCATGCCTAATCGCAGCTTGGGTCGACTCAGATCTTGCGGGTATTGAATGGTGGAGGCGTTACAATCGCCCGACTCACAGTCCCCATGCCGACATTGAAAAGGTGGCAATCGATCCACGGTATCAAGGCCATGGATTAGGTCGTCGTCTCATGAATCATTTGATTTCCCCTGCTGTCAATGCTGGGATTGAGGTGCTGACCATTGACTTCCGTGGTGACAACGAACGCGCCGCCAAACTGTACAAATCCCTGGGGTTCATAGAATATGGACGATTACCTCGTTTTGTAGCCGTTGGCACTGCTCTAAGTAACGGCTATTACTCATATTCGACCATGCCCCTTTAGCGTACACTTGCCCTTGTACACGGACCACCCTTCCAGGGTTAATCATACCCTCCATCAAGTTAAAGCTTTTTTCAGTCCCAGCATAGTCGATATAAAGAAATGCCGTTGTGCCGGTTGGATACGTGATCGTCATAACCGGCTTAGTCTGATTGATCGGCGGTGTCACCGATGCATCCTTTTCTACAACCTGCTCCGCCCAAAATGACCATGCCCCATGAAGATCCTTCACTTGTTCTTGTACAATCAGCTCCACGCCAGGGCGACTGTAGAAAGTGCGTTTGCCATTCGTCCAGGTTGTTTCATCAGCCCAGCGCGTCCGGAAGAGCTTATCCGTAAGGCGTGGGATTATGAATGAGGGCTGGGCTTCGTATCGCCAAGGTGCTTGAATTTAGGGCACAAAAAAACCGGTCGAGATTGCATCTCACCGGCTTATTGTTTTTGTTATTCCAGACTGAACAGCCTGTTCATTGGCAATTGCAAATCTTTAAATACGATCGATTGAATCGTTTCCTGCTCCGTATGCAAATGACGTACCTGGTAATTGCCATCCTGCAGCGCATACACATGAACCGTTCGATTGCCAGGATCGACAATCCAATATTCCTGCACACCATACTTCTGATATAAGTTGAACTTCTCGTTGAAGTCCTTCAATGCGGTGGATGGCGACAGCACTTCAATGATTATGGTCGGTGCACCATGACAGCCATTCTTGGATATTTGTTCCTTCGAGCAAACGACCGAAAGATCGGGCTGCGTGACGTGATCAGGTGACAGATAATCATCACTCTCGCTGAAGAACACATCAAATGGAGCAACGAACACATAGCAGCTCCGATTCTGAAAGAATGTCCTCAGAGCGAAATGAAGCTCACCAACAATAAATTGATGCAACGAGGTCGGAGCCGGCGACATATTATAGGCTTTGCCGTTAATTAACTCCCACGTTCCGTCCCAGGTCAGCCAATCTTGATAGGTGTGGCTTTTCTTCTCATCCGGATTTGACACGATGTTCGACCTCCTTCTGATTTTAAGTATCATATTAATGTAATTGTAACATGATCAAGTGGATCGTTGCTATTTTTACTCATTCATTATCATCAGTATTACCCGATTATTGAAGTGTTTCACCTAACCCACAAATTCTCATAGGGGGTCCAACAATGACAACCTCGGATATGAAGGCATTGGAATATGCGATTGATTAAATTACGGAGATCGCTACTGGATTTGGACTTGATTTCTACTCCATGCGATATGAAATTTGCCCATCAGATATCATTTATACCTTCGGTGCTTATGGCATGCCTACCCGCTTCAACCATTGGAGCTTCGGGAAGACGTTCAACAAAATGAAGATGCAATACGATTTCGGGCATAGTAAAATCTATGAGCTCGTTATCAACTCCGATCCCTGCTATGCCTTTCTGCTCGACAGCAACTCTCTCGTGCAAAATAAGCTGATACTTAGCTGTGGAGCAGTTCATAGATGCCGTCCTTGCCATTCAGGAGCATGTCGATCCTTCGATTGTGAAGCCTTACCAAATGCCTAAGGAGGCTTATGTTTCTTCTTTGAAGAAGCAAAATCCCACCACTTCAACAACGGTACAATCGCCATATGATGATATCTGGTCGCTAAATATCACGAATGATATTCCGGTTAATCAAGATCAACCTATACGCTTCCCTCCATAGCCGGAAAAGGGTATTTTATGGTTCATTGAAGAGTATTCATCGATACTGGAGCCGTGGCAGCGTGACATCTTAACGATGCTGCGAGATGAAATGCTTTATTTCTGGGCGCAGATGGAAACGAAGATTATGAATGAAGGCTGGGCGACTTTTTTCCATCAACGGATCATAAGAGAACTCGATCTAAGCGACGATGAAACGATTGAATAAGCTAAGCTGAACTCCTCAGTGGCGCAGCCTTCGGGTCATACGTTGAACCCATACTACCTGGGACTGAAAATATTTGAGGATATCGAGCGGCGTTGGGATAACCCGATATCTGAGGAAATAGAACGCTTCGGTCGCGTACCTGGCAAGGGCAGAGAAAAAATGTTCGAGGTGCGTGAGCTCGATTCCGGCATCTCTTTCCTGAGAAACTACCTGACGAAGGATTTGGTTAATGATCTGGATCTGTACATTTTCGAGAAAAAAGGGCCGGAGTGGAAAATTACCGATAAATCTTGGGAGAATATTCGTGATCAACTCGTTTATTCCAAAGTAATCGGCGGGTTTCCCAGCTTGATGGTTAATGATGGGGATTTCAACCGTGTGGGTGAGCTGTATCTGATTCATGAGTATGAGGGTATGGAGCTTGATCTCAAATATGTAGAGCGCACGCTGCCTCATGTTGTGCAGCTTTTGGGGAAAAACGTGCATTTGGAGACGTTTGTTGAGGATAAGAAGATCGTGTTTAGCTGCGATGGGAAGAAGACGAGTCGGAAGTTTGTTTGATTTAGTGAAATTGTTTCTTAACTCTGCATTGACGAGCTGTCATGCATAAAGCTTACACCAAAACCCCAATCTCATTCGATTGGGGTTTCTTTTTTCCGTCCAGAGGGGCGAGGGGGCGCCTCCACTGCCTTCATTTTTTTGCCAATGCGCATCGGCGAGCCGCTAAATCAAGTGGTTCACCGCATTATTCGGCACGGTAAAGACGACTATCGTCCCTTGACCCGGATCACTCTGAATGTGCAGCCCCTTCCCATATAATTGTTTCAACCGTTGATTAATATTGAACAAACCGACTCCCTGCCTTTGGTTCGAACGTTTGTCGAATATCTGTTGCCGCGTTTTTGTATCCATTCCCACGCCGTTATCGGCAACGGTTACTTCTGTACGATCTTCATATTCGGCGATATGAATATGAATCATTCCGCCCGACGAACGACTCATGATGCCGTGCCGTACTGCGTTTTCGACAAGCGGTTGAATGGATAGCGGGGGAAGCCTTAGCTCCATGTTCGCTTCGACTTCCCAAACCGTATTCAGCCTGCCTTCGAAACGTTCATTCTCGATATATAAATAAGAACGTACGAGAGCAAGCTCCTGTCCCAGCGGAACAAGCAGCTCGGAATTTTGAAAGTTGAAACTGGCCCTTAGATAATTGCCGAACTCGTCGAGCAGTAGGCGCATTCTGTCCAGATTGATGTCGCTAAGCGCAGCTATCGCATTGAGGGCGTTGAATAAAAAGTGCGGTTGTATTTGCGCCTGCAGCCATGCCGCTTCCATACGCAGGCGTTCGCGCACGGAACGGTTCAGATCCGTTAATGCCCGCACCCGAGCCTTTAACTCCATCGCATCCGCAGGCTTCAAAATGTAATCGTTAGCCCCAGCCAAAAAACCAGCGGCGATATCTTCTGGCTTGTTGCGCGCGGTCAGAAGCAAAACGGGCAGTTCCGAGCTAGAGTATCGTTCACGAATAGCTCTCGTTAATTCATACCCCGACATGTGAGGCATCATGACGTCAGCAATAACAAGGTCCCATACTCTCGTGTTCAGATGAGACAGGGCATCATTGCCGCTCGTAACCGCAATGATGTCGAAAGATTCCCCAGCCAGAATATTATCCAATATTTTCAAGTTCAACGGATCATCGTCCACGGCCAAAACCGAAGGTCGCACCGTTCTCTCCGCAACGGCAGAATCGTCATTCGTACCGTAATGGATGTTCGAGTCGGCAGCGGCGGCGGTTGCTGCATAGACAGGCGGCAGACTTGTTGCAAAATCCGCTTCCCGTTGAACGGGCGAATCGGACAGAGCCAAAGCAAAGGTAAATGCAGAACCTTGGCCAGAGACAGACGTCACTTCCAACGTTTCGCCGTGCAGCTCCACTAACTGCTTGCAAATGCCGAGTCCCAGTCCGATGCCGCCCCCGGGCGCCGCCGTCATGCCGGAGTCGCCTTGCTCGTAAGGGTTAAAGATTCTTTTAAGCGTCTCCTCGTCCATGCCGACGCCCGTATCAGCAACGCTAATGTACGCCTTCCCGTCTTGTGCGACCACCCGGATGGCGACGGTTCCTTCGTTGGTAAATTTGATTGCATTGTGAACGAGATTATACAAAATTTGAATGAGTCGGTTTTCGTCGGCCATCACAGGAGGAAACTCGTTCGGAATCTCTTTGACCAGCCGGATCGGTTTACTAACGGTCATGAAGCGAAGCATGTCGAATACGCCGGAAACGACCGCCTGCAGCTGAACGGCCTGCACGTGCAGACGGATGTTCCCCTCCTTGAGACGAGTCAAATCAAGCAGGTCATTTAACATAAAAGACATGCGTCGACCGACCGTCATTACCAGCTCCAAATTTTGGACGCTCTCGCCGCTCAATGAATTTTTTTCGCTGTCAAGGACGGTTTGCGCCATATTCAGCATCCCGTGCAGGGGATTTCGCAATTCATGGGAGGTGTTCGCCAGAAAATCGTCCTTCTGCTTGTCTGCCATTCTTAATTGCTCGTTTAATTTGGCGTTTTCTTGGGAATTGCGGAAGTACTGCTTAAACCAGTAAGCTGAAAAACTGACGATAGCCACAAGCACGTCAAAAGGGAAGTAAACGTTTATTACTTCCAAATGAGCATTTATCAGTCCCCATGCGGAGCTGGATAATATGCTCATGGTGGCAAGCAGCAAGAAAGTGGCACCGGGCTGATTTTTGGCTATAAGTTTGCCAATCAGATAGATAACCCAGATCATTGGAAACCAATAAACCAGTCTGAATATTTTAAATTCGATAAGATAGTAAATGTGCGGAGGCGACATGACCAACACAAATCCTGAATACAAAACCAGAACAATGGCGTACGTTCGGAACAAAACCGTGTTTGTTCGGAGCTTGGCAAATATTCCCGTTATCAGCAGGAAAAAAAAGGGGACCAACGAGTACGAGAGTATCTTTATTTTCAGTGCCCATGCATAGTTGATAAAAGGCATACCTACCAGCAGCAGGCTGTCGTTATCAGACACAATCGTAATCCCGGCGGTCAAAACCAGCATGAAAAAGGCAAGCAACCCTTTTTGCCAACTGAACAAATATAACATCACGGCGTACAAGCCAAGAAACATCAGAACCACGAAGGTCATAATCTGAAAGCCAATGGAGATCCACCTTTCGGTATTGATGGCCGTATCCGATCCGAAGCGGATGTTTCTGACAATACCGCCATTAAGCGGATTATCAAAATTGGCCACGCGAACAAGCAGTTCGATCTCATTCACTCCGTTTGCCTTATAAAGCGGGGTATAAGAAATCCGGCGGGGCTTATACGTATTCGCTTGCTCCGCCGGTTGTCCGACTCCTGCTATCTGACCGTTGAATTCAACAACGGAAGAGGCTTGAATTTCCTGAATCCAGAATCCGAAGGACTGTTGAGGTAAAGGATCGACCAAAATGCGCAGCCGGTACGTACCGTATCCGAACGACGACTTTGAACCTGCCGGTAAAGTACTTCGCCAATCTCCCGGAACCATGATATTATGCTTGTCCAGGGATTTCCAATCCTTGTTTTTATGCGTGACGAATGCTTCCGGATAAAAATCCCACTCGCCGTCCAGCGTAATGGAACGGGAGTTGGCGAAGTCCCAGCCGCGCAGATCAAGCACGCCTTGAACCGCACGAGGATGTTCAGGCGTAAGGAAAACCCCGGACCATAGCCACCGGACGCCGAGAAGTATAGAGAGAAACAGGATGAACATCACAGCATATTTCAAGGTGGTTTTGTTTTTTATCCAAATCATACAGCGCACACTCCCAACGTTTCACCGTACAGTTCTGCCAAGTGCTTGAAAATGCTAAGGCCCATTCCGGTAGCTATCATATTTCGACAAGAACTGCGGGAATCCCTTGTTCCATAATCGGGTGATTAGGCACATTAGCCAGTGCTGTGAAGGACAAAAAAAGAGGAGGCGGAATAAACGGTTCAAGTAAAATGAAGCATTAGGCTGACCCCGATAAAAGAAACAGCGGAAGCCATGGACGAGAAACTAAAGCCCAAGACTACCGCTGATTTATTTAACTAACGTCTCTGACATCTTTCTTTAGCTTAATTTAATTTTCGTTATAGGTACTTCTCCATGTGTAAACCTGCAATATATTCCCCGGAAGGCTTAACTCTTAAAGAGATATCATATGGTTTAAATCCATGCTTCATATAAAATAAAATCCCCCTTGTATTAGTGTTATGACATACAAGTTTGATTTTTTGTACCTTCAACTTTTCTCTTCCAATGTTCTCCATTATCCCAATTAGATACTGAGATACGCCTTTTCCTCGATATTCAGGAGACACGATAACATTACCTAGCCAGCAAGATTCGCCGTCATGATCATAAAAATTTGCATAAGACACAACTTCTTGATTACACAGAATAACTGTAGGCTCCAATCTGTTTTTAACGACTTCCTCAATTTGGTCAGGGGTTAAAGGATATACGGCTTTAGGGAACATGAAATATAATTCTTCTTCATTCTGCGGAAAAGAGCAGAGCGTTTCAAGATCACCTAGTTGTAACGACCGATATGAAAACATAAACAGCCTCCTCGATTCATGAAATCGCTTAAGTATAGTTGGGTTTAACCTGGTTCCATCTCACTCGGTTTGTTTCCCAATCCTCTGAATGCGCAACTTCTGCTGTAATTCCTAATGAAAGTAACGGAATCGTCTTTGTCACGATGATAGGATTGGCTTTTCGTATTGTGATCTGCTCCACGAAGATGGAAATAAGTTACGCACTCTCGCACCGCTATTTCCTTTTTTCCTATCTTGCATCCGTCCGTGTTTCACCATCAATTGGCATAATGATCACATTCGCATATTCTTTGTCTATATAACGATTAATGACGCCTAGCTCCGTATATTTACCTGTGCTGTCCACTGAACCATAATTCAGCATATCCGCCATAAAGTTATCTATGAAAGTAACCGACTCGCCAAACGGCTTCGGCTCCTTGCCAGCTTCGCCATTTTCGCCCAAAGTGTCCTTCTGCCACTTAATCTCAGCAATGCCCTTAGCGTTGATTTCCACATAAGTTTCTAAACCTTTATACGAAATAAAATAGCGAAGCGCTTCCCCTTTAGGGAACCTGTACGTTGTAGTGAAACCCTCGCCATAAGGTGCAATCTCTGTGCCGTTACTTACGCGAGTCAAATTAATCGCCAGTGCCCGCGCTTCGGCAAGATCGCCGTTTTTCAGTGTTTTAAACTGTTCTTCGCCCGTTGGGGTCCTGACAATAATATGTTTTGCGCCGTTGTCATAATCAACTTTACCGCCGAGCGTCTCGGTTACAAAACGAACGGGAATGTAAGTCCTCCCTGCCTTCACGGTAACAGGTGCATCCAACTTTACATTCTTGCCGTTTACTTCCGCTGTTTTCAAACCATTTTTTAGATGCACCGTCATTTTCTGAACCGGGTTATGAATGATTATTGTCTTTGTTGCTGTCTCATAGGAGTAAACAAATGATTTGGGGTCGTTAAACGCTCGAAGTTGAACCATCGTTCTGTCGTTTACAACCAATACATCTTCTTGGTAAACGCCGTTAATAAACATTTTTGACGGCTGCGCTGACGCAGCCAAGCTGGTTGTACCCGCTGACAATACTCCTGCTACCGTTAATGCGGCTGCTGCTGCTTTCATCCATTTTTTCATAATTATAGCCTCCCGTTGCGCCCACAGACGCTTGCTTTTAGTATAAAGTTGCTCTTCCACAAGAATTAATCACTACAACACTATGACCGACTTGCTGCTAAATTTCCGAATACGCAGCCGCAAGTCTTCGTGATCTTAACTATCTTTGCCACTTAAAACTTGTATTGCCCGCTTTATAGCAATTCCTCGAATCTCTTTACGTTTCATTATGTCAGACATAGAAAAAAAAGAATTGTTATCATATATCAAGAGTAAGACTTGTCTTGTTGCTATCACTGCTTGGTTCTCATTTTGCACTAAATAATAAATGACTTGGTAACAGTATGTTTCATATTCACGTAAAATTTTCACTTTATACTCCATGACTGTACACATATAACAAAACAACACCTTGTAAGTAAATTCGGAGAGCTCTTCTATAGAGTTTCGATCGGGGAATTCCATGAAATGGTCCATCCCCGTTTTCCTTGTCGTAATCCCACACATGACAGCGGATTGAAGTTTCGTTTGATTTCCACTCAAACCTTCCAAAACGTACTCATACCACTATTCATAATCTTCGCCTCTTTAGGCACTTGAAATAAAATCAGCCAAACATTTAATAAATCAACTGATGAACCCAGAGCATTTAGGAGCATAAGAAAGATTAAAGTCGGACCCAAGCATCCAATTGCCCCTAAGATTAACGGTAGAATGATCGATATCACCCCAAAAGGGGCTATTGATATTAGAATAAATCGCTTTCGAGACATTATTTCCTCTGTAAATACAAACCCGCCAAAAAATTGAATCCCTAACCCTGTATTGGGGGATTTCAAGAAGTTTGGAACCAGAATCAAGTGGATTAATTCATGTAAAAGCAATAGTAGGACAATATTAGTGATGAATAATATATTGAAATTAAAGCTTATTGTTCCATCATGAGCACCATAATTCTCTAAATTAGCCGAAGTAAACATACTCATTAACATGATCGTAATCGTCAAACCTAGAATCATGAACGGAATTGAAAAAAGAATCGCAGTAAATATAGAATTGGGTTCTTTTACTTTTAACCATTTCTGTAATAGTAGTTCAGCTTGTTTTTCGGGATCAGTCTTGGGGATCTGAAATACGATCTTCACTTTCACAACCTCCTTACCCAAAATCTATTCTTTTTCTTCGTTGTGGTTGTATATGTTTTAGCGACACACTCTGACCTTCTGAAAAAAATATTCTCGGTCTAACACACGAGTTTTCAGTCTATGTATTACTTCTTTTATCCATAGATCAACCATTTTTCCACGGCCACCTATATTCTCCGGATATCGTTTAGAAGTTTAGTTAAATAAGGAAGACGGCTTGTTTTGTAAAAATCGGTCAAAGAATGCAACTGTATAGGCATTAATTCTTCGGTGCTCGTGCTTTGGACTGGTTCCTTCCATCCATTGCAAAAGCGGCGAATACATATAAAAATCAGAATAACTGAAGTGCTTGGAATGTGGAATCGTTAATGAGTATCCACCACCGGCGAGGGAATTTTGACTTCGTGTCACAATATCCTTGGTCATTTTGTTGAAGTCCTCTAATGTCAATTTGTATTTATCTAACATTTTCTGTGGAGGCTGCTTCTCTGTTTTTGTTGCAAATGATTCAGAATTCATAAGCATAAATGGCTTTTTTAATCCCGATTTGGGAATAGGCTCACCGAAGAACGTGCCGTCCATATTGATTCCCGCTTTCACACGTGGGTCAAGAAGCAACATTTGAGCTGCTGCCGCGCCACCAAGAGAATGACCAAAGATTCCGATTCGATCCAGATCCAACCTCCCTTTGAACGGACCCGTAGAATCCTCCCGGTTCAAGCCTTCGATTTGATCGAGTACAAACTGAATATCTTTCACAATGATCTCGCTTGTCATTTTATCTGATGACGAAAGATCTAATAAATTCATCTTACGAAATCCAGTCGTCTTTCCATCCGGAAACACAGTTGCAACGGAAAGGTAGGTATGTTCCATACCAACCACAATGTACCCATGACTAGCAAGCTCCTCCACTTGAAACATATTTTGAAATCGCGTTCCTCCCATACCCGGCGAAAATAAGACAATCGGATATTTAGGAGCCGCTTCCGATAGCTTCGATTGCACCGTCGCATGTGTTTTTACCAAATGTAAATATTGAAGCAGAAAAGCGGGTACCCCGAATTGTTTACTAATCTCTTGACTGAATCGGGGAAGGTAAGGTACGTAACTATTCTTCTTCCCTTTTTCCCCCTCGGGCGAAGGATACCAAACCTGCACCATTAATTCTCGATGATCCTCTGGATCTTTGCTATAAGCTTCTTCTCGCTTCAGGTCAATCCAATGATAGGTTACTGTGCCTACCGCATAGGTTCCCGTCGGGGATTCAAATGAAAATACCGGTAAACATACCGGCAGTATGCCTGCAATCAATGCATAAATTAAAACTAGCAGACCTAAAAATATTTTTTTTCGTCCGCTTCTTCGGTTTTTCTGCTCCTTTTTGGCGCGGAATTCGACTTTTCTTTTAATTACAATCCCCCATAAAAACACGGTCAACAAATACGTTGCAACCATCTGCCAACGATATCCTTCTAGTTGCAGCTGAAACAGAGTAAGTAACGTACTGAGAGCCAAGCTTACAACGAAGTACCGTCTTGCAAGCCAATTAGGCTTGAAAAAAATCCAAAATAACAAACCTACATTCATCAAATAAGCAAATAGTTCCAACAAGCGCATTAACATTCCTCCTAACTTTTATCATACCGCACCACTCTTTCACCAATCTTACATTTTCCTTGAATTAACCTTAAAAGCAGGATTATCAAAGACTGAATGGAATCATTAGTTTAAATACGACATCAAAGGGGAGGCATCTGCGTATGTCCAAAACGATCTTAATTGTTGACGATGAACCGGAAATTGTTGAATTGATGAGAATTTTTCTGGAGCGTGAACAGGTTGAAATCATCGAGGCCTTTAACGGGGCTGAAGCTTGGCAGCAAATTGAGACGAACAAAATCGACCTGGCGGTCATTGACATTATGATGCCGAAGCTTAACGGCTACCAATTGCTTAAAAAGATACGCGAGAAATATAAGCTGCCTGTTATTATTTTATCCGCCAAAAATCAAGATGCCGACAAAATTCTAGGGCTAGGTCTTGGCGCAGACGATTTCGTCTCCAAGCCATTTAATCCGCTTGAGGTCGTTGCACGTATTCAAGCCCAGCTGCGAAGGTCTTATGAATTCGCTTCTCCTATCGCCTCGGATTCAATATCGAACCAACTAACCAACTTGGGCGACTTGGTTCTCGATCACCATTCTTGCGAACTAAAGAAACGAGGAGTAGCCATACCTTTAAGCTCAACAGAATACGCTCTTTTAAAGTTATTTATGGGAACACCCGGTCGAATTTTCACAAAAAAACAAATCTTTGAAAATGTTTGGTCTGAGCCTTATATGAACGACGATAATACTATAATGGTGCATATCAGCAGATTGAGAGAAAAGATGGAAGATGATCCAAGGCAACCCGTCTACTTACTGACAATCCGCGGGTTGGGATACAAATTTGCAAAGAGCGTTAATCCAACATGAAGAAAAACAAAATATTTACTTCCTTGATAAAAAAATATATGTTATTTTCAATTACATTGGGCATTTTTGTATGCTTAATTTTTCCTTTTTTTGATAGCCAGGTCCAATCTCGACTGGCAGATCCTACGGTCTCGAAAATAAAAGCAAATGAGATTGTTCGTATGGACTATACACAAATCCCAGTCGAGGTTATCGAATCGTTTGGAGGATGGATCGAGATCCTCGATGAAAATCTGCAAGTCGTTTTCACCCGTGGAGCCTCTTCAGATCATCGCACTTCATACACCCAAGATGAGCTCATTTCTCTCTTTAATGAACCTAAAGGCGCAACTGAATATGTTTCTATGGCACCTTTTCAAACGACTGAAGGAAAGTCATACCGTTGTCTTGTCCACATACCGCAAGGTTATATTACAAAGGAATTTCTATTTCATAAAACGCCCGCCGCCTTAGAGCAGACCTTCTTTGAGCTGGTACTTTTGATTATTATCCTTTTCTTGGTTTTTTACAGCCTTAATGTCTACCTGTACAGTCGATGGACCGCTCTCAAAATTACAAACCCACTCGAAGCCATTGCAAGCGGTATGCAAAATATGGCGAACGGTCGTTTCCGGACAAGACTAGCTTTTAAGGCTGACTATGAGTTGGCGCAAATTCAAGATTCGTTCAATAATATGGCGGAACAATTAGAACAATCCGAGACAGAGAAACGAATGCTGGAAGAAAGCAAACAACGCTTGCTCGTTGGGGTATCACATGATCTCAAAACACCGATTACAACCATTCAGGGGTATGCCAAAGCTTTACAGCTCGGAATCGTTGACGATGAAGGGAAAAGGCAGGATTACTTAGACTATATTTTAAATAAATCGAATCTGCTAACCTCCTTGATCGATGATATATTCGAATTATCCAAGCTGGACAGTCCGGACTATGTCCTAGAAACCGAGCTCGCAGACATCGCGGAATTCGTCAGGGAAATCGCCGCCCAATTCTACAATCAATTCGAGGAAAAACCACTCCTCATTCAAGTCCAAATTCCGTCGAATGAAATTCGAATCCGGTTTAATGCGAAAATGCTATACCGCGCCTTATCTAATTTATTAATTAACACGCTTAAATATTGCCCTGCGGGGAGCGAAGTACTTCTTCAACTACTGGAAACGGAATCGCATATTCAACTGAATGTCATCGATAACGGACCAGGCATCCCAGATAATTTGTATAAGATCATTTTTGATCCTTTTACACGCGGCGACCAAGCACGCACATGCGACGGCGGTACAGGACTGGGCTTGGCTATAGCTAAACATGTAATGGAGAAGCACAATGGAGAGCTACAGCTTGATACAAGCAACGGGCAAACCGCTTTCCGCATGATTTTTCAAAAGAATAATACCCCTTCTACTTTTTAGTTTTCAGACCTGTGAATGGGGAGTCTTTCATCGCGATTTCATTCAACTAGGGCTACTCCCACTCCCTCCCTACTCCGGATCGCTGCACGCCAGTCTTATTTTGCGGTTCGCAATTCGTACGCAAAAAGTATGGTAATTTTTCAAGGTTATCCACATTCCTCTAAACGATCAAACCATAACATAACGATCAATAAAGAAAAATGTGAGCATCATCAAGCTCCATTCATTACAAAGGCCGATCCTCTGCAGGATCGGCCTCCCTTATTTTTTAGTTTTATGACCTATGTAATTCGAGTAATTAACTCGCAATAAGCAACGCTGCGACAACTGCTTTCTTCGTTTTGTAGCTGTCTCTCAAGGAAACCGTCCGGTGCTGTTATAAAAGCCAGGCCCCCGGCTCAAGTACCGGGGGCCTGGCTTTAAAGAGCAGATGAAGCTTTAATTGCCGGCAAGCTCGAGCGCTCTAAGCAGAATGACTGGTGCCTGCGCCCTCGTTGCCGTTTGGTTCGGCGCAAATTTGTTGGCACCGATGCCCTGAACGATGCCTTTCTCAACCGTTGCCGATACTGCCGCTTCCGCCCAGTGGCCTGTTACGTCGCTGAACGTAAAGCCTGCATCTGTTCTCTTCAGGCTCTTTCTTTGCTACGGCGAATACCGCGAACTTCGTGAAATGATCGACTTCCGCCGTAATCCGGTTGCCGCTCGCCGTCCCTCCGATTTCTACCCAAACCTTGCTGTAACTCCATCCCTTCTCAACATGCAAACGAACGGCCTCCACTTTTAAAGACCCAGGATAATGTTTAAACTTCTGCCCTTTCTTAGGGGTGCAGTTCAGTTCTAGACTACCGCTGTATTATTGCACTAACGTTCTCCGTTACTTCATTGAGTCACTGTTTGTTGGAAATAACTCTATCAAGAAACTTTTCTGCGTCACTATTAAACTTCCAAACAACACCAAATTTATCAACCAACATTCCAAAGCAGGATGACCAAGGCATGTCTGATAACGGCAAGATAATATAACCACCTACAGACAAATTAGAAAAGTAATCTTCCAGTGCCTGTTTATCATCGATAACGATACTAATTAGTATATTGTTTCCCATAACCAACTCGCCCGTTACCTTCTTCATGGATGGTAGAATATCCGACAACATTATTTTTCCGCCAGCGAATTCTAACGATGACTCCATAATCATATTCAACTCATTTTCTGGCAAAGGGTAGTTTGGATCTTGCGGAAGATCCTTAAATTTCACCTTTTTTACTTTATTTGAATTCAGAGCTTCTGAATAAAACGCAATGACCTGCTCTGTATTCCCATCAAAGTTTAAATATGCAATAACTGACATGAAAAAACCTCCTTCTTGTAATACATGAAGTATAAGCTATAATAGGTGACAGCTTTCTTGTCACCTATTATAGCTTTGTAAACATTTATTTTTTTACCTAAAGAGGATGCTCAGTAATTATTGTGAGTTTTCATAAATAGGTTGATTGATTACGGTTCGGGCCGGAGGGATAATATGGAGAAAATCGAAAGGTTAATATCTATCGTAATGATCTTGCTGCAGAAGGACGTCGTTTCAACAACCGAGTTTTCAAAATTATTTAACATGTCTAAAAGAACGATTCTGCGTGACATGGAAACCTTGAGTCTTTCTAATATACCTATTTATTCTATAAATGGAGTTCACGGCGGCTACGGGATTATGGATGAGTACAAATTAGACAAACGACTTTTAAGCAGTAATGACTTAGAAAATATTTTAACAGCACTGGGTGGATTGGGACAAATTCTATTTAGTGATGAAGTAGAACAAACTCTTAAAAAAATTGAAGCGATGATAAGCTCATCATCCTGGAAAAGTTCGATTCACTTGTCATTTTATGATTGGGAGGGTCGGTCTGAGATTATTCAATCCTTGAAGACATGCCAAGAAGCAATATTAAAGAGAAAGTTAATTTCATTTGATTATATTGATAAAAATGGCATTAAAACGAATAGAATTGTCGAGCCCTATCAGCTTCATTTTAGCGAGACCAGTTGGTATTTGAAGGGATTCTGTTTACATCGGCAGAGATATAGAACACTTAAATTATCTAGGATCGATAATCTTACTATGAATGAAAAAACATTTAACCCTAGAGATTATTTACTAGAACAAGAACATGAAGCAAGTTATCAACCGCAACTAGTCGCCATTAAGGCATTGATTACACCTAGCGTAAAAGATCAATTCATTGAAAGGTACGGTCGAAAAAGTATTGAAAACTATAGTTCTGAATATTTCTTAGCAACAATTGATGTTCCACAAAACAGTATTGGATTTCAATTTTTAGCAAGTTTCGGTACAAATCTGGAAATAGTAGAGCCCAAAACATATGTTGAACAATTTCGAAATTATTTAAATAAAATGATAAATAAATATTCTTAAAAAGGTCCCTTTTAACATCAGTTAGATATTTCGCCAAGGTTACCGGAGCGGTATGTTTGGCCAACCGCCAGTCCTGTCACTCGATATTGCTTGATGATAACAGGCGTGGTTTTACGCATTAGCTTCAATTTTATGACATTTATTTGATTAGGAAATAGCGTCATATAGTAGGATATAAAAGAAACCTTGAAAGGCATCAAGCCAATCAAGGTTTTAAAGCTTAGGTGCTTTGCGTTTCCGTATCTATAGTATTGCAATTTTTACAAAAATAAAAATAAGATATGTTCTGTAGCAAAGAGGGGCTCTCCCAAAATTCTAATTATCTAAATCTTGTATTCTCCTATCTTTAAGATCGAAATTAAGTATTAAATGCATGGGATGATTACAATTTGAGCAAAGCGGTTTTGAATGAGAATTGAATTGAACGATCTGTCTGTCAAAAATTTTTTCATACTAAACTGCAAAGCAACAATAGTCCTTAAAGCCAGCTTTAAGTCAAGAGATATTCTTAAATTCCCTGAACGTTGTTGCATTAAAGTACACTTTAAGGTCTATAATAAACCTTGCTCGATTGATCACAGGAATTAGAACAAAACAATGATGAAGATTGATGGAGGATACAATGGAAATTCACATAAAAGAAGCCGCGGATAAGATCGGTTTGCCTGCACATACACTTCGATATTATGAACAAGAGGGTCTTCTACCTTATATAAACAGAGATGAAAATGGAAATCGTATTTTTAACGAGGCAGACTTATTATGGTTAGAGCTTATTGTATGTTTACGGAAAACCGATATCCCTCTCGCAGAGTTACGTGCAATCGTGGAATTAACAAAAGAAGGAGACCGCACAGCCACGCAACGCAAACAGATATTTGAAAAGCATAAAGAGAAAATGATGGAAAAACAAAGAGACTTGGATAACGCTTTTATAAAAATTGATTTGAAAATTGAATACTATAACGATTTAGAAAATAAGTACAACAAAGATCATAAATAAAAATATTTTTCAAAAAACTCTTGCCTTAAAGTCAACATGAAGGATTAAGCTATTCTCGTAGGTTTTAAATCCATTAAGTAATAAGCTAATGTGAGTTGCTTCTTCAATCAACTTATTATTTTACAGAAGAAAGGGATGTATGATCAATTATGTGCAATAATCATAAAAACATTACTACGACGCGTGTTCTTAGTGTCCCAAGTGCGAAAGCACCATTTGAAAAGATCACGATCGAGCGGAGAGAATTGCGGCCACACGATATTTTAATAGATATTAAGTTTAGTGGCATTTGCCACTCTGATATTCACAGTGCATACGGTGAATGGAGTGGCGGAATTTTTCCAATGGTTCCTGGTCATGAAATTGCCGGAGTCGTAGAAGCAGTTGGAACAGAAGTAACCAAGTTTGTCGTTGGTGACCGCGTTGGCGTTGGCTGCTTTGTTGATTCCTGCGGAGAATGCGAATATTGCCTCAGTGGAGAGGAGCAATACTGTACGAAGGGTGTTATTAACACCTATAACAGTCTAGACTACGATGGTAATCCAACATACGGAGGATATAGCCAAAAAATCGTTGTGACGGAAGGGTTCGTTGTCCGTATCCCAGACGGTCTGGATATGGATGTGGCAAGCCCACTATTATGTGCAGGCATTACCACCTACTCTCCTCTAAAACACTGGAACACCGGCCCCGGCAAGAAGGTTGCCATTGTGGGAATGGGAGGTCTTGGCCACCTAGCGATCCAGTTTGCTCATGCTATGGGCGCTGAAGTTACCGTATTGAGTCGCTCTAATAATAAAAAAGAGGAAGCATTGAAATTTGGCGCAGATCATTACTTCGCGACAAGTGATTCCGCTGCATTTGCAGAATTAGCAGGTCGTTTTGATCTAATCTTAAACACCGTGTCTGCAAATCTGGATGTTGACGCGTATTTATCACTACTTCGCATTGATGGGACACTTGTAAATGTTGGCGCACCGGCTGAACCAGACAAGTATCATGTATTTTCATTAATTATGGGTCGTCGCAGCATTGCAGGCTCACTCGTTGGTGGCATTCGTGAAACCCAGGAAATGCTCGATTTCGCAGCTGAGCACGGCATTTCCCCTATGATTGAAGTGATAAGTGCAGACCAAGTCGAAGAATCGTATGAGCGTGTCCTCAAAAGTGATGTGCGGTATCGGTTCGTTATTGATATCTCTACTTTGTAATTCGCAAAGATGTTTTCTACCCTCTTGAAGAGCTTCATTCCCAATGAGGGGATGAAGCTCTTCAATTATCGGTTCCCGTTAGTTACAGTTTGGCAACCACTCCGTACAAGCATCTGCAAGTAATTGCAGCTCATTGTACAGCATCCCGGCATGGTATCCGTCGCAAACGGCATGATGGAATTGTGCTGATAATGGCAATAATATTTTTTCATCACGCTGAAAGTATTTCCCCATTGTAAAGATGGGTAGTAGATAGGTTCCCTCGTTATAGATGTTCAGGTTAAAGCCAGTGAAGCTAACCCAAGGAATGCTAGAAATAGGGAAGGTGTTGGGTGGTTCGTTTGTTTTAGCAGCAAATTGTTTAACACTTCCGTACTTTTTCATATCATTAAGATAACGACTGTAGAAATCATTAAAATCTTCACCGTACAAAGTCCATATGCTTGAAAAAGTTTTATCATCGTCATGGAAAACGGTAAAGCTAGGAGACAAACTATCCCAATAACCTAATGTCCCGTCAGAATTAAAACAGGTACGAAATTCATGGTGGCGGTTTACCACTGTAGTTATCATGTGGATTAGTGCTGGATACAGTTTTATCCCACGATTCTTAAGTTCTTTTAGCAGCCGGGAAATGTCAATATTTGCAGTCATGCTGAAGGTGCATCTAACATTATTTAAATAATGCTCATAATAGGGTTTTCTACTCCAGCTATCCATAACAATCGGTTTGAAATACATTTATTATTACCTCCTAAAATGATTGCTTTTTTTGTTTTAGGAGGTTAAATCCACTGCTTTAACCATATCCTCATTCACAATCCCATCGCATTATTTTTCTACTGCCCCTACTTTGACTCTGTAACATTTCAATTAAATTTTTATTTTTCTTTTATTACGCTATTTACAAAGCCCGTTTTTGCTACTGTATAAGATTCTCGATCATTAGTAAATTCATGAGCTAACTTATACTTAAGATCTGCGTATTCTAAAGCAAGTGACGGGTTCATTCTTAAACGGTCACGAAATAAGAGTTGTTTTTCCCAACGTTCCTCTCCCTTTAACATGAGATGAAGATGTGCTATCCGCTTATCATTCTTAACTTTAACAAAGAATCTTCTCCATGGTTGTTTATCTAATACGGGCGGCACATAATGCCAGTCATGTGTGGCTAATTTAATCGAAATTTCGTTTATATCCTTTAATGAAGAAATACTTGCCATTAAGTCGATGATTGGTTTAGCTGGTAAATTAGGAATTGATGTACTTCCAATATGCTCTACTTGATCTACACCAAAAGGAAGGAGCAGCTTAAAAAGTTCATTTCTTTCATGCACACCGCATTCAATCCACATAGGATCAGGATTTTTTATTTCTACTGTTTCGTCCGCCCAAACAGGATAGTCATTCTGGTCGTTATCATTAGCCATACAATTAATCATCTCCTTACAACAAGAGTTTACTTTTAAAAATTCTCCTTGTTGTTGAGTTATCCTGCTCATTAGATTCCTATGCAGTGTATTTAACAGAATTCAAAGTGGCTATTTATTAGATGTTTATGCACTAAGCAGACTTCCTTTAAAAAGCATTTTTATTGTTCGAATAAAGATAACGATCAAAACGATGCTTACCAAAGCCAGAATGGCCGCGGAAATGGCGATTAGCAGCCAGGAATGCACAAACATCGCGTATTTGATAGACGCATTGCTGAGAGCAGCCATTGGAAAGCCTACAGCCCACCAGGAAGCTCCAAACGGGATGGACTTTTTGAATACTTTGAAGAACAAGATAATGAACAAGAACAGACCAAAGTAAAACAAGATGGAAGCGAAGGGATCAATCCGCTGCTCGAAGTTCGTGTAGCCAAGAAAACCAACCTCAAACGGAGCAATCAAGATAAGCATGGAAGGCGTTAATCCTTCCGGCAGTGGTGCTTGATGAATCATTCTCGATAATATCAAGGAAACGAAAACAATAGCAATAAATCCTCCGATCGCGAGGGACAACAGATTAATTTCATGCGCCCAAGAGAAAGGCATTGTCCCGCCGGTAACAGCAATATTAATGGTCCCTACCACAGGAATCAGCAAGGCTGGAACCGCGTTACCTGGATCATGATTCCCGTTCAACAAGCGTGAAATGATGACGAAACTAAGCGCTAAAGTAAGGACAGTTCCGATGATCCAAATCACTTGCCCCGATATTTGACTATAGGTGCCTATCACGGAGGAAAGCAATAAAATGGAAATCGTAATCGTACCGAAAAAATTCCCTAAAATCGGATGCGCAAATTCTTCTTTTACTTTTTGTGGATAAAGAACCCATTTTGAAATATAACCTATGCTTAACGCAACAAATACCAGAACTGCAACAACTCCAATGATATCCGCGATGACGGGGGAAGTGCCGAATAGCTTGCTTGCTTGTCTCCAAGCCAATGAGAGACCTGAAATTCCCATAACCGACGCAAATAGATTAACGGGTAAAAATTGAACAGAACCGATCCTTTTTTGTTTCTGTACGGCAGCCATGGTTTGCATGGATCGTCACCACTTTCTATATCCATTATTGTATTTCTAATGCAAAGTGCAATCGTGTTAAGTTGTCGAAGACAAACGGTTTACCAAACTAAGCCTGATTCGTCATGCTTGTAAACGTCTCGTCCTCCTATCGATTACCTCCACTCTCTCCTGTTGCCTCATTCTATGAGATTCACATTTATAGATCAATATCATTTTTTCTATAAAAACGATAGAAGGGTTCTATGATTCAAAGCAAGCGGGGTCGCTCGTTGTCACCCGGCAGTATGGATGAAATCAATATCAACGACTGGGGAATATAGAGGCTTACACGTTTTTTTTCCTTATAATGCCCAATAATTTCAACTATAATTAATTTTAATTTCATGAGGCAATTTTCTTATTTGGTTACGTTATGCTGTCCGTCAGCATAATAAAATGAGCAGGCACCGCAGCGCCTGCTCATCCATGATCATATTTTCGCCAAGCCTGACTTTTGAAATAATACCTTATGATCCGGGTAATGCTTGAGCCTTCATCTTGTAAAACCATTATTTCAAGTTTATAATCTACTTTCCAAAAAATTCTTTAGCATATTTTACAACGCCATGGAAATCTGAAAGACCACCTGCAATAAGCTCAACTGCTATAAAATTATCATCAGAAACTTCGAAGGGTGCTTCTATGCCAAATTGACTGGCTTTTTTATATCCAAACTTTGGGTAATACTTATCATGACCCAGGTAGTCATTAAAATAAAGTAATGGCCGGATGGATTGCAGCAGCAATCTTACTGATTCGCGCCGTTTTAGAACACGCAAGAATGATAAAACGATATTTGGAAAATAATAGTAGCCTAAACTTGCAAAAAGAGCTTCATTCCCACTTCGGATATGTAGCTCTTAAACTAAGCTAGCTTAAAAATACTTCCGTTTCGTTATTACCGCGCTGTTCTCATGGCTGCAATCAGATAAGCCTCCAATTGCGCTTTTGTTTGCTTTAATATTGTCCTTTAATGACAAAAAACGAGCCCCGAATCGTTCCAGCAAGTTTAGACTTCTGCCTAGCAAACTTAAACTTCTGTTCCAACTCCTTTGGTACCTCCATCCCCTCAGAAAGCTTAAAGCCAACGGCCCGCTTCTTAGGGTCATCAACCGTATACATGACATTGACCGCAAGACCATCCTCATAAAACACGTAGGTAAATTTGATATTTTCCAATTCAAAACGCGACGTTTCCAAAGGTTTGGCCGCAAACTCAATATCACGTTCTTCTTTCAAAATCCGAATTACATAATCAAGGCTCTCCTGGCTTTCGCTAGCTGGTACAACCGTAAATTCATGCTTGTATTTGTTCATAAAGTAACGGGCTTCATTCGCACGTAAACCAGCAAGCGCTTCTACTACAGGGGAAGACTCTAAACCAACCGTAGACACATTATTAAAATCAACGATATATGACATTTCTACCCATTCCTTTTCTGTTTTTATTTCCGAGCAACAAAATTCCGCATTTCACCAAATACGAAGCCAAACTTCAAATTCATTCTTTTACCTACCCCATATTATCGCAAAAATGATGCAAGAGAACATTTTGAATAGCGAGTTTGTTAAAGGGTGTTCACATTGACTGGTATTCACAAAAACAATCTGACAAATCGTGCCCCGATGCCTATCCTAGCTTTTCTATTTCCGCCAAAAAGTCGAACAATCTACCTTATCCATCCTATTAAACTCGATCATTTTCTCAAGTAAAGTGAAATCAACCGGACTATTCCATTTGATACGTACCAGCTCTTTCGTATGATCATGGCCTGCCTTCACAATGTCGTCAGAAAAATGATTAATCCCTGCCCTTTCAGGGGCAACTGCCAAATGTTGTTTAGATACGCTAAAGCCAATAATAAATGTGTCGTGATCGGTAAACATAGGCTGATTCCAAGCCACTTTTGGCACTAAATCAGGAAACTTCTTCGTTACCCAAGTCAAAACCTCTTCTGTTCGGCCCCGATGCTGCGGGTTATCAATATGTGCTAAAAAAGCCGCAAAAACTTCCATCTTGTTCCCTCCTAGAATAACAAAGATGTCGTTTAGAGAAATCCCTCAGACCATCTTGAGGGCTGACGTCTCCCCCTATTCTATATTTGCATTGACCTGAAAATCCACAATTAATTTAGGATAATATACTTCTTGCCAGTCTTTTAGTTCTGGATAAGGAATCTGATGGCGAAAATATTGGCCAAATCCGAAAAAATCCGTACGGCTTTTTTGGGATTGCTCAAACACTTGGTAAAACCGATTTTCTATACGTTTTTCGAGTTCTTTTTGTATCTGGCTATCAATTGCTCCTAAGATTAGATCAACTAATACAACCATCGTAATCGTTTCAAGTAAGGCTGATAGAGGAATGCCTTCTCTGCTTTCTGCGACAAACAAGGCGAAGTCCAGCTTAATGCTTCGGGGTTAACAGACACTGGACTAAATAAAGCACGACTCTGTTCTTTTTTAACGAATGGATGGCTTGAAGCGGAATTTCAGTTAAGGCAAGTTGACTGACTTCATTTCCTGTACTGAATCACCCATTCAACTACTCCTCAACATTTGTTTTATCTCCTATTTTTAACATCGCTTAATATTTTATACATAAAAAACTACGTATTGACCAGTACCGTCACTCCTTCAGGCAAATAAAAGAAGCACCTTTAAATAAGCCATAACCGGCTCATTCAAAGGTGCTTCTTCAGCAAGTCGTCGGCGCTTCCATTTAAATGCTGACCGATAAAACGCCCGAACCTGCAAGCTGGTCCGCAGGAGCAATCGTTTTGCGCGCTTCACGAAGCATCAACAATCCGATTAGCAAGGATGCCACTCCAATAATAACTAACAATGCTCCGATCTCAAGACTGTAGGCTGTCAGTGATCCATGCCGAAATGCCATGCCGCGGATCAAACGGTTAAGCCAGTTCATCGGCAACGCCCATGCGGTAACCTGAAAAAACATGGGGAACGCAAGCGGAGTCAATTGAATTCCCGTGGCCAGAAACGACGGATACACGATGAGACTTGTTCGCGAACCCAATTTAGATGCATCTTTGGCCGTATAACCGATCAATATGCCCATAAGGGACAAGGCAAAAGAATAAACCAGCAATGGGATAATAAAGAGATAAAGGTCCGCTTCAAACCGCATATTTCCTACTTGCTTTAATAAACCATAGCTTAAGATTAAAGAGAATGTACTCAGTACAGCGTAAGGTATGCTGCGAACCCAAAGCTGGATAGGTGAAACGCCGTTTGCAAACAGCTTCCCTTCTTTGCGCAGTCGGGGCGCAATTGATCCGGCTGCGCTAGTTGTGATCATCAGCACGATGATATTTACAAATCCAAGAACCATAAAACCGACATAACTTGTCGTTGGATTAAACAACATTCGCTGCTGGAGAGATAATGGAGATAGAAGCCCTCTGGCCGCTTCCGCATCCATCCCGCTTTGCCCCAGACGAGTCATGCCAAGAGTCATATTTTCCGTTGTGACAATCTCTTGAATTGCGGTTCGGATCCCCATTAGCCCCGAGGGCATCGTGTTGTCCATTAAAATTCCGATATTCGAAGACTTCCCTTGCAGCTTATGCAGCTCCAGTTGATTGGGAAGCATAATGACCGCTACAGCCTGCTCGTTTGCCAGCAAGGCTTCGGGGTCCATGCGGCTCGCGAATACGTTTGTGACCTTCATATAGGGGGAGGCGTTCATTTTTGAAATCAGCTGCCGCGAATAAGCGCTATGGTCTTCGTCGATTACAACAATCGGTGATTGGCTGATTTGGTTTTTCGAAAACATCAATCCAAAAAACAAAGCGGCAATCAGCGGGCCGATAAAGATCATGAGGAGGAACTTGCTGCCCGCTGCATACTTCCACTCCTCAATCAGCGATTTCATCAAGGTCCACCTCCGCAGTCATACCTGGAAGAAGATCGGCGTTCGTATTTACAGCTATTCTGACAAGAAACATGCTTAAATCAGCTTGCCCTCTCTCTCGCGACATGCGCAAGCTGGCAAATTGAGGCGCGGCCGCGATCGAAGCGACAACGCCATCGACTTGGGCAGAACGCTTTAGATAGGGAAAACGAACTTGTATGCTTTTATCAACCTCAAGCTTTTGAATTTCCCCTTCTTGTACATAGATGTCCGCATAGTAGGTGTTCTTTTGCACAACTGCAACCGGCATTCCTTGCGCAACCTGATCTCCCGAATTTACAAGGATTCTGCTAATCCATCCATCCTCCGGCGATTGCACGTCCACTTCGGCTCCTTCGGCTGATTTCACCTTCAATAGAATGTCTCCCTGTTTGATGGAATCGCCTGCAGCTGCGTTGATTTTCACAATTGTCCCCGGACCTTTTTCATTTACGATCATCTTTTGCTCCGCCTCAAGCACGCCTTGTTTTCTGCTCTCCGCCTGACTAACTGCATCTTTGCCTTCTGCAGCAAGAAGCGCGCCTCCAGCAATAACCAGAGCGGCAATTCCAATATATAAGCCTGCTTTAAGTTTCATGGCTCTATCTCCCTCTCCCTGAATGCTGCTAAACGTGCTTCTCATTATTTTTATTCATATTGATTTTTCAAACGGCGTTCTCGGCAGCCTCCATAATCAACTCACCCAGTGTGGGGTGGGGATGAACAGCCATAGCCAAATCCTCTACGCTCGCTCCCATCTCGATGGCCAAAGCAAGCTCCGATATGAGCGTTGAAGCCTCTACGCCAACGATTTGCGCACCCATTACGATTCCTGACGCTTGATTCTGTTATGATGTTGATGCCGTCGGCTTTCAACTGCCGGATAACCGGTGCAGCTAGCTCCGCCTCGAATCCTGGCAGCACCTGTCCTCCTCCCTCCAGTATCGTCACCTCTGCCCCGAATTTGGCATACGTCTGCCCGAGCTCTATGCCAATGTATCCTCCGCCGATAATAATCAGGCTGGTTGGAAGATCCTATAACCTATGTGTCAACCGCTTCAAGCTGACTCATCGCCTCACACCTCCTCAATGAAATGTTTCACCAAAATATGATGATCATAATATATTATAATCATCATATTTTAAACCAGTCAATAGCTTCGTTTATGCTTACGCTATTGCTAACGGCCGTCAACAGAGAAATTGACACGCATTAATATGATGACTATAATATTTTAAAAGAGATTTATAAGCATCGGAGTGATTGCAATGCCTTATCCTGAAGGCCATATGATAAAAGTTAGAGGCAAAATCATCGAAAGTGCCGCTAAAGCTTTTCGTACGAATGGGATTCGCGACATCAGCGTCCCTTTTATTATGAAAGGAGCCGGACTGACTCATGGAGGATTCTACGCGCACTTTGGCAACAAAGAACAGCTGGTCGCCGAAGCCTGCCGGTTTGCCATCAGCGATACGATTGCTCTGCTGCAAAAAGCCGCTGACCAAGAGAAGCAAGAATTCAAAATCAATGCCATCATTGATTACTATTTAAGCGCGTTTCACCGTGATAGAACAGAGATGGGCTGCATCCTGCCTGCCCTCTCCAGTGAGATTTCCCGATCCTCAGACGAGGTTCGGCAGGTGTTCACCCAAGAGCTGGAACGAATGGTTCACTTTATTTCGAGTACGGCAAAAATAGACAGAGATACTGGCAGCGTACTGCTTAGTATGATGGTCGGAACGCTGGTGCTGGCACGATCCGTTAATGATTCCAAACTCAGCGACAGCCTTCTCGCGGCTGGCAAGCTGCATGCCAAAGCGTTAATTAAGACCTAAGATTACATTCAAGCTTAGATGCTCACAATGGATAAAGCGGCATCTCTGCCGCTTTTTTTATGTATTTGGCGGACGATTTCGAATTTACTAGGTCGCCTTCTCACGCTCGGCCCCTGAGAGACTGCTCCAGCATTCCCACCTCTTCTTTGGAATACGTACTACCTTTTCTGATCGCTGGATACGGTCCGTTTCCGAGAGAAGGAATTTCGATTGATGAAGCGTTTGGAAAATAGCTTGCCTGCTGCGTGCTGCTTGTTCAGCGGCGTATGAATGATTTTTGCAAGCGCAGCCACGGTCAGGGTGGCTTGTGAAGGGGGATAAACTAAATATACCTCTTCCCAATTAGGCGCAAACTTATTTTTATATTCGTATAAGCCCTTAAAGTTATACAGTCTATTCCCATACTTATAGAGCAGCTTAATGATAAGCAGGTCACATGCGTTGGCTAAAGGAGACATGCCCAAGCTGCAAAGCGAATAGTGATGTTCCTTGGCCCATTTAAATAGAGAGACAAACAAGACGTCCATCGTGCCTGGCGGACAGGCTTTCGTATAACGCATCAAGTCTACCGTGATTTGTCTGTTAACCGGATCTGCTCGGTGCGTTGATAGGTTAGGTGGATGGTCCCCTGCAACCGTGGCGAATGCCTCATAACTACCATCTGGGCCTACTAATACGGCGACGGGAAAGCGGCTCACATATTCAGGCGCAAAAGATCCTACGGAGAAGCTTTTTTCTTTGCGATCCCCAAGCCACTCCTTGGAAATGGTTTGAAGCAGGTGAAGAAATGAATCGGTATACGGGGGAAACATGACTTGAAAGGAGTAGCCGGAGCGTTCGAATTTATTGATGCGGTTCCGAAGCTTAAGCCATTGCTTGCCATTCAAATGAAAATCGGACACATTGATCTGGGCTTCTTCTCCGATTTTGGTGTATTGCATGCCTAATTGCTTGTATATAGGAAGAAAAGTGGATTTCACCTGATAAAATACCGGTATTTGTTTGTTCTCCTTGCAGTGTTCGATAAATTGTTCAATGACTCGCTGGCAGGCTGCTGGGCTTCCAATCGGGTCTCCGAGTACAATTTTCCTCTTCCCTATTGAACGATAGACGAGTAAAGCCTCGCGCTCTGAATCCCAGAACCACTCTTTATCCCCTAAATGATATAAATGTGTGTGTGAGTTGTGGCCGCTGCTTTCGAGCAGCCGTTGCAGTCTTTTTTCAGAAATTTGGTCCATTACGCGAAAATCCCCCAGGTTCGATATATGTATGCTTTCATTGATTCCTTTTTAAAATGTATCCCTATATTCATCGGCAATTGCCTTTGTAGACTAAATAGATTTTATCATATCGAAAAGGACAACAGTCCTCTTCTTCCGACAAAAAAAGAAGCAGTTTCCCGGAGATTAGAGATAGTCGCTCTCATTGCTGTCGAAGTTTGTCATTTTGCCGTCATTAAGGTAGATTATACTACTTTCATTACCAAAAAAATGATATTAGGAGTGACAAAGGAACTATGTATACGACAAGGAAAGAAAAGAATGAAACGCAAGCGGCGGTCGGTTTGCGATTCCGCTCGATTGTGATGCCCATTAAAAGGGCTTCAATCAGTCTGCTGGTTGCCATTATGGCGTTGTCTTCGTTTTTATTTGTATCGCCTGCATCTGCCGATAATGGCGATTGGGTATTTTGCGCCAATGAAAATAGCAATTGTGCTTTTTCGGGGACAAAGGAAGTACGTTTTGGAACAAACAACAGCTATGACTATCGTCAAATCACAAATGGCTTTAACTGTACCGTTGCCAGCTGGGGCTCTGATCCCGCTCCAAACCAAGGGAAGCAATGCTACACTCGCGATGTGCTTGCCGAGGGAACCCCGCGGCTAACGGTTGACGTTAGTGACCATAACAAAAAAATGACGATTACATTTAGTGAAGAATTTGCGCAGGCGGGTACGCAGGAAGCCTTGAAAGACGCGATTACACTGGAAAGATCGGAAACCTCCGGCTATTTGCCCCTTGCTGCAAGCGATTCCATTTCTTTCTCCTCAAGCGAATCGGGAACCTCATTAGTTCTAACATTGGGAACGGCATTGACAGGGAATGCAAACGCTATAAAAATAGCACCGGGAGCATTCGTCGATATCGATGAAGTTCCATACAGCTTAGATTTAGAAGTTCGTAATATTGCTGCGCGTGATCTCATTGCCCCTGCTTTTATAGGAGCGGTAATCTACGGTTCGGGCAGCCAGTTACACTTGAAATTCGATAAAGATTTTACGATTAATGCGCCAGCTGGCGCCGATCAAAATCAAATCAATGCTTTGCTGAAAAGTAAAATAAGCGTTGCCACAGATGGAGAGCATTTTGCGCCTATTTTGGGCGAGGATCATGAAGTTCGACAAGACGCTTCCAGACAAATCTACATGAGATACGCGAATGATATGAAAATTGTATTAGGCACACAGACGGTGATCAAAATCGCAGCCGATACATTAAAAAATGCAGAGGGCAGCCTGAATGAGGAAATGCTTCTGCACGTTTCCCCCCTTGTCATTCAAAGCGCAGTCATTAGCGGCGACAATCACGACGTAACGATTTCTTTCTATGATGATATTTTTGATAACACGGATGAAAATTTAATAAATAATATTTATTTAATCAAGGACGGTTCTCAGCAGGATAAACAACTAGTCGAGGGTGATTCCGTTGCTGTTGTCTCCGGAAAGCTGCAAATCCATTTTAAAGAAGCATTGTCGGGAGCGAGCAACTATATTTACATCGACGGCGGAGCTCTAAAAGATCGCTATGGCAATATACAAAATGAGCGGGCAGTAACCGCACCGATTCAAGCCAATGTTGGCGGAGTCGATCCATTTCCTGCGGATACAACAGCTCCCGTCTATCAGTATTCGTATTTCTCAAATGCTTTCCAGGATCTGAATATCGTATTTAACGAAGATGTCCAAAATGCAAAGGAAACTGAAGCTGCTTTTTTACAAGGTATATATCGGTATGGGTCTGACTGGGGCTGGGGCTACGGACTTCCTCAAGGCACTACGCTAACGTTCTCCGGTTCTGTAGCCACTATTCATTTTGCCGCACCGCTTACGGGATACCAATATTATTTTCAATTCAATGCCAATATGTTTAAAGATACAGCGGGAAATAGGATCAATAACGGCATAAACACAAATTGGCTCTCCACTGGCAGTAACGAGCTAAGTTATAGCAATGGACGCTTTTCTTACAATGGCCGTTGGTTGAGCATCCAGTTTAATGCGGATACGGATATCGTAGATCAAACAGTAGTGGATGGGGTATCCCGTCTGAAAGAGAGCATTTCCTATTCTCTCGATCATGGAGCTACCTATAAAACTTTGGATGAACTCGACGTCGTTTCTGTTTATGGAAGAAATATTAATATTCTGTTTCATGATGCGATAAAAGCCGGCTCGATCAAATTTAAAATTGCCGAACAAGTGATTAGCGATCAGTATGATACAAAAAGAAATAAAGCTGCAGAGGTAGAGCTTGCTTACAATACGCCAGAGATTACAGGATATATGCTGAGCAATACAGCAAGCGAATTTATTTTCACAGATAATGCTTTATGGAGAAACCAAGTCAAAACGGTCCTATTATACGATGGTAAAATTGGAATAGGAAGACAACTAAACAGCTCTGAGTATCAATTGAGCGAAGGGAAAATTACGATTGCCAAAGGCGTTTTCCAAGAGGGACAATACTACGAAATCCTTGTGAATGCGGAAGGCTACAGCACTAAATACTTTGACGGCAGAGCTTATAAATCGTCTGAACTTTTCTATATGACTGCACCAGTGATGACGACGGAAAACGGGATTACAGCCAAAATAAATCTTTTGAACCATGCTTATCAAGATGAATTTACAGGCAATCAGTCCGTTGTATTCGAATTATTTAACGGCACTACGCCGGTGAGCATTGTTGCGGCTAATTTAAAGCTTGGGACAGGCACATATTCAGCGAACTTCAATGTCAGTGACGCGGCTACAAATCCGAATTATACAGTTAAAGCGTACGTTGTCAGCAAATACAGCAGCGATCCTGCCGATGTTGGCTTGAATCTGGCATCTGTCAAAACGCAAAGCGAATTCGATCTTGCTCTTATGAATATGGGAAACAACAACATTGAGGACTAAGTCTAGTCGAAATGAATAATAGGAAAGCGAGGAATGTCAAGTGAAATTGCGCAAGCTCAGTTTACTGCTAATTTTTACGCTGTGCCTATCGCTCGTTCCAGCTGCGGTTTTTGCGAGCGGCCCGGCGGTTACGATAGATGCCATAGGAGAGAAAGCGCCAGGAGGCGCCGTGGTCATTTCCGGCACCTCTACGCTGGATGAAGTCATTATTAAGGTGCTTCGCCCGGGAAATAGCGTTTTGTTTTACGCTATTGCTAAAGTCAGCGGCGGAAAGTTTTCGAGCACGTTTACTTTAGCTGCCAGCGAGGCTAGCGGTACTTACAAGGTCGTCGCAGGTGAAGCAAACCAAGTGGCTGCAGCCGACCTTATTGTTAAGTCGGCTAATACAGGCGGCGAAGACGGCAATGGTAATAACGGCGGTAATAACGGCGGCCCAATCGGAACGATTACACCGCCAACACCACCCCCTGTAGCAGGCAAGCCGGTTACGCCTGGCAAATCTGGCGCCGAGCCAGTCATTGCGGATACGAGCAAAAATATAACCGCATCTGCAACAGCAGAAAACGGGCAGATAACGGCTACGGTCACTCAAGACAGCTCAGCTCTTGCAGACGCTCTTGCCAAAGCGGCCAAGCAGGATAACCATGGCGCGGCGCCCATTATTTTTATTGCTTTCAACAATGCAGTAGGCGAGGCTGTTCAGTTTAGCCTTTCTTCATCGGTTTTATCCGCTGCCGCTCTTAGCGCGCCAAATTCGATTATTTCATTGCAAACCAATGATGGGGAATATTCCTTGCCTCTCAGCATTATCGATTTTGCGTCGTTGGAGCAAAGCTTAGGAACTACGGCTGCAAATATCAGCATTCTTGTAAAAATCTCAACAGCTGCTGCTGATTTGAATGCTAAAATTAAACAAAGCGCACAAGCTATGTCTGCTTCGCAGCTTGGAAATGCGATTGAGTTTACGCTAGTCGCGGCAGGAAACGGGAAGACGATCGAGCTGAACTCATTTGGTTCTACTTATGTAGAGCGAACTGTCGCTCTTACGGGTTCGGTTGATGCAGCGCATGCGTCCGTCGTCCGTTATGAGCCTTCTACGGGTCAATTCTCGTTCGTTCCGGCTATATTCGAGAAGCAGACAGACGGTTCAACGAAAGTGGCATTCAAGCGTAACGGAAACAGTATTTATACGGTTCTCTCCGTAACCAAAACGTTTCATGATATTAGCCAGCACTGGGCGAAAGCGGACATTGAGCTGCTGGCCTCCAAGCTGGTGATTAACGGCGTGACGGATAACACCTTTGCTCCAAACAGCAACATTACGAGAGCGGAATTCGCCGCATTATTGGTCCGTTCTTTGGGGCTGGCTTCGGATGCTTCTTCGGCAGCTTTCACAGATGTGAAATCCAGTGATTGGTATGCTGGCGTGGTCGGCGCAGCTGTAAAAGCCAAGCTCGTCGACGGCTTTGATGGCAACCGCTTCAAGCCAAACGACACGATTACCCGCGAGCAAATGGCGGTTATGGTTACAAGAGCGATTGCCGCAGCGGGCATCACAAGCGGTGCCTCAACGGGCCAAAACGAACCGTTGACCAAATTTAAGGATCATGCCGCGATTAGCAGCTGGGCACAAGCAGCAGTAGCGGAAGCGATTGAAGCCAATATCATCACAGGCTTGACTGCTGATACCTTTGCTCCTTCAGAGAAAGCGACTCGCGCGCAAGCATCGGTGATGTTGAAACGCCTGATGCAATATGTACATTTCATCAATTAAATTTGAATTCTTAGCACAATACAGAAACTCCCCATTCGTTATTCGTGGGGAGTTTTTTAAGTTTTTCTCTCCAATACTGTCAACACGGAAGGTACAGAGCACTTGCGATTCCCCCCTTCAGAGGCTTACCTATCCCTCATTGTCCGTTGTTTTACGGCATTGGGCCGCTGTCTGAATTCGCTCGGCGAGAGGCCCGTCTCTTTCTTAAAGTTGTTGCTAAAGTAATGAATGCTCGCATAACCGAGTCCGGCCACAATCGCTTCGATGGGCTCTCCACGCAGCAACGACTGCTTCGCCTGCTTGATCCGCTCCGAAATTAGGTACTGCTTCGGATTCTGTCCCACCTCTTGGTGAAAAATAACGGTGAAATAACCCGGATGATAGCCGCACAGCTCGGCCAGCTCACCTACCGTCCACTGTCTGCCCGGCTGTTCACGCATCGCTTCTAGCGCCGGCCCGATCTTACTAGCTGGTCCGTCCGCCTGCGAACGCAAAACCGAGCGAACGACCAGCGTTAGCAGTTCCATCATCAGAGCGCGCAGCGCGAACGGATAAGCCGCATTCTCTCTGACGTACTCCTTGACGATGCGGGCGAACAGCCCCTCCACGTGGACGATCGCAAAGTGGCTCATCAGTTCGATATCGGCTGCGCCCGGAATTGCGATGCGGAACCGCTCTGGCTCCGCATCGAGCTGCGCCGCAGATGCTCCCCGGATTAAGTAGGCTGGATGAACAGGTTCAGGGGAATGGCTGTGGAACGTGAAATGAACACTGTAATATTCGGTCGCCTTCGTCGTCGCGAGCAGATGGGCGCCGTTTGGTCCTAACAACACGCATTCGCCTGGCGAGATACGGTATCGGCTCCGTCCCAAATGCAGATCGACTTCACCGGATACGACATGAAAGAACTGCCAGTCAGGAATGAACCGCGGCCCCCACTGCACGTTCGGACTAGCGGTGTCGCGGCTTGCGAAATTCACCGCAGGGCTGCAGTCGAACAGCGACCCCAGATGCATACGGATCAGCCCTCCTCTGATCGAAATCTTGAAAAAACGTAAATCTCTCTGTTATTTGTCTAAATACGATCCTTTGCTCCTAATGTATATTTAAAGCGCATACAAAATCAACTTGATTTTAATAGAGGAGTGTTGGGAAATGTTAACGGAAGCGCAAGTGAAGCAGTTCGAGCAGGACGGTTTTCTAAAAGGGGATATCATATTAAGCGATGAAGAGGTTGAGGTGCTCCGCCGCGAGCTGCAGGATGTGATGGATGGGAAGACAGTCAACAAGCCGGTTATGAATCATAACATGCTGGACGCCGGATCGCTCTACGACAATATGAAAATGACGGTCAGCGAGCGTGTCGTACAAATCGTAAACATCTGGATGGCGAGCGACGTCTACTTCAAGCATGCGTCGAACCAACGGATTTGCGAGGAGATCGCCCAGCTCTCCGGCACAGACACCGTACGCATCTGGCACGACCAGATCCAATACAAGCCCCCGGTATCCGGCGGACCGACCGGCTGGCACCAGGATCATCCTCTGTGGCCAATCATACAACCAGCCGATCTTGTCAGTGCTTGGGTGGCGCTTGACGATGCAGTAATCGAGAACGGCTGTATGTGGATGGTTCCCGGCAGCCACAAGTGGGGTGACCATCAGAAATATTTGGCCAGTGACGAAAACTTCATGCCCTACCATAAGCAGCCCGAGTTGCTGCCAAGTGTCGCCGAAGTGAAGGCTGTGCCATTCGAAATCAAGAAGGGTCAAGTCGGCTACCACCACTGCATGACTTGGCACGGCAGCCCGCATAACCGTTCCGAATTGCATCGCCGGGCTATTGCGGTCCATTATATGCCGGGTCATACCAGATACGAACCGTCAGCGAACCATGCGATGCACGATTATGTGAACGTGAACGCCGGTGAAATTCTTCAGGGCGACCATTTCCCAATCGTGTACAAGAAGGCGTAGCCGGCCATCGGGATGGCTTGATTGCCAGCTCTATTCATGCCAAGTTTCTGGAGCATGAATAGAGCTGTCTTTCGGACGGCGGCTGCGGACAAGGATACCCTAACTCGTTTGCTTATAAAATTCGACCGCCTACCATCGTCCATAACACTTGAAATTCATTATCCAATAAGACCAGGTCGGCATCAAATCCAGCTGAAATTTCTCCCTTTTGCTGAAATCCAAGGATATTGGCCGGCGTAGTTGAAGCCATCTGTACCGCATCGATCAAAGAAATTCCGGTTTCGACCGTATAACGCAGTGCTTCATTCATCGTAACGGTACTGGAGGCGAGTGTCCCATCCTCTAGTCTAGCAATGCCACCCGATACCGTGACATGGTGACCGCCAAATAGATATTGCCCATCACCAAGACCCATTGCTTGCAAGGCGTCTGTGATTAAGACCACTCCTTCCGGTCCTTTCAACCTATGCATCAAACGAATGATAGCAGGATGCAGGTGGACATTGTCCACAATAGCTTGAAGACTTACATGATTTTCTTCGAAAGCTGCCACGACCAAACCCGGATCTCGATGATGGATCGGCCGCATGCCGTTAAAGCAATGCGTAACATGGCTTGCGCCCGCTGAAAAAGCTTGTTTGGCTTCCTCATATGTGGCGTCAGAGTGCGCGACTGCAATAACGACGCCTTGTTCTTTCAAAAATGATATTAAATCCATTCCTCCGGGCAACTCAGGCGCGATAGTTACCATCTTAATAAGAGAACCCGCTTCCTGAAAAATCATTTTTATTTCTTCGAGGTCGGGATGCCGCAAATACTTTTCATTTTGCATGCCTTTTCGCTTAGGGTTCAAATAAGGTCCCTCTAAGTGTATCCCTGCAATCTTCGCTCCCGCTTCATGCCCGATTACGCGCTTAACGCTGCGAATCATTTCTAGGAGATCCTCTATCGTAGAACTAACAGAAGTAGCCAGAAACGACGTGCACCCTGATAAAGCACAGGCACGTGAAACCTCTTGAATGCTCTCTTCCGTGCCGTCCATCATATCAAAACCATTGGCGCCGTGAATATGGACATCGAGCATTCCCGGTACTAACAAATGCCCTCTCCCATCAATTCGTTCATACTCTTCATTTAGGCTGGAAAGATCCTCTGTGTCTATCCTCATAATCTTCCCATCAAAAATCCAAACATGGGCTGAGGGGACGATTTCATTTTGAAGCACCACTTGAACATTATGCAAAATCGTATACATAAAAAACCTCCTCAATATGGTTATCATTTTTTTTCGAGCCTATTCGTTCTCTTCCTCACACTCAATGACCGTAATATTTTTCTGGTCTAAAACTTCTCTTATTTCACTCGGTATTTCTCGATTTGTAATTAATATGTCAACGTGATCAAAGTCCAACCGATAAAATGATTTGCCAATAAATTTTGTGTGATCGGCCACTACGATTACTTGATCTGATCTACGGGCCATTTCTCTCTTTACCCTTGCGTCTTCTTCAAATGGATAATAAAGCCCATCTGAGCGGATCGCCGCTGCTCCTATAAATGCTTTATCAGCGCGAATTTCACTAAGCTTATCTATTATGGACGAGCCATACAAAAGTCTGTGCTTTACATTCAAGTAACCGCCGAGAACATAGATTTGAAGATCCTCACGATTCGATAATGTCGCTACGTTATCAATTGAATGCGTGACAACCGTAATATTTTTTGCGCTAATTTGCTCGGCGACAAATTGCACGGTAGTTGATACGTCTAAAATCACAGTCTCATGATCTTGGATAAGCTTTGCACCAAGCTTCCCTATTCGTTTCTTAGTCTCGGATTCATCAATCAAACGATCCTGATAGGACAATATTTTTTTCTGCAGCTCGGGTAAAGCCAGCCCTCCGTGCGTACGAACGACTACGCCTTCTTGTACCAGTCTGACAATATCCCTTCGCGCCGTATCTCTTGATACTTCAAATTGTGTACATATATCCGTAACGCTCATCGATTGATGCTGCTTCAAGTATTTGAGTATTTTTAGCAATCTTTCCTCTTGATACACGATAGATGCGCCTCCGTTTAAGTATTTTTAGACATTTTAATAAGTACTTATAAGTATATTATAACTATATTTAAGTCATTGCAAGCATTTATCCATCGTCGAATGGTTCCAACACGAAAGAAACATTCCCGCGATTATGATTCATATACGAAAAAAAGAAACTATAGGCCGCTTCACCATAGTCTCTTTTGTCCTTGGTTATGTGATTGTATGAAACGATAAATGAAGGGTATGAGCACAATCTGAACAGACTCCTCTAGCATACTCTACTTAGTAGAATTAATTATTTAGGGAGGAGGTTTCAATATGCACTGGATATCCATTATTTTCATCGGACTAGCTTCTAATATTGATAATATAGGAATTGGGGTATATTTTGGAGCACGCTCGACGAGAATTCCAATGCTTTCAAACCTATTTATTGCCATTCTCGGAATGGCTGCCGCCTATTCATCGATTACGATGGGACATCTCATATCAGGATATATGAGTCAACAGCATGCCAATTTGATTGGCGGTATTATCATTATGGCTCTAGGAGCAATGAGTATTAGACCTAAAGGCGTAACTATCGTTAAGACAAGCCCTTTACCTGCATCAAGTGATTACAATAAAGACATCTCATGGAAAGAATCAATCTCGTTAGGCATAGCGCTTTCATTAAATTGTCTAGCAACGGGCTTTGGAGCAGGGGTCAGCGGTGTTTCGCCATTCATGACTGCAATCTCAGTTGGCATGTTCTCATTAATAACTGTAGCTATCGGCGTGCGCATCGGGCATCAGATTGCAAAGACATGGCTGGGGAAATATTCAAACGTGATCGGCGGGTTGATATTGATTGCTATTGGTCTTTATGAGATTTTCACGTGATCCGTGCTCGGCTTCCCGTCCCTCGGTTTTGAAGATTGCAACTGCGATAGAAGAATCGCGAAACGACGCGATTCTTTTTGGTGTTTAGAATGCCCGAGCGGAAAGACCGCATTAGATTCGTATCAAGCGTAATCGCCGGGTTGCGTCTTGCTCTTCATCGCGACGCCAAAATCCGTGTAGATCCGGTTCGTCAGGTCAATTCCCCTGCCTCCGGCGATGTGATGCGCGAGAATCTGAAATGGAATAACCAGTGCGAGCGGCGCTTGAAATTCGTCGAGCTGAGCGTCTATTCCGAGCGTCCTTTCTTCGGCGGCCCGTCCAAGCTTCACCGTGTACGTGTACGGCGTAATACGCGACTCGTAGTCCCGCAACGATTCGAGCCGGTGCTTTACCGGGCTCTCCGTCTCAAGGAAGAACATGCGGTGCTCCGGATTCACTTCCAAGTAAGGGCCGTGCATGAACGCTTCTAGTTCGATCCCTTGCGTCGGTATGCGGACCGTCTCGGAGAACTTCGTCTCGATTTCCTTAACCGTGCCGACTGCGGGACCATTACCGACAGCTGTGAACCTCGGCGCTCCTACAAAGTCTTCTTTGTAGCGCTCATAGAAGGCTTCGGTGTCTGCAATGATCTGCGGCAGGGCAGCTCCGAAATTCCGAAAGGCTACTAGCTCCGAGCGTACCTGATCTGGCGAAGCAAGTCCCTTCCTCTCGGCAAGCCGCAGCCCTGCAAGCATAAACGTCAGCACCGTCGACGTGAACCCCTTGGTTACGTAGCCGACCCGCTCCTTCCCGCATCCGATATCAACCGTTGCGTCAGCCGACTCGGAAATCGCGCTTGCCGCATCGCTTGCCATCGCGACCGTTGCCATTCCGGTCTCCTTTCGCACTCGTTGCAGGGCGCCGATCGTCGATGTGCTTTGTCCGCTTTGGGAGATGCCTACGGCTAAGTCCACATGCGGGGAGATACGATCGTAATACGTAAAATGAAAAGGCTCTTTGATTTCCATACGAACGCCTGCCCATTTCTCGACGTAATACTTTGCGCTGAGCGCAGCATTGTAGCTAGACCCCGTCGCGAAAACGAGCCAATCGTCCTTACCGAGCGCAACTTCCGCGAACCCGTCCACGTTGCCTGGGTAACTCGCTGTAATTGCCTCGATGATATCGGGCTGCTCAAGCACGTAGGTCATCATAGTAGGTTTAGTTGTTGTCATCTTCAAGCCTCCTGATCCTTTTTCGCAGAAATCCCGAGCCTCAACGGGAATATAGACTCGGGATCGCGTTCGTTACTTTTTCCGCTTGGCGAGAATATCGTTAACGTGCTTCTCCAGGTCAGGAAGCAGCTCCGCCGCCGCCTTCTTCCCATTCTCGAGCGGCTGCATTTCGTTCTTAATAATATTGTCGAGCTCGCCGTAACCGACGATCAGATGGTTCGACGATTCGATGCCGTACTTTATGCCGCCTTCATATACCTTTTGCAAATCGGCCGGGTCGATATTCGAGAAGTTGGCATAGAATTTGCCTGCCGCCTCGGAGTTCGACGGAGGCGTGCCGCCGCTCAGGGCAACCGCTTTCTCCTGTACGTCCTTCGTCAGCTGGTACTCGATCCACTCGAGCGCTTCTTTCGGATGCTTGGAATCTTTCAGGATAAACAATGGGTCGACATAAAGCACATCGCGCACTTTATCGTTGCCGGCCGAAGGAATCGCAGCTACGCCGACCTTAAAGCTATAGTCGTTCGAACCGGCGAGAATCCATGCCCCGCCTACCGACATCGCGACTTTCCCGGTCGAGAACGCGTTGCCGCCTTGACCCGAAAGGACTTTGGCGTTGATCGGATCGATCGAGACTTTGTCTTTGTACATGAGATCGCTCAGCCTTTGGTAGGCGTTAATCGATGCCGGGGAGGAGAAGTCGACCTTAGCCGGACGACCGCCGCCTGTCGTGAACGTCTCTGGCGGATAAACGCCCCCACCGAAATACGTCGGGTACATATCCCGCGGTCCCCAGTTGAAGTCGAGCCCCCATTGCGCTTCCTCGGGATTGTTAGAAGTGACCGTCAGCTTCTTGGCGACCTCAACCATTTTGTCGAACGTCCAGGACTGATCCTCGTAATCGGCAGGCGGGTAAGGCAAGTTAGCCTTATCGAACATATCTTTGTTATAAAGCATAAGGGAAGTATAGCTGTAGACCGGAAGGCCGTAAGTTTTGCCTTCGACTTTGTAGATATTCATCAGCTCGTCGGACAAGCCGTAATCCGCTGGGTTAAAGTTCAACTCCTTCAACAAGTCGGTCATGTCCATGATCATTTCCTTGTCCATGTAATCCGCGAAGCCATTGGTGCCGAAGTGGGACGTGACGTCCGGTGTCGTGCCCGCGGCGATCAAGCTCTGCAGCTTGGACTCATACTGGTCGTAAGGCGCCTTGACGATTTTAACCTTGATGTTCGGATGGGACGCTTCAAAGTCCTTCACCAAATCCTCGACATACGCTTTGTCAGAGGAATCCGCCGTGAACTGCGTAATCGTGATGGGCTTCTCCGAGTTGCCATTGTCCGAACTCGAACATCCGGATAACGCCAGCGCTGCGGTTAATGCGATCGAGCCTAGCAGAACGTACGGTCTAGCTTTTTTCATAGTCGACCTCTCCCTTTTACTTAACATAATTTGTTCTATTTGACCCCCGTCATGGCGATGCTTTGCACGAATTGCTTTTGAGCGACGGAGAATAAAACCAAGATAGGCAATACGGCAAGAATGGAAGCGCCCATGATGACGCCCCAAGCCGGCGGGCGTGTAACGTGGCCGACCATGCTGGCCATCCCGATCGGCAATGTGAATTTATCCGACGAGCTTAAGTAGAGCACCTGCCCGAGCAGATCGTTCCAGCTCCATATGAAGGAGAATACTGCCGCCGTCGCGATGACCGCCCCCGAGAGAGGCAGCGCCATGTTCCACCATTGCCGAATCTCGGACAAGCCGTCCATCGTCGCCGCTTCGAACACCTCGTTGCTAAGCGAAGCGTAGAACTGGCGTATCAGGAATACGAAGTACGCGGACCCGAGAAACGAAGGCACGACAAGCGGCAAAATGTTGTCCATCCACCCCAAATGGCGGAACAGGATGAACTGCGGCACCATGATCGCCGGATATGGCAGCATGAGCGTCGCCAGCAGCAAGGCGAACAGCGCCCCCTTGCCTCTCGCCTCGTATCTCGCGAATCCGAACGCTGCGAAGGAAGAGGAGAGTACGGTGCCGATTACGACGAGAATGCCGATTAGGAAGCTGTTCTTATACCAAAGTAAAAAGTCCGTCTGCGTGAATAAATCAACATAATGCGTGAAAATGATCTTTTTCGGGAAAATGGATGGCGGGAAGACGAGCGATTCGGCTCTCGACTTCAGTGACGTCGCCAGCATGTTGATCATCGGAAGAAGCATGAGTACCGTAAGCACTGCAAGCAGCATAAAGCCTGCCCAATCCAACCATGATCTGCGTCTGCGGTTCATGTCCCGTCGCCTCCTTCGTAATGGACTAATTTTTTAGACATTCTCATGACGAGCAACGTGAAGAACATAATGACGAGAAGCAGGATCCACGCCATCGCGGATGCGTAACCCATCCTCGAGTTGGTGAACGCGTTCTGGTACAAGTAGTACACGTAGAACATGGTCGAGTAGTTCGGTCCGCCTTGCGTCATGACGTAGGCTTGGGTGAACACTTGGAATGACTCGATCATGCCCATGATGAGCTGAAACAGAATAACCGGCGATATCATAGGCAATGTGATGTGCCAGAAAGAGCGAAGCCGTCCGCCTCCGTCGATATCCGAGGCTTCGTACAGCGATTGAGGCACGCCCTGCAGACCGGCGAGGAAAATAATCATACCGCCACCTACGGTCCATAACGACATGATGATGATGCCGATAAGCGCCCACTTCTCGTCGAACAGCCAGCTAGGACCGTCAACGCCGAACCAACTTAGCATGTAGTTGATGAGGCCGACCTTCGGGTTGAACACCCACAGCCACATGAGAGACATCGCTGCGCCCGACACCATGCTCGGCACATACATCGCCGTTCGGAAGAAACCTTTGAACGGAATCTTCTGATTGATGAGAACGGCGAAGAACAGCGCGAGACCCAGCTGGATCGGAATGCTGAGTAGCATATATTTCACCGTCGCCTTCACGGAGAGCCAGAAGATTTTATCGTGGAATAATTCCTCGTAATTCCCGAGGCCAATCCACTTTGGCGAGTTCACGATGTTGTATTCCGTAAAGCTGTAATAGGCGGAGGCGATAATCGGATACAGCGCGAACAGGATCGCTCCGATGAGCCAAGGTCCGATGAAGATGTAGAAATATTTTGCTTTCTTGTTGCGCTTGCGTTTCATGGAACTCCTCCTCTCAGCCCAGCTTCCCGTTCTCCGATTCGTATAGATCGGCAACGATAGACAGCCATTTTCCGGCATTGCCGGTCCATACTTCCTTGTAGGTCGCGTTGTTGAATTGCGGCCAATAAGGCTCATCGTCGTTGCCCCAAGTCTGAATGCCGACCGGGATTTCACCGGTCATCTCGCCGCAGAGCACGGAATACTGCTGGGCGTAGCGATAGCCTTCGCCGTGCATGAGAGATTGGGCGAACGGATTCATGCCTGCGATCCATTGCAGCTGCCCTTCCGCGATTCCCTTCAGCTCCCGGTCGTTCAAGCAAGCTGCCGCGACCGATGCCGCCTTTCCTGTCGATAACAAGATGGCATTGTTGCCCCGGAACGAGAACCAGACCGGGAATCGACGCAAATAATACGAATCGTTCAGCTTCTCGCCGCGCCGAAGTTGTTCGCCATAGTCTGCCTTTGCCCTCTCGTCAGTAAGCAAATGCTGATGGCCGAAGCTTCTCTCGTCGAGATGCTCGCTCTCGTGATAGACACCGCTTGCGATCATCGGATAAGGCTCCGTGTAGGCCGCGAGTATTTTCAAATAATCGCCGTAGCTCCGGATTGAAGCCAGCCAGCTTTCCGCATCGGCGTGCTCCGGCTGCGTATCTCGAATGGAGGCAAGCGCCATTAAATAAAGATGCTCCCGCGCTTGATGGTTGAAGTGCTGCACGACCCGTTTGTCCGGATTACGGTAAAAGAAGCCTGCCAGCGTCTTACCGCTATCGAGCGTGATGCCTGTAAGCTCCTGACAGTCCAGGACGTAGCTCATGAATTCGACCGCACGGCTGGCATACTGTCTCTCTTGCGTCGCCTTGTACAGCATCGATGCCGCCCAAGATGCCGTGGCCATGTAGAGGCTCTCCGACGTCTGGTACGTATGCTCCCAAAATATTGGCTTCTGATCGAATCCGATCCGGCCATATTCCGTCATCGCGAACTCGAAGTCTTCCTTCGCGAATTGCAGCAGCCTCTCCGACAACGCCGGATTGACCTTCTTCAGACGCTCGTGGATATACGCCTCAATCCCCGCGCAATAGAAATTCTCGTAAGCCTGGTTATGAACGCGTGCCTCCGCATCGTCCATGTTCCCGATCAGGCCGTCCGTCCAACGGGTAATGCCTGCGCTTGTCGCGCGGTAACCATCGCCGAAGCGCGTCTTCAGCAGGAAATCCAATCCCCACTCGCCTTCTTCGATCAATCTCAAGCAGAGATCGCGGTCGAACGCTTCGACCTTCTCCGCCAGCTCAAACAGCGCGAATGCCACTTCAGCGGTCTGAATCAACTGCTGCGAGACGTCGCCCGCGTCGTGCCAGCCTCCGTTAAACGAAAGTATTAAGCCTTCGTGCTTAGCGACGATATCCGCATGGCAGCTGCCATGAATGCCCGGAACCGGATAACCGCAGCGTTCACAGAAGATGAAATTCAGCGCTTTCCACACAGAGGCATGCCATACTTCCGAAGCGCTGCCGATCGCGAAACCTTCGGATCGCAGGCCGCCGGCCTGCAAGTAGTAGCGGCCGCTCTCCGAGAACGCCGTGAAATCCATCGAGAGATAGGTTCCAAGACTCGTAGCCAGCGGCATGACCCTACCCTCGAAGGCGATTTCGTCCGTGCCTTCCCGCTTCAAGCTGAAGGATTCCGGCGAAGCCTCCCCCGTCAATCCCGAAGCGGCAAATGCCGTCTTTGTGCCTTCGGCGTTATACCCGCTGTGGGAATAGATCAAATCTCCAGCCTTGGGCATCCAGCCCTTCGAGATTTCGTGACCCTCTACCCGCTCCAGCCTCGCGGAGCGCAAGCGCAGTTCCATGCGGTCGCCGGTAGCGCGGTCCTTGCCGTTCAAGTAATAGCCGATCGCAAGCTCCGTAATGCCGTCCCTAGGCAATTGTTGAATATCCAGATGAATCGTGTTCCATTGCCCGTTCTTCACATTCACGCCGTGATAGCCTTCGCGGTTATAAATATCAGGCACGGCAACCTCGCCCTCATTCTTGAACTTCAAGGCGACATAAGCGTTCGGCACGCCGGGAAAATCGGGATACACCTCGACCGTAATCCGGTTATAACCCTCCCAATTGTCGTGATCGAATCTCCTTATCAGCCAAGCGGACCCGAAGTTAACGTAATCGCCGTCCTCGGGCGAGCCTTCCGGCCAGCGCGGCATCCGCGTTGGGGAGCTTATCGCGAGATGTTGTCCGGGTACGATGGACATGCTCTGGGCTCCCTGATGCAGCCATTTGCCATCGTCTTCGAACAAAGCCAGCTCAAGCTTGCCTAGAACCGGCTCGTTCTGTTGTTTGCTCTCTAATGACCTCTCTGCATAGAGCGGCAGCGGACGGTGAATAAAGCCCGATTGCCGGATATCTTCCAATAGTCTGTTATCCATGGTTAGCCAGCTCCTCTTCGTATCTCTTTCTTGCCTTCAAGCCTGCCAACGCCGCTCCTACCAGCCCAACCTCTGCAGTCGGCTGCTTCGTCGGCACGAGCGAATGGGCGACGAAACGCATCGTCCGGGGATTCAGATAGGACTTGATTCTGCCTAGAAAATATTCGTTCCTGGCGATGCCGCCACCGAGCACGATCGTATCCGGGTCGCTGACGCGGACGAGGTTCATGATCAGGGATGCCAGGGCGCGCGCTGCTTCCTCGCTAACCTTCAAGCTTAGCTCGTCGCCTAGCGCAGCCCCTTCGAAGATTTCGGATGCGGAGACGCGCTCGTTATCCCTGAAGGAAAGGGTCGTAGCTGGATATTGCTCCTTCAAAGCCATGATCCGCTCGTGCATGCCAAGTCCTGAAGCGATCCGTTCTACGCATCCTTTGCGCCCGCAGCCGCACTCGACGTCGCTGTCTTGCGCGACCACCATATGACCGATTTCGCCGGAGTTGAAGTTCGATCCATTGACATAATTGCCGTCCGCGACAAGCCCCGCCGCGATGCCGGTACCGATGTTGAGATAGATGAAGTTGTCGGATACCGTGCCCCATCCGAGCTCTTGCTCGGCTTTCGTTGCGCAAGCCACGTCGTTATCAATGCCGCAGGGCACCCCGTAATGCTGCTCAATAATCTCTTTCACGTCCGTCGGCTCCGACTTGCCCGGCTCAATCTCGAGCCATATTCCTCGTTCTTCGTCGACTCGCCCGACAAGACCGATGCCAATCGCCGCCAGTTCGCCGGGCTTGAAGGGAAACGTCCTCTTATAATCGTCAATCGCTTGGATAATACTCTCGATCGCGATCGACTGCGTCGTCGTATCGCTGGGATAGGATTTGGAACGCACCATTTCCCCGTCCGGTGCCATCTCTCCGAGAACGATGCTGGTCCCGCCTAAATCGACTGCCAGAATGGATGCCAGACTGTGTCTATTCATGTGATGCATCTCCTATTGATTTGGTAACGTTACCAAATATGAATTTGTGTAACGCTTTCAACGCAAGATTAACAGACCTCTATAAAAGCTGTCAACCCTTTTAAAAGTTCGTTTTTTTATCAGGTGACCACGAATTATTATAAAACTTGAAATAAGCCTGTTTATTTTGGTAACGATACCAAAATAGCTTGCGCAGTTGAAAAAGATGCGTTAGAATTTAACTAATCGGAAAGCTATTAGAAGGATGTGTCGCATTGAAAGGCAAGATTACGATTACGGAAATCGCTCAGAAGAGCGGCGTCTCCGTATCCACGGTATCGCGCGTGCTCAACAATAGCCCTTCTGTTTCCCCGAAGAAGCGAGAACGCATCCAACGGATTATCGACGAACATAACTATACCCCAAGTATTTTCGCTAGGGGCATGGTCAATCATAAGACGAAGAACATCGGCGTTATTCTTCCTGACATTACGAACCCCTACTTCGCGTCATTGTTCCTTCAAGTCGAGAGCTTTGCTCTTAAGAACATGTATGCCACGTTGTTGTTCAACACCATGTTCTCCCGCAATCCCCAGCGCTATGAGACATCGCTGACGGAAGAGGAGTATTTCAAGATCATCCTGGAGAAGCAAGTGGATGGCGTATTGATCTTAGGCGGACAGATTGATAAGGACGATGTTCCGGATTCCTTCGTTCAGGCGCTCAACCAACTCCATAGGCAAGTCCCCGTCGTGATCATGGGCTCTCGTATCGACGGCTGCGAGTGCTTATTCGTCGAACGCAACCTGAAACAAGGAGTTACGTCCATCGTCCATCACTTTATCGCGCTCGGGCACGAGAGAATCGGCTTCATCGGCGGCGAACCCGGCATTCGAATTACGACCTCCCGCGTCGATGCGTTCACGCAGTCGTTGCGATCACTGGGTCAAACCGTACATGAGACGTATATTGTCACATCCGACTACTACGCACCAGACGGTTATAGCGCGATGACGCAACTTTTAGACATGAATCCTGACAGGCTTCCGACCGCTGTCGTCGCAATCAACGACATGGTCGCGCTTGGCGCAATCCGCGCGATGAAAGACCGCGGACTGCAATGCCCGGAGCAGATCGCGATCGCCAGCTGTGACCAGTTCCTACAGAGCGATTACAGCATCCCAAGGCTCACTTCGATGGACCAGCATAACGAATACTTGGGGCGTATGGCCGTTCTGCAGCTCATCAGCGCGATTAACGGCTCAGACGAAACGATAAGCATCAACCATTCGCCGGAGCTCATTATTCGCGAATCATGCGGCGCTTCCCGCGCTGGATTCTAACATCTATGTCTTGTTGCGTTGTATTGGCTCATTAGAAGAACTTAAAATAACAACCTCCTGCGATTTTATCGAGGGGGTTGTTTGCTTTTTTTCGGAGTAAACCGCAGCCTCGCCTATGGTATCCCCCATCCAAAACCGTTCGCCGTCCAAAACGACACTTACCTTTATGACAGTAGCTGTACTAAAAGTGCATACTTACATATTTGCAGTGCAATCTTTATACTCAAAAAAAGAAATACAGATGAATGAAGGAGGATACTACATTGAAAACGCTAGTTATCGTAACCCATCCAAACATTGAAACATCCGTCATTAACAAGCGATGGGTAGAAGAACTCAATAAATATCCAGAAAAGTATACGGTACACGAACTCCATAAGGTTTACCCGGATGGAATTATAGACGTGGAAAAAGAACAAAAATTAGTGGAATCCCATCGCAATCTTGTTCTACAGTTCCCTATCTATTGGTTTAATTGTCCGCCACTCCTAAAAAAATGGATTGATGATGTTTTAGCTTACGGGTGGGCTTTTGGTACAAATGGAGGCGATAAATTAAAAGATCGCAAAGTCGCTTTAGCTGTATCTGCCGGTATTAAACAAGAGGATTACAGCGAAGAGGGAAGATATCGCTATACGCTTGAACAGTTATTAGCTCCTTTTGAAACGACCTTCCTATACTGCAATGCCAATTATCGTTCGTTCTTTGCGTTTTATGGTTCGGAAACTGAGCCTGGCGAAATGGTGCCTGGTACAGAAATTGATCCGTCTACGAACGAATTGGAAAAAAGCGCGCGTCATTATTTGACTTTTGTTGACAGCCTGTAATAGGCCTATTTATTAAAGCTGCTAAAAAAAGAAGTATTTCCTTGTTCAGGAGATACTTCTTTTGTTTTTTAACTAGCTTTGCCTACCGCTGAGCGGCTTCCAGAGTAGGAGAATTATTTTGCTCGCCCCACTCGCACATCATATTTAACAATGGAATGAGAGAAAGACCGCGTTCGGATAATGAATATTCAACTTTGGGAGGTATTTGAGGAAATTCCTCGCGTATGACCAGTCCGTCTGCCTCCAGCTCTTTTAACATGATGCTCAGCGTTTTAAAGGAAATGGTACCGATACAGCGCTGCAGCTCATTAAACCGCACAATCTTATTTTCTGACAGCCAATACATAATGATCATTTTATATTTACCGCCGATTAAGGACAACGTGTATCCAAAGCCAGTGTCTTTTACTTTCACGCCAGTCGGAATACAGGTTTCGCGCATAAGCTACACCCTCCTTTAGGTTAGAATACGTTATAAATATGCATCCTTTACTATAGATCATTATGAGATCTTTTTGAAATACTTTTTCATTTGCGTTCGCTGCCATTGCTTTGTATGAAGTTATTAGTGTATTATTTGACCTTAGCATAAAAAAACAAATAGAACCGTGGAGGCATGTTTATATGCAAGCGAAAATTAAACTTCAAGAAGGTCAAAGACTAATTACGAACAAAGATTTTGAAGTAGCGATAGCTGAAAAAGCTATCATCAAACCCATGCAAAACGGGATGCAGATTCGTCCAGCTTCTACGATTATCGGATATAACGATGATTCCGTTCGTATGTCTGACGGAAGTATCATCCATAGAGCGGCAAATTCGTTTTTCGTCTAAAGTGAATTTGTGCAGGACCGATATAATGAAATGTAAAAAAACCAGAAAACCCGCCCTTATTCAGGTCGGGTTTTTTGTGTATTGGAACGAATACGTTTGTTCTTCATTTGTCATTACTTTTTTTCCAAAACCGCAAAGTAATTTCCTTCGCTATCAGCAAAGTTGAATACTCTTCCGGAAGGCATCGTTACAAGTTCGCCGACTGTAATGTCTTTGTCCTTAAACGCTTTATACAAGCTATCGAGCTCGTCCGAGAAAAACAACATCGAAGGTGTATTAAGATTCAATTCAGGCTGCATTTTTGCAATTAGCTCCTTATTGTGAAGCACGATACTCGTTTGCGCATCGTTTGCTGGAGCAATTTCAATCCATCTCATATGCTCGTTTTTTTCCTCGGAAACTAATTTAAACCCTACTTTTTCTGTCCAAAATTTCAATGATTCATCCTGGTTGTTCACATATAACATGATTTGGCCGATTTTATTAATCATTAAGCATTTCTCCTTTTCAGTTTCTTTTGTATATCGTTCATTTTTTATCGAGACACTCCACTGCTATTGGCTTGTTGATTATACAAAATACAACCATTCAGTTCAACTATCCTGGCCCCCGTTCATCTACCTATATGCAAACAATGAAAAAACCGCCCCAAAGGGCGGTTCTAAGCTCACTTGATTCCTTCCATAAAGGCTCTAAAGTTTTCAGCGATTTCTTTTGATTTGGTATGGTGCAAATAATGTCCGCCTTCAAATGTCATCACTTTTCCATTTTCAGAGTTTTTTACTTGTTCTTCATGCAGCGGTATCCAATTCTTATGGCTGGTATTATTCGCTTGTATAAAGAAAATAAGAGGAAGATCTTTTGGGAACGTTAAGGTTTTAGCTGCTTTAAAATTAGATCTAATATGCTGCATTTCATTCAGAGTGGTAGAATTATACATGTTTTTGAGTGAAATCATTCTCAGCTGTTCTTTTGTCTCATCCTCAAACGGCAGCTCAGCATATGGATTGCCGCTTACTTTCATCATCAATCTGCCGAACCCTGAATTTTTGAGCAACTTTAGCTTCTTTGCTGGCAATTCAACATCCATGCCGCCTTGCGTTGGAACACTGCTGTCGATCCCGACAAAAGCGCTCACTTCGTTTCTGTATTTGCTCACATAATCCAATCCGTAAATACCTGCAATGGAGTGGCCCATTAGAATGTAGCGGTCAATATTAAGCTTTTGCAGAACTTCATGCGTTTCATTCACAATATTTTCCATGCTTCGTTCTTTTTCGGTTCCATCGCTTAATCCATATCCAAAAGGCTCAACCACTACAACTTTGTAAAAAGGAGACAGCTCTTTCACTAGCGATGTAAAATCAAGAGCTGGTGATGCCGTTCCGTAGCCTGGCAGCAGCACAATTGTTTCTTCCCCTTCTCCTTGAATCAAAACATTCATATTTTTCCCGTCTACAGGCACTAACTGGCCATAAGGCTCTATTTTCCCCAGCTCTGATTTGCTGCTGATCTTATTGGCGAAAAAAACAATGGCTATAAAAACGACAACGGCTATAGCTATTACGGCTAATGCTTTAAGAAGAATGATCAGTATTTTTTTCATTATTTATTCACCACCGCTAAAGCGACTATTAAAGCTCGTTTTCCACCAGTTCTCCTGCACATTCTCACATTCATTACCTCATTTCGTTTCACTTGCATCTGCTCCTATCCATATCTGTTTATTTTAACGGGCCGCTAAAGCAAGCTTATACGATGAAGATGTACTCCTTATGACGGCAATATGAACGGAATATGAACGGGCAAAATAAACTGCATTCTCCTTGACGGTTCGATATGATCCGCATAGCCAAGCAACGAAAAAACCGCCCCAAAGGGCGGTTTTCATCTCGCATATATCTATATATTTATTTTAAACCTTCCATAAATCCTCTGAAGTTTTCAACGATTTCTTTTGACCGGGTATGGTGTAAATAATGCCCGCCTTCAAATGTCATCACTTTACCATGCGCAGAATTTTTCACTTGCTCTTCATGCAGCGGTATCCATCCTTCTGTTTCTGTATCATTCGCTTGCAAAAAGAAAATAACAGGAAGGTTTTTGGGGAAAGTTAAGCTTTCAGCCGCTTTGAAATTAGGATTAAAATGTTCCCCTTCACTTAATATGTTCGGATTAAACATGTTTTTGAGCGAAAGCATTCTTATTTGTTCTCTCGTTTCATCATCAACGTTTGGCGCTACAATTTGGTCTGGACTGAGCTTCATTAGCAGTCTGGCAAAACCTGATTTTTTGAGCGCTTTATATATGCCTGATGGGAATTCGCCATCATTGCCGCCTTGCGTTGGAACACTGCTGTCGATCCCGACAAAGGCGCTCACTTCGCTTTCATATTTGTTCACATATTCTAATCCGTAAATGCCTGAAATAGAGTGGCCCATTAAAATATACCGGTCAATATTAAGGCTCTGCAAAGCTTCATGCGTTTCATTTACTATGTTTCCTATGCTTCGTTCTTTTTCGGTAACATCACTGAGTCCATAACCAAAAGGCTCAATCACGACTACTCTGTAAAAAGGAGACAGCTCCTCCACTAGCGGCTTAAAATCAAGAGCCGGCGCTGCCGTTCCGTAACCCGGAAGAAGCACGATTGTTTCTTCGCCTTTTCCTTGAATCAAAACGTTCATATTTTTCGCGTCCACGGCGACAAACTGGCCGTAGGGTTTTATTTTACCTAGCTCCGATTTGCTGCTGATCCTATTGACGATATAAACGGTGGCAATAAAAACGGCTATTGCTAAAACGATTGCTGCTATGGAATAAAGCATAATCTTAAATATTTTTTTCATAATGGGCTCACCCCAGCTAAAGTGATCGTATGCGTTTGTTTTCTATCGATTCTCACGCTTACCCACCTATTCCTTGCTTCTCTTCGCATCATTCGCATCTTCTCCTGACCGCTTCTGTTTATTGGCTCTCTTGCCTAACAGGCCGCTAAAGCAAGCTTATACGACAAAGGTGTACTGTCTATGACGGCAATATGAACGGAATATGAACAGGTAAAAAAAATGCTGCGGCATCGCATGCAAGGAAGCTTGCACAAGATGCCGCAACATGGAGAAGAAGGAAGGAGACAACCTGATTACTCAATCGGCGTCGTTATTGGCAAGGTAACAATAAAGCTTGCTCCTTGGCCGAGCTCGCTTTCGACTCGGATGTCGCCCCGATGAAGCGATACGATCTGTTTAACGATGGCAAGTCCCATGCCGCTGCCGTCATATTTGCGGCTGTGGGCACGGTCAGCTTTAAAAAACCGATCGAATATTCGCTTCTGATCCTCCGGCGAAATACCAATGCCAGTGTCGGATATTCGGACTGTCACGTTTTTGTTATCTTGCTTGACGCTGACGATTATCGTGCCGCCGTCCGTAGAAAATTTGATGCTGTTGCCGAGTAAATTGGTCCATACCTGATTTAGCTGGTCATGATCAGCGGTTAAGGTAACCGGTCTCAGATTAAGCTCGAAGCGGATGTTGCGAGCCGACCATTGCGGCTGGATCGCAACGATTACGCGCCTTATTTGTTCGTCAAGACGGAGCGTGACAAGCCGCATCTGCTGCGACTGTGATTCAAGCAAGCTCAGCTTCAGCAGGCTATCGCTCATCTTGGACATCCTCTCCGCTTCAGCGATGATAATATCGAGATAACGGCCTCGCTCGGCAGGCGCAATGTCTACTTGCTTGAGCGCGATTGCATAACCGGATATCGACGTGAGCGGCGACTGGACCTCGTGCGACACATTCGATACAAATTCCCTGCGCATTTGCTCCAGCTGCTGAAGATCATGTATCATTTCTTCGAAGCTGCGGGCCAAAGTACCTAGCTCACCCGATTGTTTAATATTCAGCTTCACGTTGAAATCTCCAGCTGCTATACGTCTAGTCGCGTATGTAAGCCTTTTGATCGGTCTGATCAGGAACATGGAGGCAGCTAAAATCAATAAGCTTCCTGTAACCAACGAATAGGTTACAAACGACCATATCCATTTAACGAGAAAAGTGGAAGAAGAGGGAGCGAGCGGCTCCACAAACATCGCTTTCGTCCCCATTTCCGTTTTCAACGGCAGCCCTAATAAAATACTGGAAATACCATCCGTATTGACCCGAACAACTTCCCCGCGCAGCACTTTGTTTACTTGCTCCATGGTCACATTGGCAATATGATGTCCCTGAAGCGTTCCGTAAGACTGGAACTGCCCTGTTTTATCGAAAATTCGAACATGATAGGAATCAAGCTGCTTCATTCCGCTTACGAACGAGTCCGCTTCACTGGGCGGGATGGTCTCGTAAACGCGGACGAAGTCCTGGCCAAAGTTGGATAAGGCAACATGCAGGTTTTCGTTCAATTTATCTTTAAATACCCAAGTTGCCACAAAAAAAGCAATGACAGTGCCCCCGATTACGGAGACAAGAAAGATCAAGACTACTCGTGTATATAAGGACTTGATCATTCGTACACCTCAAGCCGATAACCAAGTCCACGCACCGTTTCGATGCGAAAGTCGGGTGTAGCCGCGAACCGCTCCCGAAGGCGTTTAATATGCACGTCAATCGTTCGATCATCGCCAGCATAATCAATTCCCCAAATTTGATCGATCAGCTGCTCGCGCGTAAAGATTTGCCCGGGTGTCCCTGCTAGCTTATAAAGCAATTCAAACTCTTTAAGCGGCAGCGTGAGTGACTCCTTGCCGCTGATCACTTTATAAATCTGCCGATCAAGAATGACGTTGCCTAAGCGGATCGTCTGCGTGGAGCCAATCCGATATCGTTTCAGCAATGCCCCGATGCGCGCCGTCAACTCCAGCGGATCAAATGGTTTCGTCAAATAATCATCCGTCCCAAGCTGGAAGCCTTTCACTTTCTCCCAGGTTTCGCCTCTCGCAGTAAGCATTAGCAGCGGAAGATCAGGATTGCTTCTTCGGAGCTCCTTGCATAACGTCCAACCATCCATAATCGGCATCATAATATCGAGCACGACAAGATCGACGTGCGTCGAGGCATAGACGGCCAACGCTTCCTTTCCGTCCGCCGCTTCGGCCGTTTCATATCCGTCGTTGCGCAGAAATAAACAGACAAGCTCGCGAATGTTCGCATCGTCGTCAGCAACCAGTATCGTAGGCATCCGTTCCCTCATCTCTGTTATCCAACCCATTTAGTAGTAACCATTATACTATAAATAAGATTTGAAACATAAATGGCAAGCATGAAAAATGACCTCCGCCAAAGCGCGGAGGTCATTTTTTTATAACCGCAATATGTTTGATCAGCAACTCTATAAATTCCTTCGCCGCTTTCCCCATATAACGATCTTTTAAATAAATGACGCCCACTTCCCTTTTTAAAACCGGATTCGTCAACGGAACCACCTTCAACTCTGGATGCGGGTACAGCTCAAGCAGCGTTTTGGACAAAATAGATATCCCTGCGCCTGAACGAACAAGCATCAGCAACGATTCAATCGTCGAGGTTTCTATTTTCGGATTCAAATCAAAGCTCTGCAGCGAACAAGCCAAATCGATCATTTTCCGGCAGCGATGAGTAGGCGGGAACATAATAACCGATGCTTTTTTTACTTCATCAAGTGCAATGGACTTGTTTTTTGAAAGCGGATGGTCCTCATTCATTACAAAATAAAATTGCTCTTCATAAAGGGATACCTTGCCGAATCTCTCATCCTCCAGAGGCAGAATGGTCACGGCAAAATCCAGATCGTTGTCGACGAGAGGCTCTACCACATCTTCAACGCCGTAAAGCTTGATTTGAACTTTGGGATACATGCGATGAAAATCAATCAGAAGGCCTGATACGAGTTCATTTATCTCCCCGATCAATACGCCTATCGACAGCGTGCCACGCTCAATGTGCTGCAGCTCAAAAATTTCTTCGCGTGCTCCGGCCAAGGAACCAAATATGGTGCTGCAATGATTGCGCAGTAGGCTTCCTGCCTCCGTCATCGTGATCTTCTTCCCGATTCGGTTAAACAAAGGCATTCCTAAATCATCTTCAAGAAGTTTAATCTGGTAGCTTAAAGTAGGCTGGGTGATGCCCAGCTTCTCCGATGCTCTCGTAAAATGCAGTTCCTCGCATATGGCAATAAAGCATTCTAACTGCCTTAATTCCATGATGCTCCCCCCTTTTGCTGATTTCATCTAATGGATAAGTCATTTAAATTATCAATCATTATTATAGAAATATCAATATTGATCTATCGTTCATCGTTTCACTACAATGGATACTAGCAGCAAGAACATATAGGGGGAACACTTATGGAATCAATCGATTCGGCTAACAGGCGTCAAAATCAACAAGCAGCATCTTTAAAAGGGCTGCTTCCAATTGCTCCAGCCTCTTATTTCGCAATGACTTTAGGTTTGGCTGAGACAGGGAATGCTTTGCTCTTTGCTCATGATGCCTGGAATGTTCCTCGTGCATACGGCATTGTTTTCGAGTTGTTAGCGATTCTTTCCTTTTTGTGGTGGGGCGCGCTTTATACGAACAAATGGATCAATCATCGCCCTTCAGCCGTCAATGAATGGCGAGATCCTATTCAAGCTTCATTTGTTGCCTTGATTCCAGAATCGTTAATCCTGCTTGCATTAGCCTTTTTGCCTTATCTGGACACCTTTTCCCACGTTCTCTTCTGGGTAGGATCGGTAACCAATATAGCCTATGCTTCCTATCGGCTTGCCCGAATGTGGGCGGTACCCCGCGGAAACGAGCAAGTGACCCCCTCCTTATTCCTTACCTATACAGCTAGCGTGCTTGTTAATGCATTGATCGCAGGCCTATTTGGATATAAGGAATATGGTTGGATGCTATTTGGCATTGGAGCAATCTCGTGGCTTATATTGGACTCCGTCGTGCTGCAGCAATTGGTAACAGGCGGACTTGATGCCAAAACAAGAAATTTCATGGGGATCTATATGGCACCGGCCGCTATTGTGCTCGTTGCGTACCAAGTGCTTAGCGGTCAGTCATCCGATTTATTAACCTACGCGCTGGCAGGTTATTCTCTTTTCCTAACCATTTCTTTAGTTCTGTCCTACAACTGGTTAAGGCAACAAGCATTCGCTCCGGGTTACTGGGCTTATACCTTTGGAGTTGCCACTGTCGCTCAAGGATTTCTGCTAATGGCTCGGGAGCAGCAATCACCCATTTTTATATTCTTTGCCGTTACGCTTTTAATGGTCTCCTTGCTTCTTACCTCAATCGTAATCATCGGTACTGTATATTTATTTTTCCATAAAAAATATTATCCTCATGCAGTTCAACCATCTCGCTAGTGTGAAGTGAAATGGAGCCTTAACAAAAAGGCCAACCGCTAAGCTCCGGTTGGCCTCCTTCCTTAAGTAAAACCGCACGAGTGTTACTTGTCCCAATCTTTGACATGATCGCGCCAAGCATGCTTCGGCAGCCAGTTCAGCAGCCGCTTGGCCTTCTCATTGCTGAGCAGCGATTCATGACCCGCAAGCGGCTTGCGGAAGTCGTTGACCTCCGGAAAACGCGCAGCCATCAGCTCACGGCTTGCAACGGCCATGCTGGAATCATCCGCCGCTAAATTGATCGCCACGCTCCCTAGCCCCTCGGCTTCAACCGCCAGCCTGCAAGCCTCCGCTGCATCGCGCGTATCGATATAGCTCCACAAAATCCGCTCGCGCTGCTCGGGATCATGAATAAAGGACGGGAACCGCTCGTACGCCTCAGGCGGTATGACATTCCCTAAACGGAAAGACACGACCTGCATGCCCGTTCTCCGGTTCATCATATCGGCCGTTTGCTCATTTACGATCTTGGACAATCCGTAGCTGTCCTGCGGAAGCTGCGGATGCTCCTCATCAACGGGCACATATTGCGGTCCAAAACGTTGAGCTGCAAACACGATTCCGTAAGAGGATTCGCTTGAGGCAATGACCGCCTTGCGGATGCCGAGCCCCGCCGCCGCCTCCAGCACATTGTAGGTAGACATCACATTATTATGGAACGTCACCTCATTCGGATGCGAGTAAGCGACCGGTATCGCAGCCAAATGCACGACGGCATCCGCTCCAGCGAGTACGCCATAAACTTCGCCCAGCTGGTTCAAATCAACGATGACGGTACGGCAAAGCGGCTCCGCTGGATGCTTAACATCCGCATTGACGACCTCATATCCCTGCTCAACAAAATGCTTGACCACCCATTTGCCAAGCATTCCGCTCCCGCCTGTAACGACTACTTTAGGCATTTCAATTCCTCCTTCTTACGATTCCAAAATTTGTTCGATCCGCTCGATGACATCCGCGCTTAGCACGATACCGGATGCCTTCGCATTCTCTTCTACCTGCTCGGGGCGGCTCGCGCCAACCAGCGCGCTCGACACATTCGGCTGCCGCAAAATCCAGGAAAGCGCCAATTGTCCGACCGTTAGCTCCAGCTCGGCTGCCACTTTGCCCAGCTCGCGCACTTTATTGATTTTCTCCTCGGTCACATTTTTCCGCATGCCGTCGAGCTTCGCGGCGCGGCTGTCTGCGGGAACCTCGTTCACCGAGCTGTACTTGCCCGTCAGCAGCCCTTGCGCAAGCGGCGAGAACACGACTTGTCCGATGCCGCCGCGCTCTCCGTAAGGAATGACTTCCTTCTCGATATACCGGTTAAACATATTATAAATCGGTTGGTTTACTACGATGCGGTCTAATAAATAACGATCCGCGATTGCATGCGCCTCCACCATCTGGGCGGTTGTCCATTCGCTGACGCCTACGTACAGCACCTTGCCTTGACGCACCAGATCATCGAGCGCCCGCAGCGTTTCTTCCATCGGCGTGCTCGGGTCATGGCGGTGACAGTAGTACAGATCCACATAATCTGAGCCAAGCCGCTTCAGGCTGGCATGGCACTGCTCCATAATATGCTTGCGGGACAAGCCGCGGTCATTGGGACCGTCGCCCATCTGGCCGAACACTTTAGTCGCAAGAACATAGGATTCACGCGGGAAGGCACGGAGCGCCTCACCCATCAGCTTCTCCGCTTCCCCACGCTCGTACACGTTTGCCGTATCATAAAAGTTAATGCCCAGCCCATAAGCCGTTTGTATCGCTTTCACCGCATTTTCGCGTTCTACGTATCCTCCGTATGTCAACCAGCTTCCAAGACTGATTTCGCTAACCTTCAATCCGCTCTTTCCTAAATGACGAAATTGCATCTCTACTCATCTCCTCAAGAATGGTGTACGAACAATGGAATGACTCTCTATCGCTTGCACCTCTATTCTAGAGAAGTTCGTTTCAATATGTAAGTAGTGAAAAAAAGATCACTATATTATATGACCTATATATACTATACATTTGGTAACTACTCTATCCGTCTATTTTAACTAAAAAAAAAGCATGCAGCCGCCGTATAATGGCTGCACTGCATGCTTTCACTTCATGTTTTTATTTTATTATTCCGTCTGCTTTATCCTGCTCAAGATACAACCGAGATGACATGCTTCTCGCCCGGAGCGACCGCAATCTCCGCGTATGCGTAACGGCGTCCAAGCTTGTCAAATCCGCTCGCCCCGCGGATAACTTCTCCATTGTGATGCAATACAGCCGGGGATTTAGCGTCATTATAAAATTTCGCACGCCATATGAGCGCTTCGCCGGAATGGCTGGTGAATTCCGTAGACGTTCTGCCCTCATGCTTCACGCTAACCGCTCTTCCAAGCACGGAAACCTGAGCGATTTCCGCAAAGGCAAGCTCCTCCGTTAGCCTCGACACCGTAGTTACGGTTGAGATGCCATCCGCCGATATGCCCATAAGCTCCGAGACGACTGCGCCGATGGCGGCAAAAGATACCTCGGGATATTCGCGTCTCTCAAGCGCGGGGTCCATCAGCTCTTTTAGGCTGCGCAAGCCCTCGCCGTCTTCGCCGCATCTATAGTAAGTCTCCGGCAAATAGGACATGCCCTCGACGTTGGTGACGCCTTGCGCATGCATGGAGCGCAGCGCGCCCTCCCGTTTCTCTTTGTCCGCAATCGCTTCGTAATAGAGCGGCAAAAACTGTCCCTCGCCGGACTCTGCCCCGAGGAAGGAGCCGTTTTGTCCCAAGGCGACGAAGAAGCAGCCGCTTGCCTCATCCCACCACTGCCGCTCCAGCAGCTTCCGAAGCTGTAACGCCTTGTCCGAGTATTCTGCGTAGAGCTCGTTGTTTCCCAACGATTTTTCGATTTCGGCATAAGCCTGATAACCTGCGATCATCAGCGCGATCAAATCGGCTCCTATTTTGGGATATTCGCCGGCTTCGTTGTAGCTCGACAGCCCACGTCTTCCGTAAGCGGGATCGTACTCCGGAATGCCGTCTCCGTCCTTATCCCATGTCTTCACGTATTCGGTCACGGATAAGCGGTAAAAGTTTTGCAGAACCGGGTCTTCCAGATAAGAGCGGTCACCCGTCCACAGGTATTGCCGGTAGCATGCTTCAATGACGTCAAAGTTAGCTGGGAGATTGTACCAGAAGTCATCGTCATTCTCGTAGTCTACCGGCGCGGGAACATTGTCCCCTGTCATTTCCCAGTACGTGCAGTAATCTTTTCCCTTGCTAATATTTTCGGCGAACCGCTGCATCATATTGCGGGTATGCGCTTGCAGGCCGAGCACGGAAGCGCCCATGCTCTGATGGGATACATCCCGCATGCAAAAGGCATTTCTTCCCGGCAAAGCCGCCTCGTACCAAAATCCGACCGGGTCGCTTCCGTCATGCGCATAAGCCAGCGCCTGCAATTTCGCCCATTCAAAGCCGCGGTTCAGCGCCTCGTCTTCCGAGCGGAATGTTAATGTATTTAAGACTGTGTCCATCACTGTTTATCCTTTCACGGAGCCTATCGTCAGGCCCCCAATGAAATATTTTTGCAAAAACGGGTATACGAGCAGGATTGGCACAGTAACCAAAATCGTCGTCGCTGCGCGCAGCGTCAAAGGAGATAAGCTGTTGAATTTCTGGTAAATCAATTGCTGATCCATAATTTGCTGAGAGGCTTCTACCTCCAGCAGCAGCCTGCGCAAGTACACCTGCAGCGTATCGAAATGCCCGCTGGAATTGTACAGGACAACATCGAACCATGAATTCCAATGCCCTACCGCGGCATAGATGAACACGGCGGCGAACACGGGGAGCGACATCGGAATAACGAGTTTGATATAGATCGTTATTTCGGTCGCCCCGTCCAGTCTTGCGGATTCGAACAGCGCTTCCGGCAGCTCCGAAATGTAAGAGGCCATGAGCAGCATGAAATACGCGCTGATCAGCGTTGGAATCCAGTAGACGTTGAAGGAGTCTGTCAGGCCAAGCCGTACCATCAACAAGTAGACCGGAATAAGCCCTCCATTAAAATACATCGTGACCAGAAAAAGGATGCGCATAAATTTCCGTCCGGAGAAATGCCGGATACTCACGATATAAGCGAGCAGTCCCGTTACGAATAAACAGGTCGACGTTCCGACAATGACGCGCAGCACCGACCAGCCAAACCCTTCGAGCAGCTTATGGTTTTGCGACAGCAGGACGTAAGCGTCCAGCGAAAACTTTCTTGGGAAAATGTAGATCCCGCCTCGCGCGGCATCCGCCCCGTCATTCAGGGACAGCGCAAGCAAATTCAAGAAGGGATAGGCGACCATGGCGCCAAATAAGAGCAGGACCATAATGTTCATCATATCAAAAACCCGTTGAGATACCGGTACAGATCGCGTATTCATTCTTTATGCTCCTTTCTAGAATATCGAGGTTTGCATCAATCGTTTCGAAAGCCGGTTCGCGAGCACCACCAGCGTAAGGCCGATCAGGCTCTTCATTAACCCGACTGCCGTACCGTAGGAGTAATTGCCGAGCTGCACGCCAAAACGGTAGACATACGTATCGATGACCTCATGATAATCCCGGGTCGTTGGACTTCCCAGAAGCAATTGCTGCTCGAAGCCAGCATTCAGAATGCCGCCGAGAGCGAGTATGAACAGCAATACGATCGTCGCCCGGATCCCTGGCAATGTAATATGCCATACGAGCCCGAACCGTCCCAGCCCATCTACCCTTCCCGCTTCATATTGCTCACGGTCGATACCCGCTATCGCGGATAAATAGATAATGGAGCTAAAACCGATTTCCTTCCAAAGGTTTCCTGAGGTGATAATCGCCCAAAAATATTTTCCTTCCCCGAGAAAGAGGATCGGCTCCTGGATGAGGCCAAAGCGCTGCAGCAGATCGTTCACGATGCCGTCGCTTCCGAGCAGCGTGAACAGAATGCTGGCCACAACGACCCAAGAGATGAAATAAGGAATATAGGAAAGCGATTGAATCGTTTTCTTAAACGCGCGGTTTTTGACCTCATTCAATAACAAGGCAAGAATGATCGGCGCCGGAAAGCCTATGCAAAGGTTCAGCATGCTGATCACGATCGTATTGCGCATAATCATCCAGAAATCAGGCTCTTGGAAGAAGCGGATAAAATTGTCGAAGCCGACCCAATTGCCAAACAAGGTTTGGCCGGGAACGTAATTTTGAAATGCTATGATTAAGCCGTACATGGGAAAATAAGCAAAGAGCAGCACCCACAGTATGATCGGCAAGCTAATCAGCCAAATTTGTCTCTCTCTGGAAAAGCGTCTAAGATAGTTCATGATTCGGCTTCCCTCCAGCCCTCCGGTTTATTTCAACAAAGCGATATTCTTTTTATATTGTTCCGTGCGGTATTTCTCGATGTCCGAAAGTCCGATCTTGATCGCTTTTTCCCGTAGCTCGTCGAAGTTTTTGATCGCTTCCGCCTCGGATTTGGACATAACGGCCTTCGCAAAGCCGGTTTTGATCAGCTCTTCAATCTGCTGGTTCTTAATCGTTAGCGGATTGTCGTTCGTAAAGCTCACTCGGCGCTCCGTGCTGTCGTAGATCGTATCGCTTACATTTTCGTGCATGAGCTTTTTCCATTTGTCATCCTGAATGAAGTTCTGGTCATACCAAGCCGTGCTCTTCTGATCGTCGCTAAGCAGACCCTGCGGATACGCAAGCCAGAATGAATTGCTGCCGTTCGCGGCTTCCGTCTTCTCGAAATCCAGCTTGCCGTCAAGAAGAGCTTTCTTCGTCGTTTCGTTAAACGACCATTTGCCGCCCTCTTCATAGTTCCAGTAGGAATCCTCGATATTCGGAATGCCCCAGCCGAGCAAACGCGTTCCGATCGGAGTCATCATGAAATCAAGAAATTTAATAATTTCTTCCGGCGATTCCGCTTTGTCCGTCAGTACTGTATAGTTCCAGCCGTGCGTATCTTTTGGCGACAAATAGGCTTTCTCCGCGCCTTCTGCTTTAAAGGCAATCTGCACGTAACGCTTGTCCTCTTTATAATCGGCATCTGTTTTCAGCCATACTTCATGGCCAGCATTCCATGACTGCCACCAAGGACCGATATGTCCGGCAATTCTTTCATTGGAAAATTTGATTCTCCAATCCTCGAATTTGTTGACGAACGCATCTGGGTCCATCAAGCCGTCAAGGAAAAACTTATTGTAATAAAGGACCGCTTGCTTGCCTTCCTCCGTGTTCAGCCAGTGGGTCAAATTGTGGTCTGCATCCTCTGTGTAACCGTCCTTGATTCCCCAAAAGCCAAGCGCGTTGTTGATTTTCACATCGGAGTTCCACGATAACGCGTACGTTTTCTCGCCATTGGCATTGGTCGGATGCTTCTCTACCATCTGCTTAAGCACATTGTAGTAATCCTCAGGCGTCTCGATAGCCGGAGCGCCAAGCTCTTGATACCAGTCCCAGCGGATATGGGCAGTGAAATCAGGAATCGGCAGATACCCCCACCCGCGCGGGATGCCCCACAGCTTGCCGTCTTCATCGAGATAGGATTCGTAACGCGCGCCAAGCTCTTTTTTAATATTCGGTCCGTATTTATCGACGAGTGGCGCCAGATCCATAATTTTGCCTTGAGCCTTCCACTGCGAAATCGCGGAATCATCCATCGCCGCAATTACCTCCGGATAGTCGCCGGATACGAGCATAAGGTTCAGCTTTTCTTTCGGATCAACATCCAAAGAGGTTCTCGTGATGTCGACATTAAACTTGTCCAGCAGGTAATTATGGAACGCGGCCTGCTTTTTATTTATTTTGTCGGGATTGTCCTGATCGGCCTGATAGAAGTGAATTTTCGTCGTTTTAGCCGGAAGAGTCCAGCCGAATTCATTCACCGTTCCTGCCGCAGCCGATTCCCCTGGCGTTCCTTCTCCCGCTTGAGGAGCGTTGCCGCCGTTGTTTGAGGTTTTGCCGCTGCATGCCGATAAGAGCAATACCGTGCTTAATAAAATGGCCATCCATGTAGCCGCTTGCCGTTTCATAGGTGAATCCCCCTTGTGAGATGTTGTCTTGCCCATTCATTGTAGTAAACCGGGAATTCGAATAAAATGGCATTTTCGTTCCGTATATGTCGTTTTCATTATCGATGTTAGCGGTTTCATAACTCTTATGCCTGCTGCATGTTTTTCCGATACTCAGAAGGCGACAGGCCAACCTGCCTTTTGAAGCGCTTCGTAAAATGCGGATAATCCGGATAACCGCAGCGCTGGCCCACCTCATACGTTTTCAAGTCGCTATGCTCCAAAAGCTCCTTGGCATGGTCCATTCGGATTTGCGTGAGGTAAGCAATATAGGACATCCCCGTCTCTTCCATGAGCATATGGTAAAAATGGGTCGAGGAAATGCCAAGCGGGGCGAGCACCTTCTCCAAATTGAGCTCGGAGTCCGCAAAATTGGTTTTAATGTAATCGATAGCCTGCTGAATAACGCCCCGCTTGCCCCAGTTGCGCTTGTCCCTGATTTCATTCAGCAGCTTGTCCAGCCACGCCGCAAAAGATTCGGAGGCTTGCCCGTAGCTTTGTCCCTCGTATGGAAGCTCCCACGCTTGATGCGGGAATTGCGGCTGCAGCCGGTTGCTTATAAGGGATGCCGCATCACGAAGCAGTGAAATCCGCTCTTCCTGCATAAATTCGGTATCGTCCAGCAGCGAGGAGAGGCTGCGCATCTCCTTGCGCATGCCCGGCTCATTGGCGATCCACAGCTCATGGCCGATTCGCTCCGCCGCCGAGCTGATCGGGGCGATGAGTTGGCTTTTTATAATCGCGGTTTGCCTGGACTTCATGAAATGGTCGAATCTCTTCTCTACCAGCAGGGTAACCTGCTCCTGCTTCATCGGCTTCAAAATATAATCAACAACGCCGTGCCGCAGCGCTTCCTGCGCATATTCAAACTCGCCGTAGCCCGACAAAATGATGATATCCATGTCCAGCCCGTCTTCGCGCAGCCGCTGAATCAGCTCAATGCCATCCATGACCGGCATGCTGATATCCGTTATTATCAAATGCGGCTGCTCACGCCGGGCAATCTGCAGCGCTTCCGCTCCATCGGATGCTTCCCCAACGATCCTGTAGCTTGCATTAGCGCCAGTCAAAATTTTATATAGGCTTCTCTTTGTCATCGCTTCATCGTCAACGAGAAGAATTCGGTATGTCATAGCCCTCTCCTTTGCTTCCTTCATGATGGTCTTCAATCTTCAGGGGCAATAGAATATCCATGCAAGTTCCGTCTTCGCCTGAAGCGGCGATGAACAGCCCATACGGATCTCCGAACAGCAATCGTATTCTAGTATGCACATTTAGAAGTCCGATAGACATTTTATTATTGGGCGAAGGCTTATGCTCCATAAGCTCCTCAATAGGCAGATCAAACAATCGGTTGTAAGAGCTTAATACGTCTTCCGACATGCCTTTCCCGCCGTCTTCCACCGAGATCAGGCAGCCGGCAGCCGTCTCCATTACCGATATGCGGACATAATTCGGCGATATTTTATGCTTTTGGAAGCCATGCTTAAAGCAGTTTTCCACGATGGGCTGAAGCGTCGACCGAACGGATAGCACCCGGTTGCCCAGCGCTTTATTGATTTCAATCGAATAGGCCAAAGATTCGTAACGCTCGGCTTGGATAGACAGATACGCTTCAATATGCTGCTTTTCATCCCATAAGGTGACGATATCATTTGGATTCAGCACATTATATCGGAACATATCTCCTAGGGATACGATCATGCGGCTGATTTTGTCATTGCCCTCGACGATGGCGCTGGAGTTAATGAACTCCAACGTATTGTATAAGAAGTGAGGATTGATCTGCGCTTGCATCGCATGCAGCAGCGCTTCCTTCTGCTTCACCTCCAGCTCCTTCTCCCTTAGCTCGGATACGTGGGCGATCTCAAGCAGCCGCTTGATTTCCCCCACCATCTTATTGAAGCCGCGGTAAAGGCTGCCCACCTCGGCGTTCTTGTTCTCCGGCGCACGGACGGTAAGCTCGCCAAGCTCCGCCCGCTTCATCAAGCGCAGCAGCGTGAGCAGCGAATTGCTCAGCGAGTACATGACTGCGCTTGCAACGACCATCACCAGAAAAAACAGCAAGAGCGAAACCAAGGTCGATATTCGGCTAACCTTCAGAAGCGAGGCATTAAGCTCGGCAAGCAAAACCTCCGAGAACAAGGTAAGCCCGGTACTGCTTGAGCGAAAAAACACGACCAGCTTATTTCCCTCGTCGGTTGGCACGGTAAACGTCCCGCGCCGCTGATCGCCCATTTCCTTCATATACTGCTCCGGTATACTCGTTTCTGCTCCATAACCGCTTGGATGATAGGCCGTTTTCTGCTCGGGATCGGCAATCCAAATAAAGCCTGTTTTGCCGATTCTGACGTTTTGGGTAATATTGATCACTTCATCGAGCTTTAAATCGACAATCAGCATGCCCCTGTCTTCATCGCCGTAATTCAAGCTGCTGAATTTAATCGCCATCGTGAGGAAGGTCGGGCCCTCCTCTTCCCGCTCCAGCCCCATAATGACAAATTTGCCGTTGTCTTTGATCCGGTCATCATAGATGCCAAACCTTCGTTCAGCCGACATGAAGCTGGATGAGGATACGGCGATGCCTTTGCCTGTGACCAGCGAAATGCCGTGTATATCCTCTCTATTGGTCATAAGGGGGTTAAGCAGCTTGCGCTCCACTTGCTCGGATAGCCGGAAGCGTTCAAAGGAATCCGTCATCGACCCGTTCAAAAACTCTGAGGTCAGGTCATTCACCAAGAGCGGGTACATCAAACGTTGTATTTCCTTAAAATAAGTGTCCAGATGGTCATTAACCTGATTGACCAGTTGATAGCTCGAGCCTATGGCATTCTCTTTGATCGCTTTGTACGATTTCTGATACCAAAACTGGCCAAGCAGCGGAAGGGGGATGTAGAGCAGCAGCATTAAAAAAATAATTTTCTTTTGAAGCGTAGCATTCACAAAAAATCCCATTTCGTCTGCCCCTTTTTGCAAAAATAACAATGAAGTTATGCTACCCATTATAGTGGATAATTTTGAGGACGAGACAAAATTAAGCGTGCAATATGCGATTTATAACGATTGTGACATATTGCCGATGAATATGACATGAGTCGAGAAGAATGGAGAACGTACAAGGGCTGGGGCTCCTATCTTATGATTAGCTGTGATCCTTTTTGAGATGAATAAAATGGCTATAACCTAGGAGATGAATACATATTACCAATTCCTCTGTTATGCATACTATGAATCATATCGTCATAGCGAGGAGTTGAATTATGAAAGCTTTGGTTACGGGAGGCGCAGGTTTTATAGGCTCCCATCTTACGGATATGCTTATCGAAAGCGGTGCTGAAGTACACATTATTGACAATCTTTCAACCGGATCAAGAAATCATGTGAACCCTGCCGCAAAATTGCATGTAGTTGATATAAACCATGATATGGCTAGTAAAATCATTGAAACCGAACGGCCTGACGTTGTGTTTCATATGGCAGCGCAGGTAGATGTTCAACGATCGATAACCGACCCCGCATACGACTCTAAAGTCAATATCGTTGGAACCGTCCAGCTCATTAATGCTTGCAAGAAAGCCGGCGTCGGTAAAATCATATTTTCTTCAACATCAGCCGTATACGGTGTCTCCAAAAACGGACGCAATACGGAAGATACACCTCCTGCGCCAATTTCCTATTATGGGCTATCCAAATCTACTTGTGAAAGCTATTTCCGACTGTTTCATGCAATGGATGGCATAAACTTTACAATATTGCGCTACAGCAACGTGTATGGCCCTCGTCAGACCTCTAAGGGCGAAGGCGGCGTAGTCGCGATCTATATGAATAACCTAAAAAAGGGACTCCCGTTATTCGTGCACGGCAGCGGCAATCAGAACCGCGATTTTATTTATGTTCAGGATGTCGTCAAGGCAAATATAGCAGCCATAAATCAAGGAGATAGGGAAACGATTAATATAAGCACAGGGCAGCGCACTTCTATTAATAACCTTGTTCATTTATTAAATATGATTCATGAGCCAAGCTTTGAAGTCGTGCATGGCCCAGAACGGCCCGGCGATATAATGGACAGCTGCCTTGATAATGCGAAAGCCGAGCATATACTTGGATGGCGGCCGAAAGGCAGTCTGTTCGAAGGGTTAAAACAAACCTACCAGTATAACGTTGATGTATAGGCTCTAATAAAGGAACCTATGTCACAACATGCTGCCCACAGCTCTATCAAGCAGACTATAAAATAGTCCCATTAAGGCGATCGCTTCTCGGTATTCAACCGGGAGGAGGTCGCCTAATTTGCTGCATCCCTATCCTTGCACACAAAAAACCTCCGGTTAAGCGCGTCAAGTCCATTCTATTATGAACTCTTTTTTTTCACGTTTAACCAAGAGGAAAGTTCCACTTGTTATTCTATTTATTTAACCGCAACAAGCACAGTTGTAAATCCGTCGTCGCGGTCCGTAATAAGCTCATACGTCTCATTATCCTGCGTACATATTTGCTGAATGCGAAAACCGCAATCCGTTAACAAGCTGCACAGCTCGTTAGGCCGGTAATGGCGGAAATGGTGAGGGTTCACTCCGCCAAGAAAGTAAGGGTTCTTCAAATGCGGAATAACTTTTTCATTCGGCGCCGAGATGAGAAGAATGCCGTTATCGTTAAGCGAATCATAAAGCTTCTGGACAAATGACCGGTCATCCGCCATATGCTCCACGGTTTCGAAGCAAGTGACGACATCATACCGTTGGATAGGAAGCTCATCCCGAAACGATCCTGCCAAATCGCATTTCACATAAACGGTATTATCGCAATAGAAATGGTCCATCGCCCAATTTAACGCATGGTCTGACCGATCTACTCCGACTGCTAATGCGCAAGCTGAGTTTTTGGCGATGTAATGCGTGCCATACCCCGAGCCGCAGGCTGCATCCAGTACAATATCCCCTTGGCGAATGAAGCTCAATACAAAATGATAGCGATAATGATGATCCATCATGACATCGTAAAAAGACGTAGCGTACATCCGTTCCATCCTCGTAAGCTCATCATCCATAATCCTTCCCCCATTACCTAAAAGAATCGAATCGGTCAAACGTATCATTTCTATGAAAATTAAACCTTTAGCCTGATTCATTTATACGTGTCATAACTCTAAAACTATGAATCTACTATACAGAAGTATTCAATTGGACAAGAAAGGAGATACGTGAATGAATCAATTGATTGATTTTGCTTCACAGGAAGTTCTTATCGGCCAAATGTCGCTTCCTCTTAACTTGGCATCCGGCTCTGAAGTGCTGCTTACCTCCATCTTTCTCAATATCGCAAACCCGAATGTTAAGGTCGAACTGTTTTCCTCGGTTGGTTGGGAGGCCCAGCTCTCGCTGCTCCCGCTTGTGCCAGAAGTTATTTTCCGCATTAGACGCGGCGGGTTCACCCCTGCGAGCACGCTCATTTTTCAAACAACGGACTCGATTTTTCTCGGTGCAGGCAACCTGATTCCGGTACTAACATCAGATCTAACGATGTCCTTCTCTCGTGCCGCATCTCCTGATACGCCTGCAATCGCAGGGACCTATCAACAATATTTTCTAACTGCCGAGCTCTCAGGGACAGGCGGGGCGACCATCTCAGGTCCGGTTACGCTAATTGGTCAAATTATCGGTTGATTCATATTAAAAAGGAGTTGAGACCATGCCCGTATTGGTAGATTTCGCATCGCAGGAAGTTCAACAAAATACGCAGTCATTGCCGTTATTGCTGGCTGCCGGTACCGAAACGTTATTGACTTCCATATTTTTAAACGTGACCAGCACAAGCAACAAATTGGTTCTGCAAGCTACGGTGGGTTGGCAGACTGAGCTGCTATTGTTGCCCATCGTTCCCAAGCTCACATTCCGGATCCGTCGCGGTGGTTCCACGCCCGCATTTCCGGAGGTCTATCAAACAACCGATTCGGAATTTCTCGGAACGGGATCGCTGTTATCGAACATCATAACGACAACGCTGAACCACGTGGAATCGCCAGACCCAAGCACCGTTGGTACATTCCAGCAATATTTTTTAACCGTGCAATCAAATGGACTTGGCTCGATCACGGTTGTTGGTCCCGTTACTCTTATCGGCTCCACGATTGGCTTCTAAAAATCCGCCTTTATTTCAGGCAATATTGCGAGGAGATGATTGATATAACTGTCACCATAATTGATTATCAGTACCAAGAAGTACCTGCAGGATCAGGGTCTCTGCCTTTTATCATTGCTCCGGGATCTGAGGTGCTGCTGACCTCTATCTTTCTTCAAGTCACCAGTGCCAGCAATCGGATCGAGGTGAAAGCTACTATCGGCTGGGAAGCGCAATTGCTAATCGTGAATATCGTTCCAAAACTTCTATTTCGCTTGCGGCGCGGCGGTACTGGCGCCCCTGCGCCAATCGTATTTCAAACGACAGATTCTGCTTTCTTGGGTACCGCCAGCGAGGGGCCATGGGTAGCGCTGGATTTCACCACCTCGTTCCAGCATACCGAAACGGCTACTCCGGCTATGGTCGGCACTTTCCAGCAATATGCCCTCACAGTAGAGCATATTGGACAAAATGTTGCTACAATTACGGGTCCCGTACACATTGACGGAATTGTCTATCTGTAAGCAATAGGCAAATGCCACTATCGTACCTGCATCAAGCCGCATCTCCTATATAGAGAAAAAATGCTTGAAAAAGGAGATGCGAATCTATTGGAAATCATCGACTATGCCTTTCAAGAAGTACCGGTCGGATCGGGGTTGCTTCCGATTGCTCTTACGCAAGGCCAAGAAATATTATTAACATCTATTTTCCTGCAGGCTACGGCATCCAATAACAAAATCGAATTGCGGGGAACGGTCGGTTGGGAGGCTCAGCTGCTCATTGTCGCTGAATTGCCGAAGCTTGTATTTCGACTTCGCCTCTCCAGCACAGGCGGGCCAATCATTTATCAAACGACAGACTCCGCTTTTGTAGGATTGCCGCCGGAGCAAGGTCCGCTGATTCCGCTTGATTACACAAGCACCTTTGTGCATACAGAATCGGCGGACCCTTCGATAATAGGGACATTCCAACAATACTTCTTGACCGTTCAACACACAGGGTTTGGAAACGCCACAATCACCGGTCCGATTAATTTGACAGGGATGGTTGTAGGGTAACATCGGGTGATCGGATTTCCATGAACATGGACGTTCGATCACCCTTTTTCTTTCTAGAGATCTTCAAAGATGTTTTGCGATCCTGTTCGTGTGTCCATCCACACAATAATCGGTACGCCTGCGGCATTAACGACCAAGTCGTTATAATCACCAATTGACGGCGTTGGCGTGCCTAACGATGGGTCGGCGTTCGGATCAAAAGAGACGCTTGTCACACGGCGGTTAGGCAAAAATGAAGAGCCCGCGTCGTTCGACTCAGCTAAAAACACATCCAATAACGAGCTGCTGACGCGATTCGTGTAGTACATCACCTTCACCCCTCCATTATCACGCGATACCGTTAAATTCGGAAGAAAGTTTTGGGTGCCGGCTGGGCTATCGTCTACTTGGATTGGCGTTGACCATGAAACGCCTTTATTGGTGGAGCGTGACATAAAAATGTGCGCGGAACCCGTTCGATTATCTTGCCAGACCGCATACACGATGCCTTCACCGTTGAACGGCGAGATATCCACCGCCAAATAGGCAATCGTCAAGACGCGAAACCCAAAGTTCGGCACAGGAAGCGGGGTCACTACCAATGAAACATTCGATATGGAGACAATCGGTCCAAAAGTCACACCTCCATCGTCCGATCTGCGTATGAGAAACTGCGGCGTCCCTGGCCCGTATTGCATCCACCCGGCATAAACCTCGCCTGCCGGGCCAATAGCGACACTCGCTCCAAAATTAGAAACGCTTTGAACTTGATTAGTCAAGAGAATGGGAGCAGACCATGTCACCCCCTGATCCAGTGATCGCTGAATCATCGTTTCAGAACTTGTAAAACCGTTAAAATAACGCGTAAAAGCGATATACGCCTGACCAAGATAAGGACTGCCATTGGCCGTATCGATCCGTATCGAAGGCTTGTCGTTATACACAGCGGTTCCGTACCCTTGATTGACAATGATTGGACTTGAAAAAGAGGCGCCGTTGTCCGTCGACCGGTACACGATTATGGATGAATCTCGTACCGGGTTTACATTCAGCGCAGTTGCCGAAACAAGAAACACGTTAGGATAGCCATAGGCAGCCACACCGTCACCGGAAGCTGCGAACCCGACTGGAGGAGACAGCAGCATCTGCGCGTACGACGCTCCGCCATTGATTGATCGATAAACCGTCGTCATATTGTTCCCCGAGCGCAGATCATTTGTTGTCACGATGACCGTTGATTGATCCAGTGAATTAAGAGCGATGGATGGTTCCTGCTGGGGGCCTGACGGGGTTACTTGAATATTTGCCATTGAGATCTCCCTTTATCGATTATTGTTATTTAGCATTAAACAAAACCGAACCCATAATATGATCATCTACGATAGAAAAGGAGCTTGGAATGTGCATATTGTACCTGTCACGTAGTTGGGCGGATATCCACGAACCATGTCTTGCTGGGTGTTTTGGCGGATGAACGACTTTTCGTACAAGCTGCTTATTCACAAGATTTTCATAGAGAGGCACTGTTAACTTTTCCATCGCTGTTAATGACCAGCGTTTTATTCCCCACTTATAACCGTTGGCAGCCAACCGTTTACGGAGTGCAGGGTCTTCAAGCAAAGTTCCCAAGCAGTGCGCTAATTCGTCACTGTTCCCCGCTCTAGCTATTAACCCGGTTTGATTGTGCTCCACCATCTCCGGAATGCCACCCGCATCGGAAACAACGATGGGCTTTTGTGAAATTTGTGCTTCCATGACCGTAAACGGATGGTTGTCATTCAAGCTTGCGAGTACGACGATATCAGATTGCTTTAGTAATGCCGGAACATCGTTCCTGCTGCCCGTGAAAATAACGTGATGGGCCAGGCCCAATCGGTTAGCCTTCAACTCCAGCTCTTCCCGGAGATTCCCGTCGCCAACGAACAGGCAAATCCAATCCGTTCTCCTTTGTTTCAATTTATAAAGGGCATCCAGCAAGCAGCTGTGTCCTTTTACTTTATCAAACCTAGCAGGGCATACGATGACATTCGCAGCATCCGGCAACTTCAAGTCGGAGGGCTCATTCATGCGTTGCAAATAATGTTTAACGTTCATCCCATAGGGAATAACCTTCATGTGATTGGGTGGCACCAAATAGCCGGCGAGCGTGTCATGCAGCCATTTTGTCGGTACGATGGAATAATCGCTCGAAGTTGCCCCATAATACTCCCGGGCGCAAGCATACTTCCAAATCGATTCGGGCGGCGCTTTCCCTTCGAGCGAAGTCCAGTAATCGGTGGCTAGGCAACCATGGATGGTGTTGATTAAAGGTATCCCTTCCGGCTTAATCTGCCATATTGCCCGTGAGGAGATCACATCCTGCGTATGAATGAGATCATATTTTCCGAGTCCGAAATAGGCTGCGGCAATGGCGTAGGTGCAAAACTCGATTTCCTGATCAACGATCCATGGACTGATTAGAGAGTGATGAGGCGCATACGTGGCTCGTATCTCTCCTCCAACGAGCGGCATGAATTGCTCCTTCTTTACCCGCTGGCCGGTATTGACCAAATAATAGCTTTGCTCATCCGGATGAGCAGCGAGCACATCCACCTCATGGCCCAGTCGTTCCAAACTTGCTTTTAAATCTTGAATATAGACCCATACACCGCCAACATGAGGCAGTATCCAGTAAGTGGCAATGAGTATTTTCATCGCCCACCGCCGCCTTTAGCTCGGATCGCTTCATCGTACAGGCGTACGATGCGATCGATCATTTTATCCAAAGACCAGTTCCTAAGCCCATCATACCGGGCTTTATTGGCCATTTTTTTTCTTAGCGCATCGTCATTGAATAATCCAATTATTTGGTCAACTAACAGGTCTGCTCTGCCCGAAGGAACCAATAAACCATTCTCTCCATTAATGATCATCTCCGGAATTCCCCCTACCTCCGAAGCAATTATTGGTTTCCCCGTTATTTGCGCCTCCATAATCGCAAAAGGCAAATTATCATGAATGCTTGGATGCACGACGATATCCGCTTCCTTCAGAAGGGAAGCCATATCGCTGCGATGCCCGAGAAACCTGACATGCTGCTGCAGATTATACTGTTTCGTGATTTGTTCAAGCCGCGCGCGCGAAGGCCCATCCCCGATCAACCAACAAATCCAATCTGATCGCTGCTTTAGTAGCAGAGCAAGAGCTTCCAATAAAACCTCATGCCCTTTCACCGGATCTAGCCGCGCCGGGCAAACCAAAAGCTTCACTCCCTCCTGTCTTGAAGGCGAGTTTATGCTTGCCGATTTGCGGATAAAAGATAACGTATCGATCCCATATGGAATGACGTCCATTTGAATATCCTTCATAAGCCCGGTTGATTCATATTGTTGCCTGAGCCATTGCGAGGGAAAGATGATCGAGTCCCCAACCATGCTTCCATAATAATCAAGCCCATTTGCCCATTGCCATGACCGCGTATGGTCGAAAATCGCGCCTTGAAGCTTCCATTCGGCTGCAAGCTTCCCATGCAGCGTCACAATAAGCGGCGCAGTTCTGGATTTCACTTCCGATGCACCGATCGCGGAAATGACATCTTGCGCATGAATGAGGTCGTATTTCTTTAATGAAAACTCGGACAATGCTTGGCGGAATGCGATACGCTCCCCTTCCATAGCTGCCAGCCATGAATCGTAATTCAATGATTTTTCATTGAACCGAGTCCCGATTTGCTGCATGATCGGAACCGATATCGCTTGCTTATCAATCGATTTGCCTTTATCTACATTGTGATAGTTCATTCCGGTTTCGTTATGGGAGAGGATATCGACCTCATATCCTCTTGCTTCGAGACCTTGGCGGAGCGCTAAAACGTAAGTGGATACACCGCCTGTGTAAGGAATGCTCCAATAGGAAACAAGTGCAATTTTCATCTGTCACTTCCTTCTCCAACACGATTGATAGCTGTCAAATCCGATTTCGATACCAATCGATCGTTTTATTAAGACCCGCTTCCAGCATGACCTTAGGTCTATAGCCGAGCAATGTTTCCGACCTTGTCAAATCCGGCTCGCGAGCCGGTATATCCTCATATCCTGGCCCATAAGCTTCAAAATACGATTTGCTTACAATGGGAGATTTTGAGCTGCTAAGCTTAACAATCAGTTGTGCCAGCTCCCTTATCGTTATGGAGCGATCCGTACCGATATTGAATGCAAGCCCGTTCGCTTCCGGTTTAAGTGCGGCCAAACTACCCGCAACTGTATCGTCCACATAGGTGAAGCAACGCTTCTGCATCCTGTCTCCATAAACCTCGAGCTGCTCGCCCTTTAAGGCTGCCTTAATGAATTGCGCGACGACACCGCCGTATTGTGAGTTTGTTTGCCTTGGTCCGTATGCGTTGAAATACCGGAGCACTGTGACCGGAAGTCCCTTCTTGGCATAAGCGAAGCACATATGCTCATCAAGCGACTTTGCCGTCGCGTAGCACCACCGATGGACAGAGGGCGCCCCGTAGATGCTACCGGACAGCTCGTGAAAGGGCAGCTCTTCATTTTTCCCGTATATTTCCGATGTTGATGTAAATATGACCTTTACATGGCGCGGATAGGCTAATTCAAGCACATTACGCGTCCCGTCAATGTTGCCTTCAATAACCTTAATCGGATCGTCGACCGTATTTTTAACGCCCAGTACGGCTGCAAGGTGGAAGACGACATCGACTTTGCCGATCAGTTTCTTCAGCGTGCCGCGATCCATGACCGAGCCTTCGATGAGAGTATGGCGCTTATTGGGTTGGAGATGGGATAAAAACTCCGGTCGCCCGTTCGAGAAATCATCTAGCGTCCAAACGGTGTGGCCTTCCGCAAGCAGCCGTTCCACTAAATGAGAGCCGATAAATCCGGCGCCGCCCGTTACTAATATTTTCAATGACATGACCCCCTTAGAGTAAGATGACGTTTTTGCGATTTGCCATTTTGGCGGTGGCGTTCCGTGTGTCGATAACGACAGGCGTGTGCATCACTAGAAGCTCGTAAGGAATATTCGAATGATCCGTTAAAATCAACGTGCAATCGTATTTCTTCACATTCCGTGCCGTAAGCGGCATTGCATGCAGCATCGTTTCCCCAATCTTCAGCTCATTCACATAAGGGTCAAAATAACCAACATGAACGCCGGATTCCAGCAATTGCTCTATAATGGGCAGTGCGATAGATTCTCGGATATCATTAACGTCCTTCTTATACGTAACCCCGATAACAAGCACACTGCTTTCTTTAAGCTCTTTTGGCCGCAAGCTCTTTGCAACCCGTTCCACAATATATCCTGGCATATCCTCGTTTACCTGATGGGAAAGCTCGATGAAGGGCAGATCCAAATTAAGCTTCCTCGATTTCCACAACAAATACAGAGGGTCAACCGGAATGCAATGCCCGCCAATGCCCGGCCCTGGATAATATTTCGTAAATCCATACGGCTTCGTATCTGCCGCCTCGATCACTTCCCAAAGGCTTACATTTAGCTCTTCACAAATCTTAAGCAGGCTGTTCATAAATGAGATATTCAAGAAACGTTGGCAGTTTTCGAGGAGTTTTGTCATTTCGGCAACGCGCGGCGATGATACGACGACCGTTTGCTCGAACGCCGTTCCATATACTTGCTTCGCATACGCTGTGCATGATGGCGTTACGCCCCCAACAACTTTGGGTATTTTACCGAGTTCCCATGTTGAACCGGGGTCAATTCGCTCAGGTGAATATGCGAGTGAAATGTCCCTGCCTATAAGGAGGCCGGTTGATTCCAGAATCGGTTTAAGCAGCTCCTCGCACGTCCCTGGGAACGTGGAGCTTTCCAAAACGACAAGTTGGCCTCTTCTCAAGTACGGGATTGAGCTTTCTGCCGCACTTACCACATATCTCAAATCAGGTTGATCAAGCTCATCGAGCGGCGTAGGAACGCAAATAATAATGACATCTACTTTCTCTATGACATCGAATGTGCAGCCAATGTGAAAACTATTGTTGCTAAAAAGCTTTCGAATATCGTTTTTACTAAAATCAGACAAATAGGATTGGCGTTTCTGAAGCATATTAATCTTTCGTTCCTCTACATCAATGCCATACACCGTACTTCCTTTTTCCAGAAACAACTGCGCCAGCGACAATCCGACGTACCCTAGTCCGATAATGCCTATTTTATATTTAAGCGAGTGCTCCAAAGCTCTTTCAACTCCTTTAATTAATCTTCTAGCATCATACGAAAATTAATCAAAGTCGCATTAGTTAAACGTCTAAATTTCAATAAAATAGTAGAGTATCACGGTGTTGAAGGAAATTTTTGCCTATTATTTATTTCCACGGAGAAATAAGGGATTTGATAGACAAAAAGCACATCTGATGCGACTGCTAGTTGAAATGATGCAAGGGAAAATAGGTTCGTGTACGTTAACAATGCTGTATAGCACTCATATGATATGGGGATGACAGACTTGACCGGGAGGGGAACAAATGCGAATATTAATCGCCTGCAGCTGGTCGCTGCCTCATGCAGGTGGCGTAAACACGTATGTCAATCAGTTGGCAAAAGGATTGCAGCTCGCAGGGCATCACGTTGATATTTTCTCCTCGACGCCAGACGGACTTGGATTTTATATCCCAAGCAGAGGCTTGTTTATTGATAAAAGCAAACTAAGGACATTTATTGCCAATCAGACAAACCGCTATATGAATCACCAATTGCCCGGCATCGATCCATGGATTAAGCAGTCTGAAATCGAACGGTACTGTATCGAGGCAGCTGCCATGTATTTCGGTTTGAGCGAATATGACATTATACACGCGCAGGACATCGTGAGCGCCCATGCATTGTCACGTGTAAAGCCTGCCCATACGCCTTTGGTAACGACCATTCACGGCTGTCTCGCTAAGGAATGGTTCGTAAAAATAAAGCAAATGGGATTAACGGACCAAGATACAAACTCCCCTCTTTGGCACTATTCCACCATTCGAGAAAATTTGGGCGCAATTGTCAGCGATGTTACGATCTCTCCCTCACAGTGGTTAAAAAACGTATTGGTAAACGAATTTTCGGTTCCTGAACACCATATTGTAGTAAGCCATTACGGCTTTGACATTGACGAATTCCAACAGCACATGATGCGCGATTCGGTATCGGCGATTGCGAAGCCGGATGCGAAAAAAGTGTTTATGTGCCCTGCACGCTTTGATGTAGTAAAAGGACATATCCATCTCATTCATGCACTAGCCAAACTGAAAGAAGAGCGATCGGATTGGGTTTGCTGGTTGGTTGGAGAAGGCTATCTCCGTCAAGATTTAATGCAAACGGCTAATCAATTAGGTCTCGCTGATCACGTCATCTTTACCGGAAACCGCGATGATGTTCCGGCATTGATACGTCAAGCTGACTTCATCGTCCTTCCAAGCATGCAGGATAATCAGCCGTTTGCCATTATCGAAGCACAATTAGCAGGCAAGCTGGTTATCACTTCCGATGCCGGCGGCATACCGGAAATGGTAACCCCTTCAGTGACTGGGCTCGTCTTTCATGCCGGAGATATCGATCAGCTGCATTTCTGCTTGCGGTCCGCCATGGAGGCGGATTCAACGGCATTAAGCGACATGGCAAACCATGCAAAGCAATGGGGTGAGAACCATTGGGCGCTGCCTTCAATGGCTTCTCGCACGCTAGAGCTCTATGAGCTTGCACGAAGCAAACATCTGGGAGCTGTGGACGAAGTGGTTTTACGGCCTAAACCGCAAATTCGAATCACGACACAGAAGGGAAGAAGAAAATGGGGCACCCTCCGAAGAAAAAGACATCACGCAAAAATAACTCAAAAAAGGCAGCGGATCAAAAAAAGAAGGCACGCAAAGCAACGATCGTAAAGCCTGTACGTAAACGAATACGTCGTCGAAAGCTGCGGCGCGTACGCCGTATATTAAGAAAAAAACGACGCCTATCCAGAAATCCATTGCTTCTCTCTAGCGATAACTTGCCCAAAACGCTCGCTGCCTTCTTCGCATCATCACGGGATGCCCAGCAGAAAAAAATCTGGAATCGGATACTTTCATCACTTCCTCATGCATATACAATTCCGGATATGAGCATTATTCAGCCGCTGCTGGATGCCCGCAAGTGAGCAAGTGGACATACATGAAGCTGTGACCATTCAAATTATAAAAACCCAACCTCATAAAGAGGTCGGGTTTTTACTTCTTGGAGTCTTTCCAAAAGATAGACGCTTACTGGTTTCGATGGATAGTCGAATTTTTTTCCGAGCTCGAGTGCTCAATATTTAAGTGAATACGGATATCTTGAATCAGATTCTTTTTCAGCAGTATCATATCATCTGGAGAGATAGGCTTCCACTTCTCATAGTGATGGCGGTAAAGCTCATGTTCTATATTGTAAATATCGGTCTTTTTCTCTATCCCTGTTTTTAATGTGCTCCGGATTTCTTGTTCGATAACCTCTGTTGTCTTATTCGTTAATTGCTGCAGCCCGAGGAAGCTATCCTTCGTGCGGTTTACGATATAGGCCGTCGCTTTCAAATCAATGTTGTAGCGGATATCAACGCTGGTCTTATCTAGTGACAGCTTAGATTTAGGGTTATCCACAACGATTTGGACGGCAGGCTTTTTCTTATTTGGAACGGGAATGCCGGCACGAACCGTCCCCTGTTGAACCCAGCGGAGTCCGTTTAAATCTTTTATTGGAATGTAGCTTTTAAACACGTCATTTTTAAGAAATATCGCCCCATTAATCATTAGCTTAGGCTCGGGCTTATCTTTTTCGCTCCACTGTTTTTTATTTAAAGTAAGCGTCGGTATGGCAGTAGTAAAACCGGGCTCGTTAATTTGCCCGATTAATCGGTGGAGCTTGATCGGATTAATGACAGAAGACTGGGAGTAAGTCCCTTTTGGTTCATGCAATATGGTGCTAAGCGGAGATTGTCCAAAAAATCCTCCTGCTGAGAGGATATCCTTGATGGATTCCCTCGTGCCAAACACCCAGGGCGTTAGACGAAATTCATAATACCGGATAAAACTATCGTACACTTCTTTTATCCCTTGTTTGAATGCCGATTCGCTAATGACGATCGCCGTCAAATGCCCCCAATAAATTCTTTCTTGCGCCGTCTGATAGAGATTGAAAAATGATTCTTCAAAGGTATCTCCAACTCCCTCGCCTACCCAAACTCTCGAAGGAGACTTCTGACCGTCGCTCGATTTCGCAACCGATTGAAAATCTATGAATTGGATGTAGCCATGATATTTTCCATCCTTAAAATCTACGCCTAATGCGGAAGCATAACTCAGCTTTTCGATATCCTTGACGTCTGTAGAACAACCTGATGTGAATAACAATCCAACCGTCATTATGAGGATGCACCGCAGGTTAAGCTTCAACCCTATCACCTCTTTCGCTTATTAATCATGGCTGACGAGAAACGTGATCTTCGGAATGGATCAACAACGAAGGCTCCCAGCCAATCCTTGAAGCGCAAGGAAGAGATCGGTTCCAGATAAGAGAGCCCGAAGGATTCAAGGCGGCAGAGATAAATTAAAATCAAAAACATGCTCAGAAAAAAGCCATAGATCCCCAAGAACGAGGATATGAGCAAAATAAAAATTCGGATCAGGCTTACCGTGCCGGACAAAGACTGATTTACCAAACAAAACGTGGATACGGTCGAAAGAGCTACAATGACGAGCAAAGTCGGCGATGCTAGCCCTGCGCGGATAAGGGAGTCTCCAATGATCAAGCCTCCAACGATTCCAATCGTTTGGCCGACGGCTTTCGGCAGCCGAATGCCGGCTTCCCGCAGCAATTCAAATTGAAACAGCAAAAGAAATGCCTCTAGAAAAGAAGGCAGCGGAACCCCTTCTCGTGAAATGACCACTGTAGACAGCAGGAAAAAGGGGATCTGGTCTAAATTCACCGATGCAAGGGCAATCCAAAAGCCCGGCAAAAAAATGCCGATCAACAAACCGAGGATCCTTAGAATCCGTTGAAAGATGACAAAGTGAAACGGAAAATGGACGTCTTCTGGCGTTTTTAGCAATTCAAGGAAGTTAGATGGCCCGATAAGCACCATCGGCGATCCGTCTACGACGATCGAGAATCTTCCCCGCAGCAGCGTTTCAATGACAAAGTCTGGCCGACCGATGTAATCAATCAAGGGAAACAACGAAAAGGTTCGATCCGACAGCCATTGCTCGAGCTGCCCGCTGCTCACGATGCTTTCCGCTTGAAAGGTTTCCAAACGTCTGCGCACGTTGGAAATCATCTTCGGGTCCGCTTTATGGCTCAGATAAAGCAAGCATATTTGCGTCTTGCTTAAGCTGCCGATTAAGAACTGCTCGCTGAACAATAATCCGGTTTGCATCCGTTTCCGAATCAGCGAAATATTTGTAAATAGGTCTTCTGTGAATGCATCCTTTGGCCCCTTGATCGAAATTTCCGTATTGGACTCCTGTAAGGAACGCTGGGGCACTTTGGAAATATCGACTGTCCAAAAGTAACTGTCGCTTTCCCGGTATATGATCAATTTGCCGGTAAACAAACTAGTGATCATTTCCCCGAATGACCGATTGATCTCTAAAATAGGCATTTCGTCCGTATATTCCGATACTGTTTCATCCGGATCGACATGCAAACGGTTAATATAATGACATGCCCTAGTAAAGTATGCATTCAGCTCCGTCTTCTCGATCATGCCTTCACAATAAAAGGCCGTTAATTGGTCTGAGAACTCCAATTGCGGAAGAAGCGGAAACTGGACATCCGAATAATGCGAGAATGCTTCTTTCAATTCGCCTGCTAACAAACTGCCGCTGCGCAGCCGGGTGTCATGCTCTGCGAATAACATCGACTCTTCTTGCGACTTATTCATTTTCGTGCTCCTTTCCGCTGCGGTATAAAGGTTATCGTAAATAGAAGCGCGGTTAACGTAACGCCGAACCAGAGGGAACCGTCATAAAAGTATTGATGAATAATTTGCTGCATCTGAATGTCGCTGACATTTAGAAGGGAGGGCAGCGAAATGATGGTTGCGCAAATGAGCATAACCATTTGGCGTTTTTTGGGGGATTTCGCTCCGGTTAGTTCACATAAGAGATAGATAATTAGAGCTGTTCTCACAATGCTGCCTGCCATTAATTGAAAGGCAGCTAAAAAATCAACATGCGAGATATTGCTGCCGATCATAACGAGCCTCCATTGTTCGAAAGCCGGGAAGCGTAAATTCTCAGCTTGAAAAGGGCCAAACGAAGCTATGGAACCGATTGTAGGCCCCATAATTAGACCTACCAGCATGAACAAAAGCAGAAAAATGGTTCCGTAGTTCATGGGCTTGCTCATTTTATGCTGGATCAAAAGCAAAATAAGCAAATCCATGCTGCCGCCAAATACGACTATTCCTCCGGATAGCTGCGTATCGAGCCCTTCCTTAAGGAAGGGCTGAAGCATGCCATAGTCTTTGCTATCCATAGTCATGATGGATACCCCGAAGCCTAGCAGCATCACGACAGGCAATAACATGGCAGACATATAGACAAGCGTCTTCATTCCCGCTTTTGAGGCGCAGTAACACAAAAAGATAAAGCTTAGCGTAACGACGATATCGCTTGTATTGGGAAGAAAGTAAATTTTGACGGTCTTTGCCGTATCAAACACGATCATGTTTCCTGCCGCCAATAAATATAGAACGAGCCCCCCGCTCACCAGCCATAAGCCGAGTTTGCCCGTCCGTAATTTAAGCCAATCGGAAAAGGATAATGAACGCATCGATTTTAAAACAAGATATAAAATCAGGCTCCATCCAATCAATGCCAAATAAGCGATGGCAATACTGAACCATGCATCGCGTTCCGCCGCTTGGAGAAGATGAGGGATAATCAGTACGTGGTTAGAGATCCCAAGTGATAATAGCAATAAAAATACGATCTGAAGTCTAGAAAAGGATCCCTCCATCGCTGCTCCCCTCCTCAAGCTTTTTACATTTTCTACATCTGGTATACTTTCCCTTCCATCGCTCGATTATGCATGGGATGGTTGTTCTTGGCTGCCCTTTGCTGCTTCTCACCGCTAGACACCATTAAAAACCCGGCCTCAAAGGGCCGGGTTTCTCCTCATTCATCATGATAGACTTGCCGTTCTAATTACACGGCATCAAGCGCTAAAAACACCTTGTCAAAGCCTGTCTTCGAGCGATGCAGCGACGCTTCCAGCGTTGGCTGAACCCCTTCTCCGTTTTGCATCAACACCTCTTGCGCTACAACGCCTGTATAGCCGATTTTTCGTAAACTGCGCAAAAAACCGCTCAAATCGATAACGCCCTCACCCGGATATAACCGGTCATTGTCCAATAATTGCTCAACCGCCATTGGCTTGGCATCGTTAATATGGACATACACGATTTGGCTTGCGGACAATCGCTCAATATCCAAGGTCGTTAATCCATTCGTATGCCAGTGATAGGAATCCAGCAGCAAGCCGACATTGGGCCTGTCAATCGCAGCGATGAACGCTAACGTATCCTCCAGCGTATGGATAAAAGGATGCTGAAACGCCGTTCGCCAGTGGTGCGGACCAACAAATTCCAGACTAAGCCTAATTCCGTATGCGCCTATGATATCCGCGCATGTTCTAAGCCGGCAAGCGGCATGTATGGCCAGCACTGCGGGTGAATGGTCAGTCGAGGGCAATATATACGTGCAGCAGGAATCGCCTCCCAGTAACGCCGCCGCTTTGGCACGAGCCTCCAACAAGCCTATGCTCCCAAGAAAATCTTCCTCGCTGCTCCGCCAATCTACCCCTAAATCGAAGGCGCCCATCGCCATTCCGTTCGAATTCAGCAGCTCCCTAGCTCCTTCAAGCCCGTAAGTTTCTATCCATCCTAATGCATCAATCTCAACGGCTTGAAAACCTTTTTCCGCCGCCAGTTCAATGAACCGTTTATCGTCACTGACTTCACCGAGTCCCGCCCGGGTCAAGCCTCTTAACATATCGTTCAGCTCCATCAGAAAAAATAGATTCGCATGCTGCGCCTGATTTTATGCCCAATCGAATAAAACGCCATAGTAATGCTCTTTGTCATCTCTTAACCCGATATAAGCAGATGCCGCTTCCTCCGGTTTAACAATATGGCTGATCAGCGGCTCGATGCTCAGCTTGTTTTGCGCCATCAAGTCAAATACGATTTGCGAATTACGCACCAAGGAATGCTTCACGAACGGGTCCTTCTCCACCGGATAACGCCATTCATGCGCGCCCTTAAATGTAATGCAGCCGTAATTGATCAAATGAACGTAATTCAGCACTTCCGTTACGTTCGTTTGGTATTCTCCGCGCGGGCTGCCAAGAAGGATCAGCTCTCCGGACTTCGCAATCAAAGGCAGATTATCGACCGCTGCCTTCGGCACGCCGGTTGCCTCAATTAATGTAGATACGCCTTCTCCTCTCGTAAGCCTCATGATCTCTTCACGAATATCCCCGCGTCCTGCATGCAAGGCTGCGTCAATCCCGGTCGTTTCCGCCATCTTCAAACGTTGCTCCGACAGATCGATCCCAAACACATTTGCTCCCGCAAGCTTAGCCAGTTGCGAAGCCATATTGCCAATGAGCCCAAGCCCTGTAACGGCCACGTTGTCGCCTAGTTCAATTTGCGATACCCGTGTCGAGGTGAATGCCACCGTTGCCATCCGCGTAAAAGGAACCCAAGTTAACGGAACGTGCTGGGGAGCCCTCAAAAATACGCCGGTCGTCGGAACGATTTGATAAGCGGAATGATCGCCGTAATGAAAAACAACATCTCCGGGCCAGAATCCCTCGACGCCCTTGCCTATTTCTATAATCTCGCTCACCGATGCGTAGCCAGGAATCCCGGGCATGCCAAACCATCCTTCATTGCCGGATAAGCATGCAAGCTCCGTACCCGGGCTGATCAACGTATATTTCTTTTTTACTAACGCCTCATGGTCTCCTATATGGGAAATAGATAACGGCGCATCATGCACCTCAACCTGCCACGGCGCTGCAAATACGATCTGTTTATTTTCCATCCTAGTGATGCTCCTTCTCTTATCCGTCTTTGCGGATCGTGGTATGGGCGGCAAAAAACTGGCTGGGCGTTATGCCAACCGTCGCCTTGAAGGTACGGCTGAACAAATGAATGCCGGAGAAGCCTACCTCCTCCGCAATCGCCGTAACCGTTTTTTGTCCTTCGATAATTTTCACTTTGGCTTGCTCGATCCGCACATGGGTTAAATATTTATGAATCGTTATATTCAATTGCTCCTTGAACAAAAAAGATAAATGATTGGTGGAGACGCCGGCATGCCTGCTGATCGTGACATTATCAAGCCCTGCATCAGCATAGCGCTCATGGATGAAGTGAATGGATTTCTCAAGCACACCCCATCCTTTCGTCAGCTTGCCTTCCTGCTCCTTGCTGCCTACCTGTCCCTTTAGGAAAAAATAAAGCAGCTCGATGCCTATAGCCTTGGTAAGCAAATCGCGGTTGGACTTCTCGTCCAGAAAAATTTTTTGCAGCAGCAGAAATCTTCTCTTTAAGTCGATGCGGTCTGAAGTGCGCAGATGGGAGATCGGCACGATGGCTCCCAAAGCTTTCTCCCGTAAGGGAACCTCTCTGGTCTGCTCATTGATAAGCCCCGTTTCCTTCCAGCCGCTCCGGGTTTCGTCATAATGAAGATCAAAATGCACAATATATTGAATCAAGGGAACGTCCGATGTCGTTCGAATGATATGCGGAAGCATGGGGGGCATCAGAAAAAGATCTCCCTCTTTCGCTAGATACTTGATCCCGTTTAATATAAAATCCGCTTCTCCTTGCTCGATATAGGTAAAGACATGGTCAAAATCAATCCACTCGCCGGAGAGCGAAGAAGATTTTGCGATTTTAACGACTCTCACAAAGGGAGAAATGGTATTCATCCATGCTTCCATCATTCGTTCCTCCAAACTTCCTTTATCGTTATCCGGCACGAGCGTTAATCGCTTCATGTTTATCCATTGGATTATGCTCTAAATATAATCCATTGCCGGCAACGATTACAGCCCCCTATCTTTATCCTCTAACCGGAATGTGAAGCCGCTGCTCCACGAAGTCTCTGCAAATCTCCAAGCTGCGATAAGGCGTGCTGGTTGAGCGGTCGATCTCAAGCGTCATCCAGCCCTCATACGCAATATCGTTTAACGCTTCTATAATCGGGTCAAAATCGATTTTACCCAGACCCAGCTCGCAAAATATCGGAACCTCGTTCCCTTCAAGCATCGGAAAATCTTCTGCCACGGCGCCGTCTTTCGTAACATCCTTTAGATGCACGTAGGCGACTCTATCTTTATACCGGCGAATCAGCTCCGCAGGATCCATTCCGGCTCCAGTCAATTGGGCAGTATCCGGGGCAAAATAAACGGCCTCGGAATCGCATAAGTCCATAATCGCATCCAGCTCATTCTCATCCTGAAGCTCGGTCCATAAATGCGGATGAAGACAGGCTTTGACGCCTAGCTCGAGGGTTCGTTTCGCAATTTCGGTAATCGTTGAAGCCGCTATCTTCAGCTCCTCCAAGCTGGCTGGCTTCAGCCGGGGACCGCCGGGACCAAGCAGCAAATGACCCGCCCCGCATAACGAAACGATTCGCGCCAGCCGCACATTGTAATCTACGATATGCTGCCGTTTGGACGGATCGGCAAACTTGCAGGACGGATCTCCAGTAACGCCTCCGTAAAGCCCCGACAATTCCAAGCTGTGCTGTGCCAGCAGTTCTTTGAACAACGAGATGTTTTGTTCATATTGAAGCGCAAAGGAAGGCCATGGCTCAATCGCCCGATAGCCGAGCTTTGAAGCTTCATCAAGCGCCTGCAGATGGTTATCCCCCCAGGTAATCGCGTGCACAGCTATTTTTCCTTTATATGATTTCAAACGTTCTCACCTCCCTAGAAATAAAAAAAATCCGGATATAACCCGATTATAGGGGTTGTATCCGGACATAATCTTTAGCTTAAACCATTAATTTTTATCTAAAACACCGTTAGCTGCTTTTTTGTGCCACTACATTTAACAAGATGTGCAGCCCTTGCTTTAGCTCTTCCAAAGTTGCATAGGCGTAGGATAAGCGAATGTGATGAAAATCCTTTGGATCATAAATATATCCGGGATTAATCAATAACTTTTGTTTGATGAGCTGTTGAAACAACGCTTTATTCACAATAGGCTCGTTAAATCGCAGCCAAATATAAAAGCCGCCTTTTGGCTTTTCCCATGATGCGAGTTGTCCAAAGTCTTTGGTCAAAATCTCTTCCACAAACGCTGCCCGTCTTTGCAATTGGCAGCGCAACCGCCCGACGTGCGAATCGTACAAGCCGGATGTAAGCCAGTGCGTTACAATCTGCTGCGAAAAGGCGCTTGAGCCGTAATCCGTTTGCATTTTAATATCAGCCAATCGATTGATGACAGGTTCAGGCGCCACGACCCAGCCAATTCTTAAACCGGGGCTCAACGTCTTTGAAACGCTGCCTATATAAAGGACTTGTCCGGAATGATCCATTGATTTCATCGATGGAGGAGCATCCTCGAAAGTTAATTCGTGATATACGTCGTCTTCAATGATCGGAATTTGCAGGGACGTGCAGATGTCTAATAAAGCTTGTCTATCTTCCATCGTTAGAATCCGCCCAGACGGGTTATTGAGGGTAGGCACCGTATAAAATAACGATTGTTTTTTACCCTTTAATGCTTTTAACGTTTTTTTCAGCTGTTGTTCTCTACTTACCGAGATTACACGCATGCCTGCAGATTGAAAAGGATGAATCGAATTCAAATAAGAAGGCGGCTCCTGGAACACATTTGAACGCTGCTCAAGAATGCCCAATGAAATAAGCTGCAGCGCTTGAAGCGCGCCAGAAACGATCAGGATACTCTCCGGTGACGTATTAATACCTCGTTTTTGCAAATGCCCGCTCAATGCGATACGCAGCTTTTTATTGCCCTTTGGCTCTGAATAGCCGATATCTCTAGCAAACAAGGATATATTTTGCAGCGATTGCTCAAGCAACGCCGTTGGCAGTAAATCGGGTGAAAGCTCGCCAGTGCCCAGCCGAATCATCGAAGCATTTTGCTCGTGCTCATTAATGAGTTGAATGGTATGATAATTCGGCTCATGAATGCTCGCATCGATATGCTTATGCCAATTGGGCTGCTCATGGCTTAGCAGCTTATTCCAGCTGCTATTGGATACGTATGTGCCTCCGCCTCTTTGGGTCTCTAATATCCCATTTGCCTTTAATTCTTCAAGCACTTGAATGATGGTGCTGCGGTTTACCTCCAACATTTCGGAAAGCTTCCTTTGCGAAGGAAGCTTTGTGCCGATCGTCCATTCACCCTGCCGGATGCGGGCGCTGATCCAATTATAGATCTGTTCATGAAGCGATAAGGGAAAGGCACGATCCGGTTTCCATTGCAAAATAATCAGTCTCCCTTCAAAACTGGTTGGGTCCAAAAACCATCCAATTGGTTGTTCTCTTTCATTTGTAACATAGGTAAAGTGAAGAAGGAAAGGAGTTCATTTGAGATGGAAGCCACACTTCATGGGATTTTATTAGCATTTGGCCTTATTTTGCCTTTAGGCGTGCAAAACATCTTTATTTTTACGCAAGGGGCAACGCAGCCAAACCTTTTCAAGGCGTTGCCGGCAACCCTTACAGCCGCGCTTTGCGATACGCTGCTTATTTTATTCGCGGTGTTCGGCTTGTCCGTCATCGTGCTGCAATTTGCGTGGCTGCGGCTTGGCTTAATGATTATCGGTATTATTTTCCTATTGTATATGGGATATTCCGTATGGAACTCGAGGCCTGCCAAGCGGGAATCAGGGAAAAGCTTGCCGCCGCAGAAGCAGATTGTATTTGCGCTGTCTGTCTCGCTTTTGAATCCGCATGCGATCTTGGATACTGTCGGCGTGATTGGAACAAGCGCTTTGCGATACGCAGGACTGGAGCAGATTCTATTTACAGCAACTTGCATAGCAGTATCGTGGTGCTGGTTTTTCGGCCTCACAATCGCAGGCGCTTTTATCAAAAAATTAGATGGCTCGGGCCCGATATTAAATATATTTAACAAATTTTCCGCTATTTTTATATGGCTTACGGCGCTGCTGCTATTAAAAAGCTTGTTTGCATAGCTGCGGGCATTTAATAAAGGGATAAACAAATATAATGTCGAATATCGTTGTATGATGCGAATAACGAATACAACCACCCTTAAATATATAGCTACCATCCTATTATTCCTTAGCATACTCCTTGGCCTGCGCTGGACTTGGTCTGAAATTTTTTCGGCAACAGAGCATTCCCATGCTGTCGATGGAATACTTGATCTGCGCGGACGGGACTTATCGAATACGCCAACAATCCCCTTGGACGGCGAGTGGAAGTTCTACCCTGAAAAATTCGTTTCCCATCGGGATGCGGCGCTAGAGGAAAACCAATCTCAAAATATCCAAGTTCCGGGCGACTGGGGACGCGTATTGGCAAGTGGAACAGGCTCTTCTTTTGGCTACGGAACTTACCGGTTACGTATTCTAGTCGACCCGCTGGAGGTTCCAGTCGCCTTCTGGCTGCGAGGATTGCAATCCGCTTCTACTGTGGAAATAAACGGGCAAGTTGAAAATGATTTCGGAAAAACTGCTGATAACGCTAAGGCGCATATACCCAAAAATTTTTCTTACACCGCTTCCTACGCTGCGCTTGATGTCGATGAGATTGAATTGCTCATTCGAATATCTAATTTCGAGGATCCGTACAATGGCGGCATTTTGCGCTCCATTCGTTTTGGCTCTCAAGCAGCAATCGATTATGTTCGCTGGTACTCGATCGGGTTTCAATTGGTCATGCTGATTACGCTAATGATTCATGGTGTATATGCTTGCATTCTTTATTTATTCAGCCCTAGAGAAAGGGCTTTGTTCTTTGCAGGACTGCTGACGCTGGCTGTCGGGATTTCGATTGTCGCCGGGCATGATAACCTGCTATTGCTCTGGCTGCCGATCAATTATACGTGGGCGCTAAAAATCAAACTGCTCGCTCTCGTTTGGCAGCCTTTTTTCATACTTCATATCTTCACGCGATTCTCTTCGTCTCCTCCAAGGAACGAATGGCTGCGGTTATACACCATGGCGCTTATTTCTTATTCGGCATTTCTGCTCGTTGCGAATGCTCCATTCATAAATGGGTCCGTCGAATTTAACGTTTTTTCCGCTTTTTATGTTATACCTTTTGCTTGGTTTGTATATGTCATAGGAAAGATGGTTTTCAAGAAACAAGCCGACATCGACGCTGTTTTCCTGCTCTTATCCGCAGCCGGCATCATGTCTAACTTTCTCTGGAGTCTATGGAATTCATATAGAGAGGTTACTGTCGTCTATTACCCGCTTGATATCATCGCAGCCATTATCGGTTTTTCTGCATACTGGTTCAAAAAATATTTCCGTCATACCAAAGAAAACAACAAGCTGAACGAGCAGCTAAAAAATGCCGATAAGCAGAAAGACCAATTTCTCGCCAATACGTCGCATGAGCTGCGGACGCCGCTTCACGGTATTATCAATATTGCTCAATCTGTTGCAGCCAAAGAAAAGGAAACCATGGATCCGGGCAGCTTGAAAGACATGGAGCTGCTCATCACCATAAGCCGCCGTATGTCGCATATGCTCGGTGATCTTCTTGATGTCGCTCGGCTCCAGGAGCATCGTATCGTATTGCAGAAAGAGCCGGTAATCATGCAAGCGATCGTTCCCGGCGTATTCGGCATGTTAAGATTTATGATCGATGGCAAGCCTATAAAGCTGCAAATCGATATCCCGGAATCCTTGCTTCCGGTAATGGCCGATGAGAAAAGACTCGTGCAAATCATTTACAACTTGGTGCATAACGCCTTGAAATTCACTGAAAAAGGGTCGATTACCGTATCCGCCGAGGCGAGAGATGGCCATGCGGTCATCCATGTTTCGGACACGGGCATCGGCATGAGCGGGGACACGCAGGCTAGAATCTTTCTTCCCTATGAGCAAGGAGCTTCAGGCATAAGCGATGGCAGAGGAATCGGGCTTGGTTTGAGCATATGCAAACAATTAGTAGAGCTGCACGGCGGGACATTAACCGTTCGATCCGAAGAGAGCAAGGGCTCTGTATTCAGCTTTGATCTGCCGCTCGCTAACTCGTCAAACCTGCCACAAGCTCTAAAGCAGCTAAATACGGAAGAGACGGCTGACAACATAAAACATTTGCATGCTGGGCTCGTTTTTCCGGATGACGGGAGCCGCGAGTTGGCAGCCGCCAAGCTTTATGATCCGCTCCTGCAAGACAGGAAAATCAATATTCTTGCGGTCGACGACGACCCAGTCAACCTTAATGTGCTCGTTGGCATCCTATCAACGGATTCGTATGCCATTACGACCGCTCATTCAGCCCGCGCAGCGTTGGAATTGCTCGCCACAGGACGATGGGACTTATTGATTGCCGATGTCATGATGCCGAATATGTCAGGTTATGAATTGACGCAGAGAGTCAGGGAGCATTATTCCGTATCGGAGCTTCCGATTTTGCTGCTGACCGCGCGCAGCCAGCCCGCTGACATCTATACCGGTTTTTTGGCAGGCGCCAACGATTATGTAACCAAACCTGTGGATGCATTAGAGCTCCAATATCGAATAAGGGCGTTAACTACGCTGAAGCTATCCATAAATGAGCGTCTGCGCATGGAAGCTGCCTATCTACAGGCGCAGATTCATCCACACTTTTTATTCAATACGCTTAACTCGATTATGGCGCTAAGCGAGATCGACTCGGATAAGATGCGAAAGATGGGCGATGCCTTTGCGTCCTTTTTGAGGATAAGCTTTGACTTTCTCAACATGGAGGAACTTGTCGAGCTCGCCCACGAACTGGAGCTTGTCGAAGCCTATTTGTTCATTGAGAGAGAGAGGTTCGAGGACAGATTGTCGATCATATGGGAAGTTGAGCCCGGCATCAGCTTGCTGCTGCCTCCGCTCTCCATACAGCCTCTGGTCGAGAATGCAGTTAGACATGGCCTGCTTAGCCGGTTCGAAGGCGGAACCGTTCATATTCGGATTGCTCGGAGTGAAAACGTTACGCTTATCGAGGTGAAAGATAATGGAATCGGAATGGCCGAGGAAAAGATCATTCAATTGCTTAGCCCGCTCATGAGAGGGAAAAGCGGTATCGGACTTGCCAATACGCATCGCCGTTTGACGCAATTGAACGGCCAAGGCTTAACGATTGCCAGTAAGCCAAATGAAGGCACAACCGTATCCTTTCCTATTCCGAACAAATAAAAAAGGCAGCGTGGATTTGCATGAATCCGCATTGCCTTTTTTGCCTGCTCAGCTCGGCTGCCCCTATCCCAGCGCTCTATGCCTGCTATTAATCGAAGTAGACCGGTTTTCCGGTTTCTGCCGATATATATACAGCTTCCAGAATAGCGGATACAACCATCGCTTCTTCGGGTTTAACGAGCGGCTCGGTATTATTTACGATACTATCGATCCACTGCTTCGCTTCATACTCGAAATCCGTTAGATTCTCTCCCCTGAACTGCTCTCTGGCGTTCGGATTTACGTCGATCGTATTAATGAATAGGCTGCCGTCTCTTTCGCCGTTAATCCGCAGACCGTCGTTAAAATCAGCACCGCCCTTCGTTCCACAGAGAAGCGAGCCGTCCGTCTTGGCGACATTAAGCGCCCAGCTGGTTTCAATCGAAACGACGGCGCCATTTTTGAATTTCACATAACCGAAGGCGGAATCCTCCACTTCAAACTGCTTGGGGTCCCATGAACCCCATTCGTTTGCCGCATTTTCCGTATCCTTCAATTTATGAAACACGCTGCCCACGACGCTCTGCGGCTCATAATTGTTCATCAGCCAGAGGATGAGATCGAGGGAATGGGTGCCGATGTCGATCATCGGACCGCCGCCTTGTTTTTCCTTGTCCAAAAACACGCCCCATGTGGGAACGCCTCTGCGCCTGGTTGCGACCGCTTTGGCATAATAGATCTCGCCGAGCTCATCGTTTTCGATCATCTTCTTTAGCAGCAGCGACTGCGCTTTGCTGCGGTTCTGGTAGCCGACCGTCAGCTTTTTCCCGGTCTTCACATGAGCCTCGTACATCGCTTTCGCTTCGGCTCCCGTCTTGGCCATCGGTTTCTCGCACATTACGTGCTTTCCGGCTTCCATCGCATCGATGGAAATGACGGCATGTGAAATATTAGGCGTCAACACATGGACCACTTCAATATCTTCCATGGCGAGCAGCTGTTTGTAATCGGTAAATACTTTCGCGCCGGGCACGCCATATTTCTCGGCGCCTTCGCGCGCTCTTTCCTCGATCAGATCGCAGAAGGCGACCATTTCCACATTTTCTATTTTAGCTAAGCTTGGCATATGCTTTCCGTTAGCAATCATTCCGCATCCGATTATAGCTACTTTGACTGTCCGCATCGATCAATTCCCTCCCGGCTGCTTGAATTCGACCGTTCTTCTCTCGCGATGGGCGATATATGCCGTTTCAAGCAGCTCCGTCAGCTTCGTTCCATCCTCCAGCCCGAACGGCATCGGACGGTCGTTCAAGATGCCATCCACCCATGCTGTCAACGGAAGCGGCTGCTCCTTTGGCAGCTGGCGGGGAGCAATCCAGCCCTGCAACCGCGAATCCAAATGTTTGGAAGCGAGTTTAACGGCATCCCCAGAGATGATCAATGTCCCTTCCGTGCCGTACAGCTCGAATGCCGGCGGTGTAAGGTAGGTGACTAGGCTTGTTTCCAGCAGCGCGATTGCGTTACCTTCGAACTCAATCGAGCATTGCGCATGATCTTCGACGGCCCTGCCCGTAAAATAACCAAACATGGATGTAATCCGCTTCGGTTGACCGAGCAGCCAGCTTGCCAGATACATGGGGTGGCATCCGAGATCCATCATGGCTCCCCCGCCTGCCTGTTTCTCGTCGTACCAGTATTCAGGCAGCCAATTATTTAATGCCCCGTCATGGCCGTTCCGAATGCGGAGCAATGTTACCGCGCCGAGCAGCCCATCATCCAGCAGCTGCTTCGCGAACAAATGATGCGGCCTAGTACGGGCGGGAAAAGAAATACAAAACTTGACGCCCGCTCTCTGGACGGCCTCCGTAATCTGATCGCATTCCGCCACGGTAAGGGCCATCGATTTCTCCGTGAAAATATGCTTGCCCGCATTTGCCGCCGCAATCATCACTTCGGCGTGCATGCTGGTTGGTGCATCGATGACGACGGCATCCACGTCCTCCCGCTTCAGCAGCGCATCCAGATCAGCTTCGAAATCAGCGCCAAGCTGCGCCGCCCAAGCGCGCCCCCTGTCTGTGACTTCATCCCATACGGCCGTAATGTTTACGTTTCCAAGCGATTGCAAATGACTAGCGTATCCTTCGGCATGAACATGCCACTTACTGATCATTGCGACATTCAGCATTCGAGTATCCCTCCAAATCATTATTCGAATCAAACCTGATTGCGTGAAGAGTCAGCTTGTTAATCCTTGAAGGCCGTGTCCGGGTATCCGGCTCCGAACGGAGCGTCTGGCCGTTCGTACTCTCCCGCCAAGTAACGGCGTACCGGCGTGGTATGCTCCAAATAGTTCTTGTCGTTCGCAAAACGGTCCGAGAATCGCACCCAAGGCGGACTGTAAATATAATGCGCGGTATAACGATCATAGTCTCCGTCATGCATGTATGTACGATGCCAGACGGCATTGTGGAACAGCAGCACGGAGCCAGCCGGAGCACAAATAACATGTCCGATCGGCAGATCGGATTTGTCGCGGCGAATATTTTCCGGAAGCGGCACCTGCGATCTGTGGCTGCCCGGTATCATTTCCATGTTGCCCATCCTCGGCAGCGATTGATCGGTGAGCAGATAGGAGGCGCGCAGCTGCAAAAGAGGTATCGGATAAGCTAGATGCTTAAAATCATAGGCTCCTGAGCCGTCTTGATGCCACCCGCCCGCATCCCCAAATGCCGGCTGCTTCGTACACCAAGCGGATTGAAGAATGAAACGGTCGCCATAAAGCCCCCTTACCTTTGGAAGCACAGCCGGATGGTCAATCAAATTGTCGAGCGCTTGCTCCGTCTCAAAACCTCGCCCAACCTGTGCCCAGCCCGTCGTCCCCGCTTTCTCGTGGAGGCGGATAGAAGCCTCCAGACATTCGTTCGCTTGTTCAGCCGATAATACGTTCGGAATAATAAGATATCCCCATGAATCAAACATAAAACGGTCAAGCTCCGTGAATTCACCGGGGCTGGATATTGCATTAAGCCCTTGGCTTAGCTCAGCAGTCATGCGATAACCTCCTGTTTAAATAAGTGGGTGCAAAGCATCCTAATACAAGCTGCATATCATATATGTAAAATATGAACAGCATCTTGATTACATGCTAAAAAAACAGAATTATTCCTATTAATTTTTAAGTTAAGTTAAAAAAACAGTGATCGAGCAACATTTTTTTAGGATGCATACCTTTGAAAAAGTGATTTCGAGATTATTAAGCTTGTACTGCCCGTACACATCTCAGAATCATATATGTTAAATATATATTAACAATCCTGTTCATTAAGCAGAGCTGCCGAGCCGTCTCAAGGAAAAAACAAATAGCCCCTCATCCAAAGGGACAAGAAGCCGTGTTATTCATTAAAAATAGAAAAAGCCCCGCCGGCCAGCCGTGTTCGCTCATCTGATCATGAACGTTTTTTCACTGTCTGCCATATGGGGATGATTAATATAAGTGCGCATAGAAACGTTTGTAGCTGCGATTCATCTTCATTCAACCAGCAGAGCACGGTCCGTAGATGCCCGCACTACCAGTTCCGTCCGCAGTGCGACGCGGCTCTTCGCAGCCGAGGGCTCCTTGCCGAATTGCTCCAGCAGCAAATCGACGGCGGCAGCGCCCAACTGCTCCATCGGCTGGGCAATCGAGGTGAGCGGGGGATCGGTGACCGAGGCGAGAATCGTATTGTCAAAGCTGACGACCGACAGCTCGGAGGGAACACGGATTCCCGCCTCCTTGGCCGCCTGAAGAGCGCCTACGGCAAGCAGATCGTTGCAGCAAAAAATCGCGGTCGGCCGATCGCTGCCTTCCAGCATGACCGCAGCCTCGCGTTTTCCGTCCTCCATCTTGTGCTTGCAGTGCCGTGCAAGACGCTCCGGCAGCTTGATGCCGTCTTCATGCAGCCGCTCCCTAAAGCCTAAAAGCCGGTCCCGGCTGCTGCTGAGCGTCATGCTCTCGGACAGCACAGCCATGCGGCGATGTCCGAGCTGAAGCAAATGCTCGGCCGCTGACCGTCCACCCTGCCAATCGTCCGCCACCACCGTATGAACCGGGTAGGCCGGCAGCTCGCGGCCGATGGCCACGACCGGCATGGTCTCGCTGAGCTCGCGCAAAGTATCCGCGTTCCCCATTCCCGTGCCGATCATAATGCCGTCGATCCGCTTTTGCTTGAGCACCGAAATATATTGTTCAATCCGTTCATCCTGATTATCCGTACTGCAAATAATAACGCTGTATCCGAGCTGATGCCCCCGGTCCTCGACCGCTCTCGCCACTTCGCCGTAAAAAGGATTCGCAATGTCCGGGATAAGCAAGCCAAGCGTAAAGGTGTGCTTGCCAGTCAAAGCCGAAGCGATAACGCTTGGCTGATAATGAAGCCGCTCCATGATGGCGTGTATTTCACGCCGCCTCTCCTGGCTTATTTTCCCCTTCGCGTTGATCACCTTGGATACGGTCGCTATAGATACGCCAGCTTCGCGGGCAACATCGTAAATTGTCGCTTTCATGTGCATTCCTCGCTCACTCAAGTCGTCCTAATACCTATTATGCTTGGAGGAGGGTACAATTGGCAATGACAATCACGCATGGCTATCCATGTCCGCGATGTCAGAGATGATGCTTTACCTTAATGACGCTCCCATGCCGCCTGTCCGGCAGAAAAGTCATAAGATGCGTAACGTTTTCCCAGTGAACCAAGTCTTTGGAACGCATAGCCCCGTACTCCCGAAAGTGGAACAAATCGTAAAGCATGATCCATTCCCGCTCGCCGCTGCCGTTCACAACCTCATACAGCGTAGGTCCTTCGGAAAGAGGGGGCGTAATGAGCCCGGAAACGCAAGTCGGCTCAGGCCGGCCTGCTGCATGTTTGCCGAAGGAGCACGAGCGAATCGCCTTGTAATCCGTGTCCGGATCATTGCCGCCGCGCTCATCCTTGAATAACATCAAATACTGCTCGCCCAAATCCGCTACCGTCGCGTCTATGACATTGTATCCCGGGTCAAAATAAAGCTGCGGCGCCGTAAACCGCTCGAAATCATCCGTCAGCACCGACCAGATGCGATGATCGCGGACCTTGCCGATCCCCGGCTCCGCAACGGTAGAGGACCAAAAAATCCGATAAGCGCCCTCCGCCTCGTCGAGCATCATTTCAGGCGCCCAGCAATTCCGTGTTCCGGCTACGCTCGCCATTACCGGCAGCGATTTGTAGCCTTCCCAGCGAAGCAGGTCGTCCGACCACGCATATCCGATCGAGCTCCCTTCCCAGCCGTCCGTCCAAACCGCATGAAACCGTCCAGCCTTATCCTCCATTACAAAAGGATCGCGTATTATTTTCCCGCCGGTATCCATGCTTTGAAGCACGGGGCTGCCGCCGTTCCATTCCTTCCACGCATAGCCGTCTTCGCTGACAGCGAGATAAAACGATTCGTCATCCGTTTTGAAATACGAGAACAAATACATCGTCTCTCCCCCTACGAATTCCGCTGCTGCGGGACTTGAGCGTTAGAGAGGACTTGCCTCGCATCCATCTGATTCAGCCTGCTGATCTCCACCCCCGCCAGCATCATAATGCCGATGCCATGGTTATCATTAACGACCGTGCGCAGCTCGTACATGTAATAGTCCGGGGAAAAAGCATACCGCGACCCGCTGCATACGCCGTGCACATTGCCCTGCCTGTCGATCGCCCCGCCGGTTAGACCCTGCCATGCTTTATGCGCAGCGGCGGCGTAGCCGTCCCTATCCTCCAGCCAGCCGAACCGTACGCCCCTGGCAAAAGCATAAGCGAACATCGCGGTACAGGAAGCCTCCTCGTAGGCTTCAGGCTGGTTAAGCACCTGTCGCCATAAGCCCGATTCCGCTTGCAGCGCCGCGACTCCCGCGCACAGCTCCCGGAACATAACGAGCAGCGCCTCCCGGTCCGGGTGGTTGCCGGGCAGCTTTTCCAGCAGCTCGGACAAGGAGAACAGGCACCAGCCGTTGCCGCGTCCCCACGGCATACGGGTAGCTATGCCATATTTAAAATCGAACACATGCGACATGATGCCTTCCGGCTCCATGAACAAGTAGCGCTTGTACAGCAAAAACTGCTTCGCCGCTTCATCCAGCGCTTCCTGCTTGCCGGTTGCCTCCGCGTAACGGATTAGGAATGGGGCGCTCATGTACAGATCGTCCGCCCACATCGTATCGGCCGAATATTCGCCCGGACACAGCCGGTAGAATGCTCCGTCCGGCCTCCGCTCCAGCTTCTCCAGCATGAACTCCGCGATGACATCCGCTATGCGCACAAAGCTTTCGTCCCCTGTCTGCAAATATGCTTCAAGCATAGCCGACCCGAACGAGCCGCAATTGTCCAGCATCCGAATCAAAACGAGCTGGTGGTTCACCGAAGGAAAGCCGTATTCGTCCCTATCCCATAACGAATACTCATACATGTCCGTGCAGCTGCGGATATGGCTGAGCGCGTAATCGGACAAATCATTCCGATTAAGCTCACGGGCGGTCCGCAGCAGCCCATACATCGTTACGCCGAGCGGGTAATCCCAGCGCCCGTAATTGGTGGCGCTGCCCGTCGTCCATTTATTGCTCAGCATCGCGTTCTCATAGTAAGGCCGCACCCTTGTTTGCGGGGCATCGAGCAGCCAATACGTATAACCGGCAGCCGCTCCTTCGGAATCGACGGCAGCATAAAGCGCAGACGTTGTGCATACCGCCTGCGGGTCAGGCTGGGCTGCCGGATCCAGCGGCCCGGCGTACAGCCATGCGCCTTCGCCTCCGTGGATAGCAGCAGGCAGCTCCAATTGGAGCTGCTTCCCGCAGGCATAAGCGCTGCATGCAAACCCCCAACCAGCATGGCTGCTTACATTGTGCACCAGCAGCTCGCGAAGCCCCGGGGCAACGAATACTTCGATGCGGTAAGAGCCCGCAGACGCAAGCTCCGCCGCTTTCCTTCCGTCCACCCATATGGAGGTCGGCCCTAGAGCATGGCCTTCCAGCACGACGGACTCCGCCTCAGCCGGTACCTGCAGCCTGCTCCAGCCGTAAGCCGCCGCAGGTTGAACGGGTAAGCCGAACAATCGCTCGCCGTTTGGCCGCTCTGCTTCCTCCTCCGTCCACTTCAGCCGAGGCTGCCAGCAAAGCCCGGTTTCTTCTTCTGCCCGCTTGAAATCGGGAAAACCATTTTCCGTCCCGAATATCCGGTTTTTCGCTGCTCCTGCGAACACCCAGCCCGCATTCCCCGTCCTGCCTGCAAAGGGAGCAAGCACCTGCATAATGCGAACCTTACCCTCGTCCGCTCCAAAACGGCAGCCGAAGCCGGCAGCCGTCTTTCGCGCCTCTACTAGGAAAGCGTTCCAGCCTTTGCGCAGTAAGAGCGGAACGACGGCGCGTGCGCCAGGCTTAAGCTCCTCTACCGCATTCGATCGGTACAGCTCCTCTTCATTGACGTACAGCCGAGCAGGGCCAAGCGGCTCCATGATGCCGTCGAGCGAGCGCTCGTCATCGCTCCATACAAGCCCGAATGCGTAAGCATAGTCGCCGATAGCTGCTCCCGGGAGCTTGAGCGAGAAATCCATCTCGTACAGTCCTTCCCGCGTTTGCAGCACACCCGATTTGGCAAAAGCCCGCAGAGCGAAGGGAACGGGCGGATTGGCGCCGGCGTACCGGCCTGCGAGCACCTCCAGTATGCGGCGCTCGTCGTCGCCGTATCCGTATCGCGCGCTTTCCCGCGCTTCCATATATGCGGTCATGTTCTCACTCCTCCCGTTGGCCCTCATTGATGTCCTTGCCGGACAGCCTGATTTCGAACGTCTTATCATATGGCGTCATTACATTTACAAGCAGTGTTTGGCAATTCGCGGGATAGCTTGCATTGTTAATAGCCTTGGCCCTGTGCTCGTGCGAGCCCCCGTCCAGCTCAATCCAGTCTTTACCCGCAGTTAAGCGGGCTGTCCCCTCTTTCCAGAACAACGTTCCAGCGGCTGCAGGCGCTATTCCCTCGCCCGATAGCGAACCTTCCATATGGCATACGAATGAGATTTGCGTCATCAAAATTTCCGGCTGCTCGCAGCGGACGCGAATGCGCCAGCCATGCTCGCTCTCCGTTAGCTCAACCTCGACCTCATGCTGCTGCTCGTGCGTGACTTCCCTCAAATGATGCGGCAGCAAATACCAAGGGCTGACCGGCCCGCTGGCGGTTTCCGGCAATTGGCTCTGCGCCACGGGACCGTAGTATCCCTTCCGCTCCGTCGCCGTTAAACGGTAACCGGATTCCAGCTCTTCCAGCTGCTTCAGCTTGACGAAGCCAGGCTCAAAGGATGTGGCGATTTGTACCGCAAGCAGCCGCGCCGCGCCGTGCCGCAGCGCAAAAAACGAATTCGTCTCGGTTATGACGGTCGCGCTGGTCGCCCCGCTCCTGTGCCGTGCTACGGGAGCGCCAAAGTCCGGATGTAGCCGGCTGTGATAGATTTTGCCTCCGTGTCCGGCCGCCTCCATTCCGCTCAAATAACGCTCGCGCGGAAAGCTGCCGTTGATGACGACCCGGTAGTTGTCCGGCAGCTCTGCCCGCTCGACCGAACTGCCTCGAAGCTCCGGATAACGCAACAAGCCGAGCAGCGCGTTATTGGGCAAGCCGCCCGGATGCGTCAGCGCTTCGCCCGCAAGCGCGGCGATAGCTTCAAACAGCGGCTCATTGTCGAGGCTTGCCATCAGCTTGGCCGAAAGAAAATAAGTGCCCATGTTGTAGGTGCTGCCAAAATCTTGGCGGCCGGAATAATCCGTCACCACTTCGCCGTCCGGATGAATCATATACGCCATCATCCGCAAATTACGGCGCACAGGCGCAAGCAGATCGGGCCGGTCAAATAGCTCCGCCGCGTAAATAAGGACGATATCGCTCACGGCATTGTATATGCCGTTGCTCCGCTCCGTCCACTCCCCGTCCTCCGTGCAGTCGATTCCTTCCGCGAGCCACTGCTCCGCTCTCGCCTTCAGCTCCGGCTGACCAGTCATTTGATACATAAACCCGAGCGCCGCCGTAATGACCCAGCGGTGATTCGGGGTGTGGCAGCCTCCCGTCAGCAAGGCAGGAATCGTTCGCACAAGAAATGTCCGGATTCCCTCCGCCGCTTGGCGCAAAGGCTCCCATGCATGGCCTGCAAGCAGCTCATGGACTTGCGCAAGGCCGCTAACGACGAATGCGGTATCCGGCGGCGAGTGCATATTCGTCCATGGCGGTGATATCGTGCCGTCGGCATGTTGGAACCGCAGCATGTACTGAGCGCTCAGCTCCAGCCGGTGCAACAGCTCTTGATCATGATAAAACCTTGAATCCTCGTTGGTAATTGCGGAAGCCCAAAAAGCCATAACCATCGGGGTTCCGCCATGGCTCGGCCATGCGATGCCGTTTGCGGGATCAATGACCCCGCCGTAAAACCGGCTATCGCAATCGAGCACCTGATGATCCATTCCGTCTTGCACACAACCGTCATTGATAGAAACCAGCTTGTCGTAAATGTCCATTCGTTCTCCCACTCTTTCCTCGTCAGTCGTTTTTCGCCTTCAAGCTATATCTGAAGCACTTAACCCTTCACCGCGCCAAGCATTACGCCGCTTACGAAGTAACGCTGCAGCCACGGGTAAACGATTAGAATCGGCACGGTCGCGAATATAACGCTGGCCGCTTTCAAGCTTTCCGGGACGACGGTCGCCATTTGCGCGCCTTCCATTTGCAGAAGATCGGTAATCATGTTGTTTTGAATGAGCTGATAAAGCTTCAGCTGCAGCGGATAAAGCTCCGGACTGTTGATGTACATGAGCGTGTCCGTAAAACCGTTCCAGCGTCCCACCGCATAAAACAGGCTGAGCGTCGTAATGACCGGGAGCGACAAGGGCAGCATGATGCTCAGCAAGGTCCGAAAGTGGCTGCTGCCGTCAATTTCCGCAGACTCCTCCAAGCTTTCCGGAATGTTATTAAAGAACGTAATCAAGATGATTAAATAAAAAGGGTTGATCAAACCGGGCAGCACGAGCGCCCATATGGTATCCAGCAGATGCAGATTCCGGATCAGAATATATTCGGGGATGATGCCGCCGCTGAAAAACATCGTAACGACGACGACGATCATAAATACTTTGCGGCCCTTCAGCTTTTTTTTGGACAGCGGATAACCGATCGCAATCGTCATAATCATGCTGAGCACGGTGAACAAGCCGGTCAATAGCAACGTAAACCCAAGCGAGCGAATCATCGACGCGTCAGAAAACACTTTGACATAAGCTTCAAGATTTAAATCAACCGGAATGAGGCTCACCTTACCGGAGAGAATCGGACCAGCCGAGCTCAGTGAAATAGCTGCTATATGAAGAAATGGAGCCAGACATATCAACGTGCAAACGAGTAGAATGATAAAGTTGGCGGTATCGAATACGCGGTTAGCGGTTTGCTCTTTCATAGCGTCCGCTCCTTTCAAATGATCGAATTCAGGATGGATCGTTTGCTGCGATCGCTTCTACATGATGCCTTCGTCGGTAAGCTTCTTCGACGTATAGTTAGCTCCGAGCACGAAGACAAGACCTACGACCGCTTGGAATAAACCGACAACCGTCGCCAGCGTGTACTGGCCTGATTGGAGTCCGATTCGGTACACGAACGTACTGAGCACGTCAGAATATTCGCGTACGGCCAAATTGCCGATGACATACGGGCGTTCGAAGCCGATAGAAATCATATGGCCCAAATTAATGATGAGCAGCACAACGATCGTCGGCTTAAGGCCTGGAAGCGTAATATGCCAAATGCGCTTCAGCCTGCCTGCTCCGTCAATGCCGGCAGCCTCGAACAGCTCCTTGTTGATGCCGGTAAGGGCAGCCAAGTAAATAATCGTCCCCCAGCCGGCGCTTTGCCACACGCCGACAAGCAAATAGGTAATGAGCCAATCGTTTTTGTCTGTTAGAAACGGTATAGCGTCAAAACCAATCGACGTAATCAAATTATTGATCATGCCTGATTCCGTGCCGAACACCTGATAGACGATTCCTCCGATAATGACCCATGAAATAAAATGCGGAATGTAGAGTATCGTTTGCGACAGCTTCTTGAACCACAGCGTTTTCATCTCGTATAACATGATGGCCAAAATAAGCGGCGCTGGGAACGACATGAGCAAATCCAGAAAATTAAGCATCAGCGTATTGCGCAGCGTCAAATAAAAATCGCGCATGCCGAAAACTTCCTTGAACGCCTCGAAGCCGATCCATTCACTTCCCGTTATGCCCTGAAAGAAGTTAAAGTCTTTAAATGCGATTTGGATTCCGTACATCGGTCCGTATTTGAAAATAATGAAATATGACAGCGGCAAAACCAGCAGTGCGTACAGCTGCCAGTATCTGCGGAAATAGGCGGTATTGCTCATAGCGGTCTCCTCCTTATGCATCGGTTTGGCGCAGGAACGAGGAAGTTGCTTTTCCTCGTTCCGTCGCCGCGGCCCATTTTGCTCAGCGCATTATTTCGCCTGCATCTCTTTGTAAACAGACGTTCTCTCGTCCAGAATCGCCTGGCCTCCGCTTGCCATGTAGTCCTTCATCATCGTTTCATAAACGCTGTCGAACTGCTCCGTCTTCGCCATCGTTGTCTTAACGATCATCTCATTAAATTTGTCGAGCAAAGTGGTGCCATATTTCGTTTGCGCCTCGATCGGTCTGTCCATTAGCACGGGCGGAATCACATCGGAATTCGCTATCTTTTGCGCAGCTTCCACCTGCTCCTGGAATTTCGTCGGCATTTGAAGCGCTCTCGCCTTCAAGTTTTTCTCCATGCTGCCCAGCTGCTTGCCGTTTGAGATAATAACCATGTCGCCTACATTGTACATACGGTTCAACGCTTCCTCGGTCGGATTTTCAACAACGACCGGAATTTCGTCGACCATCGTATAATTTTCGCCCTCAATGCCGTTTTGCAAATTGAACAAATTATCGCCGCTCGTCATCCATTCCAAATATTTGACGGCCTCGGCCGCACGCTCGCTCGATTTTGGAATCATGATGTAAAGACCGTTCGGCGCGTACATCGGCTTGGCATGTTTGCCTTCTTCATTGGTGAATATGTCAACGGAAACGAGCTTCGCGTCAGGAACGTTGCTCAGCAGCGTATCGTTAGAGCCGTTCTCGTAAAATGGATTGATATCGTCCTCGCTAAAGAAGCCGATCTTCCCCGTGGACACGCCTTCACCCAGTTTTTTCTTATCCTTGTCGAGGCCAAAATCCTTGCTCATCAAACCTTCGTTGTACAGCTTGTTCATAAATTGCAGCGCATCTTTAAAGCCCGGCAGAAGCGTCGGATAATCGTTCGAACCAAGCTGCTGCGTCAGCGTATATTTTTGTTCCTCCGACACCGGCTTAATGAAAGACCAAACCAGCGGCTCGTATTGAGCGGACGCGATCGTCATGCCGAGTGGAATAACCTGTCCGCCCGTTGCGCCCGGATCTTTCTCCTTAAACGCTTTCAACGTTTCATACAGCTCTTCTGTCGTTTGCGGAACCGGCATATTCAGCTTATCCAGCCAGTCTTGACGGATGAAGGACGCGTATTTGCCTACATTCGACCGCTTTGCAGGAATCGCGAACTGTGTGCCTTGGAACTGGCCGTAGCCGAGAACTTCATCGCCCAGAAATGCTTTCAAATTCGGCGCCTGCTCAAGAAGCGGTCCGATATCGGTCAAGCCGCCCTGTTTGGCGTAACGGTTAAATGTATTCGGATCATAAGTAAAGACGATGTCCGGCACGTTGCTGCCGCTGGCCATCAGCACATTCAGCTTCTCGACCTCCTCCGAACGCGGAATCGGTACAAACTCCATATTAATGTTGTTCGGATCTCCGAAATTCTTTTGAATAAATTTCGTCATGTAGTTGTCCGTAATCGTGGAGCCGGCCGGCGAGTTGCCTCTATCGAACACCTCAACCTTAAGCGTTACCCGCTCCTTTGACGCTCCCCCATTCTTATTACCTGATGCTTCCTCTTTCGAGTTTGCCGAGTTTGCCGAGCATGCCGTAAATAATAAGGAACAAGCTAAGCCAATCGCCAAAACCGCTTTCTTCTTACCCAACATTCCTCTTCCTTTTTTGCTTCCAATCATCGTTCCAAGCCCCCTCTATGAATGATGTAACATTGTACCGGGCAGGCCGCTCGACATTTCAGGATAACGCTTTCAGAAATGCTGCTGCAGCCCGATTCGGAATGACCACAGTATGGCATGGCATCCGAAGAGGCAGCAATAAACTAGTTTCCAATCGATAAACTCCTGCTTCTTTTCCCATTATCTGTATACAATGACCGTAGTCGTGCAATAAACAATTTTCAAATATCCTCGGTATGACGGGCTTTTCCGGGCTTAATCTTCAGCTTTCTATAGTCTCCCGGCGTTACACCGGCGATTCGCTTGAACACGCGGCCGAACGTAATCGAATTCGCATATCCCACCTGAAGGGCAATATTTTGCACCGACTCCTCGGTAGTCGCGAGCAGCTCCTCCGCCCGCTCCATACGAAGCTGAACGATAAAATCAACAAACTTCATATTAAATTCTTCTTTGAATAAATAGCTGGCGTATTTGCCCGATATATGGAACCGGTCGCTCAAGTGCTTTAACGATAAATCCGGGTTCTCGAAATTCTCCTCGATATATGCCTTCAATTCGTTTATCATTGCGCGATGGTTTTTCGTTTCGCTGTGCGCGACATAAGTGCGGTATATATCCGTCAGCCGCTCAAAGTAATAAGCTTTTAATTCGTCTAGCGTCGCGGTATCGTCGGCTTCACCCTGCTTGGCCTTCGCCTCTGGACCTTTGAAATGGCTGTGCAGCTCGTCGGACATATCCGACAGCTCGCTCCCGAGCATATCCATCATCGTCAGCAAAACCATCCTAATGTCCTCATCCTTCAGGCAGTCTTTCTCCAAATGCTCGAACAATCTCTCCAAATGCGCACGCCATTCGCCCGTTAAAAGCCTGAATTCCTTGACAAGCCCGGAGCCATGCTGCAGATAGGCATACCATTTCCGGCCTGCTTCATCCGGCAGATCCTCGCTCATCACGACCGATTGTTTGCCGAGGGACATCTTATGCAGCAGCACGTCAATTGCCGCCTTATAAGAGAGCCCGACCTTCTCCCATTCCCGTTCCACATGTCCGACGCCAAAAAGCAGCGACAGCCGCAAATGCTCAGCCACCCAAATCCTGCCTTTATCGGCGAATTCACGAATTTTCTCTCTTGCGGGGACACTTCCGCCGCTTAAACCGACGATCATCCCCATCCGGTTCTCCGCAATCCACTCCGCCCAGCCGTACATGCCGTCCGCTTGCGCCAGCTCCTGAAGCACGTTGGTTAACGCAAACTTCAACGTATGCTGGTCCCGCGTTGAAAAATCGCTGCTAAAATCGCGATAGCGCCCGATCTCAACGACCACGAACGCCAATTGCTGCGGCTTCTCGCCTGCCGGAAGCAATCCCAGCTTCGCTAAACGTTCCGAAACCTTTTCTGGGCCGCTGCCCTGCATCATATCGTGGAACAGCTGCCGCCGGCTCACGAGCAGATTTTCGCGCTGCTCCTTCTCGAAATCAGCCGTTTGCTGTATGAGGCTCTCCAGCGTATGGTCGATCATGGACAATTCGTCCATCTTCAGTCCAAACGCATCCTCCCGCAGCTGTATCGATTCGATTCTGTTCATCATGACCCGGATCGGCTTATAGTTTTTTCTTGTTATATAAATGATGTAAAAAATAGCAAATACAACGGTGAGCAGGCCGATTACAACCCACACATACGAGATGACCGACACCCACATGAACAGCTGTCCTGCGGCAATGCCGCTCTCGAATGACCAGCCTGTCAGCTCCACGGATAAGCGGTTCAGCACTTTGCCGCCCTCCGCATTGCCGGATTGACCTGCCCCCCTTGTGGAAAACAACGGCGTCCCGGCCGCGTCAAGCACATCTACGAAGGAGACGCCCCCGTTATTCATCGACCTGATCATTTGCTCGACCGCGTACATATCGACGTTAATGACGACGAGACCCTCGGTTCCGAATGGCAGCGGCTCTCTTTTGTAAATGGAAATTACGCGTTTATCCTTCTCCGTGCTGAATTCATGGTAGGGGCGCACGATCGACCAACCATGGCTGTCCGGGTTCGCCAGCGCCTGCTCAATGAACGCCTTGTCTGCGAACGACTCCCAGCCCACTTGCCCGCTGCGCGTCAGCACCTGCTTATCCTCCGTACGATACACATAAATCGAATCCAGCAAGCTGTCGCTCGCGGTGAGCGTGCGCATGCTATCGACGACATCGAAGATCACCTGGCTGTTATCGTCCGTTAGTCCAATATTCAGAAAATCGCGGTATCGATGGTTTTTCCCTATCTCTTCAAGCACGTCCATCTCGATATCCTTGAGGGAACGGGAAAGCCTGTCCACCATATAGCTGGTCGTTATCCGGTCCGCCTTGACCGTTTCCTTGTGCGAAATATCATTGACAACAATAAAGGACAAAAAGATCAAAATCGTCACCGTAAACAAAAAAATCGGGAAATAGGAAAGCAGCATGCGGCGGTACCAGTTCCTCTTCATCTCTATCACTCCTTGTATAAAAGCACGAATGCCTATTCTTCAGAGAAAGCGCTTACCTTGCTTATTTTAAGAGATTATACACGAGTATTCAATGACAAGCGCAGCCATTTGTTCGATTTAAACGGTTTATTGGTAAATAGCCAAAATAAAAGCCCATAGACATCGCCGGGTTGGCGAGATCTATGGGCTTATTGCTGCGTGTATCTTATTCCTCAGTCTCCCACATCCGTTGCATCAAATTCCGCAAAGCTTCTCCCTTGATTATCGTACGCGCCAAGCGGAGCAAGCGTCACCGAATAAAGCCTCATCAGCTCCTTCCCTTCCATTTGCACAGGCGTGATAGACAGGTCATGCTCACCGGCGGAAATCACAAACTCGCATGACAGCGTTGCGGTTTCCATTGGACTTTCCGTTCGGTTGACGCGTTTCTCCATAGTCTCATCCCCCAAGGCAATCCGGACAACTCCCGCATCCACCGCTTCTGCTGTGCTGTATGTTAACGATAGCCTTATTTTCATGGAATGATTTAACCGAACCTTCCAAATCACCCGCTTATTCAAGCTCGTCCAGTTGCAAATATAATCATTTCCTTTCTTCCCGTCTCCGTATTTCATTCCCTGACTGACTTCCGCGTCAAAGCTTCTTAAGACATTAATCCCTTTTTCGCTAAGGAGGCGGCCCGCATGAGTCCTGATCTCGCCATCTACTTCCACGGCTATAACACTGTTGGTGGAATCCGGAGCCATCAAAGGGACATGAATGAGCCAATCGTAGTAATTCAGCCTTTTGGTTTCCAGAGGCTTTTGCTCCTGATCGGATAGCAGCCATGCTTTGCGAATAACATTCATCAGGCCACCCAGCACCAACTCTCCGTCCTTCGGCCACTGAAAAACGTGAAGGTACAGCTTATTCGCTTTTTTCGTCGATTCGCCCCATTGCTGCACTTCCAGCGGCGTTCTCGATGTCCCGTAAATACTGTCCCCGTTAACAGCGAGCCACGCCCCAATTTCCTGCAAAATAGGCGTATCCCGTTCGTCGATCTCCCCATTGCCCTTCGGCCCCAAATTCATCAGCATATTGCCGCCGCGCGCTGCGGATTTCGCTAAGAGCTCGATAAATGCCGAAGCCGGCTTATGGCTGTGGTCATCTATCGAATAACCATAGGATTCATTAGTCGTCGGAATGCTCTCCCAATCACCCTCGCACGGGAAAATTTCAAGCGCGCGATCCGCAGTATTCACATAATCCGCAAACGTATAAAATCCACGGCCCGCCGCAAGGCGGCCATTCACGACAACCCGGTCATCAGCCTCCCTGATCGCCTCCAAAATCTTTAAATTTTCCGATAACGGCAATTTATGCGGCGTATCAAACCATAAAATATCAGGTTCATAGACGCGTATCAGCTCCAAAATCTGCGGAATGGCTTTTTGGTCAACATAATAATTAGCCGTTCTTGCCAAAAGCTCCGGATGCTCCGAATGCCACAGCTTCCCATCCCCTTCATATAGCCGAAGATCTCCGCCCGGATTCGTATATTCCCAGTCATTGCCCGGCGCATCGGGATGCTCCCAATCAAATGCGTGGGAGTAATAAAAGCCATACTTCATGCCGTGCCTGGCACAAGCCTCTTTAAGCTCAAGCAGCGGATCGTGCTGAAACGGCGTCATGCGGATATCAAACGGATAAGCATCCGATGGATACATCGAGAATCCGTCATGGTGCTTAGCCGTAATCACCACATACTTCATGCCAGCGGCTTTAATCAGCCGAACCCACGCTTCCGCGTCAAAATGCTCCGGGCTAAACTTATCGATAAAGGCTTCCTTGTATTCCTTATGGCCGATTTTTTTCGCCCGCATCAAATGCTCGGCATATCCTTGCGATTTCTCGCCTTTCCATCTCCCGCCCGTAATCGAGTAGACTCCCCAATGAATGAAACAGCCCAGCCGAGCCTCGCGCCACCAAGCCAGCCGGTTCTCCATATTTACAAGCGACTGCGGCCACCATCCGTCCAGCGCGTGCTGAATCGCCTGACTATCATGATCATCCGCCTCCAGCACGGAAGGCGCCAGTACTCTCATAGAGGCTATTTTCAAAAGGGGATTGCCCTTCTTCAGCATTATGTTTTCTAAAACGGGCTCACCGTTCAGCACCCGGGAGTCACCCTTGAAATGATCCTCGGCATAAATGACAGCTTGAAAGCCTTTTGCCACTTGAATTGAGCTTAGCGGAGCTTCTTTCAAGCCCAGCTCTTGCAAGCGGGATAGCGAATAGTTGCCAACCGACAGCGCTGCCTTTATATCTTGACTGCTAATAATGACCGCAGATGCTTCGTTATAATCGCTCATTTGTATAACCTCCAATTCGATCGGGCTGTTCTCCGTATTTTCATCCTGCTGCTCATTATCCGGCTTAGGGCTGCTAAAGTATTTAGATGAAATTCCGCTGCTTTATAGAGATTTCCAGCAAAATATGAAAATGAAGGCGCAAGTCGTTCATCCGCCGTGAATCACGGTCATTGACAGCCTCTAATTGGAGGTTTACCCTTAAATAAAGCGCTTTCTATTGAAGCTTCCCATGATCAAGAGTGAGGTGGTTGCCTTGTGCGTATAGAATCATCGATTGTTTCCATTAAGCCTTCCATAAGAGCCGCCCATTATCACGCCTACTCCGGGACGCTCAAGGAGAAAAACCGCTGCGGCTACTGCTGCGCCTTTCACCTGATCGATAAAGGGATCGGCACTGTGCTTATGGCTGGCCGCACATTTCCTCTGAGGAAAGGGACGCTCGTCTTTATTCCGCCGGGAACCAACCATTCCTTTCATATTTCCGAATCACAGCCTATAGCCTCCTATGATCTGTACTGTGATTTTTATACCAAAAAAGATACCCGCATCCATCTTTGCTTTAACCCTCCCGAGGATTTTAACGCTGAATGGATGACGGTGATGCCAGATAGCTCGGTCATCGAGCCATTAACGGGTACACTCCAGCTTTCCCGCTACCCGGAGCTGATTCAGACTTTCATTCATCTGGTTAGGCTCAGCCGGCTCGATATCCATTTTAAGGAAGAGATCGTAAGCAGTATGCTGTACAGCTGGATTCTCCAATTGTTCAATCTGAAAATATCGGATAACATCCCTGATTACCGGATTCAAAAAATTATCGACCTGATGGAACAGTTTCCCGGTACCAACCCGCCCTATGAGCAATGGCTTGATTTATGCCAGTTAAAAAAATCGCAGTTTTACAGCATTTTCAAAAAAATGACCGGCCTCACGCCAAAAGAATGTTTTGCGCGGATCAAAATGCAGAGGGCCTACGCGATGCTCCATGAAAGCGACAGCTCTATAACCTCCATCGCCGAACAGCTCGGTTATTCGGGCATCCATTATTTCTCGAAGCAATTTTCGGCGTATTTCGGTATCCCTCCGTCCGAGCTTCGCAAACGCACCAACGCGGATTAGAGTAAAAAATGCACGGTCAGCTTAACGATGAGCTAACCGTGCATTTGACCCCATTATTTGACCGCCCCCGCGGTTATTCCTGTCACGATGTATCGCTGAAAAAACAGATAGAGGAGAACAACGGGCACCATCGAAATTAACAATCCGGCGAATAGAGGCCCCCACTCGGTCCTGTACTGCATCTCCCCTTGCATGATCGCAATCCCTACTGGCAGCGTGTATTTGGAAGGAAGTCAAAACGGGCAATGACATATGCGGTTGTTGTGGATAAAAAAATGGACATGACGGAGCTAATTAAAGTTACGTACACGGAATTCAAGAAATAATCGCCGAAATGGTAGGTTTTCCACACATAAGAAAAATGGTTCCAGTGCAGAGGCATTTCGGGCAGAGACCACGGTTTGTTCGTTAGAAATTGCGGATTATCCTCAAGCGCGCCAAATAATGTCCATAGAAGCGGATAAAGAACAGCCGCGCTCCATAAAAGGAGAACCAGGATGGCCAGCGTATTAAAAAATGTTGAAATGTGAATTTAAGGGGTTATTTTCGAAAAATGATCCTCCGCAACACTTGTTGTTACGGAGGATCATCCAATCGTTAATTCAAATAAAGCCTATTTTGCGGAATGATTTGTTTCGCTTGAGACGCACTAGACCAAGATAGCTTAGCTACTGCATCTTCCGTATTATCGTAATATTCAACCTTAATATCGTACTTCTGCCCCGCTGTCAGTTGAATCGTTCCGGACCATTCCGTCGTGGCTTGATCCACCCATTTATTGATGATGAGCTGATTATTCACCCATACCTTGACGCCATCATCGGAGCTCGTATAAAAGGTGTAAGTCCCCGAATATTGAGGCTTCACTTTGCCCGTCCATCTTACCGAGAAGGTATCTGCATCCATAGATGGCATCGGAGCGCCAAGGCCCCAGTCGAAGTTTACAGTCGCATCGGTCCTTGTAGCTTTTAGCGAAGTAAAATCCATGTTGTTGTAGTAGTTCGCCGTAAGCCCCGTTCCTTCCACTTCTCCTGTAGGAAGGTCGCTTGCTGGCGTGAATTTGATCCAATCGTAGTAAGCCCGGCTTGGCGTGCCCGAGTATACGAATGGTCCAGTCCATATTTCAGCCGGTCCCGCACCTGACCACAGGTTCGCCATAATATAACCGGGGCTTGTAGGGAGCGCGCCTCGCGATCCGTTCTCCGTATGCACCAAATTACCGTCTACGTACCATTTGATGTAAGTAGGGGACCATTCGAAAGCATAATTGTGAAAAGCCAAGGAAGAGTCGAATCCAAGATCGATAATCGTGCTATGCTGGCCGACACCATTCGTAAAGTAGTTGGCTTCAAGCTTCGTTGTGTCTTTGCCCAATATTTCAATGTCGATTTCATCGTTTGACGTGCCTGCCGCTTGGCCCGAATAAGTGAAGAGGCCAGTAACAAGTCCCGTGCCCTTAGCCGCTTTAATCCGCGCCTCAACCCGCCCGTAACCGTATCTTACATTCGTCGAATATTCGCCCGAAGCATAGTTTTTGCCTGAACAGCTCGCAGGGCAGCCTGTATTATCCAATCGCAAAGCCATAATGCCATTATTAAATTCTTGGTTAGCCGCCCGCCAGCCTACGCCAAAATCCACGCCGTTGCCCCAGCCGTCCGAAGTGTAGAATAAATTGGAATTAAGCGCATTTAGCGGTTCATCAAACGCTGCGTCTGCTGCAAAAGCTTGTTTAGGCAGCATAAGAGTGAGAAGCAGCGTACAAGCCGCCATAAATGCTATCATTCGTTTCTTGCCGCTAATTACCATGTTCATGAATACACACCTCTTTCTCAGAGTGGAATTACTAAAAAAACAGTGGTAAATACGTTTTGTTTTTCTCCAGCATCTCCTCAAGCATCCGCTCCGCATCATTTGCGGAAGAAACAAGCGGATGATGCGCAAGTGCCAGTAAGGCCACCCCCCTGTCTCCGGTAATTGCCGCTTCGATCGTCAACTGTTCATATGTTTTCACCGCGTGGATCAGTCCCTTTACAGAAGAAGGTACCGCGGATACCGGCTGAGGAATGGGGCCTTGCTTCGTTACTCGGCAGTTCACTTCGATACAGGCGTCATCAGGCAGAAAATCAAGAATGCCTTGGTTGGATACATTCAAGGTCTGAATATCCCCCGAATCATTATGAAGGGAATTCATTAGCTTCACGGCCGCCTCCGAGTAGTACGCGCCTCCGCGCTGCTCAAGCTGCTTCGGCTTCTCGGAGAGCTCCGGATTGAGATAAATTTCAAACAACTCATCCTCAAGCCGCTTCACCGTTTCGGCGCGTGTCTCGCCACGAAGCGCGGCTGCCTGCTGCTCGGCGAGAATTTCGCGATGAAGATAGAAGTATTTTAAATAATAAGACGGAATAGCCCCGAGAGAGCGAAGCAGAGTGGCATTCCAATCATATTGCGGGACGTTTTTAGCAGAATAGCCATCGCGGTTGCCGAGCAGCTCGGATAGCTTAGGCTCGCCATTTACTGTAATATGATTGATCCAATGCAGATGATTAAGACCGACGAAATCACAATGAATGCGATCAACAGGGACGGAATACAACGAAGACAGCCATTTGTAAGCTGCTATCGGCGAATTGCATAAACCTACCGAACGGATGCTCGAATGTTTATTAATGGCCTCCGTCACCATCCCGGCAGGATTGGTGAAATTAAGCAGCCAAGCGTCGGGGCACAGCTCTTCCATATCTCGGCATATATCAAGAAGGACAGGAATTGTACGAAGACCCTTCATCATGCCGCCCGGGCCGGTCGTTTCCTGCCCGATCATGCCATACTTCAAAGGGATCGTCTCATCCCAGCGGCGAGCTTCCAGCAGACCGACCCGCATTTGGGTCGACACGTAATCGGCGCCTTCTAATGCCGACCGCCGATCAAGCGTCAGCTTGACCTCAATCGGAAGGCCGGATTTTGCAACCATCCGCTGGGCAAGCTGCCCGACGATAGATAGCTTTCGTGATCCTTCCGGGATATCAACCAACACAATCTCCGTTACCGGGAAGGTAGCGTAATTGTTGATAAATCCTTCTATAAGTTCAGGCGTATAGGATGAACCTCCGCCTATGACGGCAATTTTCAGTCGATTACTCATGCTGTTCGAATCTCCTTCACCGATAATTTTGCTTCCAATTGTTCATAGACATTAGCCGCGATATCGCAATTTGAATATTCCATGGCAAGCAGAACGGCTCCCGCAACCGGCTCCATCGCAAGCATTCTCAGCGTGCATGCCGGAGCTGCCTCTCTTATTTCCTTCTCAATGTACGGCGTTACATATTGACTATCCCCTCGTGTCAAAATGCTGCCAACCATCACCAAATCAAATCTATCATTTTGCATGCCTAGCTTACGGATGACCGCACTCGCGGCTAGCCCAAGCTCAGTTCCTTGCCGGCGCAAGATGCCGCGTGCAACCTCATCTTCTCCAGCCACTTCAAACAGGATTTTCGCCAAATGGTACGGTACTCTTAATCCTTCATCCAGATAACGGCTGTACATTTGTTCAACGGACGCAAATTGGAGCATTCGCAAAGCAGCCTGCGTTAGCAGCGTTTCCGCCTCTCTTCCCTCCCATGAGCGAATAACGGATCGAAACACTTCCACCGCCAGATCAGAGCCTCCGCCAAAGTCGCCAAAGGCGTAGCCAAAACCGCCGCATTGCATAACGTCTCCTTGCTTATTCATGCCATAACAATTCGTTCCGCTGCCGCATATGATCACGACCCCGTCCTTTTGCCTTGTTCCCGCTCTCAGGCCAATGACCGTATCGCATACGATTGCATGGTTATCGAAGCCTAGTTTCGCAATCATCGGACGCAGGATGATAAAGTCTGCTTCACGGTCCGCGCCTGCCAAACCAAACATCGCGAACGCAATTTCGGATTGCTCGATTTTTGCTTCGAGCAACGCCATCGTGACTGCTTCTCGAATATTGCGGCTGGCGAGCTCGACTCCTAATTGGTGGTTGCCGCATCCGCTCACGCCTCGACCGAGAATAGTGCCTGCAGCATCAGAAACGACTGCGAGCGTTTTGCTCCCTCCGCCGTCTACTCCTAAATAATAGTTCAAGCCACTCGCTCCCATATCCATTTCCGAGTTTGGAGAGCCGGATGTCTCTTCGCGGCGAATCGAGCAGCTCGCACAATTCTGATATTCCCGGCTTCCAACTCGTTATGTTTTATTTTTGTTATTTTAGCTGCCAACTGCCGTTAAATCTTAACTTCATTTTCATCTGCTGATCTTTACTTGATGAGTCGCTTCATCCCGGGTCAGCTTGGCTCCGATCGTTTCCGTCAGAACGAGCAGCGGAACGTAGGCAACACCATTTTCCAACCAAACAGCGCTTTTAATGACCAGCTTCTTGCCGTTAACGTAAGCAACATTCGAGCCCGCCTTAAAAATCATTTCCGATTTGGAAACCGCGTCCCGCACCACGATTTGATGCTTTGCCGCGTCCCATTGCACGGTTGCATTCACACCTTCCATTAGAAAACGAAGAGGCGCCATTTCCGTCTGGCCTAGCTTGAACACTGCAGGCTCTCGCTCATCCCGGATCATGAGGCTAACGGATTGCCCCTTAGGAAGGGTTGGATCCACGCTAGTCCCTGGTTGCCGCTTCGGCAGCGTATAAGCGATCCGGTCAACCTCAGCAATCTGGGTCGTGCCCGGATACACATACTCGTTAGCCCAGCCATTGGTCTTCGTAGCCGGCCACATATTCGCTAAAATATAACCGGGAGCAGAGGGAAGCGCCCCCCTTGAGCCATCTTCCGTATGAACAAGCTTGCCGTCCACATACCATTTGATCGAATCCGGAGCCCATTCAAATGCGTAATCATGGAAATCATCGGCCGCATCGAAGCCAAGCGGAATGATCGTCGAATGCATGCCAACGCCCTTAGTAAAATAGTTGGTTTCGAATTGGGTCGTGTTTTTGCCAAGAATCTCGATGTCAATCTCATCCGCCTTGCCATCCGAATCCGCTCCATAGGTGAAAAAGCCGGTTACGACTCCGTCCCCTTTGACCGCCTTCATCCGAACCTCGAACTTCCCGTATCCGTAACGCTGCGTCGTTGAATATTCCCCCGAAGCATAAGGCTTATCGGAGCAAAGCGCCTTATCCTCCGCACATGGTTTGTCGTCAATCAGCAATTTCAGCTTGCCGTCTTGAAAGACGACATGGTCATCTCTCCAGCCGCTAAGAAAAGTGCCGCCATTGGACCAGCCGTTCGAGGCATACCAGCGATCCGTATCCTTCTGGTCGAGCGAGTCTTCGAATGTCGTGCCAAGCGCCTCCGGCTGCGCGGCTTCCTCAGCCATGGCCGTAAATGGCGATGCGGCAAACATTACAGCAGCAATCGATGTCAGCAGCGTTGCTCTGAGCTTATGCTTCACGGTTAACCCTCCTTGCGAAACGATTGTATTATTTCAGCTTGCTTAGGTTCTCTTGCCATCTTTCGGTATTGTATTTAAGCAGTTGTTCATAACCTGCCTTCTGTGCGTCTTTCTCCGCCTGATCTAGAATCGCAAGCACTTCCGCATCGGATTTCGCGCTAATCACCGCTTTTGCGTTCGCTTTCTCATAGATTTCGGAAACAGCTTGGGCGATTATGCCTTCATCCGAATCTCTGGCAGGCGCCAGGTTTACGAACTCCGTCGTATTAAGCTGCGTCTTCCATGTAATTTCCGACTGCCAATACGTCTCCCAGCTGCGCTTGTCAGCAGGCAGCGTGGATTCGAATTTAGACTTCGAATTATCTACGTAGACGGTATTTCCGTTCCATTGGAAGTTGACGGTTGCATTCATCAAATCATCGCGGCCTTTTTGGTCGCTGGTGAACTTGTCGGTAAATAGCGGCGCTTCATTGGCATCGGTTCCATCCCAGTAAAGGCCTTCTGGTCCCCACATAATCGTTCTTTGTCCTTCAGGACCTGTAAACCAGTCCAAGAAGGCGAAAATCGCTTCGGGATCTTTGGCTGATTTGGTAATAACGCTGACGTTCCAGCCTAACTGCTTGTAATCGCCGGGGAAAATCTTGTTTTTATCAAGTCCCGGCTTATGAATAGGCCAGACCATAATATAACCGGCGGTTGAATCTTTCGCTTTTAATGCCGTGTTGCCCTTTGCGCCAAACTCCGTTGGGCTAGAAGCGGCATAAACCGCGATTTTGCCTGTTACGATTTTCTGCTCAACCTGCTCCAGCTTCTGCGTGAACGCGTCCTGAGAGATCAACCGCTCCCGGTACAGCTTGTTCGCATACTGCAGCGTCTCGCGGTAGACCGGATCTACGAATACGGAGGTCAGCTCATTGCCTGAAGGGATCGCCATCATGTTTTGACTGCTGTACAAATAAGGGCGGTTCTCCGCGAAAGCGGATGTAAGGATTTGGATGCCCTCCGCGCCTTGGCCTACCTCGAGAGGCACAACATCCGAATATTTTGCTTTTACCTGCTGAAGATAAGCGTAGAGATCATCTGTTGTCTCCAGGCTCGGAGAGCCCAGCTCCTCATAGATCTTCTTGTTCACCAAATAACCGGAGTTGCCGTTTGGCTGCGTCGTATACCAGTTCGGGAACTGATACAGCTTGCCGTCGGGGGAACGAAGCATATCCAGCGTCTTCTCTCCCGCCCATTTCTTGAGGTTCGGATATTTATCCAAATAATCGTCGAACGGAACAAGCATGCCTTCCGAACGAAGCCTCTCCACTTCCGCTCCACGTTCCATCCAAATGACATCCGGCAGCTCGTTCGAAACAATCATCGTATTTCTTTTTTGCTTCGCGTTGCCGCCTGAGCTGATTGGAATGACGTTTACTTTTTTATTTTCTTTAATCCACTTTGTTGCCAAATCGTCGCCCCATGGCGGCATCGTATACCAGTCATAGTCCCCGTAGAAAGTGAACTCCAGCGGCTGCTCGCCGAGAACAAATCCGGCGCTCTCCTGCTTGCCCTCGCCTGACTTTTCACCGCCTGGCGTGTTTACCGCTTCCGATGAATCATTGTTTTTGGCACAGCCCGACAGCACCGATACGGCGATAAGCGCAGCTACCAATACGGTATTAAAGCTTTTTTTGTAAAATTTCATTGATCTGACTCCCTTCTATTTGGTCATCTATGGTTAAAGCAAATGCTCTGAACCCTATTCCTTGAGCGATCCGATCAATACCCCTTTAACGAAGTACTTCTGAACAAAGGGATAGACACAAAGGATCGGCACCGTCGCGACCATCATCGTGGCCATCGCCAACGATTTTGTCGTAACCGACTTCATTTTGTTCAAATGGCTGCTTGCCGACGAATCGATTTGGGACATCTGCTCGTTCATGATGTTGGAGTTCAAAATTTGCTGCAGCTTGGTCTGAATCGGCAGCAAATCGGCGTTGGAGATGTAGATGCTAGGAGCAAACCAGTCGTTCCAGTGATAAACGGCGGTAAATAGCGATAACGTGGCGAGAACCGGACCGGACAACGGGAATATGATTCGGAAAAAGACTCCCCAGTTCGTGCAGCCGTCTATTTTCGCGGATTCCTCAAGCCCAGCTGGCATGCCTAAGAAAAAGGCCCGAAATATAATCATGTTCCAAATGCTGATTAAACCGGGAATAACCATGACCCAGAACGTATTCATAAGCCCAAGTTCCCTAATCAATAAATAACTTGGAATCAGCCCACCGCTAAAATACATCGTAATAATGCAAGCGATCATATAAAACTTGCGGCCCATTAATTCCCGCTTGGTCATGCTGTAGGCAAAAATCGACGTAGCCAATATCGTGCCGATCGTTCCTACGACCGTACGCAAAATCGATATAATGAATCCGTCAATCAGTCGCTTATCTTTAAATACGACCTCGTAATTTTCCAGCGAGAACACGCGTGGCCAGAAAGTAATTCCGCCTTGCATCGTATCCGTTCCCGCATTTAAGGAGATGACTCCCGCGTTCCAGAACGGATAAAAAGCGGTGAATCCAAGTACAGCAAGCGCGATATAGATGACAATGGATAAAGCTTTATCACCGTATGAAAGTTTCATGGCCTATCCCTCTCCTTCCCCGTTACCACAAGCTGTTGCCCGATTTTCTAGCCAAATAGTTTGCTCCCGCGAGCAGTCCCACACTGATCACCGCTTTGAAGGTGCCTGCTGCCGTTGCGTAAGAGAACCGCGAGTTTTCGATACCTATCCGGTACACATACGTATCAATGACATCGCTTACATCTCTCAGTACCGGATTAGAGCCGAGCAAGAGAATATCCTCAAACCCCGCGCTTAGCAAATTTCCTATCGCTAGAATGGAAAACACCGTAATGACCGGCATAATGGAAGGAAGCGTAATCGTAAATATTTGCCTAAACCGGCTTGCGCCATCCATGGAAGCGGCTTCATATAAATGCGGATCAACTCCAGCAATAGCTGCAAGATAGACGATAGAAGCGAAGCCGATCTCTTTCCAAACGCCCGTTGTCACTAAAATTCCCCAGAAGTACTCCGGCATGGACAGAAAATTAATCGGTTCGTCGATGAAATGCAACTTTTGCAGTAAAATGTTTAGGCTTCCGTTGTCCGTGGAGAGCAGAGAAAGAGCGAAGCCTGACACGATAACCCAAGATAAAAAGTGAGGCAAATAACTAATCGTTTGAATCACTCGCTTGTAGGTCCGGTTTCTAACCTCGTTCAGCATCAATGCCAAAATGATCGGTGCCGGGAAGCCAATGATGAGCTTAAGCAGGCTGATGACAATCGTATTGCGCATGACGTCCCAGAAAACAGGAGCATGAAAGAACATTTCGAAATGCTTAAAGCCGACCCAAGGGCTGCCTAAAAACCCTTTGAAAATGCTGTAGTCCTGAAATGCGGTCAATACGCCGTACATCGGAATGTAGCTAAAAACAAAAATAAAGAGCATGGCCGGCAACGCCATTAACTGAATGTCCCATTGCCGGAGGAATCGTCCGAATCCGCTTGTCTTCGCATAGGATTTCCGTTTGATTTCGATACTAGATTGCTGCATGGCTAACCCCCCGTTCCTAAAATGTTCACTCTAAGCAGCTCGGATTAAATATCCTCTTTCTTCTTACATAGTACCCTTAAAAACCGGGCACATCTCCGCTTTACCGCTTAAAAAGTGACACTATCCAACTGTTATTTAACATTCCAGCTTTTGAAGACGCGAGGTGAAACACCGAGGTGCTTCTTAAATAATCGATTGAAATTGGATAACGTATGGAAGCCGCATTCATGGGCTACCTCCGTTACCTTCATGGTTGTCGTCTCTAGCAGCATCACCGCATGCTCTAGTCGAATGTGAATTAAATAGGCCAGTGGCGCCATTCCGACCACCAAACGGAAAATATCGTTAAACCTGGAGGGACTTAAAAACACGAGCCCTGACAGCTCTTCAAGCGTCCAAGCATGCGCATACCGCTCTTCCATGGCATATATCACCGTGCGTACTTTTTCCAATTGGACGGTATTCAGCTTTTCTTTTGCTCTAACCAGCCCTTCCATCCGGAAGTGACGGTTCACGGAAGCCAAAAAACGAAGCAAATGGGAATACACCATGGAGCTGTATGACTGCCTCTCCGTGATATGCTCCTCTTGCAAAGCAAATAGGATGGAGCGAAGCTCGTCCATCATAGGCTGTTTCCGGTCGAGCAAATTGGTGAAATAAGTGCCCATCTCCTTAAACGGCGACAGAATCTCTGGATCGTAACGCAAATTGCCGAGAAACCATGACGCGTCAAACGTAATGACCAAGATGACCAAATCCTTCGTCTCGTAAGCGCAGTGAAGGTCATTGGAGTTGATTAATAAAATATCGTCTTGCTGGAATTCGAATCGCTGCCCATTGATGATGTAATAGCCTCTACCTGACTTAATAAGATTGATCTCCAGCACATCATGCCAATGAAGCTTTTGATAAAAGGAGTTAACCCCTTCCGTGTCCGCTACATAGATCGGATATTGCTTAGCCATTTTAAATTTCTCTTTAGGAATATCTCTCGTATTCGAAAAAGTCATCACAATCACTCCTTATTTAATTTAAATTGGCCGTTTAAAGCGGGAAAAAGCTACAATTTTCTTCCATCAATAGCAATCTACATAATATCATCATCCACAGCTTTTAAGTCAATGCTCTTCTCTCTTTCGTTCTGCACACAACAAATGCCAGCCTAGAATCGTTGTAAGTGTGGCACAACAATTTTAGGCTGGCATTTGCAAAATATGAATCCGATTTTAGGGTTGCGTCCAAGATGCTGCTTCACCTTAAAACTGCCGGAACGGAGGATGAACGAAGCCAGCGCCGCTTGGATCAACGGGTTCGAGCGCATCATTCAGAGGTACATGAAACGTAGTTTCCACTGTTCACGGCAAAAATAAAGGGCATCCTTGTATGGATGCCCTCATGCTATTCAATACCTCTATGCTTAACGTTGAATCGGTTCGATCACGTAAGAGCTTGCCTCATCCGCCGATCCACTTGCCTCGCCTTGTATCGACCAACCAAAAGATAAAACGGAAGCCAATTGGTCACGCTCGGCCTGCGTTAACGACGCTGTAACCGCCTCGCGGCCCTCTTCCAGCTCCAGTACCGGCTCTTTGCCGAATGTGATCGAGATCCAGCTCCGGATACCGCGAACCGTATTGTATTTGATGCGGTAACCATGCTTCACTGCCGCTTCGAATACTTCCGGTTCCTGATCCGCATAGCTGGATAGATCCTGATAATTAAAATGATATATACTGTCATCCTCCGGCAGCTCGCGAGAGCGGACTCTGCGAATCAGCTCATCATTTGACCAACCGAGCGCCCGCAGCGATTCAAGCAGCAAAGCATCCCATTGGGATAGCTTAGCCTCTTCTTGTGTTGGATTTGTCATTATAAAACAGCTCCTTCCTGGTAGAATAATTGGATCTACTACTTATGAAGTGCTACAAAATGCCCTGGGCTTACTTCCCGTAATTCGGGCACTTCTTCCGATGCCGCCGCGCTCTCTTTCCACGTAATCCTCTCGACAACCGCGTTCGGGTCCGGCACAGGAATGGAAGACAGCAGCGCCTGCGTGTAAGGATGCAGCGGATTCTCATAGAGCTCGTCGCTATCCGCGACTTCCACGAGGCGTCCTTGGTACATAACCCCGATCCGATCGGAAATATGCCGAACCATAGACAAATCATGTGCGATAAAGAGATATGTTAAACCAAACTCCGCTTGCAAATCTTCAAGCATATTAACGACCTGCGCCTGCACGGAAACATCCAGCGCGGAGATCGGCTCGTCACATACGACAAAATCCGGCCGAACAGACAACGCTCTAGCAATCGAGATACGCTGGCGTTGACCGCCGCTGAACTCGTGGGGATAGCGGTATAGATGCTCACGCTTCAGGCCGACCTTCTCGAGCAGGACAGCAACGGCCTCCTTCCTCTCCTCACCCTTGTATAGCCCATGGATATCCATCGGCTCGCCGATTAGCTCAAGCACGTTCATGCCGGGATTTAAAGAGGAATACGGGTCCTGAAAAATAGATTGAATGCGTCTGCGGAACGGCTTCAGCTGCTGCTCGCCAAGCTTCGTGAGGCTTTGCCCGTCGAAACGGACTTCCCCATCCGTGTAATCATATAACCGAAGAAGACAACGGCCAACCGTCGATTTGCCGCTTCCCGATTCCCCGACAAGCCCGAAGGTTTCGCCTTGGCGGATCTGAAAGCTGACACCATCGACAGCTTTTAGCACTTCTGTGGGCCGTCCCCATACATCTTTGCCTTTGACAAAATGTTTTTTCAAATTTTGCACATCAACCAGTATGCTGCGCTCACTCACCGGAACCGCTCCCCTCTGACTTGTTCGCCGCCTGATCCTGCTTGAAATCACGGTCCGCCAGCCAACACAAGGAACGGTGGCTAGGCCCGACATCGAACATAGGGGGCAGTTCTTTACATTTGTCCATGGCATGAGGACAGCGCTCCATAAACGGGCAACCTGGAGGCGGATTGAGCAAGTCCGGCGGCGTCCCCTCAATTGGGACTAGCCGCTCCCTAGTTCCGCCGCCTCGCTTAGGCACTGATCGAAGCAAACCTTGCGTATAAGGATGCCGGGAACGGTAGAAAATATCCTCCACCTTGCCCTCTTCCATAATCATGCCGCCGTACATCACGATTACGCGTGTACATACCTGCGCCACGACGCCGAGGTCATGGGTGATGAGCGCCACGGCCGTATCGGAGTTGTCCTTCAGCTCCTTAAATAAATCAAGAATCTGCGCTTGGATGGTTACATCCAGCGCTGTTGTCGGCTCGTCTGCAATAAGCAGCTCCGGCTTGCAGGAAAGCGCCATCGCAATCATGACCCGTTGGCGCATCCCGCCGCTGAACTCATGAGGATATTGATGAATGCGCCGTTCCGGCTCCGTAATGCCGACTTTATTTAGAATCGAGATCGCTTCCTTAAGCGCCTCGTCTTTGCTCATGCCAAGATGCCTGCGGATGACCTCTGTCATCTGCTCCCCAATCCGCTTAACCGGGTTTAGTGAGGTCATCGGATCTTGAAACACCATCGCTATTCGATTGCCGCGAAGCTTTCTCATTTTTTTCTCCGGCAATTTGGTCAAGCTCTCTCCGCGGAATCGGATATCCCCGCCGGTTACTTTGCCCGGAGGCTGAATCAGCGATAAAATCGCTTTGGCGGTGACGCTCTTGCCGCTTCCTGATTCGCCGACAATGCCGATTGCTTCGCCGGCTTCAATATGGAAGCTTACGCCGCGCACGGCCTGATTCTCGCCTTCCCTTGAATAGAAAGACACTCTTAAATCCTCGACGGATAGCAGCCATTCTGTCATGGTACGCTACACTCCTTTGTGCATTTTATCTCTCCGCCGGCTTATCTTCGGATTAATTTAGGTTCGAAACCGACGCGCAAAATATCGCCCAGGATGTTAAAGCTAAGTACGGTCAACAAGATGAGCAAACCCGGAAATAAAGCAAGGTATGGCGCTTGCGCAATATAGCCTTGCGCGTTATTCAGCATGCTGCCCCATGTCGCGCTCGGAGCCTGGACCCCAAATCCAAGAAAGCTTAGGGAAGATTCCATCATAATCGCCGATGCGACATTATTGGTCGCGCCAACGATAATGACGGGGACCAGGTTAGGAAGGATATGCCTGCCAATGATGCCGAAGGCGCTTTGGCCGGATGCTTTTGCATACAGCACATATTCGCGTTCCTTCACGGACATCGTCTCCGCACGGACAACCCGGGCAATGTTCATCCACATTAACAAAGCGATAATGACGATAATGTTGCCAACGCTAGGCTTCAAATAAACGCTAAGCAGCAACAAGATTAGAAATGAAGGAATCGACAGGATGATTTCCAACATCCTCATTAGAAGGTTGTCGATCCTGCCGCCGAAATAACCGCTGATAACCCCGACTGCGACGCCGATGCCTGTTGCTATAATCATCGAGGCAAACCCGACCATGAGCGAGATTCGTCCGCCGTACAGCGCCCTTGCGAAATAATCTCTCCCGTAATCGTCCGTTCCGAACCAATGCTGCGCCCCTGGGGGCTGCAACCGTTCCATGACGTTCAGAGCGTTCGGATCCTTCGATGAAAGAAAAGCGAAAATTGCAGCTAACGAAAACACAATTAATATGATGATGGATGCGATCCCGAGGCCGTTCGTGAACAGCTCGTTGCGAACGCTTCGCCATTTACTGCGATTCATGAGATCACCTCTTTATTTGAATTCTCGGATCAGCGATGCCGTACAATATATCTGCAGCCAGATTGCCTAAGATCAGCATCACAGACGAGAATAGCGTAATGCCCATAATAACGGGATAGTCCATCCCCTTGACTGCTGTCATGCCGAGAGTCCCGATGCCCGGCCACGAGAATACCGTCTCCGTGACGATAGCCCCTGCCACCAGATCGCCCATGGACATCCCCAGCAAAGTGATGACCGGAAGCAGCACATGCTTTAGCACATGCCGGAACAGAATGGTCGACTTGTTTGATCCAAAGGCATATTGGATTTGCACGTAATCTTCCTTAAGCTGTCCAATCGTACTAGAGCGAATATACCGCACATAGACGGCCAGAAACCCGAAGGCAAGCACGATGCAAGGCAGTATGCCGTGTTTAATAACATCCCAAGCGGAATCCGTCCCAATCGTACGCATCCCCATACTCGGGAGCCAGTGCAGCTTTATTGCAAAAAAGTACATAAGTAAAATAGCCAGCCAAAACAGCGGTATCGAGATACCAATATAGGAAACGAGATTGATCAGCTTATCAACGAAGCGGTTCCGGTTCGCTCCCGCAATTAGGCCAAGAGGGATCGCCAGCAATACGGCTAGTGCGATCGATATGCCCATCAAGCCTGCCGTAGCAGGCAGGCGCTCCAAAATCTGATCCAATACAGGCTGATGATTAATTAATGAATATCCAAGATTTCCAGACAGGCATTCTTTAATCCAGAGAAAATACTGGACGTACGCTGGCTTATCAAGGCCAAGGCTTGCCCGCATTCGCTCGATATCCTCCGGATGCATGTTAGGCGTTACGAAGGAGAGGACTGGATCTCCCGGCGCCAGCTTAATCATGCCAAAGCAGACGATCGAAACGAAGAACAGCATCGGTATCGTTTGCAGCAATCTTTTTGCGATGAGTTGTCTCATACGTTTTTCTCCCTGCTTTTATTCGCAAAAAAATAAGCTGAACGTTCCAGCTTATTTTTGCCGCGCTCTTATTTCAAATAAAGTTTAGACAAGTCTTCAAAAATAACGACCGGCTTCAGTACGGCTTGGTCGAGTCCGCCGTATTTTTTATCGACAGCTACGATCGTTTTCGTGTAAGCGATAGGATAGATAGCCGCGTCGCTCGCAATGATCTCTTGAAGCTGTTTGTAAATCGCATCACGTTTCGTTGCGTCTGCCTCTCCCGTCCCTTGCTCGAAGAGAGTGTCTACTTCCTTGTTCACATAATGGGAATAGTTGGAGCTGCCCGTTGATTTGAACAGGATCGAGTAAGCGTCAGGATCGTAACCCATAATGTAACCCGTCATGGCAATTTCATAATCCTTTGCCTTCTGGTCGATAAATTTTTTCACCCAAGCTGAGGAGTCCATGCTTTGCAGCTCAACCTCAACTCCGATTTCTTTAAGCTTCTGCTGTACGTACAAGGAAACCGCTTCTTGCGCCTTGTTGCCGCTCTGTACGATGAAGCGCAGCTTCAGGCCGTTTACTCCAGCAGCTTGGAGCAGCTCCTTCGCTTTCGCTGCATCGTTGTCAAAAGTTGTTACGTCATTTGTGTGAAACAGGCCATCCGGCGTGACGAACGATTTTGCCGGATCGGCATATTCGCCGGAGCTGTATGCGACTTTAATAATTTCATCACGGTTCAAAGCATAAGCGAGCGCTTGACGCACTTCCTTCTTGCCTAGTACACCGGTGTCGCTGTTTTGGTTAAACATCAAGTATGCCAAGCGGCCTTCGCTATAAGGCGAAATTTCGAAGTTATTTGTCGCTTGAATCGTCGCTACATCTTGTGGATCCAAATATTTAACGTTAATTTCGCCGTTTTGAAGGGCAAGATTTGCTGCATTCGTATCCTTCGCAATCCGGTATGTTATCGAATCCAGATGCGGTTTGCCGCCGAAGTAGTTATCAAAGCGCTCAAGCGTTACATACTCGCCAGTCTTGTACTCTTTGAATTTGAACGCTCCCGAACCAACAGGCGTGTTGTTCTTAGGACTTTTCTCAATATTAGCTTCGCTCTCGAAAATATGCTTAGGAATCGGGAAAACTTGCAGCAGCGTCGCTTCGAAAGCCGGGCTGACTTGCGGAAGCTTGAACTCAACAGTCGTATCGTCCACTTTTACCGCTTGCACGGGCTTGCCCCCGATGATCAAGTTGCCTCTTAGGAAGCTGTTTTGTTTCTCATCCAAAATCTTATCGATCGTGAACACGACATCATCGGCAGTTAGCGGCTGTCCGTCATGCCAAGTCAGGCCGCTCTTCAGCTTCAACGTGTAAGTAAGGTTATCATCCGATAGCGTCAGGCTATCCGCCAGATAAAACGTCTTCTTGCCGTCATTAACTTGATACAAAGGCGCGTAAAGCGCTTGGTCGATTGTTAAGCTAACGCGGTCGCCTGCGTAGTTCGGGTTCAAAATAACCGGATCCGAGGCTACCCCTATAATCAAGCTGCCGCCGTCTTTTGGCTGCTCGCTTGCCGTATTTTCAGGTGTGTTGGCTTGTCCGTTATTAGACGGCGAAGATCCGTTATTCCCCCCGGAGCACGCACTAATCACTACCGTCAATAAAACCAATGAAATGAATCCTGACAAAACCTTGCGCATTGTTCCATCCTCCATGTCTCTCTCAAGATGTTTTTTATGTTAATGAAATTCATTGTATATCGGATTACTCGGAATTGCAATGATGCAAATGAATATTTGTTTGTTATTCATCCCATACTTTTACGTTCTGCATCATATCGCCTCGTTTGAGAGCATCAACATGCTCTATCCCGGACGTAACTTTCCCGAAAACCGTGTGACGGCCGTCAAGGTAGTCATGCTTATCGTAGGAGATGAAAAATTGGCAGCTTCCCGTATCGGTTCCGAAATGCGCCATCGATAACACCCCGCGCTCGTGAAGATGAGGATTGTTGGCTGTCTCGCACAAAATCTTCTCCGTACCTCCGCGGCCCGTGCCATCAGGGCAGCCTCCCTGCGCTACAAATCCTCGAACGACGCGATGAAAGGTCAGTCCGTTATAGAAGCCCTGATTAGCCAGCTTCTCGAAGTTGGCCACCGTGCCCGGGGCATCTTGGTCAAATAGCTCGATATCTACAACTTGTCCTTTTGCTAACGTGATGGATGCTTTTTTCATTTCGAAGTCCCCGCTTGCTTTTCGTCCGGCTCACTCGGTTGCTGCTCGCCGATAATCGCGACAGTCTTCGCCATCTGCTCAGGAGCATAAATTTCTTGAACATCATCCGCCACAAGCGGCCGATATTCATTGTTGCTTCCATAGTATACCTCAGCACGGGGATTCATAGCCAAAAGCAAGTTTATTAATTCCTGCACCTTCAATGTGTTTGTGTTTTCCATGATGTTCTCCCTTATGACGGTTGTTTTCAAACCTTTAACTTCTCGGCAACGATTAGTATACCGTATTTTAACATCACTTTGCCAAAGAAGCGATTTATCTGCTCTTTTGCTTTAAAGATCACTTCCGTTATATAGCCGTAACATCGTGCTCATTCACCCGTTCAGTCTTCGCATGCTTGAGCTCCGTTCTAAAAGCTTTTTCAATTGCGCTTCTATCCCCATACACAAAGAGCTGATCCCCTTCATCGATCTTCATGTCAAAAAGACGGGCCTTCTTGCCGTCCCGCACCGTGAGTAGAACGGTAAAACCGTCCGCGCAATGATTGATCTCGTTTACTTTTTTGCCCAGCCAATCGGACCGGCCGCTTATTTTTATTTTTGTGAAAAAATCAGTTTTCTCGTCTATATACAGCACTTCCTGGATCGGCAGCTCGTGCAATGCGAACTCCTTCTCCAGATGATGCTCCGTTTTCTCCGTTAAAAAAGCCGCGATCCGTTTGTTTTTCACAATAATCAAAATTGCTCCTAAAGCCGTAATTGCCCAAACCAACTGATGAATGCCGAAATTTTGCGATAAAAGTTGGCTGAGTGACGAAATGATCACCGCTAGCGAAAATACGCCGAAAGCAATCAAAAAAACGGCAATACGCCTGCGGATTGGATGCCTGATGACAAGCTCTGACTCTTTTGTTGTAAAACCGGTAGCCGTCAGCATAGAAACCGCTTGAAACCGTGCGATCTTCTGATCAAGCCCTGTCACAACGAGCAGCGATGCAGCTATTTCTACTACCATTAAAATAACTGCGCCATAGATCACTATAAACAACCATCCCATTCGAATCGCTCCTATCCGCCACATCCCTATTTCTGTAGATGTACCCGAATGAAATGCGATAGAATCGGCTAAGTCATTCTAATTATTTCCTTCTGGCGATTGTTCATGCTCCTTATCGAAACACTCGAAACATAGCAAGGTTTTATCCTCAAGCACGTTTCCGTTAATAAATCCGTCGTTGCAATAAATAGGTTTCTTACATGCCGTGCAGATGCCCACAAGTTCCTGCATCACGGCCACCTCCCCTAACAGTCAGTAACGATTCTATCCTTTAAAAAGGGCTGCTGTAACGCTGCAAAAAGCCAATACCTATTAACCCAATCGTTCATAGAATAGAGTGTGAGAGTAAGAAGCAGACACTTTGGGGGCCGCATCAAATCGTAACGAAAGAAAGGAATGCTGAGCTGCTATGGGATGCCAGATTGGACGGATTATTATCGAAAACAACAATGGTACGATTATATTTGGGAATGTCGGGACGATAAATATGAATACGACCTCTGTTGCCACCGAAGGCAATGACCGTGAATCCAGAGAATCGGCTTCTGCCGATAATGAACAATCGTCCCTGAATACAGCAAACGACATTAATTTCGTAGATTTAATGCGAAGGCGCTCCCGAAGAAAACGATCGAAGAAGCGGTAGTTTAGATCGCGATTTTGTTCCGTGGTCGATTTTTAAAATGACCGTTCCTGAGCTATTGTTATTATTGACCAGGATATTTAGCTTTGTGCCATCGCTCGGCGAAGGCCAATGTTCCCCATCCTACAACGTATCCGTTATCCTGAATCATGTTCACCTTCCTATATCCGTCTATTAAAAGGAATCAAAGAGAAACTGGGATTATTATCCTATAATAGCAAATATCGCACCTGAAAATCTATGAATCTTTGCACTTAATCTCGGTTTTGTTTGTATTCATTTGTAAAATAAAAAGAGCAGGCGCCGCGGCCTGCTCTTTCAGCTTCGTTATTCAGCTATCGATTTATGACCAGCAATTACACCTGTACAGAATGTTTCGCGCGAGCGAGCTGCGTAGCTTCAACCATGTTGCGCAAGGAATCGACCGTTTCTTCGAATCCACGCGTTTTAAGTCCGCAATCCGGATTGATCCAGAAAAGCTTAGGATCAAGCACACGCAAAGCGCGTTCGATCATGCTAGTCATCTCTTCCACTCGCGGAATACGCGGGCTGTGGATATCGTAAACGCCTAAACCAATGCCCAGCTTGTAAGTGTTCAGCTCGAAGCTATGAATCAGCTCACCATGGCTGCGGGATGTTTCGATCGAAATGACATCGGCATCCATCGCTTCAATCGAATCGATCATGTCATGGAACTCGCAATAACACATATGCGTGTGAATTTGCGTCGTGTCTTGAACCGTGCAAGTAGTCATGCGGAACGCTTTGACCGCCCATGCCAGGTACTCCGCTTGGTCTTCTTCCTTAAGCGGCAGCCCTTCGCGAACGGCTGGCTCATCCACTTGAATCATGCCGATGCCCGCTTGCTCAAGCGCTTCAACTTCTTGTCTAAGCGCATATGCCAGCTGGTAAGCGATTTGTTCACGCGTAATATCATCACGGACGAACGACCAGTTCATGATCGTAATCGGACCTGTCAGCATTCCTTTAACCGGACGCTCGGTTTTGGTCTGAGCGTACTTGGTTTCCTCGACGGTCATCGCTTCCTCGAACGCCACATCTCCAAAAATAATAGGCGGCTTCACGCAGCGGGAACCGTAAGATTGTACCCAGCCGAACTGTGTGAACGCGAAGCCTGCAAGCTTCTCGCCGAAAAATTCAACCATATCCGTTCTTTCAAATTCGCCGTGCACAAGAACGTCCAGCCCAATCTCTTCCTGCAGCTTGATCCAAATATCGATCTGCTCCCTAATGAAGCCAGCATACTGCTCATTGTTCCACTCGCCTTTGCGCCACTGCTGACGCGCCTTGCGCACCTCTGCTGATTGCGGGAAGCTGCCAATAGTCGTCGTCGGAAAAATCGGCAATTGCCATTTCTGCTGCTGAGCAACATGGCGCTTTGCGAAAGGCAAGCTGCGCTCCGGATTCTGAACGCTGATAGCTGCAACTGCCTGCTGAATGTCGTTACGATTGCGTTCACCCGACTGCTTAAGCGCCTGTAGAGCTGCATCGCATTTTTCCAATTCAGCCGTAATTTCTGCTCCGCTTGAAGAAACTGCTTTTGCAAGAAGGACAAGCTCATCCAGCTTCTCATCAGCAAATGCAAGCGCATTTTTCAGCTCAGGCAGCAGCTTCGCCTCGTTTTGCACCGTAACCGGGACATGCAGCAAGCTGCATGAGGACTGCACGATTAGCCGATCAGTCGTCACGATTGCCGCAAGCTCTTCCAGCAAGGTCAGCTTCTCGCGAAGTGAAGCTTTCCAGATGCCGCGGCCGTCAATAACGCCTGCGCCTAGTACCTTATCCGCCGGGAAGCCTAACGCTTTAATAGACGAAATGTTGCCCGTGATTCCATGAACGAAGTCCAGTCCCACACCGTTAACCGGAAGCGCGACGATGTCACTATAGTTCTCTACCGATTCAAAGTAAGTTTGCAGCATGATGTTCAGGGTAGGTACTGCTGATGCAAACGTCTCATAGATTGTTTTCAACCGCTCTAGATCAGCCGCGTTTAATTTCGTTACCAGAATCGGCTCGTCAATTTGTACCCATTGAACCCCTTCACTCGCCAGCTCTTGCAAAATCTGTACATAAAGCGGAAGCAAGCGCTCAAGCCAAGCATCCGTCTCCGATGCGCTGTACCCTTTGGACAGCTTCAGGAAAGTGAGCGGTCCTACGATAACCGGCTTGCCCTCGATACCAAGCTCTTCTTTCGCTTCGCGGTAAGCCTGCAGCGGCTTGTTCTCGGTGAGAGCCGGTGCAGCGCCATCCAGCTCAGGCACGATATAGTGATAGTTCGTATTAAACCACTTCGTCATTTCGCTTGCTGTTGCATCCTTCGTACCACGGGCAATGCCATAATAAACGGACAAGGGAACAGCGCCGCCCTCATAGGCAAACCGTTTTGGAATGATGCCGAACATAGCGGCAGTGTCAAGAATGTGATCATAATAGCTAAAGTCATTAACAGCGATAAAGTCGATGCCTTTTTCCTTCTGCTTACGCAAATGGTTCAAACGGATTTCCTTCAGTTTATTATGAAAGTCCGATTCTTCGAGCTTGCCGGACCAAAATGCTTCGAGCGCCTTCTTCCATTCACGATCAGCACCAATACGCGGATAACCCAAAACACTACTCTTCACCATCTTGCAACACTCCCTAAACAAATTGTTACAAGAAAGATATCACGTATTCGCAGGTATAGTGTAACTGGATTAAACTATATCTAGTTATAGCCTAAGGCTATACCAAAATATTATTGTGCTGTCGCTTGTATAAGGGCCTCCACATATGCCGCTCCAAGCTTGGATAACGAGGCGTTTTTATGGGAAATCCAACCGACATTAATCGTTTCCTCAATATCCAAAGGTACGGGAATAATTTCATTGCCGTTTAAATCGGCGCTCAGAACCCCTGTCGATATCGTATATCCGTTCAAGCCAATCAATAAATTGAACAGCGTCGCGCGATCGTTTACACGAATGCTTTTTTTATGCGACATCGTACTAAGGATCTCTTCTGAAAAATGAAACGAATTATATTCGCCCTGGTCAAAGGACAAATACGGGTAATTTTGAAGCTGGTCCATAGACACGATGGACTGGTTGGCGAGCGGATTTTTGATGCTGATGAAAATATGCGGCTTAGCTGTGAACAAGCTGACGAATTGCAAATTCGCGGTTTTGAGCAGCTTGTTGATGACATTTCCATTGAACTCGTTAAGATACAAAATGCCAATCTCGCTGCGCAAATTTTTGACATCCTCGATAATTTCATAGGTTTTGGTCTCGCGCAAAGTTAACTCATATTCATCCTGGCCGTATTCCCGAACCAAGCTCACAAATGCATTTACAGCGAAAGCATAATGCTGAGTAGACACTGAAAAATGCTGCGGGGAAGGTTTGGCATTCAAGTATCGGCTCTCAAGTAGCTCCGCCTGCTCGACTACTTGCCGGGCATAGCTTAAAAACTCAACACCCTCCTTAGAGAGCGATATCCCTTTATTTGATCGATCAAAAATCGCAACCTGCATTTCCTCTTCCAAGTCCTTAATCGCATTTGAAAGACTGGGCTGAGAAATAAACAACCGCTTCGCCGCTTCGTTAATGGAGCCCCGAGTAGCGACCTCGATCACGTACTTTAATTGTTGTAGCGTCAATGGAATACTCCCCTCTAACACTCGTTTACTTTCTTCTATTATACAAATAAATGAAGCAAGCTGCTGCCGCTCCTGCTAATTTAAGGAAGGTGTTGGATGCCGATGAAGGAGTTGCTGGGCCATTGGAATATTACAGAGGGAGCCTTGGATGCGTCGCCTGAGGATGTAGAGCTTGACTCTAGGCAGCTAAGCAAGCTGGATAGTCACTTCCAAAATTTATTTGCGCATCAAAAAATTCAAGCAGCCGGATTCCTTGCGCTAACTATCTTCGATCACGAAGACGTTCACTAGCGTATCCATCATGAAATTAATCGAGGACGGCAAGCTGTACATCGATTTCCCCGTAGCTCCTATATTGGAAGAGTTCAATAATCCCGTTCATAAAGATCACCTTGTTTCATTTGCTGACGCATACATCCGCATTATGCCAGTGACAGTTTACTATAATGAACCTTATCCGCGTGAGTGGTGGGGCGCAGGCTGCATGGATAATTGGATTAGCAAAGTGCTGCAAGGTCCTCTTGTTTGCGAGCCGGGGGCAGCCTACAACTATTCCACAGTCGGCTTTGCCCTGCTCGGAGAGATGATCTCCCGTGTATCCGGCATGGCATACGAAAGCTATGTTATCGAAAATATCATTCAACCGCTCAAGATGAACCGGACGTTTTTTGATGTGCCCGCGCATTTGCATGCCGAGGTATGTACCGTAGATAACAAGGATTTGAAGCGAATACGCGCAATAGTTGACGGTTCACCTAAGCCGCCATCTAGCTTGATTTAAAAATAGACGGTATGCAATTGTCCAAAAACGATTATCTTCTTTCGAATGAAAAGAGACTTAAGGCCGATTTCGGGCCTAGGTCTCTTTTCTCATTCCTTTTCTATCGACACTATGGAGGATGCTGGATATAATGGAATAACTCACTATTCATCCATTTTTATCAATAAACTTATCATGCAGAGGAGAATTAACTTGTCAATGTTTAAAAGAATGAAAAAATCTGTAAGTTTTTTAGTTGTGCTTGCGATGTCCCTATCGCTATTTAGTAACGTGTGGGCAGCTGAGAAGCCTGCTTCTGATGATCTTAAGAATCATTGGGCGGAAACCAATATGCGCAAATGGATTGAGCAAGGATTGCTTCAAGGATATGACGACGGCTCCTATCAGCCTAATCAAGCTATTACCCGAGCTGAATTGATAGCCTTAATTAATCGCTCATTCAAGCTGACTGAGCAAGCAAAAATTTCTTTTACTGATCTGACAAGCACGAACTGGGCTTATGCGCAAGTAGCTGCCGCAGTAAATGCTGAATACGTAAAAGGCTATGAGGATGGAACCATTCGTCCCAACAGACAGGTTACGCGCGAGGAAGCTTCTCGCATGGTTGCAAGCCTGCTCAAGCTTGAGCTTGGCGGCGATGAAGGCACTGAGCAATTTAAAGATGAGTCTAAAATTGCGGCATGGAGTAAACCTTCGGTAGCCGCACTGGTGAATAAAAAGGTAATTAGCGGCTATACAAACGGCAACTTCGGACCGCAGGATAAACTTACGAGAGCGCAAGCTGTAACCTTGCTTGTAAATGCCCTTGCAGTCTACATACCTGACACTAATTATGATAAAGCAGGCGTATATGGCCCTGAGAGCGGTACGCAAACGTTAAAAGGAAACGTTATCGTCTCCTCTGCTGGCGTTACGCTTCAAAATACCATTATTGAGGGTAATCTAACGATTGCCGCAACGGTTGGTGAGGGCGATGCCATCTTTAAGAAAGTATCCGTCAAAGGGACAACGTCCATTCAAGGCGGCGGAGCGAATTCCATTCATTTCGAGGACTCGGTACTCGTACGGATTACAGTTGACAAGAAAGATGGGTCAGTACGCGTTGTCGTTGCTGGAGCCACTTCCGTACAACATGTTTTGGTGCAAACGCCTGTCAAATTGGAAGAGTCATTCGTTACGGACAGCGGTTTTAAAGATGTCGAATTATCGAATGTGCTGCCTGCCAACTCGCAAGTACAGCTTACTGGAGTATTCGAAAATGTTAATGTTCTTGCTTCAAACATCAAAGTGAGCATACCGAGTGGAACGATTAACAAATTGAATATCGATTCTGCTGGATCAAACGCGGAAGTGAACCTAGGCAAGGATGCTAAAGTCTTGCAGCTCGTACTCGATGCGGTTGCCAAGTTGATAGGACAAGGAAAAGTAGAGAAGGCGATTGTCAATAACGGCGCAAAAGGGTCCAGCTTCGAGACCAAGCCTTCTGAGGTCAGTGGAGATGGAGCATCCAACACGACTCCCCCTAGCAGCGGTGGCGCAATTGGAGGCGGATCCAATGGCGGTAATAACGGTGGGTCCGATGGCGGATCTAATGGCGGTGGCAGCAGCAACGGATGTGAAGGTGCAAACCCGCCGATAGAATGTAAGGATGCTTCTTTAATGGATGTATCGCTTAAAGGATTGTCTCTTACTCAGCTTGATACGAACTATTACGAAAAGGAAATTGGCTTTAAGCCAGACGTATTCTCTTACAGCGTCATTGTTGATCGCAACATTCAAGCCCTGACTGTTCCTGTCACTGTAACTAAATCCACTTATGAGAAAGTTTTTTACAGAGTCATTAGCGGCCATGGAAACACGATTGAAAATAAAGAGCTGCAAACAGATACGAGCACTTTTAACGTAAACATTGCTCCACTGAGCGACAATACCGTAGTGCTCAGCGTAATTAGCGGCGACAAATTGCATATAAAGGAATATACGATTAACATTCATTATCCAAGAACCATTCAAGAGGCTTCGATGATTAAACGGCAAAGTACTTATAAAACCGATGCTCAAGGCAATCAATCTCTTGAATATACGTATTTATTTGAACTCAGTATGGTTGAAGGAAAAAGGCTGCTCTCAACTGATTCTATTGAACTTTACAAATCAGGTGAATTAACGCCATTTAAAACCTGTACCTCTGATTATTGCATGTTAAAAGCTGATTCTATTGCTTCAGCAACCGGTTCGTTTGATGTTAAAGTCATTCGTGATCAAGAGCTTTTGTACAGCGGAACCTATCATTATGATATGACTCCTGTAACGAGAATTACCGAAAATTTTGGAGTTAGGGCCGTAACACTAAGCAAGCAAGAGTTAATTGACGCTTTTAAAGAAGAGCCATATTTCCAAACGCCTTTTAGAAATGCTTACACCATTTATCTTGACCCACAAAAAATTACGCAAGAACAGCCTAACGCCAAATATATTGGATACTCATACGAATCCATACTACTAAAGACGAGCAGCTATCCTGAAGCTCCGGGGAAAGATAACCTTAAGTTAAATACAGCTCCGTTTGAATTCAACTTCCGAAATATCGGATTGTCAGCGAGAGCGATCAATGCGGATGACGGCAAAGAATACTCGCTTGTTAAATTTTACTACCATCAAACCACTGATCCACAGGCTCCAAAAAATGTAGACGATATTTTCTTCTATATTTACTTATACGATGCAAATTATAAGGTTATCGGGTATTATGTCATTCCTGTCACGTTTGATGAAGATCATGTGGCCGATGGTTATACTCCGCTTCATACTTGGAATCCTTAAAGTTCAATATCCAGCAGGAAGGGCGCACCGCCCTTCCTCTCCCAACTACTCCCCCTTCTCCACCTGAACAACGACATTTCCGAACCACTGCTTGTTAATCATGACGATTAGCTTCCATTTCCCTGCATGCGGCAGCGTCATCCCAGACGGCAGAACAGCATCAGCTCCATTATGTTCTCCTGGGCTAACCCTGCTCTCAAATACCGTCAACAGCTCATTTGTCGACTCCCGAACAGCATAAATTTGCAACCCGCCCGTAAGCTCCTCTTTCGTTCCCCAAAAATGCCACATATACTTATTTCCTTTGCCTGCAATGAAACCCGGATCAATAAATCCTAACTTCCCCTGGGTTCCTGTCATCGAATAAGATCCCGATACAAATGAAGGACTAAGCTCCCAGCCGCCGTCTGGAACGGTCCATTCCTTGCTGCCGCTACTTAACCCGTCAATGAACAATTCAAAGCGCCATTTCCCGCCTAAAGGAATAGCCATATCGGAAGCGATACGTGTTTTGGTAACGGCATCTACGGAGGAAAGCAGCCGTTTGTCTATTTCCTGCGCATTAGTATCGTTAATCGTCATTTCGGGAAGCTCCACTATGCTCATTCCCAATTGCTGATGGGTTGCGATTATTTGTACTTTGTGGCCCATCAGCTCCTTAAGCTGTTTATGGATCATCCACATCGCACCTGCCGGTGTCCCCGCAATCATCTCTCCGCCTGGGAGCATCTCCCACTTCGCACCATCAACTGTTCCTGCATTTCTATTGTTCTCTCCGACAAAGAAGGTCCGATTAAACCCATCAGTCGAAATAAACACCATTGCAGCAGCAAGGATTGCAATAATAGGCACAAACCATCCAAGCTTAAGGGATCGTTTGCCAAAAGGCTCTTTCTTCCGCCTCCGCATGCTTATTTCCTGCAGCAGCCTCTCGCTTTTCGCCGCAGTCCATTTTTGGCCCTCAACCGGAGGTCTTAACAAAGCCTCATACCAGCTTGGCTTCGAATCATGATTCGTTTTCATAGCTTCCCACCCTCCTCCTTCAGCATAAGCTCCATTCGGGCGCGGGCTCTGTGCAAGCGGGATTTGACCGTTCCTTCTGATATTTGCAGCATTCCAGCCATCTCCGAATACGAAAGCTGGTAGTGGGCATCGAGAATCAACACTTCTCTCTGCTTGGCTGGCAGCTTTAATACCGATTGCCAGATCGCGCTCACGCCCATTTGATCCAAAGCTTCCAGTTCAGCCGATCTTTGACTAGACGTATGTGAAACGGAACCCATTAACAAGACCCGCTTAATAAAGGAGGATTTGAGCCAATTGATCGACTTGTTCCTCGCTATCGTCAGCAGCCAGGTTTTGGGTGAGCTTCTGCCTTCAAAACGATGCAGCAAACGATACGCGTTTAAAAAAACATCCTGCGTGATGTCATCCGCAGCGTCCTTGCTCTTGACTAATAGGAAAACATAATGCCATACATCATCTCCATAAGCAGCCATCAAATCCGCAAATATCGAATCCATGTTATCACTTGTTATCGTGATACTCTTCAAGTACTCCAAGCCGACCACCTCATTTAATTAGACAACGGCGATACCGAAATGTTCCATTAATCGTCCATCATTTTGTGATCTTGCGCTTACATTCGAAATGCCGTACAGCTGGCTGCGTTAGAGGGTATACTGTTCGTAAATAACATCGACTTGCCAATCTATCGTGGAGGAGGTTTTCAACATGCCTGATCATCTGCTTGAGAAAATAGCTCAGCTGAATTGGCATTTGATTCAGCAGCAAATAGACGAGAGCGGATTCTCGAAGCTCCCCTCTTTGTTAAACAAAGCGGAATGCAAGGAAATCATCGATACCTATGAGAATCCGGACCATTTTCGAAACACGATTAACATGGCCAGATACCGCTTTGGTATAGGGGAATACAAATATTACGAAGCGCCTCTCCCGCCCTTGGTGCAGCAGCTGCGTGAGCGTTTGTATCCAGAGCTTGCAAAAACAGCTAATCGCTGGCTTGAACAATTGGGGCATGACTCCTCATACCCAGCTGCGCTATCCGAATTTCTGGATCAATGCCACAGCGAAGAGCAAGCCCGCTCCACACCGCTTATATTAAAATACGAAGCTGGAGGCTACAACTGCCTACATCAGGATTTGTATGGAAAAATCTATTTCCCCTTCCAAGTCGTATTCGCACTTAATCAGAGAGAGGTCGATTACTCTGGCGGTGAGTTTCTGCTGGTGGAGCAGCGGCCGCGGGCGCAAAGCCGGGGCCATGTCATTACGCTTGAGCAAGGCGAAGGACTGATCTTCCCCACCAATCATCGTCCTACAGCAGGAACGCGCGGCTACTATAAAACGACGCTAAGACACGGGGTTGGCACGATAACAGCGGGAACCAGGTACAGTCTAGGCATTATTTTTCATGACGCCAAGTAGCTATGAAAATATCCCCTTCCAGCAGCTGCGATTAGATTCATAACCGATGAATCTTACGCAAGCTGCCCGAAGGGGATACCATTTACATCTATTTAAATGTGAGTGATTATGCTGTTTCTTCGACTTCCGCATGTACCGCTTTGATTTGGATCATGACCGTAGCCGGATCAGTTAACACTTCGATTCCGTCCATGAAGATCAAATCCGAAACGAGAAACTGATCGCCTGCTGCAAGGCCGCTAATGTCCACTTCCATTGAAGTCGGGAGAACGTCTGGCATGCAGCGGACTTCCACTTCATAGATGTCCACTTGCAATGTGCCGCCGGATTTCAAACCGATAGCGTCGCCAGAGAAATGGATCGTTACTTTGCTATCCATCATTTTTGTCATATTCACATGATGGAAGTCAATATGCAGCAATTTGCCGGACATGATTTCCTTTTGAATATGTTGAACGACGATTGGAATGACTTTCTCATCCGCTGTCTTGCCCTGCAAAATAGCGCGTGGATTTTTTTTCAAAATATCCAGCATTTCCTTTTCGTTCACTTCTAGCGACATCGTATCTTTACCAATTCCATACAATACAGCTGGGATGCGTCCCTGTTTTCTTGCTTGATTCATGTGAGACTTTGTTTCACCAGTGCGTTTGCTTAATTGAATAAATTTACTCATTTGTTTGTTCCCGCTCTCTTTTGACCATAAATTCTTGTCAGTCATAAGTATAACATGACCATAGAATCTAGTCAAACCAGCCCCTGCTCACCATTCATACTCGATAAACGGATCAGGAATCTCAATCTGGTAAGCCTCCGCATCACTTACGCCTACAGAAAGTATCGCTCTGCCATTGCTGCATCTGATAATCCCGCCGCTAAAAATAACATCCTCAAGGTCCGGCCGTTTGCCGGGTCCTCTTGGAAAATCGCCTCTTACCGCAATGATTTTAATCGGTGTTTTCTCGCAGGTATCTGGATTGATCGAGAAAACCATCGAATAATAATGCTTGCTGCCTAACTCATCAAAGCAAGCGATATGCCCCAGAACGCCAACATGCCCATTTTTCAATAAATGCGCTTCGTTAGCGCCTCCCCATTCCTCGGGAACAAATTGGTCACGCAGCACCTCGGCATCCATGAATGTTTGCTCATCAAGCTCATCAAGCGAATCAATGACCGTAAATCCGATTTGCCCTCTTCCACCTCTTGTCCCTTGCGGCCTTGTAAATATGCCTACTCTGCCATCTGTCAGCTCGATCAGACGAATATCCTTCATCGTACCCGGGCCGGAGGAGAAGTGGCACAATGAATCTATTTGAAACCCGCGGTAAAATTGAGTGACCCATGATACGATGTTTAGCGGATTATCGGCTGCCGTGATCACTTCAACCCCGCCAATGATCAATTCACCTTTGATAATCGACACGCATGGGTCCTGCAAATTGTACGTATGCGTATGTATGCGCGGACTCCAAACCTCATTTTGGCATGTAAAAAAGAAGACTTGAGAGAACTCGCTGTTCCGTTCCTCAACTCTTCCTAAGATCACTTCCTCCCCGTCATATGGAAAAGGGGCCGTTATATTATACACATCTCGGCTGCCAACCCCAGAGAAAACAAGCTTCTCTACGTTCGTCGTGCGGGGACTGGCATAAAATGTATCCAGGAGCTGTTTACACGTTTTCGTCATTTCCTTTGTCATTGCCGTCCTCCTGATGATCAATCGATTCATCTTGCGCTCCATGTCGATCTTCATCCTGGTCGATTCTAATGAGCTGTCCCGGCTGGACATTAAAGTATAGACAAAGCTTTAGCAGCAAATCCCTTGGATACTGCACCATCTCATCCTTATACATTCTGCGTATGGAATCAAAATGGTAATTTACATCTTTGGCAAGCTTGCGTATCGATAATTTTGGATCATGATTTTCCATAACTTCTTTTAAATTACTGCGTATGACTGGCACACATACACCTCCTACATAAATATATATGGAGAATAGTGGAGAGTCAATAAATTGACAAGAAAAAATGGTCATGTTATAGTTTGAACAGGAAATAATTTTCAATTTTCTGAAAATAATAAAAAACCTTCCCGCTGGAAATAAAGACCTCTTTATTTCTTTTTTTTATTCAAAAAATCGCAGTTCAGTATGGAGGCTCTGTATGATAAAAAATAAAAGCAGCAAACGAAACATCGTTTTTCTAGGAACAAGCTTGCCGAGAGAATGCGGCATCGCTACATTTTCACAAGATTTATTAGACCAGTTCGAGCATATTCCCGGCTTCGATAAACCTCATATAATAGCTGTCAACAACAACGAAACTTACCAATACGACGAGCAAGTGATCAAGGAAATTAACCAGCACAACCAATCTGATTATTCGGAAGCAGCAGACTATCTTAACTTCTCGGACGTTGACCTTCTCGTGATCCAGCATGAATTCGGCATTTATGGCGGAGAAAGCGGGGAGCTATTGATTCCTTTTGTAGAGAAACTTAGCATTCCGTATATCGTCATCTTTCATACCGTGCTAACAAACCCTTCTGCCAAGCAGCGCCATATCATGAACCGGGTTGCAGAGCTCAGCGTCAAAGTCGTAACGATGGCGCAGTCAACCGTCAACGATTTGAGCAAGATCTATGGCATTGATGCCTCTAAAGTCTCTTTCATCCACCATGGCGTACCCTATGTAAAAACCGAATCGCGCGCCAAGCTGAAAGAGCAATACGGCTTCGCGGACCGAAAGATTTTATCCACCTTCGGCTTTCTAAGCCCTGGCAAAGGAATTGAATATAGCATTGAAGCCATGCGCGGTGTAGTCAAGCAGCATCCGGATTCCCTTTATATCGTATTTGGCAAAACGCATCCGGTAGTCAAACAAGAAACGGGCGAGGTTTACAGGCAAAAGCTGATGGAGCTAGTGAACAAGCTTGGTCTCCAGCATAACGTTCTCTTCGTCGACAAGCTGTTGACGCAGGAGGAAGTCATAGAATCGCTCGTTATGTCAGATATTTATATGACTCCTTATTTGGGCAAAGATCAGGCGGTAAGCGGCACTTTGGCTTACGGGGTCGGATATGGCAGAGTCATCGTTTCCACCCCCTATCGATATGCCACGGAAATGCTGGCTGACGGCCGAGGACTGCTTGCAAATTTCCGCGATGCCGCCTCTTTGGAAGCTTGTATCCTTCAATTGCTAGATAATCCCGAGCTGGTTAAAGAGATGGAGAATCGCACTGCCGAGCTTGGAAAGACGATGCTCTGGAAGGAAATCGCCAAAACCTATGCCGAACTCTTTCAAGAACAAATATCGATTTCAAAGTTAGACAATAGGAGTGTGATTTAATGGAAGTACAAACGATACTGCAGTTCAAATCTGAATACATGCGCAGAATAACAGATGATACGGGGATTTTCCAGCATACCAAATTTGGGGTGCCCGATCGTTCAAAGGGTTATACGACCGATGACAACGCACGGGCCTTAATTGCAGCCGTCTTATTGTACAACAGCAAAAGAGAGGCAGCTGTTCTTGACCTCATCCATACTTATGTCTCCTTCATCCATCATGCGCAAAATGCCGACGGAAACTTTAGAAATTTTATGGACTATAGCCGTTCATTCGTAGAGGAAAGCGGTTCGGAGGATTGCCAGGGACGAACGCTTTGGGCTCTTGGATTTACGTTAGCCCACTCCGCCTCCTTGCCAGATAATCTATTAAACACCTGTCGTTATTTGATTAATCAGGCATTGCCGCATATCGAAGCGCTCGGTTCTCCCCGCGCTAGTGCCTATGCCATTATCGGGCTAAGCTGCCTGATTGAAACCCCTAATGCATTGACTTACTCCTTCCCCTATCCCCATACCCCAACTACCGAGGAAGAGGCAGCTTTTCTGCCAAGAGCATTCATACTCGAACTTATCGAAAATATGGCAGCAAGGCTGCATGATCAATATAACCGCAACAAAGGAAACGGTTGGAACTGGTTTGAAGACAGCCTGACCTATGGAAATTCGATGCTGCCTTGGGCGCTATTAAAAGCATCCCGTATTTCAAGCAATGGCAACATGAAGGAAGCAGCCAAGGAAAGCTTGGATTTTCTAGCCTCCAGAACTTTCTCCAAAGAAGGGTATTACAAACCGATTGGCAGCCACGGCTGGCTGCTGCGCGGCGGGGAGTCCGCTCCCTACGATGAGCAGCCGATTGAAGCATGCGAAATGCTCCTTGCATGCAAGGAGGCAGCGATCATTCTCCAAGATCCCGCTTATTTGAAGCATGCCGCATTATGCTATGAGTGGTATTTGGGGCATAACTCATTAAAAACCTCACTCATTGATCCTCAAACCGGGGCTTGTTATGACGGCATCCATCGTACGGGATTAAACCTGAACCAAGGCTCGGAGAGCATCATTTCCTTCTCCATCGCCCATTCGGTGATGCATCATGAATAAATTTGCTACCATACTGGCAGGCGGGGGCGGAACCCGCTTCTGGCCATTGTCTAGGCAAGAGATTCCGAAGCAGCTGCTCAATATAAGCGGAAATGATATCATGCTAAACGATACGATCGAACGCTTCAAAGGCATTATTCCGCAGGAGAACACCATCATCGTGACGAACCGCTCACAAGCCGTATTGCTTGAGAGCATCATGCACAGCAGTGTGCTCAGCCGCAATATCTTGATCGAGCCCGTTGCCCGGAATACAGCCGCAAGCATACTGTTTGCAGCGCTAGCCATTGAAAAGAGCTACGGTGATTCTTTAATGGTCGTCTTGCCTTCCGATTCTTATATAACGGATGAAGATCAATTCCGGCTTACGCTGGACGAGGCATGTACGGCCGCGATCGAAACTGACAAAATCGTAACGATCGGCATTAAGCCAACCTTCCCATCTACCGGCTACGGTTATATCGCCTACGATAAGGAGCCTATATCTTCGAATCCTGTCGCTATCTATGAAGTAGCCGAATTTGTAGAGAAGCCGAGCTTCCAGAAAGCGCAGAGCTACCTTTCATCAGGCAATTATTTGTGGAATAGCGGCATGTTCATTTGGAAAACATCCGTTATCATCGACAATTTCAAGCGTTACCTGCCTCGGCTGTATAAAACGATGCTTCCTCTTCGCGACTACCTAGGCACGGAGCAGGAAGAGGAAATGATTAACCGCATATATCCGACGCTTCAAAGCATTTCGATTGATTACGGCATTCTTGAGCGCTCCGATGACGTCATTGTTTTATCCGGTCAATTTGGCTGGAATGACATCGGCAGCTGGGATGCGCTTGGCGCCATCTTCCCTCCTGATGAATCAGGCAATATTATAAAAGCGAACCATATGGGAATCGATACACGCCATTCGATCATCTACGGAAACGGCAGGTTAATTACGACGATAGGCGTAGACGGCTTTATCATTGCGGACACCCCGGATGCCCTTTTGATCTGCCCGAAGGATAAGGCGCAGTCCGTCAAAGAAATCGTTGAGCTGCTCAAGCAAAACGGAATGACTGAATTTATTTAAAATACAACAAAGCAGCCTGTCATTTGTAATAAAACAAATGCGCAGGCTGCTTTTATTTCCGCTTCATGCTGCGGATCATTTTTTTGGTATCCTGATCCACACGGTAGGACTCTGTTATTTTTTGCAGAGCTTTATTGTAGGTGAACACATCCAGGGAATTGCGTTCCAAATAGCTCAGGGTAGGCGCTGGCAGCTTAATAAAACAAATGGATATCGCCCATGCGACCGCCATTTTGACATAATAGTCATCACGCTTTACACGGTCGAGTAAGGATAACACCCTATCGATATATTCATCCTCTATGTAAAAATCAAGCAGCATCACGACACCAAACCGGATATCATAAGGCTGATTAGACGTTAGATACGGCTGTAAAAAATCCCATACCCGCTCCTTATTCGCCTTCGTAAATTTTAGCCCGATACAAAAACTATCGCATACCGACCAATTATCGATCTTGGGCACAAAATCAGCGACATAACGCAGTATTTCTTCCACGTCCGTTTGCAAATAACCGATGACCATGCCCTGAAGCATGACCTCTTCAAAATATTCGCTCTCCGCATGCTGCAGGTAGCTGCGCCAATCATCCTTCACTAATTGCTTTGCGAGCTTGCGCAGCTCAGGCAGCCGAACCCCCATTACATTATTAATCGTTGGGATTAGCGCCGCAGAAAATTTTTGATAAGCAGGCTCGGACAATTCCAATAGCTGCTCCTTAATCGTTTTCCCTGCCATTTTTTATCCCTCTTTACTCAAATGAAATTTGCCACAAGTAAATCGAAGCGACGGAACCCATAGGCGAATAACGCTTGCGATAGCGATCAAACTCTTCTTTGGTAATGGAATCCAGCCGATAGAGCTTCATCATTCCGCGGCGAATGGCAATATCACCCCAGCTGACAACATCACGGCGCTCCATCGCGTTTATCAGCATCATCTCTGCCGTCCATTTGCCTATTCCATTCAAGGCTGACAGCTTCTTAATGACCTCCGCGTCGGATAAGCCATACAGCTCATCAAGCTTCAAAGCATCTTCAACAATCAAATCGGCAATATGCTTGATACAAACCGCCTTTTTCATCGTTATCCCGCAGCGTTGAATATCATCAGCGGACTGCTTGGCAATATGGCCTGGCGTAATCTCGCCAAATTGAAGCTGCATTCGTTCCCAAATCGTGTGCACGGCCTTAACGGAAATAAGCTGCCCTACTATCGCATGAACAAGCGCCGTGAACAGGTCGGGAATGATGACGCGCTCAACCTTGCCCATTCGCGTCATAGCAGCCCCAAGCGTTTCATCCACGCTTTTGAGATAGTCGATTTCGGCTTGCCCGTACTCAAAATACTTTGTTATCACTGCCATAAGTTTAATCACCTATTAAGTAATATACTTCACTTGTTTTCATTTGTATGGCAAAGACGAATATAACCGCAAGATTACGAAATAAAAAACGGCGTTCCGAGCTATAAGCAGTCGCCTAGGTCGTTGCTTTTTGCAAAAGCTCTACCTCAAGCTCATAGTTTTTGCGCTCAATGGGCTCATTGTTGATTAAACGGATCAAATAATCCATAGCGGTTTTGCCCGTCGAATAGATTTGCTGAGAGATCGTCGTAATTTCAGGGTATACCATGTCCATCCGAATGCCGTCGAAGCCGATTAGCTTCACTTGCTCCGGTACTTTAACGCCCAGTTCAATTAATGCCTTTAATGCGCCGGCTGCCATCAGATCATTGCCTGCAAACACGCCGTCTACATCAGGATGCTGCTTAAAAATGTCCTTCATCGCTTGATAGCCGCCGGCAACGTTAAAGTTGCCATAACCAATCAAGCTTGGCATAAACCACGGCAAATCTCTGCAAGCCTGCTCGTATGCAAGCGTCCTCTCCCTTGAGGCATGCACATGTGTAGGGCCGGATATATGGGCGATTTTGCGGCAGCCTGCGGACAGGAGATGCTCTACCGCCATTTCGCCGCCATGACGGTTCGCAGCCGTAATCGATAGGATCGGATAGTCCGAAAAAGATTTGTCGATCGCAACGATCGGTATGGAACGGTCCTGCAAGGCGATAATTTGCTCTGGAAGTACGGTATAGGAAGAAATGATAATACCGTCAATTTGCTTGTTGATTAACGTTTCGATATATTTCTTCTCTTTGTCCGGATTATTGTCCGTATTGCACAGCACAAGCGTGTACCCATGCGCCGCTGCGGCATCCTCGGCTGCGCGGGCGATTTCGGGAAAAAACGGATTTAAAATATCGGGTACCATTAAAGCGACGGCTGCGGTTTTTTTGCCTGCCAAGCTTCTTGCAATGTTGTTAGGCTTATAATTAAGCTTCTGGATCGCTGCCATAACGGCGATTTCAGCTTCCTTGCTGACATAGCCGCTCTGATTAAGCAGGCGGGATATCGTAGCGACAGATACGCCAGCCAGCTTGCTAACATCTCTTATTGTTGTCATATCGTAACAAAATCCTTTCACGTAGCAGCCTGGCCTTTGGTATAAAGTATACGGAATTATCGATTTAAAAAACAAGTGTGTATACGCTCGTTAGAACGTAAACACACTTGTTTGGCCTAAGGCTGCTATTATTGCTTAGCGGTATCTTTGGTAATGAGATCAAGCTCAACCGGAATCGATGCCTGAACCTCTTCGCCTTTAGCAATCTTGATTGCCGTTTGTACAGCCAGCATACCCATCATATCGGGCTTCTGCGCTACCGTTGCACTCAATTTGCCAGTGAATACTTCCTTCACCGCATCCTCGGTCGCATCGAAACCAACGACTAGAATGCCGGTTGCCCCCGCTGCTTCAATCGCTTTAATTGCGCCAAGCGCCATCTCGTCATTATGAGCGAAGACCGCTTTGATATCCTTGTTTCCTTGCAAAATGTTTTCCATAACCGTCAACCCTTTAGCACGGTCAAAATCAGCAGGCTGCTTAGCCGCGATTTGAATGCCGCTTGATTTGGCGATTTCTTCATTAAAGCCCGCTCCGCGCTCGCGCGCTGCGGAAGAGCCCGGAATGCCTTCAAGCTCAACAACCTTGCCAGTCCCGCCAAGCTGCTCTGCAATAAACTTCGCTGCAAGCGCGCCGCCCGCTTTGTTATCGGAAGCGATATGCGACACTACTTTTCCTCCGTCAGCTGTCCGATCAACCGTAATAACCGGAATGCCTGCTGCGTTAGCGGATTCTACAGCAGGAACGATGGCTGCGGAATCTGTAGGATTAATAATGATGACATCAACCTTTTGTTGAATCAAATCCTCGATGGAGGAAGCTTGCTTAGCAGCATCGTCCTGCGCGTCAACGGTGATGAGCTCCGCTTCTCCCGCTGTAGCTGCGGTTTGAGCGCCTTCTTTTAATGTAACGAAAAAAGGATTGCTTTGCGTGGATACGGCAAGTCCGATCTTGATGCCTTCCGTTTTGGCGCCGCCTGATTCAGCTTCTTTGTTTCCTGAGCCGGGAGCCGTTGTGGAGCAGCCTGCGAGGAGCAGTGCTGTAATAATACCTATACTTGCTAGCTTCGTTGTCTTTTTCATGTTGCAACCACCTTTTCTTTGTTTAATTTTTATGATTTAGCTATTGGCTTTTTTGCGGTCCAGCAATACAGCCAATAGAATAACCATCCCTTTAACAACCTGCTGATAGAACGAGGAAACGCCAAGCAGATTCAAACCGTTATTCAGTACGCCAATGATAAGCGCCCCTACGAGCGTTCCTACGATCCAGCCCTTACCGCCGGATAAGCTTGTGCCGCCTAGTACGACAGCCGCAATGGCATCAAGCTCATAACCGGTGCCGGCATTTGCCTGCGCGGAATTAAGACGGGACGTGAGGATAATGCCTGCAAGCGCTGACAGCATACCAGTCAACGTATAGACATAAACCTTAAAGCGGCCTGTCTTAATACCGGAGAGCAGCGATGCCTCTTCATTTCCGCCGATCGCGTATATATTTCGACCAAACGTCGTTTTGCGCAAAATAAAAAATAAGACGAAGAAAATAATTAGCGTGATGATAACCGGGACAGGAACTCCAAAAAAGTAGCCGCCGCCAACTAATGTGAATAATTCGCTTTCAAATCCAGTAATCGGCCTGCCATCGGTATAGACAAGCGCGAAACCGCGGTATATCGTCATCGTCGCCAGCGTTGCGATAAACGGAGCGATTTTCGCTTTCGTAACAAGAAGTCCATTGATCGCTCCCATTGCGCCGCCGGCAAACAAGCCAATAATGATCGCGGTGAGCGGGTCCATCCCGCCGTTCAGAAGGCCTGCGGTTAATGCACCTGACAACGCAAGCGTCGCTCCTACTGATAAATCGATGCCCCCGGTCAATATAACGAAGGTCATCCCGAATGCGATCAAAGCGTTAATGGAAACTTGGCGGAATACGTTCAGAATATTGTTGACCGTCAAGAAATTTGGACTTGCGATTATTAAAATAACGATAATAATGAGAAGTCCGATGAGCGGACCCAGCTTTTGCAAGGTTGATGAAAGTTGTTTATTGTTAAAGGCCATTGCTGCTTCCCCCTGTCGCCGCAAACATAATTGCTTCCTGATTCATTTGTGCCTTATCCAAAATAGTAGAAATGCGTCCCTCATGAACGACAATAACGCGGTCGCTAACTCCTAACACCTCTGGCAGATCGGATGATACCATAATAATCGTAACGCCTTGCTCGCTGAGCTCGTTCATCATGTTGTAAATTTCCTTCTTCGCTCCGACGTCTACCCCTCTAGTCGGCTCGTCCAAAATAAACACCTTGGGCAGCTCGCCCAGCCATTTGCCGATGGCAACCTTTTGCTGATTGCCGCCGCTTAACGATTTAACCGTCTGCTCGGCATCACGCGTTCTAATATTAAATCGCTTAATCATTTTATCTGACAGCTCGTTGTCCTTCTTCGCGGAAATAACGCCTGAGCTTGCAATATGCTTATAATTAGTCAACGATAAATTTTCGCGAACGGACATGCCAAGCACCAAGCCCTGATGCTTGCGGTCTTCCGTTACGAAGACGATTCCCGCTTCGATAGCCCGCGCCGGGCTGTTAATCGTCACCTCACGGCCATCGATATAAATTTTGCCGTGCTTTTTCTTGTCGGCTCCAAACAGCATCCGAACGATTTCCGTTCGTCCTGCGCCCATCAGACCGGCGATTCCGACGATTTCACCAGCCGCTGCCGAGAAGCTGATGCCGCTGAGCTTTCTGCCGTCGCTCAAGTTTTCGACACGGAGCCGTTCCGCCCCTATTTTGCTGCTGCGCTCTGGATACCGCTCGCCAATCTCGCGGCCAACCATCAATCGGACAATATGCTCAACCGTCGTTTCGGCTATTTTCTCCGTTCCGAGAAACGCTCCGTCGCGCAGCACCGAAATACGGTCGCACATATGGAAGATTTCCTCCATTCGGTGCGAAATGTAGACGATGCCTACGCCTTCGCGCCGCAGCTGATCCATTATTTTAAATAACGCTTCAATTTCTCGATCCGTCAGCGCCGCAGTCGGCTCGTCCATAATGAGAACCTCAGCTTTTTTCGAGAGTGCCTTTGCGATCTCAATCATTTGCTGCTGTCCGATGGACAAGGTTTCCGCTGCCGCATCTGGATCAAGCTCTACACCTAGCCGCTGCAAATATTCCTTCGTTCTTCGTTTCATTTCCTTGTCGCGAACAATACCCATCTTGCCATAGGTAAGCTGCCTGCCTAGAAACATATTCTCGGATACGGACAGCTTCGGAATAATGTTCAGCTCCTGATGTATGATCGCAACGCCCATTTCCTCCGCCTGCATCGGATCCGTGAACATGACTTCCTGCCCCTTGACCTTAACCGAGCCGGCGTCAGCCTTGTATACGCCTGTCAAAATTTTCATAAGCGTTGACTTGCCTGCGCCGTTCTCGCCCATCAGAGCGTGAATCTCGCCTGGCTTCAGCTGAAATGCGGCGTCCTTCAATACTTGAACGGAGGAAAACGATTTATGAATGCCAGTCATTTCAATTAAATATTCCATCTGTGCCACCCCTTTTGCTGAACAGCAGCCTTATTTGAAAAATACGCCCGATTGCAAAATGATGTTCGCGTATGGCGTCGCTTCGCCCGTGCGAATTACCGCTTTCGCTTGCAAGGTCAATCCTTTAAACGCTTCATGCGATACCTGCTTGATCGGAATGCCGTTCAGCAGAGCCTTTGTTCTGTCATAGACCGGAACGTTCTGCTCCGTCATTTCACTTGCGATAACGGCTGACTCAATCTCCATATCGGCAAGCACCGCTTCTAATGTATCTAAGTAAGAAGGAAGCCCTGGCTTAACAGCCAAATCGATTCGCTTCACTGTGTCAGGAATAGGCAGCCCGCAATCCCCGATGACGATATAGTCGGTGTGGCCCATTCGTGCAATTACTGCTGCTATATCACTGTTTAATATGCCGTTTTTTCTCATCTGCAAGTCCTCTCGAAGTAAAATGTTAAGCTTGTGCCTCCATAAACCGAACAACGTCGGCTCGCGAAGGCATACCGCTCTGAGCGCCAAGCTTGGTAACCGACAATGCGCTGGCGGCAACCGCGAACTTTACCGCCTCGGCAAGCGTCGAACCCTCGCTCAGCTTAACGGCTAACGCCCCGTTAAAAGTATCGCCCGCGCCGGTTGTATCGACCGCCTCAACCTTTTTGCCAGGCTCATGCTTCATTTCACCGTCCAACGATTTGTAAAATGCGCCTTTGCTGCCGCCCGTCATAACGATACGCTGCGGATACAGCTCAATCAGCTGTTCATAGGTGCGTTCCTGCTTCTCGTCAAGACCCAGCAAAATGGCAAGCTCGTATTCATTAGGTGTCATGATATAAACTTGGTCCAGAAGTTCCCTTGGCAGCTTGATTGCCGGTGCCGGATTTAAAATAACCGGAACGCTCAGCTCATTTGCCAACTTAATGGCAACCTGTACCGTAACGAACGGTATTTCCTGTTGGAGAAGCACCATGTCCGATTCAGCAATAATTTCCTTCAAGGACATAATATCTTCCGGATACAGGTTATGGTTGGCGCCGGGAATGACAATGATGCGGTTGTCGTTGTCGCAAACGGTGATCGTCGCGATGCCGGTCGAATTATGAGGAACCGTTTTCACATTTACAATATCGATTCCTTCTGCTTCCAGTGCGTCCAAAAGCTGCTTGCCGAAATGATCTTCGCCCACACAGCCAATCATCGTCACCTCTGCGCCAAGACGTGCGCAAGCTACTGCTTGATTCGCGCCTTTCCCGCCTGTAAAGCTGGAGAAAACGCTGCCAAAAATCGTCTCGCCTTGATTTGGCATGATCTCTGTTTCGGTAACCATATCTATATTCATGCTTCCTATAACCGTAATTTTGGGCTTCGCCATCACTGCACCTCTTTATATGAATCGGATGTGAAATTTTTATGTGTAATCGGTTACACATCGTTTCCTCATTTTAAATCTCGCCTCTAAAATTGTCAATAGTCAAAATGTAAGCGCGAACCATCAGCAAAAACCCGCTTCTTAGCAATAAGAAACGGGTCTGATGCAGCAGTTATTTATTGATCGGTATGCTCGACATGCCCTTCATTAGCTCGGTTACGGTAACAAACTCAAAGCCCCTCTGATCCAGCTCATACAATATGGTCTCTAAAGCTCTGACGGTTTGCGTCGAGCCGGGGGTAAAGTCATGCATGAGAACAATATCTCCGTTTCGGGCATTATTCAGCACTTTGCTCACGATACGATTCACGCCAGGGCTCTTCCAATCATTCGTATCCTGATGCCATGACCACATGATTGTCGTATAGCCTAACGTCTTGGCAATCTGAATCGAATGCTCATTGTAATAGCCGCCTGGCGGCCTGAATAATAACGGCTTCTTGCCCGTCAACGTTTCTAATGCCTTCTCGGTTTTGACAATTTCGTCGCGAATCGTCTCATCGCTAATTGACCGCATGAAATACACGTGGTTAAACGTATGATTAGCGACCTCATGGCCCTCTGCAATCTCACGTTTGATCGTTTCCGGAAAACGTTCAACCTTATTGCCGAGCACAAAAAAAGTAGCTTTCGCATCGTATTTTTTCAGCAAATCGAGGATGATATCGGTCGTAGCCGGATACGGCCCATCATCGAAGGTCAAAGCAATCTTCTTGTCTTCGGATGGCACCTCCCATACGATTTCTCCCCTTTTCTCATAAAAATACCGATCCCGCTTTTCAGGGACAGAGAAGCCAAGCAATAAAACGGTCATTAACAGCAATAGCAGGCTGTGCCTTCGGTTTAACAACGGTATTCCTCCTAGCAGCAAATCGATATGTAACACATAAAAATAATCCGGCAGCTCCCGCAAAGAAGCTGCCGGCTAAACGATTAACGAAGCGGTGCGGTTATAGCATTGCCGATATCTCGAATCATAATAGCCACGTCATTCGCCAACGTTTTTATAGGATGCCCACTTGTTAAGTTTCCGCTCATCGATTTAATTTTTTGATGCATGTTCTGATCGGAGGTGACATGAATGTTATAAGCCGGATATTGTCCTTTTAATGCGGCGTGTACTTGTTTTTCTATAATTGCTTTTTTGCCGGGATTATCGATATCGAGCCCTACGATTGCATCATGATTGTGGACTACGACTGTAGCCTTTTTGACGCCGGTCACCATCTCAGCGCGATTTGCCAAGTGGCTGGCTGCTTTTAAAGGGTCCACGCTATTCATTCGCGTTCCCGTACCATTCAGGCCGCTATGGTTTGTGGCATAGGGAGTAATCCCATCATCGGTCGTGCCATATCGAGTCATCCCATCATTGTTAACGCCATATGGCGCAATGCCATTGCGGTTTGTGCCATAAGGGGTTGTCCCGTTATGAGTAGTACCATAAGGAATGATCTTATCTTCAACGCGGGTCATATCATTTTTGACACGCATTGATTTTTCCTTCATCGTACTGTTTTGACTACATGCCGCTAACGAGAATCCCAATGCAAGAACCATCACTGAGGTAACAACGGGTTTGAACTGTTTTTTCACTGCATGACACCTCCTGTTTGATGCTTATAAGGTGTGCTATAAGCTCACAATCATGCATGGAAAAAACAATGCACTTTGGTGGCTGCGCTACGCCCGCTTTTTCAGAAGCGAATGGAGCACTTGCGGTGTAATTCCCGGACTGCCAGCATTGATTCGCGGCAGCTCGAGCTTGTTTTGCTTACGAGTTACTAAGCCGGGCTTCGTCGTAAACCCATATTTAATCCCTGCTTTATTCAACAAAGGAAACAGTGATTTCGAATAGATGCCAAACGGATAGCTAATGCTGTCAGCCTCATCCACGCCAGACTTTTTCAATATGTTCATGCAAGCGGAAGTATCTTCGACGATCCTTGTTTGATGGATCTGGCTTGCCTGCCTGCCAAGGTTCTTGTCAATATATGTCATTGCGCTTTTCTCCCCAATTTTTTGGTGCAAATTATGGGTATGGCATTGAATATCAATGGTCGGTGAATGGTTCATCATTTTATTGATTTGAAAATAAGATAAATGCGGGATTTGTGGTGAATCTTGCTCAAAATAATTAGTAATCGAAAAATTTACCGCCGGAACAGACAATTCCTTCAAAATCGGGTACGCAAATGTATAGAAGCTCTGGTAGCCATCGTCAAAAGTGACAAGCACTGCATTTGCCGGCACTTGGCCGCCTTCCATAAACCGTCGGAATTCATGTAGCCGGATAAAGTGGTAGCCCTTGCTTTTCAAATAAATAAGCTGATCCCGAAATTGCATCGTGGATATGGTTGATGAGCTGGTGTCTTTATCATGAACGTGGTGATACATCAGAACAGCCACTTTATCTTTGTAATTACCCGAAGAAGACGATGCCAATGATGCAGATAGGGAAGAGGAGCTAATGCATAAAAGAAAAGATAACCAAATGATGAACCCTATTTTCATTTTCATTTTCATGTATGCTCCTTTCTGACTTGGCCAACATCAATGATAAATGACCATCAGGCTCATTAGCTTAAGGTTTGTAAAGGCGCGGAATTCAAATCTGGTAAAAGTAAGCTTATATCCCATAAAAACCTAATGCCAGACAACAAAAAAACAACGATCCGCGAGGTGCACAAGCGTTTCATTGTTTTTTATATCGCTGTCTATTCATTGATTAATCCTCAACATTTCTTACGTCAACCGATACATGCAGCACTTGCTCGCCTGTCCCTCTGTACACGCCTTTAACCGGTACGATATCCTTATAATCACGGCCATGACCCAGCTTCACATAACGTTCGCCAACAGGGTCGACATTCGTTGGATCAAAGCTGCACCAGCCAAGGCCCGGAACGAAAGCTTCAACCCAAGCATGCGAGGCTTGCTCGAAATCCGCGCTGCCGCCTTGCAAATCTCCAACAAAGTGATAGCCGCTCACATAACGCGCAGGAATGCCGTACGCCCTGCAGCTTGCGATCATCAGATGGGCAAAATCCTGACAAACGCCGCGCTTGCTCAAAAACATATCAGAAGTTCTCGTTTTGACGTCAGTTGCTTCCGGATCATAAATAAATTCCGTCCGGATTTTGGTGGATAACGAGCTCAGCCAGTCCAGCACGCTAGCTTGACCATTCTCATTGGCATCCGGAATTTCGCCGGCAAACTGCTCGACCTCGCTTGTAATGGCTGTATATTCTGACGTAAGCAGAAATTCCGTGAAGCGATTAGCCGCATCCTCTGTTCTCAGCCAGTTCCATGCCTGCTCAGGCGGACGCCTGCTTAAGTATTGCGCTCGCTCCTCAGAGGAGGGCGCCTCCTTCGTTACGACAGTCATCGAAGTTCGGATCGTAAGCCGTTTATGCGGCCCATTAACCGAGAAGGCATGCACCCGGTTGCCGAAGTAATCCTCGTAGGTAAATAGTGACGCGTTAGGCTCGATGGATATCGCTTGCTGGTAACAGGATTGCCGCTCATTCGTACTCGGCGTTAGACGAATTTCATTGACACTGTCCGTTACGGCCTCCGCGTATTCGTACCTCGTCACATGTGAAATACTCAGCTTCATGCGCTTGCCTCCCCCATTCGAAAAAAGGTTTTGGCGAACGCCATCCCTAGCTGCTGACAGGCATCAAGCAGATGAGCAACGATCGTTCCGTTCCGATCAATGATCATATCCTCCCGCTCCAAGCATGCCAAATCCGCTTTTACCTTTCCTACTTGGCGAATCACTCGCTCATGGGCTGTCCGCAGCTGCTTATCCTGCAGCTCGATATGCCTCATATGGTCATCGAGTGTATGAAGCGCAAAATGAAGAGACCGCGGGAATGCGCTATTGAGCACAACGAATTCGACGATGGATTCAACGGAGATACCGTCCGCATAATAACGGCGGAATGCCTGATAGCCGCTTACAGAACGCAGCACAGCCTGCAAGTAAGGATAAGCGCTTGAGCTATTCCAGCCATCGCCGCTTGCCGCGTTGCCTACCGCTTTTATGATGCGCAGCGTATTTTCCGAGCGTTCCAGATACCTGCCGCATTCAATGAAATGCCACTCATTTTCCCGCGGCATGACGGATTGGCTGACTCCTAAAAAAAGTGCCGTCCATTCCTTTATGCGACCGAAGAACAGATGCGGCGACTCGCGCAGCAAGTCATCAGGCTGCTTCTCCCGCAGCCACAAATAGAAGGCATTAGTCGCATCCCACATTTCGCTTGGCACCTTTTCCCGCAGCGTTCGCAGATTACTGCGAGCATGGCTGACGCAAGAGACGAGTGAATTGGCATTATCGCGATCCAGCGTCGTGTAGAAAAGCACATCGCGTTCATTATAGCTGCCATACTGCTGCTCATACGCATCGCGGCTGCCTAAGGCATCCACGATTCTAGCCCATTTCGAGTAAGGCTCAATCGCTTCGCCTTCTTGCTTGCCTTCCTCGGCGCTCAAATCCTCTTCTACTTGAAGATGATAATGCACATCAATCAGCCTAGCATGATTTTCAGCGCGCTCCATGTAACGGCCAATCCAAAACAATGCCTCTGCATTCCGGTTCAGCACCCGCAATCCCTCCAATAATTATCGATTAAGGACCCACGTATCCTTGACTCCGCCGCCCTGTGAAGAGTTGACTACCAGCGAACCTTCTGTCATTGCAACACGCGTTAAACCACCCGGAATGACGTGCGTCTCCTCTCCCATTAATGCAAAAGCTCGCAAATCAATATGGCGAGGCGTCATGCCGCCATCAACCATTACCGGCGCACGCGAGAGCTTCATCGTCGTTTGGGCGATATAGCGTCCTGGCTCGCGCTTGATGGCTTCAGCAAACGCTTGAATCTCCTTTGTCGTGGCGCTAGGCCCAATCAGCATGCCGTATCCGCCCGAGAGCGACGTCTCCTTCACGACGAGCTGATCCAAGTGGTCAAGCACATAATCCCGCTCTTCCTTGCGCGATAGAATGTACGTTGGAACGTTGTGCAATTGAGGCTCTTCTCCCAAATAGTAACGGATCATGTCCGGTACGTATGCATAAACCGCCTTATCGTCCGCTACCCCCGTTCCGGGCGCATTCGCGATCGCAACATTGCCTGCGCGATACGCATTCATTAATCCCGGAACGCCAAGAAAGGAATCCGGCTGGAAGGCCAGCGGGTCTAGAAAGTCATCGTCAATGCGGCGATAAATGACATCCACCTGGCGAAGCCCCCGCAAATCACGCAAATATATTTTGTGGTCCTTGTATACGAGATCCCTGCCTTCGACGAGGTGAATGCCCATTTGCTGCGCTAGAAAGGTGTGTTCGTAATACGCGGAGTTGTAAGCGCCTGGCGTAAGCAATACGATAAGCGGGTCACGCTTGCCGTTCGGAGAAAGGGCGCGGAGAGAACTTAAGAAACAATTTAAGCTGCGATCTATGCTTTGTACCGAGCTGGATAAATACAAATCATGAAACAGCTCGCTCATTAATGTTCTGCCCTTGAAGAGGTAAGAAAAGCCCGACGGCGACCGCAAATTATCTTCAAGCACATAATAGCGGCCTTTCTCGTCACGAATCAAATCAATGCCTGATGCTGTAATATATACACCGCCGGGAACATGTAGACCAGCCATTTCCGGCCTAAAATAAGTATTCGAAACAATCATTTTCCGAGGGATGATACCGTCTGCCACAATACGCTGCCCGTGATACACATCATGGACAAAAGCGTTCAAAGCACGGATCCGCTGCTTGACGCCGCGGTCAACAACTTCCCATTCATGCTTCGGAATGACGCGGGGAATGTAATCGAAAGGGATCGTTCGCTCAAGGGGTTCATTTTGCGAGCCGTTGTACAGCGTAAACGTAATGCCTTCCTCCATCATCCTTTGATTGATCGCATTTTGACGTACAGCCAGCTCAGCCGGCTTCATCCTTCCAAATAAACGATGAACGCTGTCATAGTGAGCGCGAACGGAAAGGTCCTTGTCGAACATTTCATCGTAAAAGCTTTGTGAATCGTAAAATTGCGATTGCGACTGTTTGGCCGTCGACATGACAACCGCCTCCTCCATGATGGGCGCTGCACCAATTTGGTACTAGCTGCGTGAACATCGGAACAATTTCGTTATATTTATGTCACAAAACTTAACATTCATAACGTTATCGCCTCTTAATGTTAGGATTATCATACTAAAATCTGAAAATTGTGTCAACTTATATAACGCGAAAGCAGGAACCCTCGGATGGAGAGAATTCCTGCTTTTTCTAAGCTGCGTTTATTCTAAGATTGTATTAATTGCTTTGATTTAATTGCTGAAGATCCTTCGTTACTTTATCGACCATTTGAACGAACGAAGCAAGCTCCTGCGAGCGGGCTGCTTGGTTTCGCGCTTCGACCGACGTGACTTCAGATTCATGACGAACGGCAGACAACTTCTTGTCAATTTCTTCAAGCTTCGACTGTATCCCCTCGAGCGCATTTCGTGATGAGGCGGCAAGCTTGCGCACCTCATTCGCGACAACCTCAAAGCCTCGGCCATGCTCTCCGGCTCGAGCCGCCTCGATCGCGGCATTAAGCCCAAGCAGGTGAGTCTGATCGGATAATCCGCGAATTAAAGTACCCATTTCGTTAATGCCCTCAAGCTCCTCACGAAGCTCTCCTAATAATGTATGCGTCTTATCCTGAGATTGCGAGGTGGAAATTGCGGTAGCCGCAATGGATTGCGCGCCCTCGTCCAATTCCAACATGAGCGAAGCAAGCTCCTGCACCGCGCTAGTCACTGTCGTCAGCATCAAGGAACGGTTGTCCGCAAGCTCCTGAATTTTGTGCTGTTCATGCTGATTGTATGCCTCCAGCACAAATTGCGAGTCCAGATTAAACAATTTCGTCAGAGCATGTACAACTTCCTTCCAGCGCTCAGGAATAACCCGCTTAAGGACATCCATCGATATATCGAGGTAAGTCATATATGTACCCAAATACCAGTCCGTCGTCAATCCGATTCGGGAGTGGACGGCTCCGATCTTTATCCGGTTTTCAATATACGATTGGTCGATTACCCCATCGGTAAGCGACATATAGTACCAGCGCTGCGTTCCCTTCAGCCGCTCGATCGTGCTTACTTTTGTAATAATCGCAAGCAATTCCGGCTGCTGGCCGACGCTATCATAAAAACGGTCTACTACTTCATCGACGATCTTCTCGAAAATAGGCTTGCACCCCGCTAAAAGATTTAAATCCTTTTCTGAAATGCCTGTGTACTCAAGCTGCTTCCTGCGTTCTTCCGTTACTTTGATCAATTAGTCCGACTCCTTCGGTGTATAGTAACCAACCACTATCACCTATTATATCGGAAAACTTCCAAGAATCAGTATTAACATTTGAAAATCTTTTCAAACATGGAAGCATTGCAGAAAAGCCGATAGACAATTGTCCATCGACTTCTCCGCTGCCAAACCGAATTATCGATTCAGCAAGCTGCCCACGTAACGCAGCAGTTCGTTCGAGCAAACCGGGCAATACCCATGCTCATCCATAAGCCGCTTGGTTACTTCATTAATGCGCTTCAACTGGCTCTCATCCGGCGTTTTCGTAGAGGTCGTAATTTTGACGATATCCTTCAAATCCGCGAACAGCTTTTTCTCCACGGCCTCGCGCAGACGTTCATGACTTGTAAAATCGAACTTTTTCCCTTTGCGCGAATAGGACGATATGCGAATGAGAATCTCCTCTCGGAACGCTTTTTTCGCATTTTCGGAAACGCCGATTTGCTCTTCGATGGAACGCATGAGCCGCTCGTCTGGATCCATCTCTTCCCCTGTCAGCGGGTCCTTGATTTTCGCCCAGTTGCAGTAGGACTCAATGTTATCCAAATAGTTTTCAAACAAGGTGCGGGCCGATTCCTCATAGGAGTATACAAACGCCTTTTGGATTTCCTTCTTCGCCAGCAGGTCATATTCCTTGCGCGCCACCGAAATGAAATTTAAGTATCGCTCGCGTTCTTCCTTCGTGATAGAAGGATGGTGATCCAGCCCTTCCTTAAGCGCACGCAGCACGTCAAGCGCATTGATGCATTGTGTATCCTGCTTGATGAGCGCGCTGGAGATGCGGTTAATGACATAACGCGGATCGATGCCCGTCATGCCCTCCTCCAGGTACTCATTTTGCATTTCCTTCAGATCGGCCTCTTTAAAGCCTTCTACTTCCTCGCCGTCGTACATCCTCATCTTCTTCACCAAGTCCATGCCCTGCTTCTTCGTTTCCTTGAGCCTTGTCAGGATGGAGAAGATAGCAGCCGCACGCAGCGCGTGAGGAGCAATATGGATATGGCGCATATCGCTTTGCGCGATGAGCTTCTTATAAATCTTCTCTTCATCCGATACCCTTAAATTGTAAGGAACCGGCATGACGATCATCCTGGAATGCAGCGCCTCGTTTTTCTTATTGCTTATGAACGATTTGTACTCGGATTCATTCGTATGCGCAATAATGAGCTCATCGGCGCTTATCAAAGCGAAGCGTCCAGCCTTGAAGTTCCCCTCCTGCGTCAGCGAGAGCAAATTCCATAGAAACTTCTCGTCGCATTTCAGCATCTCTTGGAACTCCATCAGTCCGCGATTGGCTTTGTTAAGCTCACCGTCAAACCGATAGGCACGCGGATCGGATTCGGATCCGTACTCCGTTATAGTCGAGAAATCGATGCTTCCCGTTAGATCGGCAATATCCTGCGATTTGGGATCGGATGGACTGAATGTGCCGATACCGACGCGGTTATCCTCGGATATAAACACACGCTCAACGAGCACATTTTCAATATCGCCGCCGTATTCCGTCTGCAGCCTCATTTGGCACGAAGGGCATAGGTTGCCTTCAATTCGAACACCGAGCTCTTTCTCGATATCAGGTCGAAGCTCATGGGGGATCAAGTGCAGCGGGTCCTCATGCATCGGGCAGCCTTTAATCGCATAAACGGCGCCGCGCTCGGTTCTAGAGAACCGCTCAAGCCCTTTTTTGAGCATTGTAACAATGGTTGATTTGCCTCCGCTGACGGGTCCCATCAATAACAATATCCGTTTGCGCACCTCAAGCCTGCGAGCCGATGAATGGAAATACTCCTCAACCAGCTTTTCCACCGCACGATCCAGCCCAAAGATTTCTTGATCAAAAAACTTATACTGCTTGTTGCCCCCAACGTCTTCCACCCCATGAGATTCAATCATTTCATAAACGCGTGCATGTGCAGTCATGGCCGGGGACGGGTCCTTCCCGAGCAGTTCAATGTAATCCTTGAATGTTCCTGTCCATGCAAGCTTCTCGCTCTCAGCCTGATACTCCGATATTCGCTTGAAAATGTCCATACCGTGCCTCCTCCCATCGCTTCCGCATTCCACTATTCGTTCTACGCCCGGGATTTGTCTCTAGACGCTCTATCGAGTGGTGCCAACTTTTATTGAGGTATTACATTCCTATGCTTATTCGGGGAGATAATTGCACACTATTTTTGTCCTTCATCCATCAAAATCCGACAAGCTCGCAGAATCCTTTGTTATAATGGAGGCATATGCATCGTTTGGAACCCGTGGAGAGGAGAAACAAAACGTGGCAGTATCACGCGAAGAAGAGCTCTACAATCCTATAAAAAAGTACTATGAGCGGCTTGGCTACACGGTCAAAAGCGAGGTGCTCCATTGCGATTTGGTCGCCATTCATCCGGAGAGCGAAGATACGATAATTGTCGAAATGAAAAAAACGTTCAACCTCGCCTTGCTGCTGCAAGGGGTTGAACGTCTTCGTTTGAATGGCCATGTCGTGCTTGCCGTAGAGAGGAACCGCAAAAAAAGCGGTGCCCACAATCAGCGCTTCGGTGATTTGACCGAGCTCTGCCGTATGCTTGGTTTAGGATTTATGACCGTCACCTTTTACAAAACAAAGCCGCCCGTCATCGAGCTGCTATGCCAGCCTGGCGATCCGCCGCAGCGCGGCGCAAGACGCAAGAAGCAGGCACAGCTGCTTACGGAGTTTAGGGAGCGCAGCGGCGACTATAACGTCGGCGGCAGCACGGGACGCAAGCTCGTGACGGCTTACCGCGAGAAGGCGCTGCGGTGCGCTTACGCGCTTCATATCTCAGGCCCGCTAGCGCCGCGGGAAGTGGCGGCTATTACGGGCTACAGCCTCAGCGGCCAAACGCTGCGCAGCAATTATTACGGCTGGTTTGATCGCATCGGCCGAGGCAAATACAGCCTGCGCCCGGAAGGCGCGGCTGCATTATCCGAATACGGCAATGTGATCGCGGAATGGGCAGCCTCTATCGAAGCTGCTAACTCCGCGCCGTAAACTCGCCAAGCGCCTCAACAAAGCGCTCAACCCCTTGCGCCGTCCGTGCGCCTGTATTGTACGTGTAGTTCAGTCTGGCGGTGTTGCGCTGCGGATTCTCGGCATAGAACGAGCTGCCGGGCACGAACGCAACCCCCTTCTGGACCGCGCAGCGCAGGAGCGCCTCCGCATCAAGGCCGTCCGGCAGCTCAAGCCACAGGAACATGCCACCTTTAGGCTTCACCCAAGCAACATCCTTCAACCCTTGACGTTTGAGAAGCTCATGCATTTCCAGCATCCGCTCTCCATAGGATTTAGAAATCGTTCTAATGTGATCATCAAGCTTAAACCCTCTAAGCAGCTGGCTCAAAATTTGCTGGTCCATCGTGCTTGAATGAAGGTCAGCCGCTTGCTTCGCTTTAGCCACCATGCCGATCACGCTGCTATCCCCGATTGCCCAGCCTGTTCGAAGGGCAGGCGCCACCGTTTTGGAGAACGTGCTCGTGTAAAATACCGTTCCACGCTCTACTTGCCCTTCAAGTGAAAGCAGCGTCGGGAACTGCTCGCTTTCATCAAATTTAATATCCCCATATGGATCATCTTCAATAATAGGCATTTGATATTGCTTGCACAGGGCGAGCAGCTTCCGTCTTCTCTCTAAGCTCCAGACGCGTCCCGTCGGGTTTCCGAACGTCGGAACCGCATATAGCAGCCTTGGACGATGCTCGCGAATGAGCCGCTCGGCATCCTCTGGAATAATGCCATCCTCATCGCTCTCGGCCGCGATCACCTTTAAGCCATGCAGCGCAAACACTTGCAGGCTCGCCAGGTAAGTAGGCTTCTCGACCAATATGGCATCGCCAGGCTCAGTCAATACGCCGACCAGCAGATCAATCGCTTGCTGCGAGCCTGTTGTCAAAATCATTTGCTCCGGGCTTACGTTCATCTGCTTCGCCGCCATACGCTCGCAAAGCTGCTCTCTTAGCGGCAAATACCCTTCCGTTAAGCCGTATTGCAAAGCGCTTGGCCCTGCCGCAAATACACGGTCAGCCGCTTCACGCACCGCTTGTACCGGGAATAGCTCCTCCGCTGGGAGGCCTCCGGCAAACGAGATCATATCCTTGCCTTGTGTCAGCTTCAAAATATCTCTTACCGCTGACGATTTTAACTGCGATACTCTGGATGAAAATCGATAATTCATAGATCATGCTCCTCCTCGCAAGCTTAATGCTCGCTATGCTCATACTCTCTATGTTAACAATGTGTTCACAACTTTTAAAGTTTTCTTTTTTGCTGACGTTGGTTATAATAAGGACAGCATACTTGGAGGTGTCCCACAGATGAACTTTATTATTGTCATGACTGTGTTCGCATTGTTCATTACGGCGATGCTGACCAGCTCCTACAACGAAGACAAAACAAAAGGCCTATAAGCGATCTTGTAACAGCTTATGCCTAGCGTCACCGAACGGAAGCCAGCCTATATGGGCCGGGAACGATCGTTTCGCAGCAAAATATAAGGGAGTATAAGCACATTGCTTATACTCCCTTATATTTTAAACAAAAAAATGAAGCTTCCCTTTGAGCGCCTGCGCTCCTGACGGGAAGCTTCATTTCGTTAAAATAGCAGGATATCACGCAGATTAGCGTTGTATCTCTGCCATTTCCTCCATACATACGCCACACACGTAGCGGTCCTTGAAATCGCGAACCTCAACCATAGATCCGCAGAACACACATTTAGGACGGTACCGCTCCAAAATGATATGGTCACCTTGGACAAAAATTTCAACGGGATCGCCCTCGTTCATCAAATAACGTTTGCGCAATGATTTAGGAAGTACAATACGTCCGAGTTGGTCCACTTTTCTAACTACACCTGCTGGTTTCATCACTTTCACCTCTTCTGTGTCTGGTTTCGCAAGCTATGTCTGAGAAACCTCTGCGTTATAGTTTTTCGATGGACCATCAGCATTTCCTTCCTAAATCAATAATTCCTTAACATCCTGCAAATAATCTCATTTTTAAAGCAAATGAAATCCATATATTGATATTTTTGTCTATTATTTTACTCGAGTCCGGGAAAATGATTTTGCCTAAGCGCCTCATATATAATAATTGCAGCAGAATTGGACAAATTTAGTGAACGCACCGTATCCGTCATCGGCATCTTCATGCAGGTGTCCATATTGGCGTCAATGAGCTCCCTCGGCAGCCCTTTTGTCTCTTTGCCGAACACGAAGAAATCCCCGTCCTGAAACTCGAATTGCGAATACAGCTTGTTCGCTTTTGTGCTTGCGTAGAAAAAACGGCCCTGCGGGTAGCTTGCAAGCACCTCATCGAAGGAATCATGATATTCAATATGAACCGAATGCCAGTAATCAAGCCCCGCCCTCTTCAAGGTGCGGTCATCCGTATCAAAGCCAAGCGGCCTTACTAAATGCAAAATAGTGCCTGTTGCGGCACAAGTACGTGAAATGTTGCCTGTGTTCGCCGGAATTTCCGGTTCTACCAATACAATATGGAATGCCATGTTAACTTTCTCTCCTCTCAATTTGCCAACAATTCTCGAAAATGCACTATATTTTTACACCCACTTTACGTACCGTTAATCTCAAGCATAATTTCCACCTTCATAATAGGTAACATAATAGGCGTAACACATGAAGGAGAGCTGAACCATGCGAAAAAAGATTTTGGTCGTGGATGACGAGCCATCCATTTCGATGTTGATTGAATTTAATTTAAAGCTGGCAGGCTATGATGTACGCTGCGTTGGTGACGGTGAAGCCGTATTTGATATGCTAAAGCCTTTTCGTCCCGACTTGATCGTACTGGACCTCATGCTGCCAAAAATGGACGGAATTCAAGTTTGCCGCGAGCTGCGCAAGCAAAGCAATGCAGTACCTATCGTAATGCTCACCGCCCTGCAGGATGTTACCGATAAAATAGCCGGACTTGATAACGGCGCCGATGACTATATGACGAAGCCGTTTAGCCCGCAAGAGCTTGTTTCCCGTATTCAAGCCATTTTCCGCCGCGTTCAATCGCTGCCAGGCATAGCAGATGACACAGCCTTCGACATTGGGAGATTGAACGTCCGGGTCGAGCAGCGTGAAGTTTTCATCGACGGCAAGCCCGTTGAGCTGACGCCTAAGGAATTTGAGCTGTTATTGTTCCTCTGCCGCCACAAAGGCAAAGTACTCAGCCGCCAGCAGCTGCTGCACGGCGTGTGGGACTACCATTTCCTCGGCGATACTCGTATCGTCGACGTGCACATCAGCCATTTGCGCGACAAGATCGAGAAAAACGCCCGTACGCCTGAATACATTATGACCGTACGCAATGTTGGCTATAAGCTGAATGGCCCTCATATTGCCGAAAATTCAGCCGCACAGGCGTAATAGCAGCATCACATCACCAAAAGGATAGCTAAACGACAGCAACCGAAAAACCGCCCTGCACTTCTTTTCAGAAGGAGAGGGCGGTTTTTTTGTCCCCTAGCTATACCATTATAAAAGACGAAGCGGTTAATTAACCGTTGCGCTTCTGGAAATCAACCATGAACTGTTGGAGCGCTTGGCAGCTCTCCAAAGGTACGGCATTATAAGTCGAAGCTCTAAGACCGCCAACATCGCGGTGTCCCTTCAGACCTACAAAACCTTCCTTCTCCGATTCTTTAACGAACAGATTCTCCAGCTCTTCGTTTTGAATGCGGAACGTAATATTCATAAGCGAACGGCTTTGCGGCTGCGCACAGCCGATGTAGAAGCCGCTGCTTTGATCGATTGTTTCATAGATCAGCTTCGTTTTATCGCGGTTGTACTGCTCAAGCTGAGCAACTCCGCCTTGGCCTTTAATCCACTCCAGAACAAGCTTCACCATGTAGACCGAGAAAGACGGCGGCGTATTGTAGAGCGAGCCGCTCTTCGCATGCGTGCTGTAACGGAACATGGTTGGAATCGTTTTAGAGCCATTTTCAACAAGATCTTTACGAATGATAACGACGGTTACGCCAGATGGCCCTAGATTTTTCTGTGCGCCGGCATAAATAACGCCAAATTTGCTCACATCGATTGGTCTGCTCAAAATATCGCTGGACATGTCCGCGATAAGCGGCACGTCTCCTGTGTCCGGGAACTCCTGGAACTGCGTTCCGCCGATCGTTTCATTCGAAGTAAGATGAACGTAGGAAGCATTGCTAGGTACTTCAATTTCCGACAAGGTTGGCATACGCATAAATTTGTCAGCTTCTGTCGAAGCTGAAATAACGGTTTCTCCGACAAGCTTCGCTTCTTTAAGCGCTTTGTCTGCCCAAGCACCAGTCATCACATACGCGCCTGGCTTGCCAGGCTGCAGGAGGTTAAGCGGAAGCATCGCGAACTGCGTGCTAGCGCCGCCTTGCAGCAGCAGCACTTCATAATTTTCCGGAACGCCAAACAATTCACGAAGCAAAGCTTGCGAGTCGTTGTTCACTGCTTCATACAATTTGCTGCGGTGAGACATTTCCATAATGGACATCCCAGCGCCTTGATAATCAACAAATTGCTCCTGTGCTTGCTTCAGTACCTCGAGTGGTATTGCGGCTGGTCCTGCATTAAAATTAAATGCTCGTGTCATCTTCGGATACCCACCTCTGTTTCTTTATTTATGATATGGCTATGATAGCAATTTTGAAGGTCCGCATCAAGTATATTCCGCATATTAAAATAATAAAAAGTCGAACGTATGTCGAATTACTGACAAAGAATATTCGGTTTTCGTTCATCATTTCTTTACAATGCATAAAAAAACGGGCCCTAGAAGGACCCGTTTCTTATAATTCTTAAACGATCGGATTAGCAATCGTAGTAAAGGCTGAACTCATGCGGATGAATGCGGATTGCCACAGCTTTAGCTTCTTGGCGTTTGATTGCTACATAGTTCTCGATGAATTCTTGCGTAAATACGCCGCCTTCTGTCAAGAACTCGGAATCAGCCTCAAGAGCGTTAAGCGCTTCGTCAAGCGTTCCAGGAACGCTGCGAATTTCTTTTTTCTCTTCTTCTGGCAATTCGTAGATGTTTTTGTCGAAAGGACCGTAACCAAGAGCTACCGGATCAAGCTTGCGCTTGATGCCGTCCAAACCAGCAAGCAGCATAGCTGCAAATGCAAGGTAAGGGTTAGCCGTGTTATCCGGCGTACGGAATTCGATACGACAGCCTTTAGGCGTTACAGCTGCAATCGGAATACGAATCGCTGCAGAACGGTTACCTTTCGAGAATACAAGGTTAACCGGCGCTTCGTAACCAGGCACAAGGCGTTTGAACGAGTTCGTGCTCGGGTTAGTGATCGCGATCAATGCAGGCGCGTGGTAAAGTACGCCTCCGATATAGTGCATAGCTAGTTCGCTAAGGTTTGCGTATGCGCCTTTATCGTAGAACAAAGGAGCATCGCCGTTGAAGATAGAAGTATGAACGTGCATACCGCTACCGTTGTCACCGAATAGCGGCTTCGGCATGAAAGTAGCCGTTTTGCCGTATTGGCGAGCTGTATTATGAATGATGTATTTGAATTTCATTAGGTTGTCAGCTGTTTTAGTAAGCGTATCGAAACGGAAGTTAATTTCGGCTTGGCCAGCTGTTGCAACTTCATGGTGATGACGTTCTACGCGAAGACCCGATTCTTGCAAAAGGCGAACCATTTCGCTGCGGATATCTTGTTGGGAGTCAACTGGAGCTACCGGAACGTAGCCGCCTTTAACCGGAATTTTGGAACCAAGGTTGCCGCCTTCTTCTTTGCGGTTCGTGTTCCAGCCAGCTTCCTCGGATTCAACCATGTAAGAGGAAGAATTCATTGAGCTTTCATAGCGAACTTCGTCGAAGATGAAAAATTCAGGCTCAGGCGCGAAAAATGCTGTCGTACCAACGCCAGTTGTTTGAAGATACTCTTCAGCCTTTTGAGCGATGCTGCGCGGATCGCGGTCATAACGTTCGCCTTCAGGCGTATGAATATTACACATAATGTTTAGTGTAGGGTGATCAGTGAAAGGATCGATAAATACGGATTCTGTATCTGGGATCATAACCATATCGGAATTCTCAATACCGCGGAAACCGTGAATGGAAGAACCGTCGAATGCTACCCCATTTACGAAAGTATCAGCGTCAACCTCTGCTGCCGGTAGTGTAATGTGGTGTGCATGACCTAGAAGATCCACGAAGCGGAAATCTACAAACTGAATGCTGTTTTCTTTAATATTGTCCAAAACATTTTGAACTGACATTAATATTTCCTCCATTTCCGAACATTAGCGTAGTGTTGAACAGGTATTGTTCAATTATTGCTCCAAATCCATGTCGTTATTATAAAACTAGCCTTCAATCTCCGTCAATAGCTATGTAAGGTATTTTTTGTAGCTATGTCAGCTATACTTACAAGTTTGAACAGTTGTTCACAATTCCTCCTTAATAGGCAATCAAAAAGCCGCGCAGCCCTTGATTGATATAGGCTTAACGGCTTTTTGTCAATGTAAGCTCTTACTTAGATCGGCAAACATGAAAAAGCCATGCCATCCTCGGACGGCAAAGCTTATTCATCAACTAGATTAGATTTTCCATTCCTTGAACGCTTCTGCTGGCGCTTTAGGGGTATCGAATTGCTTGCCGACAATCGGAGCCAGCTGCTCAAGATCCTTCAGCAGGTTGGCGAATTGATCTGGGAATAACGATTGTACGCCATCGCCAGTCATCGAGTTGTCAGGATCGGTATGCATTTCAACGATAAGACCGTTTGCTCCTGCCGCTACCGAAGCTTTGGACATCGGCTCTACCAGCTCGCGGCGGCCCGTGCCATGGCTTGGATCTGATATAACCGGCAAATGGCTGAGAGATTGAAGCACTGGAATAGCCGACAAATCTAATGTATTGCGCGTGTAAGTCTCGAACGTTCGGATTCCGCGCTCGCAGAGCATAACGTTTGGATTTCCGCCTGCCAAAATGTATTCAGCGGCATTTAAGAACTCATCATAGGTTGAACTGAAACCACGCTTAAGCAGCACTGGCGTTTGAATCGTGCCAAGCTTGCGAAGCAAATCAAAGTTTTGCATGTTGCGCGTTCCCACTTGAAGGATGTCGGCGTACTCTGCGCAGACATCTACATACTCAGGCGTCATAACCTCCGTGATCGTTAGAAGCCCATGCTTCTTGCCTGCTTCCGCCATCATGACAAGTCCTTCTACGCCTACGCCTTGGAAGCTGTAAGGCCCTGTACGCGGCTTGAAGGCGCCGCCTCGCAGTACCTGACCTCCAGCAGCCTTAACCAGGCGAGCGATCTCATCGATTTGCTCCGGAGTCTCAACCGCACATGGACCGCCCATAATAACGAGGTTGCTTCCGCCGATCTTTACCCCTTTAATATCAATAACCGTGTCGTCCGGATGAAAGTCACGGCTCGCTAGCTTGTAAGATTTTGAAATTTTAATCACGTTCTCTACACCTTTCATTTGACGCAAATGCTCCGCTAGCGTTGGCTCGGCTTTACCGATAATTCCGATAACCGTCCGATCCGTCCCTCTTGATACATGCGCCTGCACACCTGCTCTTTCAATATGGGCAACAATTTCTGAAATACGGTCTTCTGCAATGTTTGCATTTGTAATCACGATCATAGGGACCACTCCTTAAAAGTTTTGTAAAACCATTAATACGAAAGCATACGCTTAGTTTTGTGATGTTTAACTTACTTCGTAAGCATTTGCTTGGATTTGTATTCGCACTTCAACGCTTATACGCTTTATAGCTTTTATGCTTCGTAGCTTCTACGCTTTTAATCACTAAAGTAAATATACAAGATAAGCTGCTTTCCGTCAACCCATCTCCCTCAAAAAAAGAGGAAAACAAACTTCCCATGCCAAAAATCTCACGGAAAGCTCATCATTCCTCATCGGTTGAAACGATTATTTATTCGGATTTCTCTGCTGTTGCCGTAGCGGAAGGCGTAGGTGCCGACTTCACTCGCACGTTCGGGAGCAGCTTATTCATGTTAACCGTACGGCGGATTTCCCAAGTATCCGGATTATTGTGGTCATACTGCTCCAAATAGGTGATAACCTCTTTGGTCAGCGGCGTCGGAGTGGATGCGCCGGATGTAACCGCTACCCGGTCAACTCCTTTGAGCCACTCCTGCTCGATCTCAGACACATCGGATACCCGGTAAGCTTTGACGCCGGCAATTTCCTCCGACACCTGAGCGAGACGGTTCGAGTTGTTGCTTCTTGGATCGCCAACAACGATGCATAGCTGCGCTTCGCCCGCTTGCTCGGCAACCGCTTCCTGGCGAACCTGTGTAGCTAAACAAATCTCATTATGGACCTCAGCTGTCGGATAGCGCTCGCTAAGACGGCTAATAATATGGCGTATATCCCACTGCGACATCGTCGTTTGGTTCGTAATGATGATGCGTCCTTCCGGCACGTTCAGCGCATCGATCTCCTCTTCGCGCTCAATGAGGTGTACCTGATCAGGCGCAACGCCGATCGCGCCTTCCGGCTCAGGGTGGCCTTTTTTGCCGATATAAATAATATGATAACCCTCTGCCGACTTCGCGCGAATTAAATCATGCGTTCTCGTTACGTCCGGGCATGTCGCGTCAACGACGGACAGACCTTTGTCGCGGGCGCGCTGACGAACTTCTGGAGACACGCCATGCGCGGTGAAAATGACGGTGCCTTGTTCGATTTGATCCAAAATATCGAGGCGGTTCGCGCCATCAAGCGTAATGACGCCTTCCTGCTCGAAAGCCTCGGTTACATGCGCATTATGAACGATCATGCCTAATATATAAATAGGCCGCGGAAGCTCTAAATTTTTGGCCGTCTGCAAAGCCAGCACCATCGCATCGACGACGCCATAGCAATAGCCACGCGGTGATATTCTTACGATTTCCATTCCTTGCACCTGCTTTCTGACCGGATATGCGTCATTATCATATTTCCTATATTTCATCCGTTGCTACTATTATAGACGAATGAGACGTGTCAGAAAAGGTTATAGGAAGCCAGATTGTAAACTTCGTTCCATCTCCCTCCCTAGTCGTCACTTCCACAGACCCTTGGTGCTCGTCAATAATCCATTTTGCGATCGATAAGCCAAGCCCCGTTCCGACCGTAACGCCCCTTGATTCATCCGCCCGATAGAACCGATTGAAAATATTTGGGATTTCCTCCGGATTCATGCCGATGCCTGTGTCTTGTACCACAAAACCGATTTGTTGATCATTCCGTATCGCGCTAAGCTCGATGGAGCCCTCCGGCGTATATTTGAATGCATTCTCGATAAAAATAAACAGCAGCTGCTGCAAATAGTTATGATTCGCATTGACTCGCACGCCTTCTAATGCGGACAGATCTCCCACTCGCCATTCAGCTGAACGCGGAAGCAGCTGCGCTCTTCGCACAACCTCCTCCGTAAGCGGCAGCAGGTCAAGCGGCGTTTTCTCCATCGTATAGCCCGCATCGGCTCTAGCTAACGCGAGCAGATCATTTACGAGCGTGCTCATGCGGATCGCCTCAGCCGAAATGTCGCTCATCGCTTCCTTGGAAAGCTCATAACGATCGGAATCTAGCGGCAGCCACTCGCCCGTATCGCCATCCCGGTTCGTCTCCTTCACCTTCGTCCACATCCGCTCCAAGAGCTCAATATTTCCGCGAATCGTCGTAAGCGGCGTTCGCAGCTCATGCGAAGCATCCGATACGAATCTGCGCTGCGCCATATAGGCTTCGTCAAGCTCATTATAGGCCATTTCCAGACGGGCAAGCATCACGTTCAGCGTGCTTACCAGCCTTCCGATCTCATCATTTGGCCCGAGTGCCGGAATTCGCACGCTAAGATCGGAGCCGTTCTCAATTTGCTCCGTCGCGCGAATGACACGTTCGATCGGACGAAGCGCTTGGCGAGCTATAAATAAACCGACCGTGAAGGCGATAAATACAACAACTAATGAAGAGAAAATTAATATCGTACGAAGGCCGCTCAAAAACCTTTCCTCATTATAGGAAAACACGCCCGTTTGCACCAAACCTACTAGACTATTGTCTTTCTTCAAATAAATAGGCCGCTGAAACGTGAGCATATCATATTTTTTATCGTTAATCGTAACCTTTACCTTCACAAAACCTTCCTTAGGTTTGCTCTTTGCATCCGCATAGGGAATAACAAATTCATATGGGAAGTTATTAGACTGCGTAATCGCGCGTTCCTTATAGTTTACTAATTGGATATACATGTCCTTCTGATCGATTTGGAACTGCGGCCCCACAAACAAATCAAGCTTTTTATCCAAAAAATTCGTCGAGCCTAAAACTTCAATTTTGCTGTCTTGAACCCGGATCTGCTGCTTTATTTCCGCATAGGTGTTCCAGTTTACGAAGAAGTAAATACAGATGCCAATGACGATCATCGTTACCGCGAGCAGGCCTGAAATCCAAAGCGTCAGCCGAAGCCTGATAGACATATGCTTAACCTGCCTCTCCGCGTAGCACATAGCCGGTGCCGCGAACCGTCTGAATAAGACGGTTCTTGCCTCCGTCCTCTACCTTCTGGCGCAGCATCGCGATGTACACCTCCAGAACATTCGATTCTCCGCTGAAGTCATAACCCCATATTTTCTCCATAATCGCATCACGCGTAAGGACGCGGCGCGGATTCTGCATGAACAAAAGAAGCAAATCGTATTCCTTGGACGTGAGCTCAATCCGCCGTCCGGAGCGGACCGCTTCCCTAGCATCCATGTCCAAAATTAAATCCTCATAGAGCAGCTGATTGCTAGATTTCTCGATCTTATCGGATTTGCGCCGCAGCAGCGCCCGCGCACGCGCCAGCAGCTCCTCAAGCGCAAAGGGCTTGACCAAATAGTCGTCAGCGCCAAGATCTAGACCCTTCACGCGATCGATCACGTCATCCTTCGCCGTTAGCATCATAATCGGCACCGTGCTTCCGCTCTCGCGCACGCGGCGGCAAACCTCCCAGCCATCCACCTGCGGCATCATGACATCAAGTATAAGCAAATCGGGCTCTGTCTTAAGGAGTACCTTAAGCCCTTCCATCCCGTTTGACGCCGTAGTTACCTCATACCCTTCGAAGGCTAAACTTCTGCGAAGCAAAGAAATAATTTTATCATCGTCATCTACTACTACTATATGTTGTCTCATCTGCTTGTCCCCCTCTATTTGCAGCAAAAAACGCAGAGCATGCTGTCTCTCTGCGCCTTTTGTTTCCATCCATTGCTTAACCTTTATTGAGCGCCAAGCGTATTTTTGTCGCCAATCTCAACCTGAAGCTTCATATCGCTGCCTTTGCGCACGATGTTCAGCTCGATTTTATCGCCGACTTTTCGTTTTTGAATCTCAGCTATAAGAGCCTGCGTATTCGCATATTCCTTGCCGTCAATGCCCACGATTACGTCGAACTGCTGAAGCTCCGCAAGGTAAGCTGGAGAATTGTAGTATACATTGCGAACGATAGAGCCTTTCACTTTGTCCATGCCAAGCTGTTTTGCAATATCAGCCGTCACGTCTTGAAGCTCTGCACCAATGTAAGGCGCTGCCGGCTTAGGAATCGATTTGTTATTTTTCAAATTATCGAGCACTTCCTGGATCGTGCTTGTCGGAATCGCAAAGCCGATGCCCTGCGCTTGCGAGCTGACTGCGGTATTGATCCCTACAACCTCGCCGTTTACGTTCAGCAGCGGACCGCCGGAATTACCAGGGTTGATCGAAGCGTCCGTTTGCAGCAAATGCTCGTATTTGCGCTCGCCCTGTGTATCTTGGATATCGATTGGACGCTCTTTCGCGCTAAGTACGCCAACGGTTACCGTGTGATCGAAGCCGTATGGGTTGCCGATTGCAACGACCCAGTCGCCAATATTAATATTGTCGGAGTTGCCAAGCGGTAGCGTTGGAAACTCTTTGTCGCCAGTCACTTTAAGCACCGCTAAATCCAAATCATAGCTGGAACCGAGCAGCTCAGCCGTAAACGGCTTATCATACCCTTGAACGATGACCTTGATTTGATCCGACTCGCCAACCACATGCTGATTGGTCAAAATATAGCCGGTTGAATCGAAGAAGAATCCTGTTCCAATGCCGGATTGCTGCATTTGGCCTTCATCATTTTGCTTGCCGGCATCAGGCGCCGTTGTGCCTGGATAGTCATCTCCAAAAAATTGGCGGAAGAACGAATCATCCAGCATGCTGCCGCTGTTGCTGCGTTTTGCCGTGTTTACGTATGTCTCGATTTTCACGACAGCCGGGCTTGCCGTTTCGAACAATTTTGCAATGTTGTCCGGTCTAGCAGCTACTGTCGATGCGCCGCCATTGTTCGTTGTACCCGCAGCAGCCTTGGAGCCAGAACCGCTCGATTGTATATTTGACGCTAAAGCCTGCTCTTTCGTAAACCAATTGTTTACGTCCGACGTATACATCAATCCGCCAACTAAAATAACACCGGCGAGAAACGATGCAAATATCGCTTTAAAGGAAGTGCGGCGCGGCTCCCGTACCTGCCATGGTCCCTTGGAGGACTGCGGCGAAGGCGTAAAGGAACGAATTTGCGACTGCTGAGGCGCTCTCGGCGCAGCTTGCTCCATCTCCGTTAGCGATTCCGGCTGATTCTCAGATGGCTGCGCATATGCTGAATCCGCAGCCGGGCTGCTTATATTTCCATAAGGCTGATCTTGGATCAGCTTAGGCTTGTCAGTCTCGTAGCCAGAACGCGGCTCGCTGCTATCCTCCTGCGAGTTCGCTTTAAATGGACCGTAAGAATAGTAGTAAGAGGGCTTCGGGGCTTGCTCCTGCGTCTCTCTCGAGCTTTCCGGCTCAGCGTTTATTGCGCTTTCGTTATGGCCTGCTGTGCCTTGCTCATCGTCATTTTTGCGAAAAAAATCGTCAAAGCCCTTTTTGTTGTTTTGATCGTCCATGTACGTTCTCCTCCTTGAATCTTTATTCCATCATGCCCAAAGCTTCAACGTTTGGATACATGTTCATTTGATATAGTTCTATCATGCACATTCTACCTTAAAACAAACTTAAAAGGAATTTAAACAGAAATAAAAAAAACGCTCCAAATTGATTTTGGGAACGTTTTTTTGATCATTACTCATTTAAATCTTTAGCCTAAAAAAGCTGCTCAACCTCTTGGAGCGCTTGCTTGGCTCGGTCGATCCACTGCGGCTCCACATCAGCATCGGGATTAGACGGCGATTGGAACTGATCAAACAGCGCACCTACTACGCGTACGGATGCTTCGGGATCATTCCCCTCCCGGTACAGATGCTTAAGCACATAAGGAGTGCCTAGCTTTATTTTCGCCTCATTATCTACTTCTATGCTATCGATATTTCCGACCAGCACCTCAAAAGGGATTCGAAGCCATACTTTATGGTCTTCATCCAGCGAACGGTCAAAGGACCCGCTGTCATATTCCCAATTGCCGCCAAGCGTAAACTGCTGCGATTCCAGCAGCTCCTTCGTCTCAAGAAAATGTTGCTCCCGTGATTCCAGCACGGATGAAATGGGGATCATGACGGCTGCTCCTTTACACTAGCTTTTTTCTATTTTGGCTAGTAGGTAGTATACCCGTCCATTTCTTCCTTTATGTGCGATTAGCCCAGCCTTTGCGATGCGCGAGCACAGCAAGCTGCGTCCGGTCATCAAGCTCGCATTTCATAAGCAAGTTGCTGACATGCGTTTTGACCGTTTTCACGCTAATATGCAGCTCTTCGGCAATCTCTTTGTTAGACTGGCCGTCGGCAATGAGCAGAAGCACTTCTTTCTCTCGCTCCGTTAAGCCCTCATCGCCAGATTGAGCCGTGCGTTGGCGCAAGCCTCTCGTTAATGCTTGGGATACATCGGCAGTCATGACCGGCATTCCTTTGAATGCACCGCTTATTGCGTAAATAAGCTCCTCTGCGGATACCGTCTTGAGTACATAGCTTACAGCGCCGGCTTCAATCGCGCCATATACCTTATCATCCTCAAGGAAGCTTGTCAGCATCACGATTTTCATATCCGGAAATTTGGACACAATCGCTCTTGTTGCTTCGATCCCGTCCATGCCCGGCATCATTAGATCCATCAAAATAATTTGAGGCCGCTTCTCCTCCGTACTCGCTGCAAGCATATCAATAGCAGCCTGTCCGTTGCTCGCTTCGGCAATGACCTGAAATTTCGGCTCCAGCATCAAGTATGTCCGAAGACCCGTTCTTACCATATCATGGTCATCAACGATCATAATTTTTATTAGCTCAGTTCCGCTCATGATTCCTGCTCTCCCCGCAACATTTTAGGTATCGTGACCTTAACTCTCGTACCGCCTCCGGGCTTGCTCCAAATCTCCGCCGCTCCGCCAAGCTTTTGCGCCCGCTCCTGCATCGTCGATAGCCCATAGGAACCCCGCTTCACTTCATCTGCCTTGAACCCTGCCCCGTCATCCTGCAAAATCATGACGACCTGCCGTTCATTATCCGACAGCGCAAGCGTACAGCCCGTTGCTCCGGCATGCTTCACGATGTTAGCCATCGCTTCCTGCGCGATAAGAAACAATTGAAGCTCCTTAGCCTCGGATAAATGCTCCTTCAATCGCCATTCCAGCTCGCCCTGCAAATTGTTTTGCCGGCAATAATCAGGAAACCATTTGTCTAACGCTTCATATAAAGTCCGTCCTTCAAGCTCCATCGGCCGCAGCTGCGCGATGAAGTTTCGCATTTGCTTTTGGGCGAGGTTGGACATGTTCACAAGCTGCTCCATCACGGAGTCGGCACGTTCCCGGTCGACCTGCTGCAGCTTCGGCAGCGACGAGGCGCACATATGAATCGCGAACAGTTGCTGGCTTACCGTATCGTGCAAATCACGCGCAAGCCGTTTGCGCTCTTCAAGAACCGCTGCTTCGTTAGAAGCCGATTCGGTCATCACATATTCCTCGCCGCGCATTTGCAGCCATTTCATTTTGTCTTCCATTTGCTCGGCCAGTTCATTGAACTCGCGGTATACTTCGATAAAGGAATTATGTCCGCCTTCCGTAATCCGCACGCCGAAGTTGCCGTTGGAGGCTTGCTTCAACGACAAATGGAGCGTATCGATGCGCCGACCGATGCGCTGTGCGGCCCAATAACCGAAGGCTGTGCTCACAAGCAGGAAGACGGCTGCTGCCCCAAGGCGCGCTTCCGTCTTTCCCGTTTCATCTACTAAGCCTATCCACGTCACTGCTCCAAGCAATAGCGATACGACAGCTGCAATGACGAACATTCCGATGAGCTCCCACTTTCCGCTCCTCAAAAACCGAACCATCATAACAAGCTACCCCACCTTTGTAACGCGGACATCACCAATAAATGTGCTGACGATCAGCTTGATTTTTTTGTCAGACTCTTTATAGGAAGGCGATTGGATGTTGATATTCGTAAACATGCCGCCCTCTTTCTGCCCAAGAATCTTCACGTCCCCGATGAAAGCGCTGGATACGACCTGCACGCCTACCTCGTAATCGTTCGGCACATATACCTTTACATCTCCTATAAAGGAAGAGATATGAATTTTCGTCTCACCGTTTGAAACTTGAGCCTTCGTTAAATCAAGCACCGTATCGCCAATGAAATGCGAAATGTTAAGCGGCTTCAAGTCCCAATAATCATGGCCGATGTGAATATCGCCGATAAACCCGGAACGCGTCTGCACATTCGAATCGCCATGGCTCCACCACTCTACATGCTCTTTATGATTTCTTTTCCACTCATGGACGTTTCTTTTCATCTCAGACTTGTGATGATGCTTCCACTCCCTGTATTCCTTCTTGCTTGCAGGATAGCTTTCAAATGGAATGTCGCCCGAGCTTGCGCGTTTGTCTACCTGAGCGTGCAAACCATCAGGCTCAGGCGGCGCCTGCAGTGGATCTGGGTGCAAAGGCGGTGCCGGCGGAACCGATGATTGGTCTTGATAAGGGCGGTACGATTTCCAGTCATCCTTCGGCGGCTCATTACGTCTGGATTTAGGTCTCCATATTAAATTGATTCCGACTAAAATGACGACGACTGGCCAAATATAAGGAACGATATCGCCGATCGACCAAGAAAACAGCTCCAGATTACGTCCTAAAAATATAAATCCAATCAGCAGAACGACTGCTCCCCACCAGCTTGAGCCAGAGCCATGCGTCCGGCAGGATAGCAAACCTCTGATGCCGACAATAATGAGGATAACAGGCCAATAGGTAGAAAACAGATCACCAAAATCAAAGGTCACATGACCCGTTTGCCTGAGCAAAAACAATACGCCAACTGCAATAATGATTAATCCGGTGAATAACCGGTTTACGAAATTTCCGTTCAAGCGGCCCCAGCTCCTTACGATTCCATCGTCGTTTGATAACCCTAGTATAACGGACAGCACGAAATAGAAAAAGGGACGGCCGATTGAAATTGCAATCAGTCTCTAGACCGAGCTTTTGTTGATTCTATCCATTTTAAACCTAACATGCGTCATGAAACATCACGCACAGCGTTGACATTGCTTACTTCTTCTATTTATAATGATGAACGGATTAGGAGAATAGAGATATCCATGTATGAATATGAGGAACAGGAGATGAAGCAATGGACGTTATCGAACTGTCAAAGGGACTAGATACGATCTGGGTCGTTTTGACAGCAGCCATGATCTTGCTCATGGAGGGCGGATTCGCTTTGCTCGAAGCAGGATTCGTCAGGCAGAAGAATGCCGTCAGCATTATTATGAAGGTGTTCGTCGACATCGCTTTCGGCGCACTCGTTTTTTACTTTTTCGGATTCGCTCTCATGTACGGAAAGGATGCCGGCGGGTTGATCGGAACGACTGGCTTTCTGATAAATGGGGACCTTTCCCACATCGTATTAAATATTACTCATGAAACGTATTGGCTATTCCAATGCGCGTTCGTTATCGCCGTTATCTCGATCGTGTCCGGCGCGGTTGCGGAACGCATTAACTTTAGAGCGTATATTTTGTTAACCATCGCAATGACCGGCTTCATCTATCCACTCGCGGGACATTGGGTCTGGTCCGGCAGCGGTTTTCTCGGCAAGCTTGGCATGATCGACTTTGCCGGTTCGGCCGTCATCCATGCTTTAGGCGGCTTCTCAGCGCTTGCGGCGGCAATCTTCATTGGTCCGCGTATCGGCAAGTTCAGCGCGGACGGCAAGGTGAACATCGTACCGCCTTCCAATCTGCCGCTCGCATCCGTCGGCGCATTTATTCTTTGGTTTGGCTGGTTCGGCTTTAATGCCGGCAGTACGCTCAGCGCAACTAACGGCTCGATCGGGCATATCGCCATTACGACGATGCTATCGGCAGCCGCGGGCGGCGCAACCTGTATCCTGTTCACGATGTTCCGCTATAAAAAAGCCGATCCTCCGATGGTCATTAACGGCTCGCTTGCCGGTCTCGTAGGCATAACGGCAGGCTGCGCCTTCGTGTCGGATATCGCAGCTATCGGCATCGGCGCCGTATCAGGAATCGCCATGGTGCTCGTCACGGAATGGCTGGAGAGCAGACAAGTTGATGATCCAGTCGGCGCATTCGCGGTTCACGGCATCAGCGGCAGCATCGGTACGCTTGCAGTCGGTTTGTTCGCGCTTCCGGAATTGACAGAGGGCGTCGGCAAAGGCTATTACGGCTTGTTTTACGGCGGAGGCTTTAACTTGCTGGGCGTGCAAGCGCTCGGGCTAGTAATCGTATCCGTATGGGGCTTCCTCTTGACATGGGCAGCACTTTGGCTTATTCGCAAGATTATGCCTGTACGCGTCTCCAAGGACGAGGAGCTCGTCGGCCTTGATGTCGGCATTCATGGTGTTCCGGCTTACAGCCAGGAGCATGATTTCCTCGATTATGACCGATTGCGAAACAGCAAATAAACCAAAAGAACCGTCTATGCCCAAAGCGGGCCAAGACGGTTCTTTCTTATATATGGCGACGATGCGCGATTATTCGTTCATTTCATTGGCTAGCTCATAAGAGACGGTTACGATGTCAGTCGGCGCCGACACATTCTTAATGGAGCGTGCGCTTTCGATCTCCAAGCGGAGCGCGCGAACCTTCTCCATCGGTTTTCTTACAAAATGAATATATTCAACGGCTAAATGATGATCAGGCTTCTTGCCTGACAGCATTCTTCTTAAGGTAGACATCGATTGGTAGGCGCGGTCTTCCATCAGTCTTCTCTTCTCATAACGCTCAACCATCTGTTCAATTTCGGCTATTTCCTGCTCTTTCTTAGCTACGTAGGCATCGATAAAAGGAAAAACCTCGCCCGCTTTACGATGATGGGCAGCAATTACAAAGCCTGAATGAATGATCGGATCTGTCATGAGAATTCACCTGTCTTGTCATGTTATTATTTCTTACATCTATAATCATACAACAAACCAGGGCCATTTGAAAACTGTTTTTTATGCGATGGAAACATCTGCACCAATTACGCCAACTACGCTGCCGTCCTCACCGTATATCGGAACAGACACCGTAATGCAGTGCTGCTTCGTTATCGCAGATACGTAGGCCTCCGATTGAAATATTTGCCCACTAATCGCACGCTTCCACCATTCTCTCCCTTTTGCATTCAGAAGTCCCGCTTCAGGCAGCGAGAATACGAACGAACCATCAAGGCGGTTGGACCAAATGGCTTCAATATCAGGCTTTGCCTTCAGCAGCGAGCTCAGCTTAGGCTCATGCTTTGCTTCCTCCAACGTTAACAACTGAGGATCGGCGGCAGCCGTCCTCAGCCACTCTTGGATCGCGGCGACGTTCACATGAATCGCTTGCTTCGCCCGCTTGAAGCCTACCTGATCAATTGCATGCGACAGATCGAGCGACGACTTGCGCAGATTACGGCTGATCCGATTCATATTGCCGATTTGCCCGCGCTGAAGCTGCGTCATTCGCAGCGTGCTGTCCACGCTTTGCAGCGTCTCATTAACGGAATCTACGACATCCTTCAGCATCTCGGTCGATTCCGACATATGGCCGGTCTGCTGCTTGCTAGCTGCGCTAGTCTGCTCTGCAAGCTCGTCCACCTCATTAATGCGCGAGAAGATCAGATCCATGCGGCTCTTGTTGACCGCCATCTCCGCTACGCCGCGCTCGACCGACAATTTCTCATTATCGACAGCCTCCACGACCTGCTTCACGCCCTGCTCAATCTGCTCGACGAGCGACGAAGAACGTTTTACAGCTTCGCCGCTTTGCTCCGCAAGCTTCTTGATCTGCTGGGCAACGACGGAGAACCCGCGTCCGTATTCCCCTGCATGCGCCGCTTCAATGGAGGCATTGAGTGCCAGCAGCGAGGTTTGCGATACGATTTCTTGAATGAATTGATTAATTTCATTAATGTATGAGGTCTGTTCAATCAATTGGCGAATATGCTGCTCCATCAAACGGTTATTGCTGCTTAGCTCATTCATGACCTCATCGGTGCTCGTTAACGAACGGCAGACATCAAGCACAACTTCCTTTGTTTCCTTGCTCTTTGTATTCAAATGCGCAGAGGCTCCGCTAATTTCTTCAGCCGCCGAGGCAACCTCCTGTAGCGCGGAGAACGCTTCTTCGATCCGGTTCATTGCATTGGTGCTGTTCGTGCGAAGCTGCTGCTCTTGCAGTGCCGATTGATCGGCGACCTCGGTCAATTGTTTTGCCGAATGGTCAACCTCATCTACAGCAGCGCTTAATTGGTCCGATATAACGACAGATTCGTTTAAAAGACGTGACATCCGGGCCTGCTCTTCCGATCCAGATGAGTCCGTTGTTTTCGGTTTATGGCTACGTGAAAACCAACCTGTAGTGGCACTCATGTCAGGTTTTTTGCTCCTCTCGCAAGCTGATACAAAATTTCCCTAAATTATATATCAGCCTTAGGCAAAAGAAAAGAGGAACCGCAAGGGTTCCTCTGTAATGGCTCGTTATTGCATGGCAAAAAATATTACTTCTCAGCTTTTTGTTGAGCTGTGTTTGCCGCTTGTTTGCCGGCAGCGTTGTTCTGGTTAAACTCTTCCGCGAATTCTGCATTGTATTGATTGTTTTGGGCTTTGTTGTTTTTGTTTTTAGCCATTGTAATCACCTCCCCGTTTCATTTGATAGTATGGCATTCCTGCCGCTTATTATACGAGTTTTTCACGATTCCAAATACGTCTGCGGGATCGGTTTTCCGGCTTCGATTGCCAGATTGATTTTGTTCAGCCAAGCCTGTGAAAGCTTGCCTGTGCCTCTCCGCAGCACCTCTACGTGAACCGTTCGCTTGCCCCATTGCTCGTACACCTGTTTGATCGTTTCGAAATACAGATCGATGCGTTTTCCCTTTATAGCCGACCCGGTATCCGCCACTACGCCGTAGCCATAGCCCGGAATGTAAAGCAAGGTGCCGATTGGAAAAAGCTTCGTATCCGCGGCAATCGTCGACACCTGATCCCTGCGCACCTTAACGCCTGAATACGTTATGCCATATAGGGGGTGCCCTGGCCGTTTGCCCGTCGATTCGACGCCTGCTGTATAGCCTGTGGCAACGACTTCAACCGTATTCGGCTTTAGCTTTTTAGAGGGCCCTGCGGCTTCTCCCTCATTATTTTTGCTCGCCGGCTTATCACCTGCGGCTGCTTGCTTTGGCGGCGTTGCTTCAGCCGACGCCGAGCATCTGGCTGTATTTAAACCGATAACGATAACTGACAGAAACAGCAGTAAGGTTAATCCTCTTTTGATATAAAAAAAGCTTGTGACCATCTGGGTTACTTCCTCCTCAGAAGAATAATGCCCCGATGGCACAAGCTTTATGCGTTATTTATTATTGTTCTTTATCTGCGATTTGCTTCTGCAGCAGCGCAATCAGCTCTGCTAACGGCATGGAGCCAAGATCGCCTTCGCCGCGTTTCCGTACGGAAACCGCTTCTGCTTGCATTTCATTCTCGCCAACGACCAGCATATAAGGCGCTTTTTCAAGCTGCGCCTCGCGGATTTTGTAACCCAGCTTCTCATTGCGTAGGTCGCTTTCAACGCGTATACCGCTTGCTTGAAGCTGCTCAGCCACTTTGCGAGCATAACCCTCGTAAGCAGTCGATACCGGAATAACCTTTGCTTGTACAGGCGACAACCAAAGCGGAAGTGCGCCTGCAAAGTTCTCGAGCAAGAATGCAGTCATTCGCTCCATCGTACTGATGATGCCGCGGTGAATAACGACCGGACGATGCTTTTTGCCATCCTCGCCTGTATATTCAAGCTCAAAGCGCTCAGGAAGCAAGAAATCAAGCTGTGCAGTCGACAGCGTTTCTTCTTTGCCTAGCGCTGTTTTGATTTGTACGTCAAGCTTAGGACCGTAGAATGCCGCCTCGCCTTCTGCCTCGAAGAACGGAAGCTCAAGCTCTTCCACTACCTCGCGAAGCATGCGCTGTGACATTTCCCACATTTCATCATTTTGGAAATATTTCTCCGTATCCTTAGGATCACGGTAGGACAACCGGAAACGGTAATCCTTGATGCCAAAATCTTCATACACTTTGCGAATCAAATTAACTACGCGTGCGAATTCCTCTTTAATTTGATCCGGGCGACAGAAGATGTGAGCATCGTTCAGCGTCATTGCCCGTACGCGGTGCAAGCCAGTAAGCGCGCCAGACATCTCATAACGGTGCATCGTGCCAAGCTCGGCAATCCGAACCGGGAGATCGCGGTAGCTGCGCATGTCGCTTTTGAACACCATCATATGATGCGGACAGTTCATCGGACGCAGAACAAGCTCCTCGTTGTCCATAATCATTTTCGGGAACATATCCTCGCTGTAGTGCTCCCAGTGACCGGATGTTTTGTAAAGCTCTACGTTCGCAAGCACCGGCGTATAGACATGCTCATAGCCTAGTCTTTCTTCAAGATCAACGATATAACGCTCCATCGTTCTGCGAAGCTTCGCACCGTTTGGCAGCCATAGCGGCAAGCCTTGGCCAACCTCGCGCGAGAACGTGAACATTTTCAGCTCGCGGCCGAGCTTACGGTGATCGCGCTTCTTCGCTTCCTCAAGGAAGTGGAGATGCTCATCGAGCTGCGCTTTTTTCGGGAACGCCGTACCGTAAATCCGCTGCAGCATTTTGTTTTTAGAATCGCCGCGCCAGTATGCGCCAGCCACGCTGAGCAGCTTGAAGGCTTTAATACGGCCTGTCGAAGGCAGATGCGGTCCGCGGCAAAGGTCGAAAAACTCGCCTTGGTCATACATCGTAATGACGGAATCAGCAGGAAGGTCACGAATGAGCTCCAGCTTCAAATTGTCATCCAGCTCGGTAAAGATCGCAAGTGCTTCGTCTCTGCTGACAACGCGGCGGCGAATATCAAGGTTTTGCTGAACGATCTTCTCCATTTCCTTCTCGATCTTCACAAGATCCTCAGGCGTCAAAGACTGTTCCATATCTATGTCATAGTAGAAGCCGTCCTCGATCACGGGACCGATGCCAAGCTTAACATTCGTATTTCCGTAAATGCGCTTGATTGCCTGTGCGAGCAAATGCGCCGTACTGTGGCGATATACTTCAAGGCCGTCAGCCGATTCAACGGTTACGATCTCAATTGCCGCATCCGCCTCGATTGGCGTATACACATCGACTACCTTCCCGTCGATTTTTCCGGCAATCGCATTTTTTCTTAGTCCCGAGCTGATAGAGCCCGCTACTTCTTCAATTGTTGTGCCTGCAGCATACTCTCTTACCGCGCCGTCCGGCAAAGTAACTTGAATGGCCATTTTCGTTCATCCTCCAGTTTGTCTGTAAGCAAATCGCTTCATTGTTTAGTTCCCGTTCCAAGCAAAAAAGAGCACAAAAAAAGCACGCATCCCTAAAAAAGGGACGAGTGCTTGTGTGCTCGTGGTTCCACCCTACTTCAACTGTGCCAGCATCAACAGCTCATGGCATGCAGTCCTTGTATGATCTGGTAACGGAGAATTCCGGTACAGCTTACTGCTACAGCTAAGCTCCTGAAGAGCTGCCATAGGTTAGGCCATACAGCTAAAAAGGGGTATATCTGCGGACATTATGGAAGGAAATTGCAGCCAAGTTTCCTCTCTCTGAGCCAAACATCATGAGCAGATACATGTCTTTATCATTGCCGATTAGAACGTATATGACTGTCATTATAGCTTGACTTGCGCGATTGGTCAAGGCTATAGGACCAGCTGAAATATTTTCCTACGGCTGAATGAGCTCATCCAGGCTGCTGCTGCAGGATGCGCATTGCACGCACACGGTTACCCGCTGATCAAAGATCGTTTCGATCGTTCGAATGACCTGCATATCCGGCTGCCTCGTATGAATCGTAATGTGGTTTGGCGATACAGCGATCAGGGAGCTGATGACCATATCCTCGATATTCATCTCGGTCTCGAGCATTTCGGCTACGATACGGTCGGTTGGCGGATTCGGGTCAAGCAGCTGAAAGCTCTCATCATAGAGCATGAAGTCATGCCCGCCCTTGTGAAGCAAATGAACCATCGGCAGCTTCGTATCTTGAAGAAAAACAAAATATTTTAACAGGGAAATAAACTCCTGATATTGTTTGTCGAGTACATATTCGTCTAACGCATATTCAACAACCTCGGCTAGTTCCTTTCGATAAGGCTTTAACCGGAAAGTTGTAAAGCCAGTTACGTTAAGCTGCGTATTCTCCTGCAAAAATTGCTCAACCTCAGTCGTCACTTTGCCCTTGCGCCTTAATCGGTCAGCATCCAGAAATTTAGTGCCAAGGCTATCCCACTCTTTGCCGTGCAGAAGATCATGACAATATCGCTCAATAGCAGCAGCATCGGTCGAATGGCTATTTCGATACTTTCTGCGAATAATAGTTGACAGCATGGTTGGTTCAAGCTCGCTCACCACAAATTCGGCAATCGCCTTCGCTGCCGCATGATAGACAGCAGGACCATGCGTTTTAAGCTGAAAATGCGGCAATATGGCTTGGCAGCTGACATCCTGATCGGATATCGGCAAAAATTCAACGATGGCTTGCCGCTCCTTTTTTGAGCCAATATGTAAATCGTCGAGCACTTGTTCCTTCAACAAATTCGTAAGTTTATCCACCGACTTTTGGAGGCTTGTAGGCAAAGAAATCGTAAATAGCTCCATAGGCTCACCCCTTTCGTTCCTTATCAGTATATGGTGCGGCGTTCGGGGATATACGATGAAGACATTGGAATGTAAGGGAATCAAGCCGCAGCCTGGCCTAGAAGCAAGACATAGCAAAAAACGTCTGCCAAACCATTCCTCTCACGTGGAGAAGAACGTTTAGCAGACGTCTTTTATTGAAGCTATTTGGATAAACTGAAATTAATTTTGCATGACAAAATCCAGATCAGCTTTGTCTGTTTCGTTGTACATTTTCAAAATATTATATTTAGTATCCCGCTGAGCCGGGATTTTGCCGCATTCGCGAATGAGCTGAAGAATAAGTTCGATATTTACTTTATGAGTCGTTCCTGCAGCCGAAACCACATTTTCTTCAATCATGGTGCTGCCGAAATCGTTGCAGCCGTAAGAAAGCGAAAGTTTGCCCATCTCTGGCCCCATCGTCACCCAAGACGATTGGAAGTTAGGAATATTATCGAGCATAATGCGGCTAGCCGCTACGATGCGAAGATATTCCTCAGGCTTTGCCTTCTCCAGCTTAAGGTTCGTATTATCCGGCTGGAATGGCCATGATATGAACGCGAGAAAACCTGTTGAATCATATTTGTTCGCAATACATTCATCTTGAGCGTCGCGGATACGAAGCATATGCAGCGCCCGCTCTTCTACTGTCTCGCCAAGTCCATAAACCATCGTCGCAGTCGTGTTCATCCCATGGCGGTGTGCGGACTTCATAACGTCCATCCAATCCGTCCAAGAGCCTTTCATGCGGCTGATTTTGCGGCGAGTGCGGTCATCCAAGATCTCGGCGCCGCCGCCAGGCAAGGAATCGAGTCCCGCTTCATGAAGCTGTCTGATGACCTCATCCAAGGAAAGACCATCCGATACAACCTTCATCTTCTGAATTTCAGCAGGCGAGAAGGAGTGCATCGTAATGCCCGGAAATTGCTGTTTGATTTTGCGGAGCAGATCCAAATAATACGTAAACGGCAAATCCGGATTCGTGCCGCCCTGCATCAATATTTCGGTACCGCCAACATTAACAGTCTCTTGAATTTTGTTCAAAATCGTCTCATCCGGAAGCACATAACCTTCCTTAGAGCCTGGAGCGCGATAAAAAGCGCAAAAGCGGCAATAAACATCGCATACGTTCGTATAGTTAACATTTCGACCTACAACAAATGTTGTTATAGGATCTGGATGATGCTTAAGCATGATCTGATTCGCAACATGTCCCATTTTCTCAATCTGATCTGAAGCAAGCAGCTCCATGCCCTCTTCGAGCTCAATTCGCTCGCCGCGCAATGCTTTATCCAATATATGGTCTAACGTTCCCATTCCGCAAGACCTCCTTAGTTCCGTTCTAGGTAGACAACCGATCACTTAATCCTAACATAAATCTATATGCCAAGTCACTTGCCATATGATGCCCTCACAGTCTAAAATGCGGAAAAACACGGCGTGTCCGTTAGAACAACCGTGCTTTTCTTCCATTTCGTCCTATTTAGGCGCGAAGTGCTTGGTCCAAATCCTCGATAAGATCCTCGATATCCTCTAAACCAACCGAATAACGAACCAAACCATCCGTAATGCCGCGTGCATGCCGCACTTCTCTTGGCATTGCCGCATGAGACATCATCGCCGGGTAAGAAAGAATGCTCTCTACTGCACCCAGGCTTACCGCAACCAAAGGAATCTGTACCTTGCTTAGCAGCGATTTGGCGCGTTCGCCGCTGCCGACATCAAAGGATACGACAGCTCCGTAGCCAAGCGACTGCTTCTCATGGATTTCTCTGCCCGGATGATGATCTAGGCCCGGATAATAAACAGCCGTTACTTCCTTATGCTCAGACAGCCATTCAGCCAGTCTGCGCGTACTCCGCTCGCTGTGCTCCATCCGAGCCTTCAGCGTCTTCATGCCACGCATCAACAGCCATGACTCCTGTGGGCTAAGTACGGTTCCCATGCCGTTTTGCAGCTGCTTCAACCGTTTGCCGAGACCTTCGTCCGCGGTAACCGCAAGCCCAGCAAGCACGTCGCTGTGGCCGCTCAGAAACTTAGTTGCGCTGTGCAGCACGATATCTACGCCGAGCTCGATCGGGCGCTGATGATAAGGGGTCATAAACGTATTATCAAGCATCGTGAGCAAGCCATGCTCCTTCGCCCATGCCGATGTCTCGGCTATGTTCGTAATTTTGAGCGTTGGATTCGATGGCGTCTCCATAAATACCGCTTTTGTATTAGGCTTAAGCGCAGCCTTTACCGCTTCGAAATCGGTCATATCCACGAAAGTAGACTCGATGCCCAATCGATCCAAAATCGTCGTAAGCAATCGGTACGTTCCGCCGTATACATCCTCGGTCACGATGACATGGTCGCCTGCGGAAAGCAGCAGGAAAGTGGTCGAGATCGCAGCCATGCCTGATGCGAATGCGAAGCCGCGCGAGCCGCCCTCTAGCAGCGCGATATAATCCTCTAACGCTTGGCGCGTAGGATTGCCGGAACGGCTGTAGTCGTAGTCCGGCGGATTAAAGATATCATGATGATGGAACGTTGATGCCTGATAGATCGGAACGCTCGACGCTCCCGTATGCTCATCAATTTCCGCTCCAAAATGAAGCAGCTTCGTTGCAAAACGGCGATCCTGAGGTTTCACTTTGTTGTTGTCGTTGCCCATCGGTTATTGAACCTCCTCGATTTCGCGTTTTGCAGCGGCCAGCGCTTGTTCCAAATCACCGATCAAATCGTCGGCATGCTCGATGCCGACCGAGAAACGAAGAAGACGGTCGTCGACGCCGATCGCTTGACGAATTTCGAGCGGGATGTCCGCATGCGTCTGAACCGCAGGATAGGTCATCAAGGACTCAACTCCGCCAAGGCTTTCGGCGAATGCAATGAGCTTAATATGGCGCAAAATCGGCTCTACGTAACGGGCATCCTTCAAGCGGAAGGAGAAAATACCGGTATTGCCAGATGATTGTTTGTTCTGGATTTCATGGCCAGGATGATGCGGCAGCGCCGGATAATAGACATCCTCAACTGCCGGGTGCTCAAGCAAATAATTCGCGATTGTTGTCGCGTTATGTTGATGGCGCTCCATCCGAAGCGCCAGCGTCTTCATGCCTCTCATTAGAAGCCAAGAGTCCTGCGGTCCAAGCACCGCACCGATGGAATTGTGCAGGAACGCCATTTCGGCGGAGAGCTCCTTGCCTTTCGTTACGATAAGGCCGGCAAGCACATCGTTATGGCCGCCTAAATATTTGGTCGCGCTATGGATGATAATATCAGCGCCCAGCTCGATCGGACGTTGGAAGAATGGCGTTAGCAGCGTGTTATCGACGATGGTGAGCAAGCCCTTGGACTTCGCCCATGCAGCTACGCGCTCGATATCGGTAATCATCATAAGCGGATTAGTAGGCGTCTCGATAAGGACCGCTTTCGTATTTGGCGTCCAAAGCGTAGACATCGCATCGATATCATTCGTATCCACATACGAAGCCGTTACTCCGAATCTGGACATAATCCGCTCCAGCAAGCGGTAAGTGCCTCCATACAAATCAAGCGACACGATCAAGTGATCGCCTTGGCTGAACAAGGCAAAAATCGTTTGCAGCGCTGCCATGCCGGAGCTACAGGCAAAAGCCGCATCTCCCGCTTCCAATTGCGCTGCAGCTTCCTCTAGCACAGCCCTTGTAGGGCTTTTGGTGCGCGCGTAATCAAAGCCCGTGCTTTGGCCAAGCTTCGGGTGACGGAATGCGGTCGCCTGATACACGGGAAAGCTTATCGCTCCGGTTACAGGCTCTTTAATGGATCCGATCTGAGCTAAATGGCTTTCAATTTTCATTGTAAATAGCACTCCCTCGTCTATTGTTAAATGCCTGCTCCCAAATCAAACGGCGTTTGCTGGTAAACATAATAGTTAAGCCAATTCGAAAATAACAGATTCGCATGCGCGCGCCAAGTGGACAGCGGCAAGTTGGCCGGATTATCGCCCGGGAAATAGTTTCTAGGCACATCTATCGTAAGCCCTTTGGCTTTATCGCGGTCATATTCAAACTTGAGGGAAGTTGGATCGTATTCGGAATGGCCTGTTACAAAAATTTGTCTGCCATCCTTGGATGCAACGAGATATACGCCAGAATCCGGTGATTCAGATAAAATATCGAGTGTCTCATGCTGCTCGATATCCTCGCGGCGCACTTCCGTATGACGCGATTGCGGGACAAAAAACATTTCATCAAAGCCGCGGAGCAGATTCACATTACGTTTCTCTACCGTGTGCGGGTAAACGCCGAACATCTTGCTGTCCAAGTTGTATTTCGGCACGTTGAAATGGTGGTACAGCCCTGCCTGCGCGGCCCAACAGATATGGAAGGTAGATGTGACGCGAGTCGCGCTCCAGTCCATAATTTCTTTTAGCTCTTCCCAGTAATTGACTTCCTCAAAAGGCATTTGCTCAACTGGCGCGCCCGTAATGATGAGTCCATCATAATATTCATGCGAAATCTCATCGAACGTTTTATAGAACGATTCCAAATGCTCGGCTGACGTGTTTTTTGAAGTATGCGTCCTAGGGTGAAGCAAAACGACCTCGACCTGCAGCGGCGTATTCCCAATAAGCCTAAGCAGCTGCGTCTCTGTCGTTTCCTTAGTCGGCATTAAGTTCAGGATGGCGATGCGAAGCGGTCTTATGTCTTGTTGGAAAGCGACGCTCTCATCCATCACGAAAATGTTCTCGTTGTTTAAAATTTCTTTGGCCGGTAAGTTGTCTGGTACTTTAATAGGCATGTTGTTCACTCCTCTTTAGGCAGTATGACCGCTTGAACATGAAAAAGACCCTTTCTGCTGTGAGAAAAGGTCGTATGCTCAGTAAATAAGCCATCCGCCTCTCTCATCTCTCAGAAAAAAAATTCCGCAAGAATTAGCACCGTGCGTATTTAAACGCCGGTTGCCGGGCTTCATCGGGCTAGTCCCTCCGCCTGCTCTTGATAAGAAAGTAGTCTATTCAATTATTCGCGGTTACATTTCAATTTCACTTTAATGCATATTGTCAATCGCGTCAAGAAGGACCTTGCCGTAAGCTGAAAAATTAGCTGAAATTTCGTTGTTTTAATGCTTGAATGTAAAGCTTATGCGGGAGTATACTAGACAAGAATTATTTCATTTATTCCATTAATAAAGGGGTGCATACGGACATGGAGGGCGACAGACCAAAGCCTGAAAATGATCGAATACGGTTACTGCCGGCCAGGTCCATTTCAGCCGGCAGTTTCCTCTAAGAAAAAAGGAGTGACTCCGGATGAAAATACGTCTCGTTAGCAATGGCATTTTCACGACTATTGACGATATTAATGAAACACTTATCCCTTCAAAAGAAGGATTTTACTGGATCGATGCCGATGTGGAAGACCTCGCTATATTGCAGCCGCTGTTCAGCATGCATGATTTGGCCGTAGAGGATTGCCTCAGCGAAGAGGAGCAGCGTCCAAAGATTGAAATTTACGAAAGCCATTATTTTATCGTCATTAACAGCATTCGATTTGATGATGAAGAAATTTTCCTTAGGGCGCTGAACATTTTTCTCGGCCGCCACTTTATTATAACGGTAACCAAACAAAAAATTAATGAGCTTCGCTCCTTAAAGCCCGTCCTTTGGGAGCAAGAGGTCAGCCGTCCCGATTATTTCTTGTACCACCTCGTCGACATGGTTGTCGACAACTATTTCCTCGTCGGCGATCGTATCGATACCCGTATCGAAACGCTGGAAGAGGATATTTTGATGCACACCAAAAAATCGCATTTGAACGAGATTATCGGTTTGCGCGGCGAAATATTATGGCTCAAGAAGGTGCTTGGACCTCAGCGCGACGTAATCGCAACGCTTAATAAGAAGGATCTCAAGCTTATTGACGACCAACTGCAAAAGTATTTTAGCGATATTTATGAAAATGCGCTAAAAATCGCCGAGTCCTTCGATACGTACCGCGATCTCATGGGCAACTTGCGCGAGGCTTACCAGTCCAGCGTCTCGAACCGCGCCAATGAAATTATGCGCGTGTTCACGGCGATTACGACGATATTCATGCCTCTCACTTTTATAACCGGCATCTATGGGATGAACTTTGATTTTATTCCTGGCCTCCATCTTCAAATGGGCTCGTATATTTTACTCGGCATTATGCTGCTGCTCGGCATAAGCATGTTTTACATTTTCCGCAAGAAAGAATGGTTATGACGCCTGTTCGATTTAAGAGCAAGGGCTGCACTCGCTTTTGGCAAACGATGCCTGAGGCGAACGCAGCCTTTTTTGCTGTAATTTCATCTATCCATTATAATAGTAAGATACGCCTTTAAGCATTTATGTATCTTTGAAAGGGGGGATTGACGTGAACATGAGCCAGCTTGAAACACTCCTTACGATATCCAAGACGATGAGCTTTCGAAAAGCGGGTGAATTGCTGAATTTAACCCAGCCTGCCGTATCGGCGCAAGTCAAAAGTTTGGAGGATGAGTTCAAGACGGTCCTTATCGATCGTAATCAACCAGTCACTCTAACCGATCACGGACAAGTTTTTTTGCAGCATGCGGAACAGATCCTTACGATTGTGGAAGAATTAAAACAAAAGCTGTCCGATTTGAATCTAACGCCTCAAGGACATATCCTGCTTGGAACAACCTCTTCGATCGCGATCCAAATTTTACCGCGAGTCTTGTCTTATTTTCAAAACCAATTTCCTTTAATCAAAACCACTATACATTCCATGCCTTCTTCTCAAGTTATGACAAGCGTCGAAAATGGCTCGGTTGATATCGGGATTACATACCTGACCGAAAAAAACGCGAACGTTACCTCCTCCGTTCTGTATTACGATACGTTTGAGTTCATCGTGTCCCCTACGCATCCTATGAGCAAGCTGACGCATACTACGGTTGATACGCTGAAGGACATACCGATGATCATGCTTGCACCGGATACGCTTGGCCGGCGATTCGTCGATCAAATATTCCGTAAATACAACATTCAGCCGAATATCGTCATGGAGGTCTCAAGCAGCGAGGAAGTAAAGCGAATGGTGGAGATCAATTTGGGCGCTGCCGTCGTATCCAAGCTTTCGATTGCCAATGAGGTGCGGCTCGGAACGCTCAAGATGATCAAGGTGAACGAGCTTGAAACGAGTCATCCCGTCGGTGTCGTCTACAAATCGGGGCGTTACATTAATACGGCGCTGCAGCAATTTTTAAGCGACTTAAAGGGCATGCCCGAGCATCAATTCATTAGCAGTGAATAAAAACATACAACTTCAGAGAAACAAGGAGAGATTATAATGAAATTTGACTTGCACACCCATCATGTGAGATGCGGCCACGCTAATGGCACAATTGAAGATTACATACTTGCAGGCATAGATGCTGGACTTCAAGCAATCGGCATCTCCGACCACTCGCCGTATTTTTTCCATGCAGAGGATCAGCCTTTGCCCGGCATCGCAATGGCTAGAAGCGACTTCTCAAGCTATGTCGAGGAAGTGCTGCGTTTGAAGGACAAATATACGGGGAAAATAGAAGTACTGCTTGGCATGGAATCGGACTTTTTCCCTGAATACGCGGATAGCTACCGGAAAGCGTACGAGGGCGTTCCGTTCGATTATTTAATCGGCTCCGTTCACCAAGTAAGCGGCGTCAGCATTTTCAACCGAAACCGTTGGAAGGGCTTGAACGAAGAGCAGCAGGTTGCAGCAAAAAAAGATTATTATGATTTGATTCAGCAGTCCGCGCGCAGCGGAATGTTTGATATTTTGGGACACATCGATGCCATGAAGGGTTATTATCCTGCGTTTTCAGATATTCCGGCCAATGCAGAAATTGACGAAGCGCTTCAGACGATTTCTGAATGCGGCGTTTCCATTGAAATCAATACGTCCGGAAGCACCAAGGATGTGGGCGGCTGGTATCCGTCGGATGCGATTTTGGAGCGTGCGCTTCACTTTGGGGTGAACGTAACGTTTGGTTCGGATGCTCATGTGCCAAGCAGAGTCGGCGACGATTGGGAGCTTGTACAAAAAAGGCTGAAGGAAATCGGCTTCAAGCAGTGGGTATTTTATCGCAAGCGCCAGCAGGTTATCGTACCGCTGTAAAATTGCGAATGTAGACAAAAAAAGTGGACCTGCACGCTGCAGGTCCGAAGGGATATATTAAAAAGGGGGTCTTGGTTATTATAATAGCCCATTAATGTAATGGGACGATAACAGAACTATTTCATTTGTGTAACAAATTTGAGGGGTTGAACACCAATGTGGCTCATAACAGCCATCAGCAGCGCAATCTTGTTTGGACTAGCAGGCTGGTGGATGAAAGTATCGCAAATGCGCGGAGGTTCGACCAGAACGCTGCTGCTTGGGCTATATGCATCAGGAACGATTGGCTTTGGCGTACATTCGGCGGTAGAGGGGACCTTTCCTTTTCTTGTCGATCCAAAGGTATGGATTGCCGGCCTCATTATCGGAGCTGGCTCGGCATGGGGCAACGCCCTGTTTATGAATGCCTTGCATTACGGCCCTGCAAGCTTGACCTCCCCGCTTACAAATATGAATATCATCTTAGTCATCGCTTTGGGCACATGGTGGTATAAAGAGCCTCTGAGCGCCTTTCAGGCGATGGGCATTACGCTGCTTCTGCTCGCTGTATTGTTTATCGCCCACAAACGGAAGGAACCGCTCACCATTACCGAAAAAAGATGGTTCATACTCGTCGGGACAGCAATCGTAATGTTCGCTCTGCGAAATGGCGGCTTGAAAGTAACGGACGAGCTTGGGCTGCCAAGCGCGCCGATTTTGTTTATCGCCTATTTCCTCTCGCTTTGTTGGTTCCTTATTCCCGCAAAAGCCGGCGCCGCACGAGCAGCTAAGCGAACCGGGCTCTATTATGGGATCGTTGCCGGGCTATTCTCATATGGCGGATTGCAGCTGTATGCGATGGCTCTCGCTACAGGCCAGGCGAATCTGGCCGCGCCGATTTTTGCAACGAACAGCCTTGTCGTAGCTGCTGGAGCGATCGTATTTTACAAAGAAAAGCTTTCGATCGTGCAGTGGGCAGCCTTTGGCTGCATGATTCTAGGGCTAGTCATTATTCGAGTATAATGGCAAAAAAGCCTATGGACACAAATTCTAACTTTTGTATAGTAAATATATATTTCTCAAAAATACACGTATTCCCACTCAAATGAACTTACTTTTAGTTTGTTCATATGCTACAATAGTATTACAAAAAGCGGGGTGATACGGTTGGATTATTCGACAATGTGCCCAAAGTATGAAGCCGCAGCCGACATTTTAGGTAAGAAATGGACGGGCAGAATTATTCGGGTATTGCTCGGAGGACCTAAACGGTTCAAAGAGATTAAAGAACAAATTCCCGAAATGAGCGACAAAATGCTAACGGACCGGATGAAAGAGCTTGAAACAATAACGATTATTAAACGTCAAGTTTATCCTGAAATGCCTGTACGCATTGAGTACGAGCTGACCGGTAAAGGACGGGAGCTAGAACCAGTCATTGAGTCCATTCAAAAATGGGGCGAACAATGGATGTAAGACGAGAAACCGCTGAGGCGGTTTTTTTATTTTTCAGCAGCTTGCAGCTTCCATCACCCTGCCCTTCGTTTCAGCAGCTTCATCAAAAATCCTCTTCTGCGTAATTGACAACGGAATCCCAATCCACTATCATTGATAATAATAATCAATATCATATAAAAAAAGAAACCCCCGATGCAATCGAGGGCTTCCGATATTCAAACGGCTCTACATGCCAAGCCATTTTTTGAACAGATGTTTGGTTGTATCCTTGTTGATTGCCGCAATTGAAGTCGTGAGCGGAATGCCTTTCGGACATGCGCGAACACAGTTTTGCGAGTTGCCGCAGCCTTCGATGCCGCCATCGGTCATCAGCTCGTCCAGACGCTCTTCTTTGTTCATCTCACCCGTTGGATGCGCATTAAACAAACGAACCTGAGAGATCGCTGCAGGGCCGATAAAGCTGTTCCGGTCGTTAACGTTCGGGCAAGCCTCAAGACATACGCCGCAAGTCATACATTTGGAAAGCTCATACGCCCATTGGCGCTTCGTTTCCGCCATGCGCGGACCAGGACCAAGATCATAGGTTCCGTCGATCGGAATCCATGCTTTTACTCTCTTCAACGCACCGAACATGCGCTCACGGTTAATGACAAGGTCACGGACAACCGGGAAAGTTCTCATCGGCTCAAGGCGAACCGGCTGCTCCAGCTTATCGATAAGCGCGCTGCATGCTTGACGCGGCTTGCCGTTGATAACCATTGAACAAGCGCCGCACACTTCTTCCAAACAGTTGGAATCCCAGCATACAGGTGCTGTGCTTGCGCCATCTGCTTTCTTCGGATTACGTTGGATTTCCATCAATCCGCTAATAACGTTCATATTAGCACGATAAGGAATTTCAAACTCTTCCGTATAAGGTTTTGAGTCAGGAGTATCTTGACGTGTGATGATAAACTTAACCGTTTTTGTTGCTACAGTCGTTCCAGCCATCATTATTCTCCTTTCTTCTTGTCGCTCGAATAATCACGTTTACGAGGCTTGATCAAGCTTACGTCGATGTCCTCGTAAGAAATTTGCGGACCTTCCTTCGTCCACTTCGCAATCGTCGATTTCATGAAATGGTCGTCGTCACGATCCGGGAAGTCCGGCTTATAGTGGGCGCCGCGGCTCTCGTTGCGAAGCAATCCGCCCAGCGTCATTGCCTCGGAAAGCTCAAGCATGTTCCAAAGCTGACGAGTAAAGGCAACGCCTGCATTGTTCCATTGCGCTGTATCGTTGATGTTGATATTAGCGTAACGCTGCTTAAGCTCTTTGATCTTGTGGATCGTTTGCTCAAGCTTGTCGTTAAAGCGTACAACGGTCATGTTGTTCGTCATCCATTCGCCAAGCTCTTTGTGAATGACATACGCATTCTCATTGCCGTTCATGTTAACGATGCTGTTGTATTTATCCGTTTGACGCTTGTTCTCGCGATCAAATACGGAGGAAGCAACATCTTCAGCCGATTTCTTCAAGCCTTTGATATACTCGACCGCTTTTGGTCCAGCAACCATACCGCCATAAATAGCGGATAGCAAGGAGTTCGCGCCCAGACGGTTCGCGCCATGGTATTGATACTCGCACTCGCCGGCTGCGAACAGACCAGGAATGTTCGTCATTTGATTGTAATCGACCCACATGCCGCCCATTGAATAGTGAACCGCAGGGAAGATTTTCATCGGAATTTTGCGCGGGTCATCGCCCATGAACTTCTCATAAATTTCGATGATACCGCCAAGCTTAACGTCAAGCTCCTTCGGATCTTTATGAGATAGATCAAGGTAAACCATGTTCTCTTGATTGATGCCAAGCTTCTGATCGACGCAAACGCTGAAAATTTCACGCGTCGCAATATCACGAGGCACAAGATTTCCGTAAGCCGGATATTTTTCCTCAAGGAAGTACCAAGGCTTGCCGTCTTTGTAAGTCCAGATCCGTCCGCCTTCGCCGCGGGCTGATTCGGACATCAAGCGAAGCTTGTCGTCGCCCGGAATCGCCGTAGGGTGAATTTGAATGAATTCGCCATTGGCATAGTTAACGCCCTGCTGATACACTGCGCTTGCAGCCGTACCGGTGTTGATAACAGAGTTCGTTGTTTTACCGAAAATAATGCCGGGACCGCCTGATGCAAGAATAACCGCATCCGCACGAACCGTGTGCACTTCCATCGTGCGCAAGTCTTGCGCCGATACGCCGCGGCAAATGCCGTCATCGTCAACAACGGCGCCAAGGAATTCCCAGTGCTCGAATTTGTTGACTAGACCTGCTGCTTCCCACCGGCGAACTTGCTCGTCCAGTGCGTATAGAAGCTGTTGTCCTGTCGTAGCGCCCGCGAAGGCTGTGCGGGAATGCTTCGTGCCGCCGAAGCGACGGAAGTCGAGCAAGCCCTCAGACGTCCGGCTGAACATAACGCCCATCCGGTCCATGAGGTGGATAATGCCAGGTGCGGCGTCGCACATTGCTTTAACTGGCGGCTGGTTTGCTAGGAAATCTCCACCGTATACGGTGTCGTCAAAATGCTCCCACGGAGAATCGCCTTCCCCTTTTGTATTTACCGCGCCGTTAATGCCGCCCTGCGCGCATACTGAGTGGGAACGTTTGACCGGTACAAGTGAAAACAGATCAACGTGTACGCCAGCCTCTGCGGCTTTAATGGTAGCCATCAAGCCAGCCAGGCCGCCGCCAACGATGATAATTTTATTTTTAGCCATAACGCTTCGCTCCTTGTCTACAAACTAACCGATATTTGTAAGTGCCAATGCGGCACTCGCAGCTTCCTTAAATTCATCGCCGCTAAACGCGATAAGCGAGAGAATAAACAACGCCGAAACGATTACAAAAATGCCCATGCAAATGTACGAAGAGATGCGTTGCGCTTTCGGGCCGATCGTAATGCCCCAGCTGATCAGAAACGCCCATAGACCGTTGCTGAAGTGGAATACCGCTGCAAGTACGCCGATTACGTAAAGTACGAAATAAGCAGGACTGCTCGCGATTTGATTCATCGTAGAGCCCAGCTCTTCATGCGTGATGTTGCCGAGATAAACTTGAATCCGAGTTTGGAATACGTGCCAGAATACGAATACGAAGGTAATTACCCCTGTAACGCGCTGTGCGGTAAACGCCCAGTTCCGTCCGTATTTAAAGCGTCCCGTGTTCGTGTTCGATTGGTATGCCACGTACAAGCCGTAAATACCGTGAAACAAAAGCGGGAGGTAAATACCGAAAATCTCGAGCAGCGGCAGCACTGGCAAGCTGTTGATCAAATGCACGCCTTTGCCGAAGCCCTCTGGTCCGCGTTCAAACGCCTGATAGTTGGTCAGACCATGCACGACGATAAAACCGCCGAGCGGAATGATCCCGAGAAGCGAGTGAAGCTTGCGCGAGAAATACGAGTTTCCTTTCATGTCATTCCTTCTCCTTTCAATACTGTGAGTGCTAGCATGCTTTTTGTTAAAATATAAGAATGTATCCGTTTCACACTTATACATTGCTTATATTTCAGCGCAAACTAAGACGCTGAGCCGCCAAAGGCAGTCATCAGCTATTTACGCTTGGCAAATCATTCTACATTGTAACCCCAGCATGTTCCTCCGTCAACAAAAGTCGACACATATTAGCCACACTTCCCATCCTACTCCTTTTCAGCTTATAATGGAATTGCTTATTTTTTATAATTTCTTATAACAAAATGACATAAGGGGCTCTATTCATGAATGAAGAGATGCATGTTTTCACCGTAATCGTCGAGCAATCCAGCATGAATAAAGCTTCTGCTTTGCTCAACCTATCCCAGCCCGCTATCTCTCGCAAAATCGCTAAGCTTGAGCAAGAAATAGGTTCGCCCTTATTTCGCCGGATCGGCAAACGGCTTGAGCTCACGCGAATCGGGCAGATGACGTACGAATATGCACTGGAGCTGCGCCAGCTTCACCGCAAATATTTGCAAACCGTCTCCGAGTTCACCTCTACGGGACATACGACGCTGACGATTGGCGCAAGCCTTACGACGCTGCAAACGACATTGCCTGATTTGATTCAGCGGCTAACGTCGACCCATCCGGAAATCGACATTAAAGCCATTACGGGCAAGACGCATGAGATCGTATCGCTCGTTCGTGACCATAAAGCCGATATCGGCATCGTGGCATCCAGCATCGAGGATTCGACATTAAGATGCATCCCTTTGTTTGAGGATCATCTGTCGCTGGTGCTTCCGCGCAATCAAGTCATTACGGATAAAGGCGCGCTTGGCATTCAGGATTTGACCGGCATGCCGATGATCTTGTTCTCCAAAGGGACTTGGTACCGGATTCTTACGGACGAGCTATTCGACAAATATCATCTGCAGCCGGATGTGCGAATGGAAATTGATTCTTTTGAAGCGATATTGCGTCTGCTCCATACCTGCCGCGCCGCTACGCTGCTTCCTCAATCCTATATGCGCAAGCAGCTGCTAGAGGACAATGAGCTTATCATCATCCCAATTCGCGAGTTAGAGGATACGAAGCGCACAACTTCGTTAATTCATGCGGATTCAGCAGCGCTTAGCCCTGCGGTTCGTCTTTGGATCAATGAGCTGGCTGCGCGATTTCCAAGCAAAAAAGACAGCGGCTTCTAAAAAAGCTGCTGTCTTTCAGCATTTCCAATATTACGCTTCCGAATCCATCCCTAACCGTTTTGCAACAAAAGCGGTCGTGCTCGCTTGGAGCAGTACCGTTATGAGAATGGTCATTAATGTAATAGAAGCAATTTTTTCGGCATGCATGATGCCGGCGCTTGTGATCATTCCCGATAAAACGGCTGGAATAACCCCTGTCTCCCTTACCCACATCATGAATAAGAGCTCCTTCTTTTTCCAATCCGCCTTGCGATCAGGCAGGCTGCAGGCGAGCACCGTTATCGGACGCGCAATAAACATCAGCACCATAACGATAGCGAAGCTTTGCCACCCGTATTGCAGCAATAACGCCAAATCCGCCTGGCTGCCGAGCAAAACAAAAATCAGCATCCGAAGCATGACGGTTATATTATCTGAGAAATGTACAATCTCGTTCTGCTTCTCTTCCAGCCTAAGTCTCATAAGATGTGGATTTCCCCATATTAAACCTGCTGCGAATGTCGCCATAAAGCCGCTCACATGCAAGAGATCGCCAATTAAATAGGCTGATAACGCGGTAACCAGCATCGCAATCGTTGTATAGTCCCTCAAAATGCCTAGCTTTAAATGGGCGACGACATACACAGAAGCTAAGCCGATTATTCCGCCCAAAGCAATGCCGCCAAGCGCGGTATAAGCGAACTGACCCAGCAACGGCCCCGCTTCTAATGCCGACTTGCCCGTAATCGCCGCAATCAAAGCAAATGTAATAATAGAGCCTGTCGCGTCGTTGAATGCGGATTCGCTCTCTACCGTCTCCCGCACCTTTACTCTAATCGCAACCTGCCGAAATACCGGAATAATAGAAGCCGGGTCCGTAGAGGCGATTACCGACGCGGCAAGCAGCGCATAAAGCCATTCCAAGCCAAAAACGAAATGGATAGCTGTACCCGCCACGATTACCGTTATGAGAACGCCAGGAACGCTTAGCAAGGCAACCGTCCATTTGACTTTGCTCAGCCCGCTAAGACTAATATTGCGTCCTCCATCAAATAAAATGACCGTTGATCCTACTATTAAAATAAGCTGGTTAATTAACGAACTGCTCGATTCATTGATCCAATGAAGGCCTTGGCCGAGCAGCAGCCCCACTAATATAAACGCAGCTACATCAGGTATACGAAGTTTAGCTGCCGCACGCCCTGCAAGCATGCCAGCCGTTACAATAAGGATAAGCAAAATAAGCAAGTGATGAATGATTGGCGTTACAGCGGTTTCCATCTGCATATCACTTCCATTCCTATAAGCAGCCTAACGAATAACGGTTGCCTCAAAATCTTCAATTTGCTCATTCGTCCCGATGATAACCATAACGTCTCGTTCAGCAAGCACATCGGTTGCCGTTGGCGCAATAATGATGCCCGATGGCTTGTTGATTGCGACGATGCTGCAGCCAAACCTGGCGCGCGGGTTCAGGTCATGCAGCGATTTGCCATTTAAGCACTGCGGGACGGCAAGCTCGGCAATCGTATATTCTTTGGATAGCTCTATATAGTCAAGCAGATTGGGAGAAACAAGCTGATGCGCAACACGGATACCCATATCCCGCTCCGGATACACGACACGGTCTACGCCGATCTTCTCAAGCACGCGGCCATGCAGCTCGCTCATCGCTTTCGCAACAACCTTCTTGACCCCTAAATCCTTAAGCAGGATGGTCGTTAAAATGCTTGCTTGAATGTCATCGCCAATGGCGACGACGCCGCAGTCAAAGTTGCGCACGCCAAGTGAACGAAGCGTTTCCTCGTCCGTACAATCCGCAGATACCGCATAGGTCAGAACGCCGCTCATTTCCTGAACGGCCTCCTCGTCCTTATCGATGCCAAGCACCTCATTGCCTAGCTCGATGAGTTCTCTGCCTAAGCTTGAGCCAAACCTTCCTAAACCTATTATGACAAATTGTTTCTTCTTCATACCCACTTGCAGCTTCCCCTATCCAATCGTAATTTTGCCTTCAGGATGCCGGTACAATTCTTTTTCTGTGCGAGGCCCCAGCGCGTAAGCTAACGTCAATGGCCCAAGCCGTCCGGCAAACATCGTTAATGCAATGACTATTTTCCCTACTGTGCTGAGTTCCGGGGTGACGCCGATCGACAATCCTACCGTACCGAACGCAGAGGTTGCTTCAAATAATAATTTAATGAACGCCTGATCCTCTGTCATAGACAAGGTCATCGTCACAATAATAACTAAACCTAATGAGATTAATGTAATCGTCAGCGCCTTGAAAATTCTGTCTTTGCCAAGCCGGTGCCGGAACATGACAATATCCTCGCGACCGCGAATCATCGCAATAACCGCTCCGACCAGCGTCGTAAAGGTTGTGGTCTTGATGCCGCCGCCTGTCGAGCCCGGCGATGCGCCGATAAACATCAGGATAATCGTAAAAAACATCGTCGCTTGCCGCAAAGCCGTATAATCAAGCGTATTGGCTCCTGCCGTCCGCGGCGTGACCGACTGGAAGAAGGAGGATAAAATTTTGCCTCCCCAATCCAACGAGCCAAGCGTCTTCGTATTGGAAAATTCAAATATAAAAATCACGATAGTGCCTACTGCAATCAAGGCTCCCGTCATCGACAATACAACCTTGCTGTGCAGCGACAGCCTGCGGTTTTTGCGGTACTCCATCAGATCCGACATGACAACAAAACCCAATCCGCCGGTTATAATAAGCATCATTGCCGCTATATTAACAATGGGATCCGATACATACATCGTTAAGCTTCTATAGCCGCCAAAAATATCGAATCCCGCATTGTTGAACATAGAAACCGCATGGAATGCGCCAAAAAACAACGCTTTGCCAATGGGCATATCGAACGCAAACCGGGATGAGAATAACGTGAACCCCACAAATTCTATCGCAAGCGAATATACAATGACCCGTCTAATAAGCCGAACGATGCCTTCCATGCTCGATTGATTCATCGCTTCCTGCAGCAACAGCCGCTCTCGCAATGAAATTTTTTTGCGCAGCACAAGCGCAACCAGCGTGGCCATCGTCATAAAGCCAAGTCCGCCGAGCTGAAATAGACACATGAGAATGACCTGTCCGGGGACGGAGAAATATGTACCCGTATCTACGACAACCAGCCCCGTTACGCATGTCGCTGACGTCGCCGTGAACAGCGCATCGATGAACGGCAGCCTCTCGCCGCTTGCCGATGCAAATGGCATGGATAATAATACGGCACCTAGTAAAATAATAAGCGCAAATCCGCTAACCAATATGCGCGGCGGCGACCACTTGAGCACATTCCAATCTATCTTCATCCGCTACCTTCTTCTTTTGTTTTATCATAATTGCTTGTTTTTAAGCATAAAAAAAAGCACTGGAAACTCAAGTGCTCTGTGCGATGAGTCCTGTTCCAATACGCCTACGAGGTTAGCTGTCGGATTCGGGCCTGGACAGGCAGCCCTATTCGGCGGCAAGAGATCATGCTCCTCCGCTAAAATTCACCCCATGCCGCCAAATTTGAACCGCTTTTGCTTGCAGCTTGTTCCACTCATTTGACAACTTTATGGTTCCCCCGTTTTCCTTAGGAAATTCGGCTGTGCTATTCAATTTAGTATGACGTTAACGATTATAATCCCAAATCAGTCCCGATATAAAGGTGATAGATATGACAAAAGGGACGATATTTGCTCAAATTAGGGCAATGGAATGAAGCAGCAAGCTCCAAGCTTGCTGGACATCGTTATTTCGCTGTTTCTTGTGTGCAAGCGGTCATCTCCATTGGATAATTCAGGGATTAATATGTTAATGTATTGTCATAAGCTACTCATTATAAAGACAGTAGGGGTGAATCCATGATTGATTCTATCAAGCCTAACGAATGGAAACGTTTTTTATGGGCAGCGATTGCTTGCTTTATTATTTATGCAGCCGTAGACATCGCTCCCATGTTCGCATCCATCGCATCCGGCGAATTAAACACAAAGGTAATTGAGAAGTCGACCGCTGAGAGCCGCGCGGCCGCTTTCGCGGAGAAACAGACAGGACTGATGGTGAAATCGGCTAAAGCCGTCCACCAAACCGATAAAATCATGAACGGTTATTTATCCAAAAATAAACTGACCAAAACGTATGCTGACAAATACGACTCTAGTTTCCCGACAGATACGTTCCAAGTTGATTTGAAATTTATTGGCGGCGGCAGCGGCTTCGTTTACGTACATATGCAAAGCGAAAAAATTGTGGCATGGCGTTTTCTAATCGATGGCGAGGAGCTGTCAGACGCAGATAAAACGAAGGAAGCTATCGCTTTCCTAACGAATCAAAGCTTCAGCGGGGTTGAATTTCAAGGCAATCAAATATTGGCCAACGGAGATTGGCAGGGCCAGCCAAAAACGGATTATGCCATTAAGGACGCAAAATTAACGATCCATATCGACGCGCGAACCGTTGATGGGCGCACGGTCATAACCAAATATAAGCCCGCCTTTACCGCCCCGGATGATTATGTCAGCTATGTGAAAAATCAAGACAAAATAGCTGGTTTCCTTACCGGCTTCGGTTACTTCTTCATGAGTTTCGTCTTGTTCATCTTGGCGATCATCTATGCCGTTCTGTACCGGAAATTCACTTCCTTCAAATATGGAATCATATTGACCATCATTTACTTTATCACCTATATCATCATGAATCTGAATGTGCTTGACGGCATTCGGGCTTCGATGGGCGAGGCGGATATGGCCGGAGCGCAAACCACGATTACGGCTATCGTAACGGTGCTGCTGACCATTCCGATGGCAGGCGCGATTTATATTTCGCTAATCGCAGGCGATGGCTTATGGAAGGCCCAGGGCCGCGCATTATGGCCTCGCTTCGGGCAAAAAGGCTATGGCGACCATGTATGGCGCAGCGTAGGGCTCGCCTATTTATTCGCGATTATTTTGTTCGCGCTGCAATCCGTCATCTTCATCGCTTTAAGGCTCACCATTGGCACATGGGATACGTCGGATGCTACCCAGTCCCCTTACAATATGAGCATTTTATGGCTCATGCCGGTGCTTGCTTGGGCAGCCGCGATTTCGGAGGAAGCTGTCTTCCGTTTCTTCGGTATCGGACTATTCCGCAGATGGTTCAAAAATACGTTTGCCGCAGCGCTGCTCCCAACCTTCTTCTGGGCGCTCGGACACGTGATGTATCCGTTCTACCCGTCCTCGACAAGATTGATCGAGCTGATGATTATCGGGCTCGTATTCAGCTTTATTTTCGTCCGATACGGCTTGATTACGTCCATGTTCACCCATGCGATCTTCAACAGCGTAGCGGTCGGATTGTCACTGCTCACGATCGGGACGGCGCCAAATATTATATCGGCGATCTTCTTCTCGGTGCTGCCGGTGCTGATTGCCTTCGCTCTCAAATATTTGAGCCACAAAAAAGAGAAGAAGCCGTCTGTTACGACGACTCCTCCCCTAGAGCAGCTATAATTTGCGAAGCTAATTTATCACCAATAGATAGGGGCCTAAAGTCTTCGACTGAGGCCTCTTTTATTTTTTTGATCGAGCCAAAATGTTTCAGCAGAAGCTTGCGCCGTTTCTCTCCGATGCCCGGGATCGAGTCAAGCTTCGATTCGACCATGGACTTGCCGCGCTGCTCGCGGTGGAACGTAATCGCGAATCGATGCACCTCGTCTTGAATGCGCTGCAGCAAATAAAATTCTTGGCTGTCGCGCGGCAGAGGCACGATCTCGGCGGGATCGCCCGTCATGAGCTGCGCCGTTTTGTGCTTCGCATCCTTCACTAGGCCGCATACGGGAATGAATAAACCAAGCTCATTCTCCAGCACATCAAGCGCCGCCGATATTTGTCCCTTGCCGCCATCGACTACGATTAAATCCGGAGCCGCCAGCTCCTCCTTGAGTACACGCTCATAACGGCGCCGGATGACCTCCCGCATCGTTTCATAGTCATCGGGACCTTTTACCGTTTTCACCTTGTATTTGCGGTATTCCTTGCGGTCTGGCTTGCCATCGGTGAAGACGACCATCGCGGAGACAGGATTCGTTCCTTGGATGTTCGAGTTATCGAAAGCTTCAATCCGCCGCACTTCCTCAAGACCAAGCCAGCCAGCCAATGATTCCGATGCTTTGACGCTGCGCTCCTCATCCCGCTCGATCAAACGGAACTTCTCGTCGAGCATCACCTTGGCGTTGTCCGTAGCCATCGTTACAACCTCGCTCTTGCGCCCGCGCTGCGGCATCAGCACCTTTACCTTGAGCCAGTTGTGGAGCGACGCGATAACGTCGTCCGCATGCGTAGAAGCTGCGTCATCCGCATCGGCAATTCCTTCTGCCGCTCCGCCTTCTGCAAGCGACTGTTCCGGCGGCAGCGGCAGCAAGATTTGCTTCGGCAGCGCCGGATTATCGCTATAATACTGCGTCACGAACGTCATGAAGTCATCATAAGCTTCCCCGTAATAAGGGAAAGTCGTCCCATGCCGCTCGATAAGCTTGCCTTGGCGCATGTACAAGATCTGTACGCACATCCAGCCCTTATCAACGGCAAAGCCGAAAATATCGCGGTCAAGCGCATCCTGCATCGTAATCTTCTGCTTCTCCATGACCGCATCAATGGCAACCAGCTGATCGCGGAACTCCTTCGCCCGCTCGAATTCGAGCTTCTCCGCCGCTTCCTCCATTTTGCGCTGCAGCTCGATCTTCACGACATCCTGCCCGCCGTTTAGAAACCGCGATATTTCTTGGATCATTCGGTCATACTCGGACTGCTGCACGTCAAATTCACACGGCGCAATGCATTGACCGAGATGATAGTACAAGCACACCTTATCCGGCAGCGTCTTGCACTTTCTAAGCGGATAAAGCCTATCCAGCAGCTTCTTCGTCTGCTGAGCCGCGTAGGCGTTAGGGTAAGGGCCAAAATATTTGCCTTTGTCCTTTACGATCCGTCTGGTCACCTCTAGCTTCGGATGTTTCTCATTCGTTATTTTAATATAAGGAAAGGTTTTGTCATCCTTAAGCAGAACGTTATAACGCGGATGGTATTGTTTAATTAGGTTGCATTCTAAAATAAGTGCTTCCATATTGCTTGAGGTTACGATAAATTCGAAATCGCGAATTTCCGATACCAATCGCTGTGTCTTTCCATTGTGGCTGCCGTTAAAATAGGAACGTACCCGGTTTTTGAGCACCTTCGCTTTGCCTACATAAATAATGACGCCTTCGCTGTTCTTCATAAGGTAACAGCCTGATTGATCGGGGAGCAAAGCTAGTTTGTTCCGTATCGTCTCTTTAGACTCCGCAAGCTGCTGTTCTGCCTGCTTCCGATCCGTTTGCTGATGATCCATGCTCTCGCCTCCGACTGCCTAATGATTCTGTACACATTTTAGCATAAGTAGCGTCGATTTTGTTTTACAATTGTCACCGGGATTAGCTTTACAACTGTTTGGCAGTTTGAGTATACTAATATAAGTTGAATAAACCGATACTACATAAAGACGACCGCATATGGTTGTGATTGAAGCAATCGGTCTTTTTCAAGGAGGACGTCAACGATGGAAAACGTAAGAGACCCGCGCGAGCATTTTAACGAAGAGCCTCGCCATGACTTGATGGATGTCGTATTCGGCTTTGGCGGCATGCTCGGTCTTATGACCGTCATTTTCGCTGTAGCAGTAATCGTGAAATTCGTCATTTCATAACAGAAAGGAGCAGCGTGCTGCTCCTTTTTTGTTGCCCTTTTGGCCAAGGCGATGCTGCGGCATTTCGTACGAAATCAAATACCCCAATGCCACCGATCGGCATTGGGGTATTTGATTGTTATCTTATTTGATGCCAGCCGCTATTAGACGATCCGAAGCACTTCGCCTGTGTTCTGGTTGTCGCGCTGCTTCGATTGCTGTTCCGATGGTGCTTGCTGCTTTTGCGAGGAGCCGTCATAGCGTGTTCTTTCCGTCCGGTCAATTTGCACGATTCTTCCGTCATGAACCGTAATCGTCACATGTCCATAATTCAGGCCACTGACCTGATCCGCGATTCGCTCCAACCATTGTTGATCCACTTCTAACGGTTTTGCCATTCAAAACCCCTCCATTTAAACTGATTTACTCGGTTTTTTCTGCAGGCTTTTGCTGACCGGATTTCCATTCCACGATGCTTTTTACGATCAAGGTAATGACAGCGAGCATAACAAGCAAGGATGCTACCGCAAACGAAGCCGAGAATTGATATTCATTGTACAAAATTTCAATATGCAGCGGCAGCGTATTCGTTTCGCCGCGGATGTGGCCGGATACGACGGACACCGCGCCAAACTCGCCCATCGCGCGAGCATTACATAGGATAATTCCGTATAAAAGGCCCCACTTGATGTTAGGCAAGGTCACCTTCCAAAAAATCTGCCACCCTTTAGCCCCAAGGCTGGCGGCCGCTTCCTCCTCTTGAACGCCCTGCGCCTGCATAAGCGGGATAAGCTCGCGGGCGACAAATGGAACCGTCACGAACACGGTCGCAAGCACGATGCCGGGTACCGCAAATATAATTTGGATGCCCCGCTCATCAAGCCACGGTCCAAAAAATCCCTGCGCGCCAAACAGCAGCACGTAGATTAAACCGGAAATAACAGGCGATACGGCAAACGGCAAATCGATTAACGTAATAAGAATATTTTTGCCGCGAAAACGGAACTTGCTTATCGCCCACGCCGCCGCTATGCCGAACACCGTATTGACGGGTACGGCAATTAACGCAACGATCAGCGTAAGCTTAAGCGCGGACAAAGCATCCGGCTCCGTTATGGCATCGAAGTATACGCCCACGCCTTTCTTGAACGCTTCGACAAACACCGAAACCAGCGGCAGCAAAACAACCAATCCGAGAAACAGCATGGCGATTCCGATTAGCAGCCATTTGACGGGGCCGGACTCAGTAATATGCTTCGGGCGCTTTGCAGCCTCTTCATTCGTATGAACGGTAATTGCTCCAGCCATTTGTATATGCCCCCTTCTTAGTCCGACACTGTGCGGCGATTCATGCGCCACTGCAGCAGGTTAATGACCAGCAGCATAAGGAAGGACACAACAAGCATAACGAGAGCAATCGCGGTCGCGCCAGCGTAATCATACTGCTCCAGCTTCGTCATGATCAGCAGCGGGGTGATCTCTGTCTTCAGCGGCATATTGCCGGAGATGAAGACGACCGAGCCATATTCGCCGATGCCCCTTGCAAATGCGAGCGCGAACCCTGTTAACAATGCAGGCAATAGCTCTGGTAAAATGACCTTCCAAAACGTCCGCAACCGGTAAGCGCCAAGCATAACGGCCGCTTCCTCCGTCTCTTTCTCCATATCCTGCAGCACGGGCTGCACCGTACGGACAACAAACGGAAGCCCAATGAATATAAGTGCGATCGTAATGCCGATTGGCGTATAAGCGACTTTCACGCCTAGCGGCTCTAAGAGAGAGCCGATCCAGCCATTCGGCGCATAGATTGCCGTTAACGCAATGCCCGCTACTGCCGTTGGGAGGGCAAAGGGTAAGTCAACCAAGCTATCAATCAGCTTTTTGCCTGGAAACCGGTATCGAACGAGTACCCAAGCGATTAACAGGCCGAACACCGCATTAACGAGTCCAGCGAAAAAAGCGGTGAGAAAGCTGACCCGATAAGAAGCTACGACACGCGCATTCGTGACCGTGCTCCAAAATTCGGACCAGCTGAGCTCTGCCGTTTTGAAGAAAACGGCAGCCAGCGGAATCAAGACGATGATGCTTAGGTAAAACAAGGTGAAACCAAGCGATAAGCCAAAACCCGGCAGAACGTTACGGGGCTTGGAACCTTTCATGTGAAGTCAGCTCCAGTCTTGTTCAATTCGAGCATTATGAGCCTGGCGTGTAGATTTTGTCAAAAATTCCGCCATCCGCAAAGTGTTTCGTTTGTGCTTCTTTCCAGCCGCCAAAGTCTTTGTCGATTGAAAGCAACTCAAGATCTTTGAACTGATCTTTGTACTTTGCAGCTACAGATTCGGAAATCGGACGGTAGTAGTTTTTAGCGGCAATTTCTTGACCTTCATCCGAGTATAGATATTTCAGGTACGCTTCGGCTACTTCACGAGTACCGCGGTCGTCAACCACTTTGTCGACTACAGCTACTGGCGGCTCAGCCAAAATGCTCAGCGATGGATATACGATTTCGAATTTGTCTGGACCAAGCTCATTGATCGATAGGAATGCTTCATTCTCCCAAGCCAGCAGCACATCGCCAATTCCGCGTTCTACAAAAGTTGTCGTTGATCCGCGTGCGCCGGAATCCAGTACAGGCACGTGCTTGAACAACTCAGCAACGAACTCCTGTGCTTTTGCTTCGTCATTGCCGTTTTGCTTGAGAGCGTAGCCCCATGCAGCAAGGTAATTCCAACGGGCGCCGCCTGATGTTTTCGGGTTTGGCGTAATGACTTCAACTTTATCTTTAGTTAGATCGTTCCAATCTTTAATGCCTTTCGGATTTCCTTTGCGAACAAGGAATACGATTGTGGATGTATATGGAGCGCTGTTGTGCTCGAATTTAGATTGCCAATCCGGTTTGATTAAGCCAGGCTCTACGATTGCGTCGATGTCATAACCAAGCGCTAGCGTTACGACGTCTGCTTTCAAACCGTCGATAACCGCGCGGCCTTGTTTGCCTGAACCGCCATGCGATTGTTTAATCGTAACGTCTTGGCCTGTTTCTGCTTTCCAGTGCTTCGAAAATGCCTCGTTATATTGAACGTAAAGCTCACGAGTTGGGTCATACGATACGTTTAAAAGCTCAACAGGCGGTTTCGGCTCTTCCTTTGCCGGTTCTTCCGTAGCCGTGTTAGTTGCCGCAGCCTCATTGGAAGGCTTATTCGACGCCTTGTTTGTCGCATTGTTGCCTCCAGAGCCGCAAGCAGCAAGTACCAGCGCCAAAGCCAATAGCATTACAACCGAACGAACATGAGTTAATTTCTTCATCATTCCATACACCCCTTTTTTAAATTAACAAGCCTGCAGAAACACGTATAAGTCATTCGAATAGGACATTGGTGTTTCTCCGTGATAGGTGTTTACTCCGGTTCGTCCGGTCGGAAACCATTATTCCTACCCGTTTAGTTGGTTATGGAAGAATCTTACCAGCGAGCCCCTCTTACTGTCAATACTTAATTTCAAAAAACTGATAAGTCCTATAAAAATGCTTTATAAGTACCGCAGTTAAACGCAACAAAACCCGAACCGCTGCTGAATCAATCAAGTCCGCACCTAATCTGTATACGCTTTCAACCATCACGGGATAAAGACGGCCGTTTTTTGCTCGTTCTATAACCTAAAAAAAGCTTTGACCGGCAGTCCCTTTGCATGAAGGGCCAGCCAGCCAAAGCTATGTTCATCTATTTCCGTCCGCGCTTGTTCTCGCCAGTTACCATTACGACCTCGACATAGGGCCGGATACGGTCCATAATCCGCTGCCCCTTGTGCAGCTCGTCGCCGTCCTTGCTCGTGAAGCTGAAATGCCGCTCCAGCGCCTCTAGCTCGTAATTGGACGTATAGAATGTCGGTTTCCGCTGCATCCGGTAATTCAGAATCGCGCCAAGCACATGATCGCGAACCCATGGGTTTAAATTTTCCGCACCCATGTCGTCAAAGATCAGCAGATCGGTTTCCTTCATCATCTCGACCGTTTCCTTCAGCTTGCCCGGCTCATGCATCAGCGACTTTAAATCCTCGACGAAATCGGGCATATAGACGATTACGCCGGAATATCCCGCCTTCGCCAACTCATGCAGCAAATAACACATCAGAAACGTCTTGCCTGTCCCAAAGCGCCCTGCCAAATATAAGCCTTCCTCCTGCAAGCCATGCTCCTTCGTACGGTCGATGTAACGGAGCACCTGGCCCACTGCCTTCGCCCGCTCCATATCGTTGGTCAAAATTTCATCGGATGAATATCCGCGCTGCAGCGCCTTCTCATCGATATAGAAGCTGCGGACACGGCTGCGGATCTGGTCTTCCGTCTGCCTCGCGATAAACTTCTTGCACGCAACCTTGCGGTCATACAGCTGTGTAAGCCCGTTAATCGTATCCGAGCTAAGCAGCGTATAATGGCCTTCAAAATCATTCGGGCATTTATCCAAGCCCGGACAATTGCTGCAATTGCGATATTCGGTTACATATTGATATACCCGGTTTAAGTTAAGCCGAATTGTCCGATCATCGAGATCCGGATATTTGGCCCGCAGCTTCTCAACTAACGGTTCTGCGAGCAGCTCCGTCAGCTTATGCTCCGCCTGCTCCGTAAGGGCTTGGCCTGTCGGCCATGCCTTGAGCAGTTCGCCCATTGACTCCATCATCTGCTCACCCCGTTTCTATGATTTGCCGTCCAGCTTCCGCGCCAGCTTGCGCAGTTCTTCAAGCTCGTCTGCCGACACCGTCGATGCGGACTGCCCTTCCTGCACGATAGGAATCGATGGCTTGCGCGAAGTTCCGCGACTGTTGCCTGCGCTGCGCGCGCCGCTCTTGGAGCCGCTGTAGCCGCCTCCGGCAAAGCTTGCTGCCGCTTCCTTGCGCCGCTCCTTGTCCTGCTCCACCTGCGCTTGCTCACGTACATATAATACAGCCTTCTCGAACGTATCGATTTGTTTAACGAGCATATTCGAAGCGACTGCGTCCAAAAACGTCTTCGTGACGCGCTGGGCGTCATTCGCGCCTATAACATAATGGATGAGTACATTAATAACCGGTCCTGCCAGCTTATAATTAAGGTCGATTCGCTCAAATACCCGCTCGATCCAATCCGGCACCGCCCCTGGAAAAAAGCGCTGCAAAAACCGCGTATGCGGTTCATTTCTCATAAGCATATTGTATTGCTGCACATCGCAGCGGCCAAGCAGCTGGTTCGGAACCTGTAAATAATGCTGCTCCTGCACTTCGTATTCCTCCGTTAATTCATCCGAATCAGCGGGTTCCTCGGCTGCGATCACTTGGGTGCGTGACAGCGTGCGCTGGCGCTCGCCCTCACGCTTCTTGTCCTGACGGTAAAGCTGATTGGCGCGCAGCTGAAGCTCATCGACCTGCAGCTCGCCGCTCTCTCCAAAAATACCGTCCTCATCAAGCAAGCGGCATATATCTACTACCTCTAAGCTATATTTGTACGCGACATAGTTCACCTGCGACAGCTGTTCCTCATCGCTGCGCAGACGTTCCACAAAACGGCGGTTCGCCGAATTGCGAGGGAATCGCAAAATAATTTCCCCGTAGGGAATGCCGGCTGTCGCCTGCGGCGCTCTCGCAGCGGCTTGGCGCGACGGCGCAACCTCCGTCAGCGCTTGCTCAAGCTCGTTGTCTACCGACTGCATATTAAGCTTAAACAGCTCGTAAAACGGCACCGATATGTTTTCTTTCGTTAATTGCGCGCCTGCCAGCTCATCCGGCTCGCTTGCGCCAAACGACTCGCGGAGCGAGATAACGGCATATTTGCCGATTTTGTCGCGGAGCAGCATCGTTAGATGCATATTGCGAAAAAACTCTGCCGGCGACAGCGGCTGCGCCAGCTCGTATTCATAAATAACATCCGCATTTTCGGGTAAGCCTAGCCGCGAGGTCTGCAGCAGGCCAACTGCTTCAAGCTTCGATGCCTGCTCGATCAGATGCTTGCGGCTGCGCTCGTTCATTTCCAGCCCAAGCCCAAGAAATAGCTTTCGCTGTGGTTCTATAGAAGAATATCCGGATGTACCTTCCGCGATTCCGTGATAAAGCTGCTGGTAAAAGGCAATCGCAAACGCGCCGATCATCGGCTGATAGATAAGCGAAAGCATTTTATAGTCCAAGCTGCTCAACGAAAAATCACGAAATATGTAATACCGATGATGCTCCGTGTACTGCAATATATTATTGATGCGCATAGCATCAGCTCCATCCCTTGCTTTCATCCTATCATTTTAGCATAAAACAGACTGCTTCGGACGTGTCGAAAAATAGAAAAATCCCCCGAATGAGGGATTTTTGGATTAAAACATTTTGTAGCCGCCCTTGCGCAGCGCTTGAATCGCCCATCCGCTTACGTAAGCGCCAATCAGCGCTCCTATAACCGGTATGTAGTCAAAAATCGTGTAATGGGCAAAGTTCTCTATCGTCGCTGTCGCTGACTTGTCCCATGGCGCCCAAATGCCAAGCGGGATCAAAACGAGAATAAATAAATATATCGGAAACCACGTTGTTTTTAACAACATATTCAGAATAAAGCCAATGCCGAACATCATAACTAAAAACAACACTGTCGCTATAAACAATTGAAGCATCCAAACTTCCCCCCTCAGACTCTCGTTTATTAGTTTAATTAATGGCTAGGTGGAAGTCAATTAGCTGCGGACAAATGTCACAAGACCGCCATTTGCTCAGCCTGCCCTCATTACGATACAATGATTGCAGCATCATTATGGAGCTTGAAAGGGGCATTATTCAATGAGTGAAGCAGCACAAACATTAGAAGGCTGGTACGCGCTGCATGATTTCCGCAGCATCGATTGGACCGCTTGGCGCCTAGCGGACGAGAGCGAGCGCAGCCGCGCGCTCGACGAGCTGCAATCCTTTTTGAAGCAATGGGCTTCTGTAGAGGAAAATAAACAAGGCAGCACCGCTGTATATTCAATCGTTGGCCAAAAGGCTGACTTCGTATTTATGCATTTGCGCGAGACGCTCGAGGACCTAAACGCAATCGAGACGGCGTTCAACAAAACGACGTTCGCAAGCTTCACCTACCCGGTGCATTCCTATGTAAGCATAGTAGAGCTTAGCAACTACATGGCACAGCCTGGCTCGGATCCGATGCAAAACCCGGATATCATCGCTAGATTGAAGCCTACGCTTCCGAAAGCAAATCACATTTGCTTCTACCCGATGAATAAACGCCGCGACGGCCAAGATAACTGGTACATGCTCAGCATGGACGAGCGCAAAACGCTTATGCGCAGCCACGGCATGATCGGACGTCAATACGCGGGCAAAGTGAAACAAATCATTACCGGCTCTGTCGGCTTCGACAATTGGGAATGGGGCGTTACGCTGTTCGCAGACGATGCGCTTCAATTTAAAAAGCTGATTTATGAAATGCGCTTTGATGAGGTGAGCGCGCGTTACGCGGATTTCGGCGAATTTTATGTCGGCAACCTGCTGGGCAGCGAGAAGTTCGCAGCATTGCTTCAACTGTAAGCTAAAAAAGTCCAAGCCTCTAGTTCAAGAGGCTTGGACTTTTTTTTACAGGTCGCCCTCGCTTATTTCGATAAATTTTAATGCACTCCTGTAATTATGCTCGACGATCATTTCAGCCAGCCCCCGATTGGGAAAGCCGCGATGAAGCAGCTTCAATCCGCCAGAGGCACATGAGATATGGTGATAAAACTTGTAAAACAGCATTCGGCTGCGATCAAGGCGGGCGTTATCCAAATAGGAATAGGCGTCGCCAAACCGAAACTCCAGAAAGCTATGCTCATACTCCACGTCGTAGTACATGCTTCCTTCGAGATCAACTAAATAAGGCTCCAGCTCATCATTCACAATTACATGGTCAGGACCCAGCTCTCCATGAATAAAGCTATACCGCGCTCTAGGCTCGATAGCAGCTTCAAGCTCATTTAGTTTATCGATAAGCTTGCCATGATTAACCTGCAAAGCGCTAATATGGTTAACCGCGTACGCCAGCTGCTCCTTCGCATTTTCCAGCTCCAGCGTGTGGCATTTCCCGGCTCTGCTGCTGTCGTTTATTTTTCCGAACGCATCCCTCTCCAAGCTGTGCATCTTTGTCAGCATTGTCCCTAATCGCCCGAAAACCTTCTCTTGCACAGCCGTCTCCGCATCCAAGTAATGTGCGGCATCCAGCCCATCTATATACTCAACTAGCGCAAAATCAAATGGATAACGATCTCTTTCCTTATTCAAATAAAGGACTTGAGGCGTTCGAATCCCGTTCCGAGAGAGGAACGCTTGGTTGCTTTCAAATAAATCGCAGCCATACGACTGCTTATTGATCAGTTCCGCTTCTATTTCTTGTTGAAAATAGTTTTTGGACAGATCCCAAACATACAGCATGCAAACAAAATGGTTGGTGCATGCCACCTTATAAACAACCTTTTGGGCACCGCCAAACCTGTTTTCCACGCGACTCACAACATAACCGGCCCCAAGCGCATGCTTTACGTATTGCTGCAAATCAAACAAATCCAAATGACAATTGTATTTCATGGGTAAGCACTCCAATTCTATTGTTTTGCCGGCTACCCAATCATAGAAAAAAAACCAAAAAAAGTATAGACTGTTTCTTTGCCGTTTGTTATGATGTTGAATGAGTTCTTTATAAAAATAGCGATACGAATTCTAGCAGCTGGAGCGTGTTTCCGGGTGCTTTTTTTGTTGGCTTAGCATCGTATACGACAAAGAGCACCCAGCTGGCTGAGCGCTCCTTGTCCATCGTCATTTCTTCTGCAAGACTTCTTTCTTCCACTTCGTAATTAGCCGTTCCCGGTTGCTTCCCGCCCAGTTCATGTCATAGGAGATGACGTTTATCGACTGAAGAGAAATCGCTTCCTCGGGAGGTTTAGCGTCCTTATTCGTGAGCAATTGGTAATTGCCGACTTGCTTGCCAATCTCCTGCGCTTGCTTCGTCAGCGACCAATCTACGAATTTACGCGCTTCCTCCATGTTCGGGCCATTCTTAATGATTCCAACCCCGCCGATTTCGTACCCTGTTCCTTCCTTCGGAAACGAAATAACGATGCTTTGAAAGCCTTCCTTGTAAAACTTAATGGCATCATGCGAAAAAGCGATCGCCGTTCCCGCATCTCCCATCCCGGCGGCACGCCCGGATATGCTTCCGGAATTCGTGTAAATGGGGCTTAACGCGTTCAGCTTCTTAAAGTACTCGAAACCTTTCTCCTCGCCGAACAGCTGTATGATCGTTGCCAGCACCGTATAGCCCGTTCCCGATGAATTCGGCGACCCCATGGCAATCATGCTGCGGTATTCGGGCTTCAGCAGATCTTCCCATGACTGGGGAGCGCTAAGCCCGGTCTGCTGCAGCCATGATTTGTTTGAAATAAAGGCGATCGAGCCAATATAAATGCCTGTCCAGTAGCCTTCCGGGTCCTTGTATTCGGGATCAATCATTCGCGCATTAATCGATTCATAGGGCATTAGCAGCCCTTCCTGCTTCGCTTGCACGAACGTATCCGCTGTCCCGCCGAACCATACGCTGGCTGCCGGATGATCCTTCTCCTTGCGTATGCGCTCAAGCACCTCTCCCGCGGACAGCCTGATGTAGGAAACCTTTATCCCCGTTTCCTTCTGGAAGGTTTCAATCGCTCTTATCGCATGATCCTCGTACAATCCTGCATAAATAACGAGCGTACCTGACGATTTGATGCTGCAAGAAGCAAGAAAGAGGGAGAGGACGGCAAGCAGAAGAGCGATTCTTATCATTCGTACCATTTTGCCAGCACCCTCTTTCTTTTTGACTCCATTATTTAAATGACATGCAAGGAATGCTCCGCAAATTGAAGCGACACCGATTCGCCTTCCCGGAACACATCCTCTTGAACCGGATTATGTTCGGAAATTTGAATGAGCTGCCCGTCGTATTCAACCTCATATTCCTGGGAACGTCCCATAAATATGCTTTTTTGGACGGTGCCTACATGCGTTTTCCCTCTTGTTAACGATACGGCCTCGGGACGAATAACGACCGTAACTTTATCATTTTCCTTAAAGCCGGTACGGTACACCTTTAACTGGCCTGAAGCTGTGCTAACTACGATATGATCCGCTTCCGCTGCTTTTACGGTTCCTTCAATAAAGTTTGCCGTACCGATAAAATCGGCTACAAACTTCGTTTTTGGCCTTTGATAAATGTCCATTGGACTGCCGTACTGCTCGATTTTGCCTTTATTCATCACGATGATTAAATCGCTCATGCTCATCGCTTCGCTCTGGTCATGGGTGACATAAATGGCGGTGATGCCGATTTGCTGCTGAATTCTCCGTATCTCATCTCGCATGACTAGTCTAAGCTTTGCATCCAGATTAGACAATGGCTCATCGAACAAGAGCACCCCCGGCTCCATGACAAGCGCACGAGCGAGTGCAACGCGCTGCTGCTGGCCGCCGGACAACTGAGAAGGCATGCGCTCTTTATAATCGCCCAGATTCATAATATCCAGTACGCTGTTCACCTTCGATAAAATCATGTCCTTGGACAGCTTTTTGATGCGCAGGCCATAAGCAATATTATCAAAGATGTTCATGTGAGGGAATAAGGCATAGGATTGGAATACCATCGTGCAGTCACGCTGATTAGGAGGAATATCGTTTACTTTCTCGTCGCCAAAATAAATAGCTCCCTCGGAAATTTCCTCAAAGCCTGCGACCATGCGAAGCGTCGTCGTTTTGCCGCAGCCAGATGGGCCAAGCAGCGTAACGAATTGTCCGGCCTCGATTTCAAGATTGACATTTTCAACCGCATATTTCGATTTTCCTTGATCCGTACCGTATGCTTTGCAAATATCCTTTAGGCTAACTGTTTTTGCCATATTGTTTCCTCCTATTCGAGCCGCTGAGCCAATTTACCAATAAGTTCAACAGAAGCAGCGCCGCTACCATAATGATGATTAGAATCGTACAGTAGGCGCTGGCAGCGCCGATACGCCCTGCTTCCACCTGAGCCATGATGGACGCCGTAATCAGGTTGTATTTTGCCGATATTAGAAAGATGACCGCGCTCATTGCCGTCATGCTTTTGACGAAGCTGTTCACGAGGCCGCTGAAAAAAGCGGATTTGATTAACGGCAATACGATGCTCGTAAATACCTTCGTCTGGCCTGCCCCCAAATTGGTTGCCGCTTCCTCGATGCTCGGATCAATTTGTTGCAAGGCTGCAACGCCTGATCGAATGCCTACCGGCATGGCACGGACTACGAAAGCGGCGACGATGATGATGCCTGTTCCCGTTAGTGCCAGCGGTGCCTTGTTAAAGGCTAAAATATAGCCAATACCGATAACGGTACCCGGAACTGCGATCGATAACATGCTTATCGCCTCGAGCGCCTTCTTGCCGGCGAACCGTTTGCGCACGATTAAATAGGCGAATATCATGCCTAGCAAACCAGCGATTGGCGTCGCGATCAAAGCTAATTTAAGCGTGTCCTTAATCGCTTTCTCGCCGAGTGTCAGCACATATTTGTAATGGTCAAGCGTAAAGCTGTTGTTGATCCCCCAGAGCTTAATAAAGGATCCGACCGGCACAAGGGCATAGAAAGCAATGACGACAACCGTAATAATCATGCAGATTATAAACAGTACATTTTTGATGGGCCCGGAATCGATCATGCGCCGCGCACCGGTTGGTTTGCCGGTCACAGTCACATAGCTTTTTTTGCCGACCCAGAAGTTTTGCAAAATATAAATAATAATCGTGATCGTCAGCAGAAGCATCGCTAATGCTGCGCCAGCCTGCATATTATAGCTGCCGACTGCCTGCAAATAGATTTCACGGGCAACCGTCGAATAATTGCCTCCGATCGTCATCGGGTTTCCGAAATCGGCAAGCGATTGCACGAATACGAGCAAAAACGCGTTTGCGATACCCGGAATGGAGAGCGGCAGCGTAACGGAAACGAATGTTTTCCATTTGCCGGCACCCATATTTTGACTCGCTTCTTCAAGCGAAGGGCTGATCGAACGTAGCAAGCCAGATAACGTAAGAAAGGCGATAGGGAAAAAGGATAACGTTTGAACAAGCACCAGACCATGCAGACCATAAATATTTGCATTTTCAAGCCCTAACAAATGTTTCGTTATTAATCCTTGCTTGCCCAGCAAAAGCATGGCGGAAAGCGCGATTACAAATGGCGGTGAGATGACCGGCAGTATCGCAATCGCATTAAATAACCGTTTAAAAGGAACGTTCACATATGCAAATGTATAAGCAAACATGTATGCAATTGCGGTAGACAGAGTAGCCGAAATCGCGGCCAACAACAAAGAGTTGGTCAGGGAGCGGAATAGCCCCCCGCCTGACAACACCCTTTCATAGCCCTCCATCCCGAATCGCCCATCGTTCCCTGCAAAGCTTGATTTCAGTATTTGAAATAAAGGAAATACGATAAAAACGATTAAACTGAGCGAAACCAACACGATTAAAATCGGCAGGAGCGGCTCGCGCTTAAATCTTTTAAACATTGCGCTCATACAAGCTCTCTCCTCTCAGGATGATGGATTGCCGCTTCTTATTTGCTGACATCCGAATTCCATTTATCAATAATGCGTTGACGCTGCGAGCCAGCCTCTGCAATGTCATAATCGATCAAATTGATTTTGCTCATGTCGACGGCTTGCTCAGGTCCAACCGCATCTTTGTTCGTAATGTTTTGGAAGCTGCCCACTGTTTTGCCGATCTCTTGCGCAGCAGGCGAAAGCGCCCAGTCTACGAAGGCTTTGGCAAGATCTTGGTTTTTCGAGTTTTTGATAATGCCGATCGAGCCCGTCTCATAGCCTGTTCCGTCTTCCGGGAAGGACAATACGAGATTGTCGAAGCCTTCTTCTTGGTACTTAATAATGTCATGCGCGAACAAGATGCCGACTCCCGCTTCGCCCATTCCGACCATGCGGCCCGGAGCTGCTCCGCTTGTCGTATACTGCTGTACCTGCGGATGAAGCTGTTTTAAATAATCGAAGCCCTTCTCTTCATCGCCAAACACTTTTAAAATGCTGTAAATCGCCGTATAAGCTGTTCCCGATGACGCAGGAGACGCCATTACGATTTCCCCTTTGAGCTTTGGCTCCAGCAGATCGGACCATTTTGTCGGTGCTTTCAGCCCTTTCTTCTCCAAAAACTCCTTGTTGGACGCGAAGCCTACCGCCCCCACATATACGCCTGTCCAATAACCGTTGGCATCTTTATATTTCGCATCGATTTTCTCCGATACCGGTGAAACGTAAGGCTCTAGCAAATCCTCCGTTACAGCTTGTACAAAAGTATCCGCAGGGCCGCCGTACCATACGCTTGCTTGCGGGTTATCCTTCTCGGCGCGTACCTTTGCCAGAATCTCGCCAGCCGACATCCTGATCATCTCTGCTTGAATGCCCGTATCCTTCGTAAATTGCTCAATCGCTTTAACGGCATGATCCTCTTGGAATCCGATGTAAACCGTCAGCTTTCCTTGCGGCTTAGCCGTTGCCGGCTCCCCGCCGTTATTGGCTGCCTTGCCTGCATCCCCATTCGAGCTGCAGCCCACGAACATTGTCGCTGCCAGCGCAACCATTGCTAATTTGCCGATCCAACTTTTTTTCATTTGTTACGACCTCCCTGTTTGTTTGTACAAGTCTGATTATATTGGTTCCGCTTACAATAGCGTTAGATCAACGTTTTGCCGTTTCGTTCGGCAAAAAAACAATAAAAAAAAGGACTCCTCTCGGAGCCCTTGCGCCAGGTATCTAACCTTATAAAAACCATTTTAGCAGGATGTTGACGATAACGCCCACGATAGAGAAATCACTGTCGGCAAACGTCGTTCTCAAATAACCGAGATTGGACAGCAACGGAACTAGAAATACAGGCAGCAAAGTTAAAATAAACCCATGTATGAGCGACGCGACCACGAGCCCTCTTTTGCCGCCCATTTGATAAGCGATAACCCCGGCAGCCCCGCCTGAAAAAAAATTCGGTATAATGCCCGGAATTATTACGGTATATTGCAGCTGCATCATCATCGTCATGGCGCCGAGCCCGCCAGCAAAGCTAAGGAGGAAGCCAGTAACAGCCGCTACAGGCGCATAGCTGTATAACACCGGGCAATCGAGTGCAGGAATCGCCCCCGGCACGATCCGGTCAGCAATCCCTTTGAACGCAGGCACGATCTCGGCAAGCATCATGCGAACACCAGCCAGCACGATGTAGCAGCCGCCCGCAAACCATGTTGCTTGTATGATCGATACGATGATGAAATGCCGTCCGGCGAACATGCTCTCAATGCTGCCCTGCGGAGAGAATACGCTGGCTATCGCAAACAGGATGAAAGTAAAGCCGAAGATGACTACCATATGATCCTGAAACAGCACGGTCAGCTTCGTTTTCTTGAGCGGCTTCTCCTGCTGCTTCTTCGGTTTTAGCAGCGAACCGACAAAACCGGCAATTAAATAACCGAAGCTGTTGAAATGTCCGATCGCAAACTGGTCCCCGCCTATTACCCTTCTGACATAACGCTGCGACAGCAAAGGAGCGGTAGACATGCTTCCCGCTAAAACAATTCCTCCGATAAGCATCGTCTGCCAGGTATCCATGGCGCTCGACACCAATAAGCCTGCAAGCAGCGCAGCCATAAATAACATATGATGGCCGGACAGAAAAATATATTTGATCGGCGTAAATCTGGCAATTACCAAATGGACAATCATGCCGATAAGCAAAATAACGGCCATCTCTTTGCCATAGTTGATTTGCGTCATTGCGGTTATCGTTTCATTGTGCGGAATGATGCCGATAATTTGAAAGCTGTTTTGGATCACAGCGGATAGATTGGACAAGGATGAGCCCGTCTCACTCGCTCCGATCTGCATGAGCTTAAAACCGATCATCGTTTTTATCGTTCCGCTGAGCAGCTTTTGAACCGGCTGCTTTTGCAGGAAAAGCCCGGTAAACGCAATTAATCCAAGCATGAGTGCAGGCTCTCCGAACAAGCCATTATTAAACCATTGTGAGACGTTCATGTTCACTCACCTTATTCTGTTTCAGATAGCCAATGCTGAAAAACGGTGCTCTTCATTAATTCTTGCTTCACATACTGACGATTCATAATATCATCGAGCCCAATAATTTCAATATCCCCGGCATCCTCGATTGAATCAACAATGAACGACGAGCAGACGATGAGCTGCGGTCGATGCGTCATTAAGGATGACAAATCGGTATGCACGACAGAGACGTTAACGTTCAATACGGCAACGATAGCTTCAATATTTAATCGTATCATTAAGCTTGTCCCAAGCCCGCTATTACAAGCGACTACAATTTGTCTCATTGAGCCTCCTCGTTTTGTAACCGTTCCCATAAATCGCTAGAATCGCCGGCCGTCTTTAAGTAACTGATAAAGCTTGTATCGTTGAGCAAATCCAGAAGGGTGCTTAATGCCGTGATATGCTTTTCTTTATCAACCGCAGCTAGCGTAATCATTAGCCATACCGGATGCTCTGAAGGGCCAAACAAAATAGGCTCTTTAAACGTAACTAGACTGAAAGCGGTCTGCGACACATCCTCCGGCATATAGGCATGCGGAAAATAGATGCCTTGTTGAATCAAAAAAGAATGTTTATTCAAATGGATCATATCGATCAGCTTCTGCTCGTATGGAAGACCAGATGCCCCTCTAGCCATCAACAACCGGCTGCCAAAACGGACAGCTGTTTCCCAGCTTGTCGTATCCAGCTGCAAATGGATGGACGCTTTGGGCAGCAGCTCGGTCAATAAGGGTGCCACGTTGGCTGAATCCTCGCGTATGCCCCCTCCTTGAAGCAGCAATAGCAGCTCCTCCAACAGCTTGTTGCGGTTAGTGACAACCGCATTCCGCTCTACAATACTCATAATATCATTAACGGATTGTATGGCCATAGCGGTTACGGTTTCCGCACGGTACGTAATCCCAAAAAAATTCGCGATCGTTTGTTGATCCTTCGCAGCGAGCAACGGAGACACCTTCAGCCACGGGACTGCTATCGCATGTCCAATATCTATGGTCGATAAAACGGCATCCGTTTCGGAGGGAGTCAGCAATACGGAATCCTTGTAAGAGCAGGTCCTCACAACCTCTAACTGCGGAAAAATATATGAGAGTCTCCGCTTTATTATAGCAGATGTACCGATGCCCGAGCCGCAAACGATAATGACCCTTTTGTTGGAATGGGTCAAATGCGGGGCGATGCCGCTCGCCACGTGCAGCATAATATACCCGATTTCATTTTGGTCAAACGCAATGGATATGCTGCTCATGACTTCATTCACTACGCGCTCCAATATTTTCATCAAAGAACCGTATTGCTGCTGCAGCTGCCCGAGAAGCGGATTTTTCGACTGCAAATTAAACTTCGCCCTGTAAACCGCCGGCTTCAGATGAATGGATAGCCCTTGAATGACCTGCTCAGCTAATTGCAGCCTGTAGCCGGACTCCTTCTCCGTCCTCTCGATAATTTCTTTCGCCAGCTTGACGAAAACCGTGTCCTTCGTAGACAGCTGCTGCTTCTGGGCACCCAGCATATGCTGGGTAATGTACCCAATCTCAGAATGAGGCAGCTCGACTTGAAATTGCTGCTCGATGAGCGGAATGACATGCTTCTCGACTAGCCGGAACACATCTGTCCCTTCAAGCTCCTGCAGCAATTTCTGATCAATGTCAATGGAATGATGATGCTTGATGCGCTCCATGGCCATCAAAATATGAAGCGTAACCGTTATATAGCCCGCATCAGCAAATTGGATGTTCATCGCTTGCTCCAGCTTCTGTATCGCGTCGAAAATAACTTTCACATCATCAACCTTAAACCATATATTCAAAGCGGATACTGGCTGCTCCTGCATCTCTTTGCGATCAAACATGTAACGCAGCAGCTTGTCCTCCGTAATTTCCGCTCGAAGCAGCTCTAGGTAAGCGCTGCGCTTCGACTGTTCGCTTCCTGCTACGGACAAGCTGCCCTTTTGTTTGACAAATTCGATTTTGCGCTGCATAAGCCATTCTTTAATCTCTTGCAGATCAACGAGCAGCGTGCTCTTGCTTATGCTGTAATCTTCCATGATCGTGTTCATCGTAATTTGATTTTCTTGCAGCAATAGCTTTAACAACAGCGTGATCCGCTGCTTCGCATCCATGAAGACCGGCCTCTGGCGGATTTTGTCCTTCAGCATTTGCAGCTGCTCCGGCTCGTGATTCAGCCGTACGCCCTTCGTGCGATGCCTCTCCAGCACGACATGATGATCCCGGAGCCAATCCTCCAGTTGGAGCAAATCATGACGCACCGTACGGTCAGATATGCCGTATTCATCAATGAGCTGTTGTAAGGCTAAATAATCGTCTGCTTCCATAAGCTGTTTTAGTATGCGCTGCTGTCTGCTTGTAATCATCGTCGTCACCTTTTGTCTTTGATTTCATCATGATAGCACAAAAGGCTCCCGGCAAGCAGCAATTGCTTGCTGCTCTCCGAAAGCCTTCATTCATTAATCCTCATCGTCCTCATCATCATTGAGGCCAAGGCGCTTTGCTTCCAAATACTCTTGCGTAGCGCGATCGCGCTCTCTGCCTTTGTCCTTCAGCCGCTCGATGGCCGGCTGAATGAGCAAATCCACTTCCTTCTGCACCGTGTAGGCCAAGTCGTACCGCGTTTGCGATTCCAAGAAGGAACCGACCTCCATCAAGGCGTTGTAACGGTCTAGTTCATCTCTCGTCAACAAGCCGCGAACTTGAACGCTGCAGTGGCGCATTATAGAAATTTCCCTTTACGCAGAACGAGCGGAATGCCGCCAATGATGAACAGGTAACGCAGATCGATCGCTTTCTTCAACCAAGCGGCTACGCGTCCTTTATATTTTTTGCCGAATGCGATGCCGATTGCCTCGCCTTTGCCAAGCGATGCTACCGTTCCTTTGTTGCTGAACGTGAAGCCCTTCGGCGGCTGATTGCGAATCGAAGCGACAAGGTTATGCGCGCAAACGACGCCTTGCTGCATGGCGATTTGGGCAGTTGGCGGGTATGGACGGCCTTCTGGATTGAACATTAGCGAGTTATCGCCAACGATGTAGATGTTATCGTTGCCAGGTACACGAAGGAATTCGTCAACCTTCACGCGGCCGCGCATCGTCTCGAAGCCTGCCTCTTCAATAAGGCGGTTACCGCGGATACCGCCGGTCCAAATGACAGTAGCCGATTTGATTTCTTCGCCTTCGCCTACAACTACGCCCTCCGGCGAGCATTCTTTGATTGCTGTGCCAATGCGGAACGTAACGCCCTTCTTCGTCAATACGTCCATGCCGTATTCAACCAGCTCGGGATCAAAGCCAGGAAGCGCCGTTGGAGCCGCTTCGATGTTGTAAATTTTCACTAGCCCCGGATCAACGTCGAATTGCTTGCACAGCTCAGGGATGCGGTCGGATAGCTCGCCGACAAACTCGATGCCTGTGAAGCCTGCGCCGCCAACTACAAACGTCAAATAATCCGTACGGTGTGGCTCGCGTTTGTAACGGGCAAATTGGTATTCAATATGTTCACGGATCAAACGAACCGAGTTAATGCTGCGGATATTCATGGCATGCTCGCCAAGACCCGGAATGCCGAAAGTCTCAGGCTCGCCGCCAAGGCCGATAACCAAATAATCGTAAGACAGCGTGCCGTCCTCGAGTATAACTTTTTTATCTTGCGGACGAATTTGAACGACTGTCGATTTCACGAAATCGATTTTAAATTCGTCAATCAGTTTAGAGATGCTCACACGGGCATTTTCCGGATTGTCCGTGCCTGCTGCCGGCATATGCAGATGCGTCGTAATATAGTGGTAGTCATGTTTATTGACTAATGTAACGTCAGCTTCATTGTAATTTAATTCTTTTTGCAAACGAAGCGCGGTTAAAACGCCGCCGTACCCTGCGCCAAGAATAACGATTTTAGGTATGTTGCTCATCGTTTAATCCCATCCATTCCTGATTTATCTTTGTATTTGTACTTTGTGAAAAATTACACAAGCTAAACCGAAAAATTATAATTGTAAGTTCAGTGTGTTCTATTTAAAGCGTTTTTATCAATGAATCGCCTGCGATTGAGCAACAGTTTTCGTTACTTTCAGCAACCAGTTCCGTGCATACATACATCAGAAATTTTACATAGTTTTCAGTAAAAGTTCAAGGGCAAAATGTACGAAATTGTTTAGAACTCTATACAAATTAATCATTTCCTTCTTCATCTATGAAAGTTTATAATAAAAACCGTAAAGCTTAAAAAGTGGAGGTGGCTACATTGTCTAACCCCTTAATATCCGTAAACCCCGTCGATATTATTATCATCGGAGGCGGCCCTACCGGAATGTTTGCAGCTTTCTATGGCGGCATGCGCCAAGCGTCTGTCAAACTCATCGAAAGCATGCCCCAGCTCGGCGGTCAGCTCGCCGCGCTTTACCCTGAAAAATATATTTACGACGTTGCTGGATTTCCAAAGGTTACGGCTCAAGAGCTGGTTGATCGGCTTAAGGAGCAGATCGATCATTTCAAACCGGAGATTTGCCTGGAGGAGAAGGTAACCAGCGTCATCAAGCACGATGAGCGCCTCTTTGAAATTATAACTGACAAAACCAATCATTATGCCAAAGCGATTATTATTACGGCTGGAGTGGGCGCATTTGAGCCACGGCGTTTGGAACTGCCGGAGGCTGCTCGCTTCGAGAAAAAAAACCTTCATTATTTTGTAGGCGATTTACAGCGGTTTAAGGGGCAGAAGGTGCTGATTAGCGGTGGCGGCGATTCGGCTGTGGATTGGTCGCTTATGCTCGAGCCTATTGCTGAGAGCGTTACGCTGATCCATCGCCGCGATAAATTCCGGGCGCATGAGCACAGCGTGGAGAACCTCATGAAATCGAGTGTAAACGTGGTTACGCCAAAAGAAATTACTGCGCTTCATGGTGAAGAGAGCATTACTAAGGTTACGTTAACGGATATTAAAACAGCAGAAACGACCGAGCTGGATGTGGACGCCGTCATCGTTAACTTTGGCTTCATCTCGTCTCTGGGGCCGATAGCTGAGTGGGGTATCGATATTCAAGGCGGCTCCATTGTCGTGGATACTCGGATGGAAACAAATATTTCAGGCCTATTCGCAGCGGGCGACGTGACGACCTATCCAGGGAAGCTGAAGCTTATCGCCGTAGGCTTTGGAGAGGCTCCGACTGCCATTAACAATGCGAAGGTGTATGTTGATCCTAGCGCGAAGCTATCGCCTGGCCATAGCAGCAACATGAAGCTCTAATGCCCTCCATTTAACATGCATTTAAAAAAATAACATAAGGGTATCCTAATCTTGGCTCATTCATTTCAAACACCTATCGCATACATATGCATGGTGTGCCAAGGAGGATACCCTTATGTTTTGTCCGGTTTGCAACGGAATTCAATCTCTGCATGAACGCTGCTCCTCTTGCGCTGACGCAATTGTAGATTGCGGTCGTTTAACTGATCTGACAGGTCCTTATGCTCCCTACGAGCAAATCGAAGGCGAGCCGCTGTTAAGCGATGTGCGGATGCAGGATTCTTCTTCCTGCAAGCATCTTCTATATTGCTCGACCTGCAAGCAAACAACCGAAATTTCGGTTACGGAATGGTAATCATGTTGAAGGGGCAAAAGTCACGTCAAGTGCTAAGCGGTAATTTTGACGGCATCCGGATTAAGGCGCCTGCGCTTCATTTCGATAGCTAACATTCGAATAAATTCTTGCTCTAATTCAAATTGAATAGCTGCATAATAAGTGTCTACTAACATTTCGTCAGACAGTAGCTCCATACTACACACCCTTTCTTCCATCCTTTGGTTATTCCTTAATCATAGTAGCATGGCACTACTTAGAAGGACAACAGGCCTAGTTATTCACAAGATGTTGTGGATACGGTGTGCACAGCGTGTGCATACCCTACGAACAACGAGCAATATCAGGGTGGATAATGTGGATAGAGTTATCCACAGGCGAATTTTACACAAATTCAATAAAAAACTTTAATCACATTCTATGAATCTATTAATGGAATATATTAACGCTAATCCCTATTTTCCTCACAAGCCTATTGTTATTCGCATAAAAAAAGCCCCAAGCGGGGCTGTTCTCTATTAAGCTACGCTCATAAGTTCACTTCGTAACACGCTTTATCGAGCCACGAGGAATTCATAAAGTCTCGTCCGCGCACAACAACCTTTTCCTCGTAAACGTCAACGTAATAGCCTTGGCTGCCCTCTTTGTAGACATCCTCATTCGTCCATAAATAAGCAACGGATGCCGCGTTAAAAATGGTTGCGGTCTCGCCGTTTCCTTCAAAACAAGCATGACCCGCTTCCAGCTCCCAATGCGTATGGCCGTTAAACATAATCGTTTGAGGATGTTTGGTTAGAATTGCCTTCAGCTCTTCATCCTGAATCACTCCATGCCAGCCTTGCCCTTCGAGCGACCCGGCAACCGTATCCTTCAGCGGCTGATGCAGAAACAAAAATACGGGTTTTGATGGGGATGCATCCTCGCCAAGCTTCTGGTCAAGCCATGAGAGCTGCTCCTCCGTCAAATAAGCAAAGTCCTTTAAGCCGCCTTGCTCTGAGCCAAGAAATATAAAATGATAGCCCTCCAGCCATTTATCGTAATAAGCGCCTTTCATGCCTGTATACGATTCATAAAGCTGGAGCTGGCTTCTCCATTCGCCAAGAAATAAATCATGATTGCCGATTGTAAAATGAATATCCGGCAGTCCAGCCTTGCTGGCTTCCCATATGCGAACAAATTCCGCATACTCGGCGCGCAGTCCATGATCCGTCACATCGCCAACATGCATAACGCCTACGCTATTGGACGAATGAGCGGCGATGTCAAGCAGCGCTTGCGCCAAATGCTTATTATAAAGATGATCTTGCTCGGCATTAATATGGGTATCCGTTATAACCTGAAAGCTAATGATTGGGGGCTGCATCATTTTCTCATCCTTTCTTCCTAAGGCTTAATGGCTTTTCACACTCATATTCAAGCCTACAACTCCAACTACGATTACAGCGATCCATAGCAGGGAGGAAATAGGCAGCTTCTCATGAAAAATAATAAAGCTAACCATCGTAATCAGGATGATGCCGATGCCCGACCAGATCGCGTACGCAACGCTCACATTCATGTAGGAGAGCGCGAAGTTCAGCATCGTAAAGCTGGCGCCATAAAAGATAAACATAAGCACTGACGGCCAAAATCGCGAGAAGCCCGCTGAATATTTCATTGAGACAGTTCCTGACAGCTCAAGCACGATCGCCAGCAGCAGAAAAGTCCAGCCCCAGCCCATCTCAGTCTTCATGCGCTTGGCTCCTGATTTTTAGCTGCGAATAATGACTTATGACTTCCTTGGCATCCGGAAGGAGCAGATGCGCGCTGCTGCCCATAGCTGCGTCAGCGATACCAACCGTTACAGCGGCTCCAGCCGCAACGCCCATCCGCATATCCCCATTGGTGTCGCCAATAATCGCTGCTTCAGAGCAGTCTATTGCCAGCTTCCGGCATGCGAGCTGAAGCATATCAGGGAAAGGCTTGCCTCGCTCTACTAGATCATTTCCGATAACAAGATCAAAATAAGGCCTGATGCCAAGCCACTCCAAGTGCTGATTTGCAGCCTCAGTTTCATCTGCGGTAACGACGCCAAGCTTAATGCCAAACGCTTTGCAGCTTTTTAGAAAATCAACGCTTCCCGGAAGAGGACGAGCTGGGCGCAAGCGCTCCAGCTCCCTATCCGCATGTTTCTTGCAATGTTGAACAAGCTCCATCGCTTCTGCCCATGACAGGCCCTTCGTATATAGCTGCCAAGCAAGCACGGCATACAGGTCCTGCATCGTCCCCATCGCAAGCGGGCCGTTCCGGTCATAATCGATAATGGTGCCGCCTTCGCCATGCTTCGTACCCCAAAGTGACGGGATGAGATCGGGATGCAAGGAAATCCCTCGCCCCTTCAATTGCTGCTCAAGCTCGCTAAATACGTTCTTGCTCCAGCTCCCCCACGTCGCGATAAAATCAAGCAGGGTCCCATCTTTATCGAACAAGATGCCTGTCACCTTGTATGCTCGATTGTTTATCATTAAGTCAGGCATATTGTTCATCGCTCCTATTTTAATCTGTCTAGTTCCTTCTGTGCCGTTTCCTTCGCTTCTTTTAACGCTTTCTCGGCAGAAACATTTCCAATTTGCACTTTATCGGCCGCAATCTTGAGCGCATCGTTTATTTTGCCGCCAGTTGGATCCTGGAACGGCGCTGATGCATGCGCAGCCTGCATGAGCGGCACTTTGATTTGCGGATTTTTCTCGCTGAACGCTTTATATTCCGCATCCTCAAGCGCGGATGAACGAACGGCGATATAACCTGTCCCAATGGACCATGAAGCTGTATTTTTTGTTTCCGAGAAGAACGTCAGCCATTTGTATGCAGCCGCCTTCTGCTCGTCGCTCACGCCTGCCGGAATACCTGCCATAATTGCGCTTGCTACCGGTTTCCCTGCGCCTACGCCTTCCCAGCCCGGCTGTTCCATTGCGGATACGATGTTGAAATCCAGATCGCCTTGGTCGCCGCTTGAGCCAATGTAGCCAGCCGCTTGGCCTTTCATAACATCGTCGATCGTTTTGTACCAATACTCCCAGCCTTGACCGCCGGAGTGGATCGCCATAATTTGATCTTCATGAATCCATTTGCGGAACAGCTCCCACGTCTCAATCCATTCCGGAGAATCGATAGTAACGGTTTTCCCGTCATCGCTTAGCACTTTGCCGCCCTTACTAAATACGGCATCCATCATATTTTCCCTGCCCCACATCGGTTCCCAGCCATAAAAACTTGTTTTGCCGCCTGCTTTGACCGTCATCTTGGATGCGGCAGCCGCTAAGCCTTCCCATGTTTTGAAATCCTCAGGCGTAAGTCCGTTTTTCTCAAGCGCGTCCTTGCGGTAATACATGACCTGCGTCGTGCCGTACATCGGAAGGAAAAATTGCTTGCCATCCAGCCTTCCTTGCTCAAGGAACGTTTGTACAAAGTCTTCTTTGTTAAAAGCAGTATCAGCCGCAATCAAATCGCTCATATCGGCGAATAATCCTTTTTGAGCCCAGTTCATATTGGAGGAAAGAACGGCAGCCGGAGGCTGCTTTGCCGCAATCGCAGCCTGCAGCTTCTGTTCTGTTTCAGAATAATCGGCTTGGGCGATTCCTTTTACAATTACCTCGTCCTGCGAGCCGTTGAATAACTCGATCTTTTCTTTCATTGTGTCGCCAAGCTTGCCGCCAAGGCCATACCAGAACTCGATCGTTATTGGCTCCTTAGGAGTTGGGGCCTCGGTCGGATCAGCAGTTGCGTTCGTGCCTGCACCGCTATTTGCGTTTCCGTTTGTTTTGCCTGCATTTTGTCCGCAAGCTGCCAGTACGGCGAAGCTTAACACCATCATTAGAGCTAAACCTTGCTTCATTTTCAACATTGTTATTGATTCCTCCACTCTATTTGTGTAAAGCAATAAGCAATAGTGAGATTGGATTACCCTTTGTTAACGCCTGCCGACATGTTGAAGCTTTTCATAATCGTCTTCTGCGCAAATAAAAACAGCACGAGCAGCGGTACAATCGTAAATGAGCTTGCCGCCATAATGAGCGGCCATTTCAAGCCATATGCTCCTCCTTCCACGAAGAAGCTTCTTAGGCCGGCTGAAACAAGCTGCAGGTCGGGATTTTTGGTAATCAGCATAGGCCAGAAATAGTTATTATAATGATCAATGAACGTAATAAGAGCGAGCACGATGAACGAGGAGCGCGTAACGGGGACAAGAATCGACCACAATATCCTCATATGCGACGCACCATCGATTTGCCCTGCTTCTACCAGCTCATGAGACACCTGCAAAAAGGCTTGCCTAATCAAAAAGATTGAAAATACGCTGACGCAATTCGATACGATGAGTCCGGCGTACGAGTCCAACAGATTCAGCTTTGCCAAAATCATATAGCTCGGCAAGTACACCGCCGTGCTCGGAATCATGTAACCAAGCATGATGACCGCCGTTATCGCTTTTTTTAGCCGAAATCGCATATGTGTCAAGGCATAGGCCATCATCGCCGAATTTAATGCCTGAAGCAGTACGATAACGGAAGCGACAATGACGCTATTCGTTAAATAACGCCAGAACGGCGCTTCCAGCCACGCTGCGAGAAAGTTGTCCCATTGCGGGGAGCTTGGCCAAAAGGTGGGCGGAAATTGCCATATTTCATCATTTGTTTTGAGTGCGCTTGTGATCATCCAATAGAATGGAAATGCCATAACGGCACTGCACAGCATCAGAAACAAATGCCTTATGGTGCGCCGTAAAACATAATTTGCTGGCATAGCGATAGTTCTCCTCTCCGTGCGGTAGACGATTATGAGCTGTAATGAACGGTTTTGCGGCTTATCGCAAAGGAAATGATCGATAATAGCATACAGGTAAGCACGAGCACAACCGCAACAGAGGATGCCTCGCCGATATCAAACGACTCGAAAGCCGATTGATAATACATATAAAGAAGCGTTCTCGTGGAGCCGGCAGGCCCACCCTGCGTTAACACGTTAATTTGATCGTAGGCTTGCAATGCCGATATCGTTTGTACAATAAATAAGAAGAAAGTGGTTGGCGAAATGAGCGGAATCGTAATATGTCTCAGCTTGCTCCAGCTGCCCGCCCCATCCAAATCGCCGGCCTGCAATAGCTCGCGCGGCACATTTTGCAAAGCGACTAAATAAAACACCATCGTCCAGCCCATCAGCTTCCATACCGTAACGATCAGGACGCCTGCAAGCGCCCAGCTTGTATCCTGCAGCCAGCCTACTCCCTCTAAGCCGAACCAGCGAAGCACCGTATTTGCCATGCCGACCTTAGGCTCGAATATCCAAGACCATACGATCGACACCGCAACCGTTGGCGTAACCCAAGGCGAGAACATGAGGGTGCGATAGACGGCGGAGCCTTTCATCGACCGATTGAGAAGCAGCGCGAGCGCAAGCCCCAGGATCATGACCGGGAGCACGCTTCCGATGCAGAAGAGCAGCGTAACGCCAAGCGACTGATAAAAGGCCGAGTTATCGAACAAATACATATAATTGTCCAAACCAACAAACGTTTTGACCGGACTCATAAAATCCCAATCGGTAAAGCTCAAATAAAAAATCGTACCGAGCGGGATCAGCCAAAATACGATCAGTGGAATTAAAGCCGGCAGCGTGAATAATATAGCCTTCCATTCCTTAGCCATATCGCGTTTAATCATCTCCTGTTATCTGTTCAATTTTATCTTAACATTTGCTATAATTATCGTAAATCAATCATTTTCACCCCTAGTATTCAAAAATTATTGTACACTCAGTGTAAAACAGCTTCATTATCTGTACGTCAACGTCTGTTTAAGATCTTGTAAAAATGTTGTGTTTCCAAAAGATTTTCTATCATCTATTCTTGTTGCTGTATAATGAATCATAAAATCTTAGTCTTGCGGGTGATGATGTGAAAAGAGTTTCAACCAGTGATCTGGAAGGTATGCCAGCGACTCAAGAGCAAATACGGGGAAAAATAATAGACGCCATTGCCCAAACGATGGATTTGTACGGAGCTAATTATTCATTCGGCCAGCTTTACGGCATTATGTTTTTTGAGGATAAGCCAATGACGCTCGAGGAAATGAAGCAGCAGATGAATATGAGCAAAAGCAATATGAGCTATGCCGTTCGCTCCTTAATGGATTCAAAAATGATCAGGAAATTAGATGAGAAGCTTGACCGCAAAGATTTATATGTTGCCGAGACTGACTTTTTCAAAGCGTTCCAAAACTTCTTTGCCTCCAAGCTGCAGCGCGAAATCGATGTGATGCTAGGATCCATTAACGAGGTTATTCCTTCCCTCTCTGAAATCATTTTAGATATCGATACCGAGGAAGAGGAGCGCCAGCTCTGCCTCAAGGATTTGCATAAGCTGCGTCACGGCGTCGAATATTACAGCTGGCTCCAGCAGTTCGTGGACGGTCTGCGCGGCGGAGAGCTTTTCCGGCAAAACGCAGCCAAGTCCGAGCAATAGACGATCACAAACAAAAGGGTGCCGCAGAAGTGTTTTGGACTTCCGTGCACCCTTTATTTTTTGGTTTGTTTATTGAGGCTTCGTATTCACCTCGAACATCCAGATCCTTCCTTGCTTATCAATCCCGTAGTCGAACCCCAGCTGGGCAAAACCAGGATACTTGGATTCGAGCACGTTCGTCGACAATTCGGTAAGCTCACGCATCTTCTGCTTCTTCTCATCGACCTGCGCGGACGACAATGATCTGCCTATGCCGTTTGCGGCTGTTACAAGCGAACCTCCACGACATATGTTCGTTACGAAAAGCCCCTTTCTGGCGATTCGTCCGACCATTGCGCGTATGGTCCAGCCCTTCTCCGTCTTCACGTATTTGACCCGATAATCGATTGGCCTGCCGTCAACCGTTGCCAAATGGATGCCTTTTTGAATGAGATAAGCACGGCCCTTGCGTTGTTTGTTAAGCGCACCTATTAACGCTGCAAAACTAGCAAAACGTTTCGTCTGCGTGTAATAAGTATAAGCATACCCCTTGCCGCTGCGCGTAACCTTCATGACGCCATGCCCGCCTGCGCCGACCACCGGCTTCATAACCACCATGTGATACATATCCAGCATGCTTCTAAGATTTTGTTCCGTAAACCTTCTGGTCGGCGGAATATGCGGCGCAATGCTGGGATGGGAAAGCAATGCTGTTGTCTTGGTCCACTTGTTGGCTAGCAATCTACCATTATGTTCACCCAATGAAATCTCTCTCCTTTCCTATCGCTTCATTCATAGCATATGACAGAGCACTACCTGTCTCTTGGATGAATGGCTGTAGTTAGGAGCCTTTATTCGAAAGCATTGCTATAATATATTGCTAGTTTGGCATGAGCCGTCTTGCCTAACCTAATTTTAGGCATAAAAAACCGGCAAGCAGCGCCTCTGGGTTGCTACTTGCCGGTTTATCGCATTTCTACTTGTCTGATTGCTTCTCGAGCGCCGCTTTAAGCTTGTCCGCCAAACTGTTCGACATCGCGGTATTATCGCTATATTGCTCGATAAGCTTCTGATTTTGCCTCCGATTGGCTTTGCCGCCGCCCCCCTGCTTATCGCCGAGCATTTCAATGACATTGCAAGGCCTGCACTGGGCATACTTGCCTGCTTTGCCGTCTTTAATTTCCATCTTCTTATGGCACTGCGGGCAGCGTTTATTGGAGAGCATAGGCTCCGCCGCGCGCCGATAGCCGCAGTCACGGTCAGAGCAGACAAGCGATTTGCCGCGCTTGCCGTTTATTTCAAGCAGCGGCTTCTCGCATTCCGGACAGCGGGAATGCGTCAGATTATGCGGCTTGTACTCCTTCGTCTCCGCAATAACCTCCGACACCCATTTTGCCGCCTGCTGACGGACATTTTTCATAAAGGCAGCCGGGTCGCCCTTGCCCTTCGCAATGCGCTCAAGCTCCTGCTCCCACTTCGCTGTCAAATCCGGGCTTCTAAGCTCGGTGACGACAAGCTCGATCAGCTGCTTGCCTTTGCCGGTAGGCATCAGTTTGTTTTGCGTGCGCGTAATGGTGTCCGTGCCCAGCAGCTTTTCAATAATATCGGCCCGCGTTGCAGGCGTGCCAAGGCTATGCTTCTCCATACGTGTCAGCAGCGTTGCTTCCGTATATCTGGCAGGCGGCAGCGTACGCAGCTCCCTTACCTTCTCCTGCTTGATCGGCAGCGACTGGCCAAGCTTAAGCGGAGGAAGAAGCTGCGCGGGCTGGCGGTCAGTCTTGCTTTGACCCGAATCGCTGTCATCGTCTTCGTCCTCATCTTGGCTGGAAGCATAGGAAGCTGACTGATAAATTTCCTTCCAGCCCTTATCCTTTTCGATTTTCCCCTTCGCGTAAAGAAGATCTTTGCCTGCCGCGAGCACGACACTCGTCTCATCGTAGCGGTAAGGACCATAAAATAAAGCGATAAACCGCCGCACGATAAGATCATACAGCTTGCGCTCATCATTGCTTAACGCGGCCAGATTTACAAATTGCTCCGTAGGAATAATGGCATGATGGTCCGTAACTTTGCTGTCATCAACGATTCTTTTCGTAACGGGAAGCTGCATTCTCACAAGCTTGCGAGCCAGCTGCGCATAAGGGCCGACAGCGATGCTCTCCAGTCTTCCTTTCAACGTGGGCACCATGTCGCTCGATAAGTATCTGGAATCGGTACGCGGATAAGTAACCAGCTTATGCTGCTCGTACAGCTTCTGAAGCACGTTGGACGTTTGCTTAGCCGAGAAGCCGAGCCGCTTATTCGCATCCCGCTGAAGCTCGGTCAGGTCATACGCCAGAGGATGCGGCTCCGATTTCTCCACTGTCCGAAGCTTGTCTACCTTCGCCGAGCCTCTTTGCAGCCTTGCGGCAATCGCTTCCGCCCCCGCTTTGTCCCACACTCGTCCATCATGGGCATCCTGCTCGCGCCATAGTGCCGAGAACGTGCCAAAATCAGCCGATACATTCCAGTAAGGCTGTGATTGGAACGATTGGATTTCCTGCTCCCGCTCCATCAGCATGGCGAGCGTAGGCGTTTGCACCCGGCCTGCCGCCAGCTGCGCATTGTATTTTGTCGTCAGCGCTCTCGTTACGTTAAGGCCAATCAGCCAATCTGCCTCCGCTCGGCAAACGGCCGACGCATACAAATTGTTGTAGTCTTTGCCTGGCTTCAAGCTGCTGAAGCCATCCTTAATCGCCTTGTCCGTCTGAGACGATATCCAGAGTCGCTTAAAAGGCTTGCGCCAATGGACAAGCTCCATAATCCAGCGAGCGACAAGCTCCCCTTCCCGTCCGGCATCGGTCGCGATAATAAGCTCGCTGATATCCTGGCGTTTGCACAGCTTTGCCACCGTGCGGAATTGCTGCGACGTTTCCTTCATAACCTTCAGGTTCATCTTCGGAGGCAGCAGCGGCAAGTCTTCCAAATTCCATGTCTTATATTTCGGATCGTATTCCTCCGGCTCTGCCAGCGTCACCAAATGACCCAGCGCCCAGGTTACGACATATTTAGGGCCTTCCATATAGCCTTTTTGCTTCTGTCCACAGCCGAGTACGCGGGCAATTTCTTTGGCCACGCTAGGCTTTTCTGCTAGTACAAGCGATTTCATTTGCGTTATTCGCTCCATTTCATTTAGACGCACGATCTGCTGTTTCATAGGAAGAAAGCGCATCATTCACTATGACGAAACGATACCATAGGCTCGCAGCCTGTGCAACGCCCTACGGAGCAGCCAGCCCGCCCATACGCAGCCGGCATGTTCTTGTTTCATGCTCAATTCCCGCTAATCTCGCAAATTTTGCTGCTAGAATCCGGGTGTGATATAGTAAGTTCAGCTTATAAGTAAGCAGATTAAGAGCTAGGGAGCGTTGATGAATGAAACTGCGTTTTGTTGCTATTATTTTTGGCATCTTACTCGTATACAGCGGTATATCCTTCTATATCGGTTGGAATGGTTGGCTGCTCTTCTCTACTCTATTCAACTGGGAAAAAACGGGCTTATATTCGCTCGTAGTAGGCTTAATCGCTTATGCGTATATTATCGGAAGGCTCGCTTACCGCGCTCCGCTTAAACCGGTTGCGGAAATGTTCAAGCTTATCGGCTCTTACTGGTTCGCCGTGCTCGAATATGCCGTCCTTATTTTGCCGATTGCCAACATCCTCTCACTGATCCTCAAATCAGTCGGCGCGGAAGAGTCGGTTTATATCGTTGGCGTAGGCAGCATCGCTTTGCTTCTAATGGTCCTATTGATCGTTCGCGGCACATGGAATGCATGGAGCCCGGTCATCCGTACCTACCATGTTCAAATACCGAAGCCGGCCGGTTCGCTCAAAAAGCTGCGCATTGCTATGGCATCCGACCTTCATCTGGGAACGATTGTCGGCAATCGGCACTTGAAGCGATTGGTCGATAAAGTAAGGGAAATCAAGCCCGATCTTATTTTGCTTCCGGGCGATATTTTGGATGATGATATCGAGCCGTTTCTTCGCAAAAATATGTCTGCCGAGCTTGGCAAGCTGAACGCGCCGCTTGGCGTATATGCGGTAACCGGCAACCACGAATATATTGGCCGGAAGGTGCCGGAATTCATCAAAGCCATGGATGCGATCGGCATTCGCGTTCTTATGGATGAGGCAGCGCTCGTCGCAGACAGCTTCTACGTCGTCGGCCGCAAGGACAAGGCGTCCGGAGGTTTCGGATCGGGCGGCAGGCTGCCCATCCACGATCTAATCGCGCCGCTTGATCATTCGCGTCCGCTCATTATGCTTGATCACCAGCCGTCCGATATCGCCAAAGCGGCTGAGAACGGCATCGATCTATCGGTGTCCGGACATACCCACCGCGGCCAAATGATGCCCAATCATCTCATTACGAGAAGAATGTTCGAGCTGGACTGGGGTTATTTGAAAAAAGGCGGCCTGCACGCCATCGTCTCGTCAGGCTTCGGCACATGGGGGCCGCCCGTACGGATCGGCAGCCGCTCCGAGGTTATTCATATCGAGGTGGAGTTTAGCTCATAGAAGGCAGTACCATGAAAAACAGCGGCACCAGCTCGCTTGCCATTCTGATTAGCGGCTGCAAGAGCCATTCAGAATGCAAGCGAGCTGGTGCCGCTGTTTCTTTTTTTATCTAAACTAATCCACATCTGCTATACGCCACGCTGCCCCTTTTTCTTTGCCCTTCTGGAACACATACATCGTACTCCCGGCATCGCCGTTATTTCTTGTTTCCTCGACCTGTACGACGGCCTCAAACAGCGATTTTTGCTCACGAATGGATATGTTTTCTACTACGTTTATGCTCGTAATCGTGAAGCCGTTAAAGCTGCCTGAGCCTTCCCTTGCCTTGCGCGCGCTATCCGTATACAGATCCAAAAACTCATCCCATTTGCTCTCATGCATATATGTTATACGCAAATTAATGAGCTTGATAAGCGGACGTTCCTCCTCCGTGAAGGATGAAGCATCCAAATAAGCGGGCGCAAACGATTCGGCCTCGGCGTTCGGCGAAGTTGACGGTAAATCCGGGACAGGCGCGGGCGATTCTGTGTATGGCGACGGCAGCCCCTCTGCAGCTGGAGTAGGAGACTCACTCGGCGGATTCGGCTCCAACCCGCCTTCTAGTGCAGGCAAATCGATGTTTCGTTCCTCCGGAATTTCACCGGTTGGTTTAGAATAGCCTTCTGGGTAGGCTTGCTTGAGGAGCGCTTGAAGCTTCTTCGTGTAAGATTTTTTTATCGTATAGAGCTTGCCTGCCGTTATATCCTCTGCCTTCATGAAGCTGCCTCGTTCGGTTTGATCCGAAATCCACAGGTAATAGGTTTTCTTCCCTAATGTGACCGAATAAGGAGGCGCTGCGATATCAACCTTGCCGGCCATCTTTTTTCCAAAGCGAATAGCATATTCAAATGTTCTTACGGACTCTTGGTCCTTCCAAACGACTTGTGAATTCGGCTCTGACTCTTCAAAGCTAACCATCCGCATCACGACGGCCTGATCCACGCTTACCCGAAACAAAAATAACAAAATCGCGGCAGCAGCTACGACAATCCCCAATGCAACCATGTACCGTCGCTTCGACATAGTCCCCCTTCCCCCTCTATAAAGCTGATAGATGGATATGGCGTACATCATGTATAAAACTTCGCGTTAACGATTAAGACGATTGTTCATGGAAAAAGGTTCCACTTAAACCGCAGCTAGCTTTATGGGCTCTTCACCCTAGCTATTCACAATTTTGTTAAACGAATTCACCGTCAAAACATAATAAAACAGATAAATAACGACATATAACGTTGTGGAGAAAAGGACGGGCACCGTAAAATCAACGTTGACCAAATTGGAAAACAGCTTGGACATGGCGTTTACGGCGACCACGCTATGCGTAATACCGAGAATGAGCGGAAGCCCAAAAATAAAAAGCGTCTGCTTTGAAATGGTACCTCGAATTTCTTTCCTCGATACGCCTATTTTGCGCAAAACCTCATACCGTTCTTTATCTGAATGGGCTTCCGTCAGCTGCTGCTTGAAGTAGAGCACGCTGCCCGTAGTCAGACCATACATTATCGTTAAACATCGGACGAATCGCCGCAGCCTGATCATCAGCCAAATTCACGCTTGTGCTTCTGTTCAATGCTTTTGCAATAGCTTGGTAAGTGCTGGACGAAATCATTTAGACAGGCTTGTCATCCTCCTCCGAATACCGCTCTGGCAGCAGCTCGGAGCTTGTGCTATGGCCCGCCGATGTCCTGCTCGTTCAAAGCTTTCAAGCTCTCCAGCAAATCGGTTGCCGACTTCGAATCGAGCGCCCCCGTCGGTTCATCTGCCAGCAGAAGGCTAGGCCTTGCGATAATGGCACGCGATGCTGCCGTACGCTGCTTCTGTCCGCCTGACAGCTGATAGGGATATCGGTCAAACAGCTGCTTGATCCCAAATTTCTCGGAAATTTCATCTACGCGGCTCTCAAGCTCAGCGACCTTCACCTTTGCTAGCGCAAGCGGCAGCAAGCAACGTTTCGTAGTATAGAGACGAAGCTGTTGACGGCTTAAATGGAGGAGTCTGTCATGAAAATAATGATTGTTGAGGATGATCGGACGATTGCAGAGATGCTTGGCGAAACGTTAGGCAAATGGGGCTTCGAAACGGTTATCGCTGATGATTTTGAACATATTCTGCTGCTCTTTTTGAATGGGAACCCTCATCTCGTGCTCATGGACATTAATTTGCCGTCCTTTGACGGCTTTCATTGGTGCCATCAAATAAGAGAGGTATCCAACGTCCCGATTCTATTTCTATCCTCCCGCGATACGCCGCTTGATATGATTATGGCGATGAATATGGGCGGCGACGACTTTGTTCAGAAGCCGTTCTTCACGGATGTATTGCTTGCCAAAATAAATGCGCTGCTCCGCAGAACCTACTCCTACGTCGAGGTAAGCGCAAGCGTGATCGAGCATGGCGGCATCGTCCTAAGCCTAAAGGATGGCGATGTACGATGCGGCGAGCAGAAGGCTGAGCTGACGAAAACCGAATTTATTATTTTGCATATGCTCATGAAACAGAAGGGCTCGATTGTGACTCGTACAAAAATAATGCGCAGCCTCTGGGAGGATGAAAGCTTCGTCGACGACAATACGCTAACCGTCAATATCACCAGCCTCCGCAAGAAGCTCGCGGAGCTCGGCAAGGCAAGCTTCATTACGACCAAGAAAGGTCAAGGGTATATCATTCTATGAGTTTCGCACACTATATGAAGGACAAACGTTTTTTCTGCCTGCTTTATGGCGCGATCATGCTGTTCGTTACGGTCATTATGTTGGTGAGCGACTCGGCAGGCTACTCCGTTGGCAATGTCGTTTATGTCAATGTGGTATGCTTCATTCTTTCAAAGTCAACGGGAATGGGGCTTTATTTGGCTAAGCAGCTGGCGCTTAAGCTGGGGCATGATTTGTCTATCCAATCCGAAGAAGGAAACATGACGAAGGTGACCATACATTTTCCGATAATAAGAAATTATGGGGAATGGTACAGCCGCAAATGACGCTTAAATAACTATTGACAAATAATTATTTTTGTGATATAATTAAATATTTTTCTATTTACATATTATTTGACTGCTGCTAATATGTATTTTGCAATCGGTATGATCATTGTACATTAAACTATAACAGTAGCGGAGGGTTAAGATGAACATTGCAAACGGAGTGAACATGCTGCCGATCTCAGCAGTCATGAGGGGTGAAATGGTTACGATTTATCCCACTTTGTTGTGGGATAACGATATGGCGATCTTAGTGGATACCGGTTATCCAGGGCAGCTTCCATTAATAAAGGAACAGATGGAGCGGGCAGGCATTTCTTTTGACAAGCTTAAAAAAATCATCATAACCCACCAGGATATCGACCATATTGGCAGCCTGCCGGCCATTTTGGAGGCGCTGCCTCAAAAGGCAGAAGTGCTTGCAACCGAAATCGAGGCGCCTTACATTCAAGGAGAGAAACGCCCGATCAAAATTACGGCTGAATCCATCGAGCGAGCGATGAAAGCTTTGCCCGCCGAGGTGTCGGATGAGTGGCGAGCCTCCTTCCGCAAGACGCTGGAGAGTCCGCCTAGCGCGGCAGTTGATGCTTTTGTCACTTACGGGCAGGAGCTTCCTTATTGCGATGGGATTACCGTGATTGGCACACCTGGACATACGCCCGGCCATATCTGCCTCTATCATCAAGCTAGTAAAACATTAATTGCTGCTGACGCGTTAGTCGTCGTAAATGACCAGCTGCTCGGCCCTATTCCAAGTTATTGCCATGACTACGAATTAGCGCTGCAATCGCTCCGCCAATTAACCGAATACGATATCGAAACCGTCATTTGTTACCATGGCGGGCTGTACTCGGATCATGTGAATGAACGCATTTTGGAGCTGACGAGGTAAATGGCTGGATTTATTCCTGTTATTCGGCAGAACTAAATCCATAGCCCCGAACAATATACAAAACGCCTCCAAACCCGCTGCGCAAGCAGGGTTGGAGGCGTTTTTGCGTTGGTCCATAAATCCATAAACGTGACTCTTTATAGTCCGCCCGCTAAAGCTTTCCTCAAAAACTGCCCTGTATAAGAGGATGGAATATCGGCTACCTGCTCCGGCGTACCCGCAGCGATTAGCTTGCCGCCCGCTTCTCCGCCCTCTGGGCCAATGTCGATAATATAGTCAGATTCACAGATCAGCTCCAAGCTATGCTCGACCAAAATAACCGTATTGCCGGCATCCACTAATTTGTTCAGCAGCACGAGAAGCTGGCCTACATCAGTAGGATGCAGTCCTGTCGTAGGTTCATCCAGCATGTAGAGCGTATGCGTATTGGATTTTTTGTTAAGCTCCTTGGCGAGCTTAATGCGCTGGCCTTCCCCGCCGGACAACGTTTTGACCGACTGCCCGAGCTGCAAATAACCAAGCCCGACCTCGCACAGCAGCTCGATCATGCTCGCTATTTTCTCCTTGCTGCGAAACACGGACAAGCTTTCTTGAACCGTCATATTAAGCAAATCGGATATCGAATACCCATCATAGGTTACGCGGAGCACCTCTTCTTTAAATCGTTTTCCTTTGCAGGCTGTGCAGCGCACCTCCAGATCCGGAAGGAAATTCATATCCACTGTCAAAACGCCGAGACCTTGGCAAGTCTCGCAGCGGCCGCCGGGCGTATTAAACGAAAAATGTTTGGAGGTCAGCTTGCTGCTCTTCGCCGCCGGCAGCGCCGCAAACAAATTTCGCAGCTGCGTAAATATGTCCGTGTAGGTGGCAATGTTCGAGCGCTGCATGCGGCCAAGCGGCGACTGGTCAACCATAATCAAATTCCCGACATGCTCGAATCCGGTGATGCTGTCGCAGCCGTCTATTTTTTGCCCGGCCGATCCGCCCTTTGCAAGCAAATCAAACAGCAAGGTCGACTTGCCGGAGCCTGACACGCCTGTTACGGAAATAAGGCTTCCAAGCGGAAAAGAAACATCGATGTTTTTGAGATTGCGGGCATGCGCATTCGTTATACACAAATGCTTGCCGCTGCCGCGCCTTCTGCTCCGAGCAGATGCCGGCAAGCTTTCACCTCGCAAATACGCGCCCGTAACGGACTGCTCGCTTGCCATCAAATCCTCCAAGCTTCCTTCGCCAACGACCGTTCCGCCGAGGTATCCGGCGCCTGGTCCGATGTCGATAATATGGTCCGCAGCGCGCATCACCTCAACGTCATGCTCAATGACTAACACCGTATTGCCCAGATCGCGCAGCTGCAGCAATACCCGAATTAAGCCAGAGGTATCGCGCGGATGAAGCCCCGTTGTCGGCTCGTCCAATATGTAAAGGACGCCAGTCAAACCTGAGCCGAGCAGCGAGGCTAGCCTAAGGCGCTGCGACTCTCCGCCGGAGAGCGATACGGTCTGCCGATCAAGCGAGAGATAGCCAAGACCTACATCGATAATTCGCTCCAGTCGAAGCGGCATATCGGTCAAGACAGGCTTAAGCAGCGGAAGTCCTTCCAGCGGCATCGCTTCGTGCAAGCGGCTTGACCAAGCAAGCACATCCTCCAGTGACCAAGATGAAACGTCCGAGATGGAAGCGCCGGCTACGATGACCGATCTGCTTTCCTTTTTGAGCCGCTTGCCGTTGCAAGCCGTACAGCCCTGCTGCTTAAAATAGTCCCCGTCCCGCTCGATTGCTCCCTGCTCGCCATCCTTCTCCTTATACCGTCGCCACAAGCCGGTTACGATCCCTTCAAACTTTCCGCCCCCTACCGTCTTGGGCGGCTTCGTATCAGGAAAGTGGCGAATGAACGCTTCGTTCTCAGCGCCGTAATAGAGCAGATCCCTCTGCATTTCCGAGTACTCCTTCAAAGGCAGATCAGGATCAAAAACAAACCCGTAATGCTTTCCGGCAGCGACTAAAATGTTGGCGAAGTATTCCATATACGCATCGTATAAGTAAGTTACGCAGCCCTCGCGCAAACTTAATTCCGGCTTGAACACCGCATCCAGATCCAGCGTTGCCACATGGCCGAGACCGCCGCATGATTCGCACGCGCCTTCTGGCTTATTAAACGAGAAATGCGACATGCCTAATTTCTCAAGCTCCGCATGGCAGCTCGGGCAGCTGATCGTTTGCCGTTCCTCGTCTTCCTCCGCTGCCGTTATGCCGGTGCTGCTCTCTTCGTCGAAGCTCGGAGGAATGCTCTCGCCGCAGGAGGAGCAGATTCGCTCACCCAGCCTAGAGTAAAGGAAACGCAGGTACGTGTAGATGTCCGTCACTGTGCCTACCGTCGAGCGGGGATTTCGATTCGTAACATGCTGCCCGACGCTGATGGAAGGAGACAGTCCGGCGATCGATTCGACCTTTGGCTTGCTGATCGAATCCGACACCATTCCCATCGACTCCATATATTGCCGCTGGCATTCCTTTTGCAGCGTATCCATGGCTAGCGTTGATTTTCCCGAGCCGGACGGCCCCGTCAATACGACAAGCTTGTATTTCGGAATCGAAAGCGATACGTTTTTCAAATTATTTTCGTTCGCGCCTTTAATAACAATCATATCCTTCATGCATGTCCTCCTCGTTTTCATATCCATTTTAATTAGAAACGGTTGAGTCTTAGGCTGCCAGCACCATTCCTTTCCCGACTTTAAAACCAGCATACTACATTCATGCAAGTGGTAAGGTTGATGAATTTAAATGCCTAATTAAAGAGTTAGGTTTGACAAAACGTTAACTCAGGAGTTTAATGTTTTTAGATAACGCGGAGGTGGATTTATGACCGTTCGGCCCATTGATATCGCTAGAAAATTGAAGATCAGCACAACCGCTTTGCGGCATTATGAAAGCTGGGGAATTATACCGCCTGTTGAGAGAGGAGCTAACGGTTACCGGATCTACACGGAGGAGCATATTGCTTATTTTGAATGTATACGGGCGATGAACGAAGGTTTTGGGATGATGCTTACCAAAAACGTGCTGTGGAAGGTGCTCTGCGGAGAAATCGATGCGGCACTATGGCTTATGAATGGTTCGCAAGCATCGCTTCACCGCGACAAGACGATTGCCGAGAAGACGATCCGAGCGCTGGAAACGGATGAAATCGATTTGCTGCATCGGTCCGGGAAAAGGAAATGGATGACGATCGGCGAGGTATCCGATGAGACGACGATTCCAAGCTCAGCGATCCGTCACTGGGAAAAAATGGGGCTCATCACGATTCACCGCGACAAGGACAACGGTTATCGCAGCTTCAGCCCCGCCAACCTCCGCCAAATTTTAATTATTCGCACCTTTAAATCGGCGATTTGGTCGCTTGAAATTATTCAGCAGGTTATCAAGGAAGTAGATGACAACAATGTGGAAAATGCCATCAAGATTGCCCGTGAATCACTGCAATTTCTTGATCGGATCAATAGAAGCCAGCTGCGGGGCGCCCATTATTTGTATCAGCTTTTGCACTTGAAGGATCAGATCCATTAATCTTCGCATGCGTTAATGATCCTCGGGAATTCTGATGTAATCCGATACGCTGGACTGAAGCAAGCCGATCAGATCTTCATTCATATATTCAAATTCATCCGGGATATGGAGGCAAATGACTTTTTTGCCGGCAAGGGCGCCGCTGAACTTCCCCTGCAGCCTCCGTACATGCTTTTTCTCCATGGCAAAGATGAGATCAGCCCAGCCAATATGCCCCTCCGTTACTTTAATGCGAGCATTTTCTTCCGTACCCGCCGACCTTACCTCATGCCCGTCCACACCTTGAAAAATCGTCTCGGCCGTCAAGCTCCGCCACTTGTTTCTGCTGCAAATAAATAATAACCGAATGGGTACCACTTCCTATTCTTTTTCTTCTAATCGAACCTGTCCATAAGCACGATACTGCTTAGGCGTTACGCCGATCTGTTTCTTGAATATTTTCGTAAAATGGCTCTGATCATAAAAATTCAGCCGTGCCCAGATTTCGGACAACGTAAGCTCGGAGGCGGTCAGCAGTCTCTTTGCTTCCTCCACCTTTTCTCTCATGATATAGCTATGGATCGGAATCCCGACCTCTTTCTTGAACAGCTGCGATAAATAATTGGCGTTTAGCCGTACCTTACCTGCAAGCGCAGCGACCGATATATTCTCATAGATATGGTTAAAGATGTACTGTTGGCATTCCATGACTACCTTTGAAAATTGGCCGGCACGACTATGCCGCACTCGCTCTGCAAAACCGAGCATCGCCTCGGTTCGAAGCTTAACGACGCTTTGAATGTCGGTCAGCTCCTCCAAATGCTGAATATACAAATCGCTCATCGTATAGGCGATCTCCGAATGGAGCCCTCCTTCCATCGCTGCGCGTGTTGCAAGCGTGATTCCGGCTATCGTAATATTTTTTTGACTCCTCAGATAGCTTTTTCTGGACAAAATGCCGAGGTTTTGCGGATCAATTGTCGCAAGCCTCTGCAGCATCTCCGTCCTGCCCTCCTTCATGTACTGGAAAAGCTGCTTCTCCAGCTCAAAGTCATGATGAAGCGCCGTCGTCTCCCGTTGATCGGATAAATTTCGATCGACATGGCGGCCGAACCGCTCCTGCTCCGCTTGCGACAGCAGCGATCGGTGATGAAAAATATCCAGCGTAGCCAGCTCTTTGCCATAGAGCAAATAATACAATAATACGCTCGCATGCAGCAGCTTTAATCCGCTTATAATCGGCAGCGCCTTATAATAAGCACGCGCAGCCTCTTTCTGGTCTATTGGCACGGCGTAATCATTAAGCATCCCCGTGATCGCTTCAGCAGGTATATCCGCATAGGCAGACGGCCCAAATACGACATAGCCTGCATGCTGACTTTCTCGTTGAATACGTACGATTACGTAGTTCTCCAGCTCGTTCAGCGTTTGTATAAGCGGATATTGTGGCATAGCAGCCTCTAAATGAAGCTGTTCTAACAACGCTTGAAGGCTTGCATAGAGCGGACTGGCGAGCTGCCCATTTCCATCCGTTCCAGTAAGCGGCTCCAGCTGCGTATTCACATAGCGGGCTTGGGCTTGAAAATTACCCGACATCAGCTTGCATATAAACAAAATCCGTTCATCAGAAGCAGCATACTCCATCTCAAGCCCCCCTCTTTGCCGCAGCTTTTTATGAATGATTAAATAACAAGAATAAATACTATTTATCTAAGTATTTTACCATAGCCTAACGCTCATTTCGTTTAAAATAAGGTTAAATCACTACTTGTAAGCGCTATTATTCGTTCGAAGGGAGCTTGGACAATGACTAGAGATATCAAGCAAATCGTAGCCCAACTGACGCTGGAGGAAAAAGCTGGCTTATGCTCAGGGCTTAACTTTTGGCATACGAAAGGGATCGAGCGATTACATATTCCATCCGTCATGGTAACCGATGGTCCCCATGGACTGCGCAAGCAAAGCGGGAGCGGCGATCATCTAGGGCTGCTCGACAGCGTTCCGGCTACTTGTTTCCCTTCTGCGGCAGGGCTTGCCTGCTCTTGGGACACGGAGCTCGTGCACCTGGTCGGCGTCGCGCTCGGCGAGGAATGCCAAGCAGAGGACGTAGCGGTGCTGCTTGGTCCGGGCGCCAATATTAAACGGTCCCCGCTTTGCGGAAGAAACTTCGAATATTTCTCCGAGGACCCGCTTCTGTCCTCCGAGCTTGCGGCAGCGCATATTAATGGCGTGCAGAGCCAAGGCGTCGGCACCTCGCTCAAGCATTTTGCCGTTAACAATCAGGAGCACCGCCGAATGACGGTCGATGCCATAGTGGACGAGCGCACGCTGCGGGAAATTTATTTGGCCAGCTTTGAAGGAGCGGTAACCAAAGCGCAGCCATGGACCGTTATGTCCTCCTACAATCAGGTAAACGGTGCATTCGCTTCCGAGAACAGCCGCTTGCTTACTCAAATTTTGAAGGAAGAGTGGGGTCACGAAGGGTTTGTCGTATCCGATTGGGGCGCTGTCAATGAACGTGTTGACGGATTAGCAGCTGGACTCGAGCTCGAGATGCCATCCAGCGGCGGAGCTGGCGACCGCAAAATCGTTGAAGCCGTATTGAACGGTCAACTGTCAGAGGACACACTTAACGATGCGGTCGAACGGATTTTGACCGTTGTATATAAAGCAGTGGACAACAAAAAGGAAAACGCGGCGTACGATGCGGAAGCCCATCACCAGTTGGCAACTAAAGTGGCAGCAGAGAGCATGGTGCTGCTGAAGAATGAGCAAGCAATTCTCCCGCTTCCAAAAAGCGGAACAATCGCCGTTATCGGCGCTCTAGCTGCTTCGCCAAGATACCAAGGCGGCGGCAGCTCTCATATTAAGCCGACAAAGCTCGATAACCCTTTTGCGGAGATGGTACGTTTAGCCGGGGACGGCGCGAAAGTAACCTATGCGCAGGGCTATAAGCTTGAGAGCGATGACCATGACGAGCCTCTTCTAATTGAGGCGAAGGTTAATGCGGCTGACGCCGATGTTGCCGTGTTGTTCATCGGTTTGCCTGACCGTTACGAGTCTGAGGGTTATGACCGCCAGCATCTGAACATTCCTGACAACCAACGCGCTCTAATTGATGCGGTAGCTGAGGTTCAGAGCAATCTTGTTGTTGTGCTCAGCAACGGCTCGCCGATTGTTATGCCTTGGCTTGGCAAAGCCAAGGCCGTGCTTGAAGGTTACTTAGGCGGGCAAGCTGCGGGCGGAGCGATTGCTGCGTTATTGTTCGGCGATGCGAACCCTTCCGGCAAGCTAGCCGAGACATTTCCGGTTAAGCTCAGCGATAATCCGTCATTTTTGAACTTCCCTGGCGAGGGCGACAGGGTCGAATATAAGGAAGGTGTCTTTGTCGGTTACCGTTACTACGACACGAAGGAAATCGAGCCGCTTTTCCCTTTTGGCTTCGGACTTAGCTATACGAGCTTTGCATACAGCAACCTAACAGTTAGCCAAACCGAGCTGACTGATCAGGATGCATTAACGGTCAGCATAGACATTACCAATACGGGAACAATTGCGGGCAAAGAGATCGTTCAGCTTTACGTTAGAGATTCGGTCAGCACCGTGAACAGTCCGTCCAAGGAACTGAAAGGCTTCACCAAGGTGGAGCTTCAGCCGGGCGAGCGGAAGACAGTAACCTTTACGCTTGGCAAACGCGCTTTTGCCTATTACCATGCAGGGATTAAAGATTGGCATGTCGAAACCGGCGAATTCGAGCTGCTTGTTGGCGCCTCCTCGCGTGATATAGCTGAGCGTACTGTGGTGAACGTAAGGTCCACGGTCAGCGTTCGCAAGCCCGTAACGATGAATACGACGTTCGGTGATTTGCTTAGCGATCCCGAGCGCGCGATCATCGCAAGCGGCATGCTTCAGAAATTTTCCGAGAGCAGCAGCGGCATGATGAGCTCGCTTATGGAGGATGCTCCTGAAATGGTTGCAGCCATGCTGAATTTCATGCCGCTCCGTGCGCTTGGCATGTTCAGCCAGGGCGCCGTATCGGAGGAGCAGATCAACGGTATTATCGCTCTGATGAATGAAGTGAAATAGCGTTTGCATGGTGAAACAAAAGCTGCCCCATTAGGTCATTGCGGACCGGTGGGACAGCTTTTTTTTGCGCTAGTCGGCGCATTCAAGCAAATTTTGGAGCTCATGGTAAAGCTCCAGCTCGGATAAAATGCTCTTGCAGCGACTTAGCATCCCTTTATCATCATATATCCGCTTCTCATGCTGCGCATCGCGAATGAATGCCAGCTTCGTCTCAGGGCTAGCTGCTTTAAGCAGCGCTCTCATCGCCTGCTCGTCGTCCCAATCGATGGATAGCGGCTGCGCCGCTGCCTGATTAGTCCGTTCTGCCAGCGGTACGATGCCGATCGTATCAAGTGTCTGCATGCAGATAAGCTGATCCCTTTGCTTGCGTAAGCTATCGATATAACCAGCCAAATCGGGGATTTCGGTCAGAGTAAAGATCTCTTTAAGCCTCTGCAGTGCTGGCGTCAGCTCCTGCCCGCTCGCTTGCCCAATCTTGTTAGTATCAAATGGCGCGATGCTGTTATATAAAATGCTTTTATCCGAACATAAGATACGAAGAAAGTCCTTTATATTGCTTGATACCAGCCAAATTTCGGAACCAAAATCCATGGGCGATACAACGGCTATATAGGCATCCTCGAGATCAGTAACTGTCCCAAAATCGGTAACGAAGCAATAATGAATGCCGTCTGCGCCGGGGCTCGCGAAAGGAATAAAGTCCGGCGGCGTGCAAGGGTAACGCATATCATACTTCTGCATAAGCAGCCCGATCTCCAGATCCATCGCTCTCCCAAGCTCCTCCTCCAGCTCATACAGACGCTGTATCGTAGGAGGCAGCTCGTATTTTCCATACTGGCGGTGGATGCGCGGCTCAGGTTCGATTGCTTTCTCATGCTCGATATGGCCAAACGACACAACCGAGGACAGCTGCCCCGTGTCCATTTTCGCATACTCGCTCAACATATTCGGCACATGCTCCCGTGTCAGTTTGACCCCGGATGCCGTGTTGTACAGCACCGTAAGGTCATTGTCGCTCCAGCCCAGCAATGTTTCCGCAGACAGTTCACCTTTATGGGCGAAAAGACGCAGAAGCATGGCATCGAGCTGTGCACGCATGCTATCCGGTGCCAATCCGTACTCCTCTAAAATAAGATCGATCATCTGCTGCTTGTCCATTTCCCGCTCCCCTTTAGTTCAGTCATTTAATCCCAATTATACCAAATGGGTGAAATGAAAAACTAGCTTTGAATACGCAGAAGAAACGGCTGCTTCATCGCATAGCCGGCCATTTGAATGACGGAGCCCCGCTTTTTGTCGCTGCCATAAACTTGCTCTTGCCCGATGGCCGGTATTTATCGATACGTGCCAGCAAACTAGCGGATAATTAGAGGTTTTCGACGAAGGAGCTCATTCCCTTCATATTTCGGCTTATACCGTTCAAGACCATCTTAAATCGATCTTTGCCAAAACAGGGTTTAGCAGCAGGCGCGAGCTGATGTGGGAATTGTTCTCTAGACATGGCATGGGTTGAGCTATGCGGGGGATCGCTTGCCGGGCATGCAAAAAGAGGCTGCGCAATTACGCAGCCTCTTCTCTTTTGCTGGATTATTCAGTTGGGTTGACTGCGCTTGGATCCATGTAGAAAACTTCCCACAGATGCCCGTCAAGATCCTCAAAGCCCCATCCATACATGAAACCGTGGTCAACCGCTTCTTTGGAATGTCCAGCGCCAGCAGCATGCGCTTTGTGGACAAGCTCATCGACTTGCTCTTTGTTCTCAGCAGATAACGCTAAAATCATTTCGGATTTCGTTGTTGTATCGGAAATCTCTTTCTTGATGAACGATTTGAAATAGTCTTCGACCAGCAGCATCGCATAAATATTTTCGCCGATTATTAGACAGGTTGCATTCTCATCCGTAAATTGAGCGTTAAATTCAAATCCTAGCGCCGTAAAAAACGCGACCGATTTATTCAAATCCTTAACCGGTAAATTCACAAAAATATTAGCTGTCTTAAATCCCATTAACGATCACCTCATCATTAGATTGTCAAACCTTCGGCGACCGTTGGTTGAAATAGGCCGATTAAATGTTTGATTTGTTTATCGCTTTATTCTAGCATTTTAAAGACTCGGGCATTTCTTTTAGATTGCTATTTTCAAGTAAAAGGGATGCGCGCCAAAATAAGCTGCTGCAGCGTTATCGCCCCCCTTATTGTTCAAAAAAAGAAGGCCGACCGCTTTCATACATTCGCTCCAGCTTATCAATCTCCGCAGAAATCTCATGCAGCCAATTCCAATCATTCGTCATGCTGGCCATTAATCCGAAATTGTATTGTTCAGCCAGCCTTTGCGCATATTTGGCATTGAGCTTCAGGCATACGTCCAGCTCCGAGGTTTCCTGTTCCGTAAGCTTTCGGCTCTGTTGCAGCAGCCACAGCTCTGCAAGTCGCCAGTGAATATTCATCATAGCGATCAATCCAATCGTCTATAAGTACAATCCTTTTTATTATTGCCAACTTAACGAGCCATTAGTCTTGTTAGCGGAAGATTTCCAGAGGCGGCCTTTGTTTCATCCCTATCAAATTTGTTTTATATCTTATTAACGAATAAGAGGGGGAGTGAGCGGCATGGCGATGAAGCAAACCTATTACGTATCGATATCTGGGAAACGGGTCGAGCCGGAGCCTTCCATCAATGATCAGTTAACGGTAACAGCGACTTTAGAGGAAATTGGCGAGCTGCAGCTGCTGCTGGACCAAATTCAGCGGGATGACGAGAAAACCCAATTTCGCGCGCCTATTCCGTACAAATCCGCCGACCATGACGAAGCGACGGACTAGTTCAACGAGGACATCATCAAGGTGTACGATGCCGTTTATGCGCTTGGCACGAAGGAGACCAAGGATCATATTCGCGAGATGAATATTTTACCAAAGCTCCAAGACCCCGATTACAACTATCCCGGCTATGAGCGTTAGGGCATTATCCGAAGGAGGCTGAAGCAGCAGGCTTATGCCTGTTGCGTCAGTTTTTTGTTTTGTGGCTCGGTGGATGGTTGGTTGATGCTGCTGGTTAAGTAATATGCTGAAATGGTGATACGGCTGATATTGGGTGGCTCTGGTGCAGCAGCAGTTTTATGAACAAGGTGTTACGTCTGCTGTTACGCTCCCCTTACTAGCCTTGTCCTTAATTTGTTGGAGTTGCTTGTGCATCATAATGCGAACGAAGAGTTACTCCTGTTGTTTAGCGCAGCTTCTCCCAGCACCACACTAACGGGAAAAACTCCAGCTAATTTCAGCTTTTTTGCTCTCTAGACTCAATTAACGGGAATTTCTCCCTGTAATTTTCCGTTTTGGCGGCTTCCCAGCGAGTATTCGTTGAATTTGCATGAGAAATTCCATCTAAATTCAAAAATTGCTGATTTCTGATGCAATTAGCTGGAGCATTTCCTGCTAATTGCTTTTTGGTTGGAGAAGTTAGTTTGACGAATCAGCTAGGTTGTTCCACATGAGCAAGGTGTTGATCGTGTTGTTTAGCGCAGCTTCACCCAGCACCACACTAACGGGAAAAACTCCAGCTAATTTCAGCTTTTTTGCTCTCTAGACTCAATTAACGGGAATTTCTCCCTGTAATTTTCCGTTTTGGCGGCTTCCCAGCGAGTATTCGTTGAATTTGCATGAGAAATTCCATCTAAATTCAAAAATTGCTGATTTCTGATGCAATTAGCTGGAGCATTTCCTGCTAATTGCTTTTTGGTTGGAGAAGTTAGTTTGACGAATCAGCTAGGTTGTTCCACATGAGCAAGGTGTTGATCGTGTTGTTTAGCGCAGCTTCACCCAGCACCACACTAACGGGAAAAACTCCAGCTAATTTCAGCTTTTTTGCTCTCTAGACTCAATTAACGGGAATTTTTCCCTGTAATTTTCCGTTTTGGCGGCTTTCCAGCCAATATTCGTTGAATTTGCATGAGAAATTCCATCTAAATTCTAAAATTGATGATTTCTGATGCAATTAGCTGGAGCATTTCCTGCTAATTGCTTTTTGGTTGGAGAAATTAGTTTGACGAATCAGCTAGGTTGTTCCACATGAGCAAGGTGTTGATCGTGTTGTTTAGCATAGCTTCTCCCAGCACCACACTAACGGGAAAAACTCCAGCTAATTTCAACTTTTTTGCTCTCTAGACTCAATTAACGGGAATTTCTCCCTGTAATTTTCCGTTTTGGCGGCTTCCCAGCGAGTATTCGTTGAATTTGCATGAGAAATTCCATCTAAATTCAAAAATTGCTGATTTCTGATGCAATTAGCTGGAGCATTTCCTGCTAATTGCTTTTTGGTTGGAGAAGTTAGTTTGACGAATCAGCTAGGTTGTTCCACATGAGCAAGGTGTTGATCGTGTTGTTTAGCATAGCTTCTCCCAGCACCACACTAACGGGAAAAACTCCAGCTAATTTCAACTTTTTTGCTCTCTAGACTCAATTAACGGGAATTTCTCCCTGTAATTTTCCGTTTTGGCGGCTTCCCAGCGAGTATTCGTTGAATTTGCATGAGAAATTCCATCTAAATTCAAAAATTGCTGATTTCTGATGCAATTAGCTGGAGCATTTCCTGCTAATTGCTTTTTGGTTGGAGAAGTTAGTTTGACGAATCAGCTAGGTTGTTCCACATGAGCAAGGTGTTGATCGTGTTGTTTAGCATAGCTTCACCCAGCACCACACTAACGGGAAAAACTCCAGCTAATTTCAACTTTTTTGCTCTCTAGACTCAATTAACGGGAATTTCTCCCTGTAATTTTCCGTTTTGGCGGCTTCCCAGCGAGTATTCGTTGAATTTGCATGAGAAATTCCATCTAAATTCAAAAATTGCTGATTTCTGATGCAATTAGCTGGAGCATTTCCTGCTAATTGCTTTTTGGTTGGAGAAGTTAGTTTGACGAATCAGCTAGGTTGTTCCACATGAGCAAGGTGTTGATCGTGTTGTTTAGCATAGCTTCACCCAGCACCACACTAACGGGAAAAACTCCAGCTAATTTCAACTTTTTTGCTCTCTAGACTCAATTAACGGGAATTTCTCCCTGTAATTTTCCGTTTAGGCGGCTTCCCAGCGAGTATTCGTTGAATTTGCATGAGAAATTCCATCTAAATTCAAAAATTGCTGATTTCTGATGCAATTAGCTGGAGCATTTCCTGCTAATTGCTTTTTGGTTGGAGAAGTTAGTTTGACGAATCAGCTAGGTTGTTCCACATGAGCAAGGTGTTGATCGTGTTGTTTAGCGCAGCTTCACCCAGCACCACACTAACGGGAAAAACTCCAGCTAATTTCAGCTTTTTTGCTCTCTAGACTCAATTAACGGGAATTTCTCCCTGTAATTTTCCGTTTAGGCGGCTTCCCAGCGAGTATTCGTTGAATTTGCATGAGAAATTCCATCTAAATTCAAAAATTGCTGATTTCTGATGCAATTAGCTGGAGCATTTCCTGCTAATTGCTTTTTGGTTGGAGAAGTTAGTTTGACGAATCAGCTAGGTTGTTCCACATGAGCAAGGTGTTGATCGTGTTGTTTAGCGCAGCTTCACCCAGCACCACACTAACGGGAAAAACTCCAGCTAATTTCAGCTTTTTTGCTCTCTAGACTCAATTAACGGGAATTTTTCCCTGTAATTTTCCGTTTTGGCGGCTTTCCAGCCAATATTCGTTGAATTTGCATGAGAAATTCCATCTAAATTCTAAAATTGATGATTTCTGATGCAATTAGCTGGAGCATTTCCTGCTAATTGCTTTTTGGTTGGAGAAATTAGTTTGACGAATCAGCTAGGTTGTTCCACATGAGCAAGGTGTTGATCGTGTTGTTTAGCATAGCTTCTCCCAGCACCACACTAACGGGAAAAACTCCAGCTAATTTCAACTTTTTTGCTCTCTAGACTCAATTAACGGGAATTTCTCCCTGTAATTTTCCGTTTAGGCGGCTTCCCAGCGAGTATTCGTTGAATTTGCATGAGAAATTCCATCTAAATTCAAAAATTGCTGATTTCTGATGCAATTAGCTGGAGCATTTCCTGCTAATTGCAAATTAGCAAGAAAATCTACCGCTAATTGTGAAGCATGTAGAATAGGTTCGCTCTCCTACCTCTAGGAAGTCCCCCTCCCCTTTCCCCTTCAAGACATAAAAAAAACCGCTCGCCATAAGCGACCGGCTCCCACGCTATGTCTATTCAAACAACCTAACTGCCTTGCCCTTTACTTCCTCAAGTATTTGCTTGCGGGCGGCGTCATCGATTTGGGGCACGCTGCCGAAGAAAAGATGGCCGACCGGCTGAATGCCGCAAAATTCGTAAATTCCCGTATCCGAAGTCAAGGTTAAGCCTTCGTACATGCCGGTTTTGCTGTACATTTCCGCGGGAGCACCATGCGTATTGATTATGAGCCCCTTTTTGCCTGCCAGCAGCTTCTTAATATTGCCGTCCTCCCCGTACGCATAGGCGAAGCCGTACGCAAACACACGATCGATATAGCCTTTAATCAGGGCGGGCAAGCCCGTCCACCAAATCGGATAGACCATCGTGAAGGCATCCGCCCATTTCACATGCTCTTGCTCCGTCTTGATGTCCGCTGGCGTATCGCCCTCGCGTATCGCTTCAAAATCGCTCGCCTTAAGCACAGGCTCAAATCCCATCGCGTACAAATCTCTGACGACAACCTCATGTCCTTTTTCCTTTAAAGATCCGATGAACGCATCAACGATCGCATTGTTGAAGCTATCCGGATTAGGATGGCAATAGATGATTAAGTGCTTCATGATCAGGCTGCACCTCCGCAGTTATAGAAATCAGTCTGCACTAGTGTTGCCTAATGACCCCCAATTATGTAAGTCCGACCTGCTGCTCGCTCCATGCCCATAATCTAGCTGCAAGCTCAGCATTGCTGCCCTTGCTCGCCGTCTGTACGATCTTGCTGTCGATATAATATTGTCCGGTTTGGCCAGCCGCCGCTTCGCTTGAAGCCAAATAAATAGCAGTCCTCGCCCCTTCAAGCGGCGTACGAAAAAATGGCCGAAGCAGCTTATGCACCGTTTTGCCGAAGCCTGTCTTCCGATCCACGCCGATATTGGTTGCCACCGCGCCCGGATGGACGCTGTTAACCGTTACTCTCGTGCCCGCTAGCCTAGTTGCCAGCTCCTTCGTGAACAAAATATTAGCCAGCTTGGACTGCGCGTAGCCTTTAACAACATTGTAGCTCTTCGTAAGATTTGGGTCGTCAAAATGGATCCTTCCTGCCTTATGCGCGCCAGAGGATAGATTGACAATTCGTCCTTGCGGGGCAGCCTTAATAAGTTCCAGCAGTTCGTTTGTCAGCAAAAAATGGCCCAAATGGTTAATGCCGATTTGCGACTCAAATCCGTCCGACGTCAGCTCCCGCTTCAAGGAGACGACGCCCGCATTGTTAATCAGCACATCAAGCCGATCATACTTTTGCTTAAAAGCAGCGGTGAAGCTGCGAATACTCGCTAGCGAGCCCAAATCACAGGTCATAAGCGCCAGCTCCTTGCTGCCGCTCTGCTTACGTGCCTGCTCTAGTGCGAGCTCACCGCGCTCCCTGCTGCGGCAAACCATCACCACATGCGCGCCTTGCTTCGCAAGCTCCACCGTAGTCGCAAGCCCCATGCCGGAATTAGCGCCGGTTACCATTACGATCTTACCCGTCATATCTCCCATCTTAGCCACCTCCGCATATTTGTTACTTACAGCTTATCATGTACCTGAAACGTATGCCGCACAAATTCAATAAACGATCTGACATGTGGTGAAAGCTGATCCTCATTGCGGTACGCTAGACAAATATGCCTGCTGTTTACATATTGGGGCAGGTCGCGCATAACCAGCTCGCCGGCGTCGATCTCTCGAATGACGCTCCGTCGAGGCAAAATGCCGACTCCCATGTTGCATTTAAGCGCCTCTTTGATCGTCTCGATCGCGCCAAGCTCCATGACGCTTCCCCATTGCAATCCGGCACCGCGCGCCCACTCGTCCGAAAGCGTTCGTGAGGTTGATCCTACCTCATGCAGCAAAAAGGTTTGTTGCCTCAGCTGCTCCACTTCTATCTGTGACAGTCCGGCTAACGGATGCTCCGGCGCCAGCAGCAGCTTCAGCTCATCGGCAATGAGCGGCTGCACGATAAGTCCCTCCTGCGGCGATTCGCCTAGCGAAACGATGCCTATATCAATCTCGTAGCTTCTAAGCATCGCAAGAACGGAAGCCGCCTGCTTCACGGTCAGCATCAGGCTCACGCTCGGGTACAGCTTGCGATACGCGGCAAAATGCGGAGGCATGACATAGGTTGCCGGCGTGTAGCTTGCTCCAAGCCTAAGGCGTCCCTCGCCCTGCTCGCGTCGCTCCAGCATGGCGAGCCTAGCCTCCTCCATCAGAAAAACAATACGTTTCGCATAAGGCAGCAGCTCCACCGCCGCGTCGCTAGGCTGCAGGCTCCGCGAGTGCTTGCGAAACAGCTCCACGCCCAGCTCCTCCTCCAGCCTTTTGAGATGAAAGCTGATCGTCGGCTGCTTAAGCCCAAGCTTGTCCGCGGCTTCCGCGAGCGTCCGCCCGCCGCAAACCTCCATAAATACATGCAGCTGCTGCACGTTCATCCCGATCATCCTCCCTCGCTTTTTGCCTATTAATATAGATTAAATCTATATGTATATCAATATCTATCGATTACATTTAATAATATCTCGACAATATGTTAACAATCATCTGACAAACCATTGCTAAAGTTAGGAGGTAAGCAAAACAGATAGTGGAGGGAAATCGAAACGATGAAAACGAATGGGAAACGCTGGCTTGGAACTATTTTGCTGGCCGGGTTGATGACAATGACCGCTGCTTGCGGCAGCGGAAATGCAGGCAACACGAATAACCATACAGCTGCAAACGCCGGAAGCACAGAAACGGCGGCTCCTACTGAGGAAGCGCAAGCGACAGAGCAAGCAACGACGAAGGATGAAGGAACGCTTACCGTTTACTTAAATGATTTTGACAGCATTATTGCCCCTATGTTCGAGGAAGCGACTGGGTACAAGCTTGAGATTGTGGCAGGCAACGGAGCTGAAATTATGTCCCGTGTTGAAGCAGAGAAAGGCAATCCGCACTGGGATGTCATCTGGCTCGATGCCATGCCTTCCATTTATGGATTAGGCGCAAGCGGTCAGCTGCTTGAAGACTGGGCTCCGGGTAACCTCGCTAATCTAACCGATTTTGCCAAATCTTTTGTGCCTGAGAAAAAATGGTATGTGCCGACTGGCGCGCATGCTGCGGGCGTTATCGTATACAACAAGGAAAAAGTGAAAGCCGAGGATGCTCCAAAAACATGGGAGGAATTCTCCGATGCGAAATACAAAAACTTGATCGGCATGGCTGATCCGGCGATTGCGGCTCCTGCTTATCCGTTTGTTTCTTGGTTCTTTAACGATAAAACAATTGAAGGCGGACAGACGTTCTTTGGCTCGCTGATGAGCAACGGCCTTCGCGTCTATCCAAAAAATCCGAATGTCGTCAAAGCGCTAGCCGCTGGCGAAATCTCCATAGCTGCGCTGCAAGAGAGCAATGCATACGCCATGAAAAACGACAACGAGCCGATTGAGATCATTTGGCCTGCTGAAGGCGCGCCTGCTTCGGTCCGGGTAGCAGCAATTCAGAAAAACACGAAAAATCCGAATGCGGCAAAAGCGTTCATCGAATTTTTGCTCGATCCAAAAACACAGCAAGCGCTAATCGACAAAGGCGACGAAAGCTATTTCCAGCCTTCCGTGAACGGCGTAAATGCTAAGCAAGATCGCGCAGCCGATGCGAAGCTCGTTGCAGCCGACGCTTCCTGGGCATCTGAGAATGAAGCAGCCATTAAGCAATGGTTCGCCGACCAATCCGTTAAGTAAGCGATGCAAACCTTTATGAAGGATCGACTGGGATGGTTCGTCAGCATCATCCTGTTCATCCTCGTCTTATATCCCTTGGCGGCAGTCATTATTCAAGTACTGCTGCCCGGGGTTTTCTTCGGCAATTGGCAACTTGGGGATCTTGCGCTGCTGCTCGAAATATTCAAGCGTCCCCTATGGCAAAAATCACTCGAAAATTCAGTCGTGCTTGGACTCGGTACAACGGTGCTCGCTACGCTGCTTGGCGGCGTGCTTGCAACGATCCGTGCAAAATGGTCATTTCCGACGGCAAAGCTGTTAGACGCTTCGGTTTGGCTGCTTATTATAACGCCTTCCTTTATTCTAGCGCAGGGCTGGGTGCTGTTTGCCGCCGGCGGCGGCATTGCCGTCAACCTGCTTGGCTGGCACTGGGTCACAAGCGCTGTTTTCCAGCCTGCCGGACTTATTTTTATTATGACCTTAAGCAAGTTTCCGTTTGCTTATTTGAGCGTTCATGCGGCAATGGAGTGGAAGGTTGATCAGCTGTCCCACGCCGCTCGTCTATCCGGCGCATCGGCCTTTACTGTATGGCGGACAATCGAGGCACCGCTGCTTATGCCTGCGGTCTGGGCTGGCGCGGCGCTTGTTTTTATGGACACCATCGGCGATTTTGGCCTTCCCGCATCGATTGCTGCCGTTTATCGTTTTCCAACGCTGCCCTACTCTATTTATTCGGCTATCTATACCTCGCCAATTCGGTTCGATATGGCAGGCGTCCTTTCGTTTTATCTCGTTTTGCTGATTGGCATTGCGATGTTTGTCCAATTTTATGCAATGCGCCGCTCTCGCTTTGACTTCTTATCGGCGCGTGCAGAGCGCTCCGTACCGAAACCGGCAGGCAAGCTTGCCGTGCTTCTTGCGACAATGAATTTGTTATTTCTTGCCGTAATCATCGGCATTCCGATAGGCGCGAACGTACTCATGTCCATATTCAAAACCCAATCAGGCGGCTTGAAGCTAAGCAATCTCACCTTCGAGCATTACCGCGTTTTATTTCATAGCTCAAGCACGCTGCTGAAGGGGTTGTCCCATTCCTTAATGATCGCCGGCATCGCTGCCCTGCTAGGTTTGTTATTCGGGCTGTGCGTCGCCTATGTGCTAACCTATTCGCAGTTCAAGTTCAAACGTACGATTGAGGTATTCTCGATCGTTACGCTTGCCGTACCCGGCGTCGTGCTTGGCATTGGCTATATTTTTGTCTGGAATCAAAAATGGCTCGAATCCATCGGCCTGCTCCTTTACGGAACGCCTTGGATTCTTGTGCTTGCCGCCATTGCCGGCGCCATTCCTGTCATTACAAGGCTGATGGTAGGCGCGATGGCAAAGGTGCCGCACAGCTTGCTTACAGCCGCACAGCTGCAAGGCGATACGCTCGCAGGACGGGTCCGCTTCATTCTTGTTCCGCTAATTCGCGGAGCGCTGCTCTCTGCAGGCCTTGCGGCATTTGGCTCCAGCGTCTTTGATCTCGCGGTCAATTCGATCCTGTTCCCGCCAAACTTCCTTACGCTGCCCGTTACGATCAACAAAGCGTTCGAGGATTTGGATTTTGGATATGCGTCAGCGGCTACCGTACTTGGATCAGCCATCGTTATACTTATCATTTTGGCGATTGAGCTATTGCTCCGCCGCAAGGAGGTCAAAGCATGACATCGACTGCCATGAAGCAAAACCATCAAAACCATCATCCCTCTGACGAGATTAAGCTTAAAGCTTCGATTGCTGAAAAACCGCTGCTCTCAGCGCATGGCCTGACCAAAAGCTATGGCGCGTTCCAAGCGCTCAAAGGAATCTCCTTCGACATGCGCGAAGGCGAGATTATTAGCGTGCTTGGTCCGTCTGGCTGCGGCAAATCGACGCTGCTCCAGCTTGTTGCCGGCTTGTCGAAGCCTGACAGCGGCCAGCTCATGATAGGCGATGAGGTTATCGCCTCGTCGTCTGTCATGATGCCCCCCGAGAAACGCGGGGTTAATATGGTGTTTCAAGACTATGCGCTGTGGCCGCATATGAATGTCCTCGACAACATTGCTTATGGGCTGCGCAGAAGCAAGATGGCACGGGCGGACATCCAGCAGCGGGTTCAAGAGCTTCTGACGATGCTTCATCTCGAAGGGCTTGGGCATCGATTGCCGCCTCAGCTCTCCGGCGGCCAGCAGCAGCGGGTTGCCATTGCGAGGGCGCTGGCGACAAGGCCAAAGCTGATGCTGCTCGATGAGCCGCTCTCCAATCTCGATATGCGTCTGCGCGTAGAAATGCGCACGGAGATGGCGTATTTATTCCGCCAATTAGGCATGAGCGTCTTCCATGTTACGCATGATCCGGACGAGGCCTTCGCCATGGCTGATCGGCTGCTCATTTTGCGCAATGGTCAAATCGACCAGATTGGCACGCCGCAGCAATGCTTTACGCGTCCTGCGAGCCGCTGGGCAGCGTCCTTGCTTGGGGCGATTAACGGCTTGCGCGGCGAAGTCGTAAACGGGAGCAGCGGAAGCGCTGTTCGAATCGGCTCTACGCTTATTCACGGCTTGCTTGCGCCGGAGCAGCATAATTTGCCTAACCATTCGCAAGCGATCCTCATGTTTCGCCCCGAGGAGGTCGAGGTGCTGGAGCGCCATGGCGAAGCAGATCCGGCAGCCGCACCTGCCTTAGCCATACCGCAGGAGCAAGCTGACAATGCGCTTCAGCTGCATGTGCTTCACTGTACCTTCGAGGGCAACCGCTGGCGGGCAGTCGCACAAACGAGCTGCGATCAAAAGCTATATTTGGTGCTCGCCATTCCATTAGAGGCTGGCGAATATGTAACGATTAAGCTTGCCGCACGTTCTGCTTTCATTTACCCGAATGAGGAAGAAAGGTAGTCGATTCTTTTGCACAACCCAGCGAAAACAAACTCGCGGCTGCTAGCTGTCGCAGACATTCACGGCTATAAGGAAGAACTGTTGGATTTGCTTCAAACAGCAAGCTATAACCCGCTTCAAGACCAGCTTATCCTGCTTGGCGACTATATCGATGCCGATAATCCCGACACTTGGGGTACGCTCGATACGGTTCGCCGGCTTGTTGCCGAAGGCGCGGCTGCCTTGCTCGGAAACCAAGAGCTCCGCCTGCTCGCTTCAACAAAGTCTAGCAAAACGCTTAACGCAAGCACGAAGGCATGGCTGCGCAAGCTTTCTTTATATTTCATTCAAGGCCCCTATCTATTCGTTCATGCAGGCATTCGTCCAGGCGTACCGCTGCATAAGCAAAATTCGGCGGATCTTACAGAAATTCGCGACGAATTTATTTATACTCCGTTATCCGAGCAGGACGAGGCACGTCCTTACACCATTATTTTTGGCCATACGCCGACCTTTAAGCTGGATGCCCCAGGAACTATTTGGCAAGGAGAGCGCCGGCTTGCCATCGATACTGGAGCCAAGCATGGTTACCGCTTAACGCTTCTTGATGTCAGCGGCAAGCTTAGCTATTCATGCTCCACCTCGCCCGGAAGCCGCGGCGGCGATTTTAGAATCGAACCGCTCGCCTCCTCCCTATAAATAAAGCGCAGCCCGTATTTTCACTTACGAGGCTTGCGCTTTTTTTCATCAAACAGCTGGGCATCCGCACAAACAAAACGAAGCATGCCTGCATAGGTATAGACAGGAGCATAGTTAATTCACGCTTGGAGGAATGGTTATGTACTCGTCTTTCCATACACATAGATTCGAGCCCGATCGGTTTTCTAGAGACAACGTATTGCTGGATATGAAGCAAGGTGATGTAAACGGCGACGGCATACCTGACCATGTCTATTTATTCGGAAATAAACCTGACGGGCCGTCCGGCATATTCGCTGACCAAATCACGCTTGTCATTCAAGACGGCTACACCCAGCATCGGACAGTCGTACCTTTGCAGAACAATGCAGGCTACAATGCGGAATTGTTTTTGGGCGATTTTGACCAGAACAAAATACCCGATATTTTAGTGAGCATCGACACAGGAGGAAGCGGCGGATACGGCATCTTCTATGTCTACTCTTTTGCCCATAACACGCTGCGCCTGCTGTTTGATTCCGAGAGCTATAACCAGCAATACAAGTTCCGTGTCCAATACGAGGACATGTATAAAGTAACCGTATCAAGCCCTCAGCTCGATCTTTTGTTTACGATTGACATAAGCGGCAAAGGCTACTCCTATTTATCTGCTTACTACAACGATGACGGGAAGCTAAAGAAGCCTATGCAAGGCGAAGTGCTTGCTCTGGCAGCCCTAAATCCTATCGCGACTGCCGGAAACCGGGCATCCTTTGATCTGCTTGCCCTGCAGCGAATCATCGGCACCACGAATGCAGATACATTGGGTTATGTCGAAAATCTTCTTACATGGGACGGCAGCATATTCATCTCCTCTCGATTGACCGTTGCCATTCTTGGTACTCACCTCATTTCTCATTTTTAGCTGCCTCCTTCACGATTTCACAAGCAAATTTTTATGATGATTAGCCCAATCCTAGTCACTTGCTCCCGCATAATATGCTTTAGCCTACAACATAAGGAGTGATATTGCATGTCATTTATGCCCCCTCCAGGTCCGCCGGGATCGTTTGGACCTTTCGGGCCAATGGGTCCCGGTCCGGGACCGTTTGGACCACAAGGGCCCCAAGGACCCCAAGGTCCGCAAGGAGGACCGCAAGGAGTTATGGGACCGACAGCACCGCCCCCTCAATTCACGCCGCAGCAGTCCGCTGCTGTGCCGTTTGCCGTTGACCCAGGCGCCATTTCCCGTTGTCTCTTCCGCAACACCTATGTCTGGCTCAATAACGGGCAAGGCTTTTGGTTCTTCCCAGTTTTTGTAGGACGAAATTCCGTTGCTGGATTTCGCTGGTTCGGAAGAACTTGGGGGTATACAGGCATCGATCTGAGACAAATCAGCTCGTTTACCTGCTTCTAAATATGCAAAAAGGCTTCCCCTCTATAACCGAGGAGGAAGCCTTCTTCATTCATGCTGTTGCTAAGCCACTGCGCCGCGCAGCATGCTCTTCATATAGCTGCTGCATGCAACGAGGAAATACAACGTCTGCATGGCAATATAAATGCCGATAACGACAAAGGAATAGAACCAATTGGAAGAACCCATCATGTTATCTAGTGCCTTCATGGCGAACAAAGCGTGACAGATGCCGACGATCACTGGCACGAAGAACACAATGCCTACCTGCGTTACCACGATTTTGCGAATCTCGCCCTTCGTCATGCCGATTCGGTTCAGCGCTTTGAATTGTGCTTGATCCTCCTGCAGCTCGGTAAACAGCTTGAAGTAAATCATGCTGCCGGATGCGATAAAGAACAACAAGCTGATGAACATCCCGATAAATAAGGTAAGCGAGACTGTCTCTTTCATTTCAACCATATTGGATGCGCGCCTAAAGTCGATTTGCCCTTGAAGCTCTTCAGGCACGAGCTTTTTCAGCTTCTCAGCAGTTGCTGAACTATTTTCCCAATCACTAAGCTCAAAACCATACATCACGAATAACTTATCCTCTGGAACGCTAGATCGCAGCTCTACAAACGAGAAGTCATCCATGACAAACGTAAAGTAATTGCTTTCCAGCCAGTTCATTACTTTCGTATTTATCCGATCGCTAATTTCATATTTCACTTCTTTGCCGTTAATGCTGCCTTTTACAAGGCCAGCCGAGTTTGACGCATTGCCTAACGGGTGCGCAAGCGTCAATTTGCCGTTCACAGGATGAATGCTGGGTTGACCGGTCAAGCTGGCAAGCTTATTGTAGTCGGTTGCCGAAATAATTAAAGCGTCCGAGTCCTTTTCGTTCGGCTCGTCATCTCCCCATCCAATCGCAAAGCGATTGATGAGTACGCCTGCTACCTTTGCTTCCTTAACAATTTGGAAGCCGTCTTCCGCGACAACACGCTTAAGCTCCGCCGGGTCGATTACCTCATGCGTGTTTAAGCCATTTTCACTATAAGCCAGCGAGAACGGCGAGTTCTCAAGCATGCCCTGCTTGCTGCCTATTTGCATAATATAAACAGTGCCTAAGGCGGTCATAATGACGGCACTCAGAATCGACACGGTAAACAAGATTCGCGCATTGTCTTTAATCTTATAGCCAAGCTGTGCGAATACGATCATATTCGTGCGCTTGTAGTAGACGGAAGAGCGTTTTTGAATAAACCTCAGCAGCAATACGCTAAGCTGTGTAAAGAGGAAATACGTTCCGATTACGACCGTAATTAGTATGGGCAATGCTAGCAAAATGAATGTCCCGCTCGTCATAAACAACGCCATTCCGTAAGCAGACCCAAGGCAAATGACGGCAACGGTGACAAGCCATGGCGAGAAGACGAGCTGTCCCTTTGGTTTGCGTGCTGCCTTAAGCAAATCAACAATTTCCGTACGTCCGATTCGAAGCGCTGTCCAGATCGAAATAAGCATGAACAGGACGAAAAACCCACCAGCCGTCATGACTATCGCTTTGACAGGTGCCGCGAACGGAATCGTTTCATTCAATTTTAAAAGCACCGTCAGCGCCATGAAGAACAGCTTGCTGAACAGCATGCCAAGGCCAATGCCTACGGCGATAGCGAGGACAGCGATCGCTGCGTTCTCATAGACAACAAGCTTGCGCAGCTGCGCCCTTGTCATCCCAAATAAAGAGAACAAACCAAATTCCTGCTGCCTTGTCTTCAGAAAGGCTGAATTGGAGTAAAGCACGAACAAAAACGAGAAAATAACGATAATGTACTCGCAGAACTCCATGCCTTTCCTAATTTTCGAAGCCGCCATAATTTGACCGTTAATGACCTCGGGATGGTATAGAAAAGCCGCATAAATATAAAAGATCATGACAGAAAATACGCTGCTCAGAAAAAATGCGCTGTATGATCGCCAGTTGCCCCGGATGTTGCTAAGCGCGAGCGAACGGAACGTCATCGAAATTACCTCCCAGCACGCTGAGAGCGTCTAATATTTGTTGGAAGAACGCCTGGCGGTTTGAGCCGCGGCGAATTTCCGAGAAAAACTTTCCGTCCTTGATGAACACAATACGCTCGCAATAGCTCGCTGAGAACGGATCATGGGTAACCATCAGCACAGTCGCCTTAAACCGCTCGTTCATATCCTTTAGCGAGTCCATAACATCCTTCGCTGACTTCGAATCCAAATTTCCCGTCAGCTCATCTGCCAGCACGAGCGAGGGCTGATGAATGATCGCCCGCGCAATCGCGGCGCGCTGCTTCTGTCCGCCGGACACCTCATAGGTGCGCTTCTCCAAAATCGGCTTAATTTGCAGCAGCTCGGCTAGCGGATTTAGTTTCTGCTCAATTTGCTTGGGCGCCATGCCCTCCAGCACAAGCGGTAAAATAATATTTTCCTTAATCGACAGCGTATCCAGCAGGTTAAAATCTTGAAAGACGAAACCAAGCTCCCTGCGGCGGAATAACGCCAGCTTCTTGTCGGTCAGCTTGCTAGGATTGACGCCGTTAATTTCGATTTGGCCGGATGTCGGGCGATCGATCGTAGACAACAAATTCAGCAGCGTCGTCTTACCGCTCCCCGAAGGGCCCATTACGCCTACAAATTCTCCCGCTTCCACCTTCAGCTCAATATCCTCTAACGCTTTGTAGGCCACGTTCCCTTTGCTGCTATATATTTTGCCAAGCCCTTGTGCTTGTAGTACACTCATTGCTTTGTTCCTCCCCGAATCGGTCTGTATTTGTGCTTCACTAGCATTAGTATAGACGAGCGGAAGAGGTTGAACCCATCGATTTCCCTTTCAATTGCCTGCGGCAAACCTTACAAAGTTGTCACTTAACTTTCCCTTCTATCGCTTTCTCCTGCCAATATGTGAATGCCGCGCGGCTCGAACGTTATCGTTATCGTCGTGCTTTCCCCGAGCACCGAGGATATCGCCATAACATGTCCTAGCCGATTGCATACCTGCTTCGCCAGATATAACCCCATTCCCGTTGACTCCCCCGTGGCACGGCCGTTCTCTCCTGTAAAGAAAGGCTCGAATACGCGCGGAAGATCATGCGGCGCTATGCCGATCCCTTCATCGGTCACCGTCAGCTTGCCGCCTCCGTTACGATGGGACTCTAACTGAAACATCAGCTTTTTGGCCCCAGGCTTGCCCTTGCTGTATTTTATCGCGTTGCTTACAAACTGATTTAATACGAATGTCATCCATTTCTCGTCCGTCTCCACGAAGGCTTCCCCATCGATGCGCGGAAAAATCGAGTGGCGGATGCACAGCTTCTTATGCGCGTTGATTACGGAGCGCACAAGCTCATGCAGCGCAATTTGCTTCACGTGAAGGTCGATCTCGAACTTGTCCAGACGGGCCGTATACAGCATCATCTCCAGCCCCCGCGTCATACGATCCGTCTCCTCCTGCACGCTGAGCGCAAGCTGCTTATGCTCGGGCTGCAAGGCTTCGCTCTGCTGCAGCGCTTCTTGAGCCAGCAAGTCGATTACCGATACGGGTGTTTTCATATGATGCACCCATTGAAGCACAAAATGATTATGCAACTCCTGCTGCCGGCGATACTTGCCTAGCTCGTTCAAATAGGCGCGGTTCTGCTCCTCCAGCATCTTGGCGACAAGCTTCTGCTCCATCGTTACGGTAGCTTGCACGATCGTTGTTGCCTGCAGCTCTTCGGAGCGCTTGATGGCGTCTAACAATTGCTTGAAATAAGTGCGCTGGCGCAAATAATCGACCGCTAGCCATATGCCGAGAAAAAATAAAGCAAGAACGACAAAGTAATAGATCGTTCCCAGCTCAATAAACCCGGAATAACGCTCACGCTCGAGCAGCAGCATGCTGATCGATAATACAATAATCAACAAAGCCACAATAATAAACAATAGCCGGTCTCGCAAAAATAACGCCAACGATAACCCTCTCATCGCGGCGTTTCCTCATTCGTATTCGCTATGGTCAGCTTGTAGCCTTGCCCGCGCACCGTTTCGATTGCTTTCGGCAGGCCAAGCTCCTCAAGCTTCTTGCGCAGCCTCGTTACATTAACTGTAAGCGTGTTATCGTCAACGAATTGCACGTCATCCCACAGCGCCTCAAGCAGCTGCTCGCGAGAGGCAACCTCGCCCGGCCGCTTCATTAAGCACTCGGCCAGCAGCTGTTCGTTTTTGGTCAGCTCCACGCGCTGCTCTTTCCATTCTAGCTCATTCCGGTTTAAAAAAAGGCGCAAGCCGAGCGCCGCAAGCTCGCCATGCTTTCCCGCTTCGGCTGCCGCTTGCTGCGCGCTCGCATACTCGCCGTATGACCGCCTAAGCACGCTTTTCACCTTCGCCATCAGCAAATCTAAATGAATCGGCTTCGTTATGTAATCGTCGCCGCCGTTCTCGATCGCCATGACCTGATCCATTTCACCCGCGCGCGCGGATATAAAAATAATCGGCATGCTTGAGCGGGCGCGAATTTGGCGGCACCAATAGTAGCCGTCAAAATACGGCAAATTAATGTCCAGCAGCACCAAATGCGGCTCAAACGCCTCAAGCTCCGGCATAATCTCCCGGAACTGCGTAACGGACGCTGCCTCGAAGCCGTATTTCTCCATATTATTTTTCAAGATTGAAGCAATCTTGTCGTCATCCTCCACGATAAAAATACGATACATAAGTGCCTCCTTTGCTACTAAAGCCTGATCAGCCTGACGTCTGCTCCTTCGGCACGACAAGCCGTACTACCGTACCGCGGCCTGGCTCCGAGACAAGCTCCAGAAACCCGCCTATGCTGCGCGCTCTCTCCTCCATGCTGAACAAGCCTACACCGCGCCCTATCCGGTCCGGGCTGAAGCCTTGGCCGCGATCCGTTACGCGCACCTCTACCTCTTCCGGGCGCTCCTCCAGCATGATCTCCGCCTCCGCGACATCAGCATATTTGGCAATATTCGTCAGCGCCTCTTGTATGACGCGGTAGATTGCCGTTTCCTTCATAATGCCCAATCGGCTCTTTAAATGGTTCTCCAGCTTCAGCCGAATGCCAAAATGCTGGGAATAGTTGTCCACATAGGTTCTTATCGCCGGCACAACGCCAAGATCATCAAGCACGGAGGGCCGCAGCTCCCATGCAAGTCCGCGAATATCTTCCATCATGCCCGAAACATCGCCGCGAAGCGCCGTCAGCTCAGCGATTTCGTCATGCTCGCCAATTAGCCGGTCCAGCCGAATAAGCAGGGAGAACAAGCCTTGCCCGATACCGTCATGAAGCTCTCTCGATATTCGTTTCCGCTCATCCTCCTGTATTTCAATAACCTTAACCATCATCTCCTTCAGCTTCTGCTCCGCCTGCTTTCTTTGCGTCACTTCACTGCGGATAGCAAGATACTGATAAGGTTTGCCCTCCTCATCCAGAAAAGGGACAATCGTCGTGTTTACCCAGTAAAAGCTGCCATCCTTCGCGCGGTTTTTTATTTCTCCCCGCCATACTTCGCCAGCCGAAATAACCTTCCATAGCTGGCGGAAAAAGTCGCTGCCATGATAACCCGAGTTAATAATCCGGTGATCCTTGCCAATCAGCTCTTCCCGGCCATATTTCGATATTTCGCAAAACTTATCATTTACGTACTCAATTTTTCCCTTTTGATCGGTAACGGCCACAATCGAGGATTCATCCAACGCAAACTTCACGTCAGCAAGCTGCTTAAGCGACTGATTCACCTGGGACAGCATCGATTTATCATCGATCTGGCCTTCTAAGACGGACAGAAGATACTCCACATCCGAACCGATAATTTGCCGGAATTTATCGCCGCTATGCTTAATCAAAATGAAGCAATCCCTTCTTTAGCGCAAACTTGATGAGCTCCGGCCGCGTTCTCAGCCCGAGCTTATCCATCAGATGGCTTTTATGCGTTTCCACCGTCTTAACGCTTATGATCAGGTTTTCTGCGATTTCCTTATTCGAATAACCTTTGGCGATCCAGCCTAATATCTCCTTCTCGCGCTCCGACAGCGTTTCGTAGGGGCCGCTGTCTTCTCCGCCCTGTTTCAGCTTCATGAGGTATTCACTCATCAGACGCTTGGTTGCGGTAGGATACAGATAAGCATTTCCTTGCGCTACCGATTGAATAGCCGATAACAGCTCGTCATGGGGCGCATTCTTTAAAATATAACCTGAAGCTCCGATATGGATCGCCCGGAACAAATATTCATCATCGTCATGCATCGTTAAAATGAGGACCGCCGTATCCGGGAGCAGCTTCTTCAGCTCCGTCGTTGCGGTCATCCCGTCTTTGCCATGCGGCATGCTAAGGTCCATCAAGACAACATCCGGGTGCAGCTCCTGCGCCATCCGAATCGCTTCATCGCCTTCCGAGGCTTCGCCAACGACCTCAATGTCGTGCTTGCCGTGCAGCAGCATCGCAAGGCCGGTCCTGACCATCGCATGATCATCGCAAATCAATAGCTTTATCATTTCCTTCTCCTCCGCCAATCCATTTGAATCATTAGGCTGTCATTGCCAACTATTATAACCTATATTTACCTTTCGAGCAGCAGGCTCACTAGTTCATTCGTTAATAAGGAAGCTTGTTCTAATTCATTTGTGTTGTAGGTTCGTGTAGAACGCCTGCCGATCAGCAGCACGCCAAAAATGCCTTTTGGCATGATGAGCGGTAGGCTTGCCGCCACTTGCAGCTGCTCCGCCAACAGTATGGGCTCACCCAGCTTGAACCGCTCCGCGTCGGTCATGGCTTCCCTCGTGCTCGCCAGCCTGCCGGAGCGAATCGCACTGCCTGACAAGCCTAAAGCAAGTTTCTGCTCGACAAGCAGCGTTCGCTCGCTAATACTGCCGGTCGCCATGGACCAGCGCAGCTTGCGTTTGGCCGTATCGATTAAACCTAGAGCAGCAAAATCGCTGCCTGTATCTATTTTTAGCCGCTCGATGCAGGCTGCCATATTTACTTCGCTTGTCTTCATCCTCGTTCCTCCTTTAGGGAATACAAGCAATCATTGAGTTTATTATAAAGCTATGCTCCAGCTTTGTATGTCAGGGAATTCCCTGAATTATGCTAAGAAATGCCGCCCGCTTTCATCTAGTGGCAAACAAAAAAAGAGGAGCCCTTTTACAGGCTCCTCTTCCCGACGGTGTTTGATCGTTCGAGTCTCTTCACATCTAACACTTCACATTATTAAGATTACTTGGGCACCGCTTATTGCTTTCCGGTTTTAACGGATAGCTTTTGGCGTGTGTGTTCAGAAGTGCTCTGCGGCACAACCCCTCGCTTTCATAAAAGCTAAGTGATTAAATAAGTTCCTCCTGCAGCCCTAGCACCAAAAGGTCCAACGGAACCACACCTCTCTTCACACCGTCAACACTATATTTCACAAAATCGGCGGAACTTATACATCGTTTTTTTAAAAAGCGGAAACTTCTTTTTTCGTCTCATGGATCGCGCTCTTTTGTTCCGCATCCTTGGAGTTGATCATGTAGACCGTTTCGCCCGCAAAAAATACGATCACTAAACCAATGACAACCATCATTTTGATCGTTGTCGCTTTATTCCTTTTCAGCATTTCATTATTTTCGGTTTTCAACGTTTGGGTCCACTTATCCTTGTTGGCAGTGCTCGCAGTTTGGCCGCAGGCGCAGCTTACGGGTGAGTGAAAAGAATAACCTTGCGAATTAACGCTGTACTGATCGGCTTGAACCGTATGTTTCCTGCCGCATGACGAACAACCTACCTCGATAAATTGTCTATAATCGTGAATAAATGTCATGTGCTGCTAGCCCCCAAGATGGTTGATTGATAGACTTAAAACCAAAATACGAACAAAAAAAACTTCCGGAATGCATATGAATTTCATACGCATTCCGGAAGATAACTATTGCTGACAAGTTTTAGCACTCACCCGCTGCAGCCGGTTTGCCTGCATCGGAAGCAGTACGGAATGATGAACCGCAGCCGCATGTAGCGCTGGCGTTCGGATTTTCGATCGTAAAACCGCCGCCCATTGCCGATTCTTTAAAATCAATAACGAGGCCGTTCAAATATTTGATGCTGTCCTCGTCAACGACTACTTTAAGGCCTTCCATGTCAATCGCTTTGTCTCCGGCATGCTCTTCATCGTCAAAGCCCATTCCATAGGAGAAGCCGCTGCAGCCGCCTTCTTTAACGCCGATACGCAGGAATAGCTCAGGACCGCCTTCTTCTGCGAGCATTTCTTTTATTTTGTCAGATGCCGTATCACTAATCGTGATCATGCTACATCCCTCCGTTTATCCGTATAATCAATTCGATTGCTTTTCACTTACTTATTTGTAGTATACTCCAGTTTGTTCAGTTGCTCAAGAGCAGCATGCCTACATCCTCATATCCCATTTGTTGGAAGATGAATTACTTTTCTTATTGCCCATGTTACGTATGAGGTTTATAATAGTTACAGCTTCTTTAAACGGAAAAGAAAGTTCTTTTTTTCACAAACTACTATGTATCGAGGAGGCTTGGCCATGAACGTCGTTATACCGACAGAGGATACACATATGCAGCACATTATTGAGAAGGTGCGTCATGGAGAGCGTTTGACGCTTGAGGATGGCGTTTTCTTATATCAATCAGATGATCTGCTGACGATTGGGCAGCTAGCTAATGAGGTTGCCCTGCGCAAGAATGGCAAAAAGGTTTATTTTATCGAAAACATGAGTCTTTATTTCACGAACGTCTGCGAAGCTCATTGCGCTTTCTGTAATTTCCGTAAAGATGAGGGCGAAGAAGGCTCCTACACCCTTAGCGGTCAGCAAATGATCGAATACGTCGAACAGCATTTCCACCCTGGTGTTCGTGAATTCCATATCGTCGGCGGCCATAATGCGAATGTTCCGTTCCAATATTATGTTGATTCGCTCAAAGCACTGAAGGATCGGTTTCCAGAGGTTACCCTTAAAGCTTACACAGCTGCGGAAATCGATTTTTTCTCGCGCATTAGCGGACTCACTTACCGTGAAGTGCTTCAAGAGCTGATGAAAGCGGGCTTGCAATCCTTGACTGGCGGCGGCGCGGAAATTCTATCCGATCATTACCGTAAAAAAATGCGTGTGGACAAAGCCGACGTTACGCAATATTTGCAGGTTCACCGTACGGCGCATGAGCTTGGACTTCGGACGCACACGACGATGCTGTACGGATCGATCGAAACGAAGGAAGACCGCATTCGCCATTTGATGCATATCCGCGAGCTTCAGGATGAAACGAATGGTTTCCTTGTATTCATACCGCTTTCGATGCAGCCGATCAACCCAAGAGCCGGCATACGCCGCCGCAACTCGGCATTCGAGGATTTGAAAACCATCGCAATCAGCCGTTTGATGCTCGACAACTTCCAGCACATCAAAGCTTACTTTATCAACATCGGCGTGCAGCTGACGCAGGTTGCTCTAACGATGGGCGCATCCGATGCTCACGGCACGATCGTGAAGGAAAAGATCAGCCATGCCGCAGGCGCTTTAACGCCAGAGGGCATTACCCGCGAGGATTTGATTTGGCTTATTAAAGGCGCAGGCCGCATTCCGGTTGAACGCGACACGTTTTACAATGAAATCAAAGTTTATGAATGAGTAATCGACAGCACGGAAGCACAAAATAGAATCATCATCTAGAGGCGTGGAGTTGGAAATCATATGAGAAAACTTATTATTTTAGGCGGAGGCTATGGCGGGCTTGCCATCGCTAACGAATTATTGGAGAAGCAGCTGCCCATCGATGTCTCCATTGTATTGATTGACCGGATGCCGTTTCAAGGCTTGAAGACGGAATATTACGCGCTTGCCGCCGGAACGGTTTCGGACCTGGAGCTGCGTGTCAAATTCCCGGTTGATCCTAGAATTTCCTTGGCATACGGGGAAGTAACCGATGTCGACATGGAGCTAAAGCTTGTTCACATCGAAGGACAGGAATCGATGGAATACGAATGGCTTGTTATCGGCCTTGGCTGTACCGACAAATACCATGGCATCGAAGGTGCGGAGCAGTTCTCTACAAGCATCCAAACCTTCTCTGCCGCAAGGCAGACTTATGCGCAGCTGAATGACGTTAAGCCTTACGGTCAGGTTTCCATCGTAGGCGGAGGGCTTAGCGGTGTTGAGGTAGCCGCTGAGCTTCGCGAAAGCCGCCCGGACCTTAATATCCGCATCTTGGATCGTGGTCCGAGCGTATTGTCTGCTTTCCCGAGCAAGCTTCAATCTTTTGTAGCAGAATGGTTCGAGGAGCATAACGTAGAGATGCGCGGCCATGTCGGCTTAACGCGTGTCGAAGGCGGAATTTTGCATGATTGCAATTCCACAACGCCTATATATACAGACGTAACGGTATGGACGGCTGGCATTCAGCCCGTGCCGCTCGTTCAGCGTATGGATTTGCCAAAGGATAATCAGGGCAGACTAGTTATTAACGAATATCATCAATTGCCAGACCACAATGATGTTTATATCGTTGGCGACTGCGCAGCATTGCCGCTTTCTCCAAGCGGTCAAGCAGCAGGCGCGCAAGGCAAACAAATTGCCGAGGTGCTTCAAGCGATCTGGCATGACAAAACACCGCGGCTTGGCAAGATCAAGCTAAAGGGCGTGCTCGGCTCGCTCGGCAAGAAAAGCGGCTTCGGCCTTATGGGCGGCACAGCCATCATGGGCCGCGTGCCACGCCTCGTTAAGAGCGGCGTGCTCTGGCGCTCCAAGCGTCACCTAGGCTAGCTTCTTACAAATCATCCAGCAGCTTATCCAGCGCTTCTTTATCCGCTTGCTGCTGCTTGATTGCTTTTAAAATATTGGCATGCAGCTCGTCCACCGTTTCGGCGGATACGATCTCGCCATCGACCAAAGCGAATGGATTCAAATAACATTCGCCGCAATTGCCCAAGCAGCCGTATTCGGTTACTTCGAACTCATCATTTTGCTCAAATTCATTCATTATACGGTCAGTGCCATGATGCATATTGCTGGCACAAAATTCGATCATTGGTTTAAACATCATGCTTCACCTAACTTTACTTAGTTACTATCCATTTTCAATTGCTTCACTTTGTACTATAATAGGGGAGAAAGGAGATGATTGCAATGAGTGAACAAGTACAAGATACGATGTACGATGAAGTTTTGGACGTACTCGATAAGCTTCGTCCGTTTTTGCAGCGCGACGGCGGCGACGTTGAATTGGTAGATGTCGAAGGAGGCATCATCAAACTTCGTCTGATGGGTGCATGCGGAAGCTGCCCAAGCTCGACGATCACGCTTAAAGCGGGTATCGAACGTGCACTTCTCGAAGAAGTTGAAGGTGTAGTCGAAGTCGTTCAAGTATTTTAATAGATAAGAACGATTCAAGCTCGCCTCATGTTTGACAAAATAACGAAGAGTCTTACCGGCGCTGGGGAGCATGCCTCCTTAGCTTACCGGTAAGACTCTTTTTTTGTGTGAGCTTATAGTTTCATAGACAAGGCAGATTAGAACATGCCTTTGATGTTGGCTACGATCGGATCGAAGCCGCCCGTGACATCAATGACGTTGCCGGTCAAGAAATTGGAATTTCTGTCACAGAGAAAAAGCACCACGCGCGCAACATCCTCCCCTGCGCCAGGGCGTCCAATCGGCGACTCGTTGTCAAACTCTTCCTCTACCTCGGCAATGGACCGCTCCTTGTTCACGCCGCGAATATCGCCAGGACCGATTAGATTAACCGTGATGCCATGCGGCGCCTCTTCCACAGCTAGTGACTTCGTAAACGATACGAGACCTGTCTTCGCAGCGGCATACACGGCACGGTGCGGCCAAGCTCTTGCCTCACCCGCGTGTCCAAAGCCAAAATGGACGATCCGTCCCCATTTGCGCTCGCGCATGCCCGGTAGAAGGCGGTGGTCGAGCAGCATGACGCCTAATAGATTGCCATGCAGCAGCCTAATGATCGTTTCTTCGTCATATTCGCTGAAGAGCCGCCGCTTGCGGACGAACGGCCCGGCATTATTGACAAGAATGTCAACGCCGCCTGCCCACTGCTCCGCGGCATCCGCAAGCTTCGCCGCGCCTTCGGTCGTTGCAATATCGGCCTGCACCGTAATCGCTTTAACTCCCAATTGCTCGATCTGTGCCTTAACTTGCCTTGCTTCAAGTTCGCTCTCGTAGTAATTAATAACAACATTGCAGCCTTGCTCGGCAAGCTGAAGCGCCGTACGTTTGCCAAGCCCCTTCGCGCTGCCTGTTACTAACGCGGTTTTGCCCTTGAGTCCCACGAGTGTTCCCCCTTTGGGATTATTGATGCTTGTTTCGCATTAATCCGCATGCATATTGAAACGTTAACAGCAGCGATTCCATCGCCAGATACAGCCCCTGCGTTAAATCAGCTGATTGTTCAGCGAGGTTCTCAAGCTTGATCTCCTCGCCATACATACGGCTGCTTTGGATCAAATCATCCTGCATTTCCGAATTCATATAATGAATTTCGGTATTTCTGCGCTTGCGCAGCCTTGTCATCGGTTCCTTGTATTTCTCCTTCACATCGTTCAGTTTCCAAGTCAGCTCCGGATGTGCTTTCTTCTCGCGCATATTGCGCAAAACCGTAAAATAGGAGAAATGTGACTTTATCCGCTCGGTTCTCATGTCTAAAAGCTCATTCAGCAGTGTGCCAAGCTTATCAAGCAAGGAGAAAACGCGAATAAAGGCATTTTTATCAAAGTAGATATAACGATTATAATGGATTCTCTCTTCATCTGTCATTTGCTTAACCGAAGAAGAAGTAATTTTATGCTGAAAATGCAGCGCAACATAGTGGCTTTGCTCAAGCTCATCTAATGACGAGCGAAGGCCTAACGTCCATATTTCGTACTTGCGAAGCTTTCCGATATCCCCGCCTGCCGCCATTTTTTTGGACAAGATCGAAACGAACTGATCCATTAAACGGAACGTTTCTGCAAGTGTTCCTTCCGCTTCTCTTAGGGGCTCATTAAACAGGAAACGCAGCATAATCGAACAGTCCCTTCTGCATGAGAATGACGAATTTATTTTTCAGCAAAAACTATTAAAGCTTGTATTCACTCCAGCGCTTATCAACCAGCTTCACGATATCCTCGCGCGGGAACAATTCATCCGGGTATCCCGGCTTCATTCTCGCATCGATTACGACTGGAAGCTTGTAGCCAAAGTGGTGACGGCGAATATCTGAATTCGCGTATATATCGTCCGCTGGATTAAACCGCGTGAATACCGTCCACAAGAACGGCGTTTGCGCGGCAGCGATGGCCGCATCATCAGCAAGGATAACGAGCGGCCACTCTGTTTCCTTCTCCGTCAGGCGCTCAAGCAGCCGCTGTGCCAGCTTCGGCTCCTGCTCATAGGATGCACCGGAAACGACTAAGCAACCCCGGCAATAAGGCTGTGCAGCCGTAATCTCATCGATTGCTCCTTCGGTATAGTCGCTTGGCAGCTCGCGAATCGGTTCGCCGACGCCCAGCATAACCCCTTTGCTGCCGTGGTTCAGCTTGCCGCCCGTGTAATCAAGCGTATCATGGGATGTATTATCAAAAATAAACAGGTCTGTCTCCGGCCGGAAGCGTTCCAGCACCGTTTCAAGCAGCACCGGGAAATTTTCCAGCTCTACAGGCTGATTCGTAACGATCAGAAATTTGGTAAGCGTAAGCTGTCCTTCTCCCAAGATGCGGAATGCAGACGTTAGCGCTTCACGCGAGTAGCTTTCCCTAACGACGGCTGCGGCAAGCGCATGGAAGCCGGTCTCCGCGTATGTCCATAAATCCTTAACCCCAGGCATAGCCATCGGGAATGCCGGCGAGAGCAGCTTTTGCAAAAACTCGCCCATATAATAATCCTCTTGGCGCGGCTTGCCGACTATGGTCGCAGGATAGATGGCATCTTTCCGATGCCACATATGGCTGACGTTGAATATCGGAAAATCATGCATTAAGGAATAATAGCCGTAATGGTCGCCAAAAGGTCCCTCTGCCCGCTTAATATGCGGCGGCACATGGCCGCTCAGCACAAATTCCGCTTCTGACGGAATGCGATGCGAGCCGTTCGGGTCTTTGACGACCGGCAGCTTGCCGCCCATAATAAGCGACGCAAGCAGCAGCTCAGGCAAATGCTCCGGTACAGGAGCGATTGCCGATGCAATTAGAGCGGGAGGCCCGCCGAGAAAAACAGAAACCGGCAGCGCTTCGTTTCGTTTCTCTGCTTCGTGGTAATGGAAGCCGCCGCCTTTATGTATTTGCCAGTGCATGCCTGTTGTGGAATCATCAAAGATTTGCATTCTGTACATGCCAAGATTGTGCTGCTTTCGGTGCTCCGGATGTTCCGTATAGACGAGCGGCAGCGTGATGAACGGACCGCCGTCATCCTGCCAGCTTGTAATCGCAGGCAAACCTGCAAGCGGATTTTCGCGTTTGCAGGCCTGTAGAATAGGCGCGCCGCCGGCAGGAACCTCTTTCATTCCTACCTTCAGCATGTCCCAGATTAAGTTTTTTTCGCCCCAAATCGCCTTAGGGGTCGGCGGCAGAACGCGGTCTACCGCTCCTATAATTTGTTTCATAAGCGCTTCGGGCCGCGGGCCGAATGCAAGGTCAACCCGGCGGCTTGTCCCGAACAAATTCGTCACGATGGGGAACGGGCTCCCTTTCACATTTGTGAACAATAAAGCGGGCCCTCCCGCATCGATTACACGCCGATGAATTTCTGCTACCTCTAGATTAGGATCTACAGGTGCATCTATAATTGCCAAATCATTTTCACGCTTTAACACGTCCAAAAATTCACGTAAATTTTTAAAGCTCACTTATCCTCCACGCCCTTCCCTTAGCCGCCACGAACGAATTAATATATCCATTAAAATTCCAAACAGACCGGTAACGATAAGATTATGCAATAAATTGGTGAACAAAAACCAATTCGAATTCGAAATCGTATACGTCAGCAGCGCGCCGCTGAATATTTGCGTAATAACGAGCCCCAAAGTCCATGCTGCCGGCTTCGTCAAACCCGCTCCGCCGATGCTTACTTTGCGAATATGAATAAACAAGCCTGCCAAGCTGATAGCTAGCGTCATCGCTGCCAGCCGGTGTATGAATACAGCCCCTGTTGCGCCGCTAATCTCCGGAACGACCTCTCCGTTGCATAACGGCCAGCCTATGCAGCCGCCGCCTGAATCGGTATGCCGAATGAAAGCTCCTAGATAAACGACAATGTAACAAAAAATCGCAGTTGCCAGCACGCGAGGAAATATCGAGCGCGGTACTTTAAATTCCACCGGAGGTCCGTTTTTAGCTCGGAACGTCCAGATCACGAGCAGCAGCGTCGCAGCAAACGCGATTAACGATATGCCAAAATGAATGGCCATTATCGGCGGCGATTGCGGCCACATGACGGCTGCCGCCCCCATTAGCGCTTGAATAATGGTGAACAGCAATGCGCCTCCCGCATAAAACAATGGCTCACTGTAGCCAGAGCGGTTTTTTCTAAATTTCAAAAACATGGAAAGACATGTAGCGAGAACAAGCAGGCCTTCAAAGCCGGTCACAAGACGATGCGAGTATTCAATCATGGATTCAATCGTATAAGCAGGAATAAACTTTCCATGACACAACGGCCAATCATCACCGCAGCCGCGCCCTGAATCTGTATTCGTGACTAATGCTCCGCCGAGCAGTACAAGAAGCATTCCGATGCACGCAGCGATAGCTAACGCGCGAAAACGCCCGGTTACCATAATAAAATCACCTTATTTCATGTTTTAATAACAGTTCAATTATAGCCATAAAAAAAGGCAAAAGCCATGTTGAAAATGTGACACTTCCGAGTAGAAGAGCGATAAAAAAGGAAAGCCCGCACAAGAAGGAATGCTTTTCCCTCTAGCGCGGACTAACGATTACTTATGGGTCAGCGCATCGCTGACTTGTATAGCTCGATCTACGAATTCTTCGATTTCATCACGCGTCTTGCGCAGCTTGCTTACGAAGCGCACGAGCTCCTGACTTTCGCGGAAAGCGATAAAGCTTGGTATCCCTAAAATGTTAAGCTCGGAGCAAAGGTCGGGAAGATCGTCGCGATCAAGCTCTACGAAAGTGACCTTTCCTTCGTAATGACGCTCCAGATCAGGCATAAATGGGTCAATAAAGTGACAATCCTTGCACCAAGTCGTTTTGAATACGGCAATCGTGAGTCCTTCGCTTGCAACCGCCTCACGAAACTGCGCATCTGTCGTTAACTTTTTCATATAGCACCCCTAAACGAATCGTAATGAAACCGCTGCGGTATCGTAACTACTGCTTAGACTTCCCGGTCGAGCGTAAATATTCTCATCTCATCGCTAATAACCGACCAGCCAATCTTTGCTTTTAGCGCAGATGCTAAATTACGCGCCGGAACATACGTTACTCCGTCAATAACGGTCACTGGGAATGACCATTTTACGTTTTTGCCGTTGACGACCGCAGCATCGCTGCCGTTCTTCAACAGAATCGTCGTGTTCGTCGCTTCGTCGAATACCTTTAAGCTTTTTGTATTCTTATCATAAGTAAGCTTGCCGCCAAGCTGTTCAACCGTATCGCGGAGCGGAATGATCGTAATATTGCCTGCCGTTACAATAGCCGGATTATAATATTGGTATGAGTACCAAGTAATATTTTGTTTATTGATGTGAAGCTTGTTTTTGAGCAAGTCATAAAGGGTTGAATTCTCATTAAATTGCTTAAGCACTTGATAGCCCTGCATGTTAAACAGCTTATCAATAGGTACCGCATTTTCTGAAGCGACAGGCACTTCAGCTTTAACCGTGCCGTTCACATTCCAAGACTCGCTTTCTACCTTGAGCGTTATGCCCTTAAATGGAAGCACGCCGTATTCCAGCTCTGCGACTGGCACGTAAGTAAGCTCATAAGCCTGCTTGCGGATATCAAGCTTGCTGTCGACGTAAACATCGGCTTTAATCGTTAACGCTTTGCTTAACCCATCAATCATTTCTTTGTCGTCTTCCGCAAGCTGGTTAAGCTCTCCTTGCAGCTCCGTTAGAAGAAGCGCAATGCCATCGGTTGTTTCCTTCAACACTTGGGCTTGATCAGGAGCATCGATTCCGCTTTCTTCAAATGGGTTTATCGTCCCGGCAGCCGCCCAAACATCCGGGTTGGTTTTAAGAATTTCGAACACGCCTGCTACCATTTTATCCAGGCCTGCACGGTCAGCGACTAGTGCATCCACATATTTTTTCACCCAAGTCCAAATCTCAGCACCGGTCATGTCGATATGTACTTGCATCAAAGAAGTTGAGGTTCCGTAAATCGATTCCGTTACGGGCTTCACATCGATGCGCTCCGGGTTCGGCAAGTTTTGAATGACATAAGTACCGACTGTATCGATCATTTGGTGGCCAAGCTCCGTAAGAGCAGCCTGATCCAGCTTAGTCGCATCCGCGGCTGAAGCTTCTCCGGTCGAGCCCGTCAAATCTGACATGCCAGTCAAACCAAGCAAGCCATTGCTCGTCAGATCAAGCACAAAAGGCTGCTTTGCGCCTTCCAGCTCCATTACCGCAAGCTTATCGGACATTTTCAACGAAAATTTAATGCTCGTCGCGTCTCCCAAAATCAAACTGCCGTCGAAGGATACATGCGAGTTATCCTGTGCTTTTACGTTATCAAGCTGCAATTTTAAATGGGATACGAGCTTCATCAGCGCGAGCTCCTCTCTCGATGAACCCTCGTAAGCCGCTTCATCAAGCAGAAGCTGCAGCTCTACCGATTGTTTGCCTTCGCTTGAAGTTACCTTAAGAGAATTTTTCAACACCGTATTGAAATCAAGATTGGAAATAGCCTGGCAGCCCGCTGCGAATACGAGCGTAAATGCTAATAAAAGCACGATCAGCTTGCTAGGTTTTGCGAAAATTTTTCTCATTCATTCGTCTCCTTTTATAACGATAAGTAGTAGTCCGTCTTTATTTACAAACTCTACTCATTGTACAGGAGACACTATGCATTGTAAATGTATGGAAAGAGCTAGTTTTGTCGAATTTGTTAGGTTTTTTCCGCTAAAAATGGCGTTTCTAGCGTCTTGATCTCAACCAGCTTATGCCGCCTATCCCATTTGATCGTCCAGTTGAAAAAATGGCAAAAATCCCGCAAAGAGATCAGGTTCTCTTGCGTATCCTGATTTTTGGAGAAACCTATATCCACAGCCTCTTGCCCGTCCATAATCAAAATGGCCGCTTCGCCGTTTTTTTCCGTTCTGTCGCCCAAATGCTTCAGCTTTTCGATCAGCTCTTCTTCGGTTTCTCCCGTTTTCGCTCCGTTAACTCGGTAGCCCGTATGATGAAATCTCGTATTTATGCCCTCTCTTGTACTAAACCTAATCGGAATGCCTGCCTCATTCGTCAGCTCCGAGACAACCGCATTGTATGCTCCAAATGGAAAGGCGATTGCGCTTTGCGTATTTCCGAGCTCGCTTCGCAGCGATTCCTCCGCCTTGCGCAAATCCGCGATCACGCGCTTCACGTATTCATCCTTTGTTTCAATCCTTTGATTCTTTTTGTCATAAATAGGCCTCACCATAACAGGCGTTGTGTCGCCGGCTTCATTCACCGCGCTATATTGATGCATGTCATAGGTATGGCTGCGAAAGCTCATCCCCTCCTTCTGCATCGCCCTCATTTGATCCCAGCTAAGCTTCGTTGTTTCCGGCTTCGTATGGTCACCGACCGAAGAGACGATGACAAAGCTGACCGCCGAGTAGCCGTATTTCTTCAAAATAGGAAAAGCGTACTGATAGAAGCTCTCATAGCCGTCATCAAAAGTAATCAATACAGCATTATCCGGCACTTCGCCATTGGCTAGCATAAAGCTTTCATACTGCGCTAAACTGATGACTTTAAATCCATTTTGCTTCAATAAGCTCATCTGCTTCTCAAATCGCTCGACCGCTATAATCGAATCGCCTTTTGGAACGGGCTTAATATCATGATACATAAGTACGGCTACCTCATCGGAATAATAAGCACCTTCGTTTTTGGGAGGCAAAGTCAGCCATTCTATTTGTTTTTGAGATATTTCCTCAAGATAAGCCTCCGGTACCATCAGTCTGCCGTCACGGATGCGCGCCGACGCTTTTGTCTCGATTTTGTTGTCATTGACTACAAACTGGAGATTCACCTTCTTATCGTTCGAGCAGCCTGCCGCCAGCCATCCTACCATCATGGCAACAGCGATTACGGATGCAATTGCGGTTTGTTTTATACGATCCAAAGCGCTTATCCTCCTTAGTCTTATTAATAAGTAGTGTAGAGGACGGATCTTATCGACCGCACTTCTTCCTGCTTAACATTTGCTTAAATAAATCTTAAGTTTTGCTATGCGCCAGCGGAAAACGTGTTTCAAACACCGTCTCCTTCGCCGTGCTGGTTACCGTAATCAGGCCGTTATGCGCTTCGATGATGCTTTTCGTAATCGCCAAACCAAGCCCGGTGCCTCCCGTTTCAGCTGACCGCGCTTGGTCAACACGGTAAAAACGGTCAAAAATATAAGGAATATCTTTGGCCGGAATTTGCTCGCCATAGTTAACGATTTGAATAATCGCCTCATCTTGCGCCTTCTCCATACGAATATCGATCGATTTTCCGGCATGGCCGTATTGAATCGCATTGGCAATGAGATTGTCGTAGGCGCGTACGAGCAAATCGCCGTCAGCCATAATCCATAAGGCATCCTCCGCCCCCTGAATGCGGCAGCTCATCTCCGCCTTCTCCAGACTAGGAACAAATTCCTCGGCGAGTTGCATCGTGAAACCAACGATGTCAAGCTCCTCCATCGCGAGCGGCATGCCGTTGTTCAGCTTCGTATATTCAAACAAATCATCGATTAATCGTTTCAAATGCTGCGATTTCTCGAAGGCAATGTTTACGAAATAACGCAGCTCCACCTCGTCCTGATAACGGTCGTTTTCAATAAGCTCTAGAAACCCCAATATGGACGTAAGAGGCGTGCGTAAATCATGCGATACGCCCGTTATCAAATCGTTTTTCGTTTTCTCGGCATTTCTTTCTTCCTGCAGCAATTGCTTGAATTGCTCGCCGAGGATGTTGATGCTGCTGGCAATCTCTCCTAGCTCATCTGCGGCTTTGACTGGGATAACATGATCGAGCTTTCCCTCCGCCATCTGCTGAAGCCCTTGGCGTATTTCTTTTAAATACAAAATCATATTCCTGCTCGTCCAGAAAAAGAAGGCAAGAAACAGCAAGCAGCCGAATACCGCAATAACAGGCGTTGAGCCGATATGGTTCACGATCCAATCCAAGGTACCATGATAGGAGGTATGTTGGATGAGAATATAAGCGATCAAATGCCCTATTATAACGAAGCCAACCATCAGCCCTAAGCTTTGCAGAAACGCGTACATAAACGTCCAGCGAATGGTGCGGAACAGCTTGTTGCCCATCGCCTTGCGATTTATTAGCTTCCAATAGCCGATGCCAAAAAACAAAATAACGGCAGCAATCATCATCACGGTAGAACCGATATTTTCTACGATCCATTGCAATGGCTTATCGTAAGGCGGAATATCAATCATGAAAGCAACCAGCAAGCGAGCTGCGAACGCCAGCAGCAATGCTGCACCTAAGCTTACAGAAGCAGCTATATTAAACTTTATCATGTCATCACCTTTATTTGTATGTTCATGTTCGCTACGCTAGCATGCATCACAAGCTGGAAGCTGCTGCTATAGCGCCTCCATTTTATAGCCGATCCCCCATACCGTTTTTATAAACTTTGGTTTTTGGGTATCCTTTTCAATTTTTTCGCGGATTTTGCGGATATGGACCATGACTGTATTTTTGGATTCCATAAACGGCTCGTTCCAAGCTTCCTCGTAAATTTTATCCATGCTCAAAACGATGCCCCGATTGACTGCCAGCAGCTTAAGAATCGCAAATTCGCGAGGCGTCAGCTTAATCTCCTGCTGATCGACGGTAACGGTATGCGTCGCTGTATTGATAATAAGATCATCGATAATCATTTCGTTATCGTTAAGGACCGCTTTGGCATGAAACTGCTTCGCTCTGCGTATATGCGATTTGACGCTTGCCAGCAGCACCAGCGGGCTGAAGGGTTTAGTCACATATTCGTCCGCTCCGAGGCTTAAGCCCGATATTTTATCGATATCCTGCGTTTTAGCTGAAAGCATGATGATCGGGATATGGTTTTTTTCACGAATTTTCATGCAGGCCTCTAGACCATCCATAACAGGCATCATTACATCAAGAATAATAAGATCAACCTTATGATTTTTTAACTGCTCCAGCGCTTCAAGCCCGTTAGACGCCTTCAGCATCGTGAAACCGTCATTTTTAAAATAAATGTCCATCAAGCTTAAAATCTCTTTCTCATCGTCTACCATAAGAATAGTTTCCCTATTCATTCCTATACTCCCTTCAATCTGTCTCTATCTCTAAATATAGCACGATATCCATCATTTGGTTATTATCTGAAAAATAAAAAAAAGGCTGTTCCGGCTAGCAGCAGATGCCGCTTTAGGAACAACCTATTTTACAGCGATTTTCCGAACAAATCTATTTGCCTAGCTATCAAACTGCTTTTCTATAAAAAGGCTTTAAAATAAGATTCAGCACCTTGCGCAGCGGGCCTGGGAATGATCGTACATCCTCCGGCGTAATAACCCGAAGCGCTGCCAGTAAAACGATGTATAATCCGCCTACTACGATCGACGTGACTGCTCCTGCCGCCAGATAAGACAGTTTGTTAGCCCATGCATCCGTCAGCGCAAGCACGCCGTACTCTGCGCCCCAGCCAGCGAGCGCCGGCACAGCAATTGCAACCATATAGGCCACCCATTTGCTGCCGAGCACGTTCAGCTTAACTTCTTTATTGATCGCTCTTATGTTGAGCATCGTAATGACGATAAAACAAATGGTTGAACCTATAATTAGGCCGTATACGCCAAGCACTGGCGCAAGCGCAATACTGGAAACAACCTTAAGTCCCAAACCGATGAACGTATGGTTCATAGGCAGCTTAGGCTGATTTAATCCATACAAAATCGAATTCGATGTCATCATCGTAATTTGAAAAATCGCACCTGCCGTAAGCATAGCTACTGTGCCGCTGCCGCCCGGGCTTGTAAAGAGCAGACCCGTAACGGAATAAGAAGCTACGGTCAGCAGCAAGGCAACCGGTACGCCTGTAAAACAGACGATCCGCATCACGAGCGACGATTGACGCTGCACTTCCTTCATATTGTTAAGCGAAAAAGCCGACGAAATGACAGGGATAATGGAAGCCCCAAGCGCAATGGCCAAAATAGGCGGAATGCCGGCAATGCCCATCGCCTTCGTCGTATAATCGGCCAACACCCTCGTAGCCGAGTTTTCGTTATAAAAAGCTTGCGTCAGCCTCATAAACAGCGTCATATCAAAAAAGTATAAAAATTGCACAGTCATTGCCGTTACTACCGCTGGAATCGAGGTGCGGAATATCTCTTTATAGATCGTACGATAAGGCAAGTTAGAACTCTGCAGCTTATCCTGTTCAATTGCCGAGGACTTCACAGCCTCCGCTTGATCCTGCTTCTTCAGCTTACGCCAAAACCACATCATTACCGAAAATGCGCCAATGCTTCCGAGCACGGAGCCAAAGGCAATCGCCGCAGCGCCGTACTTATCGCCCCAGCCCCAGCCGAGTACGATAAGCGCTAGCCCGATACCGCCGATGAGCCGTAAAATCTGTTCCATAATTTGCGAAATGCCGCCAGCGGACATAATTTGTCTGCCCTGAAAATAACCGCGCATCATCGCTATAATCGGAAACAGCAGCAGTGCAGGAGCGATTGCTTGCAAAGATAAGACGGAATCCGGCACCTTCGATATTCGTTCATAAGCAGGGGCAAACACAAACATGGCAGTAGCTAGAAGCACCCCTGTTACGGTACCGAACATCAAGGCCGCCTTGTAAATACGCTTAGCCTCGTCGGGCCTTCCAAGCGCATAACGCGTTGAAATCATTCTGCTTATGGATAGTGGAATGCCTCCTGTAGCGATCGTAAGCAGAAGCAAATAAATCGTATTGGCTGAGTTAAAGGCTGCCTGCCCTGCAGGCCCAAGCATGTAATCGAGCGGAATACGCTGGAATAGCCCAAGAAACCGCACGATCAGCGCAGCGGCAGCTAATATAAGCGTGCCTTTAATTAATGAGTCTTTTTTTAACATAATGGTCTGTCCAAGTCTCCCTATCCTTTATTGCCAATGGGCTCAAGCGGCTGGTGGTTTCCGCGAACGGGCGCAGCCGCGTTCGATGGCACTGCCCAGCGCACGCCGTTCTGAATGACCTGCAGCACCTGTGGGTTATAGTAAGTTGGGTAAGTTTCATGCCCCGGACGGAAATAAAAGATTTTGCCTTGTCCGCGACTAAACGTGCAGCCGCTGCGGAATACTTCTCCGCCTTCGAACCAGCTTACGAACACAAGCTCATCCGGCTCTGGAATATCAAAATGCTCGCCGTACATTTCCTCATGCTCCAGCGTAATGTATTCCGGCAAGCCGGCAGCAATCGGATGTGACGGATTAACGACCCAGATCCGTTCCTTCTCGCCCGCTTCACGCCACTTCAAATCGCAGCCCGTTCCCATCAGCTTTTTGAAAATTTTCGAGAAATGGCCGGAATGCAGAACAATTAAGCCCATGCCCGCAAGCACGCGCTGCTGCACGCGCTCCACAATGGCATCATCCACCTGGTCATGCCCCATGTGACCCCACCATATCAGAACATCCGTATTCGCTAAGCGATCCACCGTAAGCCCGTGTTCAGGCTCCTCAAGCGTCGCCGTTGCCACTTCAATATCTCCGCTTGCGATTCCTTTGGCCAACGCTTGGTGAATGCCGTCCGGATAGACGTTTTTCACTTCATCATGAATTTTTTCATGCAAAAATTCATTCCATACCGTTACGTTAATCATCGTGTTATCCACCTTTTCAACTAGTCACACTTTAGAAAATAAGCCACAATACAAACAGCACGATCATAGCCAACTGCAAAACAACCTTCACAACTACGCTCGTGAATAAACCAACAACCGATCCAAGGCCTACCTTCAGTGATTTCTGAATGTTTGTTCCGATAATGATTTCTCCAATTACAGCACCAACGAACGGACCGATAATAAGGCCAAGGGCAGGAATGACAAAGGGTCCAAAAATAAGGCCGATCGTACTGCCGATAACCGAGGCTCGGGAGCCGCCAAATCGTTTGACGCCCCATGCGCTGACCGCATAGTCGGCAATAAACAGTGCGATAACAATGATCGTCTGAATGCTCCAAAACAAAAAGCCGAACTCGCTAAACGAGAAAAACCAGCCATAAACAAAAAATGCGCCATATATGGCAAGCGCTCCGGGCAAGATCGGATAAATAGCCCCGGCCATCCCGACAACGAATAGCAGAATAACTAGTGCCCAGCCTAAAATATCCATACGTTCCTCACCCTTTCAAAACGTATCGCTTGATGACTTCCGCTACTCCATGCTCGTTGTTCGTAAATGTAATGAAGTCAGCCGCTTCCTTAACGGCTTCCTGTGCATTGCCCATCGCCACGCCAAGTCCGGCCTCGCGGATCGCCGCAATATCATTTAAGCTGTCCCCAACGGCAATGACCTGCGACATTTCGATATTAAGCAGGCCGCACAGCTCTTGAAGCGCGCTTGCCTTCGAGACGCCAAGTGGATTAAGCTCCAAATTATGAGGAGAGGAATTCGTAATTTCAAGCGCACCCCAGCTCTGCACTTCAGCTAGCAGCTTCTCTCTAATGCTGTCATCCTCGGTGTAATAGCCGAACTTCAGCCAATGATGCGACGCATAGTCGCCAGCGGGGCTGATCCATTTTTCCTTATTGTAAATCTCATCAGCGGTATAAGCCCAGAACCATGGCTCGCCATGTGCAAGAGCAAGCTCATGCAGCCTTTGCACGTAAACAGCGCTGAGATGCGTGCGCTTGTGCAGCACATGCGGGCGATGCCATATTTCACTGCCGTTTACCGTAATCATCGGCGTTTCCAGCTTCAGTTGCTCCGCGAAAGGCAGCGCGCTGCGGAAGCCGCGTCCGGTTGAAAAAATGACAATAACCCCTGCATCAAGCGCTTTTTGAATCCACTCCGCATTCTCTGCGCTAATTTCACTTTGTTCGTTAAGCAGCGTCCCGTCCATGTCGAGCGCAAGCAATTTGTAATCTCCCAATATTGTGCCTCCTCGTAAAAGCCGTATCATTCATTTAACCTAACTAGTAAATTATTTTAGCACATTTGCGACAGATTCCAAACGAAAGTCGCTTCACAATTTTAAACAATAGCAGCTCAAAACAAAAAAGGAGCGGGCTCCGCTTAAACACGGAAGCCTGCTCCTAAGATCCGACATTCAATTGCTTACTCTACAACCGTCGTGCTTCCTTCGGTAGCCGGTATTTCATCCGAAACGACCGGGTCCTCCTTGAGGAGCATCTCCTGGCCTTTTACTTGCAAAATGCCAAGCGCTTCGTCTACAGTCTGCTTGTCGTCCTTCACCTTCTGAAACTCCTGCTGGGCAGCCGCTCTAAATTCTCCCCAGAAGTTTTGAGGCAGCTTATCAAAATCCTTGTAGCTGTTATTCGTGCTTGGCTTCAAATTATAAAATGCCGCGTAATTGCGGCCTTCCGTATCCGTTATATACTTGGTGCGAACCGGCAAGCCGCCATAATTGTTGGATTTCGTTTTTACTCTGGCGTAATCTTCACTCGTTACATAACTAAGGAATTCCCATGCGGCTTCCTTGTTCGGGGAATCCGCTTTGATTGCAAACAAATTATTGAATGACATCATATTGGATTGATCCGGGTTTTGCTGTCCGACCGGAACGGTTACCAAATCCCAATTTTTCACCACTTTATCCTTGAGCTTCTCGTTGCTGCTCGCTTGCTTAATCTGCGTAACGTAATTGCTGTCGCCAATGGCCATTGCCAAGCGGCCGGATACGAATGGATCTCTCATCAGGTAATCCTCGTACGACGACCCCATGGATGCTTCTTGGTTATTCATGCTTTCAAAATAAAGCGCCTTTGAATTGACCGCATCAAGCGCCGTTTGAAATGCGTTTTTCCATGAGTCGCTATTGATCGTCATTTGCTTTTGCGATGCATTTACATAGTTGACGCCTTCGGAAGAAGCAATCATGCTTGCTACATCGAATAACTCCTCGTTATAGCCCATTTTCAAACCGTAGATCCGATCCTTTGCTTCTCCATCAGTCGGAAAGCGGCGAGCAAGCTGCAGCACCGCATCCCAGCTCATCCGATCGGTCGGAAGCTCAATTTGATATTTTTCAAATAGGTCCTTATTGTAAAATAAAACCTGGCTATAAAAATTCGGAGACATCGCGAACAGCTTGCCGCCGCCCTCTTCTCTCAAATAATCAACCATGCCGGGGATAAGCCCTTCAGTGTCATATTTCTCTTTCTCCATCACTGCATCCAGATCATAAAGCTTACCGTCCAGCGCCATCTTTTTGTACTGGTCAGAACTCAGCATAAGGATATCAGGCTGCTTCTCTTCAATCAGCTTGTCCAGTGCAGCATCATAATCCTTCACTTCACCTGTATACATACTTTGGTTCGAAATCACTTCAATTTCAACATTTGGATGCAAGGCCGAGAACACCATACCGAATTCTTGGAAAAAAGCATTTTCGTCATAATACATGACTTTCAGCGAAGACGGCTGATTTTTATCCGGTCCTTTATTATCCCCGCCAAAGCTGCAGCCTGATAAAATAATAGCGATGATTACAAACGGTAAAGCAAATTTTGTTAATGCTTTCATTTTTAAATTCCTCTCTCCTTTTTCTACTTCTAATATGTACCAAATATAGTACGTAGGTTACTGGATAAATGTTGCAGTTTTTCATCTTTTCAAGGAGGAATCCGCATAAATAATGTATGCAGCATCCAAAAAAAGAAGCATGCTTCGCTTCATGCGAAAGCCTGCTTCTTATTCGATAATTATGATGCCAGTCTTCTTAAACGAATCTTTTTTACAATAATCCCCTGCGAGGGAGAGAATAAAAAAGCAATTATGAACAGTACCCCAGCCGCGCATACCATGCATCCAGCAATCGACGCGTCCAGCATGACTGCTGCCCCGTAGCCGATGAACGAACTCGCAACGCCAACCGCTACGCTCAGCGCAATCATGAGTCCAAGGCGGTCGGTCAGCAAGTAAGCGGTGGAAGCAGGTATGATCAGCAAGCCTACAACCAGTATGGCGCCTACACTCTCGAAGGAGCTTACCGTTGCCATGGAGACGAGACCCATCAATAAATAATGAAACACAGCTACAGGGATGCCGATTGCTGCTGCAAGCGCCGGATCGAATGCACAAAGCTTAAATTGCTTGTAAAACAATCCGATTACCGTCACGATGACAAACAGCGTGACTCCGAGCAGCCATACTGCCTTCGGCCCCATATTGACGCCGCCCAGCTCCCATATATTCCAGTGCACATAAGCAATTTCTCCATAGAGAATGGCGTCTTGGTCCAAATGCACCTGACGCGCATATAAGCTGACAAGAACGACCCCAATGGCGAACAAAGCCGTAAATACGACTCCGATCGATGCGTCGGATTGAATGCCGCTTTGCTGGAACATTTGAATCAGAAAAGTGGTCAGCAAGCCGCATAACAGCGCAGCGAACATCATGAGCAGCGAATCGCGCGAACCGCTTAGCAAAAACGCAATAACGATACCCGGCATTACCGAGTGGCTGATGGCATCGCCGATCATCGCCATTTTGCGAAGGACAAGAAATACGCCCAGAACGCCGCAGCAGCTGGCTACAAGCGCACCCGTAAGCAAAATCCAAAAGTCGCTCATAAAGCAGCCTCCTTCTTCACGCCGCTCTCAAGGTGGAGCTCATGATCTCGAATATAGCGCTGCTTCACTTTTTGGCGCAGCATCCGTTTGGCGATTAAGCCGCGCTGCGGGCCAAATAAAATCGAAATACAGAAAAGCAGAGTCGCAGCCAGCACCGTTACCGGACCGGTTGGCAAATTGGACACGGACGCGCTAATCCATGTGCCTGCCGCACCGCTGACAGCGCCGAACAAGCCTGACAAGACGACCATTAGTCCAAGCCGGTCCGTCCAATATCTCGCTGATACGGCTGGCGTGATGAGCAGCGCCGCTACGAGCACAACGCCAACCGCCTGAATGCCGGCAACGACAGCGACTACGATTAGCAGCATGAGCAATTGCTCCAGAAAAGCTACCGGATAGCCGATGCCTTTAGCAAAGCCCGGATCAAAGGAGATGATTTTGAATTGTTTAAAAAGCAGCGTGCAAATCGTTATGAGCGACACGCAGACAACCGTCATTGTAATCACGTCCGAGGCGATCATCGATGCCGCCTGACCGAACAAAAACTTATCCAAGCCCGCTTGATTGCCGTAATTGCCATGCTGAATTAACGTAAGCAGCACGATTCCGAGCCCAAAAAAACTAGATAACACGATGCCCATTGCCGCATCCTGCTTAAGCTTGGAGTTTCTCGTTATATAACCAATGCCGAACGTTGCGATGATGCCGGCAATACCCGCGCCGATCAGAAACAGTCCGATCGATTTGATTCCCGTGAGCATAAAAGCGATGCATATTCCCGGTAGAGCGGCATGCGCCAGCGTATCGCCCATCAAGCTTTGTTTCCTCAAATAAGAGAAACATCCGATTACTCCGCTGCTTAACCCAAGCATCGTGCAGCCAAGAAAGATCCACTGCATGTTCGGATCAGCAAGCATCGACCATATTTTATCCATGGCTCACTCACCCTCTCCGCCATGGCGTGTCGGAGGCTGCAGGCTGCGATCCAGAAAGGCGAGTCTCCCGCCGTATGTGCGTTGTAGTTTTTCTTGTGTAAAGGTTTGCTCTGTCGGGCCATAGGCTTGAAGCTCCACATTGAGCAGCAGAACGGAGTCAAAGTAATCCTGAACCGTCGCTAGGTCATGATGGACGACGATGACGGTTTTCCCTTGCAGCTTCAGCTCTTGCAGAAGGGTAATAATCGCCTTCTCCGTTGCGGCGTCTACGCCCGCGAACGGCTCATCCATGAAATACAGCTTCGCATCCTGCGCCAGCGCACGCGCAAGAAACACACGCTGCTGCTGTCCGCCCGACAGCTGGCTTATTTGCCTGCCCGCATAATCCGCCATTCCGACCTTGCCGAGGCACTCCAGCGCAAGCGCCTTATCCTTCGCGCTAGGGCGGCGAAACCATCCTAAATGCCCATAGCGCCCCATAAGTACGACATCCAGCGCATTCGTCGGAAAATCCCAATCCACCGATTCGCGCTGCGGCACGTAACCGATTATTTTCCGCTGCTGCTTATATGGCTTTCCGTATACTAGCACTTCCCCGCCAATGCTCGGTATAAGTCCAAGCGCCGCCTTCATCAGCGTCGATTTCCCGGCTCCGTTCGGACCGATTACGCCGACCAGCTCTCCCTCATTCACTTCAAAGGATACGCCGCGCAGCACCGGCTTCTTCTGGTATGCCACGCTCAATCCTTTAATGGCTAGCGGTGCTATCGTCTTCGTATTTGGTCTTACTGCTGTAAACGTTTGGCTCATGTTCATCACTCGCTTTCATAACTTGATTTCAACTATTTCAAGGCAGCTACAATCGTATCTACGTTGTGCTTTACCATTCCGATATAGGTGCCTTCCTCCGTACCCGCATCGCCCATCGCATCGGAGAATAGCTCCCCGCCAATTTTGACCTCATGTCCTAATTGGCGCGCTCCTTCAATGACGGACTCAATCGATTTTTTAGGTACGCTGGATTCGATAAAAACAGCTTTGATTTTTTTCTCGACCAAGTAGTCGCGCAGCTTGCTGACATCCTTCGAGCCATATTCAGACATCGTATTCATTCCTTGCAAACCCGTGACAGTTAACCCGTAGGCTTCGCCAAAATATCCGAATGCATCGTGAGCGGTTACCAAAATGCGGCTTGCTTCCGGAATCAGGGCAATTTGCTCCTTCGCATACGCATCAAGCTCTTCAAGCTGCTTGATATATGCCGCCGCACGCTCTTTATAATAATCGGCGTTGGAAGCATCCTTCTCAACCAATGTATCGCGAATGACCTCGGTTGCTGAAATCCAGAGCTTCACATTAAACCAGATATGCGGGTCATGCATGCCTGCTCCCTGGCCGGGAGCAGTATGCAGCTGATCTTCCGTCAAATACTCAGACACCGCAACCGTCGGCTTGCGCTTCTCCAAAGACTCGAACATCTCAGCCATTTTACCTTCTAAATGCAATCCGTTATAAAAGATAATGTCGGCATTGTCCAGCTTCTTCACATCGCCTTGCGACGCTTTGTACAAATGGGGATCGATCCCTGCGCCCATCAAGCCGCTCACTTCCACAAATTCGCCGCCTACCTGCTGGGCAACGTCCGTTATCATTCCCGTCGTCGCTGTAATGTTCAGCTTGCCGCTGTCGCTTGATGGTGATGGCTGACCGCAAGCCGACATCACGATCGCCGTTATGGCCAAAAACATAATCGTCATTATAAATCTGCGAAGAGCTGAATTAACCTTGTGTTTTTTACGCATGAATAAAACCTCCTGCTTCCTTGTCATTTTTTATATGCGATAAGATTTGCCCTTATGAATTTTAGTTTGCCTTATGCCTCTTTTTTTATAATACACAAAAATGTTTCTCTAGTGCAACATTTTTTTGAAAACCCACCCATTTTCACAAATAAAAAAAACAGGCCGGAGCGTCAGCTCCAGCCTGTTCTTGGCGATTCGTTACCTTATTCATTTGCTGCGTTTTGGTTTGTATCCTCTGCTCCGTTAGCACCGGCATTGGCATCGGCATTGTCTGCCGCCTTCTTCTTAGGCACGCCATACAAGCCTATCTCCTGATCATACGCGTCAAAAATCTTACGTGCGATAGGCGAAGCGCCATAACCGCCGAAGCCGCCATCCGGAATAACAACCGCTACAGCAAGCTTAGGCTTATCCGCAGGCGCGTAGGCGATAAATACCGCGTTCTCTGCGGTACGTCCCGCAACCGATTGCTCCGAGGTTCCTGTTTTCCGTCTATAGGTATAATCTACGCCTTCGAATCCTTGTGATTTTACCTTCGACATCCCTGTTTCGATTTCTTTCCAATATTCAAGAGGGAAATTAACCTCATTCAAAATTTCGGGCGTGTAGCCTTGAATGACGTTTCCATCCGAATCCTTTATTTCATTAACAAATTGCGGCTTCATCCGTTTGCCGTGATTAGCCAGCATCGCTGCATATTGCGTAAGCTGCAAGGTCGTGTAACGTCCTTGCTGACCGAAAGAGGCCTGTATCAGCGCGGACTGCGCACTGCCGCTCTCCGCCTCTTTAAAGTACTCAATGATGCCCTTTGTTTCATTAGGCAATCCGCTGCCCGTAAGCACGCCGAGGCCAAACTGCTTCATGTAGCTGTCCCAAATCTCAACGCTGCTCTTGCCCTTTTGCGAGCCTCTCATGTAAAGCTTGTTGCCGACCATCGCAGCCATGAACGGGTTAGAAGAATTTTCAATCGCCCCTGCTCCGTCAATGCTGCCATAAATATGACCTTGGGAGTTGCCGATATAGGTCTCATAACCTTTTCTTCCGTATGCGAATCTCCCCGTATCCGTATAACGGGTCGTCGTCGTAAACAATTTCTCGTTCAATCCGATAAGAACGCTAAGCGGCTTCATCGTCGAACCCGGAGGCAGAATGGACGAAGGATGCTCTTTCATCTCATCTTGGGTATACTTTCCGTAAACCGTACGGATCGTGCCATTGGATAGGATGTTCGAGAAGTTTTCGTAATCTGCCTGGCTTATGCTTCCGCCTGCCCAAATATTCGGATCGTAATCCGGCATGCTTGCCATCGCCACGACCTTGCCGGTATCGACTTCCATCGCTACCGCAAATCCCGTTTGCGCATAAGGCGCACGCTCAAATTTGCTTGTTGATTTTGTTATTTTTTTCAATTGATCCATGATGGCAGCTTCCGTGGATAATTGCACGTTTTTATTAATGGTCAGATAAATGTCGGAACCCTTTTCGGGAGTCGTGATTTGCATCGGGCCAATAATGCGTTCCGCATTGTTGACCGGGTAAGTCTTTAAGCCGTTTTTGCCGCGCAAAATGTCCTGATACATGAACTCAAGACCGTCCATGCCCACGTCTTCTTCCTCTAAGTACTGAAGACGCGCGTCCTCTTCCTTCGTCTTTTCCTTGTAGAAATCAACCGTTTCCCGTATGCCTTTATATTTTTTCAAATAGCCTACGAGTTGTACCGCTATTGAATCCGTGTCGTAGTTCCGAACGCTTTCCTCCATGATGTCGACGCCTTTGAAGGAAGTGCGGTTTTCCATGAAATAGGCAATTTCATTATTCGTCAAACCAGATTTAATCCGCCTTGGAGTTGAAATATTATTCCGTCTGAAATCGAGGTCCATCTGACGGATGATATCATCCACTGTCATTTTCTTAGCCGGATCTCCGAATTCATTAAATACCTTTAGCAATTTTTCAGCCATTTCCTTCGCGTTTTCCTTGGCATCCGCCAGCTTAAGCTCAGGCTGAATGCTGAAATACAAGGACTGGGTTGAAGTTGAATACGCGATCGGGTAACCCGTAGAATCGTAAATATTGCCCCGTATCGGCGGAAGCTTCACGCTGCGCGTGCTTTTGTCCAAACCTTCTGCGCTAAGAGTAGGTCCCTCGACGAACTGAAGGATGGCAAGCCGCACGATCAATACGCTGAACAATGCAAATGTAATAAAGAAAAATAAATTCAATCGGAACGAAAAGTGACGTCTATTGATAATTTCCCGCTTTTGCGGATCGTCTTGCACGTCTTATCACCTCATAACCCATTCATAAATTTTAAACCGCTCATGGCTTCGCTATGCGTCACGAATATGAGTATCATCAAATGACGGCGGATTAAACCAATCCCCTGCGTTTGCCCAAGTGGCATCCAGCGGAATCCAGCCTCCTTCGCCTTCACCAATACGCACTTCGTTCCAAGCATGCGGGCCAAAACCGCCGCGACCGTCGGCGCCCATGCCCGTTACGACTCGCACTTCAAGACCTGCCGATCTAGCCATTACCGCATATAAACGAGCTATATCTATACATACGCCTTTGCGCGTATCAAAAGTTTCGGGCGGAGTTTGTTCTTTCCAAATACCCTGTTCCTCATAATTACGGGCTTTATCATAGTCGTAAGCAATTCTTGTGCCCAGCCACTCGTAAAGGCTGCGTGCCTTATCCTCATTCGAAACCGCATCCTTTGTCACATGAAGCGCGGCCTGTTCGATATCCTCAGGAATGGCATAATCAATAATCTCATATTTGCGCTGTAAAATTTGCTGGAACTGTGCTTCTACAGCTTTGGTCAGCACGGGGCCTTGGCCGGCAAGAACATCGCCAGCAACCGGTCTGAGCCATGCGGCCGCTTTGCTGTAAATCTGCGATTCGGATATTTTGTCGACATACCAGCCGTTTGGAATAAGGGACACATAAACAAACAACAAAGCAACAAATAGGAATGAACGTCCTGCGCCATGCGCTGCCCCAATGATTGCGCCGGCAGCGCGGCTTGCGATTCTGTTGCCCCGCGTGCCGTCTGCCCGCTCTTCCCTGTTGCCGCGCAGCATACCTTCCACCGCGCGAGCAACGATAGGCTCCAGAAAAGAGGCTATTGTACGCAGCAGCAAATACCCAAGCAGAAACAAGACGCAGTAGCGCAGCAGTGCAAAATCCCGCATGCTCGTGAGGAAAGTAAACCATGTTTGCTCTAAGCCGCTAAGCTCATGCAAGGGTACCTTCACGCTTTTAATCAACCACTTCGCTACGACGGGAGATAGTCGGTTTGTAAGCTGCGCTGCGAGCGCCAAACAAGCGACTAAGACAACGCCCTCCCATACAAAAAAGAAAAGACGCCTCGCAGAACCCGACGCGCCCCTCCGCAAACCTTGTACAAGAGAACCAAGCAGAAGCAAAAGTACAATAACGGCAATAGGCTCAAGCTCTCTAAACATTTGATCCCAGCTCGTCATAAGCATTACCCATTCTGCTTCGCTTGGTCGATAAAGGCTTGAATCGCACTGTTAACATCCAATTTGCCAAGCTCGGTTCCCCGGAATGATACGGAAACCTCGCTCGCACCCGGCTCTCCGGTAAGTTCAACGTTTTTCGTTTTTACCGTAAAGGTTCCATCCGAGTTCGTCACGAAGGCAGCGTCCTTTGCCTCGCCTACCATGGCATTAACCGCTTCCTGCTTCAACGTGTCTACCGCGGTTGTGCCGATCGCCTTCAGGTCATCCATGCTATAGCCGCTGTACACGACAATGCCAAGCACGATTGCTGCAACGATCGCCCATTTCAAGACGGTTTTCACGATTCTGACGATAAGGAATAGCACGATGAGCGCAATGACAAGCACTAGCCAATGTTCTTTGAAAAAAGTTGTCCACGTATCCAAATCATAGGTAGAAAAATTCAAAAAATCCAAACCTGATCCCCTCCATTATACCTCGTACAAAATGCCATTACAAAATATTATAACCTACGAAATTTAGGGCGTAAACGCTCGCCCCCTTTTTATCCAGACATATCCTGTCCCATAGAAACGTACAAGTATATAAGTATGTATTTGGCAAGGAGGGCAGCCCTGTGAAAACCGCTGTTTGGCTCTATCTATTTCTGTTTATCGCCTTTTTCGATTTGCATGCGCAATACCCGATTTTAACGCCTTTTGCTATCTCCTTAGGCGCAGCCCCTTCCTTTATCGGACTTATGATGGGCATGTATTCCATTACGCATTTGCCCGGCAATCTTATCGCGGGCTTCGGCGTTGACCGTTACGGCAGCAGATTTTTTATCGTGTTCAGTCTCATGGCAGCAGGTGTCGTGCTCCTCTTCCAATCGCATGTGACCAATCCTTGGCAGTTGCTCCTGCTTCGCTCCATAAGCGGCTTTGTGCTGGCATTTCTGTCGCCTGCGTGTCTCTCGCTGCTGGCCAGAATTACGAGCGACCGAACGCAGCAAGGAAAGCTCATGGCAGGCAATGGCCTTGTTCATACGCTTGCATCCGTCGTATCGCCTGCGGCAGGAGCATACCTCGTTGCCAAAATCGGGTTTGCGACCGCATTTACGCTGCTTGGCTGGGTTCTGATCGTTACATCCGTTTGCGCGCTTTTCTTCATAAAGGATATTCGAGCTAAAGTGGAACCGGCAGCCATTGAAGCGAGCAAAGTGAAAAAGGAGAAGCTTACGCTAGAGCAATCTACCCCTATCCCATGGCTTGTCTTCTTGCTGCCGGTTGCCGTGAGCTGCGCTCAAGGCATACTCTCGTTCGAGCTGCCGCTGCTCGCCAAATCGCAAGAAGCGATGATGACGACCGGCCTCTTATTTTCGGTAGTAAGCATCGGGGCGCTCGTTACGCTGAGCATGCTCTTCCTGAACCGCGTTTCCGCCTATCAGCGTACCTTATGGGGCTCCTTGATTCTTGCCATTATCTATTTTGGCATCGCCTCCGACACGCCTGTGCCGCTCACGGTTATGCTGCTTTTGGTCGGAATGGCGAAAGGAGTCATTTTGCCAGCGCTGTCAACGCTGTTAATTGAACTTAGCGGCGGAGCCCGCTACGGGCGAACGTTTTCTGTATTATCCATCGCTTTCTCAGTAGGCGCATTTATCGGGCCTATGGCCGCCGGACAAGTTCGGGACCATATTTCGCCTTATTACATCGCATTTATCGCGCTCATGATCGCCGTAACCGTCCTGCCCTTTCACATTTCGCGCTCACTGTCCTCCCGAACCCATTTTTCGTAGGCGTGGGTATATGCACAGGGCTAATCTCTCGTAGGTACATATGATACATTATGGCAGATGACCAGTTGGAAAGCAGGCATTAGCTGAAGGCTGTCATCGTTCTTACGTAAAGGAAAAGGGGTGACTCCATAAATGTCTGGACATGTAAGCTCCGAAAATCGCGGTTGTGGACACAATGGCTTATCTAATATTGGCATTATTCTCGTATTGTTTATCCTTCTCGTGATCATTGCGTGCACTTGCTTATATTAGCAAATGAGAAAAAGCCTGCCCGCGCAGGCTTTTTCTATTGGTCGCCAAACCATTCGGCTATCGGTAAAATTGAAAATCGGTGGTAAACTATACGTACGCAGCTAGCTTCCTGCCACTAATCACTTACCCGAGGTGACTACAATGAATATCGCCATAATCGTAGAAGGAAAAAATGACAAATCTCGGCTAAAGCGCGTCCTCCATCCCGATGTGCCGATTTATTGCACGTTCGGCACGCCCGGTTCCGAGCAGCTGGACAAGCTTCGCAAGCAGGTGGGGCATGATCAAGCTTACATTTTTACCGACAACGATTCCTCCGGCAAAAGAATTCGCTACCTGCTGCGCGACGTTTTTCCCGATGCTGAACATATTTACACCCGCAGAGGCTACTCCGGGGTCGAGCACACGCCTTTGGAATATTTAATCGAGCAATTAGAAAAAGCGGGGCTCGATGCGCATATTTTGTACCCTGCGCAGAGTCCCGCTTCGATTTGGAGCAAAGATGAATTTTAAAGGATTTTGTTTAACTCCGCTACGATTTGGTCAGCTGTCAATTCCTCTTTGCTGCCATCGATCCATTTGCGTATTTGGCCGTCTTTATCAACAATCGTAATCGCATTCGTATGCATAAATGAGCCATCCTCGTTTTTGATTACGCCAACGCCAAAGTCCTTGGCAAGCTGCATCGTCTTCGCTTCATCGCCGCGGAGGAACCGCCAGCCGTTAAAATCGGCAAAATGGCGCTCTGCAAAGTCGCGGATAACCTCCGGCGTATCCCGAACCGGATCGAATGTAATGGAGATGAGCTCAGCCTTCGTGCCGAGCTTGCCCTCTGCCTCAAGCTGATCCTGTACCTGCGAGAGCAGGAAGGTCGTCGGCGGACATACATCCGGGCAATTGGCAAAGTAGAAATAAACGATGCGCGCCTTGCCGTTTGTGGATGCGAGCGTTACCTCGTTCCCGTCAAGGTCCGACAGCTCAAAAGCCGGGGCTGCCATCTCGATAGGAAGCGTCTGCTTCTCCGGCATGCCGTATGTTATAAATAAATAAATGCCCATAGCTGCACATAGCGCAAGAACGGCTATCTTGAAGCTATGCTTTTTTACAAATTCCACGCCCGTCCACTCCTTAAAGCAATGATTATGATCCCGTCGTATTAAGAATCATGGCAATAAAAATGATCATTAAATAATTGACCGAGATAAGAAAGTTTGTTTTGGCCCATTTCTCCGTATCCTTGGCACCAGTTCCGCGCAGCGTATGGACAAGCCATACCCCGCCTCCCAGAATCGATATGATTAGAAAATAAATGCCTACGTATCCATACGTGTAAAAGAAGATTCCAGTTGGCAGCAGCAGCAAAATGTAAGGAATCATTTGCAGCTTTGTCCGTTTGATTCCCTTCACGACAGGCAGCAAAGGAAAACCTGCCGCGCGGTACTCCTCTACTCTGCGAATCGCAAGCGACCAGAAATGAGCTGGCTGCCATAGGAACAACAAAGCAAACAAGATCCAAGCCCCAGCGTCAATCTCATTGGTTACCGCGCAGTATCCGATAACAGGCGGCATGGCGCCTGAGATTCCGCCTACCGACGTGCTCCATGTCGACGTCCGCTTCAGCCACATCGTATAAATCACGATATACACGAACCATCCGAGCAGCCCAAGCCAGCCCGACAGCGGATTTACAAGCGCGAACAAGATGAGCAGTCCCACGAGTCCTAAAATAATTCCGTAAAGCAATACCGTCCCTGGTTGCATCCGACCGGTTGGCAGCGCGCGATCCTTCGTACGCTCCATTTTCAAATCGAGTTCCCGATCCCAATAATTATTAATGACGGTGGCCGACGCTATCGTCAAGGTTGAACCGACTAGCGCCCATATGAGCAATAGGACATCAACGTCCCATTTAGAAGCAACCAAGAAGCCACCTAGCGCAGCAAACACATTAAGTCGAAGTAGCCGCGGTTTTGTCAATGCAATTAAGTCTTTCAGCACGAAGCGAGCCTCCCGAGTTATGCGACAAGACGCCTGTGGCGTCTATCATCCATTGATGAATCGTTTTTAATCATACCGAAAAAAGAATGCAATGACAACGTTCGACGGCTTTGTTCATCATTTTGCCACGCAAATTGTGACAAATCATTTAGTAACCATTTTGGTGGGCGCCGAGTACTATGGCTATATAGTTTGATGCCTATGTCGCTCCGCGCATCAAACCTATCTAATGTATGCGAAGGGAAGTGAACCGTTAAGTCCATGGCAGTCATTAAAACGAATTCCGCGGATACGAACATGCTCGCCAGGCTCATGCGCGCAGAGGCTGAAGGCGAAGGCGAGCTCGGGATGCTTATGGTTGGCAATGTCGGCGTAAACCGCGTACTTGGTAATTGCTTGGACTTCAGAAACATCCGATCCATACCAGATATGGTATACCAAAGCCCAGGCGGCTTCGAGGCGACGACCAAAGGTTACTTTTACCAAAGTGCACGCGACAAGGATATTCGGTTGGCGGAGCGAGTCATCAATGGCGAGCGTCAACGCCCGGCTTCAAACGCGCTATGGTTTTTCCGTCCAGCAGGCGACTGCCCTGACACATGGTATGACCAAGGCAACAGCGGAAGATATAAAGCGCACTGCTTCTTTGTTCCTACGCAAGGAGATTGTCCCGCCGTTTATTAAATTCAATTTCTAAGATGTGAAAGTGAGGAAATTTAAAATGTCTAACGGTTATGGCTACAAAAATCAGGTAAGTCCGGCAAATGTAGGTCCAACACAAGGCTTCGGCGGGTATGGCTATCCTATGGCCGGGCAAGCAACTACGTTTCCTGTAGCTGGTCAGGCAGCGCCGTTCCCAACTGCGATGCCGATGCAGCAAATGCCTATGCAACAAATGCCGATGCAGCAAATGCAAATGCAGCAAATGCCTCCCGCTTCCGTGCCAAGCGGCGCTTTTGTTACGCCATCTGGCGGCAATATCGTTACGCTTCCGGCGGTAGAGGAATCCTATGTAGAAAACATTTTGCGCTTAAACCGAGGAAAGATGGCAACGTTCTATATGACATACGAAAACAATCGTGAATGGAATGCCAAGATCTTCAAAGGAATCATCGAGGCTGCCGGACGCGATCACATCATCATCAGCGATCCGACAACCGGTATGCGTTACTTACTTTTGACGCTTAATTTGGACTATATCACCTTCGATGAGCCAATCGCTTATGAATACCCCTTCCAAGGCGGCGTAGTCAACTCCTCAACTCCTCTTGGCATGGCTACAATCGGCACTGCGAATTCCAGCCGTTAATCGGGTGATGCCGCGCTGCTGCTCGGATGTGCCGGCTTAAATGTCCAGATATGCAGCTTCGCAGGTCCGCCAACGATCCACTCCGATACCCGGAACCAAGGAGAACGCTCATTGCAGCGTTCTTTTTTGATTTGCTCCGCTTGCTCCTCGCTTGCCGCGTTCCATACCTCCACGAATAGGCCGGGCTGATCTGTTCCTTCATATAATTGCACATCATGGCCTTCTTCGAGCAGCTTGTTCGAATAAATAAGATATTGCTCCCGCCATTCCTCGGAAATCCGGTATTCCGCAAAACAAATATACATTGCCTTCAGTCTCCTTTTGCTTTCATTGATAAAGTTCCCCCGCTCCGTCGATACTACACCTAATCATTTGATTTAGGAGGACTCGACATGGACACAGGCACACATCTTGTTATGGGCATCGGACTCGCCGGACTCGCGGCCATCGATCCTGTAGTAGCAGCTAATCCATCGATTCAAACAGCCGTGCTGCTCGGCACGGTTGTTGGATCGCAAGCGCCGGATTTGGATGGTCTTCTTCGCCTAAAAGGAAATGCCGTCTATATCCGCAATCATCGCGGCATTTCTCATTCTTTGCCCGCAATCGCCATATGGACGTTGCTGATTACCGGCATTCTCCAATTGTTTTACCGCGGCAGCCTGCCTTGGCTTCATATTGGAGGATGGGTACTGCTCGCCGTCTGCGTGCATGTATTTACCGATTTGTTCAATACCTATGGCACTCAAGCGATGCGGCCTTTTACGGATAAATGGATTTCATGGAACATCATCCATATTTTTGATCCCATCATTTTTACGGTGCATGTCATTGCTATTTTAATGTGGGCAGGCGGCTTAGCAAATCCCGCTTTTTTATTTCCGCTCATGTACTTGTTTCTAGCTGTGTATTTCGCATGGCGGACGCTCACAGCCAAAAGCACCGTTCAAAAAATGAAAACACTTGATGCCGAATACCATGAGGGCGATGTCTACATCGCGATACCGACCATATCGCTTACGATATGGAACGTTGTCAAGCAAGTAAAAAATGGCGGCTTCGTCATCGGCAATTTACGCAACGGCACTTTGAAGTGGCTAGACCGGGTACAATGCTCAGACCATCCGGCCGTCGCGAAATCCAAAAATGATCCCGCCATACGATCCTTTCTGTATTTTACAAGCTTCGCCTGTGCAGATGTTCGCGAGCATGAATGGGGCTATGAGGTCAGATGGTGCGACGTTCGGTATCGGCATCGCAAGCAATACCCATTTGTCGGCGTCCTGCTCATGAACAAAAGCTATGAAACGATCGGTTCCTATGTAGGCTGGCTAAGCGATGAGCGCTTAATGAAACGATTGCGTATGGATACTTATTGACATTGACGTCGAAAGCCCTTTGATGCAAAATAAAGGGGCTTTCTTTTTTTGCCCTGCGATTAAATAGAGCTTACAATAGCAAAGAAGCCCAAGGCAAGCCTGGGGCTTCAATTCATCATTGTATTAGAAACGATTAACGGGAACCGCCAGAAAGCTGTTGCTCAGCAATTTGGACTAGCTTTTTCGTAATGTAACCGCCAAGGGAACCTGCATCACGTGTCGAAACATTACCGTAGTAGCCATCTTGAGGAATTTGCACGCCTAGTTCTTGCGCTGCCTCAAGTTTCATTTGTTGTAGTGCTTGGTTAGCTTGTGGAACAACAAGTTGATTGCTTCTGTTGTTTCTTCCTGCCATAATGTATTTCTCCTTTCGTCCTCTGCACTTTGATGTGTGTTGCAAGCTTGCAAGCTTATTATGTGCACCCTTGGGGAAACTATTCTGAAAAATTTTAAATTAAATTGACGTTTTGTTAAGGAGAGAAAACATCGTGTCCAAACCGCTATCCTTGTTCTTTTCGGTACTTGCCATCTTATTTATGAGCGCGATGGCCGTTTCCATTAGCTATAATGGCTGGCTCGTATTATTATTTGGCTTATTAAGCCTCTTTACCATCGGAGCCGGGTTTATCGTGAAGGCTCGCTTGCGGCGAAAAAAACAAGGCTGACGCCAGCGTCAGCCTTCATTTTTTTAAGCTTTATTAACTGCGGGGAGCAAGGAAGCCCATAAGCTCTTTCACATCTGCAAGCGTGCGATCTGCAATAACGGAAGCCCGCTCAGCGCCTTGCTTTAAGATTTGATGAATCTCGCCCGAGCTGCGAATCTCATTATATCTGGCTTGCAGCGGCTCGATAACCGAAACGACATGCTCCGCCAGCTCTTTTTTGAACGGACCATAGCCTTGTCCCTCATAACGGGCTTCGATCTCTTCAATCGTCATATTCGCACAATGCGAGTAGATGCTCATCAGATTGCTGATCTCTGGCTTGCTCGCTGGATCGAATTTCACCTCGCGGCCCGAATCGGTTGTCGCGCGGCTAATTTTTTTGCGGATAACGTCCGGCGGGTCAAGCAAAGCAATGAAGCTGCCGGCATTAGGATTGCTTTTGCTCATTTTTTTGCTAGCATCGTCCAGTGACATTACTCTTGCGCCTACTTTCGGAATATAAGGCTCAGGAAGCGTAAAGTACTTTCCGAATCTTGTATTGAAGCGATGCGCCAAATCGCGCGTCAGCTCCAAATGCTGCTTCTGGTCATCTCCTACCGGTACCAGGTCAGCATTGTAAACTAAAATGTCGGCTGCCATCAGCGCCGGATATACGAATAAGCCAGCGCCTACCGAATCTTTGCCTTCAGATTTATCCTTGAACTGCGTCATTCTCTCCAGCTCGCCCATGTTGGTAAGCGTCGTCAGCAACCAGCCAAGCTCCGCATGCGCGCGCACATGCGATTGAACGAACACGTTCGCCTTAAGCGGATCGATTCCAGCAGCGATAAATAAAGCGGCTACCGCTTCCGTTTGCTCCCTTAGCGCAGCGGGGTCCTGTGGCACCGATATGGCGTGTAAATCCACCACCATAAAAAAACATTCCTCCGTATCCTGCAGCTTTACGAAGTTTTGCATCGCGCCGATATAATTTCCAAGCGTAAGCTGACCGCTTGGCTGAATGCCGGAAAGTACCTTTTTCATGCGACTTCTACCCCTTTTCATTTTTGATTACCGAAAATTCGGCTTAAAAAAACGCAAAAAATCCCCCGCCGCAAGGGACGAGGGACCGTGGTGCCACCCTAATTCGTTTATGGTGCGCTCTTTTATAGAAACGAAGCGCAAATAGCCCATAAACCTTGTTGCTCCATAACGGGGAGCTTCCGTACAAACATCTTCGGCAGCGGCTGCTGCCAGTTTCCGTTCATCGGCTCCGGGGCCCATTCAGCACGACGCTTGCACCGGTTCGCAGCTACCACCGGCTCTCTGCACGCAATTCAATCGAGCTTACTTATTCCCATCATTGCATTTACAACGATTATACCGTTGTAAACATGAATGTCAAGCGCACAAATAGTTGTCCTATTGTAGGCAATTAATGCATAAGCTATACTAATCGTAATAATTACATAAAAGAGAGGATCACTCTAATGATGAAATTCATTTTGCGCTATGGCACGCCACTGCTTGGGGTTGGATGCCTGATCATGATCGCGCTCATCATAACGAATCGAGAGCTGCCCTTGCATCTGTTTAGTGCCGCGAATATGCAGTCCTTCAAAATCTTATTCATAAGCATTATATTAGAAGCTTTTCCGTTTATCCTGCTCGGCGTGCTGTTCTCCGCTTTGCTTCAAGTATTCGTTACCGACGAGCATATCCGCAAATTCACGCCAAAAAATCCGATAGCCGGCGTATTATTCGGAGCCTTGCTTGGACTCTTGTTCCCGCTTTGCGAATGCGGCATGATTCCGGTCGTACGCCGCCTTATTCGCAAGGGGATGCCCGCTTATATCGGAATCGTATACCTTCTTGCTGGCCCTATTGTGAATCCGATCGTATACGCGTCAACATTCACTGCATTTCGAACAACGCCCGCGATGGCATATTCAAGAATGGGACTAGCCTTTGCCGTATCGGTTGTTGTCGGCTTACTCCTTTATAAATTCATGAAAAGCAGTCCGCTCAAAGCAGCATCCGCAGCCTCGCCGTTCCAAATGATACAGCATGGGCATACCCATAGCCATCGCCACCATCACGAGCATACAGCCAAAGGATTTCGCGGCAGAGTCGCCTCGATTTTATCCCATGCCTCGGATGAGTTTTTTGAAATGGGAAAATATTTGATTTTCGGCGCCTTATTAACGGCTATCCTACAGACAGCGATCGACCGCAGCACGTTTAACGCTTTTGCAGATCAGCCCTTATACTCCTATTTATTTATGATGGCTTTTGCCTTTATCCTATCGATTTGCTCCACATCCGACGCCTTTATTGCATCCTCGTTTACCGGCATGTTTGACGCGGGGCCGCTGCTGGCCTTTCTTGTGTTCGGTCCAATGATCGACCTGAAAAACACGCTTATGCTGCTGACGACATTCCGAATTAAATTTGTGCTTGTCCTCATTGCCTTAACGGCTGTATTGACCCTTATCGGAGCTTGGTTAACGGAGGTATTCCTTTTATGACACATCATCTTATACGCGCTGCCATATTAACCGGTTTTGCCATGTTTATCGTCTATTTGGACCGCACTGGCGAAATGATCTTATACATCGCTCCAAGAATGGAGCTCTATGTGAAGCTGTCGGCGATCGGTCTTTATGCGGCAGCCATCTATCAAGTCTATGCGGCGCTCCAAAAGCGTCTAGGCAATCAAGTGCCGGACTGCGATTGCGAGCATGAGCATTCACCCTCCCTATTCAAAAATATTATGATTTACGGATTATTTATTTTCCCGCTGCTGCTAGGCTTCCTTGTTCCGACCGGAACGCTTGGCAGCGCGCTTGCAGCCAAAAAAGGAGTTAGCCTCTCGGGGAACTCCTCGATCGAACGCGCTGCCGCGCCAAGCTCTCCTTCGCCGGCTATCCACGAAGCGGAATCCACCCCGCCGCCTTCTGCTGTACAAAAAAATCCAAATACAGGCAGCAGCGAAACCTTATTTCCTTCTGATGAGTATACGGCGGACCATGCTGCATACGGCAAAAAGCTTTACAAGCAGCCGCTTATTTCCGTTCCGGAGAAACAATTTATTGAAACGTTAACGACGCTTGATCTGTACCTAGAAGCCTTCATCGGCAAGGAGATTGAAATTACGGGTTTTGTTTATCGCGAGGAGGATATGGGCAAGGATCGTTTTGCTGTCAGTCGCTTTGCTATGAGCTGCTGCTCTGCCGACGCGCTGCCTTACGGATTAATGATCATTTGGCCAAAAGCGATGGATTATGCGGATGATGGATGGGTGTCGGTTAGAGGCGAATTTACGACCTCAACTTATCTGGATAATGAGATTATTGCACTTGAGGCAGTCAAGCTTACGAGAATAAAAGCGCCAGAATCGCCTTATGTGTATCCTGACCTTGATTTTGGCCTTTAGGTTGGGCATTTGCTCGATCTAACGCTCGTTCAACCAGAATAAAAAAAAATAGCGGTGCAGGGCTAATCCCCTGTACCGCTATTTTTCTATTCATTCTGTTCAAATCGATTTGGCTGATTATAATTGCGAATCCCATAGCTCATTTTTTCGGGGAGAAAAGCGTGCGTTCCAATTGGCCATATTGTAGTTGGATTCGAACAAAATACTTGCTGACCATGTGTTTGCGCTTGAGCGTACGGAGAAATCGTATAAAATTTCGCCATGTGTCCATTCGCTTCGAAACTTGAGCGCTTCAATTGCCATTTGCTTAAAGGCTTGTACCTGTGCGGCAGTCAAACCTTTGTCTACAGCTTCAAACTTTCCATTTTTGCATTCAATCGGATGATGCCTAACGCCGAACTTCCCCACCGCGTTGTTACGGACATGAATCAATACAGTACCTGCAGTTGCATTCGTCAGCTCCCCCTCCAGCTGACGAAACACAAATTCAACTTGACGGGCGAGCGATCCGGATTCCAGCTTCATACTATTTTCCCTCCTTAGTAGTTAATTAGGAATGAGTTTCCATATAGGTCTCAACGCATATTATATAGTCCTTTTCTATCATTTACAACATAAATATTTCGTTTATTTTAATAAATTATAAATATTCTGACATTTAAAATCGTTATATTACCTTTATTATACATAATAAAATAAGACTTTTGAATGATCCTCAAAAAAAGCAGGCGATTCCTCAGTCAACAAAAGCTTTGATTGTTGTATAAACATATATATTGGCCTATTGCTCAACCTTTCCGCGCACACTCTAGTATCATTGAACCATTTGCGAAAGATAAATAAAAATAAACAAAATAACTATCAATTACCGATAATAGTATCATTGACTAAATATTGTTACACCGAAAATATGTTTGGTATTTTCCGAAAAGGCTATTGCGCGCGCTATTATTATTTATTTTTTATGAATCGACAATTATAGACCAATTTCGCGACGGGTGCTATAATATGGATAATCTAATAAAAGGAGCGTTTTCATAATGATCCAATGGTACTATTCGCTTTCTGTGCGCAATAAGCTGCTGATCACTTCCTACCTTAATTTAGCGGTGTTTGCCCTCATTATGCTTCTCGTTTTATCTGTATCAGGCGGCTCCATTATTGCAGGCATAATCGTTACGATCATTATGGCAATCGCTACCCTGCCGTTCGTTTCTTTCATTGAAAGGTCAATAAATAATTCCTTCGATGAAATAAAAGGAACAGCGCTACGTATTTCCAAGGGTGACTTCACCCAAAAAATCGACACCAACTCCTCTTCCGCATTAGGTGAGCTGGGCCATTCCTTTAACAGCATGATCGATAAGCTGCGCGACATCCTAACGGAAACGTCTAACATTATCCGTCACGTGTCCGATACGAGCCACAGCATTTTTGACAAAAATAATAATATCCAAATTGCGATGCAGCAGGTCGCTGCCTCTGCCAATGAGCTTGCAACCGGCGCTAATGAAATCTCCGAGGATGTATCCGAAATGAGCGAGTCCATTACGGAGATCGAAGAAAAGGTGTCCGATTACGCTACTTCTACAAAAGAGATGAACACGCGCTCCGAACAAACGCTTCAGCTCGTAGATAAAGGTATGAAAGCGCTTGATGTACAAGCTGACGGCATGCGCCGCAACGTTGAGGCTACCGAGAAAGTATCCGCAACCATAGAAGAGCTAGCCCGCAAAGCACAAGGGATCAGCGCCATCACGACAACGATTTCCGATATTGCGGAACAAACCAATCTCTTGTCCTTGAACGCTTCGATTGAAGCCGCTAGAGCAGGAGAGCACGGAAGAGGTTTTGCCGTCGTTGCACAGGAAGTGCGCAAGCTTGCCGAGGAATCAAGCGCTTCAACCAAACAAGTATTTAACCTTGTGAAGAGCATTGACGAAGGCATCAAGCAAACGATCAAAAATATGAAGACAAACGAAGAAGTCGTAAAGCTGCAAACCGAGCATATTAAGGAATCAGAAGTCGTCTTTACCGAAATTGTTGAAAGCGTTCAGTTCATTACGGATAAAATTTTTGTATTCTCCCAGGAAAGCGATGCGATGCTCGAAAGCGCGCGTAAAATTTCCGGAGCGATTCAAAATATTTCCGCGATTACGCAGCAGTCCGCTGCAGGCACCGAGCAGGTTTCTGCTTCGATGAACGAGCAAATCGCTTCCGTGCAAGCGGTCGTTGAGGAGACCGAGCGGATGCGGACGATGGCGGCTCAGCTGCTCAGAACGATCAGCGTTTTCAAAATGAAGTAATATTGGGGACAGTACATAAGACAAAAGACCATGATCCTCCGCTAAACTGCGGCGAGATCATGGTCTTTTTATTAGGCTTGCTGCTTGGAGCGGTAAGCTGCACGCTTCTCGATTCGAACATCTTCCTTGATTTTAGGACAAGTAAAGCAATAATATCCGTCCTCCACAAGATAATATAAGCAGCATGCCGATTTCAATCTAACTTGCTTATCAGGATCGCCTAACGACTCCGTCATCCGGAATTTGACGTCGAGCGGATTTTTGCTTCTGCCAAAGACAGCGCCCTCAAGCGATTTCACTATTCCAAAAATCCGTTCGGCCGCTTGTTTTACATGCTCGCTATCTTCCCCATTCATCAGCCGCTCATGGTAGTAGGCAAGCGAGGTTGGAAGTTGGCTCCACAGCATACCCGCGTTTAGCGTTCCCGCCTTGGCTATTGTTTCAAATACGGGACGGACGGTATGCTCAAAAAAGATCATAAGCTTCTCTGTCGCCCATTCCGTGCTGTCATCCGTTTGCTCCGGCGCTGCTATCAGATCCGCGTTATGCATAAGGAAAGATACCTCATAATATTGTTCTTCATTATAATAGGCTTTATAAATTTGCGCCGACAAATTATCCAACGACAAGTCCGGAACTTTGTTCCAAGCGGACAGCGTATAAATCAAGCCAAGCATCGGTCCTCTGAACCAGCCAGCCATGTACACTTCTCCTACCGAGGGTTCCGTTCCTTTTATCATTGGCGTATAGAGCTCTAATAATGACTTCATCTTGTTCTCATCCAGCAATTCCGATGCCAAGCAGCTGAATACGAGCTCCTCCGGCTTGTTAACCGTTAGATTAAAGCTGCTCTCAAGCAGCGTAAGCATTTCATCATTCATTGATTTACTCGCCCTCTCTCGCCAGCCCCTGTACCATTTTTAACAATTGCTTTCATTATACCGTGACCGACAATGATTATCAATTAGCCTTTGACATCGTAACGGTCAACTCGCCAAGCTTCTCGATTTGAACGGAAACGATATCGCCAGCTTGCAAGTAAACACGCTCATCTCTCGGATATCCGATCACAACGCCTTCTGGCGTTCCTGTGAGAATAACGTCGCCGGGAACAAGAGTCATGTGCTTCGATATGTAGCTGATGATCGAACGGCAAGAGAATATCATATCCGCTGTATTGGAATGCTGCTTTTGTATGCCATTCACGCTGCAGGAAATGGAAAGCCCATCGGGATCAGGCACTTCGTCTGCCGTAACGAGATAAGGCCCAATCGGCGCAAATCCATCACAGCTTTTGCCCAGCATCCACTGCGAGGTGCGGCGCTGCAAATTGCGGGCAGACAAATCATTGGCACAGCTATATCCGAATACATAGCTGAGCGCATCTGCCTCTTCAATGTTTTTGGCGGTTTTCCCAATAATGATCGCGAGCTCTGCCTCGTAGTCGACTTCATCGCTGGCAAGCGGCAGCTCGACCGAGCCGCCGTGAGCGCTAAGCGCATTTGCAAACTTATTGAATAAGATCGGCGAGGTCGGAATTTCAGCCTTCGTTTCCTCCGCATGCTTGCGGTAATTCAAGCCTACGCATATGATCTTTTGTGGATTTGTTACCACCGGCGCAAAGGAAAGGCTTGCTTCCTCAAGCAAATAGGAACGATCGGCATCATTTAAAACACGCTTCATCACTGTCTCCAGCTGAGCTGCCGCTTCCTCGCCGCTTGCCAAAGCCTCTTCGATGGTTTGCGGGGCAGCTATTCCAAAAACTTGTGATGCAGACGCAACATCGATAATTCCTTCCTCAATCTTAACGCCAAGCCTCAATTGATCCGAATGCTTATAGTGCAGCAGCTTCATTTTAGCGCACTCCTTCGTATGGTTAAATAAGATCTTATTTTATCTTAAGCCCCTGCTTTTTTATTGTAAAGCGCATGAAAGGCAAGCACATGGGTAAAATAGCGGCACGACTGATTACTATCGACTGCGGGGAATGATACGGCATGCGTAACGTTGTTTACAAAATAGGATTGATTACAATTAGCACTGCTTTAATCGGCTGCTTGCTGCTTAATGTGACAGCGGAGCAAGCAGTCGCAACTGCCAGCGGGCAGAAGCTAGCCGAGACTCATCCGGCCAAAGACGATAAGAAGCGGCGAGCGGCCGACATGTCATGGGTTCGTCTACATAAGCAGTACCCTAATGCTTTTCTCACTAACGGACCCCGCCATACGAGGCGGGTGGCGCTAACATTCGACGATGCCCCCGATCCTAGGTACACGCCAGCCATATTGGATGTATTAGCAAATTATAAGGTTTGCGCCACATTTTTTGTTGTTGGAACACGTGCAGCCAAACACCCTTCGATCGTGAAGCGGATACATAATGAAGGGCATGTTATTGGTAACCACTCTTATAACCATGCCGTAATGTCGAAGCTTTCGTTAACGAATTATCAAAAACAAATTTGGCGTACGGATACGATTATTAAAAACATTGTCGGCTACTCCCCGCATTTTATCCGTCCGCCTTATGGCGAAATGCTGCCGCAGCAGGTGAAGTGGAGCAAGCAGGCGGGCTTTACCGTAGTGAACTGGGACGTAGATTCAGTAGATTGGAAAAACAACCCCAGCAGCGCCGCAATTTTGAAAAATATAAAAAAAACGCTTCAGCCAGGATCAATCGTGCTACAGCATGCCGGCGGAGGTACCGGCCAAAGCTTGGCTGGCACGCTTAACGCGCTGCCCAAGCTTATTCAGCTGTTGCGAAGCAAAGGATATGAGCTCGTAACCTTGCCTGAGCTGGTAGGACAAGACGCAGCCAGATAACGGCTGCCGGAACACAACAAAAAAAGAAGGAATCCACTGATTGCAGCGGATTCCTTCTTTTGTTCAACCATCTATTCTAAAACGAACACTTTTACGTTTTGAATGCCAAATGACATGGCTTGGCTTGAAACGCCTGGAACAAATATATCGATACGGTTGCCTTTAATGGAGCCTCCGATATCGGTTGCCGTTGCAACCATACCGCCCTGCGGCAAACCGTTATAATCATAGCCGGTAACATAAAGCTTCGTTCCTAGCGGAATCATTTTAGGATCAACCGCAATTGTTCCTACTTTAAGCTTATCGCCAAAATAGTCGACTGCTCCCCATTTGCCATTTTCCGATGCTGCTGATGTGTAAGCAGTAGCTTGTACAAGCAAAGCTTTGGAGTAAGCGTATTCTTTACCATTCATGGCTTTGACCGTTTTCGATGAATCAGCGGCAGCGGCAGCCACCGTTTCTGATTTCTTAGCCGTATCTGCTTCTGTGGTTGGGATGTTAACCTTCAAGCCTTTATATAAATTAAGCGGGTCGATTTTTGGATTCGCTTCCATCAAAGTATCCAAGGGTACGCTATATTGCTTGGAAAGCTTCCAGAATGTATCATTGTCTGTCGATGTATGTGTTTTTGATGCCGCGTTAACCGTGCCTGCCGCCATCATGACGGATAATCCGATTACTGCTGCTGCTAATGTACGTTTTTTAATCATTGGGGGTAAATCCTCCTGTGCTCTTCCGACGTTTCCCAACCTCGGTAGCGTTATTGTAAAAAAAATGGTTAAGGGCGACAAGCGCCCTTAACATTGGCCGTTTGTTCATGCGTCAGCATTCATTAACCAGTAAACTCTTGGACCCACTCGCCGTTCACATATCCTACGCCGATTTTCGTGAAGTTAGGGCTTAGAATGTTCGCGCGGTGACCAGCGCTATTCATCCATGCGGTCATAACCTCTTGCGGCGATCTTTGACCGGAAGCAATGTTCTCGCCGGCATAGGAATAAGTTACTCCGAAAGTATGCATCATATCAAAAGGCGAGCCGTAAGTCGGCGAAGTATGGCTGAAGTAGTTGTTTACATCCATATCTCTTGCTTTCTCTGTCGCTACTTTCGTAAGCAAAGCATCTGATTTCAAAGCCGACAATCCAGCTTTCGCACGTTCTTGGTTAACTAGGTCAAATACTTGAGTTTGGAATGTGCCTGTCGTAGTACCACTTCCAGTGTTGCCTCCAGTTGAAGTGCCTGGATTAGTTGTAGTACCTGTTCCTGGCTTCGTTGTTGTACCAGAGCCGCTGCCTGTACCTGTGCTAGGCTTCGTAACTGTGCCAGTGCCTGTACCAGGTTTTGTTACCGTACCCGAACCAGTGCCAGGTTTTGTTACTGTGCCTGTACCAGTTCCCGGATTAGTTGTGCCTGTATTTCCATTAGCTCCGCCAGTCGGGAATTGAATCGTACCGCCATTTAGCAGCTTGCTAAGATCTATGCCATATTTATCTGCGATCTGTTTAATCATATCTGGGTTAATCGTGTTAATGCCAACAGGGCAGTTCTGAAAGGTGGAGTATGTTTTCACAGCCGGTGCTGCACCTGCCGTTGGAGCCGTAAAACCTACGCCTGCGCCGATTACTGTTGCTGCTAGTATGCCTGCGACACCTACACGTATTGGTTGCATCTTCATGAATAATTCCTCCTATAATAAGATAAGTTTTTTTAAACTCAACGACTGCGGGCTGAGCTGTTTATCAGCTGCACGTTCGTTTTGTTTGCGTGTTGTTCTTCCTGACGCCACTTATCTTACCATGGGGTTTTGGCTGTTTCATGACACAAAAACTGGATATAGACGAAAAATAGCTTGCAAAACAGCACCATTACTGCTTTATGAGAATATGCTAATGACCGTTTTTAGCTGTTTTTTAGAGTTGACCGCTTGCTTTTCGCAGCTCATTTGCCAGTCGATGTATCTCGTCGCGCTCCGCTTTGGAGCTGGCGGCAAACCATGCAGGCGACAACCAATTAGAGATAATTTTGTTCGCGTCCGCTGGACTCATGTCAACATTCCTCCAATCACGAACAAGCTCTAGGAAGGATGTTTTGTTAACCGAGCTTCCTGGACAAGATTTGCCCGGGTTCATTTCACGGTGAAATTTAATTTGAGCTTCCGGCAGCTTCCACATCGTCATTATGCTGCTTGTAAGCTTAACGGCTGTAGCCAATTGAGCACCTTCAAGCTTTTCAGCGCCGACATCAAAATTTCCGATCATTTCGAACATAAACGGATGGATGCGATCGTTATCCGGGTCGTTGTAGCCGACCGCCGAAGCTGGCGCTTCGAGCAAGGAGCGTCCCTCCCAGATATAACCGTCCGGATCTATGGTCGCGTGCTGCGCGATGTCGCCCCAATTTTGCGTGACCGCATGAAAACGCCACATCGCCTGTATGATCTTCATTTTATCGCTCGCCTTGCGATAATCAGCTATCGTCGGCTTCCATGTGCCATGCACATGGACCTGCGAGAATTTTACCTGTGATACGAATGGCTTTAAGTAATCCACATACTCAGCAAACGTGAATCTACGGAAGTATTTGCGTTCAACAGCCATCATGTTCACTCCCTTTCTGTAAACTCATTGCAATAGCATATGCGGTGCGCAATGGGCCCGAAACGGCAGACAAGCAAAAAAGCAAGCTGCGGTTACTACCCGTAGCTTGCTTCCTATAAATGCGGATAGGCGCTGTCTGCTCGTTATCTGCTGCCGAGCTTCACGTTGCCTACATCAGACTTAATAGCAATCTGAATATCTCCGTTTCCGATTTTTCCTTCTATAATACTTTTGGAGTCATTGGTATCGGTAAAGCCCGCCCATTCAACCTTGCTGCTTCCTACGTCCTTCTGAATGTGTATAGCAGCTGATTGCGGTTGTTTGTCTACATTAATGGTCACATTGCCGGTGTCCGATTCCAAAGCAATATCACCGTGAAGCTCATCATTTTCTATGCGTATATTGCCGGTATCCGTTTCGCCCTTGATACTGCCTACGCCATCCGTAAAGGTAACGTTGCCGGTGTCCGTATCAAACAGGATTTCTTTAAAGCTGTAGTTAGACACTTTCAAATTACCGGTGTCGAGTTTCAACTTTAAGTTTTCCGCTTCCATCTGCTCAATCGTAATATTGCCGGTGTCCGTATTGATATCGACGGTATCCCACACCTTCTCTGGAAGTTCTATCGTCAGCTTTAAATTAATAATCGAGATGCCGAAGGTGAAGCTGTTTTTGGTGTTGCCTTCAATATAAAGCGTATCGCCCTTCTGATCTGCTTTTAGCACTATTTTATCTTTATATTGGGCACTGGCATTGCCTTCGAGCCGCAATTGAATATCATCCGAGGTGCCACGTACAAAATTCACGCTGAACGTATCCGTCTTCGCATAAATCGATTTAAGAGATGAGGCATCAACCGTCTTTTCCAGCAAATAGGGATCACCTTTAAACTTCGTCAAATCGTTTTTGCCAAAAACAAAAAATGCACAGAGCACCCCAACGCCCAGCATAATTAAAGCGAAAGCTGCTAGCTTCTTCATTTGTTATTCCCCTTTACGATTCTTGTGTTGAATTTCAAATATTTTAAAGTCATCTTATAGAAGGAAGCCGTTAGAGCCTTCAAGCCGATGATGAGCAAGATCGTAAGCGAGGTCGTTATCAAACCTAGCGTCAAAGCCTGAGGAAGTGTAAACGTCCCGTTCCATATGCTCTCTACGACGATTCCTACGCCTGCAATCCCGAGTGCAGCAGCGGTAGCCCATAATGAGATTAATACAGCAGCTAGCGCCAAGTAAGGGCCTAATATGAAAATAATGTTGAATAGTCCCAGGCTTACCGTCGCAAACACCGCACGGGACAGCTTGCCGAAGCTGTTATTCGTCTCGGCCTGGCCTACCCGGTAGCCAAGCAGCAGCTCGTTTGCAATGATTTTTGGATCTCCCAGCTCGCGGGCCGCATCCTCTTCGCTCTGGCCATTTTCCACCGCTTGCTGGAAATGGATATAATAATCATACAGCCACTCTTTGCGCTGCGGCTCCGGTATTTTATAAAGCATGCTCTCTAGCTCCATCATATATCGATCTCTTGTCGTCATGGCTTTAGTCCTTCCTCTACGATTTCATTTACGGCTCTTGTGAAATTTTCCCACTCCGCGATCAGCTGGCGCATATGGCTCCAGCCTTCCGGTGTCAAATGATAATACTTTCGCGGAGGCCCTTCGGTTGATTCCTTCAAATAAGTAGAGAAGTAGCCATCCTGTGTCAATCTGCTAAGAAGCGGATAGACGCTGCCAACTGCTACTTCGAATTTCTCGGATATTTTAACTGCCAGCTCATAGCCGTAGCGATCCCCTCTTGTAGCCAGAACAAGCACGCATACTTCAAGCACGCCCTTTTTAAACTGAATGTTCATTTCTTGTCCTCCATTAGTGAATTCAAGTTATCCTGCCTCATCTGCTCCACTATGAAGCATAACTCACTATTCACTATTATAGTATAGCATCGTGCGCGAATTCGCTGTTTTGTATAATTTACCACATACTATTCTGCAATACAAGATAGTGTGTAAAAAATAATACCTCCGGGCTGCCGGCTCTCGCCAGCCTCTCGGAGGTATCGATAAAAATTAGTTTACGCTGATAAACTTGCCAGTCGCTTGTGATTCGAATGCGCACAAAATAACTTTCAAGGATGCACGGCCGTCTTCGCCGCTTACAGCAGGCGTAGTGTTCGTTAGAATGCTTTCCAAGAAAGCATCAACAACACCGCTAGTCTCTTGCTTGTCGTTAGTCGAGATTGCGCCTACTTTATGCTTCTCAACCGTACCGTTGCGCAGTTCAACGATCACTTGATCGTCAGGGTGCGTGCCGATTTTCATAACGCCGTTCTCGCACCATAGAATCGTGCTGTTGTCTTCGCCTTTGTAGTAAGTCCAGCTTGCTACAAGGGTGCCGATTGCGCCGCTCTTCATGCGAAGCAAGCAGGATGCGTTATCATCAACTTCCGTGCCTTTTTTGTCAAGCGTGCCAACAAAACCAGCAACCTCGGAAACTTCATCGTCAAGCATCCAGCGGATAAGATCGGATTTGTGAACGCCAAGGTCGCCCATTGCGCCCATAATCGCTTCCGGCTTGCGGAAGAACCAGCTGTTCGCGCCGTCGATGCTCCAGCCATCCGGTCCTGGGTGGCCGAACGATGTGCGGAATGTAAGTACTTTGCCAAGGATGCCTGATTGCAGCACTTGCTTAGCTTTAACATGCGGCGGCATGAAACGTTGGTTGTGGCCAACCATCAAATGAACGCCGTTTTTCTTAGCAGCTTCGATCATCGCTTCCGCTTCTTCGTCTGTAACAGCCATCGGCTTCTCAACAAGCACGTGAGCGCCAGCGTTAGCTGCAGTAATGGACATAGGCGCGTGAAGCGCGTTTGGCGTACATACGCTTACCGCATCCGGTTTAATTTCTGCAAGCATGGTTTCAAAATCCGCAAAAGCTTTGCCGCCATGCAGATTAGCGTAATGCTCAGCACGCTCGATAATCGGATCTACGAAAGCTACAAGCTCAACATTTTCATGAGCTGCATATTCCGGAATGTGGCGATATTTAGAAATAGAACCGCAACCTACAACTGCTACGCGAACTTTTGACATAATGATTTTCCCCTGCCTATTCTAGATTAATTTATTTGTTTAAAAAATTGGATTTCAACCATTCCATGCTTTCTGCCACGGCCTCAAGAGGCGGGTTCGCGCATGTATCCTGCTCAACGATAATCCATTCAACGGATGCTTGCGAAGCAGCCTCAATGATTGGCAGAAGCGGCAAATCGCCGCGGCCTAGCTCAACCGTATCGATTTGCTGGCCTTTCTCGCCGCCGCGGAAATCTTTCAAATGAAGAAGCGGCAAACGACCAGCGTATTTTGCGATGTAAGCAAGCGGATCTACGCCGGAATATTGCACCCAGCCGATATCCATTTCAACCTGCAAGTATTGTGGAGCAATGCGCTCGTACAATGCATCGAATACGATTTGACCGTCGATTTCCACTTCAAATTCAAATTCATGGTTGTGGTAAGCGAAAGTAATGCCTGCTTCACGGAAACGCTTTCCATACTCTTCAAATTTGACGAGATGGCCGCGCCATGCTTCCGTATCGCGAGCGTCGGCTGGAAGCCAAGGGCAGATCGCATATTTTGCGCCGATCGTTTGAAGATAAGCGATTTCCTCTTCAAGGTTGCCTTCAAGAAGATGCAAGCCGATGTGGCTTCCGATTGCTTTCAAGTTTAGTTCTTGAAGCAAATCGCGCATCGCTTCTGCTTTGATATCTCCGTAGCCGGCAAATTCAACGCCTTCATAGCCCATTGCGGCAACTTTGCGAAGCGTGCCTTCAAAATCCTGCGCCGTAGCGTCGCGTAATGTGTACAACTGCAAACCAACATTCATTCTTGTCATGTGAGCTGCACTCCTTATATTTGTTATTTTTGATATATCTGATTTTGCTTTACGCCTTTCATTATATCGACAGTTTCATACGAAAAACAGTTGTTTTATTAGCCTTTTCTTATGCGATTTTGGTCAATGCTTGTTTTACGGGCTAAAAAAAGAAGAGCAGCTCCGATATCGTCAGCATAGAGCCGTGACAGAGCTGCTCTCCCCTTCCTTAAATATTAATCGTGAACGCCAATTGCTTAGCGCTAGGTGATAGTTTAGCCGTATTGCCATTTATCTCAGCTTCCGCACCTTCTAATGAGACGATGTCTCCAAGTCCTTTGAGCGCGATTGAGAATGGTTTGCCGCTTCCATCGACTTTGACGGAGATCGCTCCGCCTTGGCGGCTTGCCGTTACCGTAAGTTCAGTCGCGCCTTTTACATCACGAACGATCGTAGATGCCGCTTTGCCATCCTCAAGGTTGTGCAGCTCTAGGCATACGCCGTCCGCATAGTCGTAATCTGGACGAACATCATTTGCCCCTAGCGCAATAATCGAGTTCGGGCGTACAAATAACGGAAGGCTGAAGAAATCATAGTTCTCCTTGCGCCATGATCCGCCCTCTACGATTTCGCCGGACAGCAGATGCGTCCATTTGCCCGCTGGCAAATAATAAGTCACGTTGCCTTGCTCATTAAAGATTGGAGCTACGAGCAAGGAGTCGCCCAGCATATACTGACGATCAAGAATTTCACTTGTCGGATCTTCCGGGAATTCAAGCACCATGGCGCGCATCGAAGGCAAACCAAGCTCGGTTGCTTGAACAGCCGTATTAAATAAATAAGGCATAATGCGGCATTTCAGCTTCGTGAAGAAGCGTGTTACGTCAACCGCTTCGGTATCATATGCCCAAGGCACCCGGTATGATTTGCTTCCATGCAGGCGGCTGTGGCTCGAAAGCAAGCCAAAAGCGAGCCAACGCTTAAATACATGCTCAGGCGCCGTATTTTCAAATCCGCCAATGTCGTGGCTCCAGAAGCCAAAGCCTGAGATGCCCAGCGACAAGCCGCCGCGAAGGCTTTCCGCCATCGACTCGTAATCGGCATAACAATCTCCGCCCCAGTGAACAGGGAATTTTTGACCGCCGGCAGTAGCGGAACGCGCGAACAAAGCCGCTTCGTTTTTGCCTAGCTTCTCCTCCAGCACTTCAAACACCACTTTATTATAAAGCTGCGTGTAATAGTTATGCATTTTCATCGGATCCGAGCCGTCTGAATAAACGACATCCGTTGGGATACGCTCGCCGAAATCCGTTTTGAAGCTGTCTACGCCCATGTCTACAAGATCGCGCAGGTAGCTCGCGTACCACTCGCAAGCCGCTGGGTTCGTGAAATCAACTAGCGCCATGCCCGGCTGCCACAAATCCCACTGCCATACGTCTCCGTTTGCTTTCTTCACTAAATAGCCGTTTTGTCTGCCTTCCTCGAACAAGCGCGAGCGCTGCGCGATATAAGGATTAATCCAAACGCAAATTTTGAGTCCTTTCGCTTTCAAACGGGCAAGCATACCGACTGGGTCCGGGAAAACACGCTCATCCCATTTGAAATCCGTCCAGTGGAATTCGCGCATCCAGAAGCAGTCAAAATGGAACACATGCAGCGGCAGATCGCGCTCAGCCATGCCGTCAACGAAGGAATTAACCGTCGCTTCGTCATAGTTTGTCGTGAATGACGTCGTCAGCCATAGACCAAACGTCCATGCCGGCGGCAGCGATGGCTTGCCTGTCAGATCGGTATATTTGTTAAGCACATCCTTCATGCTTGGACCGTCGATAATAAAATATTCGAGCGATTCGCCCGTAACGCTGAATTGTACCTTCTTCACTTTCTCGGAAGCGATCTCAAACGAAACGAGCTCCGGGTGATTGACGAATACGCCGTAGCCTTTGTTCGTGATGTAGAAAGGTACGTTTTTGTAGGATTGCTCGGAGCTTGTGCCTCCGTCCTTGTTCCAAAGATCAACGACCTGGCCGTTTTTAACGAATGGCGTAAAACGCTCGCCTAAGCCATACACCCACTCGCCAACGCCAACATCCAGTTCCTCGCGCATAAACGTGTTGCCATTGTCTTCTTTAATGTAAGCCATCGATTTTTGCGTGCTGCCCGTAATGCGTTCGCCGCCGCGGTAGAAATCGACTGCCCATACCGGGCCTTTACGGATATGAACGCTCAAATTGCCGCTTGTTAGAACGGCTTCTTCATCGTTTTCTTCAATAATGACATGATCGCCGGTTTGCGAGGATAACTCGAATGCCGGACCGCGTTTCACTACTCCCGCGTTATGCACGAGCTTCACGCCGATAATGCCTGGCAGCGGAGAATGAAAATGAACCGTTAACAGCATCGTATCCAGCATATTAGAGCGCGTTACGATTGGCTGCGGAGAGGCGTAAGCCGTCAGTTTTCCTTCCTTTTGCTCAAAATCATGGACCTGTACTGCTCCTAATACTTTGTATTCATCACGAATGAGCCAGTTGCCGTCTGTAAATTTCATGGACTGAACCAACCTTCCTGTTTTGTTTTATTTGCTTTCTTATATAATTGCATTATACTGATAGTTAATCGCACAAATCTAACAAAATCATGCTCATCTATAGCACTATTCTGACGATATGCCTCTTCAGATGCTATTCATCATGAATCAAACACAGGAGGCCCTTGCAAAATGGATCAAACAACACGTCATTCATTAAAGGAAGACCGTCTACACGGTGACAATATGTTCCCGCTTGCAGCCTATTGGATTGAACATCATGAAGCCGGTGTCCCCGTCCTGGATTGTCACTGGCATGCCGAGGCTGAATTTTTTTATGTGCTTGAGGGCGAAGTGCTGTTTCAGGTAGATACCGATTATTTTCCTGTCCGGGCTGGCGAGGCGGTCTACATTGATGGCGGCGACATTCATGCCGGACATGCTCTTGGCGATAAAGCATGTTCGTTTTGCGCCATTGTGTTCGATACGCATTTGCTTGCGAGCGCAAGCTTTGATGCCGTGCAGGAACGCTACATCTCACCGCTTCAAGATAAGAAACGAACGTTTCCGAGACATATTCAGCCGAAGACGGATTGGGAGCGTGCGCTGCTTCATCATTTGCAAAGCATCATGAACGTTTATGAGAGCCAGCCCCCCGGTCTTGAGACGGCGGTGAAGGGCCGCTTCTATTTAATGCTCCACGAGATCGCAGCGGTCGGAGCCTGCTGCAACCGCAGCGAAACAAGCATGTCTGACTCAACTAAGATTGACAGGCTGAAGAAGGCCATCGAATATATGCAGCAAAACTTCCACCGTCCCATCCGAATCGCAGAAATCGCCGATCAGATTCCGATGAGCGAGGGACAATTTTGCCGATTTTTCAAGACGATGACCAGGCAAACGCCTATTGAGTATTTGAATGCCTATCGGATTAGGCAAGCGACCGAGCTGCTGCTCAGATCCGAGCTTAAGATATCGGCCGTAGCGCTGGATGTCGGATTCGATCATATTAGTTATTTCGTTAAAGTATTTCGCAAAATGATGAAATGTACACCTTCGCAGTTCCGCAAAAAGCAGCTAGAAACGTTGGAACGCAGACTATAGTTAGCAAAAAAGGCGCATTTATATGACTTTTTGCCAAAAGTTACAGCTTTGTAACCAAATACTCACCGAATTTTAAGAATTATTTAATAATTGTCAGTTACACTATAAAAAAAATCCTTCGCGGGATGGAGGTCCATACTTATGAAAACGATGCTGATGTTCCAAAATAAAACGATACCTGTCTATTTAACCGATACGAATAAACAAGCCATTGAAAAGCTGACCGCTGTACTGAATCGCAAGCTGACGACAGGCAAAAACGCATTAAAAACGTGTATTAAATCATTAATTAGCGTAGAGATCGTAGGCAGTGAGGCTACGCTTCATTCTTATTTTGAACGCGACACTCTAACCATTTCTCTTTATTAATCCTATAAACAGCATATACACTCAAATAGGGTGTCCCGTATAAGTCTAAACAGACTTTTGCGGGACACCCTTTTTATGTTTTGAATAATAGTAAACTTTAAAGTTGTCTACTTAACTTTTAGATTATATAATAGGAGCAAACCGAACGGAATGAGGCGTTTCCATGAATATTGAGGTTACCAGCCATAACATAAAATTTCTTGAATGTTTTGCATCGGACACAAGAATCAAAATCATTGAGCTTCTGAATATCAAGCCCATGAATATTAAGGAATTGGCAGAAGCGCTCGGCATCTCCTCGGCTATCGTGACCAAGCATATACAGAAGCTTGAGGAGGCTTTAATTGTAACGACGGAGAGCGTTCCAAGCACGAGAGGACGCCAGAAAATATGCCATCTGACGCTGGAATCAGCAACGCTGCAGTTCCGCGTAAAGGAGAAAAAGGATCAAAATCGGTATGCCGTATCGATTCCGATCGGACAATACTCCTCTTATGAGGTTAAGCCGACCTGCGGACTCTCGTCAGATACAAAAATTATCGGAATGGTTGACGACCCGCGTTACTTCTCAGATCCCGAGCATGTGAAAGCATGCCATCTATGGTTTGGCAGCGGCTATATCGAATACCGCATCCCCAATTATTTGGTTGGCAAACAAAGCGTAAGAAGCATTTCCATCTCACTTGAGATATGCTCGGAAGCACCGCACTACAATGAAAATTGGCCGTCTGACCTATCCTTTTATTTGAATGATAGCTGCTTAGGCGTATGGACCTGCCCGGGTGACTTTGGCGCCGTTAGAGGCGTATACACCCCGGCTTGGTGGGAGCTCGGAACGCAGCATGGCTTGCTTAAGCAGATCACTGTCGACTCGGAAGGCTCTTACATCGACGGCATTCGGATGTCTGATCGGACCGTGGAGGATCTTGCCATAGGTTATGGAGAAGATATCCGCTTCCGGATATGCGCACCCGAAACTGCTACACATAGCGGCGGATTAAGTATGTTCGGCAAGCAGTTCGGCAATTATGACCAGGATATTCAGGTGTACGTCGCTTATTAGTCGCTTATTGATGGTGAAAACGCAAAAGAAGGAGATGCACGCATTTGCGCATCTCCTTCTTTGTTGCTGCCGATTCATTGTTCATGGCTCTTCTATTTTGTTGCGGTTGTCTGCTCTTGCTGCGGCTGTCTTCCGCCGCCTCCGCCTCCGAAACCGCCAAAGCCGCCGGTGCGAATCGTGATCGACTCCGCCTCTTGTGAATCATCCTTAAGCATAATGGACAAAATATCATCTGCCTTGAGATCCGCAAGCGCGACATCCTTCTCTACCATTTGTTCGTTCTCGAACGTGACTGAGACTATTTTGGTCGCATCCGTAACCTCGACATCTACCGTCTCGTCCGTGAACATGGCGCCCATACCTCGTCCGCCGCCTTCGGGCGCCGTTCCATCCCCAGCGGGAGCTTGCGGTCGCTCACCACTCGCTGGCTGTTCACCATCCGCCGGCGGCTGCTGTCCCTCGCCGCCCGCACCGTCTCCTTGCGGAGGACCGCCTTGTCCCATCGCTGATTTAAAGAGCGTTATCGTTTGCCCATTAATCGACTTCACTTTTCCCATCAGATCCGCTTGAGCGCCCATCTGCCTCATGCCTGCTCCGGAGCCCTTTGGCTGCGTGCTGCCGTTTGATCCATTTTGCTGCACTTCTCCCGGCGAATCTGCTTTCGTTTCAGCCGATGTCTGCTCCTCCTGCACCCCGCAGCCCGCTAGAGCCGCAGCGATTACAACCGCGCTAAGCATTACTTTCCATTTGTTCATATCGTTCATCTCCTATGAATATGGTCCATATTCCTTATGTTCATACTGAATACTAGCATTCGATTATGAACAAGAGATGAACGAAAACTAAATCAGAGATTAAGATTGCTAGACGGGCGATCGCCTCTTCCAGTTGCCCGTTACAAACAGAAGCGTGCCGATCCAGCCGCAAATGGAAGCGATAATGAGCAGAACCGAGAAAGATACGCTCGTTGAGAGTGACGAGCTGAGAATAGGTCCAATCGTGCCGCGAAACCCGAACAGCATCAAATGCAGCCCGAACACCATCGCCTCGCGGCCTGGCGCCAATCGGAAAACAAAAGCTAAGATGCCGATGTCCCAAATCGCTTCCCCGACCCCTTGAATCGCATTACCCGTAATAACCGCAGCATAGCTGCCCCATAATCCGTAAAGCATCGGTACAATCGCATAAGCGGCAATGCCGCATAACAGCGTATATTTAATATCGATCCGATCGATCATCCAGCCCGCTAGCCAAAAGGTAAGCAGCAGCGCTGTAAAATAAGCGACGCGCGCATAACCGATTTCTATGTTGGACAGCTCCAGCACATCGACTTGAATAATTTGATAGAGAGGATTCGCAAGCATATTGCCAAAGCCTGCAAATGTAGTAGCTGCTAAAAAAACGGCAAGCGTTCGATTTTCCTTAACGAGCTTCCATTGCTCCTGCAGCGGAAAACGGCTCTTTTTTAATATAGCCGGCTTTATCTCTGCCTTATGCTCGGGCAGCTTGATCGTGTTAAACAAACCAATTGAGAGTACGCCTGCAATAGAAGCCGCGATAAGCGGGCCAGAAGGGCCAAACGCATCTGACCAGCTTCCGACAAAATAAGCGAGCGGAATCATGATGATCCCCATAGCCACACGTACATAACCCATTAATCTGCCCCGCAAGTCCGAAGGATACATACGGGATACGAGCGCCGCATACGCCGGAGCCTGGATGCCCATTAATAGTTGAAACAGGAGCGCCGCAGCTACATACACGGATGGATAAGCAAAAAAGGCTGGCAGCAGCAAAAGCAGTCTTCCGATCGCATTAGGAATGATGACGAATGGCTTTGGATTATTCGCTTTCTCAATCCAACTGGCCCAGAAGGGTGAAAATAATAAGCCAACCGCGGGTGCGGCCGCCAATAATCCTACCTGAAAATTGGTAGCGCCCTGTTGAATCGCGAATGCCATGTAAAACTGATTCAAAACGACGTTAAATAAGCTGAACAAACAGGATGCGCCAAGATCGATACGGGCGTTTCGCCATACGTTAGCGCTCATAGGCATTCCGAATTTCAACATGCGTGAGCTTGCTTTGGCCTCGGGTTTCATGTGGGTGGCTACCTTCTTCTTTATGTAGGTTGTAAACGGTCAGAGGACCCCTTGCGCCGCAAAGGATCCTCTCTCTTGCACTTCATTTGATTGGATATTACTACACTCCTCTCTTTTTGTACAGCATAAGTTACAGGTAGATTTGGCCGCGTCCGCTGAGCGTTCTTCCGGGCGGTTCTTCCTTATATTCCGCTAGTATGATAGACTTTTTCTCAAACGGTTAAAGCCATTTTTCACATTATTGGAGGGTATTTAAGTGAGTATAGCAATCGGAATCGATATTGGCGGAACAAAAATAGCATTTGGATTTGTAGATGAGCAAGGAGACGTAATTGCCAAAGGCTCGCTCAAAACCGATCTTACAGTCGCGCCGGACGTCATGCTTGCGAGAGTCGCAGACGCGGTCAAGCAGCTGGCTGAGCAAAACGGGCTTTCGATTGAGACGTTAAAAGGCGTTGGCGTTGGCGCTCCCGGCCCGCTCAACACGCAAAAAGGCGAGCTAACATGCCCGCCAAACTTAAAAAGCTGGTGGGGCTTCCCTGTCGTAGAAGCTCTTAAAGCACATTTGCCACTACCTATCAAAATGGAGAATGACGCTACCGCAGCTGCGCTTGCCGAGAAATGGATCGGAGCGGCGAAGGATTCGGAGCATTTCATCTTTATTACGATAAGCACCGGAATTGGCGCAGGCATCTTTATGCACGGCAAGCTGCTCACCGGATCAACAGGCAATGCCGGCGACGCAGGCTTTATGCTCGTGGATCAAGCTGGCACGCCTTGGGAAGTGGTTGCTTCCGGCACAGCTGTTGCCCGTCAAGCGACGGAGCTGCTTGGCCGTGAAGTTTCCTCCAAGGAAGCCTTCGAGCTGGCCGCGCAGGGTGACCCGCAAATGTCCGAGCTGGTAAACCGCGTGTTTACTTCAATCGGCATGGGCTGCGTCTCGCTCATCAACATCCTTGATCCGAACAAAATCGTCATCGGCGGCGGCGTTTCACAGGTTGGCGAGCCGTTATTTGCAGCGGTAAGAGATTATGTCTCCAAAAATGCGCTTAACCCTTCGGGAAGAGAAGCGGCAATCGTTCCCGCTTTGCTTCAGCAGGACGCAGGCCTGATCGGCGCTGCCGCATTGATCCAGCAAACGTACTAAAAATAAAAGGGCAGTCCTTCAAGGTGGTTAAACCTTAAAGGACTGCCCTTCTCTTAAATAGCACGCCGATCCCGTTAAATCTGGCGAAGCCCGTTCAAATACGTCTGTATCGTTATCTTTAAGCTTTCATCAATTGCGTGGGGCATCCCAAAGCCGCCCTTCTGCTCAATCGAGGCAAAGCCGTGCAAAAAGCTGCGAAAGCCCCGCACGATGTGTATCGACTGGTCGTGGTCCAGCTTGTAATAGCTTAGCGTATTCACAAGCAGGTCAACCACTTGCTGCGCGACTGCAACATACTCCGCTTCATCGGCGTCCGGTGAGCGCAGTGTCAGCTCATATAATCCTGGATGCTTCCTTGCAAAAGCGATATAAGCCGCAGCTATAGCATGTATGGCTTCATCGCCCGTCTTATCCTTTAACGCTTCGCTGATAGCTATGTTGAGCTTCTTCAAGCCGTATACGGCAAGCTCGATGCGCAATCCATTCAAGCCGCTCACATGATTGTATAATGAAGGTGAACGAACGCCGAGCTTTTGCGCAAGCGATGCCAACGTCACTTCCTGTATGCCATGCTCATCCGCTATCGCTGCTGCTTCCTCTACGATAGTAAGCAAATCCAGTCCTCTTCTAGGCGACAAGGCCATCCCCCCTTAAGCTTCTATTTTGCCAAAGACCGTTCCGCCACATTTATCGCTTTTTCAATCAACCGCTGCGGCTGAGGCACCATATTACCATGTCCCGCCGCAAGCAGCGAAGGCTTTAAATCCCTAAGTCGACGCGCGGTCTCAAGGCTTGTATGCTTATCCCACGTTGCCATTGCCGGAAAAGGAAACAGCAGCTTCATTTGACCAGATACCGCTACACCTGCACGGGTTTGGAAAGCATCTCCAACGATCAAAATATCGTTTCTCGTATCAAGAAACGCCATCGAGCCTGGCGTATGGCCCGGCGCTGCTACGGCAAGCAAGGAGCCAATCCGATCTCCCTCCTGCAAAAGAACATCCGGCTTCGTGCGCACCTTCTTCGGTACGCCGCCGCGAATCGGAGTGTTCGGCTCGCCTTTCTCAAGTGAACGGTCTCCCTCGAGCAGCTTAGCATCCCTTTTGGAAATGTAGACCTGCGCTTTCGGAAGCTGTTCCTTTAACCCATCGAGGGCGCCGATATGATCATCATGAGCATGCGTCAGCACAATTCGTTTAATGGGTTTACCCAGCTGATCGGCTGCTTGAAGAATAGCCTTCACGTTATTAGGCAGCGCTGCGTCCACAAGCGTCAAGCCGTCTTCCTCCTCAACCAAGTAGCAATTAACCGGAAACACATTTGGCAAATAGGTCAGCTGTACAACAGTTTTCTCACGAATCATTCTCATCCTAATCGGCCTCCTCGAAATAAAAACTAATACCGTTAGTTTTATAATAAACTAATGGCATTAGTTTTTGCAAGCCCAAATTTATTATTTCTTTTCGCTTAGGAGAAAAGCTTCAATTTCCGCTTTGCCTGGAATCGAGGATTGAGCGCCTGCCTTCGTAACTGCAAGTGCCGCTGCCGCAGCGGCAAACGTTAAAGCCTTCTCAACCGGCAAGCCATTTGCGCTTGCGGCCGTATAGGCGCCAAAAAACGTATCGCCTGCAGCCGTCGTATCGACCGGCTTCACCCGGAAAGCAGGGATTGTTGCTGATTCGCCCTGTGCATTTTGATAAAAACAGCCCTTCTCGCCTAGCGTAATGATGACATTTTTCGTTCCTTTTGCCAAAATCCACGTTGCAGCTTCCGCTGCCGTAGACGGATCGCTTACCGCGAGGCCAGAGATGACAGCCGCCTCAGTTTCGTTAATGATAAGGGTATGTATGAGCGGGAATACATGCTCTGGAATCGGTCTTGCAGGAGCCGGATTATAAAACACATGGACGCCGCTGCCGCTTGCGCTGGTCATAACGGACAAATTTGTTTCCCATGGGATCTCATTTTGGAGCAGCACCGCATATACATTAGACCAATTGCCAACGCTTGCTGCCACATCGTCTGACGTTAACTGCCCGTTCGCCCCCTCGGATAAAATAATATGGTTCTCGCCTTCTTCGTTTACCGTAATAATGGCGAAACCAGAAGTCCCTTTTTTCCGTAATACTTGATCTGTGGCAATTCCATTATTTTGCAAGGCATTAATCAACGTCTCCGCAAAAGGATCCTCGCCTACGGCGCCGACCATGGCGCAGTTTCCGCCAGCCCGAGCTGCCGCAACCGCCTGATTGGCACCCTTGCCGCCTGGAAAAAAAGAAGTATCTGTGCTAGGTATCGTTTCTCCCGGCAACGGGAAGTTTTTCACATTGCTGACGATATCCATATTAATGCTTCCAACGACAAGCAATTTTTTCATCAATGATTCAATCCCTTCCAATGTTCGCGTTATCCCATTCGCAATGTTCAAGCATGAAACTATTTTAACAGAAGGAGCAGATGTTGACATGATTACCGCTTTTATCATTGGCTGTGAAATTGGTTTTTGGGTATTTGTGCTTGCCGGTCTATTATTCCGCTATATTTTTAAATTGAAACTGTTAGGCACCCTCTTCCTATTGGCTACACCTCTAATCGATTTGGCGCTCGTGATCGCAACCGTCTATGATCTGCGCGGCGGCGCTGAAGCCACGTTCGCCCACAGTCTGGCAGCTGTCTATATTGGTGTTTCCATCGCTTTTGGGCATCGCATGATCAAATGGGCCGATGAACGGTTCGCTCACCGCTTCGCTGGCGGACCCGCCCCAGCCGGAAAGCCGAAATTCGGCGCTGAGCATGCAAGATATGAAAGGAATGGATGGCTGCATCATCTATTAGCATGGGCAATCGGTTCCATCATCTTGTACGTCATGATTAGGATGGTTGGAGATGAAGCACGAACAGTAGCTTTATTTCATACGCTTCGTCTCTGGTCACTCGTGCTCGGCATTGATTTTCTTATCAGCTTCAGCTATACGCTGTGGCCGCGCAAGAAAAAGGAGCAGGTTCAAAAGTACTAAACTCGCTAGAGAAATATTTCGCTTTGATCAAAAGTAAAGAAAACATGAATTGGCGGTGCAGGGACTACTCCTGTACCGCCATCTTTCTATTTTTAGCTATAGCAGCCAAATCGAGTAAATGAAGAGCAAGCGAAAGAGACGCTGCTAAGTGATAGGCTCTTCCAAAATCTTCGCTTGCAACTAATCAGGCATGAGGGCGGTGGTGGAAAAGAGAGCTTCAGCGGACAGAGAATCCTTTATTTTTCTAATACAACGATTATGGTGGCGTTCGCGGACTCAGGTTCCGCTATTCACTCAAAAAACCAATTTTAACCTCGTTTAAATGGAGATAACGGATCTCCTGTCCGCTTCTTACAGCAAAATGGTCAAAACGCAAATATAACGGAACTTCAGTCCGCTCATTACACATTCATGTGTTGCAATACATTAGAAAGAAGAAAACCTTCTTCGTCCGGACTGATCCATGCGCATTATTCCATTCCAACAAACATGAAAACAAAGTCTGACACAAAACCGAAATACGGAAGAAGAAGGTCTCAACTATCAATTGAAAAAGCCCCCGACCTCACCTTGAAAGTGAAGTTGGAAGCTTAGCTTTTATGATCCGCACTTCAACTGTGGGCGAAAACAAACCAAGATAAGGCTTTGGGACAGCCTCTTTTCCATTACTTGCCCGCGCTTATCTAGTGATCAACAGTTCTCGGCTTGGACCTACAGATACGCTTCCGACCCTTACGCCGACGGCTTCTTCTACGAACCTAACATATTGCTGCGCCGCCTCCGGCAATTGCTCAAGGCTGCGCACGTGAGAAATATCGCATTTCCAGCCTGGAAGCCGCTCTAGTACTGGCTTTGCCGAATCAAGCTTTGCCGTAACCGGGAAGTGCTCCTTTACGATTTGACCGTCCAGCTCATATGCAGCACATACCGGTATTTCCTCTAAGTAGCCAAGCACGTCGAGGTTGGTCAGAGCAACCTCCGTAGCGCCCTGGAGCATGCAGCCATAACGAGTTGCCACCGCATCAAACCAGCCCATCCGGCGCGGCCTTCCCGTCGTTCGCGTCTTTTATTGGACAGCCAAGACCAGCAGCCCATACGGTTTGAAACTATTGGCGAGCATCCGCTGCTGTTATTGGAAAAAGGGAGCAGCACTCGCCTTTTCTTGAAGAGCATGCCGAGTCGCATGGGGTTAAGCTCGTCCCCGAGCTTGAGGTGGGCAGCCTCGATCTGCTTGCTCAATTCGCAAGAAGCGACTTCGGTCTCGCCTTTCTCATTCGCGCATAAGTTGCAGATGCGCTAGCTTCAGGCGAGCTTATTGAAATCCCGCTGCACCCGCCTACTCCCGCTCGATGCGTTGGCATCGCTACGCTGCGAGGTGTTCCGATTTCCGCGGCTGCCAAACGGTTTCTCGAGCTGCTCCCGTAGCGTCGAGAGCTTGCCGCTAATTGACCTTATCACAATAGCTGACAGAAAAATTTGATAAACTAAAATGGCCAATAGGAAGGAACTTCTTCCATTTGGCCATTTTTGTCGATAGAAAGATCGTGGTTTACCTACAGATTCAAGCCTTCCATGTACTTAACCTCTAGGAATAAAATCCAGGCAGCGGAGATACGCCGTTCAAATACCAGTTTCCGACACTGCGCAGCTTGAATTCAGTAGGGTTGTGCAAGGTATGGGTTCGCACGTTGCGCCAAAATCGATCAAAGCCGTATTTGGATGAAGTAGCCCTTGCTCCCATCACTTCGAAAATCCGGTTCGTAATGTCGAGTGCCGTTTTTCCCGCCTTCACGTTAGCAGCAGCGATCAAGACGGCGCATTCGCCTCGCTCCTTTTCGGTTAGATCAATATCTTTGCTCCAGATGTAATCAAGCTCACGATCCGCTTTCTCGACCAGGCTTAGTGCTGACTGGTAATCCGTCCACAGATCGCCGTAACGTGCAATCGTAGACGGTTCAGCGGAAGCCTGCTCAACTCCCGATGTATACCAGGGCTTCGCATGCGTTTTCGTATAAGCTCTTGCTTCTTCGAGCGCACCTGCTGCGCTGCCGATAAAGATACTTGCAAGAATACTTTGAGACAGCAGCGGAATAATGGTAGAAAATACAGTTTGGCCAGAATAAGGCCTTTCTAATATTTCATTCGGCTTTACCCAAACATTTGCGAATACAACCGTCCCGCTCCCTGTCTGTCTTTGGCCCATATTATCCCAATCATCCACGATACGGACTCCTTCGCGAGAGGTTGGAATGATGCCTTCGTAATACTCACCGGTCTCTTCATCATTCCAAGAAATAGCGAGCAGATCCGAATCCGGAGAGCCTGAGCTGAACGATTTGGAGCCGTTGACCACTACCCCCCTCGTTGTATGTTTACCGATGATTGACTTCTCAAGCGGGTTTGAGGAATTTCCCCAGAAATAATGATGTCTAGCCGTCAATTCGTAAAAATAGCGCTTCTGCTCCTCGGTTCCGGCCAAGTGAGGTGCGACCATGCATAGAAAATGATAGCCATACAAATGGGCAAGCGCTGCGTCAGACCGAGAAAATTCCCTCACGACCTTAAGAACGTCCGACCACCGCCCTCCGTCTCCGCCATATTCCTCTGGAATGAGCAGCTTAAGCAGGCCGCTTTCGCGTATCCAATCGCGCTGTATCTTTGGCGTGCCGCCTTCCTTGTCACGCTGGACGGCGTCCTCTCGAAACCGTTCTGCCAGCTCAGCCGCCACAGTTAAATAAATCGGTTCAATGGCAACCCCCATGTCCTTTCCCTCCTTTTGTCACTATTCGCCCCCGGCAGTGAATAGCTCTGGTGGCAAACCGACTAAATCTTTACCAACCAACTCGCGCGCCAAATGATTGGAAGGCGCAAGCACCAATCCTGCGCGAACATCGCGGTACAACCGTTCGACTACACCTTTCTTATACCCATAGCCGCCTGTAACGTCCATTGCGGTAGATACGACTTGATTCGCAATTTCCGTGGCATGGATTTTGAACTCGGTCCCCTCATACCACAGCTCGCCGAGCAGCCTGCCTTCCGCCTCATACCGGTTATACTTCTCAGCAAGCGAGAGCTGCCACGGCTTCAAAGCACTTAGTGAGATTTTTGCATTAGCCAGTTGCTGGCGAATCACCTGATAGTCGGCGAGGCTCTTGTTAAAATCGCTGTGGATCGTCCGTTTCACGCGGTTTATCGCGATCGCAAGTGCCTCCTGCGCCACGCCGATCCAAGCCGATCCGATGCCAAGCAGATACAGCGGGTCGACACCGTTGAGGGCGATTTCGACCGCTTTATTTTCGCCGAGGAGCAAATCCTCTCTAGGAACCTTCACATTGTCAAGCTTGAGCGGTCCGCTTTGATTGCCGCGTACGCCAAGAGCTTCCCAAGGCCCCGCGGAAATGCCTGGATCTTTGCCGTCCACGATGAAATAGCTCAAGTCACTCGGCTTTTGCGCGCCTGGTGTTTGGGTCTGAAGCACATAAAAGTCCGCGTGCCCGCCGCTCGTCGTAAACGACTTTTCCAAATCCAGGACATAATCTAACCCGTCCCGCTTCGCTTGACTCAAGTTGAACCAGGTATGACCGCCGGTCGCTTTCTCACTCATCGAATGCGTCGCGATCGCCCCTTTGCGAACGGGCTTCAGCCAGCGCTGCTTCTGATCCTCGGTTCCGTAATAGGCCACCGTTTGCGCCGCGCCGACATGCATGACATAAATGAGCGAGGTCGAAGGGCAGCCTTTGCCAATTTCCTCAGCAGCCAAGGAAAACGCCGTATAATCCAGTCCAAGACCATCGTATTCCTTTGGAATGAGGATGCTGTTCCAGCCTTCATCCGCCAATGCCTGCAAATTTTCTTTTGGAAAACGGCCTTCTTCATCGATCCGTTCCGCATTTGGTCTAATCCTTTCATCTACAATGCGACGAATATGTGCCGCTGTTTGCTCATGCGAATCATGGGCTGATTTTGTATAAGCTGTCATCTTTTTTTAACCTCCTTGGTTGCAGCGGCTGCCGATTAAAGCGCCGTCGCTTTGTTCGAATGGTAATCGGCCGACTCGGCCAGTTCGGACGCTTCCGTCGCGACTGCTCCGATGCGCTGCTTAATCGATGGATCGCTTTTAAGCTTGAACCAGGCATAGATTAGACTCGCTGCGACGACGCCAAAAATAATCCAAGGGAAGTAGCTGAAAGGTTTCGGTTGTCCAGGCTGAACCAGCGCCCAAATCGGGAGCCCAATGCTAATGACGCCAAGTATCGGCAGCACGTAACGCTGAACAAGCGTCAACTCTTTATTCGGATAGAAAATGACAGCTAAATTAAGCAAAGCATAAATAATTAAAAGCGGAATGGTCCCAATCGTTCCCAAATAACCAAAACCCGTCACCCATGTTTCTCCCGAAAAACCAAATAGCAGAGCGGCCGCGATACCAAGGCCGCTAAGCAGGGAAAGGGTCGCTGCCGGCGTCTGATACTTGGAGATAAAGCTGAGCTTCGCTGGAATGACGCCATCGCGAGCGGAGTTAAAAGCAACCCGGGAGAAGCCGTTCAGGCAGGCAATCGTCATGCCGACAATGCTCGTGAAGCCCGCGATAATCGCAAGGAAGGAGAAGCGTCCTAGATATTGGTTCGCGACATCGATGAAAGGGTTCGAGCTTTTAACGAGCGCGCTGTTATCGTTGCCAAAGCCCGTTACGACCGCGTAGCTGACCAGCAGATAGAACGCCGTCATTAGGGCGATGCTGATCAGAACAGCACGCTTCGTATTGCGCTTTGGATTGTCCGATTCCTCGGCAAGCGCAGCCGAATTTTCAAACCCGATAAACAAATAGATCGCAAGCGGGAAGCCGAGCCCAATACCAGCCAAGCCGCCCGTGACGGATGATGCAGCGAACGGTTCAAGTGATAAGCCGGCCGGTGGATCAATAAGCACGTAAATGGAAACTCCCGCTAGCACGACGACTTCGATCACGAGAGCAATCGTCGCTATTTTCGTCGAGCGGTCAATTCCTATAATCGTTAATCCCCAAATAACTAAGCCGAGAATGAGGGTCGGAACCGCCCAGTGGACGTGAATGTTATACAACGATAACGAATCGGCTATCCATCCCCCTAATTCAAGGAATGCTGAACCCGCCAGAAAGACCGTTCCAACGAGAAATACGATGGCCGAAGCCGTTCCCGTCAAGGGTCCGAACGTCATCCCGATATATTTGATTAAGGAACCACTCGAAGGATGTTTGGTGGAAAATCGTGTAAGGCTCAGCCCTACGAAAATAATCGCGATTGCTGAGATTAAAATCGTCAGCGGCGAGCCGATGCCTGTTGCCATGAAGATGACTGGAAGGCCGTAATAAATAGCTGCCGCTGGCGCCATTTGTGCCAACGTAGAGCCAATTGTATCAAACAGACTCAGCTTTCGCTTAGGTGTTAACTTCGATCCTCCACCCTCATTGCTTCCAACCTGTGCTGCTAATTCGGAATGACTCATCTCAAAACTCCTCCTCAATAATAAGTGATGGGCAGTGTAAAGAATAAAAAAGAAGACTTCCCTTTATTTCTCTGTTTCGAGATAAGAGAGCCTTCGGTTGTCCGATCGGTCTATTTCGTGTATAAAGTTATTTCAATTTGCGCTCGTCTGCTGCTTCAATGACTGTGCCGCCGCTTCCAGCCGCCTCACAAGAGGAATGACTGTTTGTCCGAAAAGCTCGAGCTCTTCGTCATAATGAAGGAAGCCCGTAAGCACTAGATCCACACCTATCTCTTTTAAGGCGATAATGCGCTCGGCTACCTGCTGGGCAGTGCCGATCAGCCCGGTTTTGAATCCGTCGTTGAATTGAATCAGATCCTCCAAGGATGAATTCGCCCACATGCCTTCACGGTCCAAGGTCGCTTGTCCGGCATTCTTTACCTGCTCACGGAACGCTTCCAATGCAGCACTGTCAGCATTCGTTATTATATCCTGCAGCACTTGCCTCGCCTCTGCCTCAGTTTCCCGCACAATTACAAAGGCGTTAACCCCGAATTTCACCGTGCGACGATGTTCTTGCGCATAATCGGTTACTTCATCGATTTGCTTCTTCAATCCTTCAAGCGTATTGCCATTCATGAAATAATAATCTGATACCCGTCCTGCCATTCGCTTCGCAGCCTTGGAATTTCCGCCTTGAAAAATTGTCGGGCCGGGCCGCTGAACCGGTCGAGGGCTGAACTGCGCCTCGCGCAGCCGGTAAAAGTCTCCCGCGAACGTCGCTTTATCCGTTGTCCACAGCTCGCGCAGCACGCGTATGAATTCCTCCGAGCGACGGTAACGTTCGTCATGGTCCAGCCAAGGTTGGCCAAGCGCAATATACTCATCCTTGAGCCAACCGCTTACGACGTTGATCGCTGCTCGACCGCCACTCAAATGATCGATAGTTGTTAACATTTTCGCTACAATTGCGGGCGGCCACAAGCCGGAAGCGACAGCGACGATAAGGCTGAGCTTATTCGTCTTGACAGCGAGCGCGGCGGCGAAGGTAAGTGCCTCCCACTGATCTTCGGAGTCGCTGCTGGCGACAAAGCGGGTTGGCAGCAGCATATGGGCAAAGCCGCCTCGCTCTGCCGTTTTCGCGTAGCTGACATTGGCGTCGAACGACCAGCTCGTTCGCTGCTCCAGCTTTGTTGCGACCAAACCACCCTTCTCTAAGGGGGCCCAATATCCGAAATCAATTGTCATCGTTTCTCCTCCTTTACTGGCTTTTATGCGCTCCAGAAACTGTTGCCTTTTCGTTAACAGCATCTTGCTGCTTCTTGCCCTTGTCGGGCGGGAGCTCATTTCCGGCAATCATTTCACCAAACGGACTGATGAATGATCGATCATCGTGATTCTCCTGATTGCGTAGAGGCAACAGCGGGAATAGCAGCTCAGCCGTACGGTATGCTTCCTCCAAATGCGGATAACCTGACAAGATGAATGTGTCGATTCCAAGCGCTGCATATTCGTTAATCCTTTCGGCTACTTGCTCAGGACTGCCGACAAGCGCCGTTCCTGCTCCGCCGCGAACCAATCCGATCCCTGCCCACAGATTAGGGCTGATGACGAGATGCGAGCGGTCTCCGTTATGAAGCTGGCTCATCCGCTTCTGCCCTTCCGAATCCATTCGGGCGAAAATACGCTGCGCGTTTGCGATCGTTTCTTCATCCAGATGGGAAATGAGATCGTCGGCTGCCTGCCAAGCTTCCTCTTCCGTCCGCCGAACTATAAGATGAAGCCGAATGCCGAACTTCAGCACTCTTCCTTTAGCTGCTGCCAATTCGCGCATTCTGTCCAACTTGCATCGAACAAGGTCAGGAGGCTCCCCCCAGGTGAGATAAACATCGACATGGTCCGCCGCGACGTCCATCGCCGCATCGGACGAACCACCGAAGTAAAGCGGCGGGTAAGGCTTCTGAACGGGCGGATACAATACCGTTCCGCCTTGCACGTGCAAATGCTCTCCCTCGTAATCGACGCTCTCCCCCGCAAGCTCTTTGCGCCAAATATGCAGAAACTCGTCGGTCAGTTCATATCTCGTATCATGGTCCAAGAACAGCCCGTCGCCGGCAAGCTCCACCGGATCACCGCCTGCTACGACATTAATGAGAAGTCTTCCTTTCGAGAACCGGTCCAGCGTCGCTGTCATTCTTGCCGCCAATGTCGGCTGAACTAAACCCGGCCTTACAGCAACGAGAAACTTAAGCCTCTCGGTGGCAGGCACAAGAGTAGAGGCGACGATCCAGGAATCCTCGCAGGATTTGCCCGTCGGAAGCAGTACCCCGTTAAACCCGAGCTCGTCCGCTGCTTGGGCAATCTGTTTGCAATAATTGTAGGTGACGGCCCTCGCTCCATCGCTTGTACCCATGTAACGACCGTCGCCATGCGTTGGAATAAACCAAAATATTTCCATTCATGCTCATCCTTTCGTTTATTCTTTATCTTCTTCATCGTTACATAGGTGTTCTGCTGTTTTTGCTTGACTGCTTCAGCAGTTGCCACACCGGATCCGTCAAGCGCTGCTTGTCGTAATCGTTGTATTGATTGGCATATCCCCGAACCGGATCCCCGGCATAGAACCGCTCGTACAGCTCGTGCCTTGCGCCTAGCGGACTGCCGATTAAATCCCAAGCCAGCTTGAACAGCTGAACCTTCTTCTCGGCACTGATTGAAGCACCCTCGAAATAACGGTGCATCAAATTCGTGAGCGGGCCATAAAAATCCTCCATGCCTGACGGTGCCTGAACGAACCCGCCTCCGCCCACCTGCTGCAAGATCTCGATCGCCCGAGGGTAAAATTTCGTGCCTATGCTGCGCGCAGTATGAATGTAGGATAGCTCTGGGACCAGAACGCCCGTTTCATCCGGCTTTGCCTGTGTCTCCGAGGCGATGACGAGTGCCTTAATGACATCAATCTGCGTGATCAGTTCGCCGAGCTTTTCCTGCACGTGGAGAAAGCCTCCCGCCCCGATTGAATCTGCTACTGCAAAAGTGATGCCCGCTACAAATTCGAGCTTCGCCACATAGCGGACGATATTTTGATGGAATGCCAGCGCATTGGCCGACTTGTTGTTCCTTAGCGCCAGCACCTTCGCCGAATCGCCGAACAGCAGCACTCGTTCCCAAGGGATGAGTACATCTTCGAAAAACAACACAGCATCCATTTCCTCGTATCTCGCACTGAGTGGATGATCCTGTCCCCGGAGGTCTGCGAACGATTCCCGACATACGATATGCAGTCCAGGTGAGTTCGCTGGCACAATAAGCACATGCGCGTAATTCCGGTCTTTCGCTTCAAATTTCAAAAAAGATGAAATGATGAAATCATGCGTATAAGGCGCCCCCGTTGCAATCATTTTGGCTCCCCGCACGACGATGCCCTCGCTCGTTTCTTTTACAACATGGAGGAAGCGATCTGCAATGCGGGAATTGTCCAAATCCTTGGAGCGGTCAATTTGCGGATCGATAATGGCAGTAGTCAGAAATAGGTCACCGTCACGCGCTTCCTCGTAATATTTCGTGATTTTATGTTCAAAGTGCGGATCCAGCCGCCCAAGTTCCTTCCGCGCCGCATACCAGCCGGTTACGAGCGAGCGGGCATAATCCGATAAACGGCTCATCATCCCATGTGTTTGCTGTGACCAGTAATCGAATGAACGGCTTCGCTTTGCCAGCTGTTCATGCGAATATGGAACAAGAAACGAGCTGTGCGCATAACGATCTGTATTGTCTACCTTGAACCCGACAATGTCCCTTATGGCAGGATCGTCCAATGTATTAAACAACTGCCTAATCGTGTCCAAAGTACCCTTGAATGCCGGATGCTCAGGCAATTGCCCGACTTGAACGCCTTCGAGCCAAACTTGACGGCCATCATTCAAGCTGCGCAAGAATGCTTCTCCTCTCAAGCTACATTCCCCATTTCGTATAATTAATTATTTACATTATCCCAATTGATTTAATTGGTTTTATTTATTATGATAGCTATAATTTATTTTCCTACAACCGTTAGTTTTGAGAATTTTGTCGAAAATCCAACAGTTAACTGGGAAAATGTTTGAATTCTTGAGAATAACCCTACAGAAAACATGCATTTGTTTGTCTCTAAAATGACCACGTATAGATGGAAATCTATTTCCCTGTTTAGGTCACAGTAACAAACAAGCTCATTTACATGTTGTTTTTCCGACAAATTTATTAAATATGTTGAACATGGAGGTGTGGGAATGGAGCAATCTTCAGATCGTCGCATTATTCGGACCAAACAATTCATTACCGAAGCATTCCTTGCTTTACTGCAGGAGAAGAGCTTCAAGGAAATTGTCATTAAGGAAATTACGGAGCGGGCTAACGTGAACCGTTCTACCTTTTACGCCTATTACAGCGACAAAGATGATCTGTTGATCAAAATGGTGGAGGGAAAGCTCACTGAATTAAACGCCATATTCACGGAGGATAAAGCGGGGAGACTAGAAGCTTACTTACCTAGATTCGATAGTTCCGATCCGTTTTTCATTGCTTTGTTCGATCATCTGGAGGCCAATGAAACGTTTTACCGCGTGCTGCTGACGAAACTAGATCCGGCGGCATCTAGCTACTACTCCGATAAAATGATCGCTGTCATCCGTGATGCCTTTTATTGGCGAATTTCCAACATCCCAATGGATTACAAACAGGCTGTTCCACAGGACCTGCTGCTCGACTACGTCAGCTTCTCTACTTTTCACTTGGCGAAAAAATGGTTGGAGCAGCGAATGGTTTACTCATCCCGGCATATGGCTTTACAACTTACCCGCCTCTCCTTTCTCGGCTCTTATCAAGCCATGGGTTTGCTCGATTAATCGAACGTTGAGGACGATATCGCTTTTCAAGTCATTAAAAAGAAGCAGCTCCTATCCCGATCTCGCGACAAGTGCATGCTTCTCGTATTGGAAATACCAATGTTATCCTCTATAGCTGAACTGGCTGCAGCAATTTATGACCAAGCACGGTGCATCGGTGACTAGTCCAGCCCGCTCGTCTTGTCGCCATGCCCGCCCGAGAAGCCGACTATCTGCCCTGTACCCGGCTCCGGCACTCGCATAAGGATGACGATACCTACGATGAACAGGATGACGAGACTGAATACGCCCATGCTCGTGTGGCCGGTGAGCTGCGCGGTTACGCCGACAAGAAGGGGACCCAGAATCGAAGCGAACTTGTCGAAAATATTATAAAACCCGAAAAACCGGTTAGCGTTCTCCTTAGGCACCATCCGCGCGAAGTAAGACCGGCTCAGCGCCTGGATGCCGCCTTGCGAGGTAGCAACCAGCATCGCAAGCACCCAGAAGTCGAACGCCGACTTCATGAAATATGCATAGATACATACGATGATATAGACGCAGATGCCGACGTACAGCATGATTTTGCCCGAGAACCGATCCGCCAGACGCCCGTACAACATCGCGAACGGGGCAGCGACGACTTGCGTGACGAACAATATGATGAGCAGGTCGGTCGATTCGATGCCCAAATCGGTCCCATAGGCGGTGGACATCGTAATGATCGTACCAACGCCGTCGATGTAGAAGAAGTAAGCGAGCAAGAAAAGGAAAATCGCGCGATGCTGCTTGATCTGCTTTAAGGTCTCGTAAAGACGCTTGAAGCTGTTGGCAACGATCCGAGGCTCGCGGTTCAAGTAATGCTTCTGGCGTACGTTGCGGAGCATGGGCAGGGTGAAGACGCCCCACCAGAGAGCCGTAATGAAGAACGCGATTTGGCTCGCCGCCGTGACGGAGATTGGCAGAACCTCTTGCTCAGCAAGAAGAATGATCGCAATGCTGATGATAAAAGGAATCGTGCTCCCTATATATCCGAACGCAAACCCGCGGGCAGACACTTTGTTCATTCGTTCGTCATCGGTGACGTCCACGAGAAAGGCATCGTAGAACACATTGGAGCCCGCCGAGCCGATCGCGATGAACATATAACAGACGAGCAGCAGCTCCCAGCTGTCGTTCGGAATAAACGTAAGCAGCGCCGTGGCGACGATGCCTAGCAAGCTGAAGCCGGCGAAAAACGTTTTTTTGAACCCTTGGTAATCCGCAATCGTGCCCAAGATCGGGCCTAACAGGGCAAGGATAAACGTCGAAATCGCAATCGTATATCCCAGGTAAGCCGTAGAATTCGTGGCGCTGACGCCTGCGTCCTCTGCCGCCGCTTTATAGAAAAGCGGAAAGACGGCAGTCGAAATGATAATGGAGTAGGCGGAATGGCCCCAGTCGTACCACATCCAGCTTTTTTCTTCCTTCGAATATGACCCCATAAGCTTGGCCTCCTGAATGAACCGAATGCTCTTATTGTATAGGAAATGGAGACTTCCGGGAGGATAGAACAAAAAATTTACAAAAGACCGGGTTCGCCAAGCGCAAAGCATCTATTTTTAAAATCATTTGTAAAATTATTGTGATGTAACTTTCGAATTGAGTTAGCACTCTGACTCCAACAGGAGGAACTATGAATCCGGAGTACGCGCATATATAAAATGCCGAAATGACTCGCGGGCGTTCTTCCGGCTTCGGCAGCTGGCTGGCAAACCTTAAAGAAAATAAGTTACTTTCATATTCAGTAGTCTGGTTTTCGTGACCATGCCCGCACTCTCCAGAGTCCTCTTAGAAGCTTCGTTATAGTACCAACATCCACTTACAGGCTTAACACCCTGATCAGCACACCATTTCCTTAATTGTAAAACGATGACTCTCCCAATTCCTTGCAGGGAAAGTGTTAGTTAAACCAACATGCCCTTTCATTCAGCACTTACTCCTAAGAAGATTGACCTAATAACGGATAAGATCCCCCAAGAGCAGGCAGAGGCGGCATGGTACAGTAAATCCATAACAATCGAAAGGATGGATGGGCGGATGACTCATGTCGTAACGCAAGAGCACATTGAATTCTATCAGAAGAACGGTTTCGTTCAGGTGGACAATATCCTCAGTCAGGAAGAGGTCGCGGAGCTCACTGAGGCGATGGAAGAAGTGATGGTAGATCGCTCTCAACTCTCTATTGCCACTGATGTCAGCACCGGCTCATATTATAAGGTGCTTAACCTTGCAACAGCTTCTGTACTTTGGCGTCTGCTGACTTCTGTACGTTCAGCCTGCTTTCACAAGCAGGTTTACGAGGTTTCTCGCGTTCCGTACAGATCTCCCCAGGTAAGAACGCTATCTTCCTCTCCATCTATCTGCTTCATTTACTCTCGCACGCCTTCGGCAGTAAGGACTTTGGTTTGTTTAGCAACCTCATCCAACGTTCGCTAGCCTTATATGAAGTTCGTGTTCCTCAGACCGGAGATTTGCTGCCAGCTTCCTTCAGATTCCACCTCGCGATGAACACCCTTGCCTTGAGCTATGGCTACTACTGCCTTCGCCATTCGGGACTTGAACCCTATAGATAGCGCCCATGCTGGGCGCACTAAAATTGAAAAGGAGCAGCTGGTCGGCTGCTCCTTTTACATACGCACAAAATGAGATGTTATGCACATCGTTTTGCCTGTTCGTCACTCAATCATTAACACCTTACATAATTGCGTTTGAAACCAAGCCGCCCTTTATCTACTGCCTTCTGAATAGTCTCGGAAGCGTGTAGGAACTTGCTTTTTGTCTTGTCCCGTTTGACTTCTACTTGGCCAACTGCTTTTGCGGTCTCGACCGCCTTATCATGGAGAGGCGTAAAGGATACCCCCACGGTGTAAATAAAACGATTCATTGCATATTTTGTTCGTTCGGGAGAATCGTGAATCGTATTTTGCACAATTTCTAGCATATTGGCAAGTTTGCTTTCGGAAAATTCGCCGTCCGGTCGACTGCCCAAAAGCCAACAGTAACAACTCCAGCCCGCTGACATTCGCAGTTCTTCGCCGCTTGCGATCCATTTATCGGCAACGTCTTGTGCAATATCTGTTTCTGCCAAGGTTACAGCCACTATATAGTCGGATATCATATAAAAATAAGCCGAATCTATCCAACGGTTAAAATCAGCATCCGTCATTGCTTTTGGGTCTGCAATTACACCGGCAAAGTACATGGCATCGTAATTTCCGCTTGCGTAAAGCTGCTCCGCCAAAGGTTGGTTTTTTTAATTTTCTTGGCGATGGGCTTCATTGCGCCTGTAGCCACACCAAAAAGCGGTTCGTGCGCGCCATTGGATACATATATTTTCTTGGTTCGTTCCTTGCCGAGAGCTTCAAGCTCCTGCATAACCATTTCAATATTCATTGTTTAACACTTCCTTATTCATGAAGGATTCCATCAATTTTATCATAACCTCATACCGGACAGCCATAGCGTACAGCATCTGCCTCCCTTAAATTCTTCACTGCTCAAGCAATCTCCTATAACAATACCATTATTGACCATTGTTCATGTTCAAAACCTGCGATAAGAACGCAGCTATTTTCCTTGCTTCATTCCTCCGCAGTACATTTAAATCGGTGCCGCTTACGTCTGTTCCTGACGTAAGCGGCTCCTTTTTTTCACACTCTTGCAACTAGCGTCACGCTCTAACGTATAGCTATGACTCTAGTTTTTTGACGGCTCATGGAGAATACAGGCAATTTTACGTATATAAGACTGCATGAATCTAGTAATTGCTGGTATAATAATAGACCTACATAGCCTAAGAATTCTAAAGGAGACTTGTATGAAAAAAAATGTATACCTGATCATTTTGATCTGTGGGTTGATGAGTATTTCCGGTTATATGCCAAACCAGGCGGTAGCAAGCGGTAGTTATACAGCCAGGGTGTACACCGACTTATTGAATGTCCGCAGTGAGCCTTCACTTGAATCGACGATCGTAGGTGCTTTGAAGAATCGCGAGCTGGTCACCGTTTCGAATGATGAACACGGCTGGCTGCGCATCAAGTCGGACCAGCTCTCCGGATGGGTGGCAGGTCAATATTTGAAGAAGGTCGATGGCACTGTAGTAACGGCATCGGCGACAGATCAAGATAGCATTGTGCAAAAGAGTTCTGCAACCACCCGGGCGACTGTGCTCGCGGATTCGCTGCGGATCAGGGCTGGCGCCGGATTGAGCTATAAGGTTCTAGGAGGCCTAACAAAGGGTGAGGCCGTTACGATAATGGACAACCAGGAAGGCTGGGCAAAGATCCAGACTGCTGATGGACAAATCGGCTGGGTATCAGATCGTTATATCGTGAGAGGCGCAAAGCAAACAGCTTCGGCTTCGGTTTCTTCAGGAAAATCGAATGGGCTTAAAGGGAAAGTAATCGTCATTGACCCCGGACATGGCGGAGACGATCCCGGAATGATCGGAATGAAACATGAAACGATAGAGAAAGAGCTTAATTTGACCACCTCCTTCTACCTCAAGGATGAGCTTCGCAACCGCGGAGCTCGCGTCCTCATGACAAGAACGAAGGATGAGGAGAGGCCTAAGCTCTCCGACAGGGTGATGATAAGCGAATCCGCCGGCGCGGACGCTTTCGTCAGCATCCATTATAATTCTTCGGAAAAAAATACGTCCGGCATACTTACCTTCTTTTATTCAGAAACGAAAGATCAACCATTGGCCCGCGCGATAGAAAACAGGCTTGCAGACGGCATCGGCTTGAAGAGCAACGGGATTTCTTTTGGCAATCTTCATGTTTTGCGGGAAAATGATAGGGTATCAACACTCGTAGAGCTCGGATTCTTGTCCAACGCAAAGGATGAATCCATCGTCCGCGGCTCCAGCTACCAAAAGAAAGCAGCCAAAGCAATTGCGGAAGGGCTGGAGGATTACTTCAGCAGGTAACTGCATATTTGATCGGATAAGAGCAGACCGCCAGCTTTGGGCGGTCTGTTTTTGCTTGTAGGGGTCTCGCCATCAAAACGCATAATAGTTAAGTTGGTGAAAAGATAGAGTTGAATCCACTGCATCCGAAGGTATTTTTTCACTCGTACGCTCGCTTCGCCATCGCTGTCTACTCTCATATACAAAAAGATACCCATAGCTGTAAACACTTTTTCAAAGTGTCCAGGTATGGGTACCCTATTCATCCTTGCATCTCCGCTTTAGGCGCCGTTGGCTGCGGCTCATCCGGCACAAGCTTCGCAGTCCACCGATGATGATTTCTGGCTGCCGTACGGAGAACGCTGCTCCTGATGCGTTTCATTCCTTCAGACGTTTTTTAAACGCCGGTGAAAAGAAGGCTGATATCCTCGTTGCCGTTCTTCGTCTTCCATCCGTTGTAGCCTGCCGCATCGGTAATGCCCGGTTTGAACGTCAGTTCATACACCTGGCCCGGCTTCATGTCCTTGGACAGCTTCAGCGTTACCTCGGTAACGACCGCGCCCGTATTGTTTAATTCGTCGCGGGATATACCGACGGCATCCCCTCCCTGTTCCTTTATTACGAAGAATGGCTCGTTGACGTTTTTCACTGGTTCGCTGAATACGACCTTAATCGTCGTCCGGCTCAAGACGATAACCTGGTTCGCATACGGAGCCTCGTTGGCGACAATGGTTCCCGCGAACGCGGATTCGTTCGCGCCGTCCTGCGAGATGAGTGATGACACGCCATTTACTCTCGCCGTGTACACGTGACCAGGATGGAACAAGCCCGGGTTCGGATCGGTTCCCGTGCGGAATTGGACGGCAACGACCCTATTCGTTCCCGGCTTGCGGACGGCGTATTTGCTCCAGCCGGACATCGAAACATTGGCTCCGTTGTCTTTGAGAATCGTTACAGATAAGGAACCGACGTCTGAGTCCTTGATATCTCTGTCGAACGTAATCTCGATGGTGTTCTCGTTAACCGCGGCTATGCTCTGAAGCTTCACCGGAAGGATTGGATTGGAGATGCCCCCGAATAGAAGGCCCGATTTCGAATCCATCACATTGCCAGCCTGGTCGGGAATGCCCGACACGGTAAGGTTGTACACGGTTTTGTCTTGTTGGGCGGAAGTCCGCAGCGTGACGGTGCGTCCCTCGTTGTCCAGGCTTGCTGACACGATCGCCAAGCCGCCAATGCTATACCTTCCAGTCTGCACGGCAATATCCCGATTTACCTTCTCGCTGAATTTAACGGTCAATGAAGCATCCGCATTTACTTTAAATTCCGAATCAATGATCGTCGGCTTTACCGCGTCGTCGTTGCCGATGATAGACAAATCCGATCGTGTGTCCATAACATTGCCGGCGAGATCTTTGACGTTCTTAACAGTTAGCCAGTATTTGGTGTTGTCCGACTGATTCGATGTAGAGAACGTGACCTGTCTCTTGTCCGAAGAGAGCTGCAGATTCGTTAGCTTCAGATTGCCGGAAAACGAGTAGTTCGCGGGATTCGTAGCCGTCTTGCTTTCAACCTGCTCAGAGAACGTCAGGATATAGGAGCGAGCTGTTACCCGGTCGAATCCGGTTATCGTTGGCTTCGCCAAGTCCGATCTCGTCGAAGAGAAATCCCATGCCTTGCCATCGATTGCTAAGTAATGCTTGCGGTTCTCGAGCTGGTTGCTCGTCGTGAGCAATACCGACATCCCATCTCCGCTGAGCGTCGCAAGAATGATCGGTACAACATTGCCGAGATCGTCCCGCAGAGAGAATCGGCCGATATCCGCCGAGTCGGTCTTCGTCTTCAGGTTCACCCGCACCGTCTGAACGTTCAGTCCTTCGACCGACTTCACGTCGAGCGCACTGTCCCAGCCCGTATAGACTGCGTAAACAGCCTCCACGAGCACGCCTCGCGTGGCGTTGACCGTATAGTCGTTCCGAGGGGTGATCCATCCTTGGCTAAGAGCGGTTCCGACCGCAACCTTCGCCCAAGCAGATGCTTTGCCAACGAAGCCGACATTCGGGCTGGCAGGGACGTTGTTGACCTTCACCAGCACGGTGGCCAATTCTTCGACCTTCACCGGGGCTTTCGGTTCGAATCGGTTACCCCCTTTGCCGATCATGATGCCCGCGCTTCGCACGGCTTGGACAGCCGCGAACGACCAGCGCGTCTTCAGCACGTCCACGAAGCCGGGCGTGGAATTGGAACGAGGCAACTCGAGAAGCTTGTAGAGCACGGAAGCGAATTGTTCGCGTGACATGGATTCGTTCAGGCGGGATGACCCGTCCTCGAAACCGGTCATAATCCCTTGACGCTTCAGCACTTGGAACTTCTCCTCCGTCGTGAGCGCCGCCGCTCCCACGGCCGGGATGGCCAATCCAAGCAGCAACGATAACGCGAGCAATGCCAGAGCGATTTTCCTCATTTTTGCAATCCTCCTATAGAATTTCTGCTGGAACCGCGGAAAAAGAAGAATCCGTAAGCGGATGCGGGCCAGCGAATGTACCCTCTTTAACGACACTACGGAGGAAAATGTTTCTGTCGAAGGCTGTCTCATCCAAAACTAGTCACGGTTCGAGTGAATTTCCGTAAATTCGGCGCGAGATTATTCCCGCAGAGGTGACACGGAGCCTGCGGACATCGCTCTCGCCAGAAAGAATGAACCATTTTTCAACAAAAAAATACAACCGCCACTAATGAGGGCAGGCTGTATTAGTTTAAAGTCCTTAATTGGATGGAATGATTCGAATTTCCTTATCCAAATTGGCAAGCATCATGTAATTGCGATTGAAAGTAAAGATGCGTTTTACCTGATAAAAGGACATGGTCACAGCAGTGAATGCTTCGCTGAGCGAGAAACGAAGCTCGGGCCTGTCCATAAGCAGTCTGCGCGATTCCCTCTCAAATTCGGGGCCGCCGGAGATGACCTCAAGCTTCCCTTTACTCACCGCCTTATCAATGGCATTCAGAAAATATTCCGCCTGCTGATAGCTGTATTCGTTGCGAAGCCACACGTGAAGATCAAATATAATGGAGTTGGTAGTCACATAATTACGTTCAAGATCATGCAAATCCAGAAACAGGGAACGGGCTTTCATATAGCGGGGGTCTTCAGGGTTCATTAAAGCGGCTAAAGCCGTTTCATCCAGAAAAATGGTTTCCTTAATGTTCAAGTAGTTATCCATATGTAAGCACTCCTTAATCCTCTAGTTTGCAAATACCGTCCAAATATAGAAGTGGGTTATCTTCTTTTTGGTCCACTGAGATAGGGGTTGATTCGTTTGGGGCGCTTGCCAGGTATTGGACAATGATTCCATTGACGATCGCTTGCACGGTCATATGCTGCACATCGGCGATTGCTTTCAGCTCAACATAATATTGCGGATTAAGTTCTATCGTACCTTCTTCTTCTTCTTGTTCTTCATTTCTTGAGGAAATGAATTCGGAAGCGGTAGACTTCGCTTTTTCGATAAAGCGTTTGTAATTATTCACCATCGTGATTCACTCCTTATGCATAGCTTTTATAAAGATTCGTCTAATTTTGTCGATTCAAGGGGGTAATATCGGGTGGAAAGCTAGCTTCTGGCTTTTAATCTGTAAGCAGCATAAGCTATTGTAAAAACAATCATGCTGCCGACTGTGTTAATAACAAGATAAGGCTTAACGTAGCCGGAACAGTAAAAGGGTAGTTCTTCGCACAATAGCTCAAAGCCCGCGGACGGAAACTCGTGTCCATACCATGGGAAACCTTTAGCCATCAAATTTGCCAATAAAGCAATGCCTAGTTTATCCACTGCTTGCGTTAAAAAGTAAAGCATTGTATACGTCGCCGCTATAATAAAAGTTTGTTTTATGAGAGTCCCTACAACTGTCGAGAGTCTATTCATTAAAGAAATACGCATACATTTTTCTCCTTATACTGAAACCATCTATTTTGATAATATTTCCAATTACAAGACGTTTGTATTCCCCCTTTTGTTTCAAAAAAGAAAAAGACTTCCGAAAAGCTCGAATAACGAGTTTATCGGAAGTCTTTATTATACTTGCGGAATATGGCGCCAGCCGCCGTATGCGGTAATGTCCTCTGCATTCGCAGCAGCATATGCTTCACAGACGAAGCCGGATACCTCTGAACCATCATTCAGCTCAACCTTGCCAATGCCTAGCGGCGCCGGAATTAAAGAGGTAAACGTTCCGAAGGCTGCCGGAGACATTTCCCAAAGCTCGAGCTCAATGGATGCGCCGCCCTGCAATTGCTTGATCATGCCTGGCTTCGCTGGCGTCGTCGGCAGCTTCACCAGTTTATAGCGTGGTGCCGATCTCGCTTCGCGTATGAAGCGCGCATGGAGTCCATTCATTTGCTTCTCAAGCGGATAACCTCGCATATGCAAGCCGCAAACCGCAACGACGATCATCTCTTCAACAGGATCCGAGGCAGCTCCAATTTCATTTGCCGATGTCTGCGCGGTCAAAGCCAACGTATCATCCACGACTGCCTGCGCATTTTCATTTCCGGCAGCATTTCCCGCTTCAACAGTTCGCTCACCTTCATTCACGAACGAACGCGCAGCTTCGTTAATAAGATGCTCATTCTCAGCAAGCGCAAACAGCGTAATGCCAAATGGCAGCCACTCATCTGCCAGGCCTGCCGGTACAGCTACCGCACACAAATCGAGTAGGTTGCAGTGGTTTGTGTAGCGTCCCATATCGCTATTTGTGCGAATCGGGTCCTGCCACACCTGCTCGCGCGTCCATGTTCCGCCGCAGGTCGGCATGACGAGCACCGCATCCTGCAGCAGCTTTCGCGCTTCAAGCTTATAAGCCTGCAGCTTATGCAAGGCGCTGAATACCGAAGTCGCATCATGCCTTGCCGCAGCGCCCGAGCGCAATATTTGTTCCGTCACAGGAAAGGCAGCATTCGGATTCGCTTCAATAAAATCTTTTAAATCCGCCCAGCGCTCCGCTACCCACGGACCATCATACAAAATAGCTGCCGCATCCGAAAATAACTCGTAATCCACATACGCAATCGGAATGTTTAATTGCTCTATACGTTTCACCGCAGCTTGCCAAGCGTCCTCGTATTTCTCTGCGAAAGGTCCATAGAAATCTACCGGCTGCTTCGGCAAACAGATTTTGGCTGGCAGCCCAGCCTCTTGCCTCGGCACGTAACGCGACCAAGGGTCATTCTCGTCAATGCCTCTAGCAATGCTATCCACGACAAGCGCATCCTCCAAGCTATTCGCAAACACGGTCACGCAGTCAAGGCTGGCGCAAGCAGGCACAACGCCCTTCACCGGCCATGAGCCGAGACTTGGCTTATAGCCGACAATCTCATTAAGCGCAGCCGGCACCCGTCCTGAGCCAGCCGTATCCGTCCCTAACGAAAATACAGCTTGGCCGCGGGCTACTGCAACGGCCGAGCCGGAGCTCGAACCGCCGCTTATCAGCTCGGGACGAAGCGAATTATGCGCTTCGCCATAAGGGCTGCGAGTGCCGACAAGCCCGGTCGCGAACTGGTCTAGGTTCGTTTTGCCAAGCGGAATAGCTCCTGCCGCGACAAGCCGCTCCACGACAGACGCATGCTCCTGCGGCGTATATGCGAAAGTCTCGCAGCCAGCCGTCGTTGGAACGCCAGCTACATCGATATTGTCCTTGATCGCAAACGGGATGCCCCAAAGCGGAGCATCAGCAGGGTCAAGTCCAGCTAGCCTTTCCAAATAAGGCTTAATCGAAGCCATAGACGGAGGCGTAATCCAAATATTCATGCCTGCATCTGATATTGACCGCTGCACGATTTCCGCTATGACATCCTCCGGCGTCAACAACCCGCTCGCATAGCTCTCCCTTAACCACCCAACCGTCAATTGAAGTGGAATCGCTGCCTTCTTCATACGACCGCCTCCATTTCCTTATGCTGCAAAATCCCCACGATCAGCTGGCCCGTATGCACCTGGTCGCCCGGCTCTACATGGACGGAGCATACGACGCCGTCGCATGACGCTTGCTGTGAAAATTCCATTTTCATGCTTTCTACGATAAGCAACGTATCGCCCTTCTTCACCTGTTCGCCAACGCCAACGAGCACCTTCCACACGCTGCCCGGCATCGTGCACCGAATCGCTGCCGCGCCCTCCTGCAATTGCTCCTCCTGCTCAACCCGCGCCGGCTCATGCTCCGCCACATACTCGGCAAGGCCAAGCTCCTTCCAGCTTTCGCGCTCCGCTTGGAAAGAGGCTTGCTGCTTCTCCTTGAACGCCGCGGCGCTCTCTTCAATGGAGCCTAAAAAGTTCAAATATTCACCAAGGTCAAACGTTGTTTCGGTAATGTCCGCTTCATACCTGCCGCGCAGGAAGTCCTCGCGAAGCTTCAGCAGCTCATCTGCTTCCACCGGATAAAATTGAATTTGGTCAAAAAACCGCAGCAGCCATGGCTTGCCAGGCTTAAAGCTCTCCGTGCTGCGCAGCCGGTTCCACATTTGAATCGTCCGTCCAACGAATTGGTAGCCGCCCGGACCCTCCATACCGTAAACGCACATGTACGCGCCGCCGATGCCAACCGCATTTTCCGGCGTCCATGTCCGTGCCGGATTGTATTTTGTCGTCACAAGGCGGTGACGCGGATCAACCGGCGTTGCTACCGGAGCGCCTAGGTATACGTCGCCCAAGCCAAGCACAAGATAGTTCGCTTCGTATACGATCTTTTGCACCTCTTCTATACTTTCCAGCCCGTTAATTCGCCTAATAAACTCGATATTGCTTGGGCACCAAGGGGCGTCCGGCCGAACGGTTTGCTGATAGCGGTCAATCGCCAGCTGCGTTGCCGGATCATCCCATGAAAGCGGCAAACGAACGATCCGCGACGGTACTTGAATGGTCTCCAAAGGCGGCAGCGAGCTGTCCAGCTCCAAAATCATTTTACATGCCTCGCTTACCGTAATTTTGGAGCGGTCAATATGCACCTGCAAGGAGCGAATGCCCGGCGTCAAATCCAGCACCGGAATTTTTCCCGATTGCTCGATTGCTTGCATCAGCGCATGCGCTTGGAAGCGCAGCAGCAGGTCAAGCTCCAAATCGCCGTACTCCACAAGCAGGTTCTCATCACCGCTGCAGCGGATTTTGATCGGGAATCTACGGCCTTCTACCTCGTTGACAAGCAGCGGATAATCCGGCGTCAAAGCCGATGCCAGTTCCGAAAGCTCCGCGGAAGGCAAGCCTTCACGAGCCGAGCCGCCAATGGCCAGCAAATTGCGCTCTTGCACATCGCGCAGCTCATCCGCTTCTTCAAGCGTCAGCAGCCGGAAGCGCACCTTATCGCCGGCATGCAGCTGGCCGATTTTCCAAAACTGCGCCGAAGCCGTCGTCACCGGACATACGAAGCCGCCCAGACTCGGCCCATCCGGACCAAGCAGAATCGGCATGTCGCCCGTCAAATCAAGCGTTCCGATCGCATACGCATTGTCATGGATATTCGAAGGGTGAAGCCCAGCTTCCCCTCCATCCTCCCGCGTCCATAGCGGAGCAGGGCCAATCAAGCGAACCCCGGTGCGAGAGCTGTTAAAATGAACCTCGTAAGCCGTCTCCGCAAGCTGCTTCAAATATTCCGGCTTCAAAAACTCCCCCGTGCAGTGGGGGCCGGGAATGACCCCAATCGTCCACTCGCGCGTCATTTGCGGTCGTTCGCTCGGAGCAAGCTCAATCAAAACAGCAGGCTCTGCCGCTTTGTTCACGCCAAGCACATCGCCTGCGCGCAGCGCGCGTCCGCCATGGCCGCCAAACCCGCCAAGCGTAAAGGTCGCCGCGCTTCCAAGAATCCGCGGCATATCGAAGCCGCCGGCAACGAGCAAATACGTGCGGAGGCCTACTCGCGCTTCCCCAAAGCTAAGCACCTGACCGCGGTCCGCATAGGTCGGCTTATAAAGCTCAACCTTAGCGCCGTCCAGCTCCGCTCCCATATCCGCGCCGGTTACACAGAACCATGCGCCGCTGCGGAATTTATAAGCGCCGCCGCGCAGCGTTAGCTCAAGTCCAGCCGCCTGATCATCATTGCCGAGCAATTTATTGCCGATTCGGAACGAGTAAGGGTCCATCGGCCCGCAAGGCGGAACGCCAACATCCCAGTGGCCGACCCGACCCGGCCAATCCTGAACGGTCGTCTGCACGCCACCGTCAACGACTTCGAGCGCATGCTCGGCAGGCTCAAAGCCATTTAGCAGCTGCGTGTAGACATTGCCGCTCGTTACCTCCTCATCGCCAAGCAGCGCTTGCAAATACTGCAGGTTTGTCGTAATGCCGTACATGCGGGTTTCGCTAAGCGCTTGAATCAGCTTATTGATCGCTTCCTCGCGGTTTGCGCCATGAACGATAATTTTAGCAAGCATCGGATCATAAAGCGTCGTCACCGTAAGCCCGTCTCTAACCCAAAACTCATTGCGGGCATTTTCGGAAAATACCGCTTGATCAAGCTGCCCCGCGCTTGGACGAAAGTTTTGCAAGCAGTCCTCTGCGTATATACGTGCCTGAATGCTGTGTCCGACTGGCGCTTTCACGAGCGACTGCAAACCCGTAAGCTCATTTGCCGCTTCCCGGACCATCCACTCCACTAAATCAACGCCGAGCACCTCTTCCGTTACGCCATGCTCCACCTGCAGCCTCGTATTTACTTCCAGAAAATAAAACTCGGAGGTTTCCGGATCATACAAATATTCCACCGTACCCGCGCTGCGATAGCCGGCTTCCGCCGCAAGGCGCTTCGAGGATTCGAACATCGCATTTCGAACCTCATCCGACAGATTTGGCGCAGGGCTTTCCTCAATGACCTTCTGATTGCGTCTCTGAATCGAGCAGTCACGCTCGCCCAGCGTTACGACCTCGCCATAGCCGTTGCCGAATATCTGCACCTCTACATGGCGCGCCCTCGCAATATATTTCTCCAGAAACAAGCCGCCGTTTTTGAAGTTCGTTTCCGCCAAATGCTTCACGCCATCGTAGGCTGCGCGCAGCGATTCCTCGTCCGCGCATACCCGCATCCCGATGCCGCCGCCGCCCGCCGTACTCTTCAAAATAACCGGATATCCGATTTGCGCGGCCTGTACAAGCGCTTCTTCAAGCTCCGTAATCAGCGCCGTGCCCGGTAGCAGCGGAACGCCTGCGCGCTCGGCAATTTCCCGCGCCGAATGCTTGAGGCCGAACATTTCCATCTGCTCCGGCGTCGGACCGATAAAGACGATGCCATGCTCGCGGCAAGCGCGGGCGAAGTCAGCATTTTCGCTAAGGAAGCCGTACCCTGGATGTATAGCCTGCGCTCCCGTCTCAAGCGCCGTTTGCAGAATGAGCTCCGCGTTCAAATAGCTTTCTTTAGCAGCGCCATCCCCAATCAGAACGGCTTCATCCGCTTGATCGACATGCAGGCTGTCTTGATCGGCTGCGGTATAAACAGCAACGGAGGTTATGCCAAGCTTGCGCAAGGTGCGCTCTATGCGGACGGCGATTGCGCCGCGGTTTGCAATCAATACTTTCGTGAACATGGTAACCTCTCCTCGCCAATGATTTTTCTCTAATTTCTTAGCGCATATATGACTCTATTGCTCCCAAACGAGCACCCGAACCGGCGTTGGATTATAAGCATTGCACGGGTTGTTAAGCTGCGGACAATTGCTGAGCAGCACCGTTGTGCGGCAAAGTGATTCAAGCTCTACGTAGGCGCCAGGCGAGGATACGCCATCCGCAAATTGCAGGCCGCCGTCAGCCGTAACCGGCACGTTCATGAAAAAATTAATATTCGGAGCCAAATCCCGCTTCGTATAATTTCCATTCCGCTTTGCCAGCTGCAGCATGAACGTATCGCGGCAGTTATGCATGTGAAGCTTGTCATGCGAGTAGCGAACGGTATTGCTCTCCGCCGAGCATGAGCCGCCGACCGTATCATGCCGACCGCATGTATCCGCAATAATCTTCAGCATTTCCTTGCCCGACTCCGAGAGCAGCACCGTGCCTGTCGTCAAATAGATGTTGCCTTGACCGGCGATCGTCGCTACCGCGCTGTAATGATCCTCCGGATGGTCCGCATCATAGAATAATGTGTCCGCTGCTTGATTGCCGTCCAAATCAACGATTCGCAGCACTTGGCCCGGCTCCAGATCATACATCCAGCCGTCACCGGCTGCTATCACTTCATCGTATATGGCATCCTCTGCCTTACGCGGGCTTTCCACTCGATTAAAAACAGACATCTGTCATTCCTCCTATTCAATGTTTAATAAGCTCTATAGGCCTTGCAGCAAATAATACTGCTGCGTATTTTCATAGGCGCGCCGGTTCTCCGGACGGTAGTTTAAACAATAGTCATCATCCGCGACCGACTCCGCATCCAGCACCTCGATTTGAACAGGCACCGATGGATACTTGCTGCTTGGATCAAGCGGGTTAGGCGTATTAGACAGCACCAGCAGCACATCCATATCGGTTCTCAGCGTTACCGCCGCACCAGCGCGGCAGTGCTCTGAGCTAAAGTGCATCGTGCCCTGCTCATCACAAAATACTTTGGAGAACAGATTCACGACGGGAACAAGATCCCTCACGCCGAGTCCATTTCGCACCAGCTCGACTGCAAAATTTTCTTGCCCGCTGTGCAGCCATTCATTTCGCAGCTCCTGATAGGTGGTCTTGCCATATTTGGCATCCGTTGCAGCGCGGCTCGTATAGCCGCAAATCGTATCATGCCAGCCGAGCTCATCGTCCACGATGCTCGCAAGCGATCTGCCGTTATCGCTCATGAGCATATTCCCTTTGGCTAGATGTGAGGTATATTGCGCTTTTAGCGTATCCGGCATATTGTAGCGTTCCGTCAAATCCTTCGCATTGTACAAAAGAACGGACACATTCGCTCCCGCCTCAAGCGCGGTGAACCTTAGCAATCTCCCTCGACTAATCGTTCCTGACCATTTGCCGCCTGGGCGGATGGTTGTGCTCCAAATGCTGCTCATCCTTGGTTCCCCCTCAATAAATGTTGGTGTTAAAAATAAAGAAAGCCCGGGAGAGTAGTCTCCCAGGCTTTTATCCTTCCGTGTACTATAGCGGGCTAAGCTGTAAAACAACCGCCCTGCTATATGCCGTCTCTCGGACCAGGCCTGCTTAACAACCGGCGATTCCTTTCATCAAAAGGAGTGCGCCTGTGCTAACCAGCGGAACCCTAGACAGCTTGTCGTCCTCAATGGCAATCATGAGAACCTATATTTTGTTGTGATGTTTCCTTACGTTTAATCGGAGTATAATAGTGATTCACCGATTTTGTCAATTGTTATGTCAGGTATCGTTACGCAATGTTATGCCCAAGGAAACAGACGACGATTTAGAAAAGCAAACACCCGGTCGCTTACAAGGCCCAGCAAGCCGATTACGATAATGCCAACAAATATTTCATCGGTATTCAGAAACCGCTGCGCCTTCATAATCTGATAGCCAAGCCCGCTGCTTACGGCTACGAGCTCCGCTACGACAAGATAGGTCCATGCCCATCCGAGAATAAGACGAAGCGTGTTCATCAGCTGAGGCTGGATCGCCGGTATAATCACGGTTTCAATCGCCTTCCATCTGCTCGCTCCAAGCGTAAAGGATGCATGCAGCAGATCATGCGGTACGCGCCTTGTAATATCCGACACCATCAGCACGAGCTGGAAGAAGCAGCCGATGAAAATTAACAGCACCTTTGCCCATTCGCCGATTCCCGCCCACACCATAATAAGCGGAATGAAAGCAACCGCCGGCATATACCGGATAAATTCCATCGACGGCTCCACGAAGGCTTCCCCGTACTTAAACGTTCCGGCGAACAATCCGATCGGAATGGCGATCACGCAGGCCAACAAGAATCCGGCTGTAACCCTGAATACGCTAATGCCGATATGTCCCCAGTATTCCGGGCTGCCAAGATTTAAAATAAGCTGAATAAGCACGGCATGCGGCTTCGGCAAAAAGATCGGGCTAACCGTCTCCGTGTAGCTAAGCAGCGACCAAATGCCAAGCAGCAAGACGAAGGAGAAACCCGCCGTTACGGCAAACGGCTTTGGGCCGATGTCTTTAAAAATTTGAAATTTATACTTTTTACGTCGTATTGGCGTCCCCATCGCTTATCACTTCCCTGCTTTATGATTTACAAACTGTGGATCGAGCAGCTCATCTACGCTATCAAGCTTATCGACCATATCAAGCTTATGCAGAAAATCCGCTGTTTTTAGGCCGGTGTAGCTGAGCGATGTATAATCATCGTGTTTTTCGAATGCCTTTACGTTATCCTCGACGCCGAACAGCTTGATGCTGTCTAACCCAAGCTTAAAGTCCTCGGGCGTCGTTTCGGCTTTTTCAGCCAGCAGCTTAATTGCCTCATCCTTGTTGTCTTCATACCATGCCAGCGCATCGAACCACGCATCAACAATCTTCTGTACGTCTTCCGGACGATTCTTCACGACTGATTCGCGGAATACGAGCAAATCCGGAATAAGCCCCGGCGTATCTTTGGACGAATAAAGCACCTTGCCTTTCCCTTCCTTTACGGCAGTCGTTTGGAACGGCTCCCAAAGCACCGAAGCATCGGTGTTGCCCGAAATAAAGGCAGGTCCGGCATCATTCACCGTCATGTTCACGTATTTAATGTCCTTCTCATCCATCCCGTTTTCCGCTAGCGCAGTAAGCAGAAGGAAGTGATCGACCGTACCGAGCTCCGTCGCCACTGTCTTGCCTTTCAAATCTTGGATAGAGTTAATGTCAGGTTTGCTCACGATCGCATCTCCGCCAAAGGAGTTGTCGTTGACGAGTACTGCCTTCAGGCCAATTCCCTTCGAGAGCGGCGCCAGCGAATCGCTTAACGTCTGGCTGTTCGCATCAACCTTGCCAGCGGCGATCGCTTGGAGCGAGTCGCTGTACACGGGGAAAAACTCCAGCTTAACGTCAACCCCGTGCTTCTCGAAAAATCCTTTCTCCTCTACCAAATACCACATATACCAACCCGGCCAAGGACTGAGCGCAATCGTAATGGGATCCCCCGATGCCCCTCCCGCCGTTTCCTTTGCATTGCCAGAACACGCCGCCACAAACGCCATCGATACAATAAGCATGAGAACCAGTGCTGCCTTCAGTGATTTTTTCATTACTCCCCACTCCTGTCATCTTTTTATTAGCGCCTAAAAAGCGTTATAAAAAAAATAAAAGCCAAGGAGAATGATCTCCCAGGCTTTTATCCTTCCGTGTTATATAGACGGGCGGCCGCTCGCGCCGCTTCATCTATACGCCGTCTCTTGGACCAGGCTTAACTACATGCCAAACGCGTTATTGCCGCGCCGAGCCGTCGTTAACGGAACCCTAGACTGCTAGTCGCCCTCATCAATAATGTTGAGAGCCGATATTCTTTTGTCATAAAACCTTACGTTTAACCGAATTATAGTGCGGAATGTACGGATGTGTCAATAACTATGTTAGGTTTTATTACATTAAGTTTAAAAGATACAAAAAAACACCCTATTTTAAATAGGGCGTTCTTGTTGGTTAACGCTTGTTTTTGCTGGAATGGTTATAATGACTGACGTACCCATTCCTCTTTTGCTGACAATCATGACGCCGTACTCAGCGCCAAAATGAAGCTTAATTCGCCCGTCAACATTGCGAATGCCATAGCCGACATTCAAGCTCTCAACGGGATCGAACAGCTGTCGCAGCATCTCGGGATGGATGCCGACGCCGTCGTCAATGACTTGGAAGGTGATCAGCTCTCCCTCGAGTTTCCCGACGATCCGAATGTTAATCCGCTCGCCATACCATGCATGCTCAAGCGCATTTTCGATAAAGGGCTGCAAAATGAGCTTTACGGTCGTAAACTTTAAAATATCGGGATCAACATCAAACAACACCTGCATGCCATCGGCAAACTTCGTTTTCTGAATGTTGATGTAGGCGCTGACCTGCTCCAGCTCATTTCTGATCGGGATAACGGTTCGACCTTCATTCAGCGACAGCCGGTAAAACTTAGCCAAATCGAGCACCATTCGCTGCAGCTTGTCCACTTCGCCGAACTTAGCCAAGCGACTGATCGAAGAAAGCGTATTGTACAAGAAATGAGGATTGATTTGTGCTTGCAGCGATTCTAGCTCCGCTTCTTTTTTCTTAATATTCGTCATATACACTTCTTGAATCAGCTCGTCGATGTTCTGTCCCATTTCATTAAGGGCAATGGAGATGCGCGTAAATTCATCATTGCCTTTGAAATTGATGCTTTTTTGGAAGTTGCCCTCTTGGAACGAATCCAGCACACGAACGATTTTTGACACCTTACGGGAATAGAAACGGGATATAAACAAGCCCGCGAACGAGAAGACAATGTAACAAGCCAAACAAATAAGTATCGTCCACAGCCTAACCTCGTTCGTTGCTTTCTCCATGATGTCGGTCGGAACGAGCGCGATAAGATGCCAGTTGAGCTGCGGTATCTTTTCATCTATAACCCAATAATTCGAAATTTTCTCTTCGCTCAGCGTCTCGCCCAGCTTGTAGTCCGTATCGCCGGAGGAGAACATAATTTTGCGATTTTCGTCCATGGCAAAAATTTTGGTGCCCTTGCCGATTTTCTCGGAATCAACGCTCTCAAGCAAATCCGTCAGCCGCAGGCTGATCCGAACAAAACCAATTTCCTTAACTGCGGTAGAATCATTCATATCAACCAGCCTACGGAGCAAAGAAATATGGCCGAATTTCGCATCTCCCTCTATCTGCTTCCACTGCATCGTCTCGCCGTACCGCTCTGTCGGATAATCCAAATACCATGGCTTGTCCTTAATTCTTTCAATATGGTACAAATCGAACAGCGGCCCTTCCGCATTAAGCGGATCGGTGTCTTTATAGTTATGGTAAATTTCAGGGAGTGTGTTGTTATGCAAATAGATCACAAGCCTCATTTTGTTATTGGCGGCATCGATCGTCGTTAAAATTCGGGGAAGCAGCTGCTTTGTCGTAGCTTCATAGCTGACCCAGCCCTCCTCATAGCGGCGTAGGTAAGAGGCTAGATTGCTGTCAAAATAAAGCATGCCTGAAATGCGGGACATATCCTCCAGCTTGTAATTGATATTGTCCTTCATTTGCTCGAGCGTCCCGTGGTTAATTTCGCGAGTTCGTTCCTGTATGGAGTTTGTAAAAATCACGTTGGCTGCGTAGCCGACCAGCAGCACGGGGATAATGATAAACAAGCTATAGGTTAGCATCAGCTTGATGCCAAAAGGAATGTAGCGATGCTCCTTCTTGTGGATGGTCATGTTCGTCTATACTCCAGCGGCGTCATGCCGTAAGTTTCTTTGAATTGCCTGCTGAAATAAGGCAGGTGTCGATAGCCTACGCAATCGGCTATTTCATAAATTTTCATATTGGTCGTTTTAAGAAGCTCGCAGGATTTCTCCATACGCAGCTGAATGAAATATTCGCTGAAGTTTTTCCCTGTTTCCTCTTTGAAAATCAATCCGAGATAGTTTGGCGACAATGAGAATTGCTCAGCCAAATCTCTTAGCGTAATGTTATCATTCGTCCGTTCTTTCATATATTCGATCATTTGCTTAATAAGCTTCCAATTTTTCTTTTGCTTATTCGTTTGCAGCGTCTCGGAAATCTCGTAAACTCTGCGTCTGAGCCACACATGGATATCATTGATCGTTTCAAATTGCATAATAATATCGTAATTGTTCAGCTCCATCCCTAGCAGCTGGAACACATTTTCATTCGTTCTTTGCAAGTAATTGTCGAGCTTCATCAAGATGTAGAGTGCATAATTGCGCAGGGTGAATTTCGATTTTAAATTTTTGGCAACCTGAAATAAATCATCAAGCTCGTCATGAATGCGTACAAGCTCATAACCGGACATCGCTCCAAATAACGCCTCAAGCTTAGCTTCGAGATGCCTTACATCTTCCTTCTCCGCCGGCCTAACCTCGCCATGGCCGATTACCTTTCCTTTGCCGTAAAACATTTTCATATCAAGCGCTTCCACTGCCTGCCGGTAAGAGATCGTTACCTCGGAGATAGAGCGGCACCGCTCGCCCACACCTGCCGTAATAGAGAACAAATTTTGCTCATTTACAAGGCCAACGATTTTCTCTAACATGGCGTCGTTATCCGGGCCTTCGATAAGAAGCGCGACGCGGGCCTTGCTTATTTTGCAAATTTGCCGCACGCCCAGCTCCTTGCAGATGGATACAACCTCCTGCATCTCATCCGGGTCGTTCCGGTTCTCGTCACGCTGCTTCCAAGACATATCATCGATTTCGATCACCGCAGCATAACCAGGCCATCTGAACTGGTTCATTTCATATTCCTGATTCAATACCTCAATCGTCCTCACACTGCTTGTCCCTTCAAGCAACTGCAGCAAGTATTCGTTTTTAACGATCGGCACCATCTGCCAGTAGGCATCCTGCCTTACCCGCTCTTGGTCCAAATCGTCACGGACCTTAAGCAAGGAATCGATCAGCTCCTGATCATCCATCGGCTTAAGCACATAATTGACCGCATTAAGCGACAACGCTTGCTTCACATAGCTGAAATCCTGATAGCCGCTGACGAATATAATTTTAATGTCCTTGGACATTTCAAGCGCTCGCCTCGCGAGCTCTAATCCTGTCATATTAGGCATGCGGACGTCGGTAACGAGGATGTCTACCTTTTCCGCATCCAGCACCTTGCAAGCATCAAAGCCGTTCATCACGCCAGCTACGACCTCCATTCCAAGGTCCTCCCAAGGAATAAAGGTGCGCATACCTTCCAAATCCAGCCGCTCGTCGTCTGCAAGCAATACTTTATACATGATGTTATCAGCTCCAATTAGGAAAACGCGATAGATGTTTCATGCTCCGTACATAGCTCTGTATAAACGAAAAAACTCGGGTACACTAATGATCTTAGTATACCCGCCGTTTTATAAAAGGCTATAAACTTATTGCGCTTTCATTTTCGCGAGATTTTCCTGCCATTTTGTAGTTTTGAATGCAAGAAGCTTGTCATAACCAGCTGCTTGAGCATCCTTCTCGGCTTGGTCTAGAATAGCCAGTACGTCTGCGTCGTTCTTAGCGAACAATGCTTTTGCTCTAACTTCCAGGTACAAGTCTTCAATACGTTGACGGATAATGCCTTCCTCTGTTTCCGGCTGTGGATCGATGTTGATGAATTCCGTAGCATTGGATTGCGTTTTCCACGTAATTTCACGTTGGTAGCGAGTCGACCAGTTTTGTTGCTCAACCGGCAATGTGGATTCGAATTTCGCTTTTGTAGTATCTAGGAATACCGTGTTACCAACCCAGTTCAGGTTAGTCGTAATCGCTTGAAGCTTAGCAAGCTCGCCTGCATCGGAAGTGTATTTCTCTGTGAAAATTGGTGTTTCTCCGTCTGCTTCTACGCCATCCCAGTAGATGCCTGGAGGGCCCCACATCAATGCGCTTTGTCCTTCAGCACCAGTCAACCAGTCATAGAATGCAAAGATTGCTTCTGGGTTTTTAGCTTTTTTCGTAATGACCGTTACGTTCCAACCTAGCATACCATAAGTTCCAGGGAAAATTTTATTTTTATCTAGACCTTCTTTATGAACCGGCCAAATCATGAAGTAACCAGCTTCTGGATCATTCTTCACGAGCTCAGCATGCGCTTGCATCGCGATTTCTGTCGGGCTTGCAGCTGCGAATACGGCTACGCGGCCTGTCATAACCTTTTCTGTAATTTGATCAAGTGTTTGCGTCATTGCATCCTGCGTAATCAATTTCTCGCGGAACAATTTAGCTGTATACTGCAACGACTCGCGGTATTGCGGGTCAAGGAAGATCGAAGTCAGTTTGTCGCCGTTAGGTACAGCGCGCATGCCTGGGTACTTCTGATCGTTTTCTTTGAATGCGGAGTAAAGAACATCAAGACCTTGTCCATCTTTTGCGAGATGCGGCTCGTAAGGAACTACGTTCGGATACTTTTCTTTAACTAGCTTCAAGTAGTTGTAAAGATCGTCGGTTGTTTCAAGCTTTGGAGAACCTAGCTCCGAATAGATCTTTTTGTTTACAACGTAACCTGAGTTACCATTTGGCTGTTTTGTATACCAGTTCGGGAACTGATACAATTTGCCATCCTCGGAGCGAAGCATGTTGATTCCTTCTTCGCCGAGCCATTTTTTCAAGTTAGGATATTTATCGAGGTAATCGTCAAACGGCACTAGCAAATCTGCGCTGCGCAATTTCTCTACATCTACGCGCTCCAGCCAGATTGCATCAGGCAGATCGCCCGTTGCGATCATCGTGTTCAGCTTCTGAGGAGCTGCACCGCCGGAATGAATCGGTTTAACATTAACTTTCTTCGTATCTCTAATCCATGTGCTCGTGATGTCGCCACCCCAAGCCGGCATAGTGTACCAATCATAGTGACCGTAAAGCGTGAAATCAAGCTGCTCCTTGCCTAGCTCATACACGGATGCAGGTTTGTTGCTGTTATTTTCTTCCGCCTTGTTGCCAGGCGTTTCTCCGTTGCCGGATTTACCGCCGTTGCCGCCACTGCAGCCGGCCAATAATGAAACGGCCATAAAAGCGGAGACCATAGGGACGAGAAGTTTACTTTTCGCTTTCATCTGTTTAAAATCCCCTTTCAAGCTCATTTTTATATGTTCAAAGCTTTCGCTTTAAACTTCTTTTCATACTTGTTGCCCTACTCTTTCAGCGATCCTACGAGAACGCCCTTCACGAAATACTTTTGAACGAATGGGTAAACCATAATGATTGGGATCGTTGCTACCATCATAGTCGCCATTGACAACGACTTGCTCGTCACCGTTCTCATTTTGGCCATTTGGCCTTGTGCCGCGGAATCGAGCTGAGACATCTGATCCGATACGATGTTGGAGTTCAAAATTTGCTTAAGCATCGTTTGTATAGGAAGCAGCTTCTCATTGGTAATATAGATACTCGGGCCAAACCAATCATTCCAATGGAAGACTGCCGTGAACAGCGACAGCGTAGCAATAACCGGTCCAGAGAGCGGAATGACGATTCGGAAAAAGATGCCCCAATTGCCGCTTCCGTCGATTTTCGCCGATTCCTCAAGACCTGCAGGCAAGCCTTGGAAGAAGGTACGGAATATGATCATGTTCCACACGCTGATTAGCGAAGGAATGATGAACACCCAGAACGTATTCATAAGGTGAAGCTCTCGGATCAGCAAGAATGAAGGAATTAGACCGCCGGAGAAATACATCGTAATGATACATAGGATCATGTAAAATTTGCGGCCGATCAGTTCTTTCTTAGAGATACCGTATGCGAATATGGCTGTCAACATAATGGAAGCTGCCGTACCGACAACCGTACGGGCGATCGATATCATAAAGGCGCCGATCATGCGATCGTCTTTAAATACGATGCCGTAGTTTTCCAGTGTCCAAGCGCGCGGCCAGAAGGTTACACCGCCCATTGACGTATCGATACCGGTATTAAAGGATATGACCAACGCATTCCAGAAGGGATAGAAGGTCATAAATGCTAATAGTGTTAGTAAAATGTAGATGGTTACCGTCATCACGCGGTCTCCAAAGCTGAGCCTGATCACTGCATCATCCGCCTTTCCGGGCTAATTATAGTCTACCACAAGCTGCTGCCGGCTCTGCGTGCCAGATAGTTCGCCATCGTCAGAAGTCCAACGCTGATTACGGCTTTGAACAATCCTACCGCAGTAGCGTACGAGTACCTTGAACTTTGAATACCGACTCGATAAACGTACGTATCGATGACATCAGAGACGTCTCGGAGCACCGGGTTAACGGCAAGCAAGAGAATATCCTCGAAGCCTGCATTCAATAGATTCCCTATCGCCAAAATCATGAAGATAAGGACTACCGGCATGATGGAAGGCAAGGTGATCAAAAATATTTGTTTAAACTTGCTCGCTCCGTCCATCGAAGCCGCTTCGTACATGCTCGGATCAATGCTGGCGATAGCCGCCAAGTATACGATGGAGCCAAATCCGATTTCCTTCCAAACGCCCGTCGATACGAGGATGGACCAGAATAATTCCGGAAGCGACAAGAAATTGATCGGTTCGTTGATAAAATTCATTTTCTCTAGCAAAATGTTTATGCTGCCGTTATCCGTCGAAAGCATGGACATGATCAGTCCCGCGACGATTACCCATGACATAAAGTGAGGCAGATAGCTGACCGTTTGCACGAGTCGCTTGAACATCATGTTCTTCACTTCATTGAGCATTAAGGCCAGCGCAATCGGTGCCGGAAATCCTATAAAGAACTTCAGCAAGCTGATGATGACCGTGTTTCGCATGACCTTAAAAAACTCCGGAGAGTTGAAGAACATGTCGAAATGTTTCAAACCGACCCATTCGCTTGCAAAAAAACCTTTGAAAATGCTGTAATCTTGGAAAGCCATCAATACGCCGTACATCGGAATGTAGCTAAACACGATAATGAGTAACAATGCAGGCAACACCATCATCTGGATATCCATTTGCTTCACGAAACGGAAAAATACATTTTTAGTTTTTGGTTTTAATTCTAGCTCGTCATTTACGGAAAGCTGCGCCACTACTCAATCCCCCTTGCTCTTGTTGTTCTTCTTGTATTTTATCGTGATCCGAATAGGACTAATAGGCACCTGAACAACTATAAATGATACTTTTCAATCATCGAAGTAAGCGCAACCAATTAATTTGTGACAAAAAGGGCAGCAGGCCATGGCGACTGCCGTGACCTGCTGCCCTGCCTCTACTTATGCATCGCGTCTGCCGTAGCTCGCCGCAAAACGTTTCATTTTGCGATAGGCGGCAGGGTCGAGCTTTTTAAGCGGATAAAATTGCGGATGATTAGAGTTTACCTCCAACACCCACAGCTGCTGCTTCTTATCGTAAGCAAAATCGACGCCTATCTCATGCATCCCCGAGCGCCTTTGGCTAAGCGTACTGGCTATTTGCAGGGCGACACGGCTGAGCGTTCTTACGCGCGCTTCAGTCGCTCCTACTGACAGCCCTTGTCTTTTTCCCAGCTTCTTCATCGAATAGATTGCGCCGCCTTGATAATAGTTCGTGACGATTTTATTGCGCGCTCCGACCTTTACCATAAGCCCCGTGCAAACCCATGAGCCTCCAGGCTTGCGCTGCACCATAGCCCGAATGTCGTATGGACGATTATTCACCCGATCCAAAGAAATCCCTTTTTGAACAATAAGCCTGCACGTCTTCCGCTTCTTCAACCGACCATAGACTTCAGGAATAGTCTTATAGAAGCTGCGGCTTTGTTTTTTTTGCACAATTTCATAAAGCTCAAAGCCTGAATCGGCTCGTTCGATTTTGATGATGCCTTTCCCGTGCGAGCCAATATCGGGCTTAACATAAACCATATCGTAGTGGTTAAACATCATCTCCAGATGCTCAAGACTAAACGAGACGGTTTGCGGCACGTATTGCTCCAGCTTCTTATTCGCAGATAAGTATTCACTGACAAGAAGCTTTCCGTTTATGTTTCGGCTGGCATAATTTTTTTTAAACACAGCATTTCACCTCCATCTACTCTATGCTCGGGAGGTCTATAGCAATTGTACGAACGTTTATTAGAAAACAAATATAGTAAACCAAAGGAATGATCGCATAGGCTGGAACATTTTGCTTTCTTTATTCGTTATAATAAGGTTAATACATTTGAAAGGTGTGTAATTATTGTTTAATTTAAGCCAAGTATCGAAGCCTATCAAAACCTCACTGCTCGTAACGATCCTTCTCGTATTCGCAATCAGTACCGCATGCGTTCTCATTTACGGAGACTACTTCTTGCTGGGCACCTATGAAAAATTAAACAATGATGACGTGAAATACGTAAACAGCGCAAAAATCTTACTGAACAAACATACGCTTGCTTACAATAGCGGCGAGTCGCCGTCCTCCTTCATTATGCCTGGCATGCCGTTTGTTTTGTCCGGTTTAATGCTCATTTTCGGGCAGGGGGACGCTGCCGTAATTGCGTTTCGCGTTTTGCAGGCGGCGCTGCAGGCTTTCTCCATTTATCTGATTTTCGTCATTGCGAATCAGCTGTTTAACAGCCGTGCCGCTCTTATTGCAAGCATTGCAACAGCGTTATATTTACCAGATTATTTCTCTTCTGGCGTTATTTTGTCCGAGACGATATTCCGAACGATATTCATGCTGTTAATTTGCTTCAGCCTGCTCGCTTTAAAGAGCAATAAAACGAAGCATTATGTCATCGTCGCGGTTCTTGTCATACTCGGCTGCTACTTCAAACCGCATACCGGACTTTTTCCAGTCGTGTTATTCATACTGTGGTTGTTCAATAAAGTGTCTTGGAAAACGATCGTCAAGCATACGGTTGTTATATCCATAACGATGGTGCTTCTGCTCTCTCCATGGTGGATACGCAACTACATCACGTTTGACGAGTTTATTCCGTTCACCAAATCTGCCGGAAACCCGATGCTGTTAGGGGCTTTAATCAATAACGCTGCTCCTGCGCCGGCTTTCTTCGATGCTCACCCGGAATACGAGGGACGCGATAGAGCCAGCTTATTTATAGGCTCAGACGATGCAATGGCTGATACGGCCAAAAAAATTATGCGTTATGGCTTTACGCAGCAGCCTACGGACTATTTGAAGTGGTATACGACCGAGAAAATTAAAGGGCTGTATCTCGGCCCCTACTACTGGCGAATGGTATTCGACATCCCTATTGCGTACGTCTATCCGCCGCATGTGCTGATGATGCTGATCGGCTCGGCAGGCTTGCTGCTCATGTTGTTCAACGCGGTTAGGCAGCGCAATATCCCTTACATGCTGCTGCTGCTGACGTTAGCCTATTTTACCGTTATTTATATCCCGTTTGTCGCGTTCTCCAGATATGGATATCCGAATCTGTTTCTTATTTTCATTGCCGGGGCTTATCTGATTGATCGGATTATTAGTATTCGGGGGAGGGGGCGCTTGGCCTAATGGAGTAAACCTTTGCTACCAAACCTTCAAAGGCTTCTACTACCAAACCTTCAAAGGCGTTTCGTACCCTCCCAAACCCTCCCTGCCTAGGGAGGGCCCCGAGGCGCTGCGCCCTCTGGACACCCGCATGAGTAACGTTGGTGCTAAAGAGACGCTGAATGGTGAGGTTTGAGTCGGAGCGCTTTCGTCCCTGAGGGACACGCTTTCATTGGGACGCGAACCTTAATGCGTTTGCTACCAACCTTCAAAGGCTTCTACTACCAAACCTTCAAAGGCGTTTCGTACCCTCCCAAACCCTCCCTGCCTAGGGAGGGCCCCGAGGCGCTGCGCCCTCTGGACACCCGCATGAGTAACGTTGGTGCTAAAGAGACGCTGAATGGTGAGGTTTGAGTCGGAGCGCTTTCGTCCCTGCGGGACACGCTTTAATTGGGCGGGTATAACTTTAAAAACTTTTCTAAAGAACCCTGATTAGTTATCCTAGCCGGATAATTTGTCAGGGTTCTTTGCGCTTGTTGTCAGATAGGTTGCAGTTTGTGCATTGTAATGGGGCTCAATGAGCTGGTTACTGGGCTACGTTGTCGTTCGTGCAGCGTAAGCGGGTAACTTGGGGCTTGATATGGTGGGATGGGTTGTTTCTATTGTTTACAGCTAGTTAGGGGTTAATATGGGATTTCTGTGCAGAAAGTACCACCATGGACACCGAGCGCTTTGCTCGGTGTCCATGGTGGTATCGTTGAAGCAGCCACTACTCTTTTACGGAGCCCATGACCAGCCCTTTGACAAAAAACTTTTGGAGGAAGGGGTAGACGATTAGGATTGGGAGAGCGCCGATGAAGATTTGGGCTGACTTAACTGTTTTTTTGCGAAATGAGCGCCAAATCTGCCGGATTGATGCTCATGGAGCTCATATCGCGCTGGATGATGACCGTTTGGAGGAAGGTCGCCAGCGGATACTGCTTCGGATCGCCAATGTACAGCAAACCGTCGAACCACGAGTTCCAGTGAAACACCATGCTGAACAAAGCGAGCGTCGCGATCGCCGGCAACGAAACCGGCAGGTAGATGCTGAACAAGATGCGGAAATGGCCTGCCCCGTCGATCAGCGCCGCTTCCTCCAGCTCCTTAGGGACGCCGCGGAAGAAGTTGAGCATCAGAATCGTTAGAAATACGTTTACTGCTCCAGGCAGCACCAACACCCAGAAATTGTCCATCAGGCCGATCTTCTGAATAACCATATAAAACGGGACAAGTCCGCCGTTGAACAGCATCGTGAAAACAAACAGCCATGCGTACACGTTTCTGCCGCGGAAAGCGGAGTTCTCTTTTGACAGCGGATAAGCTGCCAAAAACGATAAGAGAAGCGTTAACAGCGTGCCGATTATTGTTCTTTTGACGGCGATCCACATCGAGTTTAGAAAGATCGGATTGCTCGTCGTTTTTTTGTAAGCCTCCAGCGTGAAATCGACCGGCCATAGTCCGACAATATTGGCATCCGCTGCAGCTTTGGCACTCAGCGAGACGGCAAACACATGCAGCAGCGGGATGACGCAGAGCAGCGATAAGGCGATCAATAGGACGGTATTAAACGTGTTGAATACGCGATAGGATGGTGATTTATGATACATGCCGCACAGCCTCCTTTTTTAAAAAATTCTGTAGTTCGCAAGCTTGTAAGCAAGACGGTATGAGATGACGACTAACACAAAGCTGATGACGGATTTGAACAATCCGATCGCCGTACCAAAGCCCATTTCGCCGCTAAGAATCGCTGTACGGTATACAAAGGTATCGATAATATCGCCCTTCGCATACACGAGGGAGTTATATAAATTGAAGATTTGATCGAACCCGGCGTTCAGCACATTGCCAAGGGCGAGCGTGCCCACTACGATCGCGATCGGAATCATCGAAGGCACCGTAATATGAAGCGTCTGCTTCCAGCGGCTTGCGCCATCTACCTCAGCCGCCTCGTAGAGCGAAGGATTGACGTTAGCGAGCGCAGCTAGGAATACGACCGTGCCGAAGCCGAACTCCTTCCACACGTCGGAGAGGATGACGGTAAAGCGGAAAATTTCATTCAAAAGAATAGCGAACACGAATGGCGCAAAGAGATTCAGCACCATTTTGAAAATAGCAATAATTAACGTGTTCCATATGACCTGCAAGCTATCTTCTCTCTCGAACAAGTAGCGGAACTGATCGAGTCCGACCCATTCCGAGCCGGTCAGGCCGAGCCAAGGTTTATAATCCTGAAAGGCCATGACAAGTCCACCCATTGGCAAATACGCGAAGATGATCAGAAAGACGAGGGATGGAAGCACCATTAGATGAAATGGCCATTGTTTTATGAGGTAATAAAACAGCGGTTTTCCTTTTGTTTTGACGACGGCGGCTGCGGCTGATGCTGCCGAGATGTCGTCCTGAAGCGTTGGCTGCTGAGACATGTTTGTTCCTCCCGCTGGATGAAATGTAGAACGCAATCAGCCTGCGAGCAGGCGCGTATGCACCGCGTTCCTTATATAAAAATTATATCAGCGCGCAAAAAATCGAAGTAGCTAACAAACCCAAAGCATTTTAGCATTCTGATTCTAGTTATCTCAATTGACAAGAGGTAGGTTATCCTCTACTATTTACTGGATAAATCGAATAACGGATGAAAGAGTGCGCTCAAGATCGTACTCTGCTAGGCGATTTTGCAACCGTTTCGTACTTGCTGTTAAGGAGTGTCCTGTGATGAACATTAAAACCATTGCGCAGCTGTCCGGGGTGTCCATCGCTACGGTGTCGAAGATTATTAACAACTACTCAGACGTAAGCCAAGACACTCGCAAGCGGGTTATGAAGATTATGGAGGAAAACGGCTACAGGCCGTCCTCTTCTGCGAGAACGCTTGCAACGAAAAAATCAAACCTGATCGGCGTCGTATTCGCCGGCAAATTGAACTCAGAGCTCAAGCACCCTTTTTTCATTAACGTTATCGATTCCTTCAAGAAGCAAATCGGCTTGTTCGGGTTTGATGTCCTGCTGTTCTCGAATGAGCAGTTTTTTGATACAAAAGAGGATTACCTCGCGCGCTGCCGGCATTTTCATGTAGACGGCTGCATCATTATTGCCGGCGACGATATCGAGCCTAGCGTCCAACAACTCGCCGCATCCGAAATTCCGTGCGTAGGACTTGATATTAAATTTACCGATAATTTCTCTTACATCATGTCGGATAACGCCAAGATCTCCTCCAAGGCCGTCGAGCATTTCTATATGAATGGCTGCCGGGAGATTGGATTTATCGGAATTGAGCGCAAGTCGGAGGTCGCGACCATCCGGGAAAATGCCTTTATGGAGGCGCTTCGCAGCTTCGGCATCGCTGCGAGGCCGGAATGGATTTTGCATAGCAAGGAGTATGACGAGGAAAGCGGCTATCTGGCGATGAAAGCGCTGCTTGCTAGCGGCTCCGCGCTTCCGAAAGCGATCTTTACGATCTCTGACATATTAGCTTTCGGCGCCATGCGGGCAATCAAGGAGCATAACCTTGCCATCCCCGGCGACATTGCCCTCATAGGCTGCGATGACATCGACGCCAGCAAATATACGGATCCTTCCCTGACAACGCTTAGACAGGACAAGGAGAAGTTTGGCCGCCTCGCCGCGATGATGCTGTTTGATTTAATTAACAAACAAACGAATGCGCAGAGCATCATCGTTGATACCGAGCTAATCATTCGCCAATCATGCGGCAGCCTATAGCCATACAAAAAGAAACGTGTCCTATTCAACTAACGAATAGAACACGTTTCTTTTATTGGCCTAGCAATATTTTCGCATAAGGCGAATCAATCGGAATCATAATGACCGGTTCATTTTGCAAGGTGGTTGCGTAGCTCTCCAGCGTCCGGTAGAAATTGTAGAACTGCGGATCGCTGCCGTAAGCTTTGTTATAAATAACAGCTGCTTCACGCTCGCCTTCGGCGACGATCTTCTTCGCATCGGCTTGCGCTTGCGCGAGCAGCTCCGTAGCGGTACGATCCGCTTTGGACGTAATTTTGCGAGACTCCTCATCGCCTTCGGACAAATAACGGGCCGCAATCGATTGGCGATCCGAAATCATCCGGTTGTACACGCTTTGCTTGTTCTCCTCCGGCAAGTCGGTACGCTTGATGCGGACATCGATAACTTCAATGCCGTAGTTATCTCTTGTCAAAGCGCTGATAACGTCCTTCGTAATCTCGTCGTTAATGTTGCCGCGCGCCGTGTTCTCGCTAATGATATTATCGTAATTGACCTCCGACAGCTTGCGGCGAACGGAGTTGTATACCGCCTCGTCAATCCGCTGAATGCCGCCGCTGACCGATTGCACCGTTCTCAAAAATTGCGATGCGTTGGTGATCCGCCACACCGTGTAGTTATCCACTACGATCGGCTTCTGATCCTTCGTCAGAATCGTAGTCGGGCTGCTTTCATAAGTCATTTGGTACTTCGGCAGCGTCGATACATTCTCAATGAAAGGAAGCTTGAACTTTAGGCCTGGCTCAGGTACAGCTCTCATCGCCTCACCGAAACGAAGCACAACCTTATATTCGCCTTCCTTCACGATGTACATCGAGCCTGAGCCCAAAATAACGACTACGAGCACGATGATCAACGTTAACCATTGGTTTCTTTTCATTGTGCGTCACCTCCTTGCGGAGCTTCTGTGACTGGCGGAGTTGTTGCCGGCGGTGTCGCCGTGCTGCCCGTTCCGCTGCGCAGCAGCTCATTCAGCGGCAAATAATTTACCGTATCGCTGTTTGAATTCGTAATGAAGATTTTTGCATTCGGCAATATTTTCTCAAGCGTCTCCAGCACCAAACGGCTTTGCGTAACGTTCGGATTGTTTTTGTACTCACCGAATATCGCATTAAACTTGGCAACGTCACCCTCTGCGTTCAAAATCCGCGACTTCTTCTGGCCTTCCGCATTCTCAAGCAGCGCTTGCGCCTCACCGCGCGCTTTCGGTATGCGGTCATTTTCATACTTGGCGGCGTTGTTGATTTTGGTGTTTTTCTCCTCGCGCGCGTTCGTCACCTCGCGGAAGGCTTCCGCTACTTGACCGCTTGGCGGCTCGATATCCTGGAACTTAATATCAATAATCTGGATGCCTGTTTTGTACTTGGCCTGCAGCTCGATCAGCTTCTCGCGGACCTTATCCTGAATGACCGTCTTACCGTCTGTAATGGCATAGTCAAGCTTCTCTGAGCCGATGACAGAACGGATCGAGGAGCTGGCCGCATTGCGCAAAAACTGCTCCGCATCCGCAATATTGTATAAGTAGTCGTGAATGTTGCTTATCTTCCACTGTACGACCGCGTCTGCGGAGACGATATTTTCATCACCGGTAATCATCATCGCTTCCTCATCGACCGGAATCGCTGCCGACCCTTCCTGGCGGTAGCCGATATGGATCCGCTGCGTCAGCTCCGCCGGCACGGTAATCACCTGCTGGATCGGATAAGGCCATTTGAAATGCAAACCTGCCGAGGTTTCCCCCGAATATTTGCCGAACGTTAAAATAGCCGCCCGTTCCTGCTCCTGCACCGTATAAAAGGATGACGTTCCTAGAAAAATGACAACCACTGCCGCAACGGCACCAATGACGATTTTCTTCACCGTGCCTGGTTTTAATTCCGGCGGCCGGCGGCCGCTCATGCCAAGGTTAGGCCCTTGGTTCTGATCTTGATCCGTAAAGCTCAATGACATCTCTCCCCTTTCAAGCGTCTATTATCATTTAGAAATAAATGCCTCTAGGGGATAATACGAGAAAGTCAGGCAAAGGTCACGGAATTTTGGCAAATTTTCTTATTTTACTGGATAAATAAGCAAATCCCTTCATTTATCTGCGAATTAAGCCGTCTTTATTGTTATTAAGCTTGCCTATATAACAACAGCTTAGACTCGGCCGGCGCCAGCGCAATACGATGCTCATCGCCAGCAGTCTCTATGCGCCATTCTTCTCCGCTCCATAAATCCCGAACGACTATCCCCTTAGAGGAATCTATGCCCATTCTGGCAAATGATGCGAGCTTTGCGCTCTCGTTCTCTACGTCAAAATTAAACGCGGCAACGTATGTGCCCTCCGCTGCGCTTAATATGAACAGCCCTTCACTCTTGCTGCCGCTTCTTCCCTCGACCGGACGGAAGGTTTCGCCGCGCCGCGCAAGCGCCATAACCTCTTTATTCGTCACCAATTGCTTCGCACGCCGCGCAGCTTCCTCCACACGGTAATCATCGCCAAGCAGCAGCGAGGTACCCGCAATAACCGCGCTGTTCAACCTGCTTCTTCCCTCATGCTCGCTGATCGCACGCTGATTATCGCTTTTGTATAGGACAACATGATCGGGATCGTTAAAGCGATAGAGGTTATCATTGATCCACCAGCCGTAAGTGAGTGCGTTCAGCATATATTCGGTATCATCAATCGTCCCGAATGCATCGCAGGATACGCGGCGGCTATGTGCATAACCATGCGGCAATAACGGTGCAATAGACAGATTGATCAGGAAAGGCCGGCCAATACGCTCTGGAGCAAGCGTCTCACAGATAGCAGCCATGCCAATGTTATACGCCTGAATGCCTGTTCTTACCTTAGGATCATGGAATACGCCTTCCATAGCGCCGTGCGTCAGAAAATCCAGCTTCACATAATCAAAGCCCTGCTCTACAAAACGATCCAGCATTCGCTTAATCCGCTCAAGCGCTGCGGGATGCGACGGATCGATGGCGAATGCGCCATCAAGCTTCGGAAGAGGCTGCCCTGCACGATCCTTAATTAGGATGTCCCGGTAGAGCACAGCACCGTCCGTTCCTTCAACCGGCGTCATCGGATCGCTTCCCCAAAACGCGAAGGGCGTGAAATAGATGCCCGGCTTCTGGCCGTTAGCCTTCACCCGTCTGACCGCATCGTTCAACTGCTCCTCGCTCAGACTATTCCAGAAGGCATCAAAGTTCACGTACAAGCTTCCATTGTCGTCAGCAAAACCGTTTTGCTGCAGCTCCTTGGAGAAAAAATCCGAAGTGTGCGTATAAACGTCATAATCCAGCTTACCCATGACAGCAGACCAGCTGTTCCAGCCCATCGGCACGCCGCCATCCCATGGGAGAGCGGGGGACAGCACCGCGTTCGCCTTGCCGTACGCCTCAAGCCCATCGCGGTAATCAGGGAAAGCCCCTACAAAAATCGTCGGCGATACGATGCTTTTGCCGCGAAGAGAGCCATGAGCAATGGTATCCCTTGTTTGCAAATCAGCTGCTCCGCCGTAAACGCGAAGTCTGCCAACCGCTTCCGCAAACGTACCCTCCACGACTAAGCCTGTTTTCCAGGTATCATGAGTTACCGATCCAAGGACAAAGCCGTTGCGGCTTGTCGATTGATAAATAGCTGTCGTCTCGTAGCTATGCACGCTGCAAGGAATGGCATGCGATGCAAAGCGGACCCATTTATCATTATCGAAAGGAACGAACAGCGCTCTGATCTCCTCGCTAGTGTCTGTACCCTCAGCGAATTGCACAACGCTTCCATCATTCAAATAAGCAGCAAGCGGAGTCAATTCATTGGTCTCCCATTCGGATTCGCTTTCCACTTCGAGCTCAGTCAGCAAATAAGGGAGCTGCTCATACATGCGAAAATGCTGGCGCATCGCCGGCTTCCCAAGCTCCTCATGCTCGAAGCTCCAGCTCACGCCTCTGCCGAAGCCATCCTCGATCGGCTGAACCGAGGTTTCGTTCACGATATGCTTGCTATAATACGTTGAGCGCAGCTGTTCCAGCCCGTAACGCGCTTCCGCATAAAGTCCGATCAGCGCTTCGCCAGTGCTCCAGCGCAGCGTCACGGTTCCATCCCCCGCATTCGCCTTCGCCTGAATGATGCCATTGTCTACGATGTATTCGCCTTCTGCTTGCCTCAGCTCGAATGTTCCTATGTTCATTGTTAATCAGCTCCTAAGTTGGAATTAAAGAAGGCCGGCTGCGCCGGCCTTCGTCAAACAAGCTTTCGTTATTTCCAAAGCTCCAGACGGCTATTGTAGTTGGTCGTGTAGATTGCCTCTACCTTCTCGTCGCCAGCCGCTTTCATATCGCTCAGCATTTTATCGAAGATGCTGCTTGCTTCATCAGCAGTCTTCGCCATAATCGCTTTCGTCAATGCCTGCTTAACAATATCGGTTACTTTCTGCTCATTAAGCGCTTCAGGCGTTCCGCCCTGAGGCCCTATACCCTCGTAGATAACCGAGTCGTATACGGAATCAGATAGGTTCTTGAGCGCCATTTGATCTACTGCACCCCGTTGATAGCGGCCCGGTAAATCATAAGGCGTTCCGTCCGATCCATTGCCGTTTTTAATAAACCAAGTCCATTTGCGAATGCCCGTTTCTTTCGCGTATGCATTCCAATCGTTCTTAAAGCCTTGCAGCACTTCCGGACGAGGCGTATGCTTGCCGTCCTTCATATCCCAGTGCTGTCCTTCAATACCCCACATCAGCAAATATTGGCCTTCCTCGCTTGCCAAGAAGTTCATAAATTTCATCGTGCGTTCCGGGTTTTTGTTTTTCTTCGTAATCGTGATGGCATCCCAGCCCAGTGAGCTCCGTCCGCCATAAGTCGTCTTACCTGGATCTACGCCATCCGCTACAACTTTGTAAGGGAACAGCTGCGACTCTTCGCCGCGATCCTTCAACAAAATGGTATTAGCGGCACCGGGATCCCAGAAAGAGCCTGTAGTCGACAGAATCGTTCCTGTTGCTAGCTTCTGCTCCCAAACCTGCTTTTTATTGATTGCCCATTCCTTATCCATCAAGCCGGAGCGGTACAAATCATTCATATAAAGAATCATGTCGCGATATTTCGGGTCTTTTACGTCAAACTTGATTTTCCCGTTGTCCTCGAACATAGGCATTAGGCCAAACATCCCTTTGAATGTGTTGAACGAACCGCCGAAGTTTTCTCCGTCCATCGTGAGCGGGATCGTATCCTTGCCATCCATACTCGGATATTTTGCTTTGAAATCTACAAGCAGCTGCTTGAATTCCGACTGCGTGAAAGGCACGCCGCCTTCCGCTTTATCAGGAGCCAGCTCCTTCAAAATATCTTTGCGAATGTTGAAACTGTAGACGGGTTCGTTCTCAAATCCGTACCAATTGGATAGATAGTAGTTTTTCCCATCCTTATAGCGCGTCTTGTTCAGCACGTCGCCATACATGGTCGTTACATCTGGACCATATTTTTCGATCAATTCATTTAATGGAATAATAGCACCGGAGTCGATATATTTGTTGACCAGATCGCTTCTGCGGTCGAACAATATAATGTCGGGCAAGTCGTCGCTTGCAAGCATCAGGTTAAGCTTTTCTGCCGGATTGCCGGTCGGTTGCTGAATTTCAATCGTAATTCCCGTGCGCTTCGTAATTTCCGCCGCAACGGTGTTTGTGAATTTGTCGGATGTATTTTTATCAAAGAAGGTTAGCGTCAAAGGCTCGTTCGAATTCGCGCTTTCTGAACCGTTTCCATTTGCAGTTGTGTTTCCGTTATTTTTTGTATTGTTGGAGCCGCAAGCCGATAATACGGATATTACAACGATTAAGCTTAGAAAAAGAACGATCCGTTTTTTAATTTTCATCTTAGAAATCCCCCTTGTTGTGATTTTATTATAATCCCTTTTCTAACAAAAAAGCATGTTGTTCCCGCTCGCATCACCTCCAGCAATTAATCCGAAAAGCTTAGCTTTTTACTGCGCCTAGCGTCATGCCTTTAACGAAATACTTTTGCAGGAACGGATACACCATTATTATAGGAAGAGTCGCGACCATGGTGGCAGCCATGCGAATCGTATCCGGCGAAACGGCCAAACGTTTGGTGGCATCGGCAGCCTGCTGCGCATCGCCGACCATCGCGCTCGTTTGGTATTGGTTCAAGATTTTGACCAAAACCGCTTGCAGCGTTTTTAGATCGGGGTTATACGTAAAGACATAGGAATCAAACCACGAATTCCAGTGCATAATCGCCGTGAACATGCCGATCGTCGCCAGCACCGGCGTTGTGAGCGGCAAAATGATTTTAAAGAAAATTTGCAAATAATTAGCGCCATCGATTTTAGCCGATTCATCAAGCTCCTGCGGCAGCTGCTGCATGAAGGTTCGTACGATGATCATATAAAACACGTTCATCATGCTTGGCAGAATAAACACCATGAAGCTGTCGATCAAATGCAAGCTTTTGAGCACCATATAATAAGGGATGAGCCCGCCGCCAAAATACATCGTGAACACGAAGTACAGCGACCAGAAGCGGTTGCCCACAAGCTCGCGCTTGCTCAGAGAAAACGCAAGCATGCTGATGACGACGACCGCGAGCGGCGTACCGATTACGGTCCGCAGCACGGTAACTTTGATCGCGAGCCAAATCTCGCTGTCGGACAAGATTTGTTTGTAGCTGGCCAAGCTGAAATCTCGCGGCCACAAATATAAGTTTCCGCGGAGCGTGTCCTCTGCGCTGTTAAGCGAAATAATAAAGATGTTCCAGAATGGATAAAAGGTTACGATAAACACCGCTATGATGAAGATATAGACAACGGACATAAACAGAAAATCATTTTTAGCTTTTATCATGACATGCTCTCCTTTTCATTTTTTGCACTAGAACAACGACTGCTCGTTCATTTTTTTGGCCATCGTATTGACGCTTAAGACTAAGATGAAAGCGACGACCGACTTGAACAAACCGACTGCTGCGCCGTAAGAGAACATTCCATTTTGCAAACCGTATTTGTACGTGTACGTATCGATAACTTCAGAGTATTGAAGCACCGTATTGTTTTGCAGCAAATATTGCTGATCGAAGCCCGCGTTCAAAATGCCGCCTACCGCAAGAATGGCAAGAATGATAATCGTAGGTTTAATCGACGGCAGCGTGATGTGAAGCATTTGCTTTAACCGGCTGGCGCCATCAACCTTCGCCACCTCATAAAGCTCAGGATTGATTGCCGAGATAGCGGCCAAATACATAATGGCGTTGAAACCCATGTCCTTCCAAGTGTTGCCAATAGCGATAATCCACCAGAACAACGGACCTTTTTGCATAAATTGGATCGGCTCGTCGATGAACCCAAGCCCCGTTAAAATATTGTTAAGCACGCCTCCCGAGGAGAGCACCGTAATGATGATATTGGCTGCAATGACCCATGAAATGAAATGAGGCATGTAGGATACGGTTTGAAATGTCCGTTTAAACCAACCGTTGCGCAGCTCATTAATCATCAGCGCTAGTATGATCGGCATCGGAAACCCGAAGATAAGCGATAGGAAGCTTTGAGCCAGCGTATTGCGCATCACTCGGTAAAAATCACCGTTCGTAAAAAAATAGTTGAACCACTCAAGGCCAACAAACTCCGTCGTGAAAAACTGTCCAAAAAATGATCCTCCGCCTGGCGAATAGTTAATAAAAGCCATGTACAAGCCAAACATCGGCACGTAAGAGAATAAGAGTGTAACGACCAAGGCCGGAAGCATCAGTAGATACAATAACCGCTGCTCCTTCAACCTGCCCCATACGTTAGAATTTCGAATGCTGCGCTTGCTTTTTGGTGGAACGGATTTACTTGGTTCCGCTTTCAATATTGATTCCATGCTATAGCCTCCTGCCAGTCTTGCGTTGCTTTGTGCTCTCATTATAGGCCCCGTTATGCAGCTCATTCTATACAAGCATTTAACGATTCGTATCCGAAAACGACAGAGTTCCATAAGCTCCATTGTTGAAATGCGTCATAGCGGATAAACTAGTAAAACATCCTGATACAGGATAAAAGGTGGGGACAACCATGTACAGTATATTGATAGTGGATGACGAAGCCATTGAGCTTGAGACGATGGAGCATTATGTGCCATGGGACAAAATCGGCATTACGGTCGCGGGAACCGCACGCAATGGGAAGGAAGCGCTCGGCAAGCTCGCCGAATTAAAGCCCGACATCATCTTAACGGATGTGCGCATGCCTATCATGGACGGTCTGGAATTCGGAAGAAGAGCAAAGCAAATCGATAAAAATGTCAAAATCATATATCTGAGCGGACATAATGAGTTTCAATATATTAAGGCGGCGCTTAATATCGAAGCGACCGGCTATCTATTGAAGCCCATCGATATGGAGGAGCTGCTCTCCTTGCTGGAGAAGGTGAAGAAGAAATGCGAGGAGGATCAATTAGCGGATCAGGGCGGCGACTGGGTACGGGAGAAGCTGATGATGCGCATTATACGGGAGCCCGATCAGGAGAAACGTTATGACTATACCCGGCAGTGGGCGCTGAGCGCAGCCGATTTTATCGAAAGCAAGCCGTATGCGGCCGTATACGCCACCTTCGACTTGCCGCCGGCATATCCGAATGAAGCAGCGCTCCCTTCGAGCCCGGCAGCAACCGACCGGACGGAGCTATTCCGCAGCGTTGCGAGGCAAAAACTCGATTCCTATGTCATCGTGGAGGCCGAGCCTAACGCCATATTCGTCCTCTTTCAATGGAAGAGCGAGCAGCGCGCGGCTCAGTCTGCAGCAGATTTCTGGGAGCTGTTCCGCGAGCAGGCAGCACCCGCCGATGGATCGCAAATGACGATTGGCTTGTCCAATCCATTTATCGGCTTTCACCAAATCTGGGAGGCCTGCTTGCAAGCGCGGTCATGCAATGACGAGAAATTTTACAAGCTAAATGGGGGTGTAATAACGACTAATGATTTGAAGCCGTCCAAGCAAAAGGATGAAGACGGCGAGCAGGCCGCAGCCCGGCTTGCGTCCTCTATACAGTCTGGCGACGCCGAGCAGTTAGCCTTGCAGCTGGAAGCGTTCTTCCAAACGATTAGAGACGAGCGCATCGATCGCAATTATGCCATCCGGACGATTCTGCGGTTATTAACCGCTCTGGAACAGCATTTCTCCATGCTGCTGGCAGGCTCGCTCAAGGAGCTGCTGCTTATGGATCATTGGAAGGAAATATCGTCGATGAGCTCAGCCGCCCATATTCAAGCATATGTCAGCCATTTCTGCGATGAGATGAGAAAGGCGGCAAGCGAGCGCGATGTTGACCGCAACCAATCGGTTGCCGACCAAATCGTAAAGCTCATCGGCGAGAGATATCATCTTCCGCTTACGGTTGAAGAGATCGCTAAGGAGGTCTACCTTTCACCGAACTATATTCGTACGATTTTTAAGGAAAAGATGGGCGAGACGATTTTGGATTATTTAACGAAGATCCGAATGAACCGGGCTGCTGACCTTTTAAAGGATAAATCGTTAAAGGTTCGCGAGGTTGCCCACAACGTCGGGTACGAGAATGTCTCGTATTTCTGCTCCATCTTCCAGAAGCATAGAGGCAGCACCCCTAACGAATATCGGAAAATGTATTTATAGGCTGGAGTGAGCGTGCATGAAAAGGCTAACAGGATGGCTGACTAGGCCTTTTAACAATTTGCGGCTGCGGGAAAAGCTGTTTGTCATGTTTTTGCTCGGCGCGATAATCCCGCTGCTGTTTTTTGTCTTATATTCCTATCAAACGATCAAGAGCGAGCTCTCGGACCAAATGTATACAAATTCCGTATCGTCCGTCGCGCAAATCAATTCCAATCTGGAAAATAAACTGGACTCGTACACGAAGCTTTCCGCGACCCTTTATTTGAACACTACGCTGCGCGCTTATTTAACGAATAATTACTCGGTAGAGCCTTCTCTGTTTGTTGATGCCTATCAATACATCAATAATACGTTTTCCAATATGCTCACAACGAATCCTGACATTCAATCCATATCGATATATATCAATAATGATTCTTTGCCGGCTGACGGCATCTATATCAAAAGAATGGATCAGTCGTTCAGAAATTCGGTCATTTATCGCTCGCTGCTCAACAGCTACGGCAACGTACGCTTTGTTTCTACGCCGCCGGCCGCCGATCAGCCGTCTATGTTCACGTTGACGCGCATGCTTAACATTAGCAATCTCGACAATGCGTACGGAATATTAACCATTAACATTTTGGAATCGGATATTTACCGCTTAATGGAGAAGGAAACATCGGAGAAAACGGTACTCATCGCAAATGAAAGAGGAATCATTATGTCGGCGAAGGACAAGTCGATGTTGAACCGTCCGCTTGAGCAATATGTGAAGGATGATTTTCCGAGCAGCAGTCAAGGCAGATTCGACAGCACCTTTAACGGAGAAAAAATGCTTGTTGTCTACAACACGACCAAGTTTGGCTGGAAGAGCGTCTCTCTCGTTCCTTACAGCAGCTTCCTATCCAAAGCCAATAACACCGCTAAGCGGATATTAATTTATGCGCTGATCAGCTTTGGCGTTATGGCTCTGCTTATCTACGTCACAGCGCGGCTGTTCACCAAACGCGTCGAGTACTTGGTTGGCATGATCCGCCGCATCGAACGGGAGGAATTTGACCTCGTCGACATTCGGCCGCTTGGGCGGGATGAGATCGGGCAACTGGGCAATGTGCTGCGAAAAATGGCGCAGCGGCTCAGCAATCTGATCTCTGACGTTTATAAGAAGGAAATCGATAAGCGGGAAGCAGAGATGAATGTGCTCCAAGCTCAAATCAATCCCCATTTTTTATACAATACGCTGGCATCCATCTCATCGCTCGCCATTCGCAATTCGGACCAGCGGATGAATAAGATGGTGACCGATCTGGCTAAGTTTTACCGGATATCGCTTAACAAGGGCAAAAACCAAATATCGATCCATGAAGAGGTGCAGCTGACCCGCTACTACGTAGCTATTCAGCAGGTGCGCTTCGCCGATCTTATCCGTGTCCACTATCAAATCGACGAGTCGGTGCTGCCGTGCCCAATCGTGAAGCTGACGCTTCAGCCGTTCGTCGAAAATGCAATGAACCATGCTATATGGGATGACAAGCTTGGTATTAACATTATGATCAAGGCTTACCGCGAGGGACCCGATATTTTGCTTAAAATCATTGACGATGGCATGGGCATGCGCATGCAGGGAGAGCTCGGCAGCGAGCTTCCAACGAGCGGCGACACCTTGTCGGGCTATGGCATCCGCAACGTCGACAATCGGATTAAGCTGTTATATGGCGACTCCTATGGCATCTCGATTTATAGCAGATTAGGCATTGGCACGACCGTCACGATCCGTATTCCCGGAAAGTGACCTTACATCCTCTTGGCTCAAAAAAATCCCCCGGGTAGCGTCGTTGCTTCCGCCCGGGGGATTTTAGATTTATTTGGCTTTAATTTTGAATAGCTTCGACTGCGCGCCGTTCAATTCTACCTTCAATTGTCCTGCTGTAATATCGCTGGCCTTATTCGTCCAGAGATCGGTTGCTTTCGTTTTAGAAGTTGCAGGTATGCCTGCGCGTTTGAAATCTAACGTCTTGGTTGCAGGCTCATTCGTATAGTTGAACACCGCGACATAATAATCCGCTCCGTCCTTCATGACGAACATATCCGCGGCACCCGTCCCGGTATTGCCCTCAATCGGCCTAAAAGCTTTGCCTTTGAGCGCCACTTCATTGACCTGCTTGTTCGTCAGCAGCTTCTTCATAAGCTCCTGCGCTGCCGGATTGTTTACATCATCGGAATTCATAAATACTGTACCGGAGATGACGGCGGAATTGACTCTTGTCTGCGCTGCATCGAACGAGCCGCCCTTCACGAGCGTCATATAGTCAGGGTCCGTGTACGGATAGATCGTTCCATTTTGCCAGAAGCCGTAGGTCAGGTTGTTTAATTGATATTCCGTCTTGGAGAGCGTCCCGTCAACGTCGCATGATATGCGCCTTGCATGAGCATACTGGCTCGGGAACAACGGCGCGATCGACGCGCTGATGAACATTTTGCCGCCCAGCACCTTATTGATATGCGCCATTCCTTGATTGTAAGCTTGAATGCCCGTTTGCGCTTTCGGATCAAAGTGCTTGCCCTCGAAGGAGCCATGGCTTAGAAAGTCGATCTTGATATACGCAAAACCGTAATCGAGGAAGCGATTAAAATAATATTCGATCCGCTGCTTCGAGCCAGGATGGGTCGGATCAATCGCATAGGCGCCGTCTACCTTCGGCAAAGGATTGCCGCTTTGGTCACGCAGAATGATTTCGCCGTACGTATATTTTCCATTCGTGCCTTCGACAGGCTGATCCATATTATCGCCCCAATAGACGAATGGACCATAGTAAATGCCTGCCTTCTGTCCGTTCTTATTAATGACCTTGACGGCTTGCTTAAGCTGCTGCTCGGTCAGGTTATCCCAATAGGAATCCATATTAATGTAGACGTCGCCTTTATTTGCGAAGGAGGATTTTTGCAAATTCTCCTTAAAGAAATCGGAAACGGCAACAACCTTATCGTAGCTCAGGTCACTCTCGTATGCGCCCCAGCTATTCCAGCCCACCGGCACGCCTTTTGGAACGCCGTGGTCAAATTCAAGGGGTGCCGCAACCGCCGCATTCGCCTCGCCAAAGCTTTCCAGCCCTTCACGGTAGTCCCCATAGTAGCCTACGAGAATTTGCGGCGATGTTATCGTCGTTCCCGTCACCTTGCCGTGCGGAATCGTATCATGCGTTGAGGTAGACGATGAGAACCCGCCATATACCTTCAGCTTGTTCAAACGATCATCCGAGCCGCTCCAAAAAATGCCCGTTTTCCAATTGTCATGGGTAACCGAACCGATGATAAGGCCGCTGCGGCTCGTATTGTCGTAAATCGCCGTTAATTCGGAGCTGACATAGTTATTATTGTTCAGGCTTGTATTAATCGTACGCGATTGGTATCTCGACCACGCGTCATTATCAAACGGAGCAACAAGCACTCTATTGTCCGAATAGCTGCCGATATCGATGCCGCCCTTATTGCTTACAACAAGCGGTGCGATATCATTCGTGCTAAGCGCAGAATCGCTCACCACTTGTTGACTCACCAAGAAGTATGGCAGATTCTCATAAATGTGATAAATCTGCTTCATCGTCGGCAGGCCTGCCTGCTTGTTTTCAATCGTTACCCGAATGCCTTTGCCATGGCCGTCTTTTATTTTCTCGATTTTTTTCATCGCGAACAGATGCTCAGCGTAGCTTTTGCTGTCCAGCTGTTTATCCAGCATGATGCTGCTGTATACGCCGTTGGCAATGGTCTTGCCGTTCCACTCGTATGCCGCAAGCCCGGATTTCGTGTTGTAAGTCAGCTTGTATTCGCCGTTCGACAAGATCAAGCCCGACTTATGCTCCTCCACCTTAATCGGGCCATACTTGGCAGAATCGATCTTCGCGCCGATATTGCCGATCTCTCCAACCTCACCCGGCTCCTCGCCTGGCGCCTCCGAGCCGATCACTTCAATTTTATCTATATCCGGCGACCATCCTCCGTTATCGTCGAACAGAATCGTATTGCTGCCTGCCTGCAGCCTGGCTTCGATCGTATACAAGCCCGTTGTGTCCCAGTTTGCAGTCTGCGGTAAAGAATAGGCTTCCGGCTCGCCGCCGTTCACCTTTATCGATACAGCTCTAGGATCACCTGAGATATAGCTGATCTTTAACGTATAGTTGCCTTCGGAAGGCGCGTTTATTTGATTGAATTGCAGCGTTGAACCGCCCCAAATATCGCCTACCTTCTTTCCTTCCGAGCATGCGGTTTCCGCCTTGCAAGCACGTACCGCAGCATTTCCTGTAAGCTGGTTGCTTGGCGCTTCCGCCTCATAGACTTGTCCGCTGCCGACCGGCGGCTCGCCCGGATCTGTTCCTCCATCCGATAAGCGCAAATCGATTTTATCGATGTCGGGGGAATAGCCGCTCTCGTCATCGAATCGGATCGTATTATTGCCTTCCTTAAGCGGAATCTCAATCTCGTAGCTGCCCCGTGTGCTCCAATCCGCCGTTTTCGGAAGATCATAGCGGTCGCTAGTCCCATCGTTCACCAAAACGGCAAACGATCTCGGATCGCCGGAAATATAATGCACCGTCATCGTATAAACACCGGCGGCGGCAACATTTACACCATTAAATTGCAGCGCCGAGCCTCCCCAAAGGCTTCCAACCAGCTGATTGCCTGAGCAGCCAACAGCCGCCTCGCAATTTTTAATTTCCGCTTTGCCGCTCAGCAGATTGCCTGCTGCCTCAGCCTCAAAGGAATAGCTCACAGCCCCCGCTTGGTCCTCGGCTTGCGCATTAGGAACGTTCATTGCCGCCCCAAATAACAGAACCAATGCTAAAATAACGATCAAGCCTCGCCCGAATTTCATCTTGCTCAACATCATTTCCTCCTCTGCCTCGTTTCATTTATAAAGCGCTTTCTTAAATCAGTGTAAAGCCGATCAAATGGCAGAACTAGCCAAGAATGTTACGATTCGTACTCCAAACCAACTAACTTTCGCTAGTTTCTTCTCTCCGCCCCCTCATCGCAACACCTTGCAGCGCCATAAAAAAATGCCCCAAAGCAGCCACAGCCGCAAATGGGGCATCTATTTGGTTGTAAAGCTTTATCCTTTACTTGCTTTAAGCATTTCTCCAATTGCGCCAATACTGCCAAGCGTCTCGACCGCTCTAGTTGGAATGAACACCTTATTCGCCGCGCCCTGAGCAATATCGGAGAGCGCCTCGAGCGAGCGGTACGTCAGCACGTTCTCATCAAGGCCGGCGGAGCGGATAAGCTCGATCCGGTTTTTCTCCGCCTCGGCAATCGCTTGGATCGCCTTTGCCTCCCCGAGCGCCTCAAGCTCTTGGGCATGGCGCTGCCCCTCCGCTTGGCGGATACGGGCTTCCTTATCGCCCTCTGCCTTCAAAATCTTGCTTTGCTTATCGCCCTCTGCGCGCAAAATCATATCCTGCTTCGCCGCTTCCGCATCAAGCACCATCGCCCGTTTGCTTCGCTCCGCTTTCATTTGCTTATCCATCGCATCTTGAATATCGACCGGAGGCTGAATGTCGATGACCTCTACACGCTCGATGCGCACGCCCCACTTCTCGGTCGCTTCATCAAGCGCGATTCGAATATCGGATGAGATTTTCTCGCGTCCGGACAGCGTCTCGTCAAGCTCCATTTTGCCGATAATTTGCCGCATCGTGGCCGTGCTAATATTGCGTACCCCGTATACATAATCGGAAATGCCGTAGGTTGCCTGCTCTGGGCCCGTCACCTGATAAAAAATAATCGTATCGATTTTCACCTGTACATTATCCTTTGTAATGACCGTCTGCGGCGGCACATTCGCTTGCTGAATGCGCAAATCATGATACGTCCGGACATGGTCGATGATCGGAATCAGGATGTTGACGCCAGGCGTCAGCAGCCGATTGAACTTGCCTAGACGCTCAACGACGCCTATTCTTTGCTGCGGGACGATTTTGATCGACAAAGCAACGAACACAACGACGATAGCCAGCAAAATGATCGCTACAATTATACCCATTAACCATTAGCCTCCCCATTTTTCAACTTGGAGCACTGCGCTTCCACGACTAACGACGACTACTGCATCTCCTTTTTCCAGCGTCTCGGCGGACACTGCGCTCCACGTTTCATTTCCTACCTTGACGATGCCGGGCGTTTCCGCCGCAATCTGCTCCAGCACAATACCCTGCTTGCCGACCAGCTCGTCCACGACATCCTTATAGCCGCGTGAGGAGTGAAAACGTCTAGCGATCGGCCCGGTAAAGACCGTAAGCACAAGAACAATGATGCAGGCAGCAACCAGCTGAAGCACAAAGGAGCCCGGCCAAATCCAATCAATGACAGCAGCAACCGCTGCCCCGATGGCTAGCCACAGCAAGTAAAACGTAAGCGTTAGCATCTCCACGACTACCAATATGCCAGCGAGAATGAGCCAGATCACCCACAATTCCATCCTGTCACCTCCCCTTCTTCATTAATGTATTCGTAGATGTCAATCGTATGATAAGAAAACACTTGCCAAACCGATGCTGACTATGTAGAATCGACAAGGGTCAAAAATAGACAACCTATCATATTGAAGGAGCTTATTCTCATGAAAAACGCTATTGGGGTTCACGAAAGGCCTCCAGCTCTGCAAAGCTTTCTGCTTAGCCTGCAGCATCTTTTTGCCATGTTCGGCTCAACCGTGCTTGTTCCGAATATACTCGGCGTCGATCCGGCAATCTGTTTGCTCATGAACGGAATCGGAACGCTGCTTTATCTCTGGATATGCAATAACAAAATTCCGGCTTATCTGGGCTCCAGCTTTGCCTTTCTCGCGCCAGCAGGCGCCGTTATCGGTGATCATGCATCTGGCGGCAGCTATGCGGCTGCTCTAGGCGGATTTATCATATCGGGCGTCATCTTCACGGTCGTTGCGCTTATCATTCAAGCAGCCGGGACGGGCTGGATCAACGTTGTATTTCCACCTGCAGCGATGGGTGCAATCGTCGCGATTATCGGTTTAGAGCTTATTCCGGTCGCAGCACGCATGGCTGGCTGGATTAGGCCTACGGATGTTTCCTCTACTGCGGCATGGTCGCCTGATCCTAAAATGGTAGCGCTCTCGACGGTTACCCTTGCCGTAACGGTGCTCGGCTCGGTACTGTTCCGCGGATTCATGCGCATCATTCCGATTCTGATCGGTATCGTAACCGGTTATGTTCTCGCTTATTTCATGGGCTTTACCGATTTCAGCAACGTTGCAGCGAGCGGTGTTGTGCAGTTGCCGCATTTCACCACACCTGTGTTTGAGTGGACGGCGATCATTGCCATTGCGCCTGCGGCGCTTGTCGTCATCGCCGAGCATATCGGGCATTTGGTCGTTACCGGCAACATCGTAGACAAAGATCTGTCGAAGGACCCCGGCCTTCACCGCTCCATGCTGGGCAACGGGATTTCTACCATCCTATCCGGGTTTGTAGGCTCCACGCCTAACACGACGTATGGGGAAAATATCGGCGTGCTTGCGATCACGAAGGTGTATTCGACCTTTGTTATCGGAGGGGCGGCCCTCATTGCCATCGTGCTTTCGTTCTCAGGAAAATTTTCGGCGCTCATCTCCGCGATTCCAGGACCGGTAATGGGCGGCGTTTCCTTGCTGCTGTTCGGCGTTATCGCCGCTTCCGGCCTTCGGATGCTCGTAGAATCGAAGGTGGACTACAGCAAGCCAACCAACTTGTTTCTAACAACCGTCGTGCTTGTTACGGGCCTTAGCCGCGTGACTCTTACGATTGGCGATTTCTCTTTGTCCGGAATGGCACTCGCAACTGTCGTTGCGATTCTGCTCAGCCTCCTGTTTAAAGTGTTTGATGTACTTAAAATATCCAATGACCATGAAGCTTCAGGCCATTAAAGCATAGCAAAGGGGAGCCTCTCAGGAGGCTCCCCTTTGCTTAGTTTATAACTGCGCGTTAGACGTCTCTAGCAACCCACTCGGCAAGCAGCCTAGCGCCATATCCGGTTGCGCCAATAACCAAATGGCCATTGCAGCCTGACGCTTCCTTCAATCCGTTCATATCGATATGAGCCCACTTATACGAAGGGCTTATAAATTTGCGAAGGAACAAAGCGGCGGTAATCGCTCCGGCTTCGCCAACACGGCTAATATTGCAAATATCGGCATAATCGCTTTTCAAATAGTCTTCATATTCATCCACAAGCGGAAGCTGCCACAATTTTTCTCCAACACCTTCGCCTACGGTTCGGATCGCCTGCACCAGCCTATCGTCTCCCCAAATGCCTGCTAATTTCGAGCCGATTGCGCCTACGCAGGAATAGGTTAACGTTGCCATGTCGACAACCCGCTGAGCGCCGATTTGACCCGCGTACACAAGCGCATCCGCCAGCACCAGCCGCCCTTCCGAATCGGTATTGCCGACTTGGACGGTCGTTCCGTTCGCATACCGAAGCACTTCGCCTGGCAGTAATGCATTGGCATCCGGCACATTTTCCGCTGCCGCAACCAACACGGCAATGTTCGCCGGGATGCCGCGCGCCGCGATAATGCTCAAGGCGCCGATTACGCCAGCGGCACCCGCCATATCCATTCGCATATCGCTAATGTCATTGTCCCGCTTCAGACTAATGCCGCCTGTATCAAAGGTAATCCCTTTGCCGACTAGAACGGTAAGCGGTTTTGCCGGATCGCTGCAATATCGAAGATCCATGAATACGGGCGGATTGATGCTCCCGCGGCCGACGGCGGGAAGGCCAGCCATGCCGAGGCGCTCCAGCTCTTCACCCGTTTTGATATCGACACTGACCTTTACGCCCTCAAAATGCTCGCGAACGCGTTCGGCAAATTTAAGCGGAGTAAGCGCGTTCGATGGCTCGTTGGTCAAATCACGGGCCAGCATCGTGCCTTGCGCCCTGATTTCTCCAAGGCGAACCGCTTCGGCCAGACTCTCCTTACGCTCAGCCTCGATCAAAATAGCCGTTACGGAGCGATGCGTTTTTTTCGAACGGTAGCGATCGAAGGCATACGTCCCAAGCAGCCAGCCTTCCACCCATGCTGCAACGAAGGATTCTTCTTCCTCGTCCTTCCGTTTGCCAAGCGCCTCAAAGGAGATAACCGCCGATTGCAGTCCTTCCTGCTCCGCCGCTCGTCCAGCGGTTCCGGCTGCTTCGGTTATACGGAATGCGGCGTTTTGGCTTCTCTCGCCCACGCCAACGAACAAATAATGAGGCTGCTCGCCGCGGCCGTAGAACCATGTTACTTCTCCACGCTCGCCCATCCGCTTACGCGGCTCATGCTTTTCAAGAAACGAGGCCAGCAGCCCTCCGCTGTGCGCTTGCTCGAAGCTATCTTTAAAGACAGGAAATATAATCGCCCGGCCCGCACCGCCTTGGCCTAGCTTAAAGATTGGCATAGCATTCATATCATTTCCTCCTCCCTATTCTTTCAAAGAACCGATCATCACGCCTTTTGCAAAAAACTTCTGGATAAACGGATAAATCATAATGATTGGCGTCACTACGATAACAATCGTCGCCATTTTGAGCGAATTGCCGGTTACATGCATTCTATCCAGCATATCGAGATTGGCGCCGCTTGCCATGTTGGTCAGCAGCCGCTTCAGCGATTCCTGCCTGGTCAACATTTCTTGAAGCAAGGTGGATAAAGGCCTCAAATCTGCATTCCGCACAAAAAATGCGCCCGTAAACCAATCGTTCCAATGGCTGACGGCATTAAACAAACTAATAACGGCGACTACGGGCTTGCTGAGAGGCATGATGATCTGCCAAAAAATTGCAAAATCATTATAGCCGTCGATTCGGGCAGCCTCTTCAAGACTTCCGCTAATCTGCTGGAAGAACGTCCGCATGATCAAAATATTCCAAACGCTATACAGAGACGGAATAATATAAACCCATATCGAATTGGTCAAATGGATATCTTTTAACAGGATATAATACGGAATCAAGCCGCCGTTAAACAGCATGGTGAAAAAGATAGCCATCGTGAACAGCTTGACGCCCGGCATCGTTCTGCTCTTCAAAGCGTAAGCCGCCATCGCGGTAAAAATGACGCTAGCCACCGTGCCGATAACTGTACGGAACATAGATATGAAGAAAGCCTGCATAATATTTCCGGAAGAAAACAGCTCTTCAAAGTTTTCGAGCGACCATGCGCGCGGCAGGAAGTAAATGCCGCCTTGCTCAGCGTCCTTGCCCTCATTGAAAGCAAGCGCGATTACATTTAGAAAAGGTAGAATGATAGTCAAGCATAACAGTATTAGAAGCAAGGCATTGACGATTCGAAAAGCCTTCTCCCCCGGAGATAATTTATACGTTTCGTTCAACGATGGTCATCCTCTCTAGCTACGTAAAGGAAGAAGGGGCGTCTTCAGCCAACTTCGGAAGAAGGCGCCCGCTACTCAACTTATTGCATAATCAGCTTTGTTTTTACATCTTTATCCTTTTGGTCTATAAGCGTCAAATATTCATCCAATCCCGCTGCATTAAGCTGTGCCGAGGCGGAATCTACGATTTTTTTCGCTTCATCCAAAGATTTGGTGTAATAAGCTCTGATCATGCTGTCCTTGTAATTATCAAGAGCCGCCTGCAATTGCTCGCCCTTCGCAAAAACCGAAAGGAACGACAATGGCCTGTATCCATCCACTAGACGGGCATTGCTGCGAAGCTTGTCCCAACCCCAGTATTCCGCCATTCTCTCCGGAGCGGCATTCAACTCTGGATTAACGGAATCACCGTAGATCATTTCGCCAAAGTCAACCAATGGGTCTTTGTCGGTTGAACCAAGCGGCGAGCCCCAAGTGTTGCCGGCTAATTCAAAGCCAAGCTTTTTCCCTTGATCCGGATCGTTTTTCACGACATCCAGCACTTCTTGCTTCACGATGGGATTGCCCTTATCGTCTAGCGTATAATCTCTTCCTTCGATTCCGTACTGCCAGAGCAGCTTTCCTTCGCGGCTAGCCAGGAAATCAGCGAATTTCACGACTTCTTCCGGATGCTCAGTCGTTGCTGGAATCGACCACGCGCCATAAGCCGTTTTATAAGGAATCATCATTTGATAAGGACCATTAGTCGTGTTCATCGGTCCCATCGGCAAATAATGCTCGTCCTTGTTAAAATCCATATAGTTGTGCATGCCAATGATGGCGTAGGAGCCGTTCAAAGCGCCTTCTGTGGCCCGTGTCTCTTCCATTGTGAAAAATTCAGGGTCCATCAGTTTTTCGTTCAAAAGCTTCTGCATGTACGCGACCCGCTTCATCGGATACTCCGTTTGGCTCTCGTGAAGGATTTTCCCATCCGCACCGCGTTTAATGAGCTGATCGTTCTCCCCCCATACAAGGTCGGCGTACAGCGAGCTGTCTTCCCTGCCGCCGTGGTAGTCAGGACCAATCGGGTATACATCCTTGCCGTTTTTATCCTTGAAGCCGCCAGCTTTAATCTTCTTTGCCAGCTCGTAGAACTGCTCCGTCGTGCGAATTTCTCTTGGATCGATTTTTAGCGCTTCGGCAATATCCTTGCGGATAAACGGGCCCGCTACATATTTCCGTACGGTGTAGCCCGGCTGGCGCAATATATTCATATGGGCAAGGTAGGATGATCCATTGAATTCAGGACGGAACATCGAGCCGTATTTCGTATCCTTCGGGAGGTATCCTTCCTCCAGATACTTGCTGTATATTTTTGTGTCCTTAAATAGAGGCGTTAGATCCGCAAACATTCCTTCGGCTGCCGCTTTCAGGATGACCGCCATCTCAGGACGCCCGCTGTTGTCCAAATAATACGCGATAAAATCGGGCAGATCGCCAGAAGCGATGCCGGCTGCCAGCAATTCGGTGGAATCGCCTCCCTGAACCGCCTGCATTTCAAGCGTGATGCCTGTCTTTTTCTTAAGCTCGGCCGCAATTTCCGGGTTCATTTCAGTGTCGATGTCGCTGTCCATAAACACAAGTCCTTTGATCGTACGATCAGCAATCCAAGTCTCCGGCTTGCCTGCTGACGAATTATCCTTCGAGTTCCCAGCGCTTGCTTGTTCGTTGTTCCCATTCCCCGAGCAGCCCGCTAGCAGCAAAGCAGCAACAATTGGTGTAATGAGCAGCTTACTCCATCTTTTCATGTATGATCTCTCTCCCATTCCTATCTGTCTGATTTATGAAAAACGTGTTAAACGCTTCTCCGAAGGAATACTTGCTTTACCATAACGAATTGTCCGATACTTTTCGGGTTACCCGGTTAGCTAGAACGACGAGCACAAATCCGATCAAGCCTTGCATAAGACCAACTGCTGTCGCATAACCAAATTGCGCGCTTTGAATACCGACGCGGATAATGTACGTGTCCAACACGTCGGAGAGATGCATATTGCCCGGCGTTCTCATCAAATAAAGCTGATCGAAGCCCGCAGTCATAATGCCTCCCAATGAGAGGATAAACACGATTACGATTGTCGGCATAATGGAAGGCAGCGTAACGTAGCGAATTTCCTGCCATTTGTTTGCTCCATCTATTTTGGCTGCTTCGAATAGATTCGGGTTAATGCCGGTAATTGCCGCATAATAGATAATCGAGCCCCAGCCAATCGTCTGCCAGATGTAGCTCCAGAACATCATCGGGTAGAAATACTTGGCATCCATCGCAAAAAAAGTACTGCCGTCGCCGCCGAACCATTTGATCACTTCATTAACGATTCCGATCTCCGGCGCAAAAATCCGCTGCATCAAACCAACGATAATGACCCAAGACAGAAAATGCGGCAAGTACATGATGCTTTGCGTCAGTCCCCTAAACCACTTGCTTCTCACTTCATTGAACATGAGCGCCAGCAATATCGGAAAAGGCATCCCAAGCAAAAGCTTCATGCAGCTGATAACGAGCGTATTGCGAATGAGCTGCCCGCTTTGATAATCGTCAAAAAACCTTTTGAAATATTCCATTCCGACCCATGGGCTGTTAAAAATGGTCGTGTTGAACTTGTACTCTTTAAATGCGAGAAGAAGTCCCGCCATCGGGATGTAATTAAATATTGCAAAAAACAACAGGCAAGGCAGAACCATGATGTACAAATAACGATGAGTAGCAATTCTTCTTAGCTGCTTGGCTGCCAAACTCGCGTTCATGAGGGTGCAGTCACCTCTTCTCTAAATTTTCACCCATTCGTTTACTCGCTTGTGCCACTGTTTTCTCAAACCAATCCCAACCTGACCCAACCTCTTCCGGCTTATGGGAATCCGAGCCGAATACGAGCGGGATGCCGCGCTGCAAGCATTCGCCCATGAACCATTCCGGCACATAAGCTCTTTCACAGGTTGGCTTTCGGAATCCTGCCGTGTTCACGTCTACGCCAGCTCCAGCAGCTGCAAGCTTCGGCAAAATGCCGTTTAGTCTGCGCGTGACTAGTGTCTCGTCCAGTTCCGGCAATGCAAGGCGGAATTTCTCAATCAGATTGATATGTCCGATTCTTTTGCGGCACGGCAGGTCCGCTGCCCATTCAATAGCCGCTTCGACATGGTTGTAATACTCTTCTGCAGCCTTGTCCATTGAGCCGTAATACTTGATCAGCTTGTCCATGAACGTCTCAGGCGTGTAGTCGATGCACTGGTTGCCTCCGATTCCAGGCAAGTAATGAACCGAAAATACAACATCCTCTAGCCGCTCTCCGTATTTGTCGACCAACCGTAATGCAAAATCAGGGTCTTCAGGCAAATAATCCAGCTCGAGCCCAATCGTCGTCTCGATTCTGCCTTCATAGCGCTCCTTTGCTTTTCTTGCTTGGTCAAAATAGAGCGGCAGTTCTTCTTCTTTCATCGCCAGCTGATTCATCAGCGGAAGATCGTCGATGTATCCTGCTGGCAGCGGGGGATGCTCACTGAATGTGTATCGCTGAAATCCGAGCCGGATCGCCTGCTCCAAATACTCCTCCATGCTCGAGCTGCTGCCGTGGCGGCAAAAATTCGTGTGTGTGTGTCCATCCCATTTTAATACCATTTTTCTGCTCCTTTTGGTGTTGTCTGCCCATCTGCTGGCCTCGCATACGAGAGACAATCACATCGTATAATGTTAGTTGTCATTTGACAATATGTTTGATCAAACATTAACACAATCTCAATAAACAATCTATGTTTTGTTAAGCCAGCGTTAAAATTCATTGATTTATCAACGTTTTATCAACGTTCGGTCAACGTCGACCAAACATTTCCTCTTATCTTTCGCAAATGTAAAAATGTCTGTTTACCTGTTATTAATGTTTGATCTCACATTAAAAAAAGAGCCATACGCGCATCGTTATGCGCCGTACGGCTCTTTCTGTTTATTCCATCTATTTTATTAAAACCATTAATCGATTACGGGAGCTTCTATCCATTCGACTTCGTTTTCCGCAAGATGCTCTGCCCAGCCCTCAGGGCAAGGACTGTCGGATATGACCGAGTCAACTTCCTCAAAGGAAAGCATATGAGTGAACGAGATGACGCCAAGCTTGGAGTGGTCCGCCAATACATAAACCCGCTCCGCCGTCTGCGCGAAAATACGCGACATCGATGCCTCGTCCGGATCGTAATCGCTGATGCCGCCGGGCATCGAAACGCCGCCTGACGACAAAAACGCTTTGCTGACGCGGAACTGCTGCATCGTCCTCTCGCAAATGGAGCCGCTGATTGACTGCTGCTCCGGATTAAGCTCCCCGCCGAGCAAAATGATCTTTCCGCTAAACCTGCCTTGGTTTACGCCGTCCATCAGACCGATCGCGACGGATACGCTGTTCGTCAGCACCGTCAGCCGTCTTCTTCCCGTAATCGCCTTGACCAGCTCAAGCGCTGTCGTCCCAACGTCAATCGCAATCGTATCTCCATCTTCGATCAACGCTGCCGCGCAGCGTCCGATCGCTTCCTTTTCTTTGACCAGCTTAAATTGCCTTTGCGTAAAAGGCGCTTCGGATGTCTGGAACAGCGGCTTTGTCGCTCCTCCGTATACGCGGCGCAGCAGCCCGTCCTTCTCTAGAACGTCCAAATCCCTTCGAATCGTTTCGGGTGATACGTTAAATTGCTCCGCGAGTGGAACGACTCTGACCTTCCCTTCCGAATTCAATAGATTGATAATCGTTTGCTTGCGCTCTTCCGCCAGGACCGACACTCGTACGCACCTCATTTATCGATTATTAGTTTTTATATTGTGGATTTTTGTGGATTTCCGTTTTTAATTTTAACGCACGAGCAGACCGCTTGTAAACTAATAAACGCATTATTTACAATTGATAGCCCTTGTTTTAACATCAAGAAAACAGTACAGCTATATGATTGGTTGCAGTGAGTTTATGTTTGATTTTGTTGCATTATCGATTATAGGAGTGATTAATATGAAGAGTTTCCCTATAGAAGCACTTGCCCATTGGCAATTTGCCCAATCGCGCATTAATTCCGGTTCGATAGAAGACGCCAGCCTAATACTAGAGGATTTAAGCGGCAACGGGAATGCTTTGCAGCTCGCCTCTATCGGCGATCAGACTAAGCCTTATGCCCGCGATATCTTGCAGTGGTCATCCGATGGCGGTTCGCTCCAATTCAACAATCGGAAAGACAATGCTGTGCGGCATTATTTTCAAACGGCCAGCGGCTCTCCTTTGAATGAGGCTGTATTCGAGGAAGGCTACACGATCGAGGTCATTTTGAAGCTGCCTGAGCATTTCGACGAGCAACAGCACAGCTGGATGGGCATTCTAACGAGGCAGGGACAAGGCGCTGAGCTAGGCAGACAAGGAGAGAACGGCCTGCTTGCTACATTGTCGGTATCGAACAATAAGGAATTTCAATGGGTCAGCTTCGACTCTCGCTCCTCCTATCCGATCACGCATTGGTCGCGGTGCATAGAAAGCAGCCAGTGGCTGCATGTCGCAGCAGTGAATGACGGGCAATTAACCTCTCTATATGTAAATGGCATTCGTGATTTCCGGCTTACCGATCAAATCACGAATGGAATCGCAGCGGTTGCGGGAAAAGGCTGGAACGTCGGGGCATCCGAATGGGCGAATGAGATTGAGCAGTGCTTTGCCGGAAGCTTGAAGGAGATACGCATAACAGGGAGAGCGCTGTCCCCGCAGGAGTGGCTGACTGGTCCTGTAGAAATGCAGCATCTGCAAGGAACCAATGATGCGATCCCGCTCCTCTCTGGAGACGCAAGCTATCAATTTCTGTTTATTCCCGACGCTCAAAAAATGGTACAGTACAACGCGGAAATGTTCACTGCCCAGATGGCTTGGGCTGCGGAGCATGGCGGCGGCAAACGAATCGCGATGACCGCCTTCGTAGGCGATATCGTTGACGGCAGCAGTGATGCTGCGCAGTGGCAAAGATCCCATGAAGCAATTTCCTTGCTCGATGAGAGCGATATGCCCTATATGATGACAGCCGGCAATCATGATTACGGAATCGGAGACCCTTATCTTCATTATTACGGTCCTGAAAGGTTCGCTCATAAAAAGTACTGCAAAGGCTTCTCTCCCTCACGCTACAGCTCGTGTGCGGTCATTGCCGCCGGCTCCTATGAATATGTTTTCCTCATGCTGGACATGCTTCATGTCAAAGAGGATTTAGACTGGGCGAAGCATATGCTAAGCGAGAACAGCAAGCTCCCAACCATTCTCGTCTCGCATGATATGTTGGACTGGACGATGAGCGGCGGACGGAGGCTGCCGGTTGACTCCGAGACCGGCAGCTTCATCTGGCAGCAGCTCGTGGACAGCCATGATCAGATTTTTATGACGGTTAACGGCCATTACTTCAACACGGCTCATCGCATCAAGCAGAATCGGTACGGGCATGATGTCATTCAATTGCTGGTCAACTACCAGAGTGAATATCGCGGCGGGAATGGCTGGATGCGGTTGGCGGAATTCGACGAAGCCGCCGGCCGGATATCCTTTCGCACTTATTCGCCATGGGTCGAGCAATTTGCCAAGCGTCCATTAGCCTACCCGGACTTCAAATATCTGACCGGCGAATACGACCATTTCGAAGTATCGTGGCATTTTCAAAGCAGGTTTAATTTTCGTTAATCGGCTGCGCTTGCGCCCCCTTCCCTCTCCTTGTCCGATGCTGTACGTGACTCGGAAGGCGTTATCCCGTAAACCCTGCGGAACAATCGAGTAAAATAAACCGGCTCCATTCCAATATAAGACGCCGCCTGCCGGATCGTCAGATTCGGCTGCTCGGCGAGCAGTAACGCGGCTGTGCTTAGACGTAATTGCTGCAAATATTGCAGCGGTGTCATTTGCAGCGAATTTCTAAACAGACGGGTGAGATGCTTCTGCGAATAACCGACATGTGCGGCAAGCTCATCCATCGTAATATGGCGCTCCAGATGATCATGCAAAAATCGAACGGTAACATCAACGATGGGATGGGCAGCACCTTCCGTTTGACCTGTGAGCGTTGATATAGGTACCTTCGAATTAGGCTGAAGCTGCTTCTTCAGCTCTAGACAAAAGGCAAATAAAAACTCCGTCGCGGCCCAATCATCATGCTGCGGCCCTGATAAAGACCATATTTTTTTCAAAAGCTCATATAATCGCTCTTTCTCCTTGAATGGGCAATGAAACGAATCACCCCCGAAACCCCAGCCAGCCAGCAGCCCAGCCTCCTTCTCAACGAAGGTTACATATCCGACATACCAAGGCTCATCGCCCTCCGGCATATACTCATGCGGCCTGCCGGCCGGTATATACAGCAGCATATGCGGCTGTAGGATGTCCCATTTATCCTGCCCAGGCATACGAAATCTACCCCTGCCCGAAAAGGTTAAAAACAGTTGGTTCGCCGAGAATCCTCCCAAGCGGGTAATTGGCGTCTGGATCTCCGTTCCTGCCGTATAAACCGCAAACGGAAGCGCTTCATCTATTTGGTATAAGCTGTTGCTTCGCAAGCTGAGCAGTTCCAATGCATTTCCTCCAAAATGTCCATTTTGTCCTATAAGTTGTCTGTTTTGTCTCCTGAACAACCATCCTATCTAACGTTTATAATGAAGTCAAGCCAAGACCGAGAGGATGAGTGACCGATGATCAAAATTGATAAATTTTGGGAAAACCCGGAGAAGCTGCACGTGAACCGCGAGGCTCCGCGCGCTTACTATATTCCATATGCCGATACTGCTGCGGCCAAAGAACGCCAAAGAGGACGTTCCCCTTATTATGAGACGCTTAACGGTAGCTGGAAGTTCAACTATTACCCAAGCGTCCAGCAAGTAAAGGATGCTTTCTATGAAGAGGAAACCGATGTTAGCGCTTGGGATGATTTGATCGTGCCATCTTGCTGGCAGACAAACGGATACGACCAGCTGCAATATACAAACTTCAATTATCCGATCCCTTGTGACCCGCCGTTCGTACCGGATGACAATCCCGCCGGTCTATACGTCAGAGACTTTCATTTGCCGGACAACTGGGCAGGCAAGGAGAAATATGCCGTATTTGAGGGCGTCAATTCCTGCTTCTACCTTTGGGTGAACGGCGCATTTGTCGGTTACAGCCAAGGCAGCCGCATGCCTGCTGAGTTTCTTATTTCTCCTTACCTTCGCCCAGGGCAGAACCGCATTGCCGTAATGGTATTGAAGTGGTGCGACGGCACTTATTTGGAAGATCAAGACGCATGGCGTTTTTCCGGTATCTTCCGGGACGTTTATTTGCTAGGCCGCGATGAGACGCATATCCGCGATGTTTTTAATAAAACAGTATTCGCAGACGATTTCCAGCAGGCGTCTCTGCAAACAGAAATCGAAACTTCGGGAACGCTTGAAGTCAAAGCCGAGCTGCGGGATTCCACACATCAGCTTATCGCGGCCACACAAGCCGTCATTGCGAACCAAGGCACGGTCACTCTGGATATACAGAAGCCTATATTGTGGAATGCGGAAGCCCCTTACCTTTACGAGCTTTATTTGTATGCCGGCGAAGAAGTCATTAGATTCCATGTCGGTTTCCGCAAGGTCGAAATTAATGACGGCGTATTCCAAGTCAATGGACAAGCAGTGAAGCTCCGCGGCGTCAATCGTCACGATTCCCATCCCGAGCTTGGGCAGACGATTCCCGTGGACCATATGATTCAAGATTTGAAGCTAATGAAGCGCCATAACGTGAACACCATCCGTACCTCCCATTACCCGAACGACGCTCGTTTTTATGAATTGTGCAACGAGTATGGATTTTATGTTGTAGATGAGGCGGATTTGGAATCACATGGCATGGGCGTGCCGGACGATGGAGCTGGCGGGTCTGCGCACAAGCTCGCTACTGATCCTACATGGCAAGCAGCTTACGTAGAGCGGGCAGCCCGGATGGTGGAAAGAGACAAAAACCAGCCTTGCATCGTCATGTGGTCGCTTGGGAATGAAGCCGGATACGGACTTAACCACATCGCCATGGCGGAATGGATTCAGCAAAGAGATGACTCCAGACTTGTGCATTACGAGGGTGCGGCCCCCCATTACGAAGGGCATGAGAATATCGAATCTCTCGACGTAGAGAGCCGCATGTACTCGTCCGTCCAGTATATCGAGGAATATGCTAAGGAAGAATCGAATAAAAAGCCGCTGTTCCTTTGCGAGTACAGTCATGCCATGGGCAATGGCCCCGGCGATTTGAAGGATTATTGGGACGTTATCCATCAGTATCCGAAGCTTATGGGCGGCTGTGTTTGGGAATGGTGCGACCATGGCATCAAGACCGAAACGACGGAAGGCCAGCCGTTCTTCGCTTACGGCGGCGATTTCGGAGACAAGCCGAATGACGGCAACTTCTGCATCGACGGACTCGTTTATCCGGATCGCAGGCCGCATACGGGCCTGCTTGAGCTAAAGCAGGTTATAGCGCCGGTTCATATAGAAGCGGTTGACTTAACAGGCGGCAAGCTCAGGATCAACAATTTGCATGATTTTATCGATCTATCCCATCTCGGCCTTCACTGGAAAATAGAGAAGGATGGCCAAACAATCGAACAAGGCCAAATCTGGCAGCTCGATGCCGCTGCGCATGAGCACCAGCTCATAACTTTGCCTTATGCATGGCCATCAACTAAGGATGCTTATTATACGCTCAACTTATCCTTTTGGATGAACAAGGAAACTTCATGGGCGGAGATGGGTTACGAAGTTGCGTTCAAGCAGTTCACCCTGCTTGAGGCTGAATATTCCGATGAACCGGCAAACCTATCCGCTGCCTCCTTGCATGCAGCCGAGAATGATCGCGTATTGTCCATCGAAGGCTACGATTTCCGCTACGCCTTTGATTTGGACAAAGGATTGTTCGTGGAGCTTGCCCGCAATGGCATCGTAATGGTAGAGCAGCCGATGGGCTTCAACATCTGGCGGGCGCCACTCGACAACGATATGCATATCCGCAAGCAATGGGAGCTGCAAGGATACGACCGTGCTGTTATGAAGGTTTACAGCTGTGAATGGACGCGTCTGAGCGAGTCCACAATAGAAGTTCGCGCTGCATTCTCTTTAGGCGGGTATACGCAGAATCCGATTCTGCACGGCGAAGCCAGCTGGCAGGTTGACGCGGCTGGGGAAATCAAGCTTGACGTCCAAGTGAAAGTAAGGGAATCTGCAGCTTACTTGCCTCGCTTCGGGCTGCAGCTTACTATGCCAAGCGGAAATGAACAAGTCGAATACTTTGGCTACGGGCCGCATGAGAGTTACGTTGATAAACGCCAAAGCGTGCGCAAAAGCAGATATGTTACGACCGTGGACGAAATGTTTGAGCCTTATATTATGCCGCAGGAAAACGGCTCGCGTTATGGCACTCATTGGGCGGTCATATCGAACGAGCAAGGGATGGGCTTAAAGTTTGCCTCGCCGGAGCCGTTCTCGTTCAACGCGTCGCACTATACGCCGCTTGACCTTACAATCGCTGCCCATGATCATGAATTGAAGGCGCGGAAGGAAACTATCGTTCATCTGGATTACAAAATGAGCGGCGTCGGCTCCAATTCTTGCGGACCGGAGCTGCTGGATCAGTATCGCTTGAATGAGAAGCAGTTCCGCTTCGAGCTTCATATCAAACCCGTGTTAAGCGAAGACGAATAAACAAAAGGACGGAGCAGCGTATGATAGCTGCTCTGTCCTTTTTAATTGCCTGATCATCGCCAGTTGGTGAGGTTTGCGCTCCGTTAAGACTATTTTCTAGACTTATTTCTGGAAAAGTAGCCCGTTTGATCATTATAGATCTACATTCTAGCTCTATTCTTGAAGAAATGGTGCGATAATCGCCAATTGGCGGAGTGTGCGGATGCATTAAGACTATTTTCTAGCCTTATTTCCTCGCTTAAGGTCATTTTTTACAAAATAGAGCTAGTTTCTAGTTCTATCCCGGTTAGGAGAGCCTGATGTCTAACAGTCCCTGCCTGCGCTCATGATATTTAAACCAAGATTAACCTGTCACTTGATCCTCTTGAACGATCCACGTTTCGAACTCCCGTTTCCCTTCCTCGAGTCGAATGACTCTGGCGCCTCTCGGCAGCTTTCCGTAGCAATTATATCCGGTTACCCGTCCGTAACAAAGACGAATACCGTGCAAAGTGCCGCAATAGTCGTTGTCATGGTCATGGCCGGCAAATGTGCCAACCACATCGCCTGATTGTACCATCGCCCCGAACAAGCCTGTATTTACTTTGGGACACTCTACATTTTCCTCACGTGTGCCCGTCACTTGCTCTCCGCGCCACGCCGCGTCGTATTCGGGAATCGGAATATGGAAAAAGGCCAGTGATCGAACCGGACCGCCGTTTTGAGCGGTAAGCTGCCTGGATTGCCCGGTATACCACTGGATTTGATCCGGGTGAATCCATGCATAGCCGCCAATTGGTTCCGGAGCATTGATGCCGGAGTCGAAGAAATAAAGCGCTGCCTCGTCCTTGGTTCCGTTAGCATTTCCAACCTTGAGCATAAAGTTGCCAATCCCGTTGATGTCATGAGGCCCTGCTTCAGAAAGACATTTTTCATCCTCCTGCTGAATAGCCAGAAGCTCCTCCCTGGTTACGCCTGCCTCCGCATCATGATTGCCGAACACAGCGGCCCAAGGAACACCTGACTCCACTACAGGCGCTATCGCCCTGCGAAAAGAAGCTTTCGGATCGGCAACGCCGTCGCTCCATATCATGTCACCCGTTAGTACGACCAGATCCGGCTTCTCGGCTGCAATGATGCCGCTAACTAAATCTGCCGTTTTCTCGTCCCTCTCACGCTCTTCCTCTTTGCCGTCTCCAAGATGCATATCGGTAAATTGCAAAATTTTAAAAGTGCCGTCTTCACGAAATTTTAGGCTGGCGGACATCCTTTTCCCTCCATTGATCTTCATCGGTCTGCTTATTCGATGCGGTATCTATGCTTAACGAGCCTCTACAATCATCATAAGCCGTAGCCTCATCAACTGTCATCTTAAGGTTTCGTCATGATCCATTCATGGTCTTTGTCATTATGAAACTTCCAGATGCGGGTCGGGCCAGCCATCACATTCAAATAATAGCAATCATAGCCCGGAGGGGCAGATACCGGATGATAGCCGCGCGGCACCATGACGGCATGCCCGTTTTTCACGACCAACGTTTCATCGAGCGATCGGTCATCGGTATAGACACGCTGGATCGCAAACCCTTGCTCAGGCTGGACCCGGAAATAATAAGTTTCCTCCAAAAGCGACTCCGATGGAAGATTATCCTGATCGTGCTTATGCGGTGGATAGCTTGACCAATGTCCGTTAGGCGTAAACACCTCAACAACAAGCAAACTATCCGCAGGCTCCTGCTCTGGCAAAATATTATGAATCCGACGTTCGATGTTTCCATAGCCGCGCGTTTCGGTGCCTACCTGCGCAGGCGCAATCAATCTCGCCTTGTGGTTTCCGTATCCTGGCGCCGAGCATACGGCTACCTCAAGCTCAGTAAGCGCGTGGACGTGATAACGATCGCCGTTTGGAACATACACCGAATAAGGAGGGATTTGCTCGAACACATTCATCCGCTCGCCAATTGCCTGCCACTTCTGCTCCGCGGTTGTCACATCCGCTTTCCCGCTCAGCAAGACGAGACATACTTCCTTATCGGCGGTTTCCCTGCGTAAGTCTTGCCCCTTAGCGAGTCGAATGAATTCAAAGCCAACATACTGCCACTCCGCTGATTCGGGTGTAATTTGCATAAGGCTGCCTTCATGATTGGGTTCAGCCGATGGAGCTACGATTAGTTTGGACATGTTTTATTTCCTCCTTTACGCTTTGCCGGAGCTGCCGAGCAGCCGCGTTTTTTCGCGCTCATCAGGCAAGCCGCTTCGCCTCAAATTACAAGCGCAGCGGCTGCTTGCCTTCCGGTTTGATTCTTACCAACGCGTCGTTATCATTTTTTTGCGCGTATAGAACTCTACGCCGTCGGTGCCGTTGGCATGAAGATCGCCGTAGAACGACTTTTTCCAGCCCGAGAACGGGAAAAACGCCATAGGGGCAGGAACGCCTAAATTTACGCCGAGCATGCCAGCCTCAATCGTCTCGCGGAATTGGCGAACATAACCTCCGCTCTTCGTAAACAGGCATGCGCCGTTCGCAAAGTCCGATGCGTTGGCAAGCTCAATCGCTTCCTCAAGCGTATCCACTCTCATAATCGACAGCACAGGGGCAAAAATCTCGTCCTCCCAAATTTTCATCCCGCCTTGCACGTTATCAAAGATCGTCGGCCCGACAAAGTAACCCTTGCCCTCGCAGGCAGCATCTTTGCGTCCGTCACGCAGAAGAATCGCGCCTTCGTTCTCCCCGATCTCGATATATTTAAGCGTGCGCTCCTTATGCGGGCCGCGAATGACCGGACCGAGGAAAATGCCTTCCTCCGCGCCGTTGCCGATCGTGATGCGGTCCGCCGCTTCCATCAGCTTGCTCACGAGCGTATCCGCTACCTCGCCGACAGCTACTACTACGGAGCATGCCATGCAGCGCTCGCCCGCGGAGCCGAATGCGGCATTAATAATTTCTTTGACCGTTATGTCCATGTCTGCATCCGGCATAACGATAGAGTGGTTCTTCGCGCCCGCAAGCGCTTGAACGCGTTTGCCATGTGCGGTTCCCGTTTTATAGACATACTCCGCTACCGGCTGCGAGCCGACGAAGGAAATGGCAATAACATCCTTATGCTCAAGAATGCCGTTAACGACATCATGCGCGCCATGGACGATATTGAACACGCCGTCCGGCAGGCCTGCTTCCGTAAAGAGCTCCGCAAGGCGATTAGCCAGCAGCGGCGTACGCTCCGAAGGTTTTAAGACAAAGGTGTTGCCGCAGGCGATCGCAAGCGGGAACATCCAGCACGGCACCATCATCGGGAAGTTGAACGGCGTAATGCCCCCAACAACCCCAATCGGATACCGGTACATCGCGGACTCCAGATTCGTAGCGATATCCGGGAGCTGCTTGCCCATCATAAGCGTAGGAGCGCCAGCGGCAAACTCGACGCATTCAATGCCGCGCTGCACTTCGCCATAAGCTTCGCTGTAGCTTTTACCGTTCTCCAGCGTAACGAGGCGCGCGAGCTCACTCCAATTTTCAACCAGAAGCTGCTGGTATTTAAAAAGAATCCGTGCGCGGCGCGGAACCGGCGTGCGGCTCCATGTTTTGAACGCTTCCTTCGCCGTTTGAACGGCGAGGTCTAGGTCTTCGCGCGTAGAAAGCGGAACAAGCGCCAGCACCTCTTCCGTTGCGGGATTATATACTTCTTCAGTTGTCGCAGATGTTGATGGAACCCAAGCTCCGCCAATCCAGTTATTCAGTACTTGCGTCATTGTCGTTAGCCCCTTTCAAATCTATGGATGACTATGAGATCGTTATTTTGCCATTGTTGCAGTCTTCAATATATTGATGGACTTGCGAGCTTGTTGGCATCGCATCGGAGCAGCTATGGCTTGAAATGACGATGCAGGCCGCTGCGCTTCCGAACTCCATGCTTTTCTCGAGCGTCCAGCCTTCCATAATGCCATATAGAAAGCCCGCTGCATAAGAATCTCCCGCTCCGAAGGTTTTGATGACTTTCGCCGGGAAGCTTTTGGCGCGATGCGTCGTTCCGTCGGCCGTGTAGGCGATGGAGCCTTCCTTGCCGTGTTTGATGATGACGATTTTAGCGGAGTAATCGAACCATTTGGACGCCGTAAAATGATCGCTGTGATCCGGGTTTTGCTCGAACGCCTCCATCATATCGAACTCTTCGCGCGTACCTAGAATAATGTCGCATTTTTCAGCGGCAAGATTGTAATAGACAGCCGTCTCTTCTTTGGAAGTCCATGTATAAGGGCGATAATCGAGATCAAACGCGATGACGGTCCGATGTTTCTTGGCATAGTGCAGCGCTTGGAACACCGCTTCCCGCGAAGGGCTCTTGGCAAGTGCCGTCCCGGAAATCAGAAGCATTTTCGAATCGGCGATCAACTGCTCGCTTACTTCTCCCGCTTCCAGCATAAGATCAGCGACGTTATCGCGATACATAAGGATGCTGCAATCAGAAGGGCTCTTTATTTCCGTAAAAGCGAGACCTGTCACCGCGCCGGTGTGATCGGTCACCACATTTGAAGCGTCGATGCCGCCCCGCTTCAAATAATCGGCGATAAAACGTCCCATTTGGTCATCCGCGATTTTGCCGATAAAAGCGGTCTTTCGGCCGAGGCGGGACATGCCGATTGCAATATTGGCGGGGGAGCCGCCGACATACTTCGTGAACGTCATCGTCTCTTCCATCGGACGGTTAATTTCATTCGCGTTCAAATCGATGCAAAGCCTGCCGATAGCGGTAAAATCAAACTTTTTATTATTTGAAAAAGAGATATAAGTCATTTGTGAGCTCCCTGCTTTCTTTGGACTTTACTTACTCGGCCGTTAGCGGAGGGTGACGGATTGAATTTTGGCATTCATCTCTTTGCCCGCCCTAACGACTACATCGCTGACGGATACCTCGGGAACGCCCACGTTCCACCAAGACTCATAACCTCCCGTATTCGTGCCCGGCACGACAGGAATTTCAATTAACGTCGTCACCGTTTCTTGCTTAGCGAGCTGCAGCGCTTCTTTTAATTGCTCTGCATTGCCGGCTTTGTAAGCCTTCGCCCCCAAGCTGCGGGCATGCGCTGCAAAATCGATCGGCATATAAGAGCCGGACAGCTTGCCCGTCTCCTGGGAGCGATAGCGGAACTCGTTGCCGAATCCGTCGCTGCCATGACCGCGCTGCAAATTGTGAATGCATTGGAAGCCGTGGTTATCAAACAATAAAATCGTTATTTTACGCCCCTCCTGGAGGCTCGTTACCATTTCAGAATGAAGCATCAAGTAGCTTCCGTCCCCAACGACAGCATATACCTCGCGACCCGGCTCTGCTAAGGCTGCGCCAAACGCGCCCGCTATTTCATAGCCCATACAAGAGAAGCCGTATTCCATATGATAGGTCTTCGGCTGGGCAGGCCTCCAAAGCCTATGAAGATCGCCTGGCAGACTGCCTGCCGCGCATACGATGACCGAGGATGGATCAAGCGTTTCTTGAATAACGCCAAGCGCCCTCGTTTGGGCAAAGCCCGCTTCATGCTCAGCCGCGTAAAGCCGGTCGACCTCGCTGTCCCATTCCTGCTTCAAAGCTGCGATGACGGACGGGTCATGCGAGCTGAGGTAACCGATTTGACCCAGTGCAGCATGCAGAGCCTTCAGCCCTTCTTTGGCATCAGCCGTAATAGCGGCGCCATTTAGCTTAGAGGAATCGAAGCTGCTTACATTTACGTTCACGAACTGGACATCCGGGTTGCCGAATGCCGATTTGGATGATGTCGTAAAATCGGAATACCGAGTGCCGATACCGATGATTACATCCGCTTCCCTTGCCAGCTTATTGGCTGCCAGAGTCCCCGTAACGCCTATCGCCCCAACGTTTAACGGGTGATTCCACGGCAAAGCGCTTTTGCCGGCCTGCGTCTCCGATACGGGAATGCCGAAGGCTTCAGCAAACACCTCAAGCTCCTTCATCGCATCGGCGTACAGCACGCCGCCTCCTGCGATGATTAGCGGTTTCTTCTTATTTTTGATTACAGCAGCGGCGCGTTGAACGGCATCGGCTGCTGCCGGGCGCCGATCGATATAATGAACCTTGCGCGCGAAAAAACCAGACGGGTAATCGTACGCTTCCGCTTGAACGTCCTGCGGCAGGGCAAGCGTAACGGCTCCTGTCTCTGCGGGATCAAGCAATACGCGCATCGCATTCGCGCATGCCGACATCAGCTGCTCCGGCCGCACGATGCGGTCCCAATATTTGCTTACCGCTTTAAACGGCTCGTTCGCCGAAATTGTGTAGTCGCTGCTTACCTCAAGCTGCTGAAGCACCGGGTCCGGCTGCCTGCTTGCAAAGTTGTCGCCCGGAAGCAGCAGTACCGGTATGCGGTTCACGGTTGCGGTCGCCGCTGCCGTTATCATATTCAGAGCGCCGGGACCGATAGAGGAAGTGCAGGCAAATATTTGCTTGCGGTTGCTTTGTTTCGCAAATGCGGCTGCCGCATGCACCATCCCTTGTTCGTTTTTCCCCTGCACATATACCAGATCACCGGCGCTTCTCTCTAAAGCTTCGCCGATGCCCGTTACGTTGCCATGCCCGAAAATACCCATAACGCCTTTTATAAACTTTGTCTCTATGCCGTCTACCGATACGTACTGGTTATCCAGAAAACGCAGCAGCGCTTGCGCCATCGTAAGCCGAATCGTCGTCATTCGTTTCAAGGCCTCCCTTAATATCCATGTGAGCCAACCTTTATGAGAAGAAAAAAGGGAGCGAGTTGTAAAGAAGCTCACTCCACCTATTTCCACCGCTAATCTACTTGTTCCATTTGGCTGTCATTTCTTTCAAATAGTTAAAGCTAATCTCCAAGCTGTCGAACGGGCTGCCTGGGCAGTAATCCTGCTCCACGCAATACCATTCAACGCCGCTTTGCTCGCCCCACTTCAAAATCGGCTCAAAATCAATGACGCCGTTACCGATTTCCGTGAACGTTCTGCTTTCATCTGCGGACATATCCTTCAAATGCAGAATCGGTATTTTGTTCGGGAATTTGGACATGTATGAAAGAGGGTCACGGTTTGCAAAGCTTACCCAATAGGTATCAATTTCCGGATAAATGAAGCGGTCGCCCTCAGGCTCCAGCACGAAATCCAGCGCCGGCTTCCCGTCGACTTCCGTTTCGAACTCGAATTCGTGATGGTGATAGCCGACGCGGAAGCCGAGCGGCTTTACTTTGTCGGAGATTTCAAGCAACTGGCGCTTCGCAAGGCGGTAACCTGCCTCATTTTGCAATTCGCCCTCCAAATAATGATTAAAGAAGTCCGTCGTACCGAACAGCCGCGCCTCTTCCAGCACGACATCAAGCTCCTGCGTCATCCGGTCCAAACCGACATGCATGCCTGCAACGGATAATCCCGTCTCCTTCAGGACAGCGGCGATTTCGACTGCCGGATAATCATGCAAGCCGTCGATTTGAACGGCTTTCCAGCCCATCTTGCTCAGCGTGCGAAGCGTTTCATAGAAATCCTTCTTAAGCTCGTTCCTAAGTGTATATAGCTGAGCGGCAAATTTATGTTCCATTATTGTTGCTCCTCTCTATGTTAAATGCGGTCTGTAACCAAATCCAGCCATTTAATCTCGTTTTCTGTAAGCGGAATGCTCATTCCTTGAAGGGATGATTGCAATTCAGGCAGTCTCTCGGGACCGATGAGCGCTGCCGTCGGATACGTCTGGTGCAGCACGTAAGCAAGCGCGATTTGAATAGCTGACGCGCCTTTGCTGTTAGCTAGCTCAGTCGCGCGGCGATAACGCTCCCAGTTGTCCGCTGTATAATAAACGTCAACCATTTCTTCATCTTCCAAATTGTCAGGCGTATAACGTCCTGAGAAAAACCCGCCAGCCTGCGAGGACCAGGACAGAAGCGGCAAATTATTACTCTGATGCCATTCGATCATCTCTTGCCCAGCCGATATGCTGCCCGGCCAACGCGGGATGCGGCATTTTGCCAAGCTGAGGTTCGGGCTGCTGAATGTGAATCCGATTAAGCCATGCGTTTTGGCATAGTCGTTAGCCTCTTGAATTCTTTCGTGGCTCCAGTTCGATGCCCCGATCGCATGAATGCGTCCCGCTTCCACATGCGCGTTCAGCGCCTCCATAATCGGCCCAACTTCGACGGAAGGATCGTCGCGGTGCAGCGCGTAAAGGTCAATGTAAGAAGTGCGAAGCCGCTCTAAGCTCTCAAGCACATCCTTGTTAATCGCCTTTGCATTCACCCGATTGCCAGGCTCGCCGTCGTCCGGATGCGCGCCCTTTGTCATAATGTTGACCTGCTCGCGCTTGCCTGTCTCCTCCAGCCATCTGCCTATTTTCTGCTCGCAATCATCGTACTGGTGTGCCGTATCGAACGTATTGCCGCCCGCCGCGAGGTAAGCGCCAAACATCTCGTGAATGTAGTCCATATCGTCTGCACGCAAAAAGTTAGTAGAGCCCATAATAAGCTGTGAGCATGATTTAACGATCGGCTGCCCGTTTTGGCTTGCTTGAATTTGAATTGTTTTCATGTTATCCCGTCCATTCTTAAGATGTTTGTTCGGCTATTAGAGAGACGTATTCTGCAAATAAGCTGTTTGCCCATGCAAACCATGGTCTCGTAAAAGTAGATGGATCGTCTTTATGGAAGCCTTCATGCATAAATCCGGTTCCCGCATGGGTGGACGACAGCATCGACAGAATGTCGCGTTTCTCCTGCTCGTCAATTGAAGTCAGTCCCTGCATGCTCAGCGCGATATGCCAAATATAGGATTGCGGCGTATGCGGGCTGCCAATCCCTCTGGCTGCCGTTCCTTCAAAGTAGTACGGATTGTCTTCACTGAGAATAAACCGCCTTGTGTTCTGGTAAACCTCATCGTCCTTCGCCCTGTAACCGAGATAAGGAATTGACAGCAGGCTCGGCACATTGGCGTCATCCATCAGATTGTAGTTTCCGAATCCATCCGTTTCATAGGCATACATTTTGCCGTATTTGGGATGGTTGATCACGCCGTAGGTTTCAATGCCGTATTCGATTTCTTCCCTCAAGGCAGCCGCTTTGCCATTTAAATCGCTGTCCTTATAGATCGAGTCCGCAATTTCCTCCACGTACCTCAGAACGACAGCCGCAAACATGTTCGATGGGATCAAATATCCATGCGTGCAAGCATCGTCGCTTGGACGGAAGCCTGACCAGGTCATACCGGTATAATTGACCGGCATGCCCTTCCCGTTATTTCTAAGCGTATCGGTCGGCGGGCAATCCCGCCGAATGAATTGATAGGGCGATTGCTCGGTATGCCGCTGCTCCAGCCGCCAAAGATCGATAATTTGGTGCACGGCAGCTCGGAAGGAGTCATCGAACAAGCTCGTTATCCCCGTCTCTTTCCAATATAAGTAGCTTAGCCATATCGGATAACACAAGGAATCGATCTCATATTTCCGCTCCCAAACCCACGGATTAAGTTCGGTCTCATCTATGTCAATGCGGTTATCGTTATCCTCTACATTAAAGGCGTTAGCGTAAGGGTCGATTCCGATATATTTCAACTGCCTGCGAATCAAACCTTCGATCATTTGCTGCAGCGTCTCATCCGATGCTGCGAGCGGGAGATAATGTTTCACTTGTGCAGAAGAGTCACGCAGCCACATAGCTGGAATATCGCCTGTAATGACGAAGGTTGTTCCGTCCTCTAATCGCTCTAAAGTCGTCTCAAACGTACTCGCAAAGCATGGGCCAAACATCGGGGCGAGCTTTTCCAGCTCAGGATGCCGCTCCAGCTTGCTAATCGTTTGTTCGACAAAATGGCTCATTTGATCGGTCAGTTTCATTTTAGGAATCGTTCCTTTCTTTAAAGACGACTGCAAATGTCTTAATTTCGTAAGGCGTAAACGCCGTTGCAATAGCAGGACCCAAATTCAGCTCTCCAATCGGTTTTTCCATCAGATTGCATTCCTGCCACGAGACGATGTCAAGGTCGCTTTCGATTGTCATTTCACTGCGGCTTCCCGAGTAGTCATGCAGCCGGATAATAACCATATCTTCATCTTCCGCTTTTTTAACCGCATCGATCATTACGCCGTCAGCCGAAAGCTTGAACAACGATTTTGGCGTGTGGGAAGCTGTTCCTGGATGGCTTGTCAGCGGATTGTTCAAGTTCCATGCCGCGGCAACGGTGCCTCCTTCATACCAATCGCCTTTATGCGGCAGCAAAGAATAAGTGAACTGATGCAAGCCGATATCCTGCTCCGGGTCAGGGAAATTAGCCGATTTGATTAGCGACAAGCTGAGCACGTTGTCCTTGATGTCATAGCCGTATTTGCAATCATTAAGCAAGCTGACTCCGAATCCGCGCTCCGAGAGATCCGCCCACTGGTGCCCAACAACCTCGAATCTCGCTAAGTCCCAGCTCGTATTCCAGTGCGTCGGACGTTTGACGTTCCCATACTGGATATCGTATGTCGCTTCGGTCGAGCGAACATCAACCTCGAATGCAGCCTTCAGCAGTTGGCTTTGTTCCTGCCAATCCACGTTCGTCACAAAGTCGATTCTTCGATTTTGGCTGTACACCTTCATATCTTGAACGAGAGAAGAACGGTTATAAGTCCAGCGGAAACGTACGATTGCATATAGCGGACCGGATTCCAGCAGCTCAGCCGATTCCAGCGCCGTTACTTCCTTCATCTTTTCCTTGTAGAAAATATCAATATCCCATGCATCAAATGCGAGCGGTTTGTCTTCAAATACGCGCAAGACATTGCCTCGGCCGTCCTTCTTCAAAACATTGCGGCGAAGCTCCTTATCCCAAATGTTCGTCAGTTGGCCTTGTTCGTTCCATGCCATTTTGTAAAATGGGGTCTCTAGCCCGCTCTCCGTAAACGCAAAGCAAGTTGTTTGGGAGCCTTCCGCTGGCTTGGGGATAAACCGGATCTGCGTATACCCCATCGCCGGCACCTTCACCAGCACCGACCATCCCTCCTGCCCTTTATGAGCAGCAAGCTCTTTGCCTTCCTGATCGATCCAAACGCCGCTGCCGTGAGCCGGACTTTCTATTTCAAGCAGATCTTCCCGCTCCCAAGTCGAACCGTTAAATACGGTATAGCTGTTTGCGTCCGCATCTGTCATCAGTCTTAACGCTTCCGATCGGACATCCGAAATCAAGGCTTGCGCTTCTCCGTATTCCGCCGCAGCATCCTCATATACCTCTTGGATGGAAGAGCCCGGAATAATATCATGGAATTGATTGCGAAGAATGATTCTCCAGCCGTCATTAATTTGCTGCTGAGCGTATTTGCCCCAATTTCCTTCGAGCAGGCTTGCGAATGCGCTTAACCATTCGCCCTCGCGGTATCCGAGCTCAAGCTTGCGATTCATCCGTTTCACATTCGCTTGGCTTGTATAGGTTCCACGATGATACTCCAGGTACAGCTCTCCGTCCCAGGTATGAACATATTGCGTTGTTTCATCGATCGTCTCTTTAAGCCGCTCAAAATAATCGCCTGCCGTACCTGTCTTCACATGCGGAAGTCCCGGCATTTCATCAAGCCTGCGCCGCATCTCCAGCATCTCGCGGTTGACGCCGCCACCGCCATCGCCATAGCCGTATGAGAGCAGAAGCTCTTCATTTATTTCTTTATCCCTGTAATTATCCCAAATATGATAAGCCTCATAGGCTGTTAGTCTGCCGTTATAAGTGTACATCCAAGAATCTTTGCCGTGGCCAGGCTCGGGAGTCGTAATGAAATGCGCCATGATCTCCGATCCGTCCATCCCGCGCCATGTAAACGTGTCATGCGGAATACGGTTGAATTGGTTCCAGCTGATCTTCGTCGTCATGAACCGATCGATTCCCGATTTTTTCAAAATTTGCGGAAGCGCCCAGCTGTAGCCAAATACGTCCGGCAGCCATAAATAAGTGCATGCCTTTCCGAACTCGTCCTCCAGAAAGCGTGTACCGAACAATACTTGCCGAACGAGCGACTCCCCTGAAGGAATATTGCAGTCGGCTTCAAGCCACATGCCGCCAGCCGCCTCCCATCTGCCCTCCGCCACCCGCTCGCGAATGCGCGCGTAAATCTCGGGATAATCCTCTTTGATGTAGGCATACAATTGTGGCTGCGTTTGCAAAAACACGTAATCCGGGTATTGCTCCATGAGCCGAAGGACGGTTGAGAACGAGCGGGCGATCTTCTCGCGCGTATGCTTAAGCCTCCATAACCAAGCGACGTCGATATGGGTATGTCCGACACAAGTGACCGTTATGCGCGAATGCTTCTCGATTCGGCCGAGCTCTTCCTTCAAGATTGTAAGTGCCGCGTCGATCGAACGGTAAAAGTCTTCGCTTTCCCTGTTTTGCCACTCTACCTCGCGCAAGGAACGATCGATCGCTTTGAGAAGCTGATGTCGCTCCGGCTGGACGGCAGGCAGGACAAGAACCGTTTCCAATGCTGCTTTGACCGTATAATAATAGTCATCCGCGCTTTCATCAAGCCAGCTTATTTCCGCCATTTTCAAGCGGTGGGCTTGAACGGTTTTGGGGCCACCGCCTTCCAGGCCGGACCAAAGGCGGAAATCCAGTCGAAGCTTGTTACCGGCTTCCTGAACGGGCAAAAACACTTCCTTGTGGTTGGCATCTACGCCTTGGTAAGGCTGTCCGTGCAGAAATAGAAGCGACTCGAACCCTGAATTGGTTCCTTCATCGGTTTTGCCAAAGTCGAATCTGCCAACTAGTTTTTTTCCTGTCCAGCATTTAGGTATATCAACCTCGCAAGAAAGCCATGCATACTTATCTCTGCCTTCCCAACGGGAACCTGTTTCGATGATCGACCAAGCTTCCTCATCATTGGGAGGAAAAGTGCCTATTTCTCCCTTTTCATCTTCTAAAAAGCGGAATTCCGGTATTTTTACCCCATCGCGATAACGCAAGGGCTCCATTTCGTCTAATCTTGCCTTAATCTTGTCTTCCAAAAAGAACATGCATAAGCCCCCCCTGACACCATGTTGTAATATACCAATTATATATCTAATGAAATATGATGTAAATAAAATAATATTACTAATTATTAAAAAATAGTCGAATTTGGTATGCTTATATTTGGAATATGTTATACCCGCATCCGAAGCGGATATAAAAAAAGCCCCTGGGATACCCAGGGGCTTCGTTCTGCATGTTGACTCCAAAAACAGACTATTCTTCTTCAACCAACTCTTTAACGCTATCTCTTTCCACCAAATTAACGGGGATGAGCTTCTGCCGGAAATCCATGTTTTTCTTTTCGATAAAATCAACGATAAAGCTGGCAGCGTTTTGTCCAATTTCGTAGTAATTTTGGGCAACCGTCGTCAAAGGAACCTGCGCGTACCCGACATTCTCCTCATTATCGAACCCAACAATGGACAATTGCTCCGGTACCGATATGCCCGCATGATGACAAGCCTTGAGTAAATCAATCGCCAGATCATCATGCTCGGCTTGAATAGCGGTAATATTCTGTTCGACCAATTCCTCAACCAGTGTCGTTAATTTTGCGATACGTTCCTCATCCGCGATTCCTTTATAAACCTCCGAAACGATAAAATCGCTCTGGATTGGAATCCGGTGATCCTTATGCGCTGAGCAATAACCGATAAACCGCTCCCTAATCGTGCTGCGAAGATCAACCTCGATAGCGGTTAGGAAAGCAATGCGGGTATGCCCTTTGCGTATCAAATGGTCGGCTGCCATATAACCGCCGGTTTTATTGTCAGACACGACATTACTGATTGGAAAGCCCTCATAATGCTGGTCGATCAGCACAATCGGGAAATCGTTCATGAAAAGCGTGTTTACCGTTGCGATATTATGAGAAGAACTCGACGGGTAGAGAATGATGCCGCTATGGCCGCTATTGTACATTTTGAGCAGCAGCTCTTTTTCTTTCTCCACGTTCCAGTTTGAAATATGGATACTTAGGAAATAGCCTCTAGGGTCCAAGTAATCATTGGCTCCTTGAATGTAATCAAGCCGGCCAGTCGAGGACCAAGGAAGAATCATTGAGATGATCGGAGTACGGAAAGAAGCCGAAGCTTTCACCATTCCTGCCGTATCCTCATGGTTGCGTACATAGCTCCCGCTCCCGCGCTTCCTATACACAAGACCCTGCTTTTCAAGCTCAATTAGCGCCCGCTTAGACGTAATGCGACTAACGCCGTACTGGTTCGCAAGATCTATTTCCGTTGGCAATTTATCATTATCTCTGTAAACTCCGTCTTTGATTTGCTGCTGCAAATCTTCCATAATCCGAAGATATAAGGGCTTGCTACCTTGCATCAGCACTCCGCCACCCTGTTCATTTTAATCTAAATGTTATGTCCATTTTACCAGAGGCTGTAAGGCTTGCATACCAATAAATTAGCTTTTAACCGCCCCGTCAGAAAGCCCGGCAATAAATTGACGGCTGACGATTAGGAAAAAAACGATGAGCGGCAGCGTTGCCAGCAGCGTCCCAGCCATAAGCATAGCATAGTTCGCGGTATGTGTTGTTTTCATTGATGCGAGCGCAACCATCAGCGTAAATTTCGATGAATCGGTCAATACGACTAACGGCCACAAGTAATCTTCCCACGTTGCCATAAAGGAAGTAATGCCAAGGAAAGCGAGTGCCGGCCGCAGAACCGGAAGCGCAACGTTGAAATAAAGCCTGAAATTGTTGCAGCCGTCTATCCGTCCCGCTTCCAAAAGCTCGTCATGAATCGCGTCCTGAGCGAATTGGCGAATCCAGAAGATGCCGAACGCGCCAGCTAGACCAGGTATGATTAACGCTTTGTAATCCCCTAGCCAGCCTAGCTCCTTCATAATCATGAATTGCGGTACAAGCGACAGCTGCCCTGGAATCATCATCGTCGCAAGCAGCAGGACAAACAATATTTTGCTGCCGGGAAACTTGAATTTCGCAAATGCGAAGCCTGCAAGCGATTCGAGAAACAATCGCAAGACAGTCGTAACGACAGCAACAAATACGGTATTCATAAACGCGCGGCCAAAATCAATAGTATCGAGCACGCTGCGAATGTTTACCCATAATTGATCGCCGACAACGAGCTTTGGCGGGAACGCGAATACGGCGCTGGTTGTGTTTGTTGACATCACGAACAACCAATAAAACGGGAAAATGGATATAACAACTCCGATCATCAAGACCAGATGAATCGTCAGTTTTTTAATTATTTCTTTTGGCATGTCCTGCACCTCACGAAAGGTTTGTCGTATCTATCACCGGGTTAACGATCATCCGCAGGCTTGAATAGTTTCCAGTTCAGGAATGAGATGACCATAATGATCGCGAACATTACCCAAGAAACTGCTGCTGCGTAGCCATAGTTGTTATACTTGAATGCTTCTCGGAACAAGTAGAGCACAATCGTTTCAGAACCTGGATAAGGTGATGTGAGCGTTGCGAGCACTTGAGGCTCCGTGAAAATTTGCAAGCCGCCGATTGTCGACATCATAACTGTGAACAAAATAATCGGCCGAAGCATCGGTATCGTAATTTTTGAAAAAGTATCATACATGGTTGCACCGTCAATTTTAGCAGCTTCATAAAGATCATTTGGAATTTTCTGAAGACCAGCCAAATAAATGATCATATTATAGCCAAGGAATCTCCAATAAATCATCGTCGCGATAATGAATTGCACGCTTATTTTGTGATTCAGCCAAGCCACTTCATTCAGGCCGATTTTTTGCAAAAGGTAGTTTGCAAAGCCGTAATGGTTTCCAAAAAAGGATTGAAAGATAATAACAACAGCGACCATTGCGGTTACGTTTGGAAGATAGAAGGCAATACGATAAAAATCCTTAAATCGAACGATACTCAAATTAATTAAAAAGGCGAACACGAGCGCGCTGCATAATAGCGGAATATTAGCCATCGCCCAGATCGTGAACGTGTTTTGTACGGCATCGTAAAATTTGGGGTCTTTAAACAGAAACTGGAATTGCGAAAATCCTACATACTCCAAATCCCCGATCCCATCCCATTTGTTAACCGCAAGATAGGCTGAGAACAAGATAGGGAACAGACCAAAAACTAAAAACAAAAGATAAAAGGGAGAAATAAACAGATACAGCGTCTTATTTTTAAGGACTTCTTTCCACGTATGCCTTACATTAGTACCCATATTGCCAACCTCCTAACGTCTCGATGCATGGGTGAAAGAAGGACGAGACCAAGAGGCCATCGCCCTTCCTCATTACCGTTTTAACGGCTCAATTCTCTTTTTACGTTTTCCATAGCTTCTTTCCAAGCTGCTTCCGGATCTTTTTTGCTTGTATCAACCAAGCCGAGCTGTTCAATAATAGCGTCCTCTACCTTGCCGTCTTTTGGATCGGAATGCGAGATTACAACATCCTTCGCCGCTTCGCCGAACACAACGCCGACAGCCTGCCCGCCGAAGAACTCGTCCGGCTGCTTCATGTCTTCATCTTCATAGATGCCTGGCGTTGAAGGATAGTTTCCGAATTCCATAAATCCTTTTTTAAGGCTGTCCGTGCTCGTCAGGAACTTAATAAGCTCAGCTGCTTCTTTCGGATGTTTCGTTGTTTTCAGAGCACCGAAGAAGGAACCGCCTTGGTTGCCTACACCGCCTGCTGGGTAAGCAATCCGCCATTTGCCTTTCGTATCCGGAGCTGCAGCAATGATGTCGCCTTTCATCCAAGAAGCACCGATAATGGATGCCATCGTGCCGTTGTTAAGCGCCGCATTGCTCTCCGAGCTCGACGACATGCCGAACGTTGCGCCCGATTGATAAGCTTTGACCGCAGTGTCCCAAGCTTGCTTCACATGACCATCTTCGCCAATGAATTTACCTGTTTCATCGAAGTAGCGAGTTGGCAATTGTCCGATAACGTTGCGGTAGATATCCACGATCGTACCCATGCCGCCTTTTGTTTTTTCATGAACCGTCTTGGATAACGCAATGTAGTCATCCCATGTCTTCACCTGAGCTTTAAGCTCTTCCGGAGTAGATGGAACACCGGCTTGCTTGAACAGATCCTCGCGGTAGAACATAACCGTCGGCGCGACGTCGATCGGCAACGCCATTTGAACCTTGCCTTCGTCAGCCGATGCTATATTCCATTTCCACTCCAAGTACTGATCCTTCAGATCAGCCGCGCCATATTCGTTCAAATTAACGAATTTGTCGCTGTATTGAATCAATTCTGTAATCCAGCTGTCCATTGCCGTTATATCCGGACCGCCAGCGCCGCCGGCTAGCGACGTTTTCAGCTTAGTCATGTACTCGCCGCCAGGAGGCAGCTTTTGTGCATTCAGCTCAATGTTCGGAAATTTTGTCTTTGCTTCTTCGATCGTCGAATCCGAAATCGCGCCATTCCAATACCATAACGTTAATTTTACTTTTCCGCCTTCTGAAGAGGAGCCCCCGTTATTCGGACTGTTTTCTCCTTTATTTCCGTTCCCTCCGCTGCAAGCCGAGAGAAAAATAGCAGTAATCAGTGTAAGTACAAACAAATACGTTAGTTTTTTGTTCATGTCTTGGTTCCCCCTGTATGAATTATTCAAAGCACTGCATCATGGAGCGGAAGCAATAAATAGAGCGCTGTCATAACATCAATTCGTGCAGACCCCCTCAATCGTAATGGGAATCACCTCTGTGACTGCCATTTTCAAAAAAACGCTTACAAATCGTATCTAAAATGAATCTCACCACATTTGGTATAACTTATTGTGTAAACATCCCGTAGTGGTGTAATAAGATGATATATCATCATGGATTGAAAATCAAGAGGTTTTTCCCATAAATATATTTAATTTATATATCTTATTTTAATGGTACCGCTTAACATTCACATATTTATATACCTAATAATATATTTGTTATACATCCCCCTCTACACTTATAGTAAACGTTCCAGCAATAAAGTCTATCGGTAAAATTTGCAGGTGCGATTACTCCGCAAGCGGCGTCCTCGCCTTCACGTCCCGAACGATACGGTCAAACAGCTCTTCCGGCGACACAACCTTCACGTGGGCATCCAAATGGTCGATTACGCTCCGCACATCGCTCATCGTCCGACTCCATGGATGCACGTTAATAATCGTATAGCCCTCTTCCTTTGTCGGGTCGGTCGTATAGCCGTTAATGCGCTCCGCCATCTTTACGGGATCGGCATCCCACAGTGTCTCTCTTACGCTAACGAACGGCTTGTCCTTCGCCCACCACACCTTGCCTGCTCCTCCTACGTATTTTTCTCCATATGCGAGAATGCCTCCTTTTAAGGAGGGAACCGAAGCGAATTGCTCGATGGATGCTTTCTCCGGACTATTCCAATCCAGAAGCACCGCCAGCTGCATGTCTGTTTTTTTCATATAAGCGTCAAGCCGTTTGACATTTTCCTTGAGAGCCTCCTCGGGATACTCGCTGGGAAAGAAATAGCCCGTACCTGAGACCGCGACCACAAAATGATCCTTCTTCGCCTTTTCGTAAATCAACGATAGCGCGTCCGGCGCCAAGTCGGCGAGTGTCGGAGCCATCTGCCAGCCCATCGGAAACTGCCCGCGCTCGCTGCTTCCATAATATTTATTATTTTTAACAAAATCATTCAGAAGCCATTGCACATTATCCCCATCGCTCATTACAAACGACACATAATGCGCTCTCGCATCTGCCTCTCCCGCTTTGACATGATAAGGCTGCTTGAATGCCTTTTGGGGCTTCACAGCTGATAAAGCGGTCAAATTCATCGCCCAATCCGAAGGAATCGCAGCAACGCCTTGCAGGCTCGCTGGCGCGATATGCTCAGATTCGCTCCCTTTCCCCCAGCCGAGGCGAATCGCGTCAGGGTTCAATGATTTGTAGATTTCAGGCAGCTCTTCATCGTTTACGCTGTCGTAGATGTACATCGCTTTAAGCGCCACGCCATAATCACGCAGCTCCCCTCTTTCCGGATGCAGCTGCACGATAATATCCTTGTTAAATTGGTCGCCGTATTGCTTAAACAGCCACATGTCATCCTTATCGCTTACATCCTCCAATTGCTTCAAGCCGATGGACTCCATTTTGGAGGACAATGCTTTCTCGGCTGCAACGGCTTGTTTCAGCCCGGCCAGCGAGGTGGCCACGTTCACGGATGGCGTATTGTTCTCGTAGGCGTAAAAACCTTGGATACGATCTTTAAACTTCTCCATCAGTGTCCAAGCATCTTTTACCTCCTCGGTCTTCACGCCATGCTTCGCTCTCAGCTCTTCCAGCCAATCATCGTAAGCATCGTCTGTAATATAAATTTCTGGTTTGTCTTGAGCCAAGACCCCTTGCAGCGTCCCCACCAGGACAAGCTCCTCCGGGCTTAAGGACGATTTTTGAATGACGTATAAATGCTCAGGTGCTTCAATTTTCGGAAAATAACTAAAGGTCTTTGCATTCGCACCGCTGCAACCGGCCAAAATAAGTACAAAAATCGCTATCCCCAGCCATTTAGCAAGTTTCATCATTTTCTCACTCCCCCGTGTCGTCATGCCATAAGGCCAGAGCCCCTTACTCAGAAGGATGCTTGGCCTTGGCTTAACATAGATCGATCGTTAGTTGCTTGTAATTTTTAGATTGTCCAAATGAATATACTCGCCGTCTCCTTGCCCACTGTCGGACTGCTCCAGAAGAATCGTAACCGCCTTACCGGCAAACGCGCTCAAATCAACGGTCTTGGCCGTCCACTCCCCGGTTTTGATCGTCTCCCACGGCGCCAAGGTCGTAATCGACTGATCCTCCTGAATAATCTCAATTTGAAAATCCCCGTCGTGATCCGAGCTCTTCGACTTGATGTCGAAGCTCATCGTCACCTTGCCTGTCGGCAATAAGAGCTTCTTATAGAAATAACCATTCGGCTTCAGATCCTTTTTGCCAAGGTCGGATCCGTCCATCTGCAAAAACCCGTTGCCGTCTTGCTCGAACCAGCCCGCCTTATCGTATTCTTTGCCGGCATCGACCGCTTCCCAGCCTTCCGAGTCCTTATCAAAGGTATATATATACTTCGTATCGGCTGCCATATTAGCGACCTCGTCCAAATCAATGATTCCCTCGTCTAATTTCTTCTTCACAGCGGAATAATCAAAGGAGGTCACATCGTCCAGCTCGCTTACATTTTCCTGCTTCACATTTTTTTTAATCAGCTCCATGAACTCATCAGGCGTTACGACAACGACATCTGGGCCAAGATTAGCCGTGATGTCCAAGACGTCCTGATAGTTGTGGGACCACGGATGCACATTAACCATGGTGTAGCCCTCTATTACGCTAGGGTCTTTTTTGTAGCTGTTCAAACGTACGGCCATCTCTAGCGGCTCCGTCTCCCAAAGCGTTTCACGCGCTGCTATAAACGGCTTTCCGTTCGACCAAGAGAGCGCTCCTTTTCCATCTCCGTATTTGTAGCCCATGAAGTAGAATCCGCCTTCGATCTGATCCTGAGCGGCATATTGGTCAATCACGTCTTGTGAGATTTCATTATCAAGAATCGAGACATATTTCAAATCAGCTCTCTTCATGAAAGCGTTGGTATCCTTCATAAATCTTTTCAATGTCTCTTCGGGATAGAGCGACGGGTTGATGTAGCCGATGCCGGATACGGCAGCTACAAAATAATCATTCTCCGTCGCCTTCTCATAGCTGTATTTCATAAGGTTCGGTGCAAGATCCGCTAAGCTCGGCGCAATTGACCAGCCAAACGGAACCTTCCCCTTGTCCTTATGGCCTTGCATCTTGGAAGCGAGCGGCGCTCCGTTCACATACCATTGCACATTATCGCCATCGCTCATAATGAAAGTAACGTAGTGAACCTTCTCGCCGTCTCTTGCGTTCTTCTTTGTTTTTTTCTGCTTCAATTGCTCGCGCGGAAGCGCTGAGAAGACCGACAGATTATGCGCATGGTCTGATGCGATCGTCATTTTGCCCAGACGAGAAGCCGTATCGACGCCAGACAGCTCATCCGAATGCCATCCCATAATGGCACTGTTCGGATTCGTCCAATCGAACGCTTCCTTCATTTCCGCGAGGCTGGCATCGTACATGTATAAACCTTTTACCGCAGCCCCGTAATCCCGAAGGGAGTTCAAGCTGTACGCCTGTTTGAATATAAAATCTTTATTCAGCTTGTCCCCATATTCGGTTAAAGCCCACATTTCATCCTTGTCGCTTACATCAAGCTTCTGGACTAGCCCGTGCTGGACAGCTGCATCCGCAAGCGACTCTTCCACCGCCACATACTTCATCGCGCCACTGACCGTAGAGGCTGCATTGACAGTAGAAGTATTGCTTCTTTTGAACTGCACGAATCCATTTTCATTTAGCTTGCCTTTGAATTTGTCCACGAGATCCCAGACAGACTGAACATACTCGTAGGTAATGCCATAGCTTGCTTTCATATCTTCCAGCCATACGGTATATGCGTTGCCGTTGTCGATATAGATTTCCGCTTGCTCCTGCGCCACGATGCCTTGAAGCGTTTCGGCAAGCACCCACTCTTCTTCTTTAAGATCATCGCCCTTAATGACATAAAGATGCTTGGCTATCGTTAATTGAGGAAATATGGATTCCGATTCCGAAGCTGTCTTCTGGCAGCCTGACAAAATGATCATTGCTGCCAGCAATAAGGCTATTGCGCTCGAGGCTCTCTTCCTTGTTTTGGTCATAGCAAACTCTCCTTCATGCAGCTGCTGAGCGAGAATGGCAGCTGCTCTTCGGCATACTCTTTATTTGCAGGGCGGTCCGTCATTACAAATCGGATCGTACCGCCGGCCATAATCGTCTCATGAGGAATTGACAAGCCATCCTGAAGCTCGTCGTTCACGTAAATGGCATGAACGTAAACATTTTCCGTACTGTTATTTTCCGATTCGATGGTAAGCTGCACACCGCTCTCCAAAGTCAGCACCGCTTTTTTGAATAGCGGACTGCCCCATACATATTCCGGCGTTCCCGGAGATAACGGATAGATGCCGAGTGCTCCAAAAATGTACCAAGCGCTCATGCTTCCATTGTCTTCATCGCCAGGCAGACCGTCTGGATGCGAGCTGAACAATTCCTCCATCGTTTTTCTTACCCAATACTGCGTTTCCGACGGATAACCGATGGCTGTAAATAGGTAAGGAATGTGAAAGCTTGGCTGGTTGCTGATCGCGAATTGTCCAAAATCAACAGCGGCCATCTCCGACATTTCGTGAATCTCAAAAGAGTACGAACCGATACGGAAGTGCGGCGGCGTCGCAAACAGCTCGAGCAAACGGTTATACATCTTCTCTCTTCCGCCCATAAGCTTAGCGAGCCCCAGCAAGTCATGCTGCACCGCCCAGCTTGTCTGCCACGGGCCGCCTTCGCAATAATCGCCGCCCCAAGCGAAGGGATCGAACTCGTCCTCCCTGCTTCCGTCTGCCTTTAGCCCGCGCATAAAGCCGGCCTGCGGATCGTAAAGCCGAGCATAATTTTTAGATCGTTCCAGCATTTGCCGGCTCTCCTCCTGCTTCCCTAACCCTTCAGCAAGCTGGGCGATACAGAAATCGCCATAATAATAATCGAGTGCGTTGCTTACGCTTTCGTGGTACTTGTCGCTTGGCATAAATCCATATTTCACATAATCGGCCAAACCTTTGCGCCCAATGCCTTCTTTCCCGGAATCCACGGTTGCATGCTTTATCAAGCCTTCATAGGCGGCCTCAACGTCGAAGCCGCGAACGCCTTTGACATAAGCGTCTGCAAATACCGCATCGATCAGCGTGCCAGGCATTAAGCTTCTCTCCCCTGGCGACACCCACTTCGGCATCCAGCCGCCTTCCTTATACACGTTCACCCAAGCTTGCAGCATTTCGCTTACGAGCGTTGGCGAGAGAATCGAGAGCAGCGGATACTCCGTACGAAACGTATCCCAGAAGCCATTGTCCGAATACATAGGGCCTGACTCTACATTGCCGCTGAATGCGCTGTAGTGGACTTGATCGCCATTATCGTCATACTCATACCAAACCCTCGGGAACAACGAGGTGCGATACAGGCTCGTATAAAACGTTTTTAGTTTTTCGTCGTCCTTGTCCTCAACTTGGATTTTGCCGAGCGTAGTCTCCCACTCTTCAGCCGCTTCAGTTCTAACCTCATCAAAGCTGCGTTCGCCGATCTCATTTTTCATATTAAGAAGAGCCTGCTCGACGCTGATAAACGAAGTCGCGACCCTTGCCTGCACATAGCCCGTTTCCGGAACTTCCAAACCGACATACGCGCCGACACGGTTACCGCTCGCAGCCATAGAATCATTTTGAGCAAATTCCTTATCGAATGTTCCGCTTTGCCCGTCATTAATATCGCAATCGAATGAAATAGCAAAGTACTGGGCAAAATTTTCCGGTACGAGATTTTCGCTGTTCGCTCTGGTGAAGCCCGTCACAAGGCGGGCAGCCGAGTTGATCTGAATGGAAGACTCTCCCTCAAATGGCGATACGAGAAACCGAGCGCCGTCCCGCTCCTCGAAGCGGATTCGAATGACGGCGCAGCGTACGGTTGGCGCAAGCTCCAGCGTCGCTCTGTAGCGAAGGAGCCGGACCCGGTAATAATCGGGCTTGATGATTGTTTCCTCAGGCCTGAAAGAAGACGCCCAATCAAATGGGGACAAATATAACGGACCTGCTTGGGGCATTAGCAGCAAATGTCCATAATCAGCCATCCATGGGCTTGGCTGATGAGTAAGGCGGATGCCTTGCAGGCTGCGGTGGGAAGGATGGAAAAACCATCTTTCGCCCGCCTCATCCGTCTGCGGACTCCATGATGCCATGCCGAACGGACGTGTAATGAGGGGCAGCGTATTGCCATTTGAGAATTTCATGACGGATGCGGTACCTTGCAGCGGATTAACGAAATCCAAAAGTTTCATTTGATCTAGTCTCCCTTATTCGTGATAGCGCGTTAGCGGGTCAGCTTCTCCGCTTTGTCTTGCGCTTCGTTCAACAGCTTATCGATCGGCTCTTCCGTCATGAACGTCTTAGCCACCGCTTCCTGAAAGGCCTGCCATACTTTGGAGCTGGCTTTGTCAAATGTCGGCAGCCCTTGCACGTTTTCCTTCAACCCCTGATAAACCTGGTAGAGCTCAGGATGCTCGGTACGATAGCCTTCGCTTTCACCGATATCTTTGCGTATAACGGGACGAATGTTGAATTTTTTGACGATTTCCTGCGATGCCGGGCTGATTGCCGCTTGAATGTACTTGAACGCATTTTCCTTATTCTTCGAGTAAGCCGGAACCGATAGGAACGCTGCTCCGATCGTCAGATTCCCTACTTTGCCGCCCTCAGGAATCGGCAGCGGCGCAATGCCGCAATCCATCTTCAAATCCTTGCAAATTTGAGCCCGCCAAGGCCCGTCCACCGCGAAAGCCAATTGCCCTTTCTGAAATCCATCCCAGAACGGAGCTTCCGCATTCGATACCAATGCGCCTTTGTTGTTGTATTTGGCCAGCTCGCGAATAAGCTCGAAGGCCGCAGCATTGCTCGGCTGGTTGAACGCCGCTTTGTTCTCTCCGTCTACGAATCCGCCGCCGCTTACCATTAACAATGAGCCGAACCGCAGCACGCCTCCGAAATTCGGACCCGCATAGACGCCTCCTGCAAAAAACTTCCCTTTACCCGCTTCGGCGATTTGTTTGGACATCTGGGTCCATTCGCTCCAAGTAGCAGGAGGCTTCTCCGGATCCAGGCCGGCCTGCCGGAAAAGCTCCTTGTTCCAATACAAATTGCTGACTCCCGGCTGCACCGCAACGCCGTATATTTTGCCGTCAACCTCCATTGGCTTCCAAGCGCCTTCTACGATGTTTTCGCGAATTTCTTGATCAAGCCACTCCGGGAAAGGCTCGAATACCCCTTGAGCCGCAAACCCCGGTGACTGCGTCTCGCCGATCATAATATCCGGCCCTTGGTCAGAGAGGATGGCAGTGGATTGCTTCTGGATCAATGGCTCTGCCCAGCCCCAATCTTCATATCTGAGAGCAACGCCTTGCTTCTTCATCTCTTCATTGATAGTTGAGGTCCATTCATATTGAAATTTACCGTCATTTCCGTACTCGGTTGTCAGCATATCGTTCTTTCTGCGTGCTACAACTTCATCTCCGCTGCCTGTTCCTAGATTAATTGCTCCGTCGGCAAGTACGACAAGCGGACTATTGCCAGCTTCAGAAGCTCCATCGGTCTCGGCCGCCTCCTTGCCGCTGCCTTTAGATGACGAGCATGCAGCCGTACCGAGAACAGCCATAATAACGAGCAAGACAAGCAGCATTTTTGTTTTGCATATTTTTTTCAAGTTAGTCAACCTCCGCGTATGTCTGTCAAAAGCAGTTATCAGCCTTTCAGCCCGCTGTTCGCAAGCCCTTCCACCATGTACCGTTGAAAGAAAAAGAATAAGAGCAGAGCAGGCAGCGTGACGCCAAGGCCCAGCGTAATGATGAGCGGATAATCAGGAATGCTCATCGGGTTCGAGGCGATAGAGCTGAGCCTCGTAATCGCGGCAGGCAAGGTCTGGAGACTTTCGCTGCTCGTGAAGAAGAATGGCGTCGACCAATCATTCCAGGTTCCAATTGCCGTCGTAATCGCAATAAATGCCAAGATCGGCTTTTGAAGCGGCAGCACCAGTCCAAAGATAATTCGAACCAAGCTCGCCCCATCCACTCTGGCTGCCTCCTCCAGCTCATAAGGCAGCTTCTCGAGCGATTGCTTCATTAGGAAGGTTCCCATAATGTTGATGGCTGGACCGCCGATTACGTACACCCAGAACGAATCCAAGATGCCTTGCCCGCCGAAAAATACGTCGTTTCCTCCGGCATAAGGCCATCTTGCGTACTGAATAAAGGTAGGAATCAGGCCCACGACACCCGGAATCATTTGCGATGCCAGCAAAGCAAGGAAAAGCGTTTCCCGTCCAGCAAATTTCAATCTTGCAAACACATATCCCGCAAGCAATGATGTCAGGCAAGCCCAGACTACGTTATAGCCGGTTCGAAGGAGCGAGTTGGCGAAATAGGTTTGTACATTGCTGTCTGCAGACCCGAACAAGAGCGTCGCATAATTTTTAAACGTCATTTCTTCCGGCAATGGGAACAGACCGATTACGGTCGACGCATATTCCTCCTTCGTCATGAAACCGACCAATACGATAAACAGAATCGGATACAGAAGAACCAAACCGCCAAGCAGCAAGGACGCATGTCCTAACAGATAAAGCGGCTTTCGCCGTTTAGGCGACATCATATGGCTCATCCTCTCTCCCTCCTTTTGCGGCTCGTTCTCTCGTTCTCGGTCATCATTCGGAAATAAATGACGGTGAACAGGAAGACGACCCCGGCAAGTATGACGGATGAAGCGCCCGCCATCCCTAAATTAAAGTCCCAGAAAGCGTCCCTAAGAATCCGGAAAACAAGAACCTCCGTCGTGCCGTAAGGACCGCCGCCCGTTATGAACATGACTTGTTCATAAATTTGAACGGCTCCGATAAAGCCGGTGATCATCACATATGTCGTAATTGGCTTCAAGCCTGGCATCGTCACATGCAGAAATCGCTTCCAAGCATTTGCGCCGTCCATCTGCGCCGCTTCGTACAGCTGCCTATCGATCGACTGCAGCCCAGCCAGCCATAATAGCGCCGTGCCTCCAATGCCTTTCCATACCGTATACACGATAATCCAGAACACGCCCCAGAATGTGGAATATCCCCACAAAATCGGCTGAAGCCCCATGCTGACCAGCACGTTATTGATGACGCCATTGCTCGGATCAAGAAAAATGTTGAATACCTGGGTTGTAGCTACCGTGGAAGTAACGACAGGAACATACCAAATGGTCCGGTAAATGCCTCTGCCCCTTAAAGGCAAATTCATTAGCAGCGCAGCGCCAAACCCGAATAGGATGGTTAAGCCCGTTCCAAGCATGCCCATCCATACGGCCCGGAACAGCGATTCATAATAGATTGGGTCAGTGAAAAACTGTACGTAGTTTCCGAGCCCGATGAACTCAGGCTTAGCCGTGAGCCCAACCCAGTCAAAGAAGCCGAGCAAGAAGCCAAACAGTGTCGGAACGCCGCCAATGACAAACCACCATAGCACGAGCGGTCCCAAAATAAGCAGAGCGGCGATCGGATCTCTCTTGCGCCTTCGAAATTGGCGCAGCTTCGTTTTAAAACTGACTTTGTTATCCGAAGCGAATAATTGCGGTCTAGAGGATGAAATCAATAGAAGATGCCTCCGTTCTTTGTAGTTCTATGTTTATTATATTTAATATTGCAAATATGTCAATATAGCTCTATGTCATTAAACCATACAAAAAAACTGCAGCCAAGCGGCTGCAGTTTTCGTTAATTGAAGTCTTTTATTATTTCGATGTCCGTGTTGCCGTCATTATTTTACACTTACAAAAATCGGGTTGGAATAGAACCACAGATCTTTGTAGTTTCTTTTGTTGATTTCGACAAACCGAGCCTCGTTATCCTCGATATCCGTCTTTTCATCCATCAACGGCTCTCCGTTCAGTGTTTCCCCAGGCACATTAACGCCCAAATTAGTACCTCTAAGCCGGAAGTATTGATTTTTGTCGGAAGCTTTTACTTTGAACGTAATGACATTGTAACCGTCTTTCGTCGTTATCCACTCTTTGCTCGTAAAACGCTTGAGTACCTTGGTCGAATCGTTTGTTTCCTTGTTGTACGCAGCAGTACCCGGCTGCGCTTTTCCTGTCACATCGCCTGAGATGAGATCCACGTGATCGACTTTAACGGCATCGCCATTGTTATTTTTTTTCGGGCTTTTAAATTTAATCGTTACGGTGAGCTGCTCGTTCTTTTTCACTTTCAGCTCCCCGCCCATTTCCGCCTTGTTGTTCCCCTTCGTAATATTGAAATCAAGGGCATTGATCAAATCGCCGAATACGGAGAACGATTTGCCCGAACGCATGCCGTTCAGAACAGCAAGCGAGTCGCTGCCATTGACCCACGTATAGTTTTTCGAATATTCGCCCGGACGGTATCCGCTGGAATAAAGGCGATTGTCGCTAATGAAGAAATGAGTATCCGAATTGGCAAAATTCCAGAACCGGCGCCCTTCTCCGAGAAGCGCATCCCAAGCGCCGCCTTTTTGAGCCAGCATGTAGTCCGCACCGCCGTATGTCCGGTTCTTCGGCGTTGCTAAATTGAGGCCTCCGCGGTCAGGCTCCATTTGATTGCCGACCATGCCTTCAAAGCCGAAAGCAACCGTCGGAGCGATATTGTTGAAATCGCGGAAATCCGATATTGTGTATACCGTTTTTCTCGATGGGTGATTGAACATTGCAAAGCTGGTTTTCTTGTAATTGGTCTCCAGCCAATTCAATGCTGTACGCGCATCTTCGCGCGTAGAAAAAGCCCGGCTGTCCTTAGATGTCCATTCGGCTGCATCGGCCGGATCAAAATACTTCTCTTCGCGGTTCGTGAACAAATACTCGAACTGACTTGCCGCTTTCAAGCTCTGCTCGGAGCCCGGCTTGTCCGTAATAATTCCAATCCCAACATGCTCATAGGTCGGCATATCCCACTCAAAGCCGGAGAAAATGATTTTGCCCGGGTATTTGCCAGCCTGTTGAAGCTGCTTGATTTTTGGAACCTGATATTCCAGCATCCCTTGCGAGAACGGGATTGATCCATTCGGCAGCGGTTGCCCGTTGTCATCTCTCGATTCCATTCGCAGATGATCCGCAAACCCCATCCAATCGAGGCCGTAATTCTCAAACCCTTGATCCAGCAAGTAGGTCAATGAATGCTGCGCGTCATCGGATTGATAAGTATGCACATGATATTCACCGGTTAACCATTTGCCGTTTTTAACGGCTTCTTTTTGGTCCGTTGAAGCAGAAGCGCCTTGCGCTGCAATCGTTGCAGCAAGCGTCAGCCCAAGTATTACGGATACACGTTTCTTTGACATCATGAACCCCTCCAGCATATATTAAGATTTAGTAAACGCTTACAGTATAAAACGATTTTCTGTTTTTGACAATGATATATTTAATATAGATAATATTAATATTTCTCATCATAACTAAATGCCATTTTTATTGCGATAAATACGAACGCAACGCAAAAAAACCTAACCTAGCTCGGTCAGGTCCAAAATGAATTGCCTATGCTGCATTCAGATATATTGCAATGACTGCTATTCGTTAATCGCTGCGGTTGTTTGCTTGATAACAAGCTTAGGTTCCAATACTGTCCTTATATTTTGAGTCGAAAGCAGCCTGCCCTTCAAAATTTGTAAAATCAGCGCTCCCGCCTTCAAGCCCATATCGCTTTCCGATTGGTCAATATGTGTAAACAGGCTGAGATCCTCCATCATTGGGCTAGGATTATCGAACGTTACGATAGACAGCTCTTCTGGTACCTTAATGCCAGCCCGTTTGGCGATCGACCAAATTTTGAAGCCCAAGTTCCCGTTCAAAGCAATAAACGCGGTAGCTACGCGGTTCTTAATATAACGAAACAATGGATGCTCCGGGTCAAGCATATCCATATCGGAGTCAAAATCCGTTAGGAGCATAGCCGGGTTTATCATCGCTCCACGCTCCCTTAGAGCCTGCATGTAGCCGTTGATCCGATCGTCAACAGATACAGTAGGAACCGGCGAATCCGAACAAATTGCGATTTCTCGATGCCCTAGGCTCCATAGGTGATCAACCGCTAGCTTGGCCGCTAGCAGACTGTCTGAGTATACGGCATTCGTCTCTACGCCTGGAAGATAGCGATCAATAAGCACAAAGGGATATTCCGACATTTTGAGCGCTATAATTTCCTCGTTATAGATCTCTGCATCAACAGGAAAGATGATCAAGCCCTCGACTTTGCTTTTTAAATCGCGGATAATTTCCTTCTCTCGTTCCTTGGAGTTAAAGCTGAACATCATCACCAGCGAATATTCGCTATCCTCCAGCGCGTCTGTAATTCCCCGTATGAGCCGAATCGCAAAATAATCGTCTACAAAAGGAAAAATGAGACCAATCTTAGGTCGTTCCGCTTTAATCGAGCTGTCCAAAACAGGAGCAGAAGCAGCTCTCTCTGGCGTGATTTCCTGCTCAGGCACCCCTTTAACGAAGGTTCCCCTGCCGGGTATTCGGTAAATCCAGCCTTCCCTCGCGAGCTCGTTCAGCGCATTCGCTACCGTAATCCGGCTCACTTTGAATTGCTCGATCATTTCTTTCTCCGTCGGAATTTTTTCATCTTCCTTCAACTGCCTCGTGCTGATGAGTTCTTTAAAATAGTTCTGAATTTGTATGTAAAGAGGTTCTCTATCTACGCTCATCTTCCCAAGCCTCCAAGGCTAAATTTAAAGTTTACTATAATGATTATATATAAATATAACATAGCATTAATAAATGTGCGAAGTAACCTTAATATTAACAATTGAAGCAAAGCTCCGCCGCTCTACATAACATAAGAGAAAAAGGAGTGGAGCCCTTATGCCCGACTACCGCATTATCGTCGATCTTTCCGATCGTCAGCTGTATTTGCTGGATAGCGACATCGTTACGCAAGCCTATCCCGTTGGCATTGGCAAAATGCTCACCCAAACGCCTGTCGGCGAATATACGATCATCAACAAGCAGCCTAACCCCGGCGGTCCGTTCGGCGCTTTCTGGATGGGACTCTCGAAGCCTCATTACGGCATACATGGCACTAACGACCCTTCGTCTATCGGTCATATCGTTTCACATGGCTGTATCCGAATGTATAACGACGACGTCCTCGCGCTGTCCAGAATCGTCCCCCTCAACACGCGTGTAACAATCAGGCCATAAGCTTCCGCATCCTCCAAAAAAAAGCCGTGCCCTTATGTTAAACTAATAGAGCGCAACTACTTTTTAGCGAGGATGTGCTTGAGGTGTCTTACATCCATACCGTTAACTTGCGGGATGTCCCGCTTTATTTTGCATATAAACGCACAAGCAAGGAGCCCGATCACTATCAAGGGACCTTTCATGCCCATCAAGGAGTCGAAATATTGATCGTCCATGAAGGCAAAGTCACGCTCATCATCGAGCAAAAAAGCTATTCGCTCTCTCCTGGGATGCTATGCATATTTCAGCCCTATCAGCTGCATCACGTTCAGGTGGAACTGAGCGCCGAGACGCCCTTTATTCGCTCCATCGTTCATTTTGAGCCAAGCTTATACGAAAGCTATTTTGACAAATGGCCTATGTTGCAAGCTTTTTATAAGCGTATTCATACGGGTGTTTTACCTGAGCCTTGCTTGTATCATACGGGAGATGCAGAGCTGCTGCACAGCTTGCTGAGAAGCTGGGAGCAGACTCTGCCGCAGTTAGCCAAAGGCGATTATTTCGAGGAGTTTTCTTTATTTCTCGTAGGTTTCCTGAGAACGTTCAAGCAGCTATGGGAGCAGCAGCCGGCACCGCCCCATAGTGGAAATGCATCGCGCAAGCCCCATCAGGCGGAACTTATGCTGGAATGGCTGGATAAGCATTACAAGGAGCCGCTTCGGCTGGAGCATATGGCAAGCGAGCTTCATCTCTCCCCCTACCACCTCTCCCATCTGTTCAAGGCTTGTACGGGGAGCAGCATTTCCGACTACGTTACCGCCAAAAAAATGCAGCAAGCGATTATGCTCCTAACCGCCTCCGAGCAGTCGATTGCCCGAATTGGCGAGGAGGTCGGCATTACGAATAGCTCTTATTTTTGCAAAATGTTCAAAGCGCAAATGGGCATCACGCCGCATCAATACCGCAAGCAGTTCCATCGCAAGCTGTACCCGCTGCCGCGCTAAAAAGCTTTATTTGTAGTCGCTTCCCGTCGTAATCTTCAGGTCGGCGAAGCTTGCCACCGAGGTTTTTTTCTCATAAAAATGAGTCGCATTCGCCTGCATGCCGCTTCGCGTATAATACGGATCATCCTTTTGTATCGGAAATTTCACAAGCAATCCCGTACTGGCTGCCTTATAGATCCCGATGATAACCTCCAGCGTCTGGCGGCCGCTTAATCCATCTATAAGCACAGGACCGCCGCCCTCAATGGCAGTGAGCACATTATCGATTTGACCGGCGTGCCCCTCATAGACGACCTCTGGCAACGCCTCATAGCAGCGCTGAAGCTCCGCCTCCAGCTCATGATTGTCCTCCGGGAAGCCGTTAGTCAGCGCCGTAGACGCCTTCACCTGCCATGGGGCGGAGACACGAGCTCTCGTCCCTTGAAAAATCAGCTGCTGCTCCTGCCCATGATGCACGGTTGAGCTTGTCACCTGCGCGAGCGCACCGCTCTTATAGCGAAAAATGCCAACCGATAAATCCTCGACCTCGGCATTGTCATGGGACGTATTGGTCATGAACGCCTGCACGTCGGCCGGCTGCCCCATCATCCACAACCAAGCATCGATATGATGAACCGCATGGTTCAGCGTGCAGCCTCCGCCTTCCTTCTCCCATGTTCCTCTCCACCATAAGTCATAGTAGCAGTGGCCGCGCCACCAGAGGGAGTCGACCTGGGCATGTACAATATCCCCCATCAGGCCGCTCTCCAGTATCGACTTCAGTCTCATCATAGGCGTCTTGAAGCGGTTCTGAGCGACAACTGACAATAGCTTTCCGCTCCTACTAGCCGCTTCGTTCATCAGGTCGCACTCCTCTAAGGAGGAAGCCATAGGCTTCTCTACGAGCACATGCACGCCAGCCTCTAGAAATGCGACAGCAAGCTCCGCATGCGTGTAAGGCGGCGTACAAATCGATACAAGGTCGATATCCTGCCCTAGCAGCTCCGTATAGTCTGAAACCGCTTTGGCTTCCAACTGATGCTGCCGGATGCGAGCCTCCGCCTTCTCGGCATAAATATCGCTGATCGCCACCACCTGGCAGCGCTCCGGGAACTTTAAATACGTTTCAATATGAGCAGTCGAAATCGCACCTGCACCTATAATCGCAACTTTTAGCATAATGGAATCCCCCTTAAGCATGTTGCAATCAGCTTACCAAGCATGCGATTTCAAATGTATGTTTACCTTGTGCGAAAATAACGCTACTTTGCGGTTTTCCGCGACGCATAAATAAAAAAAGCCCTTGCTTCCGCAAGGACTTGAATGTATTTGATATGGTGCGGTAGACAGGATTTGAACCTGCACGTCCATGGGACACTACCCCCTCAAGATAGCGTGTCTGCCGTTCCACCACTACCGCACATTTTAAGTTTGAATGTCGTTCCTTCGCTCGCATTCCCTTAAACTAGCTAAGAAAATGGTGAGCCATGAAGGACTCGAACCTTCGACACCCTGATTAAAAGTCAGGTGCTCTACCAACTGAGCTAATGGCTCTCAATGTGACTGTATAGAGGCTCTCAAGAGCTGATACACTTTGAGGAAAATGGTGACCCGTAGGGGACTCGAACCCCTGTTACCTCCGTGAAAGGGAGGTGTCTTAACCACTTGACCAACGGGCCGTTTATAACTTGAAATCAAATGCTGTCTGAGACAACAAAAATGATTATATCAGCTATTTAGCTGAAGTACAAGCATTTTTTTCAAAAAATATTTGAGCGCGATTATTCAATCGTCTCCGCTTTAAACACGTTGTCCAACTTGTCTTCAGGAGTAAGTCTTTTCTTCAAAGGCACCTTAACATCTCTGCCCAATTCCTTGAAGAACGTCTCAACATCACATTCGATTTTGTCTACATAAACCGAAAGCGTGCCTTTTTCGATAATCGCTTCGTTGCCTTCAGCAGGCACCGTTACCTCAATGGAATATTTCTTCATTAACGTGTTGCTGTAACGGCCAAAAATCTCAAGCAATTCCTCGTTATTAAATTTCCCAATCGCCGCTTGTCCCTTGTTCGTAAAGTTTAAGTTTATTTTCATGTTTACAGCTCCTCATCTCTAATGATGCATCTGTTTGGACGGTTCGAGTAACTTATAACGAAAAAACCACTCTCTAGTCAGATTTTTATGATCTGAATATAAAGTGGCATCATCTATCAGAAAAGTGCGTTATGACACCTTCTAAGTTCACCTATATACATCGGCAAAGAGTAAGTTATGGTGCGGTAGACAGGATTTGAACCTGCACGTCCATGGGACACTACCCCCTCAAGATAGCGTGTCTGCCGTTCCACCACTACCGCACATTTATAAGTCGAACATCCTTCGCTCACATTCCCTCAAACTTGCTAAGAAAATGGTGAGCCATGAAGGACTCGAACCTTCGACACCCTGATTAAAAGTCAGGTGCTCTACCAACTGAGCTAATGGCTCTCGCTGTGAATGAATCGAGCTCCTTAGAGCTGGTACACTTTGAGGAAATTGGTGACCCGTAGGGGACTCGAACCCCTGTTACCTCCGTGAAAGGGAGGTGTCTTAACCACTTGACCAACGGGCCGTATGTGTCACATCAATAATAGCTTCTCACAATGTCGCAACCTTAAGCGGCAAATAAAAAAGACCGGATGAACGGTCTTCCCGTTACAGCACTTGTGAAAAAAATGTGGCGGAGAGAGAGGGATTCGAACCCTCGCACCACTTACGCAGTCTAACCCCTTAGCAGAGGGTCCCCTTGAGCCACTTGGGTATCTCTCCAAATCTGGCTCCCCGAACAGGACTCGAACC
>NZ_MAQX01000035.1 GCF_001682865.1 Bacillus sp. FJAT-26390
CGCTATATGGGGTCTTGACCAATGATCACTCATGCGAAGAGGGCTTTTCTTTGTTTATTATTCATGTATTATGGCTTCAATTTTATAGCATCATCAATGGTTTTCCAGATGGCTGGCGTTTGGAACGCACGCTGCCATGTCGCAACGCCGGCTAAGTCATATTTGCGCGCTAATGCGACCCGTGCCTTCAACGATACTTCATCCTCAATCCAAATTCGCTTGCGTGCTCCATCTTCCGTATACTCCACATAATTTTGACCTGCCGCAGCGTCAAACACTGGCTTTAGCTTCTTCGTGCTTATTATTTCCTTGATCCGCTCCATGCCTACCGCTTTTGATGAGACATCTATCTTCCCATCCTCGCCTTTCTTCTCTGTCCAGATCCGGGTATAGAGCGGCATGCTGAGCATAAGCTTCCGGGCAGGAACGCCGTCCTCCTGCATAATACGCAGAAGCGAGCTCTCCGTCCAAGGCAAGGATGCGACCGAACCGGATTTCGGGCTAGCCGCCCAATGCTCGTCATACGCCATTACCATCATATAGTCGACAATTCCGCCTAATGCTGGGCGGTCAAGAAACAGCGACCACATCTCGCTATTCGATTTTGGCGTTACATCCACCGATACAACCAAACCCTGTTCATGCAGGAGAGGTGTTAGCTCACGAACAAACTGCACGAAGTTTGCTTTATCGGACGTATGAACATTTTCGAAATCAAGATTGATCCCTTGCAAGCCATATACTTCAGCAAATCCGATCAGCTGCTGGATCATCGAGAACCGCGTCTCTGCACTTGCCAAAGCCTTCGTCGTACGATCCGGCTCAAAATCATTGCTGAAAAGCGCCCAAATCTGCATCCCTTGATCATGCGCCCATTTTACATACGCGGGGTCGGCCTTGCCTTTAATTGTCCCTTTGTCGTCTGCAAGTGCAAACCAGGTTGGACTAACGACGTTTACGCCCGGCATAGGGCTAATTTTAGTCGTGTCGATTTTTCGTTCGTACACGGCTTCCCACGTCATGTTGATTTTGTTGCCGAGCACCTTCCAGGCTATAAATGCCGGCTCCTTCTTCGCTTCAGGCATTTGGTCGATCGCCGTTAGCTTTACGTCTTTTTTGTTAATGAAGCCCGTCAATCCGTCGCTGCTTTGGACAAGAAGCCAGCCGGACTGCTCCTCCCAAATTCTAACCGTCTGCGCCGCCGGCAGCTTATTTATATATGGAGCTCGAATAGTCGGCTCGGTTCGGATGGCTGTCCCTTTTTTCGGCGTAACCTCCGCTAATTGAACGGTGTCCCCTGCAGACAGCAGCGTTACGATGCCTGTTTGCTGATCAAATTCCACCTGTAAGCCGTAAAGTTCCTTCAATGGCTCTGCAGGTATATATACCGTTTCATTAGAGGTTTCTGCGGCAATCGTCAAATTGTACGGCTTCCGGTTAATCGTTGCCGTTAAAGAATCGGTCTTTAGATGAAGCACTTTATTTGCTGTTGTCAAAATAATAGAGCCGGAATCCGGCTCGTACCGGATAGGCTTGTCCTCTCCCAGCACTTGCTGAAGCGCGGCGAGCGGAAGCTTTACTTCATTATTTTCGATAATGGCTCCTTGCTTTGCCTCTATCCCATGTATGATGATCGGATGCTCCGACTGATAGGGCGGTTCAACCTTTTCATTATTCGGAATAAAACGCATATAGCCGTACCAGCAAAAAACGGCTGCCATCGCTGCAATAAATAAAAACATGAGTCCCCGAAATCCCCGGTTGCCTCTTCGGCGGGGCGCTCGGTTGTACATCGTTTCCAAATGCTCACTCTCCTGTTCAATGCTTGTCTGCAATCGTTCATGATAATAAAAAACGTGCTGATTAGCGTTAAGTCGCTTCCCGGCACGTTCTTATAGGCTTAACGCCATTTATTTCGCTGATGTGGTATTACATGTCGAGCAAACGCCGTATATTTCCATCCGGTGCCCCTCAACCACGAAGCCCGTCACTCGTGACGCTGCACGCTCTACTTCAAGCAGCGGCGGATAATCAAAGTCGACGATAGAACCGCAATTTTTGCAAATGGCATGGTAATGATCGGATAAATCCGAATCAAAACGGCTAGAATCATCGCCATATGTCAGCTCACGCACTAATCCAGCTTCTACAAATAAACGCAGATTGTTATATATGGTAGCTACGCTCATGCTCGGGTATGTTGGAGAGAGCGCTTTATAAATTTCATCTGCAGTCGGATGAGACATCGAGTCCATCAAGTAGCTTAATATGGCGTGACGTTGCGGGGTCATTCGGACGCCATTCATCTTCAGTTGCTCCAGTGCTAAGTTAACGCTGGCTCCCATTCCCCTCACGCCTTTCCTAAGTAGTTACAACTATTGTACGTTCTATTTTAAGAGTTTGTCAATGAAAGCGCCTTTTTAGGAGAGCCCAAACTGTTTAATCGTTATGCTGTTCGTTGCATTTATCTGGATCCGGAAAGTGCCCTCGCCTATTGTGCCTCTTATCGTTTTCTTACTTACCTCTAGCGGAAGCTCGGTCGTAATATTACCGAAAGTTACCGATCCGTAAACGGTGAAATCTCCGTCCTGCGGCATGGCTAGCTTCACTTCGCCAACGGAGCTGTCCAAATCCCAGACGCCGCCAACCGTAGCACTGCTTAGCTCGATGCTGCCATTTAGGGTGTCTGCTTTCACAGAAGCACCGGCACCGTCCATTTTGATTTTACCGTTTTTGGTTTCCGCTTGAATGTCTCCATCGATCTGCTTAATTTCCAAGCTGCCGTTTAACGTATTCGCAAACAGCTTGCCCTGAATCGCCTCAGCCGCGATCGTGCCGTTCTTCGTCTCAATGCTGCTGTCTCCGGTTATGCTGCTGATATGGATATCGCCGTTATTTCCTTTGACGGAAACCGACCCATTAATGTTGCTGACGGTAATAATCCCGCTGCTGCTCCGAATATCGAGACCTCCCGGCAGCGCCAATGCTTTTACTTCAACAGGACCGTTATCTGATTCGACCTTCATTTTCAAAACCGGCTGCTCCTCTTGCGTATCTTCCGGTATTTCTGGCGTTTGTTCCGGCTCATCCGTTGGATTAATGCCTGTATTGCCCGGAGCCCCCGTTGCCAGCTCCAAACTTGCATCCAGCGCGGTTCCAGAAGTCAACGGCATTTCTGATTGCACAGCGTCAGCTCCGTCAATAGGCTGTTCAGAGTCCAAAGGCACGGGCGTATCCGAAGGCACATCTTCCGCTTTGAACTGATCCGACAACGACATCGGCACCGTGATGACCATATTCATTCTAGGCTTTCTGCTTCCGTTTGCCCCGTATGATTGCCCCTTTGCTTCAAGCGTCACCTCCGTGCCTGGATTAATTTTTACCGTCGATTGCTCCGCTATGGCGTCCGCTTCCGTCTTGTCGGTTAAATCAACCCATACCGCTGTCAAAAGCTCAATTTCCTGCACGTCGCCCGAACGAACCGTTACTTGTCCATTCGGATTTACGATGCGTATAAGAGAAGCTGCTTCATCGAGCGGCACCTTAATGATTGCTTTGTCATAACGAAAGCCCTTCTCTTCACCGTAATCCGCCGTTCCGTTCAGATCGACATTGAATTGATCCAGCCAGCGAAAAGGAATGTCAGCGTATTGGGTAACCACATAAGCAGTGAGCGTAATGACTAACGCAATCATTCCTCCTGCAACGTCGAGCCTCAGCTTCTTTTCCGCTCCTTTAAATTTCACGCTGAATAAGATCACTTCAACGCCTAATAATATAAATATGACCGGCCACCATTGTCCAAGTAGCGAAATATCATTTTTCCCTTGGATTTGATCCCACAGCAGCAGCGCCCCAACAGTCAGGACAAGCACCGCTGCCGTAAAACGACCTAGCTTAAACATAGATACCGATCCTTTCCGCGAACGCAGCTGCAAGATGATCGCTGCAATAATTATAATGGGACCTACGCAAAGCTCCGCAAGCTCATTCATCCATGGCAAGATGGCATGCGGAGGCTTTACCAAAATAAGCATAATAGCCCCCGCTGCCAAAATAATAAAGCCAAGCGTGCGATTTAATGCGACGGGGCTATGATCCTCCGCTTCCGTACTTTGCAAGGAATCAAAGACGCTTATGAAATAAAAAACAGGAAGCATAATGCCCAAATAAACAATTAATAGCAAATGTCTGCCGCCATCTGAATCCGCTAGTCTAACGATCGCTGTCAGATCCAGCAGAAAGGCGGTAATTAACAGCAAACCCTTTGGGTGCTGCCCCGTATACATATGGCCAGCGCCTGGCAATGCGAAGGCGAGCATTACGGTGAGCAGTCTGTTTTTAGTCCGATTTATTCTGAGCTGACCCAACGTACACCCTCCAAATGCTTTATTTTATCAAGCAGCATAAGCAGTTTTTCTGATTTTGGCAATGTAATGTAGATCTGAAGCATAATCTGTCCGACATCCCCCTCGTCCTCGCACTCCTCCAAGAGCATTTTTCGAATGACGATTTTCTGGTCAGTCAGCAATCCATTGATATCGAGTAAAGCTTGAGATAAATTGTTGGCTTTTATTTTGAGCAAATGCTCCTTTTTCGCGCTAATATACCTTTTCTCTAACTTATTAAACGCCCATAGTGTAACTAAAACCATTATCGTTGCCGTAGCGGACGCAAAATAGAAGCCGGCTCCGACAGCAAGCCCGATCGCGGATACGACCCATAAGGACGCCGCGGTCGTTAAGCCTGTGATTGATTTGCCCGTAAATAATATCGTACCAGCGCCAAGGAAACCAATGCCGGTAATTACCGCAGCGGCAAGACGCGCAGGGTCAACTCTAACGTTCGGCTCATCTACAAATGAAGCAAAACCATACATGGATAGCAGCATGAGCAGGCATGAGCCCAAACAAACCAATATGTTAGTCCGGAGTCCTGCCGCATGATTCGACTGCTCGCGCTCAAATCCGACAAGGCCGCCTAGCAGCAGGGCAAGGAGCAGTCTTAATAAAATGTGCAGCTCACTAATGTACCAGGGATTATGAAGTTCATTTGCCATAGAAGATCCCGACCTTTCTATACTAGCTATTGTAACATAATTGTATGCGGCTGCTAGAACATACAGGTCTCCTGTCCTTGGCGTCGGCCAAAAAGAAAAACGCGGCTCATCTTCACGATGAACCGCGTCTTTGCATGCGACTGCAATTATTTCAAGCGCTCAACAAGCAGCTTATTTACAAGCGCAGGATTTGCTTTCCCTTTGGATTCCTTCATAATCTGTCCAACGAGGAAGCCAATCGCTTTTTCTTTGCCGGCTCTGTAATCTTCAACCGATTGCGGATTCGCTTCTACGATCTGATTCACTATCGCTTGAATCGCGCCTTCATCGCTAATTTGAACGAGCCCTTGCTCCTCAACGATCTGCTGCGGCAGCTTGCCCGATTCCAGCATAGCTTTGAATACGGTTTTGGCGATTTTTCCGTTGATCGTGCCTTTCTCAAGCAAGCCGATCATCTCGCCAAGACCTTGTCCAGTTATTTTTACATCGGAAATTTCCTGGCCGTTCGCATTCAGGTAGCCTAGGAGATCGCCCATGATCCAGTTTGAAACGGTTTTGGCATCCTTCGTGTAAGAAAGGCTTTCCTCGAAGAAATCCGCAAGCTTCTTGGATGAAGTAATAACCTCAGCATCGTAAGAAGGCAAGCTGTAGTCGTTTGTATATCTCGCTTTGCGAGCGTCCGGCAGCTCTGGAATCGTAGCACGGATGCTCTGCTTCCATTCTTCGCTGATGTGCAGCGATACAAGATCCGGGTCCGGGAAGTAGCGATAATCATGTGCTTCTTCCTTGCCGCGCATGGAGAACGATTTGCCAAGCGCATCGTCGAAGCGACGAGTCTCTTGGATAACTTCGCCACCGGAATCGAGAATTTCAGCTTGGCGGAATTGCTCGTACTCAAGGCCGCGCTGTACGCCGCGGAAGGAGTTCATGTTTTTGAGCTCGGCACGCGTTCCGAATTCCTTCTGTCCGTAAGGACGGAGGCTTATGTTGGCATCGCAGCGCAAGCTTCCCTCTTCCATCTTCACGTCAGACACATCGCAATACTGCATGATCGCTTTGATTTTCTCCAAGTAAGCTTTCGCTTCCTCAGGCGTGCGAATATCCGGCTCGGATACGATCTCGATAAGCGGCGTACCGACACGGTTGAAATCGACTAGCGATGCATATCCGCCGTCAACGTGCGTAAGCTTGCCCGCATCCTCTTCAAGATGAAGCCTAGTGATGCCGATTCGCTTCACTTCGCCGTTCACTTCGATTTCGATCCAGCCATGCTCGCCGATCGGTTGATCGAATTGCGAAATTTGGTATGCTTTCGGCGAATCCGGGTAGAAATAGTTTTTACGGTCAAACTTGCTGATGTCGGCAATTTGGCAGTTAAGCGCCATAGCCGCTTTCATCGCGTATTCAACCGCTTGGCGGTTCAATACCGGCAAAACGCCGGGATGTCCAAGACATACTGGACAGGTATGGGTATTCGGCGGCGCGCCGAAAGCCGTAGAGCAGCCGCAAAAGATTTTACTATTCGTATGCAGCTCCACATGGACTTCCAGCCCGACAACCGTCTCGTATTTGTTCGGTTCAGACATTCGTATCGATCCCTTCGTAAACGTATATATGACCGCTTATAGCTGCGGACGTTGTTTATGATGCTCCGTGTGCTGCTCGAACGCATGAGCGGCGCGCAGCACCGTCGATTCGTCGAACGCCTTCCCGATAATTTGCAAGCCGATCGGCAAGCCGTCAGCCGTACCGCACGGCACGCTTATAGCAGGAACGCCCGCCAAGCTTACCGGTATCGTACAAATATCGTTTAAATACATCGTTAACGGATCGCCAACCTGCTCTCCAATACGGAACGCCGGTGTCGGAGCCGTAGGCCCGATGATTAGATCATATTGGCTAAACACTTGGTCAAAATCTTGCTTGATCAGTGTCCGCACCTTCTGTGCTTTTAAGTAATAAGCATCATAGTATCCGGAGCTAAGCGCATACGTACCAAGCATAATCCGGCGTTTCACTTCGGGGCCAAAGCCCTCGCTGCGAGACTTTTTGTACAAATCGATCAAATTGGCCGGGTTGTCCGCACGAACGCCGTAGCGTACGCCGTCAAAACGGGCCAAGTTCGATGAAGCTTCCGAGGAAGCGAGCAGGTAATAGGTAGCGATCGCATAATCCGTATGCGGAAGCGAAACCTCTTCCCATGTCGCGCCAAGCGATTCATATACCGACAATGCTTTGAGCACCGCTTCTTTAACGCGAGGGTCAATACCCGCTCCGAGGTATTCCTTAGGAACGCCGATGCGCAGCCCTTTAACATCGCCAGTCAATGCTGACGTATAGTCCGGAATTTCCACGTTTGCAGATGTCGAATCGCCTGCATCGTAGCCTGCAATAGCTTGCAGCACGTAAGCGGAATCTTCTACGTTTTTGGTAAGCGGGCCGATCTGGTCAAGGGATGACGCGAATGCGACTAGGCCAAAGCGCGAAACAAGTCCGTACGTCGGCTTCAAGCCCACGATTCCGCAATACGCTGCCGGCTGACGAATCGATCCGCCTGTGTCGGAACCAAGGGAGAAGTACACTTGACCCGCAGCAACAGACGCCGCGGAGCCGCCGCTTGAGCCGCCAGGCACATAATCCGTATTCCAAGGATTGCGTGTTGGATAGTAGCTTGAGTTCTCGTTCGAGCCGCCCATAGCGAATTCATCCATATTCAGCTTGCCAATCGTAACCGATTGAGCCGCTTTAAGTTTACTTACGACCGTAGCGTCATAAATTGGATTGTGATTGCTTAGAAATTGGCTCGCGCAAGTCGTAAGCAGCCCTTCCGTCACAATATTGTCCTTCACACCCGCCGGCAAGCCAAACAGCAAACCACGTTCGCCGCCCTCTTGCAATTGCTTGTCCAGCTCGGAAGCCTGCAAGCGCGCATTCTCTTCATTCAATGTAATAAAAGCCTGGATAGCAGGCTCGGTCTCTGCAATTCTCGCATATGATGCGCTAACCAGCTCAGAAACAGACAGTTCCTTATTGTTAAGCTTGTTATGTACATCCTGCAGGCGCAAATCAAACAGTGCCAACAGTAGTTCCTCCCTTCATATAAAACCCATTCGTATTATTCAAGCACCGCAGGTACTTTAAATTGTCCATCCTCTTCATCAGGCGCATTGAGCAGCACCTTTTCGATCGGCAGCGACGGGCGTTTCTCATCCGCACGCATAACGTTCGTAATAGGCAGCACATGGCTGGTCGGCTCGACATTTTCCGTGTCTAAGCCATCAAGCTTTTCCGCATATTTCAAAATAGCATTGAGCTGCTCCGTAAACTGATCCTTCTCCGAATCGGAAAGCTCTAACCGCGCCAGTCTGGCGACATGCTCTACATCCTTGGGCGTAATGCTCATCAGGTATTCTTCCTTTCCTATTCCTGTAATCATTCTTCCTATTATATCTCACAATTAGGGCGAACATCAATGTAAACGGCAAGTTCCTCTTTTTGCGCAAAAAAAGACTGATCCGTTTGTCAGCACGCTGACATACAGAACAGTCCGGTTTGGTCTTTTGCTGCTTAAATCCAAGCTTTTAGATTAACCTGACGAATAAAGTCCGCTGGGCTAAGCGGTTCCTTGCCCGTATTTTCCGGTTCTGGCTCGATCTCGTTCTCGCCATTCATAATGCGTTTAAACAATTCCTCATTATGAGTCGCAAGCGCAAAATCGATTAGCGCCTCCCGCTCGATGCGGTCAACCTCATCCTGAATAAGCACCTCTTCAAGCTCCACGTCTTCATCAGGAATAAGGAAGTTCCGATTAGCCGATGGGACTCTCAGCACATAATCAAATACATTATCCGCATTGCGGTCGTAAGCTATTATATAACCATGTTCTCCGATGGGAAGGTTTTGTTCATATTGGTCAGCCACTATGACGACCTTTGTGCCTAATTGTAGCATCGTCCTCAACTCCTGTTTCTTCGCCGCTGATTCTTTCACTACTATCCTACTAAAAAATAATAGCGGTGTCCAATCGAAGAATGAGTTGATAGAGTTGCCTTCCTTTTATTCGACTGCCGAGCTTCTGCGAAGCACCCATGCGGATAAGGCAACAGCGGCTGCAATCCCGATAATGGTCAGCGTTACCGCCAAACCGAATCGACTAACATTTACTATCCCTGAGGACACCGATGCATAAGCAAAGCCGCTCAGCGCGCCCGGACTCCACCCGAGCTGCTCTGGGAAAAGGCTTGCCAGCAGCGTAAGCGCAACCGCGCCGCCAAGCGCCGTGAAAGCCGCCGCTGCCGGACTGCGCAGCAACGCGCTGAAGAGAATCGTGAGCGTAACCAGAAACGACAGCCATAAGCCGAATATGAGCAAGCTGCCGATCATTTTGGAGAAAGAAACTTCATCAAATAAAAGTGCTGTATAATACCAGGCAGCAAAATAGCCCAGAGTCAAAGCGCCCCAAGTAAGGAGCAGCATCGCCGTCCATTTGGAGCTTATAAAGGAGAGCACGGAAACCGGCTTCACAAGGATGAGCGAAGCTGTACCGCTATTGCGCTCACCCGACACCGTGCCCATGCAGACGAGTACAATAACAAGAACGCCTAGCGTGCCGAATTGCTGGAGCGTTTGAGCAAGCACTTCAGAACCGTTCGGCATCGGAATTTCAATAACCGTTCCTTCCGGCAGGCTGCCGGCTTTCTCTAATATGATCGGCATAAAATAAGTTGACACTGGCTGCATGATGCCAAGCAATATAAAAACAAGCGGTACCCAAAGCAGCTTGTAGCTTCGAACCAGCTCCAGCAGCTCCTTCTGAACCATGACGGTAAAACGGGTGAAATGGGATGAATAAGCCCGCTCCATCGTTCCGCGATGAACATGTCCTAGCGCCTTCGTACTCATTGGGTCACCACTTTCATAAATAAATCCTCTAGTGTCGTATGGCCGACTTCCAATCTGCTTACCTTAACCTGCTCTCTGGTCAGCTCCTCCAACAAGCTGCGCCTTGCTGCATCCACTTCGTTAACGGTGAAGCGTGCGATCCCATTCTCCAGCTGGACAGACTGAAATAAGCTAGCCTTGCCTTCAGCACTCCCCTTTGGAAGAATGCGCGCCATATAAGAGTTTAGCCAGCTCTCAGACTTCGAGTCACGCTCAAGCTGGAGCTCAATGACCGGTTGGCGATGGTCCTTGCGGATTGTCTCAATTTCCCCTTGCAGCGCCACCTGCCCATTTCGAATAATGATGACATCATCGCATAGCTCCTCCGCATCATGCAGCACATGCGTGGAGAACAGCACCGTCGTTTCCTGCTTCAGCTCTCGTAGAAGCTCAAGCACCTCCCTGCGGCCAAGCGGATCCAACGCCGATACCGGCTCATCCATAACAAGCAGCCGAGGCTGATGCACAAGCGCTTGAGCAAGGCCAAGACGCTGCTTCATGCCTCCTGAATAGGAGCCGATCCGTCTCTTGGCGGCGCCAGAAATTCCAACCCGCTCTAAAAGCTCCTTCGCGCGTGTTTTTGCGGTTGCGGCGCTAAGGCCGCATAATCTTCCCGCATAAATGACGTATTCGATTCCCGTCATCCATGGATAGAAGGATGGGGCTTGCGGAAGATAGCCGATAAGCGCCCGATGATTAATCCCTTGAGCCGATCCCTGAAATTCGAGTTGTCCCGCTGTCGGCTTAAGCAAGCCCGTAATCATCCGAATCGTCGTTGTCTTCCCTGCGCCGTTAGGTCCAAGCAGCGCAACGCAGTGGCCTTCGGTTATCGAGAAATCGATGCCTGCTACCGCTTTTACCGCACCGAATGTCTGGGTTAAGCCTTTCACCTTAAGCAGTGTGCTCATCGCTCGTTCCTCCTTCCTGCTATAAAGAAAGCAATCGGTCCAATAATATTCCCAAATATAATAATGAGCGCCCACATCCACTTAGGCCCGCGCGTGCTCTCGGCTTTCATGCATAAGATCAATGCGATCACCATCAATATCAACTGGATAACGATAATAGGCGCAACGATAGGCAAGATTTGCGATAGTTCGATTTGATCATACTTCATCCAAATGACCTCCCTACTTATTTAAAGGCAGCCTAGCTGCTACTTGTCCTTGTTCCTGTTGCGGCGGAACCAGCCGCTTCTCACAAATATGAAATAAAACACAAACGGCATCGGCGTTTGGATTAAACCCCAGATGCCCCAAAGCCAAGGCATGCTGTCCCTTTTTCGAGCGTCAATAAATAACCAAGTCGATTGCGCGATCAGCACAGCGGCGAGCAGTATCCAAGCCCAAATGGGTAAAACCTTTAGCTCCTCCATGTCCGTACCTTCCTTCGGCCAAATGTGATGCTGACAAATCCGATGCCGCCTGCTGCAATGAGAGTTTGAAGGACGGCAAACCAGACCCAGCTCCGGTCCAGCATCCACAGCATCAAGCCTAAAACAAGGCAGCCCGTCAGCCAGAACAAGAGGAGTTCCTTCCATAACCCCCGCTTCATCTCTTGCTTACGCCCCTCTACGAATGCTTCGAACTGCTGCAGATCGGGAACGTTCGGTGCATGAGTGGCGTCAAAACGGTTCACCGCTTCTTTAAACTGATCGTCGAACCACTGCTGATCGTAATCTTCCTCTTTAGGCTTCTTCATGCTCCGTTAGCTCCTTCCGCAGCTGCTTCAAACCATTATGCAGCCTTGATTTTACCGTTCCTACGGGAATGTCCAGCATGGTGGAGATCTCCTCCTGCGCATAGCCGTAATAATACTTGAGCAGCACCGGTATTCGGATATCGCTGCTTAACTCGCCTAACGCTTGAAGCGCTGCCGGCCAATCATCCCCGCGCTGCAACGTTTCAAAACGTATAGCATGCATCGACTGCTCCGACTGGATCCAATTTTTCTCCAGCTCATTGCGACGAATGCGGTCGACGACGAGTCTCGAAGCAATCGTAATGAGCCATGTCGAAAATCTAGCTTTATATTGAAAAGTCGCTATTTTCTCAATTGCCTTCAGCATCGTCTCCTGCGTAATATCCTCCGCACGGGTTTTGTTCATCGTAACCTTTAACACGTATTGATATAAAAAAGAATAATGCTGTCTCAGCAGTTCAGAGAGCGCTCGCGAATCGCCGCGAACTGCTTGTTTAATCAGTCCCGTCTCGTCATGCACGAGCGCGTAACCTCCTTTTGTTCAACCGGTTATAGCTATGACGTTTAATGGTTTCATTTCGTTCACTCTGGTCAGAAAGTTTTTTTTATAAAAAAAACAACTGCGGAAGCGGCAAGCTCTTCAGCAGCTGTTTATAGGCATCATTTATTTTATGTCTTGCGTTGACTGCGGCTGTACCAATGCCATACGGGTTCAACATCCTTGCGGTCAAGACACTTTACGCTGTAATCAAACGGGCTTCCCATCGTACGTACCGAAAGCGTTAGCAGCTTCTTGCGCTGCTGCCCAATCGTACGGTTCACCCGCATCGTTTGAATCTGAGGACGCCGAATCAGATAAGTGGTTCTCGAAACAAACCGATTGCGAAGCGTCAATTGGCCCTCGTCCAGCTTAACGCCTGCCGCGTTATAACTGCTTTTTCTCCACCATAGAACGATAGGCACGAGCAGCAGCGACCATAAACCGCCAGCTTTAAAAAATAGAATGAACGCGGCGCATACGAGCAAAGTAAACAGAAGCTCTATTCTAACGTAGTATAGCAGCGCGCGCTTCGGAGCGCCCGTTATATGAGCATTGGGAGGAAGCTTTACCTGCGGAACAAAATCGTTCAGCACCTGCTGAATCGCAGAGCGTTTGAGAAAAGGATGCAGCATTAGCTGCTCTTTCTTGTCCGACGACACGATCTGAAGCTGTATTTCAGCATAACCAAAGGCTTGGCGAAGCAATCCTTCCTTGATGACGACAGCCTGCACCTTTTTGGGATCAAATACGAACGTTTTTTTCTCCAGCAGCCCGTAGGAGACTGAAATTTGTCTGCCATCCTTCTTTACTGAGAAGCCGCTGTATTTTAAAACATACAATACGATTGAAAGCAGCCATGCGAAGCCAATTCCGGCTACGATCAAAACAAAGATAAGAATAAAGTTTGTCATTAAGCTAGCTGAATCTTTAACGACGTTCTCGAAAAAATGGTCTGGCAGAAGCACATTGACGAGATCATCCGCCAAAGAAAACAAACCGACCATAAACGCCGCAACTAGTCCAAAGTTCATCGAGGTCGCTGCCGCTTGAATCAGCTGTGTTGCATTTAGCGTAATGGCAGGCATTTTCCTGCTTGGTTCAGCTGGAGCCGCCTGCGTGAGCGGCTTGTCGTTCATTTTGACAATCAGCTGCTGCTCTGCTGACACGCTTTCCGGTACAGCGTTTACAAGCGCTGCAGCGTCAGCAGGCTGGGCTTTAGACGAAGCTTGCCTTCTCAGTATTTGCTGGATGTCATTCGCCGCTTCTAGGGAGAGTGCCGGCAAAATGCCGTCCGCCTTCTTGTTGCCGCCAGGCGTCTCGATCTTAACCTGCGCTACTCTAAGTATCCGTTGGATAAAAGGCTGCTCCACATTTACAGAATGGATGCGTCCATAATAGATCGTCTTCTCGTCCCGGAACATCCAGCCCTTGCGGATGATGATCCGGTCCTCTTCCAGCCAAAAGCCAAAACGCCGCCACTCCAAATAGCTGAACACGAGTATGACCGCTGCCAGCGCGGAAGCGCCTGCATACCAATACCATGCAAGACCGCTCCAATCCTTGCCTCTAACTAAACCAATCAATATAACGGGAATGAACCCCTTAATCGTATTCAGCAGCCCGAATAAAATGTAAATGGGATGAAGCGTACGGCGCTCACTCATCCTTATCATCCACCTTAGCCAATATCCCGATTTGCCGTTTCAACTGCTGCGCCTCGCTCTGTTTTAAGCCCTTAATTTGATGCGTGGTAGCAGCAGTTACAATCGATACGCTGGCCAGATCGTATTTGCGCATGAGCGGCCCGCTTTCAAGCTCGACATGCTGTACTCGAACCATTGGAACGAGTACATTTTTTATGAAGATAAGGCCAGTTTGTATTTCAATCTCATCATCAAACAGCTCGTATCGAAATCTTGTCGTCATCATTTGAGGAAATGTCCAGGTAAAAAGTATCGCTGTAACGATAAAAATGAATAGAGCGATCCAGCCGGGGACAAGCGTCCAATCCCAAATGATCGCCATCGTAAAATAGGCGATGATTAGAGCCAGAAATATGCCGTTTGTAATGAGCTCAGTAATGCGATAAACGGTTATGTAATCACGGTGAAGCCGTTTGGTCAACTCCCGATCCATTTGATCGATCCCCCTTTCATTGGTCTAAGGCAAAACAATAAGCTCCGCCTTCGTTTTTGTGAGCGCTTTGGCACCTTGCTCCGAAATGAAGTAGCTGTTCTCAATGCCAACGACGCCCTGACCTGGAAAAGTGAATTTTGGCTCTACGGCAATGACCATGCCCGCCGCCAGCGGCGTCTGAAAGCCCCTGGCAAGCACCGGCCATTCATCGATTTCAAGTCCTATGCCATGTCCTAAAAACTTGGCTTGATCCGCGCCGAATCCCATAAAATGATCCGATAACTGCGCAGCAGCGCATCTAGCTAATGCGTCCTCGTACAGCTTTGAACAAAGCGTGCCGGGAACCATGAGCCGCTCTGCCGCGCCAATAACGGCTTCCGATACCTCATATGCATGCTGAAGCGTTTCCGATAGCTCGCCAATCACGGCCGTACGAGTCTGATCGATGACATATCCGTCTACACAACAGCCGATATCGATTAGAATAGGCTCGTTACGCTTAATAATCGACCTGCTAACGCTTTGCGGAGACGAAGCTCCAAGACCAAGGCCGCCTGCCGGTCCGTCAAAATAAGATGGAATCGCCGCCGCTGCTCCCGAAATGACCATGCCGGTCGTAATCTCTTGATTGTAGCCTCGCATTCGCATTAAGCCGATATGCCCGCGCTTGCGAAGCTCATACTCCACGCGCGCCATCCACTCTAGCTCGGAGATGCCTTCCTTCAATTCGTCTAATGCCTCGTTCAGCGCTTCTGCTACAACCTCTGCAGCCGCTTCAATCCGGCTTACCTCCCAAGGCGCTTTAATCATGCGCAGCGTGCGAATGATGGCTGAGCCGTCTATCAGCTCGCAGCGGCCCGCCTTGCCAAGTAGCTCGGAGAGCTTTATGTAAAGCTGCGCAGGAAGCACATCCAGATCGGCTGCTATTCGCAGCTCAGATCCTTTAACAAACAAATACGGATAGTTCTGCGCCAGCGTTTCTCCAAAAAGACGAAAAGCACCAAGCTCTGCCACCTGAACAACTGTCTCCTGTCTCGCGCGCGATACGCTGCGCCGAACGTAAAAGGTAGGCTCGCCCGTGCTTGGAACGAACAAATATCCATTTTGCATAGACCCGCTTAAATAGTAAAGATCAACATTTTGAGTGAGCAAAAAAGCATCGATTTGCTCTGCCTTCATCGCTATCTGTAAAGAACGGATTCTCTGCTTGATAAGCTCGGCAGGAATGTCCGGAAGTATGTCCATCATATCAATAATCAGCTCCTAAATAAGTTCCCTCCCCTTATTACATCAATTATCCAGTTTCCCGTCAACCTGCAACGAGCTCGGCAGCCCCCTTTATATTCCATTCAATTGCGTCCAAAACACGAAAGGCACGCGGATAAGCGATATGTACGATCATAATGACGCCCGGCCGCTTCAGCGTGACCTCATAGTTATAGGCATCATTTCGATAAGCATAAGGAAAAGTTTGATCCGCATTCACGATTTTAAATACGGCAACATATACGCGCTCCTTCAAAAATGATTCCGGCAAAGGGACGCCTCCTGCGTCCAGCTTTAGGTTCTCCTGCAAATATAAAGCCGCTGCATTTGCCGCCGCATCAGGCTCCAGCCTTAACAAGCCTTCGCTAAGCGCTGCCGGATCAAGCTGCTGCGCTGCCGCATGCGCAGCTCGATTAACCGCATGCTTGCCTTGAAATAAAGCTTTCATGGCAAGCTCCTCCTCCACTTGCAGCAGATGAATCGAAATCCATACCGTCATCATCACTACGATAAGCAGCAGCTTGTACATCGATTCACCCGCTTCCTTCTATCATGGCACATATTCGCTCATTTTCATTCCAAATGCCCGCATCCGCTCATCTGGCATTGGCGGCGTCAAACCAATTAATCGGTCAATTTCAAATAAATTCTCATACGGATAGCTAATCGTTAGCGAAATGCCTGTTCCCCGAATTAATGGTGCATTCGGATCGGAAGCGGCTAGCCCGCTAGTTGCAGCAAGCTCAAAGGCGATGTCGTCAGCCCGCATGCCAAATCGGGCTAGACGCTGCCTGGACTGCTCTTGCATTTGCTCGCTGATGTAGCCATAATTTCCGCTTGCTCCGATTTCCAGTAAATAATCGACCTCCTGCTGCAGAACGGCTTGCCTGACGATGAAAACATGCTTGTAAATAGGAGAGAACATAATCCAGCATAATAGCGCTGCAAACAAGACAAAAATTAAAATTTGCTTCATGGGTCTATTCCTCTTATGTGGTCGCTGATTGAGCCGCCCGCTCCATCGATCTGCTGCTTCATCCCGCCGTCGCCCTCTGCGACCGATTGATAAAGAAGAATGACGGTAATAAGCAGCAGCATCGATACGAGTATTCCCCGCATATATGGACACCTCCGCACATTTGCAACTACAAGTCCCCAGCCTATGGGAGAAGCTCGCTGATACGCGTATTAGCCGAAGTGCCTTGCGACGTAATTTGGCTTCTAGTTCCTGTCGTGTCCTGGGCGATGATTGTATTGAATAGAACAATAACGACAACAAGCATCATGACCGTCATCAAAATATTGCGCATGCTACCACCTCCTTTCGTATGCCATCACCATTCGTTAACTAAGGGACTGAAACAGCTTCTGCCCCTCTCTCACCCACGGATAAATAAACACCTGAAAGGTGTACAAAATCGGGATGCCTGCGATAATAAACAAGAAATAAGAGGTTGATTCCTTACGGCTTTCCTTAGCTAAATCGATTTTTTGCTTGTAATCCTCAATCCGTACGCGCAGCAGCTCATAGTATTGCGGACTCTCATGCAGGCGCAGTGCGTCTAGCGTTTCTACAAAGCTTAAGCCTTCATCCGTTCCGAGCCTTTGCTTGAATCGCTGCAGCGCTTCGCCTGCATCGTGATACCATTCGGCAAGAAGCTGCTCCAACTCATGGCGCATCGTTTTCGTAAAAGGGATGCAGCGCAGCAGCTTTGCATGGAGATGCAGCGAGGAATCGGACAGGTAAAGCAGCTGCTTGCTCACTGAAAATATTTCTTTGGTCACCTGAAGGGCGCGCAGCTTATGAATGGATCGCAGCCACACGAGGTCGATAGATAAGAACAGCATGGCAAGCAACAAGCCTGGAACGATGTAGGTCATGGGGACAAATGCATTTATTTGTTCATGCCATACGGCGGCAAAAAGAATGAGCCCTTGGGCAGCAAGCAGCAAAAGCCGCCTCGCGATCACGTACCACGCGGCGTCCGCCGTTACTCCGCAGCCCGCGAGCAGCAGCTCTCTTTCCATGAAAGAGGAATGCTGCCTCGATATGCGAAGCAGCTTAAGCCATTTTGCCGGCGCTTCCTTCGTTCGCCAGCTCAATACGGCCAGATGCTTCCACCGGGCTGGCCGCTGCGGCAAAAGCTGCAGCATCGCATAAATCGCCGCTGCCCCGAATACATACTGGCCTATCATCAAAACGAGGCGAACCATATGCTCTGTCCAAAGCGGCATTTGCTTTCTCCTTTCACATCTTTTTGCGCGAGAGCCATAGCCCCATCAGAAACGAAGCAAAAATGAGTACCATCGCATTCAGCAGCATATCTCGTCCCTCGGCATCAACGATGTAGTAATAGTAGGAGTTATCCTTGTTATAACGAAGGTTGATTCCGATAAATAAAGCGAGGAACAGCAGCGGCGAGAAGTTCGCGACGCGTATTTCCAGCAATCGATTCCGTTCCTGCTCATTCGCGCGTCTCGCCTTGCGCATATCGATCAGAAGCTCCTTCAAGCTGTCTGTGACGGGCACACCCTCTACAAGCGCCACTCGCAAAATATTAACGAAATAGTCCGCCCAAACATGGCCTAGCGATGCGGCAAGCAGTCTCAGACTCGCCTCATCGTCGCCTCGAACGGACAGGTTGCGATAAAGCTGCTCAAATACCGATTGCATCGGTCCAAGCAATCTTCTCTCCTCCACCGTACGCTGCAGCGCGATCCGGATCTGCCGCTCGCCCGTCACGAGGTAGCACTGATAAAAAAGCTCAACCGCAGGCAAAAAATCCATTTGCGTCTGCATCCGTCGATGGATGAGCATCGTCATCAAAACCGTATAAGGCAAGGCGCCCAGCACGCCGCCGAATATTAAAGTACCTTTTACGCTTTGAAAAAAAACACCGCCTGACGCGATTCCTGTAAGCAACATCAAGCCGGATAGATAAGCAAAGGCAAGCGGCGTCATCTTCAATTGGAGCGTTTCTAATCGTTCAGCCAAATGCTGCTGAAGCCATTCCAGCCGTTTAAACCGTGCAATCAGCAGCTTCCGCCAGTCTCTACCGGCTTGGTATGACAGCTTGCTTCTGAGCTGCTGCTCCCTCGACCAAATTAAAAACAGGTTGTACAAAGCGATAAAAAACAAACAAAACAATAAAAATGCCGCCGCTGCTGTCGAAAGTTTATTCATCCGTATCACCCCCATTATTGGTTGCCAGCTTCGCTCTTGGCGATGGGGGAGAAGGGAACAGCCAATCATCCTTCGCCTCGTCGAACCGTACCCAGTCTCTCACGAAGATTTGCCCAGCCTCCCAGCATAGCTCGCCAATCCTGCTGATTACCCGCCGTCCGCCAAGATAGCTCATTTCAATGCCTATCTCTGTTACATATTGTGTTATTCGTTTGGAGAGGCGCTCGGCATTCATTCCCCTTCCATCGAGCATGCACATATCCGCAATCGCCTCCGGCACATCCTCAAGCCTGTTGGCATGGACAGTCGTCATGCTTCCAGAATGGCCGCGCGTGCAGGCACGAACGTATATATTCGCGTCCACGTCGCGTATTTCGGCATGGATGATTCGCTGCGGCGACTGCCTGAGCGCGAGCTTAAACGCCTGGTCTGAGCGATGATAGGAATCCTCTTCATCCGCCATGTATTCCACTATATTTTTACTTGGAAAATCACGTCCGAGCATCATCTCGAATCGGCCTTCGATCGTAATGATCCGCTCCTCGTCCGGAAGCTCCGCGATCATCGCCTTCATCAGATTGGTTTTGCCTGAATTGGTTGGCCCAATGATGACAAGGTTGAGCCTTGCAGCCAGAATCGCTCTGAGCAACCGCTGCACCCGATCGTTCATCGTCCGATAAGCAGGCATGCACAGCGTCGCCAAGCTAAAGCTGCGCACGGTGTAGAAGCGGATCGTCAAGGTTGGGCTCGCCGTAAAGCCAAAACCGGTCATCGTCACCCTTGAACCGTCTTGCAGCATGACCTCGGCCCATCGCTTTCGCGGATTGATGCGATCATTATTGTAGAGAACCAAATTTTGCTGGATGCGCTCTACTTCACGAATGTTGTCAAATCGGAAAGGAGACGGCGTCGTTAATCCATTCTTCACGATGAAGATCCGCTCACCAACAACTTGTATTTCCTCTAGTCCCTCCTTGTCGGCTAGCACGAGCTCTAGCACGCTTAGGCCGATTACTTCTGCAAACAATGCTTCAGCAAGCGATTGAAAAGGATGCTGCACATTTACGGCCCCGTGGATCCGCAGCCTTATCAAGCGGTCTGTAATGACTGCGAGCACCTGCTCACGCTCCTGCGGGTAACCAAGCACGGCACGATTCAGCGTCTCGCTGTATTGCCTGCGTTCCTCCTCGCCTAGCCCATGAGGAGCGCTTAAATAGGCTCTGATATCGTCTGCAAGCTTGGCGAACTCGCCTTGCGCATCCGCGCTCAGATAGGGAACCTCCGATGCCGCCGCTTCGCTGCTCAGCTTCTCCGATTGCATTTGCGCAGCAAACTCCGAGGGTGAAAAACGGTTTTGCTGCGCCGTCACGAGCTTGTACCGCTGCGATGCGCAAGCAGCTTCCGATACCACGGCTGAACCGATCTCGATGACGACATCCCCCGAATGCCGTGCCGCTTCATAATCGCATGAGCCGGCTCCCGCATCGTTTGCTTCCCTTCCTCATCCTCCTTCAGCCACTGCGCATAGGTACCGTTGTCCAATTGGCTGAAAACCGGCTCGCTCAATTGAATCTGGCCAAGCGCAGACGTTCCAAGCTCCTTGCAAATATGCTTCATCTGATAACCTCCATTTCTCCAGGGACTATTGATGAGGACTGATTCGTATTGCCGAGGCGCAACCCCGAATAACGGGGATACCTGGCCTATCCAGCGCTTGCCGTCCTCTTGAAAATGCGACAAGGCCGGTGTGGTAACGAGAATTCGCGATCCCGCTCTGCGCAGCGAGCATATGGTAGCCGCATTGTCCCAATAAGCGCCTACGTCCAAAACAATAAGCGAGAACGCCTGCTCAGCGATCGTAAGCAGATGCTCCGCTTCCTCCGGCGTGAAATACTCGGCTTGATCCCTCATGAGATTGCCGAACAGCACCTGCAGATTAGACTGGCCGGGCACAGGGTAAGCAGCTCTGCGCAGCTTATCCGGCGTCAGCGTGAGCGAGCGCAGCTCCGGACGAAGCTTATCCAGCGTAACGAGCGGCTCATCAACGCCTATATAGCGATGGATCTTCGCGCTTTTGAGATTGAGGCATAAATAGCCGATTGGCTTGCCGCTTGCTTCCGCTATCCGGTAAGCTGCTGCAAACGCCGCTGTCGTCGTTCCAATATTGGGCGTTGTACCAATAAAAACGGCTATAGGCGCCAAAGCTTCGCTCACGATTCATCCTCCCCGCCAGTTAACAGATCAAGCGACAAAGGGCTGTAAGCAACGACCAGCTTCAACTCGCCGCTCTTGCATACGCTATCCAGCTTCAGCCATTGCTCCTCCGACAAATTAACGTTTAAGTAATCGATCATCCCGTTAGCTTCTCGCCTAGAAGCATACATTTGCTCCTTGTTGCCCTCGGCCAGCGAAAATAAATTCGGATTGTCCATATTGTCGATTTCCACATTGCCCGATGTCTTTACCGAAGCTACCGTAACCGCTTCTGGGAAAAGCCGCATAGAGGGCGAGTTCTCTCCCGATGCATATAGCAGCACCTTGTCACCCGCTCTAATTCCGTTTGATATCGAGCGGATATATTCCTTCGGAATTTGAAAGGTCGATTCGGTTCGCTTGGGCTGCAAATAAAAATCGTTGACCTTCCAAAGCAATAGCGGCTCTCCCTTGCCTAATGGGATTGCGGTCTCCTTGCCGACAGCTAGCTCCAGCTTGTTGACCATATCGGAGACAAAAGCAGCCTGCGGCACCATTCGATACTCCAGGTCGCTTTCCTTCAGTCGCTCGCCCGCTCCGATAAACCGTTTCGGAACAAGAACGGCGACCGTCTCCTCCTTCTTGATTTGAATCCGCTGCAGCTCATACATGCCATAAACCAGACTTGCCGATAATACGGCGGCCGTAATGCTAATAATCGCATTCCGTCTCCTCTTCATCTCCACTCCTCTCTGAGCATAAAAAAAGAACGCACCAGCAGCCATCTAAGGCGTACCGCGTGCGTTCTTCGCATAATAAAGCTCATATATAAGGTTAGCTATACGTATTTGAGTTCATAATAGCAAATTGAACTTTCATTTGTCTATCATTTTTTTCCTTATTTTATCAATTTTCAACGAAAGCCGACAAAAAAAGCCATTCGGCAAGAGGAACCCTCTTCAAGACGCCAAATAGCTTCCATTTTACTAAAAATCAATTAATCCAACGCTAATCAACAAAGCATCGTCAACCTTACGCATCGTTTCGTCATCCAAATGCGTAATTTTGTCGGTGAGGCGCTGCTTATCAATCGTTCGAATTTGCTCAAGAAGCACAACGGAATCACGATCAAATCCATGGGCTGCCGCATCCATCTCAACGTGAGTAGGCAGCTTAGCCTTTTGAATTTGAGCGGTGATCGCAGCTACGATGACCGTAGGGCTGAAGCGATTACCAATATCATTCTGAATGACCAGTACGGGGCGAACACCGCCCTGCTCCGATCCGACGACTGGCGATAAATCCGCAAAAAACACATCTCCGCGTTTTACAATCAACCTCTACACCCCGCTAACGAGACGGCCTAACGTATGATCTGCTTCTTCCTCCGCTTGAAAAGCTTCCGAGGCCATGTTCAGGTTTATTTTCGCCATTTCCATATACCCGCGCTGCATGGATTCTCGAATTTGACGTTTTTTGCGCTCCACCAAATACAGCTTCATGGCTTGCCGAATAAATTCGCTGCGGTTGGAGTTTTCCTTAGCAACAATCCCGTCAACCTCTTCCAGCAAATGATCTGGCAGGCTAATCATGATTCTTTTGGTATTTTGTACATTGGCCACCGAACTCGCACCCCCAAAACTTTTCCAAAACCATAATACTCATTATGACAATATATTGCCGTCGCTATACTTCAACATATCTATGATCGCCGTATATCAAATATGCTGTATGTTTTCATGTATAGTCCTTATAGATGATCTACCTTACTACATTCGTGGGATTTGGCGAAAATCCTCTTCTTTTACGAAATAATGCAAAATGAAGATTTTGCTAATTTGATTTAAATCAGTGATAAGGAGTTATGAGTTGCCATTATTTGGCCTCCGCTGACGTATACGCGAGGCAATCGTCCGGCAAGCATGCAAATAACCTCATAATTAATCGTACCAAGCTGCTCTGCCATGTCTTCCACTGTAATAAACGAATCACCCTGGCGGCCAATAAGCACAACCTCTTCGCCCGGCTCAACCGGCAATGGTGCCGCTTCCGTAACAGCAGGATCAAGCGCTATCATGCATTGGTCCATACAAATGGTGCCAAGCACCGGTACTTTCACGCCGCGAACTAAGGCATGCGCCTTGCCTGAGAGCATTCGGCTGAAGCCGTCAGCATACCCTATCGGAAGCGTTCCGATACGCTCTTCTCCTTCTGTTACATAACGCGTGCCGTAGCTGATTCCCCAGCCCGCTGGTGCTGTTTTGGCCATCACGACTTCTGTTTTGAGCGCCATGACAGGCTCAAGCTCAATACGCTTCTGGTTAACCTCGTCAGACGGCAATAAACCGTACATACTGATACCTAGCCGCAGCATGTCTCCTGCATAATAGGGTGTGTCTATGCCCGCTGCGCTGTTTGCCGCATGAATAATCGGGATAGGCAGACCCTGCCGTTCCACATATTCAGCTACTTCACGAAAACGGTCGTATTGCAGCTTCGTATAGTTTTTGTCAGTCTCATCTGCGCGGGCGTAATGCGTAAACATCCCTTCGATCTCAAGCTGCGGTACTTGCAAAGCTTTCTCGATAAAGGATATTGCTGCGTCCTTTCCGATCACGCCAAGCCGTCCCATGCCGGAATCGATCTTGATATGCACCTTAAGCTTGCGTCCGCTGCTATCAGCGGGCAGCTTGGCGGCTGCCTCCAAAATGTCATCTCTAAACAAACTGATCGTCACATTGTGCTCTCTTGCAACAGACAAGGCATCCGCAGCCACGAAACCTAACACGAGAATCGGGGTTTGGATGCCTGCATTCCGTAATTGCAAAGCTTCATCAAGAAAAGCGACTCCAAAATAATCTACGCCAAAGCGTTCCGCTTCACGCGCCACTTCCACCGCGCCATGCCCGTAAGCATTCGCTTTGACCGAAGCAAGTAGCTTGCATCCCTCCGGAATCGCATCGCGGAAAGCCTGTAAGTTATGTCGTAATGCATCTAATGACAGTTCAACCCTAGTAGGGCGATAAAACGAATCCAAGCCTTTCACCTTCTCCTCATCTGGCAGCCATAACAGTCCGAGCAGCAAACATCAATAGCAATAATGTTATACGTTGCTGCTGCGACTGTCAATGAAACGAACCCCGGAAATGGCTAGTACGTCTTGGAAATTCGGCTGTTTTCCCGCTTTATTTCCCGATTTCACCCTGTACCGATTGCGCGACCTTAATCATTTCAGATTCAGGCAGATTCGCGCTTGTCAGCCTGAATTGATGGCCTTCGTAGGTCCAAGTGAGCGTTTGCTGCTCATCGCCGCTGAGCTGACCCATCGTGAAGCCCAGATCTACGAGCAGACCCGGCACATACGATGCCGCTTGATCTTTTGGCTCCGTTTGAATGAGCGTGTAGCTATAGTCGCCTGTGAAGCGAGTCATTAGACCCGGATTGCCGCCAAATACGATGTCAACCAAGTCTTGCTGCGTTACGCCGTCAGGTGTATACGTAGGCGTCATCGCCGCAAAATCGGCAGTTGCATCCGGTTTTGCTCCGGTCGCAGCATCGTCGCCTTCCTCGGTCGCATTGCCGCTTCCATTCGTTTGATCATCGCCAGTTACGGCGCTGTCTTCTTCTGTCTGATTGCCGCTGTTGTCAGGTGCTGCCCCATCTTCGTTTGCATTAACGCTTGCATTGCCATCCGTGTTGTTTGTTGCATTGCCCGATCCTGCATTATTGCCATCGCCATCAGGCAAAGTCATGGTCGGCTCTTCTGTTGATTGGCTGGAAGGAGCAGCATTCATATTCGCTTCCGTCTCGAATACAGCCTTATCAAATTTTGGCCCAAAATCAAACTTGTCGAATTTCACTTCAACCATAACCGCAGCATTGGTGTCGCTGACTTCGACCTGAACCGGCTTGTAATCCGATTTATTCAGCCAAATTTTTTGGCGGGCCAAGGAGCCGTTATTATAATTTGCCATTACGTCAAACACGTAAGCATTATCATCGATTACGAACTGGCGTGAATTATCCACTAGAATGCTTTGAATTAACGTTTGGTACAAGTAGACTTGGCCTTGGTTTTGCGGCCAATCGCTTTGGAAGCGGAACACTTTATTCAGCTTCGGAGTGAGTACGAATACGCCGTCGTCATTGCGAAGCACGATTTGTGTAATGTCCTTCTCTTCATTCGTCAGCTTAATCCGATAGTATTGCGGCTTTTGGTAGGATACCTCCACTTTATACTCAAGTGGCTGCTGTCCTGTCCGCAATGTCATCGTACCGCTTCCTTGATAGCTCTCCATGCTGTTTACTACCTTGTCGAGCTCCTTAACCACGGACTCGGCGTCCTTCGTTCCGCAAGCAGCTAATACTAATGAAAAACATAATAATATTGCCGCGGTCCATGTCATGCGACGCATGTAATCATCCCCTCTGCACATTGTTTTTTACTGGCTGATAACATGTCTATGAGGGGACTTGACCAAATATGCGGACTAGTTTGACAAGCATGACAAGCTCGGTGCTTTTTTTTCAAAAATGGCGATGGGCAACGATGCTGTCAAACAAAAAAAAGCCGCTCCTAAGCGACTTTTTTAAGAGATTCATATAAGGTAGCCGATCTTTTCCATTCGTAATATTTTCTACTTGGAGGACGTTAACGTCTCCCCTTGCACCGGATGGATTCCATCCTTCCAATTAATATTTATCGACTGTGACTCAAACAAATTCGCGCCGTTAGACACCTGAAAATGGAGATGGGCCTCACTGGAGTTGCCCGAATTGCCGAGCTTTCCGATTTCATCCCCCCGCTTGACCAGGTCGCCCACCTTGACGGAGACGGAGCCTTTTTTCATATGTGCCAAGGTGCTGAATTCATTCCCTCCGTGATCAATTACGACCGAATTACCGGCAGGAGCCTTCTCATTCATTACGCCTACGGGCTCATTATCCGGAATATCGTTCACGATGGCTACAACCTTGCCATCCGCTGGCGCAAGTATAGGTTCGCCAAACGCATAATAGCTTTCATTTTTTAATGGATCGCCTTTATAGGAGTACCCCTCCTTGCTCTTTACGATGTCGTATGCGTACCGCTGGCTTTCGTGCGCATAATGATAGTTGATAAGAACATTCTCTCCGCCCCAGATCACGAGCCAATCGCCACGGAGCGGCAAATCGTAAACGATTTTTGTCTTTTTCTCATCCGTTTCCGGCCAATTGGCAAGCTCCTTGATTTCCAGTCCCAAGATCGTGCCTTCGCCGTCAAAGACACCGGTAAGGCCGGTTGCTTTAGAATCGCTAACCCAGGTTAACATTTTGCCGCCATTATGCTGCAAGGAAGAAACCTGCTCAAAGGATTTGACTCCCTTCGTAAAATCGGCTGCAGTCGCAAGGAAATCCGCCTTAGACAATTGCGTCTGGAAATCTTTGCTCATTCGTTCATAGATCAATTCATATTTGCCTTCAAGCAGGGCTTGAGTCAAATCCTCCGGCTTCAAAGCTTCTTCCACTGGCGGAGCTGTCGCAGCTTGATTATCCGTTGCTTCAGACTGGGTTACAGCCGGACTGCCGGCCGGATCATTTTTTGTCACCGCGTTATTTCCCCCTCCACATGCCGTAATCAGAACTGCAAGCGCGCCTGCTGCCATAACCGTCTTGCTGATCGTAATAGCTCCGTTAAACGTACTGCTCCGTGCTTTCTTCATTTCTTATTCCCCGCTTCCTTCAAATCCAGTTTGTCTCGCTTATTTTAACAACTGAATCTTATGCCAAGCGAAACGCTCTATTACCTCACCCTTAATTTTCCACTTGCATGTGAGCAACCGAATTAAGCTTCCGTTAAGGCGGCGTTTCGTTTATGCCAAAAAATTCATGCTATGATGGAATAAACGATGATTTTGGCGAAGGGAATGAAAGAATGAACGATGCAGCTATTTTGCTAGTCGATGATGAGCAATCCATTTTAGAGCTAATGATGACTGTACTCCTCAAGGAGGGATATACGAATGTCGATACTGCCGCTACAGGCGAAGCGGCTATCGCTGCCTGCGAAGCAAAAACCTATGATTTAATCGTATTGGATGTTCACCTTCCAGGTCGCAGCGGAATCGACATCTGTCCTTTTCTCCGCCAAACGACGAATGCCCCGATCTTATTTCTAACCGCTCGGACGACTGACTTCGATAAGCTGACCGGCTTTGCCGTTGGCGGCGACGATTATATAACGAAACCATTCAACCCGCTTGAGGTCGTCGCGCGTGTCCGATCGCATCTGCGCCGTTATTTAGCAGCTCTAGAAATAGGGTCAAATAAGCACTCAGACAAAGCTTTCACGGTATACGATTATGGGCGTTTTCAAGTCGATGAAGCGGCGGGAGAGCTGAAGGTCGAACAACAAACGGTTGCCTGTCCCGCTCTCGTGTTCCAATTGCTGCTCTTTTTGTGCAAAAACCCAAATCGTATTTTCAGCAAAAGCGAGCTTTATGAATATGTTTGGGGCGAGGATGCCCTTCATGATGACAACACCATTATGGTCCATATTCACCGCATTAGAGAACGAATTGAGCCGGACCCGTCGAATCCGCAGTATATCGTCAATGTCAGAGGGCTTGGCTACAAGCTGATTCAAAATGAAGCAAGGAGTACCCTTTAATCATGACGATAAAACGCCAGTTGACGATGCGGTTTGTTCTTCAGCTCGCAATCGCCGGCTTAGTTGTCCTTCTAATCGCTTCCATGACGGTCATCTGGGTAATCAAACGTTTTGCTGATATTAGCATCTCCCATGACTTCGCTTCAGTAGGGCTTGCACGGCTTGTTGAATCTTCGGAGCTTGGCAAAGATGGCATTCGATTCGATCCGCATCTGCTTGAGCAGGTGAAAAAAAACGGCGGCTGGCTGCAAAGCTTGGACGAAAATGGCCAGGTCGAAAATTCATACAATACGCCTAAGGACGTTCCCCTGCGCTATAATCCCGGAGAGTTGATCGCATTTTGGAGAGGAGCAAAACCTTTTCCTTATCATCTTTATTTGTGGATTCAAGATAAAGGCGGCAAGCGCTATACGCTGCTGTACGGTGCTCCTAACTATACAGGCCTCTTATTAAATGCTGCTGCCCGCAGCGGGAAATTATCTTCTGACGGAAAGCTGCTGCTTCCAGATGAGGCTACGGAGAAGCTCAATCGAATCGAAGGTTTCGTTCAATTGCTTGATTCAGCCGGCAATGAGCTAGCTTCCTATAATAAACCTAAATCGATACCGGCTACATACTCGCTCCAGGAGCTGGCGCTTCGAACGATGTACAATAGCGTGTACGGATTCCGCCTCGATTCCGCTTTTGAGGATGAGACAGGGCGCACATGGTTAATCGGCGTGCCGAATGCGAAAGGGAGCACCCGAGGGGATGCCTTGCTTATACCCGCTGAAGTAAAAGTGGTGCTGATTGCCGTTATTACGATGTTCTCCGCCATTCTTGCCCTGTTCCTGCTGCTCTCGCTGTGGAATGCCCATCGGTTCGGCATGCCGATGCTTCATATGCTCACTTGGCTGGATGCGCTGGGCAAGGGAGTGTATAAGGAGCCTGCCGATCATCGAGGCGTCCCCCATAGCCGAACGCGATCAGGCAAGTGGCGACGCCGTTACCGTGTTTTTGCGGATGTCATGTTCTCGATTGACAAGCTTTCAGGAACGCTGCAGCGCGACCAAGCCATGAGGCGTCAAACCGATAGCTTGCGAGAGGAATGGATCGCCAGAATTACGCATGATTTGAAAACGCCTCTGTCATCCATTAAGGGATATGCGCATTTGCTGGCGGAGCCTAAGTATGAGTGGTCATCGGAGGAGGTACGTAAATTTTCAAGCCATATGCTCGACAAATCTGCGCATATGGATATGCTGATCAGCGATCTTGCGATGACTTATCGACTGAGGACAGGGGTTCGTCCGCCGGAGGCAGAGGAAGTTGATCTGAATAGCTGGCTGCAAGAAGCGCTTAAGCAAGCAGCCGCCAACCCCGATTATGGCATGGGTAGAATTACGTTTCATGAACCCGGCAGAGCCGTAATCGTTAAGCTCTATACCCCATGGCTAGAGCGGGTCGTTAACAATTTGACAGCGAACTCACTGCTTCATAATCCGCCTGATACGTTGCTTGACGTAACCCTTTTGGCAGATGAGGGGCTCACGATACAGTTCGCAGATAACGGCGCCGGAATGGATGAGGATACATTAAACAAGCTGTTCGAGCGTTATTACCGGGGTACGGGTACTTCTGCAACGCCGAATGGAACAGGCCTTGGAATGGCCGTGTCCAAAGGGTTGATCGAAGCCATGGGAGGCAGGATTACCGTGGAGACCGCTCTAGGCAAAGGAACGGTCATCCGGTTAATTTGGGATCACATCGAATGAATATACGGCTTACTCGATCGATTTAGGAAGCTGAGGCACCTCGAAGGTAATCGTCGTGCCCTCTTCGCTTTTACTTGCAATGTTAAGGCCTTGCCCATACAAAGACATTAAGCGCCGATGGATATTTACGAGTCCCACTCCCGTTCGTTTTCGTTGGTCATGCCCTTGCAAAAGAGTGCCCATCTCCCTCTGCTTCATCCCCACCCCGTCATCCGATATGGAAATGAACAGGTTTGTCTCCGTATGCCTAACGGCGAGCACAATCGTGCCGCCTGCACTCTTCTGCATTACGCCATGCCTTACTGCATTTTCTACGATCGGCTGAATGCTGAGCGGCGGAATATAGGCATCTGTTGGCTCATCTATATCATAGATGATTCGGAGCCGCTCTCCGAAACGCGCTTGCTCAATTGCCATATAAGCTTGAACGAGCTCCAGCTCCTTCTCCAAGCTCACAACCTGCTCGCGATTTTGGAAGTCGAAGCTGCTGCGCAAATAATAGCTCAAATCCAAAAGCAACTCCGCCGCTTTCTCCGGATCGACAGGACAAATCGAGATAATCGTATTCATCGCGTTATATAGAAAGTGAGGTTTGATTTGAGCTTGCAAAAAAGCCATCTCTGAGCGAATCGCCGCTTGCACGGATTGGCGCAGCTCCAGCAGCGTCCGCACGCGAGCGCGCAGAACAGCACTATCGACGGGCTTAGTCAAAAAGTCGTTTACGCCTGCGCTGAAGCCCGTCTGAATATCGCCGGCAAAATTTCTCGCGGTAAACATCAGCACCGGCAGCTCCGATAACGCATAGCGCTCACGGATTCGCCGGGAGAGCTCCAGTCCCGACATTCCGGGCATCATCCAGTCCGTAATGACAAGATCGATGCGTCCCTTGCCTGCCAATACCTCCAAAGCTTCTGCTCCGTTATCAACCGGAATGACCGAATAATGGTCAATCGACAGCAGATTGATTAACACCTGCAAGTTAACAGGATCATCATCAACGATGAGCACGGTAAACTCAGACGTGTCGTTCACTTGAATGGCGGCAGCGGCTACTTGTTCTGCTGCTTGAACGATATGACCTGCCCGCTCCTCAATCAGACTTGTTTTGGCTATAGCGGTGACGCTGGCCGCAGGCAAGGTGAAATAAAATACAGACCCTGTGCCAAGCTCCGATTGCACGCCGATCTGCCCCTCGTTCAGCTCAACGAGCTTCTTCGTAATGTTCAGGCCGATTCCCGTTCCGCTGTAGCTCCCTTGTAAATCAGGAGCAGCAATACTGCTATAAGGCTCGAATATATCGCTCAGCCGATCCCAAGCAATGCCGATTCCCGTATCTCGCACGCTAATTTTCACCATCTGGTCTCGAACTTCCGCATACATGCCAATCTCGCCTTGATGGGTAAACTTCACCGCATTGCCTAGCAAATTAAACAAAATTTGCCGAAGTCGATCCTCATCCGTATCGAGCAGAGGGAGCTGGTCAGGCCACTCCTGCGTGAGCCTTATTCCTTTTTTGGCGGCTAAATGTCCAATGACCTCCATTACTGACTGCGCGGTTGCCGGCAAATCAACAGGCTGCCGGTTCAAGACCAGCTCCCCGTTGCGTAAAGTAGAGAAGTCCAAAATATCATGGATAAGATAATTCAGCCTTCTTCCTGTCGATACGATCATCGAGAGCTGGCGAGCTTGATTCGGATTGGTTGGCCCCGCTACTCCCTCAAGCAATGATTCCGCAATATTGACGATGCCGTGAAGGGGAGTCCGCAGCTCATGCGATGTATTCGCCATAAATTCATCCTTCAGTCCATCGAGCGTCAGCAGCCTTTGCGACAGCTCCTCCACTTTGTAGAAGGAGTGCGAAAACCGTCTAGCGAGCATAACGACCTGAACAATAACGAATATGAGCAATTCGAACGATAGAAAAAAAAGATTTTCCAGCATCCCCATTACATTCATTAGGGTGACCATGATATAAACCAGCATACTTATAGCGCTCAGCAGCAAATAAATCGCGTCGCGCGAGCGCAGCAGCACGCCCCTGACAAGCGTATACATCTGGACGCTGTAAACTAAAAATGAAGGTAATGAAACGAGCATAAACCACTGGGAATACAGTATCGTCGGCACAAAGACCGCTCCTATAATAGCGCCGATTGTCACGGCATTGCATACTCGCCATACCGTTTTGTTGACCGCTCGCGGCACCGACACATTCACATACTGCAGAATAAAGTAATACCCGCAGGTCGAGGATATATTTTGCAGCTTCATGACCCAATCGTAATTCAGCCCCGGCCATACGATCGATATGAGCTTCTCGCCATGCGTCAGCACATACACCAATATCGCCAAACAAAACAACGCCAAGTAAAGCAAGGATCGCTCCTGCCTCCGCATATAAAACAAAAGCAGAAAAAAGAAAGAGAACATCGCAAATCCGCCAACGTTCAAAAAGTCCCCGAACATCGCCAGCTCTCGGCTCTTCCTAATCTCATCCTCGTGTCCGAACCAAATGGGATAAATGATGCCGCCAGATGCGTAGTTGAAATTGGAAACCTGAACGATCACCTCAACCTGATTGCCCCGTACCGATACAAACTCTACATAAGGAACATTGTTAGACTCTCCTGTCTCATTCGTATCGCTGGGTATTCCGCTTGCGCCCGCTTCCCTGCCATTCAGAAACACTTTATTCGCCATTCGGATGTTCGTTGTGCGTATGCCAAACATTGTCTCATCTTTATGGTTGCTCAGCTCTACCATTAATCGATAGGTACCGAACCCTGCGGCCTCTGGATTTCCCGTTTCAGAAATATAGTCATTCCACTGTCCTGGCACAGGAAAGAGACCTGTAAGCTCAGGCCTCTTGCTTGCCGCAGGCGCCGCATCGGCAAATTGCTCGGGCGTCAGCAGCTGATTGCGATAAAACTCCCATTCCCCTTTTAGTGGAACAAGACCGTCCGTGTCAAAATTCCAATCCCGCAAATCGAGAACGCCTCCGCTAGACCTCGGTGCGTCCGGACTCGCTATATGATTATAAAAATATCCATATACAGGAAAAGAAACAACGATTAGAAAAAATAAAGCGATTAACCACCATTGCTTTCTCATCCGATTATTGCTCTTTTGCATAAATCCCCCTATTTTCCTTCATCCGCATCTCTTAAATTTCCATATTTATAATAACATGCGATAGAATAATGGACTACTAGGGAGCTATAAAGATATAGCTAGCGAGCAACAAAGCGAAGCTAAGGAGCAACAAAAGCAAAGCTAAGGTCCAATAAAGACGGTTAGCCTTCTTCTTTCTTCATATCTGCCAGCAGCAGCTGCAGCTCGGGATTGGCGGGAGGCTCATTTAGATCCAAGCTACGTAAAGCTTCGACTGCGATTTGGAGCACGGCGTAATTGCGATACCAGCGATGATCGGAGGGGACCACATGCCATGGCGCCTCTTTGCTGCATTTTTCGAACAGCTCTTCGTAGTACTCGCGGTACTGCTTCCATGATTTGCGTTCCTGCAGATCGGCCGGGTCGAACTTCCAGTTTTTGCTTGGATCCTCGATGCGGCTAACGAGCTTCTCAAGCTGGAACTGCTTCGAGATATGCAAAAAGACTTTAACGACCTTCACACCGCTCTCGGCGAGCATGGCTTCAAAATGATTAATATGCTTAAAACGCTGCTTGGCCTCCTCGTCCTTTACCTTGCCATGTACTCTCGTAATGAGTACTTCCTCGTAATAGGAACGGTTAAAAACAGCAATTTGGCCAAGGGCGGGAACGGCACAATGCGCTCTCCATAAAAAATCATGCCGCGCTTCCTCCTCCGTCGGCGCCTTAAAGCTGTGGGCAGAAATGCCCTGCGGATGCAGTCCGGCAAACACTTTTTTGATGACGCCGTCCTTCCCGCTGCAATCCATGCCCTGAAAAACAAACAGCACCGCATGCTTTTTGCCGGCTGCCAGCTTCTCTTGCAGCTCCTGCAGCTCCAGCTCAAGCTCCTTTACTTCTTTAGCGACCTCATCTTTATTTTGAAAGCGGCCTGTATCCTTCGGATCAATGTCCGTTAAGTCCACCTTTTTTCGCGCGGGCAGCTTATTGTTCTTTGACACTCTCGCCACAACCTTCCCAGTCATTTATCTACTTATTTGTATCCCACTAGCCTTTCTTCTAAACAAATAGCCGATCGCGATTTTGGCGCACCAGAGCGCAAAGATACAAAAGATCGCTGACCATACAAAGGCTGGTAAGAATGTAACGCCGCTCAGGCTGGCTGCATCTCCCGCCGAAGCCGGCTCGGTAACCGCAAGATAAAATAAGATAAACGGACTAATGACCGACTCCACCAGGCAAATGAAAGCAAGAAGCAAGTAATAACCGGTTCGCAGCCAGCCTGGCGCGGCAAAACAAATAAGTACCGTCAACGCCGTAAAGCCGGCGCTCCATGCCATGCCGTAGCCATTGCGAACGAATAGCGCGAGTGCGACCCCGGCAGCTATCGCGATTAAAGCGAGTCCGAAGCGCTCCTTGCCCTTCGCATGCAGAAAGAACAACAGCAACGAAAACACCGCGGAGCCGGTGTATCCGGCAAGCGCAATCGGGATGATCATCCAGCTGTCCGTATAAGCCGTGTAAGTCACCCCGCTCTGGTCAGCGAACAAGTAAATATGCATGACGTTTCCTTTTAGCAGCAGTGTTACAAGCGCGTGGGCAAGCTCGTGAACCAATGTGTTTACATTTTGAAAAAATGCCGAAAACGGGATGAATCGAGTCAAAAATACGGTGACGATAACGATTACCGCCATTCTAAGCCAAGAAAACATGCTCCAGCCTCCAATCCGCTGTCTTTATTTTAACTCTTCATACGGCTGAAAAAGATTTATTTTTCAAATCGTCCTTAAATGGGTAAAAAAAGATATAGACCACGAGAGGAGAGATTCGATGGGACATTACATTGAGGTTGAAAAAAATGTGCGATTATTTGTTGAGGATATCGGCTCCGGCCCCCCTGTTATCTTCCTGCATGGCTGGCCGCTGAACAGCCGGATGTTTGAATATCAGTTTACTTTGCTCTCTGAACAGGGCTATCGCTGCATTGGGATTGACCAGCGAGGCTTCGGAAAATCTTACGCCCCGGCAACAGGCTATGGCTATGACCGGCTCGCCGACGACGTAAAAGCGGTGATCGATTATTTAAAGCTGGATCAAGCTTATCTTGTAGGCTTCTCTGTGGGCGGCGCAATAGCTGTCCGCTACATGGCGCGCCACGGAGGCTATGGCATCCGCAAGCTTGCGCTGCTTGGCGCTGCTGCTCCGTCGTTTACCCAGCGGGATGATTTTCCGTATGGCATGAAGAGAGAGGATGCGGATGCGCAAATCGCCGCCGTCAAAAAAGACCGGCCGCAGCTGCTGCGCGACTTCGGGGACAAGTTTTTGGCAAAAGGCGCGGATGCCGATGTGATAAGCGAGCCTTTTAAGGATTGGCTGCAGCAGCTTGGCCTTGAGGCATCCGCATGGGGTACGGTTCGGACGTTTGAGTCGCTTCGCGACGAGGATTTGCGTGCTGACATCCTGCAAATTAAGACATCTACAACGATTTTCCAAGGCTCGCTGGACACGATCTGCCCGCCCGAGCTTGCGAAGCAGCAGCTGAATGGCATAGACGGCTCGACGCTCGTTACGTTTGAACAAAGCGGCCACGGCATGCTGTTCGATGAACCGGCGAGGTTCAATAAGGAGCTGCTGGAGTTTTTGAAATAAACATGCTTCAATAGCTTGCACTGACGCGAATCATCCATTAAAAAAACGCCTCTAACCCCACTTGCGTCGTGGTTGTTGAGGCGTTTTTTTGGGGCCAGCAGGAGGTTATGGGGTTATGTCGCTAGATAGCTGCTCTTGATACTTAGCCAATAAGTAGTGGAAGCGCTGGAAATCGCTCGTCAGCACTTTGATTTTTCTTTTTAGTCTAGCTTTTTTCTTATGGTCATCATCGCCGTTCATCAGCTGATCGATATTTTTATCCAGCTTCTCACGCAGCGCCAGTATAAGGCCGATCGAAATATGGGACCTTGCCATCTCCTGCAAATCTGCGGCGAGCGCTTCCCCCAGGTGATCCATCGCAAACTTTTGTCTGCGTAATTTTTTTTCAATCTTGATATGCTCAGGTGTAAAGTCTTCGCGGTAATCCTGTCCAGGAACCTGATTCCAAAATGCATTCCATTGCTCTAACTCGCCAACCTCGTATAATAAAAATTTATGAAAACCGCACAACCATGCCGTACAGCTCGTATTTCGCTTCTGGCAGCCTACCCCGTCAAGCAGATGCTGGCAGCCGTTGCAGCATGAGCCGCTGTTTGCGATACAAACCTTACAAATATGATCTGCTCCCAGCTCATTCAAGGCGGTTAGTCCCGCATCGATAAGCTCAGCTTTACTCACCATTGAGGATGAGTGAATACTCGAATCAGCAGACTTGTCCATTTCTTGATCAAATGCAGTATCGGGCATTCAGGCACGCCCTCCTTAAAAATGAAGTCATTATAACTAAAATATACTTCAAATAGATATGGAAAACAATTTCACCCGTTTCATCTTGCTGGCTTTCCCTCGCATATCTTATACACCAGTAACGTCGGACACTCACAATTGAACAGATCTGAATTAACGGGAAATTGTCCTGCTAATATTTATTGGGAAGCCTGATAAACCCATTTAGCTGGAAATACTTCCGTTAATAAGAGCAAACTGAGTTCATATCGATCAAAAATGAATAATTAACAGGAGTAATTCCTGCTAACCCTGATTTTTGTTCAAAATTCGTGAAATTAACGGGAGTATTTCCTGTTAATCTTTTTTCAGAGCATTTTCGGTTTGGCGGGAGGCTCGTAGCTGGGGGCTGGGGCTCGGGTGCACAAGCTCTCTCATTAACATACCAATCTGTTCACACACAAAAAAAAGAAAACGAGCAGCTAGAATCGCTTCCAGTGCTCGCACTCCCTATTCAACATCCATAAAGCTCAGCTTACCATGCGTTTACGCCAAGCTTGCCAATCGTCTCGCGGATGAAGGCGGGCTCGTCCTCCGGCGTCCGTGACGTAACCCAGTTGCGGTCCACGACAACCTCTTTGTCGACGAAGTTTCCTCCCGCAGCTTTGATCTCTGACGAGATGCCCGGATACGAGGTTAGCGTACGGCCTTTGAGCAGGCCTGCTGCCTCCAAAATTTGCGGTCCGTGGCAAATAGCCGCGATCGTCGTGCCCGCTTGATCGGCTTCCTTGACGAAGGCTTGCACATCCGCATTATTCATGAGGTGGGATGGCGATTTGCCGCCAGGAATAATAATGGCTGCATAATCATCCGCCTTCGCCTCAGCAATGCCCAAATGCGAAGTATAGGCAATCGTGCCCTGCTTACCTTTCAGCTCCTCATTGCTCTTCAAGCTAATAATAACGGCTTCATGCCCGTTTTTAACCATTTCATCATATGGATTTTTCATCTCGGAATCTTCAAAATCGTTGGCCAGTAGAAAAGCGACTTTTTTCGCCTGCGACATTTTAAACACGCTCCTTTCTGTATTCAAACCATAATGTACTTTACCCCAATTCCGGCAATTTGAAGCATGACCGCTCTAACGCGATTGTCCACATAACGAAAAAAAGGGAGCCATAATCGGCCCCCTTCTCCTCTCATCCCGTTACTATGCTTGCAGCTGTGCTAAAATTTGCGGGTCCTTCAGCTTGGCGTCCTGTGCCAGCAGTACGATTTTGGACAAAATCTCCGCTGTCTTCGGATCTTCGTCCATGAAGGGCAGGAACAACCTCCCGCGATGCTGCGAATGGACGGGCACAATGGAGAGCGCACCCTTCGCTTGTTTATGAACCATACCGCTGCCCAGATGCACGCTGTACTCGCCAAGCTTGCCTGCGATCAACGCATGATTGCCCTCGAGGCGCACATTGTCGATCTTAAGCAGCCGCAGCGATTCGCGTACGATAGCTGTACGAATGCCAATCGTAGTAAGGCTTGCCTCCGGATCGACGCCGCCGACATGAGCCACGCTGACGACCAAATCAACGTCTCTCATCACCTCTGAGAAAATCAAGCTTGGCACCTGCGCAATATCCAAGCCTTTAAGTGTATGGCGATCAAAGAAACGAACCGTTTCCAGCGTCGGACTCTCGATATCGGAGGGAGAGAACCAATCGGCAAGCGCATAAATGCTGGCGATAACGTTCTCCTTGTAAAATACCTTTTGCAAGCCCTCTTCATAGCTTACCGTCCATCTTCGGCCTTTGAGGAGACTGACCGTTTTGCGCGGCTGCACCTGATGCCCAGCATATCGGCGCGACAACGAGCCGCTTGCAAGCTCATCGCCATTTGGCACGTAAAGCTCCCTGAAAATTTGCTTGAACGGCTGCTTCACTTGGCGGTCGAACAAGTCCTTCTGATAGGAGCTCCACTGTCCGCTTTCAAAGAAATGGAGCGGATGCGCGATGACCAGCTGCTCGCCATCCTTCACCTCATAGCGATCTCCTTGCGGGCTATTGAGCGTTCCCGTCTCCGCGTCGAAAAACCCTAGCGACTCGCCAGACTTGAATACGAGCACGCCCACTAATGGAGACAGGACAGGATTGCGAGCCAGCTTGCTGACTTCCTGCAAAGTGAAGCCGCTGCCCGCTTCCATCGAGCGCTCAAGCTCGGCACGTGCTCTTCTATACTGCTCCGTAAGCTCGGCTTTTGTCTCTTTGAGCACTGTAATGTACTCATTTTTCTTATATGCCGCGGGAACCGACTTCAATTCCTTGCCATGCTTCAGCACGCGAATATCGGTTTTGCCATCGCCGTCGATAACGAGCTGCGCGGTCAAAATATCATCCAGCGCATGCGGCTCGAAATAATGGAGAAGCTCATCCAGCTTCCTGCCTTCCATATCCCAAGTTAAGCGAATCACGTCGGCGTAACCCGCATTGCGAGCCAGATTATCGAGCGCGATGCTCGCCGTCTTCGCTTCACTTGCCCGGCGCTGAGCGCCGAATGTCTTGCTTTCCTTCAAAAACTGCTGAATAAACGTATAGCGCCCCAGCACGTCACGCGTTTGGCTGCCCCCTTCGCCGAGCGGAAGCAGGCTGTAGCTGAGCAAGTGATCCTTATTCCGCTTCTCCGACGCGGAAGCATACAGCTCCGCAAGCTTCAGCTTGCCGAGCACAGCGTCTGCGAACAGCTGTGACCGCCTGTGGTTCGAGCCTGCCGATATATATTTCGCGCATTGGTAAAGCAGCTGGAATTTCTCTTCTCCAAGCTCCTCGTACGCTTGCCTGAACCAATCGATATCGAATGCGCCATCGTTAAAATCCTGCGGTGAAATCGGCGAATATTGGGCAACAATCGTCTCCTTCTCCGCCGAGAACGATTCATTGATATGCGCGTGAAAATACCATGCAGCGCTGCGAAGGCCGCTCCAGCCTAAGTGGCGCGACACGAGTTCAACCCACTGCGGCGCATACATTGCGGCTTCCAGCAGCCTTGTCTCCGCGATGCTGCGACCCTTCAGCAGCTCAGCCATCAAAGCTTCGTCCTCATCCTTGCGGGGATGGCATACCTTTAGCAGATGGCTGAACGTCTCCTTCTTCGTCACATCTCTTCCGTATCCATAAATATAGCCGCGCACAAACGATTCCTTATCGAGCCCTGCCAGTATCGCGAGAAAATGCTCCATCCCGTCGATATGCTGAATGCTCGTCGCCAGATTCGTCACCTCAGTAGCCAGGTCCCCGCGATTCAGCTCGATTTCTAAAATGCGCAGCACGACTTTCTCCTTGAACTCGATCAACTGCGGATATTGCTCCAGCAGCTTACTTTGCGGATTCGTAAGCTGCCTGATATGATTGCTGCTTTGCGGCCTTGCGATCAGCTCCCTAAGCAGCTCATGCTCATCGATAACACCCAAGCTGTATGCTCGCGCAAAATCGGATAAAGTCAGCAGATGGTTGTCATAGCCATTCATTTCATAGAGGTGGTAATAAGTGCGGAAGCATGCGATAAACGATTCGTCGTCATGAACATTCGCGCGTACCCATCTCCCCCAAAAGCTCGTGTACAAATCGAGAAGCTGACTCTCCTGAGCGACGCGTTCGGCAGGAAAACATTGAATAATTAAGTTTAACACGTGATTCGCCGGCTCAAATTGCTCTTGCTTGTCGCATTGCTCCACGTAAGCGCCAATCAGCTTATTCACTTGCTGTCCATAAGGCAAATTCTCAAACAGGCCAAAAGCTTCACGCAGCGTTTCCACCTGATAAAGCTGCTCCAACAGCTCTTTTCGCCAGCCCTCAGCCGGCTCATAAGAAGAACTTCTCCAGTGCTCAAGCTCGCCGTAATAATAGCCGCATAGCGTCTTCTGTGTTCGGTAAAAATCAAGCTGCAGCAGTTCGGCTGCGCCAAAGCCGCTCTCCTCCAAATAATCCGCCCATACTTGCGAGAGCGGATACCGCTCCAGAGCTGGCGTAGTATCCTCTGAATCGTAGCTCCAACTCAGCTCTGTCAGCCGGGCGCCGATGAGAAGAGACTGCCTCGCGCCCGAATAATCGAGCATTTCGTATTCATGCTCACGATGAAGATGAACGAGATCCGCAAGTCCCGTGACAAAATCACGGATTTGCTCGGTCGTAAGGTCAAAGCGGCTTCGCGCCTCCTGAAGCGCAGAGAACGGAAGCTGCTCTCTGCTCGTAAGCTCCGCGTCTACCGCAGCGGGATCAAATAACCCGAGACCGTTGCTCAGCGTGTACGAGTCCTGCTGCTTCAGCTTTGCAATCAGCAGACGCTCTTTATCGGTTGGCTCCGCAATCGAGTCCACCTCGTCCTGCAGCGCGTTCGAAAGCTCGGCATGCGCCGGCTCATCCTTCATCTCCGTCAGCAGCTCCAGCGCGGCAAGGCGCTGCAGCTCGTTACGGCTTTGCAGCAGAAGCGCCAGAGCCGCTTCCAATTGGCGGGCAGGCTGCTTCAGCAGCAAACCGATCGCGCCCTGGCGCAGCGATCCCGTCTTTAGCTTCAGCAGAGCAGTAACGGCGTCGATTTCATCTTCGCTCAGCTCCAAATGCGCGGCCTTTAAAATAGCCAGCTCGCGATTGCTCATGCTTTTATCCGACAAGCTTGCAATGAGAAAGGAGCGTTGCACGCTATTCGATGCGTCATTCATAAAATATTTAAGCAGCTCGCCCCTTTGATCTGGACCGAGCGCATCCTTCATAGCAACAAGCTCAGCAATCCAATCGATATCCATGTCATGCGCCGTCAAGAAGAGCAGCTTCCGAACGATCATATCCGAGGAATACGTATAGCCGATCCAATCAAACACTTGCGACTTTGCGGTTATCTCCTTTGCAGGCATGGCGCTTAGCATCAGCTTGAACTGTTCGTACTGCTGCCTTCTTGTTTCTTTATCCGACAAGTACGATGACTGCTTCAGCTCAAGACGCGATTTATTCTCGCCATCCGCTCTCTCCCACTTATAAGAGTAATCGAGAGAGTAATTGGATACGAGCCAATATTGCAGCTCTTTATTCGTTTCGCCCAGCCAATCCTTTGCGATTGCGAAGCGGACATCTTCGTTTTGGCTTTGCGCCAACATATATTGCGCCACGATTTTGCGATAGTCATCCTTGCTCGTCATGAGGAAGCGGATCTTGTCATAAAGCTGCTGCTCCTCCCGGACGGCAATGGCCCATAGGCTCATATACAGCTCGTTCACGTTGCTGCTCGCAAGTCCCTCCTCACAAGCTGAGGCATCGGCAAGGCATCTTGCGGCAAATTCAAGATTTTTCTTCGCCACCCGCGAATTAGCAGCTTCCAGCCCTAAGCCGGTCCATACATCTAGCGCCCTAATAACCGAGCTGTAGCGAATCAAATCATGCTCGATTACGACCTCAAGCATATACTGCATCGCTTCGATCGTGCCCTCATCCATCGCTTCAACGATGCTTTGGCGGAGGCCCTCCTGCAATCTGGCGGCGACGAGCAGCTCTCCAAGCATCCGATAAGCCTCAAGGCTGTGGCTGAGGAAAATGCCTGAAATCATGCTGCGCGACAAAAGTGCCGTGTTGTTATCACCATATATAATATCTTTTAACGCGGTCATAACCGCTTCATTGTTATCGTCAATGCCATATGCAATAATGTCGGCAATGGCCGTTTTGGGAAATTGATAGTCATTTTCTGCTATGTAATTGGCTTTCGTCAAATATTCGATCACGGAGAACTGACGGCCATTCAAGTAGAATAAGGAAATCATTTTTGCCAGCAATCGATCGAGATGCAGACGCTGCTCCCTTGTTCGGAAGGGCCTGCGCGCATAACCCGTGCTGTAAGGATATTCGGTTGCATACGTCGCCATATAGCGGAAAACATGAGCATATGAATCATCCAGCAGCTCAGCGATAATCTCAGCAAGCGGCTCGAACAGCTGCTGCTCCTCTCCCGATGCCAATACGAGAAGCTGCTCCTTTATTTGTCCGCTGATCTCATAATCGTTATAGCCGCGCTCGCTGATTTGTACAAGCAGCCCAGCCAGACGCTTATGCGAATCCGAAAGCGTCAGCTCATCCACCTTATCCTTCATATTTTGAAAATACAGCTTTTGCTCTCCTCTTTCCATCCTCGCAGCCTCCTTCGTTTCGCTCTACCACGTGCTGCCCGCCAGCATCGTAAACCGAACGAACGCAATTTCATCGCCTTCATGCAGCGTAAGCGCATCATCCAGTTGCTCTATCTCATTTCCGTTAATAAACACCCGATATAAACCGTCCTCAAAAGCGAGTATAGCCGTTGAAATGGCCTCTTTCTCGTCTGCTTTCTTCTCGTTATAGAGCGCGCCGAAGCCAATTTTCCCGCTCTGGCCAAGCTGCTCGATATCGCCCTGCGTCAGAAAAGGAACAAGCGGCGTCTCGGTCTTCCGTTCATTGAGCTGCCGGACATTCGTTGTCACCATGTCGATAATTAACGCCTTCAGCGTCAGCGGCACTTCGGATAATAGCCATGCAAGACGGTCAAGATGGTTTTTTCGCTTACCTAAGCTCTTAACCGTTATGAACACATTTAACACAGCTGCACCTCCAGCTTCTTAAATAGTCTATTACGAATACTGTACCATAATAAGGATTTTGGTTCCTAAATCAGAAATTTTATTGCAATCGATGACTGCCGCCAAGCAAAAATAAGCCGCCGCAAGGCACATGGGCATGACCTGATCGCGGCAGCTTCTTATTTTGACTCATCGACTGATCCATGGCTATCTGGATCGCGGTTAATGGCGTTTACCGAGCAAAACCAGCCGGTATTCGCTCCAGCAGCCGATCCCCATAAACCCGTTCCAGCCCGAGCTCCGGCATATGAATGTAGCCGATGTAACAGCCGCATTTTTTCATCCCGCAAGCCCGTTCGGCAGCTAATCCTTCCAATCCGTCTCGGTAGAGATGCCCGATAACCCTTCGATCGCTGTAGCACCGTTTGACGATGCCGGCGCCCTGCACGTAAAACACATTCGCCCCTGCGCCGCACGGCTTGCCTATGCTATCGTAATCGGGGACGTTCAGTCCGAAATGTGGATCGATTTGCGTTAAATACGCGATCTCTTCCTCTGAATAATAGGCTTTCCGATCCTTATAAGCGTTCACCCAAAGGTAGACATCCTCCGGAAGCAGCTTCCGCAGCTGCGCAATCGCATCAAACGCGCTTCGAATCCCAACCGAGCCTACGCTGAACGAAATTCCCTGCTCATAAAGCTTCTTGCACTGGCTTAGAAATTGCTCCTGGCCCGTTTGGCCGGGATGATACGTTACCCAGAACGCTGCTTTGTCCTTGGCAAGCTGCTGCGTCCAATCAAGCTTAACCGATAGGTTCGTCTGTACGGCTACCTTCTTCACATGCGTCATATGGGAAAGCTCGATCATCGCATCGCGATACCAGCGGTGAACGAGCGCTTCGCCGTAAGGATTAAAAAAAATCGACAGCTGATGGCCCGCTGCTCCTTGCTCACGAACCCACTCCATGAAAGCATGAAGCTGCTGCTTATCCTTCGCAAGCGTCTCTTTGCTATCCTTCGTTTTGCTGAAGGGACAATACGGACAGTCATAATTGCAGGATGACATTGCACCGCGGTAATAGAGCACCGCCTTCATCGGATCACGTACCCGTTCATCAGCTCTCTTACCTCGCCCGAAATCAGCTCATCCCCGATGGCGTCCGAATAAGCCAAACCAAGCGTCGTCAGCCGCAATACGCCCGACTCAAGTTCAGCTAGTCCCGTGCCGAGCAGCTCATTCAAATCAGGCTGATCCAGAAGCAGATCGGTCCCGAAGCGTTGCTCGTATGCGGATTGCTCCAATCCCTCCCGGTGCAGCAGCGCCTTAAGAACGTATCTGCGTTTTTGCTCCGCCTCGCTCAAGACAAAACCGTAATCTGCCGTGTCGTAGCTCTCAGCCGTTACATATTCCTCAATGATGCTTCTCGTTGCAGCGGTGCTTACGCCGTAACGCGAAGCGTAGTGGACATCGCGCGTATAGGAACGGGCGCCGCAGCCAAGGCCGACCATCCCTTCCTCCTGACAGCTGAAGGGCAGCACGCTCTTATGGTTAAAAACGATATCCTTCGCGAAGCGCCTCATCGAATATTGCTTATAGCCGGCAGCCTCCAGACGCTCGCGGGCAATATGATAGAGCGAGAGCCGAATATCCTCTCCTCTGCCGCGCATCTGCTCCGGCTTCAATATCGTATTTTCACGCGTATAAAGCGGATATATAAATATCTCCCCAGGCGCATAGCTGATTGCCTTCTCTAGGGAATACAGCCAGGTGTCCGCATTTTGCCCCGGTAAGCCATAGATGAGATCTACGTTTACGAGCGGAAATTGATAGCTCATCAGCGTTTCCAACGATTCCTCCGCAAGCCGCGGCTTCTGCGGACGGTAGATGGCGGAGGCTTCCTCCTCGACGAAGCTTTGGATGCCCATGCTGACGCGGTCAACGTGCCTATCCTTCAGCACGCGCATCCGGTCGGCAGTAACCGTCTCCGGCGACGTTTCTACCGATATCGATGCCTGCATAGGGTTAAGCCCCATCGTATGCTCGGCAATATCGAACAACCGGTTCAATTGGCCCGCTTCCAGCAGCGTTGGCGTTCCGCCGCCAATCGCGAACCTGGAGAATGAGCGATTTTCAAACCAAGGTGCCCATTGCTCCGCCTGCCGCTGCAGCGCATCCACATATTGCTCATGAACATCGACGCGCCGGTCCGGCAGTGTAAATAGATTGCAAAATCCGCAGCGAGCCCCGCAAAAAGGAATGTGCATATACAAAAAGTGATAGTCCGTTTGATCCTTCTCCCACAGCTCCTTCAGCGATTGCGCGGGCTGCAAATCCCGATAAGCGGTCTTATGCGGATAGGAATACAAATACGAACGGTATGGAGCCTGCGTAAAGCGCTGCTCCCGCTCCCGCAGCTCGGCAGATGATTTTAGCGATGATGATTGCAGCAAGCTGCATCCCTCCTTATTCCAATATAAACTCGCGATAAGGCACATCCCAAACGACCTCATGAGCCAATCGATGTCCCTCATAGCCGTCCTCGCCATACGCCGTCCCATGATCGGAGAACGCTAGGCAAAACGTTTTCCCCCTGCGCCGCAGCGCCTCGAATAACACGCCAAGCTGACTGTCCACATAACGAAGCGCTGCGCGCTGCGTCTCTATGGAATCCTGCTTTGCGCCTAGCACGAAGTAGTGATTAGGCCCGTGCATAGCCGATATATTCATAAACAAAAACAGCTTCTCAGCGGGATCGGCCTGCTCTAGCAGCTTCAGCGCGTGGTTCACCTGATGCTCGGTTGAGCGCGGATTCGTCACCCCAAAGGTCATCCGCCAATAGCTTTCTTGAAAATAACTAGGCAGCACCTTCGCAAGCTTATTTTTCTTCGTAAAAAAAATGACGCCTCCGATGCAGATCGTCCGGTAGCCAGCCTCCTGCAAGCCGGATACGAGATCCGGAGCGTCAAATAACCATGTATGAGGGTGCGTCTTGAGCCCTGTATTTTTGGTGTGAAAAAGCCGCACGTGAGAGGCTTTGTCCGTGTTCGCGGGAGTGGGCAGAAAACCGCCGAAAAAAGCATGGTGGGCGGCATAGGTAAAGCTGCCCGGCGTATGCCGCTTCTCCCAGCCTCCGCCCGCGCAAAGATTCGGACAGTTCGCTTCCTCGAGCTTCGCCACGTCATAGCGCAGCGTATCAAGCGTAATCATCAAAATATCGTGGCTGCCCACGATTTGGTTCATATCCGGCATACGTTGCTATTCCTTTCTGAGAAGCTTGCGCATTTGCCATTCATAGGTGTTCATCCCCTCGTACTCGGCACCATAGAGCAAATCGCCAAATGGATTAATGTCTATCGCATAGGTAAGTCCGCTGCCCCGCTGAACGAGCACATCCACGCCCGCCGTCCTGCTTCCCGGAAAAGCGCGGAGCGCAGCTTCCGCAGCCTGCTTCACCGACTGCTTCACCTCTGCCGAAAGCAGCCCATCGACATCCATTCTTCGCTCGTTGCGAAGATGCAGATTAGTAATGGGCGTGATGCTCAGCCGCAGCACCGTATGGCAAGCCTCGCCGTCCACGACGAGCTGGCGCACGTCAAACGACTTGCTCTCGAAGCTGTCCTTCTCGATCCATCGTTCAATATGTGCGCCTTCCCTGCACACCCAATCGATAATCGTCCGGATATCCGAATGCTCACGGTAGCGCCGAAGCAGACCTGCATTGTAAAAGCTGCTGCTTCCTGCATGCTCCTCTACGCCAATGGTCGTAATCGCAAGCTCAGCGCCTGTGCTCGGGTTAATCTGATAGGCAATAACGCCTGAAGCGCCGGAGCCGCAGGCGAGCTTAATGAACAGCCGCCTCATGCCGCTAGCAGAGATTGCCGCTTGAAGCTGATCGTAGCTTCTTATCGTACCAACCGGCGCCGGCAGCGCCGGCACGCGAAGGCCTTGGCGCGACAATAGCTGCCAGCAGCTTCTTTTGTCGAACATGCTCGCGATGCTGCCGGGCGAATTGACCCAGCGGACAGCTTTTCTCGAAGCCCCAGCCTCCCGCTGCATAGCGGCAAGAAACCGGCAATACCCGCGGTACCACTGCGCCGGAAAATAAATTCGTCCATGCTGCTGAGGAAGGGCGAGGGCGTCTGCCGCCGGAATCGAGATGCTGCCTGGCAGCGAGCCCGCTGACCAGAAAACATCGTCGCCGCTCCGGTCAGGCGCGCCCCATGCGATCAGCTCCCGCTCAACCGCCTGATCCTCGCCAGGCGCATCGAGTCGTACGATGATCGGTTCGTCTCCCGCAAATTGTTGCAATACATCTTCTATGTACAAGGAACGACTAAGCAGCTGCTCATAGGGAAGCACAACAGCCGGAGCCAGCCCCAGCTTGCTCCTTGCCGCCTGCAGGCCCATTGTCCGTTTGTTCGCCGGATTCCCTATTAATAGAAAAGGAATCTCACCGTCGCTCTTTGCTGAATAGCTGCCCATCACTCTGTAAGGAAAGGATAACGCCAATCATCTTCATCCGCTTCCTGCTGATCGGTTACGTCAACCGACAAGCCCGACTGCTTCCAGCGCTCCAGCAGCTCGCCCGTCATATAATGATAGCTTAGGTTAAGATGCTTCAGCTTCTTAATGCGCTCGCTTGCAAGCAGTGCCTCCCCGCCTTCATCGGATAACGTACCGTATGAGAGATCCAGCGTATCCAATTGGTCCAAAATAGGCGCATCAGCAATCGCAACCGCGATTTCATCCTGAATTCCGCTGTCTTTCAAGCCCAAATAAGTGAGCTTCGGAAACAGTTCACCCTTCATCAGCGGCAGCACGTCCTCAATGCCGCCGTCAAAGCCGTAATCCTCGACGCCCAAATAGAGCTCAAGCCGCTTCAATTCCGGCAGCCTCGCGCTCGCGATTTCCTCAAGCACCGACTTTGGCAGTCCTCCGCAAATAATGACCAGCTCCTGCAGCTTGTCGTGGACGAGCGGCTGCAAGCTTAATTCTTGGCTGCCCTTAATCGATAACGACTGCAAATTCGGGAATGCCGCAAGCAGCGGGGAGAGATTAGTCTGGTTAATCCAGGAAACCTCGCATTCCTCAAAGCCCATATCTCCAATGAATAGTTTCGTTAGGTTAGGAAATGAATCCTTATGGCTGATCAAAGTGTCCAAAAAGCTATCTGGAGAATTCTCATACGCCTGACCCCAATCGCCAATCGTTAGAATAGACAGCTGCTCGCCATCCGCGCTCGATGCCAGTTTTTCAATTAAGCTAGACATTCTAATTCCTTCTTCATACTCGTCATAGCCAACCGATAAGCGAATTTCAATCAAGAGTATCCCTCCAATAGTTTCCATATGGAAATAGGTTAACATGCCATTTTTCAGCACGTCAATGGTCCCTTAGTCATATGTGCCTACCCGTAGACGAAAAAAAAGCCTAGAACCCCAGTAAATGAGGCTCTCGGCTTCTAGGCGGGATAATGGCATGCTGCCCAGTGCCCTTTCTCAATCTCTTGCAGCTCCGGCTGCTCGCTCTTGCACAGCGCAGTCGCTGCGGGGCAGCGGGTATGAAAACGACAGCCTGAGGGTGGACTTGCGGGGGACGGAATTTCGCCGTCAATCGTTAGCAGCCCTCTCTTGCGAGATGGGTCCGGCCAAGGAATGGAGGCAATCAGCGCTTTCGTATAGTGATGCGCCGGGTGCGTGAACAGCTCCTCGCTGTCGGCAATTTCTACAAGCTTGCCCAAGTACATGACGCCGATCCGGTTCGAGATATGTCTGACCACGTGAAGGCCATGGGCAATGAACAAATACGTCAGCCCCAGGCTCTGCTGCAAATCCTGCATCAAATTGACGATTTGCGCCTGCACCGATACATCAAGCGCCGATACCGCTTCATCGGCAAGCACGAAGGAGGGACGCAGCGCGATCGCTCTGGCGATGCCGATGCGCTGCCGCTGGCCGCCGGAAAATTCATGCGGATAGCGCTCATGCGAGGATGGATTAAGGCCTACGACATGCAGCAGCTCTTCAATCCGTGTTTGTCTCTCCGCTGCGCTGAGCGAGGTGTGGATCGAGAGCGGCTCCCCAATGATATCGCCAACTCTCCAGCGCGGATTCATCGAGCCGTACGGATCTTGAAAGATCATCTGCATGTCCTTGCGCACCTCATGCAGCTGTGATTGTCTCAGTTCAGTCAACTGCTGCCCGGCAAAGGTCACCTTGCCCGCCGTAGCCTTCTCCAGCTGCATGATCACGCGGCCCAGCGTCGATTTGCCGCTGCCGGATTCGCCAACGAGGCCAAAGGTTTCCCCCTTGCGAATTTGGAAGGTCACATCATCGACAGCTCGAATAGAAGAGGGGTGACGCGAGAGCAAGCTTTTGCCAAGCGGGTAATATTTTCGCAGCCCTTCGATTTCAAATAGGTTCTCCGCAAAAGCCGCTCCCGCTTCCTCATGATCGCCTTCCACAGCTTCTTTAACCGCTATAGACGTGTTTGCCTTTTCTGAACGCTTCCAAGCCTGCGTCTCCGCCAGTTCCTCTGCATACCAGCAAGCTGCCTTACGATCATTTACGTCAAAGAGAGGAGGGCTTTCCTTCACGCATTTTTCTGTTGCATGCGGACACCTTGGGTGGAAGCGGCAGCCACTCGGCAGCTCGAACAAATTCGGAATGCTTCCATCAATGGAGAACAGCTTCGAGCCTCTATCGCTGTCCAGCGTCGTAACGGAACGAAGCAAGCCCTGCGTGTAAGGGTGATGAGGCAGCTCGAACAGCTGCTCGGCCGTTGCCTCCTCAACGACTTGACCGGCATACATCACGATTATGCGGTCAGCCATTTCCGCGGCAATGCCCATATCATGCGTTATAAGCAGAATGGACATATTGAATTCTGCCTTCAGCTCCTGCAGCAGCTGCAAGATTTGCGCTTGTATCGTCATATCGAGCGCCGTAGTAGGCTCATCTGCAATAAGCAGCTCCGGGCCGCAGGCCAGCGCCATCGCAATCATCGCGCGCTGAAGCATGCCGCCGGACAGCTCGCCCGGATACTGCTTCATCCGAAGCTCCGGCTCTGGTATGCCGACGCGGCCGAGCAAATGGATTGCACGCTCCCGCGCCTTCTCGCGGCTGCCGAGCTTATGTCCGGCTATCACCTCGACAATCTGGCTGCCGATCGTAAACACCGGATCAAAAGCAGACATCGGCTCCTGAAACACCATCGCCATTTTTTTGCCGCGCAGCGTTCGCATCCCTCTTTGCGGCGTGCGCACAAGATCGATGCCGTCCAGCTTCATCTCGCCGCTTGCGATAACGCCGTTCTCATAATCGATCAAGCGCATGACCGATTTGGAAGTAATCGTCTTGCCGCTGCCGGATTCACCGACGAGACATACCGTCTCCCCCGGCTTCATGCTTAGCGATACGTCCGATATAGCGGTCAACCAGCCCTTCGGAGTAGCAAACTTGACGGTCAGATGCTCGATTTCAAGCAATGTTTTCAAATGAATGCCTCCTCCTAAACCCTGCTTTTCTTCGGATCAATATGGTCTCTAAGCTTGTCGCCCATCAGATTGACCGACAATACCAGCAAAGTAATGGCAAGGCCTGGGAAGGTGGACATCCACCAAGCGACCGTCAAATAACCTCTTCCCTGCGACAGCAGCGTGCCCCAATCGGGAATTTCCTTAATGACGCCCAGCCCAAGAAAGCTTAGCCCCGATCCGATCAGAATGGAGGTGCCTAAACCGATCGTAGCCATAACGAGCAGCGGCGACCAAGCATTCGGCAGAACATGGCGGAAGAAAATGCGCAAATGGCCGGCCCCGACCGAGCGTGCCGCCGTAATGAACGGACGCCCCTTGACGCTCATGATTTGGCCGCGGAATACTCTCGCATAACCCGGAACGGCCGAGAGAGCAACCGCCAGCACAACGTTAAACAAGCTTGGTCCCATCGCAGCCGCGATGGCTAGGGCGAATAGTATGCCGGGAATCGTCATTAGCACCTCGATAAAGCCCATAATAACCGTATCGAATATGCCGCCAAGAAACCCCGACAGCGCGCCAATCGACGCTCCCAGAACTCCGCCGACGATTACCGATGCAAGACCGATCATCAGCGAGTCGCGGCTGCCATAGACGACTACGCTAAACACGTCGCGCCCGTAATAATCCGTGCCGAACAAATGCGTGAAGCTTGGCGGCAGCATAATATCGGTCATGATCATTTCTGTTGGCGAATAAGGAGCGATATGCTCGGGAATAAGCGCGCACAATACGATGAAGATCACGATAAAACCAGCTAGATAGACAAGCAAGTTGGATACATTAAGTGTGGCCCCTTTAGGCGCCGAGCGGCGCGCTGCCCTATATCGCAGCCAGGCCGGCTTGACGACTGCGGTCTCCTTCATGTGAAGCTCCCCTTTGCTTATTGCGAACGCCTTACTCTCGGATCGATGATCCGATAGGAGAGGTCCACAATTAAATTGATGACGACGTACATGATGGCCGAGAAAAAGACTACTCCCTGCACGACAGGCAAATCCTTGGACATAAGCGCATCCGATATGACTCTCCCGATTCCTTGGCGGGAGAATACCGTTTCGATGACGACGGTTCCCGCGAGCAGCTCGCCGCTAAGCACGCCAATCATCGTTAGGGCTGGAATAAGCGCGTTGCGAAGCGCATGCCGGTACATGACAAGCTTCTCCGACACGCCCTTCGCTCTCAGCGTCACGATAAACGGCTCGTTGATGACTTCCAGCATGCTGTTGCGGACGAGCCGCACGACGAAGCCCGCTCCGACAATGCCAAGCCCGATGGCCGGAAGAACAAGCGTCTTCCAGCCTTCCGAGCCCATCGCGGGAAACCAGTCGAGCGTAATCGAGAAGATCAGAATAAGCAAAATACCCGACCAAAAGGTTGGCATCGAAATGCCGAACAACCCTACTATTCTTGCTGTTATGTCGATCCAGCGATCGCGGTGAATCGCCGACAGCACCCCAAGCCAGATGCCGACAACGGCTGCTATAAAGCAGCTTGCGGCCGTCAAAGCGAGCGTCGCCGGCAAATGAGCAATGATTTTGGGCAGCACCGGCTCGTCATTTACGATGGATTTGCCAAAATCACCTTGCAAAACCTTCGCTACATACGAGCCGAACTGTTCATAGAGCGGCCGATCAACGCCAAGCTGCGCGCGCAGGCTCGCAATCACCTCGGGCGTCACGGTGCTTGGATCAACCATAGACATAACCGGATCACCCGGCAGCAAATAAACGATAACAAATACGAGCACGAGCGAGCCGAGTATGACGAGCAAGGAGGTAAACAACCGAATACTAATCGCTTTAAGCATCACTTACCTCCTTTTGGAAGGATGATTTCCACTGCTTATTTTTGAATAAACGCATCATTGAACAACGGATAAGCAAGCGAATCAAACTTGATGCCGTTCACTGTCTTCGAAGCTGCGATCGTATAAGGGAAAACATAGATCGGAATGATGACCGCTTGATCGATAATCGCTTTCTGAACGTTGGCATACAGCTCTTGCCGCTTCGCAGAGTCTTTCTCGATCAGACCTTGATCGATCCAGCTGTCCACTTCGGCGTTTTTGTACGCGGAAAGGTTTTGCTTGCCGGCTACGCTGACCGAATCCGAGTGATAAAATGCGCGCAGCGCTTCAGGATCGGAGTTAACCTGGCTGTTTCCGTAAATATCGTAGTCGCCATTCTCGTACACAATCGTGCGAACATCCTTCGTAATTTCTACTTCCACGGCAACGCCGATTTGCTTTAACTGCTGCTGAATGATGGCGGCTATGTCGTTTCTTTTCTCGCGGTTCGGCGAGCCGTCGACGTAATGAAGCGTCAGCTTCTTGCCGTCTTTGGCACGGAAGCCGTCAGCGCCCTTCACGTAGCCCAGCTCGTCTAGCAGTGCATTTGCCTTGTCTAAATCAGGCTTTACGCCGCCCTCCAGCGACTTGTCGTAGCCGAAGGTTCCCGGCGTAAGCGGCGACCAAGCGCGGTCATACGTGCCCAAATATAACGTTTTGACGATTGCATCCACATCAATGGCCGATTGAAGCGCCTGCCTTGCTTTGAGCTCATTCCATGGCGCTTTCGTTTGGTTGATGAACAATGTATACGGCAGCCCCTGCGTATTCGATTTGAACAATTGAAGCTTCTCGTCTTTCTCAAGCGCGAGAATATTTTGCGGCGGAATCGTTTCGCCTGCCAGCACTTGGCCGCTCTGCACGCTTCCGATCCGAGTAGCCTCCTCCGGAGCAATTTTAAAGACGACTTTATCAAGGTATGGCGCTTCCTTGTTCTCTACGAGAGGCGGTGCCCATTTGTAATCGGGATTGCGCTCCACCGTAATTTGCGAATTTTCTTCCCAGCTCACAAATTTAAACGGTCCCGTTCCAACCGGATTTTTGCCAAGCTGATCGCCGTACTTCTGCGCGGCGGTTGGCGATACGATGCTGACCAGCGCTTGGCTGAGATTGCCTAGAAACGCATTGGAAGGCGTCTCCAAATTCAGCTTGACCGTATATTCGTCAATGACCTCGGCTGATTTGTAAGGCCTGATCAAAGCGGCTGAATTAGCGGCTTTCGTCTCCGGATTCAAAATCCGGTCGTAGTTATATTTCACCGCTTCCGCATTAAACGGAGTGCCGTCATGGAATTTAACGTCTTGGCGCAGCTTGAACGTGTAGCTCTTGCCATCCTCTGAAATTTCCCACTCCGTTGCCAGCCAAGGCTGGATCGTGCCGTCAGGAAGCTGGGCGACAAGGTTATCGTGAATCGTCCGAATGGCACGAACCGCCACCGCCAAGCCGCTGCGATGCGGATCAAGCGTATCCGGCGACGTGGCCAGCGCATAGCTCAGCTCCCCGCCTTTAACCGGCCCGGCAGCCGCTGTTGTGTTCGTGCTTGAGCCTGCTGCCGCCCCATCGTTTTTGCTGCCGGTTTTGCTCGTCCCCGCACAGCCGCTCAGCACCAGTACTAATGCTGTCGTAAGCGCAATAACGGTTTTCCATTTTTTTCGTTTTTGTAACATCTCCAAATCTCCCCCGTTCCTTCTATTTAAATTACGATGCTCCGTTCGCCTGCGCTGCTGATGCTGCTTCTGCTTCTGCTTCTGATGCCTCTTGATCCTCCAAAGCTTCCAGCTGCTTCAGGCGCTGCTCGGTATATCGATTGGTCGGAATCGCAAGGCCGAGGTTGCCGCGCAGCGTATCTGCCTCGTACTCGGTGCGGAATAAGCCGCGCTGCTGCAGTACCGGAATAACAAGCTCCACAAATTCGTCCAGCCCCGTCGGAACGCCCGCTCCGATAATAAATCCATCGATAGCGCCCTGCTCAAACCACTCTTGAATCAGGTCCGCAACCTTCTCCGGCGTTCCGATAAACGGCGTTCTTGGCGTTGCCGCACGAAGTGCAGCTTGGCGCAGCGTTAAGCTCTGCTCCTTCGCCTCCCGCTTAATTTTGTCCGTTGTGCTTTGGAAGCTGTTTTTGCCTAGCTCGCCAAGCTCAGGGAAAGGTCCATCCAGCGGATATTGCTTGAAATCATGATGCTCGAAAAAACGTCCCAAATTGTCGAGCGCATTATCGATGCTGATCAATTGAGCCACTTCCTCGTATTTGCGCTCCGCTTCTTCATCCGTTGCCCCGACGATAACGCCAATACCCGGAAAAATAAGAATCTCTTCGGGCGAGCGTCCGAGCTCCGCCGCTCTGCGCTTCACATCCTGGTAGAAGGCTCTCGCTTCCCCCAGTGTCTCGTGGTTCGTAAAAATAGCATCAGCCGAGGCGGCTGCCAAGTTTCTTCCGCTCTCCGATGAGCCTGCTTGGAATACGACCGGCTGCCCCTGCTTCGATCTCGCGATGTTGAGCGGTCCCTTGACGGAGAAAAACTCGCCTTCGTGGTTTAGCGTGTGCAGCTTGCTTTTATCAAAAAACTCGCCGGTTTCCTTATTGCGTACAAACGCGTCATCCTCCCATGAATCCCATAGGCCGCGGGCCACCTTCAAATACTCGGCAGCGATGCGATAACGTTTGCTGTGGTCGGGATGCTGCTCAAGCGGAATGCTGTAGTTGAGCGCTGTGCCTTCAAGCGGAGAAGTCACGACATTCCAGCCGGCGCGCCCTCCGCTAATATGATCAAGGGAAGAAAACTGTCTGGATACGGTAAACGGTTGGCTGTAAGAAGTAGACAAGGTGCCTACCAGCCCGATTCTTGAAGTGACAGCGCCAAGCGCGGACAAAATGGTAATCGGCTCGAAGCGATTCAAGAAGTGGGGATTGGACTTTTCGTTAATGTACAAGCCGTCAGCAATGAACAAGAAATCAAATTTCCCTTCCTCTGCCTTAATAGCCTGCTGCTTGTAAAACTCAAAATTAACGCTCGCGTTTGCTACGGCATCCGGATGTCTCCAGCCCGCGAAGTTGCCTCCCGCACCATGCAATATAGCACCCAATCTAAGTTTCTTTTGCTCCGCCATAAATATCTCCACCCCTCATGTTTTAAAATATTTGAATACTATATAATTCAAATAGGTTTTATTGGAATTATGATGAGATGAGTCTATCACCTTCGTTCGAACGCAGTCAATTGCTGCCATAATAGATAAATTCTATTTCTATATTCAATAATTCAATGTTCTCGCTTTCTTACAAAGAGAAGGGAGGAAGGAAGGAAGGGGACGAAGGTCCCCTCGTATTTTTTCGGGAACATAACCATCATTGAAGCGCTTTGCGGAGAGTCCATTCAATTACGCGCCAAGGGAGCATTTTTTTCATGAGGAAAATCAATTTGGCATCGCTGCCGCATGTATAACGAAGCTTTGGAGCGCGCGCTTTACAAATTTTCACGATCGTATTTGCCACATGAATCGGGTTAGGGGAGTTTTGCTCCGACTTTGCGTTGAAGTGATTAAATCGCTCAATCATATGGCTATACGGCGAGTCGGAATGGCTGCGATACACATGCTTGGCTGCAATGCCCGTATCATAGGTACCCGGCTGGACGAGCACGACAGGTATGGAAAATGACATGAGCTCCAGGCGCAAGGCTTCGCTAAACCCTTCCATCGCAAATTTTGAAGCAGAGTAGGCTCCCGTATTAGAAAATCCGATTATGCCGGCACCGCTGCTTACATTGATAATTTTGCCTTGCTTGCGCGTTCGCATATGAGGCAGCACCGCTTTCGTAACGGCTACCATTCCGAAAAAATTAGTTTCCAGCTGAGCCCGCCAATCCGCCATCGGCACCTCCTCGATGACGCCCATCACGGCATAACCCGCATTGTTGATGAGCACGTCGATGCGCTCCCAGCGCTGTATGACAGTCTCGATTACATCTGCTACGTTTTCGTGGTCCGTAATATCAAGCTTCATGGTTTCGATTCGTTCAAGAACGCCATTTTCTTTTGCTTTTGCGAGCAGAGCTTCTTTTTTTCCCATATCCCTCATCGTTGCGATGACGCGGAAGCCCTCCTGCGCCAGGCGGATGGAGGTTAACAGCCCGAACCCGCTGGATGCCCCGGTAATCAAAGCGATTGGTTGACTTGATAATAGAGCGGCCTTTGGCACCCTAATCCCACCTTTAACAAAAGTAAATGATGTATGACTGATGTCAAAAAGCATTTGTTGTATTGAGTATAGCTTATCGGACGCAATTAGCGAGAGCAGGCAAGCCTTTGTTCCGAATAAGCAGAAGGGGCTGCCCCTTCGTAGATGAATCTACTTAAGCGACAGCCCCTAATGATATTCAATGTTCATTTTAAATTCCATAGTTCCATTCGGCTTGTCGATACGGCTACAGCTCCTGCGCCAAATAAGACGGGGAGATCCTCCTTTTTCTCGATGAATCCGCCCAAAATAATATCGACTCCGGTCTCTTTCTTGATGGCCTCTATTTTCGGATGCGAGAAGCTAGGCATAATTTCAATATAATCAGGCTTTATTTGCTTAGCAGAATTAATAATCGTCTTCATGGCGTGAGAATCGATGATGAACCCGCGTTGTATGGCACTCAGCCCGTATTTCTTGGCATTCATTAAGGACGAGGTTCTCGTACTGATCACTCCGTCGATCTTGATGCTTTTTGACAAAAAATGAATCGAGGCCTCGTCGTCCTTAATTCCTCTCACCATGTCCAAGTGGAGATATATTTTTTTGTTGGCGCTTTTAACGCATTGTACGATGCTTTGCAATTGGATCAGTTCGCCTTCCAGCAAAAAAATGACCTCTTGCGGCGATGCCAAAGCTTTCTCGAGCTCCTTAAAGCCTCGTACGGCCGGAATAACGGTATCTTTTATCATAGCTTCCCTCCTAGCTAGCATGGTCTAATTCCTGAATGGGAAGCTAGCTTCACGAACTAAATTATAGACTAATTCTATAAAATTTGTCATTTTATTTTGTTAGGCAACGCCGCGACCTATCCTTAGGAGCTTCTATTCCTCCTCTTTCTCCCACTCCATCGTCCGTTTCACTGCCTTCTTCCAGCCTTTATACAGCTTGCTGCGAACCGCTTCCTCCATTGACGGCTCGAAGGTTGCCATGCCGCTTGCCCGCTCTGCGATTTCTGATTTGTCCCAGAAGCCTACCGCTATCCCCGCCATATAAGCTGCTCCTAGCGCAGTAGACTCCGTAACCTCCGGTCTTTGCACTGGCACGCCCAGTATATCTGCCTGGAACTGCATCAATAAACGATTAGCCGTAGCTCCGCCATCCACGCGCAAGGACTGCAGCTTAAGGCCGGAATCGCTCTCCATCGCGCCAAGCACATCTTTGGTCTGGTAAGCCATGGAGTCGAGCGTAGCCCGAACGATATGCTCTTTTTTCGTCCCGCGCGTTAAGCCGAACATCGCTCCCCTTGCATACATATCCCAATAGGGTGCTCCGAGCCCTGCAAAAGCCGGCACCACATATACGCCATCGGTGTCCGCCACTTTTCCTGCGTAATACTCGGAATCCGATGCGGAATCAAACAGCTTCAGCCCGTCGCGAAGCCACTGGATCGCTGCTCCCGCGATAAAAATGCTTCCCTCCAGCGCATATTCCACTTTACCGTCCATCCCCCAAGCGATCGTTGTCAGCAAGCCCGATTGGGAAGCCACCGCTTTTGTGCCAGTGTTCATTAACATAAAGCAGCCGGTGCCGTATGTGTTTTTGGCCATGCCGGACTCGAAGCAGGTCTGGCCAAATAGCGCCGCTTGCTGATCCCCCGCAACGCCGGCAATCGGAATTTCCGCTCCTCCAAACGTCTGCGGGTCCGTGACGCCATATAGGCCAACGGAAGGTTTGACTTCAGGCAGCATGGATGGCGGAATGTTCAGCTCCGCAAGCAGCTTTTCATCCCAGCTCAAATTCATAATATTATAAAGCATCGTGCGGGATGCATTCGTGTAATCCGTCGCGTGGACCTGCCCTCTTGTCAATTTCCAGATCAGCCAAGTATCCACCGTTCCGAATAACAGCTCGCCTCTCTCCGCTTTCTCCCTCGCACCTTCGACATGGTCTAAAATCCATTTCACCTTCGTTCCAGAGAAATAAGCGTCCACGACGAGCCCGGTATTTTCCCGAATATATGCCTCAAACCCTTTTTCCTTCAAGCCATCGCAAATGCCAGCCGTTCTTCGGTCCTGCCACACGATTGCGTTATAGACGGGTTTGCCTGTGTTTTTGTCCCACACGATCGTCGTTTCCCTTTGGTTCGTAATCCCGATCGAGACGATCTCCTGCGGACTGACACCTGCGGTTTCAAGCACTTCGCGGGCTACGCCGCTTTGCGTTCCCCAAATCTCCATCGCATCATGCTCAACCCAGCCTGCTCTTGGGTAAATTTGCGTAAATTCTTTTTGGGCCGTCCCTACGTTGTTGCCTTCACGGTCGAACAAAATCGCCCGAGAGCTGGTCGTTCCTTGATCGAGTGCAAGCACGTATTTTTTTTCCATCCTAAAAACCTCCCATTTTTATCATTGCTTATTAACCAACAAATACGGATGTATAGAAGATTGCAGCAAGCACGCCTCCCACAACGGGGCCTACGACCGGGACAAATGCGTAACGCCAATCGGAGGAGCCTTTGCCGGCAATCGGCAGAACAAAATGCGCAATTCTTGGGCCCAGGTCGCGTGCCGGGTTTATCGCATAGCCCGTTGTTCCTCCCAAAGAAAGGCCGATAACGACGACCAAAAATCCGACAATAAGCGGTGCAAGGCCATCCGTGATACGATTAGCCCCGATTGCCATGATCGCCATCACAAGGACGAATGTACCGATGATTTCGCTGACCAGATTGGCTCCAAAATTCCGAATAGCCGGGCCCGTCGCAAATACCGCCAGCTTGAGCTCGCTGCTTTGCGTTTCTTTCCAGTGGGGCAGGTAATGAAGCCATACCAAGACTGAACCCAAAAATGCCCCTATCAACTGCGCAAAAATATAACCCGGCACTAGACTCCATTCGAATTTGCCTGCCACCGCAAGCGCAATCGTTAAAGCTGGATTTAAATGCGCTCCGCTAAAGCCTCCTACAGAATATGCCGCTACGGCAACGGCTAGTCCCCAAGCTAATGTAATGACGATCCAGCCTGAATTTTCCGCTTTCGATTTCCTTAATAACACGCCAGCTACTACACCGTTGCCTAGTAAAATCAATAACGCCGTTCCAACGGTTTCCGCCATAAAAGATGACATCGTGTTGACCCCCATATTGTAAGTAATAAGTAGAAGAACATACTCTTTTGGCTAGACATACATGAAATAAATCTCAAATAACGGCTACATCACCCCCGAAAAAAATAAACAGCCATCATTAGCCGCTGCGAATGCTCCTATATAGGACACTCGCAATTGCATAATAATGGCTGTTCTCCGTTTCTCACAGCTAACGCTATTCACTTGTTTCGTATTATACCTAGCAGATCTATTTTTGTAAACCCTTTCATTGACTTATAATTCCATCTGCCCAAAATCCTAACGAACATGCTGCCCTATTGCTCGACATTAAACTGCTGCTGAACAAGCTTGGCATACAAAGCGTGGCCTGCAAGCAGCTCGGCATGGGAGCCTTGGCCGGAAATTTCGCCTTTCTCCAGCACGATAATTTGGTCCGCACCACGAATGGTCGAAAGGCGATGAGCGATAACAAGCGTCGTTCTCGCCTTCATTAAGCCTTGAAGAGCCTCCTGCACCTGCTGCTCGGAATCGCTGTCTAGATGGGCAGTAGCTTCGTCCAGCAGCAAAATATCCGGGTTTCGCAAAATAGCCCGCGCTATTGCAAGCCGCTGACGCTGGCCGCCAGACAGCATAACGCCTCTTTCACCAACCTCCGACTCATAGCCGTCTGGCAGCGAATGTATAAAAGACGTCAAATTCGCCTGCCGCACCGCCTCGTTCATACGATCATCTTCTACATGCCCCAGTCCATAGGTGAGATTATGCCGAATCGTACCCTGCATCATCGGACTATCCTGCGATACGTAGGCGATCCGTTTGCGCCATTCCTCGAGCCGCATGGCGGCAATCGGTTGCCCGCCGTACGTAATCTCTCCCTCAGTCGGCATGTAAAATCGCTCAAGCAGCGAGAATAGTGTCGTCTTGCCGGTACCGCTCGGACCTACAAACGCCGTTACTTGTCCTTGCTCTACTTGGAAGGAGAGCGAATGCAGCAGCGGCCGGTCGTCCGAATAGCCGAAGCTTACCCGATCAAAGCCGATAAAGGAGGCAGCTGTTTGAGCCTTCGCATGCGGCTTGGCTGCCTCTGGCATTTCCTCGCCAGATTGTTCCTCCCTCTCGTTCAGCAGCTCCAAAATTCTTTCAGACGCTCCCATCGCTTTTTGGAATTGCGTAAAGAAGGACGCCATTTGCGTAAACGGCATTACGATTTGGAACATGTATAAAATAATGGCGACCAACTCACCGCCCGTTAAGGTGCCTTGCGCTACGCGAACCCCGCCATATCCGATTAAGATGACAAGAATGAGCAGCATGACGGTCATCATAAGCGGAGTGACGACGGACATAATTTTGGCTTCCTGCAGGCCGAATGTAAACAATCGCGAGATGCGAAAAGCTCCTTGACGCTGCTCCACAGGCTCCGCCAGCGAAGCCTTCACTAAGCGGATATCGGACAGCACCCGGCCCAGATCGCCTTGGAACAACGCCGTCTCATCCTGCATCGATTTGGACACCTTAAACATTTTGGTGCCGAGCGGCCATAAAATAAGCAGTGCGGCCGGAACGGCAATAAGCATAAGCAGCGTCAGCTTCCAATCTATCAGCAACAGTAAAGTCACGCCGCCTATTATCGAAATAATGCCGCTTAGAAACGAGATGACATGGCCGATTATAAAATCTTTGATCACATTCGTATCGTTAGTCACCCGGCTCATCGTTTCGCCTGAATTGTTGCGGTCGAAGAACGGTACGGGCAGCTTTAACACCCGCTCCCACAACTCGCGCCGCAAGCCGGCAATCACATGCTGGCCTACGTAAGACATCGTGTAAACGGAGAAGCCTGACATAATCGTCTGTGCCAGAAAAACCGCTCCAAGCATGACAAACGTAGCGGTCTGGACCGCGGATTGCGACAGCTCATCGACTAGATTCTTAGTCAGCAATGGAATAAGGAGCGACAGCAGCGTCTCGCCGAGCCCTAACGCGATCGCGGCCGTTATCAAAATAGAAGCCGGTTTATGCTTCGCAATCAGCTTGAAAAATTGCGGCAGGCTGACGGCTGCTTGCATTTTCTGCGCATCGGCATGATTATCACTCATTCGTTTTGCCCTCCTTGATCTTTTTTGCAGCCTCCAGATGGTCGAATGCTTTGGTCAAAAAGGCTTCTTCCTCCTTCGTGAACGCGTTAGGAAACAATATCGGGTCCATCGGCTGCGCAGCATCATCGAGCACCTCGATTTGGGCAAGCTCCGCTTCGTTTAGCCCTTCAAATACAGGGCTTAGAAGCTCCTCCAAGAGGGAAACCAGCCTTCTCCCGCATGCAAGCACTTCTTCGTCAAGCGGTTGTTTCCCTTGCTTATAGCACTGCTTAAGCTCCATGACGATAGCCGTTAATCTGCGCTCCATTTCCAGCCGTTGCTCAGGCGCCATGCCTTCCATGAATATGGCATCAACGAAGGAGGAAGGCATTTTTTGCGACAGCCACTGCTTCTGATGCTCCTCATACTGAATATAATGAATAAACACGAGCAGCAAATCGCTATCGATTTTGCCTGCTCCCTCACTGATCCTTTGCATGCGTCCAATCGTCTCCAGCACACGCTCCAAATGCTGCTGCTTTTTTTGAAGCATCTCGTATTGCGAGGCAAGCGATTGCTGCATATCCTCCTCCGGCCTTGCCAAATAAGCAGCGATGTCCTCCAGCGAGAAGTCCAAATATTTTAGCGTCAATATTTTTTGCAGCTGAATTAAGTCCTTATCGGTATAAAAACGATGCCCGTACTCATTCCGGCTCGATGGCTTCAGCAGCCCCTTGCGATCGTAGTATCGGAGCGTCCTCTCCGTTACTGCGGTAAGCTTCGCGAATGCGCCAATTGCGTAAAGAGTTTGATTTTCCACCACTTTATCCCTCCTATGGAATTGAGTATAACCCTTGACGCTACGTCAAGGGCAATGGTTTTTTATCAACTGTATAATCACTATTAATATTGTAAAATTTATGTTTACTAGAATAATAGACTATAGCTAGATTCGACATTATCCGTTTTTATTTTCTTATATAATTTAAGACAATCTGGTCAATAATTTAAAAAACATCTTATTTTACAAAAATTAGGGTTGTAAACATTAGGAATTTATATATAATAAATTTGTGAACAAATTGTTACAGAAACAACAGATCAAAGGAGAGAGATGAATGGATCAGTACCAACCGCCTCAAATTAATACAGGTGTGCCTAGCTACGACTATAACCCGCAGCAGCCTGTTTCACCCGTCATTACAGTAAAAGAATGGATGCTTACTACGCTTATTATGATCATTCCGGTCGTAAACGTCATCATGATGTTCGTATGGGCGTTCGGGGAAGGCAATCCTACCAAAAAGAACTATTTTAAAGCGTCCTTAATTTGGGCTGCTATCGTTCTTGTGATTTATGCCATCATTGCCATTATATTTATCGCTGCGGCAGCTTCAACGGCTACATCGATGAATTAGCCGATACAAAAGTTACATACGTAACAAAAAGGGGCATCCCGGAAGTTGAATTCACTTCCGGGATGCCCTCTTTAACGATTATCAGCGGCAGATAAGCTCCAGCTTTACTCTACTGCGCGGAAACGATACACCTTGCTCGAGAAGTCGCCATTAAATTGCGGTGTAGCTAGGCCAGCATAAAGCAGATGATCACCGCCGTAAACGGTTTCTTCGCCAATTAGCTTGTAATCGCGATTCGGATCCAGACCTTTTAGGCAGAAGCGGTTAAGCATCGGATTCGGCTCTTGCAGGACAGATACGAACACAACAAACGCTTCGCTTTGATCCTTGGATACGAACATCCAAGCGGTTTCATTGCCTTCGAACGGACTAAGCAGACGGTAAAAATCGCCGAATTGCACGAGATGGCGCACGTCTTTGTACAATGCTACCTGCTCCTTAACCTCGCTTTTTTCCTCTTCCGTGAACTGAGTCAAATCAAGCTCATAGCCGAAGTTGCCTGACAACGCGACATTTCCTCTCGTCGCAAGCGAAGTGATGCGGCCAACCTGATGATTTGGCACTGCGGACACATGAGCGCCCATCGAGCTTACCGGGTATACGATGCTCGTGCCGTACTGAATTTTCAAACGGGATACCGCATCCGAGTTGTCGCTTGTCCAGGTTTGCGGCATGTAATGCAGCATACCCGCGTCGAAGCGGCCGCCGCCGCCTGAGCAGCTCTCGAACAGTACATCAGGGAACGATGACGTGATTTCCTCAAGCACCGCATAAAGGCCAAGCATATACCGGTGAGCGGTCTCGCGTTGACGCTCTGCAGGCAGAAGAGCCGAGCCGATCTCGGTCATATTGCGGTTCATATCCCATTTCACGTACGTAATCGGCGCGCTTGAAAGAATATCCGAAATCGACTTCACGATATACTCCTGCACATCCTTGCGCGACAAATCAAGAATAAGCTGTTGTCTCGCTTGCGTGCGTCTGCGCCCTTCAATATGCAAGCACCAGTCCGGATGCGCTTTGTACAGCTCGCTCTCCGGCGAGATCATCTCCGGCTCGAACCATAAGCCGAACTGCATATCGAGACGCTTCACGCGGCTGACCAAATCTTCTAAGCCGTTTGGCAGCTTATTGCGGTCTACGAACCAATCGCCAAGCGAAGTGGTATCGTTGTCGCGTTTTCCGAACCAGCCGTCATCCAGCACGAACAGCTCGATGCCAAGCTCTTGGCCCGCGCGGGCGATATCTTCGATTTTATCCGCGTTAAAGTTGAAGTACGTCGCTTCCCAGTTATTAACGAGAATCGGACGCGTTTGGTCACGGAACGTGCCGCGAATCAGGCGTGCGCGGTAGAAGTCATGGAAGCTGCGCGACATGCCGCCAATCCCGTGCTCGGAATGAACCATTACCGCCTCAGGCGTCTGGAATTGCTCGCCCGGCTCCAGCTGCCAGTTGAAGTCAAACGGGTTAATGCCGATGAATAGACGCGCGGAATGGAATTGATCCACCTCTACGCCGGCTGTGAAGTTACCGCTATATACAAGGTTCACCCCGTATACGTCGCCATGATCCTCTGTTGAGCCTTCTGAAAGCAGCGCGACAAAAGGATTTTGCATATGGCTGCTTGAGCCGCGGCGGCTCTCGATGGACTGCAAGCCAGGCACGAGTGCGCGCCTATGAATATGACGCTCGCGGATCCATGCGCCTGAGAGCTGAAGCATTTCAAATTTGTCGTGCACAAAATCGAGGCTCATACTGAACGCGCGCTGCAGCTGCAGTGTGCTCGCTCCGTTGTTGACGATTCTAGCCGAACGAGCAATCGCATCAAAATCTTCAAATACCGTATAAGACAAAATAACCGACAAGCCCGTTAGGTCATCCTTGAGCGTAATTTCCAGCGTTTGCGCTTCGGATTCGTTTTCTACATACGTAGCCGGCAGTCCGGCAAGCGCTGGTTTGCCCGCGATGATTTGATACGATTCATAACGCAAATCCGTTACGGTTGTGCCGTTAGGCAGCTTCACTTGAAATGCAGGCATCCGGAAGTCGGAGTTGCCATATGCGGGATACTCATGCGGAAGCGTGTCGAGCGATAATTCCAACTGGTCAAGCTCCGTGCTTGGCGTGAAGGATGCGCGGCTTGCCAGTTCAAATAAACGGTCCATCTGTACGCCGCGTACCTTTTTGCCCCAGTATACATGTGCAGGATAACCTGTTTTCGTGATATGGATGACATAACTCGTATCCTTCGATTGCAAATGAAATAACGAACGCTGCTGATCATATTGAATAGTCAAAATAATTACCTCCTAAAAGTGTGTGGGTAAGATGATTTGTGAGCATTGATGAGAGTTGCTGAGATGATGCGTTTTGTAAGCCTTTGCGATAAAACTAATGAAGAAAATTGGCTTTGTAAGCCTTTTCGGTAATGGAATTGATCTTCCCTATACAAACAAACCTGATCAAAACTATTCTCCATGCTCGCGCATTTGCTCTAAATCAAATTAACAGGAAAAACTCCTGCTATTTTTGAGGCAAAAGGCTGTTTTTCGGTTTAGAGGGAATTACTCCCGTTAATCTGCTGCATTTCAACAAATTGGCGTGTTTTTGCTCAGATTAACGTGAGGTTTTCCTGCTAATTGCTTGTTTAACACCCGAATCAGGATAATTAGATGGAGCTTTTCCCGTTAACTTCGCTTGACCACCAAGGTCCGTTACTCATATGCCTGCTCAGCATAACGAGTGGTTCTTCTGCTGCTTTCGCCTAATTGACTCCTTAATCGAGAAGAACAGCTGGCGCTTTACACCTGCGCCGTTCCCCTTACTCCGAAGCCTTCAACGAGCTCCCGCAGCTTTCCCGAACGATGAGCGTCGTGTTGATCGTCAGGTGAATCGCCGCTTCCCGCCCTTCGATTCGCTCAAGCAGCAGCTGCACCGCCGCTTTGCCCATATGCTCCGTATGCGCGCGAACGGTTGTTAGCGGCGGATTCAGATAAGCGGAAATTTCGATATCGTCAAAGCCGACAATCGCCATATCCTCAGGCACTTTAATTCCGTGCTCATGGAGCGCCCGAAGCGCGCCGACTGCCATGGGATCACTTCCGATAAAGCAAGCGGTAGGCAGCGAGCTTTGCTCAAGCAGACGGTTCATCGCTTCATAGCCGCTATTGGAGGACCAATATGCCTTCAAGACATAGCTCTCGTCATAAATCCCCTGCTCGCGCAGCGCCTTCTCAAAAAACACGCGCCGCGGCTCGTCGTTTTCCGTTGCTTCATAATGGCTGCTCAATCGGTGCACGCATTCATTGCCGCCAATGTAGCCTATTTTTTCATGCCCTAGTTCTCTAAGATGTGTAATAACCGCTCTAGTTGCTTGTTCAAAATGAAGTTTAACCGTATCGTATTCGTTCAGCTCGTTCGAATGGTTGACAAAAACAACTCGATTGCCGTTATTGTACAATTGACGCACGTCATCTTCTTCGATCGATCCGACGACGATCAAACCATCCAGCTCGTGCACGGGCTGCATTTCTACGCGGCTGTTGCCTCGCAGCACTTTAATGATGCTGATGCCAAGCTCCTCGCAGCGCGTTTCGATTCCTTTGCGAATCGAAGTAAAATACGGGTCCTCATGCTCATCCTCTAGCGTGGACCACATGAGAAGGCCGATTTGCTGACGAGAGAGCTGCTCCTCTTTTTTCATTCTCCGCAGCCTGGAAGGCTTATATTGCAGCTGCTCGGCAATACTAAAAATACGTGTTCGCGTTTCCTCGCTAACTGCCAAGGTCACATCGTTGTTCAAAACCCGCGATACGGTAGCAGCCGAAACGCCCGCCTTCTGCGCAATATCTTTTATCGTTGCCATTCCACACTCCGTGTTTAGTTAATAAATTTACTAAATAACATTTACAGTTTAGCAGACATCAATAGATACGGCAAGTACCTATGCAACTTTTGCAAGCCAAACACGTCAGACTTTATGAAGACGCTAAAAACGAATCAACAAGGGGAGGAATCACTATGTATAAGTGGATAGCTGTTTTCGCGCTTGTGCTGCTTCTATCTGCCTGCAGTACGAACGCAAACCAAAATACCGGTCAAAATCAAAGCACCGATACCGCTAAGCCGACACCCACCAGCAACGACAAAGTTAAAGATGATGGACATGTACAAGCCAAAACGCCAAAAGATGCGGCGGACGCCGTTATCTTGGCATTGAAAGATGCTGACATGGCTAAGCTCTCCTCTTATGTTCATCCTGATAAAGGACTATTATTCTCGCCCTATGCACATATTGATACTGCTACAGCCAAAGTATTCCCAGCTGGAAAATTGCCCGCTTTAACGGATGCAACTCTCTACCAATGGGGCGCCTACGACGGCTCTGGCGAGCCGATAAAGCTTACCTTTAAGCAGTATTATGACAAGTTTGTTTATGATAAAAATTTTGCTGAGCCGGAAGCCGTTGGCGTTGATCAAATCAAGGGAACCGGCAACACGGTCGTCAATATTAAGGAAGTATTTCCGAATAGCTATATCATGGATTATTATTTCAGCGGCTTCGATCCCCAATATGAGGGCATGGACTGGGAAAGCCTTACACTTGTGCTTGAGGAGTTAAACGGAGCTTGGTATGTAAGTGCCATCGTCCACTCCCAGTGGACGATCTAAATCGATCATGCTGCCTCCCGTTTATTCTGGGGGCAGCATGATTTAAAAGTCTTTTCGTTTCATAACGAATAAGCCTAAAGCAAGCAGGGCAGCCGCATAGATGACAACATAGATTAAAAAGGAATTTGATGGCGCTCCGCTAATCGAAAAAGTGCTGAGATCCCGGTTAATGTCAATGAGGCCGCTGAGCTCCGAAATCGAGAACAGCTCGCTTAACATCCGCTGCTGCAGAGCATCGGCAGGCATCACCATCTTAATCAAGCCCGAAATCGTCTCAATCGTCTGTACCCCCTTTAACTCAACGTTCCCAGCGCCCATAAGACGACTGATGGTGCTTCCCAGCCACCCCATTCCAAACAGCATCGTCATACTGATCCCATTGCCTAAAGGACTTAGATAGCAAGAGCCAACCATCGTCATCGTAACTAGTAGCGGCACAACTGAAGCAAATAATGCAAACGATTTTAACAGTACGGTTAGTTCGAATATCACGCCTGTCTCGAACCAGCAAATCGAAATGATGGAGACAAATAATAGCAATGCGTATATGGCACCATAAGTAACAAAACCAAGCCATCTTCCCATAAACCATCTCGAGCGCTTAATCGGCCTTGCCAGCACCGATTGCAGCACCCCTTGCTCCGCTTCACCGGTCACAGCGGCAACCGAGCTGAATATAGCCAGAAAAGATACTGCAAACGCCCCAAAGAAAAATCCGAGCGTCAGCACCATTGCCCCGCTCAAAAACTTGCCAAACAAATCAAGCGATGGATCTATGGACATCCCTTGCCTCTCACCTGCAATAGCATCTGCGACAAACCAAAAAGCGACCCAAAACAGCACCGTCATAATGATCGTCATCAGCGTCACGCGTTTGCGAATAAGCTCCTTCCACGTTAAGCCCCATACAGCGATCATCTGCGTTCCCCCCTATGCTCAAGGCCATTCACAGCCTGCAAAAACCATTCATCAAGTCGCGACTTCGTTTTGCCAACCTCATAAAGGGTGAGTCCTAGCTCGATAAGAATATAATTCACTAAGCCAATCTGCTCGTCATCCTCAAGCGTAAGCTCAAGCCAAACGGAGCCATCCTCAGCCGCTTGCTCGGAAACGACGACATCCGCACCGAGCATTTGGCGGATTCGTTCAGGCGCAAGCGGCGTATATCCGCTGACGCGCAAACGAAAATTCGATTGTGCACGAAGCACCTCCGTCACTTTGCCTTCTGCCAGTACTCGTCCATTATTAAGCAGGGCAACCGTATCGCATAAATGCTCCACATCCTCAAGCAAATGCGAATTTAGAAATATCGTTTTCCCTTGGCTCTTAAGCCTGGCAAGCAGCTCCCGCACCTCATGTCTGCCTACCGGATCAAGCGCGGAGGCCGGCTCGTCAAGAAAGACGATGTCGGGATTGCCAAGCAGAGCACATGCAAGCCCAAGCCGCTGCTGCATCCCCTTGGAATAACCCTTGAGCTTATCTCGCCCTCGGCTGCCGATGCCCACTTCATCCAAGAGCTGATAGATGCGCCGCTTTGCTGCCGTACGGTCGAGTTCACATAACTTCGCATGAAAAGCAAGCACCTCTTCACCGGTTAACCAGTCCGGATAACGAAACAACTCAGGCAAATAGCCCAATCTTCGCCTTGCTTCGATAGTGCCTGAAGCATGGCCGAATAGTTGAGCTTTACCTGAGGTAGGCTTGATTAAACCGGTGAGCATTTTGACGATCGTGCTTTTGCCTGCTCCATTAGGACCGAGGAAGCCAAAGGCTTCCCCTTGTCTAATGGTTAACGTAACATCCCGGCAGCCGCGCCCGTCACCATAATCCTTGCATAAGCTGACCGTCTCAATTGCATGTAATGTCATGAGTGAACCAGCTCCGCGATAGCGGATTCTACTTTTTGGGCATCGCCGTAGTTCTCGAAGCCCGCTGTTACGATATAACCCTTCTCTAGCCACGTCGCAGTAGAGTAACTGCCGTCACGATGCTCCACGTAAACATCGATGCCTTTAAGCGAAATTTTCTTCGTTTCGCCACTAGTAAAGAGCGGCATCGGGATTTTGCCATCCTCCAAGCTGGAAGCTTGCATGAGCGAGTTACGCAAATGGTCTGGCAGCGCCGGGAATCGAGTAACAGCCTCGAAAGCGTCTTTTACATCAACGGAAGGATCAACTTTAATCGTCGGAGCCTCCAAATAGTTTATCCAAGCGCGCTGCTGGGAGGAAGCTTCGTCTTTTGGCGAATAGGAGATTTGTATCCCCCTGCCTGTGTTAAATATAATTTCCTTGCCGTCTACCGATGAAGGCAGCAGCTTATCTGCGCCTAGCTTACGCATCGCGTCGTTGATTTCATCCACCTTCAAGCTGAATTTAAACGTCTGCGAGGAGGTCGACGAAATATCGACAAGCTGCTCGTCAGCAACTTTTACGGCAGGAATCGCGAAGCCTAGCTGCTTGGCAGCCTTATCAGGAGCTAGCTTCTCCCAATTCGAATGCGACGTCTGTTCAAAATCGCCGAAGCGGTTAGACATTTCAAGCGTCTCGCCTTCGTTTAGGAAGCTGTTCATAAGCGATGCCAAATCATTTTCCTGCACGACCATCACCTTATCCATGCGGAAAGTATTGAGCCATGCCGCTAGCGCTTCATTCGTTGCGGGAGTAGCGATTACAACCGTGATGAGGGCTGCGGCGCAAGCGGCGATCGTCTTGCCTGCATTTCTTTTGAACCAACGGCGGGCTGCTCCGTTCTTGCCTTGCTTATTCGCACCCTCGCTTGAGCGATTGCGAGTTCTTCCCACCGGAACGGCATTCATCTGTTCCTGCGCCTGGATCAAACCGCTCGCTTGTACCGGTACATGCACAGCTCCTGTTGCTGCCGGCGTCCCTTGCTCTTTAAGATCAGCATTTTGTTGAGCCTGCTTCTCCCATTTCTCCCAAAGCGGGGATTGCTCTGAAGCGAGCAGCTGCTTCTCAAGACGTGCCCATGCGTCTGCCGTTTGCTCTTGCTCTTTTTTATTATTTCCATCGTTGATTGTCATTTCGAACTCCTCCTAAAAGGTTTACTCACTAGACATCGCGCCTTCTGCTTTGAGCGCATGCCGCTTCAGCCGCTCGCCGGCTCTGCGAAGCATCATGCCGACCTGCGGCTGGCGTATTTGAAGCTGTTCGGCTATTTCCGCGTAGCTATAACCTTCATATCGCAGCAGCAGCATTTGCTTATCACGCTCGGGCAGCGAATCCAGCCACTCCCTGACCTGCTCCTGCTCGCCTTTGTCGATAACCTGCTCCTCATTGGACGGAGCCGCTTGCGGCTGCGCCATCATGCTTTGCTCCTGCTTCTGCGTTAGTGCGCGCTCTCGTGATTTCTTATCCATATAGTCATAGGCAAGCCTCGTCAGTACCCGATGAAGCCAGCCTCCGATTGCTTCGGGCTGATCCGGTGGAGTCCGGTAGAGCCTTAGAAATGTTTCCTGAGCGAGATCCTCAGCGGCTGCTTCATCACGAATAAGCGCAATCAGCTTGCGTCTTACCGACGGATAATGCTCATTAAATTGTTGACGAAACAAATCCGGCGCCGAATGTTCCATTCCGTTGTCCTCCTTACGTTTTTTGCTCAAGCTATAAGGAAGACGTAGTCTCCCTTCATTTTGTAACAGCTTCTGCAAAAAAATTTTATTTTACGATCCGATATGAAAAAAACCGCCTCCTCGTGCAAACGGGAGACGGATTGTCTATTAAGCTTCTTCTTTATTATGCTCCATATAAAGCTGTACGAATCTAGGCGCTGGAACAGGCGGGCTAAAAATATAACCTTGAACCGCATCGCAATTATGATCGGATATAATATTCAGCTCCTCTTGCGTCTCCACGCCCTCGGTCACAACCCTCAAATTCAAATTATGCGCGATGACGATAACCGATTTGAATATCATTTGCTTCTTAAAGTCGCTTACGATGCCGTTGATAAACGATTTGTCGAGCTTCAGCGTATGAAGCGGAATGTTCTGCAAATAGCTTAACGACGAGTAGCCGGTGCCAAAATCATCAAGCGACAGCTTAACGCCAAGCTGCTGCAGCTCATGCAATATTTTGATCGTGTGCGCAGGGTTGTCCATGAAGATCGACTCGGTAATTTCGAGCTCGATCTGCTCGGGACGGATGCCCGCTTCAGAAATGATGCGTTCAATCGTATGGACGATTTGCTTCTGCTGGAATTGAATCATCGACATATTCACGCTCACCGACAACGAAGGCAAGCCCATCCGCTCCCATTCGCTAATTTGCTGGCAGGCGGTGTAAAGCACCCATTCGCCGAGCGGAATAATAAAACCTGTCTTCTCCGCAATAGGGATAAAATCAAGCGGCGAAACCATGCCAAGCTCTGGATGCCTCCAGCGTATTAACGCTTCTGCCCCATAGATGGCTCCAGTAGCTACGTCAATTTTAGGCTGATAGTACAACATGAATTCACCATGCTCTAAAGCCCTGTACATGCTGTTCTCCAAAATAAGCTCCTTCTTGGGCACATCATTCATGGAAGAAGCATAGATTTTGCTCGTGTTGCGTTCCTTCTTGGCGACATACATCGCAATGTCCGCTTCCTTCACGAGCTGATCCGCCGTGCCAGGCGTGAACTCGTAATGGATGCTTATTCCGATGCTAGCCGTGATGTAGAACATTCGATCCTTGAGCCTGATCGGCTCCGCTATGACCGACAATATTTCTTCCGCAAGATGCATCACTTGATGCAGTTGATTCACGCTCTCCAAAAGCGAAATGTACTCGTCGCCCCCGAACCAAAATACGCGTCCTTCGCTGCCAACTGCATGCACGATGCGTTCTGCTACCTGCTTAAGCAAGTGGTCGCCCATTGCATGATCGAGCGTATCGTTTATCATTTTGAACCGGTCAAGGTCAATAAATAATAAAGCAACTGCCCCCTGCGTCCAGCCGTTCTCCGCAGATTTCCCCTCCATATAACGTCGATAAGCGTTGCGATTAGGCAAGCCCGTCATTAAATCATGCGTAGATTGGTACTCGATCAGCCGCGCCGCATCCTTCCTCTGCGCCAGCATATTATTGAAGTGATTCGCCATAAATTCAAATTCATCATTCGTTTTGATGCTGAGCTGATGCTCTTCTTCACCCATGGCGATCGCATAGGTTGCTTGAACGACCTTGTTAATGTTAACCAAGATGATCTTCCGAACAAGCAATACCATCACGAACGTCATAAGCAGCAGGGCAAAAGCTGTTATGAAAACCGATTCCCGAAGGCTTTTATAATAGTCCGACAGCATATTTTTTTTGGGAATAACCGTTTCAATATGCCAGAGTACATTGTTGATTTGAATCGGGTAAAACATCCGAAGCACCGTTCCGTAGTAACCGGTTTCGGGCGTATAGCCAAGCCGCAGCGTCGTTCCTTTCATAGCCTCAAGCTCATCGATCCCCGACCATAGCCGATAGGGAGCGTTCACAAGCCGTGGATTGCTGCCGTTAGCCAAATATCTATTTTCGGTCGTAACGATACTCGCATAACCGCCTAGCGGCCGGAATGCTTCAATTTTCTTTTGAACCGACTCTAATGAAATATCCGCTCCCACTATCCCCAAAAAGTCGCCTTGCTCATTCAAAATAGGCAGCACTAGCGATATCATCAGGACGGGCTCTCCATCTATGTCATAAGAATACGGCTCTATTAAGGAAAAGGACTTCGTTATCTTCGGAATTTGATAGAAGCTCCCGCTTACCTTATCCTCATAATGCTCGATTGCAATAACTTTAATGGAGCCGTCCCCGTCCTTGCGTACGGCGTAAGGTATAAATCGGCCAGTTGCATCATCATAGCTGTTTTTGCTGCGGTTAAGCTCATCCTGCCCATCATACGCATTTGGCTCCCATAACGTATAGACGCCAAGCACTTCAGGTTGCCTCTCTAGCACCTGCTGGAGCAAATCGACGATGTATTCGCGATTTTGCAATCCGCTTTGTTTCCTTTGAAGCATTGTTGCTTCAAGCGTGCTTAGCATTGCCATCGTCTGGTCCATTGTTTTGGAGAAAGGATTTATGTATGCCATTGATTCCGTTTGGGCGAGCAGCTCGCTCTCGCGAAGATTCGAGTGATATAGTTTATTGAGGTGGGCGGGTACCAAAATACCAAATGAAAGAATAACGAGCAGGCCAAGAGACAGTATTAATTTTTGCGCAATGCTTAGCCTAATCTTTCTCATCTCATCTATCAGCCCCTTGTTGTCGGAGAAAGCGAAATAATCGACGCAATATGTCAAATTATGATTTGGTTCTAGTATACTTGACATTTTGCACCAAACACAATGATAAAGATAGGATAAAAACACTATATATTTCGACAAAAAACTACTTTTGACACCTACTCTTATTAACCGCAAGAGTCGGTTGGCTCTATTTTTAAATCGGCGCTCTAGCAAGTTATTCCAGCTGCCTGTTTTCCCTTTCCCGCATATAAAAAAACGCCACCCAGTCAATGACTGAGCGGCGCTTCGTTAGGCTTGTTAAACTTGGTTTTTCTTTTCCTTCTGTTTATCCTCGTTATCTTCAATCGCGCGGTCATGATCCTCTAAACGATGAGGACGTTTGCCTTTTCCGCCATGAAGCTGGTATAGCTCTTCGCGCAGTTGATCCGACGTTTTGCCTTCGGTTTTAATGCCATGCTCCTCGGCTATTTTGCGCAAATGCTCCAGACGCTTCGCTTGATGCTCCGCTTTGAACGCTTCCCACTTATCTTTATTGGCAAGCTTTGCCGCTTCAACTTCCTTCTTCAGCTGCTCCGCGTTTTTGCCTTCGGTTTGAATGCCAAAGTAGGTCGCCATTTCCTTCAGTTTCTCTAGCCGGTACGCTTCAAAATCCTTGCGCGTCATTTTTCCCTTGTGATGCTTATGCTCGCTGTCCATTTCGGACTCTTTAGGGTGCTGAACGACTATTGAAGCATTCGGCAAAGCCGTTATCGATTTTGCCGCCCACACGGGAGCGACCGAAAACAGCACGGCAAGCGCCGCGGCGGGGATAAACCATTTTCTAATCATTTGCTGCCACACCTTTCCATTGCTATCGTGATGCAGAGGCTGCTTTTCATGCCTCATCTGGATTATTTTGCCCAAGCATTCACGTGAATAGACATGATAATGGCAATTTCGACAGCATCTGATTGCGATTAATTTTATTAATCAGCCGTATGCTCCGCTTGCTCCAGAACCTCCAGCTCCCGGAGCAGCCATGCTTTGGAGAAATGCTCTCCAATAAATACAGCCACGTCCTTTACTTCGCCCTGCGGATCAATTCGGATGAAGTCGGATTCCTTATACGCGTATTGAAAAAGAAACCGGCTTGGCGCATCCGTAAATGTCACGATTCCCTTCGCGCGGTAAATGTTAGCCGGCATTCGCTGAAGCAATGACTCAAATGCCTCGCTGCTTACCGGACTGCGCCAATAATGGGTGACTACCATGACATGGTCATGTGAATGATGATGGGCTGTTTGGCAATGGTTGTGTTCATCATCATGGTGATGGTCGTGATGATGGTCATGATGGGTGCAGCCTGTGACTGAACATGAGTCTGCTTCATGGTTATTTGGCTGGGCGTTATGCCCCGTTCCCACGGCTGGTTGCTGGTGCAAGTGCGAATGTGTATCTGCTTGCGCATCCTCCAGCCAGCTCCAATCGTCAATCGCGCAGCGAACGGTCGCTATCATTTGAGCGTGGGCGTTTAGCTCGCGCAGCTGCTGCTGTGCTTCCACCAGCTGATCCGGCTCAAGCTTATCCGCCTTATTCAATAGCAAAATCGTTGCGCAGCGGATTTGCTCCTGCATCAGCTTGAACGTGCGGCCTTTGCCATCCCGGCTGCGCGCCAGCAGCTCAGGCCCATCGACTACCGTAATAACGCTGCGCAGATCGATCGCCTTGTACATTGCCGCCTCCGTTACGCCATCCAACGTCTCCATCGGATTGGCGGCACCCGTTGATTCAATAAAAATGACATCAGGTTTATGCTCGTTGATCAGCACGCTGATCTCCATACCCAAATCGCCGCGCATCGTGCAGCAAATACAGCCGCTTAGCATCTCCGCCATGGGCACCTCGTCGCCGACCAGCTGACCATCTAAATTAATATCCCCCAGCTCATTCATAATGACGGCGGGTTTCAAGCCTTGCGCCGTGTAGTAGTCAAGCAATCTTCTTAGCAGCGTCGTCTTGCCGCTCCCTAAAAATCCGGACAGCAGATGTACCGGTATATTTTGTTCCTTATTTGTCGTCATTGCGATATCTCCCGTATGCCATATTTTAAACCAAGCATGAATGGTCTTATTATATCGTAATTGTTACGCTCTTTCATCTATTCGCGATAAAAGCTCCTGATCCTTATAAAAAAAGACTGGCGGCCAACTTAAGCCTTTCTATTGTATTAACTATATTGTAGCCCGCTGCTCGGATCAATTCGAGCTATTATCATTGATTAAACTACAGCGTAGCTTCTATTTAATATAGAAGACGGGTGCATTATTTCGTTTAAGTTGGGGTGCGTGAGCGGATGTTGGCGCGGACATGCTACTGCTGCGGAAAACCAAATTCCCGCTACCGCAAACCCACCTCACCTGAATCACAATCCTGCAAAACACAAAAAGCGGTACCGCCCCCGCCAGGGTACGATACCGTCCTTTTGCATGATTAACCTTTTACAGCTCCCGCTGTCATCCCTTTCATGACTTGCTCCTGAAATATAAGGTAGACAATGATCGTCGGCACAACGGCAAGCGCCATGGCTGCCATCGTCAGCTTGTAATCTGTCGAGTAGCCAGTCGCGAAAATGGATAGGCTGAGCGGCAGCGTCTTTAAGCCTGGATCGCTGATGAATACGAGCGCGAAGGAGAAATCATTCCAATATCTCAAGAAGGCGAGGATACCGACCGTTGCCAGCGCCGGCAGGGACAACGGAAGCATCATGCGGAGAAAGATCCCCCAGTAGCCTGACCCGTCGATCATCGCAGCTTCTTCAATTTCTTTCGGAAAGTTGTTCATATAAGCTACACAGACGAAGATCGCAATCGGCAGTTCAAACGCTGTGTAAGGCAGGATCAAAGCCGCGTAGGTGTTCAAAATATCAATTTTGTTCATCAAAATGAACAGCGGAACCAATGTGCTATGGATAGGAATGAGCATGCCGAGCATAAAGATCCCCATCACGAGCAGCTTGCCTTTGAATTGAAAGCGAGAGATGACATAAGCGCATAACGCGCCCATTACAAGCGTAATAACAAGCGCTGTTACCGTAACGATGACCGAGTTCATGAACGCTGTGCCCATGTCGGCTACTTTCCAAGCGCGTGCGTAATTGCTCCAATTCCAAACATCCGGCAAGCCGAATGGGCGGGAATAAAACTCTTCATTTGTTTTAAAAGCGCTAATAAACAACCAAATGAGCGGATAGAGTGTAACCAGCGCGTATATCGTCAAACCTATCGCTAACAAGCTTCCTCTCATTTTGCGCAAACCTGTTCCTAATCCTCCGGAGGAGGCTGATTGAACGGCGCTAATCGATGGCGTAGTCATAAGCAAGATCCCCTCCGTTATTTTTTGGATTTCATAAGGTACTGGCTTCCTGCAACGAGAACCAAGCTGATGATAATAATCATCGTGGATACCGCGCTACCGTAACCAAAACGATAGATCGAGAACGTATTGTTGTACATGTACGAGGCAAGCAGCTCAGTCGAATTCGCTGGTCCCCCGCCGGTCATGACATAAATCAGATCAAACGCTTTAAGACTGCCGGATATGCAAAGCACTACCGCAACCTTAATCGTGTCCCAAATCATAGGCAGCTTGATCGAAAAAAGCTTGCGTGAGCCGCGCGCGCCGTCGATTTGGGCAGCGTCGTCGATTTCGCTCGGTATATTTTGCAAAGCGGCAATAAACATAATGAGATAAGGGCCTACGTTAAGCCAAATAATCGGAACCATGATGGCATACATCGAAATTGACGGATCAGACAGCCACTGCTGCTTCCAACTGCCGAGTCCAAGGCTGTCGAGCAAAAAGTTCAGCACGCCGATTTGAGGATGGTAAATATAACCCCAGATGATGCCGACTACGACGGATGAGAGCACCATCGGCATAAAAATAGATGCGCGGATAAACTTCTGGAACCAGCCGTTCTTGAGCAACACTAAAGATAACAAAAGCGCAATCGGGACTTGGCCGAATACGGAGGCGGCAACGATAAGCAGGTTGTTTTTGAACGAATGCCAGAACAGCCGGTCCTGCAAAACCTCCTTATAGTTATCCAATCCGATAAACCGCATCGCACCAATGCCCTTCCAATCGAAAAAGCCATAATAGGCCGACCAAAGGATCGGTACGATCACGAAAAAGATAAACAGCGCAAGCGCCGGAAGAAGTCCAATAGCGATAAAGCCTCTGGTGCGTAAAGATGATGACATATTCGTCTCCTCCTCCAAGGTTTGCGAAGCAAACCTACTTCGTAAGCAATAGCCAAGGTTTGCATCTTTGCAGCAAACCCGCTTCGTAGAACAAGCGAAGGGACAGGTTATTTCATGCAGCCCAGCTCCAAGCCGTCTGCTCTTCCACCGGGCTATGCCAGGAAATAACCGCTGCCCTTATGTTTTATTAATAAAACCGCTTGATTACTTGCCTAACGCTTTCGCCTGTGCCTCTTGGATTTTTTTGGCTATGTCTTCCGGCTTGCCGCCCATCAGCAGCTCTTGCAGACCGTTGTTTACTGCATCTGCTCCTGCGGAGGTTAGTTTGCCGTCATATACCGGAGTCATCTTCACTTTGTTTACCAGATCATATACTTCGCTGAAGATCGGAGATACTTTGCTCTTATCAAGCTCTGCTTTGTAGCTGACAAGCTGGTTGCTCTCAAGCGTGCGTTTTTGTGCGTCAGGACCGGACATTGCATAGATAAGCTCGAATGCCGCGTCTTTTTTAGCGCCTGTCGCATCTTTGCCAAGACCCATACCTACGCCAACTACGCCTGATAGGGAGTTAGGGTCGCCTTTGCCGCCAGGAACCGAAGGAAGAACCGTCGCACCCATCGCTTTAAGCGCTTCTTCAGAAGCATTTGATGCTAGATTAGACAATGCCCAGCCGCCGTCGATCATCATTGCCGCTTGTCCTTGGGCAAACATTTGCTCCATTTGCGTGTTGTCGATAGAGTTGAAGCCGTCTTGGAAAGCACCGGCATTGCCAAGCTGCTGCATGTAAGTTAACGCTTGTACGAACTCAGGATCTGTAAATGCCGCGCCATCTTGGCTAGCTGCCTTCAAGAACCATTCTGTACCCGTTACGCGATCAGCCAATGAGCTGAAAATACTGGATTGGGCCAGCCACGCCGCTTTGTTGCCCAGTGCGATTGGCGTAATTTTCTTTGCTTTCAGCACGCTGATCGCGTTCAGAAGCTCATCCCATGTTTTTGGAACGGTTAGGCCGTTTTGCTCGAGAATCGTTTTGTTATAGTATAGAATCGATGTTGGAGACAAGCCCATTGGAGCGCTGTAGATTTTGCCGTCTACTGTAAAAGCATCGAAGGAGTTCGGCATGAAGCCTTCTTTCCAATCCGGGTGGCTGTCAATCAGTTCATTCACCGGTTGAATGAGTCCGCCAGCGGAAAACTCTTGTGTCATGGAGCCGTTCGATAAAATGAATACATCCGGCATTTCGTCTGCCGCAGCGACCGTTTTGAGACGCGTCTTGTAGCCGTCCGGCGGAATTGCTTGAATATCGAGCGTAATGTTCGGGTGATCCGCCTGGAACTGCTCGATGATCGAGCGCATCGTTTGCGCTCGAAGGTCTTCTCCGGTAAAGTTATGCCAGAGGCTGAGCTTCACCTTTTCCGCTGCCGGCTCATTGCCGCCCTCGTTCGTCTTGCCGTTATTATTCGTCCCGCCGCATGCTGCCAAAATTGAAATCATAAGAGTGACCATAATCGCGATTGATAATGTTTTCTTCATGTCATGTTTCCTCCTTGATATTTGTCTTACCTCCGAGTATAGGGAAACGAAGTAGACATGGGCAGGGGACAGAACTCAGGAGTAGGGTAGATAAACTTCAGCTTCTCGAACGGTACTCTGAAGGGGTATAGCCTGTACTGCGCTTGAACAGTTGGCTAAAATATTTCATATCCGCATAGCCTACACGGCCCGCTACCTCGCTCACTTTAATCGGCGATTCATCCAGCAGCCGCTTGGCACGTTCCATTCTCATCCGAGTCACGAATTCGATATAAGTCTGGCCCGTCTCCCGTTTGAACACCTCGCTGAAATGATTGGGATTAAGGTGTACATGCTTCGCAACCTGCTGCAATGTCAGCTCCTTGTCCAAGTGGTCGTGGATATAGGCGATTGAACGCTTGATGTAAGGTATTCCTTCCTGTTCTACCGATTCCCGGTACATATCCATCAGCTCGTTCAGCTGTTCAAACAGCGTTTCCGCACGGGTAGCTGTTTGGGAGGACGAGCTCGTGCTATGCGCCAGCTTCACGCCAGATAGCATCGAAGCGTCGCCATACGCGGAGACGACTCGCTCGACCCAGCGATAGGCGGATATTTGAACCGAGTGAAGAAATCTTCGCAGCGATTCCGGCGTAGTGCTCGAATCCTTTAGCTGAAGCTCGATTAGCTTCTGCACCCATTGGCTCAGCTTCGCAGCATCTCCCTCTTGAAATAGAGCGGTCAGCTGCCCTTCTTCCTCCTGCGAGCAGACGGTACGACCGCCTTGGCGTCCTCTTATATCCTCATAGGAGAGCAGTCCTTCTTCTGCCGTTATTCCTTTGTACAACGACGTATAAGTCGCCTCGGCATAAGAGGCTTTCATTTTGCGCCAATCAGGAACAACCGAGCCTGCCGCAGCAAACAGCTTGCACTTTAGCTTGCGCGAGATCCGGTCAAGCACCCTCGTAATCTGCAAAATATCCCCTCGAGGGCTTTCATGCCTGAGCAAGACGACTAGGCTGTCGTTACGCAGAAGCGCTTCCCCTTCGATCAGCTCGCTGATCATATTGTGAACGGCAAACAGCAGTAAATAGCTATGCCCAGCCGCTTCGCCCCAGCCTTCAGCCGAGATGATAATTGCTTGATAGCAGGACTTCTCGTTCATTCTCAGCTGCGGCAGCAGCTTAGCGGCTTTATCCTCCGATCTGCTGTCCAGCTCCGTGCCTTCTACAAGCCGCTCAAAAAGCCGGTCGCGCAGCTGGTCGCGTTTCAAAGACTCCCATTTTTGCAAAATCCGCTGCTTTGCCCCGTTTACCGCGCGTATAATTTCATCAGGCCGGCTCGTTTTGAGCAAATAATCGCCTGCTCCTTCACGAATCGCTTGCTGCGCGTAGGAAAATTGGTCGTATCCGGTCAAAATAATAACCTCGCTGTCAGGCAGAAGACGCCTCGCCTCGCCCGCAAGCTCCAGCCCGCTGCGACCCGTCATTTGAATGTCTGTCAATATGATTTCCGGCTGTTCCTGCTCGATCCGCAGCAGCGCCTCCTCTGCTGACGCGGCAGGCTCGAGCAGCTCATAGCCAAGCTCCGCCCACTTAATAACGGTGCTAAGTCCCGTTCGAATAATGACCTCATCATCTACAATCAACAGCTTCATTCGACTTTTCCTCCCTCGTTTAGCATCGGGACCAAAAAGGACACGCGCGTGCCGATTCTTTCCGTGCTTTCAATGCGAAGACCTGATTCCGTGCCATAATGCAGCTGCAGCCGCTTATGTACGTTGCGCAGTCCGTAGCTGCCGCGTTCCAAGCGCTCACGCTCGCGCTTTCGGTCATCCGGACCATGAAGCTCTTTATAAATAGCAGCCAGCTTCCCGGCATCGATGCCGACGCCCGTATCCTCAACCGCAAAAGCGATATAAGTCCCTTGCTTGTGCGCGGCAACTCTGATTTCGCCGAATTCCTCTTGCTTTTGAATGCCATGGATAAGAGCATTTTCGATTAATGGCTGCAGCAGCAGCTTTAGCATCGTTTGAGCCAGCAGCTCTGGATCGATATCTACAGTAAGCTGAAATTTATTCGGAAAACGAATCGATTGAATGTTCGCATAGTGGCCTGCATGCGCCGCCTCCTGCTCAACCGAGCAAAATTCCTCACCGTTGTTCAAGCTAAACCGCATAAAATCGCTTAGGCTGCCCACCATATCGGCGGTTTTCTCATCCTGATTCATAAGCGCCATCCAATGAATCGAAGACAACGTATTGTACAAAAAATGCGGATTGATTTGCGCCTGAAGCGCGTGCATATCGGCTTCTTTTTTGTAGGATTCCTCCAGCTTCACCTGTTCGGTCAACCCTTCGATCCGCTCGCTCAGCTTATTGTAGCTGCGCACGAGCTGGCCCACCTCATCCATCGATTCCACCGGATACGTTTGCATCGGCTCCTCTGGATTTGAATGCTTCAAAAATTGCGTCAGCATGATGAGCGGATTCGTTACCCTTTGCACGAAATAAAGGACAAGCACGGCGACGAGCAGCACTGAAAAAATAATAACGATCGCCATCAGCTGGAGCACGTAATTGTTTTGCGCTTTGTATTCCGCGAACGGCATGACGCCGGTCAGCCGCCAGCCCACATCCGCTACCGTATCGTAGAGTATCGTCTGCTTATTTTCGCCATTGCCATAATTAAGCGTGCCGGAATTCCCGTGGACCGTAAGCCCTGGAAGCAGCTTCTCCATCGTTGTTGTCGATTCGCTCTTATCGCTGCCGGACAAAACAAGCCCGTCCTGATTGGACAAGACGACGTAGCCGCCTGCCGGAATGCCCGCTTGCATAAGCAGCTGCGCTACCGCCTTTTCGTTCAAGCTGATGACGAGCGTTCCGATTTGTTTAAAGCTGTTCAGACTGCGGATTGGCCTAACTAGCGAGATTACCTGCTTAACTCCCGCAGCCGTATTCGTCTCGTAGCGGCTCGTCCACCACTTCACTTTGGATTGATAATGCTGAACATCCTGCCCCGTCAGCTCAGCGAGTCCCGTCTCGAAAATCGTCGTATTGGACACGGGATGGGATTGATTTTGAGGATAAATCGTAATATCGGATATATAGGCCTTGGAAAATACGAGGTTTGATAAAAATTCGATCATCTGCGTCTGCTTGACCGCATTTTCGCTAGTGCTGCTTAAATATTGCTGGACGTCTTTTTGCCCGATCAGAAATAGCGACATGTTCTCGATGTCCTGCACAATGAACTCAAGATTCGTGCCCGTTTGACGCAAAATACTTGTGCCTGACTGCTTCGCTTTCTCTTCCGTAGCCGTCGCCGCCATGTTGTAAGCGAACAAACCGAGCGCTAGCAGAGGAATCAGAACCGATAGCAGCAGCAAAAAGGACAGCTTTCTCTTCAACGAGCTGCTGATCCAGCGCATGCTTCATCCCCCTCTTCTGATATCTTATTGTGGATCATAAAACAATAAAAATATCCTATCATACTTTTTTTTAGGTTAACAGATTTTTTGTTTGATTTTTTGCGCGAGTCATAGTACCATGTGGGCAACGAGGCTTTATGGAAGACGGGAGTGTGATCGCAGGTGGAATCGATATCGCAGGAATTAGTCTTTTTGACAGAGATGGCCAAGGGCATTACCGCACAATTCGGAGAACGCTGCGAGGTCGTCGTCCATGACTGGTCGAAGCCGGTGGACAGCACGATCGTCGTCATCGAGAACGGCCATGTAACAGGACGTGAGGTCGGAGATCCGGGAACGAATCTCGGGCTCGAAATTATGCGGGGAACGTCGGAGGGCGACAATCGCCATAATTATGTGACGCAGACAAAGGACGGGCGCATTCTCCGTTCTACCTCCATGTATGTCAAAAATAACGCAGGCAGCATCATTGGAGCGCTGTGCATCAACTTCGATATCACCGATCTGATGATGGCGGAGAAGACGCTCCAATCGCTGACGGCAAGCGGGTTCACGCCGGTTCGGGAATCCTTCGTCAGCAATGTGAACGATTTGCTTGATACGCTTTTGCAAGAGGCACAAGAAACGATTGGCAAGCCGCCGGCGGCTATGACCAAGGAAGACAAAATCAAAATCATTCAATTGCTCGATCAAAAGGGCGCATTTCTCATTAAAAAGTCAGGCGAGAAGGTTTGCAGCTATCTGAGCATTTCTAAATTTACGCTATACAGCTATTTGGAGGAATCCAAAGTCGCTGACGGCGAAGGAGGAACAGTAGAATGAATGACAACTTGAAAGCAGATTTGTATGACGGCCGCGAGCTGGAAACCCCTTGCCTTGTCATCAACAGCAAGCTTGTCGATGCCAATATCGCTGCCATGGCGGAGAAGGTAAAGCCCTTTGGCGTAAAGCTTCGTCCCCATGCCAAAACGCATAAACTGCCGGAAATGGCCGCACGTCAACTCGCTGCCGGAGCCACTGGCATTACCGTTGCAAAAATTTCCGAGGCTGAGGTGATGGCGGGCAGCGGCATTCGCGATATTTTCGTCGCATACCCGATTATCGCAAAATCCAAAATTGAACGTGCCGCACGGCTAAGCCTGTCCGGCATTCGGCTAATCATTGGCGTGGACAGCTTGGAAGGCGCGGAGCGAATTTCCGAGGTAGCTGTCCGCGAAGGCGCTGAGCTAGAGGTGCGCCTTGAGCTGGACACCGGGCTGAAGCGCACCGGCGCAGCAATCGGAACGGCCGTGCAGCTCGCCAAGCAGATCACCGAGCTTGCGGGGATTAAGCTTAGCGGCATCTTCACCTATCGCGGCACGATGGTTGCCGGTGCATCCACGCTCGATGTGAGAGCCGCTGGTCTTGAAGAAGGCCGCTTAATGGCTGATGCCGCGGCTGAACTAAGAAATGCGGGCATTGCGATACAAGATGTGAGCGTCGGCTCCTCGCCTACGTCCGTTGCCGCGGCTGAGGTAGAAGGCGTAACGGAGGTTCGCCCCGGCACTTACATTTATCAAGACCGGATGCAGACTGTTTTTGGCATCACCACTCTTGAAGAATGTGCCGGCGCCGTGCACGTTACAGTCGTCAGCCGTCCTTCGCCGAACCTAATCATTGTTGATGGCGGCAGCAAAACATTTGCTACAGATGTACAGCCAGGCCATGCGCCGCTTAACCTCAAAGGTTTTGGGCACGTCATCGGTGATGCCGATGCGGTGCTTGAGCGAATGAATGAAGAGCATGGCATGATCCATGTGCTGCCTGAATCGCCCTATAAGGTGGGTGATGTCATTCGCATCATCCCTAATCACATTTGCAGCACTGTCAATTTGCACAACTTCGTCTACATCAAGGAAGAGACAGGCGTGCTGCGCAAAACTTCGGTAGCGGCACGCGGAATGCTCGAATAACGAGAAGAGGAGGATAACAGCATGCTCGATCTAATACTGAAAAACGGCAGAATCGTTGATGGCAGCGGCAATCCTTGGTATAAAGGCGATGTCGGCGTAAAGGATGGCCTTATCGTTGCCATCGGGAGCATCGATCAAGAGGCAGAACGGGTTATTGATGTTGAACGCAAGGTCATCTCCCCCGGCTTCATCGATGGGCACTGCCACTCCGACCTGATGATCATTGATCATCCCCACAGTGAAATTAAGCTGCAGCAAGGCGTAACGACGGAGGTTGTCGGCAACTGCGGGCTTGCACCCGCTCCATTCGTCCGGGATAAAGCAAGCCTGCTGCAAACTTACGTGCAGCCGGTACTCGGCAGCACGACTTGGGAATGGCCGTGGGAAACGGTTGGCCAATATATGGACTTTGTTGGCCGCTCGAACCCTTCCGAGCACATCGCCACCTATGTCGCGCACGGCGCGCTGCGCATCGCGGTCATGGGCTTCGAGAACCGCCCTGCGTCAAAGGACGAGATCGAACGCATGAAATCGCTGCTTGAAGAAGGCCTTCGCGCTGGAGCAATCGGCTTATCGATCGGCCTGTTGTATGCGCCGGGCAGCTATACCTCCCGTGAAGAGCTTGCTGAGCTTTGCAGCGTGCTGCCGAAGTACAACGGCCTGCTCTCCACTCATATTCGCGGAGAAGGCAACAATTTGCTGCCTTCCGTTGCCGAGGTCATTTGGATCGCGGAACGGGCAGGCATCTCGCTTCATATCAGCCATTTGAAGGCAGCAGGGCGCGCCAACTGGGGCAAGGCGCTTGATGCGCTTGAGCTTGTTGAAGCGGCAAGAGCTCGCGGCATGGATGTTACTGTCGATGTATATCCTTACGCTGCCGGCTCCACCACCTTGACCACCGTCCTCCCTCCTTGGGTGCTTGAGGGCGGCATTGATGCAACGCTTGAGGCGTTCCGCGATAAAGCGCTTCGCGCACGCATTAAAGAGGAGCTCAGCCATGAGCAGGATACGTGGGACAACCTCGTATGCTCGACCGGCTGGTCCAGCATTATCATCTCTTCGATGCAGACCGAAGCGAACAAAAGCCATGAAGGCAAGTCGATTGCCGAGGTTGCCGAGCTTCGCAGCCAGCATCCCATCGATTGCATGATGGATCTTCTGCTCGAGGAGAACGGCCAAATCGCTATCGTCTACTTCCACATGTCGGATGACGATGTGAAGCAGGTTATTGGCTACGAGAAATCGCTAATCGCTTCCGACAGCCTGAACTGCGAGATCGGCAAGCCGCATCCGCGGACGTACGGCACCTTCCCGCGTGTCTTCGCCAAATATGTACGCGAGGACAAAGTGCTTTCTCTAGAACAAGCGGTTCGCAAGCTGACATCATTTCCTGTTCAGCGCTTTAAGCTTGGCAAACGCGGTTTGCTCGTTCCGGGTTATATCGCTGACATTACCGTGTTCGACCCGGCTGTTATCCAAGATACAGCCACCTTTGAGGAGCCGCGGCAATACCCGTCAGGCATCTCGCAAGTGATCGTCGCCGGCCAGCTTACGCTTGAGAACGGCACGCATACGCATAAGCGTGAAGGCCAGCTCATTCGTGCGCAGCATTGCTGCACGCATTAGCTAACCATTACGATATATATTTTAAATACTAAGGAGCTGTTCTATTATGTCTATTATTGAAAAACGCCTTGCCGAGCTTGGCATTACTTTGCCGGAAACAACAAAACCGAAATTTTCTTACATCCCTGTAAACCAAACCGGAAACCTCATTTACACTTCAGGCTTTGACTGCCGCATCGACGGCGTACTGATGTATGAAGGAAAAGTTGGCTCCGATCTCACGATCGAGCAAGGACAAGAAGCAGCTCGCCAAATCGTAATCAACCTGCTTGCAGCTATGAAAGCTCACCTAGGAGATCTTGACCGCGTCGTGAAAATCGTTAAAATTCTCGGCTTCATCAATAGCGCTCCCGGCTTCGGCGATCAGCCGTACGTGCTTAACGGCGCATCGGATTTGCTAATTGAAGTGTTCGGCGAAAACGGTCGCCATGCCCGTTCCGCTATCGGTACAAGTGACCTTCCCTTCCATACGCCGGTTGAAATTGAGCTTATCGCAGAAGTTCGCGAATAGCATGCCATGCAAAACCCCCAAGGCTCAGGCACTTGGGGGTTTTGAATGCTATTTGAATTAGTGGAAACGCGATTTTACCGATTTACAAGTAAGCTTTGCCGACTAGCACAACCAAGAACGGGAAATAATAACTAGCAGAATGAAAAGTACCAATATAATGCCAAGACCAGTACCTACTCCGCAACTTCCAACGCCAGCAACTGGATAAGCTGGGCCGCAGTTACCTGCGCCAACTCCCCCTACTCCATAGCCCATTTGTTCATCTCCTTTTTTCTAAGGTACAGTATCCTATGATTTCTGGAGGAATGTGTATAGGCTATTGCGATAAATGTGCTCCTGTACATTTTTCTTAAAGCCCACACGTCCTTATGCCCAATCAATCAGCTCGCGAGACTGGCCAAAATCCGCTCAATGCTTTCATAAACCGATTGATGAGCTACCGCGACCGCGCTGCATGATATTTTGCCATGAATGACGTTTATCCCCCTTGCTAATTCCCCATTGCTTAGCGCCGCCTGCCTATAACCCTTATTCGCAATTTGCAGCGCATAAGGGATGGTTACATTCGTCAACGCAATCGTCGAGGTGCGTGCGACCGCTCCCGGCATATTCGCAACCGCATAATGGACGACGTTATGCTTCAAATAGGTGGGTTCGCTATGGGTCGTAATGCGGTCAATCGTCTGAATGGAGCCGCCTTGATCGATCGCCACGTCAATAATAACCGAGCCAGGCTGCATGCTCTTCACCATTTCCTCTGTCACCAGCACAGGTGCCTTGGCGCCTGGCAGCAGCACCGCTCCGATTAGAAGATCCGCGCTCTTCACAGCGGCGGCTATCGTATAGCTGTTCGACGCCAGCGTCCTCAAACGCCCTTGAAATTGATCGTCCAGCTGCCGCAGCCGGTTCGAATTAATATCGAGCAGCGTCACGTCAGCTCCTAGCCCAACCGCCATCTTCGCCGCGTTGGCTCCGACGATTCCGCCTCCGACAATGACCACCTTGGCAGGCGCTACGCCCGGAACGCCGCCAAGCAGGACGCCCTTGCCGCCTCTAGAGCGCTCAAGAAACTGAGCGCCGATTTGGATCGACATCCGTCCCGCCACCTCGCTCATCGGCACCAGCAGCGGCAGAGAGCCATCCTCGCCTTGAATCGTCTCGTACGCGATGGCTACCACCTTATGCTCGATTAACGCCTTCAGCAGCTCCGGCTCCGCCGCCAGATGCAAATAGGTAAAAAGAATAAGCCCCTCGCGGAAGTATCCGTACTCCTCTGGCAGCGGCTCCTTCACTTTCATGACAAGCTCAGCTTGCCACGCCTCGCTCGCCGTTGCTGCGATGCTCGCTCCTGCCTCCGCGTAATCGGCATCTGTAAATCCGCTTCCGAGTCCCGCTCCCGTCTCCAGCCGCAGCTCATGTCCGGCTTTCACAAACGCGGAGACGCCAGCAGGCGTAATCGCCACTCTATTTTCGTTATTTTTAATTTCCTTCGGAATTCCGATCAGCATTTTCATTTCATCTCCTATTTATTGGGCTCAAACAAAAGCCAAAAAGCTGACAGCAGCCTATGATCTGCTTGACAGCCTTTATGCTTAAGTACAGATTATGATTTCGGCTCGCTCTTGCTGTCGTAACGGGTGCTCCACTCGCTAAGCACGCTGTCGCGCTGTTTAGCCGCTTCCTGAAGGTCGTATTTAATCAATTGCTCAATCGGATTTTTAGTATAGCCATCCGGAATGGCGCTTGCATCGCCCTTCACGGCTACGATTGGATAGTTTTTGCTATACTCAGCCATTGCATCGTCCGTAATCGCCCAGTCCAAGAAATCCTGAGCCGCTTTTTTGGTTTTCGCTTTTTTCATCAACGCGTTCGCTTCTACATCCCAGCCTGAGCCTTCCGTAGGGAAAACCACTTCTACAGGAGAGCCGTCGTTTTTCTCTTTGATGCCGCGGTAGCCAAAGGAGATTCCGATTGGATATTCGCCTGTTCCTGCCATTTTTGCCGGCTTCGAGCCTGAATGCGTGTAAATGCCGATATTTTCATGAAGCTTGTCCAGGTACTCCCATGCTTTGTCAGCTCCAAGCAGCTGCTGCAGGCCAGATACGGTAAGGAAGCCTGTACCAGAGGATGCCGGGTTAGGCATTGTAATTAGACCTTTATATTCCGGCTTCAGCAAATCCTCGTAGGATTGCGGCACTGCCAGACCTTTTTTGTCCAGCTCGACCGTATTGGCGATAATCGCCGTTTCCCATGCATCGATGCCTACCCAGTGCTCGGGGCTTGCGCTGTCTTTGAACTCAGGTTGAATGCGGTCAACGCCGGCCGGCGAATATGGCTCAAGCATGCTGTTTTGGTCAAGGACAAGGAGGCTTGTTGCGGCAACGCCCCATACGACGTCAGCCTGCGGATTATCCTTCTCGGCTAGCAGCTTAGCGGTAATGATGCCCGTTGAATCACGGACGATGTTCAATTTGATGTCAGGGTGCTTTTCATTATAGGTTTTCAAATATTCCTTGATCAGGTCATCCTCAAGCGCGGTATAGACGGTAAGCTCCTTGCTCTCCGTATCGAGGGCTGATTCTGTTGCCTTCGGCGAGTTTCCGGATGCGTTGCCCCCTGCATTGCCCGCGCTGCCATTGCTTCCGCATGCAGATAAAATCGTTGTGACGATAACCATCGTACTCAATAGCAGAAACCAGCTTCTTTTCATTTTTTTCTCTCCCTTTGGATGTTCTTCTTCTCTAGTTCTACTATATGCTTGTTTGTTTAACGCACTGTAAAATACAAGTAAATAAATTGTTTTGTTTTACGTTTCTTCGTTTTAGTTGTGTTTTTACTTGCGATTAGATGCAGTTCGCTAGATATAAAAAAACCTTTAAGCCAGTGATAGACTTAAAGGTTCCGTATTTGCAATCCCTATTCCGCTACGATCCAGTGCACATCCTGGTCATCCAGCTTGGAGCGCCAAGCCGGCGGAGGCGCCACATCGCTAATAATCATATCAATCTCTTTGAAATCGGCTATCTTGTAATAATGGCTCGTGCCTATCTTCGTATAATCGGCTAACACGATCGTTTGCTTAGCCTGCTTCATGAACGTTCTTGCAAGCACGCCGCGATCATCCTCGTAGCTCGTTATGCCGCTGTCGATCTGCAAGCCGTCCGCGACGATAAATGCCTTGTCCACGTTGAAATTAGACATGAACTCCATCGCCAGCGTCCCCGAGGTACGGTAATGCTTCGGATTAATACGACCTCCGATCAGCACGATTTCGCCGTCGAATATGTTGCGGTTCTTGTAGCCGATCAGCAAATTCAAGGTATAGACGGACGTCACGAGCACGGTCAGCTGTTTCTTGTAAACGAGCGAATCAATCATTTGCAGCGTAGTGGTACCGTCATCGATGACGACAACGTCTTTATCCTGAATTAGGGAAGCGGCAGCCCGGCCAATCATTCTTTTCTCCTCAGCCTGCTGCACCTCGCGCCGAACGTACGCCGGCTCTTCCCTCTCCACGTTAATTTTTATGGCGCCGCCATAAACCCGCTTAAGCTTGAGCTCATCCTCCAGCTCCTCCAAATAGCGGCGGATCGTTTCCGATGATACATCAAGCGCCTGCACGAGCTCAGGCGTACGAACCTTGCCTTTCAGTTGCAGCATATTAATGATGATCTGCTTCCGTTCTTCTCCGGCTAGCGACATCGCGATATCCCCTTCATCTTCAGCTTAGGCTTCCGTTATAATTAATAACCGTATTCTAGCGTACTTCTTGTAAACTCTCAATCTTTTCGTGTACGAAAATACCGCGCCTGCTTAATTGCTCAAATATAACGCTTGGCTCAAAAGCTTCTTCCGGCGATAGAATGCCCGTGCGATCCTTGCAAATCATCTTTCCGCTTGCGATCAGCTCCGTCGCAATCGCTAGCGGAATGCCTACATTCCGGGTATAGGCACGGAGCTGCTCCCAGCCTTCAACCGAGCCATCCGACGCCGGATGCGTATGCGTGAGCGTATGCCTGCAAGCTTCCCCGGTCTGAGCGGAAATGCCTGTTACTTCAATATGCAGGGAATAACCGTATAGCTCCGTCTCATGGCCCTCCCGCGATTCGAACAAATATTGTCCGACCGCATCCATAATGCCAACTTGCCGATCCCCGATTTTAATGCGGTCATTGCGAAGAAATCCATATTCGAATAACGCACGGACAAGCCTCATATTAGGCTGCGGCCACGTTCCGCGCACCTCGACTAATTGTACTCCCTTGCTCTCAAGCGACTTTGCCAGCGTCCGCGTCTCTGCGTGGGGAATGATATATTGAATGGATTTGCCATAAGGCTCCGGCAGCTCGATTTCCCGCGGGCGCGCGAACGGCTCCACCTGAATGAACTGTCCCTTCTCGTACACGACGCGACCCGGCAGCTCCGGGTCATATTCGTAAACAGTCGTTTCCGCGATCGACTTGGAGAACGCAATCGGACGGTAGGAGCCATGGCTGACCCGCACCTCATGCACTTCGCTCAGCTGATTCGCCGCATGCATAGCCATCATCTGCGTGACGCCGGGCGTCATTCCGAAGCCGGGCAAGCAGACTTTGCCGTTTTGGACAAAAATGTCGTGGCTGGCATCCTCTTCGCCAAAGCCGTTCAAATTAATGCCGTGGCAGCCCGCTTCCGCAATACAAGCCGTTGACAAACCGTTTAATGTAATCGTCGTTCCATCCATTACGATGTCGTAGCCCCGAAGCTGTTCAACGGTAGCCGCATGGTTATGCACGTTAACTTGAACCGCGTTCACGCGCGGATCATCCAGTGAAGCAGCAAGCTGCTCCGCAGCCTCCAAATTGAAATCGCCAATCGTGATGATCTCGAATGCGGAGTACTCGACGAGATCACGTACAGCTTCCATACATATCCGGCCTGCGCCGCCTAGGCAAAACACTTTCATCTTCGTCACCCTCCTATTTCTCGATACAAAATCTTTTGATCACCGCAACAAGCCGGTTCATATCCTGCGGATGGACATCTCCGATGCTCCCGATTCGGAAAGTAGGCTCCGAGGTCAGCTTGCCCGGATACAGCACGAACCCTTCCTTCTTCAAGCTCGCATAAAAGGTTTCAAACGAGAAGCTGCTGCTCGGGTAACGAAAAGCGGTGATGATCGGCGACTGCCACTTGCGAGGCAGCAGCGCGGAGAAACCAGCTTCCTCCATGCCCTCGGTCAATACCCGCTGGTTGCTGCTATAGCGCTCTTGCCGAGCGCCGATGCCGCCTTCAAGCTCCAGCTCTTTTAGCGCTTGATCGAATGCTCTCACGACATGCGTTGGCGATGTATAACGCCATTTGCTATTGGAGCGCTCCATCATATCCCATTGGTCGTACAGATCAAGCGATAAGGAACGCGCATGGTCCTTGCACGCCGCAATCGCATCGCGTCGTGCGACGACAAAACCAAAGCCAGGAACGCCTTGAATGCATTTGTTGCTGCTGCTGATCAAGAAATCAATGCCTAGCTCGTGCATGTCCAGCGCTACGCCGCCAAAGCTGCTCATCGCGTCAACGATAAATATCATTTTCCGGCGTTTGACCACCTCGGCAATTTCCTGCAGCGGATTTAGAATGCCTGTCGTCGTCTCGCAATGGACAATGGCTGCATGCGTAATGGAAGGATCGTCTTGCAGCGCTTGCTCGAATTGCTCCGGATCAATTGGGCTGCGCTCGTCGAAGCGCACAACGGCAACCGGGATGCCGAGCACCTCGGCGATTTGCACGATTCGCTCGCCATATGCGCCGTTAACCGCAATCGCCAGCTTCCCGCCCTGCTTAGGCAGCGCCGTTCCAATGGCCGCTTCCACGCTGAACGTCCCGCTTCCTTGCATCAAGACGGCGGTATAATCATCCGCTGCCGCCGGAGCAGCGAGCTGCGCCAGCCTCTCCCGAATGGACGCGACGAGCCGGTTATACTCCTCGTCCCACGTGCACCAGTCCTTCATCATTGCTTCCTTCACGCTGCGGGTCGTCGTCAAAGGACCCGGCGTTAATAGTAGATATGGATTTTCGGTTATGGCAATGGCTTCATTTGATAATTTCATGGACGCTCCCCCGCTTGCATTCTTTCGTTGATATGTGCAATTACGCCATCCAGCTCGCCGATCTCGCGAATAATGAAATGAGCTCCCGCTTGCGTCAAGCGATCCGACACTTCAACGAAGAGCCTCTCCTTCTCCCCCGCCGATAGAGCATCGGTCTCCGCTTGCGTTAGGCCTATTTCATTCCCGCCAAAAATAACGCCTACCGACCACACGCCTGCATTTCTCCCTTCCCGCATATCCGCTTCGGTATCACCGCATTTGACGATATCGCTCATCGGATAGGTGCCGAGCACTTCTGCGTTGCGGTAAATCATCCACGGATACGGCCTGCCTTCAGCCGCCTCATCCGGCGTTACCGTATGGTCAGGCGAATAACCCTGCTTCGCCGCTTCCGGCGCAATAATATCCATCATCGGGCGCGTGTAGCCCGTCGTTGTCCCAATCTTAATGCCCTGCTCCCGCAATCTAGCGATCAGCGCAAGCGCGCCCGGCACCGGAGTTGCATATTCGTGAAGAATCGAGAACAGCATCGGTTCGAACTTTTCATACATTTCGTCGATATCGCGCTCGCTTGGCGCGCTTCCAAACTTCGCCTGCCAAGCGGCAGCTACGCCCGAATCTGAGCAAATGTCGCGCAAATGATCTTTCTTCATCCGTCCCATCGGCTTCCGTATCGCTTGGAAGGACGCTTCAATCCCTTTTTCCTCGAACAATCGGCGAAAAGCTTCAACAGGAGCAAAGCTGCCGTAATCCACTACCGTACCTGCCCAATCCAAAATGACTGTTTTTATCATGATTAATAGCCTCCATTGTTAGTTGTTTGGTTTTTCTAAAAAGCTGCCTTATCGCTTCTGCCAAGCCGACATTTTGCGGCGCAGCCTCGATGTTCCCGTTTCATAGAGGAAGCGAACGACTACATTGAGGAGCACCACGAGTACGGACATCGCTGCGGCTGCTGCCGTATCTCCCGCATCATCCATGCTTACGATCGATACCGACGCGAGCCGCAAATCCGAAGCGTATAGGAAGACCAGCGCGGACACCGTGACCAGCGCATTTACGAAAAAGTAAACCGCCATCTCCAAAATAGCCGGCAGCGATAACGGCACCGTAATGCGGGTGAACGTGCGCAGCTTCGAGACATTCATAGACTCCGAGACGTTGTCGAACTCCTTGTCGAGCATTTTCAAAGTAGCTGTCGCCGTCATGAACGGAACCGAATAAAAGTGTACGACATTAGCCAAAACAAGGATGATCATCGTCCCGTATATAAAGTGGAACGGGTTCGCCGGATGGTTAAAGAAATAAATAAAAGATAACCCAATAACGAGACCCGGAAGCGCCAGCGGCAGAATGGACAGGAAATATGCCGCTTGCCTAACCGGACGGTATACACGCCCATTTTCGATTAAGTATGCGAACATGAAGGTTACGAGCGTGCCGATAACGGCTGTCCACGCCGCCATCTCGATGCTGTTCCAGAACGGATCGAACCCGCCCGCCGCCGCATTTGAGAAATCGAAGTTGCTCCAAGTAAATGACATGTCATACGGCCACTTCTTCACGACAGAGGCGAGTATGACCGCTCCCATCATCAGCAAAATCAAGGCTGACAAAATAATCGCGTAAGCATAAGACCCTACATTGCGAAGCCGGCTCGGCTTCACGGAATAAGGAACGGACTTGGATGTGACATAAGCCTGCTGCTTCCGCGTGACGATTCGGTCCACGACGAAGGCGATAATGGCGGGTATCGTCAGCACGATGCCGACCACCGCGCCCATGGACATATTTTGCTGGCCGACTACCTGCTTGAAAATATCGGTTGCCAGCACGTTAAACTGTCCGCCAACGACCTTCGGCGCGCCAAAATCCGTAAAGCTAAGCGTAAAGCAAATGACCACCGCGCTGAGCAGCGCGTATTTTACGGACGGCAGCGTGATCGTTACCATTTTGCGAAGGCCGCTCGCTCCCATTGAATCCGCTGCCTCGTATAAGCGATAGTCGCTGATCGCTAAGCCTGCGCACAATATTAGAAACGCCTGCGGGAATGTGTAGATGACCTCCGAAATAATGATGCCCGTTGATCCATAAAGCGGAATTCGCCATTCGAATGGCAGCAGACCGAACAATCCGGTAGAAATCAGCCCTTGGTGGCCGAACAGATACGTAAGGGCAATCCCGTGCATCATCGTCGGCGCAAACAAAGGGAGCATCGCGAGCGCCTTGAAAAACGACTTCCCTTTTATATTCGTTCGCGTCAATACGTAGGCTAGTCCAAAGGCTAGCGGAACAGCGATTGCCGTAGTAGCCGCCGATACCGTGACCGTATTCAGCATCGATTGAATAAGCGATCTGGACTGCAGATAGGTTGCAAAATTCGTTAAGCCGACCAGATTGCCTTCGGAATCAACAAATGCCTGCTTAAACATCGACAGCAGCGGCAGCACAATAACGGTAATCAGAGCAAGCAGAAGAATGATCAGCATCAGCTTCATCAGCCAGTTGCTCTCCAGCCTGCTTCTTTTGTTTTTCTTCATCCACGCCAAAGGCATAGCCTCATTTGATTTCACCTTCATCCGCTACACCTCTACGATCGCAGCGCCTGCCGCCGGATAGTGAAGCATACGCTCCTGCGGCAAATGAAGATGAAGCAGCTTGTTGCGCGACCATTCGAACCGGTTAGCCGTTTGCGCTGAAATATCAACCGTCACGTGAATGTCGGTAAGCTTGCCGGATTCATTCGCCATCTGGAGGCTGACACGGTAGAAAGCGCCCCGAAACTCCACATGCTGCACGAATCCGCTTATCCCTCCGTCCATATGATGAGAAGCTAAGTTTTGCTGCTCATCGATTTGGATATGCTCCGGCCTGATCGCAAGCAAACCGTTCGGATCAGAACCGCTCCACCTCGTCGTTCCCGCCGGGAAAAAGTTAATCGCCCCGATAAAGTCAGCGACAAACGGCGTATTCGGCTTATCATAAACCTCTTGCGGAGTGCCGATTTGGACGACGCGCCCATGATCCATGACGACGATTTGATCCGCCATCGTCAGCGCTTCCTCCTGGTCATGGGTCACCATGACCGTCGTAATGCCCAGCCGCTCTTGCAGCTCGCAAAGCTGCTCGCGCAGCTTCTCCCTCACCTTCGCATCCAGCGCGGATAGCGGCTCATCAAGCAGCAAAACGTCAGGCGACAACGCTATTGCTCTCGCAAGCGCGACGCGCTGCTGCTGGCCTCCTGAGAGCTGAGCAGGATATCGGTCTCTAACCGCAGTTAGCCCGATAAGCTCAAGCATCTCCTTCACGCGCTCTTCGATTTGGCGCTTCGGCTGCTTGCCTTTAAGCCCATAACCAATGTTCTCGCAGACATTCAAATTCGGAAACAGCGCATAGGATTGGAAGACGATGCCAAAGTTGCGTTTGGCTGTAGGCTGCATCGTAATATCTTTTCCCTCTAGCATAACCGTGCCTGTATCCGTCTGTTCAAGACCTGCTATAATACGAAGCAAGGTCGTCTTGCCGCAGCCGCTTGGGCCTAATAGACAAGTGAACTTGCCTTTTGGAATATGCACACTGACATCATGGAGCGCTTGAAAGCTGCCGAATGTCTTGCGAATACCGCTAATCGCCAATCCTTCATTTTTCATCCTCATTCTCCTTGTATCCTCGTTTTCAAGCATCAAGTACAATATCATTAAGTTGCTGCATTACTTTGATTACCTAGTTGTATTCTAAAATAGTTTTGTTAACTGCATGTCAAAAACAAGTGAAGATTGTGTGTTTAATTGTTTTAATATTGATTTAGTTGTTTTTATAGGCAAGAATATGATTATATAAAACAATTGGCTTGTTTTTACGTTTCTTATTTCTAAAAACCAACCAGCGTTGCTTAAGCAAGCTGTCATAAGCCAAGCTCATGCTTTATTCAGAGAACTGGAGGATCACGCATATCTGGAAAATATTGAAGTAACGGCGATGGAAGCGCTGTGGGCACGCTTCGACGACGGGGCTGCGCCGGAGCTCCAGCGGATGCGGGAAGCTGCACCATTTTACCGCAAGCAGGCATGGGAAAATGGATTAAAGCAGTTGGGCGTCGATAACGAGGAGCTGGCTGCTAAGCTTGCGGATACCTTTCCGGCAGAGAGGCGGAAGCGTCCCTATATATATGAAGATACTTTTGAGGCGTTGCGCTCCTTACATACTCGCTATCCGCTCATGCTGCTCACGAACGGTACGCCGGATTTGCAGAAAGAGAAGTTATTTGGCGTGAGCGGCCTATCTTCTTATTTCACCCATATTGTGATTTCGGGCGAGGTGGGCTGCGGCAAGCCTGCTCCTAAGATCTTCGAGCACTGCATGGAGCTTGCGGGACTGAGCGCTGATGCGTGTTTAATGGTCGGGGACAATGTGCTTACCGATATTTAGGGGGCAAGCCGGAGTGGAATGGCAAGCGCTTGGCTCAATCGCTCAGGACAGCCGCTGCCAAGCAACGCCGTACAGCCAACCTTCGAAATAAAGTCGCTCCTCGAAATTGAATCGCTCCTCCCCCTTGCGCCCATCGGCTAATAACGAATGTGAGGCTGTGCCCCGTCATGATGACGAGGCGCAGCCTCTTTTTTGTAAATTCTTCATATCCCGATTACACCTGATTAACAACACAACTTTATGATTAAAGAGAAACAAAAACACATAAAAACAATTAATTACATAATTATTAGACATCATTTTATTTGTTTTTAATCCTCGTGTGGAAAGGATGATGGTATTTGCCGCAATGAAAAATAGGTATGGCTGCTGAACCTAGTCCTCGTCTTGCCCGCTCAACAATAAAAACCATTTTAAAACAGGAGGTTACGATTCATGAAATTTAAGATGAAAAAAGCATTCGCAACTACGCTTGCCGCCGTTACGCTTATATCCGCTACAGGTGGATTCGTGCCGCTCAGCCAGACCGCTTTTGCAGCGGTAGTACATGCAGACCTTCATGCAAAATTCAGTTTTGAAAACAATGCTGCAGACGCATCCGGCAGCAATATCTCCGCTACCGTAGTCGGTGCTCCTGCTTATGTTCCCGGACGAATTGGACAAGCGCTATCCCTCAACGCTACTAGTGCAAATAAACAATATATCAATCTAGGCAAACCGTCGCAGCTGCAATTCGGAGCGGATAAAAGCTTCAGCTTCTCCTTCTGGGTCAAATCGCCCGGTGTAGCTTCCGATCCGTCGATTCTATCCAATAAAGATTGGAATAGCGGCGCAAACGTAGGTTATAACCTCTCATTTAAGACGGATAAGGGGCTGAGATGGAATTACAACACGGCAGGCGGAAGCCGCATTGATGCCGACATTCCAAACGTAGCTAACGGAAGCTGGCATCATATCGTCGTCTCGCATGACCGCACGGTCGGCCGGGTCGATTTTTACAAGGATGGCGTGCCGGTAGCAGTCTCTACAGCAAACGGAACCAAATACAACAATATTGCCAGCGCAATCAACATTTCCGGCCGCATGGGCACGATTGACTCCGGTTTATCGACGATGATCGGCAATGACGGCACAGGCAATTATTCCGCAGCTTTGGAAGCGCAGCTCGATGATCTGATGATTATGAATCGCGCGGTTACCGCCGAGGAGGTTACGGAGCTCTTTAACAGCGCGCCTCCCATTGTAGTAAGCGATAAATTCAACGGTACGTTGAGCTTCGTCGGCGCGACGCAGACAGCGCCTGGCACCGAATTCCGGGAAAACCTCGACCTGCGCACGCCGACGATGACAAGCGCGATCGACAGGGCAACCGTAGAGATTACCTATGACAGCAGCAGATTTACATTCTCCCGCGCTCCTAAGGCAACCAAAGCCGATGCTTCAACACCGGGCGTAGTTAAGCTTGAGCTCCCCGCGGGCAGCGTATATAACAAAAAAAATCCACTAGAATTTGCGACATACATGCTGTCTGATGTTTACTTTTTTGCGAAGGATGTGAGCGGACAAGGCACTATTCAGGTGACCTCCGCTGACTTCTACATGGGAGGAAACAAATACACGAAAGAAACGTTAAACACGCCTGCGCAGACGGTGCAGATCCACACTAAAGCCGTAGAGGATATCAATAAAGACAGCCATATTACGATCGGCGATGTTGCTTTGGCGCAAGGAAAATCCGTACAAGAGCTGACGGCCATCGCCGACAAAGCTAAATATATGCCTTATAAGCGAGTTGTCGTTATCGGCATCGACGGCGCCGGCATTTCCGTATCGAAGGATGCCCCTTACTGGGAAACAGCCAGCTCCGTGAAGGAAACCGTAGGCAATCGCCTTGATTTGCCTGCATTGCGCGGCATTATCGAGAAAGGCGCTGCTACTTATTCCGCCATTACGACTCTGCCAACCGTCTCGTCCCCTAACTGGGGCGCTATGATAAACGGCGTCGACTACAGCAAGCATCAGATCGACAACACGATCAGCGGAATGAATGCATACAGCGAAACGTCGCCTTATCCGTCCGTTTTCAAAAAGCTAAGGGAACAATTTCCGCAAACAAAGCTTGCAGCCTTCACCACTTGGTCCAACATTATAAATGGACATATCGAGCCATCGCTTGGCGTTGAAGGCTACTCTGCCAGCGATAAAGCGAACGTCAATGCTTTTGCGCAATACGCGGCAAACGATCGGGCCTACGATGCGTCGCTAATCTTTTTCCAACTGGATGATGTGGATGGCGTCGGGCACTCGCTCGGATTTTACACCAAAGAGTATTACGCAAAGCTCATGGAGACCGATAAGCTCGTCAAAATCATCTATGACTCGTTAAGCAGTAAAAACCTGCTGGATGATACGCTGATTCTCATGACCGCCGATCATGGCGGAGGCACCGAAAACGCAGACCATACATTAGGCAGCGCTACCGCACACGGGCAAGACTCGCTGCTCGCCAAAACGGTGTTTATTGCGGCGAATGGCCGGACGGTTGCTACGGATGTAGGCAAAGAAAAGCTTCTGCAAGGAGGAACAACAAAGGATATCGCGGCAACCGTTCTTGCTGCGCTTGAGGTCGATGCGCCAATTGGTGACTCCAAAACAGTCGATGGCATGTTTGTTCCTCAGAAGGAGCAAAACAAGCCGGATGCGCCCAACCTTCAATTAACCAAAGTCGTTGCTCCTTCATCAAAGGAGTTAAAAGGGTATGAGCTTGCGGTCAGCAATCTCGGCTCGGATGCAAAAGCGCTTGATATTGAACTTGAGACGAATGAGCTAAACATTCAATCCATCTCTCCCATTCAGGCTGGCGTTACCGTACTGCGCAATGAAACTGTGAATGGCAAAACAAGAATCGTGCTCTCATCGGATTCTGTTATTTTGCAAGGCCAACCCATCGTTCGAATCGTGACGCAGTCTCAGAACGCGGCCGCATCAGCAGCGCTTTACCATGCAATGGTTGCGAATGCGCAAGGAAAGGAATCGCTGCCGAACTTTACTTCAGCCGTAAAAGAAGAGGATAACGAAGCAGCCGGTCCGACCGCTGTTTTGGAGGGAAGCGCATCTGTCGTTTCCGGGTCAACTTTTACGATGAATCTAGCATTAAATCAGTTGACTGACAGCATTTATGCGCAGGATCTTTCATTCAGCTACGACCCGAATGTATTCGAATATGTATCCAGCCGTTCCTTGCTGAACAAGGTACAAATCGTGAACTCGGTTCATGATAATAAGGGGAAAATACGACTAATTCTCGCAAGCGAAGGGGCAGAGAATGCCATTACCGGCAGCAAAAAAATCGTGGAGCTTACCTTTAAAGCAAAGGATACAGAGCGCGCTGTTACGGGTAAGGTTACGGCTGAGCCTATTGTTTTGTCAAACGGAGAGACTGAAGTAACTGCTGCTCCGCATAGCCTAAGCATCCAAGTATCGCCAAAAACAGTAACAAACCCTGCTGACCAGAACCAAGACGGCAAAGTGAGCGTCACGGATCTTGCCATAATCGTTAAGCATTACGGCAAGCAAGCAGGGGCTGCTGATTGGGAGCAAATTAAGAACGCCGACATCAATAAAGATGGCGCAATCGACCTATTGGATCTCATTTTGGTCGCTCGTACCATTGTAGAGTAATCGTAAGCTGCAGCTTGTCCATAAGGTTCACATATAACATCCCCGCGGCTCTCGCCTGCGGGGATGTTATTATGGTTTCAGTTAGTGGAAATACGCACGGATCAAACTGCCAGTTAGCTCAGTCTTGGCGATTACAGCCAAGAACGCGATATAATGACAAGTAGGATAAAGAGAACGAGAATAAATCCAATGCTTGAGAATCCGCCGTTGCCGCAATTACTTACGCCTGCAACTGGATAAGGTGCGCAGTTTCCAGGTCCTACGTTAGCACCTGCAACTCCTCCATAGCTCATGTGTTCATCTCCTTTTTGTTAACTTACACAGTATCCTATGGATTCAGGGTGAAATGTGTATGGGCTTTTGGAGGAAATGAGCATATGCCTAAATAGACAGATGTACGGTCATTTTGAAGGTAAAGAATGAAGTTAATTTAAAGGAAAGCATGAACCCCGCCTACCGTTGAAGCCGGCGGGGTTCATCTATTTTCGCGAGAGGATAATCGTATTCAGCCATGCCAGCTCCGATAGTGTCAGGGAGCCATGTTCTGCTTTTTGCTTCCATTTGGAATCCTCCAGCAGCTTTTGATCCGTAAACTTGGTAAGGGTGGCTACAAGTAGCTTTTGCTCCCCATCCGACAAAACCAAATCCGACTTTCGATTGTCTGGTAGCGTAGTCGTAGGCGGTGGCGGTGGCGGTTGTATCATCTCCGCAACTTTATTTTTAAAAGCGTGCCAGCCTGTCCATTTGCCGTCATCGTACATTAACCTCGGACAAATCTTCCCGCTCCAATCGTAATGGCGGCGAAGGCGATCAACGCCCCAGCCGTACTGCTTCAGCAGCTTCGCCGCAAGTTCTGCTGCATTGCTCAGCGACTTGGAATAATCACCGCTCTCGCAGATCTCGATGCCAATCGAAGTTCGGTTGCCGCTCGTCTCGCCGCTTCCATCGCCCGCGTGCCAGCCATTTTCATTCAGCGGCAAACACTCGATCACCCCATGCTCGTCCACCACGAGATGATAAGATGCAGTTCGCGTGTTGGAGGCGTTGGTTAGCCACGCTCGTTCATTTTTTGCCGTGCTGGCGGGATTTCCGGTGTTGTGAATCGTAATGGATTGGGGCAGGAGCAGGTGGCCCGGACGGCGATTGCTTGGAGTGGTTTTGGGTATGTGGTCTGTGTGGTAGTTAATCATGGTTTGGGTTCCTTTTATCTGTAGTAGATTCAGTTTTGGAAGCATGATCTGCTTCGCTATTAGTATCTCGGCTTCCGCTCCTCTTTGTCGCTCGCTCCACCTTCGCTTGAAGCTCGCTATCGATATGCTCGATTACCGATTTGGGAATCCACTTCTCCCAGCCCGCTCGGTAGGCGTTGGCGGTTAATGACTGCCAGGTGTGGTAGATGATGCCGAGTGTAATTCCATAAAAGAGCAAGCCAGGGACACCCAGCATCGAGTCTAATAGATTAGCAAGCGCGGGCAGAGAAAGAAGAAATATCGTTCGCGGCACCCCCTGTTTCAAATCGTACTCGCTGGAAAACACCGTATCCTTCTTTGCAGCCGAAATGCCGGTAACCCAATCCAATCCAATAACAATGATAAGAAGCAAGATTGGAATTAACCGGCCATCACCATAAATCAAAGATACCCAAGGCGCAAGCGCTGCACCGATTCCTGTCGCTATTGCTCTCCCTTCTGTCACGTCTACTGCGAACCATTTTTTAAACATAACCATTCCTCCCTTCATAATGTTTTTCATTAAAAATGAATTGAATGCAAAAAAGCCCCGCCGAGGCGGAGCTATAGGGTACTCTATATTGAATGATTACTGCATCGTTTCCCTTCGGAATTTAGTAGAGACTCCTCCTAAAACAAATCATCCTTCTACAATTATGTTATTTGTATACCTTTAATAACGCGTTTAATAGATATGCAATTATCAAAAGTATTTAAAATGCTGTATAGAAGATTTCCTGTTGGTTCATCTTCAACAACTGCACCTACCACATGAACGGCTAATCCATAATTTTCCACTAAATTTCCATTAATATCTACTTTTATTACATTAGCTCCGTTGAAGTAAACGAAATTACCATCACGTGTACGTCTCGCTGCTGAGCTTCCTAGATTGGCTGCAACAAATGGGGCTCCTCCAGAAAAATCAATAATCAAACCGTCATTTAAAAATTTCCCAGCCACGAACAAAGGATTTGTTACAGCATTATAATTTAAAGTGAAATTGCTAGGACCTAATACAATTGCATTTCCATCTGAAGAAATTTTACCAACATTTCCACTAATATTAATAAAAAACGCTCCGCCGGATGCGTCCGCTGTTACGTGGTAAATATAAAGAAATCCAGGAGTTTCTTTAACCCAAACAGTACTTCCATCACTTATCCGGCATTTAATAATCATACCCACTCCTGTATTTTTATTCGCTCCAGCAAGGAAAACATAATCACCATAAACACTAAGCGAAGTAAAATCAATTCCAAATCCACCATATTCATACATCATCCCGAAAGTCGTCGCGTTATATCGACGTAGGTAAAAACTATTGCTAGATTTATAAACGGCGAACTGGGAGTTCGATGCATAATCATAAAATATTTGAGTCCCATTCGCTCCACCCACAAAACTTCCTCCAGATCTATCATATTTAGAAAATGTGACACCATCAGCTGAATTATTTGTATGTTTATAAACAATTTCGTTTCCTACAGTGTACACAGGAGTTTTGTTATTGCTTTGTATAAAATAGTAATCATAGATAGGCACATTAAGTCTATTATATGGGACAGTGGCTCCTGATCCGAATCCTGTAGGCATAGTTCCCGCTAGTCCGAATATAGATACTCCCTGTTTAATGTTAGATGCTTGCAAATTTCCCTCAGCTGCTTGGAGATGGGACAGTGGAACTTTTACTTCTGAGATCCCAGTATGCCCTCCCGATGAATCTGTGTATAATCCAGTAGGGATGTAGGCGGCGAGAGATCCATCGCCCCATTTAGCGCTTGGTTGAATTGAATCAACGATCTGTCCTCGTACAGGAATTGCTCCTTGAAGTCCAAAAATATTTTTATTGGCAGGAATATTTTTTGAAACAAAATCAGGATCATTAGCGATTAGAGTTCCAAAATTCGCCCCGTTCTTCCCGCTCGTGTAATAACCCGTAGGTGGTTCCATTACAATATTTCCTCCGCTATCTGATGAGACAGACAAGGCTGTTACGTATCCTCCCCCTAACGTTGCATGAGCGTAGTTAGGCATTGTCCCATCTCCATCATATAAAACTCCAGCGGAGAATTTCTTCCCCGCTAGAACATCCGCAGCTCCGGCAGTTCCCGGTACTAGAATTTGTCCCATTCTTACACCTCCAGTATTGTAGATGATACAAACATGTTGTTAGCAATGGATGCAGTAGCTTTAACGGTAATGGTCGTTCCTGCTGAAGTGTTAATATAGCAAGGCAGCAGGCTATAGCTTCCTACTGGGGTAGACTGAGCATTTAATAGGAACGTTGTTTGCGCTCCGCCAGGGTCATTATAAGTTACTTTCAGCGTCACTGTAGTCGTCCCTGTCAAACGTAAGTACGTTCCTACTAAGAAATTGCCGGCTGAAGGAGTTGTATACGTATTTACTGTAGTCTCTGACGTTACTCCGATAAGCTGATTGTATACATAGCTTCTGCGAGCTACTCCAAGAGCCGTCCCTGCATTCTTAACGAAGGCTGTAGTCGCTAACTGATCGTTATTAATAGCTAGTGCTGCTGTAGGAGCCGTTGGTACTCCGGTAAAAGCTGGAGAAGCTGTTACCGCTTTCCCATTCCAAGCCGCTTTCTCCGTATCCGTCACAAAGCGGTTACTCGCATCTTGAGTAATAATAGACGCTGGATGATTAGCCGGATGCACATAATTATTTGCACCAGCCGCAACCCCAGAAAGCTTTGTCTTCTCTGCCGTAGTATAATCCTCCGTCGATAGCTGCTTCCCAGCCACTTTATCTACCTTGCTGCTAACAGCGGTATCCAAAATATCCGCATTCCCGTTCAAATCCGCAATATCGACTACATCCGTTCCTTCCGGCTTTTTCAATCCTAAATTCCCGGTCGTTTGCATATATTCACTCTCCCTCGTAAACTCTTAGTTCGCTCCATGTTTTGCTTTTCGCTTGCTGCCAGTTCATCGTTCCGATTTGATTCCATACCGTATAGGTATATTTCAAACTAAAAGCTAGGTGAGCCGGTTTAATATCCTCCAGCATGCGGATGAAACCAGCCATATTGGGCGGAATTCCTTTTGTCCCAACAAATACGACCTCGAAGCGGCTCTCCGCCGGATATTCGATCACATTCACTTCGCCGCCCGAAAAGGCGAAAGCCGTTTGAATAATCTTTGCTTTGGTCGTCGTGCCCGCGCCGCGCAGCTTGGCTATAATGCTCTCCCGCCTGCGGGCATCAGGCAACGACGAATCACTCCCCAGTCCGAGCACTTTTTCCCAGCGCGCGAGTCCCCACGTTGCCGACCTTACAAAATATTGCTCAAATGCCTCTTCAACGTCAGCCGACTGCTTCCCTATTTCCCCGCCAAGCTGATTTTGAATAACTTGCATCTCCAGTATGGGATGATAAAAGGGAGGCAAATAGTTCATCAGATCAATCTCGGCATGCGGAGCAACCTCCCCGCCGTCCGCCTCTTCCCCATACCCTTGTTCGCCATATACCGCCATTCCATATGACAAAAGCTACACCCCCTTTAGCTGATTCCAGGTTACGCCCGGTCCCAGCTTGCCGCTTGCTAAATCATAAGCGCGTTTTACCGCATTTGCCGTCGCCGCCTGCACGACGCTCGTGCTGTTAGTAGCATCGATTAATTGGACAACGCCCGCAGCAGATACCGATGCAGCAGGCAATCTCGCCGCAGCAACGATGCCTGATGTAATGTCCGCTGCCGCGTGAGCATGCGCAACTGGTGCGAAGGCTGTTGGTTTGCCGCTTATGCCAGACCAAGGCACGCTGTCCGCGGATTCCGCGTTGTCCACTTTCCCATCATTGTTCGTATCATAAATGCTTTTCAGCATGTCGCCCGTCGCCTGAGCAGCGGCAAGCACGATATTGCCGCCGGCTGTGCCGATGTACAGCTTTTGCGTATCGGTGCAATACCCTAGCTCGCCGACTTCAAGCAACCCGATGCTTGCCTCAAGCCCTCGCCGCAGTTGAATGAGTACTTTTCTTGGCATCTGCTCACCTCCTAGAACGTGCCGCCATCAATAACGGCAACCTTCAAACGATTGCCATTCGCGGCATCGTACACGATGCTGTCCGCATCGATGCTCACCTCGATGCCTGCTGCATTAACGAGGACGCCTTTGCCTGCTTTGGCGCTAACCGCTGCGCCAGCAACAGCAATCCCGTTCCCCGCGCCAACGCTAAGGGTGACCGTATCGGCTTGGCCTCCGCCTGTAAGGCCGCTCCCTGCTGTAATCGTCTGCAGCGCACCGCCTGTCCGCACCCACGCCGAACCGTTCCAGCTATAAATTTTTTGTTCGTCGTCCACATAACAGGTCCAGCCTACTTGCGGTGTGTATATATCCCAAGCTGTACCGTTCCATTCGGCAATTTTGTTTGATTGAGAGACCCATGCGCCCGTCGCCGCTGCCGGAATCAGATACCGATCCGCTGCAGCGGGCGATACGGGAGGCGCAGCCAAATCCTTATCCTTTACCGAGGCCTGCGGCTCGATATTATGTTTCGCGAGCTCAATTTCGTTTTTAATTTTTTGTGCCGACCACAAATCCGTAATAGCCAAGCCTGCATCGTTAATGGTCCGGTGCTTGGCCGGGTCGTCCAAATGCGTCTTAATCTCTGCCGCAGTCTTTACGTTAACGCCATCCGATACTTTGTTTACGTGACCGCTTGTAACATTCGCTTTTAGAACTTTGGCGTAGGTTGCGCCTTCCGAAATATCATCCAGCGTGCCCGTCAGATCGGTAAGCTTCTGCGCATTGATTCGTCTCCAAGCCGTGCCATCGTCAACATATAAGTATCCCGTATTCGTACCGCTGTTTACGTAATACAGCCTGCCTGGCACAGACGCAACCGGCCTTGCCGCCTCAGTTCCCGATAAAGCCCGGCCGACCATGCTGTTCGCTGCTCCATCGCCTACATAGACTTCCTTCGTATCTGTGCAAAATCCCATTTCTCCCGGCAATAGCGGGCCAAACGCGGTTAGTTCAGCTTTTGTTCCGCGCTTTATTTGTATCGTCTGCGACATCTAACTCCCCCTCGAAAATGATCCTCCATCTACGCTTCCTTTGCCCTTGTATCTATCGATCTCTGCTTGCGTTGCCATTATGCTGGCCTGCAAATTATTAATATCAGCCGCTTCCACGCGGTCGCCAGGCGTCTCATAGGTGACAAATACGGCATCTGCCTGTGCAAAAAGCTTTATCCGAAGCCTCCAAGGCATCTCAGCCGGAACGGTTAAAAAATAATTCGGTACCTTCTCGCCCGATAAACCCGGTCCCGTATAAACCTGAATACTCTCCTTGCGTATGTCATCATGTGCAAGCTCTCCATCGAACACGCCGGCTGAGACAGCAAGCTTTTCTTCCATAACATATAGCTCGCTGTTTTCCTTCTTATTCAGCTTCTCCGTAAATCGATCCAGCTCCGCAGGGTATGGCATGGGCTACACCTCCAATTCAATAAGCCCTGCAACAGGCACTTCATCAATATCTAGTCCAATATTGGCGTTGGCGCCATTTAACAGCAGACCATCATAATCGAGTACGCCCGGTATTCCCAAAAGCAAAGTACCAAGCTTTGCGATGCTCACATAGTTGATTTGGAATGCTGTTTCTTCTAAATAAGAGGTTAGCGCAGCAGTAAATGCCGCACTCACAAGCTGAATCGTATAGCCGGCCGCGAGCGTAACCGAAGCTTTAATACGGATCGGAACGCTGGACGCGGATACGACCGATACCTCTGCTCCGATTGGCCTGTTCTCATTAATAAAATGGAGCACCGCGCTTTGCAGTACCTCACTTGCAGGCTGTTTATCCGCATTGACGATAACGACCTTCACAGTGCCCGGACCGTTCCACAAAGGCAGTACTCTTGCCCCGCCAACGCCCGCTACCGATAAAGCCCATCTCATATAATCAGATACGTTGCCGCTCGTACCCGGATTTTGCACCTCGGCAAAAAAACGGCCGCGCAGCTGCTCATCCGACTCCTCATCCTCGCCAGGCACGAGCACAGCTGCAAGTTCAGCGCGAGCTAGCGAGCTAATATAATCGATGGGCAGCATATCCCCAAATTGCTGATTCCCAACCACGCCCTCGGTTTCGCTCTCTAGAACGAACGAGCCGGCGCTAAGCTTCTCTCTTACCACATAGTTGATCGAGCCCGCGGAATAGCGGCTGCCGATAGGCACATCGACAGCCGAGCCATTTTCGCCATAAAATTTGCCCTGCCGCTTGGCTCTCGTAGCCGCTTGCCTGATTACGCCAAAATCAGCCGTACGCCGCGATAAATATTCGCCGCTGGACGTGTCGGCAAACGCCAAATTCATGTTCACGTCTAGCTGGGCATACAGCTCAGAGAGCTCAGCGGCTGCCGGAGCCAGCGCATCGTAAATAATGCTGCCTTCCCTCTTATCCACGTCGCCGGGGACACTGGCTAACATGCGTTGAAGCAAATAACTAAAGGTCATATTTTCATACACGCCCATTCACCTCCTCTCCAAAGCTTCCAAATTCCGTAACGACAGTAAATTGTATAGCAGCGGATTCCTCTGTTACGTCGAACTGAAAATCAGTGACGCCGGTTATCCGATCATCCTGCATCAAAGCCTCCCGTATTCTCCGCTCCATCTCGGAGCGAACAAAGGATGGCGCTTCGCCAATTAATCCCTGCAGTTCAGCTCCATAATCGTCGCTATAGCAAAAATAACGATAGCGCTCTGTTTGCAATATTTTAAAAACAGCTTGCTTAACTGCCTCAAGCCGATCGGTCGTGCCGACGATACGATTATTTGTCAGATCCAGCTTGTACGTCGCGCTCGTTTCAAGGCGATCATCCAGCACGGTATCACCGATGCTTGCTCCTTGGGGAATCATGGCTTGACCACCTTATCCAGCACCACAAATTGCTGCCCGCCTTGTACACGGAGCATAAGCACCGTGTCTCCCGCTTCTAGGCCTGTTCGAATAAGCAGCTTCCCGGATGACGGCAAATCCGCTTCAAACCGTACAAGGCTTTCCGGAACAATTAAAAAATCCTCCGTTAAAGTAAAACGTTGATCCACGTTTACTTCCAGAGGATTTAGCTTTATTACTTTTCCGACCATTACGGCCATCGGGTTGCCTGCTGCGTACGCTGCGGCGCCTGCTTTTTTAATCGAATCCAATAATGCCATTAAACCACCCTCAATTCCAGCTTCATCGTGTGCGTATCCGCATCAAATTTATGCGAGCAGTCGTCCACGAGAAAATATTGATTAATACCTAGTTCCTTAATGACAACGGGAATAAAGCAGCCTGCCCTGACTCTCAAATCGCCGATCGCGTCAATGCTGATGCTTTTTTGCTCGCGGTTTTTCAATGCCATTAACTGATTAAGCTGCTCATTGATTTGCGCTGTATTCATTTTTTCGTCCGCCTGCTGGTAAAGCTGAAGACGTCCCCACTTCGCTATATTCGCGCTGTCTTGCAAAATGTGAATGTCCCGCTTCCCAGTCTGCTTATTGTCCTGATAAATCTTGATTCGGTTGTACGTGTCACCATCAATCGAGCGCTTCAGCCCATAATCATACATGAGACTGTAGTCGCCGATAACAAAATCAACCTTCATGTCCTGAATATTCCGTACTGACAGCTCGCCGTAATCATCAAAAAACATATAGTTCCCGCCTTTATGAATGAGCGTCAAATCCAGTGCCTTGTAGATAATATCCAGCAGCTTCTTATTGTCCTCAATCATCGATGGGATCTTGTACTCCGTATCAGCAAGCAGCCCCGTCTTCATGTCAAAATCATCCGCAATCCGCTTCACAATCTGCGAAGCAGTCACATCGCGGAACACGTACGTATCGTTTGCAAGCAAATATCGAATCTGATCGTACGCCTTGATCGATACGCTCTCGTCCTTGCCCGTATTAATTTCAAATACGTAGCCGTAAAAGATATTGCGATCATCATGGCGCAACCGGATAACATCGCCGCTGTTCACCTCAAAAGAAGCACTCTGATACTGGCTCCCCTTGATTACAGTCAGATCCAGGCTCGACGCGGCTCCGCTCCGCTTTGTTTTATAGGTGAGAGAAGGAACAAGGCTTGTAATATTCCATACCTTTCCGTTGCGGTTATCGATTAAAATTTCCAGCATATGATCACCCCGGCAGCTTCAGCGTCATACCGACGGGCAGCTTCCTTAGCTGCGCGTCCTTGATGCCGTTCAGCTTCTGAATTTCTTGCCAGCGCCCTTCGTTGCCAAGCTGGACTCGCGCTACCTTTATAAGCGTATCGCCGGCAACCAGCTTGTACGTCTTCGGCTTTTGCTTATCGGAAGGGCGCGGATTCGTTTTGGTGCTTGCGCCGTCCTTCGTTAGAATGACAGGCCTCGCGCCGTAAAAAGCGAACTCCTTCAGCGAAATGCTGTACTCGATATCACCGGAGCCTGCCGCTTCCTTCCACTCGAACTTCTCAATGCTCATGGGCAAATTGATATCAAACGTTGCGCCTGTATAAATAAATCGGATAGGACGCTTATTATCCATCCACTCCAAAATAGTCATGACATAAGCAACAGGGGAAGTCCAAGTATTACTAGTCACAAAAGGATACGAGAAGGCTGGAAAAAAGCTTTCAAACGAAATATCCTTAAGCTTCGGGCTTTGAAGAACGTTGATCTCGCCTAAACCCGACACCTCATAGGTTTTGCCGCCCGCAGCATCACCGATTTTAATTTCTGGCGGGTTAACAGGGAGATGGATAATTTGCTGCTGATTCCCGTAGCTCAGCCATATTCCATATTCATAATTCCGATTGCTGATCATCAAGCGTACACCCCTTCCGCAGAGGAAGCGATTTCCTCATTTAATGAGCGCTCAATTCGTCCGATAATCGTATCGATATCATAGCCGTTATTAATGTCTCCGGTTTGCACGCTGACAGTCGGCTGCAAGGACACGAAGTTCTGAATGTTCTTCATCTCCGCAAGCTCCCGCATCGTCTTCAAATCCTCGCTGGAAATATCAACGGTGTCGTTGATTTTGCCGACTTCTCCGACTCGGTTGATGTTTGGGCTGGTTCCTCCGCCAAAACCTCCAGCAGTCTCGCCCACAGGCTTAACAAAGCCAGACTCCTTATTGAGCATGGCGTTCAAATCATTTTTCTTGCTGCCCAGCTTGTCCATTAAGCCCGTGCCAAATTCAGACCCTTTGTTAAATGCAGATCCAAGATCCGTTTGTCCCATCTTATATTTAGAAAAGTCTACAACGTTCTTTTCGCTTTCGGGCATGAACTGATCGATTTTGCTGGTATCGATCTCTCCAATCATTTTAAAATTGGTGCCGGTAATGGCATTCACTTTCTCAAGCACCCAATTGAGCCCATCAATAAAGGTGTTTATCATGCCGCCGAAGAAATCCACTACGTTTTTGGTGAGATCAAAAAACAATTTCTTAATCGCATAAACCGGATCAATGAATATATTGACCAGAAACTCAGCAACCGACAAAATAATATTCCATAGAAACGCAAATCCATTTTTTAATGCGGTAAACAATGAAAAGAACAAGCCCATAACAAAACCAACGACCTGCTCGACTGTACCTCCAAAATACAAAAAGATGCCTATCAATACGCCTATGACCGCAATAATGATTAAGAGCGGTAAGATCGTCATCAGCCATGCCCCCGCCTGCACCAAAATAGGAGCAACCATGGACCATAATAAAGTTACGATCGTCGGCAGCAGTACGGCGCCCGTAAGCATAAAGATTGATAAGATCAAAGGCCAGTTGTTTAAAAATTGGCTAAAGAGCCATAGAGCAGCTTCGCCTACAACCGCTAGTTGGCTGGCTACAAACGTTAATCCCTGCTCAAATAGGGCGAAGAAAGCCTGGAACCTCTCGCCGGCAACTAATTCGTTAAGCTTCTCAAGCAGCGGCGACATGGCCTCAACCGCACCCATGCCTGCTGCCGCAAACCCGGATTTAATCGTATTTTGCAGAGTAGCGATTTGGTTCAATGGGCTGCTTCCGACTGTTTTCAGCGCTTCGGCACCCAAATTCGCCTTTTCCCGCATCGCATCAAGCGCATTGAGAAACCCATCCATATCGTTCGCTTTTTCAAAACCAACATTTTGGAAAGCTTCCTCGCTAATATTGAATTGATCCATTAAGCCGGAATAATCGCCGCTCATCGCCGATTTAATAGCTCCGGCAGCATCCTCTGAGCTGCCTCCATTTGGATCTAGTGCCGAAAGCTCCATCGCCATATTCGTCATTCGATCCAGCTGGCCCGTATTTTGAGCGGTTGGCATTAGAGCTAACGCTGTTTTTATAGCCTCATTCACATCAACGCCGTTTTTAACAGCATTCCCTCTAATATTCTGGTAAAGCGGCTCGCCGATTTTTTCCCCGCCGGCTCTAGCAATCAGCAGCGCTTTAGATTGATGCTCCTCCATTGCGCCCGAAATCGCCATGCCGATCATTTGCGTCAGCTTGGCTCCGGCGCCTAATATGGCTGACTGCCAAAACTCCGCTCCCTGCTTTGCGGCATCTACAATGGCATCAGGTGCCGGAGGGCCCTCTGGGGGAGTTGGTGTGTTGTCTTGCATCAAATCCTTTATTGCTGCAACGATTTGTATGGCTATGTGAACAGCCTGTAGTGTTTCAACTATATTTATTTCAAAAAAACCACGTCTAGAGCCGCGACCATTTGGACCGTTTGGTCTATCTGGTCCACCATCAGGACCTCCATCCGGAGGAGGGTTTGCTGCTTCTCTCATTTTTTTAATCGATTCGGTAAACTCATTCATAGAAGCGGTTGCCTTCGTCAGCTCAGCTTCCAACTGCACGGTTTCTACTCGCATTTTTTCAAAAGCGCTCACTAATTTCTCGCCTTGTGCTGCTGCCTCAATAAAAGAGGCATTCAATCGGTTCATAAACTGAATAAATGCAGTGGCTGAGCCTGTATTGCCAGACCCGCCATTCACGATAACTACCGGGGAATTACTCGCCATCCTTCCACCCCCTTCACACGGGCGAAAGCGCCCCCGCATGGGAGCGCTGCCCGTCCTTATTTTCGTTTTGCTTTGGCTCGCTGTTTCTTCTCGTTCTCGATGCGAACGTCGATCATCGCGTAGATCGCCGCTTTCTCCCGCCGGGTCATGGCCATCAGCTCATGCGGCAGGATGCGAAGCTCGTGGAGGGCGTAATAAGCGTAATTCGCTTCTCCGTCGCCCTCTTTGATTAGTTTTTTACTTCATCTGCCAGATCGTTTAGGCTTTGGTTAAAGCCGTTGATTTCCTGCACGCGCTGTACCAGCGAAGCATATTCGCCAGGCAGCAGCATTTTGCGCAAAAGGTTCTCGGCACCGAGCGTACCGTACGATTTTTGCAGATCCGCATCCTTTAGATTCGGGAATTGAATGCTGCTAACAACGAGCTTGGCAAGATATTCGTCCGTATTGGTCTCCGGTACAAAAACGCCGTTTTTTCCCTTCACCTTGCGGGTGGACGACTTGCGGCATTCTTCGTTCTCGGCTTCGTTCATGCTGCGCAACTCCCATGCGACGGCTTGTCCCTCCGCATCTTTAAATCGCTCGGATACGATAAACGGCTGCGTCGCTTCGACGGCTGCATTTTGCGCAAAAAACACACTTAAATCACTCATTTTCTGTTGCCTCCATTCATGAATTGTTTAACCTAGCGAAAGTGACGTGAAGCTGTCTTGAATGTCCACGCCTTCAAAGGTGAACTCGATTTCCTCTTCAAGCGCTTCGCTCTCCGTGTCGAGCTTGCCGATAATGACCTTATTCAGATTGACCTTGTTCAGGACAACCGTTTGTTTGCCCGTGGCAGATGAGGAATCCTCATTCATAATGACGATGTCAAAATACGCATCCACGCCGGTTTTTACGTAGTCCAGCATCATTTGGCGGAACTTCGTTGTGACGTAATAAATGGTCATCGTGCCCGTACCGGACCAGCCTGTCGCTTTGTGCTGCAAGCCCCGGTGCCCAAGCGTCTTGATCTCCGCCTTTTGTTTCTCGATGCTCGCCTCCAGCGTCTTCACATAAAACATTTCTTCCCTTGAGTTGTTAATCACCGTAAAAGCTTTGCCTTCGCGGCCCGAAATCGTGTCTCCTGCGTTCAAAAATGCCATATTACTTCACCGTCACTTTCATATATACTTTTTCTACGCTATCTACTGGCTGGATGTGGACGTTAATGACAATGCTGTCGGTATCCGTGCCGGCAACGACCGACAAGTCCGTCTGCGAGTTAAAATTTTGGATCGCGTTCAACGACTGCAAATTGTTCAAATACTTGGTGCACTCATTGCGGAATAGGCTCCGGCCATCTGCGTTATTATCCACTTTGCCGATATAGAAGCTCTCGAAAATATGTTTAAAGTCATTTGCGATGCCATCCAGCACGCGGATCACTCGGTTTTTGGAAAATGCTTTCCCTTTCTCAGGCGTATAGCCAGTAAAGGTATTAATATCCTGCTCCACAATGACTTTGCCGCCGCTTGCCGTAAACAACAGCTCGCCTGCTTGAAGCGCCGCCACCGTTTGCGAATTCGTATACCGAATGTCTGCATCAACTGCATCCTCATAAGCTTCATAGGTCAGCGATTGATTAATAGAAGCGCCTGCCGTTGCCGCAGCAACCCATACTGTCGCTTTCTGCGCATCAATGACTGTGCCATCCAGCAGCTTGACGCCATTTTTGACGCTTATCACCCCTTCATGATCCGCAGACGGATAATTCGCCAGCACGACTTGGATTTTGCGGCCCTCTTCCTCGCGCAGGCGGCGAGCAAAAGCAGTGTATACTGATTTCAAAGCTACATCAGCGGATACGAGCGCAATCGTATTAAAATCCTGCAGCTCGATCTGAGTCAAGTAGTCGGTATGCTCCTGATTCGTTACGGTGCCGTTGGCGCCGCCAACAAGCGGTGCGCCTGCTGATAGTGTCAACGTTCCCGTGCCGCTAAAATCAACGAAAGCATTGCCCTTAAGCGCCGCAATAGCAGCCACCGTTTGCGAATCAACCGCCGCTTCAGCGACATAAGTGATAACATCAAACAACTCCTCGTCATCGACGTTTTGCTTTACAGCCACCGTGATGTCATTGCCGCGTACCCCGCCAAACTTAGCCGTAAGCGTTAAGCTGCCGATAGCAGCTGTTGCTTTGGTCCCTTCATTCAGGCGATATAGAAGCAATGTCTTTGCCTTCTTAAGCGCTTCTCGCACGAGCAGCAGCTCGGGTGCGCTTAGATCGTAACCGAGCAAGCTTCTTACGTCCTCGCCCGCATGAATCGTTAGGACCGATCTCGATTTCCCCCAATTCAATGCCAGCGCAGCAGCGACTGTGCCTCGTTCCCCCATGCTGCCCACCGATTGTTTTTCTCCTGCCAGATTAATATAAACGCCGGGGCGCACCTTATTTTGAGTTGTAAATGTTCCTCCTGCCATGTTCTACATGACCTCCTTTTTCAAATGGGCTGTTATCCGGGATAACGCTTGTTCATGGGTATAGCTTTCTTCCTCCTGCAATACGGCAGAGAGCACATCCTTCTGCGATGGCATGTACCTTCTTGCTGCCAGCAGCTCTTTTTTGCTGAAGCTTGCCTCAATTCCGGCAGCCTGTAGATCCGCTTTCTTCATTTGACATTCCTCCGGCTTCCTTCATTTGGAGCGGCTTGCCCACCATCCAGCAGCCTTGCCGCAAGCGACCTTACCGCTCTCCCGCTACATCTCACTCACCTCCTTTTCTGGAAAAAACAAAAGGGACGCTCGGTATCGTCCACCGCTCGTCCCCGCTTATGATCTATTGCACAATATCATAATATCACGGTTATTTGAGCAAAAACGGACATTAGCCGGACAGAAAGCGGACAACTTCAGCAAGCGCCTTTTGCTTCCATCTGCGGAACGTGCGGTCGACGATTCCAAGCTCTGAAGCAACGAATTCAGTAGGCTTCCCTTCAATAAAACGCAGCTTCAGCAGCCGTGCGTAATCAGGTTCATAGGCTTCGAGCGCCTCTAGCGCTTGGTCGATAGCTTGCAGCTGCTTCTCAATATCTTGAAGCTCGCTGATTTTATCGATAACGCCCATATATCCCTCAAACCCGCCAGAGCCGGCGCGTGCTTCAAGCACCTTCTCGATTTTTTTCTCCAGCTCCCTTAGCAGCTTCTCATCCTCTGGGTTTGCGGCTGTACGGCTTCGAATCACTTCGCTTAGCTGCGCCTTCGTTCCGATCGGATACTTGGATAGGTTGGCATGCGCCGCAGCCTCGATCCGCTGCTCCTGTTCATCCAAATACATATAGGAAGGAAGCTTGCGCAGCTGCCGGTGCAGCTCCTGCAAATGATCATCCTCAGAAACGGCGCTTAGCCGCATGCCTGGACCGACCGATGTCCCCTCCAGCTGTTTCTTTCTTGCCTTAAGCCGTTTATAAGCATTTAACTGGTCAATAACCTGCTTTTCCTCTTTCATTCACATAACCTCCTATAAGTTCTAATGGTTTAGTGGTATTTAAAATACCGTTAATGCCAAAAAAATATAATACAAGTCTTGGTATTGACAATACTCTTATTGGAAAATATACTAGCTTTGAAGTAGCTAAAATAGCCATCTGGCTTTTCTGATAAATTGCTGTATGTGTTCGTCTGATGAATCTCATTGTATTTGGTATTTTAATTACCGTCAAGTATTTAAAATACCAAATCTCGAAAAATGGAGGGTATTCATAATGTCGTTAGGTATGAGAATAAAGCAGCTTCGCGTTGAACGCGGATTAACACAGCAGGACGTTGCCTCAAAGCTGGAAATGGGCCGGTCTAATTTTGGGCATATCGAGAATGACCGGGTCACGCCAACGAGCGAGGACCTGCAAAAGATGGCCGATATTTTGAATACGACCACCGATTATTTGCTTGGCCGCGATGCAGCGTCGGCAACAATACCCGAGTGGGCGACGTATAAGGATAAGCGCGACTTTAAGAAGCTGCTCGAAGAAGACGGGGAAATTATGTTCGACGGCGTACCGATGAGCCCGACCGACCGCCAGCGCGTAATGGATGTATTGACGGGTCTGTTCTGGGAAGCTAAGCAAATGAATAAGCACAAAAAAAAGGCCGAGCCAACCGACGATGCTCCTGATGATGATGCCAAAGGGTAGGTGTTGCTATGGATAAAATGATTTTAAAGCTCATTCGAAAATTCAAAACCAATGATCCATTCACCATCGCCGAAGGTCTTGGCATCCATATCCGTTACGCTGACCTCGGTCAAGGCACGCGCGGCCTTTATTTCAAAAAGCTGCGCCGCCGATTTATAGTCATTCACGATGCGCTTCCAGATGATTGGCGCAGGTTCGTATGCGCGCATGAGCTTGGGCATGATCGGCTGCATCCTGGCTTCAACCGCTTTTGGCTGGATGAGCAGTCATTTTTCAATGTGGGGAAATACGAGCGGCAAGCGAGCAAATTTGCGGTCAGGCTGCTGACAGCCGGCGACTCTCCCGCTGCCAGCGAGACGCTGGAGGAGCTTTTGATGCGAAACGGGGTTCCTGCGGAAATGCAAAAGTTTTATTTTTGAAGCGAGGCTTTATGATTTAAGTGAATCGCTGTTGTTAAACAAAACAAGCTGCAGTCTAGGGCGTGAACTTCATGCTCTAGGCTGCAGCTTGCTGCTTTTAGATCAGATTATTTTCTTTGTAGGATTCAAAGCCGCGATCGGTGAGCTGCTTTAATTCGAGCAAAAGATCCTGCTCTGTTTTTTTGAAATTAAAGCAAGACTTTCCCTGCATGCGTTTCTTCAAACCGTCTGACATCTCGCTTAGCAATTCAGGAAATATATACGGGCATAAGGTGGTAGCTTATATCATTTTTTTTGCTTGAACCGCCCCAAAAAAATCGGTTTCTTAATTTTAGGATATTAGTTAAATATCACGTATGCTGGCAAAATGGATGTTCCTTGCAGGCTGCTTCACAGCTACTTTCGCTGAAAATGGATTTCCGGGCGGAGGAGCTCAAATGGCGGTTTGGCGGGGGCTCCCGCTGAAATAAGTCTAGTTTCTAGCCTTATTTCTGAAAATCCAGCTAGTTTGTTGAGAATAGAGCTAGCTTCTAGCTCTATTCCTGAGCGGAGGAGCTCAAATGGCCGTTTGGCGGAGAGGGGCCAGCGTCCATAGGGTTCACGAGGTTCACCTTATCTATTTCAAAACGGACATCATCTTCCCACATAAAAAATGGAATCATGCTGTAAAAGCCATGATTCCATCCCATCAATCCATCAATCCATCAATCCATCAATCCATCAATCCATCAATCCATCATTCCATCATTCCATCATCCCATCAATCCATCAATCCATCCGTTCTACGGATTAAAGATCTTCTGAGCCATCATCGCAAGGTCGAGAATATCGACCTTTTTGTCGCCATTCAAGTCGGCAAATCTTGCAACGTTCCAATCCGGACTGTTGCTATCCTTGCCGTAGTGGCTCGCTATGATCGCCAAATCGCCAACCGAGAACCTGCCGTCATGGTTCAAGTCGCCGTCGGAGCCGCTGCCGCTTTCCACAATCGTTACCGTAAGCTCAGCGGTTGCTGCTTCTGTCTCGTTGCCTTCGCCATCAGCCAGCACCGCTTTGATCACCGAAATTTTGCCGGAGGCCGCAGGGGCGCCTTTCGCTTTAAAGACAACGTTAAGAAGCAGAAGCTCCTGCTTGACTTGATGATCATCGCCTATGTTCACCAGCACGATGCGCGCATTGCCTTTTCCGTCATCCACAACCTTCACGACTTCAATGCCGTCCGCAGCGGAGTCTACCTGCTGCAGCTCGAACAAATTCGCATCATAGCTCAGCGTGATATCCGAAGCGTATACGGAATCCGTCACGTTCGCAGCGCCAAGCTTCACTTTGAACGTCGACCCTTCTTTCACGCTGCCAGCGCCATCCAATGTCATGCTCAGCGGCGCTTGCTCGTTCAACGATTGAACCGTGAAGTAGTCAATATCCGCATTCATCGATGTGCTGTCCAGCGCAGAAAAACCGTAGATGCCGATCTTGACTTGACCCAGCTCTGCCGTTAGCGGATCTGCGGCCTGCTGCCACTCGGTTCCATTCCAGAAATAAGTCGTATACGTATTGCCGACTTTTTTGATTTTCATAAATACGTCATCCGTGCCCGGATGCTTCGCCATATTCGTCGCCTTCGTATATTTCTTATTTACTTCCTTAGCCGTTTCCAAGCTGTATCCCGCAGCACCGAGCGTATCCCAGACATGGCCGTATCTCACGTAGTTATCGACATCCTGCCATACGATTAAGCCTGCTTGCTGGTGATTTTTACGGATAGGAGCGTTTAGCTTGATCGTTGCCTCAAAATCTTCGCTCGGAAGATCCCGCAGGAATACGTTTTTGATGTCATTCGACCCTTCAAACATTTCCCCTCTTTGCGTCACAATCCGCAAGGAGCCCGGGTTATCCGTAAGCGACCAGCCGCTTGCATCCGGATTATGAATGCTCCATTCATCCTTTAAGGCCGGCTTGTCGAATGAATCAAGCCATGCCTTCGGCGAAATCGGCGGCACTGCTTTTACCACGCTTTTGCCGAACTTCTCGATCGCAGCATTTAAAGCGTTAATCGCCTGCTCGATCACTTCGGCAGAAGCATCCGGCTTATCCGCTACAGCCTGCGCTGCCGCAATCGCAGCGACTAAGGCATCTTTCGCAGCCTGCGGATACTCGCCAGGGTTAGTGCCAACAACCGCCTTATCCAGCGCCGCCTGTGCCTTCGTAATAACGCTCGTTAAATCCGAGATATGGAAGCTTCCGATTAATTCCTTATGTGCTTGCGCGACGCGGATAAAATCCGCTTTTTCCACTTTGCGGTCATAGGAGAGCAGTCCGTTAATCTCCATTTCAACGTCTGTTATTTGAGTGTATACCGCAGCACTTAGTCCTGTTTTCTTCAATGCCTTCAATTGGTTAATGAAGGTCACATAACGATCCGTCAGCTTCGTTACGTTCTCTTGCTCCTCGTAGCTGAATACGTTCGAGTTCCACTCATGCCCAGGCACCTTCAGGCCAAGTCCGCCATATTCGCCGAGCACAGCGGCCCGGGTATCCGTCGCTTGCGGCGCATTAGGTGCAGGGTACGCGTGCATGTCGACCAAATGCCCGACATTTTTATCCGTCCAGCCGCTCGCATTGTTAATGAGGCGGGTTGGATCATAGCTCATCGCCCAATTCGTCAGCCGTTCGGTTTCGTATTGTCCCCAGCCTTCGTTAAACACGGTCCATACGACAATGGAAGGATGATTGCGGAACTGGTCGATCATTTCTTTGAATTCCTTCTCAAGATGTGCCCGGTTATCGGCAGAATCCCCGAATTTGCTCACTTGATCCTGCCATACCACGACGCCAAGCTTATCGGCCCAGTAGAACCACCGATCAGACTCCACCTTCATATGCTTGCGAATCATGTTCATGCCAAGCCGCTTCGCCGCCTCGATATCGAACTTCAAAGCTTCATCCGTTGGCGCTGTGTATAAGCCATCCGGCCAATACCCTTGATCGAGAGGTCCCATTTGGAAAATAAACTTACCGTTAATGAGCGGACGCGTAATGCCGTCTACTTTGCCGAGCTTAATATCCCGCATGCCGAAATAGCTGGCGACTTCATCCACCTTCGCGGAGCCTTTCACCAGATTAACCTTTAGATCGTACAAGAACGGATCATCAGGCCACCACAGACGCGGATTCGGAATTGGGATCGACAATTCCTCGCCTACCGCTCCGTTTATGCGTGCAACTTCCTGGCCTTCCTTCAACACAATCGCTTCAACTGTTTCATCCGTAACGCCAGCGCTTCCTGTAACCTTCAGCTTCAACGAATCATCAGCAAGATTCGGTGTCATGTCCAGCTTTTCGATCGAGGCAGCAGCTACCGGCTCCAGCCATACCGTCTGCCAAATGCCCGATACCGATGTATACCAGATCCCTTCCGGCACATTCCGCTGCTTGCCGATCGTGTACCCGCCATCGTCTGTCGGATCTGTTACATAAACGATCAACTCATTTTGCCCCGCAGCCAATTGGTCGGTAATATCAAAGCTAAAGCCCGTATAACCGCCGCGATGCTTGCCGACTTCATGCCCGTTGACATAGACCGTCGCTTCAAAATCAACAGCTCCAAAATGAAGCTGCACGCGGCTACCATCCCAATCCACAGGAAGCGTAAATTGCCTTTTGTACCACATTTTATCTTCCTGACGCTCAAGTCCGGACAGCTGTGACTCGACCGCAAACGGAACAAGAATCGTTTCGCTTAATTTTTTGCCAGTAGGAAGGACCGTTTGCTTCGTGCCGCTCTCAAACTCCCACTCGCCGTTAAGATTTAGCCACTTGTCACGGACAAGCTGCGGACGCGGATATTCCGGAAGGACTTGGTCTTTATCCACATCCTCCGCCCATGGCGTCTTAATCATAAATTCGGAGCCGTTAGTCACTTTGGTAGCTACAAACGTGGATAATGGCTGTCCGTCCTTCCTGACAATGCCGCCTTGCCCGTCATACGTGAGCATGATCGCATTATCCGGCTTGTAGACAGGAATATCCCATTTCAGCTGAATGACCGACGAATCATTTGGACTCAGCGCTGCGCTTGTCGGAATATGATTGCGCAGCCCTGCCGCAACGGTAAAATGTTTTGCTGCATCCGCTGGAACCGTTTGGAGTTCACTGCCAAAATGCAGCTCAGCCTGCATCCCGTCCTGAAGAATGACGCTTTCCTTAGGGCTGTGATTCACAAACCCAGCAGGCAGCAGGAAAGCACTTTCCGGTACAGCTTGCTTCTGCAGGTTTGCTCCCGACCATTTTAGATTAATGTATGCTCCGCCAAAGTCCTGAAAGTATTCTAATTTAAAGCTAACCTTCTTGCCGGCTTCCAAATGGATGGCTGCACTAGTCTGCTCCTTATCCCAATCATTCACCCAGTGATCAATGGCAAGCTTGCCGTCGATCCATAGGCGGAATCCGTTATCAGCCTTAATGTAAAACTTGTAATCATCCGTAGCCGGCGCTTCCAGCTCGCCAGTCCACCTGACCGCATTAAACTCATCCTGACCGGTAAACGCTTTCAGAATCGGTTTAATGTTAGCAAAATCAATTTTTGCATCTACCGTCGTAATCTTTAAGGTTTTAAAATCAAATTGCCCTCTTCCCGATGTAGTGTAATATTCTGCCTTTAATCCACGGTTCTCCGAGCTGGCGCCCGGCGTCTCCTCTGCCGCCATGGCAGTAGACATGCCGAACACCTGCAGGATCATCATCACAGTCATGATAAGCGAAACAGTACGTTTTTTCATTCGTTACAGCTTCCTTCCCTGATTCCTGTTTTTGACGTGCAATTAAAGCAATGTTTTCATTCATCCGTTTTTTACATCGTTTCCCCCCTTCCCGACAAGAGTATTGTACAAATAATCCCATGGGAAGTATTTGTAATATTTGGCGAAAAGTTGTGAATTCCCGCCGTACTTTTACATACACAAAGAAGCCTCCCATTCGCTCAACATGTGAACGAGGGAGGCTTCCAGGCAGCCTGCTGCTGTATCATTTTCGTACAAAAGCATATCTTATCAATAAGGGCTTTCTATCTTCATAATATCGAGGAAAGGCACCTTCGTTACGCTTCCCATATGCTCGACATGAACCTTCTTCGTTCTTGAATCGAGCGTTGTAATGACGCCTCTCACTTTCTCTTCCGCCGCCCAAATCGTGAGCAGCAGCTCCGTGCCTTCCTGCTTGGCCTCTACTAATCTCTCGCCCAGCTCCTCAAGCTCAAATTCATCCCTTGTTGGCCGCTTCGGTCCTTTTGCCACCTAATTCCCCTCCCGCTATGTATGGCAACCCGTATTTTCAATAAAAAAGGATCTCCTCCGCTCCGAGGAGACCCTAATCCTATCCAGTTAAGTTACGCGAATAGTTCTATTATAGCATGTTGGCGATTGACTCTGTTAAAAGAAAAAACTAGAAATCCATGCAGCAGCTTCTATCCGGCTATTTGACCTTATGATCGTGGTTTCTCCTTAAATAGAACCAGCCTAGCATTAAGGCAGGAAGCAGCACACAGATCGTCAGATCGAACAAAGGCCAATAGTCTTTATTGATTTCATTGTAAATGACGATATTAGGGGCGCTGATTACAGAGCCTACCAATAAAATCATAGCCAGCGGAATCGTCAGCATATTGCTCTCTTTTAACCGAAGCAGTTGGGTTATTCCTTGCGTGATCGCATAGAAGATAACTAGTGTTTTAAAGAACACCGTTACGATCCAGATAAATGCCAGAATAGCCTCTATCCGCTCCAAAAAATTGCCGATCCTTATTTTCTGAGCGAGCACGAACATCGGGTAATACTTCGTTTCCATTAAGCTTGCTCCGAGTACGAACACGCACAGAATGACAGTGATGAATAAAATCGTACCGCTTATGAGAATGCCGAGCAGCAGCGGCTTCATCGTCGCATTATTGCCCGCTACATGAGGCACAAGCATTAAGATAACGAACAGCTCCGAGAACGGTACCGTAAAGGAAATGAATACCCCATTCATAACAGGTGCCAGACCATCTGCTAGTACCGGCTCCAGCTTGGAGAGATGAATCTGCGGCAGCAGGAATACGGTCATGAGCAGAAACAGCAGCAGAAATAGGGGAAATAGCAGCTCTCCCATCCGGGCGAACGCTTCTACACCAAGGCGGTAAGCAATGATAATAACCGCCATAAATAACATAACAATCGCATTGATCGGTGTTTCCGGCATCAATTGCGTCGTCATGAATTGGCTCATTTCACTGGTTAGCGTCATATGGATATAAAAGAAATAAATGATCAGCAAGATGCCAACCAAGCTCCCCGCCACATTTCCCATGGACCGCTGGATGAACGTGATCAAACCGACTCCCTTCATCATTTTCGCAACCGATCCAAACAATACGCCTACTGCAAGTCCCAGGACAAGGCTAACGAGCATCGTTATCCATGCGTCCTGCTTAGAGGCCGAAGCAAGCAGCGTTGGAATAACCAGCATGGAATCGCCTATCGTATACATAATAACCAATATCATAAATTGTCTAGGCGATATTTTGCCATTGCCGTTTACCACGTCGTTGCTCATCCGTCTCACCTCCCCCTCATAAGGCGTTCCTTGTTCAGTACAGCCCTCCGTAGACAAGCTTGATGAGCAAAAACGGATTAGGCAGCTTCACATTCATACCCAGCGCACCATACAAACCCGTACCAAGGAGAAGAAGCGTAATAAACACTGCCATCTCCTTCGTACGCTTCTTTTCTTTCAGCTTCGGCAGCTCCCACCAAGCAACGAGTATAGCAAAAACAACTACTCCAATTAATGACGGCATCGTTATCCTCCCGCGCTAAATAGGCTACGATCTCATTTTTGTATTGCCGGTCGTTCCGGTTTTGCGGATAAATACCTCGACATGAAAATGCGTTTCCATGGCAGGGAACATCTTTGTATTCCATTCCTTCTTAGCCTGCTTCCATAAAGCGGGGTGCTGCTGTCCTAACGTAACGCCAAACCCGAATACATCGGTTTGCAGTTTTTTCGCGTGCCTGATCGAGGCATCTGCATTGCTTTTCATCACTTTCTCTACCTGCCGCTGCAGCTTTTCAATCGTCGCAGGATCCGTTAAATCTACAGACTTGCAAGCTCTATCCACGATGTTAGCCTCTGTTCGAAAATAAATATCCGCTACAGGCTTGCCATCCTTCATTCCCATCTTAATGCGTGATTGCGAAGATTCAATCTCTACGCCCATATACTTATTGCCTTCACATCGCACCTCAACGGAAGTGCTGTCCAAATGATTGGTAATGTCCGTGTAACCCTTGCTCTCTTTTTCATTTAACCAGCCTATAAGCTTATCCTTTTTAAAAACCGCGAGCCCCGTATAGCGAAAGTGTCCCGCCGGCTTAAAGATTTCCACATTTTGCTTCGTCTCCGCTTTTTTTTGGTTTCCTATCACTTCGATGCCTGTTAACGCCAGCTCCTTGCCTTCACCGGACAGCGTGCTTAAAATATCGTCCAGCGTAGTGGAGACGGTAGGCGCCCATGATTTGGCTGAGGTCTCGAGCGACCTAAGCATATTTTGGGTAGGCAGTTTCTCAAGCGGCGTATAGATTTTCAATAACTCCTCCGCTTTCATCCCTTTTGCGATCACGACGTTAAAATCCATTCGCGATTCGTTATCCCGAAGCGTGCTGTCCAGAAACTGGCTTATCCCTCTTCTTGCCATCTTCTCGCCGATGACATAGATTTGCAAATGGCCTAAATATACTTTACGCGGCGCTTCTGCCGTTAACGTGCGCGCAGCCTCAAACATCGTTTTCCCTCTGCCTTGATACAACGTGCCCGGAGGACGATCGCCGCCTCGCCTCTGTGCGGATATTTCGCTTGGATTAACAACCTGAAAGGACACGACAAACTGCCCATCCTCCCAATCCACGGCTATGCCAAGCACGATTAACAGCTCATTAAGCTCGCGTCTGCTCCAGCAGCCTGTCAGAAGCGCCATGCACAAAATGACCATCACCGTTTTACGCAGCATCATGGCAAAGCTCCTTCCTGCATCCCCCTGCTATTTCTTGCGCTGCCTGATCCGATTGCTTTTCTGCGCTGTGCTTGGCCTTATAAAATGGATCCAACGCGGCATGCGGATAAGCGTATCCTGTTGATTCGATGCTATAAATGGACTAAGCGGCGACATATACGGCTCTCCGAAGGAACGCAGCGAGCATAAATGCAGCAGCAGAACAAACAATCCCATAATAATGCCGAACAAGCCGAAGCTTGCCGCGAGCCCCATTAACACGAATCGCAGCATACGTATAGGGATCGATATACTGTAAGCGGGAAACGTAAAGGTTGAAATCGCCGTTACCGATACGACGATAACCATCGCGGCGGAGACGATACCAGCCTCGACGGCCGCTTGGCCGATAACCAGCGTACCCACGACGGATACGGCTTGACCGATCGCCCGAGGCATTCGAAGTCCGGCTTCCCGCAAAATCTCAAACGTAACCTCCATCGCTACCGCTTCAATAAAAGCAGGGAAAGGCACGCCTTCCCTCTGAGCGGCGAGACTGATTAACAAGGAGGTAGGAAGCATATCCCTGTGAAAAGTCGTAATGGCAATATACAAGGATGGAAGCAGCAGCGAGATAAATCCGCTTATATAACGCAATAATCTTAGAAGACTCGCGTAGAGAGCCCTTTGGTAATAATCCTCGGCAGATTGAATAAAGCTGACAAATTGCGTAGGGACGATCAGCACGTTCGGCGATCCATCCACTAAAATCGCTACTCTGCCCTCAAGCAGCTGCGCGGCTACGCTATCTGGCAGCTCGGTATTGTAAACGGTTGGGAAGATGGACAATTTCGCATCCTCGATATATTCCTCGATATAACCGCCTTCCAGCACGCCATCGATATCAATCGCTTGCAGCCTCGAGCGTACCTCCGAGATAACGGAAGGTTTGGCAATGCCATTCAAGTACATGATCGTAACGTCGGTTTTCGTAATTCGGCCGATCGCAATCGTCTCAATCCATAACCTCGGATCTTTGATTTTCCGGCGCACGAGCGAAGTATTAACACGCAGCGTCTCGGTAAAGCTCTCCCTTGGTCCCCGAACGGATGTCTGGTTGGTCGATTCCGTAACATCGCGGCCTTTCCACTGGCGAATATCCGCCCGGTAAGCATGGTCGCTGCCGATCAGGAAAATAATCGCTTCGCCAGAGAGCAGCGACTGATACAGCTCGCCTGTCTTCGCGACGGGGTGAAGCGAGCCTATGCCCGATAACAGCTGCTGTGCAAGATCTTTATGATCCATCTCAAGCTGAAGCGAGCGGTTCAGATAGTCAAAAATATAAGTATTAATGATGGTGGCATCGGACATGCCATCGATATATACAATGGCAGCGGTTGACGCATCACTGCCGGCAGAGCGAATTTCACGGATGACAACATCATCGCTGCCGCCCATATCCTTTAAAATCATCTTTAAATTTTGCTCGATATTTGCTGCTAAGGGTTCTCCCTCATGCTCAAGCCGTGATTTATCGTCGATAAATTCCTTCGTTGGCTTTGTCATTGTCAGTAGTCTCCGGTTCCGTTGTCTCTTTCCATTATGACCACGTTGGAAACTCGTTAAACTAAACACCGGCATTCGCCATATACAACAAGAAGCCCTTTGCAGGGTTCCCCATGCAAAGGGCTTCTTTATTATTTATGAACGCTTAACGCCGACAGTCAAAATCTCGCATGGTCCAACCGTCAATTGCAACGACGATTGTCCATTAAGGGCAAGTCCTTCGACTTCGTGCTCAAGCACATTGCTTTTGTATGCTTGTCCGAGTGATCCAGCAGCTGCCTCTGACAGGTTCAGCTCCGTCTCAGCAGGCTTCATGTTAAACCATCTTAGCATGAAATCACCGGACTTCTCGTTCACCTTCAAGGAGGAGAATGCCAGTCCGCTGCCATCCCAGTTGAACAAGGACAATGCTGGAGCAAGCTTGCCAGAGTGGACACCAGTCTGGCTGACTGTCCACGGCACTTGGAATTGATAGCTTCTCGCGTAAGCGCCAGATTCAGCGCCGTCTCCATTATGCGGGAGGATGGTCAAGCTGAAGCTCTGCTCGCCCAGACATTGTGCTTCCGGAGTAGGGAACACGCCCCAGTCGCCAAGCTCTGCTACCGAACGAAGCAAGGTAATTGCAATGGAATTGCGTCCATCGCGCAGTACTTCGTATTCGTTTAAGCCGAGGTTCGAAACCGTCAGACCCGCATGCTCGCCGCTCACGTCAACGAATGCTTGCTGATGCTGCGCATTGCTTGGATTGATCCACTCCGCTGCCGGCTCGATATCGCGCGTTGCAATCTCGAAGATTGAATCCGCTTGATGGACAGCTGTCTCAAGATCAGTAGGGAACAATACGCGAACCCGGTGATCCATCGCTTGGTTGTTGAAGGAAGATTTCCATTCCACACCTTGCCCAGAGCGGCTTATTGCGATTTCCGTACGAATCGTAAGCGGGACGGTCGCTTCTGTACGCTGCGACTTCCGGTTAGGGAAATAAACAGCCTCTTGCTTCTCGACTTCAAAATATGGCTCTGCCGAAGCAGGTACCGCCCATTCATGCACGATTTCGATTGCTGCGCGGTAAGGCGTATTCTCGACAAGGCGAATGCTGGCTGGCAGACCCTTCGTCGTTAATGTTTGCTCGCCTGTTGGCTGCTTGTACATGTATTCATTGCCGATATCGCCTGTGTTCTCATATACGCCAAGATCGCGGTAAATTTGACCGCTGCGTTTATCGGTTAGACTAAACGAGCCGTCGGCTTCCACATCGATCCGAACAAATTCGTTCTCCAGCGCTTGCTCTCCTGCGACTAGCGATACTAGCGGCAGCTCAGCTGCTTTCGCGTTGCGAACGTAAGCAAATGCTGCCAAACCAAGCGCAGCGACCTGCACCGCTTCAAGCGTTAGACGCACTCTGCGGCTCATATATGGCTGGCGGAATTTGTCATCCGGCAGATCATAGCCAAACTGAAGTCCCAAATCAACTGCCGAATGAGCGATTGCTGTACCAAGGTGATCAACAACTGTTCTTCCTGTTACATCAACGCCGTACATTTTTTGATTCATTTCATCAAGCGACAAGCCGTCACGGAAATAGATGCGTTCGATATCAAGCTCGACTTCAACCACTCCGCTGCGCTCCCAGCCGGTCGTATTATAGACGACAAACGGTAGGGCGTCCTCGCCGTATTGCTCGAATACGGTCGTGTCGACCGCATCTGCAATGACCGCTTTGCTGTCGTCAATAATCGCTTCCGCCACATGGCGGCTCTTATCGAAGCGGGTCACCATCTCGCGGTGAACCTCGTCCACGCTGCAGCCGCAAATGCTGTCATGCGGATGGTTCTGCATGAGCGTTTTCCACGCATACGTAAACAAATGATGCGGATACTCATGCCCAAGCGAATACGCAAGCGTAGCAAGCGGCTCCGCTACCTTCTCCAGCATAGCTTGGCCGAGCTGATTCATTTGCTTCAAATAGACGCGTGCGGATGCTGTATTCACAAGCGTTGACCAGCCGTCCGTCCGCTGGCTGCGAAGCTCGCCCTTCACGACAGACAGCTCGCGCGTCAAGGACTCGTTCACAGAAGCTAGGTAATCTTCGAAATTGGAATGAATAAATTCCGTGTCAGGGAAGAGCTGCCTTGCTGTGTCCAGCGCAGCAGACAAATCCTGCTGGATCGGCTGATGGTCGCAGCCGTTCATGAACAGCAGCTGGCCGGTAGCGGCATATTTCTCCGCTTCCACAAGCTTCCGCTCCCAATATTCTTTGGCAGCCGCTTCATCCGTTGGCACTTCCATGCCGTTGCAGTACCAGTTCGCGAATAGAACGCCCAGTACGCGGGAGCCGTCCGGCCCCTCCCAAATGAGCTCGGAGAAGGACGATTCATAATCCGAATCCGCTACCGTGTTATTAAAGCCGGTTGGCTTAACGCCTCTTCCGAACACGGCATTATCAATGCCGGCTTGCTGCAGAATCTGCGGAGCTTGGCCGATATTGCCGAACGTATCCGGGAAATAGCCGACTTTCGCTATCGTGCCGTAACGGCTCGCATCCTGATGGCCGATTTGCAAATTGCGAAGATTCGCTTCGCTGCTCGTCAGGAAGGCATCCTGCAAAATATACCAAGGTCCGATTGGAATACGGCCTTCTTTAATATAACGCTCAAGGCGCTCCCGGTTCTCCGGACGAACCTGTAAGTAATCTTCTAGGATGATCGTTTGCCCGTCCAAATAGAAGCTTTTGAAATCAGGATCGGTATCCAGCGTATGAAGCAGCGTATCCATTAGTTTCACAAGCAAGACATGATGCTTCTCATAGGGCAAATACCATTCCCGATCCCAATGCGTATGCGAGATAATATGGGCTGTGCGTTTGTAGGTCATCGTTCAACACCTCTTCTTGTTCGTCATTATGATACGGCTATACCCACTTGATCCGGCCGATAGACAGCTAACAGCTGACCCTCTTTATCCACTGCGAATAGTACAGACCTTTCCTTCTCCAGTGCAAAGGAATATCGGATGCCAGTCACAGGGTCCTTCACTTCAATATCAGCATTATGGCTGTACTCCGACACGAATACGTACAGCGCTACCTCTTGGAAAGTCAGCTTGCGGCCGTAGACGCCCGGCAATTGTCCGCCTGCTATCCATTCCAGCTCCTCGGAACAACCCGCGGAAGCCAGCGCGTATTGGTACAAGGCCGAGATCGGCTCGATACGGTCGTTCAGCTCAACCGGCAGCGGACTCCAAATGATGCGTCCTTTGCCGTGCGCCAGCTCGATGAGCTGATCGCTGCCAAGCGCAGCATCGCTTACCTGTGCTTCCTTCCAAACCTGCGCAATGCGGCGGCTGCCATAAGAGACAGGCAGCACGCGATCTCCGATACGAATTTGTTCCTCGCGGAGCACGTTCACAAGCTCCCTTGCGCCAAACAGCTCCGTGTGGCGATCAACTGGACGCCAATAAGCGTCAAGGCTTGTTGGCCCCGTCAGCAGAAGCGTCGCACCCGTTCGTTCAACATAACCAAGCAGCCGCTCAAGTGCAGTATCGTCTATATTGTGGGCGCTTGGAACGATGACGAGCTTGACAGGATTTGCTTCAAGCTCCTCCAAATGATATTCCGAAGCGCCGCGGAAAGGCTTGTTCAGCTCGTAGGCAAGCACTCGCGTTGCTTTCGTAGTTGCATCAAACGCCAGCTTGCGGTTAGAGAAATCGTTCGAATAAGGGAAAACGACAGCGGTGTCCTCAAGCTCCCGCCCTTTGAACAAATCTCTGATCTCTTCCATAAACCGTCCGAAATCGTAGGACACGTTAGCTTCCGGCTTCTCTGTGCCATCTGCACGAAGCGCGCCGATATGCGATTCATTGGCATTATCCATATAGAAGTTTGTATTCCAAATCCACTGAACCGCACCTGCTCCGCCAGTTGCAAAGGCATAAGCATATTTGCGCTCAAGAATGTTTCGAAGCTCAGCTTCCGAACGTTTCGCTCGGCCTTCCGGCGTCTCTACATACATAATGCCGGTTTCCTGCACAAGATTAGGCTTGCCAGCTGTCTTCGCAAAGAGGCTGTCCCATACGAGCTGATCATTCAGCCACCACGAATGGACGGTTGTATAGTCTACAGCCTCGCCGTAGAAGAATGGGGAAGGCCTTTGCGCGCCAAGCGCTTCATCCTGTCCGACCGTAACCATATGGTCAGGGCATTCTTCCTTGATCGCAGCGTACAGCTCCTGCGCCCAGCGATTATGCATATCCATGGAGAACAGCACGTAATCAAGCCAGCGGGTACCCTTCTTGCCTTGATGCATGTCCTGCACGTCGAAGTTGATTTCCTCCGGCTCCGGCGGCACAGCCGATTCAAAGCTTGGCAGCTGCTCCGGAGTCATGTTCCACAATTTTTGCAGCTTCGTAATCGATCCGTGACGCTCTTTCAGCCAAGCTGCATAAGCAGCCTTCTCGAATGGATCACGCGTTGATCTTGGGCCATCGGAGAAAATACGCGGCGGATCGAACATCGACGGCTCATTAATTAAATCCCAGTCCACATGCTTGGACTGGCTATGTCTAGAGACGATCGCCCGAATAAACCGTTTCTGAGCCTCGACGCTTCTTGGGTCGAGGTATGGATTTTGCCCTTCCCACGTTTCCGGGGTAAAGGAGAAGAACGTAAAGGTTACCTGCAAATCATTCCGCTTCGCCGTGAGCAGAAATGCGTCAATGGCGCGAAGCGCCTCTTCGGACGCATGGCCGTCCACCTGCATCACATTGCGGTAAGCGGTCCATATGCCGGTTCTGATCCAATTGATGCCCGCTTTGCGCATTTGCGCCATATCCCGCTCCCATACGGAAGCGTTCGGCAGGAACAAAAACTTGCGCGCCACATCCGAGGTCATGTATGTCATGCCCACAACCGGCATCGGCCGGCCGTCCTTCATGAAATAATCGCGCTCAGCGGTAATAGGGCTGCCTTCGGCAAGCAGCTCGCGGTCAAAGCCCCAAAACCCTTGACGAAGAAAACGAACTTCTCCTTCAGAGGATTCCGCTTTGCATTCCACGCTGTAATAGCCGCTCACAAGCTCAAGCGGAACCGGAATACGAACGATAAGCTGCTTGCTTGCAACATCCTCTTGCAGGCTGGTTGTAAAGCGCTGCTCCGGCTTGCTGTCATGCTGAACCACAATGGAGAAGCTCCAGCTTACAGGAGATGCGCTTGAAGAACGACTAAGCTTCTGTGCTTGCAGCGTCAGCATAGCCCGCTCACCCGGCTCGAAGGAAGCGTAGTTTGGCTTAAGCCAAAGCTCCGTTACCCCTTCTCCGCAAAACGCCGTCCAGCGGCGAAGCTCCTCAGCTCCCCCGCCTTGCCAGAACTGTTCCGTAAGCGGCTGATTAACGAACAGCCAGCGCCCTCCCGCGAACATCCCCTTCGTATTTTCCCAAAGCACGATCGGAGCGGCTACCTCTCTATCTTCAGCGGAAACGCCTTTTAGAAGCGGGAACAAATGGGCGTCCATTGGACCTGCCGAGCCCATCTGATGAGGCAAATCGCTTGTTTTTGTCACATGCGGCACTAGATTCCAAGTGTTCGATACTTCAAACAACGATTCCTTGCCTTGCAGCAGCGGAATGTCAGCATGCGCAGACATTGCCTTAATCGGAGCTGCGTCAACAGGCAGCGCTTCGTGAATATGAAGCTCGCGGTGATAAGCCGTTTGCTCGGATTCGGTTTCCCATGCGCCATCCTCATTCTTGGTAACGGGATATTTAAACGGAGCTCCGCCAATATTGATCAAGCTGCCGCCGCGTTTCAAATAAGCTAGGATGTCTACCCAAGCTTCCTTAGGGAAATAAGGCGCGTGCATGTTTACGAAGCAGCCGCCGTCCGCATCGCGTAGCGCCTTGCCTAGCGCATTCGCGCGAACAACGTTGCCAATTTGAACAAGCTGCCCCTCGGAATCAGAGCTTAGCCGTGAACGCAGCGGAAACGACGGATCATAAAAAATAATGGTGCTCATGCTCATAGAATGTCATCCTTCATCGCCTGATAGACAAGCTGTGAGAATAGGCTGTTCGACCAAGCGAACCATTTGCGCGTGAACAAAGCAGGATCATCCGAATGGAAGCCCTCATGCATGTAGCCTGTATCCGCGTCGGTTGCTTCCAGCATCGCAATCAAAGCCAGCTTCTCTTCGCTGCTTGTTGCCGTAATCCCTTGCATCGACAACGCCATATGCCAAATGTAGCCAGGAGGCGTATGCGGGCTGCCGATTCCTTTCGCTGCCGTGCCTTCATAGTAGAACGGGTTATGCTTGCTAAGCGCAAATTTTCTCGTATTTTGATAGATCGGATCATCTGCATTCGTATAGCCAAGATAAGGAATCGACATCAAGCCCGGCGTGCCTGCATCGTCCATTAGGCAATAGTTGCCGAAGCCATCTGTTTCATAAGCATAGATAGGGCCAAATTCCGGATGCTGATAGATACCGTACAGTTGAATGCCATGATCGACATCATCCTCGAGCTTTTTCAGCTCCTTAACGAAATCCATGTCACGGAATACCCATTCCGCTATTTCTCTCATTTGGCGCAGCGCGACCACAGCGAACATATTATCAGGTACGTTATAGTGGAAATCACACGCATCATCGCTCGAGCGGAAGCCCGACCAGATCATGCCGGTATAGTTGATTGGCATGCCTAGGCCGTCATTGCGAAGCGAGTCTGTCGGAATGCCGTTATCACGGATAAAACGGTACGGGGAGCGCTCAAAGTGGCGCTGCTCCGTTTTCCAAAGCTCAACGATGCTGCGCATCGCTGCCTTGAAGCCCGAATCAAAAATATCCGTCAGCTCCGTTTCCTTCCAGTAAGCATGCGCAAGGCGCATCGAGAAGCAGATGGAATCCAGCTCGAACTTGCGCTCCCACACCCACGGAGACATTTCCGTCTCATCCGTAGTATTCCAGTGCCAATCATTGTCCGTTTCGTTAAAAGCATTCGCGTAAGGATCGATCTGGATATAATCGATATGGCGTTTGATCAAACCGCCAATGATGCGCTGCAAGTCCTTATCGTTCTTCGCAAGCGGAACGTAGTGAATGACTTGCTCGACGGAATCGCGCAGCCACATTGCAGGAATATCGCCTGTGATGACAAAAGTAGTGCCATCGTCCATCAGCTTCGTCGTCGTTTCCAGCGTATTGGGGAAGCAGTTTTTGAACAATTGCAGCAGCTTCGGACGGTGCGCGAGCTTCTGCTCCGCTTCCTTGAGTACGTCTTGGACAGCCTGCGGCAGCGTCAGCTCCGGCATTGGAATTTTCGGTAATCTAAATTGCTCCATGATAGTTGCTCCTTTAGGAAACAGATTCGTTATTATTCTTTAACGGCACCAACCGTCAAACCTTGAATGAAATATCTTTGGAAGAACGGATAAGCGAATACGATTGGGCCGGTTGCAAGCACCACCATCGCCATACGCGACGTATCCTGCGGCATCGACTGCAGCACGCCTACGCTGAGCGAAGCATTTTGCGAGTTCTGCATAATGAATTGCATACTATTTTCAATCCGCATCAGCATCGATTGAAGCGGCACTAAATTCGGCGTGTTAATATACAGCAGCGCATTAAACCAATCGTTCCAATAGCCGAGCGTGCTGAACAAACCAATGGTAGCAAGACCTGGAAGAGACAAAGGCAGCACCAGCTTAAAGAAGATGCCGAACTCTCCAGCGCCGTCTATTTTACCTGATTCGATAATAGCATCCGGTACCATCGTTGAGAAGAACGTGCGCAGAATCATAATATAAAAGGCGTTGACCGCTAGCGGCAATATGAGTGCCCAAATCGAATCTTTAAGTCCAAGAAGCTGCGTGACAATAATATAAGTCGGCACAAGGCCGCCGTTAAACAGCATCGTAAAGAAGGCAAAGAAAGCGAAAAAGTTGCGGTATTTAAAGCTGTGGCGCGAGATGGCATAAGCGAACAGCGCCGTGAACACAACGCCGATAGCCGTACCAATAACCGTAACGGCAATCGTTACCCCATAAGAGCGGAGCAATTGATCACCTGCTTTAAACAAATAGCTGTAAGCCTCTACGCTCCATTTTTCCGGAAACAGCTGATAGCCGTTCTTGGCAAGAGTGGACTCATCCGTAAAGGAGATAACTGTAACGAATAAAAAAGGAAATACGCATAGTAAAGCAAAAATACCGGCTACAGAATGAAAAATGATATTCCAAGCGGGCGTCAGCCTATGAAAATCGCGGCCTTTCGTCGTTTGAGCGGACACAGCGGTTTTCCTCCCTTCGCAATGCTTGTCTATTGGGCCGTTAAGCCGCTATGACTAGAACAAAGCATTGTCTTTGTTGAATTTGCGAACGATCCCGTTCGAAGTAATGACAAGAACGAAGCCGATAAGCGATTGATACAGGCCTGCCGCCGTACTCATACCGATTTCACCTGTCGATTTAAGACCACGATATACATAAGTGTCGATAACGTTCGTTACGCTGTACAGCGTTCCGGAATCGCGCGGCACCTGATAGAAAAGTCCAAAATCCGCATAAAAGATTTTCCCGATTGCAAGCAGTGTCAAAATCGTAATAAGCGGCGTTAGCATTGGAATGGTAATGTTGCGAATTTGCTGCCATTTGTTCGCGCCATCGATCATCGCTGCTTCGTAAAGCGATTTGTCGATACCCATAATAGCCGCCAAGTAGATGACGCTGTTATAGCCGACCGATTTCCACAGGAACACAACTACGATAATGATTGGCCAGTAGGTTGGATCTGAATACCAGTTCACCGGGTCGATACCGAACCAGCCGGCAACTTGGTTAACGACGCCTCTATCCAAGCTAAGGAAGCTGAATACGAAGTAACCTACGATTACCCATGATAGGAAGTACGGAAGGAACATACCCGTTTGGTAAACTTTCGCTAATCTTTTGTTCGTAATTTCCGCCAGCATAATCGCCATCGCAACGGCAATAACCAGCCCAAGCACGATAAAGAATATGTTATATAACACCGTATTGCGCGTTATGATATAAGCATCGTTCGTACTGAATAGAAATTTAAAGTTTTGCAAGCCAACCCATTTGCTTTCAATAATGCTTGCCAAGAACCCATCCCGGCTGTACCGGTATTCCTTAAACGCGATAACCATACCCGCCATTGGCAAGTAGGAGAAAAAAATAAACCAAAGTGTAGCTGGCAATACCATGATCAACATTGCAGTATTTTTATTAATATCTTTGAGAAAACGCCCTATGGCTCCCACGTGATCACCTCTCTGCTGTCAGATTAATGAGAGAAGGTATGAATCGAATGCCGAGCATTCGCCTCATACCTCCCGCTTGTTTACTTGTTAGCGGCTCTCCACTCGTCAAGCTGACGCTGAGCCTCAGCCATGATTTTATCAAGTCCAGCTGCCTTAAACTTCTCATTTGCACGCGCCAAGTATGTTTCAGGATCAACTGTTCCTGTCATAAGTGCCGCCCAATATTCTTCCTTCACGTTGTTTACGGACGCGATTTCCGTTGTTACCTTCGACGTATCGAAGTTGAAGCCTAGAAGCGGAGCTTCCGTACCTGCATCGTTAAACTTCTTGAACTCTTCCCACTTGTTCGTTGGGTCGGTTGTGTTCAAATACGTAAGCATAACATTGCCGAGCGAGAACGTTGGCATATCATAGTTTTTCGATTCATCAAGGTTTTCCATTACATTGTCGCTTGCTTTTTTGTAGTGAACGCCTTCGATACCTGAATCAACCATGTTGCGAAGTACAGGATCGGTGTTAAGCAGGTTCAAGAACTCCATTGCTTTCTCTGGGTATTTCGAGTTAGCCGAAATCGCTTGCATCGAGCCCATTACAGACCAGTTATAGATAAGAGCATCGCTTGCTGGCGTCGATACGACTGGGTAGCCGTAGCTTGCCGACCAAAGGTTATCAGCGAAAGGCTGCGATGTCGCACGGTCAGCGAACCATTTGCCTGTCGTTTGAACATCTGTCATTGAATCCATAGTAGCGGCTTCAGTTGGGATGTAACCTGCTTTGTAGTACTTGTGCATCGTGTTCAAAATTTGTTTCATTTCCGGTGTTTCTAGTACGTTAACGATTTTGAAATCCTTCGTATCGAGCTTAACAGCCATTGGCAGCTTCTCGATTACATAGTCGTAAGGCACGTAAGGCATTTGGTTTTTATCAACGGCGAACGGATATACGCCCGGCTCGTTTTCTTTGATTGTTTTGAGCATTGGCTCTAGGCTTTCAAGCGTGTACACTTTCGAAATGTCCAGCTTGTATTTGTCTACATACTGCTTGTTGAAGCGCCATACTTCTTGGGCAGGCAGCTCTTTGTTAGCTGGGATGCCGTAGTTGTGGCCATCGATTTTGGAACCTTCAAGGAATGCTGGGTCAAGCGTCTCAACGATGCCTTTGCCTTGCTCTTTAAGAAGGTCATCGATTTGCATGAACGCGCCTTTTCTAGCATTTTGAACGTAGTCGAATGCCCATGAAGCTGTAAACATAATATCTACTGCTTCGCCGGAAGCTGTCATTACTTGCAGCTTCTGTGCGTAGTCGCCCCAATCGATCATGTTCATTTTAACGGTAACGCCAATTTTTTCAGCTGTATATTTACTAACTTCAGCCATAACCTTGTCCACATCTTTTTGAGGCGTTCCGATCGTGTACCAGATCAGCTCTACCGGTTTTTCGGCAGTGCCTTCCGAGCTCTCGTTTTTGCTGCCCCCACATGCGCTAAGCACAATGGACATGACCAGCATCAACGTAAGCGCTGGTATAAATCTTTTTTTCTTACTCATTGTAAATCCTCCCCGTATCGTGTTGCGAAGCACAAACCGATTGCGTAAGCATACGCTTACTTTATTGTCTTGTCCCATATTCGCGATGCGTCTTAAGGACTAATATAAAAATAACGGATGTAACGGTTTTCAAATAGAGAACAAAGTAAAGGTATGGTGTACAAATTAAAGAAAAAAGACTGCCCAATCTTGCTTTAGAGCAGTCCTTTATAATCAGTGGGTGAAATGCCAACATATTTTTTGAATTGCTTGTAGAAATAACCAGTTTCCCAGTAGCCTACCTGCATGGCGATCTCCTGCACCTTTAATTGCGTTTCCTTCAGCATTTCCTTTGCCTTGTTGATTCGATATTTGTTGATATATTCGGTGAACGTCTCACTCGTCTCCTTCTGGAATAAGTGACCCAGATAGACCGGATGAATGTTGTATTGCTGGCTGAGCGATTTTAGCGACAGCGCCTGCGCGTAATTTTCATGCACATAATTGAGCAGCTGCTGAATAATCGGGCTTTTCACGTCGCGCATAAGCGAATCCACCGTTAACGTTGCTGCTTCCTTGACGACCGAGACCAAACCTTCAATCGTCTCCGCGTGCATGATCTGCACGAAACCCGCTTTGTACAGCTCCGGCTGATCAGCCTGCTTGATTTCTTTGAGCTCCATTTTGAAGCGGATCATCAGCTCGATAGCCATGCTCTGGATATAGGCTGGTGTAACTCCCTCAAGCGCTTGATACAGCTCAAAATCAGCATCAATCGCCGCGTGCAGGCTCTCCAAATCCTTGGCCTTAATAAGCTTCGAGTAGGAAGACCAATCCAGCGGCTGTGCCGCTATATTGACGATGCCATTCTTCTCCGTCAGCGATCCGTAATCCAAGATAGCCGGTTCGTCCATCAGCAGAAAATATTCCTGCGCCTTCTTCGCATGGGCATAGCTTCTTGGCGCTCCCTCGCCCATTTCCTCCACGCTGCCAAGCGAAATTCGCATCTTGCTTGGCGCGAGCCGCTTTTGCATATTGTCAAGAATGCTAATCGCCTTTTCCTTGCCGGCAGCAGGATCATCGAGCATAAACACGATAACCAGGTCGCCATCAATATCGACAAAAGGCAGCATCGACGGGTCTTGAACGGCAAGCCGCTGAGCCGCCTCATAGGATGGCTCAAATTGATTTTCCGTCCGGAGAACGGCCGTGACGAGATACGGCGCATCGAGACGAATGTCCAGCATATCGGTCCGCTCGCTCAGCTCATTTGGCGCTATGCGCCCGGTTAACCAGCGATACAATATATTATCCCTAAGAATGCGGATATCATAATCGCTAAATAACCGGTCTGGCCTCGTCGTATTCAGCTTGTCGATCGTACCGACGAGCGTCTCCTGCAGCTCGTCGATATTAATCGGCTTGAGCAAATAATTTTCGACGCCAAGCTTAAGCCCCGACTTAATATAATCAAATTCATTGTAGCCGCTCAAAATAATAACCTTCAAATCCGGCCGAAATTGTCGTGCTTCCCGAATTAAGGTTAGGCCATCCATGATCGGCATCGAAATGTCCGTTAGCAAAATGTCCGCCGCTGATTCCTTAAGCGCCTCCAGCGCATCTTGGCCATTCTCCGCGGAGCCGACGATCTCTAGGCCGTATGCCGACCAATCGATAATATCGTAAAGACCCTCGATGATGAACGGCTCGTCATCTACTACGAAAACCCTATACATGCTGTGCTTCCTCCTCGCTTGGAAACTCAATCGTTACGATCGTTCCAACGCCTAGCGTGCTTGTGATTTCAAGGCCATAGTCCGTTCCATAAAGCAGCTTCAATCGCTCATGCACGCTGCGCAGGCCAAAGGAATCGCCAACCTCCTCCACCAAATCAAGCGACTGGCGGATCGCCTCGAGCCGCGTAGGATCAATCCCGATGCCATTATCCTCCGCTTGAATGCGCACTCGCCCTTCTGCCTCATAAACGCTTATGCGGATATGATTATCCGATCTGCGGGGCTGGAGACCGTGCACCACGTAATTTTCTATAATCGGCTGGAGCGCCATCCGCATAATATTTTTGCCTGCCAAGCTCTCGTCGCACACAATCTCGTAGGATAACTTGTCCTTGTATCGAATGCGGAACAGCTCCAAATAAAGACGGGAGGTCTCAAGCTCATCCTTAAGCGTGTTTTCGCCTTTGGGCTGCACGAAGCTTTTGAACAGGACGGACAAGCTATAAATCATCTCGCCTACATCCTTCGCCCCTTGCGACACGGCGCGCATGCGAATGACTTCGAGCGTATTGTACAAAAAGTGAGGGTTCACCCTTGCCTGCAGCGCAGCAAGCTCCGTGTGCTTCTGCTTGATTTCCGCTTTATATACGCGGTCGATATGGCGGGTCAGCTCGCCCAGCATATCATTAAAGCTGCGGGATATTTGTCCGAGCTCGTCTTCCTTATCGTCTTGAATGCGTGCCGACAGGTCGCCGCTTTCCACCTTGCGCATGAAGCGGATAATTTTATTCGTTCGTTTCGCAAAATTAGTGACGACCAGAACCGGCACGAGCAGCACCACGATAATGCAAATCGCGCTTATGAGCGCAATGGTATGCTTCAGCCTCTGGTACGCGGCGGCAACCTCTGCTTTTGGCGCTACGCCTACGACCATATAACCCGCTTGATTCTGGGTAAGCGTCGTCACATACGATTCCTGTTCAAGCATCGCTGTATCGAACAGCGATTCGATTTTATCCGCATAGGGATAACGGATGCCATAATAGCGGTCAGAGGAGTCGAATAACACCTCGCCCGTTGGCCCAAGCACAATAATATAGCCCTTTAATTGCTCCTTATAGCTCTCTAGCGCTTGATTTATTCGATCGGAATCAAAATAAACGAGCAGCTGCCCTAAATTTTTTAATGAATTTTTGTCCGTGATCGGTACTCGCATCGCATAGAGCTTCGGATCTTGCTGATCGATCGCTTGGCGAACCCAAGCATTCGGTACGGACATCATGCTATTCTCCAGCGCCATTGCATCCGGTATATAAGAGCGCGAGGCGTTAGTTGAAATCAACTTGCTCACATGCCCCTGCTTATAAGCGAATAAAAACTGCTTCTCCGAGCTGTACAGCAGCAAATTTTCAATATCCGCATCGCTATCCAGCTTATTTTCAAAAAAATCGAGTCCCTTTGGCATATCCACATCCGCTTCATTGGTATAATGGTCCAATTGATATTTCATGTAATCCTCGAACGGATGCTGCAAGAAATAAGTAAGATGAAGCGCTAGCGACTCATTCCTGTAAACATCCAGTACCATCGATTGCACGGATTCATATTTGCGGGTCATGTAGCTATTAACGCTATCCATCGCCTTTTTCTGATTTTCCAGCTCGTTACGGATGATCGATTGCGACATGACATTGAACATGAAATAAGAAAAAGTCACGATCGTTACGGTCGTAATGAGCGCGAACAGCAAAATCATTTTCATAAACAGATTATTTTTGACATAGTTGTCGTACAAGCTTCTAGCCTTCAAAATAAGCTCCTTCCTCGTGCTGCCCGGAACCATTGGTGAGAGGAGAACACGATAAACGCTACAACGCTTAATAATACTTCACGATGATTTGTAGACACAAGTAGGCTTCCTATCCCTAGTTCCAATGTTCTCTCATGAGGCAATGGTTAAAGGTAAGGGTTGAATGGCGCCGCGGGAGGAGCGTATAATGAAATGGTGAGGAAATCCGCAGGGATTGGAGATGAGCGCATGACGATTGCCAAAATGCTTCGCAATGTTTCCTTCGGCCTTATATTCGGCGTGCTTGCTATTGGATTATTGCCGTTTCTGGTCATTTTCAACTGGGCGGAGATGCTCAATCTGGTCGAACTGGAAACCTCGCCATTATTTATTCTACTCGGACGTTTTATTGGACCTGTGGCCCGCAAGGGCAGCACTAGCAGCACTAGCCGGCCGGAGCAAAAGAAGAACCTCGATCAATAAAACAAACAACAGCTTGAATGATTGGAATGAATCATGGCCCGAAGGAAGACACTTGGTTGAAGGTGTCCTGCTTTCGGGCCTTTCTTTTCTCGCTTAAACCCGTTATCTATAGTAAAATGGGGCGATGCAACACTATACGATTATGAGGTGCCTCCATGTCCATTAGCTTTACATCGTCCATTATAAGCCGTTTAAAAAGAGAAATCGCCGACATTCAAAAGCAAAGCGCAAGCGATAAGATAAAAAGAGAGAAAGCTCTCGCCAAAATAAAACAGCTGCAAAAGAACATTAAAATGAGCTCGTCCCCAACCGATCTCAGCAGCAAAATGACGCAAATTACGAAGCTAACCGAGGAAGCTGCCCGTATCGAGGCTTCTCAGGCTGCTATAGCCAAGCAGCTCACCGCTAAAAATGCGGAGCTTAGGCAGCAGCTCGCTAAAAACGCCCCGCAGGATTAGAACAGCACAGGACTAGAATAGCAGAGACCTTTCACCAGCTCCATTGAGCGGTGGAGGGTCTTTTTGCTATTTGGTGACCAGAGCCGCCTGCCTATCCGCTTTTTCGTATACTTTGACCAAACGCGCGCATCCTATTGAAAAAAAGCAGGGCGGGGATTGGATGCATACAGTTTGGAAAGGCGCGATTAGCTTCGGATTGGTTCATGTGCCGGTGAAGATGTTTACGGCAACGGAAGACAAGGACGTCCATTTTCGCCAAATACACAAAGTTTGCGGCATGCCTATTTCTTATGTGAAGACGTGCCCGCATTGCGAAGAAGAAGTTAAGCCGGAAGATATCGCCAAAGGCTTTGAATATGAGAAAGACAAGTTTGTTCTGTTTAATGAAGAAGAACTGGAAGCGATGAAGCCGGAATCGGCGCGGGTCATCCAAATTCTCGACTTTGTTGATCTCACCGATATCGACCCTTTGTATTATCAAAAGGCTTATTACCTCTCTCCTGACATGGCGGGAGCCGGTGCCTATAGTCTGCTCCTTGAGGCGATCAAGCAAACGGGAAAAATCGGCATCGCCAAAATTTCGATTCGGAGCAAAAGCAGCTTGGCGGCGATTCGAGCCGTCGGAAATTGCCTTTGCATGGAGACGATGCATTACCCGGATGAAATCCGGCCTCTGGCAGAGGTGCCTAACCTTCCCGAGCAAACGGTTATTAACGAAAAGGAGCTGCAAATGGCAAAGCAGCTCATCGAGCAGCTGTCGGAGCCGTTTAACGCTGACAAATATACGGATGATTACCGCGCTGCGATGCTGGAGGCGATATCGCATAAAATTGCCGGCGAAAGCGTCGACAAGGTATCCGCGCCTGCCGCTGGCCGATCCAATATCATTGATCTTATGAGCGCGCTTCAAGCCTCCCTCGAGGCAGCTAAAATACCGCCCGCCGCTGAACCAAAAAAACGGAAAAGCAGCCCAAGGAAAGCGAAGGATGTTGTGTCATGAGCAAGGCGTCCCTCCCGCTTCCGAAGGTCCCGATGGCGCCAGTCACCTCACCCGATATTCCAACCGGCCCGGAGTGGGCTTATCAAATCAAATGGGACGGCGTCCGTACGCTTGCACGGCTGGATGGGAGCGGCGGCGTTGAACTATTTTCCAAACGGGTCGAGCCCCGCAATGCCACATTCCCAGAAATCGTTGAGCTTTTGTCGCCGCTGCGCGTGGGATCTTGCATCCTTGATGGTGAAATTGTTTATTTTGACGGCACGCGGCCAAATTTTCAGCGCAGCAAGCTAGGCGTCCAGAAGCGGCCAAAGGGCAATGACCTGTTGTTTGTCATGTTCGATATGCTCAACGACAACGGCGAAGATTTGCGAAGCTTTACCTTCCGCGATCGGTACGAGAGGCTTGCCGCCAAATTTCCGAACAAGTCGCCGCAGCTATTCGTTACCGACCTATTCGACGACGGGCAGTCCCTTTGGGAATGGCTCATCGAGCGGGAATGGGAAGGGCTCATCTCGAAACGTCTGGACAGTCCATATACAGAGGGCAAAGGCCATACGGATTGGTTTAAAAAGCGCAAGGAAGTGCGAATCGTCGCGGACGTAGTCGGCATCAAATTAAAGGATGGCCGCGTCTCAAGCCTCGTGCTGCAATATGAAAACCGATACATCGGACATGTGTCGGGACTCGACAACGCCTCCAAAAAAATGCTGCTGCAGTTCATGCAGGAGCATCCTGGCGATTGCCCCTTCCCTTCGCTCTCGGCAGGCATGAAAAAATCGGACGTAGCTTGGCTCGCCGTACATTTCCCATGCAGAGTGACCGCATTAGAGTTTACCGACTCCGGCCTGCTTCGCCAACCAAAGCTGCTTGGCTTTGGTGCAGGAGATGGAGATGGTTGAAAAAGGTTGGTGCGGCTGGTTAGGCTGGTGCAGCTAGTACTACAGGAGCACACGCTATATGATTAAAAGGAATTTCTCCCGCTAATTCAAGAAATTTCAGCTGCATTTAAGAGTTTACGGGAATTTCTCCTGTTAATTTCGCGTATTTTAGCCAAGTCGTGCGATCCTGCTTCATTTAGCGAGAGTTTTTCCCGTTAAATGGTTTTTCCGGCTCTACAGCGGACAATTAGATGGATATTTTCCCGTTAATTCCTTACTGCAGCGGTTTAGGGTGCGAGTCACAAGTCAAAATGCGCACACGTACACGCCGCCTTCTCCCATCATGCAAAAACGAGCCTTAGAAGCGATTCTTCGGCTCGTTTTCGTTTCATATTTTTCTATCCCCGCTAAGCTTTAAGGCCTGTATAAATCGCGTCAAGCAGACGGTGCGTCTCGTCGCAGCCATATTCCCAGAACATGACGCCGCCGAGCTCGTTCAGCTTCACATATTCGCATTTGTGCTGCAGCGATTGTTCGTCCTCGTAGGAGATGAAGCTGCTTCCGTTAAAGAGGTACGGCGCTTTGGCTTCATTGTCCCAGTATCGAACATAGCCATTTTTATCGATGTACTCTGCTGCAAGCGTGGTGAAATTCGGCCCATAACCGCCGGTGGTTCCAGCCATTTGGTGCAGCCCATGATTACGATCAGGGACCTGATTCCACATTCGGGAGTAAAATGCCGCGCCAATGACAATCTTCTCCTTCGGCACGCCTGCACGTACGAACAGGTTAACGGATGCCTCCGTACTGATGCGGAATAGATCACCAGTCGGTGTGTACAAATTCGTATGGTGACCCGTCAACACTTGAAAGCCTCCGCGCATGTCATAAGTCATCAACTGAACAAAATCCAAGTACTGCTGGACTTGATCCATCTCCGTGCCATCCACGTAATATTGATCCGCTCCTGCGGCAATCGTAAGCAGGTAATGCCGGTCATCGCTCGCACCTTGACGATCGAGCGCCTCGCGCATCGTCTTAAGCAGCAGCGTAAAGTTTGTCTTATCTGCCGGGCTCGACGCTATTTCGGCTTCGCCGTAGCAAGGATATTCCCAATCGAGATCCACTCCGTCAAACGGAAGGTCGGTCACTGCGCGAACCGCCGAATTCGCCATGCGGCTTCTTCCCTCTTCGGTAGACGCTGCTTCGGAGAAGCCGCCAGCGCTCCAGCCTCCGACGGACAATATAATAGTAAGCTCCGGGAAATCGCGCTTGATTTTCCATACGGCATCCATATTTTTCAAATGTTCTGTCGTAATCTCATCATTGCGCACATGTCCAAACGCCACATTCAAATGCGTTAATTTCATCAAATCTTCCTGCGTCATATCCGGCAGTACGGAATCAACGGCGTAGCCCGCCACGATATATTTCTGCTTTGTCACCAAGTCTCACTCCTTTAGGTTTATTGCTGCCATACACCGCTTAGAAGCTGCAATGCTTCCTTCCCGGTTCCGATCTTATATCCGGATGCGGTATAACGAATTTGGTCCTCGCCATCAAGCACGAAGAGATGCGGGAAACCCGCCTCGCTTGCTGGCGGTCCTGCAATAAAAGCAGGCAGCGAAGCATAGCTGGAATCTCGAACAAATATCGTGTTAGGCGGGAGCTTCGGATAGCTTGAAGGATCAAAGGAAGCGGTCCACTCCAGATCGCCGACAATGAGTACGATTGGGGCACCCAGCTCTGCGAACGGCTCAACCAACTCGCTCATTTCGCGAATCAAATGCTTGGTCGGCTCCCGTTCCGGCTCCATCCATGCGACAATTGCGCCATTGCTTCCGATCAGCTCACCCAGCTTCTTGCTCGTTCCGTCAAGAAGGCTGACGGTACTGCTCCGATCCATCGTTCCAAGCACCGGAATATCGAGCATAGCCTCGCGGAACGTGAGCGGAATTTCCGTTTGTTCTCCTGCCCTAACTGTAAAATAAGTAAAGCGTACGCGTACCGTTCCATCCTTGAGGCGTATGCCTGACGTTAATCGATAAGAGCCTTGTTCGACCTCGAGCGGTTCATCGAGCAAATCTGATTTGCCGTGCGGGTAAACCAGCGTTTTATAAATTCCGTTCTCCAGCCGCGCAAACGTAAAATTGTCGGAGTACGCAGCTGCGGGTGCATCTGCCGCCGCCTCGTTATCCCGAAGCAGCCGCAGCATGCCGTTGTCATTCTTCTCTAACTGCACCGCACCCTGCGCAATCAACTGATCCTGCCGCCTGTCGTTCTGCTCTGATTGTTCAGCCGCTCCTTGCGTAAACCACGCATCCTGCCAGCTGCCGCTCGCCATGAATTGCGGCTTTTGCTCGCTCGGATGCAGCCTTGCCGGAATGCCTAAGCTGCGGCAGATCGCCACGAACAAAATATCGACGGAAGCCCGGTCTCCCTTCTTGAGGCCAAAGGTACCTACCGGATTCCCCTTCCCTTTCAAGTTCGGAAGGTCCTCCCATAGCGCCCACTCCCTGTCCAATATACGGACAAGACCTCTTGGATCTTCGCGGAACGAACCTGCTTCCTCTCCGGTAAACGTATCCTGAAAGAAACGTTTATAAGGAACGATCATCTCGTGCTGCACACGCGGGCAAAGGACATAGGGGACAAATACATCTTCCGAAAGCTCTCCGCGCTGCGACAGCGAGCCGATCAAATGATCTTCAAGCGCAGGTCGGAACGTATCGATAAGATCCTTCTCTCTCATGCTCTCGAGCAATAGCAGCGGCCACTCCCCATGCACGGTGGAATTCTCCTGCAAAAAAGCTGCAATCTCGCGGCTATTTCCGCGCGCCTTGCGCAGCACTTCCCACACCCGCTCCGGCGGAAGTCCAGCGACGAGCGCAAGCTCCGTCGCTTCTGCTTCGGTAAGAAACGTATCTTCATAGCTTGTACGCAGCTTTGTTCCTTCTTCAATCCGATGATTATGCTTTAACAGCTTCTCCTCGGACAGCGGATCAGAAGACTCTCCGCTCCGCTCCGGCGGAGGAACCATGTCAAAGTCCAAGATACCTTCCGGCTGCTGCGACTGATTCAAAATAACCTCGAAACAATCAGCTTCGGCGACGGTAACCTTCACTTCTCCCCATATGCCAACCTTTACAGCACGGATCAACAGATCGCCGAAGCCCGTCTTGAACGTTGCCTCGCCCTGCTCATTAGAAGGCAGAATTGCAATCGGATAAAATTCAGCCATATTGTACAGCTCGAAATAAACATCGGCTCCGCTAACAGGCTCTCCTTGCTCATCCTTCACATGGACAGTAATGCTGCGCGTTGGCGCGTAACCCTCTAACAAATTAATTTCGGTGAACCATTCATCGGCTAGCGTAATATCCTCAGGTCCCGGATAATTCGCAAAAATCCGCGTATTAATCAGCATCGCCCGCCGGGCAGGCGGACTGAACCAGCCTTGGTTCAACCGCGCTTCCGGTTCGCAAGCGCCGATGTAGTGCCACTTGCCGTCCGCCCATGCTTCCACCCATGCATGGTTATCGTCACAATGAGCCCAGCGCGGCGTGTATACTTGGCGGGCAGGAATGCCAATGCTGCGAAGCGCAGCAACGGCAAGCGTTGACTCCTCGCCGCAGCGGCCCCGCGCATTTCGAATCATCGTCAGCGGCGATATCGTCCGCAAATCGCTTCCGATATAGTTCGCCTTCTCATGGCACCAATAGTTCGTCTCGAGAATCGCATCTTCCATCGACAAATGCGCGGTCCGTTCCGCCAGCTCACGATACAGAATGCCGCGTGAATCCTCGATATTTTCCGTGTTTACGCGGTATGGCAGCACAAAATGCAGAAACAGGTGATCAGGCACTCGCTCGCCCCATGGCGCTTGCCTTCGAATATCCAACGTCTGGCGCACATGGCTCAAAAATAACGTCCCGTCATAATCCGCCAAATCGTTCACCGGCATATAGGCGAATAAATATTTGAGCGCCCATGTCTCTTCCTCGGTCAGCTCTTGCTGAAACACGTCAAACAGCTCAGCCGCTCTTGCCCGGGCGATCAGCTGCTTCTCACGGAATTTACGCTCGATTTGCTCCATCGCATTATGATCCAATGAGAACACAGAGGTTTGTATCGCCACTCGCCTTCACTCCCTCCATAGCTTTCCGTCTTCTCTAATGCAATAGATAGACTTTCCGTCCGTTGACGGTGCTGAAATTTGAAATAAGGAGCGGGTCGTTTCAATTTCCGGTAAAATGCTCCAATGCTCATCGTCCTTCTTGAGCAGGTTCGCTTCCTTCGCAAATTCCCCATGGCTGGCAAAGTAATTGCGCTCACGGTAATAAAGCTTGCGCAGCTCCCACTTGATGCGCTCATCCTGCGGCAGCTCGAACGATTCCAGAGCATCCACATCCTCAAACACGACATAACCCCATAGCTCAGGATAATGCATATTAATAAGTCCCATCGGCGACCACACCCAGTTATCCTCTGGATAGGACTTCCCCGTATCCGGGTTCACAACCTTGCGGTACTCGCCATCCTGCACCTCTGCCTGCCATTCGACGCGGGAGAAGTTGACGCGCCAGAACTCACCCGCAGCCGGCGGCCGGCTTTCGGCTGCGCATTCGCGCAAGCTTTGCCAAGGCATCGCCACCTCGATGCTCCACTTCCGGTTCTCCGCTCCCGGCTTGTTCAGCTCGCCGTCAATGTGTACCGCCGTCCGAAGGCCGCTAATATCCCAGCCATTTACCGGAGGGCCTCCGTCTCGGTAGGGCTTAACGAGCATTAAATCCCAAACCGTGTTCAGCGCGTTAATTTCGAACTCGTAATAGTTATGGGTGTCGCCGTCGGGATCAATGAAAATTTCAAAATCATTATCATAAAAAATAACCGATTCCCGCTCCGTCAGCGTCGCCCAAATTTGATCCTCAATCAATTCCGCCGCGAAATAAAAATACTCGTCGTCCCAAAGCATTTTGACCCGTGTCTGCTTCGCTGGCTTCGGCTTAAGATCGCCCTCGATATCGACAAAGTCATCCGTCCAGTCCGCCGCTGCCCAAAACGGCTTATCGACACGCCCATCAAGAATGAGCTCCCCTGTCGCACGCTTGCAAATATAATGCTTGGGAGCGTATTCAATCCTAGGTTCCGGCACTTCGTTTAATTTCATCTGATTCCCTCCGATTGTATGTGCTTTAGTCTACGAAGCTAAGCAATCGTTAACACTCATCCCAGAAGCGGCGCAAGTTGTCCATTGCGATGCGGGATGCCGATTGGCATTCCTCCATGCCTTCGAACTCGATGGTGATATCTCCGTCATATCCCGAGTCCTTGATAAGCTTGACGATCTTGCGGATCTCAATATCCCCATGCCCTACAATTGCCCCGCGCAAATAGTTGCCGTTTGACGTCAAGAACCAATCCCCGCCCCCAGGCTGCTGGTCATACGGACGGAAGTAAAAGTCCTTGAAATGAATGAGCGATGCGTAAGGCAGATTCTTTTTGACGCCGATGATCGGATTCTCATCCACGCACATGAAGTTCCCGACATCAAGCGTCGTCTTAAAATTCGGCCGGTCAACCGCATGCAGCACACGCTGCACGCGGTCGCTGGACTGCACGCTAAAGCCATGATTTTCTATCGTCGTTGTAATGCCAAACTGCGCGGCGTAGTCAGCGATAAGCTGGCTGCCCTTCACCATAAGATGCAGATGGTCCTCGAACCATTTGATCGTCGTCTTCTCCTCTGGGAGGGTAAAGGCGGTCACGTCATGGCGCATATGGTTCATGCCAAGCCGGTGCACAAGATCAACATGCTGCTTGACCCGGGCAATCTCCTCGTCGAACAATTCATCCGTATCCTGCACAAAATTAGCCGGCATCGAATAGTTCGACAGCGCAATGCCCGCTTCCTTCGCGGTCTCCCGCACGGCATCTGCGAGCTCTGGGTTGTCCACCAGCGTATAGCCATAGGGAACGATCTCCATATGCTCCCCTCCGTTATCCGCAATCCAGCGGATCGCATCAAGAACGGTCATTTCTCCAGCTTTAATCGCGTTCAACAAGCTATAAGAGCTTAATCCCAGCTTCATCGTTTCTTCCTCCTTGGAGAGCATGCAAGATTACTAGATTAGTTATGGGTGACAACAGCGCCGGAACCGCCGTACATATCCAGCTCTTCATCGAATTCCAGCTTAAGGACCGTAACTTGATTATGAGTGTCTTCCGAAGTCATATGAATCCATGTCGTTCCTGGTATGTTGAACCACGGCACGCCGCCGTGAATTTCATGCGTAAGCTCCTTGCCGGAGTGAAGCACCGTAATTTTTTTGATCGGATTCGATAATCCCTTCAGGCACACATTTTCTTTCGGATCATCGTAAACGAACAGGTACAACGTCTTTTTATCCTTCGAAACCGTACTCCCGCCTAGATAATAACGTGGCATAATGCCTTCTTCCGTTCCGAACACCGCTTCCTCGTGCGTGCGAATCCATTCTCCCAATCCTAGTAAAATGTCCTCCTGCCTCTTATCGATCGTCCCGTCTTCCATAGGACCGATATCCAGCAGCATATTGCCGCCCAAGGTAATGCAATCACAGAACATCCGAATGATCTGGTTCAAGGATTTGTACTTGTCATCCGTTGGAACGTATCCCCATGAGCTATTGATCGTCGTGCAGAACTCCCACGGACCCTCCGGGCGCGTAATCGGAATGCCTTGCTCGGGTGTCTTGTAATCGCCATAGCCTTGCAGGCGCGAATTGATAATAATATCTGGGTTAAACGATTGAAGGTACTGCTTGAACGCTGGCAGATTCCACTGCTCCGCGCTTCGTTCCCAGTCACCGTCGAACCAGAGCAAATCAACCTTTCCGAAGTTCGTCAGAACTTCCCGCAGCTGGTCATTGTTGAACTGTAGAAATTTTCTCCACTTTTCTTCATCCTGAATGCCATCGGCAGGGCTTGAAAAACGATTCACCGTACTCAAATCATCAGGCACCCTGCCGCCTTCAAAAACGGACGGGTAATCGGGATGCGACCAGTCGATGAGCGAATAATACATTCCAAGGCGAATGCCTCTGCTCGTAACGGCTTCCGCATACTCTTTAATAAGATCGCGTTTGGCCGGCGTTTTTTTCACAACGTTCAAATCGCTGTACTGCGTGTCCCACAAAGCTACCCCGTCATGATGCTTCGTCGTTAGCACCGCATATTTAGCGCCGGATTGCTCGATCAAATCCGCCCATTTGTCCGCGTCAAATTGGGATGCCGTAAAGCTGTCCAGCTGTTTCATATAATCCTCATAGGACATTCTCCCGTTATAAAAGGACCATGACTCCGCAACGCCGTCTACCGCATAAATCCCATAATGTATAAAAATACCGAGCTTCGCTTCCTTGAACCACTCTTGCATCTCTTCTTGCCCCTCTCCGCTACTTGATTCGGAATACATGCGCAATTGGCGCTTGCACTAACCGTTCATTTTCCGGCAAAAGCACGATAATCCCGTTGTCCGTTCTACGATATTGCAGATTTTCCTGACCGCCTACGAGATCGATCTGGCTGAAGGCTTGCCGGTAAGGAATATGCAGCTCCTCCATCACAGCCTCTTGCTCGTCCTTGTACAAGTAGAAGGCATAAACCGTATCGCCTTTTCTCGTAAACTGGCAATTATCTACCGAATACGGCTCGCAAATACGCGTCCCATAAATCGCCTCGCCATAGACCTTGAGCCATGCGCCCATCCCTTTGATTCTGCTAATTGCGGTTTCAGGAAGCCTTCCGTCTGGCTGCGGGCCTACATTCAAAGCCAAATTGCCCCCTTTTGCAACAATTTCGACAAGCAAATGAATCAGTTGCCGAACGGTCTTATATTTATCTTCATAACGGAAGGAGAATGAAGTCCCCATCGTGATGCAGCTCTCCCACGGCACATGAAGCGGACGCTCCGGCAAGGTCTGCTCTGGCGTAATCAAATTCTCATAAAGTCCGCCGACGGTACGGTCAGCCGACAGAAGCCAAGGCTGCGTCTCGCGCGCCTTCTCCACCACTTCGCCTAACCGGATGTTTTGGTCGCGATAGTCATTGACCCAGCCTGCATCGAGCCACAGCACATCGATTCGTCCGTAACGCGTCATCAGCTCCATAATTTGCTCATGGGTGAATTGCACGAACTTCTCCCACAAGTGGGGATATTGCTTCGGATCATACGAAGGTCCGCGCGCCGTAAACGATCCGCGCTCCATCCCCGGCGTCCAGTAGTAAGGAGTATGCCAATCCGCTTTTGAAAAATAGGCGGAAATGGCAAGGCCCTTGGCGCGAAATGCATCAAACAGCTGCTTGCAAATATCGGCGTTTTTGTTCATATGGAAAGGGCAATCCGGGCCTGTAATCCGGTAATCGGTCGTATGGGTATCCCACATGCAGAAGCCGTCATGGTGCTTAGTCGTGAAATTCAAATACTTAAACCCGTTCTCCGCCGCTAGGTCCGCCCATAGCTCGGGCTGCAATCGAAGCGGATTAAACGTCTTATTCAGCCCAAAATACTGCCGCTTCAGCTCCTCCGCATCAACATCCCAGTCGATGCCGTCGCGCGACCATTCTTCGTCCTTATCGCTAAGCGCCCATGATTCTACGACGCCAAGCTGAGAATACGGCCCCCAGTGCATCATCAGTCCCAGCTTCTGGTCCTTGAACCATTCGAGCCGCTCCAGCAGAAGCGGATTCTCTGGTTTTACCCACTGCTCTTCGCTGCTATAGTTGTGCACTCCCTGCTCGACCGCTTGCTCCTCTGCTACCTTCATCTCGCTCATCGTATACCTCCAGCGCCATAGGCTTATTGTTATTTGATCGTTTCTAGTATTCTTTCGCTCTATGTCCAAATTGTAAATTTGTTGATATGATAGGAATCAATTAAACGGCTTGGTCAATAACAGGGGGCAGAATACATGAAACGGAACTACTTTAAATCGAAACTGTTTTTAAAATATATCTGGTCCTACTTGTTTATTTTACTTATCCCTTTAATCCTGATGACACTATTTATCTACCAGAACGCCGTTACCAATCTGAGATCCGAAATCGAACATTCCAGCTTGAGCCAATTAACGCAAACGAAAGTCATCATTGACGGCAGGATGAAGGAATTAAGCGAAATCGCATCCCGCATCTCCTATGACAAGAGGCTGACGCCATTCCGGGTCCATGATTCTTACTACAGCGGCGAAGCTATTCAAGCGCTTGACCAATACAAAGCAACAAGCTCGATCATCGGGGAATTGTTCTTATATTTTCATAACGACAAGAACATTTATTCGGCAAAAGGTCTGTCCAGCCTTGACGTATTCTCAAGCACCTTCAGCTTCAACAACTGGAGCAAAGATACGGTTCTGCAAGACTTGAACCGCGTTAAATTCCCAACGATGCGGCCAGCCGATACCGTTATCCGCAACTCTACCCTGCAGGATACGATGCTCGCTTATTTGGTTCCCATCACGCCATACAGCCCTAATCCGCACGGAACGATTATGTATCTCATCAAGGAATCCGAGCTGACCAGCTTAATTGATTCGATTCTAGGCAACTATCAAGGCTTAACTTATATATTGGACAACAATGGCCAAATTTTAGTAGACAATCGGCAGGGTGAAGCCTTAACGAATGCGGAAGCGCAGTCCTTGTTCGGCCTATCGCCCGGCATTCATGACAAAATTTTAGACGGCAAGCCGCACTCGATCGTATCGGTAAAATCAGAGAACAACGGCTGGACGTATGTGACCGTTATGCCTAGCGCGCAATTTTTCAGCAGCGTCGTGCATGTCCGGAGCTTTATCGTCATGTTGTTCATCATCGTCGTTATCGTTGGCGCTGCGATTGCTCTCTTGCTAGCCAGAATGCAATACCAACCGATCTCTACGCTGCTTGAGTTTGCCAATTCCAAATCCAAACCGAAGCATCAGGCCAATGAAGCTGCCGGAGCCGGCAACGAGCTTGACCGGATCCGAACAGCGCTGCAGGAGTACAGCTCGCGCGTAGATCTGCAAGAGCCGTACGCCCGCAATCATTTTCTGTCCATGCTGCTCAAATACGGAAATGCGCAAAGCCTTACGCCTGAGCTACAAGAAGCGTTCGATGTCCATTTCGACCGTACCCATCACTTTGTCATGGTGATCGGCTGGGGAGAAACGGGCGATACGCACGAAGATAAGCAGGATCGGCAGGAAATTATCGAGCTTCTTGCCCAAATCGAGTTCCCGGAATTGGAAGCGCATGCCTACGGCGTGGAGCTCCCTCAGCTCGAGCAGCTCGCGCTTATTATCAGCTTCAATATGGATGCCGAGCAGCAGCCATTCACGCCAGCTCGCCTCATCGTCGAAGCGGTTCTAAGCAACATGCTGGAAACGTTTGATGCTGCTCCTTCGATAGGCGTTGGAACCTGCTACTCCAGCCCGGACCAGCTGAACCAATCCTTTATCGAAGCTTGCTCCGCCTTCGAGATGAGAGGCTCGAGCGGCCACGGCACCGTCACATATTTCGAGAAGCTGCTGGACACGACCGACCATACCTTCTGGATTCCGGCTAACTCGCTGATGAAGCTCTCCCAAAGCTTGAAACAGGGAAGCTATGATGTCGCTGAACAAACGATCAGCCCATTCATCCGAAGCCTGCAATCACCTGAGATGTCCGCTTTGCAAAAACGTTGCATCAGCTTCGATATTTTAAATACGATGCTCAAAACCGCATCCGAGCTTGGCATTCATAATTTAATCCAGGATATGGCGCCGAATATGATTTACAGCCATTCGCTGGATGAGCTGGAGGCCGGCTTTCTAAGTCTCGCCTCCCGAATCTGCACGCAAGTGGAGCGGGATAATCAGAAGGAAGAACAATCGCAGATCGACCGGATTGTATCCTATATTGACGAGCATTATAGGGATCATGCGCTCAGTCTGGAGACGATCGCCTTTGAATTCGCGATATCGCCTTCTCATGTCAGCCGATCCTTCAAGGAAAAGATGGGTCTTAACTTTATTCAATACATTTGGCAAAAAAGACTGGAGGAGGTTATGCACCAGTTAAAAACAACAAGCGCTCCTCTTAAAGACATCATCATTCAAGTCGGCTATTTGGATACGCCCAACTTTATCCGAAAGTTCAAGAAGGAAACCGGCTATACGCCCGGCCAATTCCGCAAGCTGTTCTGGGAGAACGGGCAGGCTCCAGCCGTATCCGAGCTGGATGACGAATAATAAAACAACACCCGGTCATGATTTCGCATGACCGGGTTATTTGTGTTTCTTGCTTCATGCCTTATTCGTTTATTTCCTGCGGTCCTTATCTGTCGTAAGCGCTTTGGTAAAGCTCAGCGATACGGTCCCCGCCCATTTTTTTAATTTGCTCTAAATACTTGTCCCAATTGGAGAGAGACTCTTGCCCTGTCACGAACTTCGCTTCCATTTGTTGAACATACGTGTTCAGATCAGATAGCAGAGTAGAAGCTTCCGTTTGCTCTTCATTCGTCAAGTAAACGTTAGGGAATGGCGCTTTGGCGATTGGCACAAGCTTTTCTTCATTTTGCTTATCGATCCATAAGTCAAAGTCGCTCCGCAAACCGATGGAAAGCTCGCTCGAATTCACGCCCGGCGTAAGGATACCGTAGTTTGGCGTGATCGTACCGCGGTATTCGTCACGGTCGCCGCCGCCTGGAACCGGAAGCCATTCTTTCTCATGTTTTTCTTTGTCCTTATATTTCCAAAGCAGATTCTCTGGCCCTTGGCCAAACAATGTAGCGCCTTCATAGCTGTACAGATAATCTACCCAGCGCATCGTTGCTTCCGGAGCTGGGTTGCTGCTCGTAATCGCAAACGTACCGTTTGCCGAAATACCAGGGTGTTTGCCGTAAACAGGAGAATCGGCTATTTCGCTTTTCACAGGCGTCATAAGCGGGTTATCCTCGCTTGGCTCGCCGCCTAGCGTAAAGTAAGGGAAATAGTCGTTGAACACGGCAACTTGATTGTTTTTCCCTTTCGCTTTCTTCTGCTCATCCGTCTGCGAGAATGTCTCATGGTCAAGCAAATCTTCTTTCCATAGGCGGTTCAGGAATGTCAAATATCCTTTGTATCCTTCTTCTTGCGGCGTGTAGTGTACTTTTCCGGCCTTATCCGCATATACGACCTCGTCATAAATGCCCCAGAAGCCGAGGAAGTACATGCGCAAATCATTCAGTTTCACAGAAGTGAGCGGAATTTCATCCTTTTTCCCGTTACCGTTTGCATCTTCATCCTTAACGCGCTTCAGATAAGCATATAGCTCTTCTGTTGTTTTAGGCTCTGATGCCCCAAGGGATTTCAGGAATTTACCGTTGTACCACATCGGGCCGCGGTACCACACGGCAGCCAAATCGACTGTAGGCAGCGCATAAATATGGCCGTCTGGCGTTGTGAATGACTTGCGGATATCGGGATGGTCGTCAAAAATCTTTTTGATATTAGGCGCATATCCCTCATCAATATATTTTTCTAAAGGGATAAGAACGCCTTGTGTACCGTAAGTCACTTGTTCTGCTGGCTTAAGGTCTGCCGCATAGAACATATCCGGCAAATCGCCGCTCGCAAATACGAGGTTCTTCTTGGTAGCAAAGCTATCAAGCGGGGCGTTTTGGAATTCAAGCTTAATGCCTGTCAGCTTCTCCATCTCTTGCAGAACAGGCATCTTGTTCCAATCGGCAACGCCAACATCCTGAGACATCATCTTGAGCGTGATGGGCTCGGTTACGACAGGAAATCCTTCTTTGTTCACCCCTTTGGCCTCATTGGAGGTTGACGCCTCTTTGCCAGCATTGTTGCCGCTTGTTTTCCCCTCGTCATTCGCGGAACCACAAGCTGTTAATACGGAGACAAGCAGCGTGAGGCTAAGCAAAACCGATGATGCTTTCTGTAGCTTTTTCATCCAAAAACCCTCTCCCTTTTTTCATATCATTTATGAGCAAAATCAGCCCTTAACGGAGCCAATCATGACACCTTGCACAAAGTAACGCTGAAGAAACGGATAAATGGCGATAATCGGCGCAGTCGCCACGATAATAACGGCGTATTTGACCAGCGAAGCAATCTCTGCCTTGTTGTTGAGAGCAGATGCGCTCGCCGCATCGAGTGCGCCCCCGCCTTGAGCCGACATCTCCTGCAGAACAAGAATCTGGCGCAGGACAAGCTGCAGCGGGTATTTAGCGGCATCGTTCAAATAAATAAGTGCCGAGAAGTAACTGTTCCAGTTGCCTACGCCGTAGAACAAAGCCATTACGGCAATGATCGGCATCGACAGCGGCAAAATAATTTTCATGAACAGCCGCAGGTTGGTACAGCCGTCAATCTGTGCGGCCTCCTGCAGCTCTTTTGGAATGGAGGATTGAAAAAACGTGCGGGCTACGATAATGTTCCAAATCGATGCGGCTGACGGTATGACAATCGCCCACATCGTATTGACCATTCCGAGTTCCTTGACGAGCAAATAACTTGGCACCAGGCCGCCGCCAAAAAACATCGTAACCATAAACATGCCCATAAAAAAGTTGCGTCCCATAAAATCCTTGCGGCTTAGCGCATATGCCGCTGGCAGCGTCACCAATAAATTGATCGTCGTTCCAACCACCGTATAAAGGATGGTGTTGCCGTATCCGGTCCAAATGCTCGTGTTCTGGAATACACGCTGGTAGCCTTCAAACGTAATGCCTTTGGGCCATAGCCACATCTCGCCGGAACCGACTAGCTTAGGATCGCTTATAGATGCGCTGATCATATAAATAACCGGATAAGCTACGACAATAAAAGCCAAGAACACATAGATATAGTTGCAAATGAGAAATACTTTGTCCCGTCCGCTCTCTTTAACGGCGCTCGTCATCGGTCGCACCCCCTTCTTTTACCACAAGCTGTTTTCATTGGTACGTCTTACAATCTGATTCACAACAACTAACACAAACGCATTAATAACGGAATTGAACAAACCGATCGCGGTCGAGAAGCTGTACTGGGCATCGACAAGGCCTGAACGATACACGAATGTCGAAATGACATCGGATGCTCCCATATTCAGCGAGTTTTGCAGCAATAAAATTTTCTCAAACCCTACTCCTAGAAGACTTCCCATATTTAAAATTAATAATATGGTCATCGTCGGGACAATCGTCGGAATGTTAATGTGACGCACCCGTTGGAACCGTGAAGCTCCGTCAATAATCGCTGCTTCATGCAGGCCTGGATCTACGCCTGATAGCGCTGCCAAGTATATGATCGTACCCCAGCCTGCGCTTTGCCATACACCTGAGAGCACATACATCGTCTTAAACCATCTCGGATCAGTCAGAAAATCAGGTGCGTCAAACCCTAGCCATTGAAGCAGGTGCGTGACAATCCCTGACGAAGGCGACAGGAACGTAATGATCATACCCGCCATAACGACGACTGAAATGAAATGCGGCGCATAAGTGACGGTCTGAGCCATCTTCTTAAAGAAGCCGCCCTTAATCTCATTGAAGGCAAGCGCCAGAATAATCGGAATCGGAAACCCGATAGCCAGTTCATACAGGCTAATGCTCAAAGTGTTCCATATCAAGTCCCAGAAGTAATAAGAATCAAAAAATCGGACAAAATGATCAAAACCTACCCAAGGGCTTCCTAAAATCCCTTTTGTCGGTATAAAGTTTTTGAACGCAATTTGTATGCCATACATCGGAAGATAAGAGAAAATAAGAAAGTAGAAAAAGGCGGGGGCGATGAATAGATACAGCTCCCAATTTTGAAACAATCTTTTCCCCACTCTGCTCTTCATCTTGCCCGGCTTCAGCATGCTGCCCGTTGCAATACGTTTAACCTCCTGCATAGAATCACTCCTTCCCGTTTCGTAATTATTGTTCTTGTTTGTGTTTGGCGATTAGGATTTCACAAATGCTATCGCTTACAATTACAACGATAGCCGACAAACGGAAAACCCGTAAATATGTCGTTTTCCATCTTCATGAAAGCGCATAACTCTTATGAAGATATATAAGGAAAATAACTAGTCCGACTATTCCGACAACAACGATTATGTGTCATTTTTGTCCGAAAACGCCCGGTTTTACTGCATCCGCAAAATATACCAATCGCATTTAAAGCGGCTGACACCCCTTCGGGACAGTCAAAAATGGTGAAATCAAGAATGACATGTATGCGTTTTCATAAAAAGCTTCAAAAAGCGCCTCCAAATTAGCAAGCCGCTTGCGCTACTTTGAAAAGGCATAAAAAAGAGGCCCCGCAAAAGTTCGATGAACTTCTGCACAGCCTCTTATTCAACCTCTGCGGTTATAACCTGCGGCACCTTACTTCGACTCCATCATTGCCGCAAAAGCATCCTCTGTTATTACTCGGCGTGCCGTTACGTAACGCTTCTCATAATAGCTATCGCTCAGCTTCGTAATCGTAACCCCTTTGCTTGTAGAAGAATGAGCGAACTTTCCTTCTCCTATGTAAATGCCTGCATGGGAGACTCCTTTTCCGCTTGTATTAAAAAATACAAGATCTCCCTCACGCAGCTCATCTTTATTGACCTCAGTGCCCGTCTCGGATTGAGACTGGGATGTTCTTGGCAGCTTCACATCAAACTGGTTAAAAACATGTAAAATAAAGCCCGAGCAATCAAATCCTTTATTCGTTGTGCCGCCCCATTTATACGGAGTTCCGATAACATCGGCTACTGAAGCGTCAAGCACCGAGCGCTCTGACTTCTCAGCGAGCACGCTCCCTCCGCCAAGCAATAACATGATGCAGGATAAAAATACGACTAAACTTCTTTTCAAAACTGCTTCTCCCTTCGCTGCCTACGAGGTTAGCTTATGGGTTCGGTTGAAGATCCCTATGCTGTAGGATAATCCTTGAGCAATTCACCCTAGGTGGTTCCCCCGTTTCTTACAAAAACAAAGAATTAGGCACGTAAATAGACTACATAGTATAGTTTAATTCGATTGTTTCAGCCATAATCCTCCAAAATCTATATTAGAATCCTTTCATTTTTCATTATCTTTCCTTTTGGTTTGTCAAATAGTTGATTTATTCATGCCAAAACTGTGCTCGAGCTAGCCGATAAAAAAAAAGAGTATCCGTATTTACATACAGTTACTCTTTGCTTTTAAGCGTGCTCCAAATGCTTCAAGGTTTGAACAAAAATCTCTTTGACATGGTCATCATCAATGGAGTAATAAACCGTCTTGCCTTCCTTGCGGCGCTTAACGATTCTCACGTTGCGCAAATAGCGAAGCTGGTGGGAAACGGCGGACTGCGCCATGCTGAGTACGAGGCATAAATCATGCACGCATAACTCATGGTTCAGCAAAGCATGTATCATTTTAACCCTTGTAGGATCACCTAGCGCTTTAAAAAGCTCAGCCAAATCAACCGCAGTCTGCTCCTGCAGCTTCGCTTGATTTAACACATTCAGATTCATATCGGTGCCTAAACAAGTATCGTCGCATTGTTCTTCCACTACTCGATCCATCTCTCATTGCCACCGCCTTTATATTCGTACTTTTCATTATATCAGAAAGATTACGTTTAAGGCAGTCTACCCTTGTATATCAAATTTTCGGTCATTTGTCATATGAGCATACATTCATTTATTGCCAATTATGATATGATGCTTTAGAAACTAACCATCGAAACGGAATTTGGAGCTGGTAGCCTTGTATATTTACTTTTTCGAAACACTGCTTTATTTGTCCTTTGCCTTTACTGGCGGTTACATATGTCTTTTATTCGTTCCTGACCGCTCAAAGCCAGCCATTAAATATCCAGTGGACTTATTCCAATACGCGATTCTCGGCATTCCATTATTCTCGTTTATGTCAATCATACGAACAACGATTGTCCTCAGCGATTTTGCCGAAAATATGTCCTTTGTGCAAATTTTGCTCATCGTATTAAAGGATTACAACTACGGGAACGCATGGATCTGGAACCTTATCATCTGTACGGTCATGTACATGATCACGGTATTAAGCGGCTTTCAGCATAAGTGGACCAAGTGGCTGCTTGCCATCATCTGGATATGCAGCATACTTGCTCACGGATGGGCAAGTCACCCGACCGGTTTCTCCGCCACATGGGGATTTCTCTCCCAATCCATCCATGTCGCTGCCGTATCGATTTGGCTTGGAACGCTTCTCTTGGCAGCATGGTTCACAAGGGGCGAACTGAGATGGAACGCTTTTATCCGCTGGTTTACGCCGCTATCGATTGTAAGCATGGCGCTTATCATAGCCGCAGGGCTAGTGATGATGTCGCTTATCGTTGACGGATATATCAATTCATGGGGCATCAATTACGGCGAAGCCCTTCTGCTCAAGCATCTTGTCTTTCTGCCGCTTCTCCTTCTTGGCTTTATGAACGGTTTTCTGGCGAAGCTAACGAATAATGGCAAAGATGAACGCAAGCTGCTATGGTGGCTTCGCCTTGAAACGTTTGTAGCCCTTGCGGTTCTTATCATTACAGCCTTTATGGGCGTACAGGAGCCCCCGCATGAAGACGAGTTTGAGCTGCCGACGCCTTCTCCGTTATTTAAGTGGCTGCATGGCCAAGTGCAAACCTTAGACCTGCAATGGAGCTGGGGTTTTGCGCCGCTTGCGATGATCGCACTCGGGCTCGTTGCTCTGGCTATGCTGATTCCTCTATATAAAAGAGAAAAACGCGGCCTATTTATCACAAGTATGTTAATGGGTATATTGCTTCCGTTCCTCGGTATACTCTTATCTGTGAAGTAAAGGCACGAGATCATTTCCTGCGAATATGATACCATCGGACTGCTTAGAAACAGCTCGATGGTTTTTTTATGTTTTTATGTCACATTTGGGGAGAATAAGTTTGACATAAATGTTGGATTCGCATATTATATGAGCAAGTATTCATATATTGATTTTGAAAGAAGGCTAACGTATGAATGAATATCGCATAAAGGGGCTGTCCTGCGGCGGATGCGCCCTCCGTATGGAGGAAGAGATCAAGCAATTGGAGCATGGCGATGATGCAAAGCTTAGCTATAACTCAGGAAAATTAACGGTTAATCCGCAAATTTCCATGGTCGAAGTCAGAAAAATTTTAAAATCGGACAATGCCTACATCGAATCGAGCGCGGAATCAAATACCGAGCACAATCATAGTCACCATGATCATGATGGTCATACGCATGATGGTCATACGCATGATGGACATGATCATGGTCATGACCACAGCCATGAAGACGGCAATGGGAAAATGCTGAAATTGCTCATTACATCCGGCGTTGTTTATGTCGCGGCATTGCTGCTTGACGGCGTACTCGACAAACAAGCGGTCATTATTTTGTATGTGCTTGCGACGATTATTAGCGGCTACACCACCTTTTTCCGCGGACTCAAAAATCTATTCAAACTAAAATTTAATATCGATACGTTAATGACGATTGCATTAATTGGCGCGGTTGCCATTGGCGAATGGAAGGAAGCTACGCTCGTTGCCATTTTATTTGGGCTTAATGAGCTGCTCGAAGGGTATGGAATGGAGAAGGCGCGGCGTTCCATGGAGGCTTTACTCCAAGTTGCCCCTAAGGAAGCCTTAAAGCTGGACAACGGCCAAGAGGTGATCGTTCCGATCTCCTCCCTGCAAGTCGGCGACTTCGTGAAAATAAAGCCCGGCGAGAAAATCCCTTCGGACGGTACGGTCACAGACGGGAAAAGCTCGGTGAATGAGGCTGCGATTACGGGAGAATCGCTTCCGATTGAGAAGGAATCCGGCGAGCCTGTTTTTGGCGGCAGCATTAACAATGAGGGACTGCTGGTCGTTCGAATCGATAAAGCTTACAAAGATTCTTCCTTGGCTAAAATACTCCATCTCGTGCAAGAAGCACAGGAAACCAAAACGCCAACTGAACTCTTTATTAATAAATTCGCCAAATATTATACGCCGCTTATTATGCTTGTTGCAGCGCTTGTTATGCTTGTGCCTCCGCTCCTCTTTCAAGGAGATTGGATGACATGGCTTTATCAAGGCTTATCGGTACTCATCGTTGGCTGCCCATGCGCACTGATTCTTTCCTCCCCCATTGCGATTGTTTCGGGAATTACGAGAAATGCACGCAACGGCGTACTGGTCAAAGGCGGCGTGTTCCTAGAGCAGCTTGGCAAGATCGATACGCTCGCTTTTGATAAAACAGGCACTTTAACGAAGGGCGAACCGCATGTCGCTCAATTGGAAGCTTATGAAGAGGAACTGTTTTTCCAAGTGGCTGGAGCGATCGAGAAGTCCTCTTCCCACCCGCTGGCAAAAGCGATTATGAAGGAAATAGACAGCAGAAGCATCATCGTGCCTGAACCGGATGAGATTCAAACGCTGACTGGCCGAGGGATTAAAGCGCAGGTTAACGGTCAGACGTACTGGCTTGGCAATGAAAAGAGCATCGCGCATATTGCGGTTCCAAGTCCTATCCAAAGCCGCATCGAACAATTAAAAGACGAAGGCCTCACCCTTGTACTCGTTGCAGACGAGCAGCAGATTCTAGGCATGTTCGGCATCGCGGACGAAATTCGTGAGGAAAGCCGCTCTGTCATTGCAGCTTTGCACAAGCTGGGAATTACAAGCACCGTCATGCTGACAGGCGATCATCAGAAGACCGCTGCCAAAGTGGCTTCGGCTGTCGGCGTCTCCGAATTTTACGGAAGCCTGCTTCCGGAAGACAAAGTGAAGCGGATTAAAGAGCTTTCTGCCAACCATAAAGTAGCGATGATCGGTGACGGCATTAATGACGCTCCTGCTCTCGCGTCCGCGCAGCTCGGCATTGCGATGGGCAAAGGAACGGACAGCGCGATCGAGACGGCGGATATCGTGCTTATGCAGGATCATTTGGGCAAGCTTCCGGAAGCCGTTTCGATTGCCAAGAAGGTCAATCGCGTCATTCGTTTCAACATCGTTGTCTCGCTGGGGCTGAAAGTAATCGCGCTCTTGCTTACGATTCCCGGCTGGCTCACCTTATGGATCGCCATTCTCTCCGATATGGGAGCTACCGTATTCGTTACGCTGGTCAGCTTGACCCTATTAATCGAAGGCAAGAAACGTCTCGGTTAAGCACATCATATAAAGAGCCGCTAGAAACATTCTAGCGGCTCTTTGCTTGCACGTTTATTTAAGCTCCTTCGGCTTCGATTGATCGTCTGCCTTCTCATCCGGGTCTATTATACCTTTTGCGCCTCTTCTGAACTCGGACAACGTCGTGCCAATCGCTCGGCCAAGCTGAGGCAGCTTGGATGGTCCAAAGAGCAGCAGCCCTAAAATAACAAGCAATATAATGCCCGCGACACCAATATTCATCGGCATTTCAATCTCCCCATTTCCTGCTTGGTCCTAGAAGTTAACCAAAAGAGCCGTTACATACATCATCAAAATGCCAAGCGTCAGACTGGAGAAGTTAAGCCATGAGACGGAAGGTGCCCCTGCAGCCCTAGCGTCTCTTAAAATCATTTTGAAAATCACATAAATGACTTGAACGATGGCACCTGCGCCAATCCCGAAGAACAACGCTGCCAACGTCTGATTAAAGACGAATCCGCCGACCCAAGTTCCGATAATTGCCGGTCCTCCGCCCAAGACGGCTAAGGCGAGGAAGGTTTTGAGTGTCGGCTTCGCTTTCAGGAGCGGCGCTGCGATTCCAATTCCTTCGGTGATATTGTGCAGCGTAAAACCAATAATAAGGAATGATCCGAGCGCAGCCTCTCCCGCTGCAAAGGCAGCGCCAATTGCGAGACCTTCTCCGAGATTATGAAGACCGATGCCGCCGGCTATTTTGAAGGATACCTGCTTGCCCGCGTCAATTTGGCTTAGAGCCTTCTTCGATTTCGTCTGATCTATGGCAATCAGGAACAAGAAGCTGAGCGCCGCCCCGAACCAGACCAAGCCTGTTCCTTGGAATACGCCAGGCGCTTCCGTGCCAAGCTCCATCCCTTCTTGAATGGTGTCTATGGCAAGGAAAAATAGTAAACCAACCGTAAATGCCATAACCGCCTGGATACCTTTAGTTGAGAAGCGGCGCATAAAAGGATACCATAATAGCCCGAGCCCCACCGGTACAACGCCAACATAAAAGCCAATAAGCGAATATTGCAGGAACCGGTTCGTATCCGCAGCCGGCGTTTTTATCGCAGCCGCAACCTCCCCTACAAAGATTAAGCCGTTAGAGGTGATGAGCTTAATTTCATGAGGATCACCCTCTACCCATGGATAAGGGATCATAATCGTCGCGCTGCCGAACCTCTCAAGCGTCGGGCTTGGTGAATAAGCCGCATTCCAAAAGGAGCCATCCACCACCACTTGAGCAACGGTCAGCTCCTTAGGTCCGGAATTGAGAACACGAACCTCGAAGCCATCGTCTGTCAAAACAATACGTTCCATATTCAGCACTTCTATCGGTGCTGCTTGCTGTTCCTTCACGCCTGTACCCCATGTCGCGATGATTGAAATCATGCCTGCCAGCAGCAGCAAAGGCAGTACGCCAAGCAGCCAGACGACTGCTCGATTAGGCTTCTTCATTACCTTTTCGGTCTGCACACCATACACCCCCTCGTGTTATCCGACTTCAAAAAATCCCATCCAGCCGAGCTCCGTGAACTCACTCTGGTGCGCATGGAACATATATTTTCCTGGAGCGGGGAACGTGACTTCAATAATGCCTCTCTCCCCTTGGCATAACATAATCGTATCCGTATAATAAGGCCTCGCGTCCGGATCAGCTCCAGTCGCATAATAATGAAAGAAATTAGCATGCAAATGGAAAGAGTTAATCGGATCAAATTCTGTTAAATTGCTTATATAAATGCGCACCAGCTCTCCTGTTTTCACCTTAATCGGCCGCGATTGATAAGCAAAAGCGTAGCCATTTACGGTATATACCTCGTTTTCGCCATCCAAATCCAAGTCGAACCCATTCATCACCATGCTCAGCTCCTTTGCCGGCTTCCTTGGTTTCTTCGGATCGATAATGAACTGCCCATAAAGCCCTTTGTGGATATGTCTGGCGAGCGGCGGAACATGACAGTGATAAGGCTGAAGCCCTGCTGGCCTCGCTTCAAACTCATACACAAATTCACCGCCGGTCGGCACTGGCTCCAAGCCGTCCATATTCGTTGGATGAATGCCATGCAAATGAATAGAGTGCGGATGCGCCGAGCCGTTCCCGAACTTGATTCTGACGATGTCTCCCTCCGTGCAGCGCAAGGTTGGTCCCGGAATTGTACCGTTGAAGGTCCACCCTGGAAACTTGAGGCCTTTCGCTATTTCCACTTCAGCATCCCATGCTTGAATATCGTATTCCCTTATCGTTCTTCCATCCGGCGAGGTGCTAACGACCCCGTAATCGAAAGCGGTTAACGCTTTAACCGCTGCTTCCAATCCCGGCGTTGAATCCGTTCCCGGATCATAGCCATGCGCCATCCCTTGCTTCATTTGATCTTTGAGCGTATGGTGCATTTCCTCCTTGCCCATCGCACTGGCAGACTTGCCGAATAGAGCAGTAGTGTTTAAAAAGCTGCTCCCAAGCACACCGAGCAGGCCCGCTGCTCCGACTTTAAGAATGCTTCTCCTTGAAAATGACCGATTTGGATCAAGCGGCATGACATCCACCTCCATGTTTATATAAGGAAATTATTTTGCCCGGACGCAAAATAATTAATAAAAAAATTTTATTTTACTTAGGGACAAAAAGTTTACTCAAGGAAACTTTTTTGAATATGTAAAATATATGCTAACCTAGGCGCTTTGTAAAGTGTTTTTTTCATTGCTTGTTCCCTCTTTATTGAGAGAGTAAAAGACCGCCAAGCTGCTTGGCGGTCTAGTCGATTTAGTTTATAAATTGCAAAGCTTGCAGCATACGTTTCAGCGTTACCGCAGCTTGCGCGCGTGTTGCTTGTTCATTCGGAGCAAACGTTTTTTCCGAGACGCCTCGTATAAGTCCTGCTTTCAAAGCCTGCGATACCGCTTCTCTTGACCATTCGCCAATATCGGGGGAATCGGCGAAACGGTCCAGCAAAGCGATGTCGCCTTGGATTTCCTTTCCTCCCGCTTTCATCGCGCGAATCATCATCGTCACCATTTGTTCGCGAGTGATGTTGGCGTTTGGTTTAAAAGTACCGTCCTCGTAACCCGTGATCAATCCGGATTTAAGTGCCGTGCCTACGGCTCCGGCGAACCAGTCGCTTGGCTGTACGTCACTGAATCCGCCCGCCTTGGTTTCAACTAACCCAAGCGAACGAACCAGCATGGCTGCAAATTCCGCGCGTGTAATGGAGGAATCCGGCGCAAAGTACAGACCGGTTTTTCCTTTTAAAATCCATTTATTCGCGAGCAGCTCTACATCCGCCTTTGCCCAGTGTCCTTGCAAATCGCTAAACGATTTGTCGGATTGGATGACAGTGTAAACACTATTGTGCGGAGAACGAATCGTTATCTCGGAAGAGCCGTTTTTCGTTGTAATTAAAGCTGGCACAAAAAATAGGTTGTTGTTCGAATCGACCCATACCGCCGTTACCTTACTCGGGTCAACCGGCAATGTCCCCAAGCTAATCGTACGATTGACGTAAACACCGCCGAAGTCGGCTATTTCTTTGCCGCTAACCGTGACCGTAAATTCGATTGGGTTCTCAATGGATTGCTCTGCATCCAAGCTTTTTACAGCTGCCTTTATCTCTTCGCCAACCGTGCCGGTTACTTTAGAGATCATGACGTTTACGGTTGATCCTTGAGCAATGTCTTTTAGCAAACGTATCGGCAGCTCATAGCTTGCGCCATTTGCTTTAATTTGAATAACCGCGCTGCCTTGCTTACTGAGCGCATGCAAGATCGCATTGCCCGGCAGCTCAACATTTACGATAGAATCACTGCCTTTTACAGCAATGACAACTACCGGAACCGCCAACGCTTTTTCAAGCTTATCTGCGTCTATAGCAACCTTCGTTACGGATGTCCCGTCAGCCGCCATTTCTTTCGTTACTTTCGCATCCTTTTCAACATCGATGATGCCCGTATTTGGCCCGGATGGCGATGTTGTTGTGCTGCCAGGATTTGTCCCCGGACCGGTTGGACCACTAGCCTCAGTAACGGTTATTGCTGCTTCTGCCTTTATGGACGTACCGGCTATCGTCGCTACAATCGTTGCAGTTCCTGCTTTTATACCAGTAACGAGACCGTTTGCATCTACTGCTGCAACGCTAGCGTCGCTGGACAGCCAATTTACCGTTTTATTCGCGGCATTACTAGGTAATACCGAGGCTTCAAGCTGCTCGGCAGCGCCTTTATTGATCGTCAGGCTGCTCTTGTTCAGCGATAATGATTCCGCAAACACAGCCTCCAGCAGGGTTGGCGCCGAGATCATAAATTTGCGCGAATACGGGTCTGTTCCCTTAGACCTTACCGTTATTTTAGATAAATCAGTCACATCACTTGGCAAAATAAAGCTTGTTTCGCCTGCCGCTAAGTTAGCCAGCACCGCTTCGCCGTTGTAAACCGCGTAGCCTTCGCTGGATGAATTGGAATCCCATTTCACGGTTTTAGCGGTACCGCTATCTTCAAGCAAAAGATTCTGCGGAGGCGTTGGCGCATTAAATACTTGCACTTGCGTAAGCCGTGGCGGCCCCGTAAGATCCGTATCCGTATTGCCGCCTGACGCGTTCTCAATCGTTACTTTGATGTACCGTGAATGATAGGTTTTGCCAAGGTTTATCGGGTATGAGCTGTCTTCGGAATCAACGCCGCCGTTAAGGTTGCCGGTAGCAAACGTATATCCTTCGGCTGTCTTTATATCCACTTGCTTAAACGCCACAGCTTCAAAATCAGCAGCCGATGTATGGTTTCCGTTATCATCCGATACATAAACAGTTGCGCCTTTTAATCTCGTTGATTTGGCAAGCAGCCTGATTTGGCTAAAATCCATCGCTTGCCCTAGGTCGATGACGAAGCTTCCTTTACGCTCACCGTCGGCGCCGAGCCATGAGTAATCTCCGATTTGATCGAGACTGGTCACATTCGTAACCGGCCAAAGCTTCGGATCCTGCAGCACCCCGCTCGTCAGCTTGTTGGCATTTCCGTATACATTGCTAGTAACGGACTGCAACTGGACCGCATTGGCTCCTACCGTAGGGCCTACGTTATACGCTTTTTTATTAAGGGCAAGGTTCACCGAGGATATGCCTGATGCTGCCTTGCTTATCGTGATGTCCGAGAGCTGAAGCTCCGCATCATAGGCAGAGTTTGTGCCGTTAGCGGAGCTGCGGTAAATGCCCCATTTTGGACGCAAATATTGGTCAAAGGCAGCGGGATATTCGGTTTCAAAACCGCCGCTTCTCTCCGGTCTTCTCCATAAGTCTTTGCCGCCGTCGGTTGCGCCTTTGTCTGCGAACGGTTGAAAAACATCCGGGTTGTCAAACGTATATATTTTGCCGGTAACCATATCGGTAATCTTAACGGTGAACCAGCCCGAGTCCGAAATAAGCGCGTCAAGCTCCACCTTAATCCAGTGGCCGTCGATTTCCTTTAACGGAATTCTCAGCATCGTCTTGTCGCCGTCGTACCGGTTATGGTTCACAACAAGCGTCCTCGTCGTCGTCCCCGAAATTGACATTGCGAGAATGTATGCGCCGTTCTCACCGCCAGAGTTGCCGCCGGGCAGCGTATTGGCCTCTTGTGCATTCACTGCCTTGAGCTGGAAGAGATGCCTGAAGTTCGGCTGGTTCCACTGGTTGCCGTCAGGAATATTCCAGAGCCATTCATAGGAAACTAAGTCACCCTCATAAGCAGTAAAATCGTTGGTCGAATCCTCGCTTGGGCGAATTTCAACTCTTTGCCTGTCCGTAATGGAAGCTCCGCCTACGACATAACCCTTTTCCGGGTCAAAAACGCCTTTATGGGCGTATTCGCCGTCGCGAACCTTTTCTTCGAATTCATTGTTCAGGCCTCTGCCGTGCGCCATGACTTTAAATACGTTTTTGTTAAGCGTGCTGTCCCAAACGGTCCTAATATGATCGTCCGCCGCAGTCGCCAAAGGCTGATTGCCATAATAATCGTGGTAGGCGTCCCTTATGCGCTTGGTCACGCCTTCCACCGGCTCATCCGTTTCCATTGCGCCGCCCAAAATGTTATATGGAGACACGCCTTCAATGGCGTTCATCTTAATCGTCTTATGATTCGCGCCATAGCCGCGGGCGGTTACGTCCAGTGCAAATCGGGATGGATCACCCTTGTTGAAATGGAACGCAAACTCATTAGTGCCAAGCGGAAGTTTAGCAAGATAGGAATGAGCAAATGTAACCGTATTGCCCGATGACGAATAATCCGTATCCGCAATAAGCGTATGGCCTCCATTCGTTATGCTCGCCAGGGTCTGCCCGTCAGCAAGGCTAATCGTTGTCGTTATGGGTGCCGCCTGATCCCATGTGCTGTAGGTCGCTTTAGCCGGTTCGAGTACGGTTGCGTTAGCTGCCCAGTCTTTCCCGTAAATGGCGAGTCCAGACAGACCCATCATCGCGGCGCTATCATCTGTACGCGAATCACGGGGACCAACCAGTACCGTGTTGATCATCACATAACGTGCTGTAAACGGATACAAAAACGTCTTCGTATCAAAGCCCCACTGTTGCCCGTTGTATGTAACATAAGACCATAAGCCTTCCGTTTCCGTACCGCCTGCGAGCGTCCAGCCGTTTCCTTTCCAGTCGTAATTGTACGCCGAATCCGAAACCGTGGGCGCGCTTTCCCATGAATCGATATTATTAGAGTAGTAGACTTCAAATCTAGTCGCGTTGCTTTGGATGTTCGGGATCGAGTTGGGTATTTCAAGATACAGCTTATCAATCGTTTTGGGAGCGCCAAAGTCGAAGGTTAAAGCCAGCGTGGATGGCGAGTAGTCATTCATATATACGTTTGAGCTTGAATTACGCCAATAACCGCTTCCCCCCGTTCGCAAAGCGTCTGCCCCCGGATGACCAGCATCCTCCGAGCTTGCCTTGAGATTCACATCTGCCACAGGCGTAAAAAGCGATGGGTCCAACAGGTTGACAGAACCTGCTGCCGAGGAGCTTCCCGCTGCATCCGTTGATACCGGAAAGACGCTAATAAGCGATAGAACAAGCGCAAACGATAGAACAGAGCTGAAAACCTTTTTTAAACCTTTTTGCTTAAACATCATAAAGCCTCCTTAGAGTCCATTAATGATTCATTAAACGCGGGCGAAAAAGATTAGCTGCATGTCGAGATCCTACTTGCGTTGCAGAATTGATAGATAGAATAGCGGGTAGCCTACACACTCATTTTAAGGAAACGGTCGTGTTGAAATCGCTTACAATCTTTCCTTTTACGCTCCTCCTCCTTCCTAGCAATTGTTATCTTAAAATACGAGCCCCCTTCCGAATATGGAAAAATTTACGATTAGGGTGGCATTATTTATTATTTAGCGGGAAATACGCGGAGCTTCCATTCGCTTTTTACGACAAAAGAAGAGACCTTCTACAAGTTACATGAACTTGTGAAAGGCCTCTTCTATTCCATAAACGGCTGTTTTCTCAAACCTATCTCTGCTTCTTATTGCATGCTTTTGCTCTTGCCTAATCGAATCACATGCCAGGAATGTTTAGCCAGGCGAGCCTCCAGCAAGCCATCCTGCACAGACGAATGCCCATCGCTATGCGGCTTTACGTTTTGCCCCGCAATCGAATTTACAGCTTTTAAATTCTCGTTCTCCAATACGATATGCTCTATTATGGCGTAGTTAGTGAAGCTTCTCATATCGCATGCTAGACTTAGCGTCTCCTCCAGACTGCGATTGAGCGCAAACACCGTTAATTCCTCCCTCTCAGGATTATGGACGGCTACACTATCCAAATACGGCACGTCCGTAAACTCTTTCGAATCGTATTTATCAGAGGAAATGACCGGCTGAAGCGCAATTCCTCTGCCATAGACAGATGCATGCATATACGGATAATAGATCGTTTGCTTCCATGATCCGCCTCCGTTTACCGTCATAATCGGCGCTATTACGTTAACAAGCTGTGCGAGGCAAGCGATCTTGACCCGATCAGCATGCTTCAAAAGCGTAATCAGCATACTGCCTACAAGCAGCGCATCCTCAAACGTATAAATATCCTCAAGCTGAGGCGGCGCAATGGACCAAGGCTCAATTTGTTTATCTGCCTCATTCGAATGGAACCATACATTCCATTCATCAAAGCTCAAATTAATCGTCTTCTTGCTGCGCTTCTTAGCTTTAATGTAGTCGCAGGTCGATTTAATCGTTTTGATAAAATGGTCCAGATCCATGGAATAGGCGAGGAAGCTGGCGGTATCGCCGCTTCGGTTGCCATAATACTGATGGAGCGAGACGTAATCCACAACCTCATACGTATGCTCAAGCGAAATTGCTTCATATTGCGGAAAGGTTGGCATGCCCGTATTGGAGCTTCCGCAGGAGACCAGCTCGATCGTCGGGTCTACCCACTTCATCGCCTTCCCCGTCTCAAGAGCAAGTCGGCCGTATTCGTCGGCTGTTTTGTGCCCGATCTGCCAAGGACCATCCATCTCATTGCCTAGACACCAAGTCTTAATCGCATGGGGCTGCTCGTAACCATGCTTTTTGCGCAAATCGCTCCAATACGTACCGCCAGGATGATTGCAATATTCAAGCAAGCTGCGAGCTTCGTCAATGCCGCGAGTGCCGAGGTTAACCGCCATCATCACTTGCGCGTTCACGCTGCGCGCCCAATCTACGAACTCATTCGTTCCGAATTGATTGGTCTCAATCGTTCGCCATGCAAGCTCCAATCTTCTTGGCCGTTCCTCCTTCGGTCCGACTCCGTCCTCCCAATTGTACCCGGATACAAAATTGCCGCCCGGATAACGGACGATAGGTACCTGCAGATCGGTGATCAGCTTCGCGACATCCTTGCGAAAGCCGCTCTCATCGGCTTCAGGATGACCCGGCTCATAAATACCGCCATAAACGGCGCGGCCTAAATGCTCGATAAAGGACCCATAAATGCGCGGGTCAACTTCGGAGATGGCAAAATCTTTTTCTAACGTCATTTTCGCTTTAAGTGTCATGGAATCACCTTTCTTTTTGAAAAGATAGTTTGGTATGTGAGCTGCCTTAGCCTTTGACTCCGCCTGCGGTCATGCCTTCGATAAAATACTTTTGGAAAAATAAAAACACGAGCAAAATGGGGACAATCGCCATCACCGCGCCTGAAATGAGCATGTCGAAATTGTTGCCGTAAGGCGTGAGGAGCGTCGCGAGGCCAATCGGAATCGTCAGCTGCTCGGTCGTACGCAGAACGATAAGCGGCCATAAGAAGTTATTCCATGCGAATAGCGCTTGCAGGATTGCCATCGACGAGAAAGCAGGCGCCATAAGCGGCATCATAATTCGGAAAAAAGTTCCGAACTCCGTAGTGCCATCCACACGGGCAGCGTCGAGAAAGTCCTTCGGGAGGCCGCCGGCATATTGACGGAAGAAAAAAATCGGCAATGGAGCAACGACAAAAGGCAATATGACGCCCCATATGCTGTTAATCAGCTTCAGGTTAATCGACAGCTTATACAGGGGGAGGATAATAATTTCGATCGGCACCATCATCGTAATCAGCACTAGAGCAAAGATGAAGTTGCGAAACCGAAAGTTATAAACCGCGAGGCCATAGCCAACCATGGAAGAAAAGAGCAAGCACAGCACCGTGAAAATAGCCGTAATCACCAAGCTGTTTTTGTACCAGGTTAAATACAGCGAATCGCCCGTGAACAAATAAGCATAGTTTTTAAAAGAGAAGATTTCTGGGCTGATCTTCAGATTTAATCCAAAGCGCATAAGCTCCTGCGCAGGCTTGAAGGATGCGATCGTCAATGTAACCAGCGGAAACAGCGCAAACGCTGCGAAGATGATAAACAAGAGAAGCAGCAATACGGTATTGACGGTCCATTTATGTTTCTCTGCATGATTCATCCTCTACTCCTCCTTCTTGAACATGCCGAATAATTTAAGCTGGCTGATCGTGATAATGAAGGTGAGAACTAGAAGCACGATACCAACCGCAGAGCCAAGACCCAAATTATTTTGCTCAAGCCCATTTCGGTACAGATAGCCGACGATCGTAAGTCCGATATCATTCGGTGAACGGTTGCCGTTCCACAGCATATAGCTTTCCGTGAACATGGAATAACCGCCGTAGATACTAATCGTGAATACGTAGATCGTAATTGGCTTCAGCAAAGGCAATGTGATTTTCAAAAATTTATTCCAGGTTGATGCGCCGTCAATCTCTGCCGATTCATACAGCTCCTTCGGGATATTTTGCAGTCCGGCCATAAAATAGAGCAGATTAATGCCAATCCATCGCCAAGCTGCAAGCGTTATTAGCGTCAGCATCGCGAGATGCTCCTTGCCAAGCCAGCGCTGCTTCTCAAAGCCAAGCGAGGTGACAATGGTATTCATAAGCGAGCCTTCCAATTCTCCAAAAGCTAGTCGAAAAATGGTTCCTGCTACAACGACGGAAGTTAGCGCAGGAATGAATAACGTGGAACGAAAGAAGTTTTTGGCAACCATCACCTTTGAGTTCAGGAAAACAGCCAATACAAGAGGAATAGGGATCAGGAGACACAAAGAAAATAGCGTATATTTACTGCTGTTAATGATCGATTTTAGAAACGTCGGATTCCATAAGTCCTTGTAATTCTCAATCCCTATAAACGCTACCTGCCCGGGGAGAACCTCCTGAAAGCTCATGACGATAGCCGAAATGACCGGATAGGCAAAAAATACGGCAAACGAGATCAAGAAAGGCAATACGAAAAAGTAAGGGGCCATCTTCTGTGAATACAAAATGCTAGAGCTTGCGGAAGCTTTAGAGGTTTCCACTGCCTTTAACGCCTCTGGCGAGCCTTTTGCCATAAAACCCTTCCTCCTTACCAAGCGTAAACAGCTGAAGCGGCTATTTGAAGGCTAAAGCTTGTTTCGCAGCATTGAATCACTATCGTGGAATAGGCAGTATCACTAGCCCTCGCGAGGCTAGTGATACCTTCTCATTCTATTATTTTAGCTGGGCAGCCGCTTCCTTCAGTACTTTATCCACATCCTCGTTGTCGAGCAGTATGCGAACAAGGATCGAGGTTTTGAAAGCATCGGAAATCGTTGGCGTATTTTCATTAATGTTCACGCCTTCAATTTCGCCTTTGATATCCGTCAGCACGTCAAAAATATCGTCTCCGAAATACTCCGTAAATTTATTCGGCTCACTCAGCGCTGGGTCTGTCCATACATCCGAGCGGAGCGGGTCAAATCCAAGCTGCTTCCAAATTTGAATGTTGCCTTCCTTGCTGATCTTTGCGAAAGCAAGGAATGCTTTGGCTAATTCCGCATTCTTGGTCGTTTTCGTGATAGCTGTCCCAGTCCCGCCCATACCTGCGGAACGAGGCTGTCCTTCTGCCCATGCCGGCATAGGCTTAATTGCAATCTTGCCTTTCAGATCCGGCATATAATCGGTGAACCGCCCCATATACCACATCGGCATCCATAGGGAGGCAGCACCGCCGCTGTTCATCAAACCATAGTACTCCTCACTGTGATGGCCAGTACCCGGCGCTGCGATAGCGATGCCTTGTTTAACTAGACTTTGCTGCCATTTGAGCGGATCTGCTACAATCGGGCTTGTAATATTAAGCTTGCCATCCGCTGTTTGGAGATCGTCATTGCCCGGCGCCTGCGCTACCTGAGGCCATAGCGACCACAGATCTCCGCTTTCGAGTGTAGCCATCGGAATGCCCGTTTTATCCAGCACTTGCTTGCCAGCAGCTTCATAATCAGCCCAAGTTTTAATTTGATCTGGATTAACGCCAGCCTTGTCGAGAATCTCTTTGTTGTAGTAAATAACAGCTGCGCCAACATGGAAGTCAATGCCGTAATAATTGCCGTCTTTCGAGTAAATATCCAGCCTTGATTTCACTAAATTATTAATCTCAGGCTCAATGATATCGTTAAGGGGAAGCAGCTGCGGGTCGCCTTTAAGAAAATTCGGGAATTTATTCAGCTCAATATCCGCCATATCCGGTGCTCCTGTTCCCGATTGAAGCGCTACCAAAAGCTTGTTATGCATATCGTCATAGGGAAAAGTGTTAGCGACTAGCTGAATCTGTTGCTCCGGGTTTGCTTCATTCCAGCGTTTTGCCATATCCTCATAAAACTTTTGATGCAGCTCGTTAAACGTCCAGAATTCAATTTTTGTCGTTTTCACACCGGTTGCAGCAGAGTCTTCCTTGTTCGTAGTGCCGTTCTTCGTGCCGCCGTTATTACCCGAGCAAGCAGCCAGAACAACGGTAAACATGACTAGACAAGAGAGCATGACCAACAAATGCTTTTTCACTTGTATTCCCCCTTAATAAGTATGCTTCTATGCTTAATCCCATTGGGATCAATGCCGCTACTTGGGTGAAACTCGTTTGTTTTATACTTTTATGTATTTACTTTATAAAAATCTAAACTGTTTGATATTCCCATCATAATGAGGACGGTTTTGTTTGTCAATCACAAAATGTATGCGTTTACTTTATTCTTTTGTTTTAACCTTTACTAAACTAAGATCGCCTTCTTTTCACACAAAAATAGATGTTTTTCGCAACACGAATGAATATCTTTAGAAAAACGTTGCTTTCCGCTGCCATCCATCCCTCTTTTTACATAAAAAACCTATCCCTTCTCATTCGTTATTATTTGATTTATAATAAGTTAAATCAATTACTTGTCAGGAGAGGGGCGACTACTCACATTGATCCATATCAAAGAGCTCCGTTCAGGTTTAAACATCTTTAAAGCGCTTAGCTCGGAAATCCGAATTGAAATACTTGAATTGCTGACCAAACACGATAGCTTGAATTTAAATGAGATCGCTGAGAAGCTTGGGCTTACCAACGGGGCGATTACGATGCATATTAAGAAGCTTGAGGAAAGCGGCTTAATTGATATCACGACAGCGGTTGGCCGCCATGGCCGCCAAAAAATATGTTATTTAAACGAGGATTTATTATCTGTCGAATTGCGGAGCAAAGGCAAACAAAATGTATACGAAGTAGAGTTGCGAGTTGGCCACTATTGCGACTACCATGCCGAACCAACCTGCGGATTAGCTACAAAAGACAGCATCGTTGGGGAATTCGACAATCCTCGCTATTTCGCTGATCCTGAGCATATCAATGCCGGAATCGTATGGCTGAGCAAAGGATATTTGGAATATCGAATCCCAAATTACCTTAAATCCAATCAACGCTTCAGCGAGCTGCAATTTATATTGGAAATCGGCTCCGAAGCACCCAGCTTTAACAACGACTACCCTTCCGATATCGTGTTTAGCGTAAATGGAGTAGAGCTTGGCATGTGGACCTCCCCCGGTGATTTCGGCCTGGAACGCGGCACGTATAATCCGGAATGGTGGCCGCCCCACTTGAATCAATACGGCTTGATCAAGCTGGTGCGCGTCAACGAGAACGGCTCCTTCATCGACGGCTGCCTAATATCGAATGTTACGATTGCCGATATCCAGCTGAATGAGAATACAGATATCAAATTCAAGGTTGCCGTTGCAGAAACAGGCAATGTGGGCGGCCTTACCATTTACGGCCAAAGCTTCGGCAACTATAAGCAGGATCTCATCGCTAGAATTATTTATGATGAGGTTGATAGGGGTTAAGCCAACACAAATAAAAGGCTTCTCGATAAGTTCAGATGAACTATTGAGAAGCCTTTTATTTCAATAGTATCGTTTTCTCGTCTCTCCTTGGTTTCCCTATTTCCAACTTAAGGTCCACAAGATTTTCAACTGCAGGCGCCTATTCACCTGAACGCGTTTTTATAGCAAACAATGCCAATATCACATTAATTGGTCAGTCGCTCACACAATTGATTCTGTGCATCAAACGAAAAAAAATGATACTATGTATGATGGGTAAAGGACTTTGCTATAGCTTATATCGATTTTATATGTTGCAACAGGAGGAAGTAATATGAGTAACGACCAAAATTTTTGGCTTGATTTACCAAAGCCGTTTTTTATATTAGCGCCAATGGAAGATGTCACAGATGTTGTATTTCGTCACGTCGTTAGCACAGCTGCAAAACCCGACGTATTTTTCACGGAATTCACAAGTACAGATAGTTATTGTAACCCTGCAGGAAGAGACAGTACTCGCGGTCGGTTAACGTTCACAGAAGATGAGCAACCGATCGTCGCTCATATTTGGGGCAATAAACCTGCATTTTTTGAACAGATGAGTATAGATATGAAAAAACTAGGCTTTCGTGGTATCGATTTAAACATGGGATGCCCGGTCCAAAACGTCGCATCCAATGGTAAGGGTTCTGGATTAATACAACATCCTGAAGTTGCAGCCGAAATTATTCAAGCAGCAAAAGCAGGCGGATTGCCGGTTAGTGTTAAAACAAGATTGGGTTACTTTGAAATTGACGAGTGGCGCGATTGGTTAGGGCATATATTGAAACAAGATATTGCGAATCTTTCCATTCACCTTCGTACAAAGAAAGAGATGAGTAAAGTAGAGGCGCACTGGGAGCTAATTCCTGAAATAAAAAAATTACGCGATGAAATTGCACCAAATACGCTGTTAACCATTAATGGAGATATTCCTGACCGCGCAACAGGTTTAAAATTAGTGGAACAATACGGCGTTGATGGTGTCATGATTGGCCGCGGCATTTTCACCAATCCATTTGCTTTTGAAAAAGAACCTAAAGAACATAGCGCGAAGGATTTTCTCCATTTGCTACTTTTACAGTTGGATCTTCACGATAAATATTCAAAAGAAAACGAACCACGTCCATTTAAACCGCTTCTGCGCTTTTTCAAAATCTATGTTCGTGGATTTAGAGGCGCAGGCGAACTAAGAAACCAATTAATGGATACCACGTCAACAGATGAAGTACGTCGTTTAGTAAAGCCTATTTTAGATCAAGTATTAGATTGAAGCATTCCCACCTGTGCATGATTCAAAAGACTTGCTGTTAAAACAAGATAGAGTTTTCGGTATCATGTGTATAACTCTCTTTCAAAATAATGGAGAGCACTGAACCTGCTTTCGGTGCTCTCAAGACCTACCATAAAACATAAACTGACGTATCCAAAGTTGTAGACTATATAAAGAATGATATGACCCACAGACAAACAAAAAAGAGTACTCATGGTGAAGTACTCTTAGCGCTAATCGGTTACACGATATATATCTCTATTCAAACAGTTGAAATTTATATTTCTTTATCCCCTCTGGATATTTGGTCATCAACTCAAACCTCCTATTCTCGTTTGGTTCAATCCCTAATGAACCAATGGCATATGTCCAATCAGTATCAATCACATTATCATTTGCATCCATATATATAGCCATAACCTTTATGTAGGAATACGATGTGTCTCCATTATTCTTTACTGATCCTATTGCACGAATGTAATCTCCATCTCGACTCACTTCTACATCAGTGAGATCAAGCATAGGAACTGCATCTTTATTTATTGCATCCAGCAATTCAGTAAGGAACTCCATATCCTCTGACTTTATTACAACATCCGAAATAACCTCAAATGCTTCTTCTGTCTTTCCTTGCTTATGTAATTCATTAGCTTGTGCCATCAATTCATTGTATTCACTGTCAGAGCTTGAATTAACACTATCCGCACCGTTTGAACATCCAGAGAATATGAAAATAGATGAGGATAAGGCAATAAATATTAATATTGCATTACGCACTTCAATCACCACTCCCGTTTATCCTATGAAGTCCCTGCTTCCCATTTATGCCCACAACTCATACAGCCAACCATTAGCTTCTTACTTCCAATAAGTCCTCCTAGCAAAGCACCACCAACAGCAGACTTACCAAGTCTAAAGCCTTTGTCCTGGGGACAACTGAGTGGATTTGCATTTTGGACAACGCAATATCTCGTTTGAATTATCCGTATCTTGAAAAAACAGTTTGTTTGCTGGCTTCTAATGAGGTTTGAAGACTCTCAACAGGAGCACATAATAACTGCATTGGACTTATAGCCAATGTCATTCGATTGACAGCTAATATAATAATTTTTTCCTGATTCATGTAATAACTTCATATCAAACATACGATTCCACATTTCAACCAAACTAGAATAATTACCTATAAATATACTAACATATTCCAAATGAATAGGAGTATAAAAAGTTGGCTAGAAGATGTAGAAAAGAATCTACATTTGTTGTATTGGCAATGCAACTTGCAAATGTCTTCTCTGTCGTGTTCTTGCACTGTCTGTCATCAAGAAAATCCTGAAAAGCAAATTTTAACAACATAAAAAAGACTACCTCCTGTTTTTTAGGAAGTAGTCTACACTTTAGAAAATAGTTTTTAACGTGACCAGTTCTCACGATGGACGAAAATAGTCTAAACTATTTCACAATGTATAAGGGTTTAACCCCTTATTACATCATGCCGCCCATTCCACCCATACCGCCCATATCAGGCATGCCAGCGCCAGCACCCTTAGGTTCTGGTTTGTCAGCAACTACGGCTTCAGTAGTCAAGAACATAGCCGCAACGGAAGCTGCGTTTTGTAGAGCTGAACGAGTAACTTTAGCAGGGTCAACGATACCAGCTTCGAACATGTTTACCCATGCGCCAGTAGCTGCGTTGTAGCCTACGCCGATTTTTTCGTTTTTCAGACGCTCAACGATAACGGAGCCTTCTTGGCCTGCGTTAGCTGCGATTGTGCGAAGCGGCTCTTCAAGGGAACGAAGAACGATGTTTACGCCTGTTTGCTCGTCGCCTTCTGCTTTAACAGCAGCAACGGCATTATATACGTTAATGAGGGCTGTACCGCCGCCCGATACGATACCTTCTTCAACCGCTGCGCGAGTGGAGTTGAGGGCATCTTCGATGCGGAGCTTGCGCTCTTTCAATTCTGTTTCTGTAGCTGCGCCGACTTTGATTACTGCAACGCCGCCGGACAATTTTGCAAGACGCTCTTGAAGCTTCTCGCGATCGAAGTCGGAAGTTGTTTCTTCCAGTTGAGCGCGGATTTGGTTCACGCGAGCAACGATGTCAGCGGAGTTGCCGCTGCCGTCAACGATAATTGTTGTTTCTTTTGTGATGCGGATTTGACGAGCGGAACCTAGCGATTCAACGCCAGTCGATTTCAGCTCAAGGCCGAGTTCTTCTGTAATTACTTGGCCGCCTGTAAGAGCAGCGATATCTTGAAGCATTGCTTTGCGACGGTCGCCGAAGCCAGGAGCTTTAACTGCAACGCAAGTGAATGTTCCACGAAGTTTGTTCACTACTAGAGTAGCTTGAGCTTCGCCTTCAACATCTTCAGCAATGATTAGCAATTGCTTGCCGGATTGTACGACTTTCTCAAGAACCGGAAGGATCTCTTGAATGCTCGTAATTTTTTTGTCAGTGATCAGGATGTAAGGGTTGTCGAGAACCGCTTCCATCTTGTCTGTGTCCGTGATCATGTAAGGGGACACGTAACCGCGGTCGAATTGCATACCTTCAACCACTTCAAGCTCTGTAACAAAGCCTTTCGACTCTTCTACAGTGATAACGCCGTCGTTGCCCACTTTTTCCATTGCTTCTGCAATCAGTTGGCCAACTTCATCGTCAGCAGACGAGATCGAAGCGACTTGAGCGATCGATTGTTTGCCTTCGATTGGTTTCGAGATTACTTTCAGCTCTTCAACAGCAGCTCTAACCGCTTTCTCGATACCTTTGCGGATAACCATAGGGTTAGCGCCTGCAGTAACGTTTTTCAAGCCTTCGCGAATCATCGCTTGAGCAAGAACAGTTGCGGTAGTTGTACCGTCACCTGCTACGTCATTTGTTTTTGTAGCTACTTCTTTAACGAGTTGAGCGCCCATGTTTTCAAAAGCGTCCTCTAGCTCGATTTCTTTAGCGATGGATACGCCGTCATTCGTGATGAGCGGGCTTCCGAATTTTTTCTCAAGTACAACGTTGCGGCCTTTTGGACCAAGCGTTACTTTAACTGCATTTGCAAGAGCGTCAACTCCGCGCAGCATTGCGCGACGAGCATCTTCACTAAATTTAATTTCCTTAGCCATTAACGTAAAACCTCCCAAAATAGTTTAAGTAGAACTGCTATGTCTTGCCTTCTATGTGTCCCTAAGCGGGCTGTTATTCAAAAATCGCGTGAATTTCGCTTTCTTTCATAATCAAATACTCTTTACCTTCGTATTTGATTTCAGTACCGGCATATTTGGAGAAAAGAACACGGTCGCCTTCTTTAACTTCCAAAGCAACACGAACGCCATCTTTCAGCGTACCGCTGCCAACTGCTACCACTTTACCTTCTTGCGGCTTTTCTTTCGCCGAATCCGGCAATACGATACCGCTAGCTGTTGTTTCTTCTTTCGCGATTGCTTCGATCAATACGCGTTCACCCAAAGGTTTGATCATTGAAAATAGCCTCCTTCAAAATTTGTCGCTTCTTTTATTCTCGTTAGCACTCGAAACCTTCAAGTGCTAACAACTATTTTTATCATACTCATTTTCAAAGTTAATTTCAAGTGCTTGGTTTTAATTTTCCGTTAATTTACACTATACCCAAAGGAACAACAATCATTCCCGCCTCTTCCTCCTGTTTGATCGTCACTTTGACGCCATAAATATCCTTCATCGTTTGCTCCGTAATGACCATCTTAGGCGCTCCCGCCATATGTACCTCTCCGTCTTTCATCACAATTATGCTGTCGCTGTAGCGAACCGCTTGATTCACATCATGCAGCACCATCACAATGGTCAAGCCATATTCAACGTTTAAGCTTTTGATCAAATCAAGCACTTCTATTTGATAATACATATCGAGGTAGGTCGTAGGCTCATCCAAAAATAAATAAGGCGTCTTCTGCGCCAGCGCCATTGCAATCCATACGCGCTGCCGCTCGCCGCCAGACAGCTGATCCAGCATCAAATGCCGCTTCTCAACGAGCTTCGTGCAATTTAACGCCCATTCAATAGCGAGTTCATCCTCCTTGCCGCTTTGCGTCCACATGCTGCGGTGGGGGAGCCGTCCGTAGCTCGTCAGCTTCTCGACCGTCATATCAGACGGCGCTTCATTCTGCTGATGCACGACCGCTATTCTGCGAGCCAGCTCCTTCGGCTTAAAATCGGTTATGTTTTTCCCATCCAATATGACATGACCGCTCTTCGGGGCAAAATTACGCGCCATCACGCCCAGCAGCGTCGATTTGCCGCTCCCGTTAGGGCCGATAACCGTCGTAATCCGACCAAGCTCAACGTCCGCGGATATATTTTTCAAAATATCGGGCTGTCTATCATAAGCATATGTAATTTGATTAAGCTCCATGAATGCGGTCACCCCTTCTCAGCATGAATACTAAAAATGGCCCGCCGATAATCGTCATTATAATAGAAGCCGGAATTTCGGTCGGTGCCAGAATCGTTCTGCCGAGCGTATCCGCGCTTAATATGAGCAAAGCTCCGGCTAACGCCGAAAAGGGGATAAGCAGCCGATGATCCGAGCCGATCAACAATCTCGCAATATGAGGAACAAGCAGGCCGACAAAAGCGATCAAGCCGCCAACGGCTGTCGCAACCGAAGCAAGCAGCACCGCGATAATAGAGATAATTAGACGCGCTCTCGTCACGCTAAGACCTAAGTTTCCTGCCGTTTTATCCTGCAAAGCCAGCATATTGCACCACGAGCATACGAAGAGCGACAAAATAAGCCCGATCACGCCATAAATGCCCAATATCTCGACATCGCTCCATGTTTTCATCGTAAAAATAGAGCTGATCGCCTGATTGACCGAGGTCACCGCATAGCTCCCGCGATAATTAAACGATTGTCCGAGTCCGGTGAAGGTTGCATTAATCGCGACGCCTACCAAAATAATGCGCATCGGGCTCAGCCCTGTTTTCCAAGAGAATGAATACACCAAGAAGCACGCAAACGCGCCTCCTAAAAATGAAAACAGCGGCATCCAAAAAAACATCGCCGGAAAAATCGTCACCATGAGCAGCGAAATAAAGCCGGCTCCCGAAGAAATGCCGATCACGCCCGCGTCGGCAAGCGGATTACGCATAACGGCCTGAAGCAGCACGCCCGAGACGGCAAGCGCCGCTCCTGTCAGCAAAGCGACGATAATGCGCGGCAGCCGCAAATCTTTGACAACCTCTACTTCCTCATTCGTTCCGCTGAACAAGCCCTGCGTAAGCTCTACCAAGCCAACCTTTATACTGCCCGTTGTCGCAGAAATCATGATAACGCCAAGCAGCAAAATTATTACGCCCACAAAGCTGACAATTTTTTTGTTCATCTTCATGGATAAAGCATCTCCATCAAAGCGTCCATCGCTTCATTGGCCGCTAAGCTCGCAGTCGTTCCGAACAGCGCCTCTTCCAGGTCATACACCCGATCATTTTGCACCGCGTTAAAATGATTCCAAATATCGTTTATCTTAAACTCCTTGTCGAACATCTTAATAACCTCCTCCGGCATTCCGTGCGCGGCCCGCAAAATCACATCCGGATTAGCCTGCTGCAAATACTCGGTGTTGGAAGCCAAATATTCGACGGTCTCGCCCTGCACGATATTGACTCCCCCAGCCAGCTTCACAAGATCTCCGATATACGAATTTTCCGTCGCAACGAGGTAACTTCCCGGCACGCCTAGCAAAATAAGTACGGTTGGCTTTTGCTTGCCTTCCATTTTGTTTGCCATCTCCGCTATTTTCTCGTCATAGCCAGCTGCAATTTCGTTTGCCTTCGCCTCTTTTCCATAAGTCTTGCCTAGCTCAATGATCGCCGCTTGCATATTGGCAAGGCTCGTCAGGTCAAGGAAGTTTGCCTTTACGCCTACAATTTCAAATACTGGCTCCAGATCGTACTTCAGCGTCGTTACCGATAGCACTTCAGTAGGTTTTAATGATTTCACAAGCTCCATGTCCGGGCTCATCGGATTGCCCACCTTGGTCGCCGTTTTGTACCGTTCAGGCAATGACTTCACGCTTGTAGGAATGCCGACCAGATCAACGCCCAGCGCATCCATGATCTGCGTAACCGCCACGGTCGTCGCGATCACGCGATGCTCATGCCCCTCCCCCTCCTCATCAGTCTTTTTCTCATTGCCTACTGCCGTTTGCCCCTTGGCCTGTTCGTTATTGATCGTTTTCACTTCACTTTTAGTGCCGCCGCAGCCTGCTAGCGCGACCATTAAAGCGGCAATGATGATCGTCCATAAGAATTGCTTCATCTCTTCCCTTCTCCTCCCTAAAAACACCGCAGAGGACACCATCCATATGGCGCCCTCCCGCATGTCATTTTATAATGGCGGCTATTAGACCTTTTTGTTCATCGCTCGCTTACGCAGCATCCAAATCGCGATCGCGCCGACTACAGCAATAAGAACGGGGATCGTCACGACCCAAAACGTTCTGCTGCCCGATTGCTCCTGCACATCGAGCACCTCAGCTGCGACAACCGCTTGATCAATCGAAGCCTTTACGGTCTCTGCTTCAGCATCCAGCGCTGCCGTTTGCCCCGCTTCCTCCGTAGGCGCAGGCTGTTCAGAGGCTGTCTCCGCTGGCACCTCGCTTGACGATTCCTCTACCGCTGGCTGTTCGCTTGGCGCAGCTGACGGTTTGGCAGTTTCCTCTTGCGAGGCGGCTATAGCAACCTCCGGCTTCCCTTGAGCCGGTTTCGTCGTTTCAATTGCCTCAGCTTTGATCTCTGGCGCAACTGTAGCTTGTGCGTTCACCGTATCGGTGGCTGCTGGCTTAACAGGCTTTGCACCCGTTGCTGGTTTAGCCGTGCTTGCCGGCTGTGCGGGCTTCCCCGTTGCGGCCGGATTTTTCTCCTCCTGCTTGGCAGGCACCGTTTCTTTGGGCTCGGACTGTGCTGCCTTCACGAGCTTAAAGCTATCCTGATCGAATACAATACGAATCGTGTAATCATGATCGTAGTCAATGTCCGCAACCGTCACATGGATTTTCGAAGTAACCGGCTTTGACAAATCATCGGCCTTAAACTCGACTACTCTTTTATCCTCTGTCATATCCCTGCTAATGACCTTCGCATCCGCATGGCCGCCAGCACTCGGCACCTTAAATTCCGTCACCCATTTGCTGTGATTGATAGTCAACCGAATCGTCGGCTCGCCATTCTCGATCAGAACGGTCGCCGGCTTTTCCCAATAGTCATTAGCCATCGATACCGAATCATCCTCCGCTTTGAGAACGAGATAAGTAGCGGTATAGGTACCGTCTGTCCGATCGGATTTTGCCTGCACGGCAGATGCGGCGAGCAGCAGGCTTATCGCACTAATGACCGCTATGATATAAGTCCGATAACGTCGTTTCATCATCATTTTAAACCTCCATTATTTATGTAAAAATATAGTATATATAATCATTATAAATAGGTTTTTATTTTCTTTTTAAATTATTATCTCATTTATTCCGCATTCATAAGTAATGATTATCATTCTCATTATAAAACAAAAAAATAAATTCCGTTTATTTGCGCTTCATTTCTAAAACCCTCGTAAAACCTGCGATGAAAGCCAGTTCCATCCCCTCATGTCTCACGCTCTACCGCTCGGCAGCCTATCCCATTCACGGGCTCCATCCCCTATAAAGTGACTCCTCTCCCTAAATTAAGCTTAAAATCTTAAACCACAGACGATGTTACTCCACTTTCAAAGCAATCGTCAACCGTTATTAAATTTTTAAATAATCGATATTTCGCTTATATAAATGTGTTAATCTCAATACAATAAAAGTAAAAATTTTCTTTTTAGAAATTTGGCTGGAGGGTCCTATGAATAAAGGCTTGTTGCTTTGCTGCGCCGCTCTGCTGCTCACTGCTGTAGGGTGCAGCGGACAAACATCACGAACAAATGAGTTTTCGGATCCGCCCCCCGCACGGATTCAAGTAAAGGACTTTGCTGGACGCATGATCACCTTTGACAAGGTGCCAGACCATATTGTCGCTCTGAGCAATGGTGAAACGGATATTGTGTACGCGCTAGGCGGGGAACTGGTAGGCAGACCTGCTTCAACCTCCTCCTCACTCCCGGCTGCAGCAGAAAAAGTGGAGCAAATCGGCTCTGCCCATGAGGTTGATCTTGAGAAAATTACGCTGCTCCGCGCAGATGTCGTGCTCGGCAACAATCCGATGAATACAAAGGATGTCCCCGTACTTGAAGGGGTTGGCTCTAAGGTCATTCTCACAAGCGCCAATTCCGTTAATGAGATAAAAGCGCAAATTACTTTATTCGGCCAGCTTCTGCAAAAGGAAGCGCGGGCGCAGGAGCTTAATCAAACGATAGACGACAAGCTGAAGCAATTTCATGCAGCAGCAAACCAAGAGAAACCGAAAGCTCTGCTCGTCTATGGAGCACCGGGAACTTATATGGCTGCTTTGCCAAACTCGCTCAGCGGCAACATCCTAGAACTGGCAGGCGGTACGAATATCGCGTCCAACTATCCGAGCCTGCAAAGCTATCCGCAGTATGCGCAGCTCAATTCGGAGCGGATTGTGGAAGCGAACCCCAGCCTTATTCTCATTATGACCCATGGCAATCCGGAGGAAGTGAAGAAGGGGTTTCTAAAGGAAATGCAGCAAAACCCTGCCTGGAGCAGCCTGGATGCCGTGAAGCAAAACAAAGTGGAAGTATTGCCGTCCGACTTATTCGGCTCCAATCCGGGAACTCGCATTATTGAGTCGCTCGAATGGCTGCACGACATGTTGGAGACGGCAGCGCAGCGCTGAGAGGAACAAGATGAATAAACAATTGCGAACAAAAAGAAGAAGGATCGCTCTGGCGGTCGCCCCGCTGCTTCTGTTATTAAGCGCTTTTTATGGATTGTCATACGGCTCCGTATCGATATCGCTCAAGGAAATATGGCTTATCCTTACGACTGATATACAATCGGCGCAGCAAACGATCATTATGAATTTAAGGCTGCCTCGCGTATTGGTTGGTTTGCTGACAGGCGCATGCCTGGCTGCTGCCGGCGCTATCCTGCAGGGAGTTATGCGCAATCCGTTAGCGGATCCCGGCATTATCGGGGTATCGGCAGGCGGCGGGCTTGCCGCCGTTATGATGATGGTGCTGCTGCCGCAGCTAAGCTATTTGCTGCCTGCCGCAGCTTTTGCTGGCGCATTTGCAGCGTCAATCATCATTTATCTCATATCGTGGGATAAAGGCGCTTCTCCCGTCAAAATCGTCCTCGCCGGTGTCGCGATCAACGCCCTGCTTGGCGCCATTATGAACGGCATCATGGTCGTTTACAGCGATAGGATCCAGGCGGTTTTGCCATGGCTGTCGGGGGGATTGAACGGCCGGAGCTGGCATCATCTGTCTTTTATGGCTCCGTACGCGCTAATCGGCCTTGCTCTCACGTTTCTTGCTATCAAGCCCGCAAATGTGATGCTGCTTGGTGATGATTCCGCTAAGCTGCTCGGCCAGAAGGTAGAGCTGCAAAGATTGTTGCTCATCCTCCTTTCTTCCTTGCTGGCAGGCGCCGCGGTCAGCGTCGCCGGATTAATCGGCTTTGTCGGGCTCGTTGTCCCGCATGCGGTAAGACTGCTCATAGGAGAGGATTACAGGTATCTCCTCCCTGTCTCCATAGCAGGCGGTGCGGCGCTGGTCGTGTTGGCCGATACGATCGCCAGATCATGGTTCGATCCGATCGAGCTTCCGGTTGGCATTTTGCTTGCATGCATTGGCGCACCGTTTTTTCTACTATTATTAAGGAAACGGAGAAATTGGCGATGACAGCTAACGATACGGCAATTGATTTAAAGGAGCTTGCGCTTGAGATGGGAATGTTCCAGCTCATCGACATTTCTACCTCGGTTCCGCTTGGCAAAATGACAGGCATCATCGGCCCGAACGGCTCCGGCAAGTCTACCCTGCTCAAAATCATCGCCAAGCTGCTGGATGCAGACAAAGGGGAGATTGCCATTGAAGGCAAGGCTGCGAAAGCCTATTCAAGAGCTGACTTTGCCAGAACCGTCTCCATGCTTCCGCAAGCGAAGGATATGCTTCCCGAGCTAACCGTCCGCGAGCTGATTGCATACGGACGTTCTCCCCACAAACGTTTGTTTAGACAGAAGCTAACCGATGAGGATCAGCAAATTATAGATTGGGCGATGAAAACGATGAGCATCCGCCGCCATGACGATCGGATGTTCCATACTCTATCGGGAGGTGAACAACAAAAAGCGCGTATTGCGATGGCTCTGGCCCAGAAGACCAGCATCATTTTGCTCGACGAGCCCACGACCTACTTAGATATCTCCCATCAGCTTGAGGTTATGGGCATGCTTCGTAAAATTAATCAAGAGCATGGCATCACGATTGTGATGGTCCTTCATGACCTGCAGCAAGCTGCCGCCTATTGCGATCATTTGATTGCAATGAAGGAGGGTGAGATTGTCTCAAGCGGTAATCCGCAATCGGTTATTACTTCTCGCTTTTTGAGGCAAGTGTATGAAATCGAGGCTAAAGTAAGCTTCGCAGAAAACTATCCCGTCATTATTCCCATACCAAAAAATTACGAGGAGGATGCAACAATGATTATTGTGACGAATACATCCCATATTACGAAAGGGAACGGCGACAAGCTTATCGAACGCTTCGATCGAATCGGCAAAGTAGAAGCCATGGAAGGTTTTCTCGGACTAGAGGTGCTGCTCACGCAAAATACGGCAGACTACGATGAAGTATCCGTCGTCACGCGCTGGAACTCCAAGGATGATTTTAAAGCTTGGACAAAAAGCGAGGCATTCCGTGAATCCCATTCCCACCGCAAAACGCCCGACTACATTATTTCAAACAAAATCACCTTCCAAGAGGTTAAAATAAAGCGCAACCCGCTTCCGCCTGTACAGACCGAAGCTTTCCCTGAAGCGCAGGCACAATAACAACCAAAGAAGGCAGACGACGGAATTGTCCGTCGTCTGCCTTTTTAATGACCAGCCTCGCTTACTTCAATGCCGTATCGATGCCAAACGGCTGCCCCGACCACGCCTTCTGCGCCGTCCATGCCTCATCTGCCCCGCTCCAAAACGGATGCTCGCTCGGCAAGCCTAATGGCAGAAACACCGCAGCGCACAGATAAAGGCTTCCGGTTGAAATATAACGCTCGCCTATATTCGGCTGATGGCCGCAGAAGCCGATGGTGAGCCAGCCGTCCGGCGTAAAGTTGCCAGGCTGTTCAAGCGTCCTCCGAATGGCTGCCGTTAGCGCGCAGCGAACCTGCGCGGCACTTACATCCTCAGGCAAAGCGTCCAGCAACGCGCTTTGGGCCAAGCTCTGGAAAGCGCCAAAGCGGTAGGCGAGCGACCGTCCGATCGGCGGATATGTTCCATCAGCTGCGATCAGTCGCTCTAACACGCCCGCATAGCGGCTGGCACGGCTCGTTATTGCAGCCCGCATCGCGTCCCATTCCTCGTAGTGACCGCCTGCCGCGGCAAGCACATCAACGAGCATCGGCTGAATTACGAAGCTGTTGTAATAGTCCCAGTGAAAATCCGGACCATCCCCGTAAGCCCCATCACCCAAATACCACTGCTCATGCTGCTTTAAAGCGTAATCGATCCGCATAGGGTCCCAGTCGCTCTCTCCAAGCTTAAGCAAAGCGGATTCGATCGTTGCAGCGAACAGCAGCCAGTTCGAGAATACCGGCTTCCTCGTCCGCGTATGCTTCAGTGCAGCAATAACATTAGCTTTCACGCGCGGCGAAAGCTTCTCCCCAAGCTCTATAGGGGCACGAAGGATCGCTTGCGCCAAAAAAGCCGCATCAACGATCGGCTGGAAGCCATCGCTAAAGTTCATGCAATCCGGCGACTCCGGATCGGTGCCAGCATCGATAGCGGTGCGGGCGAGCTCAGCATATCGGCTGCGCAGCTCTTCCTCTACTCCTGTAAGCCCTCTGTTTTCAAGCCAAGGAGCCATACCGGACAAAAGCCGCCCGAGCGCTTCCAAATGGGTGTATTTAGCTCGGTCCGCCAATAAAGCCGCTTTTTCTTCCTCACTCGCCCCTTCAATTTCTGCGCATTCAACCGGCATCTTTTCCTTCAGGCGGCGCTCGGCGAGTGCTGTAAGCACCGGGTCGCTTATCGCTAACAGCTGCTCCAGCCAATATTCGCGGGCTGGAAGCGAGCTATCCATCTGATGTTGATTCAACATGCTCAATACCCCCTCCTACCAGAACGTCTCGGCATTTCCTCTTAGCCGCGCCAAACCTTCAACGAAGAAATAGTCACCGTAAATAAGCGGTACATCGATATTTCTGCGCTCTGGATAATGGCTTGTCCCATGCAGAATCAAGCCTTCTTCCGGCGAATTGTCCCAAGCGCCGTAATGCTCATACATCGATCGCAAGATTCTTTCTCCCGCAGCTTGATAAAGCCCGGATTCCTCATCTGGGACCGCTCTTGCAATTTCTAGCAAGCCGCAGGCCGCACAGGCGCCAGCCGAGGTGTCACGGTAACGCTCAACGCCTGAAGGCAAGCGGAAATCCCAATGCGGCACCGAGTCCTCAGGCAAGTTCGCAACGAAGAAATGAGCGACCCGCTTTGCTGCCTCCAAATATCTTATCTCGCCCGTATACCGGTAGCTAAGCGCCATCCCATAAATCGCCCACGAAGCTCCGCGCGACCAGGCAGAATTCGGAGCAAAGCCTTGACCGCCGTTTACGCCTTCAAACTCCCCCGTTTGCGGATCAAATACAACGATATGATTAACGGATCCATCCGTCCGGATAAAATGCGCCAGCACCGTATCCGCGTGTTCCATCGCCAAATGCTTAAATCGCGGATCGCCGGTCGTTTCGCTCGACCAGTAAAGCAGAGGCAAATTCATCATGCAATCGATGATCGCCCAGCCTTCGTTGCGATCGCCCTCGCCCCAAGGATTCCAAGCCCTTATGTAATTCCCTTTTACATTAAACCGTCCGCTAAGTACGCTGGCAGCAAGCAGCGCCCGTCTGCGCGATTGTTCCTCGCCAAGCAGCTTATAGCGGGCTACGCTCGTCAGCGACCACATAAAGCCAATGTCGTGGTCCAAACGGTCATAGCCGAATAGCACCTCATCGAGCTGCTGCTCGCATGCTTCGGCAATCTCCTTATAGCGCTCATCCTTTGATTCCGAATCACGGTATAATAACCAAAGCAAGCCCGGCCAGAAGCCCGCCGTCCACCAATGGGGCGCTTCCAGCACATAAGCGCCATCCACGCTTGCATGCGGAAATCTAGCGCCAATGCGGCTGCTCGTTCGCGTTACCTTCTCATGTACCTTTTCCCAAGCTTCATTTACCCATAACTGTTCCATTGCCATTGCCATTCCCTCTCCTCGCAGCCAATAAATGATTTATGAGTCAAATTGAAAAATAAATTCAGCAGACAAAGCTGGTCCCGTGACAGCCTTAGCTTGAAAATCAAGCGTATACCAAAAGCGCTCATGCCCAAAATGATCGGTATCGCTGCGCGGAGTCACGGCAGGCTCCCATAGCTGATGGTTATAGGACATGCTCAATTGCCGCTTGCCTTTTAGCAGAACTCGGCCCTCCGCAGCTAACTCGGGAGCAATAAAAGTGATGAACCGCTCCGTCACGGTATGCTCCTTCTGCCCGCTGCTTGCTGCAAATGCAATCGTGTCAGTCAGCGTCAAAACTGGCAGCCTATCCTTATTCCAGAGGAAGCGGCGCTCGAAGCATTCAAGCTCGGCATGACCATAAGCCGCGCTTAATTCTAGCGTCAGCTGGTCAGAGAGCTTGTCCTCTGCAGACGCTTCCATAACGGTTGCTCGGTACGTAGCGCCATTTTGCTGATGACAGCCATCGATGATCGGGACAGAATGTCCCTGCGAGCCATTGCACCAAAGCGTGTACCGCTCCTCGCCAAAATATTGCGCCGTATACATCCCGCTGCCCAAATCAGCCAAATACGCTTGTCCATCCGCATGCACGATAAAGTGGCCCGTATCATTATGGTTATGGGGCTCCTCATTATGGCCGCCCTTAGCCGCAAAGCTATAGCTGCCGCCATCCTCCGCAGCATGCCTGGACAAAAGCCACTGCACATCGGGCAAATAATACGATTCTGATGGCCAGATCGCTACGCTGCCGGAAGCGTCTGACTCCATCCATTCCTCGCGCACCCATACCAAATTACGAATTGCAGGCGCCCAGCGGCCGCAATGATCTGCCGAATAGTCCGCTCTCAAGCTCGCATCCGGTACGATTACCTCTTCATATTCACCATGCAAGCAGCAGCTAAGTCCCATAAAGATGCCGCTTGAAGCGGGCGAATCAGAGAAATTGACGACCGTGCTGCCGCCTGTAAAGCTTTTCTGCTGGAAAAGCGCGATCTCCTTCACCTTGGCTGAATCAAATAAATTGATTTTGCCGTCTGTCGCCGACTTTAGGAGCTGGGCAAAATAGACGTAGTAGCCGAATCCGTACTGCCAGTACAAGTAACCTTCGGCGCATGCGCCATCCTCTCCGAAGCCGCTCAAATAACAATCCAGCGAATGAAGCACCCGCTCAAGTACCACTGACAAACGCTCCGTATCATCAATCAGGTGAATAGCCGCAGCGCCTATCGACCCAGCGCATACCGCGGACCAATTGTGCTCAGCCGTCTCCCAGCCATACGGGCCTTGGTTCAAAAAAGGACGGAATATCCGCTGCTCCACCTCTGCTTCTATCCGCTCGCGGAGCAAAGCAGGAAGGCGGTCGCCTAATAACAAGCTGACTTCGCTAAGCGCAAAACCCGTCTCCGCAGCAAACAAATCGATGTCCGGCTTCTCCGCTCCCACATTAAAGTGGGCAGGCAGGCACCATGTAAACTCATTGCAAATCGACCAAATGATATTCAAAGCGGCTGTTTCATACCCCTTATTGCCCGGCTCCAGAAGAGCCATGATGACAAAAGCGTTCAGCCTTTTGCGCCGTTCAAAATAAACGCGCTCGTACGCCAATCGTTCTCCCGTTTCGCCGTATACACGAAATAGCGAATAGGTAAGCTCAGGATCAGCCGTCTGCACCAAGAGGTCAGCCTCCGACTTAATTTCCATAATCAGCGTCTGATTCGTTTTGGACTCCCTCAATCGTGCAACAAGCCTATCTGATGAGCTCTCCGAAGCAAACAGCGTGAGTCCGCGCCTTCTGCTAAGCTCCAAAACTTCCTTCATTCGCTTGCGATTCATTGTTCGTTCGCTCCTATTACATTTGTGTAAGCTGCCGAGCACGGCGCACATTCATCATTCTCACGAATTCAGCATTACGTAAACGCTTGCAGAAAATCATGAACGCTCATTACGATCTTTCTGCCTCTTTATCGATTGTACCAATAGTTAGGGAATAGTAGAAGGCTGAAGTTATTCACCTATTTGCAAATGATTGCATTCAGTCAACGATTCCAATCTATTGCGTAGTAATTTCTACCGTTAATTTCTCCTTTTCCAGTTAAACCCACTTGTCGATCGCAAAAGCCAAAAAAAAACTACCGCACAGCGATTGCTCGCAAAGCGGTAGTTAGTGGTTCATGCTAGTTTTCCTTGCAATACAAGCCGCCCATAATGAACGCAGTCAAATCCTCGCTCATCGTCTCCAGCGATGGATGCTCTTCTTCAAGCAAGATCGCCCAATAATCCGTATGTCTATGAAATAAAAGCGCGCCGATAATAGACATCAAAGCGGTATCTAGTGAGCGAAAATGGAACAGCCCCTGTTCCTCGCCCTGCTTTAGCCAGTGGCGCAGCAGCTTCCACATCGGCATGACATGCTTGCGTATTTTTTGAATGCGGTCCGTGTTCATTATGATTTCTTGCTGGATGATGCTGATGAGCTCATAATCGCTATATCTAAACCTCGTTACCTCGCGAATAAGCAGCCGCACGCCTTCTACAGGATTAAGCGTCGAATCTATCCCAGCGATTTGATCATTGGGAAAAAAGTTCTCGAATAAAGCGCCGAACATATTTTCTTTCCCGCCAAAATGATATGACACGAGCGCGATGTTAGCTCCAGCCTCCTCGCATATTTGCCGAACGGTCGTTTTTTCAAAGCCGTTCTTTGCAAACAGCTTTTTGGCTGCTAACAATATTCTAATTTTTATATCCGCGTCGCCTGTTGTCATGATCATCCTCCATGAATCCATATTTCTTTTATTTAGTTCTATTTACGGACAAACAGCAAGCGAGTGCCAACTTTTATCGTTTTTGGCCTGCAATTACCGCTTGAGGCTGCTGCTGCTGAACCGCTTGCCGCTTTGCCGCTACAGCAAGGACGCTGATTGCAAACGCGACAACCGCAATTATGACTAATTTCAGCGCGTCAGGCGTAGCAGCCGGACCGCCGAACAAGATGTTCATCGTTCCGTCCACCGCATAAGTAGCTGGAAGAGCATCGCCTAGCTTAATGTAGAAATCCGACAACAATTCACGTGGAACGATTGCGCCGGAGGTAACCAGCTGAGCCGACAACAAAATAATGTTAAAGAGCATGCCTGCCATTCCAAACAAATATAGGAACATTTGGGAAACGAATATGAAGGTTAGCAGGAAGAGCAGCTGGAACAGCCAAATGTGAAGGAAGCCCTGATCCATTTGGCCGCCAAAGGAAGCAAGCATCGTCGAGCCAACTAAGGATACAAGAACAGCAGCTACAACATTAATGATGCTTCTTGTACCGAATCGGCGCCATCTGCTGACAGTAGCGCTCGTAGCCATGGACGACTGCTCAAAATTCATGCCCATGATCATGGCGCCAACATACGATGCAAGCACCATCATCATCGGAACCATCTGATTGTTCATACCTTTTACCGCATTCGTCGATTGAATATCCGACGTAACGCGCTGCGATAATCCTTGAGCCGCAGCCGCTGCTTGCTCAGCAGGCATGCTCATATTGCCAAGCACCGCCTGAATGCCGCCTGTGACGGCCTGACGATTAACCTCTGCTGTAATTTGCGCAGCCGCGCCGCTCATGATGCTTTTAATAAGCGCAGGATTCGATTCATTAATATAATATTGGATCGAAGCGGTTCCGTCTGCCGCTGCCGCCTTTTGCGAGAAATCCGCCGGTACAACAACGACCATTTGAAGCTCACGCTCATCCAACTGCTTTTTAGCTTCATCAACACTGTCTACCTTCCTCATATCAAAAGGCAAGTTTTGAATTAATCCGCTTGAAATTTGTTGCCCCATTTGCTGATCCTCATTCACAACCGCAATCCGCAGCTGATCCACACGATCCGTAACGCCGTTATAACCCGTCATCCAAATGACCGAAAAAATCACTTGGAACATTAATGCCGTAATAATGCCCACCCAGGTAGTCGGCCTTTTCATAAATGCTTGAAATGCATGTTTCATCCTTATCCACTCCCGCTCTCTCTATTTAAACAACCGTTTTAAACGATTGTTTAATTATTGCTTGGAGAGGCTTGTCTTGTCAACAAAAAAAAGAAGAAGAGCTATTTTCTCTTCTTCCCGCTATACATGATTGGGTGACTCTCCGTAATCGGCTTCCCATTTGGCATCTGCCGCCAGCTGCTTTTTGTGCACCGTTCCGGATAGAAAAACACTGATTTCATACAAAATGATTAAAGGGATGGCCACCAAAACATCTGAAATGAAATCAGGCGGCGTAATAACAACCCCGATAAACACCATAATAAAATAGGCAAGGCGACGCATTTTGCGAAGCCGCTTCGGATTTACTAATCGAATGGCCGTCAAAAACATAATGACGAGCGGCAATTCGAATAGGAGCGATATCGGAATCAACAGATTAAACATAAACGTAAAATATTGGGCGATGCCGTATGTTTCCTCTAGATTCAAATGCTGCGAAACCGTTCTTGTAAAGTTGAATGCGAGCGGAAACACAACAAAATACGAAAACGCCAATCCGATCAAAAACATGAACAGCGCGAATGGCACGTATTTGAGCGTAGAGCGCTGCTCGTTCTTGCGCAGTGCCGGCTTTACGAACGCCCAAAGTTGATACGCAATGACAGGCAATGCCAAAATCAAGGCGATAACAAAAGCAAATTTCATATACATCCCGATGCCGTCCCATAGCGAGAAAGTATGTAAGGAAATCGTATTGGCCGGCTTCTGGCTCATAAGAAAGTTATAAGCAGGCTGCGCGAAAATAAGCCCCACGACTAAACCTAAGGTTAGTATGATGAGCACATACACGAGGCGTTTCCGAAGCTCGCCAAGATGTTCAAGAAGCGGCATTAGCCCTTCTTCGCGCAGAAGCGCTTTTCGTGATTTTTGGTCCGAGTGGTTTTTTGCTTCCGATCCCACCTGCACTTACCTCCTTCGCCTAGCGTTTACATCCCTTTGTTCAAGAAAAAAGCGGGCCCGATTAGTCCGGAAGCCGCTTATTGTCTTTATCGATATTTTCCGAGCGATTCACTTCAGCCCGACTCGAATCCTTGTCCTTGCGGTCATCGTCTTCCATGATGTCTTTGGCGCCTGCTTTAAACTCACGCAGCGTCCGTCCAAATGCGCGTCCAAGCTCTGGCAGCTTGTTCGGTCCAAACAGAAGCAAAGCAACCAAGACAAGCAATATAATACCCGTTGCACCTATCCCTGACATGATGTTACCTCCTCAAAGCTTTACGCAGTAATGATACTTCGTAAGCGTTATACACTAGCAGCTATTTAGTCCGCCATATCCCATGCTGACAATATCTTCTCGAACGATCGTATCTCCAGCCAGAATACGCGGCAGTAGAACATCGAATGACGTATAAGGATCATGCATGACACAACCCGGCAAGCCCATAATAGGAACTCCGTTCAAATATCCGATGAGCAGCATCGAGCCCGGCAGCATCGGCGTTCCATAGCTTACGATATCCGCTCCAGAAGCTTTAATCGCGCCTGGCGTGCGATCGTCGGGATCAACCGACATCCCGCCTGTTACTAGTATCATATCATAACGCTGCTCAAGCAAATAGTGTATTTCCTTGACAATTGTTTGTCTATCATCCGGCGCAAATCGCTGCTCCCCAACCTCCGAGCCAAGCTCCTCGAGCTTGCTTCTTACGGCCGGACCAAATTTATCTTCGATTCTGCCGTTAAACACTTCTCCGCCTGTCGTCAGCAATCCCGCCCGAATTTTCCGGAAGGGACGTACGTGAAGCGGCGACGCTCCCCCGTTCGCAATCCGGTATTCGGCTGCAAGGCGCTCTACCTTCTCGACCTTCGCTTTGGATACGACGAGCGGTATCGCCCTTGTTGCCGCCAGCTGTTGACCAGGCTTGACGACCGTATTGGTCTTAATTGTAGCCAGGGCAATCTCCCCTAGCTCATTAATGGCATCAACTATGCCTTTATCGATGGAGGCTAGGCCAAGCATATTCGACTTTATGCTTACTTTCCCCTCATGAGGTTCAGATAATAGCAATTGATCGCCATATAAAGCTTCAGCCATTCGAATCGCCGCATCATCTTCATGGAGCTCGTTTTCGCCAAGCTCCATAATATAGATATGCTCTTTCCCGATATCCAGAAGGCTCGGAATATCCGATTCTTCCACCACATGCCCTCTTTTGAATAAACGGCCCTTGAACTCGCCTGGAATAATACGCGTCAAGTCATGGGCAAGACGCATTCCAATCGCATCATATACGGATACTTCTCGAAGTATGGTTGTGCCGTGCTGCTCTGTTCCGTCCTGTTCATGCTCAAGGTTCCGGCTCATAAGCTATGCTCCCCCAGCTGACCGGATAAAATGCCCAATGCATGCGGCAATTGATCCATGATCGCCATTAGACTCTCATGTACGCCCTTTGGACTCCCTGGCAGATTCACGATAAGCGAGCTGCCTCTAATGCCGCATACGCCTCTCGAAAGCATCGCTCTTCTCGTTTTCTGGAGCGCGCCCATCCGCATCGCTTCCGCAAGTCCCGGAACAGCGCGGTCAATGACCTTAAGCGTCGCTTCTGGAGTAACATCGCGCTCCGCAAGACCTGTTCCGCCTGTCGTAAGCACAAGATCGGCATGGAAATACTCGGTCATTTCAATGATAGCTGCCATAATTTCGTCCTGCTCATCCGGCACAATCCGGTAATCGACAATTTCTCCGCCAAGCTCTTCCTCAATTAACTCACGAATAACTTGCGCGCTCGTATCTTCACGTTCCCCGCGCGACCCTTTATCGCTTGCTGTTAATATTGCTACCTTCCACCGCATTTACCATTCCTCCCATCCCTAGTCCGCTCATGGGTTTGACGAAATTCGATAATCACCGCTTTTGCCGCCCGTTTTCGATACCAGCTGCGTTGGTCCAATCACCATATCCTTTTGCAGCGCCTTGCACATGTCGTACACCGTTAAGGCTGCGGCTGACACAGCTGTCAGCGCCTCCATCTCGACGCCGGTTTTTCCGGTTGTCTTTACAGTGCCTTCTATGTAAAGCTCATCCGTCCCATTATCGCTGAATACTACATTTATGCCTGTGAGCGGGAGCGGATGGCACATTGGTATCCAATCAGCTGTTTTTTTTGCGGCCATGATTGCGGCAACCTGAGCAACGGCCAGCACATCGCCCTTTCCAACCTTGCCTGCCTTGATTTGAGCTAATGTGTCAGGGTTCATCGTTACTTTGGTTTGTGCGACCGCTGTGCGTGAAGTGACTTCCTTATCAGAGATGTCCACCATCCGCGCCCGGCCCTGCTCGTTAAAATGCGTCAGCTCCACCTCTATCGCTCCTTTTAGCCTAAACGACTCTCCACCCAAAAAGGCCGTCGCCGCTTCGTTAATTTAGCTAGCCTCTCATTTTCATTAAAGCAAGTAAACGCCTGACTCCGATATCCATCCATCCATTTTGAGATCATGTTCCTCTAACGGAACTTCAGCAATGAACTGTGCCTCAAACGACATCCCGAGCCATAACGTCTTTGTTGTTTTGTCGTTTCCTCTAGCTACCGCTTCCGCAAATCGGTCATAATATCCGCCGCCGTAACCAAGGCGTCCGCCATTCCGATCAAAAGCGATACCCGGAACCAATACGATATCAGGTACATAACCTTCTTCGATTGGCGGTGTCACAGCGGGATTCGGCTCCATAATGCCGTAAGCACCAGGCATAAGATCGTCCCAGCTGCGCAAATAATGAAGAGTCATCGAACGATCGGACTCCACGCACCTTGGTACGATTACCTCTCTTCCCGCTTGCCAGCAATCTTCAATGAGGCTGGACAAATCGAGCTCGCTTCGAAAAGACACGTAAACCATAAGTTTTGCTGACAAATGATTCTCAAGCCATTTTCCTGCATTCGCGCAGGCAAGGTCTGACCATAATTTCCGCTGCTCTGGCAGCAAGCTGTTGCGCTTTATCGCCATCTGTTTGCGTATGTATGCTTTATCGACAAGTTGATTTTGCTCAGCCAAAAGCACTCACCTATTCTGCTTCCCATCATTTTCTTTCATTAATAGTAGTTTACCACTGTTATGCAACTTTCGCCAATGTTAGCGCTCGTTTATGGTACACTATTGAGTAGTAAAAGCATTCGTTCTTTACAATTTTTTGTTGGAGGTTTCAAAATGCTGCTGCAAGTTTCTAACGTAACGAAGAGCTACGGCGTAAATGTCGTATTATCCAATATTTCTATGCAGGTACAAGAACGAGAACGAATCGGTCTCGTTGGCGTTAACGGCGCAGGCAAATCAACGCTCCTAAAAATTATCGCCGGCGAAATGTCCGCTGACTCAGGCGCAATCCATAAAGCAAAAGAAACAAAAATCGGCTATCTTGCTCAGAACAGCGGCTTGCAATCCGATCGGACGATCGAGGCGGAAATGCGAGCTGTGTTTGCCCATTTAATCGAAGCTGAACAGGAGCTGCGCGAGCTTGAGGTCAAAATTGCCGATCCGGCGCTTCATGAAGATGAGAAACGTTATGCCGATACACTCGATCGGTACGCTAAACGCTCAGATTGGTACCGTGAGCAAGGCGGCTTTGAAATCAACACCCGCATTAACAGCGTCCTTCACGGTATGGGCTTTGGCAGCTTTCCGCCAGATACGTTAATCGCTACATTAAGCGGTGGACAAAAGACACGGCTTGCTCTCGCCCGAATTTTGCTTCAAGCGCCCGATTTGCTCATGCTTGATGAGCCTACCAACTATCTCGACATTGAGACATTAACCTGGTTGGAATCCTATCTGCGCGGATATTCGGGAGCGATTCTTGTCGTATCCCATGACCGCTACTTCCTAGATGCGCTCGCCCAAACGATTATTGAAATCGAGCGCCATACTTCTAAGCGCTACACCGGGAACTATAGTCGCTATATGGAGCTGAAAGCTGCCGAATACGAGATCAATATGCGCCAGTTCGAGAAGCAGCAGGATGAAATCTCGCGTATGGAACAATTCGTTCAGCGCAACCTTGTGCGTGCTTCGACAACGAAGCGCGCGCAAAGCAGGCGCAAAGCGTTGGACAAAATGGATCGTCTCGACAAGCCTCAAGGCGATTTGAAGAAGGCTCATTTCACTTTCGAAATCGAGCGCCAGACCGGTAAAGACGTGCTGTCCGTGTCTGATGTATCCGTCACGTTTCCTGGCAAAGACTCTCCCATCTTCCGCAATGTCTCCTTCCAGCTTACTCGTGGAGAGACCGTTGCCCTGATTGGTCCGAACGGTATTGGAAAATCAACGCTGCTGAAGGTGATCGTCGGCCAGAATGAGCCAACTACGGGAACCATTCGGTTCGGAACCCATGTGAAGCTTGGTTATTATGATCAAGAGCAAACGAGGCTAAACGGACAAAATACCGTTCTAGAAGAGGTTTGGGGCAGCTATGCCCATATGGAGGAAGCCCGTATTCGCACCGTTCTCGGCAACTTCTTGTTCAGCGGTGAAGATGTGCTCAAGCGGATATCATCGCTAAGTGGCGGTGAGAAAGCACGTGTTTCTCTAGCCAAGCTTATGCTTGCCGGCGCCAATGTGCTTATTTTGGACGAGCCTACGAACCATCTTGACCTCTTTAGCAAAGAGGTGCTTGAAGCAGCATTGCTTGACTATGAAGGGACATTGCTCTTCATCTCGCATGACCGTTACTTCCTAAACAAGATGGCAGAACGAATTGTCGAACTTAAACCGTCAGGTACGGATCATTTCCTAGGAAATTATGACGAAATGATAGAGAAAAAAAATGAAATCGAGGAAGCACGGCTCGAGGCACTGTCAAAACAGGCTTCAAACTCGAAATCTACAGCTAATTCCGACAATGCGCCTGTTAGCTCCTACGAAGCCGACAAACAAGCAAAACGCGAGGAACGGGCAAAGCAGCGGAAGCTCGAACAGCTGGAGCAAGAAATTGCTGCACTTGAGCAGCAGATTACGGAGCTTGAGGAGCAGCTTGCTGATCCTGCGATTTTTAATGATTATATTCGGATTCAAGAAATCCAAGCTGCTATTGAAGCACGCAAAAACGCTTTATCGACTGCTTACGAGGAATGGGAGCAATATATGTAATAACATTCTTCTGCAGAATCGTGAAAGGATGGGATTATGATAACATCCGATTCTAAAGATCAGCTTTCAGATCGCATGCTGCAGTGGGTAATCGATGCCGTGCACCCGCAAGCAGTCGTTCGATCCATCCAGCGGCTGCATGGCGGAATGTCCTCCATCATGCATAGCATCGTGCTTCATGTAAATGACGACGAATTAAAAGTCGTTTTACGGCAAGTCGACAACGCAGAGTGGCTTCAAGAAGAGCCGGATTTGGCGCTTCATGAGGCAGAAAGCTTACGCTTAGTCGCGCAAACCGCTGTTCCGACACCTCGAATTCTTGCTTATGACGTAACTGGCGACAGTTGCGGAATACCGGCTGTATTGATGACGCAGCTGGCTGGTACCGTTGTTTTGCGGCCGCCTAGTATGGAGTCGTGGATCGACGGCTTGGCGGAGACGCTCGCTCAGATCCATAAAGTCGAAGCAGACCATTTTACTTGGACATATTTCACGTACCAAGATCTTTCTACTTTCGAGTCTCCATCTTGGTCAACCTATACGGAATGCTGGGACAAGGTTGTCGCGCTAGTAAAAGGGCCGCAGCCAAAGGCAAAACCTTCGTTAATTCACCGTGACTATCATCCAGCCAATGTAGTATGGAAAGATGGCAAAGCAAGCGGTGTTGTCGATTGGGTTAATGCTTGCCGCGGACCTGCCGGCATCGATGTCGGTCATTGTCGAGTCGATTTAGCCCAGCTGTACGACGTTGAGACTGCCGACGCATTTTTGAAAGCATATATGAAATATGCAGGTCCCTCCTTCCAATATGAGCCTTATTGGGATCTCCTGTCCTTGGTCGACATCTTGTTTGGACAGCCAACGGTATATGCTGGATGGGCAGCATTTGGAGTCAACGGATTAACCGATGCATTAATGGCCGAGCGATTGGACAATTATATGCTTAGCCTATTATCAAAATGAAAAAACGGCAGATGAAGGAGCACTCCTTCGCCTGCCGTTTATTATTTACCAGCTAAATGCTTAATTCCGTGAATCATGGAACGATAACCTGACAAACTTAATATTGTTCCAAGCTAATAAGGCCTAGGCGCTGCGCCTCTTTAATCGCTTCCGAACGAGAGCGTACGTTTAGCTTATCGAATATGCGCGACAACTGGTATTCCACATTTCTCTGACTCACATGGAGCATCGCCGCCAGCTCTTTATTGCTAATGCCCGTTGCTACCTCATGCAAAATCGTTTGCTCTTTTTCGTTGATGGATACATCCTCGATCGTTACTTCCGAACGACCAATGGTGACCTCATGACGTCTAAGCTGTTTCAATAGCGAAATCGGGATAACGGTGTCGCCTCTCATGGCGCTGCGTATTGCGTTATGCAGCTGTTCTCTGGATACCGTCTTGGATATAAAGCCTGAAACACCTGACTCTATTAACAAATTAAAGTGTGATCCAATCTCATAGCCGGAATAAATAATGACCTTGCGCTGAGGATCCTGTTGAATTAAACGCTTGGTCAATTCTAATCCGCTAATGCCTGGCATATTCAAGTCACATAAGATCAGATCAAAATGCTCTATTTGCACGATATCCAATGCCTCGATCGCTGATAGAACAACCGAGACAGACATTTCACTATCTTGCTCAATCATGTTTTTAGTTCCTTCCCCAACGGAAGGATGATCATCAACTAATAAGATACGAATCACGCGATATTCCCCTCTCCGATCTGCCGGTTGTCATGTCTTCTGGCAACAAAATAACAACCTCTAGGCCGTTACCGCGTTCCGAATAAAATGATATGTCACCTTCTAGACCTGTCACCCGCTCTTTAATACCCGACAAGCCCATATGCTCAAAAGAAACAATCATTTGATTGACATCCATTCCGACACCATCGTCCTGATATCGGAAATATATCGTTCCTTTACGTAGCTCGAGCTCGAGAATGACTAATTTTGCCTGTGAATGCTTGTCTGCATTGCGCAGCAATTCTTGCACGATCCGATAAATAGCCGTAATTTGTTCCTCATTTAGTGGACGGCTGAATGTTTTCGCACGGAAATCAACCGCAAAGTTCACCCTCATTTGCGTATGCTCTATGATCGATTCAACAGCCTCAACGACGCCCATCTCTTTCAAAAGCGGCGGCCGAAGCTCGTTGCAGGTCTCACGAATTTGGTGAATAACATCCAGCAGTCCCTCTTTGATGTCCTCCAGCTCGCGACCGAGGTTATCCGAAATCGGATAGTCCATCATAATGGCTTCAAGCTTTCTGTACCATAGCAGCTGATCCTGGAGCGCCGAGTCGTGCAAATCCGCGGCAAGCTTTCTTCTCTCGTTCTCTGACAAGCAAAATAACAAACGAAGCACCCATGGCGAGGTGGAATGTTCTTTGCGAACCTCAGATTCCAGATCCTCGATTAATCCTTCAATTAAATATAAATTCTCAAATACGATGCTTGAATAGCTGGACATCGTTTTTAGCCAACGGAGCTCGTCCGAGTTAAAGCGGGTATGGTTCGTCTTCATGCCAATCCATAAAATATGGTATCTCGACCGCTGCCGGCCAATAACAAGTCCTAGACCGTAAGGCAGCTCGATTAACTCCCCTACCTGAAGGGAGTTTACCGTTCCAAGCAAAAACTCCGCGGTGATGAGCTCCTCGGGGTGCTCTCCCATCGGATATACCGTGTTCTCTGATTGCTCTACAAGCAAAAAAGTAATTCGTTTTACCGGCAAAAGCTCCGAAATTTCCTGCATCAGAACCGCTTCCAAATCACCTTGCTTCATGACTCTGGCGATTTTGCGAGAGAAACGGTCAAGGCTATCCTGATAGCTGTACATCGCCTTGAAGAGCTTAGGTCTGAATCGCTGATCAATTTGTTCCTTCCCATATAGAAACAACGTCATTCCGATGTAGATGACAAAAAATACGCCAAACCATACGGACCATGACGGATTATTCTCTCCTAGTATTAATATCGCCACTAGCGCGGACACAATGATTGATGGAAAGATGGCTAGTGCAGTGTAGTATTTAAATCTCGTTAAAATAAAATCGATGTCGAACAATTGATTCGAAGTTGATAGATAGAAATATACAATCGGCAAAACGAATAAGAAGAGCGCTGTAAATGCAGCAGGGAAAATTTGGTTCTTTCCGAAAATTTGAGGAAGTAAATTCAATGTCGCAAATGGCGTAAAAGCTACCAGATGTGAGATTAAAGTTATCGTAAACAATGAGTGTAATTTGGTATTGCGATGTTCGATAAACTTGCGAATAAGCTTATATACGCACACTAAATTGCCTAAGAGCAAAATACCGCTAAAGGCCATCTTAATATAAATATAAACTTGTATTGGAAATAGATCTGTCCAAAAATATAACAAGCTTGTAAAGCCTACTCCGCCCACTACCGCAAATAATAACCGCAGCAGTCTCTTGCTAATGAAGCTTACGTTAAATCTTTGCAAATATATGCTCATGAAACTCATAAACAACAATGGGATAAGTGGCATTACGAGATAAAGAATGGCGGTTCCAACAGGATCGCTTCGATAAGAAGCCGCTGAGCTGTAATAGCTAATTCCTATCGAAATAAAAAATAAAATGAGCATAATTGCTGCTCTATCGTTTCTACGCTTAACATAAAGAAATCCCGAAAATGCACAAAAAATAATAAGCGATATGCCTGGGATGTATAGCTGAATAAATAGCTCCCATAGCGAGTGTTCGCCTGTCCAGCCTTTTGGAAAGGTGATCTCTTGCTGACTGTTGTCTTTATGTAAAACAAGCACATTATCAGCATACTCTATCGAATTATATTTTTTCACATTTCGAAATTCATTAACCGGCTCGCCGTTTACCTCTAAAATCCGGTCGCCAACCCTAATTCCTTTTACTTCTGCCTGACCCGCGGGCTCTATCGATTTAACGATATAATTATCGCTCGAATCATTGATCAGAATTGCCCCGATTGATGGGATAGTAGCTATAACCGAAGTTAAGTAAACTACTGATGAGAGAAGCACTGCTAGGAAGAGGATTGCTACAATGCGGTTTAAGAATGTAGGTCTCATGCTGTCCTCTTCCCTTCAAACAATATCAAATTCTTAGCCCCACATGTATGCGTATCCGCTGTTTTTCTCGTTTTTGTTCTTCAGTTCACCAAGAAGAGCTTTTTGTTCTGCAGCCGAGACACCTGCAACTTGCAATTGTCCACCCATAGCCATGGACATTTTTTCAGTGCTGTTTACCAATTGACGAATCGCTTCTTTTAACATTTTAACTCCTCCAATTCGTTACTATTATTATAAAAATATACTACTTCTCTACTATAACAGGAATAGAATCGACAGAAAACGCAAAAGTGATTCGTATTTACCGAAGTGACTTTTGCGCGGTGTGTTTTTATGCAATTCTTTGATTTATAATATGTAAAAATGTCGATTTCCAAGGACTAATCTCCTGAATAGAGTCTACCAGCTCTTCAAATCGATTGTAGTGCATCCGGCTCATGACTGAACCATACAAAATAGTGCCTGTTCTTTCGCATGTTTCGAGGAAAAGCTCACGCTTCATGGCTACATCCTCTAGCGAGATCCGTCCTTCAAAATACTCCTTTATCCAGCAATCCGCCTCTGCTTCGCTCTCTATTAAATAAAGCGTGAGCAGCGTACGTTTGCGCTGGAGAAAATCGCTCTTGTCGTCCCATCTCAGCAAATCCCGCAGATCATTTTGAATTTGGGCGGCTATGCCAATTTCAGCTGCATATTCTGCCACCACTTCGTTCCAAGGCTCACCGGCAAGCATAACACCTGTCATACAAGCGAGCTGCAGCAATGTCGCTGATTTTTGCTTAACCATGTCCAAATAGGATTGCTCGTCTACAATCTCATTCATAATGTCGAGCATCTGGCCGTTGGCCGACTGAAGCAGCAGCCTGTTCATCATTTCCATAAGCGCGATTCTCATCGCATCGGAAGGAGCGCTGCTCAGCATTGCTTGCTGCGACAACGTTAATAGCGCCGAGGCAACATGAATCGCCACAGGCTGAGGAGCCTGCATCCAGGGCTTGTGTGGAGCGTCCTGGTCCTGCAAATCATCCAATATGTCCGATGCCAAAATAAACAGCTCAACTGCCGCTGCCGCTTCGTACACTTCGTCGCTATGACCGCCAAACATGCGATAATGAATAACGGTCAGCTGGCCAAACCGAATCGTTTCAGCAAGCTTGTCCTCAATAAAAAGCTCTGCGAATCGTGCAAGAGGTTCAGCAGTAAAAAACCGCTGAACCATCGTCCGCATTTGATGACCAATGAGTGGAATACTATCGTTCACAAGCGATCCTCCGCCAATCAAGATCATTCTATTATACTATGAAATCATAAAGTGAACATACGGTGTACCACATTTACAAAATGAGCTAACCAATGATGCTTCATTATGCCGTAACAGTCGCTGGGATGTTTGCGCTTATTATCCGTTTCGCTATCTTGTTTCTTATTTCCCCCCTCGCTCATTTGATTCATTAAGGTAGCGATCATCTCCATTCGTAATTCCAATAATTCTTTGCGCTCGACTGACGGACTTTCGATGCGATCGCGATGATCCATTTCTAAAAAGCCCTCCTTGAACATTTCCCTTTTAAATCCTTTGCTTAATGTTTGATTATCCTTATACGCTGACACTCCTATCCAGTTCAACTGCATGGTGCATATAAACAGCTTCCATAGTCATGCCGCCGCCGGGCAGCTGCGCGATAAGCGACGATGGATTATCGCATGTAATAAATTCGCCTTTGCGCATCACGCAAACGCGATTGCAGTTCCGTTGAATCTCTTCCATGTCATGCGAGGCAACGACGATCGTTTTCCCCTGTTGCTTAAGCAGCTTAAGCAGCGTCCAATATTCTTTTTTGGCTTGCGGGTCCAGACCCGTTGTCGGTTCATCCAAAAATATGATTTTAGGATCATTTACTAATGCAATTGCAAGTGCCGTGCGCTGTCTCCAGCCGCCTGAGAGGCGCTTTACTAATTTATCCGAATATGGGCTAAGTCCAAATTGTTCAATGATATTGTCCAAATCATTTTTTCGTTTGTAGAAGCCTTGAAACAGCTCCATAGCTTCACGAACATTCATTTTGTCGACCAAAGACGTGCTTTGCAGATGGATTCCGATGTCTTCCTTCAATCGTTCTGCATCATGCACCACATCGTGGCCGTATATGCGGATGCTTCCTTGGTCTGGCATACGAATACCCATTAGCATTTCGAGCAGCGTCGTTTTTCCTGCACCGTGCGTACCGATAATTCCGAAAATCTCTCCTTCATTTACTTTGAAGGATACCCGATCCACTGCCTTATTCGCACCATAGTACTTGCTGACCGAACTTACTTGAATGATCGTTTCCTTTTCCATTCCTTGGTTAACCTCCATTCACACTTAAGCTTTGCGTGAGTTATTCGTTAATATGCTAGATTCATGTTCTCGGTATATTTCATAGCTTCACGATAACGCATAACACAAACTATTTCACCGAAAACATGACTAGTAATTCACGCAAATTTTTTGCGGTACCGCAATGTAAGCGCAACCAAGTGATAGAGGATCAACTATTTACCATTCGTACTAAATATTAGATGTATTTTGTTATCCACAAAGATATCAACAACTCTGTATAAATTGTTAGTTAATTCTGTCGATAATAAGCAGGCATTATAGTAGTATTTTCGCGGATTTCGTCGTTTCATAGGTACAAACTCATACGTTCCCTATTGTTTATCCATGTTATACACATTATCCACAACTTTAGTATGAAAAAACTATCCCCTTTTCGCACACAATGTGAAGCTTAAGTAAATCCAGTGTTTTCAGGGTTTTCTTCATCTTATACACAAAAAGGCACTCGATTGTGGATAACTTTGTGCACAACACTAAATTTGGCAATTAAACGAGGTTATTTTCTCTTGCCGACATACAGCAAATGCGAGGAGGTTCCCAGCAGATGGACGTTATCCGCGTACTCGCAAACAAGCTCCATACATTTTGCATATTCACGCTCTCCAAGCGATTGCCAATAATCGAATTGCTCCTGCGTCAAAGCGCCGGCAACGCTCGATGAGCCTATTAATTTAACCGTTTCAAATCCATGTGCCTCCATAAGAGGTTTTATCTCTTCTATTAAATGATAGTAGACGCCAGTGAACCTGCCTTCGTCCGTATGATTAAAGATGCCGTTGTCCATAAAATCTAAAATGGCTCCCATATTGTCGGTGGGCTTCCAGCTCTGCGGATGCGCAAGCGCTGTGAGCAAATGTCTGATCCTCGTCATAAAAGAAACAAACACATACCCGCCGCTTTGCGTTACGCGGTATAGTTCTCGGACAGCCTGGTTACGTTCCTCCTGCTGCTGCAAATGATACAGCGGCCCCATCATAAGCGAAGCGTCAAATTGCTCATCTTGGAGCATCGTTAAACTTTTAGCATTGGCAGTATAGAACCCTTTAAAGCGCTCAGCAAGCCCAAGCTCCTCCGCCTTATCCTCTGCCTGCTGCACCAGCCTTGGCGTTAAATCCGTTAACGTAACGTCATAACCGCTTCTTGCCAGCTCCATTGCATACTTGCCTGGACCGGCGCCGTTATCGAGCACATGTCCGCTCTCCGGCAAGTATCGACTGATATGAAACCAATTTACGATAAACTCAAGGGGCGCTCTTTCGAGACGCCCCCATTCATCAAATTGGTTGTAGTATTGTATGATTTTATCCATCATAAACCACTCCCTTTATGGTTTAAGCCACAATCAGTTAGCTGCTTTAGCCGGGCTGGATTCCACATACCTTTTTCCCGTTGTCATGACCGCCTGATTGCAAGCTGCGATGTAGGCTTGCGCAGCGGCTAGAACAATGTCCTTGTGAATCGAAGTGCCACGGAAGCGCTGCTGCATATGCACAATGCTCACAACCGCTTCTCCATGCGCATCCTCGCCTGTTGACAAGGAGTGAAGCTCCAGATCCTCAAACTCGGCTGCTACCGGAATCGCTTGTTGAATCGCATGGATAACCGCCTCAATAGGCCCGGCTCCCATCGCCATATACGACTGCTCCGTCCCAAACTCATTTTCCCGAATCGTTACCGTCGCCGTTCTAGACCGCTGCGTACCCGCATGAACATGCAGATCAACAAGCACATAAGGATCTGGCTGCGTCTCTGTCAGCTCGCCCGCAATCCGGATCAGCTCGTCATCCGTGACGATCTTTTGCGCGTCTGCCGTTTCCTTGAATTTGTCGTACACATCCTGCAACTGAGCATCCGACATGTCGATGCCGTATTCGGAAAGGCGGTGCTTAATCGCATGGCGGCCGGAATGCTTGCCTAGTATGATCATGTTGCGCGGGATGCCCATCGCTTCCGGGTCCATGATTTCATACGTATTGCGGTTTTTGAGCAGGCCATCCTGATGAATGCCTGATTCATGCTGGAATGCATTGCGTCCAACAATCGGCTTGTTGTAAGCGATCGGGAAGTGCATCGCGCGGCTAACCATACGGGACGTTTCAAAAATTTCACCGATTTGAATGTTTGTCTCCGCTTGAATCGCATCCTTGCGCGTTTCGATTGCCATAACCAGCTCTTCCAACGAGCAGTTGCCCGCTCTCTCGCCAATGCCGTTTACCGTCACTTCAATTTGCGTGGCGCCCCCATGGATCGCCGCAATGCTATTCGCGACCGCAAGGCCAAGGTCATTGTGGCAATGTGCGCTATATCTTACCGTTTCGCCGCCTCTGGCTTGCTTGCGCACTGCGCGGAACAGCTCGCTCATTTCCTCGGGCATGGCGTAACCAAGCGTATCTGGCAGGTTGATAATCGTTGCTCCTTCGGCAATGACCGCTTCTACGAGCTGAATGACAAAATCTCTGCCGGATCTTGTAGAATCCATGGCCGAAAATTCGATTTCATCCACAAATTGTTTTCCGTATGCGACCATCTCACGGGCAATTTGCACGACCTCATCACGCGATTTGCGCAGTTGATGATTAAGATGGATGTCCGACGAGGAAATAAATAAGTGAAGCCGTCTCCGCGCCGCATCCTGCGTCGCTTTCACAGCAGCGTCAATATCAACCTTTACAGCCCTAGCGAATCCGGCGATCTCCACATGCTGCAGCTCGCGTGAGATTTGCTGCACCGCTGCGAACTCTCCGGGGCTAGAGACCGGAAAGCCCGGCTCTATGACATCGATGCCCAGTTTGCCCAGCTGGCGGGCAATGATGATTTTACGTTCCGGATCCAGGGAAGCACCGGGCGATTGCTCGCCATCCCGCAGTGTCGTATCAAAAATTTGAATTTTTTTCATTTCATTTGTCATGATTATATGCCTCCTAAAGGTGGGTTGGATTGTTTTTGGGTACAAAAAAAAGCTCGTCGTCTCCTTGTAAGAGACGACGAGCTTTACGCTGCCGTGGTACCACTCTAATTGGCCAGTCCTTGATGCAGAAGCAGGGGCGAGGTACATCCGCTAGGACGTCCTGCTGCTTTCTGCGGGGATCTGAGCCCGCTTAAATGCCCGATGACGGCGGCTAGCCGTAACGGTGTACGCGTATTGTCAGCTGACAATCCGTTTCCACCAATCCGCTCCCAGGCGAGATTCAAACTTCAGCTTCGACTGCGTCGCACCACCCCGCAGCTCTCTGTACGATTTCGAGTGACTCACCGCAATGCGATGAGCAAGCCTCGAATTTCGTTTTGCCAGCCTATTGTTCTACTGCTCCTGTTCATAGCGTTTCCACTCTATGTTGTTTGTTCCTTATCGCTTTCATGCTGCATACTTCACTTCCTAGACAACAAGAAAAGCCTGTCGTCTCTTGAATCAAGAGACGACAGGCTATAAAAGACCCGCGCGGTACCACCCTTGTTGACACCCATACGTTCGCAAACGAGCAGGGACGCCCAACTTAAGCATATGGCCAACTCCGGATGTTGACTCACATGCACCCGATTACGGTGGTTAACCGTAACAATGTACCTGCATGGCTATTGGCAAATTGCCGCCACCGTTTCCACTGTTCCGCTCCCAGGTGAGCTTCAAGCATCCTTCGACTGCGTTGCACCAACCCGCAGCTCTCTGTCATCGGAGCGATGTATGAATGATGCTCATTCATAAGCGCGCTGCCGACATTCCCGGACAAGCTTTACTGTTCCTGTTCCTTGCGTTTGTAACGTATGAAGTTGAAGTTTGAAGTATTGTTGCTTATTATATGCTCTTCAAAATAGTCTGTCAATTCCATTTCCAATTTTTTTTTGGGCACGAACATTTCCAGCATCATGCAGCCGTTCTATCAATTCGATGCAACCGCAGCTCCCTATTAAAGCTTTCTTACTTGCTCACAGACCAGCTCTCCAGCGAGAAGCCCGGGTCGCCCTTCATATCGAGGTCCGTATATTGCGCACGTTTAAGCTTAAGATATGCAGCCGCACCGATCATCGCCGCGTTATCCGTACAGAGCGAATTCGGCGGAATAAGCAGCGGCACCTTGTCCGACTCGCAGCGAGCCGTTAACGCCGCTCTGAGGCCACGGTTAGCGGCAACTCCGCCGCACAGCAGCAGCTGCTTCGCGCCAAATTGCCGGGCAGCGCGCAGCGCTTTTGTAACAAGCACCTCGGTGACCGACTCTTGGAAGCCGCGTGCCAAAGCCGATTCATTAAGGACTAGGCCCTTCATTCTCGTCTGGTTAATAACGGCCAGCACCGCTGATTTCAAGCCGCTGAAGCTGAAATCATAGCTATCCGCCTCAAGCCATGCTCTTGGCAAAACAATCGATTCCTCCGCTTCAACAGCGAGCTTATCGATATGCGGTCCTCCTGGGTATGGCAAGTGAAGCGCACGCGCAACCTTGTCATAAGCTTCGCCGACCGCATCATCCCTTGTACGGCCTACAACGCGAAAATCACCCTCGCTTTCCATCAGCACAAGCTCCGTATGCCCGCCGGAAACAACAAGCGCCATACAGGGATAAACAATGTCATGGACAAGCTCATTGGCATAAATATGACCTGCGATATGATGCGTGCCGATCAGCGGAATATCGAGTGCCATCGACAAGCTTTTGGCGGCTACAATCCCAACAAGCAATGCGCCTACGAGGCCAGGACCCTGCGTTACAGCTATAGCCGACATGTCCTTCAGCGTCAGGCCTGATTCCTTAACCGCCTGCTCGATAATGAGTGTGACCGACTCCACGTGCTTGCGTGAAGCGATTTCCGGCACAACGCCACCGAACCGTTCATGAATCTCGATTTGACTGGATACCACATTGGATAAAATATGCTTGCCGCCGCGAATGACAGCTGCCGATGTCTCGTCGCAGCTCGTTTCTATCGCCAAAATAATATCATTTGCCCGCTCGGCATTTGCTGCTCTCTCTGACTGACTCACGTTCATTGCTCCCCTGTCTTCAACTGCTCATGGTCAAGCTCTGCCCACATAATAAGCGCGTCTTCATTGTTATCCGAGTAATAGCGCGGGCGAATGCCTGAAGGCTCAAAGCCGTATTTCCGGTAAAGCCGCTGCGCGATCTCGTTGGAAGGACGAACCTCGAGCGTCATTTTGACAGCGCCAAAAAAGACCGCCGTCCGCTGCAGCTCCATTAGCAAGCAGCTGCCCAGCCCTTGTCCGCGGTAGTCTGATCTTACGGCTATATTCGTTACATGCGCCTCGTCCATAATGACCCACATGCCGCCGTAGCCAATAACCTCGCCCTCATATTCCATTATCATATATCTGGCAAACAAATTGTTCACCAGCTCATTCGTGAACGCCTCTGCCGTCCAAGGACTCGAAAAAGCTTCATGCTCAATAGCTACGATTGCCGGGATATCAGCCATCGTCATTGAGCGATAAATGAGCTTGTTCACGTCTACTTTCATACCTTAGCCCCACCTTCCTGCTTTGCCTTCCATACGACTTCCGCTTCGGTGAGCTGCGTGTAGTTTGGAATAAAAGTATGCGGGTTCTCGGTGAGACCTGCTTCCAGCCGTTTGCGTCCAAGCTCTGCTATCCATTTGCCTTCTTGGACAAACGGCTGCAGCCGGACGGTTACTCCTGCTGAATCGCCGATTTCCTGCAGCCGTGCCGCACCTGGCTCGTGAAGGGATAAATCCCCGACCAAGGAGATGCTTTGAACGGCGCCTTCCGGCAGTTCAGCCAAACGTTCTTTCAACTGTTCGACAAAATCCTTCATAAGCCGTACGCCATCCTCTGACCAGCGGCTCCACTTCGCATGATTCGTCATCGAGAAGCAGGACGAATAAACCTGGCCGCGCCTAGCGTCCATGATTGGGATAACCCAGTGTTCTCCGTCGCCATCAACTGCTCTTGTCTCTTCCGCTTGCGCGCCTAATTGTTGATGGCAAGCACCGTAAGCAATCGCCTCTAGGCTGGATACGCCGACTAGCGGCTTCTCCCAAACCCAAGCAAGCGTCTTGGCAACCGAAACCGCAATGCGCATGCCCGTGTAGGAGCCTGGCCCATTGCCAACAGCAATCGCTTCGATATCCGTTTCCGTTATGCCGCTATTTTGCAGCATAGCCTTGATATGCGATACGACATGAACCGAATGATTTCTTTCCGCTAACGACTGAATTTCAGCCAATACCTCATTTTCGCTAACGATAGCCGCAGCCATCGATGCCGTCGAGGTGTCTAATGCCAAAATCACTCCAGCTTGATGCTTCTGCTCTGTTCTCATCTGTCCGCTCCTAACTTGTTCACGGCCTCGCACCAGCTTGCGTACATTTGCCCGTAGCCAGTCAATTGAATTCGCCGTGCTTCATCGCCAAGGTGCTCGATATACAGCTCCAGCCTCTCGGCTGGCAGCAGCTCTTTAATCAAGCTTGCCCATTCCACGATCGTTACGCCATCGCCAAAAAAATAATCATCTAACCCAAGCTCATCCGCTTCCTCCAGAGATAGCCTGTACACATCCATATGATAAAAGGGAAGCTTATCCCCTTCATATTCTTTAATAATCGTGAATGTCGGACTGTTCACAATGCCCTTAACGCCAATCGCTTCGGCAAAAGCTTGCGAAAATCTCGTTTTGCCCGCGCCAAGATCGCCGTCCAGCGCAAGAAGCGAGCCTGAATCTGCCATAGCAGCAAGCTGCTTAGCCAGTGCTATCGTATCCTGTTCGGATTGCGCCACCCAAGTGGCCTCACCTATCTGTTGTTGCATGCTAATCACCCGTTCATCACAAAAAATGATTGTATCCGCGCTTCTTAAGATTTATTCGCTTCTCGTTCGAAGACAGTAGTCCGCTTCCCTTGCTTGCTTGATTGTAGCGTATAAGCTGTACGTCCGGCTCGCCCGCTTCGGTTTCCCCGATGATAAAAAAAGGAATGCCCTCCTGCTGGAAGGCGAGCTGCATCGCTTCGGCATCCTCAGATGCCATCGTGCCTAGCAATACGTAATCCTCTCCGCCATAGAGCATCCACTCCAGCGGATCAACGCCCGCGCTTGATGCATAAGTCGACATGCTTCCGCTCCTTGGCAGCCGCTTCTCATGAAGCATAAGACGCAGCCCTGATGCCTCTGCAATCTCCCACGCTTCGCTTGCCAGACCGTCGCTTACATCATTAAGCGAATGACAGCTGCCCCGCTCAAGCAGCAGCCTGCCTGCCCGCACCGACGGATTTGGCCTCTGGTGCGCTTTCACCAAAGCCGCAAGCTCCTGATGCCCCGCATCTGCGGATGCCATAACAGCTCCCCGCGCCTCCTCGGCAAGCAGCGCATGCAAGCCCGCCGCCGACATGCCTACCGCGCCGGTCACAAACACCGCGTCGCCCGGCTTAGCGCCCGAACGCCGCAGCTCGCGCCCCGCTTCAACGGTTCCCGTCACCGTTACCGCAACAACCAAATGCTCCGGCGACGACGTCGTATCGCCTCCCGCAATCGCAACCCCGTAGCGCTCGGCGCACTCGTAAAGCCCATCATACAGCCTCCGCATCCGCTCCGGCGTATACGCGGGCGGTACGCTGACCGAGACGAGCGCATGCAAGGGCACGCCTCCCATCGCGGCAATATCGCTTATGTTCGCGGCAAGCGCCTTATAGCCGACATCCTCGTCCCGCATCGTCGACTGCTTGAAGTGGACGGTCTCCACCATCGTGTCGACCGCCAGCAGAAGCCGCTTCGGCTCGGCTACGCCATCCGCGGCCGCGGCCAGATCAACAACCGCGGCATCATCGCCGATGCCGGCAACAATGCCCCTCCGCCGCTGCCATTCGTCCTCTTGCCTGCCTGCTGTCCAGTGATGAATGCTCTCAAACTCGTCCAATGCGATGATCTCCTTCATCCTTATCCGATAGCCTGCCGGTTCAACGGCTTCGCTGTCCCTATGCAAGGACTACTATCATCATTAGTGAATATCCCGTTTCTTAAACCGTCCGCCCTTCACATCATGAATATTGCCTACTGCGAGAAATGCCACAGGGTCCAGTTCATGAACGATCGACTTCATCTTCGCTTCCTCAAGACGCGTAATGACGCAAAAGATAACGCGCTTGTTTCCGCCTGTAAAGCCGCCTTCGCCGTGCAAATAAGTAACGCCCCTGCCAAGCCTGCTCATAATAGCTGCGCCGATTTCCTTCGCTTCGTCGCTAATGATCCATACTGCCTTCGATTCATCGAAGCCCTCAATCGTAATATCGATCATCTTATAGGCAATGTAATAGGCGATCAACGAATACATCGCCCGATCCCAGCCGAACACAAAGCCCGCGCTGCCAAGGATGAACAGGTTAAAAAACATAACCGTCTCGCCTACCGAGAACGGCAATCGCTTGTTGAATACAATCGCAACGATCTCCGTGCCGTCGAGCGAGCCTCCGAATCGGATAACCATACCAACGCCGACGCCCAATATGACACCGCCAAAAATAGCAGCCAGAAAAGGCTCTACAGTAAGTGGCGGCACCGGATGAAGCAAAAAGGTTCCGAGCGACATCACCGATACGCCATACAGCGTCGAGATTGCGAAGGTTTTGCCAATCTGCTTATAGCCAAGAAACAAAAAAGGAAGATTTAACAGAAATAGAAACAGGCCCAGCGGCACTTTCGTTAAATGGGAGGCCATAATCGATATACCGACAATACCGCCATCAATAATGTGATTTGGTACGAGAAAAATTTCCAGTCCAACCGAGACCAGCGCTGCACCGAGTGTAATAAACAGCACTCTTCGCAGCACTTCTAGCTTCGAAAGCTTGTGGTGCTGTACTGCTCCCATAATGAACGCACATCCCTTACTAGCTCTATTTCTCATTATTTTACCTTAAACACTATCAGATATAAAGTAACTCTATCATTATTGCAAAAAGAAACCTCCCATATGAGCAGCAAAGCAGCCGCTAATGGAAGGTTTCTCTCAAAGCCTGTTTAACCGATTACTGCAAAAGCCTCGACCCCAGCCGGAATCGATTTTGTATGATACACTCTACCAAAGCTGTCATAGACTTGAAGCGTATAATTGGCCGTTGTCAAAGTCGGTGCCTGACTGAAATATACAGCTCCGAAACGGTCGAACGCCGCTGTCTGCACAAGTGTCGTACCTCTAAACAATGCGCCATAGAAGCCTGTCGTATTAAATGGAACACCATTTAAGTCTACCCACAGTATCGTTAAAAGGCTGAATGTCGGACCGTTTTGCAGCTTGCGGACCTTCGTTCTCTTCAACAGCGCCTTGTTCTTTTTCTTTGGACCTAATATTGGCGGTTTGACTCGATTTGCCATGCCGTCACTCCTTCCCGCATTTATTAAAATATGCGGGTGAGTGCAAGGCGGTATGGTCAAGCCCCTACGCCTAATGCCTATTTATGTCCAGAAAGGCAATTAGAGCTCTTTTACAATGGTGATGAATAGCTCGTCCTTCAGCTCGATCTCATACGGCGAAGCGGGCTGAGTGCCATTTGCCTCCATAATAATACGGACGCGGGGACGATGCACGGCAAGCTCATTGTTTTCTGATACGACGCCTACCTGGCCGGTGCTGAGCAAGAGCGAGGTGGAAATCGGATAAATCGATATATGTCGACAAAAAAGCTTGATAAGGTCCAAATCAAAAAAAGTGCCGCCCGCAGCGAACAAAAATTCGATCGCCTCGCTTGCCGTATAACGCTTTCGGTGCGGCCTTGGCGAGGTCAATGCGTCAAAAGTGTCGGCTAGCCCAACGATTTGTGCATACATATGTATTTCATTTTCCTTGAGCCCGCGCGGGTAGCCCGAACCATTAAAGCGTTCATGATGCTGCAGGGCGCAATGCGCGGAAACGATCGATATATCATGATACTTGCGTAATATATCAAAGCCATCCTTCGCGTGGCTATGAATGATTTTGTGATCCTCCGCCGTATATCTGCCTGTATTCGCCAGCAGCTTCTGCGGCACCTTCGTCATGCCGATATCGAAAAGAAGAGCGCCAATGCCAAGCTCTTCAAGCTGATTGCGATTAAACCCTTTCGCCATGCCCATAATGCCCGCGAGTACCGCGACGTTAAAGGAATGCTGAAACAAATAACCATCCATAGCATGAATGCTGGTTAGATTGACGAGCATATTAGGTCGTGAGGACAGATCCTGCATAATTTGTCCGAATACCGCTCGGAAATTTCGGCCCATGTCAGGAGCGATCGTCCGTCCCTTTGTCACAGTCTGGTCTTTAAAGGAGTTCATCGTTTTATAAATGGTATCGACTGCTTGCTTGCGCGTTTCCTCTCGGATCGTATCCTCGGGGATCAAGTCCTCCGTCAGTCCGTCCTCGATGAACAGAAAATCAATGCCCAAGTTTTGCAATCGATCAATGTAACGATCATTTAGCTCTACCCCTTCTCCCAGAAGAACGTTGCCGTTTTCTTGAAAGATAGGTTTTGCCACCTTGTCTCCCGGCTTGACCATTCCAATTTGCACTTTTCTCATTAGATTAGTTCCCGCCTTCGATAGTAATAGCGCCTTTAACCGGATAGCTTCTATTTTATCAGAACTGGCTCAGACTGACTATGCAAGCGCCATTAAAAAAAAGGCTGAACGCTGCCGTTCAAGCCTCTAAGCTAATTTGCGTTTGACGATCCGATTACGGCCACTATATTTCGCTTCGTACAATGCGGCATCCGCTTGTGCGAGAAGCTCTCGCAGAAAAGCTTTTGGGTCTGCAAGATCGGAAGGCTCAAAGTGCTCAATCGAGATGACGCCCATGCTGACCGTAACGGATATCGGCTGCTCGCCGATGCCAGTATTCACCCTGTTCTGCTCAACCGATTCCATGAGCTTCTCGGCAATCTGATCCGCTTGTTCCCGGTTTGTATGCGGCAAATAAACGGTAAACTCTTCCCCGCCGTACCTAGCCAATATATCCGTGAACCGCAGCGCTCCCCGGACGGCATCAACCGTGCTGCAAAGCACTTCGTCGCCGACCAGATGACCATGTTTATCGTTGATCGATTTAAAATGATCCAAATCAAATAGAAAGATAGAAAAAGGTATGCCATAACGGATATTGGTAACAATCTCTTGCTCCAGCTGATACAGCAAATATCGGCGGTTAAAGCAGCCTGTCAGGCCATCCGTTATCGCCATATGCTCCAGCTTCTTATTCGCTTGGAACAGTTCATCCTGCATAATAAGCAAATCGCGATTGCGATCCTGCAGCATCTCATTCTGATTATTCGTTTCTTCCACAAGCAATCTAAGCTCCGTTACATCCTGAAAGGTCAGCACTCTGCCCACCGGCGTTTTCTTATTGTTAAGAATCGGAGAGGATTGCACGATCACATGGCGATACTTATCATGTTGGATCGCTATCTCGAATTCATGCCTCTCGAGCGGGCGCGTGCGCTGCGCTTCCATAAACGCTTTCAACTCTTTGGAAGCCTCTCCCTTGAACTGGGAGCCCAGGAGAGCGGGATTAAATTTGTCTCCGATCCGCAGCCGGAAAATCGGCTTTATCACTTTATTCACATCAATGATCGTATCGTTCTCATCCAGCACGATAATGCCCATTGACATCGTATTCATCACGTCGCGTTGAACGGTCTGAATGATATCGAGCACTTTATTCCGTCTTATGGCATGCACCAAATATACGGCGGCAAAGGCCATGCCTACCGATATAAGCGGAATATAGCGATTAAATCGTTCAATGATAAATATATTGAGCACTAAATCGCCGATGGCGAACAAGACGAGCACGAACATGCCATTGAACGCCGTTTTGATTTGCGTGCGCTGCCGCTCGGCTTTCTCCACCCTCAGCTTGTAGAACATAATAATAAACGACACGACCATATAGAGGACCAGCTGTACGACCATGATCCAGTATAACGGCCCATGCTGAAGCTGCTTCAGCGGAGTAAGCTCGGTATTAATTTGAAGAAACATGCCGTTTGGATTCACGATGACTGCAGCAACCGAAATAAGCGCAGGCAGCGCTAAAATGAACAACCGGCTCTTTCGTATTACATACGACTGGCCGGTAAGAAAAACGATAAATACGAACCAACCGATTCCTAGCAGCGAAAGCGCTGTGTATGAGACGGAAAGGTAGAAGAGTTTAAAGTGAGTTTCAGTCGTTGTCTGCGAAACAAACTGAAAGAGCGTCCAGATCATGAATACGGTATGTAGAAACAAATAAATACGATGCAGAACCGTTACCGTACTTGAGGCTAACACGTAGAAAAACAAGCCGAACAGCACTAGAAACATACTAAAGTCTAGCCAGATCATCCATCCCAATACGGTTCACCCATCCATTTGACAGCCATCTTCTTCCATTGTAGCAAATGTTAATTGCATCGACAATTATTTAATTTTTAGCATCTGGCTTGGAAGATTGCTTCGGCCATCGGTCGGCAAGCATATGCTCTAGCGATGGAGAAATGCTCAAAAACTGACGGAATTGCTCGTATTGCTCCCATTTTTTCACCGAAATCCCTTGCTGCTCCGAGCGTACAGCGCGAATGAGCAAGTTTTTTGGCGTATGCTCCGGATCGACAAATTCAAGCATTTGAACCTTGTAGCCGAGCACCTCAAGCAGCGTTCCGCGAGCGGCATCCGTTGCCAGCGCCGAGAAGCGCTCCTTTAGCAGCCCTTGCGAGAGAAGCGGTGACAGGATATCGCTGCTGACCTGCTTGAACAGCTCATGCTGGCAGCATGGCACCGACATAATAACGGAGGCTCCCCAGTTTACCGCTTTGGCAAGCGCGGCATCCGTAGCCGTGTCGCAAGCATGAAGGGTAACGACCATATCGGCAGCCTGCAGCTCCTCATACTCCGCGATGTCTCCAACGAGGAATTGAAGCTTGTCGTAGCCAAGCTTCTCCGCAAGGCCTGAGCAAAACGCGATGACATCCGCCTTCAAATCAAGTCCGATAATGTTGATTTTCCGCTGCTGCTCAACGGCTAACAAATGGTAAAGCGCAAACGTCAAATAAGATTTTCCGCAGCCAAAATCAACAATCGTAAGCTCCCGGTCCGTCGGCAAATACGCCAGCACATCGGTAACCATCTCTAGAAAACGATTGATCTGCCGGTATTTATCCTGTTTCTTAGCATGGACGAGCCCCTCTGGCGTCATGATGCCCAGCTCGACAAGGAATGGCGCCGCTTTGCCTTCGGCCAATATCCGCTGCTTTTGCCTGTTATGCTCCAGATTTACCGGACGCGCCCCCGCAGTAGCGGGCTTCCTCAGGATAGCGGCCTTGCCCTTCTTGCTAAAGAGCAGCTGCACATCGGCCTCAGGCGTCTTCACCAGCGCTTGCCGGTAATTCTCTTGAAGCAGATCGATGACCCTCTCGGCAGCCTGAAGCTCCGCAACGTTGTCATGCGTCACTTTATTTGCAAAATGATATTCAAACTGATAAAACAACCCGTTTTTCAGCTTCAGCGGACGAATGATTGTTTTAGGCGCTGCCCCTGCGTCCTTGCGCTTTGGCTGGCTTAGCGTAGCCTGCAGCAGCTCCCCGCTTTTGACCCAATTCGTGATATCTAGCTGCCATTGTTCTGTCATGCTGTACCTCTCACTCCTAAAAAAATAATGGAGCCAAGCTCGCTTTCGTAAGCTTATGCTATAAACCTTGTCTATTCTTTCAAAAGGGCTTCCAGCCCTTGCTCGATTTCCTCGCGCGGCAAGCCGCCTGCCTCAAGCCGCTCATCGGGCTGCAGCAGCATTCGCCTATAAATATCCTCCGCCGCGGACGGGGTAAGCGCGTTATCGCCCAGCAGCTCGTGCATCATATTTTCGGCTAAATCAAAGTGCCCCTCTGCCTCATGCCACTCCATCATCAGCCGCTTGGTGGATAAGGGAAGCTCATACGGCAGGAGCCGCTCAAGCAGCTCCTTGATTTGTCCTCGGGGCTCCACAATCGTAGGCTCGGCATCTACAAGCGATAATCGCAAAAACAGATGCAATGCTTTCACATACGCTACGAAGCTTTCGTCCTCGCGTCCCAGATCACCGTTAAGCTCGGCCTCTTGCTTCATTAATATCGCTATAGCCTGCATATGATCGGTTTCAAGCACCCCGTTTGTCGTCATCATCCGCATTAAATCCTCGTCGGATAAGGAACGGATAAGCTTGCTGCTGAGCCGGAAGCGTTTATCGAGCAGCTCGTCAATGAAGAGAAGCGCCTCCTCATGCTTCCGCTCGCGCCGCAAATTCATAATTTGGCCAACAGCCTCCGTCATCTGTTCAATCATTCTCATGAAATAATCGCGCTGAAACATATGCTTCCCCCTCCCTCATACGTCTTACTGCTTGGATTTCATGAAGCTAAGTATCGCTTGGACTAACTCCTTCGGCTGCTCAACCATCCCCATATGGCCCGCGCTGTCCAGCACGACCTTCACGGTTGATCTGTTTGATGCGGCAAAAGTGCTATCTGTCGGAATGACTTTATCGTTTGCTCCTGAAACTAGCAGTACAGGAAGCTCGGTCTGTTCGATAATATGCGTGCGGTTAGCTCGGATTTTCATGCCTCTTGCCGTACCGACCGCTCCTTGCAGCGAGGTGCCATAGCCGATTTGTTTCGCTCGCTCAATCTCGCTTGGCATTGCCTCCACATTCGCCGGTGCAAACAGTTTAGGGATGAGTCCGTCCACAAATGGCTGAACCCCGCTTTCCTCCAGCGCCGCAACCGCCTTATCGCGATTTTGCTTGGCCGCTTCGCTGTCTTCAAGCGCTGTCGAATGGATGAGCCCAAAGCCCGAAAGCTTCTTCGCATACATCTCAGCGAGCGCAAGCGTGATGTACCCGCCTAAGGAATGCCCTAGCAGCACCGCATTATGAATTTGTAGGGTGATGAGCATTTGGGCGACATCCTCCGCATACATTTCCATCGTATAGACGTCCTCGTTTGTCGCGGAGCTTCTTCCATGCCCGCGGGCATCAGGAGCGATGATACGTACATACTGCTCAAGCTCGTCAACGATAGGCTCCCAATAAGCCGAGCTGCCGCAATAACCGTGAAGCAAGACGATTACCTCGGTAATGCCGTCAGCCGCTCCACCGTCATCAGGATGGGAATCATAATAAGCGAGCTCAACACCGTTATTCAAAAATAGCTTCCGCTGCGCAATCGAAATTTTCTCAACATTTGCTTCTGTCATTGCCAACACGCTCCTCTATACATTTGGTATTTGTAAAAGATTGCTTTGGTTTATCGGCTTGCCCTCATGCTTGCTCCAGGCTAGATCAATGGCTGACACTATTTCTTTGGCCATTTGCAGCACATGATAAAGGGAGGTTGTTTGCAGCATCCAATAAGCCTTAGGGCCGTTTGCGTTCACAACGCCTGCAACGCTGTAATGCCCAATTGCCGGCAGCCGCCTGCCGATAGCCTTTCCAGGCTCGATAGGGCCTTCAGATGCGATAAAACGGCCAACCGATCCCGGCTTGCCAAGGCAGGCGTCGATCGCTATGACGATCGCATCCTTATGTATCGCTTGAGCCGCTTGCTCTACGGCATGCGCATCGCAGGGCTTCTCTAACGTGCCGATGACATTCGGCCAGCCGCCCTCCTGCAACATGGTGCCCACCAGCGGGCCAAAGGAATCGCCGGTTGAACGGTCGCTGCCGATGCAAATAAATACAATGCTGCCCGGGTGGCTATGCCTTTCTGCAATGGCATCAAAAAATTGCTCTATATCCTTCTTCGCTGCTTGTTCCGTTGCCCTGCACCTGCCCTGTGATCATTTGCTTTTCATTTCTGCTTTAATTGTATCCAATTTCATGATGCTGTTCAATTTGTGGTCATTCGCGTTTGAAACATGGTACAATTGCTGCAATGCAAAACGTACGAATAAGCCTATGCTTCGAGGCCGCTTTCGGCTCGCAAAAACTTTAGGAGGCACTCAATGAACAATTTACAATTGCAAACGCAGGAAAATGTGGAGTATATGATTGAAGTTATCAAAACAAAGCTCAAAATGGCTTCTGCCGCAGCCATGCAGGCTTCAAACTTCGACCTCAATAAATATGAGGATATAAAAGACCTGTATGAGGTCGTTGCTTCGAAGGACAAATTCAGCATCAGCGAAGTCGAAGCACTCGTCTCCGAGCTAGGCAAGCTGCGAATTCAATAAAATTTTTAACTATCAAGAAAATTATTCCAGTATCAGACATTTCTTTTCATTATTCTACAAAACAAGAACCGAGCCTGGCACTTTAGCCTAGCTCGGTTCTTTTTGGGCTGGTGAGTGAGCTTATTCCTGCTCTTCCGCCTCTGCTTCAGCCGCTTCTATAGACAGCTTAATCGTAACGTCCTTATGCTCTCCTTTGAGGAAATGCGCGATTCTCTCCAGCTTATCCGCAAGCTCAGGCCCGCTCAGCGTCGTGTTCAAATGGTAATCGAAGCTGTCGGTCAGCTTGCGATCCGAATACGCGCTTTGACCGCCCCATGCCCGATCTCCGCCCGCGTTCGCTCTAGCAAGCAGCTGCTCTTGAACCGGATAAAATTTATCGGATTTATTTACGACTCTTTCGTAAATGCGCAGCTTCTTAAGCAGCATGTAATACTGGGCAGAATGCTTGAAATTCCAAGCTTCCCGAATGTCTTTAAGCGTATAATCCATCTTCCAACGTTTCAGCTTTTCAACTTGCTCATCAGTGCTCAGCTGCAAAAAATCGTCTAAGGGCAGCATTTTTTCGGACATCTAGACCCCTCCGCAAAATAGTTTATAGAGTAATGAATTAATAATTTAAAAAGATTTTTTTATCATATAAAAAATACCATAAATTTTGGCTGTTTACAAATTAATATAATTTCACAATGCATTTTATCATTCATTTTATAAAAAAGCGGCTCAACAGTAGAAAACCCCCATTCAAACGCGTTTCGCTCCGCATTGATGGGGGTCTGCTTTTTATGCTGTTTTATGCTCTCTGGAGGCCGGTCGATGTTAAGAATCGCTCGAAGGCTTCGGCGCCTGCGGCCGTACGTTTGTATACGCCGGCATCCTTCAGCACATCAAGAAACTTGCTGCCCGTTTCGGATTGCACGATCGTTTGGGCTTGTTCAGCCGCATTCGAGGTGCCAAAGCGCTCGGTAAGGGACAAGATCCACGCCGCATGCTTGTGTAGAGGATGCGAGGTTTCCTGAAGCTCCTCTGCGGATGCAGACGAAGCGCCTGTCAAATAAGCGGCGATTTGCTCAAGCTCATCCTTCAAACGGCCTGGCAATACGGCTAGCCCCATCACTTCAATCAAGCCGATGTTTTCTTTCTTCACGTGGTGCAGATGCTGATGCGGATGGAAAATACCGTCTGGATGCTCCTCGCTCGTTCGGTTGTTGCGCAGCACCAGATCAACCTCGTACTCGCCGTTATCCCGCAGCCGCGCAATCGGAGTGATCGTGTTATGCGGCGTAAGCGTGCCGTCCTCTTGCTTGGTAAAAGCAAGCACATCCGCGGAAGCATCGCTGTAAGCGCGCCATTCGTCCAGAAGGCGGCAAGCCGCGCCATGAACGTCAGCCTTGGTCGAGCCGTTTACCCGGACGACCGACATCGGCCAATTAACGATGCCAAAGCGAACGCCAGGAAGCTTTGCATCTACAAATTGCGCATCTATTGAAGCAGTCTCCATCGGAAACACGTGACGGCCGCCTTGGAAATGGTCATGGCTTAGAATCGAGCCGCCTACGATTGGCAAATCAGCGTTCGAGCCGATAAAATAATGCGGAAATTGTTCAACGAAGTCCAGCAAGCGCGCGAAGGAGGAATGGGAAATAACCATTGGCTCATGTGCGCCTTTGAAAATAATGCTGTGCTCGTTGTAATATACGTATGGTGAATATTGGAAATACCATTGTTCCTTCTGCAAGGTCAGCGGCAATACGCGCAGGTTCTGCCGTGCAGGGTGATCGGGACGGCCGGCATAACCTACATTTTCGACGCATAGCAGACATTTCGGATATTTCGCTTGCGGCATCGTCTTGAGCAGCGCGATTTCCTTCGGGTCCTTCTCAGGCTTCGAAAGGTTGATCGTAATCTCCAGCTTGCCAAATTCCGTCTCATGCAGCCAGTACAGGTTTTTGCGAATGCGGTCCATGCGGATGTAATTGGAATCGATGCTTAGATTGTAAAAGGCATCGGTTGCCGCCGTCAGCCCCTCCTCCTTCACCTGACGGTTGAAGGCAGCGCTCGCCTCGGAAGGCCGTGGAAGCAAGAGGCCCATAATGCGGGCATCGAGCAGATCGCGATAAGTCGTCGTATGATCTGGAATCAAACCGATTGTATAGCCATAATCGAGCAATGGCTCAAGCAGCGGAACAGCGCTCTCCAAGCTTTCCTCCTCAACGTTGCCCTCAAAGGGCTCCGCGAAGCCGAATAAGCTCAGCAGCTCATTTCTTGCCGCATGGGTATCCAGCGGGTCGTTCAGCAGCTTCCGCTGCTGCGCGAATTGCAGCAGCCGTTCGATTAGAATCAGCGCATCGTTTGCTGATGTCACTTGTTGTTCATTTGCCACGTGATGCAGCTCCTTTCCGGTAAACGGCGCCTTTAGCCGTTGTAACCATTCGGATTGGCCTCATGCCAGCTCCAAGCGCTCTTAATAATGTCCTCCAGCTTGTCACGCTTAGGATTCCAGCCAAGCTCCTTGCGAGCGCGATCCGATGATGCGACCAGAATGGCAGGGTCGCCTGCACGGCGTGCTTCAAACACGGCAGGAATCTCTTTGCCGGTAACCGCACGCGCGATCTCGATCACTTGCTTCACCGAGAAGCCCGTTCCGTTGCCTAGGTTGTATACGGCACTATCCGCGCCGCCGCGTAGACGGTCAACCGCCAGCACATGCGCATCTGCGAGGTCGCTGACATGAATATAGTCACGGATGCAAGTGCCGTCTTGCGTCTCGTAATCTTCTCCGAACACGGAGATATGTGGCCGCTGGCCAAGCGCCGCTTGCAGCACGATTGGAATGAGATGCGTCTCAGGGCTGTGATCCTCGCCGATTTTGCCGCTCTCATGAGCGCCTGCCGCGTTGAAATATCGAAGCGATACGAATTTGATGTTATGAGCGACATCAAACCATTTCATCATTTTTTCCATCGCCAGCTTCGTTTCGCCATAAGCATTGGTAGGAAGCGTGCGGTCATACTCATCGATCGGCACATTTTCCGGCTCGCCGTAAGTTGCGGCAGTGGACGAGAAGACGATTTTGCGAACATTGTATTCGTTCATCTTCTCAAGCAGGCAAAGCGTGCCAAAGACGTTGTTGTGATAATATTTGCCAGGGTCCTTCATGCTCTCGCCAACGAGTGAATTCGCCGCAAAGTGAATGACCGCATCAATTTCGTTCTCTTTAAAGACGGTATCCATAAATTCCGCATCACGAAGATCGCCAACGTACAGCTTGCCTCCAAGCAAAGCCTCGCGATGTCCCTGCTGCAAATTATCGACGATAACGATCTCCTCGCCGCGCTCCTGCAAGGCTGCTACTGCATGCGAGCCGATATAGCCAGCTCCCCCGGTTACTAATACTGCCATGATTCATTTCCCCTCTCCATATGGTTATTGCTATTTAAAAGCTTTTTATACGAGCCGCTCTACGCCGTTGCCGATTGTACATACATAAAAGTCCGCCGTTAAGCCGGTTGCTTCTTTATATTTGCGTCCAACCTCTTCTTGGAACGCTTCCACGCTATCCTCATGCACAAGGGAAACGGTACAGCCGCCGAACCCTGCTCCCGTCATGCGTGAGCCAAGCACGCCCGGCACCTCGCGAGCCGCAGCTACCATCGCGTCAAGCTCGGCTCCCGTTACTTCGTAAAGGTCGCGCAGCGAATCATGCGAGCCATTCATCAGCTGGCCGAATTGTTCAAGGTCATTCGCTTTGAGCGCTTTGATCGACTTCAAAACCCGGTCGATTTCTTCCACTACGTGCTGGGCGCGTTTTCTGACGGTTTCATCCTTGATCAAGTGCTTCGCGGAATTGAATTGCTCCAAATTGATTTGTCCTAGCAGCGTAATCTCCGGGAATGCCGCTTGCAGATCCGCTACAGCTTGCTCACACTGCGCACGGCGCTCGTTATAGGCGGAGTCTACCAAACCGCGGCGCTTGTTCGTATTGCCGATCACCAGCTTGTAGCTGCCTGAATCGAACGGTACAAGCTCATACTCAAGCGTGTCGCACATAAGCAAAATCGCGTGATCCTTTTTGCCGTTCGCTACTGCAAACTGATCCATGATGCCGCATTTTACGCCGTTGAACTCATTCTCCGATTTTTGCGAGAGCAATGCGATTTTTACCGTATCCGTCTCCAGCCCTTCCAGCGATTGAAGCGCGTAAGCCGTTACTACTTCAATCGAAGCGGAAGAGGAAAGCCCGGCGCCGTTCGGAATTTCGCCGTGGTAAAGCAAATCGTAGCCGCTGCTGAACTGTACGCCGCTTTGCTGAAGCTCATGGACGATGCCCTTCGGGTAGTTCATCCAATCATCGGCTTCGTCATACACGATCGTATCAAGCGAGAAGCTCTTGGAAGCCGGGAAGTTGGTCGTTGCCAGTCCCAGCTGATTGTCTGAACGTTTCCGAATGAGCAGCGTCGTGCCAAATGTTAATGCGGCAGGAAACACATATCCGCCGTTATAGTCCGTATGCTCGCCAATCAAATTTACACGGCCCGGAGCATGGAACACCGCGATGTCGCTTGCGTCTCCGCCGTATTGCTGTATGAATTGCTGTGTTAGCGCGTCAATGTTTGCCATTTGCTATCACGTTCCTTTTAGTCAATTTTTGTGTGGTTGTTTGCAATTTCAGTATAAGATAACCATCTGCAAAACGAAATGGCGCTAAGTGCTTATTATATGGATTAATGTGACTTAACTTATGGCCTTAGGACATGCTATGATAATGCAAAACCTACATTTGACCCTATTTTCATTCGAATATAAAGCAGGTGTAAAGTATAATGCAGCAGGATATGTATACGGTAGCCTCCAATCCGATTATAAGCAGCGATGAGCACGCGCCCCTTAACGTATTGTTTGCGGGCGAGAGCCAGACGAAGCCGCTCCACCGCCTTGGTCCAAAGGTATATGACTTCTACTTGATGCACATCGTGCTGAGCGGCAAGGGCCTCTTCATTTGCGACGGCGCAAGGCATGAGCTGCGCGCTGGCCATACGTTTCTGATTGAGCCGGAGCAGCTAATCAGCTATGAATCGGACCATGACGATCCATGGCGCTATCGCTGGGTCGCCTTTAATGGCGTGCAATCGGCGGAGCTCGTCACAGCGGCGGGCTTAACGGCGGAGCAGCAGGTCGTCTTCAGCGCAGACAAGCGGCGGGCTGCCGCGTTGTTCCGGCAAATTCACGAGACCTTTCGGCGCGGCGGCGCTGCGGCGGACATGATGGCTGCCGGATACCTGCATCTGCTGCTTGCCGAGTACAAAACCGTGCTGCAAGCCCGCAGCGAAAGCCCGCTCCGTACCGCCCAGGCGGAGGGTGACCATCTGCTCCAGCAGGTCGTTCATTACCTGTCTACGCAATATGCGCATCCCGTATCGATCGAGCAAATGGCAGAATCGCTTGGCTACAATAGAGCGTATCTATCGCGTTTATTCAAGCAAAGAACCGGCGAATCGCCCGTTACGTTCCTGCTCAAGCTCCGTATCGACAAAGCGCGCCGCATGCTGCGGGAGCGGCCAGAGCTGACGATCGAACAAATTTCGGCTTCGGTCGGCTTGCAGGACGCCCTTTATTTCTCCAAGCAATTCCGCCGTTTCCACGGCCAATCTCCAACAGCCTACCGCGAGACCATGAGAGGCCTAGCGGAATAACAAAGCTAAGTTAGTATCAACTAACGGTCGCTTCATATTCGCAAATTCGGGTAATACTACCATAGGGAGTGATGACCTATGAAAGAGCTGCATACCGGCAACCTATACTGGCCGGTTACACTAGGCGATACGCGGGAGTATGAACCGCTTCGGCAAAACAAAAAAACACAGGTAGCCGTCATTGGGGGCGGCATGTCGGGATCGGTTTGCAGCCTCATCTTCACGAGAAGCGGCCTTTCCACCATTATGCTTGAACGCGGAAAGGTAGCAGGCGGAAGCACCTCGGCGAATACAGGGCTTTTGCAATTCTCTAACGACATTATGCTTTGCGATCTAATCGACCAGATCGGGGAGAGAGATGCGCAGACTTTCTACAAAGCATGCAAGGATGCCGTCAATATGCTTGCCATAACGGCCGATTCGCTCTCCTTGGACGTTGGGTTCAAAAGAAGAAGCAGTCTCTACTATGCCTCTTCCGAGCAGCAATTGCCTAAGCTCAAAAAAGAATACGAAGCGTTGAAGGCTTGCGGCCTTGATGTCGAATTTTGGTCGCCGGAAGAAATTATGAGCCATTTTCCATTCCGCAAATCAGGCGCTATCGTAACGCACGGCGATGCCGAAGTAAACCCTTATCAATTCGTAAACGGTGTGGCGAGCGCCGCAGCCGATGCCGGCCTTCAGATCCATGAACAAACGAATATTGTAGCGCATGATACACTGCCAAGCGGTCTCCACCGCCTGCGCACCGCCGATGGGTTTGAAATTGAGGCAGAGCATGTCGTATATGCAGTCGGCTATGAGCCTGAGGAGCTTCGGGGCAAGCTTGTCAAAGCGGATTTGAACCGTTCATACGCGCTCGTTACCGGTGTTCAGCCAAATCTTCAAAGCTGGCATGAGCGGTTTCTCATTTGGGAAACAGCGCGTCCTTACCTATATATGCGCACGACGGTTGACGGACGTGTCGTCGTTGGCGGTCTGGATGAAGAGATTGAGCAGCCGCTTCATAGCGGGAAAGCTAGGCATAAACGTAGCGAGAAGCTGCTTGAACAGCTGCAGGCGCTATTTCCCGAGCTGCAAGCGCCTATCGAATTCGAATGGAATGCCACATTTGGCGAATCACGCGACGGACTTCCGTTTGTGGGCGCCGATCCGGCATGGAAAAACGTCTATTACTGCTTAGGCTACGGCGGCAACGGCACGGTGTACAGCATGATCGCTGCCCATCTCTTGCGAGATCTTATTCGCGGCGATAGCCATCCCTTAACGGATATCGTGAAGCTGGATCGCAAATCGTTAGCCAGTATATAAAATAAAGAAGCCTCAACCTGACGCATGGATTCCCTGCGCCGTTCACGAGGCTTCTTTTATGCTTGTTGGCTGGTATGCAGATACTTACGCTCCGTCCGCTATGGACGAAGCGCTGCATGCGCGAAACACGGCTTCCGCTGCGCCTAACCTCGACAAATCGGGGCCGCCGTCCTTATCGAACAATGACTTGCTCTCATCCGTCTCTACGATAACGATTAGCGAGCCGCTTTGCAGAGCGTCACTGCATAGCTTTACTTCATCGCCATCCAGCCCAAGCGCCTGCAGCGTGTCGCTATGTTCGTCGTCACCCAGCAGCATTGCTGCCGCAAAGGGATAGCCGCCCGCAATATAGGGCGCTGAACCATAGCCTGTTATGCCATACACGGCATTGACGCCTGCTCCGCCAAATCCCGATGTAGCAGCCATGCCTAGGCTGCCGAGCCCTTGGCGATCCGGCATAGCCTCAAGCTCGCTAAGCTCATCCACATGAACGTTGCTCTCTGCTTCGACGCGCCGGGAATGATAGGAATCCTTCGCCAGCACCTTAAGCTCGCTTTTTACGAACCCTGCTTGCTCAAGCTGCTCTATAGCCGTTATCGCTTGCTGCTCTGTGTCGAATACGCCTATTTTTTTTGCCATGTTTTCTCCTCCTAAATGACTTTGCAAATGCAAAAAGTGAATTGGAATGCAGCTGCTTGGCACACTTAAATCGTCTTATGATACAAGCTAATGTTGGTATGCCCTGTTTTATGCGGAATAAGTCGGATCGTGTCGGATTAAGGCAAGTGCATGTAAAGGTTTTGTCTAATCCGCTTGGCAGGTTGTGCAAGCCTGCAGTTCGCGGTATGATGGAGAAATAGATATTGGAAAATCGGACAAGCAGGAGGCAAAGCGATGATCCATCGGATGCTTCGCTATCCCGCAGGATGGGAATGGCATGTGCTGCAGCAAGCAAGGGGCGAAGCCGTAAGGAAAGAACCCTTGCCAAGCAGAAAAGATGCGAATAAACAAACATCAGCTTCACGCGAAGAGCGAAGAGCCGTCAAGGCCATTTCAAAAATGGAGCAGGATGAAGCGGTATCGCAAACGGATGAGTTAAAGAAGCTTTATCCGGAGTGCGCTTCCTGGATTGACGAATGCGCGGGAAGACGGACTAATAATATATCGGTTGGCGATGCATCCACCTCGGAGAAGCTGCTATACGGAACGGTCATGTTCCAAGTATCAGAGGATCAAACGGACATTCAACCCTTTCATTTCTGGCTGACAGATAAACGCCTTATTACGATGCATGAGGATATGCGCCTCCCGCTGCGGCTGCAAGCCATTGAGCATACGCCCAAGCTTGAAAGCTGCGAGACGGCGCCAGAAGCCTTATTTATAATGATCAGCATCATTTTAGAGACCTTCCACGCCGGACTCGACGGCTTCGAGACGCGGCTCGGCGAGCTTGAAACGACGATGCGCAGGGAAAACCGCACCGGTCTTATCGATATTATTTTTGAGAGACGGTACGATCTGCTGCACTGGAGCCATCTGTTCATTCCGGTTAGAGAGGTGCATAGCGCCGCTCAAGAAGCTTTTATGGACGAGCTGACTGAAACGGACAGCTTCAAGCGGATCTCACATAAGCTTGAGCGAATCGAGGCGCTGCTGAAGCACTACGCTTTGGAGATTGATACGCTCATTTCGATGGATGACGCGATCTCAAACTTTCGCGGCAACGATATTATGAAGACGCTGACGATCTTTACGGTGCTCTTCCTTCCCGCTACGATCATAGGCGGCATTTGGGGAGTCAACTTCGAGAACCTTCCTTTTAAAGAAAACAAATGGAGCTTTGCCGCGATGATAGCGGCGATTGCTGCCATTACGGGCTTTATGTATATATGGCTGTGGAAGAAGGGTTGGACGGGCGATTTGCTAAACGGGCGCAATCCGAAGGAAATTGTCGCGGACAGCTCGACCACGCGCCTCAAGAGATCGCAGCGCACGAAAGCCAGCCGTTCCGAGCAAGCCGCTTCGGCTGCTGCCGAGCAGCCTCAGGCGAATACGCGCTCTGCAAGAAAACGCAGGTAATGCAATCTCTCTCTTTTTCAAAAAAACCGTGCACCAAGGCAAAAGCCTCGATGCACGGTTTTTTACTTTTTTACAGCTTCACCGGCAGCCCTGTGCGCGCAGAAGCATTTGCTGCAATCGTCACGTTATGCGTTAGCACAGCATCTGCATAGGTTGAGCGAATTTGCGAAGTATCGCCCGTTTTAAGCGCATGAAGGAAAGCTTCGTTCTCTCGCTCGTAAGGATCGGATGCATTGGCATATTCCGTCTTGCGTCCTGCTTCCGTATCGATCAGCCCGCCATGGGTCAGCTCAAGCACGCCTTTATTCGTATAGATATGAAGTCCAGCGCGGTCACCTGCAGGAATGGCGCATGTATTGCTGATCGTCGCCACCGCGCCCCCAACCAGCTTTAAGGTAACGGTTCCAACATCGGGCACGGTTACGCCGTCCTCCACGCTGCTCATAAAACGATCGCCATATGCGGCATATACCTCGCTTACTTCGCCTACCGTATATCTCAGCAAGTCGACGATATGGGTCGTTTGCTCGACAAATTGCCCGCCGGAGCCTTCCATTTTGCGCCACCAGCTCACACCCGGCATCGATCCCATCCAGTAACCTAGCGCCATGAGCGCCGTCCGATCGCGCAGCAGCTCTTTAGCGCGGTCTGTTCCGTCCATGTAACGGAAGTGATAGCCGACTGATGTAATCAGCTTTTTCTCTTGTATCCCTTGCAAAATTTCCGATGGAAGCTGCTCGTCTACGCCAATCGGCTTCTCTACCAGGAAAGGAATGCCGCGTTCAATCAGCGCTTTCTCGATTTCTCCGTGCGCGAACGGCGGCACACAAATATAAACGGCATCAAGCTTCCGATCATCCAGCATTTGATGAATAGATTCATAACCGCGTGCACCATCAAAGCGCCGTGCTGCCAAATCCGCTTTTTGCTGATTCGTGGCCACGAAAGCCGTTACCTTAACGCCAGGCAGCTTAGCCAGCTTCTCCGCGTGCATCATTCCAAACCAGCCTGTCCCAACAATACCTATTTGAAGTGTCATATATGAATCCCCTTTCATAATGGGTTTACTCCCCGATTATACTTGCAGCTGCAGCGTAAAGTCCATTTTCTATCCGCTGGTACCCATCCGCCCATAGCGTCATACAATACAACATCAGTATGGCCGGAGTGGTATGAGCGGAGGGATGATATGAGAGCCAAAACAAGAAACACGGTTGCAACGCAGCAACTCGATCTTCGAACTGCCCTATTTTTAGCTGCGGTTAGCGGACAAACGTACCTGCAATACAATAACAAGGACGGACTGTTTCTGGTACCAAGAACCTATAGCTTAGTAAGCGAATTCACAGCAAGAGCCTATGAGAGCAGCGATGAGAGATTCGGCTTTGTGCTGACCTCGGAGCGTGCGTCTGTGCTTGCTTTTCGCGGAAGCGGCTCGGCCGTCGATTGGGTATCGGATTTCATCGCTCAGCAGACGGCTTATCGTCCGGTCAAAAATACGGGCCTCACCCACAAAGGCTTCACTGACATTTACATGTCCGCCCGCACTCAAATCTTCGAAATATTAAAGCAACTGCCGCCGGATAGGCCGTTATTCATTACCGGTCACAGCCTTGGAGGTGCGCTTGCTACGCTGGCATCAATTGATCTAGCCCACAATTCCGAGTTTACACCTATCGTATATACTTTTGGCGCTCCGCGAGTCGGCGATCCGAAGTTTGCAAGCAGCTATAACGCAGCCGTCGCGACGCATTGGCGTTTTCAAAACGAGTTTGATATCGTCCCTCATCTGCCTACGCTCGTCTATCAATCGCCAAATACGAAACAAACCTATTACTACATGCACGTAAAGGGCGAGGTGAAGCGGTCCTTCCGGATGGGCTCCGTCGCCGGCAACCACATCTTATCCAGCTATTTCGCTGATCTGGTCAATGAAGAACCCGAATTTGCTCTAACCGTATGCACGGAGCCGCCGGGCTGGTGCCCTGCGATTGAGCTTTAATCGATGTTAGCCCAAATAAAAATAGTGAAGGCCGTATTATTCACCAAGAAGCTAACTTCACGTTGAATAATATGCCTTCACTATTTTCGAATAAGGCTTCTATTTTGGTGCGGCTTCGTCACGCCGGCAGCACATACAGCAAAATGGCGAAGAAATGGACGATCGAACCGCCCAGAACAAACAAATGCCATACGGCATGGTGATACGGAAAGCTGCGCCACATATAAAATACGGTTCCAAACGTATACAGCAAACCTCCGGTAATGAGCAGCTGCACGCCGCCTGGCGCAAGGTGAGCAGTCAACGGTTTCCATGCGAATACGATAATCCAGCCCATTGCGATGTATACAAGGGTTGATGTGAACAGGAAACGCGAGGCGAAAAACGCTTTGAACGCAACGCCGACTACGGCCGCTCCCCAGACGATGCCAAACAGCACCCAGCCCAGCTTCCCCTGCACGATATGGAATAGAATCGGCGTATAGGTGCCGGCAATAAATACATAAATAAAGGAATGGTCCAGCGATTCGAACACGCGCTTCGCCTTCCCCTCAGGAAAGCTATGTACGAGTGTGGAAGCCAAATAAAGCAGCAGCATCGCTGATCCATATATAGTAAAGCTAACGACATGAAAGGGCGTTCCTTTGGTTGCCGCGAATACGATAAGCACAACTAATGCTGCAACGCTGAGCCCTGCGCCGATGCCATGTGTGATTGCATTCGCTATTTCTTCCTTCTTGGAGTACGTATGGGTATTCGCCATAGGCTACTCACCTCCTAAGTGGCAAACAATCGCTGAAAAATGATTCTAGCGCTGTTTGCTCTCCCCTTAGTGTAAAGGATCACACCCACCCTTTCAACCAGTCGCGCATGCGGTCAACGGTTTTGTCGAGATTGCAGACGGCCTCTTGGTCCGTATAGTCCTGTGTATGGCGAAAATAATCGGCATGCCCGCCAACCATCGGAATGCCTTCCACATAGCCAGGCGCATATTTCATGCGGTTCCACCTCGGCACCTTAAATCCTGTTCTGCTCCAGCCGCCCCATGTTCCGATTCGGCTTATCGGATCGTTCAGCTTGCCAAGGCTGTCGATCGAATGAAAATAACTGACGCGGTCCTGGAGCTTAGGCTCGATTGGCGTTCTTGGCGAACCGACCTGCACGATGCGAAAATCCTCGATGCTATCTTGTTCATATAGCATCTTAGCCGCTTGGTAAGCTGCCGCGCCGCCTCCGCTGTGACCGATCAGCAGCAGACGTTCGCTGGTTAACGTTTCTTTGATTTTGCTGAGCGCAAGCTGCCCGCCGATACGTCCAGCCGTAAGGCGATTGGACAAGTCGCTCTTCACCTCAAGCACCTGCCTAACCACGCTGCGGCTGGCATCCCCATATGGAAAGATGACATGAATGGCTGGCTCGATACCGTCTGATTGAAACATTTTTTCGAGCTTTATTTTGCATTCGGTAAAAATACTATTGGATGTTGCCACACCGGCAAGCAAATAAATGCTCATTCGTGATGGTTTGGTCGCCGTCATAACGAATCCCTCCGTAATTCCTTCGTAATAAAGGTTAAACTGCCTTGCTTTTAATAAGCATCATCGTATATTCATTATGTGGGTTTGCTGCTGAAATCATTCTTGTATATAAATGTTATTCCCGTATAGGTTGACCTCATATCCGATGCCTTTCGCTGTTTGCTTTAGGGGCAATGCTTGTACATTTCGGTAAATAAGCCGCTGATCTCTCGTTTTTGTCCCCGTCCATATTTTACGTTGAATGACCTTAACAGGTGCCATCGCAGCCATCGTGCCGTCCTTATGGAAAATACGGGCGGTTTGTGCCCCGCTTCTATCCTGCCCCAGCTTCACCTGCAGCTGCATCACCCGCGAGAAAAATTGCTCATCCACATACGTAATCCCGTTCTCCCGGAAAACATAACCGCGGTACGTGAAGCGCTGCTCGACCGGTTGTTTTGGCAGCGACTGCGCATCCGGCATTTTGCTCAAAAAATGCTCCGACTCCGTAGCCTTCCGATACGCCTCAAGCAGCTCCTGATCGCTTGTTATCGAATAGTCATTAACCTTGCGCGCTTCATTATAGGCCTCTACATTGTTCACGTCAAAATAAAAGACCGCTTTAACTCTCGGGTAGTCATTCCGCAGGTGGCGGTATAAGCGGGAAATCCGATTAATCGCGAAGCTGTTGTCCTTTTGTCCGTCCGTCGTGTTGTAATGGGTTACCCCGAATTCAGACAGCTGAATCGGCTTCGTTCGGCTAAAACGGTTATATACATAATTGATCAAATCAAGCGGATCCTCGTGGCTTGCTTGATGAACTTTGTCGCCATTATGATACTTCACATTGTAAACATTCACGCCAACCCAATCCACATACGCATCGCCGGGATAAAAGCTCTCGATCGTCCTCATCGGAAAGGTAAGCACCGTCCATACCATCACCACATTCGGTGCATGCTCCGCAAATAGGTTATGAACCATCCGCCAGGACCGCTTATAGGCTTCCGGATCGCCGCTGTAATTCGTCCATGTGCCGTTCATTTCAGAAGCAAACCGCAAAAAGACGGGAACTCCCGCTTGCTTCGCCTGCTCCGCGAATGATCGAATGTAAGCAGCGTCCTTCACCTCATCCAGCCCTTTATTCGGCTCCCAAGCAATATGCGGAAATGCGCCTACCGCTTTCACCTCCTCGACCCATTCTGAAGGAAATGGCTTGCCGAAGCCGACGTACTTGAAGAAGCTCGCGTGCTGCTTGCCTGTCCGCTCGTTAAAAGCATGCATGCTGTATCCTATTGCGGCATCCTGCAGGACGTACGCACCCAAGTATACGCCTTCCACAGGCTCAGCATTAGCCAGCTTGTAGGACGGCTCAGATGGAATAAAGTGAACGGTCCAATCCTCCTTAGGAGCGACTTTAAGCTCAGGGCTTTCAAATCTGGAATGCCTGTCCGCTGGCGCGCCTTCTACGCTTGGAACTGCTTGCAGCAAGGCTGCTATAACAAAAACAAGCACGAATAACCTCTTCCGCCTTGAACGTCCGGCGCTGCTTGGGCTAGCTGTATATTGCTCCATCACCTTTATTCTCCTTCCAACACAGAAACAATCGGTCTATTGCTCTCAGCATTTGCTATCTGGCCCGTCGTTATTCCACCTGACGCTAAACTGCCTTTGGACAAAAGAAAGAGCGCCTGGCTGTTGCCAGCCGGCGCCCTTCTTCGTTGCTATATCTGCGGCCAAAATAACGACTCCAGCAGCTATACACCCATTTTTTTACGCTGATTGTTTACCTTCTTCGTGTTTTGGCTCTTCAGTGCCTGCGTCCCTGTGGAAAGATGCGTTTGGCCAGGAGCTCCGCCAGCTTTCGCTTGCTTCTTCTGAGCGAGCAGTTGCTTCGCTTTCTCCGCTTGAGTCAGCTGCTTCGGCTGCTCTTCGGATTGGTTTTGATCAATTGTAGACATAGGTTCACCTCGTTTCATGCGCTACATAATTCTTATTCTACTACACTTATATATCTGGTAAAAGAGGCTTTACTCAGGGTTGTGCTTTTCGTTATCCGCCAGGATGCTTTCTCGAGCTGCGCGGCGATCGGAACAGTCGTCACAATAACCGCCCGCTTCGCCCATTTCCTTATGGCTAGCAGCATTTCAAGCTGCTCTTCCTCCGGCAGCACGGAGCATAAATTGTAAGGCATATCTACAATCGCCGCATCGTATTGCCCTTCCAGCAGCCTCATATCGCCAAGCTTCACCCGGTCCGGATAACCAAAATGGGCCAGATTGATGCGCGCGCCCCTCACCGCAAGCGGATTAAGGTCCACGCCCTCTATGTCGATGCCCATCGACATCGCTTCGATTAGAACCGTGCCCATTCCGCAGCACGGATCGATGACCCGCAGCTGCTCAATGGCCGGCCCTGCCGCAACATTAACCAATGCTCTCGCCGCTCTTGTCGGAAGCGCCGTCGAATAGTTTTGCGGCTTGCTCTGATGCTTCAGCCAAGCGGCGCCGTTTTCCTCGCACGGCCCGAAATACCAGCGTCCGTTCAGCTTCGTCAAGCCATAGAGACATTCCGCTCTCCGCATATCCGCCTTGCCGCGAATTACAGCGCCTGCTGCCCGCTCATGCTGGCGCTGCTCCTCAAAAGCAAATGGCTCATCGCCGGGTGTAAACAGCACTTTAAACGTTTTGCCGCCGAGCTCTAAGGCTGGAAGCTGCAAGGCAAGCTCCTCAAAGCTGCTGGCTTCCAGCATTACGGATATTCGCCGCTTCATGAACGGGCTGCGATCGACCGGCAGCTCATAGGGGCTGCTAATCGCTCCACCGCAAACGTCCTCGTAACCAAACAGCGTTTGCAGCTCGAGCTGGCATAAGTTTGCCTCATCCTCATGGCATGCATACGTATAAATAAACATGATTGGCCTCGCTATCTAAGTTGTGTTAGTCGACTTGCGGCGCTGCTTCCGCTTGTTTCGGCTCAGAGCCCAGCACTGACGGGGAAATGCCAAGCCGTTCTGCTTCAGCCGTCAGGGAAGCCAGCTGCTTCTCCAACGATTTAACGGTTCGCTGAAGGCGGATCTGGCGAATGAGGCCTAGCAGCCCTACCGTTACGCCTCCAAGCAGCGTCGATACCAATATGACGAGAATAAGCGGAAGCGTCGTCTTCGCAAAGAAAAAGTTAACCTGTACGGAATCGACATTAATTACAGCAAATATCGCAATAAGAAGCGCAAACACTAACGCGGATATAAGTACGCCTTGTCCCTTCACTCCGTTCCCTCCCTTTTCCAGAAATCATACCACAAACCCCATCGATTCGCCTATCATCGCCGAATAGGGAATTCGCCTCGCAAAAAAGCAGATGCCTGCTTATGGGCACCTGCCTTTGCACAACTACTTTACGTTTGCTGTCTTGCGCGCCGGCGCCGCTTTGCGAAGCTGCGTCACGCACACTTTAACGATAATGTACGCAAGCACCGCCAGCTGCGGCAGCGTTGTTTCCCATGTCGGATAGACGCCAAGCGCCCCTATGGTCGGCAAGCCCGCTGCTGTATGCGACGATACCCATCCCGATACCTGCAGCGAGTGAATGCTCTCGCCTAGGAAACGAATGACCAAATAATAGATAAGCGCAGAAGCCACTAGAAAGAATGGGCGAATCGGTAGCTTGCTGCTGAACTTGATTATGGCAAAGCCAAGTGCGAGCAGCAGCACGAACGTAACGCCAAAGCCTAGCGCGAGCTGAAGCGAATCGATGGATGGAGCCATTCCGACATAAAAGATTGTCGTCTCCGCGCCCTCGCGGAAAATCGCCAGCCCCGATACAGCGAACAGCGACCACAGGCTGCCCCGCGCCAGCGCGCTGCCCATTTGTTTATCGATATATTGATTCCAGTTGTTCATATTCGATTTTTTGTGCAGCCAGTTGCCGACTGTGAGCATCAGCACGACGGATAACAAGCCTGCGATCCCTTCAATCGCCTCCCGCATGCTGCCGGCCGCAATCTGGGCAATCGCGTAAGTAAGCACAAAGGCCATAATACCGCTTAACAATAGCCCTACCCATACGCCGGACCATACCCATTTGCGCTTATCATGATTGCCCGTACGCTGCAAATAAGCCAGCAATGCGGCAAGGACCAATATCGCTTCAAGCCCTTCGCGCAGCAAAATCATGCCCGCATCCCAAGCGGTATAACGCGTCTCCTGCATCATCGGCTCAAGCTGGCCCAGCATCTTGCCAATCAGCTCCTCAGCCTTGCCTGCCGCAGGCGGATCGGACAGCAAATATCCGCCTACCTCTGCCATGCTAATCTCGATGCTATTGTACAGCGTAGCGGACCGCAGCCGAACCGTTCCCTCAACCGCCGGCCACTGCATGATAAAGGCTTCCATTTGACCGGATGCCTCAGGAAAATGTCCCTGCTGAACGTCACGCAGCGCTTGATTAAGTATTTCGACTTGATCCGTAATCGTCAGGCCCGAGTCCTTCGGAGCAGCGGCAACTTTACCATCGCGGTAATCATTAATTAATTGAATGAGCGCAGCCGCTTCCGTCTTCGCTTGCTCTGCGCGCGGCGGTTCGGCTTGCACGGCAATCCGAAGCATGCTCATCTTCGTCTCCATGCCACCGTACACGCTGGAATTATCCGCCCGAACCGCAGGCTCGACCTTCGGCCAGCTGGCATTCAACTGCAGATAATCAGCCTTTGCCTTTTCCCAGTCGCCAGCCTGTACGCTTGCCAGCAGCTGCTCCGTAAGCGGCAGCATGTTTACCGCCGCCTCTTGACCGGTTAACTGCGGCGTTTCCGGCTGCAGGCTCTTCACATATTTATTAAATGCCTTCGCCAGCGACGATAACGAAGCCTTCGCGGCATCTGAATCATCCGCAGATCCGGATAACGCTTTAGCTGCTCCCGCTAGCGCGGAATCTACAGCCGCGGCTTCCTTCGACGCAGCCGGCTCCAGCTGCTTCCACTTTGCGGCAGCTTCCTCCACATGCGCTGCAGCTTCCTCCCATTTGCCTTGCCCGACCTCTACAAGCGCACTGCCGACTAGCGGGAGCAGCCGATCCAGCTCGGCCGCTTGGTCTCCCTCAGCATATGCGTGCAATCCACTACTGCTTACCATTATCAATAGAAAAACAACGGAGAAGAAACGTAATACATGCCGTTTCATACCGTTGTTAGGTTGTGCGAACATCATCGTCCGCCCCTTTCGTCATAAAACTTCTATTTTATTTATGAATGCGCTTAGCTATCCGTTAAAACAGCGTCTCACCGATATATCCGCCTTGACGCACGCCAGGGAAACATGCAAACATCGCGCTGCCAGTATGAACGATATACTCGTTTAGCAAATCGCTTTGTCCAAGCTTCTGCTGCATCGGAATAAATTGCTTGCGCGAATCGCGATTAAAGCAAATAAACAACAGCCCCGCATCCAGCTGGCCTGTCTTATGATCCATACCGCTTGAATAGGAGAACGAACGGCGCAATATTTTGACCGAGCCGTCACCATGCGCTAGGCGGATATGTGAATTCATCGGGATAAACGGCTTGCCCTTCTCATCCTTTTTGTCCAAATCGATTTTATCCGTTTCATGTACGGAGCCGATCGGAGCGCCGCTGTTGCGGTGACGGCCAAAGGTCGCTTCCTGATCACCAAGCGTAGAGCGGTCCCACACCTCGATGCGCACCCGAATTCGCCTTACGACCATATAGCTGCCTTGATCCATCCAAGGCGTCCCATCGGAAGCGGCTGCCCAAACAACCTTTTTCATCTCCGCATCATCGCTGACGTCGGGGTTATTCGTCCCATCCTTAAAGCCCATCAGGTTACGCGGCGTTGCACCCGCAGGATCAGCGCCGCTGGTCCGCTGGAAACCTTCCTGCGTCCAGCGGAGAACGGCCTTCCCCCTCGCGATGCGGGCAAGGTTGCGTATCGCATGAAAGGCAATTTGCAGATCATTCGCATTCACCTGCACGCCAATGTCGCCGCCTGACCATTCCTCGCGAAGCTCATCGCCGCCGAAGGCGGGCAGATCAGCCAGCGCGGCTGGCCTCTTGCCTGCAAGGCCATACCTTCCGTCAAAGAAGGATGCGCCCACGCCGAACGTAATCGTCGTGCGAGAAGGCGACAGCCCCTCTGCTTCACCCGTATCCGATGGCGGCAAATTCAGATTCTCGTTGTTGCTGCCAAGCATCTCCCCGCTTGTCATCGCAGCGGCTGCAGCCGTCCACGCCTGGAACAGCTTGCGAACATCGTCCAGCGAATTCGCCGTTAAATCAAAAGCGGCAAAAACGATAAAGTCCTGCGGCGGGGTCGTAATGCCCGCCTGATGCGCGCCATAAAAATCAACGATTTGACCGCTATCCGCTTTAGCTGCTTTGGAAGCGGGCTTCGCCGAGCTTCGCTCCTGCACAGAGAATAGCCCGCCCATTCCCGTCGCACCAAGCAAAAGCCCTGCTCCGCCTACGCCAGCCATGCGCAGCAAATCTCTCCGGCTGATTTTTTTGTCGATAATGCCCGGCTTGCCTTCTTCTTGAGATTGTCCATTCTGTTCTGAATCGCTAGGTCGTTTCATGTTGTTTTACGCCTCCAAAATAGTTCCCATTTGCGAAAGCGGTTCTGCGAGCGCATCGATAAGCTGGCTTAGCTTCTTTGTATCTTCCTGTTTCAATTCCAAATAGGATACATAACCATCACCTGATTTGTAAGCAGCCAGCGCTTGCTCCAAATCTGCGAAGCCTTTGCCGATCTGCTCATCAAGCGCAGCATCCTTCTTATTCAGATCCGCCTTAACCAGCTGATAGATTTTGTTCGCGCCTTCTACGTTTGCAGCAAAATCATAAAGATCCGTATGCGAATAACGTTCTTCCTCGCCCGTTACCTTCGAGGCGGATACCTCATTAAGCAGTTCCACCGCACCGGTAACAAGCAAGCTAGGCTCAACCTCTACCGTTTCCATCAAAGCGCGAAGCAGCTTCGCGTCCTCGAGCAGACGATCCGCATAGTCTCCCATGCCTTCTGTCGTGTTCTTCTCCCAAAGCGCTTGCTCTAGGCGGTGGAATCCGCGCCAATCCTTCTCTTCTACATCGTTCTCACGCGCATCGATATTCGGGTCTAAGTCGCCAAGCGCTTCAGCAATCGGCTCAATCCGCTCGTAGTACATGCGAGTCGGCGCGTACAGCTTCTTAGCCGTCTCGATATCGCCGGCTTTGACCGCATTTACAAATTTCTCTGTTTCCAGAATAAACGTATCTGCCTGTTCAATCGTAAACTGGCGGTAGCTCTCCAAAATCGGAGCCCAATCTTCCTTAGCAACGGCTGTTTCAGCCGTTTTATTGCCTTCTGCTTCTGTTTTAGCCGGTTCATTCTTCTCCGCTGCATTCGATCCGCAACCTGTAAATACGATCGTACATGCCAGTAAAAAAATGGATAACTTAAGCTTCATTATAATAGCTCCCCTGCTCCAATAAATTCGTTCTGTTTTTGTCCTAAAATGAAGTATATTCGCAATTGATAATCATTGTCAATCCGAATGTTTTGGAAGAAAAAAAAGGACTTTCCCTGATGCTGTGTAAGCATTCACGCAAGTCCCTCATCGATCGTTATTTCATTTTAGATGCTGCTTCAATAAATCAAGAGATGACCTCTGCATTTCGCCCAATCTCCATATCGCCACTTTGCCGTATCCGGCTTGCCCGGCAACCTCGATCCATTGCGACAACGTTTCTTCGTCCGCATACCATACCGTATGCTTCACTTGATCCTCGGCCGTATAATCAAAATATACGCTCCCGCTTGCTTCATCGCGCCGAATCGTACTGCCTGTCTGCTTTGCCAAAATGGACGCCTGCACCTCAGTCAATGCCTTTGCCTTGCCGCCCTCCTGCCAGTCAAACCCTCCGACAGAGAACGCAATATACGGCTGTCCAGGCAAAGAGCCCATTCGGCTCGTTAATTCCTTAATAAAAGCATGGTCAGCCTTCGGCCCCGGACCGCTGTGTGAGCCATATAAATTATAAGCCATCATGACATAATCAGGCCCCTCCGGAAGCTTAAGCTCCTCGATCTTCGCCCTAGTCTCGAGCACGATGCGAAGCGACTTCCCTTTTTCCTGCAGGCGAGGGTATAGGTCGGAGAAAAACAGCAGCAGATTGTCCCAATCCTCATCCGCCACTCTCTCATAGTCCAGCTCGATGCCGCCGAAGCCGTACTGCTCCACGGCCGCTATCAATTCATCCGCATGTTTCCTGCGGCTCTCCACCGTGCCCATCAAACGCGTAATCAAAGCCGGGTCCTTCTGCACCGATTCGCCGCTCGGCTGGAATTGATCATTCACAACGGTCAAATAGACGTGATCAAGCCCGCTATGCTCATAAAGCTTTAATACCTCAGGCAGTGCCTCGTGGAAGCTATCGGTGAAATAGAGGCTGTCCGTTTGATCAAAATAGGCAGCGAACATCTGCAGGCTCGTCAAGCTTCCCTTTATTGCATCCAAATTCTCAAGCCCGGTTTGCCATTGCCAATCCGCAAGCCACGCAGAGAGCTCGGACGTCTGCCCCTCCTCTTTAGAAGGCCCGACCAGCTCATCCATACATACCGCTGCGCCAATGAACAAGATAAGCAAGCTCGCTGTTAAAAACACCTTCCGGCTTCTAACCAATCTTAACACCCCGTTTTTGTCATTCATAATCAACCTAGAAGGTGTCGATCGCCCAGTCAAAGGAAGCATTAACCGCATTCCTGATTCTGCTGATTATTCCTTCAATGCCGGCGTATCCATTTTTGTACAACAGCTTCTGCTCGCTTCCAGCTTCCGTTACGGACATCACTTTGATGTCATCAAATACCGCATCGTATATGTCGTCCTTCAAATTCGCCCTGCTGGCTTCCGACGCAAGCGCAATCTCGCCGCCGTTGATCGTGCCTTTAATCTGCTGCCCGTTAAATAGCTGAACATCATCCAGAGACAGCTTCAATTGATTGCCGTGCATAACGATCTCCAGCTTCTTGGCAGCATCTTCTGCCGAGTTCTTCAGGGTATACTCTTGAAGCTTCTCTGCCTTGCCGCCCTTTTCCTTCTGCTCAACGATTATCTTGTTGTCCTCAAGCGATATGCGCACATAGGAATCCTGCTTCCGGTTATACCTCACATAAACCGACTGTTGGCCAATCGCGTGGCCCTTTAGCTCTGCGGTTAGCTTAACATCGCTATAAGCCCCGCTGCCCTTCAAATAAAGCAGGCCTTTGCCTGCCGGAAGCGACGTTAACGCGATGCGGTTATCAGCGAACTCAGCAGCGCCGCTGCCAAGGGTCCATTTTGCCGCACGCTTCTGATCGCCGGTTACAAAGCTGACTTTCTCGCCCGTATCCTTGCGCAGCTTCATAAGCAAATGATTCGTATACCAATAAGACGCCGGCTGCACTCTTGTTAGATCATATAAACTCTCATCGCTATCATTGAAGGAGAATCCTTCGCGGTTAAAATGCATGCCGAACATCGACTTAATGTTATCGGCATTCACATTTTCAACTAGCAGGTTCATCCCTCCGTAAAGATAGTTGGCATGCATGATCATATACACATTAGGCACAAAACCGAGCGTGCGCTTATAAATCTCGTTCATGGACTTATAATCCGCATTTATGCGGGCTTCCATTTGCTTGCGGTTCTCGGTGGGCACAAGATTCTCATCCCGAATGAAGTCCATCAGATAGTGGGTATAGTAGCTTACGTTTTCTCTATCCTTAAATTCATTCTCGTCCTTCACCCCGATCAGCTTGCCTGCCTTGTCAAAAATATTAATGTACGTGAGGCGGTAGCCATTGCTGCCCAGCTCCCAGTAGCCGGTTTTCATCATTTTGAGCATGTCCTTGGGTTGAAGGAACTTGGATTCCTTGCTGCCAACCTTGTTCGCATACGACAAAATGGTTGCCTTGAAGTTGTACTTCTCAAGCAGCGGCTGCGCAAATAAGCTCGAATCGTTTCTTCCGTCCTCGAACGAGAGGAATAGCGCTTTAGGCGGCAATGGCTTGCCGCTCTTGTAGTAGTCCAATACATCCTGCTGCGAAATTGTCGTATAACCTTGATCGTAAAGCGCCTGAAGCTGCTGATCCAATCGTTTTTTGGAAATCAGCTCCGAGGTGCCCGTTCTTGCCACGCCAAAATAAGACAGCGCAACAAATCCGTTCGTGTTGCTCCACTGCGCATGGTCAGGCACCGCATACTGCTTCGTATCGAAAATCGCATGATAAAGAATGAAGCCAACAATAAGCAAAATGATCGATTGTATAATCGTTTTGATAACCTTTATTTTATTCTTTTTCTTATAATCAAAGGCTCCACTCGCAATTCCCTTTTTCATGGCGGCCATCCTTCATCCTTGAAATAGGCCATGCTTGCTCTAAAGCGGCACGTCCATATTTTTTTTGTTTTTGTTCTTCCTGGCTTCCTTTTTATTTCTAGCCTCGATATCCTGCGGCGTTTCTCTCGTTCCCCAAGTCGACTTCCAGAACGTTACCCACGCGACAGGCATTTGCCACAGCAGCACGAGCTCGTAGAAGACACAGAATACGATCCCAAAAACCCACAGCTTGCTCTTGCGAAACAGCAGATGGGCAAAGCTCATGAGCAGCGCCATCAGCAGCAGCCCCATTAGAAAGGTGCTCGGGAATACGTGATGCACGATCGGCACATAAAACAAGTTGTATAACACGATAACCGGCGCGGCGATCGGAACGATAAGCCCGATGTAGAAAAACAATGCCATAAACGGCTCTTTGCGCCAAATAAATCCGCCTGCCCGAAGCGATTCGCGCAGCCAGGAACGCTTCCACCTCATTTGCTGCTTTAAGAAAACAAACATGTCGGATGGCACGATCGTCGAGCAAATCGCCGTGTCCTGGTAGCCTGTCCGATGGGTTTTCAAAATAAAATTCGTCATGCTTCGGTCATCCCCGAACGTTGCCGGCTGGCCGAGAAACTTCTGATTAAGCCAAGCATCCTTGTGCTTCAGGACCAGCTCTTTCCGGTAACAGGACAAAGGCCCGGACAAGCAGGTTACGCTGTCGAACCATGACTCCGCTGCCTTCATAATGCGGAAAGCGATGTAATAGCGCACCGTTTGCAGCTTCGTAATGGAGTTGGTGTATTTATTCTCTACGTCCGTTCTTCCAGCTACGCCTCCCATTTGCGGATCTTGAAACGGCTGAACGAGATGCCTGATCGCGGTTGGCTCCAAGAAGCTGTCCGAGTCGACGAATACGACCAAATTATGCTTCGCCATCTCTACGCCCTTGACGAGCGCGACGCGTTTGCCTCCGTTTTCGGCGAGCACATGCATTTTCAACCGATCCTTCGTTGCATACCGCGCCGCCTCTTGATGAACAAGATCGATGACCTTCTGGATTTGCTCTACCGAACGGTCCTTGGAGCGGTCATCGACAACGATCACTTCAAGCTTATCGACAGGGTAGTCCTGATTCATACAGCTCAAAATCGTGCGGTGAATCCATTTTTCTTCATTAAAGCAGGGAATGATTATCGACACGCCAGGCGTATAGTAAGGGTCAATCGGCACATCCCGGTGCAGCGCCCCGAAGAAATAACGCGTCAGCAGGAAGGCCGCCGCCGTGATGCTGTATAAATAAAGCAGAAAGTTGTATTTGAAATAAATGATGCTCTCCACGCGCATCAGCATAATGATGCCGACGGCAACAAACAGCAAGCTGCTCGCCATATAGACGGAGTAACCCCATCGTTTCCGCTGCAAGTACGCCGATATCGGCTTAACGAATTGGAAAGCGATTAATAGCTTTATTCCTTCTTCACTATCGCGCGTGAATGTCCGAATAATGACGGCTTCCAGCTTTACCGACGATTCAAAACCTTCCGGCATCGTACCCGGAGGAATATCGAAGCTGAGCTGATAGTTGCCTCCCTCCCGAAACGAATGGTCGGCAAGGCCAGGGTCCAGCTCAATTAAGATGCCAGTGGAAGAAATATCGACCGCCTGTCCTTTTATCCGTGACTTCTTGCTTCGTCCTTTTCGAAGAAGCCAAACGTCAAAGCTCGCCTCATAGCGCAAGCTTAGCTCACGCATTTTTTTCATATTAGCCGAATCAAAATAGCCGTCAGCAGGCTGTCCCTCGGCCGCTCCTCTTCGATCAACCTTTAATCTAAGCTGTTCCGGGTCAGGTACGTTGGAGAGGGTTCGCCTGTCCGTTCTTGGAACAGACAGCACTTCTTCAGGCTTCTTTTTTTGTCGCTTAAACATAGCTGCTGTCTCCAATCTGGCACTACAGGCTCCAATACTCGTAACGGTGTTCCTCAAATTCGTTTTTATTGAATATTCCTTTTACATCAATGAGTAGCTTCGTTTTATGATCCTCGTACAGCTTGTCAAAATCACTCACGCCCATCTGCTTAAACTGACTGTGGGGCACGGCCACAACGACTACATTCAGCCCTTTGAGCGCGTCCATCTCAACAAGCTCGATGCCGTATTCCCTATACACCTGCTGCTTGTCCACATTCGGATCAGCTACAAGCGTCGTAATGCCGTACTCCTCCAGCTCGCGAATGATGTCGGTTACCTTCGTATTGCGAATATCCGAGCTGTCCTCCTTGTATGATAGGCCGAGGAAGCCGATTTTGGCCGTATTCATATTTCCCTTCAGCTTGACCAGCTTCTTAATAATTTGCTGAGCTACATATTTGCCCATTCCATCGTTTATATGGCGTCCTGCTAAAATAATTTTTGAATGATAGCCGGTGTCCTCCGCTTTGTAAGTCAGATAATAGGGATCAATTCCGATACAATGTCCGCCCACCAGTCCTGGCGTAAAGTTTAGAAAATTCCATTTGGTGCTTGCGGCTTCCAGAACGGCTTTGGTGCTGATCCCCATATTGTTGAATAACATAGACAACTCATTCATAAAAGCGATGTTAATGTCCCGCTGCGCGTTCTCGATCACTTTCGCCGCCTCGGCTACCTTGATGCTCTCGGCGCGGTATACGCCAGCCTCAATAATAAGCTCATACATGCTCGCTACTATATGGAGCGTATCCTCATCCATCCCGGATACGATCTTCGTAATGTTCTCCAGCCGGTGGACTTTATCTCCCGGATTGATCCTCTCTGGCGAATAACCGACCTTAAAATCGACGCCGCAGGCCAGTCCCGACTCCGCCTCGAGAATCGGCACGCAGATCTCCTCCGTTACTCCCGGATACACCGTGGACTCAAATACGACGATTGAGCCCTTCTTCAGCTGTCTGCCAACCGTCCGGCTTGCGCTTTGCACATATTTCAGGTCTGGAACATTGCCGCTTTGAACAGGCGTCGGCACAGCAACAATGAAGAAATAAACATCGCTCAGCTCGTTCTCATCGGAAGTAAACCGGGCCGTGCTGCTCCCGAGAACGTCATTGCCGACATCCCCCGTTGCATCGAAACCTCGTCTATAGGCGTCAATCTTTGCCTCGCTTACGTCAAAGCCGATCACATCCACTTTTTTGGAAAAAGCGACCGCGATCGGCAATCCCACATACCCTAGCCCAATGACAGCCATTTTCTTCTCTTTTGCAACAATCTTTTCGAATAACGCCATATGCCCAACTCCGTCTAGGTAGAAAATGTTATTTCAAAGCCATTTGCGACATGGGAACAAATTCATAGCCTTTGCTTCTCAGCTTCTCAATGGCGATCGGCAGCGCCTCAATCGTATGGATATCATCGAGCATATGAAGCAATATGATGCTGCCGCTTACCGTTTGATCCAGAATGCCATTTACGATATGGTCGGCATCGCTGGCAGAATCCCAGTCGAACACCGTAACGTCGTACATGGCGATATCTGTGTAGCCGGTAGCAGCCACCATCCTCGCTCTATCATCGTCAATGGCACCGGTCGGCGGCCTGAACAGCATCGTAGGCTTTTGCTGAATCGCCTCGGTTATGACTTGATGGGCTTTTACAACTTCCTGTTGCAATTGCTCTGGCGTTATCTTCGTAATAACGGGATGGCTGTAAGTATGGTTAGCAACATCATGGCCTGCGTCTGCAATGGCCTTAGCTAAATTCGGGTTTTTCTCAGCCCCGTTCGCACGCAGGAAGAAGGTCGCCTTAATATTGTATTTAGCCAATATATCAAGCAGCTTGGTAACCGTATAATCAGTGCCCCAATCATCAAAGGTCAAGGAAACGATCTTCTTATTCATCCCGAGGTTATTGATAAGCTGATACTTGGCGTCCTTGTAGTTTAAATTGATTTTCGCAGCGTCGTAACCCGGGATTTGTTCCAGCGGCTTTCTCTCATGACCGCTCTCAATCAGCTTTCTAAGCGGAATCAGCTTATAGCCGACATCCTCTGCCGCCTTTGCGATAAACGGAACGGATTCGAGAACATGGGTATCCAGCTCTGAATCCAGTGCGATGATTCCGCCGCGTGTGACATATTTTCGAATGTAATTGGCTTTTTCTTGTTCGGTTTCATTTTGCCACTCATGCAAATTAAGGCTGTACGATACAACGCCCGACAACCCGCTCTGAGCCGCGGCTAAACGGACATTGTCGTTATAGTCGCCTGATCTCGTTCTCAAATATTGCGGAGTGACGCCTGTTTCTTTTTTTATAACTTCATTGCTCACATGAATTTCCTTGTAAACTTGCTCGTAGGTTAAATTAGTAAGATCCAATTGGTTCAGCGTATTGTTCTCGATTTCATGCCCTCTGGCCAAAATCTCATTCGCGATATCCGGCTCCTCCGCCACCCTCTCCCCTGGCAGGAAAAAGGTCGCCTTGATACGGTATCGATCAAGCTCATCAAGCAGCTTAGCCATAATTTCCTCGTCACCCATGCCGTTGAAGGTAAGCGAAAGCTCTTTATTCGTCGTGTACACGAATGGAATCGCCTTGCTCATCTCACCGTTATAAGGCATTTGTGGCTGATTCGTTTCCTCGCCTGCTGCCAGGTTCGTATCTCCGGAGTTCGAGCGGTTACCAAATAAACTGCAGCCCGTTAGAACAGACATCGTTAATAGAAACGCTAGAATGAGTGTTGCCGTTCTTTTATCGTTTTTTTTGTTGAGGGAAAACATCCGCTTACTCCTTCATACCCATGATTATTCCAATAAAGTAAATTATTTTATCAATTATATCCGACAGAAATGTACAATTTCTGTACAATTCGACCCGCTAAAACAAAAAACGACTCAATCACAATGGTTGTGATATAGAGTCGTCTACTATAATTATATTTTATCATAGGGCTAGGAAAACCCCTGCATGTAAATGGTACCATTTTTGTGTACTATATGTCTTATTAACTCGTCCAAATCTGCTGATCTGTATGAACAGTTTGACCTGATTCAATCGCTTGTCCCATCATTAGCGCCAGATAGTGATCCTGAGCTGCTTCGGCAAGACTGTAAAAGGAAGGTCCTCCTGAAGCGTAATCGCCCATGCGAAGCAAGCATGTAGCTATCGCGATCTCGTCATCGCTTAGCCTTGCGGGAGCGACCGGATTTTGGTACAGCCATTCCCCGTCCGCGGTGACGCCGCGATGGTAATAGCCCTCCAAATTGCCGTGATGGCCGGTATCTATCCTACGAAGCTCAGTATGGATAGGTGTAGCATAGTCCTTTAAGTAGCTGACTTCGGAGTCCACCAGCTCGCCCTTGCTGCCTCTGACGAGAACGCGGCTGCGCCGAATCCAAGAGAAATATTGGTCGCCTGTAAAATCGTAAACAGCCAGCTTATCTCCAAAACGGAACGTCGCGATCCGTTGAACCGACTGCACGAAACGTTCCTCGATAGGGTCGCCTTGCCGGCTTGGCCCTTGCATGATCGTCGATTCAAACTGCTGGCCGCTAATGGCGGCCGTCTCGAAGCCAACGCCAAGCAGCTGTCTAATAAGGCTAATACCATGATAATCATGAGCAGCCGAGACCTGTACATGCTTCACCTCGCCCAGCTTGCCGGAGCGCGCGATCTGAATGCGGGCGGCATGCATCGGCTGGAATAAATACTGCTCCGCAACCTGTACCTTTGCACCCTGTGGCAATGATCCATAAAGCGCATCAAGAGCAGCCAAATCCGCGGCCGGCGGCGTCTCTGCAAGCACCGGAATCCTATGCTCGGCTAATTCACGGAGCATGTCCGGAACTGCGGTACGTGGCACGGATACGACTGTGAAGCTCATATTCGCCGCCTCTTCTATGAATTGTTCCATGTTGCGGACCGTTCGAATGCCCCATTTTGCCTCGAGAGCCCGTCCCTTCTCCTCGTCCCGCACAAGCATCGTATGAATACGAAATCGCTCTGGCAGCGCTTTTGCTATCCTTATGTAAAACTCCGCGCGCCAGCCTCCGCCGATAATGCCAAAACTGATCATGGACATTTTGAAAGTCAGCCTCCCCGATCTATTGTTGATTCCTTTAAAAAGAAAAAGATCTCCTCATGAGAGATCTTTTATTATGCCGTTCGGAAAGTGCCTGTCGCTTTTATTTCCTCTTTGACGCCCGTATAGGCATGCAGCTTGCCGTGGTAGACTAATTCTAATAATGCCGTATTCTCCAAATCAGCAGGCGTTACGAATAAAGATGGCTTGTTGACCAAATTCACTCCGCTTTCTTCGAAAACCGAAGCGACGAACTGCGAACAGAAGTAAGCGTATTCTCGTTTCATCTCGATATTAAGCATGATGCCTAACATGCCAAGCAGATTATATTTGTATTGGTCTCTATTCTTCTCCATATAGTGAATCTGGTTTCTAATGTTAATATAAGCGCAATGGCTGATCGTGCATCGGTATAGAGCACAGGTAGAATGCTCAAAAAACTCGCCGCGCACATCCTCCTTCACAAACCCCGCAAAAAATGGGTTGCTCGGATTTTTTCTCCCGAAGCTATACACTTCATTCAAATCGCTGTCAAATGCTATTGATGCATGGTTTAACATATTTTTCGTATACCATCGAATGGTCTTTGAGAATAATGTACCCGTATTCGTTAAGAGCACATAAATTTCTACATCTCTATTCATGCCGTACTACCTCCACATTAAAGAACTCTCATCTTGGTATTAACTTTAATGCAGGAGAACAAAATTCTAAACCTGCTCAGGTAATAGGTATGTCCCCGACCTTAGTCCAGTTTTGTAAACATAGTGTGACAGAGGGTCTTCTACCAATCATTCAAACTTCCATAGCTTTACTCTATTTTACTGGATTTTCTCTTTTTACTCAATAAGGTAGTTCGCCTTTTTTACCTCTTGCTTAAAAAAATGTTAACATTTGCTTATTTGGAAGATGGTATAGTAGGAAAAGATTTACACGGTTCATTTACTATTTATATGCGCCAATTTACAATTTAGTATAGTCATTTCAATTCCAATGAATGGTCACGGAGGGTTTCTATATGGAATGGTTTACTCGATATAAAACGCAGCTGGAGCAAGTTTATATGGAAGCTGAGCGCCGTATTGCCGTTTTTCCAGAACCGCTTAACGCGATTGGCCTTGCTTACGCCGACAAGTTCAATCCTGTGAAGCATGATAGCGGCAAGGATTACATATGCAGCCTGCTTCCCTTCTGGGTCAAGGAGCCGAGCGGCATTAGTGATGCACAGTGTGAGAAGCTCGCTTTAGCTAATGTATATGGAATGCTCTATTTTTTTATTCAGGATGACGTGATGGACGGCCTTCCCTCTTCCCGCTGGAAGGAGCAGCTTGCTCTCGGCAGCCTGCTGCAGCTTGAAATGTTCAGCCTCTTCCGCGAGTTGTTCCCTTCCGATCCCGTGTTTTGGTCCTATTATCAACGTTATGTGACGACATGGGCTGACAGCGTTGTGAACGAGAATCGCCAGGATTATTTTATTAACGATCCGATCCGCACGGCAGGCAAAGCAGGTCCCGTCAAAATCGCAAGCACGGGCGCGCTTCTCTTAACAGGGCGGACAGAGCTAATCGACAAGCTGGAGCAAATGATCGACATCGTGCTTATGACGCTTCAGATGGCGGATGACTATGCGGACTGGCGGGAAGATTTAGCAGATGGCAGCTATAACGGCTTGCTTGCGATGATTGCTGCCGATCGCCCTGCTGGAACCATTTTGACAGAGAAGGATGCTGAAAATGCCATTTACATTCGAGGATGCCTAAAGCCATATGTGCAGCTGGCCGAGGATAATCATGCGAAGATAGCGGCTATGGAAGCGGGAGCTGGGGAATTGGTAGAGTTCCACGCTTTTATAGTGAACCATTTGAACCAGTTATATGAGACGATTGAATCAAAAAGGAAAAATTTACTTGAGGGCGGATTTAACTATTTTTTCGCGAATCAATCAATTGGATAGGTGCAAAAGAATCTATTATTTGTCGAAAAATTGAAAATATATATGGAATATGTCGAATGGTCATGCTAAACTGAGTATGGTAAACATATACATATTCGGAAGGGTGATCATTGTGTCCACTAAACAATCATTGCAAGAACAAATCATTCAAAAAGCCTGGGAAGATGCCGAATTCAAAAAACAACTTCTAGCCGACCCGAAAACAGCCGTTAAAGACGCTTTTGGCGTTGATGTACCGGATACAATCGAGGTAGAAGTGGTAGAAGAGACAGCAAATAAATTTTATCTCGTTCTTCCCGTTAACCCTGCTGAGAAACAAGATGAAGCTCAAGTATTCTTCCCGATGTGGCCTAATTAATAAAAACTACGCCCTTTACCAACTGGTAAAGGGCGTTATTTTTTCTCTAGTGGGAATTCAATTGTAGCTTCAGTTCCAACTCCCTTTTCACTCGAAAAATGAAGCGTTCCATTCATAACCTCAATAATACGGAAAGTGACCATGAGACCCAATCCCGTGCCCTTAGTTTTTTTCGAATAATACGGTTCGCCTAGCCTTTTTAAATCAGCCTCATTCATACCTTCGCCATTGTCTTTAATATGAATGATTACTTTGTTAGTACTTTCATGTTCGTAAGCACGAATATGAATCGCGCCATTTTGCCCAAATGCTTCAATACTGTTTTTAATAATATTAATTAGTGCTTGTTTAAATTTTGATGAATTTCCTCGAACATATAGCTCTGATTCTAGTTCCACTGTAATAATTCCGCCTTGCATCGTCGCTAAGGGAACGAGAATTCCTTCTATTTGCTGCAGTTCTTCCCCAATGTTCAGTATCGTTGAATGCTCCAACTGAGGTTTGGCGAAGGTCAAAAAGTCTGTAATAATCTCTGCTGCCCGATCAAGCTCCTCAATGGCCAGCAGCATAAAGGTTTTATCTTTTTCATTGCTTGCTTTTTCCCCAATAATCTGTAGAAATCCTCGCGTTACTTGTAGTGGATTTCGCACTTCATGTGCAACTGAAGCCGCAAGTTGGCTAATGATATCCATTTTCTCAGAACGTTGAAGCTCCAGATTAAATATCTCCATTTGCTTTGAGTACTTCATTAGCTGTTCATAATTATGTATGCTTCGACGTGCAAGTATAATGACTAAAGCTCCTAAAAAGCAGAGTATACCCCACTTCCACACAAACATGTAGTAATCCATACCTTTTAAATAATACCAAACCAGCTCCCCTCCCCCTATTGCTGCAAACATACTAAAGCCGGTTGATAAAATGATTGCTTCTGTATTCTTTTGTCTACAATAAATGACGAGCAATACAATAAGAAGTATATTACTTAAGAGAATAAAGAGCGCAAAGACTGCAGAACCGTAAATGGAGTACCAATTTCTTACTCCGTCTAATAAAAAACCAACCACAAAAAAAGCAATATTAACTAAAGCAAACCACATATGAATTTTTCTAAAACGTGAGATTAACTGATATGGTCCTTTACCGAAAACCTGCTCAAAAAATAAAAATATAGATGGCATTAGCAAGGTTGATGCCATGTCAAAAGAGTAATATGCCGTAACACCTACTTGCGGATAAAACTTATGTAAAAAGGATGAATTCGTAAAAATCATTATTCCAACAGATAGAATAATAATCGTTAATGAATTAGCTGCCGCTAGATATATTTTTTTTATAAATAAGAAACAAAGAAGTAAGCCTAATGCAATAAACACAAGCGCAGCACCTAAAATAACATCCAAAAAACCGTATTTCATATAGCTTTTATCAAGATATTGATATTCTCCTAAAGTAAGTTTACCTTTTATCCCAATTAAACCTGTACTCGTTGCTAATTTTAAATATATATTTTGATTGGACTCCTGAGGTATTAGTGGGAGTATAATTTCGTTCTTATTAAAAGAGTAGTTTCGATACGACTCATAGACGATTTTTTCATTAATATATATCGTTACGTCTCTAGCAGATAAATTATTTATGGATAATGCTGGTCTAGCCAAATCAAACTCAGGCAATTTGATTCTTACCCACGCTACTTGCATGTCAACGGGCTTTTCGACTAAAACGTCGTTCTCGGAGTGTAAAACCCACTCCCCTTCCCTTTCCTTGGAAGAAACATCCTGAACCGTACTATCAGGATTCTCTTCCCACATCATTTCCCACTCCGTGATGGCAGTAGTCGCAGCAGAAGACTGCGCATAGGCGGACACAGCCAGAAAGGAGCTAGCAATAAATAACGATAGGACGATAACAATTACATATTTATGTAAAGCTTTCATTGAACACCTCATATGATAAGAATCACAATTCCTTATACGGTACTATATTTCGACAATCTTCGATTTAGAACCTTCTGACTTTACCCTTTATTTAAAATAAACAACAAGTTAGAACCAGATAAAATGGGTTATTAAGCTAATTCCAGTTTATTCCCTTTAGTGAAAAGGCACAATAGTTTCTATTATTTGTCGAATATTAGAAATTTACGTTTTATAACATATATCGTAAAATGACAAAAAAAGCGCTCGTCCACTCTAATATGAGCAGACAGCGCTATTTTTTTGCTGAAGGGATGTGGATGACAGCTTCCGTACCCACGCCTTTTTTACTATTAAACTTAATCTTCCCGCCCATAGCTTCAATAATACGGAAGGTCACCATCAATCCTAAGCCGGTTCCTTTCGTTTTTTTGGAGTAATAAGGCTCGCCTAATCTCTTCAGGTCGGCCTCGTTCATCCCTTCCCCATTATCCTTTATAGTAATGACCACGTTGTTGAAATCATCCATGTAGGTTCGAATCAAAATGGTTCCATCTTTGTTTAGAGCTTCAATACTGTTTTTGATAATATTAATTATCGCTTGCTTTAGTTTGGATGAATCACCGCGAACGTATAATTGAGGTGATAACTCCGCCTTGATAACGCCGCCCTGCATGTTCGCTAAAGGCACCAGTATTCCCTCTATTTTCTTAAGCTCGTCGGCAACGTTCAAAAGCGTCATTTCTTCGAGCTGCGGCTTAGCAAATGTTAAAAAATCCGTAATAATATCAGCCGCCCGATCCAGCTCATCTATTGCCATCACCATAAACCCTTTGTCTCTTTCGTTCGTTGATTTCTCACCGAGCAATTGAAGAAAACCTCTGGTCACTTGCAGCGGATTACGAACCTCATGGGCTACCGAAGCGGCTAATTGGCTGATGATATCCATTTTTTCGGCACGCTGAAGCTCATTATTAAAGACTTCCAGCTGCTTGGAATATTTTACGACCTGCTCGTAATTCAACAATATTCTTCTTACTAAAATAATAATTAAGGAGGCAATAAAACTAAAAATGCCCCATTTCCAAAATATCAAATCATAATTTTTGTCTTGAATAAAGTACCAGCCGAGCTCTAACGCTGCTATCGCTGCGAAAGTGCCGAATCCAATCGTAATGATGATAGCTTCTTTGTTCCGTTGCAGACAATACTTGATGAAACAGCCAATAAGCAGCATGTTCCCGAAAACGACCGTCCCGGCAAACGTGAGCGTCGTCACGAGTATATAATACTTTTCAATTCCATCCGATAGGAAAGAAGCAAAAAACCAAACAATAGAAATCGCCGAAACCATGACCTGCAGCTTTCTAAAACGCGTAATTAATCCGTAGGGACCTCGTCCAAATATTTTCTCAAAAAAGATAAAAATAGAAGGCATCAATAAATTTGAACTGACATCAAACGTGTAATAAATGATAAATCCATATTCCTTATATACCGAATGGACATAGGGAGATAAAGAAAGAAGCATTACCCCGATTGAAAAAATAAAAACACAGAGTGAATTTATCCCCGACAAATAAGATTTATTTAAAAATAAAAAACATAAAAACATAGCCAGCGATACAAATAAAAGCGATGCCCCAATAACGACATCGAACATTTCCTGCTTCATAAACGCTTTGCTGAGTATCTGGCCTTCACCAATCATAATGGGATTCTTTAGGCCAAGCCAATCTGAATCGGTATGCAAAAGAATATAGACCATATGATTAGCTTCATGTTCCGTAATAGACAAAAGAATCACGTTTTTATTATAAGGATAATTACGGTCTGACTCATAAACGAGCTTATTATTGATAAAAATCGAAACGTCCTTGGCTGTTAACTTACTTATTAATAATACAGGCCTTGCCAGATCATATTCCGGCAGCTTAAACCTAACCCATGCCGATTGAATATTAGCTGGTTTCTTCGGCAACGCATCCCCATAGGTAAATGCTTGCCACTCGCTTGAACGCTCACTTGAAGAAGCATTTTGAACGGTCTCATGCGAATCGTCCTCCCACATCATTTCCCAATCGGTTATAGCAGCAGGAGTAGAATTCGATAACGCGTAAGTGGGTGTTGAAAGGAGCGGAATGGCTATAAATATCAATAAAACAAGAGCCAGCATAAATTTATGGGAAGCCTTCATTGAACACCTCGGCATGTTGAAAATACTATTTTATATTTCTACTATATTTCGACAAACTTTGATACCCCTCCTTCTTCTTTCCCACTATTTCCAAAAAGCACAATCATTTTCGCCAAGGGGAAAATAAACAAAGCTGCCCCAAAGATCGTCACGACCTTCAGCAGCAGCCTTGTCATTTGCTATTAAAACATTTTTTTCTTGATCGCTACACGGCGAAGGATCCTATCGTTCAGTACCACGATAATCGCTATCACGAGGATGGCAAGCAGTACGACTGCAGCAACTGGCGTATGCTGGGCATTAAATGCCGATTGCAGCAGCTCGCCCAGCCACTTTGAGGTTAATACGATGTCCATCGCCACTGCCGTAACAATCGCCACAAGCGTAATAAGCAACCCGTTCCGCCAGTGGAACCGATAATAACCCGAGCCGATGAGCCAGCCGCTGCCAAAGTAAGCAAAGAACAAGCAAAAATATTCTACAAAAACCAAGCCTAGCTGCGAAGGGGAAGTAAATAGATGAGCGTTTTGCAGCTCAATGGACCAATTATTCCGCTCATAAATAAACTGCTCCACCGAAATGCCTGCCATCATAAGGATCGCTAACAGCGCTGAGCTCGCTGCCATGAAGAGTGTCACGCCCCGTATGAAATGCCTCCTCGTTACGCCGCACGCAACAAAACTCGCAAGAGACGCTGGGGTCAGCAAAATGCCGATGACCATGAGAAATATTTTAGGGGAAATCGTTACGCTCTCCCATATTTCATTTAAATTCAATTCTCCGTCAGGAATGACCTTTTCATTCACTAAAACAGCAAGGCCAATAAAGACCAATATGAAAATAATCCAATAGAAGAAGAACGTCCAGCGAAAGGTGTACAGCAGATGCTGTGCTACATTCAGCACGGGATGCTTTCTCTTGCCGCTCATAACTCATCCCCTCGTTTCTTGGTCAAATGAACGAACAGATCCTGCAGCGATACAGGCCCAAGCTCAAGCCCCTCCGCCAATGCTGCCTTGCGTTTTTGTTCCGTGAGTTCACCGAACACCGTAGCCGACTTCGTCTTGCCCAGCTTCTGCTGCCCAAGCACCGTCAAGCCGCTAACGAAACGGTCTACGCTGTCGCTTGGTCCGGTAATGGATGCGCCGCGCGCGCGAAGCGCCTCTGTTTCCTCATGCATGAGCAAGCGCCCTTTATCCAAAATAAGCACCTCCTCAAACAAGGAGCCTACCTCCTCAATTAAATGCGTGGATAAAATGAATGTCCGAGGCGCCTCCATATAATCATTTAGAAGCTCTTCGTAAAAGGTATAGCGAGAAGGAGCATCCATGCCAAGATAAGCCTCGTCAAAAATCGTAACCGGGGCGCGGCTGGCAAGGCCTAATGTCACGCCAAGCGCAGATTTCATTCCTCGCGAGAGCGATGCCACCCGCTTCTTCAGCGGAAGCTCATATTGACGTATGAGCCGGTCTGCGTAATCAGCATCCCAGTTCTGCCAGCAGCTTGCTGCTAGCTTTAACACATCTCGTACGTAAAGGGTTTCGGGCATGTGGCCGCTTTCTTGAACGAAGCATACTTGCTCCATAATTCGCGCATTTTCGAAGGGGGCTTCGCCATCAATGGCTACGTTGCCGCCTGATTGTTCGCGATAAGAGGCTAGTATCGATAGCAGACTTGTTTTGCCAGAGCCGTTCCGGCCGAGCAGACCGTATATTTTGCCGCCCTTCAGCTTAAACGAAATATCCTCAAGCGCCGTAAAAGAACCATAACGCAGCTGCAAATGGCTCACCTCTACCGGAAGCGTCATTTCCCGTCCCTCCCTCTCACCTGTTCGATTCGACCTATAATATCTGCCAGCGGCACTCCGATCTTCTCGGCCTCCGCAAGCATTTGATCGACAACCTCCTCAAAAAAACGCTCCCTACGCTGCATAAGCAACGATTGCCGCGCTTCACCGCTCACAAACATGCCGATTCCCCTTTTCTTATACAAAATGCCTTCCTCCGTTAACAAATGGAAGCCTTTCGCTGCGGTAGCCGGGTTTATGCGATAAAACGCAGCATATTGATTCGTAGACATCACCTGCTCATCTTCCTGCAGAACGCCGCTAATGATATCGTCTTTAATTTTGTCAGCAATCTGCTGGTATATGGGACTTCGGTCATCAAACACGCCATCACCTCTTCGCTTCTATGGTTCATTACTTATGTAACTAACCATACAACTAACATTATCCGATGTCAAGCCTATTTGGATACAGCTCGTCTTTTTACAAAACAAAAAAAGCCGCCCCATCAGGTCATTGACCTCATGAGACAGCTTCTTGTCCTTACTTTATGCCAAGCACAGCAAGACCATTCCATCGTTATGGATATTTACTCAGAGACGTGAATGCCCTTCATCCAACCAAGCAGCTCGCGGCTAACCTGATCCAGCTGCTCCTGTGGCGTAATGGTCGCTTGTTTATCGCCCTTTTGAACGCCGTAGGAACCGAATTGGCCGTGGTTGCCGCCTTCAATGGTGACATACTGCGTATGGCTAGGCATAAACGCTTTCCCCTTGCCCCAGTCCTCCCAGTTCAGCACCCCATCGTTAGAAGCGGTAATTTGCAATACCGGAAGCTTGGCATCGGCTAGGCTTCCGGCCTTTTCCGCATAAGCCGCCAAGAAGAAAATGCCCTCGATTTGATCCGGATGCTCAGCGGCATACCTTGAAGCAAAAACACCGCCAAGCGAGTGTCCGCCTAGCACGTAACTCTCGTTAGGATGCTCGGCAATGAAGGCATCCGCTTTATTTTTCCCCATAAAAGCAAGGTTGAGCGGCATGCTGGCGATGTATACACGGTGACCGGCCTCTGCCAATTCCCGCGCAAAAGGCGCGTAGCTCTTAGGATCTACCAAACCGCCCGGATAAAAAACAACATTCGGCTGCTTCACAGCCGCCTCGCCTGCAGCAGGCTCAAAGCGGTAGCCGGCTTGTCCGATGCCGACCGTTACCTGGTCATCGCTTTTCATTGCCGCTTTAGCTTCCGGCGACGGCGAATATACCATAACCTGATACACGATAACGAGCGTTAATAATAGAGCTAATACAATGCCTGCCGCCCAGATCAGCACCTTTCTTCTACGCCCCTGCTTCGGTTTTGGCAAAGCCGCTGAATCCTGATTCATTTCATACACGTCCTTAATTCAGCATGCTCATCAGCAGCTGTTGTGATTTCAAAGCCTCCTCGCCATCCACGGCGAGTTTCTGATCATGAATGATGCATTGCACAAAATGATGCACGGCATCCTCGAAGCCGCGCTGCTTCAAAATCGTCTGCCAAGCCGGAGGGAAAATCGTTGTAAGCTTATCATCCCGCTCCACCTCGAGCAAACTCATATTTTTGACGCGAATCATTTCGCCTGCCGCAACGATCTCAAGCTGTTCGATGCTTGTGCCGGCATTGCGATGCATCGCGGTCGATACGCTATAACCAGCTGACGCATTGTATTGATGCTGTGCATATAACAGTTGATTTTCATCGTTGATCCGGACGTTCCCGTTTTGCAAATCGGCTTTGCCATCCGCCAACCATCTTGCCGTATCCACCAAATGCAAATAATCATCCAGCATCGTAAAATTCACCATCTGAGGACCGACCGAATTTGTGCGATGCTTCTCCATTCGAATCCATGCAGCCTGAGCCGTATGCTGCTTCGCCTGTACGTATAACGGCGCGAATCGGCGGTTGAAGCCAACCATAAGCTTTCTCCCAAGCTTCACGCTTAGCTCCGCAAGCTGCTCCGACTCCTCTAAGGTTGCCGCAAGCGGCTTATCTACATATACATCCTTACCCCGATTGAGGAGAGTAGACACAACTTCAAAATGGGAATCCGTCGAGCTATGTACAAATACCGCATCGCAGCTTTCTGCTAGCTCGGATAAGCTGCCGAACGATTCGATTCGATACTCCCCGCAAATAGCCATTCGTTTCTCCGCACTAGGAGAATAAGCGCCTGCAAACGTCCAATCCGAGGCTCTTGATAATAGGGGGAGATATACTTTTTGAGCGATACCGCCAAGTCCAACCATTCCGATACGAAGCTTACTCATTCTCTGGCACCTCTTCATTTGCTCATTTTTTTAGCCTTGCATAAGCATGTTAACAAATTTTATATCCGCGGGAGCAAAAGAATAATCAGCTAATTGCTCTGAGCGGACCCAGCGATACTCATCATGATCGATCAGTGCAATAACGCCTGCAATAAACTTCGCTCTATAAGCTATTAGTTGAATCTGTAAGTCACCATACCAATGCTCATTTATGCCAAAATACGTTTGCACTTCGATCTCGACGCCCATTTCCTCCATCAGCTCTCTGCGCAGACACGCCTCAGGCGACTCCTCCTCCTCCAGTTTGCCGCCTGGAAACTCCCATAGTCCACCCTGTGATTTTTCTATTCTGCGTTTTGCTATGAGCAGCAATCGCTGCTCATTCTCAATAATAGCTGCTGCTACCCGAATCAATCAGACACACATCCTCTAATTGCGAACTCCTTACCTCCCATTTTGGTATTCATTCTCGAAATTTGCAAGCAAGATTCCTTGCGCATATTTGATCGCAGCCAAAAAAAGCCGTTGGGTCGTTGAGGTTGATGCTGCTACGCTTAAAATAAAAACGAAGCTGATGACATCCGCTTACAGTTCAGCTACAATACTTTTAGGTGAAGAACACCGCTTATTCTCTGGACCATTGTCCGAAGAACAAGCGGTGTTTTTTTATTTTCAGGAGATAGGAGCGGGTCGGTCTTATGGAAAATCAAATGACGTTTGACGGCGTGAATATTGGATCAACCATTAAATGGGGTGAATCCGAGCTGGCTTATCGGGAGTGGATACTCAAGCATACCGAGCTGCGTGATCCAACAAGTGAGCGAAGGCGACGGTTAGTGGAGCGGGACGATCATGGAGAGCAGCTGTTTGCAATCGGCATCTGGTTGCCTGTTCTGCAAAGCTTTGAGCATTTGCATCCGGAGTACGAGGTGAATGATTATCGTGATGGGAGCCGATTTTTAGACTTCACCTATATGCGTCCACCCTATCGCATCTCCATTGAAATTAACGGCTATGGACCGCATCAAAAAAACGCCTCACGACGCAAATTTTCAGATGACCGCTTTCGGCAAAATCAGCTTGTCTTGGACGACTGGATCATCGTCCGTTTTTCCTATGACGACCTTCGTGAAAGGCCACGGCAATGTCAGCAATTTATCCAGCAGCTGCTTGGCAAATTGTACGGCCTGGGTCGTGATCAATTGCTGGATCAACCCTTGCCTGCGTTCGCTCGTGAGCTCCTGCGTTCCGCACAACGCCGTGGTAATAGAGCACCCTTCAGCCCTAAAGATGTCGAGAAGCAGCTTGGAGTCAGTCACTCTACAGCTCTTAAATACCTGAAGCAGCTGCTGAAGCAAGAGCTGGTTGAACCAGCATCCGGAGAAAAGCGGATACGCACCTATTGCCTTACAGCCAAGGGTGCTCGATTGCATCTGTAAGCATTTTTTCTGAAATCCGCCCTTTTCGGTGGGCGAGCTGGCAGGGGCGGGACGAGTTAGGTCCACTTTCTAGCTCTATTTTGTGAAAATTGGTTAATTGGGTGGGTTTAGAGCTAGTTTCTAGCTCTATTTCTCGGGAATCAGCCCTTTCCGGGGCAGATTGACCGGGGCGGGGAAAAATTGATCTACTTTCTAGCTCTATTTTGTGAAAATTGGTTAATTGGGCGGGGTTAGAGCTAGTTTCTAGCTCTATTTTTCAGATGCCAGCTTTATGGGCCTGGTCGGCAAGGGTTGCCGTGAATATGAAGCCGCTGTGGAAGTTGACTGGGCACACGGTGGGCCGAACTCTCGCGGCAGGCTGGCTGCGTACGCGATAAGCCTGCATTTCAGGCTAGATTCCCAGTACGGGGGTCGAGCTAAAGAAAGGGCATCCCTTTAGCAGATAAAACGGCTAAAGGGATGCCCTTGTGCTTTAAGTTAGTTATTCATTAATCAGTTCGAGCTTTTGCATCATATTGTAGATGAGAACAGCGCCTTGGGCACGGTTTGCCACGTCGGTTGGACTGAGGCTGTTGCTTGTAGTGCCGCGGATTATACCTTGCTTTAATGCATACGCGAGCGCTTCGCGCGCCCAAGGCGCAACACTTGCCTCATCGCTGTATGCACTTAGCAGTTGTTTCGTTTCTTCTTCCGACAAAACTTCAATTTTTCCTGTGTATTTGATTGCATGGTATAGGATGGTCACCATTTCTTGTCGGTTCAGAACGCCTGCCGGTCTAAACGACCCATCCTCATAACCATTAACCAGTCCCATTCCATACCCGGTTACAATCGCATCGTTATGCCATTGTCCCGCCTTTACGTCCGTAAAGGCCGCAGCAGAAGTCCCAGACGGTCTAATGCCAAGCGCCTGCAAAATCATCGTAACATACTGAGCGCGAGTTATTTCGCTGAATGGCTTGAAGCTGGCTATTCTTATGCCGCGCAGCACAAACTTATTGCTCAAAGCTTGAATGGCTTTTGTCGCAAATGGAGCAGCTGTGCCGTCCGCAAACGTCCGCATATGCCGCCAAACCGTATATGCCCCGCTACCCTTAAGCTTTAATTCCACTTTGGTTACTATGTTAGCCTCGCCGCTAAACAAGGCAGGAACCGAATAAGCCTCGCCATTCTCGCCGTTCCCAATAGATACGCCGGCTAATTCATACGCTTTAATCGAGCTGGCATCGTTCGTCGGCAGCTTCATAATAAGCTGAGCGTAGCTCCCCTTATACTCGAGTGCTTTAGAGCCGCCATCCTTCTTCACTGCTTTTAGTTCAAAACCTACTACCGGCAGCCCTATTGATGAAGCACCGTTGAAAGGAAGAGCAGACTCGGCACGCTGAGCCTCTTGGCTTTTATCGTTAAAATTTAGGACAACATGAATGGTATCCGTCTCCGTTTTCACCTGATCCTTTAGCTCTGCAAGCGGCAAGCGCAATGCGCCAATCGCCGTCTGGATTTCTAAAAAGGCTTGCGGATTATTGTTCGCCAGTTCGACTATCGCTGCGGGGATGGCAAGCAGCACTTGCTTCGCCGTGTCGGATATAACCCCCACGCTAACAGTGGCTGGTCGTGGGGAAAGCGCTAGCAGCGCGTCCACTCCCTTACTGCTTATAACAACCTCTACATTGCCATTCGCGGCTTGACTTGCAACGGCATCCTTCAAAATCGCTTGCCCCGCTTGTCCGCCAATCGTTTTATCAAGCAGCTTCTCATCAGGATTGGTCACATTTCCGCTAGCTCCCCCTGTTCCGCTATTTCCGCCAGTGCCTCCATCTCCGCCATTACCGCCTTCTCCACCAGTACCTCCGTCTCCGCCAGTACCGCCTTCTCCACCAGTACCGCCGTCTCCGCCAGTGCCTCCATCTCCGCCAGTGCCGCCATCTCCACCAGTACCGCCATCTCCGCCAGTACCTCCGTCTCCACCAGTACCGCCGTCTCCGCCAGTAGCTGCAGCTCGGAATACAGATACGGTGTACGTTCGGGACTGTCCGTCCTGAGCTGTTACTTTCACAGTAATCGGAGTTTGGGCCCCAGCAATAAGCTCGATGGATGCCGATGCCGTTCCGCTGTCTACCTTCACGCCGTTCACTTCAATAATAGCTGCCTCGTCAAAAGCTGTCGGCGTAACCTTGATCGTTGAAACCTGATTGGCTGCATCTGCTCTGTACGAGTCCTTCTTAGAATCAAACGGTGCATTTAGCGTAGCCCCCGATAGTGAGAGTGCCGCTAATTGATTTCCTGCAAAATCAAACTTCTGTACCCGGTAATTATAGCTGTCCGTTACAAATACATTACCAGTCCCGTCCACCGCTATGCCTCGCAGTCCGTCGAATTCGCCTTCTAACTTCCCCTTGCTTCCCCAGCTTTCCAGCAATTGCCCTTCCGGTGAATATTTACGAACCAACTCGTCCTCGCTGTCCGTAACATACACGTTTCCGACACTGTCTAGCGCAATATCCGAAATATTTCCAATGGTCTCTTCATTCAAATTCCCCCACTCTGCTTCCAACTGCTCGCCGCCAAGCGTGAACGTTTGAACATGGTACGTATCCGTTGTGTATACGATGCCCCTCTCGCTATCAACCGCAATGCTTTGTGGCCTAAAATAAAACCCGACCGCATAATCCGGCTCGCCAACGAAGCTGTTCACCTGCTCATCCTCTGCATCAAAGACTTCAACGGTATGTCCGATTGTATTAGCAACATAAACATGGCCATTACGATCAGTCGCTACGTCCTGCGGATCGCCAAGCGCGCTATCCACTACTTTTATCGACTCATCAGACGGATTGTATTTTATTAAGTCACTATAGCTTGTTATATAGATTTGCCCTGCTGCATTGGCAGCTAGACCATATGGCGAGAAGTTCGAGTCCCCGCCCTCCTCTTCCAAAAAATTCAGTCTATTATCGAATTTTTGCACACGATTATTGCCTAGGTCTGACACATAAATACTGCCGTCCGCGTCGATGGCTATATTTTCGGGCATATAGAACTGACCGCTCTCGCCCCCGAGGCTTCCCCATGTGTCTAAGTGCTGCAGCGCAGCATCAAACTTTTGGACGCGGTTATTATATTTATCAGCCACATAGACACTGCCGTCGCCTGCTACAGCAATGCCCTCCGGCTGATCGAACTGGCCATTTCGCCTGCCTTCCTCACCGATAACCGCCGCATTCCATGATGAATCAAAACGAACAACACGGTTGCTCGATCTATCCGTTACATATAGATTGCCGCTGCTATCCGCCGCGATTCCTCCGATTTCATCAATCATCACATGAGTTGAGCGATTAAGCTGCTCTTCGTTCCCCTCGCTTCCTTGCCATTGATCCAGCAGCCTTCCTTCGTTATCCAGCTTCAAAATTCGGTTTTCATCCGATACGTATAAATTACCCGCATGATCGACCGTTAGGGCTGACAGCTGATGGAATGGGCTGCCTCCTTCATCCCCAATGTCATACGAATCAAGGCTTGCGGACACCGGCTCTCCCGCTTCCAAAATCCATATTTTATTGTAATAGTTATCGGCTGCATAGAGCTTTCCGCTCTCGGAATCAACGGCCAGTCCGCCAATATAGCCAAAAATCTCCTCGCCATTCCATTGCTCCACTTGCGAAAAAACAAAGCTCTCGCTCACCGCTAGTTTATAAATTTCGCTTCCGTTAGTCACATACACAAAACCGTCCTGGTCAATAACGATATTGCTTGGCCGGAACTGCCCTTCCCCAAAGCTGCTCGTTGCCCCAAGCTGCTTTCCAGCCGCATCAAATACAACAATTTGACGGTTAGCCCAGTCGGCTACATACACATTTCCGTTTGTATCCGTTTCTACATCACTAACAATTTCAAAGTAATGTCCTTGCTCCGGCGTCATCCGCTCGAACCTATAGCTGCCTCCCGCTCCTTCTGCCGCGGCGCGCTCCACCGAGATGCCTGCTGCACTCGATGCAAGCAAGCATGTGACCAGCAATAGCCGTGCTGCCTTTTTGATTCCGAAAAATCGTTCCATCCTTTTCACTTCCCTTTCTTCAAGCTGCTTTATCGTCGTCTACGATTCTAGCAACAGAAAAAAAGGAAAACGATTGCCGAAAGTTAACTTTTGCTCGATTTTGTCAGAAAAAGTAGCCTATAATAGAAAAAAAGAGAAATTTGTCATCATTTGTGGAGGCGTTATGAATCCATCACCCAATCATGTTCTTTTGCAAACAAAAACCGTGCTTCCCCAATTAAGAAAAAATCTAGTGCCGCGCAGAAGGCTGACGGAGCTGTTGGACCAAGGAACAGAACGCCGTTTGACGACTGTTTGCGCGCCCGCTGGCTTTGGCAAAACAACGCTGCTCAGCCAGTGGATTGATCAAACAGGCAGCCTTGTTAGCTGGCTTTCTTTAGAAAAAGGAGACAATGATTTAATCCGCTTTTGGCGATATGTCGTGCAGTCCGTCGCCGCGAGCGCCTCCCCTCATTTGGTTAAGCGAGTCTCGCAGCACTTGCCTCTGCTTCCCGCTGCGTCTATCCATACTTTCCTTGATGCATTTATTAACGATCTCTATACGATTGCTCAGCCGGTCGTCCTTGTGTGGGATGATTATCAATATATCGGACTGCCGGACATACACGCCAGCGTTGCCTATTTTATCGACCAACTTCCGGCGCATATCCGCCTCGTCATCGCTGCCCGCTCCGAGCTGCCTTTCTCCACTGTGAAGTGGACCGCGAAGGCTGAGCACACCGCGATTGATGTTCGTCAGCTGCAGTTCACGCTGGCAGAAACCGAGGCCTACTATAGCCATACTGCCGCGCTTCCCCTCACTCGCGCGCAAATGGATGCTTTGTTCGAACGAACGGAGGGCTGGGTTACCGCGCTGCAGCTTATTTCGATCTCGCTTCAATCAGACTCTGATTATGATAGGCTCATCGATAGTTTTACAGGGGGCCATCGCGCCGTCGCCGACTATATGTTCCAAGAGGTATTGTCCGAGCTGTCCGAGGAGATGCTGCAATTTCTGCTTCAGACCTCCATGCTGGGGCGAATGGATGCTGCGCTTTGCGAGGTTGTTACCAAGAACCAAAACAGCCATCAACTGCTGGAGCAGCTTAAAGCGCGCAACCTCTTCCTTATTTCACTGGATGAGCATAACGGCTGGTTTCGGTACCATCATTTATTTGCTGAATTTTTGCAAAATCGGATGAAGCGGCTTCAGCCTAATGAGTGGTTAACCTGCAACCGCGCGGCAAGCATAAGCTTCGCATCGCGAGGTTATGTGGTCGAAGCGATCGACCATGCGATAGCCGCCTCTGATTCTGTGCTTACGGAAAGCCTGCTAGAGAAGCATGCTCCCTACTTGCTCATGCAAGGCGAATTTACGGCGCTGCTGCGATGGCTGGACAGCTTCCCAGAGGATAGGATGAAGCGATCGCCCGATACGGCGCTGCTTCATGCCTTTGTCCTTATCGTGACCGGACAGTCCGATCGCGCCGAGATGATGATAGAGCGCATTCAGCAGCTGCCTGATCATGAGCTAGGGCAAGAAATACAGAGCGGGCTGTTATTCGTCAAATCAAATTTGCTGTTTACGAGCGGCCGATTCGAGCAGTGGATAGCCTTTGCAAATGGGGGATTAGACGAGATGCTCCCGCAAAGCTCCATCTACTATAATTTCAATTACAACCAGACGGAGCCGCTTGTGCGGCGAACTTCCTTTGGCATGAACGGGACGCTGACCGCTGCTACCGAGAGCATTGCCCATCTTTTTACAAGCACGCTGAGAAGGCATAACTGGAATGAATCGCTCATCAATCTCTATGTGATGCAATCGCTATGCGAGGGCTACTACGAGTGGGATCGGTTAGATGACGCCGCTGCCCTTCTCCCGGTTGTTGAACGAGCCGCGCGCGCAAACCAAACGCCGGGGCTGTACATTCCTAATCAAATCACGCAAGCTATGATTTACATGGCGCAGGGCATGGCGTATTTGGCTCATGATACGATTGATGCAGCCCTTCAAGCCATGACAAGAGAACGCGAAAGCTTGCACTGGAAGCAGGCGCTGATCGCATGCAAAATCAGGCTTTATCTAAGGGAAGGCAATGTCCCGCTTGCGAGGAAAGAATTGCCTAAGCTCCATATTTCCGCGAAGGAGCGGCCTGTGCTCAGCCGATGCTACGAATACGTGACGCTCGCGAGGCTGCTCGGCGCCCAGCACAAGGAAGCCGACGCGCTTCGCGTCCTCTCGCTGCTCAAAGCTCAAGCGGTTAGAGAGAACCAGCTCATAAGCGTGGTGGAAATAACGATACTCGAAGCTTGTCTCACGGAGCAGCGCGGGCATCGGGCGAGCGCGCTCCGTCTTCTGCACGAGGCGCTGACTATTACCGAGCCTTTTCACTATATAAGAAGCTACGTCGATGAAGGAGCAAGAATGCAGGGGTTGCTCCAAAAATATGCAATGCAGCGGTCGCTCGCTCCTGATTCTCCGCTCAATAGCACTGTTGCAAATGAATACGTACAAAGGCTGCTGCAGCATTTTCCGGGCAGGCTTGAAGAAGCTGCGGAGGCAGCTCCTACCGAGGAGTTAACCCGCAGCGAGCTGGAGCTGCTTAAGCTGATCCGCCAAGGAGCTTCGAACAGATCAATTGCCCAAACGCTGATGCTCGCAGAGGGAACCGTCAAAGTATACGTCTCCCGCATTTATGCGAAGCTCGGCGTCTCGTCGCGAACGCAGGCACTGCTGGCGGCACAGAAACTGCAGCTGCTGGACGGGGAATAATTTTACACAAATGACCTTCATTTCGCGCAACTATAACCGCAATCCTTTCGTTAAGGAGGGTAACCAAATCTTGCTAGATAACTGCATCATCAAAAATAAGAAATAGGAGGGTTATTCATGCGAAAAAAAGCGGCTGCTGCGCTGCTTCTAGCTGCGTTATTGCTTCTCGCTCCCGCGGCCGGGGGGCCGTTCCTGAAGCAGGTTTCCGCGGATTCTGATATTCAGCTTGTCGTACGGGGCACAAAGCTAGCTTTATCTACCCATGCTTTTATCGAGAATGGCAATACCGTTGTTCCATTGCGGGAAATTTCGGAAGGTTTAGGAGCAGAGGTCAGCTACCAAACCGGAACAAATGGTCAGCAAATGATTACGCTCAAGCGCGATGATCGAACTGCTTCTCTCACAATCGACTCTGCCTTAATGACCGCAAACGGCAAGAGCATTCGATTAGAAGCACCCGCCCGCCTCTATCGCGACGTTACAATGGTTCCGCTCCGTGCCATCTCCGAAGCGCTAGGCGCTGTCGTAGCTTGGGATGCTGTCAATCGGATCATAACGATTGACGATCCGCTGCAGCTGCCGACGATTGGCTCTGAAGAGAAACTCCGCGAGCTAATGGGAGCAAGTAACGCCCAGGGCGGACAGCTTAATAAGATCGGAATACTAGCAGGTCAAAACGAGATTGTCGATAACGCAGCCCCCGCCTCGGAGGAGTCCAAAAGCGATGGCGACTATTCTCAAACGAATGTACAAGTTGGCGGAGTAGATGAGGCGGACTGGGCCAAAACGGATGGCCGCTTCATCTATCAGCTTAGCGGATCGCGCGTGCTCATTACCGATATTGCTGATCCTGCTAAGCCGAAGCTTGCAGCAACGGTTGCATATGCGGCGAAGGACGGCTTCACGCCACTAGAATTTTATGTCGATGACAACCGTTTAGTCGTCATTGGCCATCATCAAGTCAGACTGCCCAATAATGCGGATACCGGCACTACGCCAGCTGCAAGCGGCAATGTCGCAAGCAAGGAGAGCGGCACGGCTGCCTCAACCGCCTCTGAGGCAAAAAGAGGGTTATGGATGCCCGTACCGATGCGCTATTCGGTAAAAACGCTTATCTACGAGCTGAATGAAGCGGGTCAGCCGAAGCTTATGCGCGAGATCGAGCAGGAAGGCAGCTACGGCTCCTCGCGTAAAATCGGCAGCGCTTTGTATATTGTGACCAACAAGAACAACTATGCTTACCCGTTGTACGATAAACAGAGCGGCGGCGATGCTGCGAAAGATCAATACGCCCTCTCCTTTCAACCCGTGTATAGCGATTCGGCGGTGTCTAGCGAGCAAAAATCACTGCCTCTTGATTCGATTCGCTATTTCCCTGATTCACCCGATCCGAATATGATGCTCGTCGGAGCAATCGACCTTGATGCCGCTGATCAGCCTTTGCAATTATCAGCTTATCTCGGTTCAAGCGAGACGATTTACGCCTCTGAAAAACATTTATACGTTGCCATATCCAAATATACAGCGAAGGATGGCACCTATAAGCAGGAGACGCAAATTCACAAATTCCGCCTTGACCAAGGACGAATCGTCTATATTGGCGAAGGGTCGGTTCCCGGCACTATTTTAAACCAGTTCTCGATGGATGAGCATGAGGGCTTCTTCCGAATTGCATTGACGAAGGACGGCATGCTCGCAAACGGCAAAGAAGGCTCAACCAACAACCTCTACGTGCTGGATGAGAAGCTTAACACGGTCGGGAAGCTGGAGGGCTTGGCGCCAGGCGAGCGCATTTACTCCGTCCGCTTCATGGGCGGCCGCGCTTATATGGTTACCTTCCGCAACATTGATCCGCTGTTCGTCATTAATCTGAATAACCCGGTTAAACCTACGGTGCTCGGGCAGCTGAAAATTCCCGGCTACAGCGACTACTTGCATCCTTATGACGAGAACCATATCATCGGCTTCGGCAAGGAAACGATCGAGCTCCCTTCCAAAGGAATGAGCGCTGATGAGACGACCGCTTTTTACCAAGGGATGAAGATCGCCCTGTTCGACGTCTCGGACGTTAACCGCCCTAAGGAAAAGTTTAAAGAAATCATCGGTGATCGCGGCACGAATTCCGAGCTTTTGCAGGATCATAAGGCATTGCTCTTCTCCAAGGAAAAAGGGCTGCTGGCGTTTCCGGTAGAGCTTCAGGAAATTAAGAACAAAGCGACGCTTAAGCCTGCCGATTCGCTCTCTTACGGTGAATTCACGTATCAAGGAGCCTATGTCTATGGCATTGACTTGCAGAAGGGCTTTACGCTGCGCAGCCGGATTACTCATTTGACAGCAGAAGATCTCGCGAAGAGCGGGCAATACGGCTTCGATTACGAAAAAGCCGTTCGGCGCATTCTCTATTCGGGAGATACGCTCTATACGCTGTCTGATCGTATGCTCAAAGCAAACAATCTAACTACGTTAAAAGAAAGCGGCTCGCTCACCTATCCGGCTAAGCCCGAGGAAAGCACGGTATATCCGGACGGCCGGCTGGTGCAGCCATTGATGGTTGCCGAATAACCTGCATCTTCGAAATCTGTCCATTAAGCAAAAGATCGCCTTCGTCTTCCCTAAGGGTAGAACATGGGCGATCTTTTACTACTCTGAATATGAAAAACAGCCCATTATGTAACAATATCTCCCAAATTTCAGCTTTTTGTATAAAACCTCCAATAATCGCTATGAATTTGCTACACTAATAAAAAATGATCAATAAGAGGATGATGACGATGTCAGATCATAACGACCGCGATGAGCTCGCCGATCGCCGTCGCAATAAGCTGAAAGTGCTTCATTTTGATGCAAACGGCAAAGATTTAATTGAATCCGAGAAACCGGACGAAACTTTCGCTGATGTAGGCGGACTTGAAGAAGTGAAGAAAAAAATTCGCATGAACTTTATTTTGCCGCTGAAGCAGCCTGAGCTGTTTGCTGCCTATGGCAAAGAAGCGGGCGGAAGCCTGCTGCTGTACGGCCCTCCCGGCTGCGGCAAAACCTTTCTGGCTAGAGCGGTAGCCGGAGAGATTGATGCGAACTTCATGCACATTGAGCTGCAAGCTATTCTTGGCATGTACGTTGGGCAAAGCGAAAACAATTTGCACGATATTTTCGAGAAAGCGCGAGAAAATAAGCCCTGTGTCATCTTTATAGACGAGCTTGACGCGATGGGCGGCAGCCGCAACCAGATGCGTCAGCATCATGACCGCATCTTGGTCAATCAGCTGCTGATGGAGCTTGACGGGCTTCGCACGTTTAACGATCAAGTATTTGTCATTGGCGCGACGAACACGCCTTGGTACCTCGATTCAGCGCTGCGCAGGCCCGGTCGGTTTAACCATATGATCTTTGTACCGCCGCCGGAAGAAAACGAACGGGAATCGATTTTGCGGCTGAAGCTTGCAGGCAAACCGCTTGCGACGCTTGATCTGAGCAAAATATCAAAGGAAACAAAACATTTCTCAGGCGCTGATTTGGAGCAAATCGTGAAGGATGCCGTTGAAGAGGCCTTGGAGAGAACGCTGGAATCCGGTGTCATCGAGCCGATCTCGCAGGATGATTTGAAGAAAGCGTCCAAGCAGCGGAAAGCCACTACGCTTGACTGGTTTGCCACTGCCAAAAACTACGCAACCTTCAGTGATGTCAACCAAGACTATCAAATCGTACTCGATTATATGAAAAAAAACAGTTTGAAATAATCGACTAATAGCGAGGTAGGCATATCTATGATAGAGACGGCTATAAGCAGTCAGCGTTATGATCGCATTACACAGCTGATGCAGTGGAGCAAGTATAAAGAAGCATCCGAGGAGGCGCTCCAGCTTATTCGGGAAATGCCGGAAGATCCGGATGCCTACGCGCTGCTTGGACATGTATGCTTTCGAATGGAAAACTTTGACCACGCCCTTCGCTGGTCCGGCGAGGCGCTTAAGCGTGATCCGGAAAACGGGCTGGCATGGTTCGTTAGAGCCAATTCCTATTACGCGATGGAGCAGTGGGCCGATTCCTTGCAAGCAGTTGACGACGCACAGCGAATCGATCCCTATGAGCCGCACTATTTTTTCTTGCGCGCTAATATAAGCAACAAAAAAGGGAGATTTGAAGAAGCTAGAGACTACCTGTTGAAAGGTCTTGAGATTTCGCCTGAGAATCCGCTTTATCTGGCTAACCTAAGCTATAACGAAGCTCTGCTGCAAAATTTCCCCGAATCCAGACGGCTGTCGAACATCGCCTTGCGCCTTGAGGTAGAGTCGGATTTGGTTTATTTGTATCTGGCTTGGTCCGCCGAAAGGCGGAATGATTATGACGATTATCTGCTCATGCTCAAAAACGCCATCAGGCTAGATCCGGATAACAAGCAAATTCGCGAGGAATTTCTGAAAGGGCTCCAAAAAAATTATAAATTTTATCGTATTATGCTTCTGCCAGGCAATCTGATTAAGAAAATGAAGCCGTGGCAAATTTTCCTCAGCTGGATCTTTCTTTGGCTCTTGTTTAAACCGCTCGTCATCCTATTTATCGTCCTATATATCATTACCCACTGGGTTACCAAGCTTCTTGTTCATGTCAAAGTGTATGGCTGGACGCGCCGAAGATAAGCCGCACAATAGCAAAAAGACGTCTTTACGGCCTTCATGGACCGTATAAGACGTCTTTTCTTTTGTGATGCCTATTCTCGTGCTATTCCAATGCTTTGTCTAATCGTCCGATTGTAATGTAAGCTTGCTGGCGCGTATACGTGCCTTTTGGGCTGAAGTTTTTACTGTCCGTTCCTTTCATGATCCCGAACATAAATACAAAATCAACGCCCGGCTTCGCCCAGCTCGCGATGCTGCTGCTGTCAGCAAATGCCGAAGCATCTACTTCCGTTTCATAGCCCAGCACCTCTGCCGTATTCGTGAGCATAATAGCCGCTTCTTGTCTGGTGATGCTGCCGTTAGGATCAAACTTTCCATTTCCTTTGCCATTAACGATCCCCATCAAATTAGCAGCAATAACTTCTTTAATCGCTGTATCCGTGAATGGATTGTCGGCAAGGCTAACCTCATTTTCCAACAAGATTTCATCGATGGTTTGCCCTGTCTTGACCTCTAGCAGTTTAATAATGATTTTCGAAAAATCAGCTCGTGTAATTTTTTGTTTATAGTTTGTACGCAGCTCAGTCGGTACGAGCCCGGCAGCAATGGCTTCATCCACCTCAGCTTTTGCCCAAGCATCAGGCTGGTCCGTTGTAACCGCACCTTTTTCAGCCTTGAAATAATAAATCGTTGTATTCTCTGTTGCCTCATCCCATATGAACAATTCATAGTAAGGCAGCCCGTAAGAGAAATTCACGGTCACGGTCGTATTTGCCTTCAGGTCATTCGTTCTTACCTCTTTGCCATTAATCGTCCAAGGCAATTCGTTTCTGACCATAATACCGTCCTTCAAAATGTAGCCCGACACGCTAGCTTTCATATCAACCTTCGGCGTGAAAGTTAAAACTGTATTTTCCGGTACGATAGTAGCTGTAATTTCTAAATCCTTGTAAATATCTCCAAAATCGTCAAGTGTGATCTTTTCCTTTACTTCACCCGACTGTTTGGACACAGAAAACGTATAGTTTTCCTTAGGAATTTCGGCTGCTGCAGCCGGAATAGCGAATGAAACCGCCATTAAACATACTGTAAGCAAAAATACAAAAGCTTTGTTACCTTTCTTCATGCCTTAACCTCCAAATAAAATGAATAGTACTTCCAAATTAATAATTCAACAAAAGATCCAGCATTCCCTTTTTTCCCCTACATATTTCCAAACATTTATGGCTCAAAAATCAGGGTTGCGCTTTCATAGCGCAATTGTTATCATCATCCTAGCTTTGAGCACCAGCATAAAAACTCTATTAAAAAGGCGGTTAGTAAAATGGCACAGCCCTATGATTTGCCCCTTGATCAATTGCGGGAATATAAGCCGGCCCTGACGCGTCGAGCGGATTTTGATGATTTCTGGACCGCGACGCTAGCCGAATTAGCCGCAGTACCGCTTGCTTATGAGCGCTCTGAACTGAACTATCCGGTTAAAGGCTTAAAGGTTTACCGCGTGTTCTACCAAGGCTTTAATGATGCGAAAATCGAAGCGATTCTCGCTTTGCCCGAACAGGCGGAGCCGCTCCCGGGCATCGTCTCTTACCACGGCTATAATTGGTGCGTTGATGGGGATATTCATGATACGGTTAACCTTGCTTTGAAGGGCTATGCCGTACTGAAAATGTTCTGCCGAGGCCAGCATGGCGAGAGCGAGGACAATGTTGTTTCATCTAACGGCCATGTAGCCGGTTGGATGGCGAAGGGCATCCAGAACAAAGAGGAGTATTATTACCGGGCCGTCTACATGGATGCGGTGCGCGCCATTGAAGTATTAGCCGCTATGCCCGAGGTTGATGCCAGCCGAATCGCCGTAACCGGCGGCAGCCAAGGCGGGGCGATTACGCTGGCGGCAGCCGCCCTATCGGATGTGCCTAAGCTGGCGGTTGCCGATCACCCGTACCTCTCGCATTTTGAGCGCGCAATTGACGTGACGCCGCGCGGACCTTACAGCGAGTTGAACGACTACTTCCGCCGCCACTCCGGCAGCCCTTTGATCGAAGCTAACGCGAAGGACACGTTAACCTATTTCGATATTATGAATTTGGCTCCGCGCATTCGCTGCTACTCTTGGCTGACGATCGGGCTCGTCGACGATATTACGCCTCCATCCACCGTCTTTGCCGTTTACAACCATTTGGCATGCGAGAAGGACATCGCTGTCTATCGCTACTTCGGGCATGAGCTTGTGCCTGGCTCCATTGCGCCGCGCCTGCAATTATTTATAGATTATTTGCAAAAATAAAGCCGTAAAAACGCCAAAGGACACCTGTACACGCCCCCCGTGCGCAAGTGTCCTTTGTTATTACATCTGATGCTGCTGAATCAGGTCCCGCTTCAGCTCCCATAACGCTACGCTTAAATTAACGCGATACGCTTCAGCGTTCAGCTTGCGCAAATATTGCGGCCAAAACAGCTCGAACTGTCCGCTATGATAAGTGCGGATTTGCTCCAAGCTCGGAAGCTTGTACACTAATTCCCCCTGCATAAAAATCGGTTTTAAAAGCGGGATCGCTTCATAGCCTTCAATGTATTTGTGTATATAAGGATGAATGGGATCGAATAGCTTAATTCGTTCTCCCCTTGCGAGATGCTGTTCATCTCTAAGCGTAATATAATCCGCCTCCGCTTTCCCGGTTTGTGTATTAATTATTCGGTACAGCCCCTTGAAGCCTGGGGTCGATACCTTCTCCGGGTTAGCCGAAATTTTGATAACCGGCTCGTAGCCGCCGTTCTTCTCACGCGCGACCAACTTGTACACGCCGCCAAGCGAAGGCTGATCCGTAGCGGTAATTAGCTTCGTCCCTACGCCCCAGACATCAATCTTGGCTCCTTGTGATTTGAGATTAGCGATAATCGCTTCATCCAAGTCGTTAGAAGCAACGATTTGAACGTAAGGCAATCCCGCTTCATCCAGCATCTTACGCGCCATCTGCGACAAATACGCGAGATCGCCGCTATCAAGGCGGATGGCATTCATCCGTTTTCCTTGTTTCTCTAATTCATGGGCAATTTTAATGGCGTTCGGAACTCCGCTTTTGAGCGTATTATAAGTGTCAACCAGCAGCGTCACATAGTCAGGCAGCGAATTCGCATAAGCGCGGAACGCATCTTCCTCCGTGTCATGACCCTGTATCCAAGAGTGCGCATGCGTTCCTTTGGCAGGGATACCGAACAGCATGCCCGCTCGCATGTTGGATGTCGCATGAAAGCCTGCAATATAGGTAGCCCTTGCTCCCCAAATGGCGGCATCCGCCTCTTGCGCGCGCCTTGTCCCGAACTCAAGCAGCACATCATCCGGCGCCACCTGTTTAATCCGTGCAGCCTTCGTCGCAATCAGCGTCTGGTAGTTCATGACATTAAGAATCGCCGTTTCCACAAGCTGCGCTTCAAATATGCGCGCCTCCACGCATAGCAGCGGCTCGCCGGGAAAAACCAGCGTTCCTTCTTCCACCGAATAAATATTGCCCGTAAAACGAAACTCGCGCAGCGCATCCAGAAACTCCTCTTTGTAGTTCTCCTCCTGCGTGCGCAAATATGCAATTTCCTCATCGCCAAAATGGAGCGAGCGGATATAATCGACAATTCTCTCTAGTCCCGCAAATACGGCAAAGCCGTTGCCAAAAGGCAGCTTCCGGAATGAAGTTTCGAATACAGCCTTGTCATTCATCGTTCCTTGCAGAAAGTGCGCGTACATCATATTGATTTGATACTTATCGGTATGAAGTGTCAAATTCGTATAGCTCATCCCATTAACTCCCTTCCTTTAGTAATCTTTCCTTAAGTCGGATCGATCACTCTGAAACAACAAAAAATACGCCCGTGAGAACGTCATAGCCGTCTCCATGGCGCATTATGATTTCAGCTTTTGTCCGCCTGATAATTTTTGATTCGCTTTGCTGATTCGATCGATTCTCGTTTCAGCCTTCTTCGCCGATTCAATCCAGCTCACGCATTCTTTCTGACCTGAGTAGGCGTGGCTTGCCGCGACCTGCGATTTTTGCCCAAAATGCTCTTCCACGTCAAAAGGAACCGTTACATATGTCCAAGCCCCGACTGCTGCCGGCTTCACCAAAACCGCTTCAAAATCAAGGACTTTCATTTGAACCAGCCCTTCTCTTTAAAACGAGTAATCGCTTCAATGCGGTTGCTGACGTCAAGCTTATCGAGAATGACGGAAATATAGTTGCGGACCGTTCCCGTCGTAATGAACAGCTCGCTTGCAATTTCCTTCGTGTTCTTCCCGTCTGCAACGAGAACAAGCACTTCCTTCTCCCGCTCCGTTAACGGATTTTCCTGGCCGTATGCCTCATCCACCAGCTCGGAGGCGAAGATGCGCCGTCCCGCCATCACGCTGCGAATCGAATCGGCAAGCTCCTCGCTTGGGCTGTCCTTCAGCAAGTAGCCGCTCACGCCTGCTTTGAGCGCACGTTCAAAGTAGCCCGACCTTGCAAATGTCGTCAAAATGATGACCTTGCAGCCTTGCCCCTTAAGCTCCTCGGCAGCATCAAGCCCCGTCTTTGCCGGCATTTCAATATCCATAATACAAATGTCAGGCTTATGCTGATGAACTAAACTAATGGCGTCTTCTCCGTTGCTCGCTCTTCCGACGACCTTCATGTCCTCTTCCAAATCAAGCAGAGAAGAGAGGGCGCCAAGCAGCATGCGTTGGTCCTCGGCAATAACGATTCGAATCATAACCCTCAATCCCTTCGTTCGCAAAGCGTTAGTTTTGTTTAATGACATTCGGAACCCTTATCACGAGCTTTGCCCCGTCTTCATTGACGATATCGAGGCTGCCGTTTACGAATTCAAGCCGCTCCTTCATGCCTTGAAGGCCATGCCCGCCGTAATTTCGAGCCTCATCGGGAATACCGACGCCGTTGTCCTTTACCTTAAGCAAAAAGTCGGTGCGCGAGGATTCAATCGCAACCAAGCAAACCGTTGCTCCGCTATGCTTCACGACGTTCGTTACCGCTTCCTTCAAGCACATGCTGAGTACATTTTCGGTCAACAGATTCGTTTGTCCCAGCTTCAAATCGCCCTCAAGCTCGAACTCGATTTCGGCCGCCTTCAAAATCTGCTTTACCCGAAACATTTCGTCCTCAAGCCTTGTGCCGCGCATTTGCGTAACCATTTCCCGCACTTCCTTTAATGCCATTCTCGCCGTCTGGCGTACGTCATTAATTTCAGCTTGGGCCTGCGCCGGGTTTTTGACCATTAGCTTTCCTGCCAGATCGCTCTTTAAGCCGATGAGAGAAAGCTTTTGTCCAAGCGTATCATGCAAATCACGCGCGATCCGCTGTCTTTCCTCAAGCTTAACCAGCTCCGATATTCGCTTATTCGCATCCTCTAGCTGCCCTTCAAGCTGTCCCTGCTTATTCCGGCTGTACGTGTTGAAGGGAAGGAGAATAACGACGATAAGGCTGATCAGGATGAATGGGAACTGTGTGAAAAATAAGGAGTTTTGCGTGGCAAAGCCGTAATTGACCGTAACGAACGTACTTACGATATGAATCGTATACAGAGTGAAGAAGCCGGCTCGATTCTGAATATTGCCAATAAAGAAGGCCAAAAAAATCGAAAAATAGACGTAGCTGAACAACATCGTCATCGCAATCGATATGACGATTTGCACACTCGTCCAGAAGTATACGAGCCATCCTTTGGAAACGAAGGATAACCGATAGCAAATAAAGAACAGGATAATCATAATAATGCCGGATACGACCTCGTAAGGCGAGGAAGATCGGAATATAAAGTAAAAAGGCAAGATACAGAAGACTACCCATACATAAGGGCTCAGACCTGTATTTTTATGAAAAATCTGATACCACTTGTTCATGGTCGTCCACCCTTTTTTTGTGCCATGCTTTGATTGCGATTGTTGTTGCCTTCATTTTATCATATACGTTTGTACAAGTATTTATTTTCCTTGCAAACCATAAACGCCAGAAGCCAGCCTTTTACGGCATGGCTTCTGTGAGTCGATGCTATATCACGGTCTAAACTTCAAGCTTGGGACGCGTTGTTTTGAGCTTCTCAGAAGCCTTTTCCATTTTCCGAAGACGCTGCTTGATCCCTTTGAAGCTGACGAATTTTTTGTCCGTTTCATCCCAAAGGCGGAATTGAAGCGACTCCAAGCTCTCGCTAATCGTAATGGTCGTCGCTTTGTGAAGCGGCGGCGTCGCATTATGCGCCTTCTCCAAGTTATAATTCGGCACTTTCGGGCTCAAATGATGAACATGGTGGAAGCCGATGTTTCCCGTGATCCATTGCAGCACTTTTGGCAGCTTATAGTACGAGCTTCCATCAACGGCTGCTTTCACATAGCTCCACTCGTCTTCATTTTCAAAATAGGAATCCTCGAATTGATGCTGCACATAGAACAACCAGATGCCGAGCAGTCCCGAGACGAAGAACACAGGACCCTGCACAAGCAGAAACGCTTGCCAGCCGATCGCCCAAATAAGCAAAGCATACACGCCAACGATCAATGCATTCGTTAAATAAGTATTCATCTTTTCTTTGCGACGTGCGCCTTTTACGTTAAAACGGTATTGAATAAGGAATACGCCGATTGGACCTAGTCCAAACATGACGAGCGGGTGGCGGTACATGCGATAAGCGATGCGGCGCATAAGCGGCGCTGCAGCATATTCTTCAACCGTTAGAATCCACAAATCGCCAACGCCGCGTTTATCGAGATTGCTGCTCGTTGCGTGATGAATGGAATGGGAATTTTTCCACTGTCTATAAGGAACAAGCGTAATAACGCCCGTAATGGTACCAATGATGTCATTTGCCTTTTTGCTCTTGAAGAACGAGCCGTGGCAGCAGTCATGGAAGATGATGAATGTCCGAATCACAAAACCGGAAGTAAGCAGCACCAGAGGAACCGTAAGCCAGTACGATATCGAGAGACTATAGTAAGCGGCATACCAGAGCAGAACAAGCGGCACTAAGGTGTTAATAAGCTGTCTGATGCTCGACTTTAAATCCGTTTTCTCAAATGGGGCAACTTCTTTCTTCAGGTGAGCATGTTTCGGCTCTGTCATCGCATTCTTCCTCCTCAATATGACGCTTGGAGAGTATCCCGGACGTCTAACGCAGTATTCTAACTTTATTGTAAAGAAAAGTGTCAGGTCATCACAGTCATAAACGTCAATACGAGGACATGACAAATGTCATATAGCGAGCTGGAAAGTTACCGGATTAATGTATCAAGTCCCAGAAAACAACAAAAAAGAGCTGTCCGAAAGAAGCTGCGCTTCTTCCAGATAGCCCTTTAACATCATTTTGGATTAAATTGCCCAATTTCCTTTACGGAAGATCGGTACAACCTTGCCGTCCTTCGTAATGCCGTCGATATCCATCTCGGCGGAGCCGATCATGAAATCGTTATGCGTAAGGCTCGCGTTGACGCCGTGCGCTTCAAGCTCTTCCGGGGACATCGTCTTGCCGCCCTCAATGTTGAAGGCATAGCCGCTGCCGATTGCAAGGTGATTCGAAGCGTTCTCGTCAAACAGCGTGTTATAGAACAAAATGTTAGACTGTGAAATCGGCGACTCATGCGGTACGAGCGCGACTTCGCCAAGATAATGCGAGCCCTCGTCGATATCGATCAGCTGCTGCAATATCTCTTGCCCTTCCTCGGCCTCAACCTTCACGATGCGGCCATTCTCGAACGTCAGCTTGAAGCGGTCAATAATGTTGCCGCCGTAGCTTAATGGCTTGGTGCTTGAAACATAACCGTTCACGCCCGTTTTGAGAGGTACGGTAAATACTTCTTCCGTAGGCATGTTCGCCATGAACGGAACGTTGTCTACGTTCGTGCTGCCCGCAGCGACCCAAATATGCGTCTCAGCCAATTCAATCGTAAGATCAGTGCCCGGAGCGGTGTAATGCAATTTTTGGAAACGGTTCTGGTTAAGCGTCTCGCCTTTGCTATGTAGGTTCGCGTTATGCTCTTCCCATGCTTTGACCGGATCAGCCGTATGCAGCCTGACGGAATCAAAGATTGCCTTCCACAGAAGCTCAACCGCTTCCTCTTCTCCTGCTTTAGGGAATACTTTTGTTGCCCATTGCTTGCTGGCAGCCGCAACGACGGTCCAGCTTACTTTGTCAGACTGAATCGCTCTGCGGAATTCTTTTAGCCCTTGGCCCGAAGCCTTCTGGAAGCTCGAGATACGGCCCGAATCGATTCCTTTCAGCAAATCAGGGCTTGAGGAAACGATGGAAATAAATGCTGCGCCGCGCTCCACGAACGAATTGCGCTTGCCTGTCTCCCATTCCGGGAACCGCGTGAACACTTCATCCGCCGCTTTCTCATATTTCAATCTGGACAAGGAATCATCTGTCCAATCCACATGCACATTGCTCGCGCCTGCTGCATATGCTTTGCTTGCGACAAGCCGAACGAGCGCCGCATTATCGACAGCTCCCGTTATGAACACCTCTTGTCCTTGCTGTACGTTCACGCCGATCTTAACGATTAGTTCCGCATACTTATCTAAATGATTTTCAAATCCGCTCATCATTCATAATCTCCCTTCCATGATAACGACTAGGTACTCGGTAAATCCATGCTATAACCTAAATTGTATCGAATGAAGAAGCCTATAGTCAAATCACGCAAAGTAGAGCAGCATAAACAAAGATCGTCCTCCAGACTTGCCGGAGAACGATCCTTATTAAAGCTTCTGTTAAATTGCTATTCCACGGCCGTCCATATCATTTTGGCAATTTCGGCGCGCGTTACATTCGCTTTTGGCTCAAACCGGTTGCCTCCCTTGCCGTTAACAAGTCCGAGCGCTTGCGCTGCTTCAATGGACTCCCGTGCCCAATTCGAAGCTAATGCAATATCGTCGAATGCTTTGCCAGCAGGGGCTGCTGCGCTTGCAGGGTTCACATACGCATAAACTCTCATTAAAATCGCTGCTGCTTCTTCGCGTGTAATCGCGGCATCCGGTCTAAATTTACCTTGATCGCCCGTTACCAGCCCAAGCTCAGAAGCTTTATTGACATACGCCGCATAATATTTGCCGGAAGCAACATCTGTGAACGCATTTGCTTCAGCTTTCGCATCGAGGAAGCCCAGCGCCTTCACTGCAATAACCGCAAAGTCTGCACGCGTTATCACTTTGCTTGGCGCATAACGATTCGCATCGAAGCCGGTAACCGCATGTTTGGCTGCCAATTTCGAGATGAATGGCTCTGCCCAGTGTCCGATTACATCCGTAAACGTTTTGCGATATTCAAGAATTGCATAATGAGAGAAATGATTCGTTACAAAGGTTACTATGTTGCCTTCAAACGTACTTGGCACATATTCTGATGTGCTGCCGTTTAAGTAATACACACCGGCATAATCAATATCAAATGCCTTTAGCTCGTCCGAGGAGAGCGTGCGTGTTACCTTAACCGGTTGATTAAAGTGATGAACGGTTTCAGCGGTGCCGCTGCTGTTTACGCTCTTCAGCTCCAGCGTATAGACAAGCCCGGTCGCAGCAAGGCTCTTGTTTTGTTCTACAGCCGCTCCTGTCGCCGAGGTCGTCTCATCCGTCGCTTTGACGTTCATGATCAATTGTATGCTGCTCGCTTGTACGGCAGCTTCCGGAAGCGCTCCGGCTGGCAAATCCAGCGTTACGGTTCTGGAAACGATACGAATGGGATGCGAGCTTTGCTGCAGTGCTCGAACACCCTCTCCGGCAAGCTCAAGCAAGCTAGCTCCAGCCGATGCTGGCGAAGCGAGTCTCACTTCAATGACCGCGTTTGCCGCTGCGCTGCTAATCGCTTTCTGAATCGCTTCTTTGTATAGCTTAAAGCTGCCGTCCTTGCTTGCTTCAAGCTCAATAACAGCTTGAGTCCCACCGCCTGGTTTAGGTGTTGGCGACGGTGATGGCGTTGGCGTCGGCGACGGCGTTGGTTCGCCTGGATCGGGATTTGATGCGCCTGTAGAGAAGCGCCAAACGTCCGAGAGCGCTAAACCGCTATGCTCATCCTCAGCTACCGCATACCATTCATATTCGGAATTAGAGTCCAAACCGCTCCATAATGCCGATGCTTCCGTACCGCTTTCAGCGTTTACTGTCTCTCCAATTTGGTTGCCCGTATAGACGCGTACGCCAAAATAGTCCGTTGCAACACGTTTGGTCGTTGCGCCTAGATCCAGATCAAGCGAGAATTCATCCTTGCCAGGAAATTCTTTAGGATCGTAGTAATTGTAATCATCAAGCGTAGGTGAATAAGTCTTAATATGCAGCTTGTTATTTTTCATATCAAATTGCATCAGTCTCATATAACCAAGACCGCCATCCTCTGCGCCTTGATAATCAGCAAGCATTTGATACACCGTACGGTCAGCTACACCGTCGCCGTTATCGTCAATCGCATCCGACTTCAGCTCGGCATCGTGATAGTGGCCCGATAGCGTAGCGAATACGTTTTTGTTAGGAAGAACAACCCGCTCATACACCTTGTCAGCGATTGGCGCGCGGTTGCCCGATACAAGCAGATATTCATGGAAAGCCAATATCGCCTTGCGGTTCGGGTATTGCTTCACGATCTTGTCCATCCATTCGATTTCAACATCGCCAAGGCCCCAGCCCATATAGACGATGATAAAATCGTTTCCGCCTGCCGATACCAAATCATAATGCCCCATGTTGTTCTTATAAGAGCCGCCGAACGTTGGCTGGTCCTTGAAGCGGTCCTCGCCAAACCATTTCCAGTAGTCTAAGTAAGAGCCTTTCTGATGATCAACGTCATGGTTGCCGGCTAATACGCCGTAAGGAATTTTTGCGTCATCAAGCACCTTCATGTTTTTATCCGCTTCAATCCACTGATATTCCTTGTCCGATTCATCTACGATGTCACCGGTATGGATGACGTATTTGATTTTGTTATCAGCCAAATGATCGCGAATCCAAGCTACATTGTCGCGGTAATATTGGAAATAAGTCTCGGAATAATATTGCGTGTCTGACATCCAGACGAAAGAGAAATCATACGGATCGTCAGATTCCGCTACCTGATCCTGCACCATGACCTGAATGCTGTTTCCATTTCTAAATTGGCCAGCCTTCACCTCAGCGCCAAGCTCAAAATCCTCGTTGCCCGCTACGACCGTATCCAGCATCTCCCACTTCCCAGCAGAAGCGCTCCATGCATACAAGCTGACTTTCCGGCCTTCAAGCGATTTACCCTTCCAGCTGATTTCAACCAGATCCGAATCGACGACCGAATGATCCAGCGTAATCTCAAAGCGCTGATACGGGAATTGCTCTACCGAGTCGTCTACTAAGTATTGTCCGTCGATCTTGCCAATTGCCTTATAGTCCTCTTCTGCAAAAGCTTTCTCTCCGGCAGGCGCCATCTCCTTCGGCGGCTCAACATCCGCTGCGTTGCGATATGCTTTGAAGCCGGCCTTTGCGTTCGCATCATATTTGAAGCCTTGGAAGAACAGAACCTTCATGCTGTCACCCAGCGGATCCTTCACGTTGACCGACAGCTTGACCGAGTTGCCCAGATCAGCTGCATCCTGCTGAGGCGAAACGAGCTCTGGCGCAAGCGGATTTTCATCCGGCACCGTAAAATTCACCTTAGCGGCAGCTGTATTCCCAACCTGATCCGCAGCCGTTACTTCAAGCGTGTGCGCTCCCTGCGCAAGCTTAGCGGAAGACGTCGGGAAAGGCAGCTCGATTATTTTGCCGTCAAGCATGGCTTTCGTTTCCTTTACTCCTGCAATCGCATCGCTAACGTCTGCGTCAATTACGAATGAACCGCGATAGTCGTTCCCCTCTGTTAATGACGGCTTGATCACAGGAGCGGTATTATCGACCTTCACCTTGCGGCTAATCGTACCCGCTGCATTATGGCTGAGCGCAATCGTATGCTCGCCATCCGCCGTTTCTTTCGTGTCCCATTTGTAAGCTTTTGCATTCAGCTTTGCATCCGGAATCGCAAATTTAAAATCAACAAATTCATGCTTGCCCGCGCTGTCGCCCATTTTAATAGAAGCGGTCTTGCTTGCGAAGGCAGGATCATAAATTTCAGTGCCGTCCGCAAGCACGAGGCGAACATTGCGCACCTCAAAGTCATCCTTATTCTCATCCGGACGATCATCGAACGGTCCTGATTTGGAGCCCGCGTAAATGGACAATACATTCTCGCCTAGCTTAAGACGGTCCGCGGAGATTGGAACGGACAATGTAGACCAAGACGGGATAGGATCAAGGAAGGTATGCAAAATTTCCTTGTTTTGAACAACCGCGTTTTTGAAATAATAATCCGCGCCTTGCACCTCGAAAGCAAAGTACGCATCTCGTTCCACGGCGTTGTAAGTGTCCGTATTTAATGCCTTGCCGTCAATGGATAGCGTAAGCTCGTCGGCTGCAGCTGCCTCAGCTGTTCCCCGCAAAATTTTGGTGCCTGCAAGGATATCCTCTTTCGATACGTTGAGCCGCAGATCCGAACGATCCGCCCCGCCAAGAATAGTTACTCGCTTTGGATGGGTCGTTACCGTATTCGTACCGTCGGATACCTCAAAATAATAGTCCATATATTTGCGGCCAATAAGCTCCGGTGAGAACAACGTGTGATGATACAAGCTGTCATCATAGCTTTTGGTCAAATAACGTTTGGTATAGTCCGTTTGAATATCGGATTTATAATGCAGAAGGACGGTCTTCACGGATTGCTCGTCCTTTGCGTCGCCTATTATTTCAAGTGACTTGGATTGGTCGACCTCAGCCGCCGCCGTTAAATCATCAATCGTAGGCGGTATAAGATCCGCCACAACATGAACCGGCTCAGCCGGAGCTTGCCCTGCAAGAATACTGCCTGGCGTCGCTGCCGTGCGGCCAGGACTGTATTTGATCATCGTCGTGGTGCCGTCTGCCGGATATTTATAAAAAATGCCTCTATCCGCTTTCGTTTCTTCGTCGTTATCGTAATAAGCAGCCGTTATTTCTATTCCGCTGTTCGTTGAAATGACGATCGCGCGTTTTCCGCCATTCGCCATGCCATCGCTGTAAAGCTTGAATAGATTAACCCCTTCCACAAGCTGCGTGCCGCCATAATTGGCATTAAAGCTAGCCGCTGTCGCAGCGGTATTGTAGCTATTAATGACCCAGAATACGGCCGTCTCCCGAGCCGGAATAATGATATCTTCATTAGCGGTTGGCCAAATGACATCTGCCGAAGGGCCGGAATCGGTATAGCGGTAGCGTATTTTGTAATCCTTCAAATGGATAGGAGCATCGGTGTTATTGTATACCTCCGCGAATTCATATCCGTCTCCGCCGCCAATATTAGTCGAGTCTGGCACAAGCTCTGTCAATAGCAGCGCCGGAGCCTTCTGCGAGTCAAACTTCTCCGTATTTACGGTTACCGGATACTCGGCGGTCGTTGCTTTATGAACGCCGTCGCTGGCTTCAATATAATAAAGCATCGTAGCTTCCGTAATCGCTGAATGAGGAATAAGTGCCTTATAGCTGCCAGCCGTGTACGAAAGCGGAGCCGCCGTGAATTGCTGCTGTGAAACCGTCTTGTAATAAATAGAGGCCTGAAGCGCCTCCGGCTTCTCGTCCGTTATGGCAGCGGAAACTTGGATGCCGCCTTCAATCTTAGCGTAGCTTACCGATGAGACAACCGGCGCAGCATCAACCGTCTCCGGCAATTTCACCGTTTCAGCCGGAAGCTGCTCTAAAGTATTGGTGCCCGGCGTTGCAGCCAGCTTCCCTGGCTGGTCCATCATTCGCATCTGCTTGCTTCCATCAATCGGATAAGCATAAAAAATGCCTTTGTCGGCAACGGTTTGCTCATCGTTTTGGTAGGATGCGACGGCAATATCGACGCCGCTGCCGTCTTTTATAACCAAATCCCTAGCTGATCCGTTTGCCATGCCGTCATACGTTTGCGTAGGAAACAGCGTTTTGTTCGGGACGAGCACTGTTCCAAACAAGGCATTGAAATCATCTGCGGTGTAGCTGCCGTTGAACTTGTTCTTCACCCAAATGACGATCGCTTGGCGTGATGGGATAAGCGCGGCATCCGCCGTTTCGAGCGCCCATGCCACATCGGCGCTTGGGCCTTTGTCCGGGTAACGGTAGGCTAAGCTGTATGTTTTGAAATCAATCGTTTGATCGGTATTGTTATAAATCTCAATGAATTCAAATGCGTCGCTTCCGCCGCTATCCGGCACGTTTGTGCTATCGGGCAGCAGCTCCGTAATAAGAAGCGAAGGAACTTTGCTGTAATCAAAAACGTTCGTTTTCACCGTTACTTGATAGATCGAGGTTTTCGACGTCTCAACGCCATCCGATGCCTCGATATAGTAGTTCAACTGCGACTCGGTCAGCTTTTCTTTTGAAATGACTGCTTGGAAGCTGCCGTTCTCGCTTGTCATCGCCTGCTGCGTAAAAGCAGCATCCGAGCTGTTCTTATAATACACGCTAGCAGTTACCGTAGCGCCGGATGATACCGTGATTTGCGCGGAAACCGTCAAATCGCTCTCATACGTTGCGTTCGTTACTGCCGTGTGCGTAATGACCGGAGGCAAATGAGGCTCGCCCGGAACCTGAGCGGGGTCGACGACACCCGGTGTTGCCGCCAGCTCGCCTGCTCTTGCCATCATGACCATATTTACGCTTCCATCCGTAGGATACGAGTAGAAGATCCCTTTGTTTTCTTTCGTTTGATCATCATTCTGATAGGAGGCGATTGATATGATGTTGTTTGCCTTATCCTTGATAATCAAGTCGCGAGGCGCACTGTTGCTCATGCCGCCGTCCGTTTTCATCTCGAATACATTTACATTCTCCGCCAAGGATGAGCCATAGTTCGCATTGAACTGGCTTACGGTAAGAGCTGGATTTAGCTCATATATCGTTTTGCCCTTCACCCAAAAAACAACCGGCTTATGAGAAGGTATCATCACTTCTTTGTCCGTTGACAACGTCCAAGGAATGTTCTGCTCGACATTGGAAGAATCAAAATAGTGATAGATCAGGTTATAATCCTTAAAATTAATCGGCTGATCCGTATTGTTATAAAGCTCGATAAACTCATAAGCGTCCGCGCCGCCCGCATTTTTCGAATCAGGCACCAGCTCTGTAATCATAAGAGCAGGACCGTTCGCTGCTTCTATCGTCTGCGGCTGTGTCAAAGCTTCTTCCGCAAAGCTTGGCTGCGCTAGCGCTCCGAATAACATGGTCGTTAGCGTCACTGCCGATATCCATTTTTTTATCCGTCTAGGCATTGCTTTCACTTGGATAACACGCTCCTCAAGTAATTTCAGCCCGAATTCGGGCGCAGGAAAGCAAGCGAAGCCTGATTGAGCTCCGCCTTATCTGCTGCTTCCCTGTTTATTGCTGGACGTACCTCTTATAAGCCTGCTCATAGATACGCATATACTCATCCAGCCCCATTGTCTCTAAGGTAGACGTATAGCGGTCCCATGCCGTGAACGGAACATTGCCATTCACAAATTGCAATTCCATATCGCTAACGAAGCTCTCCATATCCGCCCCGATGGTAGACATAAACAAAGCCTCGTCCTCGGTAAAATTGAATTTTCCCCACACTTCCTTTATCGCATCCGGCTTTGCTTTCTCCGCTGCTGCCAGCGCTTCCGGCAAGGATTCCGAACCCTTGAAGTAGGATTGCCGCACAAAGCCCGGATAGCTGCCGCCCAGCCAAGTGACATAAGGCATAAGCGCCTGATCCTGCGTTAAGCCGTCCGAATGATGGGTGATGGAATCGACATATTCAAGCGTGCCGTCAGGCTTCTCGGTATAGGTTACGCCCTTCTCTCCCATGAAGAAAAAGGTCGCTCCCTCCTCGCCAAAAAAATAATCCATCCAGCGTACCGTAGCTTCCGGATAACGATTGGCTCTCGTTATGGCGAACGCCCCTTGATGGACAAGCGGCACTTTCATTTGCGTATAGAGATGATCGCCATGCGGTCCTTGCAGCGCTCCGAGGCCTACAAATTCATCTCTTCCCATCACCGTTGCCGGATTTGGGACAATCGCAGCGCCTAACAAACCGTTCTTGCCTTTCGCGTTCAACGCGCTTTCTTTAATGGAGAAAATCTCCTTGTCCAGCAGCCCGTCTGCCTTCAAGCCATGAATATACTGCAGCAGCTCCTGATAGGCTGGCAGCGACTTGGTGAATCTCAGCTGCCCTGTTGCGGGATCAACATCGACCAGCTTATGCCCAAGTCCCCGGTTGCCGAGTCCCCAAGCTCCCTTTAACTGATTGATCAGCGTGCCTATGCCGACGCCGCTATAGGGCACCTCGTCATGGATTCCGTTTCCGTTCAAATCCGCAGCTTTCACTGCGAGCAAATAGGCTCGAAACTGCTCCGTCGTTTTGGGTTCAGCCAAACCTAGACGCTCCAGCCATCCTTTGTTCACCCAGAGCGGCGTTCCGATCTGCATCGACAAATAGTCCGGGTCATAGAAGGACGGAAACGAATAGATATGGCCATCGGGCATCGTAAGCCCTTTGCGCAGAATCGGATACTTGTCCAGCAGCGCTTTGAAATTAGGCGCATATTGTTCAATTAAGGCATCAAGCGGAATAAGCACACCCTGCTCGCCATACTTCGCCAGCTCCTCCGATGTCAGCCGTGCCGAATAGAAGGCATCGGGCAATGGCTCGCCTGCTAGCGCCAATGCCCGCTTATCCGCCAAAACCTCGAAGGGGACAAGCTCAAATCGCACATTCACATTCGTAAGCTTCGCATAGCTTTTCCAAACGAGTGTTTCCTCGAAGGGTTCGCCATTGTTCGGAGATTTACCGGTGAAGAAGGTGAGCGTTATCGGTTCTTTCAAGATAGGCATACCGGCCTTGCCGCTTCCTTGCACGTTATCCTGATTCTGCAGCGCTGGGCTGATCGGCGCTAACGGAGCCTCGCCTCCACACCCGGAAATTGCTGCCATTGCCAAAATCCACATCGCAATCACATATCTAATAGGCTTGTTCACCCGCAAGCAGCTCCTTCTCATCTCACTCCCCGTTAGATCTGGATCATGCTGCAGTCCGATCTTATAACGGAGCGTTTATTTTTGTGTATCATCGTTTCTTTCGATAGTTGCCCTTTCTTTAGAAACCGCATTAACAATGGAAATTTCAGTATAAATAGGCACTAGTCCGAAGCATTAACGGCCTCTCTTTACAAAAAATCAAAATGGCTGACATACCGCTGGACCCATGCTTGCAGTAACATAAAGAGAGAGCCCGTCCCATACACCATCGTTCAGTCCTCATGCCGAAAGGAGCTTATTGCCGTGACACTCCGACGCTATTTGCCGTCACGCTCGCTTTTTGTTACGAGCTTGCTATGCTTTATATGTATCATAGTTTTGTTTTCGCTGTTTAAGGGACTTAGCTTTACGTTCTTTAAATCAAAGCTGGAGCGAGAAATTATCGCCTCCAACCGGATGCTGCTTGAGCATACAGCAGAGCGTTACGCCAACCATTTCTCTAGGCTGGAGACGCTTCTCTACAATAGATACAAGAGCAAAGAAGTGCAGAGCTTCAACCGGCAAATCCGCATGTTCGGAGAAGCCGACACCGACTACCTGACCGCTAGCAAAATATCGGCAGGACTTCGGCCCGAAGCCAATGATCCGCTGTTTTATTTGGAGAGCCTTATCATTCATTTCGGGGGCAATGCGTTCGCGGTTGATCAGGAGGGCAGCAGCAGCGCGGAGGATATGTTCGAGAGAGCGTATGCGAGCAGTACTTATCCTTATCCATTCTGGCAAGATCAGCTGCTTACGGCGAGCTCGCTCACTCTTTTGCCTGCTGCGACATATAAGCATTCTGTGGAATTGCCTGCGAGCAGCACGCTCATGCCGCTAGTATTCAAGCTCCCCGGCGATGACTATCAAATCATCGCTTTGCTCGACATGGATAAGGCCCGGCATGCGTTCTTTGGCGATTCATCCACTCAGCAGCTTGCCATATTAGACGACAACGGGCGTTTATTGTACCCTGCCGAAGGAGCCTCCGCACTAACTGCCATACCGGAATTCAACAAGGGTCAAAAACATATGCTCCGGGATGGGAAGTACTGGTTTAGAGCTACCGATTCAAAGGATCTTACTTACATATCCGCTGTTCCCGCCATTGAAATCACGTCGCAGCTTCGCAAATGGAACGTCCTTGCCGCTGCTTTGGCCGCTATCATGCTGCTGATTGGCTTAGGCGCATCCATTCTCTTCAGCAAAAAGCTGGAACGTCCGGTCAAGCAGCTTATCGCTGCCGTCACGAACCGTCATGCGGATACGGCGGATACGGTACAAAGCCAAATTAAAGAATTCACGTTTATTGACCGCAGCATCAAGGAGCTGCTCAAGGAACGCGAGGAAGTTCAGGCGAAAATGACCAAACAGCGCTCCATCTTAACGAGCTTCGGTTATATTAGCCAGTTGAAAAATATAAACGAGGATATTGTGGAATGGGAACAATTTTTGTCCACGAATGAGAGCTATACAGTGGTGTTATACGAGCTGCGCTTTCGCAGCCCCGTGCTTGGCGAGCTTAATATCAGGCCGGAGCAGGCTTCACTTGCCATTCGTGAGCATATCCGCCTTATTGCCACTCAGCATTGTCCGGACTCGCATACGTTTCAAATGGAGAAAAATTATATTTTGACCGTAGTCAAAGGCAGCCAAAAGCATGAAACCGGGGAGATGCTGGGGGAGCTTAAGGAAATGCTCGACCTAAATAAGCATTATTGCCTAGTGACTGTTGCGGTTAGCTCGCGATTCGAGCATCCCTCCCAGTTCAACTATGCCTACGAGCAGGTGCAGGCGCTTGCCAAGCAAGCCTGCCTGTTGGAAGAAACGCAGCTAATTACAGAGTTCCGCGAAATACCGGATATGGTTCGTTTAACGGCGATGCAGGAGCAGGAGCTTGCTGCCGCTCTTCAAGCCGGACAGGGAAATGAAGGATACAAGCTTCTTGCGTATATGCTGGATGAAATGTACAGCCGAGGGGCGTCAGCGCTCCAATACGAAACTTTCGCTGAGCATGTGTATGCCATGGCGATATCGCTGCTGGAGCAGCAGCGCATCGAGGCCAGCCAGTCATGGTCGATCAAGCCGATTCATTACCGGCTTGCTGCCTGCTGTACGCTGGAGGAATATAAGGATGTGCTTTACCGGCTTATGGAAGCGTCGGGGGAGCTGGTGAAGGAGAATAAGTCGGACGCTGCCGCCGACCCGATTATCGCGCGGGTTATGGCTATCATTGAGACACAGTTCGCTGAGGAGCTGTCGCTTGATTATTTGGCTGATAAGCTGAACATGTCGGGCGCTTATCTCTCCGCTTATATTAAAGAAAAAACGGGCATCAATTTCAGCGAGCATTTGAACAGCATTAGAGTCGCGAAGGCGAAGGAGCTGCTGACCGGCACCACATTAAATATTAATGATATTAGCCGCCAGGTTGGATACCATAATATTACTTCGTTCAACCGCATGTTTAAGAAAGTAACCGGGTTTGCGCCAGGTGAGTTCCGCAAGCAGCATGTGCTGGAGAGGCAGACGGGATAGCCGCTTATTATTTATACTCTACTGCAACCCATAATGAATATTGATTGCTCTTGCCTCCTCCATAACTCTTGACCGCAGTTCAGCAGGCTCAATCGCTACAATGCGCGAGCCATAGCTTAATATAATTTCGCATGCGGACTCCAGCCCTTGAAATTCAACCGCTGCTGTTAGCCAGCCCTCCTGCCCGGAGGGCTGGCTTTCGATTATTTTGACATATCGCTCCTTGGACAGCCGTGTTAGCACCGATTCCAATACGTTCACCACGGCTGGATATTGCGGCAGCCGCTGCTTGAACTCGCCCACAGACTGCTCCCAGTAAGCCGCCAAATCGAAATCCGAAGGCCGCTCAAACCGCTCCGCTAACACCTCAGCTCCCAAAAGGCGCGAGATGCGGTAAGTCCGCATCTCGCCCTCTATTTCGCCGACCAAATACCATACGCTGCGCTTGGCCACAAGGCCTAACGGGCGAATGATTCTCTCCGCTTCACCATCCTCCCGCTGATAGCGCAGCCGCAATAGGCGTTCCTCCCATACCGCCTCCTGCGCGACAGACAAGAGAGGCATAAGCTCCTGCATTTGGTGCCAGCCCGCTCCGTCGATATGAATTTTCTGCCTTGCGAGAGCAGCTCCCTTGCTTACTTCTGCCGGAGAAGCTGCAAGCAGCTTCTGCACGGCGGCATCGTACTGGCCTTCGATTCCTAGATCACCAAGCAGCGCAGAGTGGCTGGCGACGAGGACGGAAACCAGCTCCTCCGTATGCATGCCGGTCAAATTGGTCCGATAGCCCTCGGACAACACCCATCCCCCATGCTGCCCTCTCTCCGCATACACCGGAACGCCCGCTTCGCTTAACGATTCCATATCGCGAATAATCGTCCTCTCGGACACCTCAAGCTTTTCTGCCAACGCCTTCGACGTCATCTTCCCGTTGTTTTGCATCAATAATACGATTGCGATTAAGCGCCCCGCTCTCATGCGCCCTTCCTCCTCTGCCGCTCACATTCTTTTTTATAATTGTAGCATGAATATATGACAGGAGCTGTCGTATATCGTTTGCTAAACTGACAAAGAGTAAACCTTATAACGATGATTGGAGAGATCAGGATGAAACCATTACAAGGTAAAATAGCTGTCGTTGCCGGCTCCACACGCGGCGCAGGCAGAGGCATCGCAGCAAGTCTAGGGGAAGCGGGCGCGACGGTATATTGCACGGGCAGAAGCATTCGCGGCCATGCCTCTGACCTGAACAGGGCGGAAACCATTGAGGAAACAGCAGAGCTAGTCACGGCACGCGGTGGTATCGGCATTCCGGTCAAGGTTGATCATACGGTGGAAGAGGAAGTACAAGCGTTATTCGAGCAAATCAACATGGAGCAGGACGGTCAGCTTGATCTGCTTGTCAATAATATTTGGGGCGGAGAGAAATTAACGGAATGGGGAAAGTCATTTTGGGAGCATTCGCTTAGCAAGGGGCTGTTAATGCAGGAGCGTGCGGTGAAGGCGCATCTGATTACGAGCCATTACGGCGCGCCTTTGATGGTTAAGAGGAAAAAGGGGCTCATCATTGAAGTAACCGACGGGATCGATTACCGTTATCGCGGGAGCTTATTTTATAGTTTGGCCAAAATATCGCCGATCCACCTTGCCACCGCTATGGCAGCCGATTTGCAGCCATTTGAAGTAGCCGCCGTTGCGGTAACGCCCGGATTTCTTCGTTCGGAGGAGATGCTGGAGCACTTTGGCGTGACGGAGGACAACTGGTTTGATGCGGTGCACGGCGGCAAGCAAGATGCCGAGCATTTCGCCCAATCGGAAACGCCGTATTTCGTCGGCCGCGGGATAGCTGCGCTTGCAGCAAGCAAGGATCTTTTGGAGAGATCAGGTCAAGTTTTCCCAAGCTGGCAGCTGTCCGATGAGTTCAACATCATCGATGTTGACGGCAGACAGCCGCACTGGGGAAATTACGCGAAGCAGCATGGTTTCCTGTAATTCATTCCATTGTTCTTTATCCGTTTACGACTTCTCCGCCATTGATATGCAGCATTTGGCCGGACATAAAGCTGGAATCGTCACAAGCCAAGTAGACGTACGCAGCTGCCAGCTCATGCGGCTGGCCCGGCCGCTTCATCGGCGTATCCGAACCAAACGTCGCCACGGACTGCTCATCGAACGTCGCTGGAATCAGCGGCGTCCAGATCGGTCCGGGCGCGACACCATTAACCCGAATGCCCTGCTCCGCCAAATTGACCGAAAGCGCGCGGGTAAACGAAACGATCGCTCCCTTTGTAGCCGAATAGTCGATTAACATCGGATTGCCGCGGTATGCGGTAATCGAAGCCGTATTGATGATCGCGCTTGACGCCTTCAAATGCGGCAAAGCGACAATCGTTAAATAGAACATGCTGAACACATTCGTCCGGAATGTCGCAACAAGCTGTTCGGATGTAATATCCTCAAGCTTCTGCTGGACATGCTGCTCGGCCGCATTGTTTACTAGAATATCAAGCTTGCCGAACGCCTTTATCGTCTGTTCGATTACGCTCTTGCAAAACGCCTCGTCACCGATATCGCCGGAAATCAGCAAACATTTGGCGCCAGCCTTCTCGGCGATCTCCTTCGTTTTCTTCGCGTCCTCATGCTCGTTCAAATAAACGATCGCAATATCGGCGCCTTCCTTCGCGTAAGCAACGGATACCGCGCGGCCGATGCCGCTGTCGCCTCCGGTAATAATGGCCGTCTTCCCCTTTAGCTTCCCTGCCGCCTTGTACGAATCAGATTCATAGATCGGCAGCGGGTTCATTTCCGATTCGATACCCGGTTGGCGATTTTGGTGCTGCGGCGGGTTTATCGGTTTTTGGGATGCGGAATTTGGCATGAGAAAATCAGCTCCTTATATTTTTTCCATAAAAGATTTCATCCATCTCGGTCTTCAATCTTCTCGTTATTTCTTCTTGTTCCTTAGCTGTCAGCGAATCCTTCGTATAGCCGAACAAATAATTGTTCAAATCGAATTGCTTCAGCTTGCACTTGGTATGGAACACATTTTCCTGATAAATATTAACGTCGATCATGTCATACAAAAGGCACTCTTCCTTCGGTATGTAATTTTGGATCGAGTTGATGTCATGATCAATAAACAGCTTGTGGCCGTTAATGTCACGCGTAAAGCCGCGTACGCGGTAGTCAAGCGTCATGATGTCCGTATCAAAGGAATGAATTAAGTAATTCAACGCTTTCAAAGGCGATATTTCGCCGCAGGTAGACACATCGATGTCTGCCCGGAAGGTGCTGATTCCTTCATTCGGGTGATACTCGGGATACGTATGGACCGTTATATGGCTTTTATCCAAATGCATCACAACTGAATCAGGCAGCGGGCCCGGCGATTCCTCGAACGATTCATTCGGCCCGCCGACGATAGGGCCTTCCGATACGAGCAAGGTCACGCTGGCGCCTTGCGGCTCATAGTCCTGCTTGGCAATATTCAGTACATGCGCGCCGATAATGTCCGATACGGTGTTTAAAATTTTCGTCAGCCTATCCGAATTGTATTGCTCGTCAATATAGGCAATATAAGCTTCGCGCTCTTCCCTTGTTCTCGTATAACACACGTCATACATATTAAAGCTGAGCGACTTCGTTAAGTTATTAAAGCCATGCAATTGGATTCGCTGTTCCGGCGTTAGCTTCAAGCGCACATCCCCCTTCTTTCCTTACTACTATTTCCTTTTACCCAAAGCGCGATGCGATAAAACGGCAATCTGCAATAAAAAAAGCATTTCACGCTCGGGATTAGCCAAGCGCAAAATGCTTTTTATAGTCAAATCTATTCAGATGACACCGGCTGTACGCCTTTGATCTCCAGACCAAATGCCAAAGCCCGTTTGAGTGAGCCCTCCGTAAATTTCGATTTCGGATATTTTTTCTCCACTTCCTCTTTCGTAAGCGGGATCCATCTGAAATCTTTGTTTTGGTAAACGTACTTCTTCATGCCCCAGTCAACATGAATCGTTCTGCTGGCTACCTTCGTCACCTTGCCGATCTCCGTTACCAGGTTTGAGGAACCAAATGTTTTGACGCAAAATTTGTTCACGATATCGTTCATGCTCTACTCCTCCTATCCGTATCCTTTAACAACGTATTTTATCATCAATTAAGCTTTTTCAATTCCTTTATTCGGAGTATGGGGTCGCCCACATAGACTTGTGTTTGGGGCAAAATGCCGTCGCGCTGTTTAATCGCAAGCAAATTAAGCGCATTGACGAGCTCTTCATGCTCCTTCTCTTTCATTTGAAATTGCACGCCGTATTCATAAATATCATTGTCCAGTTCATTGTACCAGACTATAAAGCCATATAGCACGTACATTTGATTGACAATTTGGGTTTTGAACATCAGCAGAATATCGCTGTTGACGGGAAGCTTAACGCCTACCATAAACCGAAGGCCGCCTGGACCGATATTTCGGACGAGCACCTCCGTGCTGCCGAGCCGCACGCTTCGTCCCTTAAACATCGTAATCGTCATCTCTGCCAGCAAGCTGTGCTTCATCTCGATTCGAAAGTATTGTCTGCGGTTTGGGATCGGCTCCATGCTGCTTCTAAGCAACGCTGGCTCCATAAACGTTTTTTTGCGCAGCAGCTGAACGATGCTCTCAGGGTCAACGGGTCGGCTAAAATAATAGCCTTGGATCTCGTCGCATTGCTGCTCCCTTAAATAGTTGAATTGCTCCTTGGTCTCCACGCCCTCGGCAACCACATGCATTTTCAGCTCTCCAGCAAGCCGAATCATGCATTCGATAATGCTCTTATTGCTTGGCTCCGTCATCATTTCCTCTACAAACGACCTGTCTATTTTGATCGTATCCAGCGCTAACCGCTTTAATAGATAAAGAGAGGAGTAGCCCGTGCCAAAATCGTCAAGCGATACTTTAATTCTACGCTTCCTCAGCTCGAGCAGCAGCTCCGTTACGACCTTCTCATTGCTGATGAAGGAGCTTTCCGTAATTTCGATTTCCAACCGATCTGGCGATAAGCCTGTCTCTTCGACGATGCAATCAATCGTCTCTAATATATTTTGCTTCAGCAGCTGCTGAACCGAGAAATTGACCGACATAATAATAGGAGGCAGCCCCATGTTCTGCCAACGTTTGCTTTGCATGCAAGCCTCTCGAAGCACCCATTCGCCTATCGGCACGATAAGTCCGTTCTCTTCCGCGATCGGGATAAACTCCGACGGGGATACCAGCCCCCAATCCGGATGGTTCCACCGCAGCAGCGCCTCAATGCCAACAACCTCCATCGTTTGCGCGTGGACGCGAGGCATATAATCGAGGAAAAACTCCCCTTTTTCCATCGCTTTGCGCAGATCGTTGCTCAGTGAAAACAATTTAAAGGTTTTCACATTTAGCGAAGAGGAGTAATACTGTGACTGGTCCCGTCCTTTGGATTTGGCATGGTAAAGGGCAGCATCCGCGTTTTTCATCAAAGACTCAACCGTGCAGCCATCGTCCGGCGATTGACTGATCCCGATGCTTGCTGTTACATTCAGCTCAAATCCATCTATAACAAATTGCTCTTTAATGAGCTTAATAAGCTGCTCCGCAGCGTCCGTCACATCGCTCTGCTGCTGCACATTTGCCAGTATGATCGAAAACTCGTCTCCGCCAACCCGGTAAGCTACTTGCGATTCGCTAAAGCTGCTCATCACCCTCATCGCGATTTGCTTCAGCAGCGCATCGCCAATGGGGTGCCCGAGCGTATCATTTACATATTTAAACCGGTCTAAATCGATGAGCAACACAGCAAGCTTTTGGTTAAAAAACTCGCTTATTCTAAGCTGCGTATCGAGCTGCTCCTCGAACTTCCTCCGATTGGGCATGCCCGTCAAGTAATCGTGGTAAGCCAAATACTGATTTAACTCCTGCGCCTTGTTCCGCTCCGTAATGTCCAAGACGGTGCCTATAATGGCTTTTTCCCCCATATGGGACACTCGGTTAACATGCACTTCGCAATGAATGACCGTTCCGTCTCGTTTAATCGCCCTCTGGCAAAAATTAGGAAGCGTCTGTCCTTCCGTAAGCTGCATGACCTGACTAATGATCGATTCACGATCGTCGATATGTATCGTTTCTTCAACCGCCACTCCAATTAGCGATTCATATCCAAGCATTTTATCCAGCTCTTTGTTCGTGTAAACAAAGTTTTTTTTCTGAGCGACAAATATGCCGACGATAGACTGTTCTATGATGCTGCTGAATTTCAATTCCGTCTCCGAAAGCGACCGCTCCATTTTCTTCTCCTGCGTAATATCCTTAGCTATGCCATATATCCCGACAAGCTCGTTATCGATGATCATCGGTATATTGGTCACATTGACATCGATCTTTCGTCCGCTCTTCGTCACGCCCCTCGTATCATAGTTACAAGGCCTCTGTGTTCTAACCGTTTCCTCAAATAAATGAGTCGTACTCTCCAAATACTCCTTATCCACCATCTGGTGGAAGTTGCCCCGCATAATTTCGTCTCTCGTATAACCAAACATTTGCTCCAAGGCAGGATTGCAAGACAAAAAATGTCCGTTAATGTCAAATGAAAAGACCGCATCCGGATTATTTTCAAATATCGCTTTATAATGCTGTTCTTCCACTATTAATCGATGCTTCAAAATTTTATTTTCCGTGACGTCCTGAATTGTGCCTACCGTTTTCGTTACTTCGTTGTCATCGCCGAGAATAAATGAAATATGCTCCAGTACATAACGAATCTCCCCGCTCTGGCGAATGATCCGATATTCGCTGATGAACTCTTTTTTCATTTCTGCCGATTCATAGAACTGTTTCTTAATACGCTCGCGATCCTCGGCATGAATAAGATCAAAAAAATCTTCCTGCTTTACCGAGAAATCCGTACTCATCCCATATATATCAAACATTTGATTCGACCAAGACGCTTGTTTCCGAACATGATCGAATTCCCAGTATCCTAAATTCGCGATTTGCTGAACAAGTTCAAAGCTTTTGCCGTTGCCGTTAAAAAGCTGAATGTTTTTATCCATTGCTTAATATCCTTCCCTCTTATTAACATTTGCGGTAACCTGTAGTTTTGAGGAAGAGGATATAAGTATAGTATCTCTCATCCCTTTGGCAACCCAGCCACCTTTGGAAATTCCCTTTAGGCCTGTTGGCTTTGCGTCATTGTCTTTCGACAACTTTGCTCTTTACTAGGACTTTTTACTTATATGATTATTTCATACAATTCCGATATATACCATATGCAATTTCAGAAAATAAGTCGAAATTTGTCAAAAAACCTCCCCTGAGGGGGAGGTCAAATGCTAGAGACAGATCATTACAAGCGTGGATCAATCTCCTTCTCTCTGGCAACCTCAAATAGTAGATTTGCAGCAGCAGCCTTATACGCTGCGTTATCCGGCGCAATTTCAGCAAAAGGAATCGCCAGCATTTTTTGCCCGAGCCGGTGCTCTTTTAAAGAGGTGCGAAGCTTCAGATGAATGCTCTTCTGTCTAATGAGTTTGTTGTACTTATGCGGGAAACGATAATCATAGCCATAAATAATCGACATATAGTTCGCATTACGCACCTTCATATAAGGAACGATATGCGGCTCTGAGTATTCTGGCTTAATGACGACTCCCTCCATATGGTTATCCACCGTGAGCGTTAAGAAATACTGCTCCGCTTGCTCATAGCTCTCCTCTGCGGATAGATTGAGCGCAAGGAACGGATCATCCGAGAGGAAATGATACATCTCCGATGTCTTCCATTCAGGCAGCATCTCCCGGCCATCCTCATGGATGATTTTGAGCAGCGAGAACGGTTTGTATGCCAGCTCGCCAGCCTCCGCATACAGCTCAAGCTGCTTCTTGTACGTGCTGTAGGCGTCCATATGATCGGCAAGAGGCATATGCTTCTCCAAAACCGAATGAACATATTTGTAGCTTTGGTAGACGTTCAGGCCATATTTTTCATTAAGCGCCCCTTTGGACAGATGGAATTGATCCTTCTCAAAGCCGCTTTCCTTGTATCCTAGCGCAAGCTTATCGAACGCTTCCTCGAACCCATTCGCCTTAAGGAACGCAAGCTCCGACTCAAGCGCCTTTCCGATCGGTTTAAACTGCTTCTCTATAAGGCCTTCTCCGAGCGCCTGCCAAGGCAGCAATTCACCGTCGAGAATGAGCATCGCAATGCCGTTTTCCTTCATATAGCTTCCTAGTCTTTGCTGCAATCTCTCGTATACAGCCGTAAGATCAATCTTATTGATCTTATAACCATTGCGGCTTACCGCAAAACATTGCGCAAGCTCCGCATGCAAATAGACATTGCATCTTGATCCCATATATTTAGGCTGGAGCACGACCTCTTTAACGCCCTGCCTTGCAAAATAGTCCAGCCCTTTCCTCAGCGATTCAAGCTCCTGCGCTGCCTCATCCTTGTCTGCTGGCGCCATCGTCCCCGATATAAAGTTAATCTTATTAGCCGAGCAGTATTGCAGCCTGCGCGCTTCATCGTCACCGAGCTCCTGCAGCGACACCTTTTGCTCTTCCTTGAACAGCGTGTGCAGCACATCCGTCATAGCCGCTTGCTCTGATTTTTGCGATTTATACATCGGCTTCGCCGAGAGTATCACCGAGGTAAGCAAATTGCCGTGCACCGCACCCGAATCAAGATGGATTTTATTTTTAATTCGGAACGCGTTTTTGGCTGCGATATGACCGAATACGTGATAAGGCTGATTATATGCCGCCTCCCGCTTCAAGAACGAAAGCTGCTCCTCCAGCGGCGCCGAGCGGTCGATCCGGAAGTTCCGCTGATGCCTAACCGAGTTCGGGTCCAGCTTGCCCAAATATTTATTCGCACAGGGCGCATGCGTCACATAGAAGGATGCTCCTCTTTTGCCCACCATCCGATAGAAGGGCTTTGATAGCGACACTAGATGATTAAACCGCCGAAGCAGCTCTTCATCCTGACGAAGCACCTCGGTTGAATCAAAGTACGAATGAAGCAGCTCCTCTTCGACGCCTTTAATTTCTCCGCGCATAAATTTATATACGAAGTTCTCATGGTTGCCTAGCACGAACAAGAAATGCTGCCGATTCGTATATAGAAAATCGATTATTTCCTTCGTATGGCCGCCCTTGTCGATCCAATCCCCAACAAGCAGCACCTTCGTGCCCTTCAGCTTCTCCGTTTCAATCAGCTGGCCGTCTTCCAATTGAAAGCCATGGCTAACGAGCAAGCCTCTCAGCTCATCTGCGCACTCGTGAACGTCGCCTACCATAATCGTTTTTTGATCAAGCGGCAAAATAACATCCAAATAGTCGTCCGCATCCTCAACGATGACCTTATAATCCGCATTAGCTATTCCGGCAGACGGTGAATAAAAGTCCTTCGCGCGAACTTTATGTATTTTGGAGTAGCGCTCCCTCGATAATGAGCCAAGCACCTCTTTGCGCAATCGGTTGATATGGCTTGTAATGAGCTTCTTCGATCGCTCCGATGCGTAATAATCATCCCGCTTTCGGTAATCGAACAGCACTACCTCAAGATTGTAGTTGTTTTCATTTGCAATATCCTTTACCTTCGCCCGAAAATCCTCAGCCAGCCCTGTTGTGTCCACGACAACAAATTCCGCATTTATAGGAAAGGACGTGACCAGCCTCAGCTTCTCGAACAGAAGGCGGAAAGCCTGATCGCTCGCTTCCAGCATCACTTGGTCATATTTATCATAGTCAAAGCCAAGCAGCTCCTGGCGGATGCTATCAGAGGAAATATACTGCACATTGGCATTTACTCCTTTAGCCTCATCACTAAACCGCAGCTGCGGCATAAGAATCTCGTTTGCGAATGTCGTTTTGCCGCATTCCGTCGAACCGATCAGCATAAATATCGTATGGACTCTCGTTCTCATTTCCATCTCCGCTATTCCCTCCTTTTCCTCAAAATCGCTCCCTGCGTCGTCTGAATGCCATTCACGCCATCGCCGATTGCTACAAATTCCGTATCAACGTTTTGTTCTCCCACTGCTGCTATCAGCCATTCCTGAAACGCTGCTGTCCCAAGCTCCCATTTATGGTCATCATGACGGAAATCGTCCAGCTCATAATACGCGTTAAATTCCGCATTCGGAGTGGTCAGCACAAAATGATCAAAATCGATCTGCCCGCAAATTTGCCGTATAAGCGCGCTAGCCTCGTCCAGACTCATATGCTCAATAACCTCTGTCAAAACGACATCCACCTGCTCGCCGTTATACTGCTCAATAAAGTGATCGATGGAAGGAAACGTTGCGATGTTTTCCAGCTCCTTCGCAGCCGCTTTTCTTTGTACCACCTCTAGCAATGGCTCGCTTATATCTATCGCATAATAGCTGGCTTCGATCTTGGACGCAAACGGGATCGCATAAAAGCCTTCTCCGCAGCCTACGTCCACAATCGATTTATCGAAGGGAAGCACGCTGCCGATGTAGCTCCTCCGCTGCTGCGCCGTGCCGCCAAAAGCCAATTGGATCGAATACCGCTCCGTCTTCTCAAGCTCCTCCTTGTACTTCTTGAAGCGATCTCTGGATGCAAGGAAGTTGCGGGCAAATAAGCTGCGAAGATAGAACGGCGCATCTATAATTTGAATGCTCTTCACATATTTGATCAAAATATCATCGGAAATATCAATGTACTCATCGCTGAATATCGATAGGAACAAACAAAGCACGCTTACGACATGCATAAGCTCATACAGCGATTTCTGCGTCTTGATCGTCAGCGAATAGCTTTTGTGCGCTAGATGCACCGTTTCAAACGAGTAATCCGTCAGATGCTTTTCAAAAAAATGAATATAGCGCAGAAGCTCGATATGGATCATGTTGATATGGAAGGAGTGCTCATATTGTTCCGTATCCTTTGGATCCTGTGCTTTGAGCGGCGCAGCAAAAAATTCGTTTATCGCTCCTAACACAAACAGCGGTGTATTATAACGAGACACGTTAAGATATTCAAACTGATCCTGTCTATGCTGTTTATAAGAAACCTCGTTGTCTGCATCCTTAAAATAAACGTTGAACGTCCCTTCATCCGTATACCAGCCATACGCCATTCCTTTGCGGACGGCACGCAGCAGCATGCCGGAATGCGGATTCTTTTTGATGACGAACGAAAAGCTTGGGTTCGTCGACTTCACTTGCACGATTGCCATATTTACCTTCCCCTCACCTATCAGTTGCTTCCTTAACGCCATACCTCTTGTAAAGCGCTCCGGAACAAATCATCTAGCTGCTCATCCCGCGCTTCCTTGCCGTCCCCAAGCGCCAGAGCTGTTCGCTCAAAGTAGGCGATCCGATCCTCCAAATAATGATTGATCGGATGTATCCTTGGCTCCAAGTCCAGCTCCTCCCCTGCTTTCTTCCGCTGCAATAACTGTTCGATTGCCGCACGCAGCTCGCTTCTCGGCGGAATTAGCGCCTCTACCAAACGATCAAATGCAATCGGTGGCATCGTATGGTAGGTCTCAATCCATTCGCATGCCAGAATGGGCCTTAGCACGTAAAAGTATTTTTTTATTTTCACTTGCTCGCCTTGCAGATACTCTCTATAGTTGCCCTTCGCCATATTGAGATAATGATACATACATGATTTAGGCGAAAAAGCTAACGGTGAAATGCTGCGAATTTGCTCAGCCACCGTGTATTTCGTGTAATAAGGCATCGGCGATTGCAGCCATTCCATCAGCGGCGGATTCGATTTGCGGAACAGGTTAAGCGCCTTGCGTAAATCCCAGCCGTTAATATCCAGCAGGTTGCTGATCGGGCGCTCGATAACATCCCGCTTATTAAAGATCGATAAATACCATTCCACTGGCCTGACGTAGAGGAAACGGACGTCATAATCGCTGTCCTTTGACGGAAAACCCCATGCCCTGCTTCCCGATTCGCAGGCGTATAGAATGCGCACTTGCTCTTCGCGCTCAATGCGGTCCAGCTCCTCAAAAATGTCAGCTCGTATATCAGTCATGCTAATGACTCCCTTCTTCAGCTTTAACATAAAAAAAACCATGGACACATTCGTCCATGGTTAGCAATGATGAATAGGGTGCGCTGGGGCTAACGCTAAGCCCGCACACGCCTCCCTTCAAATACCGTACAATGGGTCCGATGAAAAAAGATGCTCGCTTATACGATTGTAACTGTTGATTTGCTCAGACCCATTTAATGGATGATTTTCTAGTTGATTGTTAACCATTCTACTCGGACCCCCTCAATACCTTTTTGTTTAAGTTCCTTTTACGGCTGCAAGCGGCTTGCACTTCGCAACCACCTGCGCGAGCCCCGCGCCTACGACGCTCTCAATGATTTGATCAACATCCTTGTATGCCTGCGGCGACTCATCCACCAGCGATTCCATGGAGCGCTGATTCACAACGATTTCATCATCCGTACCTACCCGCATCGCGGCGGCTACCTCTTCAACGGATACCAGCTGCTTCGTCGCATTGCGTGAGCGTATGCGCCCTGCTCCATGACAGATGGAATAATGATTTGCTTTTCCTTCCGGGCTGCCGACCATAATATACGAAGCGGTTCCCATCGAGCCTGGTATAAGCGCAGGATGCCCCGTACTGCGGTATGGCTCCGGATTGTCCGGATGCCCCGCCGGGAGCGCTCTTGTCGCCCCCTTGCGATGAACGAAGTAGGCTTGCTCATCCTGCTCTTCCTCCCACGCATAGTTATGCATGAGATCATACAACGTACGCAGCTCGAATTTGGAGCCGAATACATCCTTGCCTGCCTCGCGGACTGCATAAGCGATCAAATGACGATTCACGACTGCATAATTGAGCGCGGAGTACATGAGATTCACATAGGTTTGCCCGAGCGGATGGGAAAGCGGCGCGTAAAGCAGCTTGGGATCAGCGGTGCCGATTCCTTCATGACGCATCATTTTGGCAATATCGGTGCCGCAGTATTGACTGACCGCGCCTCCCCAGGCACGCGAGCCGGAATGAATCATAATGACGACCTGGCCGTCGTATAATCCCCACTCCTCTGCGATTTCCCGGTTTTCCTCGGCAATTTCAATCGCTTGAATCTCGACAAAATGATTGCCGCCTCCGAGCGTGCCAAGCTGGCGATGCGCGCGATGCCATACGACCTCCGGAAACTTATCCAGCACCTCTTCGTCAAAATAAAACTGGCTGCTCTCCACATGGGTTAAGGAGGTTGCTTTGCGCGGCGTGTACGCATCGGGAATATATTTTTTGGGCAAGCCGTGCAGCCCTTTCTTCACCACATTCTCAAGTCTAATATCCGAGAAATGGCCTCTTGCGTGCTCCTCCACCGGCAAATGCTTTTCAATCGCTCTAACCAGCTTCCGGCGCAGCTTTACCTCCTTCAAGTCATCCTTATGGAGACTCGTGAGCTGTACGCGCATCCCGCAGCCGATATCGCTGCCCACAATCGACGGGGATACGAAGCCGTCGCTCGTATTCCACACCGCAGTTGTGCCAATGCAAGTACCTACCCCAACGTGAACGTCCGGCGTATAGCTCATATAAACCTGATTCGGAATTTGCAAATTGTTGTTCGCCATTTCAAACACTTTATAATCTAAGGACGCGAATAGCTCCGGTCCCGCATAAACATGCACCTGCCCCGAAGGCAGCTGAACTTTCTGATAATAGGTTTCTTTCATAAACGTTAAAACTCCTTAAATTCAAATGAACACAAAAAAGCCATGGACCCTAATCATGTCCATGGCTTTACTTGCGCCTTTATTTCCTAAACTGTGCAGCTATAGCTTGCAAAATTTTAGAAAACAGTCACAGGCCCCGCAGAAGCCGATGAAATGGACTTGCTATATGAAGCTGCGTTAAATGCGTTAAATGCTAAATTATGTTCGTGCATGTTCATCGGCCTCCCTTCATTTGATTTACATCATAATACGCCCGTCACCCAGCATCTGTCAACCTTTTTAGAAATTTTCCAATAATGACTCTGCTGCTTCCGCGCGGCGTATTCCCATTTACTCGTTTATAATTGATCCAATAAGTTCGCGCGCACCTCTGCTAGCGTAAGATCCCGAATGAGCTTCCCGTCCTCAAATACCACTTCCAGCTGGTCTTCTGCCGCGCGCGCCTCATACTCCGCAAGGCTTAAATTATCGGTAAAGCCGAGCTTGCCATCCTGCTCCGTCACGAGCACTAGACCCGTTTGCGATTTTTTCACGCCGTTATCGGTTTTCGGATCTTTATAAATTTTGCGCTCCTCGCCGTTCACAACGGTAAAGGTCGATTTCAAAGCGAAGCCGAACGTATCCCGGGTATTGTATTGGTACGTAAACGAACCGATGCCGTACACCATATTCGTCGAAGCGAAGCCTTTGCCCGCAAGCCGTTCGCAAATTTCGCGGCAGCGCGAAATCGTAATCGCATCGCCGTATATCGCGCCAATGTGGCTGTCGAGCTGCTTATAGCCCTTCTCCGTCACCGTCCCGCCAAAAATATCCCATAGTATTTCGATAACGCCCTTGCGCTCGAACTCGTTCTCCCCATCCGGGTCGCCGCAGATGATTTTAACCGGATCGCCGCTGTCAGGCCGTATGACCACCTTGCCGTCCCTGCTCATGATATCTTCCTTCAAGCCGCGGATAACAACGTCCAATACGCTCCACAAGTCCCATGTATCCGATACGATCGAGACGAAGCCGCTCGGATACACCTCTTTGATCAAGTAACGGTACGATGCCATTTCGTCCCGTCCATGCGCGCACATGACGCTGTGCTCCGTTGCCGGAATCGAGGTTCCGACCAATTCCTTCTCGATATTCGCATTATAGTAATTTTCCATATACAAAATAGCCGGTATCGTATCCGTTCCCGTGAACGAGAGCAGATGTCCCGCGCTGCTTCCAAGAGCCGATTCCAGGGCGCCCATGCCCCGCATCGAGAAATCATGGCCTTGGAATGGCACGCCTGCCGTATCACCGTTTGTATTAAGCGCATACGCTTCTAATATTTTGCGATATTCAAAGGCCAGCGTCGCGCTCGTAGCCGGCATCCACAGCTGGCACGACATCAACGTCTCCAAATAATTGGTGAGCCAGAAAAACTCCGGCTTCGTATTCTCGATCGTCAGCATAGGCACTTTTATGGGAACGAGGGCACCCTCTTTGATCGCTTTGATTTTGACCGGCAAGCAGCCAAGATCATGCAGCTCTTCGATATGCGAAGCATCCGGCTCCGCCGCGCCAAGCGCATATTGAATGACACGTTTGTACTCTGCCGCTACTTCTTCTTTTGTCCTAGCAAAAAAATGCTCGTTAAAATAATCGATCAAATATTGTTTAATAAACGATTGGAAGCCAAATGCCACTACCTCGTTAATATCATCCAAGCGGCTTGTACGTGCTGTCCAGGTCGAGTAAACGAGCTCCGTGCCTTTTGGATACTGATTTTTATGGCTCACCTTGTAAAAATCGCACAACAGCGTAGCTGGATAAACGAATGTTTGCGTCATCTTATAAACCTCCCATTTCGAATACGTGAATTTTATGGTGTTCAGCCTTGCCTAGTATCGTATCGGTCGTATATACCTTATCAATGAGATCCGATTCCAATATTTTTCCTTTGTAAATCGAATTCTCGCAATGCCCGACCAGCAAATAAATATGCGTGGCTCCTATCTCCTTCAGCTTCTCCGCGCTAAGCATAAACGTGCCGCCATACGAGCATAGGTCATCCACAATGATCGCTTTAAAGCCTTTGCCATCCACATTCCCGACTACATCAAGGCTCTTGATTTGTCCCGTCTGAAAGTCCCTCGCCTTAAAGCCTACCAGCTGCTTGTAGCCTTGCACCTTGCTGTAGCGCTTCTGCGCGCCTGCATCCGGGAAGAACAGGTAATCCTGCTCAGGATCAAAGCCCACCTCGGCAGCAACCTGCTCCAGCAGTTGAATCGTCGGATATTTTCCGATGCTTCGGTCGATCAGCGCGAGCGATACATCCGAATGCGGCTCAATGATCGTCACCGACTCAAAATTCAAGCTATTGATGAAGGCAGCCGTATATTTTAATGTAAAAGCGGACGTTCCTTCTACCCGGTCCATCCGGCTATAGGGCAAATAATAAATCGTCAGCGTGCTTTTGACTCTGCGGTCATCGAGATAGCTCTTAACGAACATCAGCTTGATGAGATCGCCGTCATCCTCATACTTCCAGACGATCGTATTGAAATCCGCCATATGCGTTAAAATCTCATCCCCGTTCACAAGCGTCTCGCCGTTTGGGAACTGCTTTAAGCCAAGCTCCACTCCATTAAACTTCAGCATGCCGTCACTCTCCTCATAAGCATTCAGCTATAGATAGACAATCTAGGCTCTTCCTTCGTAAAACAGTACAGCTGCGCCGCTCGCTGCGAATACTGCTTGGATTGCTTCGGCATGCCGTCCTCATCCGTCGCTTCCTCGATGATCGTACTGCGGCTCTTCGTCGACGTTAGCTTGCGAATGAAATTCGGCTCCTCAAAGTCTGGCACAACCGTCTGTATGACCTGATACAGCTCGCTAAGCGTGAATTCCTCTGGGAGAAACTCCTTCGCAATCGTCGTCGTGAGCATTTTCTTGCGAATCCCTTGCAGCGCATCCAGCAAAATTTGCTTATGGTCAAAAGCCAGCTCCATCTGGAGCGCTTCCTCGACTGTGAACAATTGCACATCTGAGGCATCAACGGCTGCCGCCCGATTTGCAAGCACCCGCTCATTAACGAGCGCCAGAAACGCGTGGGAGATGATCCAGCCCCGCGGATCACGGCCGGGCGCGCTGTATACGTTAAAATATTCGATATGCACATCCTCGACTGCCGTCTCCTCCTGCAGCTCGCGCTTCGCGCAATCGTATACCGTCTCGTTCTCCAGCGTGAAGCCGCCCGGCAATGCCCACTTGCCCTCAAACGGCCAAATGTTCCGCTGAATCAGCAGCACCTGCAATTCCCGCGTAGGCAATGCCTTCTTCGCTGATTGCTTCTCCGTGGATACGATTGTAAAAATAACGATATCTGCCGGTGCGCCGTCCGGCGTGCGGTAGTGGCTTGCAGAGTAATTCGCTTCATGTTCAACCATCGTTTTTCTCTCCCGATCCGAATGTTGTTTCGTTTTGATATTATCATAATGACATTATTGATTATCGTTGTCAATGCCTTTTACAAAAAATAGGCATTTGGTCTTGGCCCGCAGCGAGTAAAAAAAACGAAGCAGCTGCCCGCCACTTCGTTTCTCTTAGATGTCTTTATAGGGATGCCGCTGCATCCGCAGGGTAGGCGAGTCCGATTTGCTTACGCGCCTCGTCCATGATTTCCATCGTTGCAAGCGAATTTTCAAATGTATTTACCGATGACTCCGTACGTCCTGCTCTAATAAGCGCGATAAATTCCTTCGCCTCATAGAACATCGATTTGCTGTTTGTCTGCTGCGAAAGATCCTCTGCTTCTCCCTTTCGATATTGGAGTTCGATCTTGGCAGGCTCGCTAATTTTATCAATGACAATGCTTCCGCTTTCTCCTTGGATTTCGGAAGGCAGCGACGAGTGCGTAATTTTTGAATACATGATAACCGCATCCATGCCCGCATATTGCAGCACGATGCTGCCTTCGCCATCCACGCCGGATTCCAGCATAACGCCTGTAGCTTTAATCGCATCCGGCTTGCCGAATAGCGCCACAAGCGGATAGATGCAATAGATGCCTAGATCCATCAGCGCGCCATTGGAGAATGCCGGATTAAAGGCGTTAAGCACCGTGCCTGCTTTGTAAGCATCGTATCTCGAAGAGTATTGGCAGTAGTTTGCAAAATAGCGCCGTACCGTCCCCAGCTTATGCAGATTGTCCTGAACCGCCTTGAAGCTCGGAAGCAGCGTCGATTTGAGCGCCTCCATCAATAGAACGCCGTTCTCTTTGGCTGCGGCGATCATTTGACGAAGCTCATGGGCGTTCGAAGCGATTGGCTTCTCGCAAAGCACATGTACCCCGTGGTTCATGCACGTTATCGCATGTCCCGCATGAAACGAGTTCGGGCTCGCAATATAGACCGCATCAATCTCTCCGCTTGCTGCCATCGCCTCCACGTCCGTAAAGGTAGCTGCGATGTTATGTTTAGCCGCGAATGCGCTCGCCGTCTCTAATGAACGCGAATAGACAGCCGAAAGCTTAAAGCCTTCAACCTCGCTTGCCGCGTCGATAAATTGTTCTGTAATCCAGTTTGTACCGATAATGCCAAATCGAATGGTAGTCGTCATTCATGTCTCTCCTTGAGGTTATTTATTGGATAAAAGCTTTACGCTATTAATCATTGGATAACAAATTCCGCTACTGCTTATTATAGCTATTTTAGGGTGAGCCTGTCCAAGCTAACCCGCTTGCATTTTTGACAATCCGACTAATTTGTATTAGTATTCGTAATACAAATAATACTTTGTAAGATGGGGTGATCCGATGATTATGAAGCTTGATTACAATAGCGAAATACCGATCTACGTCCAGCTCCGCAACCAAATCGTCATCGGAATTGGCGTAGGCGGGCTTGAGTACGGCGAGCGATTGCCAAGCGTAAGGCAGCTTGCTGATGATTTAGGCGTTAATGCCATGACGGTGAACAAAGCATATGCCATTTTGAAAAACGAAGGGTTCATATCCATTGATCGGAGGCATGGCGCCAAAGTGTCCACGGTGTGGGGCAAGCAAGCCGGCTTCATCCAGAAGCTGGAGCGCGAATTAAAGCTTGTCATATCAGAGGCCAGCTTGAAAGGTGTTGGACAAGAGCAATTTATGCAGATTTGCTCGGACATCTTCGCTGCCGCAGCCAGCAAACATCATTCCCTGCCAGAATAGGAGCGTTTTCATGAACAATCTTTTATTGATTATTCCAGCCGCAATTGTTTATATCAGCATTCTTGTTATGTTTTTTAAGCAAGCCAATCCCAGCAACCATATTTTATTCGGTGTGACTCTCCCGCCCAAGGCTTTTAATGATGCCGCAATCAAGCAGTTTCAATCCGAATACAAAAAAGCCTACGCCATATACGGGATCATCGCGTTGATTACCTTAGCTCCATTTTTCCTGCTAAGCGATTACTTCTCATTGACCCTTAGTTATATGTTTCTTTGGTTTGCTGCGTTCCTTTATTCGTCTAAGCTTCCGTTTAACAAAATCCATCACAAAACAGCTGCGCTCAAACGTGAAAAGCAGTGGTTTGTTGGGGAAAAGAAGATCATCCGTATCGATGCTAAAGTAACGCAGTTAAAAAAATCAACGCTTGCTTCGCCCTATTGGTTTATGATTCCCGCACTATTATCCGTCGTGCCCATCCTCCTATCCTTTATAAACACCAACATGCTCTTGCGAATGACTGGATTCGCTTCACTTGCGATGACCGTCATTTTGTATGCCATATACGCCGCTTTTGGCAATATGAAGACGAAGGTGTATAGCAAAAATCACGATATTAATGCCGCTATCAACCGTGCTGCAAGACGCTACTGGTCCATCCTATGGCCAATTCTCGCTATTTTTGAGAGCATCAACGCATATGTCGCTTATACGATTTTGACGCAGGGAAGCTCCCTTAGCTTCACGCAATGGATCATTGGCATTATTATGGTATCGCTGGTTCCACTAGGCAGTATTTTCTTCGTACATAACAAGGTACATGCGTTAGAGGAAAGTCTGGCGGAGACGGATGGCGAGTCCATTGTTACCGATAATGATGCCTACTGGATCAATGGCTCGACTTATTTTAACCCTGAAGATAAAGCGATCATGGTGCCAAAACGCGTGGGCATCGGTTCAACGGTCAATATGGCAACCCGAGGCGGAAAATGGATTCAATACGGCGGGATCGTGCTTGCACTTGTTATCATCATTCCGCTTGCGGCGTTTGCCGTGCAATCTGACAACACGTCCCCATTACTTACGATTAATGATAGCGGCAGCGTCTCCATTGATTACCCGCTCTACGATTACAGCTTTAATATGAGTGATGTAAAGGAAGTCACGCTTGAAAATGAGCTGCCTAGCGGCTTTAGAACAAATGGCACGGCAACAGCCGAATATGCCAGAGGCAACTTTTCATTAGATAAGCTAGGGGCCGCCAAGCTGTATGTATTCAAAAATTCACCGCCATACATTTTCATTCAGCTAGACGGCTTGTACGTTGTTTTTAACGATAAGGATGCCGCTAAGACGGAAGCACTCTACCATGAGCTAGCTTCACGCAAGCCACAGCCTGCAGCAAGCTAGACGGAGCCATCGTATACGAAGCGCTCCAGCTCTGCCAGCGATTGCCCATCCAGTCCTTTAGAGTTGTCAAAATAAAGCACAGAAGAAGCTGGAAGACGCCATTTCAGCTCTCTTCTAACTAATGAGCGGCTAAACTCGCTCCAGTTGTCGAGCTTGTACTGATCCAGCGCTGAACCTCTCTGAACGATTCGATCGTAATGGAGCTTAGCATCCCGCAGATAGACGAATACAACCTTCACATCCACATCAAATAACGTCGCCCCGATTGTAGAGAGCTCCTGCTCGATCCAACGCGGGGTTTCCGTTTCCTTCGTAAAGGGCCCAATAACAAAAACATCCACGTCATTAGCGATATTCTCAAGCGCGGCGTCCATCGTAATGCGATAACCTAAATCACGGCAAAGCGTTTTGTAGGCGCTGGAATCTCTATCGTTTGGATCAAGCCCAGCTTGCGTCATAAGCGCCACCGCAGCCGGACGCAGCAGCGTATCCATATCTAGAATGGCTACCCCTTTCTCCTTTGCCAGCGTCTTCGCGAGCGTCGTCTTGCCTGACCCAGCCCCACCAACAAAAAATACTAATTTACGCATGGCGTCCTCCCTCATCGACCGTTATTCTCTTATTCATAACAAAAAAACACCCCGCAATGCAAGGTGTTTTGAATGTGTTAAATTGGAGCGGAAGACGGGAATCGAACCCGCGACCCTCGCCTTGGCAAGGCGATGCTCTACCGCTGAGCCACTTCCGCAAATCAATGGCTGGGGATTCAGGGATCGAACCTGAGAATGACGGAGTCAAAGTCCGTTGCCTTACCGCTTGGCTAATCCCCAACATCTATTTTCTGTGCTTTTTAGTTAAAATGGCGGAGCTGACGGGATTCGAACCCGCGGTCTCCTGCGTGACAGGCAGGCATGTTGGGCCACTACACCACAGCTCCATATGTAAGCTCGGATAAATCCGAAGGTGAAACCTTGGTTTTGGTTGCGGGGGCAGGATTTGAACCTGCGGCCTTCGGGTTATGAGCCCGACGAGCTACCGGGCTGCTCCACCCCGCGTCAATTAAAGCATATAGTCAGAACAAATTGCGCCCTGAAAACTGGATACGAAAGATTAGGTTTGCTGAA
>NZ_MAQX01000036.1 GCF_001682865.1 Bacillus sp. FJAT-26390
TCGGACGTTTATCCTGCCGCTGCTCTACACCACGGCTGAGTTGCGAAAGAGCGATAACTGGCACTTCCAACTCACGCGCAATTTCCTTAAGTGTCCGTGAGATTTCAGATACTTCCTGCTGCCTGTTCTCTCCGCTGCGGCCATTCCCTCTGATAAGCTGCAAGTAGTCGATTAAGATCAATCCGAGCCCTTTTTCTTTCTTGAGCTCTCGGCATTTCATGCGAATTTCGCCCACCGTTATACCTGGAGTATCATCAATCATGATGTTAGCTTCAGCTAGGATCCCAATAGCATTTGTCATCTTGCCCCAGTCATCCGGTTCAAAGAATCCTGTTTTTAGTTTTTCTCCGTCAATATTGCCTTCTGACGAGATCATCCTTTGCACTAGCTGATCCGCCGACATTTCGAGGCTAAATATAGCAACGGTCTCTTTCGCTCTCACCCCAACGTGCTGGGCGATGTTAAGGGCAAATGCTGTCTTACCTACGGATGGGCGAGCAGCAATGATAATGAGGTCACTCTTTTGGAATCCGGCAGTCATCTTATCCAAATCGGTTAATCCACTCGGTAGCCCCGTTATCCCTCTTTTAATGTGGCGATTGTTATACTTATCCTCCGTCTGGTCGAACACCTGATAGAGTGCATCCTTTATCGCCACAAACGCTTTTGGAGGCTTGTTCTCTGCCGTCAACTTCGAGATTCGTTTTTCTGCCAAAGCGACAAAGCCGGCGACATTCTGCTCCAATCTGGCATGCTTCTCCAACTCGCGGACAATTACGAGCGATTCTCTTCGTAGTGACATATCTAGGACGATATCAGCGTAATGCGCGACACTCGACGCCGTAGGAACGGAGTTTGCTAGGCGAGATAGATAGGACACGCCTCCGATTGAATCAATTTTCTCCTGATCCTGTAGCTCCGCGCTGACCGTTACAACGTCTATTGGAGCTTTCGAATCGTAAACATCGCACATCGCTTTATAAATTGTTCGATGGGACTTTTCGTAGAATTTTTGTTCGGTAAGTCTATCCTTCACCTTTTCGAAAGCTTCTGCATTAAGCAGGATTGCACCGATTACCGCTTGCTCTGCTTCAATGTTGTAAGGCTCTGAGTCAGGCATCCCTAGATAATTTCCTTCATAATCGGGAGGAGCTTCGGTTGGAAGGCTCATGATCGTTCACCCCATATCTTCTTTCGTGCATTCTCCCAATAGCCATCCGGCGCCGGCGCATCGATACGAATCCAATGCTCTAGGAGCGCAAACTGCTGATCAGCTTCTAATCGCAGCACTTCATTGTTTTTGACAGGCTGCAGATCATAGCGGGTTATATTAGCAATCTTCGGAAAAAAATCATCTGTATCGATGTGGAAGTCTAAATTTGCTATGCCCCATTCGAAAGGAACTTTCGCCAGGCGCTCCACCCAAACTGCAACGGTCTCTTCCTCGAGCTCAATTTGGTTTGGGTAAGCTGCCGCTGCTTTGAAAAGAAGAAACTTGGCTTGTTCCGGCAGCATGACCGCCGCCCCCTTTCCCGCGCAGGAGCTCTTTGTTTTTACTAAGCTTTGATTGTTTTTGAGGAACTAGGTCATTTACGACCTTGGGGTAAAAGGTATAAGGATCTCGATCTGGTAGGAATTTTTCAAAGTGGCCCTTTTCTAAGAAGTCTAGCAATCCCCATCTAGTATTAAGTTTGTAATCCGGATTATTCAGAATGGCATCATAGGAACTGATAGCCTGAATCATTTCTTCCTCAGAATAGTGATTCAGCTTGTACTTGATTTGAAGATTGATCTGCGGGGTTAAGACCCTATGCTTTACCAAATCTTTGCTCATCCAATGGTCGAAAATACAAGATATAAGATCTTTTAAGTTCTTTTCTTTCTTTACATTCTTATTATTGTTCCGTGACTGTTTCGCTACTGTTCCAAGTTGTGTTCCAAGTTCCATATTCCGATAGCCTCCAAACCCTTGATATTGCTCATAATTCACTACAGTGAACACTGTTCCAAGTTCATGTGTTTTCGTGCATAGCATTTGCACTTTAACGTGCGAAAGAGATTTGATGGCTCGATTGATCGTAGAGGTCGAATATTGCTTAACCTGTCTGTTTTCGATGTACTCCAAATCCTCTTGAATTTTCCTTGTTGACCGCAACCATTGGCCTCTTTGGAGGGTTAAGGATTCATCGATCTTAACCCCTTCCTCTGAGAAGACTGCATTCCCGTATATTAGGAAGAATAGACGGAATTCAACGATGTTCTTCCAAATCGAATGGCCGAAAATCTCCCTGCTTGTTTGAAAAGCACCGCCTGCCATTTCACCTCACCTGCTTTATTCTTCCTGTCGATCTTCGGCTAGAACTCCCCTGACTACAAGTGTCAGCAAAATCGCTAATTCACGAACCGGAACTACACGACCTATATTATTCTTTTCCAGCAACTGTTCGAATTTCGCTTCGAGTTTATCCTCCGTCGTCAGGGGTTCCTCGACTGTGAAGTCGTTAACGAGGGCGTCTATTAGTTGGTGGCCGTGATCTGCTGCATAATCCAATAGTGTTTGTAACCTTGGCAGAGGCATGCCGCCTGATCTCGATGCCAAAGCACGAATAATGTAATCAGTGTCATGACCACCTGATCGGTAATCTTCTATTGCCTCAGCCACTTCCTTCGGCAGCACGACCTTCTTAGCTTCTAACTGTGCCTTCAAGGTGTCGTTCTCTGTAGAAAGCCTGTCCGCACTTTGTGTTGCCAGCAGCTCGTCGGCGCGGGATTCGCCCAACTCCCGGTTAAGATGATCGACCTTTTGATTAAGGCGAACGATACTCAACTCCGCTTCTCCAAATCTGCGAACTGCCTCTTCCTCGTCCTCTTTGCTTATCTTGAGCTCAAGCTCAATTGCTTCAGCGTGAGCGACGAGACCGCGAACCGCTTCTTTGGCGAAAAAACAGGGAGTGACGTCGTTCGATCTCTCTTTCAAAATTTTAAAATCTCGTTCCTTCATGCGTCCCATTCAATTCACCATCCTCTATTTTTTCCAGACTACAGGAGACAGTTCGGCATGTGCCGGCACCCACACAGGTTTTCCGTATTTTTCTACGTAGGTCAATTTATTGATCCATTCATCTACCGGCTTCTCGGCATGCATTGCCTGCAGCAGCGCTAAGGTTGCCTCTACATCATTCAGTGCGCGGTGCGCGCCTTCTAACTTGATTTCGTATTTGTCGCACATGTTCTCCAGCTTATGAGGAAATGGCGTCCGGTCCCGAGCAATACTCAGCGTGTCCAGAAATTTATTTGCAAAGTTAATCTCTTGAATCCGAAACATAGCATAATGTAGAAATGCGAGATCAAATGTTGCGTTATGAGCTACCAGCAGCGATTGCGGACCCATAACCCTACGAAGGTTCATGAAGGCTTGCTTCTCTTCCATCCCGCCGACCAGGTGCTCGTCAGTGATTCCTGTAAGCTCCGTGATCTTCGGCGCCAGCTTGCCGTCATATTTTACAAAGGTCCGAAATTCGGAAACCTGAATGCCGTTAATGACACGGATAGCTGCCATTTCGATGACCCGTTCTTTTGCTGGATCAAGCCCGCTTGTTTCAAAATCGAATACGCATAGATCGTTGAGCAATTATATGACCTCCAATTTGTAATGCTTGTTTTTGACGAACCCCTTATCGAACAATGCCAGCTTTACAGCCTTCTCAGCCAGAGCTGCAGTATTGTTGTTCTGGCTCATATGGGTCAAATAGATTTGTTCGCCTCGACCGTATATTAGCTTGGCGAGCGCTTCAGCTGCCGCATCATTAGACATATGACCGATGTCGGAGAGTATCCGGTGTTTCAGACCATCGTGATATTTTGGATTGGCATGCAACATCGCGATATCATGATTGCATTCGAAAACGTAAATGCCGCTGTGCTCCATCGCCGTCAACATTTCCTCGTTGACACAGCCGGTGTCCATCAGCACGCTTACTTTTTTATCAATCGTTTGAATGGTGTATCCAAATGGCTCCATTGCATCATGTGAAATGTTGAAGGGTTTGACATTCATGTAGCCGCTTTGGAATGAAGCGAAGCCGGTAAACCCATTCGTTTTAACAACCCGCCCGCTGTCCAGCCTGCCGATTGCCTTGAGCGTCCCCTCACTGGCGTATACCGGGATTTTAAATTTGTCAGCGAAGCCAAGTCCGTCGGTATGATCCCCGTGCTCGTGGCTGACGAATATAGCATCGATTTTAGTTGGGTCATAGTTTTGGGCCAAAAGCAACTTTTCGATTTTGGTTTTGGATGGACCAGCATCGACTAAGATGCTGGCTCCCTCCGTGGCAATATAAATGCAGCTGCCTTTTTCAGAACCTGTTGAAAGCACTTTGACGATGGTCCCCATTATTCGAGATCGTCGTCGCCGGCTGTTTTCTCGGCAATATCCATTTCCATGACCTTGAGCAAACCGTTTAGTTCTTTAAGCGTTGGCTTATCTCCAGCTACTGTGCAATTAGCTTGCATGTATACTCCTTGGGCCTCTTTATCAGTAATGCCAAGCGTTTTGAAAGCCGCTGAAATTTTTTGCCGTACAATAACCATTTCGTTAACCTGAGCAGCTGCTGGTGACTCTAGTTCTTTGACAGGATCGACTGTATTCACTTCTTCTGTGATGTCGCGGCGCTCATACGGTGCTGGCGCTCCGGTATTCGATTCTGTAAGCTCGTCCTCTGCAACTTCGATGCCAAACTGCCTTTTAAATGCACGCTTTATAGCATGTTTGACAAGCATATCGTCGAGATAGTCACTCCACATTTTCTTTGTGTTGGCAACACTACTATTAATAAGGTGGGAAACTTGCTCTAAATCAACAACAACCGAAATGTTAGGCATTCCCTCGCGGTAAGCCACGCAAAAAGCCCCTATTGTCTTCCCGCGACTTCCTAATCCTTTAATTTTGTGTACTGGAATTCCCGTTACCGTGTCAATTTCAAACTCGTCGTTTTCCTTGACCTCTGAGGCGATGAACCCTTTATACTGCGGATTCTTTTTAGCCAATGCGACGATGCCCTCAACTGCGATTTGAATGCTCATTACAGGTCCGTCCTTGCCGTTGTAGGTGATGCAATAAATCTGATTAAGGAAAGGATTAAGGCCGGAGCTTGCGCAAGTCTGGACGAACAGAGCAAATTGCTCATTGCTTGTACCTTTCGCAATCGTGCCTTTCAGTGTTTCTAATTCATTCTGAGTGAAGTTTCCGACAAGTAATTGCGTATTTACAGGAGCGATTGCATTTGTCATAGGTTAATTACCTCCATTTGGTTTCAGGTGATTGGCAAAATAATCGCCATTCTTGCGGATATGGTGATCGACGGAGCCGCCAAGAGAGATGATGATTTCGTTTGAATCTTCGTAATATGGCCTTACTGGCTTGCCTTCTACTAGCCCGCTCGCCGCATCAGATTTAATGCACATAAAAGTTTGAGGTTTCATTTATACAATCACTCCATCCACTTCAATTTTTAAATCTATTTCCGGAACAGTCCGGCCAGTGATAACCTGGTCATATGCCGCAACAGGTCCCGTGTACTCGCCAATGCCGTCAATGAATACAGGAGTGATCAGTCCGGATTGCTTGAATAGTACCTCTGTCAACTCGAGCCCCGCGCCGATCTTCTCGCCTACCGAGAGGGATGCATAATCCTTGCCATCCTTCTGGACGCTGAAATCCGGATCATATTCATTCCGAGAAGCTACATATTTATAGAGGCGAATCGATAGTGTGGTGAACTTGGATTGGATCTCAGCAGCCTGCAGCTCCGCCTCTTTGGCGCGGAAAGCTTTGATCGCATCCAAGATGAAAGTCGTTTCTCTTGAATTTGTTAGCGCGGTTCCTTCCGTTTCTTCCGCTGCTGTAACTTCTGCCGCTAAGCGAGCACGCTCGTTATGATCTCTGATCTTGCCGAGCAGCGAGTCATATTGTTCCTTGAGAGCTCTAACCTTCGTTTGCTGCTCCTCGATGTCGACTCGTTCAGCCTGCTTGAGCGCTTCGTGCGCCTCTTTGCGCTTTGCCTGTAAATCAGCATGCTTGACGCGGTACTGCTTAACACGGCGATCCTTGTCGACTGTAACAGCTTCAATAGCTTCGTCTTGCAGGTGCTGCTTACAGGTTTTGCATGTATCCTCAATTGGCTCTTCTTTTAATGCAGGCCATGCCGCAGCCGAATCCTTAACCTCTTTGTCGAGCTGCTGCCAGCGTGTTTCAAGAGCGTTGTAATGCGAATTGATAGATGACGCATCATAGACAATCTTTTCCTCGCGCTCGATATCTACCATCAGAGCAGCAACCTCAGATTCAAGAGTGGCTATATCCGCTTGCACCGCTGGCAATCGTGCAAGCATTTCATTAAGCTTCTTGGCAGCCCCGACAGCCTCCGTGTGAGCCTTGTCAAGCTTAGGCTTGAGCTCTTTGTGTTTAGCCTCCAAATCATTGATGGTGTGTTTCTTGGTAAGCTCCGCCAGCTTCGCAGCCTGCGGGTTAAGGGTGATCTCCTTGTCCTTTTGCTCCGATGTTGTCCGCGACATTTCCGTAAATACTGTTTTATTGGGCGGCGGCGTTACTCCCTGCATCAACAATGCGCGCTGCTTGGTCCAATGGAGGCCGAAGAAGAAAGCCGGATAGTACAGAGCCATAAACTCCTCTTGTGAGAATAAGGATGCGACTGCGGCCTCGTATTCCTTCGCAGGCTTCGGTATGTCGTTTACATAGAAGCTGTTTGTCTTGCCAGCGATCTCCCGAGCAAACTTGTATTCCGTGCCTTCAACTGACAGGATCATCGAAGCGAAAACCCGATCGTATTTATAATTACTTGGCCTTGGGCTGTTTTTAGCTGATGTGTAATCATTGCCGAGAAGATCCTTGCCCCACAAGATCCATACCGGCGCAGTGCCGATAGATGACTTGCCTTCTCCGTTACGACCGGATAGTGCGGTTACGTCTCCGTAATGAACCGTCTTGCTGCGGAGCCCAGTGTAATTTACAAGCTCTAATTGTTTGAATCGGATAACCTTAGTCAAGTCCGGTCGCCTCCAGTCATTTCAATTTCAGCAGCCTTCTCTTGCAGGCTTTTGAGCATAGAAGGGATGTTCAAGCGACTGATGATGTCCGCCGATAACTGTGATTGCAAATTCATTTCCATCGTCTTGACCACGGATTGTTCCGCTTTCTGGCGGGCATCTACGATCAAATTTGCTATCTTCTTTTCAAGGTCCTTACCAAGAGCATTTTTCACGAAATATTCGTGAATAGTATATTTAGCATCGCGGCTATATTCCGTATGGCGACCGTGTTCATCAAGCACCTTGTTCTGCAAGAACTGCTTATACTTCATGCCGACATATTCGCTGAGGGAAAGATACTGCACCTCTGCTCGCCATTCGTCAGATTTATAAGGGATCTTCATAGATTCGATTTGATTTTTCATGATTCCGGTCAGAAATTCCTCAGTTACCTTTTCGGCAACCGCGGCCACCTTCTCGTCGATCTTTGATTTGATAGCCAACTCTGCATTGGATAGCATCTTAGCTTGAAGCGTAGATAAAACTTCCTCTTTCAGAGTTTCGGAGATACCCGAACCCTCCTGAATCATTTCTTCTAGCCAATCCAATTTAAGTTCGATTTTGATTACGCTCATATGTTCCGCTTCTCCTTTTGCCAGCTCTGTGCTAAACTGGCGGTGAATTGTTTTCTTGCAGCTCTAACGCGACGGCCATCGCTGTTAGGGCTTTTCCTTTACAACCGTTGAAAGAATCCATCCAGCTTGTCATGCACTGACTTACATCTCGCAAGTGCGTTACTTTCATCAGCTTCAGATAGCTCGTCAACAATCTCTGATAGAGCATCATCAAGTTCTCCAAGAAACTTCCTGATTGCTTGCATTTGCTCATCTGTTTGCCTCGCTTGTTCTGTTAATCGCATCTGTTTTCACCCCCTCCCAAGCTCTAAAACCGCTCAAAATGCCGTTTTTGGCAAAAAAAATAATAGGCCTATGGCGAAATGCCATTTTTAGAACGGAATGTAAGAACCTCGTCCTCCGTCACATGGCCAGCTTTGATCATCAATTCGATGAATTGAATATCCAGCACGTTCGAAAATTTCCGTAATGTATCAGGGTCGGGTGACTGTTTATCTAATTCGATCCTTGCTATAGTGCCATTACTGATTCCTGCCGCAACAGCGAACCGGCGCTGGCTTTCGTACCCCTTCTCCTTCCGTAACTGCTTCAGGTAAGTTCCAAAGTCCTCACCACTCATAGCACTATCCCCCTTGCCGCAAGCTGCCTATCCCGCCATTCCTCAAAGGGCGTTTCCAATATTTCCGGCTGACACACCTTGACGTGTTCCGAATGGTAAAATGTCGCAAGCCTGTCTACTACATGGGCCACGCTGCCAACCGGCTCTGCCTCAGATATCACGATGGCATGAGCTGCGCGAATCGTCTCTTGTGCTTTACAATCGGCAACCATTCGGGCAGCCTCATGGCCTTTTAGCAAGCCAGTTGCATATACTGGACCGGATGTGAGGCCGATTGCTTGCAGCATTGGTTTAAAGTTCAGATTTCCTTGATGCATTCCTGTGCACCCCCATGTGGCGAATCATACATTTCTGAGAATAGAATTCCGATAGCAGCATCGTGAATCTCGTTAGCGTTGCGTCCTGCCGGCAGCGCGGCACAAGTCGTCTGAATGACTTGCATTGCCTGCTTAAATGTTGTGGTCGCCTGCTTGGCTTCCGTAACCATCAGCCGAGCTTTTTCAGTAATTGTCATAACGTAACTCCCTCCGTTCTTTATATTTATTTATGAAGTACATGCAACCCTTGCCTGTAATCTTAGGTGTTCGAGTCATCTTCACGCCTTCGCTGGCGCTGCCTCGCTGCCCGACCTTGATTTCCATAATGCCGAGATCCATGGATCGTTGTGTCGGCATGTTGTACTCGCTGCCGCCTTTGATCAAATAGCCCTCATTGCGAAGCATTTTGAACAATCTGATTTCTCCAACGTTAATCAGGTTTTGCTTAAGTAGCTTAGCTAGATCAGCGATTAGGATTGAATCCTCCGAAACAACAAGCGCTTCTGCGAAGACTACCTTCGGCCTGTCCGCCGCAGCTTGGAGTTGTAAGGCTTCCTTCTCCTCGGCCAGTGTGGCAGCAAGGAATAAAGCTTCGGATAAGGACTGCGGAATTAGTGGGGCGGCGATCTGCTGGCGCATTCGGTTGAATTCTCCGATGTACATTTCCTTAAAACGGGCAGCCTCTTTTCCGGTGTAGCCCATGACTAGAAAAGAGAATCCATCTTGAGTGATGATAAATTTCGGATAAGATCGGCCACGATCAGTTGTATAATCTGACTGCTCAAAATTGAGCCGTGAAAATTCTGAGCTGCACTCGAGCGTTTCGATATCTCGAAGAACATTTTTATGTTCCTTGCCGAATATTTCCGCAACGATCAAACTGTCTGTTACCGGCTGGCCATTTTCAATTCGTACTAATTTACTCATTCGTTTTCACTCCGTCTCTCAGTTCTTTATTTATCAATCAACCCCAGTTTGTAATGCGCAATCCGCAATTACGACGTTCTTTTTCTTCTTATTGCTTTTTCGAATCCGTGAAACTCGGATTCTTTGCCAAAAAAAATATATGGGAATGGGATCTTATAAATTTGGAGAAGCTGAACAAGAAGGTCCTGAGGTATGCTCGTTGAATCATCCTCATATTTCGAGATCGTATCGAAACATTTATCAGTCTTCTCCGCTACTTCTTTTATCGTGAAGCCACTGTTTACACGAGCAGCTCTAAGCGTGATTTTGATGTCCGTCATTTTCTCACCGCCTTTCTGATCCCTATATTAATCCGAGTTTCTCGGCTTGTCAACCGAGTTTTGCGGATTTTTTTCTTTACATATCAGGCGATTACACTATATAATCAGAAGCAAATAGTTGTCGGGAGGATGTTCGTTGTGGCTAGAAAAAGAATCAATGACATTGAGCGGAAAATGATGAGCGATATTGCAGAAAACCTTAAAAGCATCCTAAAAAGAAAAGGTATTTCTCAAAAAGAATTGGCCGAAATGACTGACATCTCTACTAGTACAATATCTGATTACATAACAGCAAAAAGACTTATGGCTCCTAGTATCACTCAATCAATTGCAGAGGCATTGAAGGTTGATGCATCAGAGATATCACCATTACTTGAGAGTGTAGATGCTTCTATTTCAGAGAACATCAACCTGCCGATTGTAGGTAAGATATCATGCGGAAGTGGTATTGTGGCTTTTGAATACATAGATGGATACGAATCTACTCCACGTTCTTGGTTAAATGGGGGCGATTATTTTTACTTAAAAGCTAAGGGAAATAGCATGACTGGAGCTCGAATTCATGAAGGCGATCTACTCTTGATCAGGAAACAAGACGAGGTTGAAGATGGAGAAATTGCTGCAGTTTTGATTAATGAAGAAGCAGTACTAAAAAAGGTTTACAAGCAAAATGATTCAATAGTACTTAACTCAATGAATTCAGACTATGCTCCTATCGTTTGCAAATTGGATGAAAATATTCGTATAATTGGCAAGCTCAAGAAAGTTGTAATTACGTTTTAAAATAAAGAAAGCCCACCAATCAATGTGAAGTGCACCCCTTATAGTAGACATTGTAAAAACACCCTGGTGTTTAAACCGATGGATATTATAGGGGGTGCTTTTCGTTATGGCGAGAAAAGGACAGAAATTTGAGACGTATAGTTTTGAATTAAAGAAGAAGGCTATCGAGCTACGACATGGGGGAATGACCAAGCAGAGGGTAGAGGATGAGCTTGGGATCGCAGATATTGGGCGATTAAAGGTGTGGATGAGGAAGTATAAGGAACAAGGCGAATATGGGCTTATGGAACACCGAGGCAGACGAGAACAGTACAAGGATCAGGAACGTTATTTAAAGCGATTGGAGATGGAGAATGCTGTCCTAAAAAAGTGGTTGGAAATTACGAAGAAGGAGGTGTACCAGAGAAGTATAGACTCGTCTACGAACTTCGTGAACGATTTAGCGTCAAAGAACTCTGTAAAGAAATCGGAGTCTCCCGAAGCGGATTCTACGCATACGTGAAGCGCTTGAAGACAGATAAGAATAAGCAGGATAAACAGGTCATTCATGATACCTTTGAATACTATAAAGGCGTGTATGGGTACCGCCAAATTCAATTGTTTATGTTCCAAGATCATGGCGTGTGGATGAACCACAAGAAGGTTCTCCGGCTCATGCAAGAAATGGAGCTGCGCTCTAGAGTACGTCGTAAGTACCGTCACTGTACTCGAAGCTGGAACATCGGTGATCGCGTTACGAAGAACATACTGGAACGTAACTTTCAAGCGGAAGCGCCCAATCAAAAATGGGTAACTGACGTCACACAGTATCGAATTGGTGATGTTTGGTTGTATCTTTCTGCCATTAAAGATTTGTGTCAGAACGAAATTGTCGCTTACCAAACCAGTCATCACAATGACAAGCAACTTGTTCTACAGACGTTCTCTAAGGCGTTTGAAAAGGAAAAGGACGTGACTGGGCTGATCGTTCACAGCGATCAGGGGTCCCAGTACACGTCCTACGATTACCACGACATGCTACCAAAGGTTGGCGCCCAAATCAGCATGTCCAGGCGAGGCAATTGTTACGACAATGCCTCAATGGAGAGCTTCTTCTCGCATTTGAAGACAGAAGCACTCTACCCTTATGATATTCGATCTGTAGAAGAAGCACAAAGCCGAATTGAAGAATATATACACTTTTACAACAACAAGCGTCCGCAAAGAAAACTAAACAAGCTGGCTCCGATTCAGTACCGGCTCCAGCTTGTTAGGTAGGGTCTTTTATTCAGTGTCCGCTATATGGGGTCTTGACCAATGAATGGTGGGCTTTTTATTATATTTCGAAGATAACATTAACCACAACTCCAGCTATGCTATCGTTATTGTCAATTTCAGAAGTTCTCTTTAGCATTATTCCTTTGGAATCATATACCGCACAGACAATACTTTTATCTATGTCTTCTGTCTCTTCGACTAAAACTTTACTGCCTAGATAGATTCTTAAATCCTCCAAGCTGTTGTCAAGAATATCCATTGTAAATTTCTGCATATCATTTCCCCCAATCTTGATGTTATAATTTCAGCGTTAAATTAAAATAGAGAGGATCCCGGCATGGCACTTGGTCGTGGAGAGTGCCGACTACAAAAGTTCCGCCTCAAGGCAGGATTGACACAGGTTCAATTGTCTGACCAACTTCTTAAACGGTTTGGACTGAATGTATCCGATACTCTTATTGGTCACCTTGAAAACAATAGACGGGCAATGAGTATTGAAATACTTCGCGCAATGTCACTTATCTTTAAGGTTCCAATGGACAATTTTTATACCTGGCCTATAGAGTAGTCGGACGGCGATTTGTTCGCCCTCCCCCGAGCAGAACCCTACAAATTTGTAGGGTTGAAGTTAAGTGTAATTACCTGAGTTGCCAATCACTTCCTTATTTATTATTATTGTTCAGAGTGATCGATATGTAAACGAAAATTCGCATCCGCGAATTTTGTGGTACTTTCGACACGCTGCGACAAATTACCCCCTTGACATGTAAGGTTTTGACAAAAAACCCATCCATTATCGGACGGGTTTTCGTTTTATCTGATTACAACATCCGGATTGAATGTCCTAATGAAAAGCTCATGAACTTTGTACTTATGAAATGCTATTCCACAGCGTTGCGACTGCTTCTTTATTTCGTAATCGAAGTAAGCCTCTTTCTTATCGCTGTCGAGCAACTTCACATTTGCGGAATTAACCAAAATATTACGATCAATATCTGCGAATGCATATCCACTATTATTCAAAGCTGTCTGCCAAAACTTAATACTGCCAGGCATATAAAACACATCGGTGAGTGTATAGATGACGACTCTCCTCTGAGCTGAGTCGCCCTCCATGTAATTAACTGCATCAACACTTAGATTATATATGCCTGACAAACCATCAGGACAACTGGTTACGCTCAATATATGCATAATGTATCACATCCTTACTCAGCAGACTACAGCAGCTCGGCTGGAGTCTCATCTTGATAGACAAATAAAAAACTTGCTGTGGATACAACTGCGACTGCGAGAAGGCCCAATGCAGTAGCAAAACCGTATGTAGCTTTTTTCAACATCTCTTTATCACCTCCTTGATAGAATTAACGTCAATGCTTGAAGTGCAAATGCAGCAGCTATCACATCTGATTGTATGAATAAGTTCGATAGAACAATTGTTGTTGATATCGCTTTTAGCAGCGGATAATAATGTTTCGGTATTCTCGATTGCTTTTCAATTTTGCTTGGTGCCAGTATAACCATGATCACAGCAGCTGTAATTGTGATCATCATAGTAGTTAGTTCCCCGATATTACTCATTGATACGATAGTAGCAGTAATTGTTGAAACAAGAATGCATGACATCCCTGATTTTAAATGCAATCCGCCACTTACCTGTCGCAATAATGCGAAACTGACCAGTACGATAATCGCTTCATTCGTCTTCCCTGTTAGTAGCGAAATCAAGATCGTCAAACCGACTATAAATACTGCATTCAGCAATAATGAAAGTGAGTATTTCAACACGGCGACCGATGTCGGATGTTCTGGAACTTTTGTCTTTATCCTGTTTGCAATACTACCTGCTAATGCCTCTATCATTACGATTCCCTCTCTTTCTTGATACTGTAAAGCAAGAAGAATGCAAATGAAACGACGACAATGAACATTGCTTTGATCGATAATGCCACAAGTGCTAGACCTAGAATAGTCAGTGCGATTACAGCGATTACGATTATCCTTTCAGCACGGAGCCGGAGACTATCAAAGTCGGCAGTGAATCCGATCCTATACTTAAGGAGTATCAAGGATAACGAAATTTGCAATGCAGCAGTGGAAGCTTGCAGTATGTATCCCTCAGATGATTTACTATCAAAGTTTTCAATGCCTCCGAACTCAATGTAGAGCAAGCCAGCTTGCAAAACACTAAAGGCGGTATATCCGGTAAGAGTGATAATAAACGACCAGACTAGCGGCAGCCTGAGTATAACCGTCTGGTAGAGCACGAATAGCAGAATGCTCACCACAGGAACCAAGAACGGGTATGACAACTCCTCACGAAGTATGAAGCTCTGGAACACCATGACCAGCAACACTGGTATGAACCCTAGTAAATGCTTGTACGGCTTTAGCCGGAATATGGCCATCATCATTATAAAAATTCCGATACCTTCAATTGTCGAAAAAATAAAGAATCCCAAAATATCGTTCAACCCCGTCACTCCTCTTCTTGTGGCTCTTTCTCCGACAGACGTACCATGCCGTCATGCGTAACGAGCCAAACCTTACCGGACTTCCTTGCCTCATCTGGATTGAACTTCCCCCTGCTGATCCACTTCGTTACAGTATTCTCGGACAGACCCCACAGTTCGGCAGCTTCTCGCGATGTGTAGACCACAAAGAGTGGAGATTTTTTCTTTTTGACATTACTCATATCACGTCTCCTTTACCGAATAGACTGTCTTGTTTGCAAGACAAATATATCACAACTATCGTCTTGTTTGCAAGACATTATTTTGAAAATTATTCATTGCCTATTCTTAATACATTATAACTCCTATCACGAAGGACAGGGCTTTTTTGATGAAGAATACATTTCCATTTTTTTGAGCACCATACTCGTAAAAGGTTAATTAGGTGGGGGATTATGAATAAGGTTATGGAATTGCCAGGCGTACCAATGGCACCTATTACTTCGCCAGAAATCCCGACCGGGCCAGAGTGGGGATATCAAATCAAATGGGACGGTGTGCGTACTCTTGTAAGACTCGACGGTAAAGGTGGAGTTGAGATTTTTTCTAAACGTGTTGAACCGAGGAACGATCGATTTCCCGAGATCGTTGAACTGTTGAGTCCGCTGCGGATCGGTGCCTGTGTACTGGACGGCGAGATCGCATACTTTGACGGCAGCCGTCCTAACTTTCAACGTGTCCTAGTAGGCGTGAACCGAAAGAGATATGACGAGTCACTTATTTTCGTCATGTTTGACATGCTCCATGATGAGGGGAACGATATTCGCTCGCTCCCGTTCCGAGAGCGTTATGCTCGACTAACCGCTAAATTTCCAAATAAGCAGCCGCGAGTATTTGTGACGGATCTCCTTTATGACGGGCCTGCTCTCTGGAACTGGGTAAACGATCGTGAATGGGAAGGTATTATTTCTAAAAAACTAGATAGCCCATATGTGGAAGGCAAGAAACATAAGTATTGGTTTAAGAAAAGGAAAGAGGTCAGGATCGTTGCGGATGTAGTGGGGATTAAGCTTAAAGAGGGCCGTGTATCCAGCCTTGTGCTGCGTTATGAGGATCGCTACGTTGGTCATGTATCAGGAATTGATGCTGCATCTAAAAAGGTCTTGCAGCAATTCATGCAGCAGCATCCAGGGGAATGCCCGTTTCCCACACTCTCCACTAGCATGAAAAAATCTGATGTTGTTTGGCTGGCCGTACCATTCTCTTGCCGTGTAACTGCACTCGAATTTAGTGATTCAGGCATTCTTAGGCAACCTAAGCTGCTGGGATTTGGTGATAAATAATCAAACAAAAAAAGCCCCCACCAACCGCAAGGTCAGTGAGGGCTCTCTGTTATTGTTTCGGTTGACCGCTCGCTTCGCGCAACACGTTCGCCAGCCTGTGTGCTTCATCCCTGCTAGCTTTATCTTGTGCAAGGGCATGAGCAGCGCTTAAGAATGGAATAATCTTGTTTGCATCCTCTGCCTTCATCTTCGGCTTCACCTCTTCCTTAACAGGAGGCACCACAACGGGCGCCGCTGCTTTGTAATATTCTTGCAAGTATTTGGTAGGCTCAACGACTCCTGCCTCAGTAGAGGTCCAGCCGAAGCTTGGAGATGCCTTTTTTCTAATCTCATAGTGTAAATGATTGCCCGTACTCGCGCCTGTAGTGCCTTGATAACCAATCACCTGACCGCACGCGACCTTTTGGCCCACCTTAACAGCAGCGGCGCTGAGATGGGCGTAAAAATGGAGAAAGCCTTTATCATCCTTGATTGCTACGACAATACCCATCTCTGCTGGTATACCAATACCAGGTACGCCTTGTTTTGCATACATGACTGTGCCGGCTACAAAAGCGTGTAGCGGACCATTGCCGGGAGTGACCACCAAATCAACGCCACGGTGAAATTTGTTAACGTGAAGTACAGGATGCATTCGCATGCCGAATGGACTGGTTAACCGATATGAAGGATCATAGCCCCAATTACTCATCGCTCTCCGCCCTTTCTACAGCCTGCTTTACGATTTGATGGCCGAACACCGCAAACGACCCTGCTAAGACGCCTTGAATAACCGCCTCTGGCCCCCAACCTATTAGCCAGACTGTCAGGCCTAATGCGACGGCAGTAACGATATAAACGATGCTCCAGTTCGGAATATTTGGCGTTTGCTTCAGCACGTATCCAAGAACCCAACATGCAGCGACTACAATAAATAACTTTGGATCAATTAGTTGAAAAATAGCATTCCATTCCATATAGAATCATCCTCTCAAAATTAGTTTGCTAATCCACCCTTAACGATAAAAGCAATAGCGGCTAAAACTATAGCCCCAATGACCGTAGTGCCTCCCCAGAAAACGATCTTGTCGATCCCATCTAATCTATGGTGTGCTGATTTAGCTTTGTCGAGCGCTTCACGAGCAATGTCGTTGTTCGCTTCGAATTTCTCAACAAGACGCTGCACCGTTACTGTGAGGTCATTTATGTTTTTAGCACCCACTTCCTGCAAGACCTCCACCCGTCCGACTTTTACTGATATATCATTTAGTTGCTGCTCCTGAGTCAATGTCCAGCCTCCTCTCATATCTCAAAATAAAAAGCCCCCGCTTAAGCGGAAGGCTCATAAACTTGACCTGTTATCAATTGGTATTCCGATGTTGTGATTGTGGCCGTCTTAACGCCATCTTTGACTTGTTCCAAACTCCAAAGCTCGCGATCATAAAATCTCTTTATCCTTTCATACCAAACACTCATGCGCTAGCACCTCCTGTCATGATTGCATACCAAATATCCGCTATATCTGTGTCATGCTCAGAAATTCGTGCATCCTTGAGCATCGTGTCATACCATAGATCGGCGTTTTCAGCTTCTAGCTGCTCAATGCGAATCCGATCGGCTGTCTTTGGAGGCGGCGCGTTTTCCTTATCAATTTCCTCTTGCGTCTTATCGCGTGCTATAACATCTATAAGATCGCCATCTGCCGTAACTAACGTGAAGTACGGATAAAGTGAACGTACCTTATCAGCTAATTCAGAATCGGCCGGCACTACGTAATAGGGATACGTTGAATCAGGGTACGTGTCCGCGTTGAGCCAATACCCTGTTTCATACGTTCCGCGACCGTTATTAAAAACGAGTAGTTTATCTTCCAACTTCATGCTCCTTTCTTATTTAAACGCCATGTAGGTAAAAATATTAGGCGAATTATTAGTACCTTTATATGCACCTGAACCAACAATAAAGCCGTTAGTAGTAATAATAATATTGTTCGATCCGCTATAATTAACAGGAACGCCGGGCACCGCTAAACCTGAATCGTATGACGAATAAGCGGCTGCTCCATTTTTAAATACGAGCACAGAACTAGGGGTAAATGGAAGGCTAATCGTTCGTGATTCCGCATCATTGCCAGTATAATTTCCAAAAACGTACGGTTGACTAGATGATGATGATAACTCAGACCATGCGCCCCATGTTCCACCTATTAACCTGCGCTCCCACACTCTTGCGCTATAAAAGTCTCGCAATGTCTGAGAAGTGTAGACATCTGAATTTGTATACTTTGTCACCTCTAAATAGCACCAATCGCTACCTAAATTAGCAGGTACATTTACTCCAAGATTTATATTGTATTTTCCGTTGTATATAAGATTGTTTAAATTGAAACCAGAAGCAACATATACTGTTTCATTACTCACTTGAGTCCAAACACCCCAAACACCACCTACCTGTCTTCTTGTCCAGATTCTACTATCGTCTGGAAAGTAAGCGTTTTGTACTGTCCACTCTCCTGCTGGGAATCTAACAACCTCGATAAAGAAGTTTACCCCTGCTATCGGTACGTTTGTACCTTGTGGTATGTGATACCATCCGTCTGTCTTAAGAGTATCGGCGTTTACGCCTGCCCCGTAGTTTATCATTTCCTTACTTACTAGCGTCCAAGGAGTCCACGTTCCGTTATTATTTCGACGCGCGTATTCTCGATTGTTTATAAGGTTATATGCCTTCTGAGTTGCATAGCCCGCGTCAATCGATTGAATATGGTCGATGTAATAAATATCAGCAGTCGGTATGTTAACAGAACTGGCATAGGCATAGTAACGACCTGTTTTTGACAAGGTATTTACGTTGTAATTAGCTGCGAGAACCTTTGTAAATACGCTGCCAGCGATCTCTTGGAGCGAGCCCTCTACATCAGTGGCTGTGATAAGATTTCCCGCGTCAGCAATCGAAATCATAGTCGCAGGATGTGTTGTAGGATGCACGTATTTATTCGCACCTGCTTCAATGCCATCAATCTTTATTTTGTCAGGAAAGTCTATAAAGCCTGCTTCTGTTTGAGTAGCAATTGCATGGGAGAAGCCCCGCGAACCAATATGAGCATTGAGATCAAAGCGTGTATTCAACGCGTATGCTTCATCAAGTAATAGCTTCCAATCCTGCACATCATTTTGCGTCTTAATGTCCGTGATGTCCTGCGTGTTCTTGGCTACTGTACCGCCTAGCGTTGTTTGGTACGTCACTGTCGCATCAATAATATTTGATGTGTAAATGTGCTTGTCCAATACGGTATATGTCACGGTGTATTCAGCAGATGGATCATAATTATATTTTTCGATTCTGACAGCTGCGCCATTTTGAAGATTGGAATTAATGTAAGGATACCAAAACTTATCTTCAACACCATTCCTGTAAACAGCCAATATTTTATCAGCTTTATATTTCAATGGGTTGTCCGCGATGAAGGAAACAACACCTTTTTCATTTATATAATACCTATCATTTGCAGACGTATCTAAAGACGGAATTATTTTCTCTCTTACCACAACACCCTCTAGCAGCTCGATTTGATTCCCACCGCTCTGCAGCCCAATTGCACCTTCTACAACAATTGTTTCCTCTACTGCTGTAGCAAGCTGATAATCAAGTGTGTGAGGCGTGTATTTCAATGCAGCTCGTCCGGAAGGAATAGTATTAAGATTTAGATCAACGTCGAAATATAGCTCGTCTGTATTCACCACACTCGCTATAGATCCGTTACTCGCATCGGCAAAAATAGCAAATAACGCAAACCCGTTATCATCTATTTGATCCGCAACAGTAATTGCACTATAGCCTGTTCCAGCTGTTAATTTAACCGGAGTTGAAGACGTAGTAGTTGATGTTGAGACTTGCCAAGTGCTTGTAGACGCTTTATACATTGCTAACGTAGCTTTATATCCATTCGGGCCAGAAGCTGTGCCTGTCCATTGTAAACGAATGTTCCCGACATTAGCTTTTGCCCAAGCGATGCGCTCGGCCAATGTTACCGCCGATCCAAATCTAGCCGCCCCGTATTCACGTATAATATGCTCAATGACATTCACTCTCGCGCAATGCTGTTGTGAACTACCGTTTATAGTCGTCGAATTAGAAGCTATTCCGCCCTCACCCGCTGCCGATATCTGAAGATATGCTGCGGTAGCAAACTCAAACCATGCTCCGGCAGGTGCAATGAGCGAAGCGGACGCACCAGCTTGAGCGATATGTGGATTAACAACATTGCTGCCTGCAGTTTTCCCCACAAAGTCCGCCTTCGGACTAACTATCGAAGTCCATTTCTTCGTGCCGCTGTCGTAAACCGTTCCCAATGTCCCATTGTTCATCTGCCACCCATTCATGAAAGCTATCAATTCGGCGTTAGTAGGGTTATATGCTTCGCCCCAACCACTGTCCGAATTAGCAACAGCTAGATAGATGTTTCCAGCTCCGCTGATCAAAAAACCTCCTGCCTTTATATTGGCCGCGAGTCCTGAACTTTCATATTTAGCTATTGAACCATCAGGTCTTGTAAGTGAACCCACCCCGCCTTTCGCCAGTGGAGCGGAGGGAGCATAAAAGAATTTCAGACCAGTTCCAATGGTAGCGCCAACCCACGCTAACGAACCATCAAGCAGCATGCCCGCCTTCCATCTTCGCGTCACCGTACCTAAAGCACTGTTATACGTATCCTTCACGCTGCCATCGAGATTTGAGGTTAGGACTGTAGGGATAATGAGCATGTCGTCGTTTTGCAGCTGGAACTGCGTCTTAGCTCCGCTGATTTCTATCATTATCTCAGAGAATACAAAAGTGCCGGATGCAACTGCGCCGTTACCGATTTGCAGGGTTGCACTGACTTCAGTTGCATTAGTTGTAAATGTTCCGGTTACCGTCCTGGAGTATGTTCCCTTAGCATCCCGAAGAATGATTTGCTTAACCGTATTCAACGTAACGTCAGAATTTGAATTTGAGAGCGTGTACGTGGTAGAAGGAACTACCGGAATCGTCACCTCTGAATATTGATAATTCGCTGTTGCTGAAAGCTCCAATTTGTATGGCTCTAACACCTTCGCATTCGCATGTATCGTCCATTGTGTAAAAGGAGGCAATAGGTTTTTACCTTTCTTTCTAATAGCCGGATTCTGTAAGCTCTGAATACTATCCACGTAGGGGAAAACATCATCAATGCTGGGAACGGACGTTGCCGTTAAAGTCGTACCTATGGCTGTGTAATCCGCTTGAGTCACTTCAATAACTCTGATTTCATCGTAGTAAGCCGTCAATGCGCCCGCTGCTCCTGCTCCAAACAACAACCTGAACCCTTCACCTATCAACGTGTTAGCTGTCGGAACTTTGATATAAAGGAACTGCCATTCTCCGACCTTGGATGTGTTGATATACGTTGAATATTTGGTAGTAAACGTCCCTATGTCTCGCAATGTGATTTCGCACATTGCACCCGTTGCGAATGCCTCCAAATAAACCCAAGCACCTACAAGGTATTGTTTAGTCGTATCTAGCTTGTACGTATAGTCCTTATACAAATAACTTCCCTGCGCTACTGTAGGTGAAAACTTTATAGAATTTTCACCCGACCTCCTACGAGTACTTGAAACAATCGGATTCAGACCTGAAATTTTAAACGGTGCAAGAGACTCGCACCCTCCATCTCGTCCAAATAGGTTAATCTGCGTTCGGCCGCCAATCGTCAAATCAGTTCCGCTGGCTTGTGACGTATTGATAACACTTAGCCCCCGTTTGATCGGTGCGGTGATCGTAGCCGCTTCGGTCTGCGCTGCTTTGAGTTCATCAATACTCGTCTTTGCTGCCTCTAAAGTAATCGCTGGTGCTGATAGCACACTAGGTTTACCTGTAATCCCCTTGATTAGCGTGAATAAACTCGATAGCAATGCGGTCAATGATCCGGTCAATGATGGCGTGACCGAGTCAGTTGCAGTCCGATTACCTATTTTGGAATCACTAACAACGTTCGCTGCAATCGTTGTAGCTGCGCTTCCTGCGCTCGAAGTGACGTCACCCGTTAATGCCGGCAGTAATGATGCAGGCAATTTCGCCGTGCCGTCCAGTCCCGCATAACCATTAGCTTGATTTCTATTCGCTACATTTTCTGGCGTAAACCCTAGAGCTGCTTGTTTTGCATTCCATGCTGTCCTCTCCGCTGCTGTGATGTGTTTGGTCAAATCATCGACGTGGGTCTTTGTCGCAGCAAGTGTGATGTCGGGAGTATCAAATGGACCCGTTTTTCCCGTGATCGCCTTCAGATATTTAGTAAACCAGCTTATCCATTGTGTTAATCTGCCCGTTAATCCGTAAGGCACTGAGGTGTTTGGATCTGCTGTCCGATTCCCGATTTTCGGATCAGTGACAGAGTTATCCGGATGATCAAGCACAGCAGCGTTAACATGATCATCAAACTCCGTTTGTTCCACAAAAATAAGAGAATTATCAATGATTGCAGAGACGTTCGCCGCATTTCCGACGATAGACACGACATTAATGTATTTCTCAACAATGTCCGGACCTCCGCCCGCGGGGATATATTCTGCGCCAGCTCCTGCATTGCCGTAACAATAAAGAATCTCCCCTTCATCGGGATCTGTCGCAAACAACCCGAGCTCTCGGAAAAAAAAGCCGACTGTAATCTCTGCATTGGATAGGTACGAGCTCACCGTTGTTTTGCCGTCAGTCACCGCAGTTATCTTATTGATGGGCAAGTATTTTTTTGCATTAATCAGCGCCGTCAGTCCGGGCATTTGTTGTCCGCCAAGATTGCCGTCCCCCATACCAATGCGGGTATACACCAGAGCTGTACCTGCTTGTGCTTTTGCCTGTAGCGCTCGTCCTTTATTGGTTAATATCAATCCGCCAAATGATGCCATTAGGTCACCTGCTTCGCTGTAATAAATTCGCCCGTATGCAGAGCGTTACCGATATAAATCCCCATACTATCGCCGCTTGTAATCTCGATAGACTCCAGCCAGCTTCGCACGTTTTTCACCGAGTTAATGGCTGCGATAAATTCCGCCGCCTTACTCGCATTAGCCGCCGGGTCACTCGTTAGAACTTTGAAATAACCAGGTTCCCCTCCGTACTCATACCACTCCTGTACTTCTCCCGAGCCGAATATCGTTGCAATTAACTCCTCGACCGCGCTTGGCGTCCCTTTACGCCGATGCCAACCATAGCTCCGCTTAACAAGCTCCCTTCGCTGCTCTAATGGCAATGTCGGGTCGTAAAAGTCAATATGGTACTGCCAAGCAAGCTCGTCCGTCTCCGCCTCCGTGATCGTGTCCAGACGGTTAAAATAGGATAGGTGCTTGATTTGATTTGTCAGCACACGCAATTCACCATCTATCGCTTGAGCTGCAGCGGAGACAACAGGATCAACTGCGATATTGTAAGGCATAAGGTCAACAAGATTGATTGCATCCATATTAATCATCCGTTAATCCTCCATATGTGGGCGTAATCGTCCCCGCTATAGCAACCTCATCTGGTTCGACCTCCGTGTATACTGGACCCGTTACGTTTACCCTGTGGGCACCTGCGTCCATAATCCGCCGTATCAATTCCGAAGGGTTGATGTTACGTCCGAGACGCGATTTTTGCCAGAGCACAAAACCAGTGATTGCTTGTGTCACAGCAGCCTGTATGGCAGCCACCTCAGATGTCCGATCTTTCGAAATCCAATAATGAAGCACAATGTTGTACGTGACAGCCGATGGAGCTTGTACCGTCACCTGGTCCGTCAACGGGCGCCTTGTCCTATCGTTTACAGCCTCATCCACAAGATTAAGTAACGACTGTCCAGGTATCTCCCCGTTCTCCAGCAAAGGCACGACCACAACCTTGCATGCCGATGGAGAAAAAACAGCAACATCTGATATAGACGCGCTAGCCGACTTAGCCCAATGCCGATATGCCCCGCTTGGACCGGCTACCGAAAAAGATTCCGGCGCCGTGTGAACACGCTCGCGATATGCCTCATCATCCTCAGTGTCCGCCCCGCCCGCGCTCACTGTCACATTACTAGCTGTTGCAAGGAACGGAATAGGATCTACGATTTGATTGATCTGTCCAACTCCGTAGCCATTACCGAGTGCTCCGGCCTCTGTACAAAGAGCCAAGGCATCCACCGTCAATTGACCCGGAGCCACCTGAACAAAGGCTACCGTTGCAAAATAGCGTTTCGGATCTGACTCGGTGCTTACTCTTGTACCTGCTGGAATCGAAACTGCTGATAATTGCGGTGCTGAAAGGGTGAAACGCAGCGTTGTAGCAGACGGAGCCGCTGGAAGTCGAGGCGTCTCCGTAAAAGCGCCGAGATGATCCAGCATCGGACCGGCTGCATACTTGAGCAGATTTTGCTTCGCCGTCAAATTAATCAGCGTCCGCTGCTGTACGATAATAGCGGCTATAGATAACAAAAAGAGGCGCACAGGATCACCCGGATATAAAACCCGACCGCTGGCAGCCTCGTATGTCGTAATCATATGATTTAAAGATGTGGTTACGTCTTCGCTGACGTACTCCATCTCAGGCAAGTCTATAAGTGTCACCTTTCGGCCACCTCCTCGCTTTCGTCCACAATTTCAATTTGTACAATAGGTTGCAGCATTCCTTGCTGTTGATCTGCTTCATAACGAACCTGTACAACCGCAGCGCGTGGTTCATAGGTTCGTATGGCGGATGTAATGATACCTGTGAGCCTTGCCTGCGCTACGGGTATCGGGTCATCCAGCACACTATTGTCGAGCCCAAACGCTCTATCTAATGGGACGCTGCCCTGCGCTGTCATCATAATTGTTCGGACGTTTTGGATAATTTCCTGCGTCTCGTCAGGGCTCCAATGAATCGGCTGTGGTTCTATCGTTACCTCTATCATTTTTTAATCACCGCCAAATACTCCTCAAGTGTCACGTCCACATTTCCGGAAACGACATTACCGTCATTGTTTACCACGTCCCATGTTTGGCTTAATTGCGTCACAACCCACATCTGGCTTCCGAGCGCTTTACCGCCAATGGTTAAGGGCACCGCCTTGCCTAACGCCGCAAGCTGCTGCAGAGCAGTCATTTCTTTACGCGGGTTTATGCCATATTTAGCGTCAAAGTGCATGGTAAAAGTGATTGTGTCCAGCCCCGGCCCAACCCATTGCTTGACTGCCTTCTTACCAATGACTTCGTGATTAGCCCACCTTCCGGCAGTCGATCGAGTGAAATCCGCAAAGGTCCGAATTATCTTAGGTGTCGCGACAAAAACAACCTGACCTAATGCCCCGATCATGATTCACCCTCATCGATCTCGCCCAAACAAAAGCCTACGCTGATGCCGTTCGGCAGAAAGGCGCAAAGGACTTGAACACCAATCTCCGGCGTTGGTACATGCTTAAGCAAAGGTAATTCATCGCTAACCAAATCGTCTTTATCCGGAAATGCCACGCGAACCACTCGGCGGATATGATCTGACGTTGATACGATGCCAATACGAATTGTGTTTTTCAAATCGGACATGCTACCACCCCAATACTTTGCGGATTTCAATCGATGTTGTGTAGCCGCTGCCGCCAACCGCATGTGTTGCCTTCTCGATGATGTATTTGCCATCGTATCGCCCGAAACTTGTAAGGTTAATCGTCAGCCCGGCAGACATGCGAATATCGCCTACAAGGGATAAACTGGCGCGGCCATAATTCTTGTTCTGCTCCCGCAGTTTCATGCGAGCAAGCCGGAGCGCTTCTGCTTGCGACTTCACATTTTCATTTAATTTGAGTACTGGCCCCGTTTTTGGAGCTCCTGGCGGTGTGTATAAAACCGTCAGCGCTTTTTTAGCTTTAGGCGGTGTATAGCTGACCTGACAAGCTCTGTATGATGTATCTGTTGCGCTCCACCCAAAACTATAGCTCATTACAACATAATCACCACGTGTCAGCGTAGCAACCGCTTGACGCGCTTCATAGGTCTGCTCATCAAACAATACGAGCTTGCCTGCTGATACCTTTAGCGCTACCCCTTCTTTGCTGCATAGATCAAGTAAAAAGGCCAAATCCGTTTGCTCTGTTTGGTCCAGCCGATCATAGACCGGATTATCTGGCACCTCATATAAAAGCGTTAATTTGGCGCGATCAGCAATATCTCGCGCGATGGATCGCAGTGAAAACTTTTCCCACGCTTTAGAACGCTTCTCTCGTCGTGATCCGACACCCGCAGGCAAAGACAATGCCTTGATTTGCACGGTATCGGGAGGTCCCGCCAGCGTGGCAGAATCGACCTCGAATGTGCCGAGTGGCAGCGTCCGTTTATCCCCTGTTGCAAGCCAATCCTTAACTTGTATAGATGCATTGATCGTATCGCCGTCCATTGGATTCCACGGTCCTTGCCAGCGCCGCAAAACGTCCTCTAGCGTGATCTGAAGATCATCTAATTGCCCAGGCGCATTATCTGTATAAGATAGCGAAATTAGCGAGCCAGCAATGTCCGCGCTGATATCTTTGCCGTTATATGTGATTAAAACTTCAGCTCTACGAGCATTTTGCATGTTATCTCCTCCAAGGCGGCAAATCAGTAGGCAATTCCTCTGGCGCAGTTGGGACCTGTAGCAGCAATCCAGCCGAGAAGATGACTGTACCCGCATTCTGCCCGTTAGCTTTGATAAGTAAAGGCAGCATTTTAGCGCTGCCGTAAAGTTTGTATGCGATCATGTCCCAGGTATCGCCTTGTGAGGTCATATAAGTCATTTCATACTCACCCGACTTTGCTGAGCAATATACGAATCCATCCGTCTTTCAAAATCATCATGTCCGGCTGATACCGCACGCTGCAATGTTCGCTCATCCGCATTGCCCTGTATGATGATGTTAGGACTATACGATATCTGATAGGTATCTCCGCCACCTTGCGGCATCAGTCCCATAGACGATCCTGCCGACTGCCATAAATCGCGGCTACGCTGACTGTTGTTCTCTGGGATGATCCACTCGTTTGACTTGCCTTCACCAACCCATGCGAGCTCAGGCTGTGTGACGTACCCGCCATCCGCATAGCCGCCGATCTTTGGTATTTCCGGTATATCAACACCGAATGTACCTCCTCCAAGCCACTCTGGCACATCAAAGCTCACTTTGTTGATGCCACGAATAGCTGCGTTTATTGCGTCAATTGCGAGGTCAATCGGGAATTTGAGCACGGAGCCTAACGCACTAAAGATGCCTTCAAAAACGCTGCGCACTCCTTCCCATGCCTTGCCCCAATTACCCGTAAAGACACCTGTAACAAAGTCGATGATACCACCCAAGACATCAAACAAACCGCTCAGTATGCCTCCTATTGCTGTAATGGCATTGGATACAATCGACTGTATGATTGGAAACACAACATTAAACGCATCAAATATGCCATCTACAATCGGTTTGATAATTTCCCAAATAACCGTGAAGAGCTCCGCTATCTTATCCCCAACCATCATGATTTTCGGTAATATCGCAGCAATCACGCCTGAAATAACCGGCATAACTTCATTCGCCAGAAAACTAAAGATAGTCGATAGTACAGGGAACAACTTTGACATGAGATAGCCTACTACTGGCATAACAGCAGACACCACTTTTGTCATGACCTGCTGAAAAGTTTTTCCGATGGCAAACACGATGGGAAATATTTGCTTGATAATCTTTCCAATAGAGCCCATAACGCTCATTACATGTGGACTAATCATGTCCCAAATTCCCATGACACTATCCGAAAAGAAATGCCAGTAATCAATCAAACCATCGATATACGAACCCATTCCCGAAGCAGCATCGCCGCCACCGAAGCTATCCCACACTCCGGAGACGATGCCGGAAATCTTTTCGAAAACCGGACCAACCGCCGCTCCTATCTTGCCAAACGCTGCTTGGATTCCCGGCATAGCATCTGATAGAAAACCGCTGAACTTTTCCAGCAACGGCAGCGCCGCCTTCGAGATAGGAAGCAAGAGCCCTGTTTGAAGCTGCCTACCTATTCCTTCAAAGGCTTTTCCGATCGTCCCATATTTGATCTTGGCCACTTCGCCCATCGTATACTTCGTCATGTCGAATTGGCTCCGCGCTGAAGTCATGGCTTGCACTACTCGTGATTCCAGATCTTCCGCTTGGGTACCGAACAATTGAACCGATACCGCGTTAGCAACAACCGGATCTTTGATGGCACTAATAGCCTGAGAAGTTTTTAAGAATGCTTCTTGTGCAGTTTGTCCGCCAGCAGCGAATTGTGCTGTCATTTCAGTACCGCTCAGCCCAAGTGCTTTATAGGCATCCATAGAGCCCTTTGATCCGTCTTTCGTCCGTATTCCGAATTCTTTAATCCCATCCCCAACCTTATCCAGCGAGAAAGCCCCTGCTTCCAAGCCAGCAGCAAACGTGTCAAACATTTGGTTAGCAGAGAAACCGAGCTTGGAGAAGTAGGAGCTGTACTCATTAGCTGTGTCGAGCAGGTCCATTGTTTTGCTTAACGGTCCTTGAGCGCCTTGTGCAAGTAAGCTGTAAGCTTCGTCTGAGGATATACCGAAATTTTTCATCATGGTATCTGCAGCTTTAATGCTCTCGGTGATGTCCTCGCCAAATGCGTCACGATAGGCGATGGCATTTTTCGTTGTTGATTCCAACGCGTCACCAGAGAGCTGCGTAACCCGTTGGACCTGGCTTAGCGAATTAGCAATGTCCATGAAGTTTTCACCCATGGAGTTGTTATAGATGTTAACCATGGTATCGCCAAGCCCGGCCATGTCCGCTTTCGCAGCGCCGGTTCCAACTTGAATTTGAGCAAGTGCGCTTTGGTAATCGTCAGCCATATTGAACACAGCAGCACCAGCTAGTCCTACACCGGCAACTGCTGCAATCCCTGCTCCAGCGACCACAGCAGCACCACCCAACATTGCACCACCACCGAGTGCTCCCCCGCCTCCGCCGCCTCCTCCTCCAGGTCCACCCGCATTTTGCAGATCGCGCATGCGTCTCTCTAGTTGCTCAACATCCCTCAAATAGCGCGTCATGTCATTTCCGAACATGTTACCCGGCATCCGTATCGTGCTTATATCCCTTAGATTTCGGGCCAACTCTCGCGAGCTAGTGACAGCCTCTCGAAGCTCAGTGAGCATGTTCGTAAATACTCCTGTAGGCATCGAAGTTGTACGAATGTCACGGAAATGTCGTTCAAGGTCCTGCAGCCCGTCACGAAGCGGACGAACCATATCGCCTGATAGGCGAATACTGTTAAGCGCTCGCGCCTTTGTTTCAAGCTCCGTAAGATCAGAAAGAGCTCGCGTCATGCCAGAGGTATAAGTCCCCTCTAGCTTAGCCGCGAGCTCAAATGCAATTTTATATACTTTACCAGACAGTTAAATCACCTCTTATTCGGTCGCTGGGCCGCCTTACCCCACTCCTGTAGCTCTTCTAGTGGCAAGCCAAGGAAATAGGGCATAGGTGTATTTAAAGCGCCAGAAAGGGCTGCTATGTGCTTACGCAACAACAGCAGCCCTCCATCTTCGAACAATCCTATGCGAGCAAAAAATTCTGCGCTAGCACCGTTACCTTTGAAAAATCTTTCGCTGATAGCTTATTCATTAGCTCAGGAGCTACCTTGGCAGCACGTGCAGCGACCAAAGACAGATATGATTTTGATGTTTCTTTCATCGATACCACATCCCTAGTCTTAGCCGCGATGGCATTAAATTGACGCTCAGCCGATAGGATATCTTCTCCGGTCAAGCTATCAAAATCCAAGTCAAGCTCTTTAAAGATTTCTCCATCGAAATCAACCGGCTTGCTCAGTACATACTTATTCATATTGTTTTCTTCTTCCATTTGTCAGGTCTCCTTTAGTTGCCTAGCGCTGCGCGCTCGGCTGCAAGATAATCCACACCATCAATGATACAAATCGAATTGAACTTATCGATCTCCAGCAACGTTTTTCCGTTAACTAGAATCTTGATATAGGTCACCTCGAATTCATTACTCGTATCCGTAGTAGCTCCGACTTCAAATTTGCCAAGCGATAAAGATTTCGGTATTGCTCTAACCGATACTTTCGTTGGCGAACTGCCGTACGATCCAGCTGCTGAGTCAAGTGTTTGTTGTGCTGCCCGAAAATCGATGGCATGCATTTTTGGTGCTGCGAGCTTGATGGCCGATGGATCAATGGTCCGCCAGTTAAGCGAACAACCCATGCTGCCGTAATGTCCGATTGTCGGTGAGTCCACTTCACCAGCAATTCCAGCTCCCTTAATCGTCTCTGTCAATGCTTCGAGGCTAGGCAGCTCGACGTCAGCAACGCCGAGATAGGTCGAACCATCGAGATAAACAGAGTATCCCGTAATTTTCTCAGGTATTTTCACGACTTGTCATCCTCCCTTATCCGAATAACGAACCGAGGTAGCTCGGATCGTACTCCAGTATAAAATTCATTTCTTGCGCTGGTCCCGGAGGAGCAATAAATACATGGAAACGTATAATGCCTCCAAGTAAATCCGTTGTTGGATTTTCTGAAGCGTTAAATTCAACGCGGCCACCTAGCAGCGCGCCAGTAGACGTAAGTCCATTAAGCCAAATATTAATAGAGTCCGTTACGGTCTCGATCAATCGTTTATTAATAGGATTATCAACTTTTGCCCAATATGTGAGCGTGATTGTGTTGGAGATCCAGTCAAACATGCGAAGAATAGAAATGAATGCATCCTTCGCGTCCGTGTTGGCTGGATAAGCGCCTGTATTGTTGCCCCATGCTTTCCACCCGCCAACAAAGTTGAGCGCTGTGACGATCCCTTGGGCGTTTAAGTAGGCTGCTTGATCAGGTCCTAAGAAAACCTCTGTGCCATCAGCCAATACAGCAGCATTAGCTTGTAGCGTTTTGTTTGATGGAGATGCATAAGGAATACCGTCATAGGCGGCGTCAGTCGCGCCAATCACACCTGCAAGCTGGGTCGATATATGATACTGCTTGCCTCCTAGCGCTACTTTAGGCCATGTCGGCACTTGTCGCCTAGACGTATAGTTGTTGGTGTTTTTCCAACCAGGCACCTCACTGTATTGATCCGCGCCCGCCGATGTGGCCGGAACGTCCGTCAAAGCCAAAGCTTTAAAATGACCATTGATGTTCCCTGCTTTGGCAACCATGATCGCTGCGACTGTTGGGTCTGTGGAGTGTCCTGGTGCTACGATCAGACTTGGTACAAGGCCGAATCGCGGGAATACCTGATTGATTAGTTCCAACCCAGTAAGTTTGCCGGAAACAACATCGACACCACCAATAATATCAGCCGTATCAACGGCAGACGGATTGAGACGATCATAGCCAACCTGCAATGCAGATGCGTTGGCTGGAATTGTGCCGGTAGACTTGCGCGAAATAACGACATTACCGTCCTTATCAAAATCAATCGTATAATCCGTGTTTTTAGCGTAAGTGGTTGTTCCATCAGATGACTTGACCACTACACTCGGCAACATCACGCCTTGGGTCGTAATTTTGACTACGCCCGCCGTCATAGTTACGCTGGCAGGCGCCACCGTTGTTTTATGATCTGCCGGATTCAGTACGTTGATAAAGATAACCGGAGACAGGCCGAATAGCCGGAAATGCGAATCCATGAACTCACAAAGGCTATATGAAGCAAAATCATCCGAATACCCAAGCGCTTCGACTGCTTCCGCAAAGGAATTAGCCAATATTGGAACGTTGATCGGTAGCGTAGCCAACTTGCTCATATTGATTGGAGCTGTACCGATAACAACAGGGATCGCAGAAGCGACCTGTGCAGGGGATACAACTGAAGTTGCTTGCTCTCTTACTGTAACGCCATGTGCCATGTTGACCTCCTATCCTCTCAATGTCATGAGATTTTGATATGCAATGTACTCCGGCGTACCGGACATATTTGTTTTTGCTTGTGTCGCTGCCGTCTCCGCAACAGGAACAATCAATTCCTTAATACTCGGTTGCTGCTCCAATAGGTCGCTCAGATAGACCGGCAGCCCGCCGCGAAATACCGTGTACTGCGACAAGCGACCACCCGGCAGATTTGGGCCGATGTAAATAAGTTGCTCAACCGGTTCGGTCTTTTCGGTTTTAGGCACCCTTTCTTTCGGCGTTTTCGGCTTTTCTTGCTCCACTCCTTGTTGATCGTTCATATCCCTTCCACCTCCTCAGTAATAGTCGGGATCGTCCATGTCGTGATAGCCTGACCAATATACTCTGGGCTAGGCTGCCCCTCGAAAAACTCCCATTTATATGCGTTCGGCTGTTCTACTTCAAGTCGAAACTGTCTTTCCAGTGTCCGGTTTTTCAATAGCGCCAGCCTCACACGTTCCATGACGTTGAATACATCTTTAGGTGCTTCTGCATCTTCCGATTTCGTTCCGAAATACAGATTAACAATCACCTTATGACCGTCCGCCTGTGTTTCGCCTTTATGAAGCCGTACAATGATATACGGAAACTCAGGAACGTTCTGGTTCCCCAAAACTTTCTCGGGCAGATAAAATTCATGGACTGCCGGCTGCTGTGATACGTTATCCGCTATAACAGCCTCGATAAATCGTTTTATTGCTCCGCTGAGCAAAATCGGGGTAGACAATCTGGTCACCTCATTTCAGAATACGGCCTATTTCATGGTCCAACCGCTTGTGCATACGCTCCTCGGCTTGTTCCTCAACATGCTTGATAACCTCTGGAGCATTCAGCATGACTGCGATAGCTGGGCTGCGTATTTCTTCAACTGGTAGCTCTGGATAGTTGCCCTGTGGGTTCTTTACCCGTTTAACTCCACTCTGTCCGGAGGGGAATTTCCGCTTCATGACCATGACTTTTGAGCCAGTGTTGCGGATGTAAGCAGACCGAATCGTCTTGGACTCCCCTTTTCTGACCTCGACCTTTGCTGGTTTCGGTTTACGAGGATTCCAATTTTTCGGACTGTACTTGAAGCGTGTTAACGGAAGATTAGGGCCGCTCGCTTTAATGATGGCCTCGCCAGATGAAGCGGACGCATAAACCAGCTTCAAAGCACCCTTTACCTCGGATGCTTTAATCTGATATGTTTCCCGTACCTTGCGGTTTGCTTCTGTCATGACGCCCTCACCAACGCGGTTAAGGGCCTTCGAAGAGACTTCGTCCATACGTTCTTTTAAAGATTTGACGACCTTCACAGCTTCCCGCAAACCCTCTACCTTCAATCGACGTTCACCTCCAGCGTGACCGCATAGATTCCGCAGTCATCCGACGATTTGACAACGGTATACGCGACACCATCCAACGTTAAACGGATCCCCTCACGCGGGATGCCCCCAAACGCAATATCAAATTCTACAGCATCAAAATGAGCCAGTTTCCGAACAAGCGAAACACCCTCCGCGTATGCAAGAGGGTGGGGGTTGTCCGTGCCTTCGGAGACAACAGCTTTTATCTGGACGCCGTCAACTGTGTGAATGGTTGCAAACTCATTCGGGTTAATGAATGTTTGCTTCACGTCAAGCTTCATCTGCTCGCGTAAGTTCATAGTTTTGCCTATTCCGTGTCGTTTGTGGAGTCCTTCGCTGCAAGCTTGCGCTTTTCTTCCACGACAACACCAAGTTCGATCAAACGTTCAGCATCTTCCTTTTTCAAACCCGATATTTCAGTGCCTTTTCGGTACTCTTTTCCGTTATGGGACACGGTGCCTTTGCTTACTGTGTATGCCATTGTCACTTACCCTCCTTTACATTACTTTCCCGACTGCCCAGCCGTTTACATCAGCAGGTATCGGAAATGGACGAGACATCATTTGCAGGTAACGAGCAGCCGGCTCTTTCGTAGTCCAAGATTGCGGCGTTATTTTAGCTTTGACATACTGGAAGGCGCCGTTGTCTCCCATGATTAGATTAGCGCCATATGCGAATTCGAACGGCTTACCGTCAGGAAGCATTGCCAACGTACCAACAGGTATGAAATCGACCTCATCGCCATCTTCATTGGTGTAGCTTGCAATCAAGCTGTAAACATGAAGGTCGATCTGCTGAAGGTATCCATGATAGGTAACTCCATCAGGCAGCATCTCTTGATTGAGGTTGCCGACGTTAATCACGCTGTTGTTATTGATTTTTGCAATGTCAACCACTTTAGGGTGGCTCATGATTCGTTTGCCAACTGCGAAGGTCGTCAAAATTTTGCGCGGTGTGCGTCCGCTCTTCTCCATAACATCACGTTTCATGTTCCCAAGAAGGCCTAGTACATCCGCGGCGTCATTGGAGAAGAGATCCGTTCCTGAGAGGGTATACATGTTGTCGAAATCGTAATCCAATTCCTGATTAACACCTTCGCCAATCTGAGTGACTTTACCCGTAAACATTAGGCTGGAGGCCATTTGCGCCTTCCTTTGATTGATTGTTCCCGTTAATTCGACAATGTCTTTGGCTAGTAGCTTTTGCCCTCTAACTTCTGGGCCATCAGGGTTGTACAGACTTTCGCCCGCTTGTCGAACTTGAAGATCGATAGTGGTAATAGTACGCATTGGTTTGAGCAATGCCGGCTTGTATTGTTGAGCCGTAAAACCAGTGCGAAGCACGACTTTACCAGGCAAAAGCTCGTTAACATATGGAGCGATCGGCTTGTGACCTTTTTTCGTCTGGATCTCGATTTCATCTTTTTCGAAGGTTTCACCTTCTGCAAAAAATTGGTCAACAAGGTACATGCTCGGGTTTGGTAGCGCCTCGACTACGCGGAACAGGTGCGGGAAAGAATAGATATCTCTTGGCATTGTTGGGCCTCCTTATTTAACCACTCGTTTTGTGATAATTCCGATATTACGTAGAGCCGTTTCATGGGTAGCAACAGTGTCTGTGCCGCCGAATTTCAAGGCATCGCGGTTGAATTCTCCGTCAGTATAGCCGACAGCTCGAACGTCAGCAGACGTGGCGTTTACCTCGACATCCGCAAGGACAACAAACGGATCTTCGGAGCCGTCCGTTTTGGTCGAATCAACCTTTGAAGTTATTGGTGTGCCTGCGTAAAGATCAGACTCCGCCAATTGCGACAGCTTTCCGAGCACCGTTCCTCGCGTTACAATTCCATTTCCGGACTTGACGATGATTGCAATTGCTGTCGGCGGCTTAACATTACCGGCGAACAGGTCGTCGAACTTCTGGCTTTCATATGCTGGCATTAGCCTCTACCTCCTAGTTTGTTAATAAGCTCTGTTGCATAACTAACCATATTGTCAACAGCTGCTTCTTCCTCGGCAGCGTCTTTCACGGCTTGATCAGCTGGCTGTTGCGTAACGACCGCTGCTGCACCGCTGTTTTGTGCGTCCTTGATTCTATTTTCAGATTCTTGGGATACACGTTCAGCAGAAGCTTTCACGATCATCATCGCAACATCACCGGCAGTATCGCCATTAGCAATGGCATCTTTGATAAACGCCGCAGCCCCAGGAGCTCCCGCCAAATCATTAAGCGCAGCAATCCGGCTGCGCTCCGTTTTAATGGCCTGTGTCATAATTTCATTGACCAAGTTCGGGTGTTTCTCTTTCAATTCAGTAAAATTCATCGGCAATTCGCCCTCCTCGTTCTCGTTATGTCCGTTTGGTTCAATAACTGGCTCACCTGCATTGTTGGTGACCGTCCCGGCTGACAATTTCGTTAAATCTAAACCATCGATGCTTTTGTTTTTTAAAAGCTCGTTACGTAATTTATCAATGACTTCTGCTGGGAGCACCGCCCCCATTGAAATGCTGTTTGTTACGGCGTGTTCGTTCTCACTAAACATGATTTCATCCACAAACCCAAGTCGCTGCGCCTCTTGAGCATTAAGCCAAGTTTCCTTGTTCATCATGGCAAGCAGTTCGTCGCGGTTCATGCCCGTTTTAATGGCATAAGCATTTGAAATAGCCTCGTCCGTGCTACTAAGCATCCCACGGCCTTGCTCCATGACCCCTTTGTCGCCCCAAGCACTGGTCGTTGCATTATGGATCATAATTTGAGCGGTAGGGGAAATGGTTACCTTATTTCCTGCCATTGCGATAAACGAAGCGGCGCTTGCTGCGACCCCAGTTATCTTCACTATAATGTTCGATGCATGTTCTTTGAGCATGGTATAAATTTCTGAACCAGCAAAGACCGAACCGCCTCCGGAGTTTATCGAAATTTCAATATCCTCATCGCCAGCATCTTCGAGTACTTTGGCTACAGCTCCGGGATTGATTGTTGGAATTCCGAACCAATCATAGATCCATGCTTCGCTATCTCCGACAACAGTGCCGTTAAGCTTGACCTTTTTCGGCATTTTCTTCTTCACCCCCTTCCGAGCTTTCATCTGCATCATCTTCTGATTTTCCTGAAGCTTGTTGTTGCGGATCTGCACCGACATTAGAAGAAAGTCCTAGATCAGCCAACCGAGTTTTTTCATATGCACGCTGCTCAATGTTTTGTTCCCATGAACCGCCTGTAAGCTCTGCAGTTTCGCGCTCCGCCGTCGAAAAGTTGTTTTCAATACGTGTAACCGCAGCGTCAACTTCCTTCGTTGGATCAAGCAGCCCTTGGCTTGGACCATGCCATTCCGCCCGCGTGTAGGCATGGAAAATAGCCGGATCATCAAAGATGCCCGGCGCGTCAATACGGCCTTTAGTTACCGCCTCAACAAACCATTCCTCATAAATTGGCTGACAAAAAGATTTCGCCAACCAAGATCGACGCATTCGATACATCTTCCAAGCTTCCAACAGTGCACCACGACTTGCGGAGTACGATGAAGTGAATTGCTTGGTCAGAATTTCAAAAGGCAATTCCAGCGCCGCCGAAATCTGCCGCAGCAAGGCGTTGACGAACCCGACATAATCAGGATTCGGACGCGTTGGATTTGCAAACTGAACCTCTTCGCCAGGATCCAAATAGACAATAGCTCCACGCCCCATTTTGACATTATCGCCACCAGTTCCGGGTATTGGCTCCTGATATTGGTTGTCTGTCTCAGGGGATTCCATGCCGTGCATATAGTCATCATCTTCTGCAGGAGTCTTCACGAATACGGTGTACATGGCCGCAATGACAGCAGCCATCAGTTCTGCCTCTGTGTACTGATCGAGTTGCTTCAGCGATTCAATGATCGGTGAAATAACAGGAATCCCCCGGCGCTGCCCCGGTCTCTCAGCTTCAAACAAATGGATGACGTTGAGCCGTCCCGTAAGCTTGCCGTATTTCTCCACCCTGACCCAATCCTTTGGAGAAACTGCGGTCGTGTCGCTTCCGGGATGATGATTGGAAAAGTGGTATGCGACGACCATACCGTCATCATCCACCTCAACCCCCGATTGAATGAGCTCTGGTTTCAATAGCGCGGCCGCAAGCGGCGTGTCACATCGATCAGCTTCAACGATGTTAACTCTAAGGTCATATACGGAATGCTTTCGTGGCAACATCGGCAATAAGCCGAACACATCCCCACTCATGAGTGATGATATAAAGGCCAATGATTGAAGCTCATAAAAATCATTAAGTCCAGCGGCGTCACATTTGGTTGTTTCTGCCCACATGGACCACTCCCTATAAATACTGTCGCGAAGCTTTTTCTCTTGACTCTTACTGAGCTTCAGATATTTGGAATCGAATGCAGGCTTAAGCTTAAGTCCGGTACCGACAATGTTTGTTCGCAACCCTTTGTGCGCTGCTGCTACAATGTCCGATCCCATATGCAAATCTCGCGCCCGAGTCCGCAACTGCTCCAAATTATTATGGATATCTGCATCAGCATCACCTGCAGACGTTTGCCACATCACCATGGACTTTTTCGTCTGGCTGGCTCCGTGGCGGCCGTAGCCTTTCCCATAACCCGCCATGACGTTTCGTACAGCTTCATGCCTTGCAGTCTCTGCACGGGATGAAGCGCGCTTCTCCGCCCACCCAGGAGCTACAAACCCGATCATCCGATCGAGCCTGTTCATAGATCAAACGGGGTAATGCTCCTCACTTTAGTGCGCCGTCTGCCCGATTCAAGTTCATTACACATGCGACCATAATATTTTTTGCGTTCGAGCACCGTGCTCATATCTACACGCGTTAATGATCGGCCAGCAATGCTGTATGATTGACCAGTCGCAAGCGCGATCTCCGCATCGGTCCATAATTTATACATAGCTTGAGCTTCTGCAAGTGTCATTCTTGGCATTTTCCCTTTCACCTCCCTTCACGCAATTTAGATGCTGCTTGATACTCCTTGCTTACGCCGTTTCTTGCCGACCACCGCTCCACCCGGTGCTATTTTCGGACCGTTAGGTTGCCGTTCGATCGGCAAGGAAAGGTTTGGTCGCAATATTTCAATGACCGCTCGATTGTAGACAGCTAAGTCGAACGGTTCATTTCGGTCCCTTACCTTTTTCCAAGTCTTATACTTTTGTCCGCTAATGGTTTGATAGACAGGTACTTCAGCTGTCAGACCAAGGAAATACTCTTCCGTGTATCCCCTATCCTCACCAGGGAAATGGCAGTATAGTGGACCCGGTTCCTTAACATTCAGGCTATCGAACACTTTGACTTTTCCATCATCAACGCCAAGTATCCAGAGCGCGGCACCCTCAAGCTGTGTCTTGCTTTTTTTATGAATAAAAGGGACTTCTTTAGCTGTTTTCGCGCTGATACCTTGCCCTTTTATCGCGTAGATATGGCGGTAGTTCCTTGGTCGCGTGAACTCGTAAACCTCTTTTGTATAGTGTCCACCGGAGTCCATGCATGCGCCAATGATTCGATATTCACGACCATTCTCCCCAATCCATGAGCGGCACAAGAATTCATCCAGCTCGCGCCATATATCCGGTTTGTCTAGGTTGCCGTAAATTCTGTGGTATTCAATTCCCCACGATTCTTTACCAGCGCCCCACCCTTTTACCTCGATCTCAAAGCGGTCATCCTGAGTATCGATGGCAGCCGTTATAACTTTTACATCAGCAGGAACTTCATAATATGGTTCACGACGAGCTGCTAGTGTTTTCTCGTTTACGCCTTTTTGCTTTGTCTCCCAAGGCTCACCGAGGACAGTATTTATAAAAACCTTTAGCTTGTCTACGCCTTCCCTTTTTGCAACTAAAAAAGCTTTCGCAACCTCGCGCCAATCTGACCACGGGCTGGAAAGCTGATTGATGTGAAAGCCACGCCGAGTTGAATGCTCTTTACGAGCGATCCAAGCACCTTCTCCGCGCTTCCATTCCTTTTCAGTGCCAAGCACGCCACAGTATACGCAGCGATGTTCAGCCTTCGTGACGACGATCTCGCCACTCTCGGAGACATAATGCTCATAAACAATGCCATCCTTGAAGCGCAGCGCCTGCAGCTCGTTGCAATGCGGGCAAGGAAGACACCACTGCTCCATTGTACTATCCTCATAAAGCTGGTTGATCCGTGAGGTCTCTTTATCAACCGGCGTTGAAACGAATAGATGACGGCGTTTGTGTCTGAATGTCTTGGTCCGCGCAGTCGCAAGCGAGATAGGATCGCCCTCCTTACCTGCTGAAACAGGAAACCTGTCCACCTCATCACACAATACAATCTGGACTGGTCTTGACGACAAGCCAGAAGGTGCGTTTGCCCCGACGATCGTCACATATCCGCCTGGGAAAGACTTCTCTTCAATGGTATTTCCGCTGTCCCGAGATTTGGCAACTCCGATCTTGCTTCGCAGCACTTCACTGTTATTAATCATTGGAGTGAGGCGCTTCTTAGAATACGCCTGAATCAAATCCTCGTTCGGGAGAACGTGCATGATAGGGCAAGGCTCCTGGTCAATGTAAGAGCCGGTAACGTTCAGCAAGAATTCCGTCTTGCCGACTTGAGCTGAAGCCATGATCACGACTTCTTCCCAAAACTCAATCGAATTCATGATCTCGCGTTGGTATTCAGCCCTAGACGTCCGCCACGGACCCGCCTCTGCACTACTTTCGGTAGTCAATACACGGTGCTGGTCCGCCCAATCTGAAACACTGAGGCGCCTTTTCGGCTCCCAATGACGATTGGATCGCGTGAATAAGTCAACTGTCTTCCGGACTACCATGATCTAATTCGCCCCCAATCTTATCCGGGGTGTACTTTGCCAACGACGACAATGCCGTTTCGATCTCTCGGCGGACAATGGACTCCACAACGTCAGCTGGCTCATTGTCGCACTCCGTTGCAATCCTGCTCGGGACGCCAAGCATCCGTGACTTAGTCGTCAGAATTAAATCGGATAGTAATCTCTCGACATCGGCAGCAGCATGCAGATTCCCTTTCATCTGTTCAAGCTCAAGCGCGGATTTCTCCGCCTTGGTCTTTTCATGCTCGGTCTTATAGTCGATCAGTTTTGGCTTCTTGCTATCTTCTTTGCCGCCCAGCAGGTTCTCAATGTAATCCCGAACTGCTTGGCCGAGCACGAATTTGCCTCGACTTACTGGTTTAAGCACGCCTTCAGTAACGAGCTGCCTAACCCAACGATCCGACTTTCCGACGATGGCGGCCAGCTCGCCTGTTTGAATTATGCTATCGTTGATAGTCGTTTCGGATTCCGTCTTTTTCTTTGCCATCGTCGGCACCTCACTTCCGTTTATATCCAATCCATCCCAACGATGAAATCAATTAGCTTTAATGAAGCCGATTATTTAAAAATATCAATAACGACCTGACTGATTCGGAAGCGGAAGGAAATTTTCTGAAATAAAACTAGTTGAAAATCGGGCTCACGCGTACCCGCAGTTGTTTCAAAGTCCAGAGGGACCCAAATTCAAATATTTTCAGGGCTTCCGAGCCTGTACTCGCACGTTCTGTCCCTGATACTCCCGCATTGCAACACCATCGATCACCGCGGCTGTTCGCAAACAACGTTCCCTTGGCGGATAGAAGTCTTAAACCTTATGGACTTACTACCACAGAATCATACATGTTCTATTCCTCATATGATCTTTGGTCAGATTTATTTGCGCTTCAGCTGCGCTATATTCTTTATTAAAACCTTTATGCTTTTTGATCATTATCTTGATTACGATCAATGAAGCCACTAGGGCGAAGATTATTAATGCGACTGCTAAATAACATAGAATCATTACAACACTCAATAGCACTCACCACACTTCACGTTATTTTTGATCCAGCTAAGCGTATGCGAAATGCCAACATGAGGATAAACGATCTCTCGTCGCTTGCCCTCATGACCGCACTTATATGTAACGTTGATCGTCTGTACATCTGGCCTGCTGCTCGTTGCCTTCGCGGGCTTCTTAGCCATGATCAGCTTCTTCTTTTCGTTTTGGCTCTGTCCGATCTGTCAGAATAAAATTGCTAGGAACGTCTCTAATCGGCACAACGTTGATATATAAAAATAGCGTGAGGAATATTGAGAATATGGATAGCCGTTGCAGTATCATATAAACCCTCCTTTCGTGGCAATAAAAAAAGCCGCTCCATTTAAGGGCGACTCTGATAACGATATAAGGTAGAGCAGGTATAAAAGCATGAGGTCGCTTTGCTCCTCACTAAAGGCATGGAAGCGCGTAAGACGCGCATTTATATTTAAAGCATACGGACTTTGTAACTTGAGAGGAAGAACAAGGTCATTATATCGATGGAACATTTTGGAGTCAAACTTTCTTTTAGCGATTTTCATGAAGAAAACAACCTAACACACGTTCGTACTTCTTTATACTATTGCTTATGCTCTTTTCGAAAAAGATAAAGCCACTCATTTGAGTGACTTCATCATATTTTTAACGTTTGCCTATCTCTAAATCCTTAATAAGTACTTTCGCAAAGGTATCGTCATCAAATTTTATCAATACAAAGTCAATTAGAGATACACCTTCTCTCGAAACCTCGATGACCCTTGCGTTCTTACCGTTTAAATCATCTAATTTGACATTTGTTAATACTTTTAAACCATTGCATACCGGACAACTTTTGTACTTTGTGATCCCCGATCGTTCCATGTGTCGTTTCGTATCGTAATTGGAAGGAGCATTATGGCTAAAACGATCCCACTCACGATCCCACTCTTCTGTTACTACCTTGCCTTCTCCTTCGCATCTAAAGCATTTCATAATTAACACCTCCCTTTTCAACATATTTCGCCAACAGGAAAGGATTTCCTCTTTTGGTGTCGAAAGAACTAGGTAGAAAGGAGGGGTTGATGTGAGAATAGTTGAGGACTTGTGGAATGTCTTTTCTCCGGTATTATTACGCTTCGTTATCGTTGCAGCAACTTTATTGGCGTTAGGTTCATTTATTTATTCTTTTGATAAATAATGTTTAGATCAGGATTTGCTCTTACCACACACGAACATCTAGCCGCCGCCAAATTCAATCAAACACCAGTCGTTGCATGGCAGGATGGCGAGATCATCGACTTTGGCGGCGTGATTGAGAAACAAGACGATCACACCGTCACAATTAATGGAATGCATTATGTAAAAGCCGCCTGCGAATTCAAGGTTCGCTAAGCGGCTTTTTTTCTTCGTCAAAATTACCTTTATACAAGTCATCAAGCAGATGCGTGAGCATGATCTTCTTAGCAACCCACATCAAAATCATTCCACTGTCGATGCTCTTTGCCTCGTCATATCCGTCGATCTTTAGTCGAAGCTCCTCTGCCTTACCTTCAAGATGCTCGACCAGTTTTTGGCGATCAATGCTCAAGACTGGCGCCCTCTATATCCTTAATCAGAAACCATTCGCCGTCAACCATAAATCGGCCTTGCAGTTGATCAACCCGATCCACGATGCCGTTAACTTCGAGATCCTCAAATTCATGAAACATCTTAAGCTTAATTGGTTCTCTCCGCTGCATTGATTCTTGAACCGAACGCGATACATCTTCCCATTCTTGCTCATCAAGATGGATCCGCTGCCGTTTTTGCCGCTCGATATCCCATGCATTCAATGCCACTTTATGCTCAGGCAGCATCATTCGGCTGCTCTCCCACATCCCGTTACCTTCAAGTTTTTTCCGCGATCCTGTCGCCATTAGAACACCGTCCTTCTTATCTGATGTTCTTATTATATGCGAACAGATGTTCTTAAATACAGTCTTGACTTTTTTAATTGTAAGCGAACAGCGGGACTCGAACCCACATCAGCAGCTTGGAATGCTGCAGCACACCTTTATACCATGTCCGCATATCAGAGAGCGGTAATTTATTACATGCGCCTACCGCCGATGCGCCATCCTCGGAATGAGATTTCAGCGGCCTCAGACTATTGTCCTCATAAGCCTTTTTCTTAATTTGTTTTTACTCCGCAGGCTGTGTCACCAGAATGAAGGTTTCCCCCTCATCAAGTACTCGGTAGCCTACCGACCCTGCGGAGCTGGCTGAGTCGTCGCTTAATCCACGCTGGTTGATTTAGCGAAAAAGAACACACATCACTAGACGCTCACAATGACATTTTAAGAGACTTTGTATTTTAGTGTCCTGTTACGAGGCAGAACACCAAACATTTGTTCTCGCGGCAAATCTGAGCGTCAGGTGAAGAGATGACCGATCACCTCCAACAACAATTGTTGTATATGATCTAAAGAAACCAAAAGAGCAGCATGCCCGCAGAAGTACCCTTGCGGATTTTAGGAGTCCTTATGGCTCGAAGCCTGCCTACTGCCGGAATGAGCATGTTAGTGTGTCGGGTGCTGCTCTCGTTTGTCTTCTCACTTATAGGTGGCGCCCGCATGACAAGAAATGGCGCTTTTTACTTTTAATTGCCAATTATGTACCATTACTAACAAATCATTGAAATTGTCAAAGAACAATATATGTAAAGGCCAGCCATGCACGGCCGGCTCGTGGCGGAGATCCGCGACCATACCGTTATTTTCAACGATATGGTTTCAACCTATTCCGCAACAGGTCCAAGGCGCTTACGCGCTCTTCAGGCGGTTATCTAACCAAAGTTATTGTAAGGGCTACTAAACTAATGACCAACGCCGCGATGCTAATAATAACGGCTGCTGTCAATATTTTGGACGTCTTCATATATCCATCCCCTTTGTGATATAATTTTTAAAGAGAAAGAAACAGCACCCTTATATTTCACCATCCCCTAGACCAAGGCTCCTTTCGGAGCCAAGGCTTCGGGTACTGCTTAGTGGCTGAGTGTGATGATGAGGGCGATTGTCGAGTTTATCAGGCTAATGATTGCACTCACTAGCGTGATGATTACTGCTCGATTATCTACTTGCTGTTTCTTTTTCTTTTTGGCCATCTTGTTCTCACCTCCTTATATTCTTATTATATACGATATTCGTATATATGTCAACGATTTTCGTATAATTAATTACGATTTTCGTAGACATTGTTACGATATTCGTATTATAATGAGATTGAGGTGATAAGCATGCTAAGATTAAAAATTGATAAGCTATTGCATGATCGACATATGAATCCAAATCAACTATCCAAGTTGACAGGTATCCGTTATCCAACTGTCCTTGATATGTGTAATAACGATTCCAAAGCTTGGTCGCCAGATAATCTTAATAAAATTATGGTGGCGCTTGAAATTGAAAATGTAAACGAATTGATTGAATACGAAAAAGAGCAGGAGGATTAATCATGCCGATATATCCTTATACCAAAAGCGGAAAAGAACACTGGTACTATGCTTTTGAAGTTAAGGACCGAAATGGGAAGCGTAAGACAATCAAGGAACGAGGGTTTACTGGGAAGACTGCAGCGAGGGAAGCTGAACGTCTGGCGCGTGTTGAGTGGGACAAAGGAACGTATCTCGATCCCTCGAAATTGACTGTTGAAGACTATTTGCCGCAATGGCTCAAAGACAAGCAAGACATTTCTCCGGAAACAAGGGAGACATACGAAAGCCATCTCAAAGTTCATATCAATCCAGCAGTTGGAAAAGTTCTTGTCCAGAAGTTCGGTGTTAAAGATATAAAGTCTTTGATCAAGTTTCTCCAAGAATACAAACAAGAAAATGGGAAGAATCTTTCCGAGGGAACCATCAAAAAGATTTACAACATTGTGCAGACCGCTTTCGGAGCTGCCAAAATCGAAGGCTTGATTAATATCGACCCTTTTGATTCGATGGACAAGGGCTCTGTTCCAAAGGTTAATAAAGTAAATCATGATTATTGGACCAAAGATGAGGTTAAACAATTCTTTAGCAAGCTTGACCACAGATTCAAAATCCTTTTCGTAATCGCGGTTTATACAGGCATGCGTCGCGGAGAGATAACCGGGCTGCGATGGTCTGACGTCGATCTTGATAATGGCATATTGTCGATAAGGCAGACTTTGAAGCCGCGAGGACGTATCAAGGACGGTGGTAAGAGTGTAAATGCATCTCGTTCAATCACGCTTTCACCATTCGTGATAAGCGAACTCAAGAAGCACAGGGCTATGATTGTTCAAGAACGTTGGGGTGCTGTGGAGAGATACCGAAATCTAAGCGAACTGGAGCATGCACAGAAGAACTACAAAGATTTGGACTTGGTAATATGCCAAACAAATGGCGATCCAATCAGCATTGGTAATTTCACAAAGTTTTGGAACGGGGTTATCAAGAAGACTGAAATGCGCTACATCAAGTTTCATGACCTGAGACATACATGTGCCTCCCTGTTACTCAGTAACGGAACACATCCAAAGGTCGTACAGGAATTGTTAGGTCATTCATCAATATCAATAACACTTGATACGTACTCGCATATGCTGCCTAACATGCAGGAAGAAGCCGTTAAATCGTTAGACAAATTATTGAATTAACTCATGTCGTGTCAAGTCACGGCATTTTATTATTACCGATTCCCTACCAAACACCCTACCAAAGCCTTTTTTAAGGCAAATAAAAAACCGCCTAATCCTTTATATATCAAGGGATTGGCGGTTTTTATTGTATCGGGATACTCTTTTCTGACCCCGAAGGAAAGCTGCACTTACATAATTATAGTTAGTATCTTAACACTAAATCGTTTCAACTTCAACCTTTTCCATTTTGTCTCCGCCTTTGAAAGCATCAACAAACTCCATACCCTTCGATACTTTACCGAAAACAGTATGTCCGCCATCCAAATGCGGCTGTGGAGCGTAACCGATATAGAATTGGCTGCCGCCTGTGTTACGGCCAGCATGTGCCATAGCAAGCGTTCCGCGCTCATGCTTGTTCGGATTGATTTCACAATTGATTGTGTAACCAGGACCGCCTGTACCAGTTCCGTTCGGGCAACCGCCTTGTGCAACGAAACCAGGGATAACACGGTGGAAAGTAAGACCGTTGTAGAAGCCTTCGTTAGCAAGCTTCTCGAAGTTTGCTACTGTATTTGGCGCGTCTTGATCGAATAGATCGATTAGAACTTCTCCGCCGTTTGCTAGTGTGATTTTTGCTTGTTTTGCCATTGCTGCATCTACCTTTCTTTTATCCAGATAAGACTACGTTACCAATATCGCCCTTATTTCGCAAGCGGTGATTTTTGAAGTCTTGCCGGAATGACGTCGTTACATACGATATTTTCAAGCGATTCACGTTTAACTGCAAGGTCAGCCTGGCCGTCTTTAACAAAAACGACAGCAGGACGACGGATGCGGTTATAGTTGCTCGCCATTGCATAATTATAAGCACCTGTACAGAAAACAGCAAGCAAATCGCCATTTTCGGCTTTAGGCAATTCCAAATCCCAAATCAGCATATCGCCGCTTTCACAGCATTTGCCCGCGATAGAAACGGTTTCTTCTGCTGCATCATTCGCACGGTTGGCAAGCACAGCCTCGTATTTCGATTGGTAAAGCGCTGGGCGAGGGTTGTCCGTCATGCCGCCGTCAACAGCGATATATTTGCGAACGCCAGGAATGTTTTTGCTAGTGCCCACTGTATACAAAGTCGTTCCTGCATCGCCTACCATGCTGCGGCCCGGCTCTACCCAAATCTCAGGCAATGGGAATTCTGCGTTTGTAAAGTTCGTAATAATCGCACCCGTAATGGCTGCAACATATTCAGCAATTGGAAGCGGAGTATCGCCTTCAACATAACGAATGCCGAAGCCGCCGCCAAGGTTGATTACTTTAAATGTCAGGTCAAGCTCGTTGCGGATCGAAACCGCGAAATCAGCAACCTTGTCCACAGCCATACGGAAACCTTCTACTTCGAAAATTTGCGAACCGATATGGGAGTGAACGCCCAAAATAACAAGGTTAGGCAAAGCAAGAGCTTCTTGAATAGCTTGTTTTGCTGCGCCATTTCCAAGGTCAAAGCCGAACTTAGAATCCTGTTGGCCTGTAGAGATGTAATCATGCGTATGGGCTTCTACGCCTGGCGTAATGCGAAGCAAAATATTCACTTTTTTGCCTTTGTCGCCTGCAAGTGCGTTAAGCAGTTGAAGCTCCATGAAATTGTCTACTACGAAGCAGCCAATGCCTGCATCAAGCGCCATGTTGATTTCTTCAGGCGTTTTGTTGTTGCCGTGGAAATGAATGCGCTCCGCCGGGAAACCCGCTTGCATAGCTGTGTACAGTTCGCCGTCGGACACGACATCCAGCGATAGCCCCTCTTGCTCAGCAATCGCGCACATAGCCATTACGCTGAACGCTTTGCTTGCATAAGCGACTTGGAAACGAAGGCCGGAAGCCTTGAATGCTTCAACATACTCGCTCGCACGCTGACGTACAAGTGCCTCGTCCACGATATATAGTGGCGTTCCAAATTGTGCAGCCAAATCAGCTACATCACAACCGCCAATTTCCAAATGTCCTTTAGTGTTAATTTTACTAGTTCCATGCAGGTACATAATTTCCCCTCAGCTTTCTTCTATCTGCATGCAGATAGAACGGATAGAATTTGCATCAATAGCATCAGTATAACGCAATCTACCCGCACTGCGAAATGGATAAATCAACATTTCATTTGCATTTTGTGAATCTACTCGGTTTTAGGCATCTTATCGATCTGCTGCGCTCTCAGGTTATTTGGACGCGTCCGGTTGTACAGCACCGGCTGGCGTATAAGGATGCTCCACAGCGCCTTCAAGTCAAACGGGATGAACGGCCACATGTACGGACGGTTGAATGAGCGCTCCATCACCAGCATCAGCAATATGGCAGTCGTCGCAATGACGAAGCCAGGCACACTGAAGGCAGACACCGACACAATCAGCACGAGTCGCACGATTCGATTCGCAAGCCCCAGCTCATAGCTTGGCGTGGCAAACATGCCGATTGCGGCTACTGCCATATACAAAATAACCTCATTGACAAAAATACCGGTCTTTACCGCAATATCGCCGATTAAAATCGCAGCTACGAGCGACATCGCCGTTGCGAGCGAGGTTGGCGTATGCACCGAAGCCATCCTCAGCAGATCGACACCGATCTCGGCGAGGAGAAACTGAACGACGAGCGGCAGCTTTGCCGTTTTATTAGGTCCTAGAAATTCAAGCGCAGGCGGCTTCAGCTCCGGATGCATAACAAACAGAAGCCAAAGGGGCAGCATGAACAAAGAAGCAAAAATGCCGATAAATCTCACCCAGCGCAAATAGGTGCCGATAAACGGAGTTTGGCGGTTTTCCTCCGCATGCTGCATGAGATCGGCATACGTCGTCGGAAGGGTCATCACGCTTGGCGAAGTATCAACGAATACCGCCACGTAACCTTCAAGCAAATGCGCCGCTACCGTATCGGGCCTCTCCGAATACCGTACAAGGGGGAACGGGTTCCATCCGCGCTTTACGGTAGACTCTTCGAGCTGCTTGTCCGCAAGCGGCAAGCCGTCTATTTTCACCATTGAAATTTTATCTTTAATCGATTTAAGAAGCTCTTGGTCGACGATATCATTAATATAAGCGATACATACATCGGTCTGCGTTCGCTCGCCTACTCTTACAATTTCATAGCGAAGCTGCGGATCGCGGAGTCGCCTGCGGACAAGTGAAACGTTGACCATCAACGTCTCTACAAAGCCGTCCCTGCTGCCGCGTACAACCTTCTCTAGCGACGGCTCCTCCGGCCCCCTTGAAGGGAAGGACTTCGCGTCTATCATGATGACCCATGATTCCCCGTCTATAAAAAAAGCGGTCACGCCGGACATTACGCCCGTGAGCATGTTGTTCCAATCCGCTTCCTTCGTCACCTGGGCTGCCGGGACGTACAAATCAAGGAATGAATGAAACGCATGAGCGGACAAATCCTCTGGCTGCAAGAAGGTCAAACGCTTGAGCACCTCTGTCAGCACGGTATCCTTCACTAAACCATTCATGCAGAGCATCGCCGTTTTCTTCTCGCCGAACGTCATCTCCCTGACGACCACATCGAAGCTTGTTTTATAACCGATCTCATGCTCCAAGCGGGAGAGCACTTCATCCAAGTCATCAGGAATCGGAGATTTGTCCTCCTCCCCCACTTTATGAGTAGCAGACTTCCCTATTCTTGGCCTCTTCTCTGTATGCGCGGCGGAGGCTTCATCGCGTGATGAACCCGACTCCTCCCGCTGCTGCTGTTCTCCGGAAATCTGTGCGTAGGATGCTTCTTGGCTATCTCCGTCTTCATGACCATGTTCTGAATGATGATCCTTCATATTCCGTCACCTCGTCGTTTATAAGCTACCACTGAAAAACAAGCCAATCGAATAGAGACCCAAGCGTTTTCCCCAGTACCATCGCCATTACAAGTCCAACCATGTAAGCCGATAGATTCATCCTTTTGGCCAAAATAGGAAGAACGTTCATTACCTCCGTCAGCGCGGCGGCCAGCATGCCGACAAACATGCCATCGATTAATCCCGCACCGCTCAAAAAAACGCCGGAAGGCAGCATTAATCGCCAATTCATAAAATCTGCGAACGTCCAATATAACGAGCCGCTAATAACCGCCGTCTCAAACCATACCGACATGCGGTAAGCATTGGCCACCTGTGCCAGGCGCGGAATCAGATCAAGCACGATTAGCAGTGCCACCAGTCCGCTGCCTACCGCAAGACCGCCTGCCAAACCAAGCAGAGCGACAAAGACGTTGGATAATGTATTAATCATGCTTGTTACCATTTGTCTGGTCGTAATCCGACTTTTTGCGCATTTCATCAGCAATGACGTAGGCATTCACGTTTTCCTGATACATATATAGCTCGACCTCAAGGGGATTCGGCTCCTCATTGAACCGTTTGCGGAACAGGTGATTGAAAAACAGCACCATTCCAAGCCCGATTCCGAGCGAATAAGGGATTTGAAACCATAGCGGATGCTCCGTTCGCTTCCCGGTAATCAGCTCAACAATCCGAATGTGAACCTCCTTCATGCTGACGTCCGTATGGAAGTTCATAATGGCGAGTCCCGCTCCAAAAAATAAGAGCAGCCACGCAAAAACGAGCACCGCAATTCGCGGCTTAACCGGCTTCTCCGCTACCATGACCAGTACCTGAGGATCTCCATAAGCTTCAACCGTCAAATCCGGCACCATCTGCCTGATTGCTTTGACGATCTGCAGCAGGTCGATCACGACGCGGTTGCCGTCTGCGCTTTTGTGCTCGTACAGAACAAGCTCCTTCAGCCGTCTCTCAAGCACATCATCTTCAGCTAGAAGCCTGGCTGCCTGCCCCAAAGAGACCCGTTGATTCGGTTTCGTATAGATTCGTTTTTTCAAACGCAGATAGAGGACCGAATGCTTGGATGTTGCCATCTGTCAGCTTCCCTTCTGCATATAGGCTTTGGTGTTTGTTTCCCTTTTAGTATGAGAAAAGGAGGATTCGGATACTCATTGAATATGAGGTAAAAAATAGAAAAAACCAAATCGCCTCAAAGGGCGATTTGGTCTCTGATGGACTGCAGTATTTTTTTCTCTAGCCGTGATACTTGCACCTGTGATATTCCCAGCCTGCTGGCTACTTCGGATTGCGTCTTGTCTCGATAATAACGCAAATACACGATTAACCGTTCGCGCTCGCTCAGACCTTCGATGGCTTCAACCAGCGCTAGCTTGTCGAACCACCGATCCTGAGATTCATCCGCTATTTGATCCATCAGTGTGATGGGGTCGCCGTCATTCTCAAACACCGTTTCGTGAATGGAGGTCGGAGGCTTATTCGCTTCCTGAGCGAAAACAACGTCCTCAGGCGTAATGCCAAGCCGTTCCGCAACCTCGCTAATGGTTGGCAAGCGACCTAACGTTTTGGACAGCTCATCCTTCATTTTACGCACCTTATTGGCGGTTTCCTTGAGGGATCTGCTGACCTTCAACGTACCATCATCGCGCAGGAACCGCTGAATTTCCCCAATGATCATCGGCACCGCATAAGTGGAAAACTTTACATCGTAGGACAAATCGAATTTGTCTACTGACTTTAGCAATCCGATACAGCCGATTTGGAACAAATCCTCGGGCTCATAGCCACGGTTGATAAAACGCTGCACGACCGACCAGACAAGCCGGATATTGCACTGTACGAGTGTATCCCTTGCAAGCGTATCGCCGGACTGACTTAACGCAATAAGCCGCTTTACTTCTGCGTCATCCAAGTATGGCTGGGCCGTCTGCTTTAGATTGACATCCATGAGGTTCAACCCCTATACGCTAATTGTAGAGCGCTTTTTTCGATTCGATTCTCTTCAGCATCGCTACGCGAGTTCCGCCATCCACCCTACTCGAAACCTCGAAATGGTCCATAAAGTTTTCCATGATCGTAAAGCCCATGCCAGAGCGCTCTAGCTCCGGCTTCGACGTATAGAGCGGCTGACGAGCCAGCTCAAGGTCTTCAATCCCTTTGCCGCTGTCCGATACGGTGATGGAGACGGAATCGCCCTCGATTTTCGCCTCGATCGTTACGCTGCAGGAAGAATCGCTCTCGTAGCCGTGAATAATCGCATTCGTCACTGCCTCAGACACAGCCGTCTTCAAATCGTTCAGCTCCTCGAGCGTCGGATCAAGCTGTGACACAAATGCAGCGACCGCAATTCGTGCGAAGGCTTCGTTCTCCGAGCGGGCGCTGAAGGAAAGCGTCATTTCATTGGAACCGTTCATGACACCACCTCCAAACTGGAAATTGCGGTACGTTCGTTTTCGTGAATCGTCAATATTTTGAATAGGCCCGACATCTCGAATAAGCGATGGACATTCGGATTTACGTCACAAACGACCATTTTGCCGCCCTTGCTCTTCACTTGCTTGTACCTGCCCAGAATAACGCCAAGTCCGGAGCTATCCATAAATTGCAGCTCCTTCAAGCTTAGGATGACATGCTCGCTGCTGCCCCGAAGAAGAGCCTCTTCCATTTTATAGCGCACGACATCGGCTGTATGGTGATCCAGCTCTCCCCGAAGCCTCACGATCAGCACATTGCGGTATTGCTCCAATTCTGCTTGCAGACTCATTATGCTGTTCATCTCCTCTAGGTTTTTTCAAACATAAGAAAGAATAAGCCAAACGTTATTTCCCTTCCTTACATTTCCACCGTGCAACGTTTGCTGGTCTTCAAGCTACAAGATACAAACGATTACACTTGCCGAGATAGAACTAGCAATTCTCCGCCGCGGCAACCATTTCCTGCATGCCGACAAAACTAGAAGCATACCGCTAACAGCTGACAAAAAATGCGCTGTAATCTAGAAGAAACCGTACACTATTAAGCAAACAACCCGGAGAAGGAACGTTTCAACAGTTTCCACCAGCCCGCCCGTTCAACCGAGAGCGGCGCATCCACATCAAATTCCTTGAGCACCTGATCGCCTTGATAGACGACAAGCTTGCCGATTGGCTGCCCGATCTGGACCGGAGCTTTGAGAGGGCCGTTAATTTTCAGCTCGTAGCGGATATCCTTCGTTTGGCTGCCTTTTTTAAGAAGCACGCTGTACGCATGCTTAGCAACAAGCGGGAGCTCTGGTGCTACGCCCTTCTCAATTTTCAGCGTCCCCATCGATTCGCCTTCCTTAATGATCGAATGGTTCATATATTGCGCGAATGTGTAGTCAAACATCTGGGATACTTCCGCGTTTCTCGTTTTGGTGTCCGGCTCGCCCATTACGACTGCGATGACGCGCATGTTATCGCGTTTAGCCGTAGCGGACAAACAATATTTCGCTTCGCTCGTGAAGCCCGTCTTCAGACCGTCCGCACCGCTATAAAAACGAACCAGCTTATTCGTATTGACAAGCCAGAAAGGCTTTTCCGACGATTTGCGCAAATAATCCTGATACAAGCCAGTATATTTAGTAACTTCCGAATGCTTGAGCAGCTCCCTCGACATCACCGCAATGTCATGTGCCGAGGAAAAATGATTCGCAACCGGCAAGCCGTTTGGATTGGAAAACTGCGTATCGTTCATGCCGAGCTGCCGCGCCCGCTCATTCATCATCGCTACGAATTGCTGCTCCGTGCCAGCCAGCTTCTCTGCCATGGCGACGGAGGCATCGTTGCCTGAGGCAAGCGCTATCCCTTTAATCATATCGTCAACGCTCATCTCTTCTCCCGGCTCAAGGAAGATTTGGGAGCCGCCCATAGAAGCGGCATACTCACTTGTCTGTACCTTATCAGACAGCTTGATTTTTCCGTCATCAAGCGCCTCCATAATGAGAAGCAGCGTCATAATTTTCGTGATACTAGCTGGCGGAAGCTTATCATGGCTATTTTTTTCATAAATAACCGTCCCGCTATCTGCATCCATTAAAATGGCGGAACGAGCCGATGCCGCCAAATTGGCGGAAGGCGATTGATTCGGAGCTGATGGCTTGGGCCCTGGGGCCGGTGTTGGCTCCACAGCGGCAAACGCGGCCGCCGGAAGCGCAAGCGCAAATGCGAGAATTAGTATACATAGCTTGATAGAACGATTTTTCAACGAGATCTCCTCCTGAATTTTATTGCGGCACACTTCGCTTATATTTCTCTTTTTAGTGTTGACTCTTAAGTTGGAAATTATTCCATTAGCTAGACGGAAATGGACAACAAAAAAATCCGCCCCATGACTGGGACGGATTTTTGAATTTTATAAGTTAGTTATAGCGAGTAATACCATCCGCCGTAATAACGGATAACAACAGCGGACGCGCCGCTGGTTGATTTGCTTGAATCGTATACGCATGGCGAACCCGTTCAGCGACCTCTCTCGCCGATTCATTCGCTTCCCGAACATGGAGGAGCGCAAGCGTCTCGCCGGATTCCACGGAATCGCCAACCTTCTTGCGAAGCGTAACGCCTACCGCATAATCGATCGTTGCGTCTTTGGTTGCTCGTCCTGCTCCAAGCAGCATGGCAGCAAGGCCTAGCTGCTCCGCTTCAATCGCATTGACAAAACCAGAGGAAGCTGCCGTTACCTCAATAATTGCAGGTGCTTGCGGCAGCTTCGAAAAATCATCGACAACTGCTGCGTCGCCGCCCTGGGCAGCCAAAAATGCTTTGAACTTCGCTAAGGCTGCTCCGCTTTCAATCTGGGCGCGCAGCAGTTCCTTCGCCGTTTCCACGGAATCTGACTTCCCGCCTAGCACAACCATATGGGCACCTAGTGTCAAACAAAGTTCCGTGAGATCCTCCGGTCCGTTGCCTTTAAGCGTATCAATCGATTCCTGAACCTCTAGCGCGTTCCCTATCGCAAAACCAAGCGGCTGATCCATATCGCTGATAACTGCAGCCGTATGTCGGCCAACTTCGGTACCAATGTTAACCATCGCTTGAGCAAGCTGCTCAGAATCCTCGAGCGTCTTCATAAACGCGCCGCTGCCCGTTTTTACATCGAGCACGATCGCATCAGCACCCGCGGCAATCTTTTTGCTCATAACCGAGCTTGCAATAAGCGGAATAGACTCCACGGTAGCTGTAACGTCGCGGAGCGCATATAGCTTCTTATCTGCCGGCGCAAGATTCCCGCTTTGGCCGATAACAGCTAGTCCAATCTCATTTACCTGTGTCATGAACTTCTCGCGCGAGAGCTCCGTCCGAAAGCCTTCGATAGATTCAAGCTTATCGATCGTGCCGCCGGTATGGCCTAAGCCGCGTCCGGACATCTTCGCAACGGGAATGCCAACCGAAGCGACTAATGGCGCAAGAATTAACGTTGTCTTATCGCCAACGCCGCCCGTACTATGTTTATCCACTTTAATCCCGCTGATTGGACCGAGATCAACCTGATCGCCAGAATTAGCCATTGCAAGCGTCAGCGCCGCTGTCTCCCTTGGCGTCATTCCTTGGAAAAACACGGCCATCGCCCATGCTGAGAGCTGGTAATCCGGTATGTCGCCGCGAGAGTATCCGTCTATCAAAAATGTTAACTCCGAAGCGGTCAGCTCGCCGCCATCTCTTTTCTTCTGAATAAGATCTACCGACCGCATAGTTCCCTCTCCATTCGCCTGCCCGTTATTGATTTGTTTATAACGCGCGTCGTTCCCTTTGCACCTGGACAATAATCTCATCAAGAGATTGGCTTAGCACGAGCACGTCCAAATGCTGAAGGCTTTCATTCAATAGAGCAGCTTCAATCATCTTTTTACGCAACTGCTCCATCTGCGTGATTAATTGCTTGTCCATGGGCTTTGTCCACTCCATCTTTCTTTAATCATGGACATTATACGACGAAACGCAAAAAAACACTGTCATATTGAGTCGACGCAATTATTACAATTGTGTTACAAAAAACATTACATAGCAGCAATTAACGCGTTAACTAGTCCCAAAAATTGGGACTTGACGCGTTCAGTTGTTTCCATGACCTCAGCATGCGACAACGGTTGATCCAAAATACCCGCGGCCATATTGCTTATACACGAAATGCCAACTACTTCGATTCCCGAATGGCGCGCTGCAATGACTTCGGCAACAGTCGACATTCCGACAGCATCAGCACCGATTACTCTCAGCATTCGAATTTCTGCAGGCGTTTCATACGTTGGTCCAAGAAGACCCGCGTACACCCCTTCGCGAAGCGTAATGCCTTGTGCTGTTGCAATATCGCGAGCGATTGCGCGCAGACGCTTGCTGTAGGCTTCGGACATATCAGGGAAACGAACGCCAAGCTCATTGTCATTTGGACCAATCAAAGGGTTTTTGCCTGTCATATTGAGATGATCGGAAATCAGCATGAGATTGCCCGCTTCATAATCCGTATTCACGCCGCCAGCTGCATTTGTAACGAGCAATGTTTTGACGCCAAGCGCCTTCATGACGCGTACCGGAAATGCGGTCAGCTCCGGGCCGTATCCTTCATACATGTGAAAACGTCCGCGCATTAGAATTACTGTTTTACCGGAAAGCGTTCCGATCAGCAGCTCGCCTGCATGACCTTCAACCGTAGAAATCGGAAAGTGCGGGATATCTTGATATTGAATCGTCACAGCACTTTCCAAATGATCGCCTAATACGCCAAGGCCTGAGCCCATAATCAATCCGATTTCTGGTCTTTGCTCCGTTTGTGCCTCGATAAAATTTGCCGCTTCTTTAATATGTGCTGCAGTTAGACCTGCTGCTGTAATCGAACTCATTATAATTCCTCCTAAGGTAAATGCCAGATTGTAACTAGTGCTTCCTAAATTTCTTGAGATTATAGCTCGGACAAAAAGCTTGTCCCGTTCGGAGGTGCTTGCACACCGAAGTTTTCGGCGATCGTCGCCCCAAGATCAGAGAAGGTCGAACGGATGCTAAGCTGACGAGGCTGCTTAAACGATGGGCTATACAATAAAATAGGAACGTATTCGCGCGTATGATCCGTACCTGGATGAACGGGATCATTCCCGTGGTCAGCGGTTACGATCAATAAGTCCCGCTCGCCTAGCTGACTCTCCAATTCGGGAACGGCAAGATCAAATTCCTCCAAAGCAGAGGCATAGCCAACTGGATCACGGCGATGCCCGTATAGCGAATCAAATTCAACTAGATTTGTGAACAGCAATCCTTTGAATGGCTGCTTTAGCTGCTCAATCGTTTTTTCGATGCCGTCAACGTTGCTTTTGGTCGGCAAGGAGGCTGTAATGCCTTCTCCATCAAAGATATCATTGATTTTCCCGACTGCAATCGAATCGAAACCGGCGTCCTTTAATGCGTTCAAAACAGTAGGCTGAGGCGGCTTCACCGCATAATCATGACGGTTCGGCGTACGTTTGAAATCGCCCGGCTTGCCTAAATAAGGCCTTGCAATAACGCGGCCAACCGTAAAGCGGTCATCCATCGTCAGCTCTCTCGCGATTTCGCAAGCGCGGTACAGCTCATCAAGCGGGATGATATCCTCATGCGCCGCGATTTGAAAGACGCTATCGGCCGATGTATAAACGATCCATGCCCCGGTCTCCATTTGCTCTGCTCCGAGCTCATCCAAAATGTCCGTGCCGCTCGCGGGTTTGTTGCCAATCACTTTGCGGCCTGTGCGTTCCTCGAACGGTCCCAGCAGCTCAGGCGGAAAGCCCTCAGGAAAAGTTTGGAACGGAACGGTTAGTTCAAGTCCCATCAGCTCCCAGTGGCCAGTCATCGTATCCTTGCCAACTGACACCTCGGCCATTTTGCCATAATAAGCAGCCGGAGCCTCTTCTGACGGCTTCCAATCATGAATGGACGCTATACGGTCCAATCCCCATCTACGCAAATTCGGAAGCTTTGTTCCAGGCACTCTCTCTACAATATGTCCAAGCGTATGCGAGCCCACATCCCCAAATGCAGCTGCATCAGGAAGCTCGCCTATTCCCACGCTGTCCAAAACGATAACGGCAATACGATCAAATTTCATATGTATAATTCCCTCCTCTGTAGGTGGATGCATCTCGCTTGCTCATTAAGCTCGCGGATGCGCACGGTTATAGGTTTCCTTCATGCGCGTTTTGGGAATCTGCGTATACTTGAGCGTTGTCGAAATGTCCGCATGCCCAAGCAGCTCCTGCACCGCACGAATATCCGCGCCATTATCCAACAAATGTGCCGCAACCGAATGCCTAAGCGTATGAGGCGTAATCTCCTCCGCAATCCCGGCTTCCTTTGCATGCTTCTTAATCGTCTTCCAAAATCCTTGCCTTGTCAATCTCGTGCCCAAATGATTTAGAAATAACGCCGACTGCGACTCTCTCAGCGAAGTTAGTTCATCTCTGCCCGACTGCAAATAATCCGTTAATGCTTCAGCGGCTAACCTTCCGAACGGAACGAGCCTCTCCTTCTGGTTCGTGCCAATGCACTGCACAAATCCAAGCTGCATATTAATATGCTCCAGATTAAGCGATACAAGCTCAGTAACACGGATGCCTGTTGCATAAATGAGCTCCAGCATCGCTCTATCCCGCTTGCCAGCGGCGCTTGCACTGTTTGGCGTTTCAAGGAGTGCGCTCGTGTCATCGACGCTCAAAATGCTCGGAGGTTTTTTCTCTTGCTTCGGCGCTTCCATATAAATGGACGGATTATTCACTATAATCCCTTCCGTTATTAAATAGTGAAAAAAGGCACGCACAGAAACAATATGGCGTGACAGCGTCGCAGCCTTCCTTCCCTGTTCCTTCAAATGCAGCATATACCTTGAAATATGATGTCTCTGCACATCGGCAATCTCTATTAGACCAAGCTCTTGCACATATGAAATAAATTGATTCAAATCCCGTTCATATGATGAAAGAGTATTTGCTGACAACCCTCTCTCCAAGCGTAAATATTGAATATAACGATTTAAATGAGCTTTCATTGGACTTCCTTTCACATATGGCACGTTTCTGACAGGTTTATTTCTACAAAACAATTCAACATTCGACGCCAAAAATCCTGCTTTCAGCAATATTCCGTATCAGCTGTCTGGCCCATTATTCCCCGTACCAATAAAACCAGCGCAATCGGTCAGCGGCGTTTTTGCTGTCTGGCGAGTCTGGGTCGGTCACAAAAACTTTAAGGGCAGCACCTTTAGGCTCCCGATAAGGATGAATGGGAGATATCGCATCTGCAAGCCAGCGATAGCCGCCTGTAACAGCTAATAGCAAAACAGAAAACACAATGATAAAAAAAATACGGCTCGTCCATCTCCGAATTGAAAAAACCATACAAACCAGCCTCCTTATGATGCCAATACGAATGTCCATCCGTATCACCATATGAGGAGGCTTATCCGAATATGCCATTAACCCTGCAAGCTGTCGTAGGAAACACTGTCCAACCATTTCTCAAGCGGCGTGAACGGCAATTGAACCGCATTCGCGACCGGCTCGTAGGTTACGCTGCCTGCGTGCGTATTTACCCCTTTTTGCAGCGGAATGCTTTTGCGTACAGCTTCCATGCCATGATTTGCAAGCTCCAGCGCATATGGTATCGTGACATTCGTTAACGCAAACGTTGAAGTACGAGGCACAGCGCCAGGTATGTTAGCAACAGCATAATGAACGACGCCATGCTTCACATAGATCGGGTCTTTGTGGGTCGTCGGTCGGTCTACGGTAGCGATCGAACCTCCTTGATCAACGGCAACATCTACGATAACCGACCCTTTCTTCATGTTTTGCACCATTTGCTCCGTCACCAGATGCGGAGCTCTCGCGCCAGGTATAAGAACGGCTCCAATCAACAAATCCGCTTTGGATACCTCTTCGGCGATATGATAGGGGCTTGACATCAACGTGCGGACTCTGCCTCCGAAAATATCATCCAAATACCTCATCCGATCCGCGCTTCTTTCTAAAATGATCACGTTTGCCCCCATGCCAAGGGCAATTTTCGCAGCGTTTGTCCCGACTATGCCCCCGCCAATGATAACAACCTCCGCAGGCGGTACGCCAGGCACTCCGCCAAGCAGGACGCCTCTGCCGCCATTAAAAGCTTCTAAAAATTGCGCGCCTACTTGAACAGACATTCGGCCTGCAACCTCGCTCATCGGCGTAAGCAGCGGCAGGCTGCCGTTTGCGAGTTGAATCGTCTCGTAGGCAATACCCGTTACGCCTTTACTAACCAGAGCCTTTGTCAACTCAGGCGCTGCTGCCAAATGCAAATACGTAAATAGGAGCAGCCCTTCCCGAAAATAACCAAACTCCTCGGATAGCGGCTCCTTTACTTTCATCATCATTTCGGCCCTCGCCCATACTTCTGAAGCCGTGCTTATCAGCTCTGCTCCTTCGCGCTCATAGTCGCTATCCTCAAAGCCGCTACCGCTTCCTGCTCCCGTTTCAACGAGTACTTTATGACCAGCCGCAACCAGCACCGTAACGCCTGCAGGGGTCAATGCTACGCGGTACTCGCTTTGTTTAATTTCCTTCGGCACACCTACAATCATGACTATTCCTCCTCCTGCGCAATCCTCTTTTTAATAACGCCATAAACATTCTCTTTCTATGTTGTATGAACGATCGGCGCGGAATGATCGTCCTTTCTTAACCCTTTTTGCGGAAAATATAACCCGAACGCAGGCATCCTCTCTATGCTTTGTTATATTTCAAAAAATATGTGTGATTCTGGCTATTACCCATGCGAAATCAATGCTTCTACCATAAACTGGTTAAGAAAAATGCCATCATAGGGGGTTCTTTGTCCATTGTCTGATCTTAAAGCCTTATTAAAAAGCTGTGCGACATGTATGCCTTCTAAGCATACTTATCGAAAGCTGATAACGTTTCGTTCAGCGAAAGCATATAAGCGATGCCTAAGGCAACTGAAGGAACTCGGAATCAAACCATTCAAAACGGTTTCACGCTGCCGGATTATCGGCTGCCATTTTCATAAAAGCATTTCCTGGCATGACTTAGCTAATCATCCCCAAGTCAAGCTGATCGAAAAAGATTTCAAAATCCGCGCGCACGGTGCGATCACAAAGCGTAAGAGAATCAAGCTCAAGGGACGTTCGATTCCATTGCTGACGCCTGCAACGACGCCGGCACTGCTAACTTGGAACATAAGCAGCATTAAAGCACCCGAAGCTTGGGCAACTACACGCGGAAAATCGATTAAAGTCGCCATCATCGATTCCGGCATCGCCAGTCACCCGGATTTGCGAATAGCAGGCGGAATTAATACCATTAATGGCGGTTCATATGCGGATGATAATGGACATGGTACCCATGTTGCTGGCATTCTAGCTGCTGCAGGCAAAAGCGGAAAAGTAACGGGGACTGCTCCGGAGATAAGTTTATACGCGGTCAAAGCGCTCGATCTATACGGTGATGGCTTTGTATCTGACATTGTTGACGGCATCAACTGGTGCATCACGAACAAGATGCAAGTCATTAACATGAGCTTTGGCATTCTTGACTCTAATAACAGCGGTACTCTTCATGATGCGATCAAACGAGCAGCCAAGCAAGGTATCGTCATGGTTGCCTCAGCGGGTAACTCCGGTAAGTCTAGCAAGCAAATAGACGTACCTGCTTCCTTTAAGGAGACGATTGCTGTTGCCGCTTCTACTAAAGCGAATAAAGTGGCTGGCTTTAGCAGCAGAGGCAGAGGAATCGGGTTAACAGCGCCTGGTGACAGCATTTTGTCCACGTGGCTGAACGGCAAGTACATGACTCTCTCTGGAACCAGCATGGCATCTCCGCATGTTGCAGGCGGCGCCGCGTTGCTGCTGGCGGGCAAACCAGGCATAAGCGCTCGAGCAATCAAAAAAAGGCTGCGTTTGCGGGCATTCAAGCTTAAAAAATTCAAATCGCGCTCGCAAGGCGCAGGGCTTTTGCAGCTGGATCGCATTTTTAAAAACATTTGATGCCAATAAAACGCCAAAACGGCTTGCCGTCCAGTTATGCTGGGCAGCCAAGCCGTTTAAGATTGATTTTCAGTTGGGTTTGCGATATCATTTTTTTCTTTGCAGCGACGGCATATACCTTGAAAATCTAGGCGATGGTCAACTACAAAAAATCCGTATTCCAGCTCAAGCCGCTCCTCGAGTGGCAAAAGCCAGTCTTCTTTGATCTCGTCCATTGAGCCGCATTGCACACATATTAGGTGATGATGGTGATGCTTGTTGCTGTCCGTACGCAGATCATACCGCGCTACACCGTCGCCGAAATTCAATTTTTCGACAACATGCATTTCGCTTAGCAATTCCAATGTCCGATAAACCGTTGCAAGCCCGATTTCGGGAGCTTTATCCTTTACTAGCATGAATACATCCTCAGCGCTTAGGTGGTCGTCTTCATTCTCAAGCAAAACACGTACCGTTGCTTCCCGCTGCGGGGTTAATTTGTAGCCCTGCGACTGCAACTGTTGTTTAATCTTCTCAATCCGGGCTTCCATGATTTCCCCCCTACCACATGACTGCGCCTATTTCAGGAAACGTTTCCTTTCATTATAGGTGCTAACCTGTAATAAAGTCAAACATTTTGGTGTCATATCGTGGCGTTACCGGACGAAAGAAGAGGGGAAACCCAGGCAATTAGAGTTGGTGAAATATAGGCTTCAAGCAGCGCCGCTCCGGCAAAAAGGATCAACATGAGCATAGCGGTCGACGTAAAGGAGCCTAGCTGAGGGGCAAGCTCGCCTGTCTGGCGAAACAGCCTGTTTTTGATCACAAAGATAGAGAAGGAAATGGCGGCAGCGCTCGTTATAATCATCGCCGGAACGGCAATTAAGTTTTGAGGCGCGATCGACACCAGCGAGAAAAGAACGCCCTTCCATGCATATTGATTGATTAGCGTACCCACCGAAAAACCAACCAGCGCACCTTTTAAGAAATTAAGCGCAAGCACTCCCGGTATTCCGACAACGGTGATGCCGAGCACCCACAATACAAGCAGCCATTTGCTATGGAAAAAAAACCGTTCCCAGAATGAATGCGCTTCTCCAATTCCGGCGCCATCATTCATCAGCTGTACATACTGATCTACATCCTGGGCAAGCTCCTGCTGTTGCTCGAGCGTAAGCGCGTTGACCATGAGTGCGCCAAATATGGCGCCTACCACAAACAATACCGACACGAAAACATACAGCGATAGTTGATTTTTGATGACGCTCACCAATCCTTTCAGCTACTTTAAACCCCTGCCCTTTTGAAGGGTTTCTACTATGCCTTCAAAGGTTTTATTTTATAGAAAATTTGGATTGAAGCTTAAAACCCTTTGCTTCGGAACCCAAAAGCCTTAAAGGCGTTTCAAACTTTTTCAAATCGGATCAAACCTTTTATCAAATCGCTTCAAACCTTTTCGAACCCACCCAAACCCTCCCTTCCAAGGGAGGGCCCCAAGGGTTGCACCCTCTGGACACCCGCAATTGGACTAACGTCGAAGGGATAGAGATGGGTGTGAGCATGGACTGCCTAGGAGCTTTCGTCCCTTCGGGACACGCTGGAAGATTGTGCATGAATAAGGATTAATAAGCCTTGGTGATTGTTTGAATGACAAATTGAACTAATAATTAGGTTTATTTAACAAAGTTGTTTGAAAAGGTGTTATAGAGGTTTAAAAATTAGATCAATACAAATTTAGTTAGTTAGCATACATAACTAATGATTTTGGAGATATGGTTTTACGCATAGGTTGTCTTACTAGTGTATTGTATGAGGGGGTTTAGAGGGGTATGACGGGTTTGTTGAGGGAAGACAAGGTCGGCTAAAGCCGACCTGTCAGATTGTATAGTTTCCATGCGTAGACAGCTAGAATCGTTTTGGCGTCGCTAATGCGGCCTTCTTGTATGTAAGCTTCGGCTTGCTCGAGAGTAATCGCTTCTACCTTTAGATCCTCATCTTCATCCGGATTTTGAACGCCCTGCTCGACTTTGTCCGTGAAATAGATGTATAACTTCTCGTCAGCAAAGCCAGGCGAGGTGTAAAAAGCGCTTAGCAGCTTCAGGTCATCTGAGCGATAGCCTGTCTCTTCTTCCAGCTCGCGGGCTGCTGCGGTAAGCGGGTCTTCGCCGGGATCAAGCTTGCCTGCCGGGATTTCGATTTGAAATTTTTCAAGCGGCTTGCGGAATTGCTCGACGACGAGCAGCTTGCCATCCAATAACGCCATAACGGCTGCGGCACCTGGATGTTTTACGATTTCTCTTGTAGCGGTTCTGCCATCAGCTAGAGCAACGGTATCTACCTGAAGCGTAATCATTTTGCCTTCAAAAATAGGCTCGGTCTTAATCGTTTCCTCGCGCCATAGCGCAGCTGGCTGTTGTTCTTCCAATCGTGATCGCTCCTTTTTGTACTGCATGCTTATTGCGCATAACTTGTCCTGCACCTGCATAACTATCATTATATCAAATTGACAGGGGCGAATAATATGAAACAATATGTAGCGGTTAATCATTTGCGATTAGTAGGTAAAGGCTGGGAAATCCGTCATCAGCTGCGCAAGCTGTCTGCTTCTTCCCTTTCCAGAACTCCGATGTCCGAATATACGAATGTCATCAGCGTGCGCCGCCTTCCTCTAGACAAAACGAATTAATCAGCCTTCTACATTTAAAAATGATTTTTAGACAAAAAACCCTCCATCCGCCATCAGCTTTAGCTGAACAATGGGATTGAAGGGCTTTCTGTCATGTAGCGGCAAAGCATGCCGCGAGAGCAGCGCTTTTGTTATTCTACAGTCGCCGCTTGTTTGATGATTTCTACGACGAGCTCGGTCGTTTTGACCAAATCTTCCACTTTAATTTGCTCTTTTGTCGTATGGATATGCTCATAGCCAACAGCCAAATTGACGGTAGGAATGCCTAGCCCGTTAAAGATATTCGCATCGCTGCCGCCGCCGGAATGGAATGTGCGAGGCGTGCGACCGATCGCAACTATCGCTTTTTTCGCCAGCTGTACGACGGAATCCTCATCATCATATTGATAAGCCGGGTAAATAATTTCGCTCTCCAGCTCGCCGCGCGCTCCAAATTCCTCTGCTGCGCTCTCCACTGCTTTGCGCATCGCTTCGATTTGGCTGTCCAGCTTATGCTGAACAATACTTCTTGCCTCTGCATCCAGCTTCACGTAGTCACACACGATATTTGTAGCGCCGCCGCCCTCGAACCGGCCGATGTTCGCTGTTGTTTCATTATCAATCCGGCCAAGCGGCATTCTTGCGATCGCTTTGGCAGCGACCTGGATCGCGCTTATGCCATCCTCTGGATTCACGCCTGCATGTGCAGAACGGCCATACATTTTGATCGTTACTTTAGCTTGCGTTGGCGCTGCTACCGCAATATCTCCGATTGCTCCGTTGGAATCCAGCGCATAACCGAACTTCGCTTCCAGCTTCGATGCATCAAGCGAGCGCGCCCCTAGAAGACCAGACTCCTCGCCAACTGTAATGACGAATTGAATGCGGCCATGAGGTATTGCTTGCTCCTTCACGACACGTATCGCTTCAAAAATGGCGGAAATGCCTGCTTTGTCGTCGGCGCCAAGAATAGTCGTGCCGTCGCTTCTAATATAACCGTCCGCATCCAGCTGCGGCTTAATGCCAACGCCTGGCGTTACGGTATCCATGTGGCATGTGAAGAAAATCGTCGGCGCAGCAGCATCCGCACCCTCTGCTTCCCAAATCGCAAACAGATTGCCTGCCCCGTGCCCCGTTTTCGCTGCGGCATCATCCTCGCTGATTTGCAAGCCCAGCGCTTCGAACTTTTGTTTGAGCACGCGGCTTATTTCCTGCTCATGCTTTGTCTCGCTATCTATCTTCACTAATTCCATGAATTCATTTACCAAACGATCTTTTTCAATCATTAACGTTTCCTCCGTCCATTACTTTCGTATACAATAGAGTAAGTGACAAGCTATCATTAAGCTGTTATGTTCTAAATCATGAAAGGGGTTTTCCAAATGCGCAGACAACGATTGATTCGAATTGTTGCCATTTTGCTCGTATCCGCACTCGTGTTATCGTCCTTGTTAGCAGGCCTTGGATCGTTATTTCTATACTAGGTCCATTTGACATTTAAATTCTTTGACAAAATGAGGGAGCAACTGCTTAGCCGCTTCCTCAACCGATAGCTCAAGCCCCGTCAAATCATTGAAGGAAGTCACGCCGAATTGCTGAATGCCGCAAGGGACGATTCCGCTAAAACCTTCTGCTGCAATCCCTGATTTGATGTTGAGCGCAAATCCATGACTCGTAATAAAGCCCCGCCGATGCCGGGCTTTATTAAATTTCACCCCGATAGCCGCAATCTTCTGATCCGCTACCCATACTCCTGTATATTCCGGTTTTCTGCCCGCCTCTATACCATACTCGGCTAGCCAATTAATAATGACTTGCTCCAAGCTGCGCAAATAAGCATGCAAATCAAGTCCCTCCGCTTCCAGATAAAGCAGCGGATAGCCAACTAGCTGTCCAGGCCCATGATAGGTAATATCTCCGCCGCGGTCGATCTGGAACAGCGTAATGCCTTGCTCCTTAAGCTCCGCTTCATCCAGAAGCAAATGTTCAGGATGCTTGTCAGAGCCCATCGTATAGGTAGGCGGATGCTGAAGAAGGAGGAGCGTCTGCATGCGCTCCTCCTGATCAATTTGCTTTACGTATGCTTTTTGCAGCTCCCACGCCTGCGCGTATTCGAGCATGCCTATATAGTGGGCGTCCAGCCGTCTTAAGCCATTTGCGTTATCCGCGTCAGACATGATGGTGTTCCCCTTTTCTAATACAATTTGCTTTCTAGGTTAAAGCTCTCCAAGTTATCCTTCACGCGCTGCAAGAAACGTCCGCAAATAACGCCGTCCAAAATCCGGTGATCCAGCGATAGGCACAGATTAGCCATTGAGCGAACCGCAATCATGTCGTTAATGACAACCGGGCGCTTAACGATGGACTCGAACGTCAGAATCGCTGCTTGCGGATAGTTAATGATCGGATATGACAAAATCGAACCAAACGACCCTGTATTATTGACCGTGAACGTTCCGCCTTGCATATCGGACAAGGTCAGCTTGCCTTCCCTAGTCTTACGTGCAAGCTCCTCAATTTCTTTGGCAAGCCCGGCAACGTTTTTGTGATCGGCATTTTTGATAACGGGCGTAAGAACGGAATCCTCCGTACCAACGGCAAGCGCGATATTGATATCCCGCTTCACGATTATTTTATCTACCGCCCACATGGAGTTCATAATAGGCACATCTTTGATCGCATTGACGACTGCTTTGAGCAGGAAAGCCAAATAAGTCAAATTGATGCCTTCGCGCTTCATGAAATCATCTTTAAGCTTGTTGCGAAGAAGAACTAGATTCGTTACATCCACTTCAATCATCGTCCAAGCATGCGGAATTTCGCTCACGCTCTGCCTCATATTGCGGGCAATCGTATTACGGATTGGCGTTACATCAATAAAGTTATCGCCTCGTCCAGCTCCCGTTGCGCCCTCCACCTCGATTTTTGGAAATCTAGGCGTTTCCGTCAAATGCAGACCGGAGGAACGAACCTGTGCAGCCGAGTCGACCGTATGCGGTGCTGGCGCAGCAGCGTTTCCGCTTGCCGCATTGCTTGTCTTGCCCGCTCCGGATGCAACGTAAGCGAGTACGTCCTTGCGCGTAATCCGACCGCCAAGACCCGTTCCAGGAACATCGGTCAAGCGTATCGCATGCTCTGCTGCAAGCTGCTGCACAGCCGGCGAGAATCGGTTGCGCATAGGCGCGTCTTCCGATGCGATCTCAGACGGTGGTGCAGCGGAAGCAGCTCCTGCTGCTTGGGATTGTGCCGGTGCGTCTCCAGATGGAGCCGCTGAGCCTTCGACTTCGATGATGCAGATTGGTGTTCCGACCGGAACGGTCTCACCTTTGCCAACCAAGATTTGGACAAGCTTGCCCGCTACTGTTGAAGGCAATTCCGCATTCACTTTATCCGTAATGATTTCACAGACAGGCTCGTATACGTCAACCCAATCACCTGGCTGCTTCAGCCATTTATCAATTGTAGCCGATACAAGCGATTCCGCAAGCTGCGGCACGACGATTTCCGTCATTGTTTTCATAGTTCACATCTCCCTACTGGCCCAAGGCGTAAACGGCTACCGCCGTCCTCTGGCGGCGCAGCATACGTTTCGCGGTGACATATAAGCCTCGTATAAAATCAACACTTATACTTTCTTATATTTTAATAAAGTGCTAGTTGCCGCATGGCTTCTTTTACTTTTTCTTTGTTAAGCATAAAAAATTTCTCGCCCGGCGGGTTAATCGGCATTGCCGGCACATCCGGCCCGCAAAGGCGCATGATCGGAGCATCCAGCTCATAAAGCAGCTCTTCAGCGATAATTGCAGACACTTCGGCTCCTACGCCGCCCGTCTTGTTGTCCTCATGAATAATAAGCACCTTGCCCGTTTTGCGAACTGCCTCAAGAATCCCCTCTTTATCGAGCGGTTGAAGCGTACGCAGGTCGAGAATATGCGTGCTGATGCCCTCGCCTTCAAGCTCGGCTGCAGCTTGTTCTACAAAGTGAAGCGGAAGACTGTAGCCGATAACGGTAATGTCTTCGCCCTCGCGCAGTACGTTAGCAACTCCGATTGGAACGATGTAATCGTCATCCGGAACTTCACCCGTAACAAGCTTGTAGCATTTTTTATTCTCAAAATAAAGCACCGGATCAGGGTCGCGAACAGCGGCCTTCAGCAAACCTTTCGCATCGTAAGCCCGATAGGGGGCAACGATCTTTAAGCCAGGCGTCCCGAAAAACACGGATTCTGGACATTGTGAATGGTATAAACCACCAAATATACCGCCGCCGATCGGCGCGCGGATTACGAGCGGACATGTCCAGTCATTATTCGAGCGGTAACGTACCTTTGCCGCTTCGCTAATGATTTGATTGGTTGCCGGGAACATGAAGTCGGAGTATTGCATTTCTGCGATCGGCTTCATGCCATACATTGCCGCACCAATCGCTACGCCCGCTATTGCAGATTCCGCAAGCGGCGTATCGAGCACTCGAGACTCGCCGAACTGATCCTGCAGCCCCTTCGTGGTCGTGAATACACCACCTTTAAGGCCAACGTCCTCACCAAGCACGAAGACATCGTCATCTCTTTCCATTTCTTCCTTCATCGCTTGGCGAATTGCATCAATATATTCGATTACTGCCATTATTCCCTGCCTCCTTGCTCAGCATCATCCGCATACACGTGCAGCAATGTAGATTCCGGCGTCGGGAATGGCGCTTTATCGCCATATTCGGTAGCCTCGTCAAGCAGCTTGCGTATTTTCGCTTGCAACTCTACATCGAGCTCCTCTGACCAAATACCGCTGTCAATCAGGTACTGCTTATATTTAGGTATGCCGTCTTTCGCACGATTGGAATCAACCTCTTCTTTCGTACGATAAGCGAGATCGTTATCTGATGTGGAGTGAGGCGAGATGCGGTACATAAGCGCTTCAATCAGCGTTGGACCTTCGCCCGCGATTGCGCGCTCACGCGCTTCCTTAACGACCCGGAACACTTCAAGCGCATCGTTTCCGTCAACCTGATAGCCAGGGAAGCCATAGCCGAGCGCACGATCAGCGACCGTACCGGCTAGCTGCTTATGGATAGGTACGGAAATGGCATATTGATTATTTTCACACATAAAAATGACAGGCAGCTTATGTACGCCTGCAAAGTTACAGCCCTCATGGAAGTCGCCTTGATTGCTCGATCCTTCTCCGAAGGTAACAAAGCTGACTAGCGGCTTGTTTTTCATTCTTGCTGCAAGCGCAATGCCTACCGCATGCGGAACCTGAGTCGTTACCGGGCTTGAACCCGTTACGATGCGAAGCTTCTTCGAACCAAAGTGGCCAGGCATTTGGCGTCCGCCGGAATTTGGGTCCTCCGCCTTCGCGAACACTGACAATAACAAATCGCGCAGCGTCATCCCTACGGAGAGGACAAAGCCATAGTCCCGATAATAAGGCAGAAAATAATCGTTATCGCGATCAAGCGCGTAAGCTGCCGCTACTTGAGCGACCTCTTGGCCTACACCGGATACGTGGAAATTGATTTTACCGGCGCGCTGCAGCAGCAGCATTCGCTCGTCAAACTTGCGTGCCGTCACCATCGTTGCATACATATCAATTGCTTGCTCATTGCTGAGCCCGAGTTCCAAATGACGAACATTTTGCCCAGTAGATGCAGGTTGGGTCATAAGGTGTTCCTCCTTTTACGTACTATTATAACCTGGTACTAAGACTTGATCATATACATTATAACTCCATTTGTTCCAAAAAGAAAACAGTCTTGCTTAGAACGAAATCGCTTTGCCGTCAACAGCCAGCATAGCTTCGCCCAGCGCCTCTGCTAACGTCGGGTGCGGATGGATCATTTGGCCGACTTCCCAAGGCGTTGCATTAAGCACGCCAGCCAGCGCGGCTTCGGAAATAAGATCCGTCGCATGCGCTCCAATCATATGGACGCCAACGATATCGTTTGTCTTGCGATCGGCAATTACCTTCACGAAGCCGTCCTTCTCGCCAAGCACAAGCGCTTTGCCAATCGCTTGAAAAGGAATTTTGCCCGTCTTAATGTCATGCCCTTTCGCGCGAGCGCCGTCCTCAGTTAAGCCATACGATGCAATCTCTGGCCGTGAGTAGATGCATCTAGGAATCAAATGCGCCTCGATGGCAGCCGGCTTCTGGCCGCTAATATGCTCCGCCGCGATTAAACCCTCATGGGCAGCAGCATGCGCTAGCTGAACGCCGCCGATTACATCGCCTATTGCGTAAATATGAGGCTCGCTCGTTTGCCCGAATGCATTTACCTCAATCGCGCCATTAACCGTGCGAATATCTGTATTTTCAAGGCCGATTCCTTCAACGTTTGGCTGACGCCCAACAGAAACGAGCAGCTTCTCCGCATTCAGAACGACATCACCGTCCTGCGTGGCAGCTACAATGGAAACCTCGCCGTTTTCGCCTTTATATTGATCCGTTTGAAGCTGAACGCCTGTCAGAACGCGAACGCCGCGTCCCTTAAGCACTCTGGTCAGCTCAGCGGAAACCTCCGTGTCTTCGCCAGGCAGCAAGCGGGAGCCTGCTTCCACCAGCGTCACCTGAACGCCAAAATCCTGCAGCAGCGACGTCCACTCTACTCCGATTACGCCTCCGCCTACAATAATGATGGATTTAGGAAGCTTGTCCATCACAAGCGCCTCATCGCTAGACAAAATATATTCACCGTCCGGCGTCAAGCCCGGCAAATGACGCGGTCTGGAACCAGTCGCAATAATCAAATTGGTTGACACGACGGATTCCATTTCTCCATCCGGCAGCTCAACAGCTAACGAGCCGCTTTTTGGCGAGAAAATGGAAGGCCCAATGACTCTGCCCTTGCCTTGAATAATCTGGATGCCATTTTTTTTCATTAAGCTTTGTAGTCCACGGTATAACTGCTCTACCGTTTGATCCTTACGTAGCTGGACTTTATCATAATCGAGTGAAATAGCTCCTTCTGCAACTTGAATGCCGTATGAGCTCGCCTCGAGAAGCGTTGAATATACCTCCGCGCTGCGAAGCAGCGACTTGCTTGGAATACAACCTTTATGTAAGCATGTGCCTCCGAGCTTATCCATTTCGACTATCGCTACCGACTTGCCTAGCTGAGCTGCTCGAATCGCAGCTGTATAGCCGCCAGGGCCGCCTCCAAGAACTGCTACGTCCACCTGTATAGCCATAACTATCATTCCCTTCATAATTGCCTTCAATATATGCTGGTGAAGCCTGTTCTTTTTTTGCCCAATCGCATTGTAACATGACATTCATTCCTATTGTACCTGTTTTTACCCGCGATGGCATCGTCCTTTTACGAAATAGACACTATCCGCGTAAAAAGGTATGATAGAGCTAACTGTATATTTTGACCGATAAGGAGACACCGTATTTATGAAATTAGTTGCTGCCCGTTTTATCGCAATCCTCATGCTTGTAATTCCCGGTCTGCTCGCTTGCTTTGGTTTTCTCAAAATGAAAGATTCCGTCTTTGTTTATTTCTCCGATTTCGGAAATGAAGCCATCACTCCCGATTTTGATTGGCTGAAATTTCTGCTCGGATTTATTATGTTTGCCGCAGGCGCTGGGTTTATCGCTGGCTGGACCTTTTTCCGCGATCGCAAACGAAACTATGTGGCACCGCGCTTTAAGCAAAAACGCCCACGTCCGCCTAAGCCTCAGAGCTAATACGATTATGTGTGATATTACTTCTTTAGCGTATAAAACCGCAGGCACGGATCCCATTTGATCCTCGCTCAGCGGTTTTTTTGTTAATCCTCGTATTCAAGCATTTTCATATACGCTTTAGGCACCATGTACGAAGCAGCCAGCTCTGTCTTATCGGACATCAGAAACATTCGGACAAGTGAGCTGCTCGTTTGCATGTAATGCGTGTAGGGAGACAAATAAATCGTATCAGCCATCGTCGTATTACGAATGTATTGCTCAAGCTGAAGCTCATATTCGAGATCCGTTGCATTGCGTATACCCCGAATAACAACGTTGATATCATGCTCGTTAATGTAATCCGCTACGATGCCCTCATACGGGATAATTTGAATTTTTTCATCCTGCGGTACAGACAAAGCGACAAGCTCCGTCCGTTGGTCTATCGTAAAATGATGCCTCTTCGACCTGTTATTGGCGACGATAATATGAACCTCGCTAAATAGTTGGAATGCCCTCTCGATTACCGATACGTGTCCAAGCGTAATGGGGTCAAAGCTACCTGCATACACAGCTCTCATCTAATCACCTCGAATGGTTTAGTTTACATTGCGATAACGCTTTTCGTATAAAATTACAATTCGCACTATTTCATTTTATCATTCCGTAATACAACTTCACTATGATTAGAACATCAAAAGAAACGAGGTGCGCAAATGAAAATCGTGTTCGACGTTACCGTAGACGGTAAAGTAAAAGAAACTATTCAACCGCAAAGCCAGCGCTTAAATGAAATTCGCAGCTTTATCAAAACGGAAGCATCCGGTCTAATCCAAAAATACGGCAGCAACGTTTATATAAACCGCAGAGTGGTTTACAACTGAGGCATCCTACGATAGCCTTTTTTGTTTTAGCGAAGAGAACTGAAATGACCAACTCGAGCTTAGCTCCCCTCCAACCATGCCTCGTATAATCATCCTTAATTTAAGTAACTTTAGCTTGTAAAGTCAAGTTTTCTTCCCACTCGCCCATCTAATTATAAGTATTACATGAATAATGTCACTTGGTCCCGCTCACTCCGAGGGCCTGATTTGTTCGTATTCCAGCTGCATGGTAAACTGTTGGATATGCTTGAATAAATGGAGGTAATAACCGATGAGTCGCCGGAAATTGCAAGATAGACTCAAGTTGAAAAATGTAGAAACCGTACATGGCGAGCAATTCAACAATTTGCTGCGTTATGTTTTTCAAGTAACCAACCGCGATTTGCAAACCTTCGGCTGGGAAAATAGGGAGATAGCGCAATCCAAGATTCCGGTTCTCAAGCATGCTGACGTTCTGGGCTGGTTTGATGGCGAAAAGCTCATTTCACAGCTTGCCGTTTACCCGTTCCAAGTGAACATTTTTGGACACATTTATGATATGGGCGGACTAACCGGCGTTGGAACCTACCCTGAGTATGCCAATTTGGGATTAATGAATAAGTTGATGCTTACGGCTTTAAGTAAAATGAGGGATCGGAGGCAGTCCATCTCGTACCTCTATCCGTATTCCATCCCCTATTATAGACGCAAGGGCTGGGAGATCATTTCCGATAAAATCTCATTTGAAGTTCCTGATACCCAATTGCCAAAGCTCAAAAACGTGCCGGGCAACGTGGAACGCGTAACAATTGAGCATCCTGATATTAAAACGATCTATAAGCAGTTTGCACTGCTTCATCATGGAGCTATGCTGCGCAATGAGCTTGCTTGGGAAGAATATTTGCGTTGGGATCTCGACGATATGACTGTAGCGATTTACTATGACAGCAGTGATACGCCAATGGGTTATCTGCTGTATTGGATAGCTGAAGAAATATTTTATATCAAAGAGATGGTTTACATTATTGAAGAGGCTCGGACAGGGCTATGGAATTTTATCAGCGCCCATTTCTCCATGATCACGCTTGTCAAAGGGGACATCTATAAGGATGAACCGCTTGCTTTCCTATTAGACGATGGGGATATTAAGGAAACCATTGCCCCTTACTATATGGCACGGATAGTGGATATCGTTTTGTTCATTGAGCAATATCCGTTCTTGAGTCAAGAGAAGGAATGCAGGCTCGTTATGAACCTGCATGATCCCATGCTGGAATGGAATCAAGGTATATTCACCTTAACGGTTGATACATCCGGCAAAGGAACCTTGCAGCAAGGGGGCCTCGACGCAACCGTTGTCATCGACATCCCTACGCTCACTACCATGTTAATGGGTTACAAGCGACCAACTTACCTCGCTCGCATCGGACGGATGCAGGCTAATGACGCCTCTATCCGCATGCTTGAGCAGCTGATTCATCAGGAGCATCCGTATTTTTCGGATTATTTCTAAAAATAAAAATACCACTTATTTACGGTTTGAAGTAACCAATAAATAAGTGGTATTTTTTATTTTTGTTTAGAAGTTTATTGGATAAAACAAATCCGCTAATCTTCCCCCTTTCAGCTGACTTTATGCTCAATCCGCAGCTTATCAGCCACCATTGCGATAAACTCGCTGTTAGTAGGCTTCGATTTGCTGATGTTGATTGTGTAGCCGAACAGATGAGAGATGCTGTCGATGTTGCCGCGTGTCCATGCCACCTCAATGGCGTGGCGGATAGCGCGTTCAACGCGGGAAGGCGTTGTTTTGAATTTTTCGGCAATGGCCGGATAAAGCGTTTTTGTAATCGCACCCAAAATTTCGATGTTGTTGTAAACCATCGTAATGGCTTCGCGCAAGTATTGATACCCTTTAATATGAGCAGGCACTCCGATTTCATGAATGATGCTCGTAATATTGGCATCCAGGTTTTTGCCTTTGGCGATTGGCACTACATTAGACTTCAAGGAGGAGGAGCCAGTCGTAAAGCTTCCCGTTGAGGAATACGTAGGATTGCCAACGAGCTGACGAATCCGATTTGCTAAAATATCCATGTCAAACGGTTTCAAAATATAATAAGACGCACCGAGTTGTACCGCTTTCTGAGTGATGTTCTCTTGACCGAATGCGGTTAACATAATAATCTTGGGCATTGGAGATATGTTAATTTCCTTCAGACGCTCAAGAACACCTAGTCCGTCTAAATGAGGCATAATAATATCAAGGATAAGAACATCTGGAACCTTTCTTGTTTCCTCCAAATGTCTTAGAACCTCTTCTCCATTATACGCGACACCACTTACACTCATATCACTTTGTTCGGATATGTATTCCGATAACAGGTTAGTAAATTCACGGTTGTCATCTGCTAATAATACTTCGATCTTATGCAAGTTGTAGTCCTCCCTTAAATGATGTTGATGTTTTTCGCTCACTAGTTGTCTGCTTAAAGTTTTCGACATGTGAAGTTGAATTCCTCCTGTCGAAAATTATTTTTCTTTATTTTTTTACTGCGTTTCGATATAATTAAAAATTTATTACAGTTACCGATTCCGTTCGTTCTTCTTCGACAAAATTCATCGCTGATTTGTACTGCCGCGCGTTTTTTAGTTTAATCGAAAACATAATAAAAACGTCTGCCTCAGCCCACAATCAGCTTTAGCAGACGTCCTTTAAATAGCTTTTTTCAACTTTAAGCAGCCTTGTCTACTCGGCCATTAGCCGATTTGAGCAACACGCCCGCATCCTGCAGCATCCACTCAATGAAGCAACCATATCCCGATGAAGGATCGTTTACGAAAACGTGAGTTACAGCCCCCACTAATTTTCCGTCTTGGATTATCGGACTGCCTGACATCCCTTGAACGATTCCGCCTGTTTTGCTTAGCAGACGTTTATCCGTAATTTTAATGACCATTCCTTTTGTCGCTGGACCGGTTTGCTTCGATACATGAACAATCTCAATATCAAATCGCTCAACCTTCTGTCCATTTACAACAGTCAAAATTTGCGCTGGCCCTTCTTTGACATCTTCGGCAAAGGCTACCGGCAAAGATTTATCGCTGTAGCTATGCGTAGGAACTTCATTCATTTTGCCGAAAATGCCAAACGGAGTATTACGCTCTACATTACCCAATATTTTGCTTTCTTTCACAAAATGCGCTCTTTTTTCTCCCGGCTCGCCATTTTGGCTCTTGTTAATGGACGTCACGCTTGATTGTAATATTTGACCTTCGCCTACATCTATCGGCGTTTGGGTATCCATGTCTGTGATGACATGTCCCAGCGCCCCATACACGCCTTGATCTGGAGCATAAAAGGTTAATGTGCCAACACCTGCTGCTGAGTCACGAATATACAAGCCAAGCCGCCATGCTTTATCCTCTGCATCAAAAACGGGATTCAGAAGCGTCTTGTTCAGTTGCCCGTCACGTTTATAAGTGACTTCAAGCGGCTTCTTGTCGGTGCCAGCCTTCTCGCTTAGCTCCGCAACCCTGTGGACTTGATTAATGCTTGTCCCATCGATTTTGACAATCAAATCGCCTAGCCGCAAACCTGCGGCTTCACCAGGCGACTGTTTCATGCCGTCGCTGCCTGCAACCTGATGATGGCCTACAACTAAGATGCCTGAGGATTTGACTTTAACTCCAATCGTTTGCCCACCTGGAATAACGCGTAAATCAGGCACAACATTAACTTTTACAGTCTTGAATGGAATTTTACCAAATAATTTCACTTTCATCTTGGTTTGACCGCTTTGACTAGGCTGCAATGACAGTGGTTCGTTCAAATTTACGGATAATGAATGGCTTTTTGATCCGTTAATCTGAAGCATTTGAGGATCGACCGTTACTTCTGCATGAACGGGCACTCCGTATTGTAGTCGTTTCAGTTGCCCGGAGAATAAACGAAGTTCATTCGGGATTGCGGCAAAGTGTTGAAACGGGGTGGAGCTTCCGATCATGCAAATGAAGAAAACGAGAACTAGGCCAAACCATCGCTTCCTTTTACTGGAGTTCAATGATTTCACGCTCCCTGTTATTCCATCGCATGACGTAGAAGGCTAAGTCGCCATTGGCGTACCTTTAAGTTACCCTCACCCGGTCGTTTTATGTCCGCAAAAACATTCCCTAATTGGCTTCCATTACGCTCCCTTCTGTCTGTGAGCCAAATCAAGCATTTCTTGTGCATGATGCCTTGTTTTTTCTGTAACCTCTACGCCGCCAAGCATGCGCGCAAGCTCTTCGATTCGAACCGTTCCGATCAGTTCTGTCACGGATGTAGATGTTCGAGCGCCAATAACTTGTTTTCGAATTTCATAATGGTGATCAGCCATGCATGCTACCTGCGGCAAATGCGTAATCGAAAAAATCTGGCATTTCAAGGCTAGCTTTGACATCTTCTCCGCGATCGCTTGCGCTGCACGACCACTTACGCCTGTATCAACCTCATCAAATATAAGTACCGGAACTTGATCGATTTCTGCGAAAATGCTCTTTAGGGCGAGCATTATCCGTGACATCTCTCCTCCGGAAGCAATTTTGCTAAGCGGCTTTAACGGTTCGCCCGGATTTGTAGTAAGCATAAATATCGCTTCGTCCATTCCATTTATGTGCAATCGAACTTGCTTCGTCTCGTCAGCGTCTCCGACAGAGGAATCGATCTGGACACGGAACTTAGCCGAAGGCATTTGCAGTTGAACCAGCTCATTCTCGATAGCTTCAGACAGCTTTGCTGCCGCATGCTCCCGGAGCTGCGATAACTCTTGCGCCAGTACAAGTGCTTGATCATATAAGCGTGTTTCTTCTGCTCTAAATTCTTCAAGCAGCTGGTCGCGATTTTCGATTTTGTCACGGTCAACAATCGTGCGTTCCAAATAAGCTAAAATGTCAGGAATGGATTCGCCGTATTTACGTTTCAAGCCATTGATCAAATCAAGCCTGTCGTCAACCTGAGAAAGCTGATCCGGATCGGACTCGATGCCGTCGCGGTAATCGCGCAATTGAAAGGCAGCATCCTCGGCTTGATAAAAGGCAGATTGCAGCTGTTCCAACAAAGGTCCGAGCTTTGCAGCGTCATAGGATTGAATGTCGATTAGCTTGGCTACCGCTTTGCTGACCATATCAAGACCCTTGCCACCGTATAACAAGGAATAGGCTTCGGAAACGGCATCCATCCTTTTCCCTGCATACATTAGTTTGCGTCGCTGTTCCGTAAGCAATTCATCCTCCATCGGCTTGAGCTGGGCATTCGTAATTTCTTCAATTTGAAAACGGTACAAATCAAGCATTTGCACATTTTGCCTCGTTGAATTTTCAAGCTCGCGCAGTGACGCGCGCGTTTGCTGCAATTGGCTGAATATCATCCGGTAATTTTGCTTGCGTTCAATCAACAAATCGCCTGCGAACAAGTCCAGCCATTCCAGATGCTGCTCGGTTCGAAGCAGCGATTGATGCTCATGCTGACCATGGATATTGACAAGACATTCGCCGATCTCTCGAAGCATCGTCATCGTCACAAGCTGTCCATTCACACGGCTGCTGCTTTTCCCATGCGACGAGAGCTCGCGTCTTATGACAAGCATCTCCTCGGATGACGCATGCACACCAAGCTTATTCAATACGTTCCAAACCGGATGGCCGGCTGACAGGTCAAACATCGCCTCCATCTCGGCTTTGTCACACCCATACCGTACCATGTCTGCTGAGCCCCTGCCGCCTACCAGCAAGCTTAGCGCATCAATCAATATTGATTTACCTGCACCTGTTTCTCCTGTCAATACATGAAATCCATGATGAAATGTAACGTTTACTTCTTCGATTACCGCTAAATTCCTAATAGACAACTCACGCAGCATGGTTTAATATCCTCCCTAGTTCAAAAGTTCAAGTAAGCGTTCTACAACTTCCGCGCTCTGCGTCTTGGTGCGACAGATCATTAGAATCGTATCGTCGCCGCAGATTGTACCCATAACTTCTGACCATTCCATATTGTCGATCAACGCACATATCGTATTGGCCGTTCCGGGAAAACATTTCATTACGACAAGATTGTCGGTAAAATCGATATGTACAAAATGGTCAAGCAGCGCACGCTTAAGCTTATGGATCGGATTCGGACGCTGTTGATCCTGCGGTATCGAATATTTATATCTTCCTTCTCCAGCGGGCACCTTAATGAGCATCAGTTCCTTCATATCGCGCGATACCGTTGCCTGCGTTACTTGCATGCCGGAATCCCTCAGCGCCTCTACAAGATCCTCCTGCGTCTCGATCACTCGGTTCGTAATAATTTCCTTGATTCGAAATTGGCGAATCCCTTTCATGAAAAAACCTCCATTGTTTAGTCTGCAATGTGAAACGTAATTTTACGGATGACCCTCTCCCTTGCGTCAACGAACAAGACGCCATCGCATTCAGGCAAGAGCAGTGAATACACGAGCAATCGATCTCTAACTCCGCTTGCCGACCAATCCATCGGCATCCGATCACGCGCTGTTTTCACGATATACGTACTATTATCCATTACCGCAATATAATCAATATATAACCGACTTCCTTTGCCAAGCGGCACATCGTCCAGCTTAATCGGAATCGGAACCAAATGTTTTCCTGAGGTTACTTCGTAACCAGCCTGCTCCAGCAATCGAATGTTCTCATCATCTGCATCAAGCACCCCGCCTTTGCCAAGCTTGAGGCGATTGACGCTTGCCGGCTCATGAAGCCACCGATGAAACATTCTGAACATCCAAAATACAAACAAGCAAGAGGCAACCAGCATAATGAACCAATCTCCGTACGTACCCACCAGCATCCCCCATTCGTAAATGGATTGTTTCATTAATCGTTCGCTGCGCTGGGGGTATATTCCTGTTTGCTCATCACACCGAACGTTTGTTTGCTTTTCTATAGTTTATCAAATCGTGCAGGGCGCTGTAAAGAAAAAAAGATGCCGGGCAGCTAAAACTCTGCTCGACACCTTCCTGGTTTTGTCGTTTTATTTGCCTGTAGTAAAGGTTTCGTTCGCTTGTTTGACCAAATCAGCTAATGCAACATCATCCGGAATTGCAGCGTTTGGTTCTGCAGCCCATTTCCAATAAGCTAAAAATTCGATGTTGCCTTCTCCGCCGGTAATGGGCGAGAAGGTTAGATCCTGCAGCATATATCCAAGCTCTGCCGCTGCTGTCAGTACCGTCCTTAGCACATCTCTATGCACGGCCGAATCCCGAACAACGCCGGATTTGCCTACTTTTTCGCGACCGGCTTCAAATTGCGGCTTTATTAAAGCTACAATTCCTGAATCAACCGAAAGCAACGTAGATAAGGCAGGCAAAATGAGCTTCAATGATATGAACGATACGTCGATAGAAGCGAAGGTTGGCGAAGGTCCCGCCAAATCAGCCGGCTGCGTGTAGCGAAAGTTGGTTCGCTCCATCACATGAACGCGTTCATCTTGTCTAAGCGACCAATCAAGCTGGTTATAGCCAACATCAATCGCATAAACATAAGATGCTCCGTTTTGAAGCGCGCAATCGGTGAAGCCGCCTGTTGACGCGCCAATGTCAAGCATGACGCGTCCCTTTAAATCAATATCGAACTTTCGAATGGCCTTCTCAAGCTTCAAGCCGCCGCGGCTGACATAGGGATGCAAAGCCCCTTTTACTTTAATATCTGCCGTACGCGCTACTTTCATTCCGCTTTTGTCGACAGGCTCATCATTTACGAGCACCAGGCCTGCCATCAAAGCTGCTTTTGCTTTTTCTCTGCTTTCGTAAAACCCGCGCTCTACAAGCAGCACGTCAATCCGTTCTTTCGCTGTTGTTGTCATCTTTCTCCCTCGAACCTACTTTTGTCCAGTAACCCGTTTCATGCGCTTTGGCTGCATGGCTTTCATCTCAGCCGCTACTCTCTCAGATGTCAAACCAATTTCTTTTCTCTGTTCTTTGATCGAACCATGCTCCACGAATATGTCTGGAACGCCGATAATCTTAATCGAAAGGCCATAGATGCCTTTGAGGGAATAGAACTCAAGCACCGCGCTTCCCATGCCGCCAAGCTCAGAGCCTTCCTCCAGCACAATCATATGTTTCCCTTCGGCAGCTAGGGATAAAAGCATCTGCTCGTCAAGCGGTTTAATAAATCGAGCATTCACGATTTGAATATTAAGACCTTCACGCTTCAGCAATTCAGCAGCTTCCTCAGCAACCTGCAGCATAGGTCCGATTGCCAAAATAACGCCGGAATCTCCCTCGCGAACCGTCTCCCACTTGCCGATCGGAAGTGCTTGCGGATCGGCGTCCATTGCTACGCCTAGTCCTGCAATGCGCGGATAACGAACAGCGATTGGGCCATCATTATAATCAACGGCTGTTTTCAGCATTTGTCTAAGCTCATTCTCATCCTTTGGCATCATAATAACCAAATTCGGTATATGCCTTAGGAATGCGATATCATATACGCCATGATGCGTCTCGCCATCTGGGCCAACGAAGCCCGCACGGTCGATCGCGAAAATGACGTTTAAGTTTTGACGGCAAATATCATGCACAACTTGGTCATAGGCCCGCTGCAGGAAGGTCGAGTAAACCGCGAAAACGGGTTTCATCCCTTCAAGAGCGAGCGCAGCGGACATTGTAGCGGCATGCTGCTCGGCTATTCCCACATCGATCATTCGGTTAGGGAATCTGGCTGCAAATGGAAGCAAACCGGAGCCGCCAGGCATGGCAGGCGTGACTGCGATGATTCGCTCATCCTTCTCTGCTAATTCAATCAGCATCTTGCCGAATACATCTGTATATACAGGAGGGCCGACCGCTTTTACAACTTGGCCGGATTCGATCTTGTACGGCGTAATGCCATGCCATTTGAACGAATCAGCTTCTGCAGGCGAGTAGCCTTTCCCTTTTATTGTCAGCACATGAACGAGCACAGGACCAGGCATCGAATCGGCTTGGCGCATAATATCAATAACTTGCTCGATATCATGGCCGTCAACCGGACCCAGATAAGTAAGTCCAAATTGTTCGAACAAAATACCGCTGACAAGCAAGTATTTCAAGCTATCCTTGAAGCGCTCAGCCGTCTTGGCAAGCTTGCCGCCAATAGCCGGTACTTTGTTCAACAATTGCTGTAGCTCGTCTTTGGCTTTATGGTAATGGCGATCAGTCCGAATTTTCCCTAAATAATGATGCAATGCGCCAACGTTCGGAGCGATGGACATCTCATTATCGTTCAAAACGACGATGAGATCTTTTTTCTCGTGTCCGATATGATTTAATGCTTCGAGTGCCATCCCGCCAGTTAGCGCACCGTCACCGATAACCGCTACCACGCGATTGCTCTCGCCCTTCAGGTCGCGGGCAAGCGCCATCCCCATTGCAGCTGATAAAGAGGTGCTGCTATGTCCGGCTTCCCAAACGTCATGCTCGCTTTCAGCGCGTTTGACGAAACCGCACAGCCCTTTGTATTGCCTTAACGTATCAAACCGATCCATGCGGCCAGTTAAAATTTTGTGTACATATGATTGATGCCCAACGTCAAAAATAAATTTATCCTCTGGACTGTTAAATAAATAATGCATGGCTAGGGTCAGTTCTACGACTCCTAAGTTAGGAGCGAGATGACCACCCGTAACGGAAAGCTTCTCAATAAGGAACTGACGGATTTCACCAGCCAGTTGCTCTAGCTGAGCGGTAGTCAAAGCTTTCAAATCTTGAGGTCCGTTAATCTGGTCAAGCAGCACGTTACTTTCCTCGCTTTCGCGGACAGCCTTAAACTGCCGTCCCATGTACATCTACATTTTTCCTATTATAGCATACTGAGCTTTGTTTCCCAACCAAAATGGAAAAAGCATTACATTCTCAATGGTCGCGCCCGACGAGATAGTCTGCAATTTCAAGCAATCGATCCGGCGCTGCAAACTCTGCTTCCAGCACGGCTGACTTTGCTTCCTGTGTCAATCGTTCGACCTGAGCCTTGCTCTCTTCTATTCCGATAAGGAAAGGATAGGTAACTTTATTTTGCTCTACATCGCTATTTGTTTTTTTGCCAAGCTTCTGCTCGTCGCCGATCAAATCCAAAATATCGTCTTGAATTTGGAAAGCAAGACCGATATTACGGCCGTAAAGCGCCAAAAGCTCTAGCTGCTTATCGTTTGCTCCGCCGATTCTGCCGCCTGCTGTCACTGAGAAAACAATCAAATCGCTTGTTTTGTGAAGGTGGATATATTCGAGCTCACCGATGGAAGTGATCCCTTGTTCGCCTAGCATGTCAGCAACCTGCCCGCCAACCATGCCCGGAGCACCGGCTAGTTTAGCCAAATCCTCGACGATCGCAAGCGCTACCTCAGCCGCAATGCCGCCTTGGCGAGCCGCCTGAGGAATCAAATGGAAGGCGTGCGTAAGCAGCGCATCCCCAGCTAAAATCGCCATCGCCTCTCCAAACACTTTATGGTTCGTTAACTTGCCTCTGCGGTAATCGTCATTATCCATCGCTGGCAAATCATCATGAACTAATGAATAAGTGTGAATGAATTCTACTGCAGTGGCAACGGGCAAGGCAGCTTCAAAAGCTGACGATTTGCCAAAAACAGCTTCTGCAGCCGATAAAACGAGTGCAGGTCTTAGCCGTTTGCCGCCTGCTTCAAGCGAATACTGCATCGCCTCGCGCAGTCGCACAGGAACATCCCATGAGCTCGGAAGCGATTGTTTAAGCGAAGCCTCGATAAGCTCCACGCATTGCGATAAATACGCTTTTATTGCCGCCCTCTCGTTCAAGCTTATTCCCCTTTATCTTCGTTCACATCCGCAAACGGTTTTTTCTGGAAGCCTTGCTCTGTTTCGATCAACAATTCGATTTTACGCTCAACCTGCTCTAGCTTGCCTCCGCAAAGCTGAGACAGCTTCATGCCTTCTTGGAACAGCTCAATCGCCGTCTCAAGAGGCACATCGCCGCTCTCAAGCTTAGTTACGATGGAATCAAGCCGCTCCATCGCCTGTTCAAATGTAAGCTCAGGCTCCGTTTTTTTTGTTGCTGCCATCGATTTGATCTCCTCTCAATGAATCTACATGACAGTCCAGCTGACCGTCTGCTACCTTCACCTTAACGATATCGCCTAGCTTTACATCTTGAATCGATTTGATTAACCGCTGTTCTTGCTCGTCATACACGAGGCTGTATCCTCTTGACATAACCTTTAATGGGCTTAAAGCGTCCAGCTGTCTCATTGTGCTGTACAGCTTATGCTTATTTTCTTTGACGTTCATATTCATCGCTTGCTCTAGCTGCTTTTTGGCCGTCTGCCACCTCTTTGCCGCAAAAGCGACACGGTCGCCGGGATGATGCCCCGCCAGCGTCGTTTGCAGTCTTGCAAGGCGTGTATGTCCACGGTCGGCTATTCGTTTTGTCCGCTGCTCAAGCTGCTCCGACAGCCGGTCAAGCCGCTCGGCCTGCTCCAGCAAATACCTTCGCGGGTGTAAGAAGAACGGCGAGCGCCGTAGGCGCTGAAGCTTCTTATGCTCGTCTTGGACGCGGTACCTAATGCCTTGAACAAGGCGCTGTTGCTGGCGTTGCAGCTGTTGCTGTAATTCTGTAACGCTTGGAACAGCAAGCTCAGCCGCCGCAGTTGGAGTAGCAGCACGCAAATCAGCTGCAAAATCAGCAATCGTAAAATCCGTCTCATGCCCTACTGCGCTTATAACAGGAATTTCGGAGGCAGCGATGCTTCGGGCAACCGACTCCTCATTGAACGCCCACAGCTCTTCTAGTGATCCGCCGCCTCGCCCAACAATTAATACGTCAGCTTCGCCAAAACGATTCATTGCTTCTATAGCTTTAACTATAGAAGGCGCTGCCTGCGTTCCTTGTACGAGTACGGGATAGACATATACGGGGATTAAAGGGTAACGCCGCTGCAACGTAATGATGATATCCCGTACTGCTGCTCCTGTTGGTGAAGTGATGATACCAATTGCTTTAGGAAAAAGCGGTATAGCGCGTTTGCGAGACTCGGCGAACAGCCCCTCTGCGCTTAGCTTGCTTTTAAGCTGCTCGAACGCTAGATATAAGCTTCCAATCCCGTCCGGCTGCATGGAGCTAACATAAAACTGATAGTTGCCATCTCGCTCATAGACCGATATATTCCCTCTAGCTATTACTTTAGCGCCTTCTTTGGGGATAAATGGAAGGCGCTGGTTATAAGACGCAAACATAATCGATTTTATCCGGCTCTCGCTATCCTTCAGCGTAAAGTACATATGTCCGCTGGAATGATGCGTGAAGTTCGAAATCTCGCCGCGCAGCCAAACATCTCCGAGCAGGGCATCCGACTCCATTTTCATTTTAATATATCGATTAAGTTCTTTTATGGAATAAATTCGAGGCTGATCTGCCATGCCTGCCCTCACCCCTTAATTCCGTTTGCCCTTTTTGCAGCTGTAATCGTATTTTTCATCAGCAGCGTAATCGTCATTGGACCTACTCCGCCCGGTACTGGCGTAATGTAGCCTGCTGTATCCAAACAATCGTCAAAATCAACATCACCCGCAAGCTTCCCGTCAGGCAGTCGGTTAATGCCTACGTCAATAACGATTGCGCCTGGTTTGACGAATTTGCTGTCGATCGCTTTCGCTTTGCCGATGGCAACGACAAGAATATCCGCTTGTTTAGCGATTTCTTCCATGTTCGCTGTACGCGAATGGCAAATCGTAACCGTCGCATTCTCGCGCAGCAGCAGCATCGCTACCGGCTTGCCGACGATGTTGCTTCTGCCGATAACTACGGCATGTTTCCCTGAAATGTCAACACCGCTGCGTTTGATGAGCTCGATTACGCCAGCAGGCGTACATGGCAGCAAGCTGTCGTCTCCAATAACCAGATTGCCTACGCTCTCCGGATGGAAGCCGTCAACATCCTTATCTACATGAATGGCATCAATAACAGCTTTCTCGTTAATATGCTTAGGAAGCGGCAATTGAACAAGAATACCGTTAATGGATGCTTGGTTGTTTAAACGGTCGATTACGGCAAGCAGCTCTTCTTCGCTAGTGTCAGCCGCAAGACGATGGACCTCGGAATAGAAGCCTAGCTGCTGGCAAGCTTTTTCCTTCGAGCCAACGTAAACTTTAGAAGCAGGATCTTCGCCTACGAGTACAACTGCCAAACCAGGGATGATCCCTTTTTCTTTTAAGTCTGCAGTTTCCGTAATCATTTCCTCACGGATAAGGTCGGATATTTTCTTTCCTTCAATGATTTGTGCGCACATAGCTCCAGTCTCCTTTTGCATTGATGAATGTTGGATTTCAATTGATCGTGTTTAGCTTAATGCGATTAAGATTTCAACTCTTCAATTTCAGTCAGCAATTTACCGAGTACGCCATTAACAAACTTTCCGGACTCCTCGGTGCCAAAATGTTTAGCAAGCTCAATCGCTTCATTAATTGTTGCTTTAGGCGGAACGTCATCGCGGAATACCATCTCATAGCAAGCTAATCTGAGTACTTGACGATCAACCCGCGACAAACGGTCGATGTGCCAGCCGGTCAAATATTGCTGCAGCATGCCGTCAATCGCCTGTCTGTGCTCCATTACGCCTAATACGATCTCACGAGCGAACTCGTCTGTGCTGCCAATCTCGGATGGATCGGCTCCAATTTCATTCTCTTGACGAAGCTCGTCCATTAGCATATCAACGGCTTCTGCTGCCGAAACCTCATTCATTTCCATTTGGTATAAGCTTGATACTGCAATTTCCCGTGCTAATCTACGTTTCATGTGACCTCCGCGGCAGCTTTCTGCCGATAAAATGGTTAAATTCTTGTAAACTCAATATTCCAAAAAAAACCTATGATCTCCTCCCTGCCCCGAATTAGCGGCTTTCCGAAATCCGGAGTACGGAGGAGACCACAGGATCATTTAAACGGTCGAAATCTTTCTAGCAAAGCATACCAAAGCCGCTGCCAAGGAAAAATAGGCCCGCTGCTTGTTTCCTTCTGTAAGCCGATCCAATAACCGATTGAGACAAGCAGCCCTACAAAAAGCATGTCCCAAAAACCGACAAAACAATATAGCAAACCAAAAAACAATCCAATTGCAGCGCCAGCAGCGCGCTTCCCATAGATGGCTAGGAACTCCCTCCACATGAGCAAACTCACCTCTATTCCACGCGACTCTTAAATGTCCCCGTTTGAATGATGTTCGCAACATAGACCGCAACATTCGTTACCGGTATGCCGGCAATATCCTCAACATGCTCTTTCACGGAGCGCTGAATTTCTTCAGTAAGCACAGGAATGGAGCTTTCGCCGTCAACAACCGCACGAATGACGATATCTAGCCCAGCATCCGTCGCACGAATGCGAGCGCGCAAATCTTTTACGCCGCGCTGGCGGGAAGCAGCCTTCAATGCCAAATTTTCGATCGTTTCAAGAGAAATGCGAATGTCGCCGAAATCCGTTCTTTGGTCAATAGACGGAGCAGATGCCGAACCGCGATGAAGCGATACAACGATAAATCTCAAGCTGAGTAATAGGACGATGACGGCCGTAACAATAAGCGTGATCTGGATAGGATTGTTACGATATAAATCGCCTACGAAGTCGTTCAATAGCTCTTCAGATATCCCGCCAAATCCAACTGCCAGCAGAAAGATGGATAAACAACCAATTACGATGCTGTACAAAAACAAAAGCAGCTTGTCCACGACTTTAACCAACGTAGCGCCTCCTCCTGCCAAGCCGAATGAAAACCCCCTTGCGCCGAGCGGCATGCCCATTCACGAGGGGGTTGTACGGAATTTAATTTAACACTCTTATATTTATTTAACTCGGTTTTGGGATTCTTCTTCTTCCGGTTTATCAGGCGTCTTGAAATGTACGTCGTGAATATGTACGTTCACTTCAACGACGTGGAGTCCCGTCATCATTTCAATAGAACGTTTCACATTACGTTGAATTTCCGAAGCGATCTCTGGAATGCGGTTTCCGTATTCAACGATAATGGACACATCTACCGCAGCTTCGCGCTGACCCACTTCAACTTTAACGCCTTTGGATAAATTTTTGCGACCAAGGAGCTCAACAATGCCTCCGGCAAATCCACCGCTCATTCCAGCGACTCCATCCACCTCGATCGTCGCTAGTCCAGCGATTACTTCGATGACTTCAGGTGCAATTTGAATCGTGCCAATGTCCGTTTTCTCATACTCCGCAGCGATTGTACTCATGATGGCTGTACACCTCCTTAAAGTTGCGCGTACCCGGCAAGAAGCCAAGCAATTAACCGCATCTTGTTAATATACTATAACATTCGGCAAGAAATATGACAATCGATACAACTTGTTCACATCTTTGTCGTAATTCTATTCCGGAGCGTTAATATCATGCTCTTCAAGGAACTTAATGTCGAAGTCTCCGCTTACGAATTTAGGGTGATTCAGCAGCTTCAAATGGAATGGGATCGTCGTCCGAATGCCTTCAATAGCAAACTCAGACAATGCCCGCTTCATTCTTGCGATCGCTTCCTCGCGTGTCGCGCCCCAGACGATAAGCTTCGCAATCATCGAATCGTAATGCGGCGAAATCGTATAGCCCGGATATACCGCGCTGTCCACACGAACCCCTGCCCCGCCTGGCGGCAAGTAAAAGGGAATGTTGCCTGGCGATGGCATGAAGTTACGCTCGGAATCCTCTGCGTTAATTCGGCACTCAATCGACCAGCCGTTAATTTTCAAATCGCTTTGAGCGAAGGAAAGCGGATTGCCTTCCGCAACGGAAATCATTTCTTTAATTAAATCCACGTTCGTGATCATCTCGGTTACGGGATGCTCTACTTGAATGCGCGTATTCATTTCCATGAAATAGAAGTTACCGTCAGGTCCGAGCAAAAATTCAAGCGTTCCTGCGCCTGAGTAGTTTACCGCGAGCGCGGCGCGAACGGCTGCTTGCCCCATTCGATCGCGAAGCTCAGGAGTAAGTACCGAGCACGGCGCTTCTTCGACCAGCTTTTGGCGTCTGCGCTGAACCGAGCAATCGCGTTCAAACAAATGAACCGCATTGCCGTGCTTGTCCGCCATAATTTGAATTTCAACATGCTTCATGCCCGTCAAATATTTCTCGAGATATACGCCGGCGTTACCGAATGCCTTTTGGGCTTCCTGCTGAGCAGTCGTAATCTGCGCGACAAGCGTCGTCTCGTCATCCGCAATCCGGATGCCTTTGCCGCCGCCGCCTGCAGTCGCTTTAATAATGACAGGATATCCAATTTCGCGCGCAACGCTGATGGCTTCATCCATGCTCTCGACAAGTCCGTCAGAGCCGGGGATGATTGGCACATCTGCCGTTCTCATCGTCAGCTTGGCAACCGCTTTGTCACCCATTTTATTAATCGCTTCCGGGGAAGGACCGATAAAAGTGATGTTGCATGACTCGCAAATTTCTGCAAAGTCAGCATTTTCAGCTAGGAAGCCATAACCGGGATGAATCGCATCACATTCTGTGATCGTGGCAACGCTCATAATATTCGTTAAGTTTAAATAGCTGTCCTTCGACGCGGTAGGCCCGATGCAATAAGCTTCGTCGGCTAAGCGCACATGAAGCGAATCGCGATCCGCTTCCGAATAAACAGCGACAGTGCTAATACCAAGCTCGCGGCAAGCGCGAATAATTCGGACCGCGATTTCGCCGCGGTTAGCAATTAATATTTTGTGAAATTTCACGTAGGAACCCCTTTCAAACGACAGTTTCCCTGTTCGGACGTTAACTCACTTCATTATTCTGGTTTAACAAGAAACAAAGGCTGACCATACTCAACGAGCTGTCCGTTAGAAACCAAAATTTCCACGATTTCGCCGCGTACTTCCGCTTCCAGCTCATTCATTAGCTTCATCGCTTCCAAAATGCAAACGACGCTCTTATCGTTGACGCGATCGCCGATTTTGACGAAAGCAGCCGCTTCTGGAGTCGGCGAGCTGTAGAATGTGCCTACCATAGGCGATACGATTTGATGCAGATGGTCTGTAGATGGACGTGCTGGCGCCGTTTCTTGCGCGGCTTGCGGCTGCGCTGCCGGAGCAGTCGGCTGAGCTTGTAATGGTGCAGGCGCGTATGTATGCGTAAGTGGGGCCGCTTGCACATTCACCACTTCTGTTTTGCCAGGCTTGCGGATGAGCAGGCGTGTCCCTTCGTTTTCGATCTCCAGCTCATGAACGGAAGTTTGATCAACCAATTTGATCAACTCTTTGATCTCGCTCAATTTGAACATGAATATTTTCACTCCTTAAATTTGCGATAGCACAATGGCTTCCATAGCGTGAAAGCATAAATAGTTTCCATACCAATATAACCAATTCTTTCACATAACGTTTAACATTATATCATAAACACGCCTGAACACGAATCATTTTTTGTACAAGCATCTGCGCTGCCACAAAAAAAGCCCCTGCCGCCCCCCGCATCATGCAGGGAACGACAGGACCTCAATTAAGGACTAAAGCAATTGTTTCCTTAAGGAATATAACGAACGGATACTTGATCCGCTCCTACATCAAGCGTGCTCATCACCAATTTGATGATGTCGGCCGCTTGCTTTTTCTCCAGCTTTTCGCTTGATACTACAACATTGAACTTGTCATTTGCTTCATCGATGACAACATTTTCAAATTGCTTCAACAGCTCTGATTCAATGCCGGTCAATTTCGAATTTTTCTCCTCGAGCATATCCAGCTCCGCAATCGCAGCTACGGATTCCTCTTGCTTCGTTTGCGTTTCAGCAATGGCCGCCATGATGCGGTTCTCATCCTCAGAATTTTTCAGTTCCCGCTTCGCAAGCAGCTCGCTGAACAACCCGCCTGCCGCAAGCCCTTGCTCCTCGACTAAATTCAATGCCTCTTTATCTGCATCACTTAGCGCGACTTCGCCGGAAGGCTGCTGTACTTCATTGACAACAAGCCCATCACCTTTGGTTGCCGCCTCTGTCGCATTTTGTGCCGCTTGCTCTGTTTTCGTGCCGTCTGTCAGCACATCCGGCGATTCTATATCCTGAGTAAATAAGTAATACGCGGACAATACCACCATTAAACTAAGCATTGATACGAGCCATACCGTTTGTCTTTTCGTGTTCATGAGAACACCCTCCCCAACAATTGAATTTGGTTTATTGCTTGCTTGGCACAACAGATATTCGGTTAACCGGCACGTTGACGCCCTTCTCGACCGCGCTGATGATGAGGCGTCTTACCGTCGCGTTTTCAGCGCCCTTGGCGACGATCAGAATGCCGCGTATGCGAGGGTTAATCGTTTTGGTCACGATGGGCTTCTGGTCGCCCGAAACCTCATACAATACGACCCGTCCATCATTGGTTATCGAGGTTATATGCCGCCTGCCGCCGTTTGGATCATTCTCGTCAGTTACCTGCTGTGAATCCTGTCCTTCTTTCTGCACGACGATTTCTTCCGTAGAATCAACCGTGATGAGCACGTCAACCGTACCAACGCCTACGATTTTCTCCAAAATCTCCTTCAGCCTTGTTTCCATCGAATGCTCGATCACGGCAAACACGGATCCCGACGAAGAAACCGAACCACTCCAAGCTTCTTCCGTTTGAGGCGGCGGGTTCGGGTCCTGTGCCGAGGGTTCTACTTGCTTATAGGTTAAAAATGAATTCATAATCATTAGCGCCGCGCCAATCCCCCCAACGATTAGCAAAATTCGCAGCGTCCGCACACGCTTCGGACCGCTGGGACCGCCGCCAACCGCTGATTCTATGCCTTCCAGCCATTTGGCCACCGCGCCTTACCTCCTCTCCATACCTAGCCTCTCACTTGGCAATCTTCTGCTGCGCCGGCTGCCTTACGACGATTTGGTCTACATCAACGCCCCACCCTTTCACGATAACGCTGCTGATTGCGGAAGCAGTGGCAGGATCGGCCCTAGACCACCTGCCCTCTGGCTGATCCGCCTCTCCCGCTTTGTCGGGATCTTTGCTTTCATCTTTACCGCTTGGCGATGCTGCTTCATTCTCGCCAACCGGATCGATTGTCACATCCACGATAACGGGCTGCACAGCTTCTACCGCAGGGGCATTCCCTGATCCGTTTTTCTCGTCTGCCGCTTTAAGCGTGACAACCACTTGGCTGATATATGGCGTTTGCTTGCCCGAAATGGTCACCCACTTCAGCAGCGCATCCACCTCGGCGACCGGCACTTTCGTACGCTCGTTCAGCTCGTTTTGAATCGATGCTTCAAGCGTCCGTTCGGTTAGTTTGGCCGCTTCGAGCGTACGCTTCTCGCTCATCGCTTCCGCATCCCGCTTAATTTGGTTTAAACCGGTCATCTGAACTTCTTTGGTCATGGCAGATTCACTCCAGCTCTTCATTCCTTCATCCAGCTTCGCTCCTATATCACTTTGGATGAGCTTCAATATCGGAGAGAGTATCGTCAGCAAAATGAACAAGCCGACCACGAGCCGCGCATAACGCTGCATCGCTTTGTTTGGGAGCAGCAGCTCGACGAACACCGCCAGCAGGATGACTGCGATGATGTCTCTCAGCCAATCGCTTAACCAAGCAATCACAGCTCTCGTCTCCTTCCTTACCTCACCATCAATGCCGCATTTCCTGCAGTCAAAATGATCGTTACCGCGAGGAAAAACATGAGACTGACCGCAGCCAGCGCTGCAAAAACATAAATCATCGTCTTACCGATCGTCTCCAAGCAGGTTACAATCGGCGAATCTCCCAATGGCTGCATGACCGCAGCGGCTATGTTGTAAATGAGCGCCAGCGTCAATATTTTGATTGCAGGGAACGCGCTGATGAAGAGCAGTATGATTACGCCGGCGAGACCTATCGCATTTTTGGCTAGCATGGACGCCGAGATAACGGTATCCGCTGCATCGGAGAACATTCTGCCTACGACCGGAACGAAGTTTCCCGTAACGAATTTTGCCGTTCGAAGCGTTACGCCGTCCGTGACTGCACCGGTTGCCCCTTGCACGGAGATGACTCCGAGAAAAACGGTCAGCAGAATGCCCAGTACGCCTACGCCAATGTTGCGAAGCAGATTTGCCAGCTGCGTAACCTTGAATTTTTCCGACAATGCACTCGTGATATGAAGGACCGCCGAGAAAAACAACAACGGAAAAACAAGCGTGTAAATGAGCGTACCGACGGCATGTATCATAAAAATGATCAGCGGGTGCAGAACCGATACCGTAACGACGTTGCCCATCGAGGCAAGCAGCGTAAGCAGCAGCGGAACCATCGCCAGCATGAACTGGATCATGCTCTCTATCGCGCCTTTGGCGTAGCCCATCGCAACATGGAAGCTGTTCACCGCAATAATGATGAGAACCATATACGTGATTGAGTAGGCAACTTTGCTGACTGCATTTCTCTCAAATGCGTTTTGCAGCGTCTCCAGCACCATGCTGAACACCGTCAGCATCACTATGGTTACGAGCAGCTTGCCGTTATATAACACCTCATGCCACAAGTACTTCACTAATCCTTGCGCCATATCGGTAAACTTAAGCCCTTTGCCGCCTGGAACGATCATCTCCATAAAGCTTGGAATATGCTCCTGCGGAAAGTAGCCGCCGTACTCGTTCCGAAGCTTATTCCAATAAGACTCAACAGCTTCTGTCTCCAATCCGCCCACCTGCTCGGCTGCCAGCTCCTTGGAAAGCTGATCAGCCCTAGCTTGATCATCCGCAGCGGGCAGAGAGCTTTCTCCGCTGATGGCATAACCGACATTTGGAACAAAGGAGAACAGAAACGTCGCTGCAAGGATGAGGAGGAGCAGCTTGGCCCTGTCCCGTGCGGGAGTGAGCTTGATCATACGCCTCAGCCCCCCTCCGGCAGCAGCCCGATAACCGTCTCGACGATCACGCTAATAATCGGAACGGCCATGACGAGAATAAACACTTTGCCGGCAAATTCGATTTTTGATGCGATACCCTCTTGGCCTGCGTCCCTGACGATTTGAGCTCCAAACTCCGCAATGTACGCGATCCCGATAATTTTCAAGATCGTCTTCAAGTAAATGGAAGGAATGCCCGATCGATTAGCCAGATCCTCCAGCACGGTAATGACGATTTCGATTTTGCCGATCAGATACAGGAAGATGAACAAGCCCGTAAATGCAGCGAGCAAAAAAGCGAACATCGGCTTTTGCTCCCGAACGACAAGTATGAGTACTGTAGCCATCAGGCCAAGGCCGACAATTTGAATCATTTCCATCTCGCTCACCTGCTTGCATGCACGTCCGACTGAAGACGTCTACTGGAACAAAAATATCGTTTTTATTTCTTGGAACAATTCATTCAGGAGCCGAACAACCATAAACAAGACGACAACAAAACCAATGACCGTAACCCAATGCGCCATATCTTCCTTTCCCATTTGCTTAAGCACCGAATGTATCATGGCGATAACAATTCCGATCCCGGCAATTTGGAAAATGGCGCTCACATCCATGTTCATCTATGCGGCACCCCACTACACCATCAAAATGACGACCAGCACAGCGATCAAAATACCGAGACTCTTCCACATCTTCTCGTAACGCCCCTGATCGTCTCTCGCTGCGTCCTCCTCAGCCTTCAACTGCAACAACGCAAGATGTATATGCTTCATTTGGTCTTCCTTATCGCTAATTCCGAGTGTTGAGCCTAGCCGTATGAGCACGGATTGCTCATTCTTCCGCATGGAGGTGGAATCCCATTGCGATTGAATCGCCTGCTCCCAGCTGTCGCGGAAGGTAAAGCTCTCCGTCTCCCAAACGCCGCTTGCCGCCTTGCGAAAAATGGTCGCGAGCGGCTCCGGCGTAGCCGATGCCGTTCTCTCCAGCGCCTCCGGCAGCGGGGTATGCCCATATCCGATTTCCGTCTCCAGCCGCTGCAGCGCATGTGCAAGCTGTCTTAGCTGCCTTGGGCGCTCGGCGAATTTCGCCGCTTGCTGGAAGCCGATCATCGTGCCTGCAAACAAAACCAGTACAGCGCCCAGCAGCTTAATCACGGATCATCAGCTCGATGCCGTCCGGCAAAGGCGTGCGCCGAATCCGCCACCGCGCGATGCGATGGCGCATGCTCGCGGGAGGATGTCCGTAGAGCAATCGTTTCGGCAGGCACAACGCGGTGCATAATGCCTTGCTCGGTCCGCTTCAGCTCAACGACGTACGTAAAAGCGCCCTCTTCCAGCAGCTTCAGCAGGACGGGCCTGCCTCTTGCATCCTGCAAATCGTAGGCATGCGCCGTTGCGACTACGCTGATTCCAGCATGGCTGGCCTCGCGAATGGCCTCCCCGTCCTCCGGCCTGCCGATCTCATCGGCAATCAGCACCTCGGGGGACATCGATCGAAGCAGCATCATCATGCCTTCCGCCTTCGGACAAGCGTCCATCACATCCGTTCTTGGCCCAACATCGAACGTTGGGATGCCGCGGACGCAAGCCGCAATTTCCGAACGCTCGTCTACGATGCCGACCTTTCTTCCCTGCCAGCCGCTAGCCTCAAGCGTAGGCCACAAGCCATAGCTGACGGACCTGGCGATGTCCCTTACTAGCGTCGTCTTTCCCTGCTGCGGAGGAGCCAGTATAAGCGTCGAGTGCAGCGTTTTTCTTGTTCGGTCAATTAGCTTCGGAAGCAGATGCGTGCTCGCTCCGATCACTTCTCTAGCAACTCGGATATTGAATGCGCCAATGTCGCGAATGCCGCGTACCACTCCGCTGTCCAAGATCGTTCTGCCAGCAAGTCCAATCCGATGGCCTCCTGATACGGTTATGAAGCCTCTGCGCAGCTCCTCCTCCATTGCGTACAACGAATAGTTGGTTATGCGCTCGAGCAGCTTGCGGCATGTGTCTGCCGATGGCTTGTATGCTCCATCTGCAGCTTGGCGCAGCGTCCCGTCAATCATCATAAATCGAGACTGTCCGCGAAAGCCTATTTCAAGCGGCCGTCCCTCTCGAATCCGAATTTCCTCAAGCTGCTCCTGCATTTGTTCAGGAAGGCGCTCCAGCAGCGACTTCAGCTCTAGGGGCAATAAATGTGCTACGCGTGCCAGCATGTTATCCTCACTCCCGGATGTTTGTCCTTCGTAGTTCCTATTTGTATGCTTGCGTGGCGAAAATATGACTGCTTCATCTATCAATTGCTAGAGTCAACTCTATTATTTCTTAATAATGCCTATCATCAAGCAGATAACGCCCGCTCCCACCCATAGAAACTTGGACGGCGACAGCTTATCTGACATTCCAACAAGCCCAACCGTTGTTGTCGCGATTAGAATGAGCGGACCAACCAAAGCTAGCGACGAATTAACGATCAGCGCTTTGTCGATTTGGTTTAGTCGCAGCATCAGCAGCGCAGCGCAGATTTCGATCGTGCCAGAAGTAAGACGCAGTGACGCCATCGTCAATACAATTTTGTTCAGCATGATTATATGACCTCCCTTCACATTTCCAACTGTTCCTTATTCATATGCACGCTTGTCTACCTTTCATGACGGGCACCTGCCCATAAGCAAACGCATATAGTACAGCATGGAATGAAGGAAGGGCGGAGTAATGAGCATGCAAGTACAGGTTATTTCAAGTGTAAACGAGGCTAGCTCAGCAAGATTTCATCATAAAACGGCGATCATCATCGACGTTCTTAGAGCGACAAGCACCATCGTTACCGCGATCGCTGCCGGAGCATCCTGCATTATCCCGGCTGAGACGGTTATGGAAGCGCGAGCGCTGCAGCGTCCGGGCGATTTGCTTGGCGGCGAGCGCTTTTGCCGAAAAATTGCTGGGTTCGATCTGGGCAATTCGCCGGAGGAGTATACGGAGCAGGTCGTTGCGGGCAAAAGAATTGTGCTTACCACGACCAACGGCACGCGTGCCATCCACAAATCGATGCGGGCGGATCATGTGATAACCGCTTCGCTTCTGAATGCTGAGGCGTGTGCCCGCACGGCGATCGAGCTGCGGCGCGATGTCGTTATTTTGTGCGCGGGCAGTCATGATGAATTTGCGATTGAGGATGGTTTATGCGCAGGGCTTGTGCTCGATAGGCTTCAAGCATTAAGTCAAATTACAGTTGAAATGGATGATTTTGGATCAGCGATGCTGGCGTTGTACCGAAATCGCTCAAGCCAAGCCAGAGATACGATCATGAATGGAATGACGGGGAAAAAACTATTGAAGCTGGGGATGCGAAAAGATATTGAAGCTTGCTCCGCTATTGACATATATAACGAGGTCCCTCGATTAAATGGCGATCAATTAACGAGAATGAGCCTTTAGAATGCACGAAGACAAAATGTAGGCAAGGCAACAAAAAAACGAGCCATAGAATCGCTTCTATGGCTCGTTTGCTATTGTAGGAACATGCGCTAATCTATTAGCGACGGTCTTGAGGACCGCCAACGAATGCTTGCTCTGCCGTATCAAGTCCGTACGCCGTATGAAGCGCGCGCACAACATCGCTCAGCGGCTCAGACGTAATGACGCATGAGCATTTGATTTCCGAAGTGCTTACCATCTTGATGCTTACGCCAAGCGTAGAAATCGTTTCGAACATTTTGGCTGCAACGCCTGGATTGCTGACCATGCCTGCGCCCACGATGGATATTTTCACAAGGTTGGATTCCGAAGTTGTCTCACGGTATGGAACCGTGCTGCGAATGCCTTCGATAACCGAGATTGCTTTATCCTCGTCATCACCGGATACCGTAAAGGAGAAGTCGGCCTTGCCGTCCTGCACGCCGCTTTGTACGATAATGTCGACGTCGATGCCGTTCTTTGCCAACGCGCCGAACACATTTGCAAGCACGCCCGGTACATCCTCAACACCCATAATGCTAATTCTAGCTACATTTTTGTCAAACGCGATGCCGCGAACGACCACGCCTTGCTCCATGACCGCTTCCTCCTTCACACTTGTACCTTCGTTTTGGGTAAAGCTTGAACGCACGACAAGCTTCACATTGTTATGCTTAGCGTATTCCACTGCACGCGGATGCAATACAGCAGCGCCCAGATTTGCGAGCTCAAGCATTTCATCGTAAGAAATTTCGTTTAGCTTGCGGGCATTTTTTACGACGCGGGGATCGGTAGAATAAATGCCGTCCACGTCCGTATAAATCTCGCAAACGTCAGCGTTCATAGCAGCTGCCATTGCGACCGCCGTTGTATCGGAGCCGCCGCGGCCAAGCGTCGTTATTTCTTCGTCTTCCGTCATCCCTTGGAAGCCTGCGATAATAGCTACATTGCCCTGCTCCAGCGCTTTGAACACACGCTCCGGATGAATATTCGTCATCTTCGCTTTGCCATGCACCGCTTCTGTGCGAATGCCTGCTTGCCATCCGGTAAAGGATACGGCTTTTGCTCCTAGCTCGTGAACGGTCATCGACAGCAAAGCTATCGAAATCTGCTCGCCAACCGTTAATAGCATATCCATTTCCCGCGCCGGCGGATTCGGATTAAGCTGTTTTGACTGATCGATTAAATCGTCAGTCGTATCTCCCATGGCAGAGACGACAACGACGATATCGTTGCCCTCCTGCTGCCGATCAATTATACGTTTTGCTACGCGCTGCATCCGCTCCGGCGTTCCTACGGAGCTGCCGCCAAACTTCATCACGATTAACGACAAAGCCGATTCACTCCCAACCCTGACATGTACATACAAGTCAATATTATACCACAACAGGCGCCCTTATGGGTATATCCGCCTCCAAAAAAATAACCGTCCGAGTTGCATCGGACGGTTAAATCAAGCTGCTGCTAAGCGCGCGAGATGTATTTGCCTTCACGAGTGTCGATCAGCAAAACGTCGCCTTCGTTAATGAACAGTGGAACTTGAACGTTAAGGCCAGTTTCAACCTTAGCTGTTTTTGTTGCGCCTTGCGCCGTGTTGCCCTTAACGCCCGGCTCTGTTTCAATAACTTTCAGCTCAACGCTGTTTTGCATTTGAATACCAAGAATTTCGCCTTGGTAGCTCGAAATGTTTACGTTCATGTTCTCTTTCAGGAAGTTAAGCTCCCATTCAAGCTGCTTCTTGTCCAAGTTGAACTGGTCAAACGTTTCGTTATCCATGAACGTGTACTCCGAACCGGAGTTGTACAAGTATTGTACTTCACGGTTCTCGATGATCGCGCGTCCGATGCTCTCGCCAGCGCGGAATGTTTTCTCAACAACGTTGCCGTTGCGAAGGTTTTTCAGCTTGGAGCGTACAAAAGCCGCGCCTTTACCCGGCTTAACGTGTTGAAAGTCAAGAACGGTGAAAATATCTGTGTCTACTTGCACGGTCAAGCCTGTTTTAAAATCGTTTACTGAAATCATTGCTGATTCCCTCCTGAATGAATAGTCCTTACCCCAGAGTGATTAGATCCTTCGGGGACGAGGTTAATATTTTAATACCGGTTTCCGTTATAACGATATCATCCTCAATGCGTACGCCGCCGAAGCCTGGTACGTAAATGCCGGGTTCAACCGTGACCGTCATGCCGGGGGTTAAAATCGATTCGCTTAATTTGGACAATCTTGGCGCTTCGTGAATCTCCATGCCAAGCCCATGACCGGTGCCATGTCCAAATAGATCGCCATAGCCGTATTTCGTAATGATGTCGCGGCACAAAGCATCGGCTTCGCGGCCAGTCATTCCCGGCTTGATGTTCTCAAGCGCATGCAGCTGCGCTTCGAGCACGATGTTGTAAATTTCCAGATGCTTGGCTGTCGGTGTGCCTACTACGACTGTTCTCGTCAGATCGGAGCAATAGCCATTGTAATAGGCGCCAAAGTCAAGCTTAACGAACTCGTTATTGCCGATAATGCGGTCGCTGGCTACGCCATGCGGCAGCGCGGAACGCTCGCCCGACGCAACGATAGTATCGAAGGAAGAGGATGTCGCGCCATGACTGCGCATATACACTTCCATCTCAAGGGCAATATCGGTTTCACGGACGCCAGGACGGATGATCTTCAAAATATGGTTGAAGGTGCTGTCCGCAAGGTCAGCGGCTTCTTGCATAATTTTGAGCTCAGACTCGTCTTTAATAATGCGAAGCTTCTCTACTAGACCCGTAGCAGGCTCAAGCGTAATGCCGCTCAATGTTTTTGACCACGCAGTGAATTCACTGTACACGACATGATCCTGTTCGAATGCCAGCTTTGTCAGCTTGCCTTCTTTAAGCAGCTCGTGCACATTCTCAAGCGGGTTTGCCCCATGCTCGATAATTTGAAAGCCAACCGCTTGCTGCGGCGCTTGTGTGCGATAGCGGAAATCAGTTAGCAAATAGCTTTCGCTAAGCGTAATCAGCACCATGCCTGACGAGCCAGTGAAGCCGCTTATGTAGCGACGATTATGCTCGCTTCCAATTAATATCGCTTCAAAGCGATGTTCTTCCATCAGCTTGCGCAATCGCTTTACTCTATCGTTTGGCATAACCGCTTCACCCTTTCTTAAATCGTTTACGATTTTTGCAAATGACGTGCGAGTGCAGTAAGTCCGAGCTCGTAGCTCTGTGACCCGAAGCCGGCAATTTGACCGACCGCGATCGCAGCGACTACGGATACATGCCGGAACGATTCTCTCTTATGAATGTTCGACATATGCACTTCGATAATCGGCAGCCCTACCGTGCTTAGTGCATCGCGCAGCGCATAGCTGTAATGCGTCCAAGCGCCAGGGTTTATGAGAATACCGTCAGCCTTTCCATACGCACTATGTATTCGATCAATCATTTCGCCCTCATGATTCGTTTGGAAAAATTCAACGGAGACGCCAAGCGCCTCGGCTTTATCCCTCAAGAGCGATTCAATGAATCCAAGCGTTTCTGTCCCGTACACACCAGGCTCGCGAATGCCGAGCATGTTAAGGTTCGGTCCGTTTAATACAACGATTTTGTGCATGAATGCACCTCCCAAGCAACCGAATCCATCATAGGTTCAAAGATCATTAGCCATTTTACCACAAATGTCCGTGCCTTGAGAAGTAGAACTCATTATTGTGCTTTAATCGGCTCCCTCGATGCCTCATCCGTAAACTCGAACGCGATGGAGTAACCGATGAACACGCCCCATAACAAGGAGACGCAAAGCTCGGTATAAAGCGTATTCCAGCCTGCTTTCGTTACGACGTTCATAATGCCGAGCATCGGGCCTATAGCGGCAAAGAGGATTGCCCACCATACTGCGCCGTACAAAACTCCCGGCCACGCCCCTCGCAATCGGCCGAGCACCACCTTATAAAGTAATGCAGCAAGGATGGAGAAGAGGACGTAAAAGCCAATTCCTACGACCTCGCCCCATGCAGTTTTTAGAAAGGAAGCCTTGAAGAAAGGATCTGCGGCAAACCCGGGAAGCACGCTCGTAAACTTCATTTCATAAAACATCCAGCGTACAATGCCCCAGATGAGGCCTGCGAAAAAACCGATTTTTATCGAAAATAACCATGGGTTCGTATGATGCTCCTCATAGTCGCTTTTCTGCTTCTGCATGCCCATAACGAAAGAGCCTCCATTCTATATTCATCTTTGCTAAGCTTAGTATGTGAAATAATTCCGATCCATAACCGCTGCTTCCATTAATGCGAGTCCGCTTCCAACATGCTGACGTTGGCAATTGGCCTATAGATAAAGTACAATAGACTTACAAAGTTAAAGGTACATTCGTCGTATCAGCTAAGACGATATTCCACTCAAGGAAGGTGACAAGCACTTGCCGCAAGACTCCCGAAGTATATATGGCGGACAAGCGGTTATTGAAGGCGTAATGTTTGCTGGCAAACACGTTAACGTAACGGCTGTCCGACGCAAAAATGATGAAATCGTATTTTATGAGGTGCCCCGTACATCGAAGAACTGGATTCAAGCGCTAAAGAAAATCCCGCTCGTTCGAGGCGTTGTCGGCATTTTGGAATCAAGCGCCAAAGGCTCGCAGCATTTGAACTTCTCAATGGAGACTTATGCAGAGGATGAAGCCGGCGAAGAAAAAGAAGCAGCGCCAGCACAACAAGCCGTCAAGCCGAAGGAAGAGAAAAAACAAGGCTGGAGTCTCAGCATGCTGGTTGGCGTAGCCGTCGCAGGCGTGCTTTCATTTGTTTTCGGTAAGCTTATTTTCACCGCAGCCCCTGCTGCGCTCGAAGAATTGCTATTTTCTGGGGTATTTGAAAACAAAGTTGGTCATAACTTATTAGAAGGACTTATCAAAATAATATTGTTGCTCGCTTATTTATACTTTATTTCAATGACTCCGCTGATCAAGCGTTTGTTCCAGTATCACGGTGCCGAGCATAAAGTGATTAGTGCTTATGAAGCCGGCGAAGACCTTAGTATTAGCAATGTGCAAAAATACAGCCGTCTTCACTATCGCTGCGGCTCCAGCTTTATCGTATTTACAGTTATCGTAGGCGTGGTTGTCTACTCGCTTCCGTTCTTTACATGGGATAGCATTTGGGAACGCGTCTACATTCGCATTCTTCTGCTCCCGCTCGTTCTGGGCATTTCCTATGAGGTGCTTCGCTGGACGAACGCTTTGCGTGAGATTCCAGTTCTGCGCTACCTCGGATATCCGGGATTGTGGCTGCAGCTGCTTACGACCAAAGAGCCCCGTGACGAGCAAGTAGCCGTGTCCATTGCTTCTTTTAAACGGATGCTTGAGCTTGATAAACAAATGAAATAATCGAAACGAAGTTTAAAAAAGGAAAGGCGGTATTACAATGAGCAGAATACCGAGCAAATGGAATGTTTGGTCCATCACTTTACTGGCGTTGCTGGCGATTGGCCTCGTGTACAGCGTTCTTCAAAGCCCGGCAGCATTTATTATTCCGATCGTGGTGCTAGGCGGTATTTTCCTGCTTTATAAATACCCGCCTTCCTTCTTAAGAGGAAACAGCACGCAGCAGGGCCGGACTCAGGTTAAGCAAAGCCGTGCGACCGCTGCTAAAATGAAAGCAAACAAACCCCGTTCCAAAACCGTGCCGTTCCGCGTTATTGAAGGCGGCAAGGATGACGACGATCTGCCAAAATATCATTAATGAACAAAAAGAAGGTCTGCGGCATAATTGCTGCAGACCTTCTTTTTGTTCGCTCATCCTACACCCTATGTAATTACTCACTGTCCATTTCCGCACGAACAGCGCGAAGCTCGTCCATTCTTTGTGAGTCCCGGCGAAAATATTCAACCAGCGTCTCAATGCAAGTAATTGAATCCCAGCTCAAGTGGTGCTCGATGCCTTCGACATCCTGATAAATATTTTCGTCCTGTACGCCAATTGTCGTTAGGAACGATTCCAGCAGCTGATGGCGGTCTACAAGCCGTTTCCCCATTTTCTTGCCTTTATTGGTTAGGACAAGCCCGCGATACTTCTCATAGATCAAATAATTATCTTTGTCGAGCTTTTGAATCATTTTGGTGACCGATGAAGGATGCACCTCGAGTCCTTCTGCTATGTCTGAAACACGCGCATACCCTTTTTCATCAATCAGCTTATAAATTCTTTCCAAGTAGTCTTCCATGCTCGGTGTCGGCACTGAAGAACCCCCTAACCATACTTCTTCACCTTGTCTCTTAGGCGTTACTCTATGTATCATACACTGTTCATTATGTTCACTGCAACCTGTTCACGATTCCTCAATCGATTATGAAGCGCAAACCAAGCTTGAACTTACCAGTTTGACGCGATCACCTCCTCCATACAATAAGATGATTTCGTTTGTGATTGATCAACAGGAGGAATGACTGATGAGTACAGCCATTACAGACCGGCCAAAAACAGATCGCTCCACCCTCTCCTTCGTTCCTGAGCTCGTTTATTTTGAGCCTTCTGCGCTCGATTATCCAAAAGGCCAGCGTATTTTTGACTGGGTGAAGAAGGAAGGCATACCTTACCGAATGACGACCTCGCATAACCGCATTACGAATTTGCCTGGCGATACGGAGCTGGAGCAATATAAAATCGCCAAGCGCACGCTTGTCGTTGGCATTCGCAAAACGTTGAAGTTCGACACCTCCAAGCCTTCAGCCGAATATGCCATTCCCATCGCGACAGGCTGTATGGCGCATTGCCATTATTGCTATTTGCAAACGACATTAGGCGCTAAGCCTTATATCCGAGTGTATGTCAATATTGACGATATTATGGAGGCTGCACAGGGCTACATTGACGAAAGAAAGCCTGAGATTACGCGATTTGAAGCGGCCTGTACCTCTGACCCTGTTGGGCTTGAGCCCATTTCGGGCAGCCTGCGCGAATTAATTGAATTTATGGGCAAACAGGAATATGGCAGGCTGCGATTCGTAACCAAATTCCATCATGTGGACTCGCTCCTTGACGCCAAGCATAACGGCCATACGCGCATACGCTTCAGCGTCAACGATAAATACGTCATTAAACATTTTGAGCCTGCCACGTCAAAATTCGAACAACGAATTGAGGCCGCCGTTAAGGTGGCAAGAGCAGGTTACCCAATGGGCTTCATTATTGCTCCGATTATTTGGCATGAAGGCTGGGAGGAAGGCTATGGAGAGCTTATATCATCGCTTGCGGCTGCACTCCCTGCCGAGGTAACGAAAGATCTCACCTTCGAGCTGATCCAGCATCGTTTTACTAAAACGGCAAAATCGGTAATCGAAAAACGATATCCGCGCACGAAGCTTGAGATGGACATCGAAAAACGAAAATATAAATGGGGGCGCTGGGGCCAAGGGAAATACGTTTACCCGGATGAACAAGCAAATGCGCTCCGCATGTATATATCGGAGCGCATCTTCGAGCATTTTCCAGAAGCTAAAATCGAATATTTCACGTGAGCAGCGACGCTTAAAAGGTAAGCCACTCGGGTGTAATGACGTTCAGCCAAATCGTTATTTTTGTCATCTGATCGGTAAACAGCAATATTCCCATCAAAATCATAACCGCTCCGCCGATCTTCATCACGGTTGCGGAATACTTTAATATCCATCTTGCCGTCCCTAGGAAAAAAGCGAGCACAAAAAACGGGATCGCGAACCCAAGCGCATATGCCGTCGTCAGCTGAAACCAAGTGCCAGGCTCCGTTGCAGCGAGGCCCAAAATCGCGGTCAAAGCAGGACCCATACAAGGCGTCCAGCCTGCCGAAAAGCCGATTCCAAAAATAAACGAGCTGACATAGTTCGCTTTCTTAGGAATCAGATTCATTCTTCGCTCCTTCATGAGAAGCTGCGGCTGGAATAAACCGATCAGAAAAAGCCCCATCAAAATGATCAAAATAGCCGATAGCTGCCTTATAAGCTGCCTGTATTCACTGAAAAACTCGGCAAACACGTTTGTTCCGTAGCCCAATGCGTAATAAACGGTGCAAAAGCCCAAAATGAAAAACAGCGTATGCGACATCGTTCGCATACGTTTTTGTTTTGCATTCGAATTCTCCTTTAAGTCCGCTACCGATATACCCGTTATGTACGATAAATAGGAGGGGTACAGCGGCAGGCAGCAAGGCGAAATAAACGATGCAAAGCCGGCGCCGAAAGCCAGCCAAATGTTAATATCAGACAAGTTCTCTCACCCCGATTCGAATCAACTGCCTGCCCGAACACCACGCCTGAACACAAGCAGCAATAGCAGCACCGCAATTAGCAGCAATACGATCGTACCGCCTGGCGCTAAATTCCATACTCCTGCGATTAACAGCCCGATGATTACAGCCAGCTCGCCGATAATGACGACAGTAATGACGCTTTGACGGAAGCTGCGGGCAATGATCAAGCTGCATGCAGCAGGTATTGTGAGCAATGCGGATACGAGCAGCGCACCTACGATTTTGATAGAAACGCTAATAATAAGTGCGGTAAGCACGCTAATCATAACATTATAAAATTTCACGGGCAAGCCGCTCACAGCAGCCGCGTCTTCATCAAACGTAATGAGGAAAAGCTCCTTCACCTGCAGCCAAATCGCCGCAAGCACAATGATGGTAACGCCTCCTATCACATACAGATCGGTGTTATTGAGGGTGTAAATGCTGCCGAACAAATAACTGTTCACATTATTGTTGAATCCTTTTCCCATCGTAAAGAGCAAGGAGGCAAGGGCAACCCCTCCGGACATGATAATGGCGATGGACAGCTCAGCATAGGATTTGTAAGCTTTCCTAAGCTTCTCGATCGCAAAGGATGCCGCGATGGCGAACAGCAGCCCCACAGCAATGGGATATACGCCGATCAAAAACCCGAGCGCTACGCCGGCAATAGAGACATGAGATAAGGTGTCTCCTATCATGGACAGTCTGCGCAGCACAAGAAATAAGCCCATTAGCGGGGCAGTTACGCCGATAAGCAACCCGCCAATTAGGGCTCGTTGAAAAAATTCGCTAGTTACGATCTCCAATCAAAACAACCTCTTTCCTGCTCTCCATTTGCTTCCTAAGCCCTTTCAGGCTATGCGCAAGGTCATTTTCCACGCAATCCTGCGTTTCATGCGAATGCTTAATGTGAAACTTGAGCTTCCCGTTCGATGCTGCCGGTTCTTGCCCTAAATAAGAACGAATCATATCCAAATCATGAGAAACCATCAGAAACGTAATATTATGATGCTGATGCATATGCTTGATCATATGGAAGAAGCTCTCCTGCGTTTCCGTATCGATGCCTACCGTAGGCTCATCCAAAATGAGCAATGACGGGCTGTTGATCAGCGCTCTGGCTAGAAACACACGCTGCTGCTGGCCGCCTGACAGCTGGCCGATTCGTTTACCTTGTAAATCCTCGATGCCCATCGCATGAAGCGCGTCCTCGCACTTAATGAAATCCGCTTTGTTCATCTTCTTAAACAGCTTGCTTCGCCCATAAAGTCCCGACATCACGACCTCGCGCACGGTTGCCGGAAACAAAGGATTTAAAGAATTTTTTTGCGGAACGTAGCCGATGCGCTCCCACTGCTTAAACTTATCCACTCTCTCTCCAAATAAACGGATCGTGCCGCTCGTTGGCTTGAGCAAGCCAACAATCATGCGCAGCAGCGTTGTTTTTCCAGCGCCATTCGTACCTATTAAGCCAATGAAGTCACGTTCCTTCACCGCAAAGCTTAAATCCGTAATGACATTCTGCTGCTGAAAAGAAAAGGAGACGTCCTCCAATGAGATAACCTCTTGGTGGCAGCTAGTGTCGGCGTTAGTTATTCGATTCGATTGCGCCATAATTTCTCTCCTCACAGCAATACGGAGCTTAGATCAGCTCCGCAGGCTAGCCTTTTGTTCTATTGTAATGCTTGCACAAGATTTTGCAAGTTGCGCTCCATAAGCGTTAAGTAGGTTTCGCCTTTCTTATCCTGCTCTGGCGTTAAGCCTTCAAGCGGGTTAAGCACCATTGTCTCGACATCAGCTTCGCTTGCGAGCGTCTTAGCCAGTTGATCGGATACCAGCTCTTCAAAGAAAATATATTTGACGTTGTTTGCTTTAACATACTTCGCGATGTCCAGCAAATCCTGCGCGCGCGGCTCGGCATCCGGGCTAAGACCCATAATGGATATTTGCTTTAAGCCGTAGTCGCGTGCTAAGTACCCGAATGCTTGATGAGATGTCACAATATTTTTGTTTGCGACCTGTGCAAGCTTGGCGGAATAATCCGCATCGATGGCTTCCAGCTTTGTTTTGAGCGCCGCATAGTTTTTCTCGTAATCGGCTTGGTTTGCGCTATCGGCTTCAATTAAACTGTTTTTCACATTCTCAGCTAGCTTAAGCGCTGATTTTGGGCTAACCCAAGTATGCGGATCAATGCTGCCATGATCATGTCCTGCTTCATCCGCATGCTCTTCTTCATGCTCTTCTTCCGTGCCCTCGATAAGCGTTATCCCGTCGCTAATCTCTTTAGTTACGACCGCGCTATCCTTGGATAATCCCTTCAAAAATCCATCCACCCAGCCCTCAAGGCCCGCTCCGTGATACAGAAACAGCCGTGCCTTCGAAGCTGTGTCCAAATCCCGGCTTTTCGGTGTCCAGTCATGCGGCTCGACGCCGGCAGCGATAAGGTTTACGGCTTTAATATGTTCCCCGCCGATTTCCGATGCTAGAAAATATAAAGGATAAAAGCTCGTGACGACGCTGACTTGATTTTTCTCTGCTTTGTTTGCAGCAGCCGAGCTATCATTTGTTGGATTCGCTGCATTATTCGGTGAGCCTGCATGGTTGCTATTGCCGCAAGCTGCCGTCACTAGCAGCATAGCTGTCAGCAGCAGGCTAAGCGCCATCCTACGTATCGATGATTTCGAATCTTTCATTTGGTGTTCTCTCCATTCCGTTTCTCTCTTCTTCGTAATCGTTACTATTACGTTTTGTATTATACGATGCCTTTAAATAGACTGTCAACCTTATTTCTTTCGCAAAAAAAAGAGGCGACATGAAAAGCTGCTGCCCTTCAATTACTTGTATGGACAAAAATAAAGAAAAATATGACAGGATACTGTAGTCGCTCGCAACGACTGAGAATCGTGTAACAAAAATAGAATCGCCCTAAAAGTCTTTATGACTTTTAGGGCGACTCCGTTTCGTAGATAGGCTGTATGCTTTATTTAACAACCGCGCCATTTGGCATGTCATCCGGCACAGTAGCAAGCGTCAGCTGATCGCCATGCGAAGCAGCAAGGATCATTCCTTGCGACCATTCCCCGCGCAGCTTCACCGGCTTCAGGTTCGTCACGCAAATCACTTTACGGCCTACCATTTGCTCCGGCGTGTAAAACTTAGCGATGCCGGAAACAACCTGGCGCTGCTCATAACCTAGATCCAGCTGCAGCTTTAGCAGCTTATCCGCTTTGTTCACAGGCTCTGCCGCGATAACTTGCGCTACGCGCAGCTCTACCTTCGCAAAGTCATCAATCGCGATCTCTTCCTTCGACTCTACGGCTGCCTGCGGCGTTTCGCTTTCTGCCTTTGCTTCCGCTGCAGCCGGCTCAGCCTGCGCACCGCCGCCCATTGCCGCTGCGATAAAAGCAGCTTCCTCCGCCGTATCAAGGCGAGGGAATAATGGCGAGCCTTTGACTACTTTCGTTCCGCCTGGCAGCGATCCGAATTGCTTGGTGCTCTCCCACGCCGTCAACTCGCCCTGCTCAAGGCCAAGCTGCTTCCACATTTCACGCGGAGCATGCGTTAAGAATGGTTGAAGCAGAATCGATACGATGCGAAGCGATTCCGCCAAATGGTACATAACGGAAGCAAGCTCTCCGCTCTTTGCCTCATCCTTCGCAAGCGCCCACGGCTGCGTTTCATCGATATATTTGTTTGTACGGCTTACGAGCTGCCACAAAGTTGCCAGCGCCACCGAAAACTCCATCGTTTCCAGCGCTGCCTCCACCTGCACGATGGTTTCGCTCGCAAGCTTCTGCAAGGAATCGTCGAAAGCTGTTACGGTGCCTGCGAAGTTCGGAACGACGCCGTCAAAATATTTGTCGATCATCGCAATGGTCCGGTTCAGCAGATTGCCAAGGTCGTTGGCAAGGTCAAAGTTGATCCGCTCAACGAAGTTTTCCGGCGTAAACGTCCCGTCCGCTCCGAATGGCACCTCGCGCAGCAAATAATAACGAAGCGCGTCAAGGCCGTAACGGTCAATCAGCATTACCGGGTCTACGACGTTGCCCTTGGACTTCGACATTTTGCCATCCTTCATCAAGAGCCAGCCATGCGCAAATACCTTCTTAGGAAGCGGCAGCTCAAGCGCCATCAACATGATCGGCCAATAAATCGTATGGAAACGAACGATTTCTTTCCCGACCAAATGAACGTCAGCAGGCCAGAAATCTTGGAATTTCTGATCATTGCCCTCATTGGCGTAGCCAAGCGCTGTAATATAGTTAGACAAAGCGTCGATCCACACATAAACGACATGCTTCGGATCTCCAGGCACTTTAACGCCCCAATCGAATGTCGTGCGCGAAACAGCCAAGTCCTCAAGACCAGGTTTGATAAAGTTGTTGATCATCTCGTTTTTGCGCGATTCCGGCTGAATGAAATCCGGGTTATCCTCATAGTACTTCAGCAGGCGGTCTGCATATTTGCTCATGCGGAAGAAATAACTCTCCTCCTTCACAAGCTCAACCGGACGGCCGCAGTCCGGACAATTGCCATCTACGAGCTGACGCTCAAGGAAAAAGGATTCGCACGGCGTACAATACCAGCCTTCATAGGTGCTTTTGTAAATATCGTCCTGCTCCAAAAACCTGGCGAAAATTTTCTCAACAACCAGCTTATGGCGCTCTTCTGTCGTGCGAATGAAATCATCATTGGAAATTTCAAGCTTCGCCCATAGATCCTTAATGCCTACCACGATATCATCGACGAACTGCTGCGGCGTTTGATCCTTTTCCTTCGCTTTGCGCTCGATCTTCTGGCCATGTTCGTCCGTCCCTGTCAAATACCATACGTCATAGCCGCGAAGCCGCTTGTAACGCGCCATTGCATCACCGGCAACCGTCGTGTATGCATGGCCGATATGAAGCTTATCGCTTGGATAATAAATCGGCGTCGTAATATAAAACGTGTTTTTGCTTGTCATGTGAATCCCCCTATTTGATTTTTTTGGTTTAAAAAAACGCAAAAAACTCCCGTCCATCATGGGACGAGAGTTTGAACTCACGCGGTACCACCCAAATTTCGATCTCGAAAACGGCCGGCAAAATCGGGCTTATCGAGAAAGCTTCGTGTGCCGCCTTCATGGCGGCTGTCGCCGTTAACGCCAGCTTCGCGTCGCCCCCTTACCCAGCCATTAAAAATGCTGCGGCTCGAAAACGAATCCTCCCGGACCATTTTCCAATAGTGTCCCCTACCGGCTTCCACCAACAATCCCGGCTCTCTGCAAAAGTTGTTCTATTGTACTTATCCATTCCTCGGATATATGGAGATTACTAGAAATAACTTGAATGCTTTATAAATCAAAATATACCGAAACAGAACCCTCTCTGTCAAGGAGCATCTGCCTTGTCGTTTTTTGCGAGCGGTACCGGATCGTATCCTCCAGCATTAAACGGATGGCAGCGCGCAATGCGCTTGGCCGCAAGCCATGAGCCTTTAGCAGCCCCATGCTTCTCAATCGCTTCCAGCGCATACATCGAGCAGGTCGGATAAAAACGGCATGACGGCGGGGTGAGCGGTGAGATGACCTTGCGGTAAAAATGAATCGGCGCCAGCGTCACCCGTTGCATCATTCGCTGTTTGGGCATTAGGCCTCGCTTACGGCCGGCTCATCCTGAGCACATTCCTTGCAGTAGCCGAATACCTCGAATTTATGCTTCACCACTCGGAAATCCTCGGGTACGTTAGTCTGCTCCATCGGACAGAATGTAATCGGATAGGTCATGCCGCATTGCAAACAAATCATATGGTGATGATGATCATTTTCTCTGCAGTGAAGCTTAAACTTGCCGCCATCCTCGAAAATGACCTGCTCCAGCACGCCCAGCTCTTCCATGACACGCAGGTTTCGGTAAACGGTATCAAAACTTAAGCCGGTATAGGATTTTCCCATATATTCGTAAACTTCCTTCGGAGCCAAATAACCCTGCGTCTCCGAAAACAGCTTGGCCAGCGTCTTTCTTTGATCGGTAATTCGCAATCCTTGACTTGACATGCGTCTTATAATGTCTTCCATTGTATGCATATGTCGAACCTCCGGACTCTATAATGTCTATCTCCATAATGACGAAAAAAAAAGCTCTCGTCAATGAGAGCCTCTTAACCGTTTAATCTCATGTTAATCATAAAGCTTGCCGACATCGCGACGAACAGAACGATACTAAGAATGCCAAACAGCTTGCGCCTAGTATTCAGCCTGTTGATAAGCGCCATATCACCTGATTGCCGTTTTGTTTCCGTAAAGGATCGGTGCATGAACATATAGGTAATAATCGAAGCGACAAACAGCATGTTAACGAAAAACCAAATGACTGTCCAGAACAAGCTACTACCTCCGGTTGTGATCAGCTATAGAAATGCTATAGATACCACTTGTTTAGTATAAACATAAATACGACAAAGCTGACGACCGCCCCGCCGAAGCTGAACCAGCCTGTCCGGAACCGCTGCTGGAACATGCGTAAAATTCCGAAGCTAAGCAATCCGAATACGAGCATTATAAAAACGATTCCGAGTATGAATAAAGAAGCAGAAACACTGCTTACATCAACTAGTGACACCGAACACACTCCCTTTTTTGCTAATATGTACATGTTCATTAGACATTATAAGGGATAGCAGAGCCATTAGCCAGCGGCAAACCCTGTCGATTTCGTGACAAAAAGAGCACACATTCAAGTTGTGCGTGCTCTTCCTGCTTCTCCGTCATCTATTAAAAGCGCACGATGGCCTCGTGATAATTGCGATTGGTCGGCCGCTTCTGAAGTTTGACGTGAAGCACATCGTTTTTCACAAGCGTTTTGCAGACACGCGGCTTCACCAGCTTCGGCAGCTTGATCGTCTCGCTCTTGCCGCCCGGCAACCCATCAAGACGCAGCCGATCCTCGCGCACAAACAATCTCAACAGCTCTTTGTCATAACCATTTGGCAAATTTATTTTAACATGAACAAAATGGCGAGTCTCAGAGAAGGTAGCAGAACCTCCTCCAATTAAAGCGCCTGCTGCCTCAGGCAGCGATTTCGTCATCATTTTGCGCACATATTGCTCCACCCAGTCAGGATCGCGCAGCAGCTCGAACCCTTTAGGAAGTTGCTGCCTCTCCATCCATCTCTCCATATCATCCCATTTGGATGCCACAAGCAAACACCCGCCTTCCAGCACTTCTACCATCATATGCGCCTAGCTGCATTCAGGATACATGCGCAGCAGGAACATATGGGCGAATGCCGCATAAGATATAGCACGCTCAGCTATTTAATCCAAAACAGCACACCAAGAAGGAGGATGCTTATGCCAGCTGTTGTCGGCTTTGTCAAAATAGTCAGTACTGGCTCTGGCTCCATTGTACAATTCGGTGACTCTCTAGAAGTATCGCCAAACAGCGCTTCCAAAACGTATGCGGGATCAGGATCTTTCTTGACCGGCAGCTTAACGAACTCCAATAATGCTGTCAGCGCTACGAACACCCTTGATCCGGATGTGCAAGATAGTTCGAATAATGAGTTGAATGCGATATGAATCTAACGATACATCAACAAATTACGATTCATCAGCTTCGTGTTGAGAGCGTATCGAACAGTTCGGTCCTGCAAGTCGGCAGTGCAGGATCGATTCGCTCTTTGTCTCAGCTCTACAATACCGGCGGATTCACAGGTCCCGCTCCGCAGCTCAGTCAGGATAATCCGCTCTCGTTCGTGCCGTTGCCAAATCCTACTTAGCAACTACGGATCATTACAATATATGAAGGAGGAGCAGTCTCATGCAGCAGCCTAATCCGCTTTCCCCTTGGCAAGTGTGGTCGCTTGAAGTCCAACATAAGCTCAAAGAGCAGCAAGAACAACTCGAAGCGCTTGAAGCGAAAGTTGCCGCATTATGTGATCAGGTAAAGCAGCTTGAAGCACGTCCTACTTACAGTATAGATAAAATAGAATATCGTTTTGATCAATTGAAGGTAGAGAAGCTGGACGGCACGCTAAATATCGGCATGACTGCTCCTGGCACGGACGAAGATTCCTTTCCCGGCAACATCGAGCAATTAGCCGTTTCAAAACCTGAGGTTTTTCCGTCTGCCGGGCCGTCTATCCCCCCTCCAAGCGGATTATACAATGATGTCTTTGCAGGAATGAACCGTTATTTGGATGACGAGGCACCGCAAAGGCTGATCGCCTATGAGAATGAGCTTTGCATCCCGCTGGATCCTTACCATAGAAGAATTATTATGGAGGATATCCGCAAACAGGTGCCGACTCGCATTCAATATTATATGCAGCAATCCATGAAAGGCTCGGTGGATCAAACGGCTGCAAGCAACGATCCATCTATCGCAGGGAACGTCCTCTCCAAAACAATAAGGGACTCCGACGCTGCAATGCTCGCTTATATGCGGCAGCTGCAGACTGGTGAGCCTGCATCAGGAGGAATGGCATAAATGATTCATTTTAAAGTTGTTAACCATCTGTTATGTGTTGGCCAAATTGAAATTCTCGGCGTATCCAGCGCATCGATGCTGCAGGTAGGCGATACCGATACCGTATCCTTGTATTCTATGTTCGATACGCCCCCGGAATCGGTCATCGTTGGCCCGTTAGCTCCTTTTCCATTGCCTGGCCAATCAAGCGAAGCGATAGGCGAATGAACGACTACCCCATTCGGACAGCTAATGTAGGTATGGTGAGCATTATAAGCGTGGGGGAGGCTTGTATCGTGCAGTTTGGCGACCGCGCCGAGACCGATGCCAAACTGATCGCGATAGCGGTGCAGCGCCGAGAAAGCCATACGACAGCAGGCGATGTTTTTTTTGAGTCTTATCCGATGTATACTAACCCTCTGCCCGTTCTTAATGATCCCGACTTCGATAACGGACAGGTCATTCGGCTCGAGCGCACAAATTGCATCCCCAATATTACAGTCGGGCTTATTGCAATCATTGCCATCGCCTCTTCAACAAGTGTGCTTATTGGCAATGAGATGGATTTAAAGGCGGATTCACGCATCAAAAATATTCGACAGTACCCTCGGCAAAAACCATATCCCCCGATAGGTTGTTGAGCATTCTGGGTAGATGCTGTCTCATAAGCAGCGAGCTCGTCTGAAAAATGGCGGTACAGGTTGCTTTTCCTGTACCGCCATTTTTCTATGCTGATTCTTAAACCAAATGAAAGCTGTGAACAAGCAGCAGTCCAAGCCCGCTTAGCAAGATCGAACCGATCAAACCGGCTACGAACGTTTTTTTGCCCCATTTTCTAAACATGACAAGATCGACTCCAAGGCCTAGCCCCGCCATCGCCATTGCAATAAGCATATAAGCTGCTACAATTAGCTGCCCGGTGAGCGCCTCCGGGAGAATGCCAGCCGTCTTTACGGCACTCATAACTAGAAAACCAACAATAAACCATGGAATCGACAGATTTTTAAAGCTGGTCTTTGTTGTTTTGCTCGTCTGGCGATTGTTCCAGAACCCTATAATAATGGCGACTGGGACAAGCATTGCTACCCGCGACATTTTGACAATGACGGCAAGATCCACCGCTTCGCTTCCGCCCGGAGCTGCCGCAGCAATGACATGGGCGATCTCATGGAGCGTCGCGCCAGCGAATATGCCGTATCCAGCGTCGCTTAATTGTAGGATAGGATAAAGGATCGTATACACTAATGTAAATATCGTTCCGAGGATCGCAACCGTCGCAGCGCTGATGGCTGTTTCGTTATCGCTTGCCTTCAATTGTGGAGCAATCGCAACGACCGCCGCAGCGCCGCAGATGGCTGTTCCGCAAGCTGTAAGAATACCGAGCTTTTTGTCGATTTTCAGCCATTTGCTTAATCCGTACACTACAAATATCGTAAATGCGATATTGATTGCGGCGATGGCTATCACCTTTGGTCCGGCAGCAGCGATGTCGAATAAATGGAGACGCAAGCCCAGCAAAATAATGCCGAAACGCAGCAGCCTTTTGCTCGAAAACGCAATTCCGCTTGCCGCTTGCTCCGGTATTCCTGCCATTGCTTTATAGGCTATTCCTAGCAAAATCGCAACGACCAGCTGTCCCATCACGTTAAAAAAAGGGAGCATCGCGATATATTTAGCCGCAATGGCAATGGTCAATGTGATTGCAACGCCCTGCGTAAAACCAACGCCCTTATAAGAATGATTAGTTATTACGTTTTTGGTAATCATGTCTTTCACCTCTGCGATCAGTCTGAAACTTGCTGTGTGGCATGACTTCACTATACGGCTCTGGCAGCATGAAGTGAAATACTTATTCACGATCTTTATCATCAGGATTACTTATGATTGAATTTGAATTAGTCACTCACGCAAGCTATTATTAAGAAAAACATACTAAATTCAAAACTAACAATGAGGGATTATAATGATTATCGAAGCACTTCGCGTATTTGTAACCGTTACGGAGCAAAGCCATTTTTCAAGAGCGGCAGATCTTCTGAATATATCTCAGCCTGGCGTAAGCCTGCATATTCGCAATCTGGAGAATGAGGTTGGCGCCAAGCTGCTTCACCGCTCTCCCAAGCAGGTCAGGCTGACCGAAGCAGGCGATATGCTATACAAGACGGCGAAGCAAATTTTATCCTTGTACGAAGGAACGAAGCAGGACATTCATCGGCTGCAGGATAAGGTGACGGGGACGATTCAAATCGGAGCCAGCTTTACAATCGGAGAATACGTACTTCCTAAACGGCTTGCTGCGTTCGCTGCGCAATATCCGCTCGTTGAGATGCAGGTCACCATTGGAAATACGGAGGAAATTGTGCAAGCAGTCCGGGCAAACGAATTAGATTTGGGGCTTATCGAAGGAGAAGCAAACGCTGCTGACTTGGTCATAACACCCTATATGAAAGATGAAATGATTTTGATCGCCCCCGCTGCCCATCCTCTCGCATCTGCGCATTTTGTCGATGCGGATATGCTGCAAAATGAGGTATGGGTGCTAAGGGAAAGCGGCTCTGGCACACGTGCTTTCAGCGATCAGTTCACTCAGGACGCCCAGATTGTCCAAAAACGCTCTTACGTTTTTAACAGCAGCCAAAGCGTCAAAGAAGCGGTAATTTCCGGCCTTGGAATCGCGATGCTTTCTCGCTGGGTTGTCAGAAGAGAGCTGGAATCCGGGGAAATGGGCGAATTGCGTTTAAATAGGGATCGTTTTGAACGCAGCTTCTCTATTATCCGTCATAGAGAAGGAGCAGCGACGATGGCAAGCGATGTTTTTGTTCAAAAGCTGCTTCTCGCCAGTGACTAAGATCCAGCAGCAACTTCCGATTCGCCCCCAATGATACCCGACTGTTACTGATTACTAGCGCATATATATATAGCAACTAAGGTTGCAAAGGATGAATGCGCCAAATGGATATGAAACGAATTCGTGAACGGATAGATGATATAACCGCTGATCTGCTTCGGCAGCAATCGCGTGACGGCGCTTGGCGAATGTGCTTTGATTCAGGGACGATGACCGACAGCTATCTTATTATTTTGCTGCGCCTGCTTGAGAGGCCGGATGAGCATTTGATTCGCAACCTTGCGGCGCGCATCGCATCCAGACAGGAAACGAATGGCGCGTGGAAGGTATACCCCGATGAAGCAGAGGGGAATTTAGAGGCGACTGCAGAAGCCTATTACGCATTGCTCTGTGCGAGGTTCTACCATGAATCAGATCCGCGCATGGTTATGGCCAAGCAATTTATTTTAAAGCAAGGCGGTCTCTCGGAAGCCAAAAACTTGCTCACTCAAGTCATCTTTGCTGCGACTGGCCAAGCCGAATGGCCGCGATTATTGCGTATTCCGCTGGAAGCTTTTTTCTCCGATCTAGGGATCGGACTAGACCTCTTCTCTCTTTCAGGCCACGCTCGCGTCCATCTTGTTCCGACACTCATTATGGCGAATAAATCATTTGCGCGCCGCACGCCATCGATGCCGCTTTTAACCGATTTATTTGTCGGCCAATCGCGTGCATTCACAAATGATGCAACTTGGATTTCGGCTTTGAACGGCTTTATCGCAAGCTTGCCTTTAACGAGCCTGCTTCCGCCAAGCTCTCCTACTGCTTTAGAGCGGGCTGAGGCGTTTATGTTCGAGCGAATAGAGCCTAACGGCACGCTGCTGACTTTCTCGACGGCGACGATATTAATGATATTATCGTTGCTTGCACTCGACTATTCCCCTCAATCGCATGCTGTTAATCAACTGCTCGCTGGAGCCATTTCATTAATATGCGCAGATCGTCCCCATCTTCAAGTGGCATCCTCAGAAGTTTGGGATACCGCTATGCTAAGCTACGCTTTGCGTGAAGCAGGAATGCAGCCTAACCACAACGCCTTGGAGCGTGCAGGGCACTATTTGCTAGACAGGCAGCAGGTAAGGCTTGGCGACTGGGCTCGGCGGTTGCCCAATACGCCGGCAGGCGGCTGGGGCTTCTCCAACGTGAATACGCTGTATCCCGATGTCGATGACAGTGTAGCCGCGCTTCGGAGCATACGTCACTACACTTCAGTCACCAATGGTTTACATGCGAACTGGCAGCGAGGCCTCAATTGGGTACTCGCTATGCGGAATGATGATGGCGGCTGGCCCGCTTTCGAACGGGAAGGCACGCAGCTGCCGGCAAGCTTTTTTACGTTCGAGGGCTCTGCTGATATTTCTACCGATCCTTCGACGGTTGACTTAACGAGCCGTGTACTAAGTTTTCTAGGCAATGAACTCGATATGACAATCGGCCACCAATGGCTCGACGACAGCGTGCAGTGGGTGCTCTCGCAGCAAGAACGAGACGGTAGCTGGTACGGCCGCTGGGGAATTGCTTATATTCATGGCACAGGCGCTGCCATTCAAGGAATGACTGCTGTTGGTGTTCCAAATGATCATCCCGCCATTAAGAAGGGAATCAAGTGGCTGTTGGAAATTCAAAATGAAGACGGCGGCTGGGGCGAATCCTGCCTTAGCGATAAAGTGAAGCATTACATGCCGCTCCATGCCAGCACGCCTTCTCAAACCGCTTGGGCGCTGGATGCTCTGACAGCAGCGCATGCAAAACCGAATGCAGCGATTGAGCGTGGCGTTGAAGCGCTATTGCAGTCACTCGAGCGGCGAGACTGGACTTATTTCTATCCGACAGGCGCCGCCTTGCCAGGCAGCGTATACGTTTTTTATCCGAGCAACAACTATATTTGGCCGCTTCTCACGCTTTCAACCATTTTGAAAAAATACGGCTCCTAATGCTCGCCTCGCCTACATGAAAAAAAACAGCCCGCAAGCTCGGCTGTTTTTTTCGTTTATGCTATACCCACTTTTGCTGAAAAGCAGCAATATTCGCGTACTCCTCGGTCAACAAACGAGAAACGCGAATATAGATCCGCATCAGCTCGGAGTAGATTTGAGCGTTTTGTTTGTTTGGCAGATGAAAATGCGATCCCCCGACCATGTCGGCAACGACGTCCAGCGAATCCACCTCGCCTAAGCTGTATAACCCCAAGATGACTGCGCCAAGGCAAGAGCTTTCAATGCTTTCCGGGACATGCAGCTCCTGGTCAAAAATATCAGCCATCATCTGACGCCATAGTTCGGATCTTGCAAAACCGCCGGTCGCTTGAATTTTGGTAGGTTTGCCTGTCAATTCCTCAAGCGCCATAAGCACGCTGTACAAATTATAGATAACGCCCTCTAGCGCCGCTCGAATCAGGTGCTCCTTCTTATGGTGCAGCCCCAGTCCAAAATAGGAGCCGCGCGCATTTGCATCCCACAGTGGAGCTCGCTCGCCAGCTAAGTACGGGTGAAAAATCAGCCCGTCAGAGCCCGGCCTCGCTTTGGCAGCAAGCTCTGTAAGAAGCTCATAAGGATCGATGCCAAGCTGCTTCGCCGAAGCAATCTCTTCCGTACCGATTTGATCACGCACCCATCTGAAAATCATGCCTCCGTTATTCACCGGGCCTCCGATAACCCAATGATTCTCCGTCAGCGCATAGCAAAAAATTCTGCCCTTCGGGTCCGTGACCGGCTTGTCCGTTACCGCGCGGATAGCGCCGCTGGTGCCGATCGTAACCGCGACCACTCCCGGATCAATCGCATTGACGCCAAGATTGGACAACACACCATCGCTTGCCCCGACTACGAAAGGCGTGGAGGCGAGCAGATTCATTTGCTTCGCATAAGGCTCCTCCAATCCTTCCAGCTTATACGTTGTAGGAACCAGCTCGGACAATCTCTCTGCCGTAACGCCGGCTACCCGAAGCGCTTCCTCATCCCATTGCAAGTTGTTCAAATGAAACATCCCAGTAGCAGAAGCAATGGAATAATCGATGACGTAACGGCCAAACAGCTTATAAAATACATATTCTTTAATCGATATAAATTTATAAGCGCGGTCAAACAGCTCTTTATGGTCATGACGCAGCCAGGTGAGCTTCGACAAGGGAGACATCGGATGGATCGGCGTGCCCGTACGCAAGTAGATTTCGTGGCCATTCCATTCGTTTTTAATTTTATTCGTCCATTCCATGCTGCGGTTATCAGCCCACGTAATACATTTTGTGAGCGGTTCGCCTGCCTGATCTACAGCAATGACGCTGTGCATCGCTGAGCTGAAGGAAACGCACAAAATATCTTGGGCCTGCACGTTGCTTTTAGCAACGGCTTGTCCAATCGTTTTGAGAACGGCATTAAAAATTTCATCCGGATCCTGTTCAGCAATAGCCGGAGACGGCGAGTGAAGCGGGTATTCAATGCCATGACTTGCGACTATAGCGCCTTTAGAAGTGAAGAGCACCGACTTCGTGCTTGTCGTTCCGATATCAACACCGATAACATATTTAGTAGTCATCTTTATACCTCCACATACTTATGCCAATCAAATAGCTGGCAACGTATTCGTTCGCTCTACAATTGTTACAATACCGTTCTTCCAGCATTTATTCAATCCGATGCTTTAGGAGCTTACGACGCTGTGGCCACCGAATTCATTGCGCAGCGCGGCAACGACCTTGCCCGAGAACGTATTTTCTTCAAGCGAGCGGTATCTCATCAATAGCGACAAAGCGATGACCGGCGTTGCCGTCTGCAGGTCTAGCGCCGTCTCCAGCGTCCATTTGCCTTCTCCCGAAGAATGCATGATACCTTTTAAGCCATCCAATTTTGCATCCTTAGCGAATGCATTTTCCGTTAGCTCCATCAACCACGACCGGATGACCGATCCATTGTTCCATACCCGGGCGACCTTCTCAAAATCAAAGTCATATGCGCTTTTTTCCAGCAGCTCGAACCCTTCCGCAATCGCCTGCATCATGCCGTACTCAACGCCGTTGTGGACCATTTTCAGAAAATGTCCGCTGCCGCTTTCCCCTGCATGCAAATATCCGTCCGCAACGCAAATGTCCTTGAACAGCTGCTCGACTGATTCAAATGCCGCTTTATTGCCGCCAATCATCGTACATGCGCCCGATCTGGCACCGGAAGTTCCGCCGCTTGTGCCAACGTCAAGGAAATGAATGCCCTGTTCGGCAAGCTTCTCCGCTCGTCTAGTCGTATCTTTATAATTAGAATTGCCGCCGTCTATCAAAATATCTCCGGATTCAAGCGCTTCGCCAGCCTCTTGAATTACAGCCTCCGTCAGCTCGCCTGCCGGTACCATCATCCAAATTACACGCGGAGCCGATAACGATTGAACCAGCTGTTTAATGGAGCTTGCGCCTTGCGCCCCATCCTCTTCGGCTTTCTCAATCGCCGCTGTATTGACGTCATAAACAACCGCTTTATGATTATGCTCCAGTACATTCAGCATCAAGTTATAACCCATTTTCCCTAAACCAATTATGCCTATTTGCATGATCTTTCATCTCCCAATCATTTTTATAATCTAAGTTATCTATCTAAACGCATACGTATGAAATATAGGATCAACATTCCATTTATGTTATACTTCTTCTGAAATAAGCTGCTACGCGAGGAGAAGCAACGATCATGGTGCAAAACATGTTTGGAAAAATCCGTTCTTATTATGCAAGATTCAGCGAAAAGGAAAAAAAAATCGCAAACTATATTTTAGATAATCCCGAAAAAATCATTCATAGCACCATTAATGAGGTTGCCGAAGATTTGAATGTTGCGGAAGCAACCGTGTTTCGTTTCTGCAAGCGTATCGGATATAAAGGATACCAAGCGATGAAAATCGCCCTTGCCTCGGAAATTATGACGCCAAGCGAGCAAATTTATGAAGAAATCAATGAGCAGGACGATGAGAAGACGATCGCCGAGAAAGTATTTAAATCAAACATTCGAACGCTTGAAAATACGTTTCAAATTTTAGACGGCGAAGACTTCGCCAAAGCGGTATCCGTCATCGCTGCTGCAAACCGCGTTCACTTCTACGGCATCGGCGGCTCCGGCGTTATCGCGATGGATGCTTTCCATAAATTTATCCGCTCTGGAAAACAAGCTTTCGCATTTACGGATGCGCATTTCCAGCTCATGTCGGCAGCTCAGCTGACGAAGGATGATGTTGCGGTCGTCATTTCCCATTCGGGCACGAATAAAGACACGATACGCATCTTGCAAACGGCAAAAGCGAATGGCGCAAAAACAATTGCGATAACCGGCTTCCCTAAGTCGCCAATCAGCCAGCATGCAGATGTATCGCTCCATACAAGCTCAGAGGAAACGGTTTACCGCTCAGAAGCGCTCGCATCTCGAATTGGGCAGCTTAGCTTAATTGATGCCCTGTATGTCAATGTCATGCTCTTAAACAAAGATAAAGCGAAAGCATCGCTCGAAAAAGTACGGGAAGCCATCTCGGAAACCCGAATTTAATCGCGTCTCATTTTACGGAAGAAAGGTGAGCCATTGACTGCAATGTTAACGGTTCACCTTTTTTTATGGAAAGCTAAACGAAAATGTCTACGACCAGGATCAAAGCAAGCGCGACGACGGAAATAATCGTTTCCAGCGCCGTCCATGTCAAGAGCGTTTCCTTGACCGACATCCCGAAATACTCCTTGATCATCCAGAAGCCCGAATCGTTCACGTGAGACAAGATGAGCGATCCTGCGCCCGTAGCGAGTACGAGCAGCTCAAGATTAGCTCCCGGCACGATCGCAGCAATCGGAGCAACAATGCCGGCCGCTGTCATCATCGAAACGGTAGCTGAGCCTGTCGCAACACGAATGAGCGCCGCAATTCCCCATCCAAGCAAAATAGGAGAAATGTTTGAGGATGTAGCTAAATCCGCGATATACTCACCAATGCCGGAATCAAGCAACACCCGGTTGAAAGCTCCGCCTGCCCCAATGACCAGCAAGATCGTCGCCGTAGGCGCCAAGCAATCATTCGAAAACTTCAGTACCTTCTCCCTGCTGAGGCCGCGGAAGTACCCTAAGCTAAAGAAGGAATATACAGTTGCGATTAGCAAAGCGGTCACCGGGTCTCCGATAAAGCGCAGCGCTTGGTACAAGGAGCTCTCCTTGGCAAGAAACAGCTCCGCAATGGAGGCAGCGAGCATAAGGATGACCGGGACCAGAACGGTAAATACCGTATTGAAAAAGCCCGGCAGCTGCCTGTTAGGATCTGCCTCTGTCAGCTGCTCCCCGATTTCCTTAGGTACCGATTTATGAATCCGGTTGCCAATCCACTGTCCATACAATGGACCTGCGATGATCGCTGTAGGAAGACCGACGATAATCGCATACAAGATCGTGAGTCCAACATCAGCGTTAAAAATGCCTACCGCAGCCATAGCAGCCGGATGCGGCGGCACAAGGCCATGCACGACCGAAAGTCCGGCGACGAGCGGTACGCCGATTTTGACAAGCGACACGCCTGTTTGGCGAGCGATCGTGAATACCAATGGGATCAACAATACGAAGCCGACCTGGAAGAAGACCGGAATACCCACGATGAAAGCAACAAACATCATCGCCCAGTGCACATTTTTTTCGCCAAAACGTTTAATTAACGTTTGCGCGATTTTCTCGGCACCGCCGGACTCCGCCATCATTTTGCCGAGCATCGTACCTAAAGCAAGTACGATAGCCAAGAAACCAAGCGTATTGCCCATGCCTGTCTTAATGGAGTCGATGATGCCTGTCCCGCCTGCTTCTGACGTGAACAACGGCATTCCTGTAGCAAGCCCGACGCCAATTGCTGTCACGATAAGCGAGACAAACGGATTCAGCTTCGCTACTGTTATGAGCAGCAATAGCACTACAATAGCAGCCAAAACGATAAGTAATAACATGGTATGCCCTCCTAAGTTGTCTTTAAAGAATGCTGAGCAGCTTTTCAATTATATGAAAAAATATTTCTCAAATCAATATCATTAAAGAAAAAATATTTTATTATTTCTGTCGAAATAACGTTCCTTATTATGAGTATTATTTGCCATTTCATGCAGTTGATCGTTTTTTCGGTAAAAACCTAAATAATCAAGAAAAAACCTGCATGCGTAAAAATGCATACAGGCTTTTTTTAAGTTTATTTCATTCTTTGTTTTGAAGCTTTATAGCAAACCGTTAGCCTCAGCTTCCAATCGAAGACGCTTATACTTTGCCGCATACTTGCTTACGCTGTGGACTACCGTCGCATGCGACCACGTTAGCGGTGCTACCGATAGCGGCGATCCGTCAAACGGATTAAGCTGCTCCGGCAGCAAGCCGCTTTTGAGCGCATGATCGGATACCCATTGCAGCGTGCGGCGCGGTCCTTCCAGCTCTTCAAGCGATTTGGCTGAATCAATCTCGAAATTAGCTACCCAAAGCGTGCAAATAATCCATGGGTTGCCGGGAACCTTATCAATTTCGCCGGATTGCTGGAAGTAATAATCATTCGTGTAGCGAGCGACGCCCCCGATATGAGTTTTCACCTGCAAACCTTCCTTAATCGCCAGCATCGTTTGCACGACGCGGTAATCATCAACAGGCAATACGCCAAACTCAAGAACGCCAAACAAGCTGCTCTCGAGCGTCATATCCTTCACCCAGCGATTGTCCTTCTGAATAAGGCCGCGCGCGAACCGTCCGGCATCTTCATCCCACAGTTGGGTAATGATGCCGTGCTTAATCTCTTCTGCCGTTTTTTTGTAATGGTCGCTGCGCTCATAATCGCCGAACAGATCGGTGAAGAACGAAGCAGCCATTAAGCCGCCATAGACAGAAGCAGCCGTATACGTCCAAATGCCGTAGCGCTCCTCCCACAGGTCGTAGCTTGGCTTTGGCAGCGACAAGGATGGCTCCATATAGGAGCTTAGAAAGGTTGCTGCCTTTCGAATTAAATTGCTGTACAGCGACTGCGGCAGCTCAATGACTTGATTGCGCGAATAGTCCTTCCATAAGGCAAACAGCACGAGAGCTGTCTCATCCTCTTGAATAGGCAAACGTCTGCTTCCCTGCACGATGTAAGGATGCCAGCTGGAGCCAACGGTGCCATCCGGGTTGTACTTGTGATACAAATACCCATCTGGCGATAAGGCTTGCGCGCAAAAGTGAAAAAACGGAGCGATCACGCTTTGATAGCCGGCCATCGACATGGCGTCAGCAATAAGGGCGCCGTCACGCGGCCACATATAGCTGTAATGGTCACGATTGTACTGCAAAATATCGGTATCATTCGCAGCCAATATTGCTCCGCGTTCATCAACCTGCGTTCGAACAAGCAGCAAGCTTAGCTTGAACATCTTCACAACATCATGCGGCAAATCGCCAAGATCGGATTCTGCGCGGCGCAGCCAATGCTTCCAGTAAATAACCATTCGGCTGAGAAGCTTCTCCGGATGATTTTCCTGTACGTATTGGTTCAGCTCTTTTACTTCTTCGAGATTTTGGCCGATAGACATCCAATAATAAATCGTCTTATCGTTGTTCGGCTGAACGACCGTTCGGAAGCTGATCGTACTGTCCACGGACCCTTGGGCAATCGAATTGCCCATCAGCACGCCATCCTCCGCATCGCGCCAAGTGCCTTCTGCGGATTGAAACCTTTTTATGCCTGTCGAGTATTGCGTCATGCCGCCTTCGTCAGAGAAGCCGTTGAACATAAAGTAGTTGTTCCGTTTGTAATGATACAGGGTATGATTCTCCGGATAATAGACGGCGGTATCTCCAACCTCCGTGCCATCGATCATCAAATCCTGATGGAAGAACAAACGGACTTCTTTAGGATCGTTTGTTCTGTTGCGGACGACAACCCGCTTGATATAAATGCACTCGCGCTGATGAATGCCGTCATTCATATGAAGCTCGATTCCCAGTCCATCATGCTTCGCTGTAATGTTCGTCACTAAGGAATCCTCGATATAATCCAAATCGAATCTCCACTCCGGCTCATCAAGCCAGCTAAAAGCGCCTTCCACCCAGACACCTAAGCGGCAATACTGACCGCCTACATGATTCAACTGTCCAACGTACGGATAATAAATATCGCGAATATAACAGTGCTGATCCAAATTAAGAAGCATCTTTCCGTTGCCGATTACAAGATGACGGGCCATGATTCCTTCTCCTTTCGATGCGCTGCAAGTTGTGAGTAAACGGATATATAGGCTTTGGCAGAACGGTTCCAGCTGTAATCCTCCTTGTTGCCGTTAAACACAATTTGCTTCCAAGCTTCCTCATTACGATAAAGAGCTAACGCTCTGCGTACGGTGTACATATAATCGTGCGCATTGTAATTCGTAAAGCTGAAGCCGTTACCTTCGCCAGTATATTCGTTGTAGGCTTGTACCGTGTCCTTAAGTCCTCCTGTCTCGCGAACAATCGGCACGGTACGGTAGCGCAACGCAATCAGCTGACTTAGACCGCAGGGTTCAAATTGAGAAGGCATCGCAAACATATCCGAGCCCGCATAGATGCGGCGGGCAAGCCTGTCGTCGTAGCCTATCCATACTGCAACCTTATCGGGATGGCGATATGCGGCATCATTCAAGAAATGCTCATAACGCCCTTCACCCGCACCTAAGATTACAAATTGAACGTCCTCTTGAAGCAGCTCCTCGAAAGTAGCGGCGATCAGATCAAAGCCCTTTTGTTCCACAAGCCGGGATACAATTCCGATAAGAGGCACCTCTTCGGATTGCGGCAGTCCCAGCTCGCGCTGGAGCTCTACTTTATTTTTTCGCTTGCGGCTGATCGAATTCCGGTATGGCACCTCTAGCGCGTTATCATTCATCGGATCAAACAGCTCGTCATCGATGCCGTTCACGATTCCGATCAAATCTCCTGAACGGTATCTAAGCAGCGAATCCAGCCTCTCGCCAAAATATTCGGTTTGAATCTCTTGCGCGTATGTGCCGCTGACCGTTGTCAGCTTGTCTGCATATACGAGACCGCCTTTCATGCAGCTGCCGGCACCATGAAATTCCAAGCTGTCGGTAAGAAACATGTCATCGCCCGCTCCCAGCAGATCCTTCAGCAGGTCGATGCCGAACAAACCTTGATACTTCAGGTTATGAATCGTAAATACCGATTTGGTGTAGGCCCACGCCGGATCGAAATAATAACGGGTCTTCAGCAGGAACGGGATGAGGCCGGTTTGCCAATCATGGCAATGCACGATATCAGGATGAAATTCCATATATCGGACCGCTTCCATCACGGCAAAGCAGAAAAAAACGAACCGTTCCGCATCATCGCCATAGCCGTAAAGCCCTTTTCGCTTAAAATAAAACTCGTTATCGATCAAATAATAAATCGTTCCGTCAAACTCCGCTTTGAGCAGGCCGCAATATTGGTTGCGCCAGCCAAACGATACGGTAAAATGGGCAATTTGCTCGAACTGCCCAATAAGTGCGGCTGGAATTTCTTCATATTTTGGCAATACGACTCTGGTATCAACGCCCCGTTTATTCAGCGCCTTAGGGAGCGCCCCTGCAACGTCGGCGAGACCACCCGTCTTCGCTAGCGGCACCGCTTCAGAGGTTGCGAACAATATGTTCATAGGATTCTCCTTTCTAATTGACGCGGTATGAGCGCCTTCAACAACCCAACTGGAGTCTCATCTTTAGGACGGCTCTAGCGAGCAAATTGTATTATATGATTTTCCGTTTTCCTGCTAGAAACGGCGAACTTGCGGCGCCTCTAATATCACGATCCGCTTCAACGCGAACATCTTTGTCCAAGATGCTGTGCGAGAGGAAGCTATTTTCCCCGATAACGCCGTTTTGCATAACGATGCTGTTGCTGATGACCGCGCCTTTTTGAACATGTACCCCGCGGAATATGATGCTATTGGTAACCGTGCCTTCAATGCGGCAGCCGTTCGCAATAAGCGAATTCGTAACCTTGGAGCTTCCTAAATACCGTGCCGGCGGCTCATCCTTAACCTTGGTAAAGATAGGGCCTGGCTGGTAGAAAAGCTCTTTCCACACGTCGGGATCGAGTAAATTCATATTATTGCGATAATAGCTGCTCAGCGTATTGACGACACCCAAGTAGCCTTCATACATGTACCCATAAACGTTCAGCTTGTCGAGCCTGGAAAAAATAGCATGGCGAACCAAATGATCCTGGCCCTGCGCAAGCGAGGTTTCTACCAGCTCCATAAGCAAATCCTTGCGCATAACGTACATCTCCATGGAGCTGATATCGCTGGTCATCCGTCCATAGTGATCTTGAATCGAGGTGATGCGGCCTTCATCATTCATCCGCACCTTGCGGGCTTTGCCCGACAGCAAATCCTCCTGCTGCTTGCACACAACCGTAATATCGGCTTCTTTCTCCAGATGAAATTGAATGACCTTCTCAAAATCTATATTACACACCATATGGCTGCGAGTAATCACCACATAATCGAGCGATGAGCGATTAAAATAATCACGCTGCTGATAGAAATGGTACAGATCGCCGCGGCTGATCTCCTGAATATCGTCCGTTGCCGGCGGTAGCACAAATAATCCGCTCTGGCGATGCTGTAAATCCCAGTGCTTGCCTGAGCCAAGATGATCCATAAGCGAGCGGTATTTCGTATGAGCGAATACGGCTACCTTAGAAATGCCCGAATTGACCATGCTCGACAGAACAAAATCGATTAAGCGATAGCGTGCGCCAAAGGGTACCGTTGCGAGGCAGCGTCCCTGTGTAAGTCGTTCAAGCTCGTCAGTCTCATGAATTAGATTGATGACGCCCATGACTTTATGCTTCATGAGTGCTCCACCTCCTGCAGCAAATGGTCGTTCGTCACGTATTGATCAACAGCAATAACGGTTATGGCATCATCATCAGGGCTGCCGATCGTAACGCCCGCTTGTATGACTGCCCCTTCGCCAATGATAGCTCTATAAATGCGCGCGCCTTCACCTATACGTACATTAGGCATGACTACGGACTCGGTAATAACCGTGTTTTTTGCTGCTTTGACGCCGTAGAACAGAACGGATCGGTCCACGATGCCTTCAATCATGCAGCCTTCCGTTATTAACGAAGCGGATACTTCCGCGGTAGATCCGATATGCTGTGCCGGCTGATTAGGACTAACCGAATAGATGCGCCAGTCGGCGTCGGCAAGCTCTAGCGGCGGCTCGTCGGCGATGAGGTCCATGTTCGCTTCCCATAAGCTCTCGATCGTACCAACATCCTTCCAGTATCCCTTGAACGGATAGGAATGCAGACGTTTTCCGTCCCTCATCATGGCAGGAATCAGATCCTTGCCAAAATCATGATTGGAGCTGCGGCTTGCCTCATCGTAAATCAAATATTTTTGAAGCTCCGACCATGTGAAAATATAAACGCCCATCGATGCGATGTTGCTCGTTGGATTTTTCGGTTTTTCCTCGAATGAGGTTATGCGATCCTCATCATCGATGTGCATCACGCCAAAGCGGCTTGCTTCTTTCCAATCCACCTCGATGCCTGCGATCGTCACGTCGGCGCCAGAGCGCTTATGATGCTGCAGCATCAGCTCGTAATCCATTTTGTAAATGTGATCTCCCGAAATAATGAGGACATATTCAGGATTATAAGGTTCAATGAAAGACATATTTTGATAAATGGCATTCGCCGTTCCCTTGTACCAGACGCCGCCCTTTTGTTTCATAAACGGAGGCAGGATCGTCATCCCGCCATCACGGCGGTCAAGTCCCCAAGGACTGCCGATTCCAAGGTAGCGATTAAGCTCAAGCGGCTGATATTGCGTCAATACGCCCACCGTATCAATCCCTGAGTGCGCGCAATTGCTTAAGGTAAAATCAATAATTCTGTATTTCCCGCCAAAATAGACAGCTGGCTTTGCCAAATCCTTAGTGAGCACGCCTAGCCTTTTTCCTTCGCCTCCTGCGAGCAGCATAGCGATCATTTCTTTTCGGCCCATGGACACCAACTCCCTCTCAATGTGTATCCCCCAGATCTAAGGTGATGAACTGGAATGTAAAGGGGGGTAAATGAAGCGCAATGCTCTGATCGTGACCGTGCCAAGCGACGTTTTCGCTGCTGTAGCATAGCTGTGTTTGTGTTTCCGTTCCGCCAAATTGCTTGTCATTGCTATTTATGAAAGAGCGATAAGAACCTGGCTCTGGAACACCGATACGAAATGGCTGATAGTCATTTCTAGAGAAATTGGCAATGATGATGGAAAAGCTGGATTTTCCGCGGCGGATAAAGGATATGACAGATTGTGCTGAATTATGAACGTCAATCCATTCAAAGCATGCGGGATCGCTGTCTCGCTCCCAGAGCGAAGGCTCATTCTTGTACATATGATTGAGCGACTTTACATATCGTTGCATGCTGCGGTGCGTATCGTAATCGAGGAGCATCCAGTCGAGCATATCGCCGTCTTTCCACTCGTCGAATTGACCAAATTCACTGCCCATAAATAACAATTTCTTGCCGGGATGCGTCATCCAATATCCGTAAAACAATCGCAACTGCGCGAATTTTTCTTCATAGCTTCCAGGCATTTTGTTTAAGAGCGAGCGTTTGCCGTGTACAACTTCATCATGTGAAAGAGGTAGAACATAATTTTCAGAGAATGCGTATAGGAGCGAGAACGTGATGAGATGGTGGTGGTGCGAGCGTTCGGCCGGATCGAGCGCCATATAGCGCAGCATATCGTTCATCCAGCCCATATTCCATTTAAAATTAAATCCGAGGCCGCCTCTGTAGGTTGGTGCTGTGACTGCGGGCCAAGCGGAAGAATCTTCAGCAAGCATAAGGGTATCGGGGTAATAATGAAACACCGTTTCATTGAGCTTCTTGATGAAGCGAAGAGCATCTAGGTTGTCTGGCCCGCCGAGGTAGTTGTAAGTGTGCATTTCTGGCGGTTTGTCCATATGTAAATTAATCATGCTGGCGACAGCATCCACTCTCAAGCCGTCGATGTGATAGAGATCCATCCAGTACATGGCGTTGGAGATTAGAAAGCTTACGACCTCATTTTTGCCAAAATCAAAGGCAAGCGTTCCCCAGAGCGGCTTCTCAGCGCGCTTAGCGTCAGCACCCTCGAAGATCGGCTTTCCGTCAAATAGACGCAAGCCGTGATCATCCTTGCAGAAATGTCCAGGTACCCAGTCTAAAATAACACCGATCCCGGACTGATGGCACTTGTCAACAAAACGCATCAATTGCTTAGGCGTGCCGTATCTGCTTGTTACGCCATAAAATCCAGTAATTTGGTAGCCCCATGATTGATCAAGTGGATGCTCTGAGATGGGCATCAGCTCGATATGGGTATAACCCAATTCCACTGTATAAGGAATCAAATCATCAGCCAATTCATCAAACGTAAAAAAGTCTTCTTTGCCTTTAATCTTCCAAGAGCCTGCGTGTACCTCATAGATAAGCAGCGGATTCGAATAGGCTGGAAGCTCCCGCTTCTGAAGCTGCCATTCTTCATCCTCCCACTCATAACCGCGCAACTCCGCTACGATTGAGGCCGTACCAGGCCGAAGCTCGGCAAAAAACGCATACGGATCAGCCTTGCGAATGACGTTCCCTTCGGAAGTCACAATCTCGTATTTGTACAATTCGCCTTCGCCGATCTTTGGAACAAACAAGGTGAAGATGCCCGTCGTACCGATACGTTCCATCGGATGAAGCTTCCCATCCCACTTGTTGAAACCGCCGATAACTCGAACCTTTGCTGCATTTGGAGCCCATACAGTAAATCGGACGCCATCATTTCTGCCCACACGGACGAGGTGCGCACCCATAAAACGGTAGCTGTGATAAGAGCTGCCTTCGTTAAATAAATAGAGGTCCTTGTGCGATAATCCGTTAGGTGCCGTTTGAACCATTCGTGGTTTCACCTCCCAGTTGGATGATCTATGAATAGGCAAAAAACAGCTGTGCTTGATTTACCGTAACCACATTATACATGGTTTGATGAAAAAAACACAGTTGTTTTCATAGATATTCGACAGCTTCATTTATCTTATGTCAGATTTCGTGACATTGATCTGACCTGTCCCCATTACACGCTGTATGTAATAGTGCTTAGAACAATAACCTTTCGTAATCGATAGTTTAGGACAATTGATCCATTTGCAGTTCGGGGCTTGCTTCTCGCGTCGAGGCCTTACAGTATGGGGATCTCCGTGGCGCAGCAGTCGTTGATGATGCATGGCGCACAAATCCTTCGCTTTAATCGGCTTCAAACAGTTTTCTATGCTGCATTGGTTCATATTCAGTCTCCCCTGTGTGTTTGCCTGATAGCTCATACCTATTGATAGAAGTTGTCTGCTATCCATATTATCGGGAAATGAAAATAGAATAAAGCCTGCTGTACGTTTGTTAAGAGCGATTAATTACAAGCAAAACACCAAATGCACGTGATTTGTAAGCGTTAAGCTACCGAGTTTAATTAATTAAACCTAAAACGCCCATTTGAATCACTGAAACGAAAATGTCAAATTCATGGGCTTGTTTGTCCCCTTCGGCTATTTTATACTTTTACTTGTTTGTTAAGGAACGGAATGGTAGTTAGAGGAGTGTTCATTTTTGTCGATTTATAGCCAAATTTTTCAACTGATGGATCAGCCGATGATTCTCTTGAGTCAAAATGACCGAGAGGTGCGTATCGATGATGCCAATCAAGCCTTTCTCCGGTTAACCGGCTACACGCTTGCGGAGCTGCAATCCAAAAAAAGCAGCTATTTGCTTAAAAAATATAAAATTGATAATTCCAGGCAAGTATTAAAAAGCGAAGTAAACATCTATACGAAGCTGAAGCGCCAAGTCACCGTTCGCATTGATCAGCAGCCCTTGCCCAAATCCAGCCAAGATGAACGTATTCGCGCATTTGTTATTTTTGAAGACTTAACCCCCTACAAATGGATTGAGCAGAAAGCGGAACGAAACAAAGTATTGATCAGCGGTATTGTGGACAGCCACCAGCATGTCCGTTTTGTGAGAGATGGCCTCGCTCCCCTGTTGTTTGAAGCGGATCGCAACTTAAAGGACGAGACGCTCATGCAGTTTATCGCCGATACGGATCACGGTTCCATGAGAGAAGTGCTCCGGGAAGCCTATCAGTATAAAAAAGAGAAAAGCATAACGATTACAACAAGCAAGCAAAGCGGCATTGAGCTTGAAATGTCCGTCACGCTCGCCCCTATCATCGACGGCTATGGCGACGTGTCCGAGTTTGCCTTCGTGATCTGGGATTTACGCCCCATAGACAACCAAATCGACGCCTCGGTAAAGCTCCGCATTTGGATGGCCAAAAGAGATATAACCGCAGGTCACCTATCTGCCTTAACCGGCATCTCGATTCAAACGATATCGAAGCTGCGCAACGGAAAAATATTAAAGCCCCAAAGGCTCACAGCAGAGCTGATCGCTTCGGAGCTTCAAATTGAAGTTCATGAGATATGGTCGGAAATAAGAAAATAAAACTAACGGATAAATGACGTGAGCTCATCGGTATAAAACAGATGCAGCTCATGCATGGCTCTTGTGCAGGCCGTGTAAAACAGCTTTCTTTCGCTTTCATGCCCGTAATAGGATTGGCTGGCGTTGCTAATAAGCACCGCATCAAACTCGACGCCCTTGGCGAGATAAGAAGGAATGACGATAATCCCTTTCTCAAAGGTAACCGTTTCTTTCTCGACCAAACGCAGCTTAGGCAGATGAGTCTGCAAGGCTGCGTGCACGCGTTTGCTTTCAGCAGCTGTTTTGCAAATGACCGCCACCGATTGATAGCCCGACTGCACCAATTGATCGATTCGGTCCTTCATCTTGTTCGCTAGCTGCGATTCATCATCAGCTTTGGTAATCGTTGGCTCTTCGCCGTCACGGTTAAATGGCTCGATTTGGTCGCCTCCGTCAATCATTCGGCTCGTGAAGGCTACGATTGGCCGCGTAGACCGGTAGCTTCTAGTAAGAATGATCTTCTCCGTTTCTTCCTCGCTGTAAAGCTCCGATAAAGGATCGAATCCGTTGCCTGCGACGGCATGCGCGAATATCGACTGGTTAAGGTCACCGAGCACGGTCATTTTGCAGTTAGGAAAAATGCGCTTTAGGTAGTGATACTGGAACGGTGAATAATCCTGAGCCTCGTCGATAAACAGATGCTTCACCGACGTATTCGTATGGAAGCCTTCCAGTTTTTCTTTTAAATACAAAAATGGCGTCGCATCCTCGTAGAAAATATTCCCGCTTTTAAGCATAACAAGCGTTTGCTCGCTGATCTCCTTCCACTTGTCCGGGAGCTTATGCTCGCTCGCGTTCACGCGCTCCAGCAGGGAATGATTGTTTTCAAACAAGCGCCTGTAAATCGCGGGCACATCCAGAAAGGATAAACGCTTCACCCGTCTGCGCAGCTTTTTGAATTTCGCCTGCACGACCATAGCCGCTAAATACTCATGCTCCGCATCAAAGTCATCAAAGGAATTGCCGGCAAAACGATTTTTTCGCTGCAGTTCTTCAAAGGCTTTGGCATACGCCTCTTGGTCCAGCAGCTCGATCTGATCCTTAACCCATTCCTGCTCGCGCTCTTCTCGGCTTAGTCTCGTAAGCTCCTTCAACATCCATTCAGCCGTTAAGCGCATGCGGTTGCCGATTGAAATGGAACGGTCGTTTTTATAAAATTGCTCCGCAATGTCCGATTGGGAAATGAGCGTACGCCCCTTAAAGGTGACGGCTTTAAAAACCAACCCTTCTTGGCCAAGCGCGGCAGCGTAGCCATCGATCAGGCGCATAAACTCGGCGCCGGATTTGTAGGTAATGCCGGCGATTCTAGCCTCATATTCGCTGTCATGATCAGCGGCGAGCGTATATTCCATCTGTGAAAAAGGGTCCTCTAACGCAAATGTTTGTCCAAGCCTGTGCTCAAGGTATTGCTGATACGTCGTTTGCTGCATATTTTGTTCGCCAAGCTCAGGCAGCACCGTTGCTACGTAGCTGTTGAACATCGGATTGGGGGAAAATAAAACGATTTGATCGGCATTCAGCCAGCCCCGATAACGATAAAGCAAATAAGCCACGCGCTGCAATGCAGCAGACGTTTTCCCGCTTCCAGCCGCGCCTTGTACGATGAGAAGACGCGCGCGCTCATTACGAATGATCCGGTTCTGCTCCCGCTGAATGGTGGCGACAATGCTCTTCATCTGAGCGTCGGATTGCTTGCCCAGCACCTCTTGAAGCAGCTCATCGCCAATGGTAACGCCCGTATCGAACATGCTGCGAATCTGTCCGTCACGGATAATATATTGCCGCTTGAGCAGCATTTCGCCGTTTATCGATCCGCTCGGCGTTTCATATTTGACCGGTCCCGGGCCGTAATCATAATATAGGCTGGAGACAGGCGCGCGCCAATCATAAATTAAATAATCATAGCCGCTTTCGTCAAGCAGCGAGCCCACGCCTAAATAAATCGGCTCCGAATTTGTTTGTCCTTGCTCCACAAAATCGATTCGGCCAAAATACGGGGAATGCTCCAGCTTTAATAGCGTTTTGAGCTGTTCCTCGGCATGGCGATGGCTTCTTTCGCGCTCCGACAGCACCTCTGCCTGCTGCTTCATGCTCGCGTGCGATTCAGCTGATTCTGCCGCATCCTCAAAATTGAGCGTTACGTCATCCCAGAAATTACGACGAATATCAACAATATCCTCGCGCATCCCGCCTACCTGTTTTTGAAATTCCTCTATTCGCGAGCGGATGATCCCCGTCACGCCATTTACACGCTGCTGCTCTTGCTGCAACTGTTCATTTGGATTCGTCATGATAACACTCCTTAACTATTTAGTAAGGCTAACCAGTACATAATCATACCATTCCTAAAACGGAACATCCATTCTACCATCTTCTGCCGCCTATGTGAAACGCCTTATGAAAATCTATTGCCGCGCTCATAAGAAGCGTTTATAATGACAAAGGCAGAAAAACAGGTCAATTGATACACTATACTTGCAATCCGCGGTTCGAAAACTCCCGCGTTATCAAAACTAGGAGGTTACATGTAAGATGTTTAATTTGTGGTTTGGCGCGATCTTTATGCTCGTGCATTTTTCGTTATTTCTTTTATCCTACCGTTTTTTCGGGCGGATAGGCATATACGCTTGGATCGGCATGGCCACCGTGCTTGCCAATATTCAAGTAGTCAAAACAATCGATATCCATGCTTTTGGCATGATTATAGCGATTACGCTCGGCAACACCATGTACGGCACGATTTATTTAGCCTCTGACCTATTAAACGAGAAATATGGCGAGAAAGCGGCTAAAAAAGCGGTATGGTTTGGTTTCTTCACCCTTATTGCCACAACTATTATTATGCAAATGGCGCTGCTCTTTAATCCGCTGAACGAGCCATTTCCGCTTGAGGTTCAGGGCGCGCTGGAAACGTTGTTCGGGCTTATGCCTCGCATTGCCTTAGCTAGCTTGTGTGCTTATTTTGTCAGCCAGTTCCTTGACGTTAAGATCTATTCTGTATTAAAACGTCTGTGTCCTGCTCCAAATCAGCTCTGGATTCGCAACAATGGAAGTACGGTAGTAAGCCAGCTTGTTGATACGTTCATTTTTTGTACGATTGCATTCGCTGGCGCTGAAGGCTATGACAATAAGCTTTGGCTGTCGATTTTCTTGTCGACTTATGTCATTAAATTTATTGTTTCCCTTGTTTCGACACCGTTCTTATATGCGGCAAGAAGCTTCACCTTCAAAGAAGAGAAGGAAAGCTCGGCTGCTTAAGTTAAATAAGGATACAAAAGCGGGACTGCCTTCTGCCAGGCATCCCGCTTTTTTTTATCCTTATGGCATAAATCCAATATCATCGAGCATGACTTTCCCGGATTCGCTCACGAACCGGAACGTAATCCGGCTGATTTCTTGAGCCAAAATCGGCTTCCCCTCCGTGCCAAACTCATCTATAGGCAGCACATAGGTTTGGAACACAGGCTCTGTCGCTTCTTTGTATTTCTCTTCCTTTATTCGCTCTTCCAGCCAAGACAGATTCATAAAGGCTGTGTATGCTGGCGGAGCTACTGGCATAATATCGTCTAGCACCAGCTCCACACTTTCCCCGTTCACCGTTGTTAGCTCGATTTCAACTGCTGGCAGCGGCGGCAATCCCGTGTCCGCAGCGGCGGCATCTGCGTCATTTGCAGCGTTTGACGTTTCAGCTTCATCTTCTGCAACCACTTGCGAGGCAAGATCACGCTCAAGATTGGCCATAGAGAACACAAGATTGCCTTCCGTTAAACCTTCTGCCTCGATACTCGTCTTAGGAGAAAGCTCCAGCTCATATTGTGCCCCGGGTTTATTCCATTCCAGTTCGATTCCTTTTGTGCCTTTGTTTTTCCCGTCGCGGTCCTCGGCAGATTCAATCTGCCATTCCTTCATGCCTGTCGCAGTAGCCTTGCCTCCGTCCTTAAGCACCGTTTTCCGTTTGCCATCGTCATAGCGGGCGATTTCGGTAAAAGCGGATTGCTCGTATCGATTCACATATGCCGTTTCCGGCAGCCATGCTAATCCCGTGCGATAGTCTTTAAACAAAGGCTTGTAGCTCTCGTCTCCGAGTAATGTCGCTTGCAGAAATGCCGAGACATACACCTTTGATATTTGGCGCTGCTCCTCAGCTTCCAATAGATCCTGGCGATTCAAGAACAAGCCGCCGGGCGGGCGCTCATCCATCCTTCCCCAGTCTGAATTGAATTGGCTATGGTTCGCGTCAGCTATATATAATGCCGCTTTGAACTTATCCGATTGCTCCGTGAAGGCTGTTCTGCCGTACTGGCGATCGCCGTAAAAATTGTTCACGTCAGCATCTCTAGCCCCTTGAAGCGTTAAATAGTTAACATCGGTTAACCGGGCAGACTTATCATCTACCTGCTTGTCCGTAGGCGCGATCGCGATTACGGATTGGATCGAAATGTCTTTTAGGCTGTTCATTGTTTTATCCTCTTTGAACCACCGCATGGCATCCGCTGCCATCGCAACAGCCTGCCCGCCTCGCGAGTGCCCGATCAAGGCAACCTTGTCTAAATCTACGCGATCCGAAAAAGGATTTCCTGCTGAATCGTTTAACTGCTTGATTTGCTGCAAATGCTTTAATAGCAGCCAAGCACGCACCTTCATATCATTATTGGGAATTCCCGACCATACCGAATAATTAAGAAAATTTTCATCGACGGAAACGGCTATAATGCCTTTGCTGGCAAGCATTTCACCAAGATAGCCATATCCGCCGTCAGAAAAATCTTCCATAAGATGGTTGCCGTGAACCATTAGCGCAATTGGAAACGGGCCATCACCTTCTGGCATCCAAACCCGACCATTCAAAGGAAGATCATGCTCATCAAAACCCCAAAACTTTGTTTTGAGTGATGACCATTTGCTTATATGGGCAGACGCATCGACTGGGGTAGTCTTCACACCGACTTCATCCGCAAAAATCGCTCTATGCTTGTCTTGCCCGCTTCCATAAGTAAAGGCTTGGAAAGTAAATGCTCCCTGCTCCGCAGGATTGGGCAAGTCCAAAGAAACAACGCTATCGGCTAATTGATCGTTAAACGTGCTTTCCCTTTGCGGCACAGCCGCTGGTCCCGGCCAATCAATAAAGACATAACCAAAGGCTATCAAACAGGCAAAGCCAAATGCAAGAAGCGCCTTGCTGCCCGGTTTTATTCGCATTTTGAATAGTAATCCTAGTAAAATTCCAGCAAATGCACCTGCTAGTGTGAACGCCAATGAAACGACAATCGACATCATAATGCCAAGTTCGGCAAAATATAAGATTATATATGTTTCAACGAGCACAAAGATCCAAACTGCTGTGAATCTTCGCGGCAAAGGCAGATACATTAGATTCAAAAGGAATGATAGCAAGATAGCAGCTATGCTCATAGCAGCAGCGTTAATAGCTAAAAATATAATGATGTCTATTGCTGTGCCAAGACCTGTCGGCATCCCAAGGACAGCAGCAAGCATCGATAAGGATCCGAACAAGGCGGTGCTGCCGGTAGCCGTTCGCCATACGAGATGATCACGGGCATTTCTTGTTACATACCGGTTTGTTAGCCATGTTTTCGTTTTTTCCCACTTGCTTGGTTCGTATCGTTGTATTTCCGTGTCTTGTAAGCCTAATTCCATAAATCCCCCTTCACAGACAGCCAGTTTCTCCCGTCTCGACGCTGAATATCTACCGGCACTTCAAAAAACTCGCTCATTAGAGCTGAAGTCAGCACGTCGGACGTTTCATTGGCTGCGAAGACTTGTCCTTCCTTAATTAATAACGTCTTCGTAAAAACGGGCAAAATCTCCTCAACATGATGCGTCACATAAATGATCGTCGGCGCATTGCTCTCGGCCGCAACGGCAGCGACCATCTGCAGCAGCTGCTCCCTCGCAAATACATCAAGGCCGGTACACGGTTCATCCAAAATCAAAAGCTTCGGCGACGCCATTAGCGCCCTAGCGATTAAAACGCGCTGCCGCTCTCCTTGTGACAATGTATCATAAGTCCTCTCCATCAATGCCGTACAGCCCAGCGCCTTCATTAAAGCTTCCGCTCGGCCGAGATCCTCTGAATCGGTTTGGTCATACAAGCCAATTGTAGCAAATTTGCCGCTAAGCACGATCTTTATCGCTGTTTCGCTGCCATACAGCTTCTGCTGCAGCGAGGTGCTGACCCAGCCAATGCTTTTGCGAAGCTCGCGCAAATCAAACTCCCCAAACGTTTTGCCGAGCACCGCCATGCTGCCTTCAGTTGGCCATATATACCCATTTATCATATTCAGCAGCGTCGTTTTCCCAGAGCCGTTTAGCCCAAGCAGGCACCAGTGCTCGCCTTCGTTCACCTGCCAATTTATATTTTTCAAAATTTGTTTATGGTTTCGATCCCAAGATACGTTATGAATGTCAATAATCATCGTTTAGTCTCCTATCTGTTGACAGCTCTGTTTGGTGTAAATTTGACTTGGCCTATAATATCGACCATTATAAGCATATACATAAACGTTAGTTCAGGAGTGATCTACAAATGAAAACCAATCAGCTAAAGCAATGGGCTCATTTTTTTCTAACTTATAAATTTGCGCTTGATGCCGTAGAAACGAAACTTAACATTCTAAATGAAGAATTTCAATTTATTCATGACTACAATCCAATCGAACATATGAAGACGAGAATTAAAGCGCCGGAAAGCGTTATGCAGAAGCTGCAACGCAAAGGTCTAGATATAACGCTTGAGGATGCCAAAGAGCATATCCGCGATATTGCGGGGGTGCGCGTGATCTGCTCCTTCTCAACCGATATTTACCAAATCGTCGATATGATTAGCAAGCAAAGCGATGTTAGAGTCGTTGAGCTTAAGGATTATGTGATCAATCCGAAGCCTAATGGCTACCAAAGCATTCATTTGCTTATTGAAATTCCAGTATTCCTTACGGATCGGACGGAAAACGTTCTCGTCGAAATTCAGATCCGCACAATTGCGATGGATTTCTGGGCGAGCTTGGAGCACAAGATCTATTATAAATTTAATGAGCAAATTCCGCCACATATTCAGGAGCAGCTTAAAGGCTCGGCCGATATGATCCATTTGCTGGACAGGCAAATGCTGGCATTAAATGTAGAGGTGCAGAAGCATCGTGAGCAAGCCTTGAAATAACAAAAAAAGAAGCCCCTTCCCATTCGCTGGAAAGGAGCTTCTTTTTTTATTGCATATTAGTTAGGTAATCGCATAATAAAAGGGCACGATAATTAAATTTAATGCAAGTGCAATTAATCCGATCGCCATAGACCAACCACCGAGTCCGCGTGCGCCTTGTCGATAAGCGATGAAGCCAAGCACGGCTGCTGTAGCTCCCATCAATACCGGCCAAATAAACCATGACACAATCGCAAATACGAGTGACACCCAGCCAAGCGCATAACCGCCTGAACGAGCAACTTCCCGTTCTCCCCGATCTGTTCGTTCCACTTCAACGTACCGGTCTTCTCTCCGCTCCCCATGCACGCCAGAATTGCCTATTGCAAAATCCGCTGCCATTTCTTCATTCACATCAAGCAAGCGATCCGACCCCACTATAGGATGGCTTTTTTCCTCAAAATCATCACGATCATCCAGCAATTGTTTATAATCATCCTCATATTTACCCATCGACCATCACTCCTTTGGTTTAAAGGTAAGACAGCAAGTTGACTTGGACTGCTCCGCTTGGTCTTGATGATAAAGCCCGAGGTCATCCCCGGCAAACTCTTCGTTTAAATGGGCGTTGGCATGCTGATCAATTTCAACATTGATTGCACTTGCCCCGCAATTGTTGCCTTCCTTCCAGAAGCTGCAGTTAGCGACACTACAAGTCACGCCTTTTGGCATAAAAAAATCACCTCCACTATCAAGTTTCCCTGACCGGAGGTGATTCATTCTGCCTTATTTTTGTCCTTGCATGCGGCGCTGCGTCATGTAGTCATTTTCGTAGTAGGCCAATTCGTCACGCAGTTCCTCGAAAATTTTTGAAACGTTAAGTACGATATCGCGGGAGTCGCGGCTCGGTTTGAAACGGAAACGAATTGCATCTTGACCGGTATACGCGTAACGGCCATCCTCGGAATAACACTCATTCTTCGGGTAGAAAAACGCGCTTACGCATTGATGGTAAACCTCATACAGCACCCGTTCCGCATAATCTGTATCAAAATTGGGGCGTCTGAGCAAAACTCCCAGTTTTTCAACCGCGACTTCAGAAAACACCAATAAATGTCTCAAATCGGATAATAGTCCTTTATAGAACGTTTGTGCTTCTTCACCTTGATCATCATTAGTTAATGTAAGCAGAGAATTGTTATTCAGAAACGGTTCAAGTTGATTTACCGCATCCTTTAGCTTCGTTCGAGTTGAATCAGTTAGCGATTTGACGTTAGCAGATGGCATATAGGTAGTTCCCCTTTCATAGTCCAAACACACGTAAAAACTACAGTCATCAATATCGTACCACAAATTACATGGAAGTGGTACTGGCGATTGACTCTTTTGTCCGCATATTTTCCGCTTTGAAACCCGAACCTATAGATTAGACACAGCCCAATTAGAACGATCAATGGAGGTTTCAAGCATGTCTAGAAAATGGATTGGTGCCCTTACAATTTTAGCCTTAGCTGCACTGCTTATACCTACAACGTCAATATTTGCTCCAAAGGATGTCAAAAAAACGCCTCAAAGCTCAAGCTTCTCTGTTAAGCGTGAGCACACGCTCAAAATGGCTACCCTACAAAATGACATGAAGGCAACTTCCATGCTTTGCACAACGGAATGTTCCAAAGATTTTCAAAAGCTTATGAGCACAAGCATGGGCTCCAAACCAGCAGCAGATGAAAAAATCAAGCAAATGATGCACGAGCACATGCACATGTCCTATATTAGCTGGATTTCCGGCAAACGCAGCGTTAACCGCGGTACATTGCCCGCCACGGAAAAAGGCCAAGTCGAAACGTATGTCGCCGAGGCCAAAGCACAAGTAAGCAAAGGCGCAAAATATGAATCGCCTGCCTTCACAGCGAAAAACGGCAGTCGCTACATGGTGCTTGGCGTGCCTGATTCCAAGCACGCCAGCATCGGGGTTGTCGGCGTCATTAAGCAGGATATTGTAAAGTCTGTCGAGAAGCACCAATTGCGTAATCTCAGGCTTGTTCCATATCCAGCCGAAGGCAATTACAAAATTGAATCCGTGAAGCCGAACTCAACGACCGATACGACGGTCCGCACCGGCGAAGACAATGGCAATGCCAGCCACTATCATGTACGCGATGTCGTTGTCCATTTCACTAAGCCGCTTACTCCGGACGAGCTTGATCGCGTGAAGAAGGACATCCGCGCCGAATCGGTCAAGCAAGTCGGAGATACGTTTATATTCCGCTCCAAAAACATTGAAACGGATCAGCTTGTCCAATATTTCAAGCAATCTTGGAATACCGAATATACAGAGCCGCATTACCTGTATATGACGAATGAAACAACTGATGCCATCATTCCAAACGACTCGCTCTATTCGGAATACCAATGGAATTTACCGTCCATCGAAACCGAGAAGGGCTGGAATGTATCCAAGGGCAATGACCAAGTTATCATTGCTGTGCTTGATACCGGCGTGCAAAGCAATCACCCTGATTTAAAGGGAAAAATTACGAAAGGCACCAATATCGTTAATGAAGGAGCAGACCCGGATGATGATGTAGGCCATGGTACGCATGTATCAGGCATTATCGGAGCCGTCGTTAACAATGGCGAGGGTGTGGCCGGACTATCCTGGTATAACAAAATTATGCCGGTCAAGGTACTCGACAGCAGCGGTGCAGGCTCTACCTATTCCGTTGCCCAAGGAATCATTTGGGCGGTTGACCACGGCGCCAAAGTCATTAACATGAGCTTAGGCAACTATGCGCAGGCTGACTTCCTTCACGACGCCATAAAATATGCTTATGAGCATGACGTCGTTATGATCGCTGCCAGCGGTAATGATAATACGGATCGCCCAGGCTATCCTGCTGCTTATCCGGAGGTATTCGCTGTCGCTGCAACGAACAGCAGCAAGGAGAAAGCTTCCTTCTCCAACTATGGCGACTACATTGACGTTGCCGCGCCAGGCGACAGCATAGCGAGCACCTATCCAGGCAGTCAGTACGCAGCGCTATCAGGCACTTCTATGGCAAGCCCGCATGTTGCGGCACTTGCAGGTTTGATCCGTTCCGTCAATCCGGCGCTGTCCAATGTCGAGGTCATGGAGATTATGCGTAAATCAGCGATTGATTTAGGAGATAAAGGCAAGGACAACTATTTTGGCTATGGCGAGATCGATGTCGACAAAGCGCTTCACGCTGCTTCAAAATTCGGAGGCGCTCTTCAAACCTATCCGGATCAAGTTAAACGCAGGCTGGATCACATCGTAACGAAATACGAGCATTAAGTTCTTTAAACAATAAAGCACCCATCGCATGCGATGGGTGCTCTTTGTTATTATAGTTAGTTAGGTCGTGCGGAAAGTTTGCCGTAAGCCGGGTTCTGTACTTCTGGTGGTCCAAACGGGAACGACCCTCCCACGATGAAGCGACAATCATCTATCTAGGCCGCACATTGCTATACGGCTCCAGCAACCAACCCGGACGCGCCTCAGGCTAAGGCTGCAGCTTAGGGGCTGCGGCGTCCTCTCGGTCTTGCTCCAGATGGGGTTTACCAGGAACATAGTCACCTATGCTCCTCGTGGTCTCTTACACCACGGTTCCACCCTTACCTGTACCGGCTCTAAAGCCGGCCATCGGCGGTCCATTTCTGTGGCACTATCCTTCAGCTCGCGCTGACTGGACGTTATCCAGCATCCTGCCCTGCGGAGCCCGGACTTTCCTCTCGCGGCAACAAGGCCGCCAGCGATTGTCTGTCAAACTTTCCGTAGCGTCGATAAGTATACAAGATATTTCACAAAAGTTCAACCCTATAGTAAATGCCAACTTCGCCAAACGAACTTTAAATGAGTTTTATACAAAGGTAAAGGGCTCTGTATTCAGTGTTGAAGCGATCACTTCTGTTTCTGATTTGCTGCTCGCAAGCTGCTTGCTTAGCCAATCCGCAACCTGCTGCTTCATAACCTTCTCGATGTTATGGCCAGGATCAATAATAGTCATGCCTGCCGCAAGCGCGTCATGCGCCGTATGGTAATCGATATCTCCGGTTATAAGCACATCCGCACCGGCAAAAACCGCATGCCGCACATACCGGGCGCCCGAGCCGCCAAGCACAGCAGCCTTCCGCACGACGCGGTCAAGCGGTCCGACGACGCGAACTGCCGGCACATCAAATATTTGCTTAGCCTGCTCAGCAAGCTCTCCAAGCGTCACAGGCTGCACAAGCTTGCCTGCTCGGCCTAGACCAAATGAACGGCCTTTCAAATCAATTGGATAAAGATCATAAGCAACCTCTTCGTAAGGGTGCGCCTTCAGCATCGCTTGCACCGTTTTGCGGTGAACGCTGTAGGGAACGATCGTCTCAATTCGGATCTCATCAACCTGCTCCAGCTTGCCTTGCGCTCCGAAAAAAGGCGTTGTACCCGGCCCGGGAACAAATGTGCCAGTCCCTTTTATGTTGAAGCTGCAATTGCTGTAATTGCCGATCTCGCCTGCGCCTGCGCGCCAAATCGCTTCCAGCACTTGCTCTTGATGGCTCTCCGGGACAAATACGACAAGCTTGTAAAGCTTATCCGTATGGACCTCCTCTAAGCATTGGCGCCCTTCTGGAACGATACCGATAAGATCAGCAAGCCAATCATTAATGCCTCCGTCCGCTACATCGAGATTCGTATGCGAAATGTAAACCGCAATGTCATTTTTGATAAGCTTCTCATATAAGCGTCCGGCAGCCGTCGACGTATCAAGCTTAGCCAGCGGGCGATAAATAATCGCATGATGCGCGATGATCAGCTCAGCGCCATGTTCAATCGCTTCATCTACGACAGCGTCGGTAACATCAAGCGCAACCAGAATCTTCGTAATCGGCTTATTTAATGTGCCGAGCTGAAGCCCTATTTTATCATTTTCAACCGCATAGTGCTTTGGAGCAAGCTGCTCCATCAGCTGAATTACGGTTTGACCGTGGGCAAACATAACAAAACCTCCTCAATCACATGCTTCTCCGCCAAAAATTGTTCACGCTTGCTAGCGGACTCCGGTAGCTCAGAGCCGGCAAGCTGCTCGCAAATGCGATCAAGCTTATTTAGCTCATGGCGCCACTTTTTGAACAGCTCCGGCTTTGGATCACGTAGCAAATAAGGCCCCATTTGCTTCAATACTTTAAAAATCGTATCCGTCTCAAGGCTAAGCTTCAAGAAGCTTCCATCATACAGCTCGCTATTGCGACTTTTGGCATCCGAAGCCTTGATCGCATGCATAACCTCATAGATTTTACCGTCTTCCTCAAGGATACTCTCCGCGGTTAACTGCCAGTCATGCAAAAGCAGCCATTCGCGCACCGCTTCCTCCCCAACGTTGGGCTGCAGCACTAGCTCCTTAACCCCTTCAAGCTTCCCTGCTGCCCGTCCAGCCTCGAGAATGGAGCTCATTAGGCTGCCGCCCATCCCGGCAATTGTGACGGTGTCAGCTTCGCCAGGCTGCAGCACGTTTAATCCATCGCCTTGGCGAACGGTTAGGCGGGCAGTTAAGCCGGCGTCAGCGCCTTGTTTTCTTGCAGCCTCGAAGGGACCAAGATTTAGTTCCCCTGCAATCGCAGAAGGACATTTATCGATTTGAAGCAAATAAACCGGAAGCATCGCATGATCGGAGCCGATGTCAGCGACACGCGAGCCTGTCGTTACATAATCCGCAATACGCTGCAGACGTCTTGAAAGTTTTAACATTATACAACCCACACCATCCATTTTTTTCGCATAGAAAATAATAATATCCCGCCGACTGCAATTTTTATGATGAGCTGCAACTGCAGTAGAATAGCATCATCTACAAACATCATCGCATAAAGCTCAGGCATAAACCAAACGAGCGCACAAGTCAAGAATAGTACCGCGGACACCTGCTTCGACCACCGGTTGACAAACCAGCTGCTCCAGCCGAACAAACAAGCGATCGGAAGCCAGTAAAGCTGAACTTCATACCATTTGGAATGCTCCATGAATTGCGACAGCAGCCAAGCGTAAACGAGCAGAGCAGCCAGCCAGCCACACAGATGCAAAATGGGAATGCGCGCTGCAATGCCATAAATGACCCAAAAGAGCGAGCAGAAAGCAAGCAGCCCCGTTTTCCAGCCCCATTGATCCAGGCCGTGGACGTTCAGCATATACAATCCGCCGCCTAAAATCAAAAGCATGCCCGTGCTCGTTATGGCCAATCCAGCCGCTTCATTCCGCTTGCGAAGCCGTTGCCCAATCCTTAGAAAAACGCCCGCTCCGCCTATCACGACAGCCATTTGCAATAAAGGATGAAATTCGTTAAAATAAAGCACAACAAAGGAAATTAAGGTAAAAGTTCCAAATGTAAGCAGCCATTGCATGCCCGTTGCTCTTGAAACAGCAGCAATCGCTTTTCCTACTGTATGATGCTGTTCTTTGGTTGTATGGATCGTTTCTTGATCAGCATATAAATTCAGCAGAAAGTCACAATATTGATCCGGCAGCAGCTTGCTTCTCCGCCAGTGATCAATTTCTTTCACGATAATTTGCCGACGATCCTGATTCATAGAATCCCGCTATCCTTTCGGTCGACTTGCCTATCCACAAGTCCTTATGTATAAGGTCTGTTTCTTAGAAAAAAGACCTCGCTGCACGTGCAGAAAGGTCACTATTGTATAACATAAAGTTTTTATTCGAGAAAATCCTTCAAACGTTTGCTGCGGCTTGGATGGCGCAGCTTGCGCAAAGCTTTAGCTTCAATTTGACGGATACGCTCGCGCGTAACGCCAAACACTTTGCCAACCTCTTCAAGCGTTCTAGTGCGGCCGTCATCAAGACCAAAGCGAAGACGCAGTACATTTTCTTCTCTCTCGGTCAAGGTGTCAAGCACATCCTCTAGCTGCTCTTTAAGGAGCTCGTATGCAGCAGCATCAGCTGGAGCAAGCGCTTCTTGGTCTTCAATGAAATCTCCAAGATGAGAATCATCTTCTTCCCCAATCGGAGTTTCCAGCGATACCGGTTCTTGCGCGATTTTCATAATCTCGCGAACCTTCTCGGTGCTAAGCTCCATCTCAGCAGCAATTTCCTCTGGCGTCGGTTCGCGTCCAAGTTCTTGAAGCAATTGACGGGAAACCCGGATCAGCTTATTAATCGTCTCAACCATATGAACCGGAATCCGGATCGTACGTGCTTGGTCAGCAATCGCGCGAGTAATGGCTTGACGAATCCACCAAGTTGCGTACGTACTGAATTTAAAGCCCTTTTGGTGATCGAACTTCTCAACCGCTTTGATCAGACCCATGTTGCCTTCTTGAATCAAATCAAGGAACAACATGCCTCTGCCGACATAACGTTTTGCGATACTGACCACGAGGCGCAGGTTTGCTTCCGCAAGTCTCCGCTTTGCTTCTTCGTCGCCATTCTCAATCCGTTGTGCAAGCTCAACCTCATCATCCGCAGAAAGAAGTGGAACTCGGCCGATTTCTTTTAAGTACATCCGTACCGGATCATTAATTTTAATACCCGGTGGCAATGCAAGATCATCATCGAAATTGAAGTCGTCCTGCTCACGCTCTTGCTCTTCCCCTTGGGCTGCGAGTGGATTTTCTTCGTCGTTTTCGTTCAGTACCTCAATCCCAAAATCATCGAGCTGTTCGAAAAATTCATCAATTTGTTCAGGGTCTTGATCGAACGGAGCCAACTTATCCATAATTTCTTTATACGTCAAAGAAGATCTCTTTTTACCTTGTTCGATCAATTGATCCTTCACATGATCCAGTTTTTGTTCGGTATCTAGTTCAGTATGTTGATCATTCGCCATGTTCCGACTCCCTCCCCCCTAGAAACGATCTTCCTGTCGCCCTTTAAGCTGTCTCTCTAGGGTTATAATCTCACTTGCTATTTGTGCTGCTGCCAAAAAATCGCCGGTACGCTCAGCACGTACCATCTCTTCCTTTTTGCGCTCGATATCCCGATATTGCGGTACTTTGATAATATCCTGGATATAAGCGTCCATTGTTGTTTCGTCGAACGGGAAGTCACCGTCCATCATCAGAATAGATGCAGCTGCGCGTTCTAATCGGTCGTCGTGCAGTGTTGCAATAAATCGGCTGACATCCGGATCGTAGCCCTGTGCAAAATAAGCGTATAAATAAGCAGCAAGCGCTGCATGATCCTCCACATTAAACGCATCGCCCAGCCGTTCATGTACCGATTGAGCCACTTCCCTATCCCGCATCATAACATGCAGCAACCTTCGTTCGGCATGAGTGTAAGCGGGCATAAGAGTGGGCGGTCCAGATTTTCTGGGCTTTTCATTCCTACCATTATTCCACGAATTGTCGTTATTATCCCCTTGCGGTTTCTTTTTTTGCAGCTCCTGTCTGATTTGGTGACAGTCCTGCTTCAAGGCGTCAAGGGAGATATCGAACTCGCGGGATATTTCTTTCAAGTAGACCTCGCGTTCCGTTGAAGAATCAAGCTCCGCAACAATTTGCACTGCTTCAAGCAGATAATTTTTTTTACCTTCTTCTTTTAGCAGTATATGGTTTTTCCTTGAATATATAAGCTTAAATTTTGTTACAGATACCGGTTGATCCATGGTTTCTCGCAAGAATGCTTCCGGTCCATATTCGCTTATATAATCATCGGGATCCTTTCCTTTCGGAAGCATCGCCACCGATACTTTCAAGCCAGCGCTCTCTAGCATCGGAATTGATTTAAATGCTGCTGCTTGTCCTGCGTCATCTCCGTCATAGCATACAATAACCTCTTCAGCCTGCCGCTTAAGAATCGCGCAATGCTCATCGGTCAAAGCCGTGCCCATCGTTGCAATTCCGTTTTTCACGCCTGCACTCCATGATTTGATGACGTCCATGTAGCCTTCAAACAATACGACTTGCTTGCTTTTGCGGATGGCTGGCCGCGCATAATGCAAGTTGTATAGTGTCCTGCTCTTCGTAAAAAGCATCGTCTCCGAGGTATTCAAGTATTTCGGCTGTCCTTCGCCTATAATGCGACCCGCAAACGCGGTAGCTTTGCCGTCTCGATCCCATATCGGAAACATGATGCGATTGCGAAACCGATCCACATACCCGCTCCCGTCTGATTTAGCCGAAAGCAATCCGCCTTTTTCCATTAAAGCCAAATCAAAGCCGCGATTCGTTAGAAACCGAGCCAGCAAGTCCCACTCCTCAGGAGCATAACCGATCATGAAATGATCGATCAGCTTATCGGTGAGTCCGCGTTCCCGCAAATACTGCTTTGCAGCTTGTCCTTGCTTCGTATTATTGAGCACATGATGGTATAGCTTAATGGTCAGCTCATGCGCCTCAATGATCTTGGCTCGATCCGCATCATGCGGCGTCGATTTGCCCCCGTCGGGCGTTGCCCAAGTGACGGGCATTCCTGCGTCAGAAGCGAGCACGCGTACCGCCTCAGGAAATGAATAACCTTCCATTTCCTCAACAAAGCGAATGACGTTGCCGCCTTTGCCGCAGCCATAGCAATGGTAAATTTGGAGCTCCGGCGTAACCGTAAACGAGGGAGTCTTCTCCGAATGGAACGGACATAACCCCTTCATATATTTGCCGTGCTTCGTGAGATGAACATATTTCCCGACCGTCTCTACGATGTCATAATGCTTGCGTACCGCATCAATGACCTCTTCCGGTATTTTATTACCGTATGTCATCGTTCATCACCTTCATCCTAGTAACACGTAAATAATATTCGCTATACGTCATGGTTCTCCTGCTCATTTCGCAAAACTTTTGTCAACTTTTGTTGAAAACGATCACGATCGTCATTATTCATCGCTTTCGGGCCTCTTGTTTTGCCTCCGGTACGTCGACGTTTTGCAAGCTCATGTCTACGCTCCATCAAATAATCGATGTTTTCATCCGAGTATTGCTCTCCCCTAGGAGACAATACGATGGCGCCTTTGCCGATCGCTATGCATGCCAGTCCAAAATCCTGCGTTACGACGATATCTCCGCGAACGATATGGTTCACGATGTACAGATCAACGGATTGATTGCTTCGATCCACCTGGACGATTTCCACGCCAGGCTGCGGCTCAAGGCGATGATCATGAGAGGCGACCATCAGCACGCGAACCGAGAAACGTCTCGCCGTCTCGCCTATTTCAGATTTTACCGGACATGCATCCGCGTCGACCACAATAGTAGGTTGCATTAGTCGAATATGAGATCACCGCTCGAATTCAAATTCTTATCCTGTACTATTATATACGGCATAACTATAAAAAATCCTGCCTCCTGCCGTTAAGGCATTCGTACATATTCCATAATTAAGCTTGCCGTTTCTTCAACCGCCCGGTGAGATACGTCTATGACGACGCATCCGAGCTGCTTCATGATGGTATCGGCATAATGAAGCTCCTTCTCTATACGGTCAGGAGTCGCATAGGATGCATTATTCGGCAAACCAAGTGCTTTGAGCCGTTCCTTACGAATCGTATTTAAATAAGGCACTCCAATTGTAAGCCCGATTATTTTGCGTTTTGGAAGCTTAAACAATTCGTCAGGCGGCTTTAGCTCCGGCACAAGCGGTACATTGGCAACTTTAAATTTTTGATGCGCCAGATACATGGACAAAGGTGTTTTTGAAGTGCGCGATACGCCTACAAGAACGATATCGGCTTTCAGAACACCGGATGTATCCCTTGCGTCATCGTATTTTACAGCAAATTCGACAGCCTCTACTTTTCTGAAGTAGTCCGCGTCAAGAACATGGTTAAGACCAGGCTCTTGACGGGATTTGCGCCCTGTTCGCTGCTCCAGCGTTTCGATAAAAGAGCCCAAAAGGTCGATGGCGACAACGGCGTAGGTTTCAGCCAGCTTCCGCATGCAGTCGCGAAGATGCGGAATAACTAGCGTATACAACACAATTGCATCGGCTTGCTTAGCCTGCTCTGCGATCCGCTGGAGGCTGGCTTCGTCCGTAATAAAAGGAGCTCTGCGGATATCTGTATTAATCGGATGAAACTGTGCAATCGCCGCGCGTACAACAAGCTCCCCTGTGTCTCCTGCGGCATCGGATACCACATATACGATCACTTCCGGATTAGAACGAGACATGATCCATCATCCTCCCTTACTGGGCCTATTACCAAACTAGCTTCGAGAAATCGGCAACAATCGCAATATCTTCAGCGATTCCTGCAAGCGTAGACAGACGGTTTGCGCGTACAGCTTCATCCGGCGCCATAACCATAACCTTCTCAAAATAAGTATGAATAAAAGGCTTCAGAGATGACAAGCTTTGAACGGCTTTTGCCATATCGCCGCTTTCAATCGCCGATCTAAATGCCGGCCGCTGCTGCAGCCATTTCTCATAAAGTTCTGTTTCTACCTGCTCTGCAAACAAAGCCGGATCAACCGTTGTGCCATCTGCTTTGGACCCCAGATTGCTGACGCGGTTAAACTGTTCAACCGACAGCTTGAACTCTGAACGGTCATCGCTGGCAGCCAGCGCTTGCACAACCGTAGCACGCTCGATTGTTGATTTCAGATCGGCAAAGCCCGAAGCCATAACCGCATCTATGACATCATAACGAACGCCTTGCTCAGACAATACGTTTTTAACACGAAGCGCGAAGAAATCGGAAAGATCCTTGCGAATTTCCGCAGCGTCGCGTTTTAGGCCGCGAGCTTCATGCACGGAAAGAGCCGCGTCATACAATTCGTTCAACTGCAGCTTGAGACCATGTGCCAAAATAATTTGCACGATGCCAGCCGCTTGTCTGCGGAGTGCGTAAGGATCTTGCGAGCCGGTCGGGATAATGCCGATCGAGAAGCAGCCTACGATCGTATCTATTTTGTCAGCTAAGCTTACGATTGCTCCCGTAATTTCAGATGGCGCTAGATCGCCCGCAAAACGTGGCTGATAATGCTCGTTAATCGCTTTCGCCACCGCTTTGCTCTCTCCTGCTTTCAGAGCATAATCCTCACCCATGATGCCTTGAAGCTCTGGGAATTCATATACCATTTGCGATACGAGATCGAATTTGCAAATATCGGCGGAGCGGCTAATCTCCTTCGTTACCTGCTCATCCAGCAGCAATTGCTTGCTAAGCAGATCGGAAGTAGCGCGAATCCGTCTTACTTTGTCAGCTACGCTGCCAAGCTCTTCATGGTACACGATATTTTCAAGCTTCGAGAGAGCATGCTCAATCGTAAGCTTATGATCTTCCTCATAGAAAAACTTCGCATCCGAAAGCCTTGCGCGAAGCACCTTCTCGTTACCTTTTGCAACAAGCTCAATCGATTTCAAATCGCCGTTGCGAACCGTTACGAAGAACGGTTGTAGCTGGCCTTCCCCATCAAATACCGGGAAATATCTTTGATGCTCGCGCATCGAAGTAATCAGCACTTCTTGCGGGATTTGAAGGAATGCCGGATCAAAGCCGCCAAACAAGACGTTTGGATATTCAACCAAAAACAGCACTTCTTCGAGCAAATCTTCCTTGATTGCGATCTCCCAGCCTTTTTCCTTCGCTAGGCGATCAATCTGTGCAACGATTAGCTGCTCACGCTCGCTAACGTCTGCGATAACATGCTGTTCGCGCAGCCGTTCCACGTATTCGGCAGGTGCCGACACAGTTGCTTCTTTTCCTAGGAAGCGATGTCCGCGAGATACGTTTCCTGTTTGGACGCCCGTAATTTCAAACGGAATCACATCTTGGCCAAATAGCGCAACCAACCAGCGGATTGGTCTTACGAATCGAAGCTCATAGCTTCCCCAGCGCATATTTTTCGGGAACGACATCGACGTAATAAGCGATAGCAAGCCCTCTGGCAATACGGCTGCCGTCTCTGCGCCGATGCTGCTCTTGTTGGCATATACATATTCAACGCCAGCAAGCTCTTGGAAATAAAGCTGTTCGGGCTCCACGCCTTGACTGCGTGCGAAGCCTAGCGCAGCTTTGCTCCAATTGCCTTGATCGTCTTGCGCGATTTTGCGTGAAGGACCTTTTGCTTCCTCATTCATGTCGGATTGCTTCTCAGCAACTTCCTGAATCAGAACCGCAATTCGGCGAGGAGTCGCGTATACGTTAACTTCGCCATGCTGAATGCGGGAATCCGCCAGCCATTTCACCATTTTATCCTTAAGCTGATTCATAGCGCCTCGAACAAAGCGAGCCGGTACTTCCTCTAGACCAATTTCAAGCAATAAATCTCTAGTCATGCTGCTCCACTCCTTTCTTCAGCAACGGGAATCCAAGACGTTCTCTTTCCTCAAAATAAGTCGATGCGCAAGCGCGCGCTAGATTTCTAACCCTTGTAATGTAGCCTGTTCTTTCCGTTACGCTGATCGCGCCGCGAGCGTCAAGCAGGTTGAACGTATGCGAGCATTTCAACACATAGTCGTAAGCCGGAAACACAAGATGATGCTCCATCGTTTTTTTGGCTTCTTCCTCGTACATGTTGAACAAGGAGAACAGCATCGCTGTATCTGAAGTCTCAAACGTATATTTGGAATGCTCGTATTCTGGCTGCTTGAAGACGTCTCCGTACGTTACGCCCTCTACCCATTCCAGATCGAATACATTCTCTTTTTGTTGGATGTAAGAAGCAAGACGCTCCATACCGTAAGTGATCTCTACTGCAACCGGATTAGCGTCAATGCCGCCAACCTGTTGGAAGTATGTGAATTGCGTAATTTCCATGCCATCAAGCCATACTTCCCAGCCAAGGCCCCAAGCGCCAAGCGTTGGCGACTCCCAGTTATCCTCAACGAAGCGGATATCATGGTCATTTGCATCGATGCCAAGCTGCTTCAAGCTCTCTAGATAAAGCTCTTGAATGTTGTCTGGCGACGGCTTCAAAATAACTTGGAACTGATGATGCTGGTAAAGACGGTTCGGATTCTCGCCATAACGGCCATCTGCCGGACGGCGGGAAGGCTCCACATAAGCTACATTCCATGGCTCAGGACCAATGGAACGCAGGAAGGTCATCGGGTTCATCGTTCCCGCACCCTTCTCCACGTCATAAGGCTGCACTAGTATACAGTTTTGCTCGGCCCAGAATTGCTGCAGCGTCAAAATCATTTTTTGAAAATTCATTACTGACCCTCTCCTTTTTCCTCTGTTTTCGTCCTGTTCCGGACATTTTCTGGCAAAGGCGAAGACATGCAAAAAACTCCCGTCTCTACGCCTGCTGCCAGACGTAGGGACGAGAGTTATAATCCCGCGGTTCCACCCTACTTGGTTAGCTCGCTTTCGAGCAAACCCTCTTTGTTCGATACGACTCCGGAGTGCCCGTTCACCGCTTTGTCCAACTGGGCTTTCACTATTCCCAGCTCGCTAATCTTGTCGACACGAAACGATTACTTTCTCCATCATTGCCCAATATTTATATTGCACTATTTTATGCTTCTTTAGCGCAATTGTCAAACAAGGAATTCAAACAACGTCACCCAAAGATTAGTGGCCGCGAATCTCTTCAGCAGGAATCGCTTTGCCGGTACGGTTACCGATAATATCCTTCATGCCTGCGTTACCCATCATAAGCACACAAACCAAGGCTAGACCTGCGGGAACGATCGACCACAGAAACGTTACCGACACCGATTCGGACAGAGCCGCAACGATTTTCTCCATAATTGGCGCCGGAATTTCCGCACGCTTCTCAGGCGATAGCAGCTCGCGGGCATTTTCCGTCATCGGGCCGGCGCCTTCGCTTCCAGCAAAAGCATCGGCCATGCCGCTCGTAAAATGATTCCGCTGAATGATGCCAAATATCGTAATGCCGACTGTCATTCCAAGCGAGCGAACGAACGACATCGTGGAAGTGGCGCTTCCCCGCTGTCTCATATCGAAGCCGTGAATCGACGACATGCCAAGAACCGAGAAGGAGAAACCGATTCCGAAGCCTGTCAGGAACATATACACAGACAACATAAAGCGTGTCGTGTCCGGCGTAATCGTAGAAAGCAGTACAATGCCCGCGATGAAGATGACAGCGGATAACGTCATTACGTTCCGGTACGGCATTTTGTTAGCCAGCACGCCGCCCAGCTGTGCTGCGATAACGGAGCCAAGCGTCATAGGCAGCAAAGTTAAGCCTGCGCTAACCGCTGTTCCGCCAAAAACACCCTGCACGAACATCGGAATGTACAAAGCTGCTGTAATAAACGCCGCGCCATAAAATAAGCCGGCACCCGTGCTTGAAGCAAACAGACGCTGCTTAAACATGTTGAATGATATAATTGGCTCGGCTGCTCTCGTTTCCACGAATAAGAAAATGCCAAGCAGTACGGCAAATCCGGCAAACAAGCCAATAATTTGCGCAGAATCCCAAGCGAATTCCGAACCCCCAAGCTCAAGGGCGAACATGAGACAGACAATTGACCCAACAAGCGTCGCAGCGCCCCACCAATCGATTCTTTGTTTGGAATGGGAATGCGATTCCTTATAGTAAATAACGATGAAAGCAAGAGCGACAAGCCCAATCGGTACGTTGATATAAAAAATCCAGCGCCAATTGATGTATTCCGTTAAGTATGCCCCTGCTAGCGGTCCGAACAAGCTTGAAGTGCCAAATACGGCTCCGAACAAGCCGCCCATTTTTCCGCGCTTCTCAGGAGGAAAAATATCAAAAACAATAGCAAAAGCAATTGGCATCATAGCGCCGCCGCCTATACCTTGGATAGCGCGGTAAATGGTCAATTGAGTAATCGACTCCGCCGTGCCGCAAAGCACCGATCCAAGTAAAAACAATGTAATGCCTAATACGAAAAAACGTTTTCTTCCGTACATATCCGACAGCTTTCCGAAAATAGGCATACCCGCCATTTCCGTTACGAGATATGCGGATGTAACCCATACATATTTGTCCAAACCGCCTAGATCGGACACGATGGTAGCCATGGCGGTTGACACGATCGTATTATCGATCGATGCGACCAATATGCCAAGTAAAAGCCCGGCAACAACGAATCCCAGCCTATTTTGCCTTGCTGACATCAGGTGAATCCCTCCAATTAAATACTAGTCTCAAACGACATCATCTAGCATAAATCAATCGCTCCATTCATGTAAACATGCAAAAGTAGGAGCATGGTCTACGACCTCAGATGTAGAAAAAAACCATATTAATCCATTACAGCTTACATCAGCTTATCAAGCTGATCGAGGAAGTTACGTGATTTCAGCTGGAGACCTAGATGCGTATCCATTAGCTTGCGCATCGCAATTTTAAGCTCTGCTTTGGTCTCGGGTTTAACTTGGATCGAGCCAAGCCTTCTCATATCCATTCTGCGAAACAATCGAAGCAGCTTGTATGCGCCTTCTCCAAGCAGCACCGCATGCGGGTCTTTGCCGGAGCATCGCGTACATAGAATGCCTCCCATATAGGGAGAGAGCTTAAAGGGTCCGACGACATTGCCGCAGCTTACGCATTCATCTAACGCCGGCGCATAGCCAGACAGGTCCAAAATTCGCATTTCGTATAGATGGGTGACAATTTGAGGATCTTTCCCCTCTTGGAAAGCCGAAAGACAAGCCTTAAGCTGCTCAAAATGAAAACCTGTGGCCTCGTCGTCCTGCAAGGAGCGGTCTGTCAGCTCCGCTACATAAGAGGAATATGCCGCCAAATCAAGCTTTTCACGCAAAACATGGTGAGATTCAATGATCTCACCATGATTAAGCGTGCCGAGTCCGCTTGTGCGGAAATAAGCGAACTCTCCATATGTAAACGGCTGCGCGAGTGAAGAATGTTTGCTCTTCACCTTCTTCGCGCCGCGGATAAGAACACCCGCTTTGCCGTTTGTCTTCGTGAGCAGTGTAACAATTTTGTTGCCTTCCCCATAATCCATGCTTCGAATGACAATTCCCTCGACACGATACAGCATATTGCAAACTCTCCCCTGAAAGCAAAAACGTGAGATTCGCCGTCCCATGGCGGCGAACCTCCGCTTAGCGGTTAAAAACAAGCATTGCATATTGGATCCAAATTATGCCCGCTTATCTTTTCAAACCTTCTATACCTGATCATTCGATTCAATAATACCTTTGATCCATTAGCCTGATGTATCTTCTAATTCCATCATGGCAAGCTCGTCTTGATCAACAGCTAACGCATTGGAGTCATCGGCCCCAAATTGATTGATTTCCTTGTAAAGCATGAAGGACTCGACATCCCCGGTCAACGTAAAATACTTCCACGAAAAATTTCGCATACGTATTCATCCCTTTCCGTCCCAAGAAATGCTGCTCCAGACGGTAATAGGATGCGATAATCCGCTTCAATCTATCCTTAACAAAAAACGTCAATTGATGTTAATCGTGGCGATAACCAAGATCTTTCAATACGCGTTCCTGGTTGCGCCAGTCCTTCTTCACTTTCACCCACAGCTCAAGGTAAATGCGTGAGCCGAGAAGCGCTTCGATATCCTTGCGCGCCTGTTTTCCGACTTCCTTGAGCAGTTCGCCTTTTTTGCCGATAATGATTCCTTTTTGGGAGTCGCGTTCGACAAATATAACCGCTCCGATATATACGACGCCATTTTCCTTCACGCGCATATCCTCGATCGTAACCGCAATGGAATGAGGAATTTCTTCTCGCGTCATATGCAAAATTTTCTCGCGAATCAGCTCCGAGCAAACAAATTGCTCAGGGTGATCCGTAATTTGATCCGCGGGATAATATTGCGGACCTTCCGGCAAATAACGAGACAGCTGCTCGAGCAGCGTTTCTACGTTATTTCCTTTGAGCGCTGAGATCGGAATGATCTCCGCAAAATCATGAAGCTCGTTGTATTGCGTAATCATCGGCAGAAGCTGCTCCGGCTCTACCTTATCGATCTTGTTCATAACAAGAAAAACAGGCGTTTTTACTTTTTTGAGCTGCTCGATAATGAAGCGGTCGCCGCCGCCAAGTCCTTCGGCTGCGTCGATCAAAAATAGCGCCGCCTCAACCTCTCGAAGCGCGCTTTCAGCCGTTTGCATCATGTAGTTTCCAAGCTTTGATTGCGGCTTGTGAATGCCCGGCGTATCCAGAAATACGATTTGTGTATCGTTCGTTGTGTAGACCCCGTGGATTTTGTTCCGTGTCGTCTGTGGCTTGTCCGACATAATGGCAATTTTCTGGCCGATTAGATGATTCATCAGCGTCGATTTGCCGACATTCGGTCTGCCTATAATAGCGACGAAGCCGGATCGGAATTTTTTGTTGTCACGCTCATTTGATGTTGTTCGATTCATATGTTTAATTAACGCTCCCTATTATCTACTAGTGAAGCCGGCGTGAAAGCTCCCGGCAATATTTCTGATACGGTCGATATCGTCCATTGACCGTTTAAATTCCCCATGATAACGGGCATGTCTGGCGCACAGAGCTCCACCAACACTTGACGGCAAACGCCGCATGGCGCGATTGGTCCATCCGTGTCTCCCATTACGGCAATTGCCTGAAATTGGCCTGGGCGCTTTCCATCTGCGATTGCGCGATGCAAAGCTGTGCGCTCCGCGCAATTGGTAGGGCTATACGCCGCATTTTCCACATTACAGCCGTAATGGACATGTCCCTCATCATCGAGCAGCGCTGCGCCTACTTGGAAATTGGAGTAAGGCACGTATGCACGAGACATCGCTTCCTTCGCTGCAAGCAGCAGCTCCGTGTACGGCTCCGATAACCCTTCGTATACCATTCTGACCATCCCCCTCATTTTATTCCAGCTTATTTCACCATTAAATGCCATAAGGGCGGCCCAAGGATGAGCAGCCCTATTATAGCCGAGATCGCTGCCGCAACTAACACGGCTCCCGCCGCAACATCCTTCGCTACTTTAGCTATCGGATGAATGTCCGGGCTAGCCAGATTAACGGCTTGTTCAACAGCCGTATTGATCATTTCCGCGCTTATGACAACGGCGATAGCGAGCAAAATAATCGCCCATTCCAACGGCTCAAGCGACACGATTAGCCCTAAAAGGCATGCCGCCAAGCCAGCAACGGCATGAAACCGCATATGGCTTTGCGTTCGTAGCGCGAAGCCGATCCCGGATATCGCAACAGCGAAGCTATGAATAAACTTACTCATTACCGGGAAAGGCCAGCTTTCTGCAAAATCGCTTCCTGCTTCGCGGTCATTTCTGCTTCCGTTGCATCGTCTTGATGGTCATAGCCGATGAGATGCAGAAAACCATGGACAAACAAAAAGCCGATTTCACGCTCCAAAGAATGGCCATACTCCTCGCTTTGTGCCTGTGCCGTATCGACACTGATAATAATGTCGCCAAGCATTCCGGAAATCGGATCAACCTCGTCCTCGCTCTCTACTTCGAAGATGATGTCAAGCTCATCCACGCCATCTTCTTGCATGGCAAACGACAAGACATCCGTAGGACGATCAATGCCGCGGTATTCGCGGTTAAGCTGATGAATTTCCTCATCGTTCGTGAACGTCAGCGATACCTCGCCGCCCGTAATGCCTTCCGCTTCGCCTGCAAGCTGCAACAGCTGTTCTAATTTTGTAATCCACTGCTCAGGTATTTCTAATTTATCCTGCTCGTTGCTCCAACCTAGCTGCAAGCTCATGCCAAGCGCTCCTTTGTTTTCACGTCATCTGGATATTCAATACGCGAATGGAAAATGCCAATTACGCTTTCTTTAAGCGACTGCGCAATTTTGTCAAGCTCCTTCAACGTCAAATCACATTCATTGTACTGATTATCATCCAGCCTGCTTTTAATAATTTTGTGGATCATCGCCTCTACCTGCTCCACAGTTGGATTGCGCAAGCTGCGCACCGCCGCCTCCACGCAATCGGCAATGCCGACGACTGCCGCTTCCTTCGATTGCGCCTTCGGACCAGGATAACGGAAATCATCCTCGGTAAACGCGGGCTCCACTCCCTGCTCCTCCGCCTGTTTAACCGCTTTGTAATAAAAGAACTTCAGCGAGGTTGACCCATGATGCTGCTCGGCGATATCCCGGATCGGCTTAGGGATATTATGCCCTTTAAGCATGTCCACACCATCTCTAGCATGCGCAACAATGATCGATTTGCTAAGCTTTGGATCGATCGTGTCGTGAGGATTTTCAATATTCGTCTGATTCTCGATAAAATAATTCGGCCGTTTCGTCTTCCCGATATCATGGTAAAACGAACCCACGCGGCACAGCAAGCCATCTGCCCCAATTGCTTCGGCCGCCGCTTCCGATAAATTGCCGACCATTACGCTGTGATGATACGTGCCCGGCGTTTCCGTCAGCAGCTTGCGAAGCAGCGGATGGTTCGGATTCGACAGCTCCACAAGCTTGAGCGCCGACAAAATGCCAAACGTTATTTCAAAGAAAGGCATTAGGCCGATAACCAGAACCGCCGTTATTAGTCCGCTTCCGAAAGCAAATGCGACCGAATAAATGAACGGCATGCGATCCATCTGCTCGGACAGCAGCAAAACCGTAATGACGGAAAAGGAGCCGAACAAGCTCACCATAATACCTGCCTTCAAAATGGTAGACCGCTGGCTCGCCCTGTGTATCGAGAAAATAGCGGCAAACGAAACGACAATAATGACAAAGCCGTACTGGAAATCGAAAATTTGGTTCTGGCTGGTATTTAATATAATGCTTCCCATAATCGCAAATAATATCGAACTGATCATCGCTAAATGCATATCAAGGAGCAGCGTAATCAGCATCGTTCCAAGCGCGGCAGGTGCCAAATAGCCAGCATACGGCGCGGCATCCGTCTGCGTCAATGAAACAATCTGGATTGTGATCACATTTATTAGGAAGATGAGCCACAACATAAGCAGCGACGCATTGTTATATTTCGGCTTTATGCCGTTGATGCTTCCGGATTGATGCAAATAAGCATAAATCACAACGATGAACATCAAGGACATAATCAACAGCCCCAGCTGCGGCCAATAGTTCTTCTTATCCTGCAGCAGCGAGGAATCTACCAGCAGCTTGTACAAATCAGGCGTTATCGTCTGGCCGCGCTTGACGATCAGATCCCCTTCTTTAATGACGACAGGCGGCGTATTTTGCTTCGCCTGCACTTTAGCCTCATCCGTTGCCGCTTTGTCCAAAAACTTGTTTGGCATAATCGCGAATCTTGCCAGCTCCTGCACGATTTCTCTGCTTGTCCGGCTAGATAACGAGCTTGCGTTTACGAGCTCAGCGACTTGTGTTCTTGCAGTCTCCGCCTCGCGAAGCTGCTCGCCTGACAGCTTACGCACAATATCCCGAGCTACTTTGCGCATCTCGGTTAAGGTTTCGGAAGTTAAGTTCGGCATCTTGTAGAACGTTTCTTCCGGAATCGTATATTGCTGCTCTTTCGTAATGACCGACATTTCTTCCAGCAGCGTATCGTTGTAAGTGCCTTTGCCCTTGTTAAGCTTCACAAAATTATCAACGAATTCCGAATAGCGACCTGGAATTTCATTTCGGTAAATATCGATTTTATTTTGAACGGTCACTTGGTCATCCAAATTCAACTGCTCAATCCGAACAAAGATTTGCTCAACCAGCGCCTCGTTTCGTACCGGCACGATCGAATAAATAACGTCGATCTTGTCAGCGGCATCCTCTTCCGCCTGCCTTGTCGCCTTCTCGTCTTTTATTTGGAAGGGCGCTTTAATATCCTTCTCGCTTACAGCGCCCTCCTCAATATCATAGGTTTCGGGAACGAGATGCGGAGCCAAGCTGAAATAGAATAGCAGCACAAACATAAACATCAGCACCCAGCGAACGGCTGTGCTTTGCTTCCAGCCCGCCGTTTTAGACGGCCGCAAGCTCTCCTGTTTTCCGGTCTGGTTTTGGTTCATGCAGCAGACATTCCTTTCTAGGCTTTGTTTTCAGCATCCCAGTTGTAGGCTACAATTATTTTTTGCACTAACGAGTGACGCACGACATCCTGCTCAGAGAAAAGGATAATGCCTATTTCCTCTATGTTTTTCAAAATACGCTGCGCTTCGATTAAGCCCGAATTTTTGCCTCGCGGCAAATCGATTTGCGTAACGTCCCCTGTAATTACCATTTTCGACCCGAAGCCAAGCCTTGTCAAAAACATCTTCATTTGCTCCGGTGTTGTATTTTGCGCTTCATCCAAAATAATAAAGGCATCGTCGAGCGTACGCCCCCGCATGTATGCAAGAGGCGCGATTTCGATCATGCCGCGCTCAATCGCTTTGACTGTTTGATCTGGGCCCATCACATCATGCAAAGCATCGTATAGCGGACGAAGGTATGGATCTACCTTTTCCTGCAGGTCGCCAGGCAAAAATCCGAGATTTTCTCCCGCTTCGACAGCAGGCCTTGTCAGTACGATTCGCTTCACAGAGCCTTCCTTAAGCGCTGCTACAGCTAATACGACGGCAAGATAGGTTTTGCCCGTTCCCGCGGGACCAATCCCGAATACGATATCCCGTTTGCGGATGGTCTTCACATAATGGCGCTGCCCAATCGTCTTCACACGAATCGGCTTGCCGCGGTACGTCGTCGTAATTTCTTTCTTAAACAAGTCTAACAGCTCTTCTGCTTGCATTGACCTTGCGAGTTCAAGCGCGTATGCTACATCTCTCTCGGAAGGCTGATAGCCCCCGCGTACGAGCTGTATGAGCACATTGTAAAGCTGTTCTAGCGAATCAACCTCTTCAGATGGACCTGAAATGACAATTTCCGCTTCACGTGATGTAACCGATGATTCAACCTGCGATTGAATAAGCCGCAAGTAATTGTCTTGGGGTCCGAATACAGCCAGTCCCTCCGCTGCGTTGCCTAGAGGTATTTTTACTACTTTCGTCTCAATTTGCAACAATCCTCATTCTCCCTGCATCTGGACTAGTGGCATTTCCTTAACGATAGATTGCTCGACCTCAAAAAGAACTTTCATATAAACTTTACCATTGTCCGCCTTTTCATGCAAAACAATTTCATCTCGGATGACCGCATCGCTTCCTGCTTTTATGAGCACATCGGCTTTTGCCTGCAGGATGCCGGCGCTCTTCGCCTCTTCTTCCGTCAGCGTCCTCTCCTCCATGCGCGTCTCCATAATCGTTTCCTTCATGCGGCCGATCGGAAGCGACCAATTGCGCCATGCCGCCTTCTCCTCATGGCGTATCGCCTCAGAATCGCTGAAGGGATTATCGCCATAGCCGCTTACTTGGAGGGCGCGCGAGCCTATTACCGCAAACCATTTTGTCTTCTTTTCGCCTGTGTATACTTTAACATGCTGAACCATGGGCGAGGCGATTTCAAACTCGTACCAGACGAGGCCTCTTACTTTGCCTTTGGCAACGATCGTTCGCGAATACTCTTCTCCGCCAATGGTTCCGGAGATCAGCGTCTGCCCTTGCTTCACCTTCGTATTTTTTCTGACTACGGGCCTGCCCGCCTCCGCGATAATTTCTGTCACGACAGCGTCTGCCGATGCTACGAGATGACGCGGCGTTTGCAAAGAAGCCAGCTTCGGGATCGTAGCTTCCACCACTTGAATAATAACCTTCGTGCCCTTCTTCTCTACGCCAACCCATGTTGAGCCCGGAAGCTTGCGCACAAGCTGCTTGGACAAAACATCGGCATCGGCAAGGCGAAACGACCACTGCATCGGATATAATCCCTCCTGCTTTGCGGCGAGACGGATTTGATCCTCGGTCAGCTTTACATTGCCTTGCACCTCAACGCTCCACACCAAGGACGAAAGCATGAATATGATTGCAAAAAACAAAACGATACCGGCTGCAAATAGTTTTCTGCGCTCCGCTTTCACGAGCAGAAACGGCAGCCCTTTGCGCTTAGTGACATGCGCCCGGCAGCCTGTCTCCTTTAAATACGGGCGAAGACCAAAAAAGTCGCTAACCGAGATCTCGAACTCGAGCAAGCCGCTGCTTGTCCATCTAATGGAAGACAGCTGCAAGCCGCCGGAGAGCGCACGGTTGACGAGCAGCTCCGGTTGTCCTCCCCTTATGTGAACGGTAACCATTCCCTTTAACCAATCGGCACCTTGTCCGCTCATTCCGTTCGCCTCCGATACATTTTTTTTTTGCAAAACAAGCTTGCTTTCATCTATTTTAGGGTATCAGTTGAATGTTAGTGATTTGACCCTCTACAAACACTTCCTCCGTCCATATGGTGCGGATGACGAGCGAGGTGCCCGTAACCTCCAGCTCTCCTTTGCTTAGCGCGAGCCGCAAGCGTTCGCTCGAGAAATGAACGACTCCCCGATGGTTTTCGATATATAACTGGCAATCGCCGATCATCGTTAGACGCGGCAAATCAAAGACGACATCATGCGGCATATCCAATAGCTCTGCTGTCACTTTGCGAAATTTCTTTTTTATACGGCGCATGGAAGAATCTTTGCCTCCTTCAAGGTTCGTTGAGCAAACCTGCTATGTAAGCAAGCATAAGCTAAGCCTTGCCAGAGCAAAGCAAAGGATTGGCGGTTTTCATGTACTGTACCAAAATATGCGAGAGTTAACGTTTTTATGAGATGAATCTCCCACATAAAGCTTATGCGCCTTGGAAAACAAAAAAACCGCCGGAGCGGTATGCTCAGGCGGTTCATTCATTATTTTCGATACGGTCTCTTGGACCGGGGCGGACCCAAAATTTCAGCCCATATGACCGCGTTGCGCAGATCGTCAGCTTGCACAGTTGTTCGAGCAGCGCTCTGACCAGCTGATTTGCGCTCTGCTGTAGCCTGGGCCAATGCTTTGCTTGCCGATGCCCGCTCAAGCGAACGCTGCAGAGACGCGATCTGAGACGTTCCTGCGGCCTCGTCTGTTTCTCTAGCTAATTGCGATGGATAAGCTGAACGCTGACGCTGCGGATCAGAATCAGTCCGGTAAACGGGCTGTCCCTCCGTATGCTCCTGCTGGGGCGGATCTAGGCTTGGTTCCCGTTCGCTTTGCGGAAACAAGGTTCGAGGCAGCCCTCCTCCGCCAAAGTCCGGCATTTGCCTTGGCTTCTTCTTCGAGCTTGCTTTGCCAAATAGCGAAGCAAGCGCTCCGAAAATTATGACAACGATAAAGATGTTATTCATCAGAAACTCAATAATTTTCAAAATGCCTTCACCTCCAAGGCTCGGTCACGCTATTCGCTGCAAACGATCGCATTAGCGGCCTTCTTTGTGGTCAGGGGAGTTATCCTGCTTGCCAATGGAGCTGCGCATTTGCGTATCAGCCTCGATATTCTTCAAGTTCATATAATCCAAAACGCCGATTTTCCCGCTTCTGAGCGCTTCAGCCATCGCAAGCGGAACCTGTGATTCCGACTCGACTACGCGAGCTTCCATCTCGACGACCTTCGCTTTCATTTCCTGCTCATGCGCGACAGCCATTGCGCGGCGCTCCTCGGCTTTCGCCTGAGCGATCTTCTTATCCGCCTCAGCTTGCTCGGTTTGAAGGTGTGCGCCAATGTTTTTGCCCACGTCTACGTCCGCGATATCAATCGACAAGATTTCAAACGCTGTACCCGCATCAAGCCCTTTGCCGAGCACCGTACGCGATATCATATCCGGATTCTCAAGCACATCCTTATGGGAACTAGCCGAACCGACAGTCGTTACGATACCTTCGCCGACACGGGCAATAATTGTTTCTTCACCCGCACCGCCGACGAGACGTTCAATATTGGCACGTACCGTTACTCGCGCTTTAACCTTTACCTCGATGCCGTCCTTTGCCACCGCCGCAACGATAGGCGTCTCAATAACACGAGGGTTAACGCTCATTTGAACCGCTTGAAGCACATCGCGACCAGCCAAATCGATGGCAGCCGCACGTTCGAATATAAGCGGAATGTTCGCGCGCTGCGCGGCGATCAACGCGTTTACAACACGGTCAACGTTACCGCCAGCAAGGAAGTGACTCTCAAGCTGATTAATGTTTAGCCCAAGTCCCGCTTTAGTCGCTTTAATTAGCGGGTTAACGATTCTGCTTGGCACAACCCGGCGCAAGCGCATCGCAACGAGCGTAATAATGCCTACTCTAACGCCTGATGCCAGTGCCGAAATCCAAAGCATAATCGGGAAGAAGCTTAGAAATACGGACAGCACGATAATAACGACTACGGCCAAAATCAAAAAGGAAACCAATGGATCCATTTGTCCAACCTCCATGTATTTAAATTGTCAGCTCTATTTTACGATTTCTTTGACGACTACCCAGGTTCCTTCTGCCTTGATAACCTTGACGGAACGATTCGTATCGACGAATTCGCCGGATGTGACCACATCGATGCGGTTATCGCCGATTAATACTGTACCCGCTGGGCGCAGCGGCGTAATCGTCATCCCCTCGAGCCCTAGAAGTGAATCCTTCACATCAGCAGACAAGTAACCTTGCTCCGTCGTCAGCTTGTCACGCAAAATAAATTTGTTCCAAATGCCGCGTTTTTTGTTCAATCTTACGAATATGGCAATCAGAATGATCGCACCTACAAGAGCGATGACAATCGAGATGAATGCCGTCATCGGATCATTCGCCGCCAGGACTACACCCGCTATGAGCGACGCACTTCCGAGTATGCCCAATATTCCGAAGCTCGGTACAAATACCTCGATAATCAGCAGCGCAATCCCGATTACGAACAGGACAACCGATTCCATCCCCGCAAATCCGGCAACGTAATGGCCAAAGAAATAAAGGCCAAACGACAACAGCCCGATTATGCCTGGAGCGCCAAAGCCAGGAACGAGCATTTCGATGACAATGCCTGCAATGCCTAGGATGAGCAGCACCGTCATAACGATTGGATTGATGAGCCATCTGGCCGCATTTTCGGCAAGAGACGGAGCAACCTCAATCTGCGTGCGGCCATCAAGGCCAAGCCACTTCACCACTTCATCGACAGAAGCAGCCGTATGCTCGGAATAGCCGACCTTCTCCGCTTCGCTGGCTGTCAGAGTAAGGATCTCGCCCTTAAGCTTGTCTCTGCCAATCTTATCCTTCAAAGGCAGCGTCACATTCGGATCAACCATCGCCGCAGCGATGCTTTTGTCACGCCCCTGCAAGCCCGCCGACTCGGCCATTTCGGAAGTCCAAAATGAGATCGTCTTCGGATTTTCAATCAGATTACCCGATCCATCTACAACCGCAGCGGCACCGATCGTGCTGCCAGGCTGCATGACGATGTTATCTGCATTGAGCGCGATATATGTGCCTGCCGATACCGCCTTGCCTTCAACGAACGCCGTTGTCGGAATTTTATTCTCCCGAATAAAATGGCCGATGCTCTCTGCGTTCACCACTTTGCCGCCAAGCGTATTAATTACGAGAATGACATGCTCTGCTTTCGCTTCCTCTGCCTCTTTATACGCTCTCTCCAAAAACGATTGCAACCCAGACTCAACCGTTTGCTTTACTGGGATAACATAAACGGCGGGACCGATTTCATTCGCCGCCTTCGCCTGCTCCGCCGGAGTGACGAACAAGCCTGCAAGCGTCACCAGAAAAATAGCCGTAAGCAGTGCAATAGGTGCGGTGGACAATCTTCTTCGCCATCGGTTCATGTGCAAGAAGCTTCCTCCTTCTTTTCATGTATTGTTCCCTACTACGTACAACTGGCCAAAAAGTTTCATTGTTCGCTCTCCATACTATACCATTCGAACCAGAACAAACAAAAAAACACCCCCGTTAAGGGGTGTTTTGTGAGTCCGAATGTTTAGTTAGTTGAGATGTTGCTGTACGAGCTGATTTACTAGTTTACCGTCAGCGCGTCCTTTTGTTTTGGGCAAAAGGGCACTCATAACTTTTCCCATATCGGCTTTGGAAGAAGCACCGAGTTCATGGATGGTCTGCGTTACTATCTCTTGAATCTCTTCTTCAGTCAGCTGTTCGGGAAGGTATTGACTAATAATTTCAATTTCGACCTCAAGACCCGCTACTAAATCATCACGGCCGGCTTTTTTAAATTCTTGGAGGGAATCTTTACGTTGTTTGATTTCGCGACTCAATATATCAAGCACTTCTTTATCGTCCAAAGGACGCTTGAGATCGATTTCCAAGTTTTTCACTGACGCGCGCATCATACGAATTACGGAAAGCTTAAACTTGTCCTGATTCTTCATGGCTTGCTTCATATCGTCGGTCAATCTTTCGCTCAGGTTCATTATGGAAGGATCCTCCTAAAACTTTCTCTTGCGCGCAGCCTCAGACTTCTTCTTGCGCTTCACACTTGGCTTTTCATAATGCTTGCGTTTTTTCACCTCAGCTAGAACTCCATCTTTAGCGATGGAACGTTTAAAGCGGCGAAGCGCAGCATCAATAGTTTCGTTTTTGCGAACTTTAGTTTCAGACACCAGTTTTCCCTCCCTCCGAAACAGACCGTCCAGAGCTATAACACGGTTTATCAAATTTCATTATATGTCAAACCAAAAGGCAGTGTCAACTTTGGATATTTGCCAGCTGCGAAGAAAGTTTTGTTCCCCCTAGCAAATGGATATGCAGGTGATAAACAAGCTGTCCTCCATCGGAATTAACATTGTTGACAAGACGGTAACCTGACTCCGCGATCCCTTGCTCCTTGGCAATCTGGCGGGCTACCGAGAACAGCTCGGCTACGACCGGATCATCTTCATCGGTTACGTCATTCATGGTCGGAATATGTTTCTTCGGAATGATGAGAATATGTACCGGAGCAGCTGGCTGTATGTCGTGGAATGCGAGAATTCTGTCGTTCTCAAAAACCTTCTTCGACGGAATTGCGCCTTCGATTATTTTGCAAAAAATACAGTCCATGTGATTCACCCCCTGTTCAATAACCTTCTCTTATCATAACGAAAAATCGGGAGCGAGTCCAATGGAATACCAGACTGCCGGCTCATGCATTATTTTGATGCGCTTTTCATCGTTTCTTGAAGCTTCGAAACCAGATCAATCCAGTCAAGCCCGCTGGACAAGCGGATTAAAGCGATTCGGTTATCGGCGATGCTGGTATTGAAGCCATTCATCGTTTCAGACATAGCTTCAAAAGAACTTTTTAATCCTGTAGCATAGCTTTGTTCCTCTTCGTTTAGCGCACCGTTGTAGCTTCCTAGTGATTGCAAGCCTTTTTCGGCATTAGCTAAAAAAGCCAGTGTCGATTCCGAACTAAATTTCTCCGGTTCAGCAGATACGCTCGCCGCTTCTTCAGTGAGCTTAGCTACAGCATTTCCTTTTGCCGTTACTCTGCCTGCATCAAATTTTACGTTAAGGCGTTCCTCTAAGCTTTTGCTTTGCAGCATCGCATCAAGCACCGGAATCATTTCATCCACATATTGCTTCGACTCCATGGCTGCCGCAAAAATCTTTTGGCCTTTTACAAAATTATTTTCCTGCTTATGCTGTAAAAATTGTGAGTATAAAAATACATTGCCGATTAAGCTGAATACGAGAATAACAAGTGTAATCGGCAGCGCGATCGAGCGTTTGCCCGTTTGCTGCTGTTCCAACTTCGCAGCCTCCTTTTATGCTTTGTTCGTTTGCTTCAGCTCCACAGACTGTCCGCCGTCAAAGAAAAAGACATGGCACTCATCCACTTTGCGCCCGAGTACGGATTCGATCGCTTCCGCATACAGCTCAAGCTGAAACCTATGCCTCTCTGCCGCTTCTGCCCATTGCTGCCTGCTGATCCGATCCGTCTTGTAATCTAGCAATACGACGCCGCGCTCATCCTCAAACAAGCAGTCGATAACGCCTTGAATCAATATTGGTTCCTGCATTAACGCTTCGCTGGAATCCGGATATACCCGGCTCGCAGGAAACATGCAGCTGAAGGGAACCTCCCTACGTACCCACTCAGAGGCTAGCAGCCGCTGGCCTAGCTCACTTGTGAAAAACGCGGCGACGGCTGTCAGATCAATCGCCTGCGACTGCTTAACCGTCATTAAACGGCGTTTAATCATGTCGTCGAGCGTTAGTTTCAACCTCTCCTCATCTGCTGGCTCCATAAGGGATACATGCTGCATGAGCAAATGGTTGACAGAGCCTTTTTCCGCCGCTGTAAGCGACTTCTCTTCCATGAAGCTGGGACGGCGAAGGCGCAAGGTGTAATTAGCAGCCGGAATGGAGAATGGGTCCGCTTGCTCAGCATAATCATTACTCTGCGGCTCCTCCAAAGGAACCGCATCCTCCATTACTTCCGCATGCAGCCTTTTCATTTCGGTAACCGATGTTTTGGCTGCAAGCAGCGCCGCCTCTTGATGCGGATATTGCCATTCCAGCCGGGATCGGAGCTGCCGGTCCTCCTCGACTTGCTCAAGCAAGGCCAAGGAAGTTACGGCTTGCAGCCTTTCTTCCTTAGCCAAATCCTCTTGGTCAGGCTCTTCTACCGCCGCGGCGGCTTCCGTGCCGAATATCGAAGCCGATACGATTCCAGCTTGCCACTTCGGCGCGTTCTCGTCCGCCTGCTGCTTTGCCGCGATTTGCCTTGCGGCGAGCGGCCCAAGCCAGTCGATAAAGGATCTTGCGGAAGCCACGCGGAAATCCGGCATTCTGCCATTCGCATCAACTGAAGCCAGCCAGCGCCGAAGCTTTGCTTCCGCGTCCGATACCGTTGCGACAAGATACATTTTTTCCTTTGGCCTAGTCAAAGCAACGTATAGAATCCGCATTTCCTCTGCAAGCATCTCTCCTCGCATTGCCCTTCTAATCGCCAAATAAGGAAGCGTAGGGTAGCTGATACGGAGAGCCGGATCAACAAAGCGGGGGCCAAATCCAAGCTCTTTATGCTTCAGGAAAGCGCTGCGTACGTCCTGCTGATTGAACAGCTTGCCAAGACCAGCCACAAATACGACCGGAAACTCGAGACCTTTGCTCTTATGGATGGACATGATGCGCACGACATCCTCTTGTTCGCCGAGCGCTCTTGCCGTCCCTAGATCACCGCCGCTATCGCGCATGCGCTCGATAAACCGCAGAAAACGGAACAAGCCGCGGAACGATGTCGCCTCGTATTGCCGCGCACGGTCATGCAGCGCTCGCAAATTCGCTTGTCTTTGCGTTCCGCCCGGCAAGCCGCCTACAAAGTCGTAATAGCCCGTTTCACGATAGATTTCCCACAGCAGATTAGCTAGCGAGCCCTGCCTTGCTTCCTCGCGCCAACGGTCCAAGCTCTCCAAAAACAATGAAAGCTTTCTGCGAGTGTCATCCTCCAGAAGCAAATCTCCAGCCGCTGCAAGCACCGCATCGTAATACGTCGATTTTGCCGATTGGATGCGAATGCGGGCTAACTCTTCCCCATTTAGCGCAAATAAAGGCGAACGCAAGGCTGCTGCCAGCGGTATATCCTGATACGGATTATCGATGACGCGAAGCAACGATAACATCGTCTCTACTTCAATCGCGTCAAAATACCCGCTGTTCAGCTCTGCATATGCCGGGATGCCGCTCCCTTGAAGCTCCTCAATAATGATTGGCGCCCATTGCTGCGTCGCTCGCAGCAGAATGACGACATCTCGCCACTGCATAGGCCTGTTCTCGCGCCGCTTCCCGTCATAGACCTGAAAGCCGCTGTCGATTAAGGCATTCAGCTGCTGCGCGATCCAGCGAGCCTCAAGCTGCGCCGTTTTCAGTTCGGAAGGCGACTCCGCTTGCGTAGCTAAATTGCCTTGGTCGCCATCATCCGTTAGCTCAGAGGTCTCCGCATTTTCGGCATCATCATCCTCGGCGTCATCCATATCCCCTTTGTTTAATACAGCAAACTCCACTTGGAAGCGGTCAGCCGGTACCGGATTCGGATAGGAGGCGCCGCATACAAGCTCCGCTCGCTCGTCATAGTCCATCTCGGCCACATTCTCACGCATGATCGCACGGAACACCGCATTTACCCCGTCAACAACCTCTGAGCGGCTGCGAAAGTTGCGCGCCAAGTCAATACGCAGGGCATGAGGGACATCCGTTTCAGTCAGCTTGCTCGTTTCCCGGCGCGAGAGGTAGGATTTGTATTTTTGCAAAAAGAGCTTCGGCTCCGCAAGACGAAAGCCATAGATACTCTGTTTGACATCGCCTACCATAAAACGATTCCCTGCGCCAGGGCGCTCGATTAAGGATACGATAGCCTCCTGCACCATATTGGTATCCTGATATTCATCCAGCAAAATCTCATCGAATTGCTGCTGGAATTCAATCGCGGCTACCGAAGGGGTCATATGCTCCGGCGTCGATGCGGCATCTCGCAAAATCCGCAAGCAGTAATGCTCCAAATCCCCAAAATCAAGCAGCCCTTTCGCACGTTTTGCCGCTTCATAGCCTTGTCCGAATTCAATAACAAGCTCTGCCAGCGCGCGCATCAGCGGTGCCAGCTCCTGGAGCTCCTCCAGAAATTGCCCGGCATCCCTGCCGAACAGCTCCTCAGCAAGCGATGTAATCAGCTTCTTCGCTTGATCGCGCAAGTCCTTCGCTTGCTCCTGCAGCGACTTGTCATATTCATCGCCGCGCATCGCCTTCAGCTTGCCGAATTGAATCGCTTGAAACGATTCAATCCACTTCTCCCAAGGCTGCGCATGAATCATATCCTCAAGGCCGCGAACAACCTGCAAATCCTCATCGAACGTTGCGGCATAAGGCGCAGGACCGGCAGGCTGCCGCGTCAAATCCAGCGCTTGATGAAGCAGCGAAGCCGCGCCTTCCAAGGCAAGCTGGATATCGTTCTTTAAGCTGATCACCCATTGGCTGCCTTGAAGGGCTGCCACGTCTTCAACGTCAAATGCTTCCGCTGTCTGGCGCAGCCAGTGCTCCGGCCATGGATGGCTTTGCGCAAAATCGTACAATTGCTGTACCAGCCTGTATAAGGGTTCATCGCCGCGCTCGCCGCCATAGCGGTCCGCTAAACGAAGAAACGCCCCGTCATCTCCAGCTCCCTCGTACTTTTGCTCGAATAGCTGATCAAGCACATCGAGCCGCATCAGCTCGCTCTCCGTTTCGTTCGCTATGCGAAAGCCAGGATCCAGTCCGATTAAAGGATAATACCGCCGGATAACATCGAGGCAAAAAGAGTGCAGCGTCGTTATGGAGGCACGGTTCATCAAAGCCAGCTGGCGGCGCAAATGCTCGGAATCCGGTTCACGCTCAAGCTCCTGCTCAAGCGCCAGCCGTATCCGATCCTTCATCTCCGCTGCCGCCGCCTTGGTAAAGGTCGCAACAAGCAGACGGTCGACGTCGGTATGCGCCGAAATTTTTCGAATAATCCGTTCAACCAGCACCGCTGTTTTGCCCGAGCCAGCCGCGGCAGCAACAAGAATGTTGGAGCCGCTAGTGACGATGGCATCCCACTGGTCGTCGGTCCATGTGCTGTTTTCCGGTTTGGGGGAATCCTTTGCCGTGTGCATACTCATCACTCCTTCTCCAGCTGCTGCCAAATCTCTTCCTTAGATGGCTTGCCCAGCTTCCTATATTCGTTTCCTTCGAACTGCGCATCAAACTGGCATACCGCTTTATAGTCACAATACTGGCATGGCGTTTTTGTGCCCATGCGATAAGGCTCAATGGATACCTCGCCCGCTTGGATCGAGCTGCCGATCCGGCTAATCGTGCTTCTGACGGAATGCCTAAGCACATCCCACTGCTCATTCGTAACGACCGAGGAACTGCTGTAGAAGCTTCCGTCACGCTTAAGCGCCACAGGGAGCAGCTCCGAGTAACCTGTCTCTAGTTCATCATCCATAAGCTTTACGGTTTCCGAATCGGCGGTAACGAGGCCGCGCATCTTGAACCGTTTCAACAGCTGTCCATTGACCTCGGCTGGACTCATGCTGTTTGTCAGCGCCAGCAGCGGGTTATGAACGTGAAAGTAGAGTACGCCTGCAGGGGACGCAGGCTGTCCAAGCCATGCGGATGCATGCGTTACGAGCACGTCGAGATAAGTCAGCATTTGCAGGGAAAGTCCGTAAGCAACCTCTTCCAGCCGCAGCTGCGTGGAGCTTGATTTGTAATCAAGCACGCGCAGCAATAGACCTTCTTCCGTCTCAGCCGCATCTACGCGGTCAATCCTTCCGATAATCTCCATCACACCGCCGTCTTCCAGCGGAATGCGCAGGGAAGGCAGCGTGCCATCCGGTCCAAAATCAACCTCTGTGCCGACCGGGTGAAACTGCGCTCTGCGCGCGTGCTCGCCCAGCATAAGCGCAGCTTGTCCAACGATCTCTTTCAATTTGCGGGCAATATATTGAAAACGGCTGCTGCTGAGCAAAATTTGCGATTGAAGCTTAGGTGCCAGCTCGTCGACTGTTTGCGAGGCGGCGGCTCTAATCTCGGCTTCAGGCATCTTGCCCCAGCGCTCTCCAAGGCCTGCTGCCATCCGGCTGAGCGCCGCATGGAACAACTGCCCCACGTCGGGTGCTTCCAGGCGGTATAGCTTTCTTTCGCGGAGCTTTAAGCCATGTATCGCAAAATGCTGGAACGGACAGGATACGAACCGCTCCATGCGCGACACGCTAACCTGCAGCCGAGCTCCATAAAGCTGCCTAGCGGTATCCTTCGACAGCAGCTGCTCCTGGTTCTCATAAGTTAAGGAGGCTGTCAGCAGCTGAAGCTTGTGCTGCCATTCCGGCCGAACCGCGAACCAATTGTACATATCCCACCAAAAAGGGGCGATCGTCGCGCCATTTTGCCATTTTCGAATTGCGGCAATTAAATAAGACAACGTTCGCTGCGGCTGCGACACGAACATTCTTTGCTCTGATATCGTCAAGCTTGGAGACGGCTCAGCCGCAACATTCTGTACCGGAATGCCGGGAAAGAGCTGCTTGACATGCCTTACAATCTCTGAGGGAAGCAAGCTTTTGCCTTCCTCGTCTGCTTGGGCCCAGCTTAACCACAGATGCCGGCTTGGCGTCGTCAAGGCGTTATAAATCATAAACCGCTCATCGAGCAAGCGGCGGCGCACGCCAGGCGCCATCGCTAATCCGTCCTCTGCGAGCCTCTCCCGCTCGGGCTCCGTAAGAATGCCGTCCTCCTTCACTCTCATCGGCATGACGCCATCGTTGGCACCAAGAACATAACAGACCTGTACATGGCCGGACCTCGTCCGGTCCATGCTTCCGATCAGCACCTGGTCTAGCGCCGGAGGCACCGCCGCAAGCTTCAAGCTGTCGAGGCCAGCCTCAACCATGCCGGCGAACAGCTCAGGAGATACCGACTGCGTACCTGCAAGCTCAACTAACTGATCAAGCAGCTGCATGATGCTGTCCCAGAGCTGGCGGTGGCTTCTGGCCCGCTGCGTCTTCCCATTTTGCGTGTCCTGCAAGCTCCACCGCTCCAAACGATCCGCTGCATCCGAGTGATCGAGCAGGCGGTATAACGCCTCGCACATCTGCTGGACGTTCTCCGCCTTCTTCAGCGCCTCGCCGAATCGGCGAAGCGGAGGAACTACGGCTTCTCTTGCAGCAAGCACAATATCGAACTCTCGCTGCGCTTTGTCGCTGATTTTCGTATCGATTTCCTCGTCATCATCGAGGGAAATCGGAACTAATGGATGCCAGCGCTTCTTATCGAGCCATTTCCAGCCGTCGATGCCTGCCGCTAATGCGAAGTTTTCGAGCAGATCGAACCACTCGCGCAGCAAGCTGCCATCCATAGGAAACAGCATTTCCGTCTTGACGCAGCGGAACACCGCGTCATACCGCCAGCCGAAGAGCACCGTTTCGAGCGCGGACCGGATAAATTCGACAAGCGGATGATGGACTGCCTTCTCCTTCTGATCGACAAAATATGGAATGCCATAATCGGCAAATACAAGTCCAATATAATCGGTATAATCCTCGCTATTGCGAACCATCACGGCGATGTCGCGCCAGCGAAGCTCCTCCTTCTGCGCTCTGCGAACGATATCGCGCGCGACCGCCTCAACCTCGGCTCGCCGATTCGCGGCAGCGTGCAGCGATACGCCGCTGCGCCTGTCCTCATGATCCATCATCGCCCGGTCCGCAATCAGCATCGACACTCGATCGCTATAATGCTTCTCAAGATGGGCGAGCATCGGACTGTTTCTAAAGCGGATGGGAAGGTCAGTTCCCAGCACCGTCGGCTCCTGGACATCGACCTCGTATTTAGCTGCCAGCTCCATCAGCTTGTTATACGTCTCGGCGGTCGGATGAAAGAGCTCAAGCTCATGCGGCAGCTCTCCTACTTCATAAGACCGGTTAAGCGTCAGCGTTACCGTAACCTGCGCCGAGGAAGCGATTAGCGCGCCAAGAGCCTCGTACTCGGTTGGCGTAAAGCCATAAAAGCCATCGACCCATATTTGCGCGCCGTGCATGGAGGCTGCGTCCGCGAACCCATTTTGCAAATAACGCAAATAATCCTCGGCGTCGATGTACATGCCCGCGAGTTCCTGCTCCATCTGGCTATAAATAAGCTGCAAATCATGCAGTTTACGCTTTAGTAATGTGGACTGCCCCGCACCCGTGTCTGCTGCCTCCTGCCTCTCTTGCAGCAGCTCCGAATCGATGCCATAACGTTTCCACTCCGTTAACAGCTCCGCAAGACGGTCAATGAATCCAGGCTGCTCTGCACCGCTTTGAAACAACTCCAGCTGAGCGCCAAGCCTGTGAACGATCTTATATAGCAGCATATGCTTGCCCGTATCGCCGATTGGAACAAGCGCTGTCCCTCCCGTTTCCTGCATAACACGAAAGGACAGACGCCGAAAGTTAAGCGCCTGTGCCCTGATCGTGCCATTCAAATCGCCGCTTTGAAGCAGCGCATATTCCGTTTGGAAGGTTGCCTGCTCCGGAACGAGCATGACGAGCGGCGGCCCGTCCGGCTGAACGCGCAGCTGCTCCCTTATTTCATTCAAGCAATAGGATGTTTTACCGGTTCCCGATCGTCCGATGACAAAGCGAAGCGACATACCCAGCTCTCCCGTCTATCCGTTAATTATCGGTTATTTGCTTCTAACTTCAAAAATCGCGAATTTCAAGTAATGACCTTCGTTCACGCCAAGCAGCTGAGGGTGATCCTTGCCCGCTGCGCGCCACTCGACTAAACGGAGCATCTTGCCTGCATCGACCGCCGCTTCTTGAATCGTCTCCAAAAATAATTCAGGCTTCATATGGTACGAGCAGCTTGCCGTGACAAGGTATCCGCCTTCATTCACAAGCTTTAGCCCTTGAAGGTTAATATCCTTGTAGCCGCGGCATGCGCCCGGAACAGCGCTTTTTGTTTTGGCAAAAGCGGGCGGGTCCAGAATGACGACATCCCATGTCCGTCCAGCGGCGCCTTCAAGCTTCTTCGAGGTATCCACGCCGCCAAGGCCGCGCTGCTTCCGCTCGTCGATTCCTTTAACTTGCGTGCGCAAATACTCAAACGCATCCGCAACGACAAACTCAACGCGGTCTGTAAAGCCATTGCGCTCGACATTGCGCTTCGCTGTATCGATGGCATGCTCCGAGACATCAAGGCAAGTTACCTTCTTAGCGCCATATTTGCAAGCATGCAGCGTGAAGCTGCCGGTATGCGCGAAGCATTCAAGCACAGAAGCGCCGTCCCAATAAGGGAACGTAACGATCTTGCCATTTGCATTAACGGGAACAAGGTTCGCAGAATCCGCTGCCTTATGCGCCGCAAGTTCGCCCGAGCCTGCCAATCCCGATTCCGCTGCTTCGCGATCTGCTAGGCGAATGCCGCTGCGGCCGCCCCAGCCTGTCATAAGCGGTGCGATGGCTGCGCGATTCTCCCGTTGATCGAAGAAATAGCCAGTTTTTTGGCCTTCTACAATATCAACCTCCAGCTTCAAGCCGTTCTCCTCGATTTCAATAATCGATGGACAATCGCCATATAGTACGCCCGTACGCTCCTCCAGCCCTTCAAGCAACCGAACGCTGACGTCGCTGCGCTCATATATGCCTTGCGGCTGGAACACTTCGATTAGCGCTTCTATTAGCGCTTCTCTTCTCGCGTCCATTCCAAGCGTGAGCAGCTGAAGCACCAGCACATTGTTGAAGCGGTCGACAACAAGGCCCGGCAGGAAATCCGCCTCGCCGTAAACGATGCGGCAATCGGAATCTTTAACGAAGCGGCGGCGATGCTCCTGGCACTTTAGAAGCCTGTCGCGGAAAAAGCTAACGTCCATTGCCGCGATCGGTTGATAGGACACCACTCTTACCGTAATCTGCGATTTAGGATTCCAATAACCCGTTGCCAAATAACGGCCTTGATGCGTTACGATATCAACCAAATCTCCGGGCTGCGCCTCGCCTTCCAGCCGATCAATTTCTGTTGCATAGACCCAAGGATGTCCTTGCTCCAGCCTTTTTTTTCTCGCCTTTAGTAGAACTACTTTTGGATTACTCACGATTGTCTCTCTTCCCCTCATTGAGCTTGCTTGTCATGCTTGTCTCGCTGGCGGCATATGTATACTTACGAAATGAACTTTTCACTAACAAATAAGGAGACCGTCTAATGGTTCAAACGATTCTTATTCCGATGCTGCTCGGTTTCGCTGTATTCATGTGCGGCATGAAGCTGATGGAGCTTGCGCTCCACCGATTGGCAGGCCCTTACTTGACCCGCTTCCTTGCTCGTTCTACCGCAACGCCAATCCATGGACTGGTGATCGGCACCGCCTCCACAGCTTTCCTGCAGAGCAGTACGGCTGTAACGGTTATTGCAATCGGCATGGTTAATGCCGGCTTGCTTACCTTCCCTCGTACGCTCGGCATCATACTCGGCACGAATATCGGCACCTGTATAACGACGGAGTTGATCGGTTTAAATTTAAATAAGCTTGCCATGCCATTGCTAATCGTAGCGATGTGCACATGGCTTGTCACGGCGTTGTTTGGCGAGATCCGGCTATTTCCGGCCATTCGAAGCGCACGCTGGCTCGATACGCTGCGTTCATCGTCGGTCGTTCTGTGCGGCTTCGGCCTGCTTTTGACGGGCATCACTATGATGCAGGGCGTCGGCCCTGCCGTACAAGATAGCCCTCTGTTTGGATGGTTTCTAGACAAAGCAGACGATAGCTTATGGTGGGGTCTAGCAGCCGGCGCCATACTTACCGCTGCCGTTCATAGCAGCGCTGCCGTCATAGGCATTATTATGGGCTTCGTATCCATCGGCGCTATGCCTATTGAGCTTGGAATCGCAGTCGTGCTTGGCGCTAATATCGGCACATGCGCTACCGCGCTGCTTGCTTCCATTGGCGGCACTAAAGCCGGGCAATATGTAGCATGGTCTCATGTCGTCTTGAACGCCGGAGGCGCCTTGCTGTTCATGCCCTTCACCGGCGAACTCACCCTGCTGTCGGAATGGATCTCTTCGTCCCCGGCAGGGCAAATCGCCCATACGCAGACGATCTTCAACATTCTCAGCTCATTGTTCGCATTGCCATTTTGCTACCTGGGCGCATTTCGCCGGCTGGACCCTGTCCGCTAGCTTAATCCGTTTGCAGCCCTAGCAAATGAAACGCTCCGGCTACGATGCGATGATTGTTATCGTAGCCCGATTGCTTCTGACGCTTCCACGCCTCTTGAGGATCAAACCAGTCGACGCCGCGAATTTCCTCCACCTGCGCCTGCAAGGAGCCGCCAACGGCTTCCACCAAATAATAATGAACCTCTTTATCTACCGTGCCGTGAGCTTCATGCTCATATTTGTATTTGATTTGGTCAATCGGAGCAATGATCACTCCTTCAAGACCTGTCTCTTCGACAATTTCCCGCAATGCGGTCTGTTCAATCGTTTCGCCGGCCTCCATCTTTCCTTTTGGCAGCGATACTTTTCCATAACGATCCTGAATGAGCTGAATTTGCAGCTTACCTTCCTCGGTGCGGCGGTAAACGACTCCGCCTGCTGAAATTTCCTTCATGTCCGTTTCCCCCTTACAGCGGTAATGTTTAGTATATGCAGCAAAGGATTCCTCCATCTTTTCCGTAGAAGGAATCGATAAGCAAAGGAATCCCCGTATTTGTGAAGCTTACGTTATGCCCTAATGGCTTCCGGACGCTCAAGCACGAAGCTGTGAAGCTCCATCTCGCTCGACTCAGCAGGGTGATCTTCCATGACGCGGACAAGCTTCGCTCGGCATTCATTGACGCCTGCTTCGGTAATTTTGACGCGGCATAATTTGCCGATCAAAGCCTCCGAGCCGTCAAACACCACTTGAATGTAGTTGTCCGTATAACCCATAACGAGTCCCGTTCCCGGCGCACCCTTGTAATCGCGCTCAGGAATGACGTCAAGCACTTGGCCAACGTACTGCTTCGCGTATGCAAGCTGCATTTTTTCGGAGAGATCAATCAGCTTGTGGACCCGCTCATTTTTGATCTCTTCATCCACCTGCTCCTCCATCCGAGCCGCAGGCGTGCCTGTACGCTTGGAATAAGGGAACACATGCATTTCCGCGAATTTGAGCTCTTCCATGAAGCGGAAGCCGCTCTCGAACATTTCTTCGGTTTCGCCCGGGAAACCAACGATGACGTCAGTCGTAATCGCCACGCCAGGCATCGCCTCATGCAGGCGTTTAATCTTAGCGGCAAATTCAGCCGTCGTATATTTGCGGCGCATCCGCTTAAGCACGGAGTCCTCGCCGGCTTGCAAAGGAATATGAAGGTGACGGCACATTTTGCTCGAACGGTTCAGCACGTCGATCATCGCATCATCGATTTGACTTGCTTCGATCGAACTGATCCGAATGCGCTCTAGCCCTTCAACCTTGTCCAAATCCCATAGCAAGCTTGTTAGATTGTAATTTTCCATATCATCGCCGTAGCCGCCGGTATGAATTCCGGTAAGCACGATTTCTTTGTAGCCAGCAGCTACCAGCTGTTTCGCCTGCTCTAAGACGCTTTGCGGAGCACGGCTGCGAGAAAGTCCGCGTGACCATGGAATGATGCAGAATGTGCAAAAGTTGTTGCAGCCCTCTTGAATTTTCAAGAACGCACGCGTCCGCTCGGAGAAATCGGGAACGTCCAGCTCCTCAAAATCGCGCGTTTTCATAATGTTTCTCACGGCATTTACCGGCATGCGGTCGCCTTGAATTTGATTAACGAAGGTCATGATCTTCTCGCGGTCTTGCGTACCGATGACAAGGTCAACGCCCTCAATCGCCATAATTTCTGCTGGAGAGGTCTGAGCGTAACAGCCCGTCACCGCAATAACGGCATCGGGATTGCGACGCACAGCCCGCCTAATGATCTGGCGGCTCTTTTTGTCTCCCGTATTGGTTACCGTACATGTGTTAATTAAATATACGTCTGCGGTCGATTCGAAATCGACCTGCTCGTAGCCTTCGTTTTTGAATAGCTGCCATATCGCTTCTGTGTCATAGAAGTTTACTTTGCAGCCTAGCGTATAAAATGCGACTGTTGGCATAGTAGTTACGCTCCTCCCATTTCTCCGGATTCATATAACAAGCAGGTTAATCCTACAATGCCTGCTGTTTCCGTTCTTAATATTCTTCTGCCTAATCCAACCAACACGGCGCCTGCCGCTTCCGCTTCAGCTGCTTCGCGATCTGTGAAGCCGCCCTCCGAGCCTACGATGAGCAGCACGCTTGGGCTGCTGGCCATATCTGCACGATTGATCCACTCGCGTACCGCGGAGCCAATACCCCGCCCATGAGCGGCATGGCCCTCGCGCTCGAAGCAAAACAGCACCAGATCATAAGAGCCGAACGACTGGATAAGCTCCTTCCAGCTTTGTAGCGACTCAATGTCCGGAATCCGGTTGCGATGCGCCTGCTCCGCCGCTTCCTTCGCGATCTTGGTCCAGCGGTCTATGCGCTTGGCTTCCTTCTTGCCATCGTACTGAACGATCATTCGCTCCGATTGGAAAGGCTTGAACGCATAAGCGCCGATCTCTGTCCCTTTTTGAATAACGAGCTCCATCTTATCGCCTTTCGGCAAGCTTTGCGCAATCGTGACTGCCCAATTAGGCTCACTATCCGCGCTTAGCATCTCAACTATCTCAGCCATAATGAGCGTTGGAGAAGCCTCGCGTACCGCGACAAGAGCAGTACGCGACTGTCCGTCGCTGACGATAAACTTATCGCCTGGCTTCGTGCGCATGACTCGGACCGCATGATGCGCATCCTCGCCGATTATGCGGATATCGGAGTCGCCAAACTGCTCCGCCGCTACAAAATATCGTTGCATCGCTCTTGCCTACCACCCTTAAACAAATTCCATCCTTCATAATAGCATGTTTATATTCATGAAATCTATCAGAAACCGTTGCCAATCATCCATGGCTTTTTAAAAGAAGATCTGGTAAACCCATGCGAAGGTGTTGTTCATTAAATCAGCGCCTAATCCTAATATCGGATCAAGCGTAACGCTGCGCAGCGGCGGGATAAACACAATCAACAAAAAGATGAACATTCCCCACTGCACATTTTGATCCATTTTGTACCGAAGCCTTAGCGGCAATAGATCGGCAATAATCCGGTAGCCGTCCAGCGGCGGCAGCGGAATTAAGTTGAAAATAAACAAAAGAAAGTTATACCAAATAAAATAATCAAAAAACCGGTCTACCGCCGCGCTGACGCCAACGGAAGCACTGTCTAGAACGCCGGAGGCGATAAGTGCAACATATATGATAATGCCAAGCGTACCGATAATCAAATTGCTTAGCGGGCCAACAAGCGTCACGATAATGCTCATGATTCTTGGACTGCTGAACTTGCTCGGATTAACCGGAACCGGCTTTGCCCATCCAAAACCGGCGATCAGAATAAGGAGCGTTCCAAGCACGTCTAAATGCACGCGCGGATTAAGCGTAACTCTTCCCGCGTTATACGCGGTGTCGTCGCCAAATTTATAAGCGCTGTATGCATGAGCGAACTCATGCACCGTAAACGCAATAATTAATGCCAATACGATAAATGGCAAATCTTCAAGCGGAAATCGCAAAAAGCTTTGTAAGTCCATTAACCCACCTGCGGCTTTCTCGCTACGAATGCGATCCATTCCTCATCGCGGCGTTTCTCTAAAATCTCAAAGCCAGAGCGGATTAGGCCCTCTTCTACATCGGTTTCCTTGTTCTTATATACGCCTGATGCGATATAAATGCCGTTAGGCTTCAGCGCTGCGTACACATCATCTACAAACAGCAGGATGATTTCCGCCAAAATATTCGCAACTACCAAATCGACCGGTACAGTCACAGCCGTTGCTTCTTGTCCGGCGTCAGCGCCCTTGATTACGCCAAGCAAGTCGCTTAAGCGTACTTCAACCTGATCGGATAGATCATTAAGCTTTACGTTCTCCGTTGCGCTGGTTACGGCAATCGGGTCAAGGTCAAGCGCAAGCACGCTTTTCGCTCCAAGTCGGCAAGCTCCGATTGCAAGGATGCCTGAGCCTGTGCCGACATCGATAATTTCTTCTCCGCCTTTAATGACAGATTCCAGCGTCTGCAAGCACAGCGCAGTCGTTGGATGGGTACCCGTGCCGAAGGCCATGCCTGGATCAAGCTCAATAATCCGTTCGTCAGGGCCTGCCTCATACACTTCCCAAGTTGGCTTAATCGTCAGCTTATCCGAGACACGGAGCGGCTTAAAGTACTGTTTCCACGCCGTTGCCCAGTCCTCTTCATCTACGACAAGCGCCGAATACTCTACGCTGCCCGGATCGATATCAAATTCGCGAAGCTCCTCAATGCGAGGCTTAAGCGATGCGATAAGCTCATCCGTATTCGTATCTTCGCCAAAATAACCCTTAATGATGGCTTGGCCTTCTGGTATATCGTTAAGCGGCAGCTCATACCATTGTCCAAGCGATGTATCGCGCTGCTTGCTGAGTGTACCCGATTCTTCAATGGATACGCCGCCAGCTCCGAGTTCATGCAAAAAGTTCGATATCATCTCTTGCGCCTCTTCAGTTGTTGAGATCGTAATTTCATGCCATTTCATATGTATTATCCTCCAATGCCAATCGTAAACGGCCATCGCCGACTTCAGTCGGCTAGACAAACGTTTCGCTAGTAAAAACCTAACATCTATTGTACACCAGAGTAGCACCTTTGCACAAAAAAATGACGCAAACGACCTATTGCCGCATTAATGCTTGAATACGTTACAGATACATGCATACAGAATAGGTCAAGCAAAAGAGACTGCAGGCCTTTGGGCCCGCAGTCTCTTTTGGTTAAAAGCTCGTCGTATTCACATTTCCGCCTATTTGCTGAATTAAATGAAGTGCTCGCTCAGCGACAGCTTCATCTACGGTTGCTTTCAGCAGACCGTTATCGAATAATCCGTTCACTTCAATCGCACGGAGCGCTTGCAGCTTGCGCGACGCTTCAAGGGCTGCACCCTCGCCATTAAACGTTGCTTGGATTTCGATTTGGCTCATTATTCCTGCTCGTTGCGCTCATCGGCTGCTGCTGCGCGCTGCGCTGCTTTGCGATCAGCTTCGTCAGCAAGCTCTTCGGAAAATTCAACATCCTCGTTTTTCCCTACAGGCTGGTTGCCAAAGTTTTGTTTCTCCAAGTTGTTTTGATCAGTCATCGTTTAATTCCCTCCGGTTGTTTGTTGATGTATGGTTTTCCTTCCCGAATAGAATATGTTTGTCCACCAAAATCTATACAGCCATAAAAAGAAAAAAAAAGGCGTGCCGGGTTATTCACCGCGGAACGCCTTTTTCATTTTATCAAATATAGATTCATGATGCTCATGATCATTCGTTACGGCATCGCCGCTCAGCCCGCCAAATTGGCGAAGAAGATCCTTCTGATCGTCCGTCAAGCTCGTTGGCGTTACGATCGTCACCTTCACGTGCTGGTCGCCTTGACCGTAACCGCGCAATTTAGGAACGCCCTTGCCCTTAAGCCTAAAGTAAGTGCCCGTTTGCGTGCCTGCCGGTACTTTCAGCTTCACTTTCTCCGTTAGCGTAGGAATCTCGATCTCATCCCCAAGCGCCGCCTGTACGAACGTAAGCGGTACCTCGCAATAAATATCGTCGCCTTCGCGTTCGAAAAACTCATGGGATTTCACGCGAATGACAATATACAAATCGCCCGCAGGACCGCCGCGCAGACCGCCTTCGCCCTCGCCCGTCATCCGGATTTGAGCGCCGTCATCTACACCGGCTGGGATGCGAATATTGATTTTGCGCTGGCGCTTCACTTTGCCCGCGCCGTGGCATGTTGTACATTTGTCTTTAATCACGCGGCCTGTGCCGCTGCAATTCGTACAAGCACGGCGGTTGACCATACGGCCAAACGGCGTATTCTGTACAACCTCCTGCTGCCCGCTGCCCTTACATACCGAACAGGTTTCCGGTTTAGTACCCGGCTTCGCACCGTCGCCGTGACAGGTATCACAGGTCTCCGTGCGCGGAATCGTAATTTCCGTTTCTTTGCCGAATACCGCTTCCTTGAACTCGACCGTCATCGTATACTGCAGATCGTTACCGCGCTGAGGCGCGTTCGGATCGCGACGTCCGCCGCCACCGCCAAAAAACATATCGAAAATATCGCCGAAGCCGCCGCCAAAATCCGCGCCGCCTCCTCCGCCCATGCCTTGATTTGGATCAACATGGCCGAACCGGTCATAAGTCGAGCGTTTGCCGTCATCGCTTAGTACGTCATAAGCTTCCTTAACTTCCTTGAACTTCGTCTCTGCATCCGCAGCTTTGTTCACATCGGGATGATATTGACGTGCAAGCTTACGGTATGACTTTTTAATATCCTCTGCCGATGCATCCTTGCCTACACCTAGCACTTCATAAAAATCGCGTTTGTCTGCCACCTGTTCTCACCTCCGCTATCTATCCTATGATTCCATGTGCCTATGCGCGCGAAAGGAGGTCAAAGCCAGGTAGCGCCTGTCTTTGACCTCTCGCTCGCTACACTTTATTTATTATCGTCAACAACTTCGTAATCCGCGTCTACTACATTGTCTTTTCCTTTTGCTGCGCCAGCGCCCGCATCCGGACCCGCGCCTTCAGCTCCTTGCGCCGCTTGCTCGTAAAGCTTCACGGAAAGCTGTTGCACGATTTCAGTCAGCTCAGCTGCGGCTGCGTTGATTTGCTCAAGATCGTCAGTAGCAAGCGCTGCTGTAACTTTTTCTTTCGCAACGTTCGCTTTTTCGATTTCGGAAGCATCAACTTTATCGCCAAGATCTTTAATCGTTTTGTCAACGGAGTAGACTAGTTGGTCAGCGCTGTTTTTTGCTTCAACGAGATCACGGCGCTTGCGATCTTCTTCAGCGTTAAGCTCAGCATCCTTCATCATTTGGTTGATTTCATCTTCACTCAAGCCGCTTGAAGATGTAATCGTAATTTTTTGGCTTTTGCCTGTTCCTTTGTCAAGCGCGGATACGTTAACGATACCGTTCGCATCGATGTCGAAAGTAACTTCGATTTGAGGCACGCCGCGTGGAGCAAGAGGAATATCGTTCAATGTGAAACGGCCTAGCGTTTTGTTGCCGGCAGCCATCGAGCGCTCACCTTGCAAGACGTGAATTTCAACGCCCGGCTGATTGTCCGCATAAGTCGAATACACTTGGGATTTGCTTGTAGGAATCGTCGTGTTGCGGTCGATCATTTTTGTGAACACGCCGCCTGCTGTCTCGATACCAAGCGACAATGGAGTAACGTCTAGCAATACAACGTCTTTCACATCGCCAGTAAGAACGCCCGCTTGTACGGCAGCGCCAAGAGCAACAACCTCATCCGGGTTAACGCCTTTGTGCGGATCTTTGCCGATCAATTTTTTAACCGCTTCTTGTACCGCAGGAATACGCGTAGATCCGCCTACTAGTACAACTTTATCGATATCGCTGGAAGACATGCCAGCATCGCTAAGCGCTTGACGAGTAGGTCCAAGCGTACGCTCAACCAGTCCAGCAGCAAGCTCTTCAAATTTCGCGCGAGTTAGGCTTAGCTCCAAATGCTGTGGAACGCCGTCAACCATCGTAATAAACGGAAGCGAGATCGCGGATGTCAATGTACCGGAAAGCTCTTTTTTCGCTTTCTCAGCAGCATCTTTCAAACGTTGAACCGCTGCTTTATCTTTGGAGAGGTCAATGCCTTGGTCTTTTTTGAATTCAGCAACGAGGTGGTCGATGATCACTTGGTCGAAGTCATCGCCGCCCAGCTTGTTGTCGCCGCTTGTTGCTTTAACTTCAAAGAAGCCGTCGCCAAGCTCAAGAATGGAAACGTCAAACGTACCGCCGCCAAGGTCATAAACAAGAATCGTTTGGTCTTCTGTTTTCTCAAGGCCGTATGCAAGTGCAGCAGCAGTCGGCTCATTCACGATACGAAGCACTTCAAGACCAGCGATTTTACCAGCATCTTTTGTTGCTTGGCGCTGGCTGTCATTGAAGTATGCAGGAACGGTAATAACCGCTTGGGTTACCGTTTGACCTAGGTAAGCTTCCGCATCAGCTTTCAATTTTTGCAAAATGATTGCTGAAATTTCTTGCGGCGTATAATCTTTGTCATCGATTTTTTCTTTGTGGTTCGTACCGATGTGGCGTTTGATCGAGCTGATAGTACGATCTGGATTCGTGATCGCTTGGCGTTTTGCCGTTTCACCGACGACACGCTCGCCGTCTTTCTTAAAGCCTACAACCGAAGGGGTTGTACGGTTGCCTTCTGGATTCGGGATAACGACTGCTTCGCCGCCCTCCATTACTGCTACGCAAGAGTTTGTTGTACCAAGGTCAATACCAATTACTTTACTCATAGCTATAGTTCCTCCTACATTCATTTGTATTTTTACGCAAAATAAAGCTTTTTGTATTCAAATCTATTAGTGAAGTCATAAGCGTTAGCCGCTAACTTTAACCATGGCTGGACGCAAGACTTTATCTTTCAAGATATAGCCCTTCTGTACTTCCTCCACAATAATGCCTTCCTCATGCTCGTCGGATTCAACCTGCATAATGGCTTGGTGGAAATCAGGGTTAAACGGCTCACCAACAACGTTCATTGCTTTAAGGCCTTCCTGCTCGAGCGTCTGCTCCAGCTGGCGGAAGATCATATCCACGCCCTTTGCGAGCGATTCAAAATCACCGTTAACCGATGCCGCAGCAACTGCGCGTTCAAAATTATCTACAACCGGCAAAAGCTGACCGATCAGCTTCATCGATGCGTATTGTCCTAGTTCTTCCTTTTCCTTCAACGTGCGGCGGCGGAAATTGTCGAAATCCGCTTGCGCCCGTAGGTATCGCTGCTGGTTCTCTTCCGCTTGCTTCACAAGCTCCGCATAACGCGCATCTTCCTGAGTTTCCTCATTTGCCGTTTCCTCGAAAGCCTGTTCTGATTGCTCAGCAGATACTACTTCTTCTGCAGCCTCAACTGCTTCATTATGTTGTTCTTTCGTACTCATGCAATCACCTCCTTAAAAGTTTACGAAGTAAACTTGGCATCGTAAGCTTCGGTATAAACACTATTTATACCAGCGGCTTAGAAGAACCGCCATATCCTTGGATATAATATCCAAAAGACTAATGACTTTGCCGTATTCCATTCGTGTAGGTCCTAGAATGCCGATCGTTCCCAGCGATTGGCCATCAATGGCATAGGTTGCTGTGATTAGACTGCAATCGCTAATTGCCTTATGGTCATTTTCTGTCCCGATACGTACTTGTATACCTGACGGAAGGCCGGTAAACATTTTCATAATGGCTGGTGTCTCATCAAGTAAATCCAAAATCGTCTTAACTTTGTCAACGTCCTTAAACTCAGGCTGCGTCAGCATATTTGTCGTACCGCCAAGAAATATGCGATGCTCATCCTCGTTCTGCAGCGCATGGTCCAGCACCTGAAGCAGCTGTTCATAATGATCAACATGCCGCTCAAGCTCTTGCCCAACTTCGGTGTAAAGCTTCGACCTTAGGCGAATTAGCGGAACGCCAACAAGCCTCGTGTTCAAAATGTTAACGACCTTTTCCATATCCTCCATTTTGAGGCCCTCTGGAATTGAAATCGTCCGATTCTCAACATGCCCGGTGTTCGTCACGATAATGGCAACTGCCGAGGTTTGGTCCAGCGGCACTAGTCCAAAATGTTTAAGTGACGTACTGAACATTTCCGGTCCAAGCAAAATGGATGTATAATTGGTCAAATTGGAGAGGATCATGGCGGTTTGCTGAATGACCTGCTCCATTTGGTTCATTTTGTCCGTAACGAAAGAGCGGACCATGCCAATGTCGTTCTCATCCACTTCGTTAAGCTTTACTAAATGGTCGACATAATAACGGTAGCCTTTCGTGGACGGGACACGCCCTGCTGACGTATGCGGCTGCTCTAGGAAGCCAAGCTCCTCAAGATCCGCCATTTCGTTGCGAATGGTAGCCGGACTGAAGCCAACGTCGCCGCGCTTCGAAATACTGCGTGAGCCGACCGGTTCAGCCGAGCGAATATAATCATCCACAATTGCATGCAAAATCATCCGTTGTCGTTCCGTCAGCATTCGAATTCCCCCTACGTAAATGTTAAATCCGTTATTTCGGTTTACCATCGTTAGCACTCAATACAATCGAGTGCTAATCATTACTACAAAAATACCAAACCAGCTTGTCGATTGTCAAGTCGGTTCGGCATTTTTGTCGCCTATTTTATAAACGTCTCATTATACTTTATGCACTCTTCCTGCTTCGTCGACTGCAAATTTCTCTCTTCTAACCCGGTTAGCGCCTTGATACAGTTCAACGATTCGATTCGGAGAAACAGAGTCATCTATAGTTACTTTCCAACCGTTCGTGTTTAGCAAAGCGAATACCTCGTCAAATTCCATTGCTTTAAATCCGTAAAATCCGCTTAATCCCGCCCATTTCTTCAGCAGCACCGTTGTGACATGCTTCAGCTTATCTTCTACCGCTACGATTTGATCTTTTTTTTGGCTCATTTTTTATTTCTCCTCTATATGACAATAAACATCTATCTTGACTATATACCAAAACGCATGACATTACTATCAACGAGTTCGGACAAAGTACCTTTTGGCCTATCGCTGCAAAAAACCACTTTCCCATTAGCCGCATACAAGCGCTAAGGGATAGTGGTTTTATTTTTCAAGCAGAATCGCTCGGATTGCTTCATTTGCACTCGATTTAGAACAGCATCTTTAATACGGCTATTTCATCGCAGGCAAGCTGCTTCGGACAATTGACGCAATCTTTCCATACTTTTTCGGGGAAAATTTCTTTGTCTACAACCTTGAAGCCATTTTTCTCAAAAAAGGAAACGGCGTACGTCAAAGCCATAATTTTCGGAATCTGCTGTTCTCTTGCCTGTTCGATCAAAGCGTCCACCAGCTTGCTTCCGATTCCGACGCCTTTGTACCCCTCAGACATGCCCAGCGACCGAATCTCTACTAAATCCTTGCCCAGTCTTGTAAGGGAACCGCATCCGACAACCTCGTCCCCAATCTCCGCGACGACGAATGTATCTATCATATATTCGAGCGCTTCCCGAGTGCGAGGCAGCATAATGCCTTTCTCGGCATAACCTTTAATTAATTGAAACAATGTCTCGATATCGCCTGATGTCGCTTTTCTACATACGACCTGCAATGCCTGCATTTGTGCCTTCGCCTCCACCCGGTGCAAGTTCAAATTCAATATGAATAAATATACACTAGATTGAATTTTTTCTCAAGAGGATTTTAGCCGTTTTTATCCGATAAAAGCACCGAACACTTCGTTCCCGAGAAGCACACCTTTATCCGTCAGACGGTAAATCGTATCCTCCTCGGTTTTCTCCGACTCTAGCAGGCCGTCATTCATTAATTTATTTATAATATCGCCGAACTTGCCCTCAAGCGTTTGTCCTGGGAACTGATTGGAGAAGCGGGATGCCGGCACGCCTTCTAGCAGTCTGAGACCCACCATCATTAAATCCTCCATCGCCTCCGCTTCAGGCACCTCAAGCGTTTCAAGGCGAGGAAGCTTCTGCGCCGCAGCCTCGATATAAGGCGTAATCCCCTTCAAGTTAACATGGCGCATGCGATCTGCATAGCCGTGCGCTCCCGCTCCTAAGCCGTAATACGGCTCATTGCGCCAGTAGGTGGAATTGTGGCGGCTTTCATAACCCGGCTTGGCGAAATTGCTAATTTCATAGTGCGCATAGCCGTTCTCTCTCAGCATGTCCATTAGCAGAATGAACATATTAAACTCTTCTTCTTCCGGAGGCAGAGGCAGCTCATTGCGTTCGTAGAGCTTATGGAACAGCGTATTTTCTTCAACCTTGAGACTGTATATGGAGTAATGGGGCAAACCAAGCTCCATCGCACGGCTAACGCTGTCTCTGAGCAGCTCTACCGTCTGGCCAGGCAGGCCGAACATTAGGTCAATGGAAAGGTTGGTGAAACCGACCGCGCGCGCATTTTCGATGCTGCGATAAACATCGTCCACGTTGTGAATACGGCCGATCCGCTCCAGCAAGCCGTTGTCAAAGGACTGCACCCCGAAGCTGATTCGATTTACGCCGCCTTCCTTCATCGCGGTCAGCTTATCAATATCCGTTGTTCCCGGATTGGCTTCCATCGTGAACTCTACATTTGGCGCAAGCGGAAAATAAGTCCGAACCGCCTTCAAAAATCTTTCCATCTGCGGCGGAGTGAGTACGGTTGGCGTACCGCCCCCAACAAATACGGTATCGATCTGTTCGGGCGGCCACTGTTCAACCGTCCGCTGCATTTCCATCTCTAGCGCATCCAGGTACTGGTCGACCGGCTGCCCCTTCAATACATAAGAGGTGAAATCGCAATAGTGGCATTTGTTCGTACAAAATGGGATGTGTATATATAAAGCGCGCGGTGATTGCGTTATAGTCATCGTTAGCATTCTCCTTCAAGCGCAAACGGCTGAAACCGATCTTGCGCGGCCTTACGTTTCGCATTGAAAATATAATCGTAATTCCAGTCACTATCAACAGGAAAGAGGGAGAGCAGCGCCCTCCCTCATCCTCGTACGTCTTAATCCTCGCCGATTTTGAGCACCGCCATGAACGCTTCCTGCGGCACCTCTACACTACCTACCTGCTTCATCCGCTTCTTGCCTTCCTTCTGCTTCTCAAGCAGCTTACGCTTCCGGCTAATGTCACCGCCGTAGCATTTGGCAAGAACGTTTTTGCGCATCGCTTTAACCGTCTCACGAGAAATAACCTTGTTGCCGATAGATGCCTGAATCGGCACCTCGAACATTTGACGCGGTATCAGCTCTTTCAGCTTCTCGCAAATCACTTTGCCGCGCTGGTACGCACGGTCACGGTGAACGATAACCGACAAGGCATCAACCTGCTCGTTGTTAAGATTAATGTCCATTTTGACCAAATTGGATCTGCGATAGCCGATTACCTCATAATCGAACGAAGCATAACCCTTCGTGCTCGATTTGAGCTGGTCGAAGAAATCGTAAACGATTTCCGATAGCGGCACGTTGTACGTAAGCGTAACGCGATTCGTGTCCAAATATTCCATGTTAACGAATTCGCCGCGCTTGTTCTGGCAAAGTTCCATAATCGCGCCGACGTAGTCGTTCGGTACAATAATCGCTGCTTTTACGAATGGCTCTTCGACAAAGTCAAGCTTGCCAGCTTCCGGATAGTTCGATGGATTATCGATCTCCATCGAGTCGCCATTCGTTAGCGTTACTTTGTAGATAACGCTTGGCGCAGTCGTAATGAGCGGAATGTTGAATTCCCGTTCGATGCGCTCTTGAATAATTTCCATATGCAGCAAGCCTAGGAATCCGCAGCGGAAGCCAAAGCCTAGTGCTGTCGAGGATTCCGGCTCATATCTGAGCGATGCATCATTGAGCTCTAGCTTCTCAAGCGCCTCGCGCAAGTCGTTATAGTCCTGCGTCTCGATCGGATAAAGGCCGCAAAATACCATTGGATTGATCTGGCGGTAGCCCGGCAGACGCTCAGGCGACGGCCGCTTCGCATCAGTAACCGTGTCGCCGACGCGTGTATCCTTCACGTTTTTGATTCCCGCTACGACGAAACCAACATCGCCAACCGCGAGCTCCTTCACAATCGACATGCGCGGCATAAAGGCTCCAACCTCAATTACCTCAAACTCTGCACCCGTAGCCATAAACCGGATTTTTTGGCCTGCTTTGATGCTTCCGTCCACTACTCGCACATAGACGATAACGCCTTTGTAAGGATCGTAATGGGAATCGAAAATAAGCGCTTTAAGCGGCTCGTCCGGATCGCCAATCGGCGATGGCATCTTGGCTACTACCTGCTCAAGAATTTCTTTAATGCCGATACCGGCTTTTGCCGATGCAAGAACCGCATCGCTCGCATCAAGTCCGATCACATCCTCGATTTCCTGCTTCACCCGTTCTGGCTCAGCGCTTGGCAAATCGATTTTGTTGATAACAGGCACGATCTCCAAATTGTTGTCGAGCGCCAAATATACGTTGGCAAGCGTCTGTGCCTCGATACCTTGCGCAGCGTCCACTACGAGCAAAGCGCCTTCACATGCTGCGAGTGAGCGTGAAACCTCGTATGTAAAGTCGACGTGTCCAGGCGTATCGATCAAATTCAGTATATACTCCACGCCATCATCTGCCTTATAAGCCAAACGAACCGCTTGCAGCTTAATCGTTATTCCGCGTTCCCGCTCCAAATCCATTTGGTCAAGAACCTGCTCTTGCATCTCGCGAGATGACAAAGCGCCGGTAAATTCCAAGATCCGGTCAGCAAGCGTTGATTTCCCGTGGTCTATATGCGCGATAATGGAAAAATTTCTAATTCTTTTTTGTCGGTCACGTACGTCAGTCATGCCTAACCCCCACAATTTCCAATAATGCTAATCATTCCTCCTATTATATCAGTTAAGGAGAAGACCAGCAATGTTCATTATCACTTGGTTAAGCCGTCGAATATCGAAACGACCATTCGAATGCCTTCGCTAGACATATTTTGCAGCAATCCAGAGGTTGAATCGGCGATCCGGTTCACTGCCGGTTGATCGTTCTGGAGGGGCACGCCCGGCAGCCTTTCATTCTCCGTAAGCTTGCCTTCGTCATATTCGTTCGAGTATTCTGCCCCCTTCGCTGCCATCCGCTTCAGCTCTTCAAGCTCCTTCTCAAGCTGGGCAATTTTTTGCTGCTGGGCGTTCGCCAGCTCTTTTGCCGGGTCCGTCGTTTCTACAGGCTGCACGACGTCCGTATATTCGCTCCCGCCTTCCATCGGACCGTAAATACGCTCAATGCCCGATGAGGACATATCAATCCCGTACATGACGATAATCGCGATGGCGCCGCCGAGCACCGTCCATTTTAGCGTATTCCGTTTCATAGGTTCACCGTTCCTCTCTTTATTAAGCTGTTCGCTCGTTAGCTCGCGTCGCCCTTGCTCGTTGAAGCCTTCTCCTCCGCCCAATAGATCTCCGAAATGACTTCCGCAAGTGCATCGGCTGTGCGATAGGATTCCTCCAGCGTGTTATCAACGCCGCCTACCTCGATTAGGACGCTGTCTGCTGCAAGCGATTGATTGTATTCCGCATTTCCGGATGCGGCTGTCTTGCCCCAAATGCCGCGTGAGATGCCTGGATATTTTTTATCAAGCGCATCATGTATTTTGGTTGCGAACGCTTCGTTTTTCTCCCAGTTTGGGTTTTTATGCCCGATGATAAAATAAACCTGAGCGTAGCTTTTGCCTTCAATATCAATCGTCGTATACTTTCGTTTCTGGGAATCGCGGTGAAGATCGAAGAAAAACTTCAAATCCTTGCTGCTCGCGATCGCTTCCTTCACCGTTTTCATCGAATATTTATAGGATAAATAATATTTGAAATCTTTGATGGTTGACGGATAGTCCGTATTGGAATGCTGCGCCCCGACGCCTTTCTCCTCCAGCTTCTGCGCAAGCCGCTTGCCGACTAGCGTAATGTTTTTTGTATTGGAGCTTGGGTCCTTTGATTTATCCGTCAGCACGGGATACCAAGATTCCCGGTTATGGGAGTGATAAATAAAGGCAACCTTCGCGCCGCCCGTTGTTGGTTTAATCGGCGTGCCGCTATCATCTGGCTGATCAGGCTCATCCGTAGGAGTTGGCTGTCCAGCCGGTTCATCCGTTGGCTCGCCTGTTACATCGGTCCCGGTCCCTTCGTGAAGCCCTTCCAGCGGATCGTAGGTAATCGGCGCATTGTCCTCAGGTCCAATATCCGTATCCGTGCCAATGCCTTTGCGTATAAGAAAAGCGTCATTCGCGCTCATGCCCGGCAGCTCGCCTGCGAGCAGGCTCTTTGGATCGTTCGGATTAATATCCGTCAGAGCCCTCATTAGAAATGCGCTTAGCTGCTTGGTCGTAAAAGATTCGGTTTCCTTGCTGCTTTGAAAAGCAGGCATCTCCATCTCTAGCATATCCCCAAAAAATCCGCTGGATACGGCAGCAGCGAATCCCTTCATCGAATTAACCGGTGAAGCCGTCGTTTGCTTATGCGCCATTCCCGCAACGCCCAGCACGACAAAAAACAGCATGGAGCAAAAAGAGAGCAACGCGAACGTACGTCCCGTCACCAGCAATTGTCTCATTCGTTTACTTTCTTTCCCGATATCCAGCAGCATGATCCTTCGTTTCATTAGCTTTGATACCTCCGCTTCTTCGCGCCAGTGGCTTTTGTTACTACTAAACTATGAGAGTAATAGAGTTCATAGAACCTATTAAATGTGAATGCATGTATGTAATAGAGTTGGCTCGTTGATCAATAGACCTCGTCTACTAGACTTGGCTGCAGCCATTCCGACGCGCAAAAAGGAGCTGTCCTAAAAGGCTAATCGCCTTAATAGACAGCTCCAAACTTCAGATATAAAAAGCTAAAGCTTAATGCGTATAAGCCGCTACATTACTCGAATCGACAGCCTCGTGCAGCGACGCGTTAAGGCCGCTCGCAATAATATTGGCGATATCCTCAATAAATTCGTCAATTTCTTTTGGCGTCACCAAAAGATCATGCCCGAGCGGACTCAGCACTTCCCGGACAAGCTGCAGGCGCTCGTTCTCGTCCATTTGATTGACAAGCCCCATAATTTGATCCGAGTTGGCGCTTTGCTGCTTAAAGTGGCTGCTCATCATTTCAAGCGTGTTATTCACAATCGTCGAGGCGTAGACAACCGTTGGAACGCCTATTGCAATAACAGGCACGCCTAAAATTTCCTGCGTCAGTCCCTTGCGTTTGTTCCCGATGCCCGAGCCTGGATGAATGCCTGTATCCGCGATCTGGATCGTCGTGTTCACGCGTTCCACCGCTTTCGATGCAAGGGCATCGACCGCTATAACAAGATCCGGTTTCGTCTTCTCGACGATCCCATGGACAATTTCACTCGACTCGATTCCTGTGATTCCGAGCACGCCTGGCGCGACCGCGCTAACAGGCCGGTAGCCGGGCGCGACTTGATCAGGCATTAGCTCAAAATAATGACGCGTCACCATTACATTTTCGACTACGATCGGACCTAGCGCGTCAGGCGTAACATTCCAGTTGCCTAAGCCGACAATGAGAACGCGCGCCGATTTATTGATGGACAGCCTCTCCAAAAAAGCTTCAAAATGTTTGGCAAACTGCGTAGCAACACGATCCTGCAGCCCTGTATCGCCATTTCGCAGTCCCGGCACCTCGATGGTCACATAATTGCCCTGCATTTTGCCTATCGCCTGCGCGCCCTGCTCATTTTGGACTTGAAGCTGTGTAATGGTAATGCCGTCATCTTCCGTAGTCTCCGATTGGATGCCTGGTATTGGCCCGCCGTTCGGTCTCTCCGCCATCTCCTTGGCCTCAAGCGCCAAATCGGTTCTTACGTTGTATTTCTGCAGATCAAGCTCGTTCTCCACTGCTCATTCTCCCTTCATACACATGTTCTAAGGTTATTGTTTGCAGATGGTTTTTTTTCATACTCGCAACTGTTGCAACAGGAAACTTACTGCTATTGCTTTTTGGGCATCGGCATGATAATATATTTTAAGTTGTGTTGTCTAGGTTTATTATGTATATGAACCGTTGTAAACAGTTTAGGAGGTGAATTCCATGCCAAACATTAAATCCGCGATTAAACGCGTTAAAACAAGTGAAAAGCGTCGTGCTTTGAATGCATCCCAAAAATCCGCACTTCGTTCGGCCGTTAAATCTGCTGACCAAGCTATCGCTGGCACTGATGTAGATGCTGCTAAAGCAGCTCTTATCGCTGCAACGAAAAAATTGGACAAAGCAGCAACTAAAGGCCTGATTCATAAAAATGCGGCTTCCCGCAAAAAATCACGTCTTGCTAAAAGACTTAATGCCCTTTCGGCTCAAGCCTAAGCATGATACTTGCATAAACGGCTAATTTCGCCCTAGGGCGTTAGAAGTTCGTTTGGCACTCAAAAGAAGCTTCGCCGCTCATTACGAGCAGTGAAGCTTTTTTTTGTTAGCGTTCAACCGATAATAAAAAACGGCACTGGAGTCAGGCTACGCGCCTTTCTCCATGCCGAGTGAAAGCAAATAAAGCTCTAGGCCCAACGTTTTGTCGATAGCGCCTGTTTTCATTTGGTAATCAAGGTCTGCAAGCGATGCAAGCAGCCTGCCAAGCCTTGCCACCTGAAACTTTCTGCTCTTCTCAGCAGCAAGCTTGACCGCATAAGGATGCAAACCTAATTGGCCGGCCATCTGCTGCGGTGAATAGTGATGCTGCTCCAGCTCTTTAATTTGCAGCATAATTCTTAATTGCCTTGCGATAAGCGCTGCGATCTTAATGGGCTCTTCACGTCGCACGAGGAGCTCCCTGTACAATCGAATCGCACGATCGATGCGAAGCTCGGCAATGGCGTCCACAAGGGCGAACACGTCCTCCTCGACGGTTGCAGCTGTTAGGAGCGCAGCGGTTTCCACATCAATGGTGCCGCCAGCGCCCGCATGCAAACAAAGCTTGTCCACCTCTTGCGACAGCTGCTGCATACTTGATCCCGCACGCGAGAGCAGCAGATCCGCTGCATCTGCCGTCATCGTCCGATATTGCTCCGCAGCGCGCTTGATCATCCATTGCTTGAGCTGAGCGGCGTCCAGCTCGGGAAATGGCACTAGCGAATTCCGATCCTTTAATGTCTTGACGAGCTTCCGGCGCTCATCCAACTTCTCGGCATTTACGGAAATGACGATAATCGACGATTCTGAAGGGTACTCCATGTATTGAATAAGCTTTTCAGGGCGATGCTCAAGCTTTCCCCCTTCTTTGCCTCCAGCACAAAGCACGGTAGCATCCCGTATCAATATAAGCTTGCGCTGCACGAAAAACGGCGAAGTCTCCGCTTCAAGCACGGCTTCATCTATCGAGGTTTCCGCCGTATCAAATTTGACAATGCCAAGCTCGCGCTCCTCAGCCGTGAACATCGCTTCCGTCAAAACGTTAATAAACTGCTGGAGACGGTAGCGGTCCTTCCCGTATAGCACATAGATAGGCCGAAAGCGGCCGCCCTTAATTTCCTTTAAAGCTTCCTTCGCATCCATACCTTCACCTCGTTACCAGTAAGTACATTTAAACGGCAACAAAGGGATGAGCCGTTTCTAGGCTTCATCCCTTTGCCGAACATCTATATAAACATTCGCAGGCAGGCCCATGGTGCCGCCCTGCGGATGGTCATACGACGTTAAGGCTTCGTCGCAGACACTCTCGTTGCTAATACTATACGCAAAAGCGGATGAATGTGTGCGAATGTTTGTAGGCAAAAACAGCTGACGCTTGTTTTAGCTTATCTTGTAAATTAGTGAGCCGCCTTCTGCTCTGTAAAAGTAGCAATGTCAATCACATATTTCTCGATTGCGCCCTTTTCCACCTGAACCTCATAGGTCAGCTTCGAGCTGTCCTCTGACCAGCTCAAATTGGCCAGCTTGCCGTTTTTGCGTGGAGACTCGAACAATAGAGATTGGTCGGATACAGCATACAATTTGATGCCAAAACCAACAACTTCCCCGCTATATTTGCCATCAGGAGAAACAACGGCGGCATCTTGGGATGTGATTCCGAATTCACCGCTTTGCTCACCGGCAATGCCTTGAGTTGGATTTGATCCGCCATCAGTGCTGCCGTTAGAACTTTCACCCGGCTTAATCGCTTTGGATGGCATGCTCCCCGTGTTTGATCCCGAACCTCCGCTGGAGTTCGAATTGCTTTGGCTTGAATCACCGTTATTCTCTACGAATGATTTATCGCCCATCATATCTTGCTTTCTTAAACCTTCCGTACTCACATCCGGCATGGCTGCATCGTCGGATTTAGGTCCTTTAAACGATAATTCTTTCGGGACATCCGCTTGCATATCGGCGGCGGCATTGCTGGATTCATTAGCAGAAAATTTAGCAGTGCTGCTTAAATCCGGCGAAGAATCAGGCTTATACGTAACAAGAAATAATCCTGCTACAATACCGGCCGCGATAACTCCGCTCATTATGCGTATGGACGGCCAACGCCGTTCGCGCTTAGCGCGGCGAGGAAGCGCTTCTGCTGCTTGTACGGCAGGAGCAGGCTCAGTATCCGAGTCAGGCTGACCAAAGAGCTCCATACGCTCCAATTGGGGCATAATAGCGTCTACAAGGCTGTAGCTCGGCACAACTTTGGGTAAACTGGTAAGCTCGGCGGATAACAGCTGTAACCGCTCGAACATCGCTGCACAGTCCGGACACTGTCTAGTATGGCTCATCAAGACTTCTTTCTCGCTTTCATCGAGATCGTCGTCTAGCTGTCTTTGCATTAATTCCATCACCTCTTGACAATTCATCCCCGGACACCACCTTTCTGATAATCATGGAGTAACGTCTGCAGCTGCTGCCTAGCTCTGAACAAATAAGATTTTACCGTGTTGAGCGGCAAATCGAGCGAATCTGCGATTTCGTTGTAAGAGAAATCTTGTAAGTACCGAAGGACGACAACCGCGCGATGATGCTCAGGAAGCTTATCGATAGCGGCTTGAATGTCTTTAACAGCGTAAGCAGACATTACCTCGTCCTCCACATTCTGTTTCTCGTGGAATACCATGTCATGCTCATCTATCGAGACGGTCGGTTTATTTCTCCGAAACTTGTCAATGCAAATGTTTGTTACAATACGCTGAATCCATGTTTTGAACTGCGCTTTTTCTTCGTACGAGCCTATTTTCGTATAGATGCGAATGAGCGCTTCCTGCGCAGCATCCAGTGCATCTTGTTCGTTGTTTAATATATAATAGGCTGTCCGATAAACATGCGTTTCAATCTCTCGCAATAGAGTAATTAAAGCGTCGCGATCTCCCGACTGAGCGGCTCTTATAAGCTCCGGCTCCACCACGAAGGATCCCCCTCTCTTGCAACCATTCTGACGAACCGGTTGCGGTAAAAGTTGCAGATTTGTTTGAAATATTACTATATTTTTTTTAGTAACAATTGCCATTGGATAACATCGTCCCCTTGCGGGACCGTTTATGGTTCATTTCGCAAGCAAACAACGGTAAAATAATGTAGCATACGAGAATGATAAAACGAAAATGCGAAATAAACTCCACATCAAAGGATACCAAATTTCTAGTACCTCGTATATAGAAAGTGATCGAATACTGCATGAAGAAGGCGGACCTTTGATCTATTTCTCATAAATATATACCAAAAGCATCTTAAAACATGGATTAACTCCCATTATAGCAGCATGATAACCTCAGTTAAATTAGCGCATAGTGGCATTATACAGCCCTTTGGCCGTTACCGTAAAACGAACCTCGCCATCCTTGTCCGTCCGCCAAATAACCGCTCCGGCGACTGCCAGTCTGGATAAGACATCCGGATGGGGGTGCCCGTAGCTATTTGACGCTCCTGCCGATGCTACTGATCCGAACGGCCTCCAATAATCCAACCATTCCTTCCCCGTCGAAAAACGACTGCCATGATGCGCAGCCTTCATGACCGTTATCGTTTTTTGCACTGCGGCCCGATTAGAGCGCTTCTGTTCATTACGAATAATAGACCGCTCCGTTACGGAATTAATATCGCCGGAAAACAAGAAGGTCGAGTGGTATAACCGCACGCTCATCACGACGCTGCTTTCGTTCTGATCCTCTGCCTGCTGTACAAGAGAATCCTTTTTCGCAATCGGCCACAAGATGCTGACCTCCGTCTGCTCGTCGATTTTGTACTGCTGGCCAGCATGCACGCTATACATTGGAATTCGCAGCTCCAACGCCTTTCTCAGCAGCAGCTGTGCATCCTCAGCCTCTTTAACGGTACCGTTCCACCAAATGCTGCGAACCGGGATCGAATCGAGTACCGCCTGCAAGCCGCGGATATGATCGCTATCCAGATGCGAGATAACTAGAATATCGATAGCGCGCACGCCTCTTTTCATTAATAAAGGAACAAGCACCTTCTTCCCTACTTCAAAAGGGTCGCTGCGCTCTCGCCACTCCTCGCCTTCCTTGCGAAAGGAAAGCGTCCCCCCGCCGTCAATCAATATTTGTTTTCCGCTGGCCGTTCGGATATGGATCGCATCGCCCTGACCAACGTCGATAAAGCTTACAGCAGCTTTTCTGTTAATCAAATCCGGTTTATACGCATAGAAGAGCATGAAGATAGAAAGGATCAGCAATGAGTAAAAAGATGTCTTCACCCCTTTATAACTGGGCTGAGGCATCCTCATTGCAGAAGCTGCTCCTATGGGTGCCGTTGCCTCCATTGCCTCAATCGCTTCGGCACGCAAATCAGCCGATTGCGTGCTCCAAAGGTTGAGGGCCTGAAATAAAGCGCCAAGCAGCAGGAGCCAAGACGCTACCCACCAGAGCGGCGGGGTTGCCCAAATTGATCGAAGCGAGTCGACCGCCGCTAACTGCTCGACAAGCGCAAACGTCCAATCATTCGCATATTGCGAGGCATAGGCGAGCAGCTTGCCGCCAGAATCCCAAATCATCCCTAGCAGCAGCGCGGCTGCGCCAAGCGGCATCACAATAAAGCTTATGAACGGAACGAGCACAAAATTAGCAAGCATCGACAGCGCATGGAACTGGTTGAAATAATAGACCGTTAAAGGGAAGGAAACGAGCTGGGCAACCAGCGTGACGGCTGCCAAATCCAGCAGCCACTTGCCCTTTTGCCATTGCGGCAGCGCTTGGCGCACGGGCTTGACGCCCACTATTAAGCCGAGCGTCACAATAAACGATAACTGGAAGCTTACATTCTCGAGCAGGAAAGGATCAAATGCGAGCATCATGACCGCGGCGGCAGCCAGCAGATGCATGCCGTCCTTGAGCTTCCCCATTCGGGCAGCCAGCAAAGCCAACACCGACATAAGTCCAGCGCGGTTTACCGAAGGCGAAGCGCCGGCGAGCAGCACGTATAGCGGGACGGACAGCATGAGAATAAGCAATATTCGCTCGCGGCTAATCCGCGCCGCCCGAAGCAAGCCGCCAAGCGCGTAAATAAATACGGCGACATGGAGGCCGGAAATAGCCAGTATATGCGTGAGTCCAAGCCGCGAAAACTGCTGGAACTGCTCTGGGTCGAGGTCCTCGCGGATTCCGAGGACGAGACCTTTCATGTACCCGGACTGCGAGGACGGGTACAGGGCGTCCATACGCGCGCCAAGCCAGTCGCGCGCGGCGTCGACGCGGCCGAGCAGCGCGGCCGCGGTCCACTTGGGGCCAGGCGCCGCGCGGACGGCGCCTGTGCCCTGCACTTTGAGCAGCCAGTGGGTTCTCTGGCTGCTGAGATAGCGGCGGTAATCGAAGCCGCCGCTATTGGATGCGCCAGCCGGCCGCGTCAGCTCGCCGGCGAGGCGCACGATGTCGCCGCGCTGCCACGCCGCGGCGATCGACTGCTGCGGCTGCGCATCCAGCCGCACATGCACAAGCAGCCGCTCGCGCACCTCTCGCGCGGCCGCTCCCCCTTCCGCGTGGACGCTTTGCGCCTCCACGCGAAACATCGCCCGGTCGCCGTCGACCTCTACCGCCGACACAATCGTGCCGACCGCTTCCGCCGCATACGCAGCCCGCGGTCCATCCGCCTCTGCGGCGGCGAGCAGGGCCGGCAGCTCGGTCACATTGCGGGCATCCGCCCACATCCTCTCCCCAGCGGCAAGGCCCACTGCCAAGACGCAGGCTGCCGCGAGCTGCCAAGGCGCCTGCCTGCACAGCATCGCGGCAAGCGCCAGCAGCGCAGCAGCGCCCGCCGCAAGCAAAACGCCGCGGCTGTTCAAACCCGCAGCCGCAGCGCTCCCAAATACCCAGAAAATCACAAACCAAATTAAAGGCCGCCGGTTCATCCCCATCTCTCCTTCATCGCAACTTGCCGGTAACGAAAAAAAAGAACCTCTGGCGCATCCGAAGATGCAATCAGAGGTTCTTCCCCTACTACCTATTTAATGGCTCTACAACTACGAAGTCACATCCATATGCGCCTGAGCAGGTGGTTCAAAATGATCCAAACAGCGGAATATGATGCCCTTCTGCCTCATTAGATGGCTCACCTTGTCGCTATCCTTCGGATAGCTGCGGTGATAGACGATTTCTATGACGCCGCTATTAGCAAGCATGTTGGCGCAGGTCCAGCAAGGCTGGTCGGTGACGTAGACGGTTGAGCCTTCGCGATCGGCACGATCCGTGAACAGCAGCAGGTTTTGCTCGGCATGGATCGTACGGATGCAGCGCTGCTTCTTGAACGGCTGCTCCTGGCCGTCGACTACTCTCATCTCAACTTCCTCCGAAATCATGCAGCCTGCCTCTAGACAGTCCTGCACGCCCATCGGCGCTCCGTTATACGCCGTACCAAGCAGTTTTTTCCCTTGCACGAGCACGGCTCCAACATGTCTGCGCGGACAACGCGAGCGCGTCGATACCATATAAGCGATATCCATAAAATAAGTGTCCCAATCCTTACGGACGGCATCCTGAGTTTGGGTGTTCATGAAACCAACTTCCTTTCAGCTGCTGCATCTGATGTTCTGGCTGCTATAAAAAATAATGGGAATTAGATCTGTTGGCTGGCCGCAATCGCTTGCGCAAGATCAGCCAAAATATCTTCAATGCCTTCTGTACCGATCGATAGACGAATCATGCCAGGCGATACGCCTGCATTCGTTTGCTGCTCTTCAGAGAGCTGCAGGTGAGTCGTGCTTGCCGGGTGGATAATAAGCGACTTCGAATCGCCGACATTCGCCAAATGCGAGAACAGCTCCACGGAATTGATCACTTTTTTGCCCGCTTCCACGCCGCCTTTAATGCCGAATGTCAAAATCGCGCCCTTGCCCTTAGGCAAATATTTTTGCGCGAGCTCATACGACGGATGGCTTGCAAGTCCTGGGTAGTTTACCCACTCAACCGCTTCATGCCCTTCCAGAAACTCCGCTACCTTTTGCGCGTTCGAGCTATGGCGTTCCATGCGAAGATGAAGCGTCTCAAGGCCTTGCAGCAACAAGAAGGAGTTAAAAGGTGAAATCGCCGCTCCCATATCACGAAGCAATTGCACGCGTGCTTTAATGATATAAGCGACAGGACCAACCGCATCTGTGTACACGACGCCGTTGTAGCTTGGATCCGGCTCGGTCAAGCCTGGGAATTTGCCGCTGGCTTTCCAGTCGAATTTGCCGCCGTCTACGATGACGCCGCCGATTGACGTGCCATGGCCGCCAATAAACTTCGTTGCAGAGTGGACAACGATATCTGCGCCGTGCTCGATCGGTCTGCACAAATACGGGCTTGGGAACGTGTTGTCCACGATAAAAGGAATGCCGTTCTCGTGCGCGATTGCAGCAACGGCTTCTAAATGAATGACATCGCCCTTCGGATTGCCGATCGTCTCCGCATAAACCGCTTTTGTACGCTCATTAATGGCAGCGCGGAAGTTTTCCGGATCCGATGGATCAACAAATCTTACCGTAATGCCAAGCTTAGCCAGCGTTATCGAAAAAAGGTTGAACGTTCCGCCATAAAGGCTTGTTGCAGATACGATTTCATCGCCTGCACCAGCGATGTTGAGTATCGCATATGTAATTGCCGATTGGCCAGATGCAACTGCCAAAGCTGCCGGAGCACCTTCAAGCTCAGCTACACGTTTCTCAAAAACGTCCGAGGTCGGGTTCATAATTCTGGAATAAATGTTACCGAACTCTTGCAGTGAAAATAGATTTGCTGCATGATCCGTATCTTTGAATCCGTAAGACGTCGTCTGGTAGATAGGCACCGCGCGCGACAACGTAGTCGGATCGATTTGTTGGCCTCCGTGGACGGATAGCGTATCAAGAGAAAGCTTGCGTTGTTCTGACATTTTCTCGACTCCTTCAAAAATGAGATATGAATGGTTGTAGCTATAATGGAAGCGGAATCATTTCCATGCCGCTTCCTTCCATTCTCTCACAATTATGGACGAGCTACAATGCTCTCTTTAATACCTTGCAGCAATTTCTCACCGATTCCTTTGACACGGAGCAAATCATCCACCGAGTTGAATTTTCCATTCTGATCTCTATCCTGAACAATCGCCTTCGCCTTCGCAGGTCCAATTCCTTTTAAATCATCCAGCTCTGCGGCTGTAGCACGATTAATATCCAGTTTGCTGCCCTCCTCGGCTTGATGCAAAGCAGCTTCCCCATTATCCTCTCCGATCTCATCTACCGTATTTTCTTCTGTTTTTCCATCTGTATTCGCGCTTGCGCTTTCAACTTTATTTTGCGGCGCAGCTGCTGGCGATTCTCTTTCCTCAATAGAATGATCTAACGAGGCTAGCGCCGATTCTACTTCAGCATTGAGCGGCACCCATTCGGGATCGGCTTCCCGTTTTGGCTCCATGAGCGCGAAGGCAAGAAGTATTACAGCTGTTATCAAAAACATAACGGCAAATAATAGCTGTTTATTCGGTACAACAATAAAGGGACTCTTCATTTGGATCATCCTTTCTGCAAACGACAAATTGTTTGGTATTTAGTGACATATAGAACAAGTACTATGGAATAAAGTAAGAGAGCAAACAAAACGAATACGAATATTTTGACTCGGGATTTGCTCGCGCATAACCTTAACCCTATCATCGGTATGAAGGTATGCACGCGCTAAACCTTTAGGAGGGCTCAGCATGAATGTCGGATTTATCGGAACGGGCACGATGGGAAGCCTGCTCATTGAAGCATTTATTGCATCGGCTGCATTATCGCCATCGCAAATTGCAGTCAGTAACCGCACCTTTGAAAAAGCGCAAGCATTGGCCAACCGTTATTCCGGCATGAGAGCCGAATACACGAATGCCGGAGCAGCCTGCGGCTGCGATATCATTTTTTTATGCGTGAAGCCGCATGAGTTTAAAAAGGTCGTAGATGACCTGAAGCCAGTCATTCGTCCCAGCCAAATGGTTGTATCCATAACAAGCCCTGTACTCCTATCCCATTTGGAGGGCGAATTAAACTGCAAGGTGGCAAAGGTTATTCCGAGCATCACGAACTATGTATGGAGCGGAGCATCACTTTGCATATACGGCAAGAGGATCGATGAGAAGGACAAAACGCAGCTTGAGCATTTGTTGTCCAACATTAGCGAGCCACTTCAAATAGATGAGAGCTTTACGCGTATCGTATCGGATCTGTCCAGCTGCGGCCCTGCCTTCATCTCCTTCCTGCTTGAGCAATTTGTTGATGCAGCCGTTGAAGAAACAGGGATTGGACGAGAGGAAGCTCTGCGGGTAGCAAGCGCCATGCTGCTTGGCACGGGTCTGCTGTTAACCGAAGGCGGGCTGACTCCAGCAGAGGTTCAGGAAAGAGTTGCCGTGCCTGGCGGCATTACCGCTAAAGCGTTAAATCTGCTTCGCCGCGAGACGGATGGCGTATTCAATCAGCTCATCCGCACGACGCATGCCAAGTTCGATGAAGATGTCGCCAAAGTTTCGACCGCCTTCATAGGCGAAGAGGTGAACGGTCAATAGCTGTTCTTCAGCTAAAGCCCGCCCACCTCTTTATTTTGCGTACATCTATTAATTAGCTACGATATTAACAAGCTTGCCTTTGACCGCAATGACTTTGCGGATCGATTTGCCGGCAATCAGCTCTTGCACTTTTTCCATTTCCTTCGCCAAGCTTTCCATTTCAGCGACGTCCATATCCGCTGCGATGGAAACGCGGTCCACGATTTTACCGTTCACTTGGACAACGATCTCTACTTCTTGATCCACGGTCCATGCTTCCTCGAAAGTCGGGAATGAAGCGTAAGTGAGCGAATCCTTGCGGCCTAGCTTCTCCCATAGCTCTTCTGCGATATGCGGAGCGATTGGGGAAAGCAATTGCACGAATTGCTCCATAGCCGCAAGCGGAAGCACTTCCGTTTTGTAAGCTTCGTTAACGAAAATCATCAGCTGGCTAATGACCGTGTTGAAGCGAAGCGCTTCATAGTCCTCTGTAATTTTCTTAATGGAACGGTGCCATGTGCGCTTGAAAGCATCGCTTGTATCGCCATCTCCGATTTTCGCGTTCAGGCTGCCGTCCTCGTTTACGAACAAACGCCATACGCGGCTAAGGAAACGGTACGTGCCTTCCACGCCATTTGTGTTCCAAGGCTTAGTCGCTTCAAGCGGCCCCATGAACATTTCGTACATGCGGAGCGTATCTGCACCGAACTCATTTACGATATCGTCCGGGTTAATGACGTTGCCGCGTGATTTGGACATTTTCTCGTTGTTATTGCCAAGGATCATCCCTTGGTTAACAAGCTTGTGGAAAGGCTCTTTCGTATCCACAACCCCGATATCATAAAGCACCTTATGCCAGAAGCGAGCGTAAAGCAAATGAAGCACCGCGTGCTCGGCTCCGCCGATATAAAGGTCAACCGGAAGCCATTCCTTTTGTTTCTCTGGCGAGCATAGCTGCTTGTCGTTTTTCGGATCGATGAAACGCAGGTAGTACCAGCAGCTTCCTGCCCATTGCGGCATCGTATTCGTCTCGCGGCGAGCTTTCATGCCCGTCTCGGGATCAATCGTGTTTACCCATTCCGTAACGCTCGCAAGCGGAGACTCGCCTGTGCCTGAAGGCGTAATCGCGTCAACATCAGGCAGCAAGAGCGGCAGCTGATCCTCAGGAACGGTTTTCATCGTGCCGTCCTCCAAGTGAATAATTGGAATCGGCTCACCCCAGTAGCGCTGGCGGCTGAACAGCCAATCGCGCAAACGGTAAGTGATTTTGCCTTTGCCTTTGCCCGTTGCATCCAAATGCTCGATCATTTTGGCAATTGCGTCCACGTTAGTCAAGCCGTTTAAGAAGTCGGAATTCACATGCGGTCCGTCGCCCGCATAAGCTTCCTTCGTAATATCTCCGCCCTGAACAACCTCAACGATCGGAAGGTCGAATTGCTTTGCGAACTCCCAGTCGCGTGAATCATGGCCCGGTACGGCCATAATAGCGCCCGTGCCGTAACCGGCAAGCACATAATCCGCAATCCAGATTGGCGTTTTAACGCCATTCACGGGGTTGATAGCATATGCGCCCGTGAACACACCGGATTTGTCTTTTGCTAGGTCCGTGCGCTCCAGGTCACTCTTGCGCGCTGCAGCTTCTTGGTAAGCTTCTACAGCCGCTTTTTGCTCCGAGGTTACGATTTGCGCAACAAGCTCATGCTCAGGCGCCAATACGCAATATGTCGCGCCGAACAACGTATCGGGACGAGTCGTAAATACGACCAATGCCGAATCGTGGCCGTCGATCTCGAACGTAACTTCAGCGCCCTTCGATTTGCCGATCCAGTTGCGCTGCATGTCTTTGATGCTCTCCGACCAGTCGAGCTCTTCCAAATCATCAAGCAAACGATCCGCATATTCGGTAATTTTCAAAATCCATTGGCGCATCGGTTTACGCACAACCGGATGGTTGCCGCGCTCGCTGAGTCCATTGATGACTTCTTCGTTCGCAAGAACTGTTCCAAGCGCCTCGCACCAGTTAACCGAAACCTCGGCAACGTATGCAAGTCCTCTATTGTACAATTGGATAAAGATCCATTGCGTCCATTTGTAATATTCCGGATCTGTCGTGCTGATCTCGCGGTCCCAGTCATAGGAGAAACCAAGCGATTTAATTTGACGGCGGAAATTATCGATATTTTTGAATGTAATATCGCGTGGATGCTGGCCAGTATCAAGCGCATGCTGCTCCGCCGGCAAACCAAATGCATCCCAGCCCATCGGATGAAGCACGTTGTAGCCCTTCATTCTTTTGTAACGGGATACGATGTCCGTAGCTGTATAACCTTCCGGATGGCCTACATGAAGGCCCGCGCCGGATGGATACGGGAACATATCAAGCGCGTAGAACTTCGGTTTGTCCGCGTCTTCTGTTGTTTGAAACGTTTTGTTCTGATCCCAGAATTGCTGCCACTTAGGCTCGACAACAAGCGGGTTGTAGCCGTGGAATTGCTGTTCTTGACTCATTTGCTTAAATCCTCCTAAAAAATATGTGCTGTAAGTATGCATCTTCAAAAAAACATAAAACCTCCCGCCCCTAGCGATTATCGCTAGGGACGAGAGGTTGTTCTCCCGTGGTACCACCCTAGTTAGCGGCAGGCATGCTTTGCCTATCGCTCACTTGTCGCCTTTATCGCAGGCCAGACGGTGCTTTTCACAATCGATGCACGGCATCGACCTTTTATTCGCACAGCTCCAAGGCGAGCTTCACTCCGCAGCAGGTCCGGCTTGCACCATCAAAAACGCCGGCTCTCTAGGCCTTGCCTACGAAATTACTGTTCCTCTTCAACGCTCCATATGCATAAAATGGTTAGTTTCGATTATAAAGATCGAGCGTTACCGTGTCAAGAGATCGCTTTGTCACTCCCGCGTTCAACCGGTAAAGTTCTATTCGCTCCAGCTCAATTCTTTCTTATAGTAAGCAGGGGAAGTTCTAACGTGAATGCATAATGACCATTATCATATGCAAGTGTAAGGCGACCGTCTTGGTGTTCTGCAAGTTGTCTTGCAATCGCGAGGCCTAAGCCGGCACCTACTTGAAGATGTTTGTTATGCTCCATATTTTCCGTCTTGTAAAAGCGATCGAAGAGTTTGGCCTCCTGTTCTTTCGTAATATGTTCTCCCTCATTTGCTACGGTTAAGTAAACTGATGTCTCATTCGAGGTTAAGTGGATATCGATGACTTTAGGAGTCGTTGAATATTTAAGAGCGTTCATCAGCAGATTATCTAAGATCCTAGCCACTTGTTCAGGGTCAATATTGACGGCTGCCTTTTGAATACTTATCTCTGGCCTAACTACTACATGATGCTCTTCGGCAATTGGCACAAACTCAAACAGCACTTGCTCCAAAAGCTCGCGCATATCCGCATGTTGCTTCGTCAAACTCATATCTCCAGAAGACAAACGCGTATAAATGAATAGGTCATCAATAAGCATTTTCAACTGCTGTGCTTTGCTATAAGCATTGTTTACGAACCGATCATATTCGTTCTCGTCTAAGAAGGATCTATTACGAAGTAAATCCAAATAGCCAATCATACTCGTTAGTGGAGTTCTAAGATCATGAGAAACGCCTGTAATGAGATTCATTTTAGAATCTTCAGCCTCATTTTCTTTCATTTTTTGGGATGCGAGCTGCTCAGCCATTTTGTTCAAGTTTTTGGCTAATATGCCCAATTCGTCCTCGCGACGAACAGGAACCCTATACTCAAAATTACCATGTGAAATAAACCCTAACCCTTCCGAAAGAACCGAAAAGTATTTAATAATTCGCTTCGTTAACATGTAGAATGATAAGAGAAAGATTAATATGAAAACCGCGAGCGATACAACGATTAGAAGCGGAATATACTCAAGCTTTCCTTTTGATGAGATCGAATCGATCAATTGCCCAATCAAACCCACAATATACAAACTAAGAATGTAGGAGATCACTATGGTCAGGAGCGTTGCCCCGAGAAAGGAATATCTAACGCTATGTCTGATTTTGAAACGTTTATTTATCCATTTTATAACCAACACCCCACACCGTCTTGATGTACTCTGGCTTTCTGGGATTGAGTTCAAGCTTCTCCCTCAGATTTCGTATATGAACCATGACAGTATTGTCTGAATAGCCCACACGCTCTTTCCATACGGATTCATAGATAGTATCAGCACTAAATACTTGTCCTGGATTAGCCGCAAGCAGATTTAGAATTAAAAACTCAAGCGGTGTCAGCATGACCTCTTGTCCTCGGATCGATAAAAAGTGCTTTGCAATATCAATAACGAGCTCTCCAATGGTTATTTGATTGAGTGGAACTTCCTTCCCTGCGATTATCTTTTGTCTTCTTAGCTGCGCTTTCACTCTTGCGATTAATTCCATGGGATTAAATGGCTTCGTTACATAATCGTCCGCTCCTGTCGATAACCCCATGATCTTATCAATATCTCCTTCCTTCGCAGAGAGCATAATGATTGGGACAGCATATCGTTCCCGAATGTGAATGCAAGCTTTAATACCGTCCATTCGTGGCATCATTACATCTAAAATGACTAAATCCAATTCCCGTTGCGAAAGCACATCGAGTGCTTCCGCTCCATCCTTAGCTTCAATAACAGAGTATCCTTCATTGCGTAAGTAAACATGGATAACGTCTCTTATTTCCGAATCATCATCTACGACTAAAATTACACCCAATTCAATCTCTCCCTAGATTATTTTTTTCAATTTTCCGGTTTCTTACAAACATAAACAAACGCGGGAGGGATGTTCAAGGGGACCAAAGAAATACTTTCAATCTCAAAATGCTCTGAAAGCAATTTTTTCATCTGCAATGAATACTGAAAAGCAATTAATTTACTACCTGGTTTCAGCGCTTCTTTGCACTGCGAAATCAGTTGGTTAATGCATTACTTTCCCTAATAAAATGGGGAAAATCCCGTTGAAGAGTTTGACCCATCTCTTCATCTCTCTCAAATAATATAATATTGCCACCATACTTTATCTTATTTGCAATTACGCGTGTAATTGCACCGGTACCTGAACCGATTTCGACGATGTTTTCAGCTTGCTCCCACATTGCCGATGCGACCATGCGATTCGCCAAAAAACGTGAGCTCGGAATGACGCTTCCAACATTTCTAGGATTAAGAATGAATTTTTTAAAAAAAAGCAGTGAATGATTCTTTATCATTTTAACACCTCATTGAAATATTTGGACTAATTGATTGCCAATAATGAAGCTGACACCGTATAACATGCCGATCCATACAATAGCACTTGGATAGGAGACGAAGATTATTCGTTTAAAAGGAAGTTTGTTTACTCCGGCTAAAATACTAACGAAGTATCGAACTAGCGGAATCAAATAGCCTAACGACAAAGCTGTCCCACTATGCCTTACATAAAATTGCTCAGCTTTCTTATATCCTCCGAAATGGCTCAATTTGCGAAGGAAGCCGTATTTACTTGCCAGCCTGCCGATCCAATACCCTAACGTCACGGCGGATGTCATTCCAAATAGAATAGAAGCAAAGGTGTAAAAGGGGTGCAACAATCCTTGAGACGTCATAATTCCAGCGGCGATAATTGTCACCTCATTTGGAACTGGAATCCCAAAAGGCCCCAAACAGAAAGCTAAGAAAAGTACAATGTAACCATAATGGCTTATCATTGTCATAATTTGATCCACGTATGCTCCCCATTTCGTGAAAATGACTTGTGTGCGCCCTGATAAGGACAACATCAGTATAGAAAAAAATACTTAGTTCCTACCTAGGTGCTTTCTGAAGAAATTCTGAAGATTACTTAGCTGTTTTAATGTTTTAAAGCAGTCAAAACAAGAAATGCTCGCCTCTTTTAAAGGCAAGCATTTCTTGCGGGTTATTTAATTAATCTCACTATATGGAGAATCGTTTTCCTCTTAAATACGCTTGTTTCCTTAGATTTTGAACGTTTTTCTTTTGTACATGACAAATAATGGGTGGAACAGGGCTGTAAAAATGAAAAATATGGGGGCGAAGAAAGCGAATAAAGCGAATCATAAAATGATTCGCATCCAATCGCATTATAAATTAAGATGCTGCTGTTTTTGAGCTGCCTTGTGTTCGTATTATAGGTTCAGGCAGATCTTTCTGGTTGAACCTCTTTTCATTTGCATAGAGGATTAAAGTAGCCGGTTCGAAAGTAACTGCCCGTGGGACTTGATCCCGGAGCTATAATGTTCCCCTCCCTTACTCGAGCGAATACCCTAAGTTCCAAAATTGCTTGAAGTCCGCGGCTTGAATGCAACTATTCAGGCTGGCATATTTGGCGAAGCCGACGATCTAAGCTACTATGCACACGGAGATGCACCCTCTATCCCTAGCTACCGCCCTTACGTTGAAGCCGTCCTTCTGCAATCAAATGTGCTTCTACAATCAGTTGCTTTGTTTTTTCGGCATTCTCTCCGACTGGATTAAGGATACAAACAAAGAATTGACGTGAATATTGGGGATGTGGTAAAAACTCGTTCAGCACCAAATAGTCGATGCTTTCATCCATCAGGCCAGCGAGGAGATTATTAAAGGTCTGTTTGCTAACTCCAATATTGAGGCGAAATACATCTTCTCGATTAAGGTTGGACACATCGTCGTATTCATTATCTGAATAAGCAATGGTTACAAACGGTAAGCGGTGATCGTCGCCGACAAAAAAGAACGAATATCCGAAGTTCACTTCTCGTTGCACATTTGGCAGTTCCATTATGAATGCGTCATAATCCACCTGTTTCATCGTTCTCCCTCCAACAATTCAGATTTGAACTCGTATTTACCTGCTTGGACATTTGCCAATATCCTCTCTGTAGTTGCTGCCTCATTCTCAACATAACTAACCCAAATGCCAACAAGTTCAGGATGCTTGGAAGGATCAGGTGGGCGCTCTTCCGTTGGCAAACTCCTCAAAAAGTTAATCGAAGTTTTTAATGCAATACGGCGTTGCTGTAAGAGCGCATTTAATTTTTGTCGTGATAACATATTCATAAAAGCAATCCCTGCTGAAAACTGCTGAAGGTCGATACTTACAAGTGCCGATTCAAGCAAAGCTATAAATTCGATTTCGCCCTTCTTAGTGACAGTGTACTCCTTACGTGATGGACCAAGTTTTACATTGAGCTCTGAATTAACGGACCTTGTCATCCCCTGCGATTCAAGCTTGTCTAAGGCATGATATATAGATCCAGGCTTTACGTTGGTCCAAGTGTCAGCATGCCAAGAAGTGATATCACTTAAAACTGCATAGCCATGACTAATTCCTCTTCGCAATATGGAACCTAACACGAGTAATCTAACAGTTGACATGGTTATCTCCTTTACAAGGATTGCTTTACTAATCAAATTTGAATAGCGATACCTTGTATTATAACGTTCATAACTCACACTAGTCAAACTTGAATAATTAGTGAATACGCCGCTCAGCAGCCGGATGCCCATTTAGACGGCTATAGCCCCATTCTATCCGGCTTACGATTTATCTTCTGGTGAAATCCTGCGAATAAGCGAGTATTCGTGAGAAAACTGCATCGTACCGAGGGAGCTTAATAAAATGAGCAGGCCACCGCAGCGCCTGCTCATCGATGTGTACTATTGAACTAACGTTTCCTTTTACTCATCTGCCCCTATGTTAACTGATGCTCCCCGTAGTCTTGCTTGACCGTCAATGTCCAAGGTTTTGATGATCGAACTGTAAGATCTACCCGCATCGATTGCTGCGGAAGCAGCTTTAAGGTGGAAATTATTTTGGCCTTGATTCACAAACCGGGGATCGGCAAATATAGAGTGTACATCATTTCTAGTACTGGTCTTATAAGCCGAAAAACCGACATATTCCTCGTTTTTCCAAATCCAAGTTGCTTTCGAAACGTCTCCGGGGGCGTAATAAAGATTGTAGTCTACCACATTTCCCGAGTTTTTCGTGTGTTCGTTATAGATGAAGACATTCGATGATTCCGCAAAGATGATATTATTTGTGATCATATTATTCTTGGTATCATACTGTAGCAGAATTTGACCACTGCCGTTATTCAGCGAATTATTTTGATATAGGGTATTGTTGATGATCTTGCAATTCACAGTTGCGCCTCGTTCACTATCGTAGCCGCCCATCGCTATTCCCGTATACCGATTACTGTAGACAATGTTGCTTCGCACGGTAATATCGCTTGTGGATTTCCCTGCATGTTCACTGGCAATTTCAATGCCAATATCGTTCTTGTAACTGTAATTTCGTTCAATAACACTGTCTTTCCCCCCATCTATATAAATACCGCCGGCCGCGTTGCTATTGTTAGGAAGTGATTTACCGTAAGAAGGGTTAAAGTTGGATGAGATGTTATATACTCTATTGCCACTGACTAATCCATTTCTCACTTGATCGTAGGACGGATGCGGCGCTACTCCTTCGAAGCCGATGAGATCGATCCCGATATTGTCATTATCATGAATGAGATTGTTCGTCACGGAAAAAGTATCGACATTTCCGTTTAAAACAAGGGACTCGCTTGAACCCAGTACCAGCTTGTAAAGCTCATTACCTTCTATCGCTACATGATGAATGGAGGCGGGTGCATCAGTACCATACACAGCGATACCGTGAGCATCCCGGCCAAGCAGGTCACTGCCGGTTGGTGCAGCGGTATTTTTGATATCATGCACTTTGTTATTCAGAATCTTAATATAGCTTCCTGAGCCGTGGACATATATACCTATAGGCAATTGATCTTTTTTCGTTGTGATAAAATTACGGATTTCAAACCCCTTTATCGTGATATGGCTGGCGTCTTCAATCTCAATAATGCCTTGTTGTCCTGTGACAGAAAGTCCGCTTCCATCAATGACTGCCCTTTCCTTCGGAAAGTTTACGAACGTGATCGAACCACCCCGGGCTGAGCCGGAGCGGGTAATTTTTAGCTTTTGCTTATATACGCCCCCTCTAACATACACGGTACTGCCCGGTTTTACGACGTCTGCTGCATGCTGGAGAGTTCTCCAAGGAGATTTTTTGGTGCCCGCGTTATCATCGTTGCCTCTGGAGTCTACATAATAGGTGGGAGTGGCTGCTGAAGTAGAGGTGGCACGCAATTGCCCCATCATAATTATTACAGTTGCAACTACCGTACCAAGAATGAATAATTTACTCTTTGTTTGCATTGAGACGGATCTACCTTTCCTGAATGTTTCTTTTAATTATACTATAACGAATCTTAAGCACCATCAAGTAAACACTTGAGCAAATGTGATCAAGGAAAAGACTGGCGTACTTTGGACTCAGACGGGAATATCATTATCAGCATTTATTCTCTAGACTTGTTCAACTACCCGCCCGTTAACGTGTCCCGTTAGTTGAGCGATTACATTCAAGCAATGCAAACATGAATGCTTTACCATACAGAAAGTCTTGTTCTAAAATCATTTTCATCTGTAATGAAGTTTACTTCAGAAAACCCCATTTTTAGCGAGTTATTATAGAGCCTTTGGATTGTTTCTGGATCCTTACTATACACCGTAACATACACGCAATCGACCACTAAAATAACGAGGCTACATTCACTGATAATAAAATCTTCAAACGTTTGAATATCAATAATCTCTTTATTTCTTGGAAAAGCCTTTAGGTTTGTAAAAATCACATAATACTCGTTTTTTTCTATTGTCTGCTTTAATGTTTCGCCTTCCATTCCAATAACCTCATCAGGAAAGAGTGGCCGCCCTAACTCCCCGTCCTCGATGAAATATGCTTCTTCACCGCCAACATACCAGTTATATGCAGCTACATCGACTGGCTTCAGTATCCCAGCCAAGTAGCTCCCGTACTCATTTGGTATTTCGAAGCTAATGCCTCTTATCATAATAACTCCTCTCCTATACTGCCCGTTACTTCAATGAAAAACGGCAAACGATTAATAGCGTTTGCCGTCTTTTCGTCATTCAACTCCCTCAGTACGATATGGTTTTCTCACGAATGCTCGCTTATTCGCAGGATTTCGCCCGGTTGGTATAGGATGAAAGACAAGAAGGGGAACTCCGTATAAGACTTCGGCAACATGAAGACGCACGGGAATAAAGGGGAATATATACCGCCCCAGAAAGTTCCATTTACTGCACGCATTCTCCACGCCGCCCCTGGAGGTTCTCACTCCCATGTCTCAACGGGTCTACGCCCTTTCATTCCTTCGTTACGCCTGTCCAAGGGGTGGAGGCCGGTCTTGCTATCGTTACGGGTCGGTGCCCTTTGGTTGAATATATCCGGTACTCCGTGCTTTCTTTGAAATCCTGCGAATAAGCCAAAACTCGTACAACGAAACGGTAGGGCGTAGGTTACGCTGCTAGTTGAATTGGTAAGGTTTTAGGTGGGTTGTAGGCTTCGCCTCGGCGAGCCATCCCAACAAGTATTCGAGCTAGTTTGCCACAAAGTTTCATAATGGACCTTATTTTCTTCATCTTCTTTACCTGTACATTGTAGGCATGCATGGCTTTGAACTCTGGATTGTTAGCGACTAAACTCATGGTCATCAAGAAAATGAAACGGCGAAGGCGCGATCGTCCGCGTTTACTGATTTTCATCTGCCCCGTCCATTTGCCTGAACTTGCTTCTGCGAGGTTTAGGCCAGCGTGCCGAAGCAGTGCATTTCCATGTGCAAAACCGCTTAAATCTCCGGCCTCACCAAGAATACCAGCTAGTGAGATCGCACTAATTCCTTTTATGGCAAGCATACATTTAGCAAAAGGTATGCGACCTAATACTGCAATAATCTCTACCTCTACGACTTGCAGCTGTTCACAAGCGAGATCGTATTCAGCGAGAAGCTGTATTAAATGGAGCTTATATGCATGAGTTGCCTGCTTAGAGCCAACAGAATGACTAGCAAGCGCAACAAGGGTCTGAGCCTTCTTCTCCCCGGGTTGACGTTGCATAATGGATTTCCAGCACCTTACCACTTCCTGAGGCGTTAACTTTCTCAGTTCTTCAGGCGTCGGGAAAAGACGAAGTGTCGCCAATGAACCTCTGCACATCAGGTTCTTAAACACTTGTCGCAGTTCAGGGAACACAACGTCAACCCAACGATGAATTTGGTTCTTTGCACTAACGAGTCTCGTAACGACAGAGTCTCGGTTGGAGAGAAAGACACGAAGCTCTTCAAAAGCTTCAGGCGCATTGCGAATGAATGAATAGTAGCCGTTTTTCACCATGTCTGCGATGACGAGAGCATCCTTTTTATCGCTCTTCGATGGTGTATTGTCGCGGTTTTCCTTATTCTTTTTTACAAGGTGAGGATTAACGAGAACAACTTCAAATTGTTTCTCGGATAGCCATTTGGAGATGCTTAGCCAGTAATGCCCCGTCGGTTCCATGCCGATGATAGCGAAGTTAAGGTTATGGACTGCCTGCAACGATTGGATCCAGCGAAGAAGGATCTGAAAACCTTCTTCGTCATTTGAGAAAGATAGCGGATTGTCAATTACGATCCCGCGAAAGTTTACTGCACGTGCGACGTGCGTTTGCTGAGCGATATCGATCCCGACGACTAAATGCTGGGCGGTAATTTTTTCAATGAGTTGATTTTGTTTATCCTGCGATTTAAACTTCATAGTAGAGCGTCCTCCTGGATGATTGGATTTAAAGGGCTATGACCCGTTTCGTAATCCCATCGTACCGAGGCGCTTGTTTTTTTGCAAAACTGATAATTAACGCTCTACAGGAATGCTATCGTGTCCCGTTAGCGTAACGATCCGTACTTATACTGAATGATTCGGGTTCTTCAATCTTGTTCGACTAGTAAAGCCATCGTGTCCTGTTAATGCAAAGAATTTTTTTAAGAATATTCAATCAGAAAAATTAACTTAACGTTTTAATTTCAAGTGATACCTCCTCTGAATTCCGAGAGTCTATTTAATTATTAAAGGAGCGTATGATCACGCTCCTTATTAAGAACTAGGTGGCCATATATTTTACGAATCGTTGCCACTTCCTAAATTGTTTAACTGTCCGTCAACGCCTGCCGCTAAACCGTTTGATCGCTTCCTCGGTCACCGGCTCGAAGAGGTTAACGAGGTTGCCGTCGGGATCGCGGAAAAGCACAGAACGGTTTCCCCACGGCATCGTTGTAGGTTCCTTTACCCATTCATCGACAAATGGCTTCAAGCGCACGTATTCGGATTCGACATCATCGACGCGGAACTCAATAATGACAGTGTGATTGTTGGCCGCTACTACGGAACCAGCGCCGAATAGTTGCGCCGTCTGGGAGTGGCCGATTGCCAGGGTGCAAGATGGCACAACGAGTTCGGCAAAAACGGGCGCGGGGCGCTCTGCCGAAACACCCATGACTTTCTCATAGAACTCGACGAGACGATCTACGTCGTCGGTAATGATGCGTACAGAAGCGAAATTCACAAAATATCATCCTTCCTATAATAAAATAAATGAAACAATAGTATAATATCGTGGGCCAGAACCAACGACTTTACGTTTACATACCCGATTATAAAACAACGCTACTGACAACGTTATGTCAGTAGCGTTTTAACATCTTTTGGGCTTCCTCAGTAATCCTTTTTCTGAATGATTCAGGTTCCAATACGATCACACCCGCTCCCCAGCCAAGCACCCATTTAAGCAATTCATCCAATTGACGAACACGTAAAATCACATACAATCCATCTTGATGCTCTTCCATATCCTCTATATAGTGATAGTTCGATTCCTTCACATTATCTGCGATATCATGGTTAAATCGAAGGCGAACTCGCAAGTGGCGATCATCCGGAGGGGTATACTCCCTTAAGTTGAAATGCGCCGGTAGTTCGAAGCGTTCTTCCAGCTCAATAAGTTTGGTCATTCTGGATAAACGGAAATGGCGGATGTCTTGACGTAGATCGCAACGGGCAACGAGCATCCAAGCTCCTTCAACGAGTACCAGTCCATAAGGAGCGACGGTACGATCACTAAGGTGATTCCCTTTGGAATCCCCAATCCCTTTCGAATAATGTAATCTGATCTTTCGTTCCTCTAATATCGCTCGACGGATCTTTTCGAAATATTCCCTTTCTTTTGACAGCGCGACCCGTTTTCCTGGAGTGAGCAAGCGCAGCGCCTTGCGCACATGAGAGGTCTCGATGCGAACGCTCTCCGATAGAATGGCCTCGATTTTCCTCCGAGCAGCTTGAGCCCTAACACGATACTCATCATCAAATCGTTGCTCGATAAAGTCCGTTCCTATAAGCAAGGTCACGGCTTCTTCTACCGTGAAACTGATCGGTGGCAGGAAATAGCCTTTCATCAAAGAATATCCTGTGCCTGGGGCACCTACAATCGGCACGCCCGCTTCACTAAGTGCCTGAATGTCACGATAGATGGTCCGCACGCTGGTTTCAAATAGGTCCGCCAAATCTTCGCCCCGTATCACTTCTCTGCTTTGCAGCTCCAAAACGATGGCTAATAAACGGTCTGTTTTGTTCATTGGCTGCCCTCCTTGATTTGCCGTATAGGGTATGGTCGCCGGATTCCTCCATCAGGATCATCCGTTTGACCGCTCTCATAACGTCCTTGTCGAAAGGCAGCGTCTCATCGATCAGCTTGCCAAGAAACTCGACCTCCTCTAGCGGAGAAATGCGCAGCGAGCTGTTGCGCCAGAACTGAGACGCCAGACTTGTTTCAACAAACAGATCATACCACATTTTGTTAAACTATCCTGCCCGTTAGGATTCCTGTAGAGCGTTAATTTTGCGCTTTGCATTAAAACGAGCGACTCCGGTACGATGGGGTAGTCACGGGTCATAGCCCTTTAGCCATCTTAAGGAGGTCGCTCTATTTTGAATTTTAAAGCGCAAACCAAACAAAATCAACTGCTCGAACGCATTTCAATCCAGCACCTTGTCGTCGGTATCGACATCGCCCAGCAGTCCCATGTTGCTCGCGCTGTCAACTTTCGTGGAATCACGCTTGGCACTCCGCTTCACTTCTCCAACAACGATGCCGGCTTTAGCCAACTGCTGCAGTGGATGAAGGATTTACAGGAAACGCACCAACTAAACATCACCATCATCGGTATGGAACCAACTGGCCACTACTGGCTCAGCCTCGCCGCCTGGCTCAAAGACCGAAGCCTCGAAGTCGTGTTGGTAAACCCTCATCTCGTCAAAAAGAACAAGGAAAACCGAGATAATACTCCCTCCAAAAGCGACATCAAGGATGCCTTGGTTATCGCAGACATGGTGAAAAACGGCTACTACTCGGTCATTAAAGATACCGGTGAAGTGTTCATAGAACTGCGAGTGCTCATGGCGAATCGAGAGACCATCGTCCATCGTCTCGTCAGCGTCAAGAACCAGATCCACCGTTGGGTCGACATTGTGTTCCCCGAGCTGCGGCAGGTATATAAGCACCTCATTGGCTCCGGGTCCCTCGCTACACTTCGTCTCTTTCCAACGCCTGCCGATCTTCGAAAGTTAACCGTTCGCCAGGTAATCGACGGCTGGAAAACAGTCATGAAACGGCATAGCGGTGAACGAAGAGCTGGTGAGCTACTGGCGCTGGCAGCTCGCTCCGTCGGCGCCAAGCATGCAGAGAAAGCCTACAAGCTTCATCTACAACAACTGCTGGCTGAATATGATCTGGCTATGGATCAGTTGCAGGTCATCGAGGATGAAGTCGAGGCTACATTGGTCCGGATCCCGCTTGCCGGTCCGTTGATGGCCATTAAGGGTATGAGCATCTTGTCAGTCGCCGGCATTCTGGGTGAAGCTGGCGACCTCAGTGGCTATACACATGGCAATGCGTTGTTGCGGCATGCCGGTCTCAACCTAGCTGAAGCAAGTTCAGGTAAGTGGAAGGGCCAAATGTCCATCAGTAAACGTGGTCGACCAAGACTTCGACATGCCCTGTTCATGGCAACCATGGCCCTCATTATGAACGATGAAACGTTTAAACGACAGCACGAAGTGAATGTAAAGACGAAAAGCATGAAGCCAATGCGCTCAGTGATGAAGCTTTGCGGCAAGCTGGCTCGCATTCTGGTTTCCATAGCTCGCAGCGGTGAAGCTTACGAACCGAATCGAGCTCTGCCTATGAAACAGGTTGCTTAATCGCTTCACGCTCCGCACAAAAACTGGCTTATTCATAGGATTTCAAGATTGCACGGAGTACCGGATTGCATTAAACAAAAGGGCATAGACCCGTACCGTTAGGATTACCGGCCTCCACCCTCTGGATAGGCGTAACGAAGGAATGAAAGGGCATAGACCCGTCGAGAAATGGGAGTGAAAGCCTCCGGAGGTGCGTGGAGCAGCGTGCAGCAGATCAATAATAAAGGAGCGAAAACTCGCCCCTTCTGTTCCCGTATGCTCGCCGGATGCCCATTTAGACGGCTATAGCCCCATTCTATCCGGCTTACGATTTATCTTCTAGTGAAATCCTGCGAATAAGCGAGTATTCGTGAGAAAACTGCATCGTACCGAGGGAGCTTAATCAAGCGTATAATCACTGCCTAGTTGTATCTACTACTTCTGTAATTTCTATGAACTATCGTTTATCTTTAAAGATGAGAATGCGTAATAGATAGCTTCTGAAGCATATCATATCCTCTTCCCCAAAATGATTTAGCAATGTCATATCCAATTTATACATTTTCATTTTCCAAATCCAAAGAATTATTACCACAAGAACCTATGATTTCATTGGAATCCATTTTAATTATGGAGAAACGAATAGCTTGCTGTCTTGAGATAGGTCATCAAGCAAAGAGAAGGAGTGCTTTTATATGCTGCTACTTTGCGGCTTTTATTGAACTTGAATGGCTGTACTCTTTCTCTTTCTTATCAAGGATAAAAGCCAGGTCAGAAGCGGTAGTACAACCATAAAGGTTAAGGAGTACGCAGGCCAAACCTTCTGAATAAAATTCATGACATAAACTATGTTTGTGCAGGTAGGTTGTACCATTGCCGTTATCAGCATGCCTATAGGTATTGTCAAAAAGGTATACGAATTGAATTGAAGCAGCTGACTTGTGCCAACAGTTACCGCAAAGAAGGTTATAATGAGCTTGAAGGTAATGGTTACGAACCATAAACCGCCTACAATAACCTCCAGACGTTCAAGAAAATTACCAATACTAATTTTTTTGGCGAGCGTGAAGGTCGGGTACATGCTGGATTCTGTTAGACTGGCTCCAAGTACAAGAATACATACTAATATAATAATGATAAGTACAATCCCAGCCAGGAGGGTACCGACAAAAAATGCGGGTGCCTTCTTTTTCGAGACCTTAACGAATGGGTAAATCATCATCAGAACGATATACTCCTGCAGACTCATAAACGGATAAGAGCCTTCCAATGACGGAATCAGCCCGTTTTCCAAAACCGGCTCAATTTTTCGTATTTCAATTTCCGGCAGCAGCATTATAATAACCATTACCAGCAGCAATACGATCCAAGGAAAAAAGACTTCAGCTCCCCGGGCTATGACGACTAGCCCCTTACGCGTAGCTAAAATAATTACGATCATCAAACAGCCCATAATAAAAACAATAGGCGTCTCCGGCATCACTTCCGTCGTTAGGAAGTATCCAACGTCCCCGAGCAGCAGCACGCTTAATACAAAAAAGTACGATAAGTATAATACGGAAACTGTCTTTCCTAGCCATTTTCCAAAAACCAGTTCATTAATCTCAATAATTGTCCTATTTGGATACTTTTTTGATAATGTAACATAGACTATAACCGGTAAAAAGCCTGCCAGAATGCCAATGATGCTTGAAATCCAGGCATCCTGCTTGGCAACGGCCGCAAGGGCAGCTGGCGCGATGAGAATAGAGGTTCCAATACCAAAAATAATCACTAAAATCGTAAATTGATGGACACCGATTGTCTCACTTTCTTTCATGATAAACCTCCTTTCTCTTCAGATCACTTTATCCTTCACCTTAGAACCAGCCCGAGCCATTCATAAACAATTGTTATCCATTCGAGCGGGTTTGGAAGAGCTGCATGAATGATTTGCATAGTATAAACGGTCAGCGAAATGACCACCAGTAAACTAAATATCAGCATCTCTTTGTATTTCTTTGATCTGTGCAGTTCAGGCATCTCTGACCAAACAGCATAGATGCCGATTACAGCGGCTCCTACCGTTACCCACATGTGATCTACTTCCTTACTTTTGATTTAATAGGCTGGTTAATGGTTCCAATTCGTCGGATGTCGATATGCACGTCCACTTGCACGGTTAAGTGCATAAAAGTAGAGTCCCAGTCCTGCTTCCACTTCTTCCACTGCTGTGGGTATGCCCTATGAACGGTGTCTCCGAAGCCGAGAATGTCGGTTTTATATCTTGATTGGGTCGTATCTACCACGCCCTTAATAATCTCCACAATACGCTGCTCGGTCATCCTCTCGATCCGAGGAATGGTGGTGGGGTCCAGCATATTGATGTCACAGGAAACATCTCCTACATTACCCTCCCCATGGACATCAACTATTATTTTCGGCTCTCCCTTTTCTGTCAGAGTTGCCTTGACAGCTGTTTTTGTTCGAATGAGTTCCACCTCTATTACACCGCCACTGCATGAGTTTACGATGATTGTGCTCTTCACTTTTCCCTGGATGTAGTTATAGCCCTGACTATCATTTATGTTCAACCATCCCACGAGCTTGTCTTTACGAAAAACAGCAAATCCGTCGTACACCATAATCGTTTTCGTATCTGTCAATTGAAGATTGGATAATTTTTGCCCTTCGTTATGAGGTCCTTTCATAATTATTCCATTCAGAGCAGGATTTTTTCCGTCATTTTCTAAATCATTGATCAGCATATCCAAAGACACTTTGCTCGTAGAAGCCCATGCTTTTTCGCCTACTTCAAGCGAGGAATACAATTTACTCGCAGGGATTTTCTCTTGGGGTGTTAAAATGTCCAGCATAGCCTCTGCTTTTCCATTTTTCGCTATGACTATGGCAAAGTCAGTCCGCAGCTCATGGTCCCTCGACAGATAATCAATGGGTTCTGCAATTCCTTTCCTCGCGAGCTCCTCCCCGATGACCAGCATTCGCAGGTGAGATAAATAAATTTTACGGTTTAGCTTTAGCGTTAGCTTTCGGAGTGCCTCAAAAATTGAATTTCCTTCCGCACGAAACGTCGTTACCGGAGTTCCACCGGACCCCGATGTTTTTTTTGAAGCAATCTCGCCGGGATTGACAACTTGTACCGAAACCAAAACCCGGCCTTCCCTCGCTTCGTCCAGTCCCATGGCCACCGCGATAGACATTTCATTTAGCTCCCTGCGATTCCAGCAGCCTGTCACCAATATCATTAATCCGATTATGAATAGCCCTTTACAAATCCTAACCGCCATTAAAGCCCTCCCGCGTTATGAATTGGAATTCTCCTCAGATTCTTTTTTTAAAGATGGATCTTTGTCCGAACCCACTCTGGTGAAATTTCTATCTTTGATGTAACTAGGTCTTGTGAACATAGCCCATCTAGGCACACGGAGAATGACATCCTTTTGGTCATTTAAATGAAAAGGAGCAAAGCCGCTCATATAAGGCAGCCCGAAGGATACCAGACCGCATAAGTGAAATACGGCAGCTAACAGGCCAAGTAAAATACCAAAAAAACCTAGGGAGCCAGCTAATATCATCATAAAGAAACGCAGCATTCGAAAAGAAATGGCTATGCTGTATGACGGCAGCACAAAGTTGGAAATCGCGGTTATCGCTACTACAATGACCATAGCCGGGGAAACCAGACCCGCTTCAACAGCTGCTTGGCCGATGACTAGCGTACCTACGATGGATACAGCTTGACCGATCGTTTTCGGCATCCTTACACCGGCTTCACGTAATATTTCGAATGTAATTTCCATCAATACAGCCTCTACAAAAACAGGGAAAGGAACGCCTTCCCGGGCTGCTGCCAAACTCATCAGAAGCTGTGTCGGAAGAACCTCCTGGTGGAAAGTAGTGATCGCAATATAAAGCGCTGGCGCTAGCATCGTAATGCCAAGACTAACGTATCGGATTAGACGTATAAACGTAGCGAAATCCCAGCGCTGGTAATGATCTTCCGAGGCCTGCAGAAATTGAATCAGCATCGCTGGAGCAATTAGCACAAAGGGAGTACCATCTACAAGAATAGCAACCCTCCCTTCCAACAGCTCCGCGGCGACAACATCGGGCCGCTCAGTGGTGTAAATCAGCGGAAAAAGAGTGAAGGTTTTGTCTTGTATAAATTCCTCGATATAGCCGCTCTCCAATATGCCATCGACATCTATGGCTTTCAATCGCTTCCGCACCTCGTCGATCACCTTCTGACTTGCAATACCATTCAAATACATGATGGCCACGTCCGTTCGAGTGGATCTTCCGATTTGCATGGTTTCCATCCATAAATTCGGATCCTTAATACGACGGCGAATCAAGCTCGTATTGGTTCTAAGTGTCTCATTGAAGCCGTCTCGTGGACCTCTAACGACTGGCTCGTTGCTCGGCTCCTCAATTCCGCGATCCTCCAACTTACGAGAGCCTGCGAGCACCCCGTATTCCCAACCCTCTAATAAAATAACGGTATCACCGAGGAGTATCGCTTTAAGGATAGCAGTCATATTGTCTGCCCTTTTTACCGATCCGGCAGGAAGGATCAGACGATCCATAAAATCCTCCCCATCGACTACTAACCAATGGAGCTCTTGATTCGCATGATCGCGCACAGCAGTAACTATGGATTCCAGCATTTTGGGCGCATCGGAAATCCCCTCAAGAAACAAAACAGCCGCAGACCGGGAATCCTTTTCACCCATTTTAAAATACCTAATAGTCAGATCCGTACTGTTGCCCAGCCGATTCGCAATCCAATCTATATTAGTCTTAATGCTAATGTGTACCTTGATTTCAGTGTCGACCTCTTCCCACCAGCTATGCGATTTTTCAACAGGAGAACTTGTGTAGTTACTATGCCTCTGTTTATTAAATAGCTTTATGATATCCCTCCTAACCTGTGGACGTTTATAATAGCGATTAGCAGAATTAGGATTACCAATTGAGGGAAAAATACTCACAGCCATAATCATAAAAGGAAATAGCATACTTTACCGCATAATTGGACTAATGCACGCACGATGTAAATTTCTTAGGGATACAATCTGATATCCTAAATCTTTGAGGAGCCTTGCTGATCAGTATAAAAATAATCATGCTTTCGCATACAAGGTGAACACATCATAAGCTCATTGGTTAGCAGTATTGTGATTGTTTCTTCTGTGTCGAAGCCCCAGGCAGCTCAAAAAAAGCAGCAGCTTAATGTGTAATGCGATTACAAGCGAATGATTTTATGATTCGCATGTTTTTGTTAACCAATGTTCCCAGTTGCCTTAAACGGGAGAAGTCAAATTCCGGCAAATTGTATAAATTGGGCTCCACTGCTCAATAATATCCGGATTCCAATTAGTTTTTTGAAAATGTCCGAGACATCTCAAAAAACAAAAAGCTTCGGCACAAGCCGAAGCCTTCTGACGGTGACTCTCTGTGTCAATGGCAAATACGTTCCTCCGAGCTTCAAAGCAGGTTCTTTGCCCATGCGGAGAGTATCGGCTAAGATAGCAAAACATCATCGCAGCGTCTACTCGACATAGACAGACGGTCATACCTCGACATTAGTAAGCCTGACTCCACTTGTATCCGAAAAAGAAGGAGAATCTCTGCCAAGCCTATCTGCGCCAAGCCCGTTTTATTGTTGGTCCGGTAGACGTAATGCGTTTTCTGAAGTTTGTGCTTGATCTAAAAATTCCTCTGCTTGGGTCAATTGCTTCCGGGCCGTCTCCAAAGCTTGTGAATTTGTTGCCGCATTAGATTCACTTAACGAGTTTATCGCCTGATTTAAAGCCGTTTGCGCCTCAGAAACCGCGTTAAATGCATGCTGCTCCAGCGTATTGCCGCTCGAGTTAAGTGTACCTTCTGCTGGCTTTCTTGCATTTTCGGTGGCTAGATCAATTTTGTTTTCATTAGGCAAAGCGAGTCATCCTCCCTTGAGCAAAGATCATTAATTTATACAGAAATAAGTATGCGGATGAGATTTTGTTTATATTCCTGCGACTGCATGGGAATATCCGGATCCCACATTTCCGGCAATCAATTTTAGTATAAGATCCGGTGCGTCGGAAAATCTAACGTTGATAAAAAAAAGGAGGTGATAATTTCTCAATGAATACGCCAACGCTAGCGCCGCACGAATCGATGGAACTACATGAAGCGTTAAACTTTAAAACGCTCTGCCTCGCTAAGTCAAAACTTATGCAAGGCTTGGTCTTTGACCAAGAGCTAAAAGCGTTAATGCAGAAAGACGTAATTCAATCCACACAACAGATTACAGAGCTGCAAGCAATCTATTCAAGAGCTCCTTTCCAAGCGCCTGTTCCGAATAGCCCGACACCTATAACACATTAAAGGGGAACGTAAATGAATACCGATTATTTAGACCCGATTAATTCATTAAATATGCCAGAAATGGCAGATATGACTTTTGCAATGGACTTCCTTCTTCGTGCCAAGGAGGGTGTGCGAAATTTGTCCATCGCCCTGACGGAAACGGCTTCTCCGGATGTAAGAGCGCTGCTGCGCAATCATCTTAAGCAGGGGATTGCAATGCACCAAGAAATCACGGAGCTCATGATTCGCAAAAAATGGTTCCATCCTTACGAGATGAACGAACAGTACCAACTCGACCAGCTTTCGGCGAAAAATACGGTGATGATCGGGCAGATGAATTTGTTCCCGGGTGATACGTCTCGTAAAGGGATGTTTGATCGGACCCCAGATGAACATATTGGAGGACATAAAGCATGAAGGCGGTAACGTATCAAGGGATTAAAAATGTCGTAGTCAAAGAGGTACCGGATCCGAAGATTGAGAAACCGGACGATATGATCGTAAAGATCACCAGTACCGCCATATGCGGTTCCGACCTTCACCTTATTCACGGGATGATCCCTAACCTTCAGGAGAACTATGTCATCGGGCATGAACCGATGGGGATCGTAGAAGAGGTAGGCCCAGGCGTGACAAATGTAAAGAAAGGCGACCGTGTGATCATCCCATTCAACATCGCATGCGGAGAATGTTTTTTTTGCAAAAATCAGCTGGAAAGCCAATGTGACAACTCAAACGAACACGGGGATATGGGCGCATATTTCGGCTACTCCGGAACGACCGGCGGATACCCTGGCGGGCAAGCCGAGTATTTGCGAGTCCCGTTCGCAAATTTTACCCACTTCAAGATTCCCGAAAACTGCGAACAACCGGACGAAAAGCTAAGCTTGATCGCCGATGCCATGACGACGGCATTCTGGAGCGTAGATAACGCCGGCGTAAAGAATGGAGATACGGTCATCGTGCTCGGCTGCGGTCCGGTCGGACTTCTGGCCCAGAAATTCTGCTGGCTGAAAGGAGCAAAGCGGGTCATAGCCGTCGACTATGTCGATTACCGCTTACAGCATGCGAAGCGAACGAACAATGTGGAAATCGTAAACTTCGAACAGGATAAGAATATCGGCAACAATCTCAAGGAAATGACCAAAGGCGGCGCCGATGTCGTGATTGATGCGGTAGGAATGGACGGCAAGATGAGCGATCTCGAATTTCTAGCCAGCGGTTTGAAACTGCAAGGCGGCACCATGAGCGCATTTATCATTGCGTCTCAGGCTGTCCGCAAAGGCGGGACTATCCAAGTCACTGGGGTATACGGCGGACGCTATAACGGATTCCCGCTCGGCGACATCATGCAGCGCAACGTGAATATCCGTTCCGGTCAAGCTCCGGTCGTTCACTACATGCCGTATATGTACGAGTTGGTTACTTCGGGCAAAGTGGACCCTGGAGATATTGTTACGCACGTCATTCCGCTCAGCGAGGCCAAGCGCGGCTATGAAGTGTTCGATACGAAAACGGACGATTGCATCAAAGTCATCTTAAAGCCTTGAATATGGATAGATACATGGGAGGACAATCCGAATGAATTCCAATTACGCTTTGCATGAAATGCTGGAGGTTCATGAAATGGCTGCGTTCAAGACGGTTTGCATGACCAAATCCAAAACCATGCAAGCTCTGGTAACCGACCCGGAGCTCATGCAAATTTTGCAGCAAGACGTGCAATCTTCACAGCAGCACCTTCAGGAGCTCGGTGGAGTGCTGTCTAAAATGACCCTATAGGAGATAATAACATGAATACAATATTAGAACACATGACAGGGCTTCATATGCTGACCGATGACGTGATCGCAATGGATTTTTTGATGAACGCCAAGAGCGGAGTCAGAAACTACGCCATGGCCGTGACCGAATGTGCCACTCCCGAAATCAAGCAAATTTTGATGAAACAGCTCGACGAAGCCATAGACTCCCATGAAAAGATAACAATCTACATGATGCAGCGGGGCCTATACCATCCCTACCATATTCCAGAGCAAATTCAGCTCGATCTGAAAAACATTCAGACCGCTATGAACATTCCGTCCTGACACCGTATTTCGTCCCGGCAAAACGCGCAAAACCACAATGGTCGTGCGCGTTTTTGATTTTAGCCGGAGACTTCAGAGAATAAAATGTTCTCCGTGTCAAATACTATCACGTTTCGCGGGAACTTTCTTTTCGGAGTGGTTCCCGGGAAGAACTCAAGTTGTTGATTAGCTTGTGTCATACGTTGTTCGCCCCTGGTTAGAATTGAAAATCCCCTACTCCGTAAGCGGAATAGGGGATTTACTTTGGGATCTGCTGGGCCAGCCAAGATTAAATTTCAAGGTCTAACGAGTTTTGGGATGCGTACAGCAGGACGAAGTATTCGTTGTCGCCGAGTATACCGATCCTGTAGTATGCCTGCGGCCCTTCAGGTCGAAAAGCTCCACAAAATCTAGCCACTGGTCACAAAGGCCTCCCAGCAAACCAACTGGTTTGAGGTCTATGTCGCCTTCTTCCAGTATTCCCATGTGGATGTGCTGTTGAGGTTCAAGCGTGTCGTGGTCATTGCCGTCCTCAGCTACCTCACCAAAGAGGGCTACCCTTTCGCCTTCGAGATGTTCTGTCAGGCCCGAGTACTGCTCGTAGTTTCCCCTTAGGTTGAGAATGTACGAATAACTTCTAATGAGCATCTGGGGTGATCTTCCTAGTACTTACTAATCAAAAAAAGTCATACTGAATCTGGAGATGGAGTTCAATGTGGAGAAGGGTGTTAATGTTCAAATAGAGGAATAATGCTAAAGGCAAAACTAGGGAAGAACCCATATTTCTCAAGGGTCCTTCCTTATCAACAGATAACAGCCTCTTTATAATAGGGCAGTTGCGGGAATATATACAATTTTACAAAAATATAGTTTTAACTGAAAAAATAGGCAGCTCCCTGATGAGGGATAGCTACCATCGGTTAAAATTATTATGAAAAGGTAGGAGCAGGGAATTCATCAATTCTCATACGAAGTAAACTATATGGTTTTTCCCGCAGGTCTCTTCCATAATGAAATCTCGCCTGCCGATGTAATTGATTCACAATGACATATAAGTATTGATCGGGGCCAATCGAAAAAGTATCCGGCCATAAAATTCTCGGGTCATGTGCGATGGTTTCCATTGCACCATTCGGCAATATCTTCCGGATACTGTTGTTTTCATAGTCTCCCGCATAAACGGTGCCGTTTGCGCCGGTGATCATTCCATCTGACGCACCTTTTTCCCCCCAATACTGCACAAATTGGGATAAATTCATGTCCTGTATCCTTCTGTCTCTTAGGGCTTCTGTTGAGATTGAGAACAGTTGACGGCTGGTTAGCGGAGCATAAAATAAAACCTTTCCATCAGGAGAAATCGCTAAACTATCGGAAGCCAATCTAAATGGGTAAGTCGAGCCGTCCGGGTTTCGATTCATCAAAACTTCACCTTCTACTTTCGGTAAAAAATAGGGATCAGGCGAAGTTGATATTGCCCCATTTAAACGTCTAAACGCGTTCCCATTTTCTAAATCAACGACGATAATAGCCCCTGGCCCTCTGGAAGAAGAATCCGTTATATATGCATAGCCTGCTCTTCCAACCCGAAAATCCAACCGGACATCATTCAGATAAGTTGTTGGCAAGACAACATCTTCTGTAAAGGTATATACTCTCCTTATTGTATTCGTGCTTAAATCAACAGCAACTAATTTTGCTCCCCCTTGAATAGGTTCAGAAAAATTTGGTGCCCCTGTATCTAGTACCCAAAGTATTCCTCTTCCATCAGCAACGATACTTTGGACACTGACGAAAGACATTTTAATATTACCGGTATTAACTATATTTGTTTCTAAACTGGGATAAGGCTGCATTTCACCCTCAACAATTTCCGCCACAGTAAATTGAACGTCGTCTCCCCATTTCGGAAAGCAAACAAAAATACGGCCGGTTTCGGAAACGCTGACACCTGTAGGCATAGCCCCATAAAAAGCATGCACCAGTTCAAACTGCCCAAAATATTTTTCCATAGGTAACATAGGTTGCATGATATCCTCCTCATCAAATCCGAACGGATATCAACTATATATGTTTAATTTTTTTTGTAGTGCCTGGTTCTTGATAAATTTTTCTATCGTGATGAATGCTGTTGGTTTCAACTTCCCATTATTAAAAATGTTGGTTTTATTAACGCTAAAATGAAATTATTTCAGAACCTCTTTTACTTCTGATATGGTTCACCGCGAATGATCTTAAACTATCCTCCCTCATTGGAGAAACGTTAACTCCGTATTTCTTCATATTAGGAATGCTGCCCGTAGTTAATTTAACGAACAACGGCAGCCGATCGTGAGGCCGGCTGCCTTTCATTCTCCTAATTTTGAAAGTCCCTGCGATAATTGGCCAGAATACTAGTCGGGATGGCTCGTAGCGGTAAAGCCTACATGCCACATAAAACGTTGCCACTCTTACAAGCAGCTTAACCATACAACCCGTTTCGTTGTACGAGTTTTGGCTTATTCGCAGGATTTCAAAGAAAGCACGGAGTACCGGATTCATTAAACCAAAGAGCAACGACCCGTTAAGACATGGGAGTGAAAACCTCCAAGGGTGGCGTGGAGAAAGCTTGCAGTAAATGGAAGTATATAGGACGGTTTTATCCCTCCTCTATTCCCGTGCGCCTTCATGTTACCGAAGTCTAACAGGGTGTTCCCTTCATGTCTTCCCCCTTACTATCCGGGCGAAATCCTGCGAATAAGCGAGCATTCTTGAGAAAATCATATCGTACCAAGGGAGTATAACAGATTAATCAATTATTAATTGTTCAATCTTAATTTGTTGAAGCTTTAATCCTCGTACACTGAAAAAAATACATCTTTAAGAATCGCTTTCGCTTTCTTTAAGTTACGGGAATCCAGCTTATTGAGCAACTCAATGACTTCGTTGATATCGTCAGAATACGTTGTTGCCTTGTCAATGTCTGATTCTACTTTCGTATGCGACGCACTTTTACAGAGTGGGTTTGATTCTTCGTTTGTCTCCGAATGAATCAAAGAAGTGTGCAAAGTCTCTTGAATAACATTGACTAGAAATCGCAATTCATCTTCGTTATATCGTTTTAATAAATGATTGGCCCCAATATCAATTTTTTCATGTAGCGTTCGATGTAAAAGGTTAATCTCTTTTCCTAATTGTGTGGTGCGAAACAGGATTTCCTTTCTATTATCAGGGAGATATTCAAAAATAATAATTTTTTTATCTGCAAGTCTTCTCGTGATTTTAGAGACATTCCCTTTTGAGAATCCGAATTGTTTTGAAATTGTAATACCATTAACAGGCTCAAGCTCACCAATGGCACTAAGCACATGCAGCATCTTAACAGTCATATCTTTCACCAGCTGAGCGATTATAGGAGTAGGACTATTCTGAATAAGCCATTGTCTTTCTTGGCCATCGTCTCTTTGGAATTTATTTTGTAGATCGTTTACTGACACAATCAAATCTTTAATTAATCGATCCTTATTTTGTTTCCCCGATTCGTTTAACATTTGTTTTCCTCCGATATTAGTTAAGCTAAAACCAGTATATCAAGAGTGAATGAGCAATTAAAGTTTCCACGAAACATTATTGACGTAAACAGCAAGCTCCATGTATTATTGTTTCTAGGAAACATAATGTTTCATAGAAACTAAAATAAGAATCATTTTGTTTATTTTTGCACAGAAAGGAAACTACACAATGAAGAACTTTGAATTAGTAATCAAGTCATCAAATACCGATCACCAGGATATCGATGTTCTTATTGCCGGTGCTGGCCCAACAGGATCAACGTTGGCAGCAGACCTTCTACGTCGAGGTCTTCGTGTTCGAGTGATTGACAAGGCACCACACGCATTCAAAGGCTCCCGTGCAAAGGGAGTTCAACCTCGTACTTTGGAAGTCTTTGAAGACCTCGGGATACTTGATGAGGCGCTCGCTGAAGGAGGAGCATACCCTCTTGCTGGCCTCCATTTTGGGCCGTTCACATTGCCGTGGCGTATGATACAGCGGAATAAATCGTCTCCAAGCGTACCATACCCAAACACTTTATTGCTGCCGCAACTCCGCACCGACGCCATCTTGCATCGCCTGATCGAGCGCCGTGGACTTAACATTGAGTTCGGCACTGCCGTGGAGAGCTTCGAACAAGATTCCGATTGGGTGATTGCGAAGCTCTCTTCTGGGGAGAAGGTCCGCTGCAGATATTTGGTTGGGGCCGACGGAGGCTCAAGCACTGTTCGCAAAGCTGCTGGTATTGGGTTCGTCGGAGAGACCAACGAATCCGACAAATGGCTCATTGTCGACGGTACAGTTGACAAACTGGCACGCAACCGATGGCATATGTGGCCACGTACACATGGTAAGTCGGTCGCAGTATGCCCACTGCCCCATTCCGACCAATTCCAAATCATGATTCGGCTGAAAACTGATGAGACGCCTGTCCTCGATGAAGCAGCATTGTCAGATCAGTTCTATACTCTCACTGGGTTCCGGTTACATGGCATCACCTGGTCCTCTGTGTTCCGACCCAATATTCGGCTCGCGAAGCACTACCGGGCAGGCAGAGTCTTCTTGGCTGGCGACGCCGCCCACGTTCATACACCTGCCGGAGGGCAGGGGCTCAACACCGGCGTGCAGGATGCATACAATCTCGGTTGGAAATTAGGGCAGGTCATCTCCGGAGCTCCCGACAGTCTCCTCGACAGCTACGAAGCTGAACGGCAGCCGATTGCTGCTCATGTTCTTGGTAAATCAAATGAGCTTTACTCCGGCATAGACAAGCGCTCACTCTCCAGCCTAAAGCGTGGAGATGAGGAACGACAGCTCATAATTTCATACCATGCCGGGCCGCTCGCCCCTGCAGACACCGCAGTCACCAAGACCTTGCAAGTGGGAGACCGAGCTCCGGACGCACCTTGTATCGGTCCTGGTGGGATACGACGACTCTTTGACCTATATCAAGGCCCCCACTTCACTCTTCTTGCCTTTGGAGCCAATGCCTCCAAGGAACTTCCTGGGCTGACATGGCCTACCGATGGAGCTGAATTGCGCCGATACATTGTAGGCAATGGAAGTATCGACGACACTTCCATTAAAGACACCACAGGCAATCTTCAAAAAATTTACGGCATTACCAGTGACATGCTGGTATTGATACGACCTGACGGTTACATTGGAAACATCATCTCGAACAACTGGCAGGGTGCTTTTGATAATATATCCAAAACGATCACCCCATCACGGTCCAATGCGATTCATTCAAACTGAAGGTTTCATTCACAGCTAGATTTTCACTTCCCAAAACAAGTATGTATCTATTGCTTTCACAAAAGGACCTCAAGTTCCACTGTAAAATGGAGCCTGAGATCCTTTTTTTCGAAGAAATTCAACATTAACTAGGACTCCAAAGAATCAAATTGGCTTTTAGGACAGCCACTTGTCGTTGCGTTATTCTTCCCGTTCGTATTATGAGGTCCCAGAAATAGCTTAATAAAATGAGAAGGTCACTGTAGCATCTGCTCATGTTAATGTATTATTTTCGACTATCGTATCCCGTCATGATGGGGAACGATAGTGCAATGACAACAGATTGTCAATAATTCGGCACTGGATTAGTACCAAGTTCTATCGTTTATGGTGATATGTTCTCGTGGTCTGACACCAGTTCACAAAATAATCCTTCCTTCTCATGCTGTTCTTCTATGTTGTTTAGCTTCCCATACAGCAGCTCGTCCCATTCCACGAGCTGTGCATGATACGTTTTCTTTACTACGTTCACCGTTAGTTCTGACTAACGCGGTACCAATATTCATACTGCTGCACATAACCAATTTTGTCGTAAAGCCGATTGGCTGCCGCATTATTTTTTACAACGAGCAAATAACTCTCCTTCGCTCCGCGTCCTTTGCCCCATTGCAGCAAATGTAAAATAAGCTGCTCTCCGTACCCTTTATTCCGTTTGCCGGTATCGGTGACGATATCATAAAGGCCAACGAAGCCGTCTTCCAGCACTGCAAACCCGCAAGCGACCGGAATGCCGTTATCATGCAAAATCGCAAAGCACTGCTCAAGCGGCGATTGCTCAAGCATTTTTCGAGTGATATCCTTCTGTCCGTCCGTTAACCCGCTAAATACGCGTAATGCATCCAGCCAAGCCTCTGAAGGATGCTGCTCTAGCCAGACATCTCCATTTGAGGGAGAGAGCACCTCAGATAAATGTACCGTTTTCACAACCGTTTGATCGATAAGCTCATAACCGCGTGCGGCTAATTCATCATCAAGTGAGGCAGGCTGGCTGAACGGGGTAATTTTGAATGCCGTCCGGATGCCCTCCTGCTCATACCTTTTCTCGCAGGCGCGGATTTTGGCATCCAGCTCCAGCGTATGGCCATAGATCGGATTTATACTATTTGATCGCTTCGTATACCCTTCCGCAAATCGCTGCAGCCAGCCGTCATATACGACCGTTTGCAGGGCAGGCCAGCCGTTCAAGCTCATTTCCTCGATTCGAAAATGCAGCAGGCGCTTAATCGGCTGGATATGATGCTGGTCATGCCATATAAAATCGTTCATATAATGCGACATTTGGAACGGATGCCCGTCAGCATCCACATATGACGCTTCATATTGCTCGTTCGTAAGTTCAGCTATCGCATCAATTATTTGCTTACGGCTCTGAACCGCTTGCTCCGTTAGCTCCGCAATCGAGGTTGCTTTCCCATATGCCTTCGCGCCTTCATTGAACTGATCATAATCGAGATGCTTAACCGTGAGCGGCACCCCCTCGGCTGCCCTCGCAATTGCATCCTTGTAGAAATAATCATCCCATCGCAAAATATGCGCCACAACCTCACGAACGGTCCATTTTCCGGGTGCCACGCTTTGATTCCATATCCGTTCCTCATACTTCGCCAAATCCGTTACAAACGTAATCCATTCTCCAAAGGCATGAAGCAGTTGTTCTTTGTTTTTATCCATTTGCAAGTTCCCTCTCCCCTAAAAAATGTAAACATTTCCATCTGATACTTTTATAGTACTGGATTCAACGTTTACAAGCGAGAACATTTTTTGTGTTCGCAGCAAAAAAAAGCCGCTCCATGAGCAGCCATTTGTACTACCTATCCTCATAGCATGCCGAATCTCTCAAGCTGCTCGTATTGGTTCGCCTGCTTTAGTACTTCAATTTGCTTTGGTCCAAGCAGATCAAAATGCGGATACTCTGATCGCGCATGAATATAACGAGGGTTGAGACCATGATCGAGACACCAGCGCGACAGCTTCGTCATATCGGAGCAGCCAACCTTCGTTACTGTCCGCATGTTCGGAAATCGGGGATCCAGCCAGTAATGAGTAAGAAAAGCAATTTCTCCATGAGCTACAGCCGACTTCCACTGCTCCATCTCTTGCCTCTTTATGCCAAATGCCATAGTCGCCCTCCTTTATGGCTGAGCAATAATATTTTTGACGCGTCCAACTTGGCCGTCCGCCAGCCTTACTTTAATGCCATGCGGATGCTTCGGCGAATTGGTCAATATATCCTTCACGACACCTCGTGTCAGCTTGCCTGTACGTTGATCTTGCTTCAATACGATATCGACCTCAAGCCCTGCTCTAATGGCGGAGCGCTCTGTTCCATTCATTCTCTAACCTGCCTCTGCTGCTAATAATGTTGGTTTATAGCATAGCATATACAAAGTAAAGATGCACATTATAAGGACAGCTGTTATACTTAACATCAAACGATGTTTACGAAAAGAGGAAATGTATTAATGTCTAACGCATTTAACGCTTTGGGTATCATTCCCAAGCTAAGCGAATTGCTGCACCAAGATGGAATTACCGAGCCGACTCCGGTTCAAAAGCAAGCTATCCCTCTCCTGCTTAATGGACAGGATGTCATTGCACAAGCACAAACGGGCACAGGCAAAACAATCGCGTTTGCTTTGCCTATTTTGCAACGAATTAATATAGAGAAAGAGCAAGTGCAGGCGCTTATCCTTACACCAACAAGGGAGCTTGCCATTCAAATAACGAGCGAGCTTAAAAAGCTTGTCCCTGCTGTTGGCGTTAGCGTGCTTGCTGCTTACGGCGGCCAAGACGTAGATGCTCAAATCCGCAAGCTGCAGCGTTCGCCTCATATCGTCGTTGCAACGCCGGGCCGTCTTATCGATCATATGAAGCGTGAGACCGTCAACCTAGGCAAGCTGCAAATGCTAGTCCTTGATGAAGCGGACCAAATGCTTCACATGGGCTTCCTGCCAGATGTAGAAAGCATAATCTCGCAAACGCCGAAGGCTCGTCAAACGATGCTGTTCTCCGCTACGATGCCTGATGCTATTCGCAAATTGGCAGCTGATTATATGAAAACGCCAGTCGACATTCGCGTTCGCAGCACGAACGTCACGCTGGACAGCATTACCCAAATCGTATACGAAACGACTGATCGCAGCAAACAGCAAACGTTGGTGCATTTGCTTGAGCAGCATCAACCGTATTTGGCCGTTATTTTTTGCCGGACGAAGGTTCGCGCGAAAAAGTTGAACAAAGAGCTGCAAGAAATCGGGATTGAATCCGATGAATTGCATGGCGATCTGACGCAAGCCAAGCGCGAGCAGGTAATGAAGCGCTTCAGAGACGCGCGTCTTCAAGTGCTCGTTGCGACTGACGTAGCTGCGCGCGGACTTGATGTTGAAGGCGTAACGCATGTGTACAACTATGATGTTCCACAGGACGGCGAGCTGTATATTCACCGTATCGGCAGAACCGGACGCGCTGGCCAAGAAGGTGCTGCAATTACACTTGCAACGCCGTATGACAAAAACCATTTGCTGCTTATCGAGCAAAGCATTAACGCTAGACTTCCTCGCCGTGCAATTGACAGCGAAGGCGTAGAGACAGCTGTCCGTTCCCAGCCTGGCGATCGTCCTGAAAAAGGCCGCCGTCCTGCAGGTTCTGACAGCGGCAGAGGCGCCGCTCGCGGCGGCAAGCCTGCTGAAGGCGGACGTCGCGGCGGACGCTCCGGTCAATCGGACCGCGGCGCTAAGCCAGGCGGTCGCAGAGGCCAGCGCGAGACGGTTCGTCCCGCAGCAGGCAAACGTACCGGAAGAACAGCGGAAGTTCGCGGTGAAGCTGTGGAAACAGCTGGCGAAACATCCGGCTGGGCAGCTCGCCGCGGCGAGCGGTTCGATAACGGCAGCGCACCACGTGGCGGCGAACGCACGGGCAATCGCGGCAGCGCGCCTCGCGGCGGCGAACGCTCCGGCAATCGCGACACAGCAGCTCGCGGCGGCGCAGGCCGCAGCGGCTTTGGAAGCCCGCGCGGAGCTGAGCATGTTGCAGGCCGTGCTGCTTCTTCGGTAGAGAGCCCATGGGAAGCAACGCGCAAGGATGCTAAAGCAAGCAACGAGCGCGGCGCCGTACGCGGCAAAGCACAAGCTGGCGGCCGTGGCGGTCAGCGCGGCAATTCTTCCGCAGGCGGTCGCAGCAGTTCACCGGCAGGCGGACGCGGCGGAAGCTCGCGTGGCGGAAGCTCTTCAAACAAACCGCGCGGCGGCGGTCGCAGTCGCTAAACCATAAGAAAAGCAGTCTCCGGGATGTAAATTCACCAGAGACTGCTCTTTTTTTACGATTTCACAGCAGGAGCCAGGCTTCTTACACGCTCCAGATAGGCTGTCATATTTTTATCTTCGTTATGAGGATAGCTGTAGGAAAATGCTTCTGCAATTTCCTTGGATAACGTTCTAAACAAGTCGCAGGCTGCAAATATGGAATCCCACATATGTTCATAGCTGCTATCCGAATACGTTGCTTTATACAACTCCCAGTACGGCCCCGGAAGATCATTTTTAAAATACTTCCCCATCTTTCCCGTAGAAATGCTAAAATCATATTTCATGCCGATCCACCAGGAAACGACCTCGTCCAATGATTTTTTGGATGGCTCAAACATCTGCTTCGCATAAGGCAATTCATCTCGCCATATTCCTTTGGCAACGTTTTGCAGACACCACCAAAACTCATTGTTGATGCCTATGTACGCTGCTTCTGTTGGTCTCTTAACATGGTAGTCGATATCTGAGGGCGCTGGAATGGACGGCAGGCAGTTGTCCTTATCCAATAGCGGCACCGTGAGCTTATCCTTTACATAACCCTCAAGCATAGATTCTTTCGTTTCAATGTGAAGGTCGATCCGATTTCCGTCTTTAAACAGCATCAAATAGGTATAGGAACGATCAAAATCCATCTTCATTCCAAGGCTCTCATCAATTTTATCAGGCTCATGAATGATGATTAGCTCCCCAAAAACCTTTATCCACGACTCGTCTTTCACAAAAGAAGACGTCTCCGTGACCACGTAAACGATATCATAATCCTGAAATATATCTTTGGGAACATTCGGATTCGTCCTCGAACCGTTCATGTATGCAGCGCGGATACGTTCGTCTTTTTGCGCCACCTCCAAAATCAAATCAAACATTTCCTTTTCACTTCTCATTCGTGTTCACCCCCATCATTATCACAATTCGTTTATGCAAAAGAAAATACCTGCCTGTCGCCGTTTTTAAATCTGAAAAGATATTTTCCGATCACCCTTTTCTTCAAACCGCGGAATCGCCTTCAATACACCGTCAGTAGTCCATTCAGCGAGCGCCACTGACCGAACCTCCGGGTAACCGAGTTGCTCCAACTCCTGAAGCAGCCACTTCTCGTCACGCTTAATGGCGGCAAGCCCCTCATGTTGTGGAACCCCGTCCTCAACCAGAATGTGCGGCAGATTTGGCGGATTCGACTGGAGATTAAGATCGCCGCGCTGCACGGTATCAAACGCCGATTTTTTCAAAATGCTGAGTGCTCCATTCGTTTCGTAAACTGCGTAAGCTACATCGCTAAGCGAGAAAACATCACGCTGCCTCAGCATCATTCGCAGCTCGTCAAATGCCATATTATTGCGGCGCAGCGCTTCCATATCGATTTGTCCATTTACAATCAGCAGCTCTGGTTTACCTTCGAGCTGTCTGCGCAGCGCTTTGCCGAACTCCATGATTTTCTCGAAAAAATAAGATAGTCCAGCCCAAAGCGCCAGCGCGAATATAAGCATCCACACAGATACGTTCTCGTCGTAAATCGTATTGCCGACAATTTCGCCCATTATCATCGAGGATACGAAATCAAAGGGAGAAAGCTGGGCGATTTCCCTTTTGCCAAGCAGTCGCGTCAAACACCATAGTCCGGCAAACGCAACAATCAGCTTTATCAGTATGGGCAAATAGTTTTCCATTGCGGCTGCCTCCTCTAAACGTTTATCATTCATTACCCCCATTTAGAGAAAAATAACTTTGTTTTGAGCGGAAAATAAAACAAATCGGCAGCCTCGGACAAAAAAGCCCAAGACTGCCGCTTCTATTCGTTCATCATCATTTTTCGAAAACTTAACGGTTTCTATTGTTCAATACCTTTAAGTATTTTCGCTGGGTTTCCGCCTACTACAACGTTATCCGGTACATCCTTCGTAACGACCGCACCGGAGGCGACCACGACATTGTTGCCTATTTTAACGCCAGGATTAATGACGGCTCTCCCGCCTATCCAGACATTATGGCCAATCGTTACCGGCTTGCCGTATTCAGCGCCCGATATTCTCTCTTTTGCATTCAACGGATGGGTTGCCGTATAAATGTGCACCCCTGGCGCTAGGAAGCCATTATCGCCAATATGAATTTCACAAACATCCAGTAAAACACAATCAAAATTAGCGTAAAAATTTTCGCCGACATGAATGTTGTAGCCATAATCACAACGGAACGTTGGTTCAACGTATAGATTTTTTCCGGTTGAGCCAAACAGTTCCTTGAGCAGTTCTGTTCTTTGGTTATCTTCCGTTTCAAGCGTTTGATTGAACAGTCGAGTCAACCTTCGAGCATTCAGCCTCTCATTCATTAATACCGCGTCGCTCGCCAGATAAAGCTCGCCAGCCAGCATTTTCTCTTTTTCGGTCTTCATGCAAAAACAGCTCCTATTTATTGAATTCCTTTATTCCGAAAGAAGCAAGATGCAGCTTATGCTTAATGAACCGTAAAGCCCGATGTTTTCTCTTTTAAAATACCCTTTCTTTTCAAGAAGGCATTCAGCCTCTCTGAGAACAAAAGCATAACTACAGCAGACATGACGATAAATGTGGGGAAAATGCCGATTGTTAAATAGGAAGCAAGGAAACCAAGTATCGGAGGCATAAACGTGCTTCCCGTGTAGGCTACAGCCATCTGATACCCCATTATCGTCTGGGAGTGCGTTTTCCCGAATCGTACCGGCGTTTCATGCAGCATGCATGGATAAATCGGCGCCAGCCCTAATCCGACGATCATAAAGCCTGCAAGGGAGAAAACAGACGGCAATGGCAAGAACATTAGCGCTGATCCGACCAGAGCCGTAATTTGCCCAGCACGAATGAGAATACGGTTGTTTACTTTGAAAGTAATAAAGCCGGTAATCAGCCTGCCTATCGTAATGCCCGCGTAAAATAGCGATACCCATTGCGCGGCTGTCGCTGCGGGCAAATCCTTCACATTGACAAGGAAGCTGCTCCCCCATAGGCCCATCGTTGATTCGACGCCGCAATAAAACAAAAACGATACGAGAGCCAGCTTAACTCCCTTAATTTGCAAAGGTTTTACTTTTTCGGAATGCAGCTCCTCTTCACCCTCATGCAAATCTGCAGCTTCACTTGAATTAACGCTGCTCCCTTTTGAAACCCGTTTCCATAAAGGCAGCGTGATGAACAGGATAACAACTAGAGCAAACTGAATATATGCAACTGTAAGGTAACCGTCTCTCCATTCGTTTTGACCTGAAATAAACTGAGCCATAATGACAGGCCCGAATGTAGCCCCCACACCCCAGAAGCAATGCAGCCAGCTCATATGATGCGCTTTGTAGTTGGCAGCGACGTAATTGTTTAATCCCGCATCCACCGAGCCTCCGCCAAGACCAAGCGGAATGGCGCATATCATTAACCAAACAAGCGATGGGGAGAGGGCAAAACCAAGCAAAGCACCGGCTGTCATGATACAGCTGACAAGTGCCACTTTGCCCGTTCCGAAGCGCTTAAGCACCGTCCCGCTTGCCAGACTGGACACGATCGTACCGGCCGCAATGATCATAAACAGGACGCCGGCAGTCTCAAGCGGCACTTCAAAGTCCAGCTGCATGACAGGCCATGCCGTTCCGAGCAATGAATCAGGCAATCCAAGGCTTATAAAAGCCAAATAAATAATAAATAAAAAGAATGTAGCCATGCGTTTCACCTGTTCCCTTGTTTCATTTTTATATTTTAGTTCCTGAGATCATAAGATCCAGCCCAAGATGCTGCAAGCCATACAAATAATCTTGTTTCCAATCGCTTGCCGTAAGCTCGGGAAGATGTTCTTCCGGGATATAGACTGCGCTCTTTACCGCTATTTGGTTAATCATGGATTGGTTCACCTCGTCATTCGAAAAAACAATCGTGTGCGGGTTGAGGATCGCTGTAAACGATGCGACCAACCGGCTGATGGCATCGATCCTTTCCTCCTCGCGAAGCTTTGCTGCTGCTATTTCGCTTTCTCCGTTTAAAGCCTGCAAAAAATTTCTGTCATCATACTGAGGGACGAAGGACACTTCCCCTGAGAAAAACGAGCTTCCCCGTACCACATCGCCATTTACGATAATGCCCGCACCAGGGCCATTTTGCCCCAGATACAAATAGACCAAAGATGACTTCTCTCTTTTCCGCCTATTGTCGTGATAGCCAAGGACAGCAGCATTCATATCGTTTTCTACTACGACGGGAATAGATAATCGCTCTTCGAAGTATCCCTTCAAATCAAAGTCATGGTACTTCTCGTAGCTGGGAATATAAATAATCCGACCATTATTGACCGATCCCGGTACGCCTATAGCCGCCGACTTGATCTTCGGATACTTCAAAATAAGGTCTTCAATATGCTTCGTTAAGCTTAAAATGTCGTCCTTAAGCACGCTTGCAGCCGTGCCTTGCTCCTTCACTTCGCCTAAACAATTAAAGATCGTATAGTTCGTTTCCGTTTTCTCTAAAAAGATAGCCAGCCCCAGCATGTATTCCGGATTATAGGCATAGCGCTGCGCTCTTCTTCCGCCACTGGAATCATCAAGACCAACTAAGATCAGCTCCCCGTCCTGTTCCATTTGCGACAGGAACTTGCTAATAGTGGGGAAACTTATTCCTAACTTGTGGCTCAATTCCACTTTCGTAGCACTGCCAAGCGCCAGTAGGGATGCGCGTATGCCCCGAAAAATAGCTCTTTTCATCTCATTGGGAGCTGCTGGCAAATCATTCACCATGAACACCACCTTAAATCGCGATACTTATTAAATGCATTTAATAAGTCAAATCGATAATACCAGAACTTTTCAGCAATGAAAAGACTTTTATTATTTTAATCAACCAGGGCTCATGTATGAACTGTTGTAATCGGCATGCAGCGATAGCGAAGCTCATGGGAGCGGGCGTCCGCTCCCTTGCGGTGATTTTATTCTCGAGGGGAAGATCCGCAAGGGCTGCTTGCTGCGCTCAGCGGCTTCCTATAAGCTTGAGGGTTGTGGGCATCTATACGTTTCCTTACATCAAAAATTAAAGGCTATCCGGCAAGCCATGTAGATACATATTCATACCATCCGCATGTCCTTTGAGCGCATCCATCGTTTTAGCGTTAGGCAGCTTGTATATTTGCAAATAATCGGCTTCATCGTATTCTGGCCGCACAACAAAAGCCAGTTTTTCTTCGGTTAAAGAAAATGCCGCATGAACACCAGCCTTATTTCCCCGCGCATCAAGACGGATCCATCTTCCTAAACTTGTGAAGTAGACGGCATTTAAAGCATGCATGCAGTACCCTGTATCCGGCGTATCGCCTAATGTAAGTTTTTGATAGCAAAAACCTGTTGGAATTCCTTTGCTTCTTAATAAGGCACACAATAAATTAGATTTCGCGTAACAAATGCCTTCTTTATAAAAAAGCACATCCGATGCCCTGCATGTTATTCTCGAGCTTTGGATATCCCAGGAATGAGAGATCTCATCACGAACGAATGTATAGGCATTTTCCACAAAATCGTTCTCGTTAATGGATGCCATAAATAATTCCGATGCTTTTTCGCTTATTGACTGGTGACTATAATTGATATCTTCTGTTTCTATTAAATAATCTTCTAATTTATCCGAATCACATTTCAAAATCATATGTAATCCCCCTAGCTATAAACTGCCTGTCGGTATTATTATGCATTATAATGTATAGTTATACAATATGATTATTCTATTAATCGTTTTAAAAAACGAACAGGCTGCCAGTTGGCAGCCTGTTGTCGATTATATTGAGTATATGCGTTAATTTTTAACCGCAGCGATCATGAGAAAGATAGGGCGACGGAATTCATCCTGCATATCAGGATTGTTTTCCTTCATTTCCTGCGACGGTTTAGGCTCGGACAGCTTCGTAATGCTGAAGCCAGTCTCAATTAGCGCATTTAGATGCGTAGCGACGGTACGGTGGTACTTCACGACATCATTTTCCAAAAATCTAGCCTGCCGCGATCCTTCATAATGGTAGTCATCGACTGGCCAATGCAATCTCTCGCCTTTCTGGCCATAATGCCAGTCTTGTGCTGCAACCGCGGTGAATACCGGATGCTCGACGGATAGCACAAACGCACCGCCTGGGACAAGGCAGTGATGAACTTTTTGACAAACGGTAATGAAGTCCTCCACATAATGGAGCGCAAGAGAGCTTATGACTACATCAAACTCCTCGGCTTTAAAGTCGATATCTTCAATTGCGAAGCGGCGGTATTCAATCTGCGAATCGTTGGTCATTTCTCTGGCGCGCTCCAGCATATTTTCAGAGAGGTCTACGCCTACCACGGAATGGGCATGCTGTTCGCGCGCGTATCTGCAATGCCAGCCAAAGCCGCAGCCCAGATCAAGCACTTTTTTATTGCGAAGTTCGGGAAGCATTGCGCGAAACGATTCCCATTCACCAGCAGCATTTAACCCTCCGATCGAGCGTGGCATTTGGCTGTAATTTTCAAAAAAGCCTGAATCATCGTATTTATTCTGTTTCATAATTTCGGCTTGTCTCCTTGCTTTTGGAATTAATGCGAAAGGAATTCTTTACCTTATCATTAAACCATAAAAAAATTCCATTTCAAATTCAACTATAATTGAACTTTACTTGTTTGGCTCGGTCAATTACAAGCCTTAAAGGAAGTTCAAACATGAATCTCGAATATTAAAAGTATGAAGGAACAAGGATGATGGATGGTGAGAAAATGAAAGCACTCTTAGTTATTGATGTGCAAAACGGTATTGTTAATTTAGGCGATTTCAAAACGGAACTGGCATTGATGGAAAGTGTGATTAAGGATTTCAAAACCGGCAGCCTACCTGTTATTTTTGTAAGACATTTTGATGATTCGGAAGAAAGCCCGCTCTATAAGGGTTCTGTTGGTTCTGAGCTGCACGGTTCATTAAAGAACTATGCCGACTATGTGATTGAGAAGCAAACACCAAGCTCATTCTTCAAAACTAACCTCGCGGATACGTTAGAACATTTAGGTGTAACTCATCTTTTTATCATTGGATTTGAGACTGAATTTTGCTGTATGTTTACGGCGATTTCTGCATTTGACCGAGGCTACAAAGTGACATTAATTAAGAATGCAACTGGAACAGGCAATACCGATGAATCTTACGGAATGCCAGGATTAGACATTCGACGTTTTGTCGGAACGGTTCTCCAATGGTCGAGCGTTATTGAAGTTTTGGATTACGAAAAATATGCTGAGAACTATTTTGCTGAGAATATGATGTGAGGAAGGACCCATTTGGAGGGAGCACGCTTGAGTTGCAGGCGTACTCCCTTCTATTTTCGCTTATAAAGCTTGTAATACTGATAGGCCTCGTCTTCGATTTCTATCGTATCTATCAATTCAAATCCGCATTTTTGAATGACTTTATTCGAGGGGGTGTTACGGATCAGAGCTACAGCGCTAAGCTCCTCTACATTCGTTTGCGAGAACAAATAATCGATCATCCCTTGAGCAGCTTGGGTCGTATACCCTTTGTTGCGATGATTTTTCGATATGGCATACATGATCTCTCTGTTTGGCGGCGGCAATTGTTCTTTTATGCCCGTACAGCACCACCCGATAAACTCACCTGTCTCCTTTGAAATAATGCCAAGACGTAATCGGAGCTGTCCAATATCGCCGCCTTCTTCTGCCACAGCTTTTAAAAACTGTTTGTTTTCGACGGTTTCGTAATGGATTAACCAATCTAGCCTTTGTTCCTTCGGAACATCCCAGCCTGGCAAAAATTCAATGATTTCCGATTGCTGGGTAAGCGCGTAAAACTCATCCAAATCCTCTATTCGATATTCCCGCAAAATAACATCCTTACACTCTATCGTGAAAGGGTCATTCGTCGACTCACGCTGCATAGCTGAATTTATATTCATATCCATATTCCCTTCCTATCGGCTTCTTGCGCTATCCCTACTTGCCGGAGTGATGGATTGGCACTGAATGGCGTATTGATCCAGCGCTTCCTTTGCAAAACAGATCATTTGCTCCAAGCTTCATTATCTCCTTTACTACCGCTCGAATAAAACAATAGTAGCACATTCCTTTGGCTTTTTTTGGGAGAAAACAGCTATAGTCATTGGTATCTATCCCTATCTCCATTGTACATTCATAAGCCTATATTACTTTCAAGTAACTATATCACTCCAAAGTGCGTACTTTTTTTTCAACCTGACAAGGCGCACAATGTTGTTAAAGCCACTACAAATGAGGAGAGAATTTCTTATGAATAACAAAGGAGCAGCAGCTCATAAAACGGCGCTAGTCATTGGAGCAGGCGGCGTTATCGGAAGAAATCTGATCGAATATTTGGAGCTTCTGCCGGAATGGGAAATAATCGGCGTGTCAAGACGGGGCGGGGATTCCAGCGGCCGTACGCGCTATGTCTCCGTTGATCTGCTTAATGAAGGGGATACACGCGAGAAACTAGGCAAGCTGTCGGAAGTTACCCATATCTTCTACGCTGCTTATCAAGATCGCCCTACTTGGGCAGAACTGGTCGCACCGAACCTCGCCATGCTAGTCAATGTCGTCAATGCGGTAGAACCTAACGCTTCAAACCTGCAGCATATTAGTCTCATGCAGGGCTACAAGGTGTATGGAGCGCACCTAGGTCCCTTTAAGACGCCTGCCCGGGAAACAGATGCTTACCATATGCCGCCGGAGTTTAATATCGATCAGCAGCAGTTCCTCGAACGAAGGCAGCCGGGAAGCAGCTGGACTTGGTCGGCGCTACGGCCTTCCGTCGTATCCGGGTTTGCCCTCGGCAATCCGATGAATCTGGCCATGGTGATTGCCGTATATGCTTCCATTTCGAAAGAGCTTGGACTCCCTCTCCGTTTTCCCGGCAAGCCCGGAGCCTACAACAGTCTGCTGGAAATGACGGATGCAGCCTTGCTCGCAAAAGCTACCGTCTGGGCGGCGACTGACGAACGCTGCGCGAATCAAGCGTTCAACATCACAAACGGCGATTTGTTCCGGTGGAACGAGCTTTGGCCAAAAATAGCCGCGAGCTTCGGGCTTGAGGCGGCGCCCCCGCTGCAAATGTCCTTGGAGGAGGTTATGGCAGACAAGGAGGAGCTATGGAGCTCCATGGTGGAGAAGCATGGCTTGGCGAATAACGCCTATAAGGACGTTTCCTCATGGCGGTTCGGGGATTTTGTATTTTCGTGGGATTACGACTTTTTTGCCGACGGCTCGAAGGCGCGCCGGTTCGGCTTCCACGAATTTGTTGATACAGAAGCGATGTTTATGGACATTTTTAAAGAACTGAGGCAGCGCAAGGTCATTCCTTGATCCGTTTGCCTACCGTCCACCCATGCTGATTGCAAAAAAACCGGTCACTGACATGCAGCGACCGGTTTTATTTTCACGCTAATCCGTTCCATCCGTTTGCGGTGCTACCGCCAAAATTTTAACCTTACCGCCATATACCAGCTCGGCATGCCTGTCTCCCCATCTGCATAGCAGATGAAGAATGTCTTTCAAGCTCCAGCCGTACTCCGTTAACTCGTATTCGACCTTTGGCGGCACCTGGTTATACGAAATGCGAGTAACGATGCCATCCTCCTCCAGCTCACGAAGCTGTTGTGTAAGCACTTTTTGGGTTACCGCAGGCATTAAGCTCATCAACTCTCCGTTGCGTTTCTTCCCGAGGGTTAGATGGAACAAAATAACCTGCTTCCACTTGCCGCCGATCACCTCGAGCGTGACTTCCACCGCCGTATTGTACGTCTTCTCCGGTTCCAGCACTGGGCTTACTTCCCTCCTTGCCAAATACGGCGCAGCCTATTTGTCGTTATCCTGATACCAGGGATTTAAATGAATCAGCACCTCTTCGACAAGCGGGTTTTGTTCCATAATCGTCTGTTTTATTTTTCTGCTAATGTCATGGCCGTCTTGGACGCTTAGCTCAGCGGGAATGCCTACCCTCACATCAACAATCATGTAATGGCCATGCTCCCTGGCGCGTATGCGGTCAATCCTTTTCACTTCCGGTATCGAGCGGACCAGCTGCGTAATTTCCTCCATGCGGTCCTCATCGATATTTTTCTCCATTAGAACATCAATGGAGGTGCGTCCCATGTGGATCGCCAGCTTTAGAACAAAATAAGCCACGATGATTCCCGCGATAGGGTCGCCGTATTTCAGAATATGGATGTTAAAATGATCACCGATCATGGCAAGGGCGATACCAACTACAGCTGCCAGCGACGCATATACATCAGCCAAGTGGTCATAAGCGGTGGCGATCAAGCCGCTGCTATTGATTTTTTTGCCGATACGCATGGTGTACACATAAAGCCACTGTTTCCATACCAGCGAGATAGCTGCCGCAATCAGTACAAGCAGCGTAGCTTGGTGAGCCGGCTCCATCAGCGCCATAATCGAATGATAACCCATATAGACAGCTGCAAGGATCAAAATAACGGCGACGATGCCGGCACCGATTACCTCCGCCTTCCCGTGTCCGTAAGGATGATCCTTATCTGGCGGCCTTTTCGAAATCATCATCGATATTAAAGCAGCCGTGGTCGCAAAAACGTCCCCAGCATTATGTACGCCATCCGCGATAAGCACCTGACTGCTGAATAGAAAACCAATAATAAGTTTCATGGCGGTTAAAAGAATATTGCTGATTAAACTAGTCCAAATTGCAAAAGCTGATTGGTTACTTGTTGATTCCATTGAGCGGTCCATCCTCCAGCACAGTTTGAATGCGATGATTTATGAGTTCGATTAGCACATGCTGGAGCTTTCTAAGTTTTCTGTCATCAAGTCCACAAAGATTCCGATCCACGTACGTTTCCCTATATATCGCCTATACCTTTAAAGGTACCGTGTCATTATACAAAACGAAAATCGTGTGGGTCTAGAGAAACAGTCTTGCCTTATGTAAGAAATCTTACTGCAAGCCAAGAGAGTTTGGGCGAACTAATTATGTTGCATCTGCGCAAAACGGTATAGGCATCCGCCTAAATGTGGTTAAACCAAGACAAATGTCCAATCGTTTGGACGTATTTTTCATACAATACCATAACCGAACGACGAGACATTCAACTATACAGGATCGGTCCAAGTTCGGAAATTTCTATCTAGGGGGAATTAGCATGTCCGGTGTACACGGAGGTTTTACGTCTTTAGGCGTAATTTTGGTCTTGTTCATTCTTCTCGTAATCATTACTCGATCTGTTATTTTCTAACTAACAACTACCCGCCCATAGTAAAAACCGCCAGAGCTGTGAACGGGACTGACCCCATAACGTGAGACAAATCAAAACACCTTCAAGAAAATGCAACCATGTCGTAAGATATGGAGACAACCTTGGAGGTGTTTTTACGTTGGCAACAAGAGTAAGTTACCCCGTGGATATAAAGACAAAAGCAATTGAAATGAGAATAGC
>NZ_MAQX01000037.1 GCF_001682865.1 Bacillus sp. FJAT-26390
CTTGCCCACTATTGCAAGTGTTTTTCAAAATTAATTTCATTTTCTTTTCTTGGCCTCGCCTCAATCAATGAATCCGCTACCCTGCCACACAAAGCCTTTATTAGAAGAAACACATTCGCGGACGCAAATAACGCAGTAGAATGACCTGGATAACTACGATTATTCCCATCCGCCAAACCAGCAAAAAACCTTATTCATATTTCGCCATGATCTCCGAAAGAATCCCTTTCATACGCTCCACGAGCTCTGCCGGTTCTTTTACCGTCGCCTCGTTCCCTAAACCAATAAAGAAATTCGCAAAAAACGATAGATCAACCTTTCGAATGCTGCCATCTAACCTGCCGCTGCCATCCTCATTTTTATAAAGCTTTGGAGAAGGCCATAATTCAGACTCGCAGCGCCGAACCCCTTCCTTGCTTAGTTCAACATAAACAGGGATATACGCTTGCTCATTCTGAAAGAACGCATCTTGGTTGCCCAGGTGAACATGGCGAAAATCCATTGGCTGCAATCCCGAAGTGTCAAACACAGCTGTATGAATTCTGTCGCATCGGAACAACCGGGATTCCTCGCGAAGAAAACAATAGGCAGAACAGTACCACAGACCGTTGCTTGCATACACGCCAATCGGCTGTATTTGCCGGCTCGAGCGCCCTTCCCGCGATTCATATTCGATGAGAACTATTTTTTGCTGAATAGCTCCTTCAAGCAAAATCGACAAACAGGGAGACTTCACTTGCCTTGCAGGCGTAAAAAAATCAAAGCGGTTTTTTAATTGATCGATACGATCCCGCACGTCGCCAGGCATATAAAAGTAAAATTTGTTCAATGCCGATAAAGCCTCTGACTCAAAGGGAAGGTAGGAATAGTGGCGCAGAGCATGGCTTGCAAAAAAGATAGCAACCGCCTCTTCCTCCGTAAACGCGATGGGAGGCAAAATTCTTTCGTTGAGCACCTGATAGCCGCCATGAGGCCCCACCTCTGAATAAAGGGGCACGCCCAGCTCGCTCAGCTCCTGCAAGTCTCTTAAAATAGTCCGGGTTGACACTTCAAATTCATCGGCTAGCTCTTTCACCGTAAACTTGCGCTTCCGGTTAACGGTCATCATCAATTCGATCAGTCGTTTCGATTTGGACATTATCGTACTCCGTTATTTTTATATTCATGACAATCCCTGTCACTATTATAAGCTACAATAAAAAACGAGCCTAGTCGAATTACTGCGTTATACCCATTTCAAATGAGGAGTGAAAGCACATGCAAGCCGTTAACGAAATCAAAGCACTATTGCTCGAGGAATTGGACCATATCGTAAAAACGTCCGCTCATTTAATCCGCAAAATCTCGCCTGAGCACTGGGATTACAGACCACAGCCAACTATGAGATCCCTGCTGGAATTGGTGGAGCATCTCGTATCTGTCCCTTCATCCGACCTACTGATTCTTCAGGAGAGCAGTGAACCGGCCATTCGCAAGCTGGAAGCGGATATTGCTGAAGATAATGACAAGGAAGCATTGATTGCTTGGATGGTTTCTGGCATGGATCAGGTCAGAAAATATATGGAAGAGCTTCCCGAAGAGGAATTCCTCCATAAAAAAACAAAGCCGTTTTATTTGGAGCATGGCTCGGTTCAAGCCAAATGGTTGATCGAGATTACAACCCACGCACAGCATCACCGCGCACAGATGTTCACCTATATGAAAACATTAAGCTACGAGATCAACATGTTTGATTTGTACTAAGCAAAAGCAAAGCAAAACCCCTCACACCATAAAGGCTCTGCTCGCAGTCTATGCGGCAGAGCTTTTGTCATCCTATCGTTCCCTGCTTATCCACCATCACATGTCCTCTTCCCAGCTCGGTTTCAATAAAACCTGCCATTGCTTGCTGCTGATAATCGATGGTTTTATTACTCCCGATCACAATGATATTTCGCATAGCTGACGTATCCTTGCCGGGCAGCGAAAATGCTTTGGCATACGGATAAGATTCTACTAAGGTAGAATAAATGGCATTCATTAATCTATCATTCTTGATTTTCCCCATTAGATTCAAAATAATAGATCCTCTGGCATCGAGCTTTTTTTGCGTCATACCGAAAAATTCCGCCGTTGTTAAATGAACGGGAGTGCCTTCCTTGGTGAAGGCGTCCACAATAATATAATCGAGCGAATCCGGCTCTTCCCCGCTAAGAATCTGGCGGCCATCCCCGATTACGACATTGTCGCGGCGATAATCAAAATACGCTCTGCTTAGCTCCACTACTTTTTCATCGATTTCCGCTACTTTAACTTGTTTGTCAGCGTAATGTCCGGCGATCGTCCCGATGCCATGCCCAATCATAAACAAGCTTTTGAACGACGGATGATTGCACTCCATCAAATGGATAATCGCTCGCGGATATTCAAGCACGATTCGCTTCGGGTCCTTCAGATCGATTGCCCCTTGCACCGCATCGTCCGAAAATTGCAAAAAACGAAATTTGCCTGTCTCCCCATACAGAGAGTTAGCGTCATAAACCGAAATCTCTTGCGTTAATGTCTTTTCCGTTGCTAAGCGATACAATCGATCGATCTCCTTCTGTTATTATTCACGCCTTATCTTTTTCTGGAAGCTAGTGAGCGACAGACGTTCTTCTACTTCTATTACACCGGTCTCGAAAAAGCCGTTTGACGTGTATAAATGGATGGCTGGCGCGTTTTTGGAACCTGTTGAAACGATGAGGGTATGATAATCCCCTTCGAGATTTTCGACGTAACGAAGCAGCTTCTGGGCAATTCCCTTCCTAAAATGATCGGGATGCACGAGCAATCGATGAATATCGATCTCGCTGCCCTCAGCCTTTATAGCAATTGCCCCGCACAATTCATCTTCTATGTAATAGCCATAAAAGGTTTCTCCGCATGCGAGCAAAGTATCCACTGTGTCCTTTAAGGGCGGTATTTCATCAAAATCAATTAACGCCGCCTCTACCTTATAGGCTGGGATTTGAATGTTTAACATTTTCTCTGCAAGAGCTCGGTTTGTAATATCGATTTCTTTAATCAAGGCTGATCCTCCCATTTTCGATTATTCCACATCGTTGGACACTTCCAGTAAATTCATATCCGGATCGCGAAAATAAACGGACTCGATCTTGCCGATCGCTCCCGTCCTAAAAACCGGGCCTTCCTCCACTGCTACGCCGCATTCGGCTAAATGCCGAATCACTTCAGGCAGCGGCAGCGCTGTAATAAAGCATAGGTCCGCTGATCCCGCAGCCGGCGTTGCTGCTTTCGGTTCAAATTCTTCTCCCAATTGATGCAGGTTGATTTTTTGATTTCCGAATTGCAGCGCCTTTCTTCCTTCCCCAAAAGTAATCACCTTCATGCCCATCACCTTGCTGTAAAAATCACAAGACGCCGCAACACTCTGAACCGTGAGAACAAGATGATCCAATCGATCCATAATCATAAAAAATCCTCCTCGCTAGCGCGCCGCTATTCCCATCACTTTGCATCCGTACGTACTTCTCCGTCAATCGGCATAATGACCACATTCGCATATTGTTTATCCGTATAACGATTAATGACTCCTAGCTCCGTATATTTACCCGTGCTATCCACTGAACCATAGGTCAGCATATCAGCCATAAAGTTATCCGTGAACGTGATCGACTCGCCAAACGGCTTCGGTTCCTCTCCGGCTTGGCCGTTTTTGCCTAACGTATCCTTCTGCCACTTTATTTCAGCAATACCCTTAGCGTTGATTACCACATACGTTTCTAAACCTTTATACGAAATAAAATAGCGGAGCGCTTCCCCTTTAGGGAATGTGTAGGTCGTTGAAAATCCTTCGCCATAAGGCTCGATCTCTTTGCCATTATTTATCCGAGTCAATTTAATGGCAAGCGCCCGCGCTTTCGCAAGGTCGCCGCTTTTCAAAGTATTAAACTGCTCATCGCCGGTTGGGGTCCGGACAATGATATATTTTGCGCTGCTGTCGTAATCAACTTTACCGCCGAGCGTCTCGGTTACGAAACGAACGGGAATGTAAGTACGCCCTGCCTTCACGGTGACAGGTGCATCCAGCTTCACATCTTTGCCGTTTACTTCCGCTGTTTTCAAACCATTTTTTAGAAGCACCGTCATTTTCTTGACCGGATTGTTGATGATAATGGTCTTTGTTGCTGTCTCATAGGAATAAATAAATGATTTAGGGTCGTTAAAAGCCCGAAGCTGAACCATCGTTCTGTCGTTTACAATCAACATGTCTTCTTGGTAAACGCCGTTAATGAACATTTTTGACGGCTTCGCTGGCGCTGCCATGCCGGTGGCGCCCGCTGACAAAACGCCTGCTACCGTTAATGCGGCAGCTGCCGTTTTCAGAAACTTTTTCACTATAATCGCCTCCTCATTTGCAGATATAACATAGACGCTTGTTACTAACGCAAAGTTACTCTTCCGCCATAATTAAGAATTAGCTTTCTGTTTCTCGCAGATAAGAAATTACTCATTATTTTTTTCTTGACCATTCAGTGTCCTTGATGAATAAAATGGACGAAGAGCAAGCTTTCTTTTTTTGTATTTTCCGGACTAATCAGTCCGATATTTTTTTTGACTTTTCCAGACCAGTTAGTCTAGAATAGACAACCCTTTTTATATGCAGCAGGCGCTTCATTATACGGCAGTTCAGTCCGGTCTTGGATTTTTGCCGCTCACTTTAAGCGCGCTCTTAGGAGCAAAGCTAGTCAATCGTGTGCTAAGCGCATTTGGAATAGCGGGAACGCTTGGCAGCGGCATGGCGCTCGGGGCAGCTGGTTTTATGCTCCTTACCCAGCTTTCGCCTCATGGAACGTTCTGGGGATTTCTCCCCGGCATATTAATTGCTGGACTTGGCCAGGCAATCGTATTCACAACAATGTTTATTGCAGCCGGAACAGGCATTGAGCCAAAGGATCAAGGGGTATCCTCTGCTATCGTTTCAACAGGCCAGCAAATAGGCAGCGCGATTGGGCTTGCCATCATCATGGCTATCGTTACGGCGGCAACAACAGCAGATTCCGCACTGGAAGCTCAAACGCCAGAGATGCTGACCCATTCTATTCAGCTCGCCTTTTACACGAGTGCGGCGTTTGCTTTAATTGGCGTGATCGTCGCATTCGTTATGCTTCGGAACAAAAAAACGTCAGCAAAGCAATAAATGTCTAGTGATACGAAAAGAGAATGGAGGTTGTGAGAGGATATTTATGGATACTACTAGAATAGATTCAGTAGACCATATCTAGGAGTGAACCTATGAGTATCTCTACTTATCCGGAGTTCGTAAAGCTTGTTGGCGAATATAAGATTTTCCCTTTTTCCGATCTGATTCCTGACCATCCCTCCCTATCCGCACTCGTTCCGAGCGACAGCTGGCATACCGAAACGGAGTTTGACCCATGGCCATGGCGCGTCAAAATCGTAAAGGATGAGCATGCGGCATACGGCAAGTTTTTTGGCAGCAAAGCATCCTTTATTCATATTGACCTGTTTCCATACATCCAGCCGCTGCTGACGCTTGGAAAAAGCGTGGATGAGCGATATAACAACGGTCTTATGTCGCAGCACGCCAAAAACATCTATCATATCGTCAAGGAAGCCGGCAATATCGATTCGCGTCTACTTCGCAAAGAGAGCCAGCTTACGGCCAAGGAGCAGAAAAAAGATTACGACCGGGCGCTGGTCGAGCTTCAGAACTTCGCGGATATTGTCATTACCGGTGCGCAGGAAAGTGATTTTGAAGGCGGCTGGAGCAGCATGTGCTTTGAAAGCTCCGGCCACTGGCTGCAAGCCACACTCGGCAAAGAGCTGCCCGCGACCGACGATTTATCAGAGGTCAGAGGGATCGTCAAAGCGGAGCTGAGCGAGGTTTGTTCAGAGAAAGCGTTAAAATATTTGGATAAAAAGCTGCGTCTAAGCGTATAGCGAAAAACAAAGGGAGGTGCTTGCCATTAGCAAAAACTAATGAGCCGAGCATCTCCCTTTATTTGATTCAGCCTAATCTTTTTCGATAGCTGGCCGTAACCTTTCTTGAGCCGTTTGTACAACTCGATTCAAACATTTACCTGTGCGATAGCTTGTCTCATATCCTCCGTGTTGGCGCTGAGCACGGCAGACGCTTCATGCACCTGCTTCATCATACCGAGCTGCTTGGCGGTCAGATCTTGAATGCGCTCAGTCATTTCGGATACTCCGCTAGCGATGTAAGCAATGTTGCTTACGGTAGCCGCGACCTCCTCGGACCCGGCGGTTAATTGCTCGGTTGTTGCGGAGACCTCCATAATTTGCTCGCTTACGAGGCGGAACGACTCCACGGTATGCTCGAACGATTCCGCGGCTTCGCCCGATAAGGAGACACCTTCGCCAATATCCTTCGAGACTTTCTCCATCTCATCGCTAATTTTACTTGAAAAAGCTTCAATATGGCTTAGCAGCTCGGTTATCTGCTCGACAGAGGAAGCGGATGCGTCCGCCAGCTTGCGCACCTCATTGGCTACAACCATAAAACCTGAACCATGCTCTCCCGCCCTTGCGGCTTCGATGGATGCATTTAAAGCAAGGAGCTTCGTCTGATCGGCAAACTCGCGAACCGAACCGATGACAAGTCCAATCTCCCCTGTATAGCCATTTAGCTTTCTTGCAATATCAAGCGTCTGATCGGTTGATTCCGAAATGCTTCTAATCTGATTATTGAGCTGCTTCATAGCAAATTCGCCTGACTGCGCGATTTCCAGTGACTGAACCGCAGCGCTGGAGACGGTTGAAGAAGATTCGGCAATTCTTACGATGCCCTGTGCGATTTCCTCCATCGCTTGCGCGCTGTCATCCGCACTCGTCTTCTGGATATGTGCGCCTTCATAGATTTGCTGAACCGATCCGTTCATCGTCTCGCCCATGGTCAACATCTGATCGGCACTGCTGGCAAAAGATTGCGAGGACGTCACAAGCTGCTCCGATGTTTTCTCGACGTTGACGACCACTCCGCGCACTCTTTCCGTTAAATGCTCGGACATCATGAGCATGGCCTTGTACACGGTTCCGATTTCATCCATGGACTTTACAGGCTTTGCCCGCAAAATCGCATTCGCCTCCGCCAAATCTCCGACAGCCATCTTCTCCGCGCTAGCCTTGACGGTTTGCAGGGGCAGCAGCGAGCGTCGAACAAACCATACGATCGCTCCGATCAAAACGATGGTGACAACGAGCATCATCATATAGAGAGGCATGCTCTCCCATATCACATTTGTCGCAAGCTGCTCAAATACAGCCGCATCCGTATCGATGCCTATTGCGCCTACAACGGCGCCGCTTGCATCTTTTAGCGGTACGTAAGCCGATAGATAAGAGCCGTATACCGGGTTTTTAATAAGCGGCGAGCTTGCGTTTTTGCCGGCAAAAACGAGCTCGGCAGCCGCAGCAGGCATATCCGTCACCTCATCAATGGGCGATGCGGATTCATCATCTTTAGGAAGGCCGTCGATCATAATTCTCGGCTCCCGATTTTCATCCAGACGGACAAAATATACATACCGGGCGCCTATCTTCGTACGGAACTGAGCAAGCTCTTGGCGCAGCGACCAATATAGCTCCGTCTCCTGCGGCTGCTTAAGGAATTCGGCAAACCGATCCGCTTGCAGCGTAACGGCATAGCTCTCCGCGATCCGTATATTATAGCTGTTAATCGCCTCTTCAACAGCAGACTTCGTTTGTGTAACTTGAGTGCCAATATAGCCTCCCGCAATCAAAACCATGACTACGATCATCGCACATAAAATACGTACAATCAGATGCTTTCTCAATATTGTTACCATACGCTGGCTTCTCCTCTGCGCCCTTCCCATGCGGGCTGATGATATTTTGCTATAATTTTCATCATACCACCATTTTTCGACATAAGGGAGAAATATACCAAACTTTATACGCTATCAAAATAGTTCTTTAGCATCGTGAAATAGTCCATTGGAATGAGTTTCTCTCATCATTAAACGAAGAGGCCGCCAGCCTCTTACGGCTAACGGCCTCTATTTTCTTCCATCCATTTTACGCCAAAATCGACTAGTTCCTTCATCGGCATGAGCAGAGCGTCGGCGTTGCCCACCTTTCCTCTCCGAACATAACCCGTTTCCCGCTCAAAAGCTTCGCCAATCTGATCGAAATCATCCGAATCAAAATCGATATCTTGAAAATCAACCCACTGCTTCTCTCCATCTGCCAAAACCGGCGCTTTACTGATGATCTCCGTTTTGCCCTTGTAATTCGCACGATACTCAGCCAAATGCAAGGAGGTATTCCGATTATGGGTTACGCCTAGCAGCAGCACCCAGCCATTCGCCTCATAAAGCCTTGCTAAAGGGGATTGTTCGCTCAGGCTGTATGCCAAGCTATGATTGGCTGTCATGCTGTCTTTCTTAGAGCCCCATGCGGCAAAGGAGACTTGGGGATGGTTGCTCCGCATGACGCCGTTTTGTTTGCGGAAGCATTCGTTTATCGCCCCCATGCCTCTGCAAGGGGTTAGATCCGCCTCAAAAGCGGGCATCGATTGCTTGATCGGCTCCCACCATGATTCTCTAACGGGAGGGTATCGCCAGTTCGTAGGGTCAGATAGGTCACCCGTATGCGTAGGCATGACAAGTGTGCCACTGCTGCCCAGTAATTCCTCGATCGCCAAAATAACGGCAACCGGCCCGCCATTTACATATCCGCCTAACGCCTTCATGGAGGAGTGCATCATAAGCGACATCTCCGATGTGACGCCCAGCTTGGCAAAATCCGATTTTAATGTCTCTACCGTTAATAAATCACCTTGAATTTCTTCCATATGGATCACGACCAATCTTCTTCAAATGAGTCACTCACTTCGCTGCGTTCATAAACGTTACGACTTCATCCAACCGGTCCGTCTGCAGAGCCAGCTTCTCTGTATCAAATACTAGAAAAACGGGAAACGCCTTGATCCCGAATGCCCTTTTCACATCCAGCACGTGGTTCGGGTCGTACTCCTTAGCGCTGTACCCGCCTTGAAGAACGATGCCCGCTTCCGTCTCGATCTGCTCCACTTCAAACGGTTCAGCTTGACCGCTCTCGTAGACCAGAGTCGTTCGGTAGCTTCCCTTTTTGCTGGCAAGAAAGCCTGCTCGCTTCAATAGCTCTTCATTTGCCATCGTCAAAATAATAAGCTCATCCGGCGTATCCGTCACCTTCTCTGTTGAAGGCGGATTAATTTGCACCTTCTGCCCCTGCTTCAAATCGCTCCATCCTAGATGCTCGCCCGCTTCATTGGTAATGCGGGTGCCTGGGACAACATGCGCTTCATAGCTTGCCCCCCAATCTTCTATTGCCGGCCCTGGCTCATCGCGCTTCATCCACTCCGAGATATCAAATTCGATGGTCTTGCCCTGCTCATCTACGCCGCTTACAAAACCTATCATTTCGCCGTCCTTGTATTCGCCATACGGCTTGGAGCTGCAGCCGGTTAATGCTATGCAGATGATCAAATAGACAATGACACCAGCTCTCTTTAATCGCCTCACGATTTGCCCACCCCCTTAACAACTGTTGACGTTCACCGCTAGCGATTTGTTTCAACATTTTCCATTTAGACGATTGCGCCAAACATGCCTATCGTTTCCTCATTTCCGTCCTTGATATATAATAGACTAGATTAAGATCAGACCTCGGACTTTCAAAAATATTTAAAACATATACGAAGACTAAGCTAATGCTTGCTCACCAAACTAAGCGTATGCTTTCGAAGTAAGTTTTGCTTCACAAAACTTTTAAGGAGACCACCCATGGATATCATTGAAATTGTTACCGATTTAATTGACGAGGATACCGATCAGCCCAGGTATCAGTTCGACGAGGAAGCGCTGCAGGAATTGATGAAAAGCATCGATGAGATCGGCCTGCTCTCGCCGATTAAAGTGCGAACGACCGGCAATGGGCGTTATAAAATCATCTACGGCAACCGCCGCTACAAAGCTAGCAAAATGCTCGGACGGCCTACGATTCCGTGTATCGTATCTACCGTTACAGATGAGATGGAAATTTATTTGGAGCAAATCGCGGAAAATTTGACGCGTGAAGGCTTCTCTCCGATCGAGGAGGCAGAGGCGTTCAACAAGCTGCTGAACGATCCGAAGTTCAGAAGCTCGACCAAGTTTTTGTCCGGCAAGCTCGGTAAACCCGAGTCCTACATCAAAAACAAATGCGAGCTGCTAAAGTTCGGCAATGCCGTGAAGAAGCTGATCGTCGGCGGAACTGAGATCAAGAAGGACAAGCTGACCGAGGATCAGCTGCTCCCGCTTAAGGATTTGCCTATCGAGCATCGCGATCCTCTTGCCCTTATAGTCGCTAGGGACGAGCTTCCGGTGAGCGATGTGAAAAAAATCGCGAAGCTGTTCAAAGATAAAACGATTTCGGACAGCACGAAGGATAAGCTGCTGTTCAAAACCGGCAGCGGCCTGATCGAAACTTGGTCGACCCATGAGCAGAACAAGGCAGAGCGCGCGAAACCAGCGCAGGCCCCAGCGCCTAAAGCGAGCGCACCTAAAGCAGAGAAGCAGGCTGCGCAAGAGCCGCTTGAGCAGGCAGAAGCAAACAAGGGAGCTCTGCAAGCTGCCCCCGCCGCTTCCATCGAGCTTGTCCTTCAACAGCTGGCAGCCGCTCTTTCCGCTCCGAGCGCTTTGTCCGCGGACATGGTCCAGTCCATTGAAGCGATCCAAGCAAGCGGACAAGCCCCGTTCATCCAAGGCGTTGACGCGCTGATCGGCCATTTGGAGCAGCATTTGGCGGAATGGAAAACGGTCCGCGAGCTCGCGAGCTCAAAATGGCAGGCTGCTGCCTCAGCAGAATAATACGTTCACAAAGGCTGCTTTCCACGTCATGCGATGGGGTGGGCAGCCTTTTTTTGACGCTATTTCAGCCAGCGCGGCGCCCACCAGTTCCATTTTCCGAGCAGGCTCATTAAGGAGGGAACCAGCAGCATTCGAATAATCGTTGCGTCTATGAAAATAGCTGCCGCGATGCCGATGCCAAGCTGCTTCACTCCCGCTACCTCGCCAAACGCGAACGGAGCCGTGACCGCAATCATGATGGCTGCTGCCGAGGTAATGATTTTGCTGACCGAGGTTAAGCCCGTTATAACTGACTGCTCATTATCGCCTGTCCTGCGATATTCCTCGTAGATGCGCGATACGAGAAACACGCCGTAATCCATGCTTATTCCGAACACAAGGCCGCAAATGAAGACGGGTATCATGACCGCGATGCTGCTCGGCTCCATCCCTAGTCGGCCTTCCTCGAAGATCCATGCCAAAATGCCAAAGGCGGCTCCAATGCTCAACAGGTTCAATAGAATCGTCTTAATCGCAATGAGAACGGAGCGGAAGGCGACAAAAAGGACGATGAAATTCGAGGCAAATAAAAAGAGCAAAACATAGCGCAAGCTGCCAAAAATAAGATCAAACACTTCCTGCTCATATTTGGCTTCTCCCCCGAGCGAGAAGGCAAGCGTCGATATTTCCCCGCGCTTCTCCCAATTTCTTAACCAGCTCATCGCTTCGTTCGAAGAAGGCTCGCCTGTTATCGTCACCTGCAGCAGCATACGGTTATCTTTGAGAAACGGCTTCAGCACCGACTCGTATTTCTTTTTTTGCAGCGTCTTACCGGCTATTGCCAGCAATTGCTCGGGTGACAGCCGCAGCTCTGAAAATACCGAGTCAACCCGTATGACACTTGGATCACGCTCCAGTGACTTCGCAAGCGCGTAAGCACTTGTCCAATCCTTTTGCTTCCGAAAGCCCGTTTGTCCCTCTGCGATCACCCAAACCTTGGATGTGGACGGCAGCTCAAAATGTGTGCGGTACGTCTCGGCGGCCGTGCGGGAATCGTAGCTTTGCGGCAGCGATGACGCATCTGGAATGGCGACCTTCATGCTGCTAAGCGGCAGCAAGCAAACGATCAACACTCCCCCTGCAAGCAAGCCTATGGCTGCCGGGCGCCGCATTACGAAGTGAACAACGCCGTTCCAAACGGCTGGGCGGCTGTCCGCTTTCGCTTTATTGCTCCACAATGCAGGCAAGCAAAGCGCAAGAAGAGCGGGCAGCAGCGTGAACGAAAGCAGCAAGGAGACCGCAACTACCGTCATCGCGCCAAGCGCAATGGAGGAGAACATGGGCAGCGGAATCCAGACGAAGCTTAGCAAGCCTAAGAAGACGCTGGCAGCAGATACAAAAACAGCCCTGCCCGCTGTCCTCATCGTCTGGGCAAGCGCCGCGGCAGGCGGCGTGCCTTCGCTAAGCTCCTCCCGAAACCGGCTGATCACCATAAGCGCAAAATCAATGCTAAGAGCAAGTCCCACCATCGGAACGACATTCAAAACAAAATTGGATAACTCGAGCTGCGTACCTAACCTGTACATGATGCCCATCGCAGTCGTCACCCCTGCGACTCCGATCACAATGGGGATGAGCGCGGCAGCGATGCTGCGAAATACGAGCCATAAAATAAGAAAGGCCAGCGGTATCCCGATAAGCTCCGCTCTTGCTAAATCATAATGGCTCGCCTGGTTTACATCCGCTTGCACGGCAGATTTGCCAGTGACCTTAACAGAAATGCCGTTATACGTTGGCAGCTTCTGATCAAGCTGCTCAAGCGTTGTCAGCATCCGATAAGGCGGATAGCTGAACGATAGCAGCGCATAGGCGTTGTTGCCCTTCATCATCCCTTGCTGCTCAAGCGGAGAGAAGATACCGGTTAGTCCCTCAAGCCCTTTTGCCTGAACGAGCGCCTGCTCGATAAACGAGCGAAAGCGAGCTTTGGAAATGCCGTCCGCTTTCTCGAAAACCAGCATTACCGGCGATTCCGGCACCGCAAAATCGGAAGCCAGCATTTGCTGCACCTTCGCATATTGCCCATCCTTGGGATACAAGCCATGATCTTGAAGGACCGAATCCAGCTTGAACGCCTGCGAGCCTATAACAAGCAGCACAATTGCCCATAAGAGGATCATTCCTCGCGGAAACCGGAAGGATTGCTGCGCGAGCCAAAGTCTACTCATGAGCGTTCTCCTCCAGACTCCAAATGGGCTTGTTAGCTGCCGAATGGCTTTAATCTTGTCGCATGTACGAGCTCTTGCGCTAGGCTTGGCGCCAGCCTGGCAGCATTCGGCAGCCAATTGGATAGCATGGGCGAACCGAACAGCCATTGCAGGAGGCTTCCCCATCGCAGCGGCCGCTTAAACTCCCTATTAATCGACCCCGTAAAGGATTGCTGCCAGTCAGCCAGCGATAATTCCTCTCGCAAAAAGCGGTCTGCGAGCGGCGCACATAGCGCTGCCGAGCGCAAAGCCATTGACATGCCGTCTCCGCAAAGCGGCGGAATCATCGTTGCCGCGTCGCCAAGAAGCGGCAGCCCATCCCAAGCCAGCGGCTTGCGGTTTAGAAATACAGGCGCAACTGCGGCCTGCGTGCCGAGGACGGGCTCGGCAAACCGCAGCCTCTCGTGCAGCCTCGCATTTCGCTTCGCAACCCCGCTTATGATAGCGAGTATCGTTTTCCCCGCATCTACCGCAGCCTCCCGCGCAAGCAGTGCCGACGCGTTTACAAGACCGCCCTCAATGGGGCACAAACCCAAATAGCCGCCGCGAAAAAAATAAAGCTCAATGACCGGCTCCATAGCGATGCCGCGGAAATGTGATTTGACCCCTATGTATGAGCTCTTAATGGACGCTGGCCTTCGATAGCCCGGCAACCCGGAGCGCTGGCTCGCGCCCCATGCCGCAATAACGGTTCTCGCTTCCATAACGCTAATATCGCTGCCTCGCTTCGTATGAATGAGATAGCCGCGATTCACCTTCTGAACATCTGTCACGGTTACTCCCGTTTGCAGCTTTGCCCCTGCATCCAAAGCGGCTAGATGAAGAGCGGAATCAAGCGTATATCGGCTGAGTCCCCAAGCATGGCCGGGAAGCGGCAGCTCCATCTCGGACCCTTTTTCAAAAATGATCCGTACCCGCTCCACTTCACAGTGACCAAGCCCTGCAATGGAATCGGCAATGCCCAGCGCATGCAGCGTACTCTGCGACTCCGGCGAGAGAAACTCCCCGCATACCTTATGCCTTGGAAAGGATTGGCGATCGAGCAGCAGCGTATCCCATCCCTTATCCGCAAGCGCTTTGGCAATACTGCTGCCGGCAATGCCCGCGCCTAACACTGCCGCATCGAGAATACGAGTCATACGAGCCCTCTTTCGTCGGATGAATTTATTTGCGCCTTATCAATGACAACCGCGTATCGGAATAAAGGCCTCCACTTATAATAAATGGCGGGAAGCCCCAGCATTTGCCCAAGCTTCCTCCAATCGCCGGCGCGGAATCCCTTAGCTACAGACAGCGGCCCATCGTTCAAAATATACCGATTGGTCGAAATCATTCTAGTCGTCAGCCATACAGCCGCCCAAGCGATCCAGTGGCGATGGATATCGTTAATGACGACCCCAAGCCTGGACACGCTCAGCATGCTGCCGACTGTATGGGGCAGCTCTTGTTCATCAAAATGATGCAGAAACTGAGTCCCCGTCACGATATCCGCGCTTCCTTCTGGAAGTGCAAATAAATCGCCTTGCTTCACCTGCACCCTAGACTCATTTTGGAAAAAGAGCCTCGCCTCCTCGCAAGCCTCCTCCGTTAAGTCCACCAGCCGAATCGTAAGCTCGATCCCCTGTATGTCCGCCCATCTCAGCAGCTGTCGGTTCACATCGCCCGAACCCGCTCCAACATCCAAAATAGACAAGCTTCTAGGCTTGTTCGCTTTCTCCCAAAGACGCTTCACCCCATACAGCGTTGGGGCTGATGCGACAAATATCCGGTTCAGGAGGCGAAGCTGCCTTAGCGCTTCCCGCAGCTCGGAGCCTCCGATGGAGAAATCGTCCATCAATTCCGCCGCCTCGGCGCGCATGCGAAGTCCCTTAGACATATGCCCCGTCCGCCTGCTGCTGCCCACGCTCTCTTGCGATGGTTGCAGGAACATATGCAATCTTGATCATTTCGGCTGTAAGGCCGGGTCCGAATGCAAGGGCAATGCCGCTGACCGCGTCTGACCCGCTCTCCTGCAAATGCATTCGCATGGCATCCAGCACAAAAAGAATCGTAGCGGAGGATACGTTGCCGTAATCGCGCAAGACGCCTAGGCTATGTGCGGTTTGCTCATCGGTTAGCTCGAACTTATTTTGCAAAATATCGATAATTCCCTTGCCGCCCGGATGAATCGCCCATAGCGCAAGCTCTTCCTCGCCGCACAGCCGCTCTACCTCTGCCGGGATAAATTCGCCGATCAGCTTCGGAATATGCGGGGATAAGTACAGGTCAAAGCCGTGGTTGCCTACCTCCCACACCATTTCCTCGGCGCAATCAGGCAGCAGGACGGAGCGCTCCTTGCCAAGCTCGAATAGAGGTTGGTAAGGAGGCTTCGCCGCCCCAATGACGCAGGCCGACGCCCCATCCCCGAAGAACGATGCGGCAAATAGAGATTCCCTGTCGCCAGATGGCTGAATATGCAGCGTGCAAAGCTCAACGCACACGACTAATACATGCGCGTTATTATCGCTCGCTACGATTTGACGCGACAATCCAATTGCCTTGAGGCCGGCCGCGCATCCTAAAAAATTAAGCGGGATGCGGGTTATCGTAGGAGCCAGCCCCAATTGCTGCACGATAGCCGCATCCATGCCCGGCAGAAATTGTCCGGTACAGCTGACGGTGATCAGATGCGTAATGGCAGCAGGCTCAACATCACCATCGGCTAGTGCTTTTCTTGCCGCATGAAGCCCGAGCGGAACCGATTCCCGCTTGTAAATGCCCATCCTCTCCGAAGTCGATGGCGCTAGCTCTGGTGTCGCACTTGGCAAGTAACGGCATTCAGCCGCTTCCGCAAGCAAATTCGGCTCGCAGGTATAACGGCTTTCCACTCCGCATTGCTTGAAGATTCTTCTCCCCCAGCGGGCGGAATCCGGCTTGTCGCTCAGCGCATTCACTAGTCTTCTTGCCGTATCGGCTTGATCAATCAAATAGGGCGGCACGGCTGTGCCAATGCCCAATATGGCAATATTCGAATTGGCCTTCGTCATATCAATAAATCCCATCCTCTCTGGATAAACCTAAACGGACAAGTTTTCTGCTTAAAACAAGTCTATTCCGCTCATCTCCCTAATATGTACATAGAAATTACAGTCTTTCCCATTCATTTGTAATAAACTTGAAATCTAATCTTCATCTCGTTTTAATGAAAACAACCTATACTATAAACAACCCCCTTTTGTAATATATATATATTTAAGACCCACAGCACCGAATGCTGTGGGTCTCTTTTTGCGTACATATGAGGGCATGCTTTCAGAAAAATCCCCCTCATGCGGAGCATTCAGCTTAAGCTGCATGCTTCCACGTAGGGGGATTTTCTTTTATTTCTTGGCGTTAGTTCACCAGCAAATACAACCGGTGAATAATAGTTGCTGCTTGCGCACGGGTAGAATTAGACAATGGAGCGTATTTGTTGTCGTCCATTCCTTTAATCAAGCCCTCGTGCTGCATGGCGGATACCGCATCCAAAGCATACGCAGCGATTTCTTTCCGGTCGCTGAAGCCTCCCGATGCCGGATCGGATGTTAACGGCTTGCCTATAAGGCTGGCTGCTCTATACACCATGACTGCCATTTCCTGGCGGGTGATTCGGTCGTTAATACCGAAGCTTCCATCCGCTTTGCCCTTCACGATGCCAAGCATCTGTGCGGAAGCTACTGCGTCATAATACCAAGCTCCTGCAACAACATCCTTCAGGCTGGTGGTCGGATTGTCAGACTGCAGATCGAATGTCCGAATCAGCATAGCGATAAATTCTGCACGAGTCACTTGACCATTCGGATTAAACTTGCCTTCGCCAATACCGTTAATCGCTTGTCTTGCAGCAAGCGCTTCGATCGCATCTTTTGCCCAAGCGACGCTGCCGATATCAGTGAATGCTAATTTGACCGTGGCAATTGCATATTTGCTAAAGTGCTTGGCAGTAAACTCAACATTGCCCGTTGCCGGATTAAATCTGCCGTTTTTAACGATTTCAAGCTCGCCATTGTCATTAATGTAGTAAACGACAATTTGATTGGCATTTTCTCCGTCTTTTAGTTTGTACGGCATGGCAACATCAATGCGATGGGTTCCAAAATGACTTTGTTTCTTGCCATCGATAGTCAGATTGAAATCAAATACTTCATTATTTCCAATAATGCTTTGCACAGAAGCTGGAAGCGTTGCTTTGTCAACCAGCGACACGGAAAGCTCTAGTGCCGCTGCCGCCTTTCCATCTTCATGCACCAGCAATTCAGGCGCAATGGAGACACTCGCAAAGCCCGTATCGATCGATAAAGTCGTTCCCGACTGAAGCTTCGCAACCGGAACAGAGATCGCGATATCCTTGGTGCCCGCTTCCGTTTTAACCTCAATACTAATTGTTCGGTTTACGGAATGGTTTCCTGCGGCTAAAATATCTTTTTCATTCAGCACGACATTCGCTTTGCCATTTGCATCTGTCTTAGGCTCCAGCTTAATGCTGCCTTTCGGGTCAGCAACAGATGGTTCTACAGGCTTCGAAGGTTCACTCGGTCCACTTGGACCTGGCCCCGATGTACTTGATGGGCTTACCGTTACTTTTGTTGTAGCTGTAAATTCGCCATCCTTCGTAGTCACGGTAATCGTCGCCGTACCCGGTACTACTGCAGTAACCTCGCCTGTGCTGCTTACAGTTGCAACAGCCGCGTTGCTCGTGCTCCACTCTACTTCCGGATTCGTTGCATTCACAGGCATGATCGTTGCCGCCAGCGTTGACTTCTCTCCAGTCGTTAAATCAAGTGATGCTTTGTTTACGGTCACGCCAGTTACACTTACAGCATCAACACGCGGGATGAGCAGCGTGTCCGCCCAGTTAGCATGATCGCTGTTCGTGGTATTAGGCAAAGGCGCGCCTGCATCGTTTACATAGAGCGTAAGCTCATATACTCCCGTTACATCCACTTCAATCGGAATCCCTTGTGCCGGTACTCCATTTACGATTTCCAACGTCGGGCTCTTATAAAGGGATTTGCCATCCCCTAGCACCTCAAACCATACGCTGCTGAGCGAGCCCGGATTGTTTTTCCCGTCGTCTATACCGACGATTGCTTTAAATTTACTGTATCCACCGCCAATGTTATAGATAATCGTTGAAGTTGCATGCGTACCGATACCTTTAGCGTAAACCTTCCCATTGATTTTAATAGGTGTGGCAGCGTTGCTGATAGCATGATCCTTCAGCGGCGGATGCCCTGCCCAACCGCTAGTTGCGCTTACCCAATCCAAGTCGGATAGATAGGCTGCTTTGCTTGCTGGTACAGGAAGCGTGCCTTTGATTTGATAAACAAACGATGTAAGATCGCTATCGTAATGTTCATCCTTTATAGCAATCGCTTGTAGCCATGTCGATCTGGTCATGTGGATTGCGCCTGTATAAAGCGTGCTTTCCTTCGTTGGCTTATCGCCGTTTGTTGTATAGTAGATGGATGCTCCTGCCGTACCGGTTTCAAGTGTAACCTGCAGCGGCTCATCATACTGCCCTGCCGGCTTGCTCGGTGCTGGATTAATGGTCTTAGGCAACACGATCTCATAAGCATAGGTCGCGAGGTCGCTATCCGTCCATTGCTCCTTAAACGCAATGGCTTTTACTGTCGTTGTTTTCGTAATTTTGATCGGATTGACGTACTTTGTGCTGTTCTTTGTTGGGGTTTTGCCGTCAATCGTGTAATAAATGTCTGCACCTGCCGAAGCCGTGCTTAACGCAATGGATAAAAACTTATCATGCAGTCCCGCCTCTACATTCGCAGTCGGTATCGCTACAATCGGTGCGTTAATCGTGTAGTCGTAAGAAGCGATATCGCTGTCCAAGGACGTCTCGCTGGCTGCAAATGCTTTTAACGTAGCCGATTTTTGAATGATGAATGGACCCGTGTAAAGCTTGGAGTCTCTTGTCGGCGTCGTGCCATCCAACGTATAGTATACTTTCGTATTGGCCGTTGGCGACGTTAATGCGACAGAAATCGTTGTAGCAAATGTGCCGGAAGCCTTGTCGCTGGATGGGACTGCTGCTTTATCCGCTGTCCCCGTTGCGACTGCCTCTGCCTCAGCGCTGGAGCCTACCGCAACCGATGTCGTAATGTAGCTTACTTTCACGCCATTTACGGTTTTATAAAGTGCCGGCTTATCTGTTCCGTTAAGCTTGATCGTTGGGAAATTTCCGTAAAAACGCGCTTCCCACGTAATCGGCTGTGTGCCGGTTTTATTTTCGAATACGGTCTTGGTATTGCCGGTATGGGCAACGCTTGTTTCATTATCGCCGAGGCTCAAATAATCAACCTTCACATCAGGCACTTCGCTTGAAAGCCTTGGCGCCGTAATAATCTTATGCTTAGGCGCGTTAGGCTCGATGCCCATCAGTCCTTCAACCACATTGCCGATAATGGTGTACGAAATTTCCGGATATTCGCCGTTTGTCAACGTACCGGCATTAAACTGCTCATGTTTGTTCGGTCTTGTTTCCATGAGGAATTTAAGCCATTTCCAGCCTTCGTTCACACGGTTATACGGATAGAACGTATCAGGCAAGTAAGAATATGCCTCGATGTTCGATGGAGAGTTAGGTTTGTCTAGTCTCGCTTTCGTCGTCGGGCTGTCATAGAGCAAACCATTGCCGATTTGGCCCGAAATATAGTCCAGATAGTTGCTGTTTCTTTGGCCTGGCTCGGTGATGAGCTTCATTGGCATGAACCAGCTGTTCTCTTTGCCGAAATTGGTATATTTCGTAACTCCGTTAATATTCAAAGCTCTGGCATAATTGCCCTCTGTGTCGCCCTCGTAAACGCTCCACTCGTTGTTGAAATATGCTTTTAGCTGCTTTGCTTTCTCAAAGTACTGCTCAGCTTCAACGCTCTGGCCTTTCGCCTCGAGCATATTGGCATAAGCAAGGAATGCTTGATACTGCGAGCCGATCGCGTCGCCAGCCTCGATAATGGTCTCGCCGCTTCTTTCATTGTAGCTTACTGCGCCTGAGAAAATACCGCTGCCCGTGCCCTCTGCGACACCATTGCCATTCGTATCATGCAGGGTGATGAAATCAGTTACGACTTTGGTGTAGAAATTCCACATATCCGGATCATTGATATAAGCTTCATCTCCTGACCAAAGATACTGCTTATACGCCTTCTCGACTAGTTCAAACTGTGCCGGCACCTCGCGGACAAAGTTGGTGTCATTCTTCCAATCGATTGTATAGTTGGAAGCGTCAAAGTTATAAGCCCACAGGGTGTACCACTTTCTAGCTTCCGTCATCCCTTTGGCGAAGGTTTGGAACATGCTGAAGTTTTCATCGTGAAGTCTGAGTATGCTTGCCCCTGGCGCCTGATGGACGAAGTCTCTGCTATAAAACGCAGTACGATGCTTATATCCCGCCCAATAGGATGGGATATAGTTGACAAATGGACCTGTTTGTCCAGGTTTGCTTACGTTAACCGGTCCAGATTTGCCCGTTTGGACAAAAGAAAGCGCCTGGCCGATTGCCCATTGGAAATTTTCTTGCAGCAAGGCGTTTGAGGATTTAAGCCTTACTTGCGGTCCCGTAACCGTAACAGTCGTCGCCGCTTTAAATCCGCCATCCTTCGTTGTCGCCGTAATCGTCGCTGTGCCAAGCGCTACTGCAGTTACCTCGCCTGTGCTGCTTACTGTCGCAATGGCCGAATTGCTCGTACTCCACTCTACGGACTTATTTGTCGCATCCGCCGGTGCAACTGTAGCTGTAAGCGTTGCTTTCTCTCCATTGACCAGGCTTAATGACGACTCGCTTAATGTCACTCCCGTTACCGCTTGCAGAACCGTAACGGTCGAAGATGCCGTAACACCGCCATCTACTGAAGTCACCGTTATCGTCGCCGTGCCCGGCGATACAGCGGTAACTTTTCCTGTTCCATCTACTGTCGCAATTAATGGATCGCTTGAATTCCATGTTACCTTCTGATTAACCGCATCTGAAGGAGATACGGTTGATGTAAGCTGCTCTGTACCGTAGACAGACAATGCCACTGTCGATTTGTTAAGGGCAACGCCTGCAACGGCACCCCTCGGTACAATTTTGGCGTCAGCCCAATCACCGTGATCGCTGTTCGCAGGATTTCTTGTTGGCGTTCCTGCATCATTCAGAACAAGTGTAAGTTCATTTACGCCTACGATATCCACTTCGATTGGAATGCCTGCTGCTGGTCCGTTCACCGTGTTGAATAACGGGCTCTTATAAATCGTGAAGCCGTCCCCCAACACTTCAAACCAAAGGGTAGTAGCCGTGCCCTTCTTGTTCTGGACGTCGTCTATGCCGATTACAGCTTTAAATGTACCGTATCCCCCCCCAATATTATATTTAATAATAGAAGTAGCGTTAGCTCCGATCCCTTTCGCATAAGTCTTGCCGTTAATCATAATCGGCGTATTCGCATCTCTAATGGCACGATCCTTTAGCGGCGGATGCCCCGACCAACCAGTAGTTGCGCTAATCCAGTCCAAATCGGATACGTAAACCGTTGCGCTTGCCGGATCAGCAAGCGGACCGTTGACGATCCTGTAGGAATAGGATGCCACACCGCTGTTCGTGTGCCAGTCTTTCATCGCAATAGCCTTTATCGTAGTCGATTGAGTAATATTAATCGGGTCGCCTGTATAAAGGGTACTGTTAATCGTTGGCGTGTCTCCGTTTGTTGTATAGTAGACGGAAGCGCCTACGGTTTCTGTTGCAAGCGTTACTTGGAACGCCTTATCGTAGCGCCCCATCGCTTTGCTCGCTGTCGGCGTGCTGGCAACGGGCAAGACTATTGCATAGTCTAAGACAACCAAGTCACTGTCTGCCCAATCATTTTTATAGGCAATTGCTTTTACTGTCGTTGTTTTCTCAATTGCGATTGGATTGACATATTTCGTGCTGCTTTTTGTTGGCATTTTGCCGTCAGTGGTGTAATAAATATCTGCACCTGCCGTAGCGGTGCTTAGCGTAACCGAAAAAGGCGCGCTGTACGTTGCTGCCTCTTTCGACGATACTGGTTTCTCCACAGCCGAAGCGGTAATCGTATAATCATAAGAAACAACATCGCTATCCAAAAATGTTTCACTTGCAGTAAACAGCTTTAACTTAGCCGTTTTTTGAATGATGAATGGGCCTGTATAAAGGTTTGATTCTCTTGTTGGCGTTGTTCCGTCCAATGTGTAATAGATTTTTGCATTGGCAGTCGGCGCCGCTAATGTTGTAGCAATTGTTGTAGCATAGGTGCCTGATGCTCGATCGCTGGAAGGGACTTCTGCCTTTTCTGCTGTTCCTGCTGTGCTTGCTTCTGCTTGTACAGTAGCGCCTGCGTCAACTGAAGTTGTAATGTAGCTTACTTTCACGCCATTAACGGTTTTATGAAGAGCGGGTATGTCGGTTCCGTTAAGGGTAATCGTTGGGTAATTACCGTAAAAACGTGCTTCCCACGTAAGCGGCTCCGTGCCTTTTTTGTTTGCAAGCTCTGTTTTGGTGTTGCCCGTATGAGCAACGCTGAGTTCATTCGCTCCGATTTTCAGGAAATCAACCTTTACATCGGGAACCTCGCTTGCAAGCCTTGGCGCAGTTACAACTGCATGCTTAGGCGCGTTAGGCTCAATGCCCATAAGCCCTTCAATGATGTTGCTGATGATGGTATATGAAATTTCCGGATATTCACCGTTCGTCAGTGTACCGGCGTTAAATTGCTCATGTTTGTTTGGTCTTGTTTCCATGAGGAATTTAAGCCATTTCCAGCCTTCATCCACACGGTTATACGGATAGAATGTATCTGGTAAGTATGAATACGCCTCGATGTTCGAAGGAGAATTCGGTCTGTCTAACCTCGCTTTCGCGGTTGGGCTGTCATAGAGCAAGCCATTGCCAATTTGGCCCGAAATGTAATCCAGGTAGTTGCTGTTTCTTTGACCTGGCTCGGTGATGAGCTTCATTGGCATAAACCAGCTGTTCTCTTTGCCGAAGCCGGAATATTTCGTATGACCGTCAATTCCGAGCGCTCTGGCATAAATGCCTGCTTTGTCGTCGTCCTTGATGCTCCACTCGTTGTTGAAATAATCTTTCAACTGCTGTGCTTTGGCAAAGTAATTTGCTGCTTCAGCGCTGTTGCCTTTCGCCTCCAGCATATTGGCATACGCAAGAAATGCTTGATACTGCGATCCAATCGCATCGCCGGCTTCAATGATCTTCTCGTCGCTTCTTTCATTGTAGCTTACTGCGCCTGAGTAAATGCCGCCGCCCGTTCCCTCTGCTACACCATTGCCGTTCGTATCATGCAGCGTTATGAAATCAGTTACGCTTTTTGTGTAGAATTCCCATAAGTACGGATCATTGATATAGTCTTCGTTTCCTGTCCAAAGGTATTGCTTATACGCCTTCTCGACTAGTTCAAACTGTGCCGGCACCTCACGGACAAAGTTGGTGTCGCTCCTCCAGTCGATCGTGTAATTTGAAGCGTCAAAGTTATACGCCCAGAGGGTGTACCATTTTCTAGCCTCCGTCATTCCTTTGGCAAAGGTTTGAAACATACTGAAGTTCTCATTGTGAAGCCCAAGTATGCTCGCCCCTGGCGCTTGATGGACAAAGTCTCTACTGTAAAAAGCAGTACGATGCTTATATCCCGCCCAATAAGATGGGATATATGAAACAAATGGGCCTGTTTCTCCAGGCTTGCTTACGTTAACCGGTCCTGACTTGCCCGTCTGGACAAACTCAAGCGCCTGGCCGGTTGCCCATTTAAAGTTATCCTCTAACAGCGTATTAGATGATTCCAATGTGACTAGCCCATCATAAACGGACTCATAAACGGAAGTGGTAACGGTTTCAGAACCTGGCTCGTCAGATTGGGCATGAACGGTTGCTGCTGGCCAAACGGCTGCTGGAAAAAGCGTTGTCGTCAACATGAAAAACAACAAACCCATACTTACAATCCTTTTTCTCGATCTTGACAAATTGAACCCTCCTTTTGTTTTTTTCAGAGTACAGACGTATCTCTATAAAAATCATACTTGCTTTGAAAGCGTTTCGAAACGCTACTAAACTACGATGTAAGCGCTCTTTTCTACGCTGGAAAAATACTTCCACCATGATTCTCCTAATAACTAGGAGAGTCATAGCGGAGGATTCATAGGCTTCGTGTATGATCCGTCTCTATGCCAAAAAAACCCAGACCTCCTTCGGTCTGGGTTTTGACACAAGCGTATATTCAACTGTTCTATTCATTTGCTCTCTTCAATTCAACCAACACAACCTCCGGCCGATTAAACAGCCGCTGCGGAATAATGCTGTTGCCCAGCCCGCGGCTAACGATCATCGTGGAGCCGCCCTCCGTATATTTGCCTCCGTCGTATTTTGGCAAGAAGCCTTGCCCTGGAGCAACCAGCCCTCCGAGGAATGGCAGCCGAACCTGTCCGCCATGCGCATGGCCGGAGAACGTTACATCGATTTGGTTTTGCGCATAGACAGAGAACAGCTCCGGCCGATGCGAAAGTAGAATCGTATAAACGTCCTTTGATCGGTCGCCGCCTTTAAAGGCGGCGCCAAGATGCGCGTTCATCTTGTCGACGTCGCCATCCGCCTCGTGATTAAAGGTCGGATCATCTACGCCGGCAATCCGAATCTCGCCTTCGCCGAGCTTAACGAGCTCGCTTTCATTGCGCATGACATGAACGCCCAGCTCCCTAAGCCCCTTCGCTAAGGAAGGAAATCTCGATCCCCATTCATGATTGCCCGTTACGTAATAGACGGGAGCAATCTCGGTCATTTTGCGCATCAGCATCAGGCTGATTGCCTCATTGTACCGTCTGCTGTCAACTAGGTCGCCTGTCATTACAATAAGATCGGGCTTAAGCTTTTTTACCTTGCGGGTAATCGTGCTCTGATCCTTGCCAAACGATTTGCTATGCAGATCCGTCAGGTGGACGATGCGATAGGACTCAAAGCCTTCAGGCAGCTTAGCCGAGCTGAGCTGGTACTTCGTGATACCGATGGCATTGTTCTCAAAGTAAAGAAATACGATGATAGCTATAATGGCCAAAGGAATGATCGTGAACAACCGTTTTTTCGTCATTCGCATAACAGCAAATCTCCTTACCCTTCATTAAGATAATAAGGCTTTTCTAATTCTTCCAATAAACGAATAGCGGCGTTAATGACTGCCTCCGGCTTATGGATTGGAATGGAATGCCAGCTATCCTCGACTATAACCTGCTTCGTATATCGGGTCAAATGAACAAGCTTTCCCTGATCCCGCAGCCATTCCTCATTCTGTTTGCCCGCGCTTAATACGATAACCGGCAAGTCCTGCCGCAGCGGCTTGGCAGCCTTTAACTCAAGGCTGCTTTCCGCCGTGCTGAGCAGCTCGGCATACGCCGCCCTATAGGCGCCTGCCCGATAGCCTAATGCACGAACCGGCGCCAGCCACTGCTCCGGCAGCCTTTTGCTCCCGATATGCTGCTTCATTAGCCTTGGAATGCCAAGCGGGGCAAGCAGATAACCTAACTTATACCGTTTGCGGCTGCTTTGCAGCTCTTTTTGCCGCTGAACTGATGTCTGATTAGGCACGAACCTGCTCTCATGAGTGGCATCAACCAGCACGAGTCCGCATACCTCATCCGGAAAACGTGAGGCAAACAGCCTCATGATCATGCCTCCATAGGAATGGCCAATAAGCAAATACGGCGGCGCGGCGCCAAGCGTCCTAAGCAAGGATCTCAGATCATCGACATAAGCGTTGCAGGTTGGAGCATCCACCCGACCCATGCTCCAGCCAAAGCCTGCCCGGTCGTATGCGATGACGCTCGATCTTTTGGCAAGCTCAGGCATAACAAGCGCCCAGTCCAATGAGCACCCGCCCATTCCCGCTTCCAAAATAATCGTTGGAGAACCATGTCCCTCAACGGTTACGTGCAGCTTCCGCGTGCCGATGTCAGCCAGCCAGCCTGCCGGACTATGCTTCTTCATCTGATACGCAGCAACCAGACAATGGACAAGCGAAAGCGGGAAGCCGATTAGCGAAAGAATCAAACGAATGCTGCGCTCCAATCGTGATATTTGCGGCATAAGGCTATCCTCTCCCTGCTCTTATTCCTTCGCCCTCTGCTGCGATAAGTTCCAGGACTGCCATTTGCTGCGGTGATGGGCCTGAAGCTCCAGCCTATCAACGACTTCATTGATCCCAATCAGCGTTGGATGTGTCTTTTGCAGCTTTCGCAGCTCTGGCGCGGCATCCGTTGATAACGTACCTAGATAAGCGACATCGATATTTCCGGTACGCTCGAAGCGATCAATATTATTTGAAGCGATACGCGCATCCAAATTGGCATAGTTCATAACGACAAAAGCGATGATCGATACGCAAATATAAGCTTTGCCCATCGAGAAACGCTCCCCCCAAATGCGAAGCAAGGCTATCACAAGCAGCACCCCCAAATACAGCATAAAGCCATGCACCAGCAATCTCGTTTGCGTGAAGCCGTATGCTTCCTCATATAACGACAAGCGGCTATAAGCAGATACAAGCATGACGATCGTACAGCCGATTAGCACCGTAAGCGCCAGCTTGCGAATCCACTCCGCCGCCGCACTCGTCCGCCGAATCAAATGAAGCCCGCACATGAGCAGCAATACGTTGATCAACGCGACCATAATTAATTCCGTGAAGCCTCTGCGCGCATACTCGGCATAAGCCGAGCCCTCGGGCAGCAAACCGTTCGCAGCACCGAATAAATAAGAAAACTGAATGACGACAAACAGCACATAAACGATGTTGATGCTGATAAGAAGCGTGCCTGCCGTAATCGGATCAAACTCAATCCGCCCGTTCTGCTTAAGGGCAGCTGCCTGCGGATCTGCAGCCATTCCGCTCGTTGTATCCTTTAATTTATTGAATAGCAAACCCCACAAGTAACAAAAAACATAAAAAGCAAAAAATGCGGCAACAATGATCCGCCAAATGCCGTCTCCTATAGAGAAGCGGCCGAATACGTCTGGAATTTCAATCAGCCACGACAAAAATATTTCATCAGCCGATGCCAGCAAAGAGACAACCACGATAAGAATTGGTGCAGCGAGGAGCAGGCCAAACGATATTTTGCCGAACTTGCTCTTCGTAAACGATATGCTCTCTTTCCCTCTTAAGCGCTCGTTGATCAAGCTGAACGGTACGCCGATGAATGCAAATGGCTTCACAAGCGCCAAAAACAAAAGTTCCGTATAAAAGATTCCTCGATACCAAGGTTTCGTGCTGCTGCTCGTCATGAGCACGGTCTGTGACACGATTAGCGCAAATAACGCAAACAGATTCAGCTGCCGAAATAAATGATTGGCATAAAGGGCATAGGTTATCGTAAGCAAAAAAATCGGAATGAACAGCAGCCAGCCTGATCTGGCCTGCCCCTGCCATTTCTCGAATCCGCCCATTCTTCCCTTAATGGAATAGAAGAACAGCCCATAGAATCCAATAACGAACACTACGGCTGATAGGCCGGCAGGCGCTCCTACGAACAAATATTGACTGCCGAGACCAAACAAAAGGGAAAGAACAAACATTCTTTCATACCTTTTTTGCCATGGTGCCGGATCTCTCATGTCACTCACTCCATCTCCATACTCCATTTGTTAATTTCCTCCTTTTATTGTAACCTAGAAAACAAGAACAAAAAGTGTAAGTTATAACTGGAAAATTTCATATTTTAAACAAGGAGTATTTTGCATGAAAATACGTCGGCATTACTTAGCGCTAAGGCGCTCATATCCTAGTATTCAAGAGAATGTCTCCTTTGAAGTGACTACACAGGAGCTTGCAAATTTGCTGGATTGCACACATCGAAATATGGTTCTTTTATTGAAGCGAATGCAGCAGGAGGAATGGCTCACTTGGGAGCCTAAGCGAGGGCGCGGCAACCGTTCGGCGCTTTCCTTCCTTGTAAGCAAGGAACAAGTCGCCCTGCAGGAAGCGCAGGAAATGATGCAAAAGCAAGACCTGCATGCAGCGCTTCAGCTTCTGCAGCAAGTCGAGGAGTCACCTGCGCTGCGCGATCAATTCCAAGAGTGGCTGTCCGGGCAATTCGGCTTTCATTCCGAGGTACAAGGCAAGCGGCGTACCGATATATTGCGCTTTCCTCTGCCGCAAACGATCTATTCGCTCGATCCGGCGGCCATCCATTATACGGGCGAGTCCCATCTCGTCAACCAAATTTTCGACGGCCTCGTTCGCATCGATCCTAAGGGCGAGCATATTTTGCCGCAGCTTGCGCATGCTTGGGATGTGGATGATACACGTACAAGGTGGACGTTTTATTTGCGCAAAGGGGTTCTGTTCCACCATGGTCGCGAGCTGGATTCCTCCGATGTCAAGTATTCGCTGGAGCGGCTCAAACGGCTTGCCCCGCTCGGGCTCTACAGCTGGGTCTACTCCGGCATCGTCTCGATGGACACGCCGGATGACACTACGATTCGCATTCAATTATCCGAGCGCAACGAAGCTTTTCTTGCTTTTCTCACGACCAATCGCGCATCGATCGTCCCTCAGGACGCTTGTATAGCCGCAGGTGAGCAATTCGGCGAGAAACCAATCGGTACCGGTCCCTTTAGATTTGTTGGCAATGAGCAGGGCGTTTGGATTTTGGAGGCTTTTGCCCCTTATTTTCAAGGAAGGGCATTTCTTGATCGGGTTGAGGTGTGGACCATTGCCGAGGAGGAAGCACGCGAGAAACATGCCGAGCTGCAATCATTCCAGGTGATGCACAATGCGAGACTATCCGGCCATGCAGCCGAACGGTGGCAGCAGGTCAGGCAATCCGGGATGACTTGCAAGTTCATTACCGTAAATGAACAGAAGGACGGCTTATTGGCTAGCCCTGCCATTCGTGCGGCAATTGACCTCGCTACCCAGCGTACCGAGCTATTGAAGCTGCTTTCGGGAGATGTTATAGAAGGCGTTAACAGCTTTTGGCCCGATAAAACAAAACATTTGCCGGAAGATGCCGACTGTGACTGGGATATGATTATGCAGGAGCTTGCACGCTCAGGCTATAACGGAGAAACGCTTGAGCTGGCGACCATTCCGCAATATGCGGCAGATGCGGAAATCATTCGGCAGGTATGTGCGAAGTCAGGCATTCCCCTTCATATAAATCTCATTCCTGCGGAACAATTTAAAGGTACGGCGCGTATGTCCGCGGATCTGCTGCTCTTCGCCATCATGCTGGACGAGCACCGCGAGCTCAGGCTTATTGATTTGTACAAAAGCATGCAGCAGCATGCGCTGCCGGAGATTCACGATATGCTGGAGCGCAGCATCCGCTTGCTGCTGAGCGAGCAAGACCGGACGCGGCGGGAGGCGATTTTTTTAAACATCGAAGCCCAGCTTAAAGAGAGGCACAGCCTGCTGTTTCTTTACTGCAAGCATTTAAAAACCGCGTTCCACCCGTCCGTTCGCGGCATTTCACTCGAATCGCTGGGTTGGGTGCGGTTCCGGGATATATGGTTTACATAAAAACAAACATGAAGGAGTTTTCAAAATGAGACAAGGGAACGTGAACGGCCAAACGCAGCGCTTATTTATTGCCATACCGGTGCCGGAGCCAATCGCTAAATTGCTCGCTGACTGGACGCTTGTCCATAAAGAGAAGCTTCCTTTTCGAAAATGGACCCATCCGCGCGATTATCATATTACGCTTCAATTTCTTGGCGATACGACGGCTGCCCAGCATGAAATGCTGCTCTCTTCCCTTCGCGAAGTAAAGGGAAATCCGCTTACGCTAGCTTTGAACGGAGCAGGCACCTTCGGCAAACCGGAATCACCGCGCGTGCTTTGGGCAGCAGTTGGCGGAGACGTGGAGCCGTTAACCGCACTTCAAGCGGAGGTGGTCAAGGCTACCCGTACCGCTAACTTCGAACCGGAGGAACGTACCTTTCGGCCTCATCTAACGCTTGCCAAAGGATTTGCGGGAGGTTTGCTTCTATCCAATGAGACTCTATCCTCCATACCTTCTTTTGAATGGGAAGCAGACCGTTTTGTGCTAATGCGAACCCATATGAACGCTTCGCCGATGTATGAGGTTATCGCTGATTTTCCGCTCTAAATCACGAAAAAACAGCTATTTCCCCGAAATGGCTGAACATTGTAACATACCGATTACTGCACAACAAGAAAAAAATTATTCATACGTTTCGCACAGCTCCGCAAAATAGGAATAAAAACCGCTTTGCAGCTAGCTTTTACCAGCCTTTTAGATTTCTAATAATCTTTTTGTTCCAATTTTTTCAGGTTTTTTCCCCTCTCTAGTAATCTTATAATACGGATGAGACTAACACAGAGGAGAGATCACATGAAAAAAGGAATCAAAAGAAAAATCGCAATCTTGATGTTAGCCATCAGCTTGCCTGCAACATCATTATTACAAGTACATGATGTCGATGCTGCATCCGCATCCGTAGTTGCTAAGAGAAACAAGGTCGTACAAACTGCAATTGGTTTAACCAATAAGGTAGATTATGTACACTGGACAAAGAGACAAGAAACAAAAGCACCTTATAAAACGGACTGCTCGGGATTCACATACCTTGCTTATAGACTTGCAAACGTCGGAGTCAAGCTTGTCAACAAAGATGATGACGCGCAAGCAAAAGTTGGACAAAAAGTAGCCTGGGGAAAATTTGAAAAAGGCGATCTGATATTCACTTGGAACAGCGGTTCGAAGAACAAAAGCGATGTCGGCCACGTAGGGATCTATATTGGCAATGGCAAAATGATTCATAATGCAGGCGCCAAAAACGACGTTATCGTATCCAACATCTATAAGAGCAGCTATTACAAGGATAGATTTATTGTAGCTAGACGTGTAATCAAGTAGCTGGACGTTAGCGTTCGTAAGCGCTATCAAAAAAACACACACTTCGATTTAACCAAAGTCTATCGTTAAATGATCACCCTACTAACCCCGCATGGCGGGACGAAGGGTGATCTTTTTCTTTTTGCCTTTCATTTTGGATCACAACACTTTTAGTTCGGGCGCATCGGAGCTGCGTTTAATATGCTGCTTCACATGCTCATACATCTTCTTCATCCTTACAAGCTCGCTGTTATTTCCGTTTGCCTGTTTTTTCAATTCGTCTTTCAAATTCAGCACTCGAAATACGCTCCTGCCTCCTGCTTTGGTGATCCTCACCCAAGTAGGAATGAACTCCGCATTCATGATTTCCGTAGTGCCATCATCATGTTTCCTTATTTTGAGCCTTGTAATGAGGCCCGTTAGTGTGTGATCATTCCTATATAAACGTGTAGAAATAAAATTGCCTAAGGAATAGATTGCAAATCTTTGCTTGTTCTCGCCGGTATGATCTTTTGTCTTATAAAATAAAGCGGGCTGAATAACATGTGAATGCGCCCCAAGAATAATATCTGCCCCATTTTTGAATAATAACGGAACGAGGGTTTTTTGCTGGTCATTCGGGAACATGCCGTATTCCCTTCCGAAATGCATACATACAATAACAAGATCGACCGCTCGCGCCTTCAGCTTCTTGATATCCGCAATAATCTTACTTGGTGAAATCAGATTAACTGCCCAAGAATGGTCTGAGGGTACCGGAATTTGGTTCGTTGTTTTCGTATAGGCCAAGACGCCGATCTTAATTCCTTTCACATCTTTAATTAAATATTGCTGCGAATCGCTCTGTGATCGGAACGTTCCTGTATGAGCAAGGTCATGAGAATCCAGCACCTTTAATGTTCGTTTGAGACCGTTAATGCCGCAATCCATACAATGGTTGTTTGCAGTGGAAAGCACGTCAAAGCCAAGATTTTTTAGCGTGCCTGCGAATTGATCGGGACAATTGAACATTGGCCAATTCGTTTTCGGATGCCTTTTCACTACGGAATATACGTTATCGCTCGTTTTTCCGCCAAAATTCGTTTCAAGATTGCCAATCGTAAAATCTGCGCTGCGCAGATGAGGGGCAACTGCTTCAAATAGCTTATCAAAATCGTAGCCCTTCTCACCGGAAACTTTAACGGAGTTAATAATCCTAGTCTTAATTAGGAAGTCTCCGACCGCGGCGATCGTAATGTCGGTACTCATGATTCATCTCCGTTCTCTAAATCATTAATGAACTCTCGATTAGCGCGGAGCCACACCATATCATATGATCCGGGCACTAGTCCCGCATTGGATATTCGCCTATATTCCAGATTCAATTGTAAAAATAGAAAAAAGGCATGAACGCCCGTTACAAGCCAGACTGCTGTAACTGCACAGCCTGCCTCTAACATGACGCCCATACCTATAGGATTAAATCGGTCGACTATTTAGTAACTACTTTGGTGTAAGTACTGTTTGTCGTTATGTATGCGGTCTTGCCATTTACTTTCACTTGATACCAATAACTATTAACTTCCTTAACGAGTTCCGCTTGCTCTCCAAGCTCCAGCCTTCCAACCGTGCTCGAGCTCTGTTTGGCCGACGCTTTGAGAGAGACCCAGCCTTTTTTCGTAACCACATACTTTTTCTGTGATTGCTGATCATCCGGCTTTGGCGTAACCGGCGGTTTTGGCGTCGGCTGCGGCGTTGGTTGCGGTGTCGGTTGTGGTGTCGGCTGCCCTGAGCTGCCATTTCTCCAATCAGCTAGCTTCTTCTGCGGCGGAAGCACATAGGATTGCGGGATGACTGGCGCCTTTTCCGTTTTCCCTGCCATTCCGCTTAAAGCTGAATCCGGCAATACCCGTCTCGCGGAATGGAATTTCTCGCCCCACCAATAGGACCAGCTATCTACCGTTCCGAGTGCAGTAGGATTGCCGTCTCCTCTTGTTCCGATGACGACAGGCTGGCCTTCTCGGTTCGTCCCCATATAAATGGCAACATGTGAGATGTGATCAGTCTCCTGCCAAGTCAGGATATCTCCGATCCGCAGGTTTTGAATGCCTGTAAGCTGCCATTTCCCATTTACCTGCTTTTTGCCCACGCCTGCAACCTTAGTTCCTACGGTATCATAGCTTTTTGAAGTTTCAGTAATGTTGTAGCCAAAGTCACCATAAACAAGGCTGGTAAAGCCTGAACAATCCTCGTAACCATACTTCCCGTAGGCTTTGGAGCCATGTCCGTAAATAAAGTATCCGTTCTCCATATACCATATCGCACGCTCTACGACCTGATAGGCCAGCGTTCCTTTGAGACTAGCGTAATTGCTGCGGAAATCCGCTACATTATACAATTCGTCTTTGACATAGCTGTCCGCATTTATATATTTATTATACTTCGCCACCGCTTCGGATGTAGAAAAATCAGCAGCAGCGAAAGCCATTCCCGTCGTGCTTAAAGACAAAGCCAAGGTCAAGCCAATAATCTTTTTCTTCATAGATCTACCAACTCCTTATATGTGATTATTCCTATAATAGCAAGTTTTACTAGTCTATTTCGCTGGTATTTATATCCAAGCATGGTTCCGCTTCAATCTTTTTCCATATGTAAAACACCCTTCAACTTGCATAAATGCAAGTGAAGGGTGATCGGTTTTACTTCTTCGCAAGCAAATTCCGCGCATAATGAAATGGAATATGAAGGCATTGCTCCCAGGCCTTTTTCCCGTATAATCGCTTAATAATCATCTTCCCCGGCTTAATGTTGATCTCGATGAGCCAGAGATTTCCGCTCCTGTCTACAGCGAGATCAATGCCAAGCTCGGACAAACGGGATTTGTATGATTTTTCCACAAACTCCGGTATATATTCAGCTACCTCAACGATCGATTTCGTGAGCGCTGCTCCATTTTCACTGCCTTGCTCTTTCTCCAGATAATCCTCTACTTTAAAGGCGTCGCCGCCGCTCTTAATGTTTGAGGTAATTTTATTCTTCATGCCTTCGCGGACGGCCATTCCCGTCATGACCCAATCGCCGTCATCTTTCTTTTGCATGAGCGCGCGAATGTCGAACACTTTCCCGTTTTTGTTTCGTATGTCAATCCACTTTTGCATCAAATGTCTGCCGCTCTTCAACACGCCCCGAATGTAGGAGTCTAATCTAGAACTTGGCAGGCTCAGCTTAGCCTTCCCGTCCCTTTGGACCACAAAATGTTCATTCTCGAGCGTAACCCGTATAATCCCACGCCCGCCCCACCCATTGATCGGCTTCAGCATGATGCTTTTATGCTTTCTCAGAAATTGAATGAACTGCTGAGCACTGTTTACCTTCTCTGTTGGCAATAAGTACGGCTGGAGAACCGAGGAGCCTATCAAATGACTTTGAATTTTGCATTTGTTGCCTAAGCCGTAACCGGTAAAACGAAGCTGCTTGCTCTTCTTCACACGGCTGGCTCTTCCCTCCAGCGCCGGAGGATAAAAACCGATATCCATATTGATTTTGGGATAAGGGACCTTTTTCCAAACCCAGCTTCCGCTTTTATACACGCAGCCGCGGATCTCCCGCTTCTCCAGGTTCACATCCTTTGGCGTGTAAATAATGACGCCTTCGAATTTCTCGGCCAGCGCGGACCGAGCATGCCTAGTAAAGCTTTCCGGGCGCGTAATTCGGTGTGTCATAATGCCTAAAATATTATCCATAATCGCTTCTCCGATCTTTTTCGTCTGCAAGGCTCTCGCAAGCGTGGAACCGTTTGATATCTTATGCAGAAAGGCATTTGTCCCGCCTTGGATATTCGCCCAAATCATGAATAATGACATGGTTAGGTACTCTTTGTAAGAGGCTGGAATAACATGAATAACGTCGATCGCAGCTTATTTCATGACGTGAATTGCTGTTAACAAGCGGAGGAGATTCCAAAGTGAAAGCTAGATTGATTAAATATCCCGGAAGGAAATGGTTGAAGCATGAATCGCTCTGGAGCGAGCCGGAACTCCGTAAGTATTTGCCCGAAACAGAGCTGTTCACCACACAGGCCTTTATTCAATTGGTTGAACGTCATGCTGTCCTCTTCGTTAAACCCGATGTAGGCATGCAGGGACAAGGCATTATGAAGATTACGCGCGACGGAGACAAATATGTTATTCGGACGGCTTCTCAACGGTTTGTTTATCGTGATGTCAATAAAGCCGCTCTAAAGCTGAAGCAAATCATCGGATCTGAGCGGTATCTCGTGCAGCAGGGGATCGATTTAATTAAAATCGACGGCAATCCGATTGATTTTCGTGCCCTTCTGCATCTTAAACCAAACGGAAAGTGGAAGTTTTTTGGCATTATGGGGAAGATTGCGGCTCCTAACCGCTTTGTAACCAATCACAGCAGCGGGGGTCGGGCGATACGGCTGTACCAAGCCCTTCGAGTGACGAAAGAGGACGGAGCAGAATGGGATGAGCGGATCAAAAAATTGTCCGGCCTGATCGCTCACGCAATGAAGCGGCATTTTCCAAAAATTACAGAGCTCGGCTTAGATATCGCTATCGATACCAATCACCAAATTTGGCTGCTTGAGGCGAACACGAGACCTCAATTTCAATTGTTCAGATATCACTCAGACCCGCGTTTGTTTGCCAGAATCGCCTCTTCTGTTCGCATGATTAGAAAACATTCTGTTTAGGATAAGGGGCGGCATGCAGAGGCGGCTTTTATCAGACTGGGCAGCGGTTTGCAGGATATTGCATTTATAGGTCCAAACCGTTTTACGACAAGTCAGTGCTGGGAAGGAGTTCGCATGAATCTAACAAAGGTAACGCTGCAGATACAGAGCTCCAGCAACGTTTCAAATGAATCGATCCTCTTGCTTAGCGAAGCAATCGGTAAAAAATGGGCGATTCCCTATGATCGGCATTTGAATCTAAGCTTCGGATCTGGCAGCCATCAAGTAGTAGTCGAGCCCTCGTCACAGGAAAGCATATTGCTCGTCAGCTCAGCGCTTGCTTCCAAATGGGGACTCGCTCATGGCGACGAGCTGCGCATTCAGTACCATGCGAGTTCGGAAACGATTCAGATCGGTCCGCTCATCGGCGTATTGGTTAGTCGTATCAATCGGCATACCCCTAATAAGCCATTCGGCGTCAATACGTCATTTTGCCGGGAGCTGAGCGATGCATGCAAGCTTGAAAATTCTGTAATCTTTTTTTTCACACAAGAGGATGTTCAGAAAAAGTCCGATAGCATCAAAGGCTGGATTTATACGACCAAGTGGGTACCCCGGCGCTTTCCCATTCCCAAGGTCATCTATAACCGTATCACTTCCCGCAAGCTAGAGGGCAAGGCAAGCTTCCAGCAGTTTATAAAATACGCTAAGAGCCGCCATCATGTAGTATTTTTCAACGAAAAATACTTAAACAAAATAGAAGTTTTCCGAGCTCTAAGAAAAGAGCCTGAGCTGCATGTCTATCTTCCGGAATCCCATTTGCTCCGCAATGTTCGGGTTTTGAAATCGATGTGCAAAAAGTACGATGTCGTATTTCTGAAACCGACCAACGGCAGCTTGGGCAATGGCATTATCCGTATACACCGAAATGCGAATCAAACGTACACCTGCCATTTTAATCATATGAACGGCATCCGGACGCAGACGTACATGAGCATAGAGAAGCTGTTTAGCGCGCTCTCAAGCAAGGTGCGAAAAAGCCGCTATCAAATTCAGAGGGGACTTAGGCTTCTGACTGTAGGAGGCAGGCCAGTGGACTTCCGGGCAGTCGTCCAGCGCGGTGAAACCGGGCAGTGGAGCATTACCTCCATCGTCGCTAGAATCGCCGGAAATGAGCAATTCGTATCCAATGTCGCCCGCGGAGGAATGATAACGACCGTTAAAGCCGCTCTCGCAAGGACCGGAGCCAGCGCAGCGGCAGGCGGATTGTCGAAGCTGAGGCGCGCCGCGCTGCAAATAGCCAAAGGCATCGAAAGCCGAATGACGGGACATTTTGCAGAGCTGGGCATTGATTTGGCTATCGATTCCAGAGGCCAGGTGTGGCTGATCGAGGTAAACTCCAAACCGTCGAAGGACGATAATGCGCCGCTGTCGACAGAAAACAAAATCCGGCCATCCGTGAAAAAGTTTGTGCAATATGCTTATTTTGCCTCCAGCCTCAAAGACTAGCTTCCACGCACAAAAAAGCCCTATTGCTCCACCAAGATGGACGCCCATACCATTATGGCGCCTATCTTGGCAGAGCAGAGCTATTCGGCGGACTTTGAGCAGCCGCTGCCGGTTAAGGCAAACGGTATAACGCAAAAGGATCGCCGTAGCGGAACGGCTTGCTAAGCGTGTCCAGCCTCGCCAGCGTTGCCGCATCCAGCTGAAGAGCGACGCTCCTGCTATTTTCCACAAGCTGCCCGGCTCGCGCAGCCCCAACGATTACCGTCGAAATGACAGGCTGATGCATCAGCCAAGCAAGTGACAATACGCTAGGCGTACAGCCCAGCTCCTCGCTAAGCTTGTTTACCTCTTCGCCGAGCGTTAACGTCTTGTCGTTCAGAAACCGGCCGAAGCTCGGGTCGGTCTGTGCCCTCGAGCCTTCCGGCGCTTGGTTGGATGAGCTGTACTTGCCGGACAAAATACCGCCTGCGAGCGGAAAATAAGGAATGATGCCGACTCCTTGGTCCAGGCACATCGGGACAAGCTCCGCCTCGGGCGTCCGATCAGCGAGCGAGTAGCTCACTTGTGTCGATACGAATCGGTTCAGCCCAAGCCGTTCGCTAATGCCGATAGCCTTCATCAGCTCCCAAGCGAAATAGTTGGACGCGCCGATATAGCGCACCTTCCCTGAACGAACCATATCCTCGAGCGTTCGCAGCGTTTCCTCAAGAGGCGTTGCCGGATCAAAGGTGTGGATCTGATAAAGATCAACATAATCAGTTTTTAGGCGCTTTAGGCTGCCTTCCAGCTCCGCCATCAAATGATGCCTGGACGAGCCCCGTTCATTCACGCCCGCTCCGCGGACTAACCCCGCTTTGGTTGCCAGCACGACATTGTGGCGGCTTCCCTCTAGCACCTGCCCAATAATTTTCTCGGACTCGGTACCTGCGTATATATTAGCGGTGTCTATGAAATTGATTCCTTGATCCAATGCATGATGGATGATCTGCTTCGAAGTCTCATAATCAGCCCGTTTGCCAAAGGCGTTTGTTCCAAGGCCCAGAATGGACACGTGAAGGCCGCTTTGGCCCAGACGTCTGTATTGCATGGCGGTCAGCTCCTTTTTTTTTCATATATAAACGCTCTAATCTCTCCATTATAACCTAGTTGGATAGCATTTCAGTATGGGGTTATGACCTGGCCCCTAAATTCTGATATGATAAGAGCTAGCTTATAAATCGGAACAAACGTTTCCGTTTACGGAAAGGAACGAGGCGATGAGCGTTCTACTCACCCAGCGTATCATTAAATTGCTTTGCGGCGACACGTTCTATGAGCGCGGCGAAGCTTACTATAAAGATGGAAAAGTAACCATTACGAGCTCTGATCCGGAGGCGTCCAGCTACGAAGCTACCGTAAGTGGCGAAGGGCGCTACGAGATTACGGTCGATATCGACGGCGATGGGGACGTCGATGCGACCTGCACCTGTCTCGCATTCAGCACCTACGACAAATATTGCAAGCATGTGGCTGCTGCGCTCCTTCAGATTCTGGACCTCCAAAAGCAAGACAACAAACCCGCACGTACCTACCCCTCCCTTCTGCATCCCGAGAACCGTCCTTATGACGATGAAGAGGAAGAGGAAGAAGCGTATCTTCAGCCCCGGTATGCTAGGCATGCGGGATTGGAATTGGCGGACACCAAGCTTGCCAGCGGCATGCTGGGCTTGTTCGGCGGACGGCCCCTGCGGGCAAGCCGCAGCCAGGCGCTCTTGGATACGAGGACGCAGCTCGATGTCGAGATCACCTGCAAGCTCTACCCAAATGGCTACCGAAAAAATAGGTTCGGCATCGAGCTGAAGGTTGGCCCGAAGCGGCTTTATATCGTTCAGCGCATACGAGAATTTCTTGAAAAGATAGAGCATCGGGAGGCATTCGTATTCTCGAAGCATTTTACGTATGACCCAGCCATCCACAGCATCCAGCCGGAGAACGATGCGGTACTCAGGCAGCTCTATCAAATCTTTCGAAATGAAACCTTCATCCGTGAAACGTCATCTCGTTCGTTCATTAAAGAGGCTCCAGCCGGCGGTGATCGGATGCTGCTCGTGCCTCCCTTCTCTTGGGGCGCGCTGCTTCCGCTGCTCATAGCCGCTCCAAACGTGCAGCTAGCCTACGGAAGTCGAACGGTCGCTGGCATTTCGCTAAGCGACGAGGCGCTTCCGCTTCACTTTGCATTCGATCAAGCGTCGAGCGACGGTTATCAGCTAGATATTCAAGGCTTGGACCAAATTGTTTTAATGGAAGAGTATGGGCTGGTTATTGCCGATGGCAAGCTGCTCAAGCTGCAGCCGGATTCCTGCAAGCGTCTGGCGGAGCTTAAGCATCTGCTCGACAGCTCCCGCAAGCCAAAAATCCATATTGCTCCCGAGCAGATGGAGCCTTTTATGGAGAGGGTCGTTCCCGGCTTGATGAAGCTTGGCAGCGTCAAAATCGCGGAGACCATCTCCGACCGTATCCTGCAAACGCAGCTTAAAGCGAAGCTGTATTTAGACAGGGTTAGAGATCGGTTAGTCGCTGGGCTTGAGTTCCAATACGGCGACATCGTTATTAATCCGCTGGAGGGCAGCGATAAAAGTCGCGGCACCGACCGTATTCTCATGCGGGACGGCGAGCAGGAGCGCAGCATTCTGGAGCTCATGGATGTTGTCCCCTTCGCCAAAACCGAAGGCGGTTATTTCATGGAGGACGAGGATGCGGAATTCGAATTTCTGCACAACGTCATCCCGCAGCTGGAGAAGCTGCTTGCTGTGTATGCGACCTCCGCCGTGAAGGTGCGCATCGTAACCAAGCATGCGCCGCCAAAAGTGACCGTTAACGTGGACGAGCGCACCGACTGGCTTGAATTTAAGTTTAATATGGACGGCATTCCTGATTCAGAAATACGCAGCCTGCTGAAATCGCTTGAAGTGAAACGCAAATATCACCGCCTGCCGGACGGCTCGTTATTGCCGCTTGATGGCGCCGAGTTCCAAGAAATTATTCGCTTCTTGAACGAAGTCGGTCTCCGCAAAGGGGATATACAAGGGTCTGAATTCCGCATTCCTGCGGCGCGCGGCCTGCATCTCATCGACTCGCTTGAGAAAGGGAAAGCCGTGAAGCTCGGCAAATCGTTCCGTCGGCTGCTCGAGAATATGCGAAATCCTGACAATCTGGATTTCCCTGTTCCTGATAGCCTAGCGCCCGTGCTTCGTGATTATCAGAAGTATGGCTACCAATGGATGAAGACGCTGGCTCACTATCATTTTGGCGGCATTCTTGCCGATGATATGGGCCTAGGCAAAACGGTACAAGCAATCGCCTTTATCGTCTCCATCCTGCCAGACATCCGCGAGCGGGAGCAGCCTGTCTTAATCGTCTCCCCAGCTTCGCTCGTGTACAACTGGCTTAATGAGCTGGGAAAATTCGCCCCCGAGATTCGGGCGGTCATTGCCGACGGCAGCAAAGCGGAACGCAGCGGCGTACTGAAGGACCATGCAGAGGCGGATGTGATCATCACCTCGTATCCCCTGCTTCGCAGAGACATCGTTCAGTATGCGAAGCAAAGCTTCCATACGCTCATTTTGGATGAGGCACAATATTTCAAAAACCATACGACCCAAACCGCGCAAGCGGTTAAAGCCATTGAAGCCAGCTTCCGCTTCGCATTGACCGGGACGCCGGTGGAAAACACGCTGGAGGAGCTATGGTCGATCTTCGGTGCTGTGTTCCCTGAGCTTTTCCCAAGCAGGCAAGCCTTTAATGAGCTATCCCGCGAGGCGGTTGCGAAGCGGGTTCGCCCTTTCCTGCTGCGCAGGCTGAAGACCGATGTGCTGCAGGAGCTGCCTGAGAAAATCGAATCGATTCAGGCATCCGAGCTGCTGCCGGAGCAGAAGCAGCTGTACGTAGCCTTCCTCGCCAAGCTTCAGCAGGAAACGGTGAAGCATTTGAACGAGGAAGGTTTCCAAAAAAATCGGATTCGGATTTTGGCGGGCATAACGAGGCTGCGCCAGCTCTGCTGCCACCCTGCGCTGTTCGTCGAGGATTACAAGGGCAGCTCCGCCAAATTCGAGCAGCTTCTCGAAATTATCCAGGAATGCCAAAGCGCCGGCAAACGGCTTCTCATCTTCTCGCAGTTCACCGAGATGCTTGGCCTAATCGGGAGGGAGCTTGGTTACCAAGGCGTGCCTTATTTCTACTTGGACGGGCAAACGCCTGCCTCTGAGCGCGTTGCACTTTGCAACCGATTCAATGACGGCGAGCGCGATGTCTTCCTGCTGTCGCTTAAAGCCGGCGGTACCGGACTGAACCTCACAGGAGCAGATACCGTTATTTTGTACGATCTATGGTGGAATCCTGCTGTCGAGCAGCAGGCAGCCGACCGCGCGCACCGCATCGGACAGAAAAACGTCGTCCAAGTGATCCGCCTCGTCACGCAAGGAACGGTTGAGGATAAGATGTACGATCTCCAGCAGAAGAAAAAAAATCTGATCGACGAGGTCATCCAGCCAGGGCAGGAGTCATTGTCCTCCTTATCGGAGCAGGAGATTCGTGAGATTCTGATGATTGAATAACGCAAGAATAACATGTAAATAAAAACGGAGGAATCGATTCGATTCCTCCGTCTTTTATTTGCGCGCTTATCGCTCATCCTCGCCGTTAATCCGGTCGTATTGCTCTCTTGCCTGCTGGACAAGCGGATAATATTCAGCCGTCCACAGCTTTAAATGCGTCATCGTATTTATTAAAGTGTCGCCAAGCGGGGTCAATGAATAGTCGACAATCGGCGGCACAGACGGCGTTACATCACGTCCAATTAGGCCGTCTCTCTCCAGCTGCCGCAGCGTTTGGGTCAGCATCTTTTGCGAGATGCCCTCGATTCGCCTTCTTACTTCTCCGTAACGCAAGGTACCGTCCGCCAAAGCATAAAGAACCAGCGCCGACCACTTATTCGAAATGATTTCGAGCACCCTGCTGTAGCTGCATGCCGTAATCGATAGATCAGGCTGTTTGACTTGAGCCGTATTTGCCATAACTCTCCTCCTTGCGCACCTGAAGGTTCGCAGCGAACGTTAAAGTGCCTACTTACTAAATATTAGTATATGTATTAATGTATGTCTACACCTACAAAAAAGGAGAGACCATTCATGAACGTATTTGAAATACAAGATGGCTTCGGGCTTGATCATGTGAGGAAAGCAGAGCGCAGCATTCCTGTTCCCGGCACTGGCGAGGTGCTTATCAAAATGCGCGCGGCTTCGCTCAATTACCGTGATCTTGGCGTCATCAGCGGCTTCTATAATCCGAACCTGCAGCTGCCCCTTATCCCCGTCTCGGACGGAGTTGGCGAGGTGGTCGGCCTTGGGGAACAAGCAAGCCGCTTCAAGCTGGGCGATCGGGTTAGCGGCATTTTCACGCAGAGCTGGCTGTCCGGCGAACCGACGCAGGAGGGCCTGGCCAGCACGCTGGGCAATCCGCTGGACGGGTTGCTTGCCGAATATGCTGTGTTGAACGAGCAGGGCCTTGTTCGCGTGCCGGCTCATTTAACCGACGAGGAAGCCGCTTCGCTTGCTTGCGCGGGAGTGACCGCATGGCATGCCATAGTAGAGGAAGGCAAGGTTAAATCCGGCGACACGGTGCTCATTCAGGGTACGGGCGGCGTTTCCTTGTTCGCGCTCCAATTCGCGAAGCTTCACGGCGCAACCGTCATCGTGACTTCGAGCAGCGACGATAAGCTCGGGCGTGCCAAATCGCTAGGAGCGGACCATGGCATCAACTACAGAAGCACGCCGGAATGGGCTCAAGCGGTGCTTGAGCTGACGCATGGCAGAGGCGCTGATCTAATTGTTGATGTTGGCGGCGCCGCTACGCTGAATCAATCGCTCAGCGCCCTGCGCCTGGGCGGGCAAATTAGTTTGGTCGGCATTTTATCGGGGGCAAGCGTGGAGGGATTTAATATTATCGACGCGATACAAAAGAAGGCTCGCCTGCAAGCCATTAATGTCGGCAGCCGGGCTATGTTCGAGTCGATGAACCGTGCCATCGAGCAAAATAAGCTCCGTCCCGTCATTGACCGTATATTTCCGTTTGAACAATCCGTTGATGCGTTCCTCCATCTTGCTAAGGGCACGCACTTTGGGAAAGTATGCATCACTTTCTAATCCTTCCCCCTTTAAATAAGACAGACAAGCGGGCTGCCCAAACAGCTCGCTTGTCTCTTGTTCCGGTATTCCGGTACGCTATGCCAATCAAGTAACGCTGCCTTCGGTCCCGCTCAATAACCTTCTGGGAAGCAGCAGAAGAAATAGCTCATTAAGCCCGGAACAGCCCATAACCGCTAAGCGGAACGACAGGCTCCGAATCTACTCTTAAACCCTCCGAACGCGCATGAAACGCGACATCAACAAGCCACTGCGTAAAGCCGGCAACGTCCATCGACTCCAGCTCCTGCAGGGTGAAGAAGCCCGCAGCGTCAACCTCCACAAAGTCGGGGGTAGGCTCGCCGCTCACATATTCCATATCGAACGCTACGTAGAGATTATGTATGCTCCTCGGCTGGTCGCGCAGCGCCAGGACGTTTTTAACGCTGGCTTTCACGCCGCACTCCTCTAGCACTTCTCGCTCGATCGTATCTTGAATCGCTTCCAGCTGCTCAATGTATCCGCCCGGATTCGTCCACTTCCCTTTACCCGGCTCCTGCGCCCTGCGAACGAGCAATATTTTATTTTCCTTAACGACAAGCGCACCTACGCCAATGCTATAGTTGCCCCAATGCACAAAGCTGCAGCTCGTACATGCCCTTCTCATCGTCCCGTCAACATCGCGTGTTTCAAGCTCACGCCCGCATGCCATACAAAATTTAGCTTCCACTAGTCTCACCTCTGTTTTAAGCTTTGATCTCATCAGATTATACGAATTATTGGCGCCTCTGCATAGCCCGCCTTCCCAGCCACCAGCCTGCTGTTTTTTTCCTATTGGCTCTTTCTGCGAGTTTTTCGACATCTTTCTACATTATCGCAGGACGAACTATTAATATTTTCCAAATTTTCGCTCAAAAATAGAGGACTTTAGTAGGAGGGTGTCGAATGACTCATGTTGGTAAGCTATGGGAAATATAGGAGGAACGTCATGAATTGGCTGTCAAAAAGATTTACGTTTGTCATCATTCCGGATGCGAATCAAACGGTTCAGCGGTTCCGGTTATCCGGTCTCGTTATCATTTTATTACCGATTGTTGTCTTATTGCTTACGCTTTGCGCCATTTTATTCTTTCTATTATTATCGCGGCACGCCTCGGTAACCGACACGCTAAAAAACCAGCTAGCGGCATCGGCTCTCCAATATGAGCAGCAGCTGTCCGACAATGAAAATCATATATCCGAGCTTCAGACCAATCTCGTCCAGCTTTCGGAGCAAGCCCAAGCAATGGAAAACAAAATGGTGGAAATCAACGCACTCGAGTCCCAGCTGAAGCAGCTAGCCGGCATCGATACCAAATCGCCTGTCTCCATCTCCAGCCTCCATACTGTGGAAGGCGGACAAGGCGGCGAGGAGCTGCCGCTGCCGGAAGAGGCCGGGGACGATCTCTATATGCAAACAAGCAAGCATTACGCGGAAGTATTACAGCAAATGGATGCGATGATTCCGCAGCTGCAGGACACCAAAAAAGCGGTTGTTGCCTATCAGAAAATTTTGCAAATCACGCCTACGATCTGGCCGACCGATTCACGCAAGGTGACGTCCTTGTTCGGCATACGCAAAGATCCCTTTACGGGACGAGCGACCTATCATTCCGGCTTCGATATCGGCGGAAATACCGGCGATCCTATTTATGCGGCAGCAGATGGCATTGTGACGATATCAGAAAGAGACCGGGTCCATGGCATAAATGTCATGATTGATCACGGCAGAGGCGTCAGTACTCGTTATCTCCACTTGCATAAAAACATCGCGGAGGTTGGCGACAAGGTGCAGAAAGGCGAGGTCATCGGCGAACTAGGCAGCACGGGCCGAAGCACCGGACCGCATCTGCATTACGAGGTATCCATCAACGGCAAAAACGTAGATCCCGTTCCTTACATTAAAGCAGACAGGAAGGAGCCCTAATATGTTTAAAACTAAAAACGTGAAGCTAAATCCGGACACGACCGATACGCTTGTCGGAGAAGGCTCAACCTTCGAAGGTAAAATCAAATCCGAAGCCAGCATCCGCGTCGACGGCCATGTCATTGGCGATATTGAATCGGCAGGCCATGTCACGATCGGTGAGAACGGCAGCGCCCGCTCAACGATTGTCGCCCGCGACCTCATCCTCGCAGGCAAAGTATACGGCAACGTGGAGGTAAAAGGAACGCTAACAATACGCGCGACCGGCTCCCTCATCGGCAATCTATCCGCGGAAAATCTCCTCATTGAAGCCGGCGGCGTTTTCCAAGGAACAAGCAAGATGGCTGTTAAAGAAACTAGCGCTGACGCAGCCTCAGTAAAAGCAGCAAAAACGAATTCAGCATAATCTACAAAGCGATGAAGCATTCCATGGGACTCCCTCCTGTGGAATGCTTTTTTGGACTGGTTTGATAACTGGCTCTTTATGCAGGTATAATTGCCCTTAGGAGCTACTACATAGGAGGAGAATAACGATGCGCTTTGTAAGCAACAACGGCATTACCGACCCCACGCTAAATTTGGCGTTAGAGGAATATATATTGCGTTCATTGCCAGACAATGACGATTATCTGCTTTTCTACATGAATGAGCCTTCGATCATCATCGGCAAAAACCAGAATACGGTCGAAGAAATCAACGCGGAGTATGTAGAGACAAACGGCATTCATGTGGTCCGCAGACTGTCTGGAGGCGGCGCTGTCTACCATGATCTCGGCAATTTAAATTTCAGCTTCATCATGAAGGATGACGGCCAATCCTTCCATAACTTCAAGAAGTTCACAGAGCCCGTCGTTCGCGCGCTCCAACGCCTCGGCGTAGATGCGGAAATGACCGGACGAAATGATCTTCAAGTCGGCGAGCGTAAAATATCCGGCAATGCTCAGTTCTCTACAAAGGGAAAAATGTTCAGCCACGGAACGCTTTTATTTGATTCCGAAATCGAAAATGTCGTATCGGCGCTCAAGATCAATGCGGAGAAGTACGTGTCAAAATCAACCAAATCGATTCGCAGCCGCGTTGCTAATATTTCAGAATTTTTGAAGGAGCCGCTGACGGTCGAGCAGTTCCGGCAAAGCTTGCTGCAATCGATTTTCGAAGGCTTCGAGGAAATTCCGTTCTACGAGCTAACGGAGCAGGACTGGGAGAGCGTTCACAAGCTTGCTGACGAGCGCTATCGCAGCTGGGAATGGAACTACGGCCGCTCTCCTGCCTTCAACGTGCAGCAGAAGAAACGGATAGAGGGTGCCGGGACGTTCGACGTACGCCTTCAGGTAGAAGAAGGCGTAATCGTAGGCGCTGCCATATACGGCGATTTCTTCGGTCGCGGCGACAGAAATGAAGTGGCTGAGAAGCTGATCGGCACTCGGTATGAAGCTTCTGCGCTCAAGCAGCTCATCGATGGCATCGATTTGCCGTTCTATTTTGGACCGGTAACGAATGAACAATGGCTGGAGCTTCTCTTATAAAAATCACGATCAAATAGCCTCCAAGCTTGAAGCTCGGGGGCTGTTTGCTGCTTCTAACGGGAAAATCTTCTAACCATCCTATTGATTGCCGCCGTCATCCGCTCGTTATCCTTGCTCTTCTCTTCCTCTTCTTTCGCTCTTTCCAGCGCTAATAACCCTAAGCTATAACCAACAATTGAAAGGGACACTGAAATTTTAGCTAAATCATCAGCTGTAATTTCTTTTTTGGAAGTCATCTTATGCTCCTTTATTTGAAAATAGATTTAGCATGCTTATGATAATTAGAAAGAAATTATTATTTATTTGAGGACTCCGTTCTTTCTTTTATAATTGCGAACAATCCAAATAAATCGCCAATTATTAAAATAACTGCACCCCACAGGGCAAGATCGTCAGCTGATAGTTCGTTGACATCCGCTTCCGCTATAATAGCTCTTTTTGACATTTGGATTAAGCTCCTTGGTTTCATATGATGATAACAGCCTATGCCAAAGCGCAGCATGGGGTTTGGGCGTATGCCGCAGTGTCTAGAAATAATGTTGGACGAATGGCTATGCCAAAAGAAAAAGAGCCTTTAGAATCGCTTCTAAGGCTCGTTTGTCGTGTCGGGGGTACTACTTCAATCGCCAGCACCCCAGCTGCGTGGAACTAACAGGAATAACTCCATCTAATCTTTGGATTCAGAGGACGTATGGAACGTTTAGCTGGAAAATCTCCCGTTAATCGGAGCACGTCCAGCCCATTTGGGCTAAAAAGAACAAATTAGCGGGAGGAAATCCAACTAATCATAAATTTCGCTCGAAATCCGTTGATATAACGGGATTTTTTCCCGTTAATCCTGATTCCAGCGGCTGAAGCCTCTTGCCTCAGCTTCAACTTCAGCGGCGCGCGGGGCAAAATGAGGGCTAGGACAGCTTTTTCACGCAGGGAAATAAAAACGGAAAAGCAGCAGCGCCAATCCGATCCTCCTCGGCATACGAAAGGGCACTGGAAAATACAGCTTTTCCAGTGCCCTCTACTCGCGTATTGCTCGCTGACTGGCTTACTTCTTAAGAAGCTCCAGCATTTTCAGCAGAACGGTTACCGACTCCGCTCTCGTCGCTGAATCGTTAGGCGCAAAGCGGTTGCCCCCGCGTCCTTGGATAATGCCCTGCTGCGCGGCGGTCATGACATAACCTTTCGCCCACGCGGCAATTGCTGCGTCGTCAACAAAAGTGGTGCTGTCGATCTCGCTTACCGGCAAAGAGGCAGCCTTGACAATCATCGCCACCATTTGGGCGCGAGTAATGATTGTATCGGCGCGGAAAGTGCCATCCTCATAACCGCTGATAATGCCAGCCTCTGCAGCTAAAGAAATAGCTTCCTTCGCCCAATCACGCACCATCTCGCTATCCTTGAAGGCGAGCGGCTTCGCTACCCCTTTCAGCTGGAGAGCGTTAACCAGCATAACTGTAAACTCCGCGCGTGTAACCTGCGCATTCGGTTTAAAGCTGCCGTCTAAATAACCGCCAACTATACCTTTCGAAGCAGCATCCTTAATGTTAGTCTCTGCCCAGTGTCCAGCAATATCGTTGAACGATACGGGAGGTTTCGTCTCCGCTAATTCCTTCACATCAATGCTAAAGACAGCGAATTTGGTAAAATGATCAACCTCTGCCGTAATGATGTCCCCTGCTGCTTTTCCCCCGACTTTAATCCATTTCTTGCTAGCTTCATCGTAGTAGAAAATGACCGGCACACGGTTTGTTCCCACTTTCGATGAATCGAATTTAATCGACAGGCTCACTGGTTTCCCAAAGCTTCCGGTCATATTCTTTAATAGTTCAAAAACGGGACTAAGCAAAATGTCCGTATTGCTTATCAGTGGGGCCGCATTCGCTAGTTTCTCAATGCTGACGCGCAGCTCCTGTACCGATGCCCCGGCAGGAACGACCAACGTCAATTCATCGTTTAGCTTAACCGTTCCTGTGCCATTTGCCGCTATGGTCAGGTCTGATTTAGTTGCGGGCGCAGGTGGCGTAACCGGTGGCGTGTAGCCACCGTCAACAGGCGGGTTCCCACCGTTCCCCTCGCCATCGCCCGGCGACTCGCCGCCCTCATAGGTTAAAGCTTTCCGCAGTAACATAACGGCTTCTGCCAGCGTAACCTCGTTTTGCGGCGAGAGTGTCTGGCCTTCTGCAAACAGCGGCGCAAGTCCGTTTGCAAACAAAGCGTTAATATAAGCCTTAAATGGCTGATTCACGGATTCCACGTCCGCAAACTTGCTTAGCGCATCGGTGTCAACAGCCGTATTGAGCGCTAACGTTTTGGATATAATCGCCAATAGCTCCTCGCGGCTTACAAGCAGCTCCGCATCCATGCTGTAATCTGCCGCAATTTGCGCCATAACGCCCTCGAACGTAAGCTCCTTATTCAGCGCTTTATTCATCAGGCTTACCAGCTCGGACCGTTTGATGGAGTGATTTGGATCAATATTTGCGGTATCATCCGCTTTAAGGATGCCTTTCTTGATCCAGTCCTTGAGCTCGCTTTCCGCCCAGTGCCCTCTTATGCCGCCAAACACCCGTGCTTCAAATGCTGCTCGTATGCTTTCTTGGTCCGCATAACCTTCAGCCGGACGGCTCGCTAACAGCTCCGAAGCGATATAAGACTTTTGTTTATCATCAAGCAGGCTGTACAGCTCCATTGACAAGCCAAGCCCGGACGCTTCCAGCGCTGTCTTCATAGCAGCCGCATCCTGCGCGCCGTTAACCGCCGCAACGGCTGTTCTAATCATTTCTTCGACATACGCTTGAACAACCGCGTCGACGGCCGCTTGCAGCGATGTTTTGTCCATGAACCCGCCAACTGGTTTGTTCTCCCACACTTCATAGGAAACGACTCGTTTCGTATAGTCATCCAGCTTATTGTACAAGCTCAAATTCAGATTAAGCCCCGGCGACTCCAATGCAGCCTGCATATCGGCGGCGCTTTGAACGCTGTTCATCATTTCGACAAACCGGCTTTTGAAGCCGTACACTTCAAATTCATAGATCCGCGCAGTGTTATCCGTAGCCGTCGCTTTATCCAGCTGCAGCCTTACATACCTCACTTCCGTCAACGGTATGTTATGCTCGGTTACGCTATACGTATTTCCTACTACAGTCGTTACATCGCTCCAGGCCGCGTTATCGCTGCTGATCTGGATTTTATAGCTATCCGTATTCATGGCATCAGCTTCTCCGCCATACGCGGCATGGCCGATTTTAAACTCGCTGATCAATGCTTTCTGACCCAAATCAACCTTTACCCAGTGAGGATTAGTGCCTGAGTTGGCGCACCATTTGGTTTTGGCGTTGCCGTCAAAAGCGAACTTGGCAGCCTCGCCAGCCGCGCATTGCGAGTCGGCCGTATAAGCGCTGTCTGGCTTGCCCAACGCCATATTCAGCTTCCCGCCGATAATGTCGCTCGTTACGGTAACCTGCGCCGTTGCCGTATCCTCTCCAGCGCTATTGATAGCGGTTAGCTTCACCGTGTAGATGCCTTCCTGCGCATAGGTCACCTTCGGATTTCCCGAGCTGTAATCAACCGTACCGCCCGGAAATTCCCATACGACCTTCTCCTTCGTTTCAAACGACTGATCATAGAAGGTGATGGTATCGCCAGGCGCAGCGTACCAAGCATCAGCTGTAAACTTCGCTTCCGGCTTCGGATACTCCGGCCATTCCATAATCGCTTGCGTCCCCGCGCCTTGTCTGTAGTACGGATCAACAGGAACAACCTCGATGACGCTTGTCAGTTCCTTGCCGATGCGCTTAATGGCAGGTACGTAATAAGCCGTATTTGGCGTAGCGCCTTGGAACTCCCTGCTGCCGTCCGGCTTAATCAGATAAATCTCGTAATAAGCGGCATTTGAGCCCGACCCGTCCCATTTAATCCGGGCATCGGCGGTGATGTCCGTGATGAAGTCGTTTTCGACTGATAGATCACGAACGGCTCCCGCTTCATTCCCTTGTGCCGAAGAAGCAGTCACAGACAACCGCCCAATATTGATCGAATAGTCAAGAACGGCTTTCTGGCTGGTGAAGTTTAAGGAAATGGCTGCGATCGTCTTGCCTTGGTACGCCGCTAGCGGAAGATTTTTCGTGCGCCAAGCGCCAGGTGTCGCTTCCCCTGCATCAAGAAATACAAATTGATCGGGTGCATCGGCAAACGCTAGCCCTACCTGCATATTGGAGTCCGTCATGCCCGGCGTATTCGTTTTGAACGTTAACGCAAGGCTCGTGTCAGCAGCTACCGGCAGCTCTGTTTTGTAGAGCTTAACCTGGGTAGCGTTTTTCGCATTCAAAAGATTTCCCGCCACCTTCAGCGAGCTGCCGCCATAGTAAGCGGAAGAGAAATCGATGCTAGGCTTCAACGCGGTTCCTTGGCTGAGCGTTATCCAGCGCCATGTCGGCATGACATCCTGCAAGCTGCGGTTGTTCCAAGGCTTCGTGCGCAGCACCTCGCCATCCACCGCGAAGAAATCGCCGTTGCCGGTATTAAAGTTAGTAATGAAAGGAAGCTTCGTTACCGGCGTTTTTTCCACGAAATAATTCGCTATGCCCTTCCAGCTTGCCGTCGTTGTCGTACGGCTAGGATCGCCGTTTTGGCCGACCCAGAACAGGTTTTCCTTGGCATATAAATCTTCTCTGCTCTTATGCACCTTGAACGCCCAATCCGGGCGGTAAATGCCGAGCGAGAGCGTTGCCGGCTGATTATTCGGGAAGATAGCTCCCCAATTCGGATTCGATCCCGTCCCGTTCGCCTCAACATCAATGCCGGCGTAGATGTCGTACGGGCTTCTGCCCAGACTCTCCGCTTTGGCTCTGGAATTGTTCAGTCCCGTCTGATTCCATGAGAAGTCAATAAACATGCTATCGGACACTCTGCCATTGTCCTCGACGAACATGGCATTGTTATTGTTCAGCTGGCGCTGCCAGCCGACCGCGCCCGTGCTGTTCATCGCATCGTACCACTGCATTTGCATGCCGGGCTTTTTGTGCGCCTGCAAATACTTTAGAAACTCCTGCATCAAGCTTGCCGTAGCCGCATTTCCTCCGGCTGTTTCCTGATTGATAAACCAACCGTCGAAGCCGTAGTAATCGGCTGCTTCGATCAATTTATCGGCAAACGGAAAGGAGCCGTCGGCATTTTTTTGCAGCGAGGCCGTGACCCAGGAGAACTTTCCTCCATATGCCGTCGGCGGATAAAAGATATTGCCTAAAATCGGCACGCCGTTTTTGTGAGCCGCGTCGATCGCATCAGCGCTCGGCGGCACGATAATGCCCTCGCTGGAGGAGCCTGCCCAGTGCACCAGCAAATCAACGTACTGCCAGTATTGAAAAGCATATACGTCAAATTGCTCCGAGCCTTGGGAAGGCACCTTGCTGGTTGATTGATACATTGCGGAAAGAGCAGCCAGTTTAGGAGCTGTTGATGCATTCGGATTGACTTGATAACCTCCATTAGTCCGGCTAGCAAGCGGGATTGAAGCTCGATTGAATGCGGCATCCGGGTCTGTCTCCGGCGACCATTGCAGCAGATCATCAACGAACCAAGCGGATGCGGTCGGCTGCTTTGCGCTGGCCGTGCCGCTCCATGCCATACAGATCGAACAAGCTAAAAACAAACCCGCTATAAGCTTATACCCGTTTAACTTCGTGATCATTTCAATTCCCCATTTCTGTTTCCCTGCTCCCCTATCTGTATCCGATTCTGTATTTTTCTATTTACTTGCGCGCCATTCGTCAAGCTGCTTCTGTACTTCAGCCATAATCTTGTCAATTCCTTGCGCTTTCAGCTTCTCAACCGCTTTCGGCTGAATTTCATCCGGGTTAACCGAGCCTGTTTTGAGCGCATTGCCATACTCGTCAACAGCGTTTTTCACGTTGGCAATTTCCGACATTACGCTTGTAGGATCGAATTGGAATCCGAGCAGCGGCGCGTTCGTAGCGGAGCTGTTAAACGCTTTGTACTGCTCCCATTTATCAGCCGGATCATTGGCAAGCTTATCAAGAAGGAACATATTTCCGAGCGTAAATGCCGGCATCGAGTAGCCCGAATCAGGAATCGGCTCAAACGTATCCTCCGTAAGCTTCTTGTAATGGACGCCTTCAATACCGTTGTTCAACAGGTTGCGAAGGTGTGCATCGGTATTAAGCAGATTTAGAAATTCCATCGCTTTTTCCGGATATTTAGTCTGTGCCGAGATCGCTTGAAGCGAGCCGGTAACCGACCAGTTAAATACCATTGGCTCATGGATTGGCGTGGACGCAATCGGATATTGCATGCTGTCCGTCCAGAGAATATCTGCAAAAGGTACCGTATGCTGCTTGTCTACAAGCCATTTGCCTGTTTTCTCATGTTCATTTCCTTGCTTAACTGCAACGTCTGGAGGCAAATAGCCTGCTTTGTAATACTTGTGCATCGTGCCGAACATTTGCTTCGCTTCTGGCGTATCCCATACATTTACAACTTTAAAATCGGTCGTATTCAGCGGCACGCCAATTGGCAGCCCTTCAAGCGCATAGTCGAACGGCAGGAATGGATCGATGTTGCTTGGGATCGGATAAACATCCGGCTCGCCTGCTTTAACCGCTTTCAGCATCGGCTCTAGGCTCTCCAGCGTTGTCGCCTTCGTAATATCCAGGTTGTATTTATCGGCTAAATTTTTGTTGAAGCGCCATACCGCTTGTGCAGGCAGCTCCTTGTTCGTCGGGATCGCATAATTATGGCCGCTTACTTTGGAGCCCTCTAGGAAAGCTGGATCAAGCACTTCCTTGATGCCCTTGCCATACTCGTCTAGCAGCGCATCCAGCTCGTAGAAATAACCTTTTCTTGCGCTTTCTACGTAGTTGAACGCCCAAGAAGAAGTAAATGCGATGTCGAACGGCTCGCCTGACGCTGCAATAACTTGCATTTTTTGCGTGTAATCGCCCCAGTCGAGCACTTTCATTTCAATCGTTGCGTTTATTTTCTCTGTCAGGTACTTATTCACTTCAGCGATTACTTTATCTTGATCAGCCTGCACGCCGCCAATCGTGTACCAGATCAAGTTAACTGGCTTTTCTTTTTTCTCTGCTGCCGGCTTCTCTCCCGCATTGTTCGTTGGCTCCGGCTTTTCGCCGCTGCCGCTATTCTCTTTTCCGCTGGAACAGCCCGCGAGCGCTGCGACAGCAATCATCATGAAAACAAGTACAGTAAGCATACTTTTTCTGCTTTTGGCTACCATTCTTTGTTCCTCCCTTTATTGGTGAAAATATATATTAACACGTCGATGCCGGTTGCCGGCTCGTGCGCCTTAATAACGCCTTTTAATTATGCTTGTCGTGCTATTCTTTTACAGCCCCGATCGTCAAGCCTTGTACAAAATACTTTTGGAAAAAAGGATAAGCGAACACGATCGGCACCGTTGCCAGCACGACCATTGCCATTCTCGTCGTCTCCATCGGCAGCGTTCTGATAAGCTCCGAGCGCTCTGTGCCGGCAACGCTGGTTGAGTTTTGTACAATAAACTGGATGTTGTTCTCGATCTTCATCAGCAGCGACTGCAAAGGCACGAGACTCGCATTGTCTATGTAGAGCAGCGCATTAAACCAATCATTCCAGTAGCCTAAAGCGCTGAACAAGCCGATCGTTGCGAGGCCCGGAAGAGAAATAGGCAGCACTAAATAAAAGAACACGCGAAACTCGCTGGCGCCGTCGATTTTACCCGACTCAATAATGGCGTCAGGAACCATCGTTTTAAAAAAGGTGCGCATAATGAGAATCGAGAACGCGCTAACGCACATCGGAAGAACCAAAGCCCACACCGTGTCTTTCAAATGCAGAACCTGCGTCATTACGATGTAAGAGGGAACTAGTCCCCCGCCGAACAGCATCGTAAAAAAGGCGATAAAGGAAAAAATGCCGCGATACCTGAAATAGTTGCGCGAGATTGCGTAGGAATAAAGCGAGACGATCGCGATCGTCAGAAGCGTCCCCACAATGGTGACAAACAGCGTTACCCCATAGGAGCGCAGCAGTTGGTCGCCCGTCTTGAACATGTATACGTAAGCGGACGCGGACCATTTTTCCGGAAAAATACTGTAGCCATTGACCGCGAGCGATTGCTCATCCGTAAAGGAAATAACGATAATGAACAGGAACGGATATACGCACATGAATGAGAATAAGCCCATAGCCAGATGCGCCAACCCGTTCCAAAACGGAGGCAGCTTATGAATATCCCTCGTCTTCTTTGTTCTAACCGGTTTGCTCTGCTGTTTGACGATTATGTTTTCAGCCAAGTTGAACGTCCCCCTTTCCTTTAAAACAAAGCTTGCTCTTTGTTTATTTTTCTAACGATCATATTCGTTACGATAACAAGCACGAAGCCTACTACAGCTTGATACAAGCCTGCTGCGGTACTCATTCCGATGTTCCCCGTTACCTTCAGCCCCCGGTAGACAAACGTATCAATCACGTTCGTTACAGGATATAACGCGCCGGTATCCCGAGGCACCTGGTAAAACAAGCCGAAATCCGCTCTGAATATGCCGCCGATTGCGAGAATAAATAGAATAACGATAATTGGCGTAATCATAGGTATCGTTATTTTCCTAATCTGCTGCCACTTGCTCGCCCCGTCGATCATCGCCGCTTCGAAATAGGATTTGTCGATGCCAACAATCGCCGCCAGGTAGATGACGCTTCCAAAACCAACGCCCTTCCACAAATTCACGAACACCAGAATATAAGGCCAGTACGCCTTCTCCGAATACCAATAAATCGGCTTCATTCCTAGGAAATCAAGCATTTGGTTCAGTGCGCCTCTGTCAACGCTTAGAAAGCTGTAGACAAAATAGCTCACGATTACCCAAGATAGAAAATGCGGCAAAAACATGCCGGTCTGATAAATTTTCGCCATCTTCTTATTCGTAATCTCGTGAATGACGATTGCCACAAATACGGACAAGGCCGTTCCGAGCACGATAAATACGGCGTTATAGAGAATGGTGTTGCGAAAAATGATAAAGGCATCCTGCGTCGTGAACAGAAACTCGAAGTTTTTAAAGCCTGACCATTCGCTGTTGAGAAGGCTTGCAAGAAAGCCGTCCCTGCTAAATTTATAATTTTTGAAAGCGATGATAGCCCCCGGCATCGGAAGATAGCAAAAAAGAAAAAACCAGATGGCACCAGGAAGCACCATCAGCAATAAAGCTTTATTTCGGCCTACCATTCGAAGCTCGCGCATTAGACTCGTCATGTTGTCCCTCCCAAATCCTTGTCTTTGTTGACCTAAATTTAGCATAATGAAAGCGTTTGCCAAAGTGAACAAATCAATAAAAAAGTGGATAAAACAAAGAAACAAATTCGGAGGCTCCCCTATTTTTAGGAAATTGTGATACTCTAGTTTTTAGAGAAAAGCCGTGCAATTTCAAATTGAAAGCGTATACTTAATAACGTTAATGACACCGGCAGGGGGTGCTCTATTTCATGAAGAGAGTCATTGATTTCTATAGAAAGCATTACAAGCAAAAGCTGTTCAACAAAATATTAACGATGTATGCCATCATAACGATCGTATCGCTAGCGACGCTCTCTGCCTTTGTCTATACCTATTTAAATAATTCGCAGGTGCAAAAGGAATTGGATTTGAACAAGCAAATATTGGCGGGCGTAGGCAGCCATTTGGATATCAAGCATGCGACCTCGCAGCAAATTATTCAACAAATCTACCGGGATGGGCCTTCGGCTTCCTCGGCCTTGCTGAGCGATGTCCTCTCTTTCTTGCAAAACAATTTCTCTGATTATTTGAACAAGCGGCTGCTGCAATACAGCGCAACCGGCGTCCGGACGCCCGACATCAACTCTTTCCTGCGCCTGCTGCTCGCCAATAACCCGGACATACGTACGGTCGCGCTGTACAGCAAGGACAAAAAATTTCTTTTCACGCTGACGAAGGATACGCAAAACTATTATTACGTGGATGGCGATCTGCAAGCCGTGATAGGCAAATACATCGCTACCGGCAAAAGCTATACGACCGTTAGCAACATTAATAATATGACGACGCAAGAGAGCATCGGCAACTTGATCATCGATTACGACTCCACGGCGATTTACAGAACCTTTCAAAACAAAACCGATGAAATGAAAGGGTATATCGTCGTGCTGACGCCGGCCGGGGACGTTATTTATGATTCGTCTAACCGCTATTACGGAAAGCCGTATCCTTATACCTCCTTACTGAATAACCCCTCTTCGATTCAGCGGTTTGAGGAGGAATCGTATATTAACATGCAAACGACGAATAAGTTTGGTTATTGGATCGTAGGCGTAATCCCCAAATCAGCGATTAACGGCAACATGAAGGGACTCAAAAACACGCTTATTTTAGTGACGGTAATTTGTATTGTAGCGGCCATTACCCTCACCTATTTCACGATCGTCAATTTCTCCCGCAGGACAAAGGTCATCGTGCAAGCGATGAAGAAAGTACAGGACGGCGACTTGAGCGTCCGAATTCCGCGGGAGAAAGAGGACGAATTATTTCAAATATCAAGCCGCTTCAATCAAATGTGCGAGGATTTGACGCAATATATCGATCGGGTATACAAATCGGAGATTCGCGAGAAGCACGCTGAGCTCGTCGCCTTTCAAGCGCAAATCAAGCCCCATTTTCTATACAACACGCTTGAGGCGATCCGGATGCGGGCATTGTCCAAAAAAGCGGATGACGTCGGCGAGATGATCTATATTTTGGCAACCTTGTTCAGGTACTCCGTCAAGAGCGAGACGATCGTCAAACTATCGGATGAAATCGAATATTGCCGCTTGTATCTCGATTTGTTCCGCATTCGGCTATTGCAGAAATTCACCTATGAAATTAATATCGAGCCCGAATGGATGAGCATTCCGATTCTAAAGCTCTCGATTCAGCCGATCATCGAAAACTACATCATACATGGGTTGAATATGTCGCAAAGCGACAATCACCTAACCATTTCCGCCGAATGGGATGGCCGCGATTTGCAACTGGTCATCAGTGACAACGGCAACGGCATTGAGCCTTTGCGGCTGATGCAGCTGCGGAGCAGCCTGGAGCAGCATCCGCCGCAAGCTTCCAATTCCATCGGACTTATTAACGTAAATGAACGGTTAAAGATATGCTTTGGCAGCAGCTACGGGCTGCAAATGAACAGCGAGGCTGGGAAAGGCACCGACATCACCGTAAAAATACCGGCAGGTCAAGGGGGACAACAATTTGCGTAAGGTGTTTATAGTGGACGATGAACCATTTATTTTGGAAGGATTAGCTTCCATTATCGATTGGGAGGAATATGGCCTTACGTTAGCCGGCCAAGCCTCGAACGGTCTGGAGGCGCTGGAGGCGCTTCAAAAATCGGCTGCCGATATTCTCGTCACCGATATTATGATGCCTCATATGAACGGCCTTGAATTAATCAAACAGCTCAAGCCCATTCATCCGAATATGAAGTTTATCGTGCTTAGCGGCTACCATGAGTTTGATTATATTAGGGAAGGCATGCGGCTTGGCATTGAAAATTATTTGCTGAAGCCCATCAATATCTGCGAGTTAAGGGAGACGATCGAGAACACGGTAGCCAAAATACATGTGGCTGCGGGGTCCGCGTTAACGAGCTCCTATCAGCTTGATATTTTGCGCGACAATGTCGTTAACCGCTGGGTGAGCGGGAAGATCGATCAAACGGAGCTTAAAAATAGGCTGCAGCTGCTCGGCATCCCGACGGAAAACTGCTGCTATGCGGCAGCGTCCATTAAGACGGTGCAGGACTTGCCTAATTATTCAGGCGGGGACTTCTGGCTGCCAGGACACTGGGATAACGAGGTTTACAGCATAAGCAGGAAACAATCGGACTGTGCGGGCAATGCGATTTGCTTCAGCGACCGGGACGGCGATATCGTTATTATTTGTACAGGAGTCAGCTCCGAGCAGGTTCAAGAGACGGCGCTTTCCTTGCTTTCGGCCATTCGGAAAGAGCTGAAGCAGCGGCTTGGGATACAGGTGCTTATCACGCTTGGCAGCGTGGAGTGTGATTATTCGGGCGTGTCCCAAAGCTATGACCATTCGAAGCGGCTTCAAGAGTATTTTCTGACCAATTCGGAGGATGAGATTATTCGTTATGAAAAATTGGCTGCGGCAAACCGCCTTTCGACTAAATCGGTCGACGTGAACACGCTTGAATATGAGCGGCTTCTGCTTGGTCAGAACAAGGCGGCGCTGAATGCTTTTATCGACGAGCAATTTACGATGCTGCAAGCGCAGGAGTCGCTCTCGCCTGCCCATATACATAACTGCGCCATTGAACTCATACTGCTTACGAAACAGACAGTGAAGGAAAACAAGCTCAATCATGAGCTCGCGACGAGTGACTATAAACAGCTGTTTGCCGCTTTATTTAAAGCGCAGACCATCTCGCAGCTGACTGAGCACGTCAAGTTTATAGCCGGCTCCGCGATGGATTATTTATCGGTCGAGGTCGACGACTTCAGCCCAGTCGTCAAGCAGGTCATACACCAGATCCAGACACGTTATTCGGAGGAGCTGTCGCTTAAGACGCTCAGCCAGACGCTAAACATTCATCCGTTTTATCTGGGGCAGCTGTTCCAGAAAGAAACAGGCGAGAGCTTCTCCGACTACGTGAATACGTACCGGATCAGCAGAGCGCAGAAGCTGCTTAAAACAACCGCCATGAAAACAAGCGATATTTCCAAAAATATCGGCTATTTGGAGCCTGGCTATTTCTATAAACAATTCAAAAAGTACACCGGCGTTTCACCCAAGGAGTATCGGGGCAGCCAGCTTTGAGCTGACGGCCTCTTCCTTATTCCTGTGCGTTAAGCAAAGCATTTGTCTGCCAGCAGCTTATTAAATTCAACGAGCGGAAGCGGCTTGTGGTAGTAGTAGCCTTGCGCCTTGTCGCAGCCAAGCTGCTTTAACTGCTTTAATTGGTCTAACGTCTCTACGCCCTCGGCTACGACCTGCTTTTGCAGGTCATGCCCCATGGACACGATGGTTTTCACAATGGATAGTCCGCCTTGATAGGCGTCCATATCGGTAATAAAGGAGCGGTCAATTTTTATAATTGCGATAGGCAGCTGCCTCAGTACGCTTAAAGAGGAATAACCTGTACCGAAGTCGTCAATCGCGATATGAATGCCTAGCGCGACAAGCTCATCGAGCATTTTCCGAGCCACATTCAAATTGTTGACCACCATGCTCTCCGTTATTTCCAAGCACAGCCGGGCCGGCTCCAAGCTGCTGGAACGCAAAATCTCCTGCACCTTGTTCACGAAATCCGGCTGCATGAATTGTCTCGATGAGACATTGACCGACAGCATAAAATCGACCCAGCCCTGCTCCTGCCAAAGCCTGCCCTGCTGGCACGCCTCGGCGATGACCCACTGTCCGATTTCATTGATTAAGCCGGTCTGCTCCGCAAGCGTAATAAATTCCCCCGGATGAACCATCCCAAGCTCCCTCGACTGCCAGCGAATAAGCGCCTCTGCCCCGATTAACCGCCCGCTCATCAAATCAACCTGCGGCTGATAATGAAGCACAAATTCGTTGCGCGCAGGCGCTTTGCGAAGATGCTTCTCCAGCCTGACATCACGCTGGACGAGCACAATCATATCACTCGTATACAGCCGGTACTGATTTCCGCCGCTGTTCTTCGCATTGTACATCGCAATATCAGCCCGCTTGATCAATCCATCCGAGCTGTTATCATCAAACGGATGGACACTGATGCCAATGCTGCCGCCTAAGTAAAAATCCTGTCCTTGCAGCGTAATCGGAAGCTGAAACGCTTGATGGATATTTTCGGCAAACGATACGATTTCGTCATACTCCTTAGCATCCCTAATCAAAATAATAAACTCATCGCCGCCAAGCCGGGCAAGCAGATGCTGATCACTCACATTGTTCAGCAGCCGCCTGGCAATTTCGTTGAGCGCTTCGTCCCCGTATTGATGCCCAAGCGTATCGTTAATGAGCTTGAAGCGGTCCAGATCGATAAGCATAACGCCAAGCAGCGCCTTTGACGATTTTACTGATTCAAGAGAGGCTTCGAGCTCTCTATTGAAATGGTAGCGGTTGGGCAGCTTAGTGAGCGCATCGTGATGTGCCAAAAAATGAACAAGACGCGCCTCCTCCTTCTGCTGCGTGATGTCGCGAATAACGGCGAGGATAAATCCGTCCTCATATTCAGACATCCACTCGGTGTCTACCAGGATGGACCTCTTCTGTCCCAGCCGATCCACGATGGTGAGCTCGCGATTTCGCCAAGCCTCACATGGGGTAGGCGCCGCATGCGCTTCCTCCACGCCCGTCCATTCAGGCTCTACAATAAAGCTCGATAGGGACAGGCCCTTGAGCTCATTCTCGTTAGTGAAGCCCAGCAGTCGAAGCGCCCCGGGATTCGCCTCCTTCATCGTCATTTTATGGTCCAGCATAACGATAGCCGTTGGAGATAAATGATAGAGCAGCTCGTACTTTTTTTCGGCTGAAGGCACAAAATCATATTTCATAAATACGCGAAGCGAGATGCTCCAGGTGATCATGGATAAAAAAAGAATCGTATCCGGTATAAAGAGGTACGGAGAGAGCCCAAAAAAGAGCAGCGTTGCGATAATCGCCGCCACCAGGTAAAACAGGTTCGCCTTAATAAGCACCCTGTATCGTTTGCGCTCGGCACTATTGATTGCTTTAGCTTTGGCTTTTAGGCTGACCGCCAAATTAAATAATGAAAATAAAAAGATCATGCCCAAAATGATATGCATAGCTGGAGCAAACAGCGCCTGCTTCCAAAATGCTTCCGTTCGGATTCCCGTAAATAAGAAAGGTTCCCCTTTTATTAATAGCATTAGATAATAAAGGATAAGCGGGGCAAATGCGACGCCTGTGCTGCTTAAGCGTGGAAAACGAAGATATTTATTCGCCGCTCGAATATGAAATAATACGCTTGTGCTAGAAGAAGCGATGCCGACCGGATAGACCAAATATACGGCTATCGCCAGCGTCCTATCGGCGGGTAACAGCTGCTGAATGTATTGAAAGAAAATGAGGAGCGCGAGCAAGCTTGTCGTGATGGCAGCGAGTCGATTTTCGATATGGCGGGGGGTTCGTCTTATAATGACCAATGACGTATCAATCATGAAAATGACAGGCAGCATGAATAATAGCAAAAGCAGAACGGATTGGTACTCATTCATAACATGATGTCTCCTCGCTTAGTATAAATAGAATGGGATATGCGATGCTTCATCAGGTAATGCTATTTTCCCTGCTACGCTCTAGCGCCCTATCATCTTTTCACATATTTATCCAACCTTCTACTCCTATTATAGAACTTAACGCTCGACAGGACAATCAATATTCCGACAATCGCAGCGGTTTATAAAAAGCAAAAAGAAGCCGCAATCATGCGGCTTCTAAAGAATATTACATATGCCGTTGCCCTGCGGCAAAGATTAATAGGCTGTCCAACCTGCGTCCGCGGTAATAACCGTACCGTTTACAAAGCTGGAGTCATCCGAAGCCAAGAATAGAGCTACTTTTGCGATGTCTGACGGCTCACCCGTGCGCGGATTTAAACCTATGCCTGCCATCGCCCGCGACATGCCGAATTCATTCGGCGTGCTGATCGAGGTGCCGATATTTGTAGCTACTCCGCCTGGCGCAATCGCGTTGCAGCGAATGCCCAGATTGGCATATTGGAACCCTACGTTTTTCGTGAAGCCTACAACCGCATGCTTGGAAGCCGTATAAGCCGCTCCTGCTCGGGAGCCGTATAAACCTCCTGCGGAGGCAATGTTTACGATAACGCCGCTCTTCTTCTCCGTGAAAATAGGAAGTGCTTTCCGTGTAGTTCGCATTGGGCCAGTCGTATTAATCGCAAATACGCGATCCCAAAGCTCGTCAGTCAATTCTCCCGCAGGCACAAAGTTATCCATAATGCCCGCATTGTTTACCAGTATATCCAAAGTTCCGTAAGTCGCTACGGCTGTACCAATAAGTTGAACCACGTCTTCTTCTTTCGCAACGTTAGCCACGACAACTATTGCAGAGCCGCCCTTTGACTCGATCTCGGCAACTACCGCATTTGCAGCATCTGCGTTAATATCGGATACGACAACCTTGGCGCCTTCAGCCGCGTATAGCTCAGCAATGGCCTTGCCCATCCCCGATGCCCCGCCTGTAACTATTGCTACTTTTCCAGAGAGTTTCATATTCATTCCTCCTGTAGTGTTGGTTCGTATATTACCCATAGAAATTATATTTACTGAACACTCGTATGTTACACAACGTGTGCGATTTAAAGTATAATGATTTATTGCAACCCGAACAATCAGTAAAAACCTCGCGTTTGTACGATAACGTACAGTTTCAAGCCTATTGTTGAATATAAACAGAGGAATGATTACGATGCCAATAGATAATCCCAAAACAGATCGGCGAATCATACGCAGCAAGGAAGCATTAAAGCAAGCTTTACTGGCGCTTATGTCCCAAAAGCCCTTCTCGTCGATATCCATTACCGAAATCGTTGAGCATGCCAATTATAATCGAGGAACTTTTTATTCCCATTACGAAAATAAAGAAGGTCTGCTCGACGATATTTTAAATCAGTTGATTTCGGAGCTTATAAAATCGTTTCGCGCTCCTTATGAGAACACCGAGTTATTTCGGATTGATGAGCTGTCGGCTAACGCTGTCATGATATTTGAGCATATTTTTCAAAACGCTTCTATATATACTGTGCTTTTAAGCTCGGAAGTATTACCGGATATAAGGGAAAAAATGTTTCTCGCCTTGAAGCAGATACTGATCGAGGACCTGGACAATGCTGACACGACACTCAACCGTGAATTTCACGTCATCTATTCGATCCATGCCTTGCTCGGCCTCGTATTCCACTGGATCGAAGGCGGGTTTAAATATTCGCCGGAGTATATGCAGGAACAGCTCGTGCGCATTATCCACTGGCACCCGTCAACCCTCATCAACAAGCATAACGCTGCCAAGCGAAACTTGAATCATCAATAAAAAAAAGGAAGTGCAGCTCTCGATTAGAGCTGCACTTCCTTTTTCATTATCCTATTTAACCGTATTTTTGCCTCTAGCCGCAGCGCTTCCGCCTTTAAAAGCGGTGCTGCCCTTAGGCATATTAGCGCTTTTCGCATTGGCTGTGCCGCTTGCGCCTGTTGCATCTTTCTCGCCCTCGGCACCTTTAGCGCCTTTGTTTCTGCCGAACACCTTTTTGGCTAGTTTCTTTTTTTCCCCTGCCTGCCAGCGATTCCAGCCCTTCTTGTCCGTGCCTCTGCCGGTTCCGCCCTTGCCCTTTGCGCTACTCATAACATCACTCCATCATATCTTCTATGCCGAGTTAAATTTCATAAAATGCAGCCACAGCATCTTTCCGAACCTTGATCCTCGTTATCTTCTTATTCATTATACCATTAATTTCGCTTATAAAATCTTAATGATCATATCCAATCCAGCCCACAGCGCATATGGGTGTCTACTCTTCCCATCAGAAATGATGATGCTCATCCAAATAAGCAATGATTTGCCTCGCTGATTCAATAATCGATTGTTTGTCGGAGATTACCCTGATCTCAGGGTTTTCCGGATGCTCATACGGCGAGGTAATACCGGTGAATTCAGGTATTTTGCCTTCTCTCACTTTTTTATATAAGCCCTTCGGATCTCTTTCCTCACATATCTTCAAGGGACAATCGACGAACACCTCCACGAACTCATCTTGTTCGAAAATAGCCCTTGCCTTCTCGCGGTCGCTCCTTAGCGGCGAAACTAACGAAACAATGGCGATCAAACCGGCATCAACTAGCAGCTTTGCGGCTTGGGAGGTGCGCCTGACGTTCTCGCTTCGATCCTCCATGCTGAAGCCTAGATCATTATTTAAACCATAGCGCAAATTGTCGCCGTCCAGAATGGCCGTACGAATATGGCGGGCGTACAGCTGCTTCTCCACTTCATTCGCGATTGAAGACTTCCCCGAGGCGGATAAGCCTGTAACCCATAATACGAAGCTTCGATGCTTATTCCGTTCCATGCGATGCCGCTTCGTTATTTCAAATTGTTGGAAGCTTATGTTTTGTGCTTTTCCCTCCATCATTAGGTACTCCTTAGCGATATATTTAAGCGGGCGATCCCACCTTACCATTTTATACGGTTGGGCAGAACAAAAAAACCGAAATCGCACGGGCCACTTCCCGCTGCTCTTTCGGTTTCATTTTATAATAGATTTATGACAGCAATCACACGGTAACCGTACCGCGATCCCATACCGCATTTGGAATTTCCCGGCGCAGCACAGGCGCTACTTCCTCGGCAAAACGCTCAACCTGCTCGCGCTGCTCCGCCTCGGTCAAGCCGTCGACGCTAATGCTCAGCACTTGGTTGCCGAAGGCCTGATGGTAATTCAATATTTTTTCGATGACTTGATCAACGCTGCCGACGAGCGAGGGACCATTCTTAATGGTATCTTCAAGGTCCTTAAAAGGCGATTTGTTATGCTGCGCTGCGCTTGTAGCTTGAAAAGCGTCATAATAAGGGCGATAGCGCTTAATCGCTTCTTCCGACGTATTCGCTAAATATAAGCTGCCTGCTCCCGAGCCAACAACAGCTTGCTTCGGATCATGCCCGTAATAGGCAAGCCGCTCACGGTAATGATCGATGAGCTCCTTGTACTTCGCCTGCGGGTGGAAGCTGTTGGAGGAGAAGATCGGTTCGCCGTACTTCGCAGCCAGCTCTGTCGAAAGCGTGCTTGATGCGCTCCCATGCCAGATCGGAATCGAAGCTTGGAACGGTCTAGGCTGCGTGGTCACGCTATCCAGCGCCGGGCGGTACCTTCCTTCCCACGTCACGTCCTCCTCGTTCCACAGCCTTTTTAGCAGCGCATACCGCTCAGCTAACGACTCCCACTGCTCCTCCTCGGTTATGCCGAAGAGCGGATAGTGGCGCGGGTCGTTTCCTTTGCCGATAATTAGCTCCAGCCGACCTTCGGACAAATGGTCCAGCGTTGCATAGTCCTCTGCCACCCGAACGGGATCAAGCACGCTCAGAACCGTTACGGTTGTCAGCAGCCGAATGCGCGTCGTTCGGGCTGCGATAGCCGTCAATAGCACCGGCGGCGACGAGGACAGAAACGGAGCGCCATGCCTCTCCCCAATTCCATAAGCCTCAAAGCCAAGCTCCTCCGCCAAAATCGCCTGCTTCAATATATTTTGAAATTTTTGCTGAGGCGTTAACACTTCCCCAGTCACTGCATTCGGAATATTCATCACTAGACTAAACAAAGCGAACTTCATCGTGCGTCTCCTCCTTCGATCGCTCCATTAGCCAAGTTCGACATAGCGGGCTCAATATTTCAGCTATTTAATGAAGCTATAGTAGCATAGCGCGAATCCGCCCGACAACCTTTTTCATACTATTCCGATTATCATACTATTCTATATGTATATAAAAAAATTCAATGCGTATTACGAGCAACAAAAAAAAGGATTCTAAACGGCATTAAAACTAAACCAGCATTAGTTTTATTGCCCTTAGAATCCTATTTCATCCGTTGCTCGTATCGACTGACTCACCCCTTAATAAGCATGGACCTTCTTGCTCATGATTTTCCAAACGATGCTTTTATGGCGCTCGGCTCTTGCAACTATTGCCTTCAAAGCGTTTAATGCTTCATCGGCCTGAGCCTTATAGTACTCGTCACCAAATAATACGAACAATCTCATATAATCATTATATTCATCCAGCCATTCATTGAAGTAAGAAGAGGTCATGTCCATCACTCCCTTATTTCGATTATAGATCAAGAACATTAAGCTTTTATTAGAATAATCTAAAGACAAGCTAAATTATTCTAGCAATCCCTTGTTTCTATTATAGTCTATTATTTTAATTTTCAGAATATTCCTGATATATTTATACAGATTTAACATTGCCAACTCTCCTTCCGAACATTCCTCTATCTTCTATTAAATAGGAAAAAGCATCAGAATAAAATAGAAACTTCTTGAGCTAATGTTTCCTATTTTATTGGATTCCGGCATAAACCCGATAAACTCCCATTCTTTCATATTGACCGCGGCATTATTTGGTAGGTATTATGAATTTGCTGACGAAGTGATGGCTCTCGCAGACATCACGCTTCAGGATATTTATGAACCTTATCTTATGAAGACCATCATTAGAAATTATTGGAGGTTTAAAGATGACATTAATCGAACAAAACGCAGTTGTGTTATTTCAAGGCGACAGTATTACCGATGCGGGCCGCCACCGGCCGGATGGCGCTAACCTTGGTTCTGGCTATGCAAACCTTGCAACAGCTTTGTTTACGAGTAAATATCCTGAGAAGCAAGCAACGTTCCTGAACAGAGGGATTTCGGGCGACCGTGTCGTTGATTTGGAGCGGAGATGGGAAGAGGATTGCCTTGATTTGAAGCCGACTTGGCTATCGGTCTATGTTGGCATTAATGATACATGGCGCCGTTATGACAGCAACAATCCGCTAAGTACAGAGGAGTATTATACCACTTACCGCAGATTGCTTAGCCGGGCAAAAGAGCAGCTTAACGCTAACCTTATTCTAATTGAACCGTTTGTGCTGCCTGTGAACGAGAGCCAGAAGCAGTGGCGCGAGGATCTTGATCCGAAAATCCAAGCCGTTCGCGAGCTGGCAGGCGAATTCAAAACGCTGTACGTTCCGCTAGATGGCTTATTCGCTCAAGCCGCTGCTCAGACAGGCCCTGCTTATTGGGCGCCTGATGGCGTTCACCCGTCGCATGCCGGTGCCGCGCTTATCGCAAACGCATGGCTGCAAGCGGTTAAAGCATAAATATAACGAAAGAGGAGCGGGACGCCTAGGCATCCCGCTCCTCATCTTTGTCTTATACGTCAGCCGGATACCGTAGGCCCCATTGTTTCCTAATCGTATCTAAAGTGGTCATAATCGCCAGCGTCTCTTCGAGCGGAATGACAGAGCTCTCCAGCCTGCCCTCGCGAAGCGCGTTCATCGCTTCCTCCGCTTCGAACTTGTAGCCCTCGGCAATACGGTCATCCACAAAAGATTCAGGCTCCGCATTTTTCGCATGAAGGGTAGCCGACTCGCCAAATAAAAAGTTTGGCACATGAATGTAGCCTTTCGTGCCATAAATATAAGCATCGTTAACCATGCCGAGCTGAACCGCTCCGTTTAGCGCTGCGGCGCCCCCGCCCTCATATTCGAACAACAGCGAAAACTGCTCGTCTACGCCTGTCTCGCCGATTCTTGCGGTGCTCATAATTTTGGTAGGCTCTGACCCATAAATCAAGGAAGCAAACGAAACCGGATAAATGCCGGCATCCAGAAGAGCTCCCCCGCCAAGCGCAGGATCAAGCAGGCGGCTCTCCGGCGCCCAGCCGATATCAAAGCCAAAGTCGGCTTTCAGAAGACGCACCTCGCCGATTTTACCGTCAGCAAGCCATTCCATTACTTTACGGATTGGCGGCAAGAAACGTGTCCACATCGCTTCCATGAGAAATACGCCTTTTTCCCTTGCCAGCTCGATCATTTCCTTCGCTTCCGCCGCATTCATTGTAAAGGGCTTCTCGCATATTACCGCTTTGCCCCCGCGCAAGAGCGCAAGCACATTCTCCTTATGTACCGGATGCAAGGTTCCTACATAAACGATGTCCACATCGGGGTCATGAGCAAGCTCATCCACGCTGCCATACGCCCGGGGAATGTTATATTCCTTCGCGAAGCTCTGCGCCTTCTCTTTATTTCTTCCGCCCACCGCGACGAGCTCTGCGCCTTCCGCATAAGCCAAGTCTTTGACAAACTTAGAAGAAATCCATCCTGGACCAAAAATCCCCCATTTAATCGGTTGAATCGACATGCATTCATTCACTCCTCGAATTAGAATGATTGTATCCGGTCCTGCTGCCCGCCTCCGGCACACCACTGCAAAGCTTGCCCGATCATCTTCTGATATTCAGGCTGCTCGAACACCTGCAAAAAATGTCCCGGCGTAAGCACGCATACGCGCCCTGTGCCTTGCTCCCTTAACCAGCCGGCAGGCTGCGTGCCATGCTCCGACTTCGAAGTCATAAAGATTTGGATGCGCCCCTCCATGACCTCCATATGATAATGCTCGTCATGAACCGCAAATACGTCCGTATCCGGGCTGCCCCATAACACCTTGTCTGTATAAGCAAAAGAAACGGGACCCGACTCGGGATGATGCTGGAACACGCCGCCAACAAGCCCGTAGAAAACAGGCTCATTGCGGTAGCCCACCGTACCTGCGTGAAGAACTAGAAGCCCTTTCCCCTCTTCAACGTAGCTCTGGAACCGCTGCTGGATCTCCTCCGTAAGCCATGGCGTCTTATCGGATGACGAGATTTGATTTGCTTTTGCAAGAATGACAGCATCCTGCTGATCCATCCACTTGGAGGACCACTCCGATGCATGCTGAATATAATCGAACTCGATGCCTTGTTTGCTTAGCGGCTCCAAGCCTTCCATTATCGTTTTGCCTGGGTGCCAGCAATCATCGCAAATAACGCCAACCTTCATCTTCACATCTCCTTTGACTCTATTAAGTGCCTTAATAGAATTATAAACCTTTCCGCAGCGCATGGCTTACTAAAAATAGCGATGAATAAAGGCCCTTAGCTGGGACCTCAAGCTTAAGCTGTTGTTTTGGCGAAAAGAATAAAGAAGATCATGATTTCACCCAAAATAATATGAGGGGATGCGACCATAAATAAATTCAAGACGAACATAGCGCCGAGCAAGCCCGTTAACAGAAGCATCGCTTTAAACGTTGGTTTTAGATGCTTGAATCGATACCGATACAAGACAAACATGACTGACCAGAAATATAGCAGCACCGAGCCAAAAGTAAAGCCTAACATAAACAAGTAGTTTAACTGGTCAAGGAAGAGCAGCTGAATCGAAGCCGCAATCATGCTAAGCGAAAAATAGATAAACAAATGCCCGTAAATAATGGTTTGCCCCGCTGTCCGCCTCGTTTTATCGACTCGCTTCTCCACATTCTCAAAGTACTGCCACCATATCCCGATGACCAATACAAACGCTAATGCGGCAAAAAGGATGGAAGAGCCCGTTAATTCATCCGCTTGCAGCACAGAAAGCATGCTTACAACGGATTCTCCTAGCAGAATCAACGTAAAAAGAGCAAATCGCTCCAACAGATGCGCGGTGTGTATAGGCGTTTTGACTAATTGCTTGCGCCCAATTAGCGGCACGAGGATATCAAGGGCAATACCTGCATACAAGATGGCATAACGTACCCATGAGTCAAAAAAGACAGAGAAACAAGATACGATGATGCCGAGCCAGAAGTAGGTTCCGAAAAAACGAGCCGTTCCCCGCTTGTCAGCAACCTCCGACTTTTGCGTGATTACATATTGAATGGCAGTCAATATTCTTGAGCCGATATAACCTACGAAAAAAGGCACATAATAAGCGTCAAAATCCACGTTTAGACTAGCCGTCATAATTAAAACAAAAAACAGCTGCAAAATCATAAAAATCCGATGCGTCGTAATGTCGCGCCCAAACCGATTGTTGTATACCGTCTGGCCGACCCAAGCCCACCAGATCGGAATGAAAATAAGCACGAATTTAGAGAGATGCTCAAACGAAATGATTCCGTGCTCGACATGCAATAAAACATGGGTAGCTTTTGAGATCGCCGCCACAAACAATAAATCATAAAACAGCTCCAGCCACGTAACCTTTTTTTCATGCATCGGTAGGAAGGCCCCTCTCCAAAATTAAATCTCAAATTGTATTATCTTAAATTAAAGATATATTTTTTTGTTAGAGCTGTCAATGGGTTTTTATAAAAAAAAAGCCAGATGCTTGACCGCATCTGGCTCGCTGTTTCACGGATGGAGTGCTTCCGCCTCTATTATATATATTGCTTTAAATTTTGAAAGCTGATCGCCAAGCTCTCGAACGGATCACGTCTGCAAACATCCTGCTCGACAACGAACCATTCGACTCCCGTTTCCCGGCATGCATCAATTATCGCTTTGAAATTCAAGTTGCCTTGCCCGATTTCCGCAAACACCTGCTTATGGTCAATAATCTCCAAGTCCTTCAAATGAACGACGCCCATGCGGCCCTTCACCTGATGGATCGCCTCTACCGGATTGACTCCGCCTACATGCACCCAATACGTATCCAGCTCGAAGCCGAACGCGGAAGGATCGCTCTCTTCGCGCAAAATATCCATTCCCGTTCTGCCGTCATACTTTTGGTATTCGAACTGGTGATTATGATAGATGAACTGCAAATCATGCTCCTTCAGCTTTTTCCCGATTTCAGAAGCCTTCTTGGCAAAGGTGGCATACCCCTCCGCGCTAGTCCGATACTCTTCCGGGATCGAGCCTAGTCCAACATATTTGCAGTTCCATAGCTTATGCTTCTGAACCGTGTTATCGAAGTCGTCCGCCAAGGCATCAAAGCCAACATGCGTAGCACAAATGCGCAGGCCCGCAGCATCTGCTAGCTCCTTTACCTTCTCCGGCGCAATCGGGCCGATGCCGGATACCTGAACGGCTTTATACCCAATTTCCTTCACCTTGCGCAGCGTCTGCTCCAAATCAGCTTCCGTTTTGCAATAGTCCCGTAACGTATAGAGCTGCGCTGCAATCGTAGATAAATTCATATATTCGCCGCCTTCTTATTTTAATGGGTTTGGTTTACCGCTGTCTTAGCTTAATTGTAGCATCTTATATGAAAGCGCTACTTTACTGAGGTTAACGAACCATAGGCCGCCATTTGATTATGATTGATCAATTTGAAGCAAAAACAGCGCAAGAGGAGTCACGCGCTTATGTGCGTGTTGACTCTCCTCTTGCGCTGCATCCTCTAGCTCGTTAGCCTTCGATCAGCTTCTTATATGCATCCATTTGGCGCTGAAGCTCAGCCAGCACCTTGTCGTAACCAGCCGTTTTCAGCTTGCTCCGGAATTGCTCGACAGCCTGCGCCGGGTCTCCTGCTTTGCCGTACGTAATGGCAGGCCCCATCTCGCCCGTAACCTGCGTGATCGCCGTTAGCTCCGCTTCAACCGGCGTCTTGTCGAATACGAATTGGCCGTAAGGATACGGCTTTTTGATTTTGTCGTATTCCGCGTAGAGCGTTTCCTCCAGCTGATCCCATGTCGTTACGCTTGGAATTTCGAATTTATCGACGCGGCCGCCCCAGAAATCAGCGTAGAACGCATCTTTTGCTTCGTCGTAGCCCTCAGGCTGCGTGCGCTTGCCGTCTTTGACTTCATATTGAACGCCTTCCAATCCGTAGTTGATCAGGTGATAGATTTGCTCGTCATTGCGAATCAAATCGTATGCCATAAGCGCCCGCTCAGGGTTTTTGCTGTGCGCGCCAAGCGATGTTCCGCCGTGCGTAATCGACAGCTCCGTCAAGTTATTGCCGCCCGTGCGGGCAAAAGGGAACATTTGCAGCTCAGAGCCCGGCTGATCTTTGTCCATCGTCACGCGAAGGCCGCCAAAGGTTTGCGTATGATGCTGGTCAAGCCCGGACAATCCAGCCCGCAAAGCAGAGCGGTTGTCGTTTTTGTTGTTCAATACATCCTCGCGCCAGTAGCCTTTATCTGCCCAATCCTTCATCATCGTAGCGAATTTGAGGAATGTGTCCTCGAATACGGGACTTACTACCGTAAATTTCTCATCAAACGACTTGGTCGTAAATACAGGCAAATAACCAGTCGAGATCGGCAGCTCTAAATTATCGGTATAGGACTGATCATAGCCGCCCCATATGCTGGTTGAAGCCACTGCATCCCAAGGAACGACGCCCTCTTTGTTATCTTTGATGTATTGCAAATATTGGCCGATGCCTTCCCAGTCCTTGATCGGTTCCGTAATGCCTGCTTCCTTCGCCCAATCTCCGCGGTAGAAGAAGCCGTGGTTTACCCATTGCGTATAATCATTTTCTGGAATCAGCACGATATCGCCGTTGTATTTGCTCTCTGCCCAGTCCTCTTCTGGAATGGAGCCCCAAGTTTGCGGCGCATATTCCGGCAGCAAGTCATCCAGCTTCATAAAGGCGCCGCGCTGCGCGTTGCCCCAAGTATCGAGCCAATCCGTACCGATCGTAATCAAATCGATCGCTTCGCCGGATGCAAGCAGCAGGTTGTATTTCGTTTGCCAATCTGCCCACTCGACCCATTTCCACTCCAGCTCGGCATTGATTTTTTCCTTCATCAGCTTATTTACTTCCGCCAGCACCTTCTCGAACTGGCCGTTCTTCGGCTTGTCGCCGAGGACCACATAGCTGATTTTAACGAATTTGGACGTATCGCTCGCCTTATTGCCGTCCGCCGTATTCGTGGCTGCCTTATTGCCGTTGCCCTCGCTTTTGTTAACTTCACTTTTATTTCCGTTGCTGCCGGAACAAGCTGCCAGGCTAATGATCATGATCATGGCGATCAGCAAAGCAGATACCTTCTTGAAGTTTGACATAAGCACTTCTCCCCTTTGTTTTCATGAATCGGGCATTGCCCGTTATGTGAAGAGGCCGTTTGAAGGCCCGCGGCACATCAGCCTTTTACAGCGCCAACTGTAATCCCCTTGATGAAATACCGTTGCACAAATGGGTAGAACAAAATAACAGGGCCGGTAGCAACCACCGCCGTAGCCATCTTCATCGATTCCAGCGGCATATCCCGAAGCTGCACGTTAGATGCCGCGGACGAGTTGCGGATAAAGTCCGCGCTGGTGACGACGTTGTACAAGAACAGCTGGAGCGGACGGTACTTCATATCCGGCGAGAGGAACAGCATCGAGTTGTACCACTCATTCCAGTAGCCCAGCGCGATGAACAGGCCAATCGTCGCTAAAGCGGGCGTCGTCATCGGCAAGATCAGCTTCAAAAATATTTTGAAGTCGCCGGCTCCATCAATCTTGGCGGATTCGGTAATCGCATGCGGGATGGACCGAACGAAGCTTTTCATCATGATGATGAGAAAAGGACTAAGCAGCCCCGGCAGCAGTACAGCCAAGTAATTGTCCTTTAGAGACAAATACTGCGTCATTAAGAGATAGAACGGAACAAGCCCGCCGGAGAACAAAGTCGTAAAGTAAATGAAAAACGAGATGCCGTTGCGGTAGCCGAAGTCGGGACGCTGCAGCGCATAGCCGGTCATCGCGACGAGGAAGAGGCCGCATACCGTCCCTGCAATCGTGATCCCCATCGTAACGAGATAAGAGCCGATAATGAGATCCGGATTTTCAAATACGATTTTGTAGGCAAAGGTACTGAAGTCGCGCGGCCAAAAGTTGAACCCATGCTTTTTGATCGTGCCCTCCGCCGTCAGCGAGGTGCCGAGGACGAGTAAAAAGGGCAATAGACAGCATAGCGCAAAAAACGAGATGAAAAGATATCCGAACGCTTTAACGACGATTCCGCTGACGTCCGTCCGAATGCTGCGCGATTCTTCCGAGTTTTCCATAGTCGACACCTCCTAAAATAACGAGTTTTCGGGTGAAGCCTTCTTCACGAGCCAGTTCGCGGTCAAGACGACGACAAAGCCGAATACCGACTGATAGAGACTTACGGCACTGCCGATCGAGAAGTTGAAGTTCGTCATAAGCGAGCGGAACACATACGTCTCGATAATATCCGTCGTTGGATACAAGGCCGTATTGTTCGCGCCCACTAGGTTGAAGAACAGCCCGAAGTTCCCTTTGAGAATGCCGCCGAGCGAGAAGAGCATCAGGATGATGAAGGTAGGCTTCAGCCAAGGAAGCACGATATAAATAATGCGTTGGAAGGCATTGGCCCCGTCGATTTCCGAGGCTTCAATAATTTCATTGTCAAGTCCCATAATGGCGGCAAAATAGATGATGGAGCCGTATCCGGTCGACTGCCACAGGAATGTGAGCACGATGATGAACGGCCATATTTTCGGATCGGAATAGGTTTTCACCGGCTCCATGCCAAGCGATTCCAATAAGCTGTTCAATATGCCGTAATCGTAGCTGAGCACGTTGTAGGCGATCAGCCCGATAAGCACGGCGGATATGAAGTGAGGCAGGAACATTAACGTTTGCGTTACTTTTTTGAACCATTTTCGGCGAATTTCGTTCAGCAGGATCGCTACGAAAATTTGCAGCACGTTCCCCAGTACGATAAATACCAGGTTGTAGGCAACCGTGTTGAACGAAAGCCGCCATAGGTCGCCGTTAATGACGAGAAAACGAAAGTTATCGAATGCGACAAACGGGCTTTTGAAGATGCCGTCGGAGTAGTTGTAGTTGATAAAAGCCAGATACAAGCCGGGCATCGGCAAATAAGCAAAAATAATAAAAAAGGCAATGGCAGGCAAGCACATGAGCAGAAGCGTTTTGTTGTTCCAAAATCGTCTTAGCTTGCCGCCGCTCATTCGCTGCAGCTTTCTCTGGGGCATCCTCTCGGTTGTAGTCGCGGTCGTGTCCATCCTAATTCCCCCTCGTAGTCCTGTGCTAGACGGATATGAATTGAATCGATTCCAAGCGTCCCTGCTTCCCCGGGTCAACCGCCTCTAACAAAATCGCCACTCTTCCCTTACCCGCCTCATACCAAGCACCCGGCAAATAAAAGGAATCGGGGCTCCCGCCCGAGAAAACCGGCCGGTTCTCGCCGCTTGGCAGCCAAAGCCGCCCAACGATCCGTCCCTCCAGCAAGACGGTCAGCTTAACGCCCGACCCGGCAACCTTCGCCCGCCAGCCTGCTCCCGCCTCCGAATTGACTGTAGAAGCATATAGCCATGCGGTTTCGCCGGGCTCTAGGGAGATAGGAAACGTCTGGCTTGCCTCGCGTACCCTTGCACTCTCTGCATGCTCATGCAGCTCCGCCTCCTCAGCCGCGCTGACCGACCATCCGGCAGCCTCAACGCCCTCGTACAAATGCACCTGTCCAGACGGCAAGCCAAGCACTCTCTCGACATAGACCGTAATCGTCACCGTTTCTCCAGCCGTCACATGCTCAGAGATATCGACGAATGGATCAAACGGATGGACCGCGCCAACCTCCTTGCCGTCCACGAACAGCCGCGCCAGTGACTGAATGCCCTTGAACTGCAGCGTCCATGAGTTCGCTCCTTCGGAGGCAACGAACGTTTTGCGGTAATATTCGAATGCCGGGTGATCCGGCGACAGCCAGCCTCCAAAATTGACGATGGGCCACATGCTGCTATCAGGATTATCAATCAGCTCCGTACGCATGGTCCGATCCGCTGCCCGATAGACGCTCCAATTGCGGCTAAGATCACGCGTCTCCGTTATCGCCGCCAGTCCTTTGATTCCTTTCATCGCGTGCAGCCGAAGACCGGGAAGCCTCGCATCGTCAAAGTTTGAATGCCCCCAAATCTCCACTCTGGCAAGCAGCCTGCCGTCTTGCCTATTGCTGCTCAGAGGGAGATAGGCGCTGCCCCCGCCCGGCGTAACGGTTCCGGCATACTCCCCTCCTGCGTATAGCGATATGACATCGCTGCCCTGCCGGATCAGCACTCCCTTCGGCGCCTTGCCTTGCGTCAGCTGAACAGCCGCCTCGTACCAAGCATATCCGCGGTAAATGCAATGCTGCTCTAAGTAATCCGCCTTCGCTGTGGTCAGCTGCGCACCCTCATCCGCTGCGGATAATGGCGCTGCTGCATCGAAGACGCTCAGGCGCCAATCGGTCGCAGCCTCCTCAGGGCTATCTGAGTAACGCTCCAGCTCTCCAAACTGAGTGACGCCATTACCGTCTACCCCCTCGAAATAAAGCGCTTTCTTTCTATCGGTTATAAAAAGCTTCAGCTCTCGTCCATCATTCGTGGTGATCAAGCAGAAGCTATCTTCTTTTCCATCAAAAGTTATCGCAAGCCGGTCCTCCGATGATTCGGCTGACGCATTCTCCGGCACGACCTCAAGCGGTGCTTGAAGCTTAAGGCTGATTTCGCCGCTACCTTCGGTATGGAAGGCTAGACTTACTCCGCTGCTCGTCGTTTCCGCCATATATAGCTCCGCGGTGGAGCTTTCAAGCACGCCTTCCAACCCCCAAAGCGTAAGCGGAATGCCGAAGGGAAGCGCCAGCGACCGTCCTGCGTTAATGGTGAAGCTGCTTCCCGCAGTCGCCGATGCGTCGGTCTCGCCGGCTTTCTCGATTGTTATCTCTTTATCCCGGTCATCCAAGTTCGTTACGAATAGAAGGCTTCCGCCGCCAGCCAGCTGCAGGGCGTAAGGACCGACAACCCGCTCGTTGTCTCCGGCAATCGTCCAAGTGTCAGATGACGCTTCTCCCAGCGGAGCTGCTTGTGCTAGCGGTGCGCCATAAGCGGCAATTAACCTGCTCAGCAGCCTGCCTTCATAGGCTTCTTCACGGATATGACCTTCGGGTGAGATCATCCCGCCAAAATCATAATCCGAGGTCATGAATGCGAGCGGCTTGCCCCAGTTGTTCGTCGCATTCGTAAAGCCAAAATCGGTACCCGATACTTGCAGATAAGGACCAAGCAGCTTAGCGCCGCAAGAGAGCAATCTGCGCAGCAGATAATGCGCCCGATTCGTCTCGGTTACGAGCAGCGGGTACGCTAGCTCAGCCAAAGCGTCGCTATAGTGAAGCACCTTCTGCTCAAATTCGGCCTCGCGGTTGTCCGGATAGAAATTGCAGGTTGGAACGACCTTTTCCACTAGCCCAGACGCTTGCTGCAAGCCGCCTTGGCCTGCGCAGGCAAAGAGCGGAACCGTAATGCTGTGTTGAAGCGCCATATCGCGAAGCGCCGTTATATATCCTTTTGGATCATAGCAATCATAGAAATCAAGCTCATTATCCAGCTGGACGCCGATTACCGTCCCGCCCTCTCCCGCTTGATACGCCTTCAGCAAAGGCAAAATCCGGTCAAACCATTTTGATACATAACGCAAGAAGCCAGCGTCATTGTCTCGGAGCTTCAGCCCTTTGGTCAGCAGATACGCTGGCAGCGCGCCTCCATCCCATTCCGAGCAAATGTACGGGCCTGGTCTTGCGACGACGTATAAGCCTACCTCCGCCGCCGCTTCCAGAAATGCAGCCGCATCACGTTCTCCGCTAAAATCCCATTCCCCTTCGGCCATTTCATGATAGTTCCAAGGAAAATAAACATCGATGCTGTTGTAGCCGAATGCCTGGAGCTGCTCCATCCGCTCCTTCCATAGCGCTCTTGGAATTCGGAAATAAAACAACGAGGCGCATAACAAAATTTGCGGGGTTTCATGAATCCTTACGGCATCCGCATCAAACTGCACAGCCGACCTAGCTCCAATTTCCATGACCATGTCATAACCTCCAACAAAATAGTTGATAAGCACGAATAATGTAACCCGTTTCATGAAACCCGTTACATTTTTAGAAAAAAATAAATACACTCCATGACCGATATAAAACAGAACTGAATTCCTGCACGGTACGCTGATGTGTATTGTGGTATGACTCGTTTGTATGTTGGTGCTCAATGGTTATGTAACGGGTTACATTTATAGCGGTGACACGCCGTTATCGTTTGACATCTTGATTTTATTCACAAATGTAAGCGTTGTCAATCATTATTTTTAAACGAACTTTTAGTGTTCGTTCATCTTGCGCGGCGCGGCCGTAGACTCTCTTACAATCAGCTCAGGCCTTAGCTTCGTGCTCTTGCTTACCTTGTTTTTCGTGATCATCTGGTGGAGCAGCTCGGCTGCATTCCGTCCAACGTCATAACATTTTAAAGAAATCGTAGTCAGCTCCGGTATACTGTTGGAGGCGTATGGAATATCGTCAAAACCTACTAGCGACAGATCCTGCGGCACACTTAGCCCCGCTTTGTGGGCTGCCTTCATCACACCAATCGCAACTAGGTCGTTGGCGCAAAAAATAGCGCTCGGCCGCTCGGCCAGCTCCATCAGCTGGTTCATGAACGCTTTGCCGCTGTCGACAGAAAAACCGCCGTTGCGTATCCATTCCTTGCGTGTGGGCAGGCCGTTTTTCTCCATCGTCTTCACAAACCCATTTACGCGCTGCATCGTATTGGACATATGCTTATACCCGCCGACAAAAGCGATATCGCGATGGCCTAAATCAATCAAATGCTGGGTTGCCAGCTCCGCGCCCTCTCGCTCATCCGCATAAACACGAGTCAACCCCTCGCCCGGAATATTGCCGTTTATGAGCAGCAGCGGCACGCGCTTGCTCGCTTCGACAACCTCGCTAACCAACTCCTTGCTTGGCTTTGCCAGGTTAATGCGGCCGCCGATCATGACGATGCCATCTACCTGCTTTTCCATCAAAATGCTTAAATATTGCGACTCGCGCACATACTGCTCTTCCGAATCGCCATTTGTCGAAACGGTATCGCACAGAAAAAACGTATACCCTTTGCTGCGCGCCTCCTGGTCAAGCCCGGCCAGCACCTCAGGGAAAAACGGATTGGTAATGTCAGGCAAGATGACGCCAATCATGCCCGTTTCCTTCTTGAACAGGCTCCTGGCAAGCGCGTTCGGTTGAAATTGGTGTTTCGTAATCAGCTCCATTACGCGATCTCTCGTCGACTTTTTTACCGGAGCCGTGTTGTTGATTACGCGCGACACAGTGGCTACTGAGACGTTGGCTTCCCTCGCAATATCATATACAGTAACCGGCTTAATAACGGCTCACTCCTTAGTCCAAAATTCGATTCCTCAGTAGAATAACAGACTTTTGGACAAATAGAAATGAGTGTATTCCAATATTTTCAATTGTGCGCTTGACCGTATTTTTTACTAAACAAAAGGCCAGCCCATATGGTCATGCCAGACCATACAAGCCAGCCCAAATCAAACACACGGCTGCCGCCGCTCCTGCTCCCTTATGCGCTACCCTTTGTTTCCTGCTCATCCTTACTCTCGGCTACCAGCTCGCGGGCGGAGCTCTTAAACTCATGAAGCGTCCGTCCGACCGCTCTTCCGAGCTCGGGCAGCTTGGATGGTCCAAATACGATTAAAATGACGACTAAAATCATGATCAATCCCGGTAATCCAATACTTTGCAGCATGAATCATCACCTCATTCTCAATTGTGTAAATCGGCTAGCTTTGCTTCCACAATAGCAGATGCCCCGGCGGCTGTCTCGAAGTATGTCATATAATATGACACAGTTTTTCCGTGGACTAATTTCCTTTTATTAGAAGCAAAGTAACTGTTGTACGATCCGTCTAATTACGTCTCAAATTGTTAGGTTCATCATCTAATGACAGCACAACTCTCCGTAATTATCATTAGGTACACATCCAGTTTGCGTGAGTTTATATTCCATAGTGGTGAAGGGAGTGGCTTTTGTAACGCCAAAATAGGGGCAAAAGGAGCTGTCATCATGTCGTTTATGGATAAGCAGGTCATGAATATCGGAACGGTGAGCGAGCTTACCGGATTGTCGGAGAGACGGATTCGTTATTATGAAAATCGCAAGCTTATTACGCCAAAACGAACCGTGGGAGGCACTCGCAAATATTCCTTCCGCGATATTGAGAAGCTGGTCGAAATCGGCAAGCAAATCGAAGTAGGCTGGATGACAGCGGAAATTAGGCATAGCGCTAAGAAGCGCGGTATTGATTCCGCTGCGCACGGTTAGGAGGCGAACCCGATGCTTGCACAACCAACCCTAATGGATCATTTAACGGAGCTCCGCAAAAGAATCATTTATGTGCTCATCCAATTCGCCGTTTGTCTATGCGGCGGCATTGCGCTCGTTCGTCCGGTGTTAGCGTATTTGCAGCAGTCGTATTCGCCTGATCAGCCGATTTTGTGGAACGCCTTCTCCCCTTTTGACGCCCTGCAATTATACGTGCAGACTGGAGTTGCGATCGGCATTGGGGCGTCGGTCCCTTTTGCCCTGCTGCAGGTATGGCTGTTCGTAAAACCAGCTTTGACCCAGCAGGAGCGCAAATCGATCCCTTGGCTCATTCCGTTCGCGCTGCTCCTTTTTCTAATCGGGCTGGCCTTCAGCTGGTTTGTCGTCTTTCCGATGGCCGTGCAATTCGCCTCCTCCGTCACACAGTCCATGGGTCTTGTGGAAACGTATGGCGCAGCACAATACATCCAGTTTTTGATGCGAATCGTGCTGCCGTTGTCCCTTGTATTCGAGTATCCGATCGTGCTGATTTTTCTAGCCAGAATCGGTCTTGTCACTCCTGAGCGGCTGCGAAAAAGCAGAAGGTTTGCTTATGTGATTTTAGTTACCGCATCTACCATACTGACGCCGCCCGACTTTATTTCAGCATTCATTGTCTTGATACCGCTCGTCATCTTGTTTGAAGCAAGCTTTCCTATCGCCAAATGGGCTAGTAAAATAAGAGATTAGAGGAGGAGTTTTATATGGATCAACAAAAAAACGGCTTATCCCGCAGAGAATTTATAGGTAATGTTAGTAAAATAGGCGGCGCTTCAGCCGTTCTTGGCGTCATGGGCTCCATGGGCCTCTTCTCGCCTGAGCAGGCTAACGCGGACAGCGCAAAAAAGGACGACCACAAAACGAAAAAGCCAGGCAAAAACAACTCCTACATGCTGCTAAACGTTCGGCTCGAAAGCGGATATAAATACGAGAACGGGCAGGTCGTAGCAACTGAAACCGTCCTTCGCAACCTTCAAATCGATAAAGGCACCATTACCAAAATACTCGAGCCGAAAGCGGCATATCCAAAGGGCATTGACTGCTATGACGCCAAAAACATGCTGCTTCTGCCTTCGTTTCGAGATATGCATATTCATTTGGACAAAACCTTTTACGGCGGCCCGTGGCGTGCGGTCCGACCGACGAAAAACGGTATTTTCGACCGTATTGTCGAGGAACAAACGCTGCTTCCGCAGCTGCTGCCAACCGCTCAAGCAAGAGCTGAGAAGCTCATTGAGCTCATCCTTGGCTACGGCTCCACCTATGTGCGAAGCCACTGCAATATCGACCAAACCGTCGGCCTCAAAAATCTGGAGAAGCTAAAGCTCGCCTTGGCTAACTACTCGGATAAAATCACGCATGAAATCGTCGCATTTCCGCAGCATGGCCTGCTTCGCTCCAACGTAGAGGGACTAATTCGCGAAGCGATGCAGCTTGGCGTGACGCATGTTGGCGGACTTGACCCCACGCTCGTAGACGTCGATATGGAAAAATCGCTGAATACGATGGTGCAAATTGCGGTGGACTACAAAGCGGGCATCGATATTCACCTTCACGAGGGCGGTGAAACGGGCATCAAAGCAATCCGCAGATTGGCTGATCTCACGGAGGAAGCTGGCCTTCAAGGCAAGGTTACCGTCAGTCACGCCTTCTCGCTCGCTTCATTAACGGCAGGCGCCGACGTAGAAATGGCTGACCGACTCGCCTCGCTCGGCATCTCCATCGCATCATCCGTGCCGATTGGCAAGAGCGTTATGCCGATTCCGCTGCTTCAAAAGCAAAAAGTGAACGTGCTGCTCGGCAACGACAGCATTACGGATCACTGGTCGCCATTTGGCATCGGCGACACGCTGCAAAAGGCACATCTCGCCGCTCAGCTGTACGGCTGGTCAAGCGAGTACAACCTGTCCCGTGCACTCGCCTTAGCTACTGGCGGCGTTATGCCATTAGATGAAGCAGGCAAGCAAATTTGGCCAAAGGTCGGCGACGCGGCAACCGCCGTGCTCGTTCCGGCAAGCTGCTCGGCAGAAACGGTTGCCCGCCTGCCAGAACGTACTGCCGTTTTGCATAAAGGGACTTTAGCCTCCGGCACGCTTGAGGTAGCGAAAGCGAAAAAATAACCTTACACATAAAAAAAGCTGATTTCACCCGGGGTGAGATCAGCTTTTTTTTATATCTACACAGCCTTTATCGGCTCGATGAAATACGCGCTTGCCCCAGCTCGCTCCGCCGCTTTATCCATACGCTCACCCCAGCGGCAGCCATCATCATGCCCGTGGCGACAAAGATCCAATGAATGCCGACAGCTAGTCCGAGCAAGCCGCCGATAAGCGGTCCAAGCATGGAGCCGAACTGATTCGCGCTCGTCGTAAGCCCAAACGATCTGCCTCTAAACTGCTCATCCGTGCTTTGGACGACAAGCGTATTTACAATTGGTCCGATGCCCGCCATGAACAAGCCGAAAATAAATTGCACGACTGCGAATAGCCATAAATCCTGAACGAAGTACTGCATACTGATAACCATTCCTGCAGTAATCAAACATATGACGAGAATCCGGTAGTACCCTTTCCGCTCGCCAAGCCTCCCCCAAACCGGGGATGCGAGAATACCGGCGATTCCAATCAGCGAAAGAACAAAACCCGCCGACAGCACAGCGCCTTGCAATCCGCCCTGCAATTTAGCAATGTGCAGCGTGAGCAGCGGCTGAATCATATTGACTGAAAGCTGGAAGAGAACGAGCAGCAGCAGCATGCTCATCAGCCCGCGGTTGCGAAACGCCATCCGGTAAGTGACTGGCTTCGCCTGCTTCTTCTCTGCTGAAGCACCTGCCGGCGCCTCTGCTTTTCCTTCTCTTACCCATAAAACGACCGCAACTGTCGCTGCCAGAATGATGATAGCTGCTGCAACGAACGACCGGCGCAGGCCAAACGCTTCTGCCAGCAATCCCCCGAACAGGGGGCCGAGAATGCCGCCCGTCATCGTCCCCGCTTGCATCACCCCAAGGCTCCAGCCCAGCTTCTCCTTGGGCGCGACCGATGCCACGATCGACATGGACGCCGGAACGAATCCGCCGACAAAGCCATGCAGCATTCGTACGCCCACAAGCTGCCAAGGCGTCTGCACGAAGGCGATTAATGAATAAATAACCGCTAGACTGAGTCCTGCTCGGATGACCATCTTACGCTTTCCGTATTTGTCCGCGAGCAAGCCCCATAAGGGAGCCATCACGGCGCCGACGAGAAACGCCGAGGAATGCACGATTCCGGCCCATAAATTTACGGAGCTTTCCTTTACCCCCAAATCAAAGAGGAACAACGGCAGGAAGGGAACAGACATCGTATAGCTTGAGCTGCAAAACAAAACGCCGAACCATAAGATCCACATCGTACGTTTCCATGATTCCATGCAAGGTAACCCCCTGTGCCTTGTTCGTCCATTTCCGACCCATTTTCACTAATACCCACTATACGCCTCCTTTACCATTTGTTCAAAAACCATAATAAGGAGCAATAATAAGGAAAACCCTTACAAACCTCGTCTAATGAACCTTAACGGGGTTATTTGCGGTTAGAGCGGCCATAACAAAAAGACGAACGTTTAGGGTATGCCTAAACATCCGTCTTCTTGCCTAAAGCTTTATCCATTGCACTCCCTATGTACACGGCTATGCGTTGCTAAGCACCTTCAAAATCCGCAGCCCCGTCCCCGTGCTGCGTTCATCTTTCCGATCCGTATTTCGGACAGTGATCTGAAGCGTTTGCCCATGTGCCGAGAGAGGAAACATCGCAATGACGGGCCTGAACGCTCCCAAGCACCATGCATCAAACAACTGAACCTCATTAAAGGTTAATCCATCTAATGAATATTCAAAAATGCCTGTATCAGGGCCGCACAATAGCAAAAGCCCGGCACTCCGTCCACTAATGGCAAAAGAAAAAGAAGCACCCTTTCTATCCGCATACAGATGCTCGCCTTGATATCGCCAGTTAATGAGCGGCTCCGGCGCCTCCTTCATCAGCATAAAGCCTTCTTGCTGAACACCTTGATAAAAATCCAGCATCACGGCATGTTCATAGCTTTTGTCGTCCAAAGGCGATGGCAAAGCTGGATTTTCCCAACCCTCCTCATGGCCTGCATCATTAATAAAAGCATACTCCAAAAAGTGCCGCACAGCCTGCGCATACCGCGCATATCCCGCATCGTTCGGATGTACAAGATCTGGTGCAAGCTCCTCCCAGCGCGCCTGCCCCTCCCCTATCAAATCATAGATGCTCGCTGCGAAGTTAACCGATGGTATATGATAATGGGCTGCAACTTCCTCATGTACGGCTATGTTAAAGGGCATTCTAGCCGACAAATTCTTCTCTGCCGCTGTATAGAGAAAACAAATATCCGCCTCCGGCGATAGCCGCCAGCATTGCCGTACAATCCCTTCCATGCCTCTAATCGATTCTTCCCGATCCTCGCCATCATTGACGCTGAATTCAACGAATAATAGATCAATCTCGCTGTTTGGCAGCGCATGCTCTCTCAAACGATGAGCGCCGAAGGTGGAATTTGTGCCCCCAACCCCCGCATTCACACAAGTCACCCTATCTTCCGAAAATCGTTCTCTCAAATAGCTTTCCGTCAACGCGCGCCAGCTCGCCTTATCGGGATCGGACGCTCCGTAGCCCTCGGTAATGGAGCCTCCAAGAAAAGCAACGACAACAGGTTCGTTATGGCGCAGCTTTTTACTCAGGTTAGGCAACCCTCTGCGCAGATTTACATAGCTGCTGGCTGACTGATCAATCATGCTCATCTTTAATCCTCCTAAATAGAGCCCTCCTATGGAGTTAGGAGGGCTCTATCTGCTATTTAACCGATGCTGCTAAAATATCTCCGAATGCCCAGTGCGTGCTTGGCACATCCTTCCAAGGAGACTGCACCGAGCCGCTTGGTTTGTCTCTGCCGAGCAATTTGTTGATCATGACCGATGCTTCGGCCCTTGTCAGCGGATGGTTCGGCTTAAAGGTTCCGTCCTGATAGCCATTGATGATTCCGGCAGCCTGCGCTTTCAGAATATCGGCATTTGCCCAATGGCCCGCAATGTCCTTAAAGCCTGCTCCTGCTTTCTGCGTGTCGCCTATCAGCGACGAAACAAGCTTAGCCATCTCAGCCCGCGTAATTTGTTTTCCCGCGCCGAACGTACCGTCTTCGTAACCCTTCATCAAGCCCATTTTGGTCACTTTCAAAATAGCTTCATTCGCCCAATCGGTTGAATGAACGTCGCTGTAGGTGATGTCCTTCCCCGCTGCTTCGCGCGTAACGATTCTCGACAAGATTGCCGCGATCTCAGCGCGGGTCATTTTCACATCCGGTCTGAAGGTACCGTCTTCATAGCCGTTCATGTAGGCGATATCAAGCAGTTCCGGCTTTGCGGTCGGCACAGCCGTTGGTGTCGCTGTTGGCGTTGATGCTGGTGTTGTGACCGGTGTTGTGACCGGTGTTGATACTGGTGTCGACACCGGTGTTGATTCAGGTGTCGTTACCGGCGTTGGTGTTGGTGTCGGCGTTGCCGTCGGTGGCGTTGCCGATGGCACTGTCGCCGCGTTCACGCTGAAGCTCACGCCATCCACTACCATATAATCGCCTGATTTTTTCACAGCCTTAATCGTATGCGGTCCGTTTGCCAATCCGGCAATGCTGTATACCGCCTGCTGTGTCAGCCTGCTCGCGTTATTTGCGCTTACCGTTTCCTTAAATACGTTGTCGACATAGATATCGATGTCGCCTTGAGCAGCCGACTTCGGCGCAAGGAGCGTGACGCCCGTTCCCGTGAATGAGAATTCTACATCATCCCCATTCGTCTCCGTGGCATGGATGTCATTTTGGAAATCGCCTTTATAGGAAATAGCCAAGCTGACCGATCCGTCCGGCTGTGCAGACAGGTACTCTTTCTTAATCGTGATTACGTTGCCCGAAATCGTGTAATCGACGTCCGCCGCAAGAGCCGCATTGCCATTCATAATGCCAAGCAGATTGCTGCCGTCAATGCTTAGCGTGGTCGTCACATCGGCCTGCGCCGTCTTGTCAAAGCTTGCTGAATCCGGACTGATCATATCCGCTATTTTGAATTTCAATTGATCCAGCAGCAAGTAGTAGCCTGATTTCTTAACGCCCTTAATCGTATGCGCTCCCTCAGCAAGCCCTTCAATGCTGAACAGCGTTTGCTTAACTTGCCTGCTTGGATGGTACGCACTGACCGTTTGCTTAAACACGCCATCCACGTAGATGTCGATATCCCCCTGCGAGGAATCCTTCTCCGTAATGAACGCCAAGCCTGTTCCCTTGAACGTAAACTCAAAATAATCGTTGTTCGCTTCCGTGAAATGCACATCGTCCTTATAGTTGCCAAATCCCCTGTTTCTGCTGTGCTGCCATGCGCCCTTATAGGAAATTTCGCTGTCGTCATCGTTAATCGATACATAGCGGCCTCTTGCTGTGTCGCTTATCGCAATTGCCAGAATCCGATCTGCTCCGCCGCTAAAGGACAATGTTAGATTCGTCATGCCATTTGGCTTAGCCGCAAGGTATTCCTTCTTAATCGTAAGCTGACTGCCCGATACTTGGTAGTCAACGCCAGCTTGCAGAGCCTTCGACGTATCAGTAATGCCGATCAGGCTGTTGCCGTTTAGCGTGATATTAGTCGTAACATCGGCCTGTGCAGCTGCTTTTTTGTCAAAGCTTAACGCGCTTGGGCTGATCGTGCTGTTCTGGCCTGTCGTATCGCTAACCGCAATCGATAACGTCTGTGCCATTCCTTGGTCAAAAATAAAGCTCAAATTCGCTGTTCCCACCGGCAAAGTTGCCAGATACGCCTTCGTAATCGTAACCTCATCATTTAAAAGCGTGTAATCGCTGCCTGGCACTAAGGTTGCTGAGCCATTAGAAATGCCAACCAGCGCGTTCCCATTAAGCGACATCGTCGTTGTGACATCTGCCTGCAAGTCCGCTTTTTTATCAAAGCTGCCTGTGGCTGGATTTATTGCGCTGTTCGTTGCCGATGAATCATTAACCGCAATCGATAACGTCTGAGCCGCTCCGCCATTAAAGGCGAAGGTCAGGCTGGTTGTTCCGAGCGGCTGCGCTGCCACATATTCCTTCTTGATCGTTACCACGTTGCCTGCCACCGTATAATCCGTATCCAAAACCAAGGCTGCCGCGCCGCTTGTGATGCTGCTCAAGCTGCTGCCATCGCCCGTAGTTGTGATCGCAATATCCGCCTGTTGTCCGTCAGCTTTATCAAATGCTGCCGTGCTTGCGCTAATCAGATCCGGTACGCTGATTCTTAATTTATCCAGCAGCATAAAATACCCGGATTTCTTCACCGCTTTAAGCGTGTGAGGGCCATCCGCAAGTCCCGTGATGTTGAACACAGGCTGCTGCGCCATTCTGCCGATGTTATAGGTGCTCACGGTTTGCTGGAACTGATTGTCCACATAGATGTCCATTTCACCTTGAGACGGATCAAGCTCTGTAATAAATTCAATCCCCGTGCCCGTAAACGCATATTCAAAGAAATCATTGTTGTTGGCCTCCGCATAATGAACATCATCCATATAATCGCCTAGACCACGGTTATAGCTGCGGTTCCAGCCTCCCGTATATACGATGGAAGCATGGTCGTCGTTAATCGAGTATGAGCCGCCAATGGACGTATCCCTTACAACTAGAGATACCTTCTGCTCCGAACCTCCGCTAAAGGAGAAGGCCATAGCCGTCGTACCTGTCGGAAGCGCCGCAAGATACGATTTCTTAATGGTAAGCTGATCGCCTGAGACGGTGTAGTCTGTCCCCGCCGCCAAAGCGTTACCATCCTGCTCAACGCCCAGCAAATCATTTCCGTTTAGCGAAAGCGTCAGCGCAACGTCATTCTGAGCTGATGGTTTCTTATCAAAGCTAACCGTTGCAGGAGTCACACGGCTATCCCTTATCGTTGTATCGCTTATGGTGACGGCAAGCGTCTGCGAAGTTCCGCCGCTGAAGGTAAACGTTAGATTCGTGATGCCAACTGGTTTTGCCGCCAAATATTCCTTCTTAATCGTCACTTCATTATCCGATACGGTGTAGTCCGTACCTGCAACTAGCGTTGTTCCATTGCTCGAAATACTATTCAGCGTATTTCCGTTCAGCGTCATAACCGTCGCAACATCAGCTTGCGCCGATGTCTTCTTATCGAAGCTTGCGGCTGCTGGGCTGATCACGCTATTTTGCGCAGTGGTATCGCTTACATCAATAACCAGATTTTGTTTGTCGCCAACCAGCTCTTGCCCGCCGTTTCGAGCCCAAGCACCCGTATACTTCATGCCGGTATCGTCATCATTTGCCGTTACCGTTCCATTCAGCGCCACTACCTTGAACAAGCGCGAACCATGCGAAGCCAAATCTACAGAGCTGAAGCCGGTATCGAAAGAACCCAAGTCCTCATGGCTCCAAAGGTCGCGAACAGTCGCAGGGCCAGTTAGTCCGATATCGCTCCAATTGACGTTCACGGTCGCAGCCGAGCCGCCAAGGTTGAAGAGTCCAACCGTGTAGCTGCCATCGCCATTATTGGCATACCACACCTGCTGCTCGGTAGCTGTCGATACAGGATGCCCTGGACGGCCAGCCTGATTGACGGCGATAACCTCTTCATTCGTTAACAGCTTGGTGCCGTAATCGTCCAGCTTGGTCATGTCATTGCCAATATACAGCTGTGCGGATGAAATCGCCCAGAAAGACATCGCCGTTTGACGCTCGTCCTGTGTAATGCCATCCATCGCTCCATTTCCGATATTCAGCGAGTCAAAATCGTTCCAGCCGCCCGGACCTGCATGGCGCCAGAACTGCTCCGCCTTCGGGAAAAGTCTAGCGATGCTCGGCCACGTCGTTAAGCCGCCGCTGCCGCAGTAGCACTCGATATCCCAGTCTACGCGCCACCCGTTCGCGTATTGCTTCCAATGATCGATGTACTTAATATCAAGCGCCCATGAAAGCTCCAGCCAAATATTGTGCGGTGCAAGCGCCTCCGACCATGCCTTAACGTCATCCCGCGCATCAAGGGACAGGTCGGAGATGCCCGATCCAGGCGTCACGCTGTCAAACTTCAAAAAGTCGATTCCCCACTCGCCATACAAATTAGCTATCGAATCGATATACTTTTGAGCGCAGGGCTTCGAGAAATCAATTTTGTAGCCAAGACCCCAATAATCCGATTGCTTGATCGGCTGAGCCGCGATGTCCTGCATCGAGCAGCCGGGAGCGCCGTAGATCGGCAAATCCTGATCATACGCTTGCGGCGATAAGCCCGGAATGCCGTACAGACCGATCTTCTGTCCGTTCGCATGGACATAATCGATGACGGCTTGGAAGCCGTTCGGATATAAAGTCGTGCTCGGAATAGGCCGTCCATACCCGTCCATTCCACCGTTCCAAGCCGCGTCTATGTTGATATATTCGTAGCCATACGGCTGAAGCTTCTCATGCATCGCATCCGATTGCGCTTTAATGTTATCTTCGGTAATCCACTGTCCGTTGCCTGTATACACCTGCAAGCTGTAGCTGCTCCAGCCCATATAAGGCTTTGCGGCCAAGCCGTTATTAGCCGCTTCCGCGACATTTGCTTGCGGTACCACTATTCCCAGCTGCGTCGTGATCATCACGACGATAAGCAGCCACAAGCGCGATTTCCTCATCATCTGCGTCATTATTAATCTCCTTTTTTTATCAAATAGGATCAGGCTTTTATTTCGCAATAAAGAACCTGATCCTGTGGAATTTGTTATGATTTAAACGATGCGTCGTACGCTTTTTGCAAAATTTCCAGGTAACGATCGATTTTCAGATCCTTAAGCCCCTTCACATAAGCGTCCCAATCCTTCTCTAGACTTTTATTGCCTGTTACGAATTGAAGCGCGCTTTGCTCGATATACGACTTGATGTTCGTTTGCAAAATGCTCGCTTCGTCGACTTCCGCCGAATCGATCCAAATCGACCAAAGCGGGAACAGTTCCTTCGGCTCGTGGCCTTGGTACAGAAGCGTCGCTTGGTACAATCTACGCTCGTAGTTCGCAGAATCATAAATATCCGTACCTTGAACCCAGCTGTCCCGGTATTCCCTTGGCATGTAGAAGTGAGCGGTACCGCTCCAGCCCGCGTTGCGAGGCGCTTCGCCTTCAACGGCAGGAATCGTTGCAACCTTCGGCGTTACGCCTTCTCCTAGCGCAACTTCGCCTTCCTTCGGCTTTCTCCAGTCGATGCCTTCCATACCGGAAGCGCCGTTTGTTTGTCCTTCTTCTGTGAACATGTAATCCACCAATTTAATAAGGGCAATTTGTTGTTCCTCTGACGCTTTGTTCGTAATTGCAAATTTTGCTCCCGGTGCCACGCCGCCGCCGTCATGAGTCGCGAATGAACCATGCGGTCCCGTAAGCGGAGGCACTGGATTATAAGAAGCCGAGTTTTTGTTGCCTACATCGATGTTTACGAAGATTGCAGGGTGCATCCCGGCGCCTGCGCCCAAAATTTGTGCGTCGCCGTTTTCGCCGATTTTTTTGAACGCTTCCGCGTTTTGCGCGAATGCGCCTGGATCGATCAAGCCTTCGTCATACAAGGATTTGATATACGTTAAGCCTTCTTTCCATTCCGGCTTAAGCGCTGCCGATTCTACCTTGCCATTTGTCAGGTTCAAGTAGTTACGGTCGTCGTCATAGACGAAGCCGTTCATGAGGAATGGAATGACGCGTACGCCAAAATCCTCCTTCGATCCGCTGAGCGGCACTTCATCGGCAATTCCGTTGCCATTTGGATCTTTTGTTTTGAACGCTGTCAGGACAGCTTTGAACTCTTCAGGCGTTTTTGGCATTTCGAGCTGCAATTTTGTAAGCCAATCCGTATTGATCCACATTTTGTTCGGGTACGAACAGTGGAAGCACTGGCTGTATGCGACAAGCCCGTAAATATTGCCGTCCGGCGCCGTGTTAAACGCTTTCAAATCGGCGTTGCTTTCCATCGCCGCTTTAATGTTAGGCGCATACTTCTCGATTAGGTCATTCAGAGGCAGCAGCACCCCTTGTTTGCCGTACTTCACGACATCCGCTTGCGTGAATTGGTCGATATAGCCTGGAAGCATGTAAGCATCAGGGTAATCGCCGCTAGCGAGTGAAATTTGGCGTTTTTCCTGCGCTCCATCGGGTGGAGTCGTTTCGAATTTAAGCTTGATGTTGAACTTGTCTTCTACAAATTTAGTAAATTTATTCGTTGCCAAATCAATATTCGTCTCCTGTACGGCAAATATGGAAATCTCAACCGGTGCGGTTGCTCCCGTCTCTTCCGATTGTGCAGTCGGTGCGTTTGAGGCCGTATTGGCAGGCCCGTTATTGCTTGAGCATGCAGCAAGCGTCATGCTGGCCATTAGGATCGTTGCCAACAAACTTACAAGTCTCTTTTTCAATTGTTATCGCTCCCTTTTCAATTTATGAAGTGTTTGCCTTTGTCTTCTTGTGCCTGCTTGCTACATGCCCACCACCTCCTTAAGTTACGAAGCTGCCGTACACGTGCTTTACATGACTACCCTTTTACGGAACCGACCAGCATCCCCTGCACGAAATACCGCTGTACGAACGGGTAAATGATGAGAACCGGCAAAGTCGCTACCACGATGAGCGAATATTTGAGCAGCTCGGACAGCTGCTGTCTCTCCACTTGCTTCAGCGCATCCGTTACGCTGGCGCTGTTGTTCATAATGATGATGCTTCTCAAAACGAGCTGCAGCGGGAACAAGTTCGCGGATTTGAGATAGATCAAAGCATCGAAGTATGCGTTCCACTGGCCTACGCCATACATCAGAAAGAGTACGGCAAGGATGGGCTTCGATAATGGAATAACGACGCTTCGCATGAACCGGATATCGCTGCAGCCGTCAATTTCACTCGCTTCAAACAGCTCATCCGGAATGGAAGACTGGAAGAAGGAGCGCGCAATGATGACCTGCCATACCCAAACGGCATTCGGAATGAGCAGCGCCCACCGTGTATCGATCATGCCAAACTCTCTCACGACCATGTATGTCGGAATCAAGCCACCGCTAAAGAGCATCGTGAACGTAATGAGCATCATAATGACGCTGCGGCCAAAAAATGATTTGCGCGACATCGGGTACGCGATCATGACCGTAAGCCCAACGCTGATCAGCGTTCCTACCGATGTGTAGAATAGTGAATTGCCGTAGCCCTGCATAATTTGCGGCGTAGAGAACAAGACCTTAAAGCCCTTAAAAGAAATGTCTACGGGCCACAGCCAGACGCGGCCGGACGTTACGGCAGCCGGGCTGCTGATGGAGCTGCTGACAATATAAATGAGCGGATAAATGACCGCGATCAGAACGATCGCCAGTACGGTATACACGATAAACATAAAAACTTTATCGCCTGTCGAATCCTTAATCGTTTGTCTGATTGGTGCCTGCGATGCTATTTTTGCCGATGCCATAGGCGCACTCCCCTTTTACCAAATGCTCGATTTCGTAAATCGTTTTGCCAAGCCGTTAACGGTAAACAATAACGCAAGATTAATGACTGAATTAAATAAGCCGACTGCCGTTGCGAAGCTGTAGTTGGCGTTTAAAAGTCCAATCCTATACACGTAAGTAGCAATAATTTCGGAATTGACGAGGTTGAGCGGATTTTGCAGCAGGTAAATTTTCTCGAAGCCAATCGCCATCACGCTGCCCACATTCAAGATGAGAATAATGGTGATCGTCGGCAAAATGCCCGGCAAGTCAACATGGATGATTTTCTGAAAGCGCGAAGCGCCATCCACTTTTGCAGCCTCATAAAGAGTAGGATCGATGCCCGCCAGCGCCGCCAAATATATGACCGCGGAGTAACCTGCCGTCTGCCAAATATCCGACCAAACATAGATGGAGCGGAACATGCTGGCTTCCCCAAGAAAATTGATCGAGTCGAGTCCAAAATAATTTAAAGCCACGTTTGCAAAGCCGAGCCTTGGCGCGAGAAACAGCATAATGATCGATACCATGACGACCGTCGATATAAAATACGGCGCGAACGTCACCAGCTGGACAAGCCGTTTGAAGCGGCCGTTACGTACTTCATTAAGCATCAACGCAAGTATGATCGGAATAGGAAAACCCGCGAGCAATAAATAACCGCTGACGTAAATCGTGTTCTTGACCAGCGACCAGAACATCGGATTCTCAAAGAAGAGCCTAAAGTTTTTGAGCCCGACCCATTCGCTTCCCCAAATGCCCTTGATGACGTTGTAATCTTTAAAAGCGAGCACCGCGTTCAGCATCGGATAGTATTTAAAGATAAGAAAAAACAACACGGGCGGTATGACGATAAGGTAAAGCTGCCAATGCTTCTTGAAGCTTCTGCTCGCTTCATCCGCAAGACTCCGCTTGCCCTTTTGCTTTAACAATTTGTTATTCAGTACCATTTCTTTTTCCAGAACAATCCCCCCTAGGTAGCTAGCTGCCGATGTATGATAGCGCTTTCTATACGCTGATCATAGTAGAAATCCACCATCCCCAAACAGGTACATTTGCGTCGTTTTACGTACAAAAACCCGTATTTCCGGGGGGCAAATGGCCGTACGGACGTACATTTCCGCTAGCGGCTGCCGTACAACGCCAAAAAATCCCGACTGCATCAGCAGCCGGGATTACATGCATCATTCGTTATGGTTTGGAGATCGAAAGATCATACGCTTTTTGCATCATTTGAACATAACGATTAACCTGCATATTCGCGAGCCCGTTTACGAAGCTGTCCCAATCTTTATCGAGGTCTAGGTCACCCGTAATAAATTGGAGCGTGCTTTGATCGATATAATGGACAAGATTGGATTGCAATATGCCTGCTTCATCAGCCTCGGCCGGATCGATCCAAATGGACCAGTCCATGAACAGCTCGGAGGGTGCATGGCCTTCATAGAGCAATGTCGCTTCAGAGAGCCTGCGCTCGTAGCCATCCTGCGAGTAGATGTCTGTGCTGGCCACCCAGCTGTCGCGGTATTCCTTCGGCATATAAAAATGCGCCATCCCGCTCCAGCCGGAATTTTTCGCCAGCGGCTTCTCGATCGGCGAGAGATTCGCGAACATCGGCTTGGTCCCCTCGCTCATCGCTTCTTCGCCCGCTTTTGCCTTCCTCCATCCCTTGCCTTCAAGCCCGGATTGCGCATTCGTTTGTCCCTCTGGCGTATACATGTAATCCACCATTTGGATTAACGCGATTTGCGCTTCCTTGCTCGCTTTATTCGTGATCACGAATTTTGCTCCCGGCGGTATTCCCCCGCCATCATATGTCGCATAGGAAGCATACGGTCCCGTGAGCGGCGGCAGCGGCGCGTAATCCTGCGTACGCTCGCTTACGAAAATAGCGGGATGCATCGCTGTAGCGGCACCGAGAATTTCCACATCCGCATTATCGCCCACCCGTTTGAGCGCTTCCGCGTTTTGAATAAAGGCTCCCGGATCAATCAAGCCCTCGTCGTAAAGCGATTTAATAAAAGCGATGCCTTCCTTCCACTGCGGCTTATTCGCCACCGTATCCACCTTGCCGTCCTTCATAAACAAATAATTGCGATCATCGTCATAAATAAACCCGTTCATAAGGTAAGGCACGATATGGACGCCAAAATCCTCCGTCGAGCCGCTAAGCGGTATTTCATCCGCCACACCATTGCCGTTGGGATCGTTATTTTTGAACGCCGCCAGCATTTGTTTGAAATCGGCAGTCGTTTTAGGCATTTCCAGCTTCAAGCGCTCCAGCCACTTCGTATTGACCCACATCTTGTTCGGGTATGAGCAGTGGAAGCATTCGCTATAAGCGACGAGACCATAAATATTGCCGTCAGGCGCCGTATTAAACGCCCTTAAGGAAGGGTCCTCTTCCATAGCCGCTTTAATATTCGGCGCGTATTGATCAATTAGATCGTTTAATGGGACAAAAACGCCTTGCTTCCCATATTTCAAAACGTCCGATTGCGAAAATTGATCCACATAGGCGGTTAAAATATAAGCCTCGGGATAGTCGCCGCTGGCAAGCGAGATTTGCCGTTTTTCCTTGGCGCCGTCCATCGAGATGATTTCCCAATTAAATTTGGCATTAAATTTTTGCTCCAGCAGCTTGGAAAAATCATTCGTTCTCAGATCGATCCCCGTCTCCTGCTGGGCGAATACGCTGATCTCGACCGGCGCTGCCGAAGAACCCCCTGACCCGTCAAGCGTTGCTGATGGGTCCGTTTCATTCGGAGCATCGCTTTGTGTACATGCTGCAAGCAGCATACATACGGCTATTAAGGTCACTAATAAACCCGCAAAGCTTTTTCTCAAGTCCAATCCTCTCCTTGTACGCCGCATCCGCCGATGGTTCATATTTGTATCGATTGCCTATAGGCGCTCGGCGCAATGCCCATTACTCGCTTGAAGGCTCTGCGGAAGGAATGCGAGCTATTGTACCCAACGCGAACCGCGATCTCATCAACCGTACATGCATTCGACCTTAGGAGCGCAGAGGCTTGCTCGATTCGAATCATCTCCAAGTAGTCGGACACGTTAATATCCGTTACTTCTTTGAACAGCTGCGAAATATATTTTTCGGGACGCTCCACCTTCTCGGCAATCCGGTATAACGTCAGCTCGGAATCGCCGTAGGCTTCGGAGATGAAATGTTTGATCTCTTCGACGGTTTGGAAATGGGCATGATTTTTTTTGCTGTTGATGACGCTGCATAAGGAATCGACAATTTCGATGATTTCATCCTGAATGACGCTTATCGCATTTGACGCTTGGATGCTGATCATTTGATTTTTCAGCGTATGCAGCAGCTCCGATTCCATAAACGCCTTCTGATCGAGCAATTTCAGCAGCGTCCCCTTCAGCTCGCCCACCAGCTGCTGCTTCATCTCGATAGATAGCTGCTGGTTTTCCGTGTTTTTCTCCATAACGGTTATAATCATGCGCTTCGCTTCATCCGGCTCGCCCGCGCGGATCGTACTAATCAAGCGCTGCTCGATATCCATCGGATAATAATACGTCGCTGTCTCCAGCCTGGAATCCGTAAACCAGATTATGCTCTTTTTGCTCTCATAATCGGTATACTCCATCATTTGCTTCGCTTGCTCGTAGGAATGGCTCACGTCGATCATCGCCGAGAAGGAGTCGCCAAAAGCCGCGTTGAATGAAATCTTGTAATCGCTGTACGCGATATCGGCCAGCTTGCCAAGCGCAGCCTGGATTCTCTCTCTTGCCGCCTCGCTCCCCGCCTCTCCATCTTGCCCCGTGAAGATCATCACCACTTTGTCCGAACCAAGATCCGTCATATGGAGATGGCTGTCCAGCGTGGTTAAAGTCTGCTTTAGAATCAGCCTTGCCGCATAAAGCTCATTCAATATTTCGACGCTATCCATGCCGGAATATCCGTTGATTTGCAGAACGCCTACGTAACCTTCGTTCGTATCAAGCTTGGTATCCGCCTGCGCTGCCGCCGCGATAATTTCATCCGTCGTCTGGAACTCTCCCGCGATGAGCCGCTTCAAGAAGCCGTCCCTTACGAGCGGAAGCTGCCGGTTCAATTCATTTTCGAGCTGCCGGTTGCTCGTAATGATATTAGAAATGTTACCCTGCAAAAAGTCATATTCGTTCCGTCCCGTTACGCCATCCTTGCCGAACTGCTCTTTCATTACGGTAAGCAGCCGATTGATGGGCGCGCTATTGCGGTAGGACAAGACAAGACCGACTAGAAGCCCGAGCAGCAGCGCCGCTCCGGTTACGAACCAAGTAATGTGCTTGATTTGATTCGCGTTTTGCATCAGCACCTGCTTCGGTATTCCTGCTCGGTAGATCCAGCCGTTCTTGTCGGAATGAATCGTAATGACGAGGTCGTCATTGTAAAACTGGCTGACCTTACTCTGATCAAGCTTGGCATCCAAGGACAGCTTCTTGGCGTCTTCCTCGCTTATGCCCCGCAAACCGATCGTATTCCCTTCCGCATCGCTAATATGAGCCCATCCGCCGTATCGATCCTCAAGCCCGGCGAGCAGATTCGAAATATTTTCCTCGTCGATAATAACGACAACCGTTGCCGGTGATGAGCCGTTAAAGCTATCCAGCGGAAGCGACTGCATATACGTAATGACCGAGGTCTGCTTGGCGTTACTTAGAAAGGAACTAAGCGGCTTGATTTCGCTGCGATGCGTTTGATCCAGCACCGACTTTTTCCATTCTTCAAGCGACAGATCCGCATAGCGGTAGTTCTCGTAATAATGCTCCGGTCTGAAATAGGCAGAGCCCTGCGTAAAAATAACGTCATAATTGCTTAAATAGATAAAGTAGTTTTGCAAAAAATCGTTCGTCTGGCTAAAGGGCGTAACCTGCTTCAATAAGCTCCAAATGCCGTATACGTTTACGGCCTCGCCGTTTTTCTTTTCATTCATTAACTTGTTTAAATCCGGATTCAAGGCAAGCTGCCTCGTGAAGCCCTCGACCTCAACCATTCTCCGCTCCAATATTTCCTCGCTTCGCTCAAGCTGCGTGATACTATTTTCGATGGAGATCGACTGCGTCACTTCAATTGAGGTCCGATAGGAAACGAAGCCCGCTATGCTTGGAATGATCAAAATAATAAGATAAGAAATAAGAAACTTGCGAAATATGGTTGAGTACTTTGGCACAGCCAACCACCTCCCCCCTTCATAAAAGCGCTTACAAAACACAGGCAAAATTTAAGATTCTCTATTAAAAAAGCTCCGCTCATTCATAATAACCTAATGATACGAAAAGACAACTACTAATAAAACAAGTAGTTGTCTAATACGTTCATTTGGTTAGTTAGATGTGCGCAGCTTGCTGCTTAATGACTTGCAGCTCTTGGTCAAGCTTGTAGACTTGGCCGGGAACAAGCGCGATGGATACTGCCTGCTCGCCGAAGCGTATAATCGCATCCCCGGCGGAGAAGGCTCGAATCGTCGCTTCCGTCAGCTTGCCATTCTCCCACGCGACATCGACCTCGGCATTTCCTTTTGCCCGCAGTCCCCTATAAGAGCCCCTCGGCCAAGCGGCGGGAAGCGCCGGAAGCAAATGAATCTCGCCGGCATGGCTTTGCAGCAGCAAATCCGCTACCGCAGCGGTTCCGCCATAATTGCCGTCGATGACGAAAATATTCGTCTCCGCTCCGGCAACGCCTGCTTTGGAATACGTCAGCAAATTATCGAAGCACAGCTCCCCGATTAGATGAATGATATGTCTCAGCGCACGATCGCCGTCAAACAATCTGGAGAAGCCGGTTGCGAACAATACCGCCGTAAATTCAATATCCTCAAGCTCATCGGTCTGCATTCTGCCAAGCAGCGTTTCCCTTGCGGCAGCACTAAGCTCCGGCGTTTTCCGCGGCGTAATTTGATTGCCCGGATATAAGGCGAAGAGATGGGCAAGGTGGCGATGCTCCGGCTGTGCCTCCTCGTAATCCTCCAGCCATTCCTGCAGTTGTCCCCGCTTCCCGATCTGGAGCGGCGGCAGCAGCGGTATCGCTTGCTTCAGCTTCGCTTGAAGCTCCTCATCGACTTGCAGCTGCTCGGCTGCTTCCAGGCAGAACGTGAACAAATCCCGCACCAGCACCTGATCCATCGTCGAGCCCATCGAAAGCTGCTGCGCTCCCTCTTCTCGGTTGCTCGTATAGAAGCTGTTCTCAGGTGAGTTCGACGGTCCCGTCACGAGCCAGCCATTGCCCGGATGCACAGTCATATAGTCAAGGAAGAAAATCGCGGCTTCCTTCATAATCGGATAAGCCTGCTTCGTTAAAAACGCATGGTCCAATCCGTACTCATAATGCTCTTTCAGATGAGTGGCAATCCAAAGTCCGCCCGTAACGTTAAGCCCCCAGCCGGTTTCCCAGCCCGGCGCCGAGAAGCCCCATGCATTCGAGAACACATGCGCTACCCAGCCTTCGCTTCCGTAGAAATCCTGCGCCGCTTGCCTGCCCGCGATTGACAGCTGCTCAATGTAATTCATCAAGGGCACATGGCATTCTGCCAAGTTGCTGATTTCCGTCGGGTAGTAGTTCATTTCCGTATTGACGTCCAGATGGTAATCGCAGCTCCAAGCCATCCGGTTCGCTTCGCCGTCATTCCATATCCCCTGCAAATGCAGCGGCAGCGGCGAATCCGCGCGTGAACCGGCAATCGTCAAATAACGGCCATACTGGAAAAACAAAGCGATCAAATCGGCATCCTCGTGCCGACCCTTCGAAAACAGCTTCATTCTCTCGTCCGTCGGCAGCTTGCCGCTCTCCGTATCGCCTAAATCAATTGCCACCCGGGCATACAGCTCCCTATAGTCGGCAATATGATCCTCCTTGAGGCGCTCATACCCTTTCGTAATTGCCGCTGCGATCTCCTTATCGCATTCCAAGGTCCATTTGTCATCCTTTTTCCTGTAATCCGTATGGATGGCAAAATAAATGATCGCCTCATCCGCATCCGATACTACGATTTCGTTCTCCCCGCTTTGAACGGTGCCGCCTACGGCAACAACCTTAAGCATCCCCTCGCAAAATACGCCGCATTTCCCGTCGCTGTGCACGTCCTCGGTCGCTTGCCCATGGAAGGTCAGCGTATCCTCATCTGTAATCACCGTGGCAAAATCGCCCGTGCGCCCTTGAACGCCCAGCGAGAAGGAAATCGCCCCGGCTTGCTCGCTCTTCATTCTTGATACAACGATGCCATCGGCATGTGTGGCGAACGTTTCACGAGTGATTTTGTGGCCGGAGTGCGTATAGGAAACCTGCACGGTTGCATTTTCCAAGCTCAGCTCGCGTATTAGATTCTCTCCTTGCTGCCCGAAGCGCAGCTTCACGTCGCAAACCGACAGGTTTGTGCCGAAGTTCTGCTTCTTAGGCTGCAGCGCCTGCTTGGCAAGCCGGTCACCCTCGTTGTAGTCTCCTTTAAAAAAGGACTCTCTCATCCGCTCCAGATCCTCTTTCGCGCTGCCGCTGCCTGGAATACGCTCCGTTTTGCCTGACCAATACGTGATCTCCGTCATGCTCCATATTTCGCTATCGACACCGCCGTGTATGACGGCGCCTATTCTTCCGTTTCCGATTGGCAGCCCCTGCTTCCAGTCCGCTGCTGCCCCGTTATACCACAGCTTTGCATGATTCACTTTATACACCCATCCTTTACTATGATTTGGAATAAGCTTCGCTCACCATCCGATTGGTCAAGCTCCCAAGCTTCTCGATCTCAATCGTCACCACATCGCCGTCCTGCAAATAAACGCGCTTCTCCTCCGGATAACCAAGCACGACACCCTCCGGCGTTCCCGTCAAAATAATATCGCCCGGAACAAGCGTCATATGCTGCGAAATATAGCTAACGACCTCATCGCATGGAAAAATCATATCGGAAGTATTGGAGTGCTGGCGGATCTCTCCGTTCACGGTACATTTGATCTCCAAATGATTCGGATCAGCGATCTCGTCCGCCGTCACCAGATAAGGGCCAAGCGGACTGAAATCGTCGCAGCTCTTGCCGAGCAGCCATTGCTGCGTTCTCATCTGGAGATCACGCGCCGACAGGTCGTTCACGTTGCAATAGCCGAACACATGCTGCAGCGCCTCATCCTTGCTTACGTATTTGGCCGTTTTGCCGATGACAATGACAAGCTCAGCCTCATAATCAACTTGGGAGGTTACGCGTTCAGGCAGCGCAATATCCATGTGATGTCCCGTAAGCGTGTTGTTGAATTTGTTAAATAGAATCGGATACTGCGGAATCGGCGCATTCGTTTCAATCGCATGCTGCCTATAGTTCAGGCCAACGCAGATGATTTTGTTCGGCCTCGTCACGCAGGGCCCGAATCGAACCTCCTCTTCATGGAGGAGCAAAGCTTCGGTATACTCAGCAGACCCTAGCAAACGCTCCGCATACGCAGTTATCGCGGCAACGCTCTTTTCCCCGCCTTCAATGACAGCCATGACGTCCGTAGGCACAGCCTCATCAGGCAGTTGCTCCAGCGCGGATTGGATATCGAGGATACGCTCATCCAGCTTTACTCCGAGTCTAAATTGTCCGTCTTGCTCTATCGTTACAAGCTTCATACTGTTAGGTCATCCTTTCGTATTGTGAATTAAGCATCCTTGCCGAATACGACTCCGCCATCGATATATAGAGGGGAACCCATCATAAAGGACGATTCATCGGAAGCTAGAAAAAGCACGCCGTTCGCCACATCCGCTGGCCTGCCCAGCTCTCCGCTGAGCTGTCTCGTCTTAATGGCTGCGATTGCCGCCTCAGGGTCTTCGTAGGAGTTCTTTAGGTATTGCTCAACAAAAGGCGTCATAATCGTTCCCGGCAAAACCGCATTTACGCGTATATTGTATTTGGCGTAATCGACCTGCATCGACTTGGTCAGCGCCAGCACGGCGCCTTTCGTAGCCGAGTAGGAGGCGCGGCGCGCGAGGCCGATCTCCGCGATGCAGGAGGACATGTTGATGATATTGCCGGACCTGCGCTCCATCATATACGGAAGCGCATGCTTCGAAGGGAGGAATACGCCGCGAAGATTAACCTGTACGACGCGGTCCCAAGCTTCCGGCTCGATCTCATGCAGCGCCCCGACTCCGCTAATGCCGGCGTTGTTAAATAAAATATCGATCTTGCCGTGGACTTTGATCGCTTCCTTAACCATCGATTGGACCGAGTCCGAGTCGGTTACGTCGGCGTGAAGGAACAAGGCGCTGCCGCCGCTCTCTTGAATCGTTTTTGCCGTTTCTTGACCTTTTGCCTCGTCAATATCGTTAACGATGACCGTCGCTCCCTCTTTTGCGAATAGCTCGGCTGTCGTTTTTCCAATGCCTGAACCGGCTCCCGTTAGGAGCGCGACCTTGCCCTGAAGTCTCATCGGCAAGCTCCTCTCTCTCGTCCGCTATCTAATGCGGAACTCATTAAAGTATTTTGGTATGATTTCGGTGGAAGCGCCCGGCATCTCCGGCAGCACGTAATGGCCGTTTTTTACAGTTGCAGGCTCGGTGAAGATCGTTCGAATCCAAGGGATATATTCCAGCATGATTGCCCCCGGCGTAGCAGCCACCAAATGCTGATGAATTTGGCCCATATCGCCGACATGAGGGCAGACAGGGATATCGTAAGCTGCCGCGAGTCCCGCCACCTGCAGCCATTCCGTAATGCCCGCTACCCGCGTAACGTCGACCTGGCAGTACTCGATTGCTCCTTGATGAATGTAATCGCGGAACGCATATTTGGAATAGACATGCTCACCGAGCGCGATCGGCACGTTAAGCGCGTCCGCCAGCTTTTTGTGGCCAAGGATATCATCAGGGTTAAGCGGCTCCTCTAGCCAAAATAAATCAAACTCCTCCAGCTTTTTGCCCCAAGTCATCGCCGTATTGATATTCCATTGCTGATTGACGTCGACCATAAAAATCACTTGATCGCCAATCGCCTTGCGAACCGCCTTCACCCGGTCGTAATCCTCATGCGGGTCTGACTTGCCGACCTTGATTTTCACGCCCGTAAAGCCTTGCTCGACGATGTCCGTCACATCCTTCAGCAAGCGCTCCTTCGACCAGTTCAACCAGCCGCCATTCGTGTTATAAGCTTTGATGCCTGTTGATTTATGTCCTCCTAAGTACTGCCATAGCGGTTTATTGGAAGCCTTCGCCATAATGTCCCAAAGCGCGATATCAACGGCGGCAAGCGCCATATGCGTGATGCCTGCCCTACCGATCCAGTGCATCTTGCCGTACCGCAGCGTATCCCAAATTTCCTTGACCATAAAAGGGTCCTTGCCGATCAGCTCGGGCGCATAATAACGGTCGATCGTACCGACGATCATATCGTCGCCATGCGCGCAGGTACCCGTGTAGCCGTATCCGACAAAACCTTCATCCGTAAAAATCCGAACGCCCGACAATCCCCAATGCGTCGCAACATTAATGGCATCCGTAATCGGCGGATCAATCGGCACATGCAGCACGAACGTTTCTACTTTTGTAATTTTCATCGTTAGCTCTCCCTTATTTTTGTTTCGTTTAGTAGCCTAGCGAGGCGCCGCCTTCTACCGGCAGCGCTACTCCCGTGATAAAGGCCGCTTGCTGCGAAGCCAAGTACAATACGGTTTGCGCAATCTCCTCAGAGGTGGCCGGGCGGCCAAGCGGATGCATCGCATTTAGCGCTTGGATCGTCTCCGCAGGATCCGGCTGCTGCCTAGTCCATTCTTCCAATAAAGGCGTCATGACGCCCGCCGGGCACACGCAGTTGACCCTAACGCCATCCGCGGCAAAGTCCAGCGCCAATGATTTGGTCATCGCGATAACCGCCCCTTTGGAAGCGGCATAGACCGGATTGTGCCGCTGGCCTACGAGCCCGTTAAGCGAAGCCATATTGACAATCGAGCCTTTTGTCCGCCGCAAATGCGGAACCGCGTGCTTTATCGTCAAATACACGCCCTTCACATTCACCGCAAGCACATGGTCGAACGCCTGCTCTTCGATTTCCTCAAGCGGCTTTGGCAAAATGACCGCCGCGTTATTGAACAGCACGTCGAGTTGGCCAAATGCTTGAAGCGTTTGAGCGATCAGTTTTTCGACCGCATTTTGCTGCGATACATCCGTTTGAATGGCTACCGCTATTGCTTGCGCGCCCGTTTGTGTAAGCCCTTTCACATTTGCGTAGTGTTCATTGAGCTCACGCGCTACACGCTGCCCCTCCGCCTCGTTCCAATCCGCAATAACGACATGCGCGCCTTCACCGGCGAACAGCTTAGCGCTAACCTCGCCGATGCCGGAGCCGCCTCCTGTTATAAGCACAACCTTATCCTTAAATCGCAAGGGCATCCCTCCTTTTAGCTCCATCTTTAACCCCGCTAAGCAATGAAGTTTATGTTATTAAATAATCCGCATTTTAGGTTGATTGTTCTTTCCCTTATTTTTCAGTTATTGTATCATCTATATAGAACCGTGTATTTGATCGGACATCCATAAAGTTGACAATTCATCCGCTAATTTTCCCATTATAATAGAGCAGAAGAGGGATAACGCTTGAGGAGACTGAATGAGCTTACGCCGCATGTCGGGGATTCAATGAACTATCTTTATGACGGCAGCTCCAACGAAAAGCTGCGCGTCTGCAGCGTCTATGCTTTTCATCTATTTACTGACGGACCGGGGCAAATGGAGATCAACGGAAAGCTGTTTCCTATCGACAATCGAACGCTTATTTTTCTTAGGCCGGATGAGCCTCACGCCTTCCATATTTCCTCTGACCATCCGTTGGCATCGCATAACGTCTATTGCGATTTATGGGATCAGCGCGATCCGCTATCCGTAAACCGGACATTTATCTACGCACCGGAACCTTTTGAGCTGAGCAGCATCGCTTTGTCTTTTCCTTGCGAGGAATTGGAGAGCCTGCCGAGCGTTTTTTCCTTGCAGCCCTATCCGGAGTTATATGAAGCCTTCCTGCTGTTAGCTAAGCTTTTTAATGATACGCAGCATTATCGCACGGAAATGGTAAACAGCCTGCTGTACGCATGGATACTCAACTGGTACAACACCATCCATACCCATCAGCCGACGGATTACCGAATCGTCCGTTTGCTCGCTCACCTAAACGCTCAGCCCGAGCAGCGCGAGCCGGTTGAAACCTGGTGGAAGTTCTGCGGTTTGAAACGAACCTACTTCCATGCTTTATTTTTACGCGAGACGGGTCTCACTCCAAAGGCTTACCATCATAAATTGCTGATGAGACGAGCCTCCCATCTCCTGCTGGAGAGCGAGCTCAGCGTAACCGCTATCGCCGAAAGGCTCGGATATCCCTCGATCCATCCGTTCACCCGTCATTTCGGCGCCTTTTACGGCGTCAGCCCCAAGCATTATCGGCTGCAGCCTCAGTCTCGGTAATAACCATTGGTGGATATAAGCACATATCTGCCTGCATTAAGCTCACATACGCGCTTAAAGTACTGAATCAAAAAAATAAAGCCAAGGAGATCCAGGTTATCGACCTGTATCCCATGGCTTTTGTTTGTTAACCTGCACTATTTCAGTTGCCCACGCAAATCAGCGTCGACAATAGCCGGAACCTTAACATCCATATTAAACGAGTTGCTGCGATAACATCTGCGCTTGTCTAGCAATAGCCCTTCAGCAGGTCATTCGCCAAGTTTCCGAACTGCCTGATATCGCTTAAGTAATCGTATCCGTTAGCGTTGCTTAGCTGATTGTACATTCTGACGACGACCGCGTCGTACTTCGGCACAACAAGGCATGCGCATCCCGTTATCCCAAGTATTTGATAAGAACAGCTTGGCAGCCTCTCGCCCAGTTGGTTAAGATCAGTGTCGCTTTGCAGCCACCAAATAAAACCGTTTCGCGGCAGGTGGGACGGCACGCCGCTTGGCGTCTGAAGTGACGTGACGCGTTCAAAAACACGTTGAGGCAGCAATTGCTCGCCGTTTATGCGGCCTTGGGCAAGATGCATATAACCCCACATTGCCAAATCTCTTGCACTAACAAACAAGTTGCTTTGGTCACCTGCGTCACTGTCATTTGGCCCGACCCATGTGTCATGGTCCTTGTAATAGTTGTAAATAAGATGCTCATGATTCGCCGTTCTCCAGCCCGTTTCATGAAGCTGATAACCCGCAAACACATGATCTCTCATAAAAGCGCTTAAGGTTCTACCCGATAAGTGTGCGACCAATTGAATGAGCATTGTTATGCCTTCGTTTCTGTAAGCGAAGCTCTCCCCCGCCGGAAAAGCTCTGCCAATCGCTCCGCCTTCCGCTTGTAGACCATGCGTATGCGTGAGCAAATGTCGGAGCGTAACTCCTTCTGCCACAGCTTTATATTCAGTTAAGTAAACGCTAATTTCATCATCAATGCTGGCTATCAGACCTCTTTCCATCAGCAAGCTTATCGCTAGAGCAAGATAGGTTTTGCGGATAGAAGCAACATTAAACTGCGTACGCTCGCCTACAGCCCTCGACTGCTCGAATGATTCATGCCGGCCTGAATACCATTCATTGACGACAGCATTACTTTTAATGATGTACGTGGCTGCTGCCGTGGCACCAGTCTCTTTTTGCATGCCATATACATATTCATTGAGTGGTTTAAAATGACCCGTATCTATCTTCAGCATAGCGATACTCTCCTCGTTCGGCTGCCGCTTTCGGTGCACAGAGACCTACAAAACGGATACCAGCCATTTAATCCAGTATGCGGCTGGCACAAGCAGCACTTGGGCAAGCAGCGTGCCTAATAAGCGCGAAACCATCAATAAGCCAAAAATTTTGTTAAGCGCGTTGATATCTTTTTCGCCTCTAAGCACTTTGTCGGTAATTAAACCAATTTGCGGGTCTATGAGTATGGTCAGCAATATAGTCGCCATCCCATTTATAAGCCCAGAGGCCTGTGAGGCGGAGATTGCATGTTCTTTAGTTAAGGTGGATGCCAATAGAGCAGCCAGCACGCCGATGGTATAAATGGCGGTCACCAAGCTATTCAGAATGACCAGCCTTTTCGGAATGCCGCCGATTCTGAGGCGTGACAGCATCGATAATTTGGGGAATCGCAAATGGTAGCGCACATTTTGCAGCTTTTGGATCGAAACCGAGGTCCGTACCATTTGGGGGATGGAGCCCGCCACTTCAAAATGGGATATGACCCGCTTGGACAATATGACCGCAGACGGAAAAAGCAACAACGCAATAAATGTCCCTACCGTCGAAGCGCCGATAATAATCCGCATCTGATCGACTAGATTAAAGTCCGGGTTCTTTTTGGCAAAATCTATTATTTTACCAGAGAGCGGGCCTTGAACCATATTGGCTGTTCTTGAAATGAGGAGAATGATGCCGGATAAGGATAAGGCAACCGCCAGTTTCCCTAAACGAACGCCTGCAGAGCGGAGCGCATAGGTGAGCGTCTCGGAGAGATGAATAATAAAAGTAAAAATGACAACGAGCATGACCTTATCGAGCATATCGCACACCTCATCTCATGGTAACGGCATGTCTATTCTATTACAAATAATGCCATCTAATCAATTAATTTAGTTAGTCTACTATACTCGCGATAAGGAAAAAAAATAGCCTGCTGAGCTTCCTCAGCAGACTATCCCTTTAATTTGGCGCTAGCATTAGATGATGTAAGGGTTCGCTTCCATCTTCTCTGCTTTGGCAATCGCTTCTTCCAAAGTCATGCCGGCAAATGGTTGAGCGTGAAAGAACCGTCCGCTCTTCTGGTCATCTACAAAGGCTCCGACTGCAATTCCAGGAATCACGCTTTCCACTGCGCTTGGCGCCTGCGGGCCTCCCAAATCGGTCCTGCACCAGCCCGGATCGGTAATATTAATCATGATGTTGGTTCCTTCCAGCCTTGATGCCAAATCCTTCGTAAATTTATCAAGCGCTGCTTTGCTTGCTGCGTAACCTGCCTGCTCCGGCTCATTCTTAATTCCACTTGTAGTATTAATGACGCGGCCAAAGCCGCGCTCGATCATCTTAGGAATCAGACGATGGCATATCGTAGCAATTGAAATAAAATTAATCCGGAAGCTCATCTCAAAATCTGAAATCGGCGTGTTCCAATAATCCGTCCTATATGCAATTTGCACCGCCGCATTGTTGAAAATAATATCAACAGCCGTCCCCTTACCTTCTATTTCATCCAGCATGGCAACAACCTCTTCGTGGTTAGCGAGCTCTGCTTGCACGCAATATGCCTCTACACCAAGCGCTTTTACTTCCTCTTCCACTTTCTTTGTATGTGCCCTATCTCTGCTATGCAAAATCAAATTGCAGCCTTGCTTAGCCATAAAAATAGCGGTTTGATAACCTACGCCTCTGCTTGCGCCTGTAATAAGCGCCCATCTTCCTGTAACGTCTGCCATGATAAGTTTATACTCTCCTTTTAAACGGCTGTTTGCTTGATTTTGAGCGAACGGCTGGAAGCCCCTCTGCTAGTTTTTTAATTGATAGCTGACAAAAGCCAGTTGCTTGCTATCGGGCGACCATGAATTAACGTTAATGGTGCCTTGGCCTCCGAACAGCTCGGCCAAAGTCCGGTATTGCCCGCCGCTGCTTGCCATCAGCCGAATTTCGACGTTTTTGTTGGCAGGGTGGTCGTTCGGCTCAACGTCCCCTTTGCGATAGGTGATATAAGCGACGGATTCGCCATCCGGGGACAAATGCGGGAACCAGCTGTTGCTCTCGTCATCCGTCATTTGAGTCTGCTCGCTGCCGTCTGCGTTCATTCGCCATACCTGCATCAAGCCCGATCTCGTCGAATTGAACCAAATATGCCGATTGTCCGGCGAGTATTCCGGCCCGTCATCCAGCCCCGGCGTATCCGTTAGCTGCGTCTCGATCCCGCCGTTGACTGAAATGGTATAAATATCGTATTGTCCATTCCGTTCGGCGCAATAGGACAAGGTGCCGCCGTCCGGCGACCAGCCGTGCAGATAGCTTGGCGCAAGCTCCGTAACGAGCACGGGTTGATCACCGCCTGCAAGCGGGAGGATATAAATGCGCGACTGGCCGTCCTCCTGCGTATGATGGCTGACCGCAATTTGCGAATCGTCCGGAGAAAGCACATGGTCATTGTTGCATCTTGTTGCAAAACCTGTGTTGATCACCGTACTCTCGCCGGAGGAGAGGTCAAAGGAGCAGAGCAGCCCTCCGCTGTTATAGATGAGACGTTTGCCGTCTTTTGTCCAGTTCGGCGCCTCGATTAAATAATCGAATTCAGCCAGCACCTTCCTATCGCCGGTTACGACATCCACCGTTTCAAGAAAGCTGTTAACGCTGCGGTCAGCGTGCTTGAGAAGCTCCTGCAAGGTCTTCATCATCATCTACCATCCTTTGGATACCCGTATTTAAACTTCTGTGCGCATCAACCCTATCATTGTGAACGCGTGTTTATAATCGAACAAAAAAATAATGGCATTCGCTAACCTATAGCATCAGGAAACTTTAAACAACCCAGCCCACCGAGTTCACTAAATGCGCCGCATCCTAACCAAGCTTATCTGGCCTCGCCATCTCCGTTACGGGTTTGTTTGTAAACACGTGTTCATAACTTCATCATACCTAATACATGAAATCGCTGTCAATCCTTTTTACAGCAGGACGCTCGCTTTTTCAGCAGCCCCCATACCGTATGCCGCATAAAAAAATGGCATGCCAGGAGTACTCCCTAACACGCCATTTCTTATTCTTTAACGATTATTTATCCAAATAGCGCCAGCAGCGCCTTAGCCTCTTCATGCTCCGGCTCAAGCGCTAAAGCGAAGCGCGCAAACTCCGACGCTTCCGCCTCGCTGCCCGTCTCATAGCAGCAGATCGCCATGCTGTAGAGCGTCTCGGCCGTTCCTTCATTGTCCTTCAGTGACCGCTCAATGAAAATCCGCGCATCCTCGTACAATTCCAGCTGATAAAGCAGCATGCCGCAGTCCAGCGCAAGATCATGCTTCTCGTTCATCGGGTAATAGCCATCCCACATTCGATAGATGCCTTGGCGAAGATCCTCTGCTTCCTCATCGCCGGCCTCCGACAGAAGCAACAGCATGCGCTTCGCGCTTTGAAGGAACAATTGCGAATCGTAGAGGCTTAGCCGCCAAAAGGCGATGATTTGAGACAGCTCCATTTGGTCCAAATGCTCATCAAACCATAGCTTCATGCTGAAAAAATCATCTGGCCCGAACCGGTCGACAAACCGGCGGTAAGCTAGTCGCGTCTGGGCATAGCCAAGCGGATTCTGCAGCATAAGAATGCAGCCTACATTCAAGTTTTTATAATGATGCTCGGTAAAATGGGACAACGCCCCCTTTTGCTCGAAAGCCTTCTCAATCGCATGGTAATTCGCCGTTAAAGAGAAGCTGCCGTGATGAATCAGCTTGGGCGGCTCGGCGAACGCCCAGTTGTCCAAGCGGTGGTCGCCTTTGTCCGCCGTGAGCAGAACAAATCCCTCTTGGGACAACCCGCCAAGCCTCTCTAAGCAATCCATGCCGATCTCCGGGAAAAGAATATGCGAATCCTCAAGCTGCTGCTTATACAACTCAAGCACCGCCTTGTAGCGATAGGATTCCTCTTCATATTCGGCGGCACGGCGATAATGATATTCGGGAACCATCTTCCAAAGCATGTCCGGCTCAGCCGCCGCTTCATCCTCCGCCATGAGCGGAAAAGAAACTCTGCACTCAAAAATACTGCCTTCATCCACGTAGATCAATTGCTGCGGGATGCTGTCAAAAAAATAATTTGCGACAAGGAGCAATGGCTGCTTCAGGCTTGCCCGGCGTATCGTATCGCCCGATTGGGTCAAATGCAGCTCTGAGTCCTGCACCGCATCTAACTTAGCGAAATCCAGTATGCCCTGCTGTACGAACGGCTGCAGGCTAGGGTGCTGCTGCCAATATGCCACATTTTTAACCGGCAAATCACTCAAGACATACCGGAATGGCGGAAGCTCGATGCCAGCATAATCGATCAGCTCGGTTAACGCTTTAAGCACATAATAGGCTAAGCGGCCCGAGCCCGCTCCAAGCTCAAGGATCGTAACCGGCTCGCCTGCATTGCCCAGCCTTGCCCTATCCTGAAGGAATCCAAATATGATTTCCGCGTACGCCGTTGCGATCACTGGATTATTCGTGATATATTGCGGCACTTCCTCGTTCTGCCATGCCTCGATGCCCTGTTCTTCAAAATACGCGCGCTGCAGCTCCCAAATAGGCGCTTCACTAAATCGGTAAAGCGGTTGATCGTTATGATTCATTTTAAATAACCTACTTTGCTCTATGTATTAAAAGGATCTAAACAGGCTCCATCAAGTATGCTAGGTCAAAACCGTCCGTTTTAAACCTAGCATCTGTATGCTGCGTTGTCCACACTTAGCATTCTATAACTGCCCATTTGATACCTAAAACAAATATTGACAATTAGATTATTTCAGATTACTCTGAATTACAGAGTTATCTGAAATAATACGTATTCGAGAGGAATGGAGCCATGCAGACCGTGATTCAGTTGGATCAAGTATGCAAGCAGTATGGGACCACAACAGCCGTCGACCATATATCGATGCAGGTAAACAAGGGCGAAATCTTCGGTATCGTAGGACCTAATGGTGCCGGAAAAACAACGTTAATCGAAATACTTGAAGGACTGCGAAATGCAGACAGCGGCATCGCAATGGTATTAGGCAAGGACATCCGCAAGCATTCGCAAGAGATCAAGCAGCGAATCGGCGTGCTGCTGCAATCCACCGCCATGCCGGAGAAAGCCAAAGTTAAAGAAGTGCTGCACATGTTCGGCTCCTTATATAAAAAAACGGCTGATCTAAACGAAATTGCCGCATTCCTTGGACTTGAGGATAAGCAGAATGCTTTCATCAAATCTTTGTCCGGCGGGTGGAAGCAGCGCGTATCGCTTGCGCTCGCATTGATCAATGATCCCGAAATTATTTTTCTCGATGAACCCAGCATGGGTTTGGACCCGAATGCGCGCAGTGAAATGTGGGAGATGATTCACCGGCTGAAGAAGCAAGGCCGGACGATTGTCGTTACGACCCACTACATGGAGGAAGCCGAATACTTGTGCGACCGGATCGCGGTCATCAGCCGCGGGCGGCTGGTCGCTCTTGATACGCCGCGGAAGCTCATTTCCATGCTTGGCGGCACCAAACGCATCAGCTTCAAAAATCCCGGCCATTCAAACGAAAAACATTTCGCAAAGCTGGCACATGTCGCCCACGTCGAATACGGAGCCGATCTCATTAAGCTACATTCGAGCCATATTGATGAAACGCTAAAGCAGCTGTTCCACTTAGCCTCACAAGAGGATTGGATGGTCAGCGGGCTGCGGCTCGAGGACGCTTCCATGAACGACGTCTTTACCGAAATGACGAATTTGCAAAGCAAGGAGGCTGCGAGATGACTGCCCTAATCCGATTGATCTCTTTCGATTTCCGGTTATATTTGCGCGATTGGCTGACGATATTTTGGATGCTCGTCTATCCGATTCTGATGCTTCTTATATTTGGTTCTGTATTCGGCAATCAGCCGGGCGCGATAGAGGGCGCTGCATTCATTGATTCCTATATTCCCGCCTTATGCGCGATGAATGTCATCTCCGTATCTGTATTCACGTTAAATATTAATATGATTACGCAGCGGGAGAGCGGCGTTTTGCGAAGATACCGGGTTAGCCCTATTCGCTCAGGAGCGGTGCTGCTGTCCCATTCCATTCAAGGCGTCATTCTCGTAGTGGCAGGCGCCATCGAAATTATCGTCATTGCCAGCTTAGTGTGGGATATTCAGTTCTCTGTCACTTCGCTGCTCTTGCTCTTTGCTTGTCTATTATTCGGTTGTCTCAGCTTCTTCAGCCTTGGCTTTGCCTTGTCGGGACTTACCCATACGCCAGGCGCTGCGAGCGGTTTAGCGATGGTCGTCTTCTTCCCTTCGCTCTTCCTGTCTGGGATTGCGATGCCAGTCGAAATTTTGCCTACGTTCATGCAGAGAGTAAGCGAATGGCTGCCTCCGACTTATTTCGTGGAGCTTGCCAGAGGGGTATGGCTCGGAGAATCGATCGCTTCGTTCGGGCCCCAGCTTGCCATTATGGCTGGCTTTGCGGTTGTATGCTGGATACTTGCGTTCTTCCTTTTCAGATGGGAGAAATAAGGCTAGAATGGTTTTAGGTTAAGGAGTGGTTAGATTGAACAAGGATCATGACGTGGCGCATGCCACAGAGTCTCTGCAAGCTTTGCGGGACATCGATTTCATTAAGCAAATCATTACGCGAAACGAGAAGAAAATGGATCAATCGCCGCCCTACTTGTTCATTTGGGGCACATTCCTGATGCTGGGGATGATCGGCATGCAGTTCGACAACGAAACGTGGCCCATGTGGTATTGGCCGATCGCCGCTGTCCTTAGCAGCGTCCTTTCCGCTGTTACCGGCATCAGGCAATCGCGCAACATGCCCAAAAAGCAGGGTGGCACAAACGGCTGGATGTATGGGCTGCCTTTCCTCGTGATGATGGTGGCTGGCTTCTTCATGATGGCAACGGGCATGGTCGAGGCGCAGTATATCCCTTTATTCTGGTTCATGCTCGTAGGCATCCTATATGTTGCCATGGGATCGCTTATGGGAAAAGGACCAGTGATGATCGGGATATGGTTTATTTTGCTCTCCGCTGCGACAAGACTCTTTTTTCTCGATTATCAGTTTCTGGTTCTAGGACTGCTAGGCGGCGGAAGCCTTGTCTTGGCAGGGGTATTGCTTCAGCGGCGCAGAGGGCGTCATGAGTGACAATTTGCTGGACGCGATCGATGATACGATTCACGCCAAAGCCCGCCTCGGCATAATGAGCCTGCTCATGGTACATGGCGAATGCGACTTCAGCTTTCTCCGCGGCGAACTGGGCCTGACCGAAGGAAACCTCGGCAACCATATCCGCGTGCTAGAGGAGGCCGCCTATATTCAGGTGAATAAGACGTTTGCCGGAAGACGGCCCAAAACGATCTGCTCGCCTACCCAGCTGGGGCTGGACATGTTTCACCAGTATATCGAGGGATTGGAAAAAATCATTCAAATGGCGCGTTCCATGAAAAAAGAAACCGAATAGCGCGAGCAACGCCCGAGCAAAAAAGAAGCCTAGCTGACCATTAAAGGTTAGATAGGCTTCTTTTTACTATCGAACAACTTAGAATACTTTCGTCGTCCAGGTTTCACAGTTCCACGTATCCGTAACGATATCGCGGTAAAATTCCGGTTCGTGGGAAATGAGAAGTATGCTGCCTTTGTACGCCTTAAGCGCGCGTTTCAGCTCATCCTTCGCATCAACGTCCAAGTGGTTCGTCGGCTCGTCGAGTACAAGCAAATTCGTCTCGTTGTTGATCAGCTTGCAGAGACGTACTTTAGCTTTCTCGCCGCCGCTAAGCACCGCGATTTTGCTTTCAATATGCTTCGTCGTAAGCCCGCACTTGGCAAGCGCCGCACGCACCTCGAATTGCGAGTAGGAAGGAAACTCCTTCCACACATCCTCGATACATGTATTGTAATTCGTTTCTTTCATTTCCTGTTGGAAATAGCCGACCTGCTGGTGCTCGCCGCGCTGTACCGTGCCGGAGATCGCCGGAATCTCGCCTAAAATGCTGCGGAGCAGCGTCGTCTTCCCGATTCCGTTCGCGCCAACAAGCGCAATCTTCTGGCCGCGCTCCATGCGCAGGTCAAGCGGTCTTGAAAGCGGGCTGTCATAACCAATGACAAGCTCTTTGGTCTCGAAAATAAGCTTGCCGGATGTTCTTCCATCCTTGAAGTTAAACTGCGGCTTCGGCTTTTCCTTCGCAATCTCGATAACATCCATCTTATCGAGCTTCTTCTGCCGGGACATCGCCATGTTTCTCGTCGCGACGCTCGCTTTGTTCCGGGCTACAAAATCCTTAAGATCCGCAATTTCCTGCTGCTGGCGCTTAAAAGCCGATTCCAGCTGCTGCTTCTTCATTTCGTGAACCTGCTGGAAATATTCATAGTCGCCAACATAACGGTTAAGCTCCTGATTCTCCATATGGTAGATCAGGTTAATAACGCTGTTAAGGAAAGGAATGTCATGCGAAATGAGAATAAAGGCATTCTCATATTCCTGCAGGTAACGCTTCAACCATTCGATATGCTGCTCGTCCAAATAGTTGGTAGGCTCATCGAGGAGCAAAATGTCCGGCTTCTCAAGCAAAAGCTTCGCCAGCAGCACCTTCGTCCGCTGCCCGCCGCTCAGATCGTTAACATCCTTGTCCAAGCCGATATCGGTAAGCCCGAGTCCACGGGCTGTCTCTTCGATCTTCGCGTCGATCAAGTAAAAATCCTGATTCGTCAGCGTATCCTGAATCGTGCCAACATCCTCAAGCAGCTGTTCGAGCTCCTCCGGCGACACATCGCCCATGATGCCATACTTATCGTTCATTTCTTGTTCCATATCGAACAGGTACTGAAAAGCCCCTTTCAGCACGTCGCGGATCGTGAATCCTTTGTTTAACACCGCATGCTGGTCGAGATAGCCGACACGCATCCGTTTGGACCATTCAACCTTGCCGTCATCCGGCTGAAGCTTACCCGTTATGATGTTCATGAAAGTGGACTTGCCTTCGCCGTTGGCGCCGATCAGTCCAATGTGCTCGCCTTTAAGCAGGCGGAAGGATACGTCATTAAAGATCGCGCGATCTCCAAAGCCGTGACTTAGTCTTTCTACGTTTAATATGCTCATGAATGACACCTTTTCTTTTGGAATATTCTCGTTACATTATAAACGTTATGGTACCTACAACTCAATGTACGATTATGGTTTCGCCAAAAAGGCCATCTCAAAAGGCGACAAACCTTCGGAGATGGCCTATTTTCGAATCCAAATTAGGGACTAAGCTCGTTAATCGCCGATTTCATCTCTTCTTCCGTCATGAAGCCTACTTTTTTATGGGCGATGTTGCCCTCTTTATCGACAAACAGGGACACCGGAATCGATCGGACCTGATACGCCTCTGTAACCTGTTTATCCGTATCCAATAAAACACGGAACGAATAGCCGTTATCCTCGATATATGGCTTTGCCTTCTCTTTATCCTCGCCAACATCAACGGCAAGCACGATCAAGTCCTTGTCTTTATACTGCTGATGGATTTTTTCGATATCCGGCATTTCTTTTTTGCACCATTTGCACCAGGTCGTCCAGAAGTTGATATAAACATTTTTGCCCCGCAAGTCACTAAGCGTAACCTGGTTCCCGTCCATATCCGTTAATGTAAAATCGATCGCTTGCTCCTTTGGCTCGCTCGGCGTTATTGGCTGCTCTGCCTGCTCAACAATAGGCGAATGGCTGGCTTCAACAGTTGTAAGGCTTGTTGTTGCGGCGTTGCTAAAGCTGTTATTGTTCGAAACGTAGGCCGCAGCCACAACTAGAAGCACGGCTGCGACCGCTAACAGGATGTTTTTTTTCATCGATGTAACCCCTTTTATAAGCTGAAGAAGCTAAAATATGAATTGATCATTTCCAGCTTGTTCGTTAGCACAAGGATGCCCATAACAAGCATGATCACGCCGCTGGCAATGGACACGGCCGGCAAATATTTGGCAAACCTTTTTGAGAAACCCGTTAAATTTCCTACCAGCAACGCGGACAGCATAAAAGGCACGCCCAAGCCTAACGAATAAATGGCAAGCAGCAGCACCCCTTTATCGATCGTTTCCATGCTGCCTGCGTATAAGAGAATGGACGACAGAATGGGACCGATACAAGGCGTCCAGCCGGCCGCAAAAGCCATCCCTAATACAAAGGAGCTTAGATTGCTTTTGCTGGAGCTGCTTGGCATGAATTTCTTCTGTGCATACAGAGCTTTGATCTTGAACAAGCCCAGCATATGAAGAGCAAATAAAATGATGAGAATGCCGCCGATTTGTTTTAGCAGCATGAGATTAGCCGATAACAGTTTACTAACCGAGCTAACCGACACGCCTAATACAACAAAAATGAGCGAAAAGCCAACTATAAAAAATAGGGATTTGAGGACTACGTTCCTTTTCGCCGCGACGGTGTTCATATCGGTCAACGATGAGCCTACCATATAGCTTAGATAGACGGGAATAAGCGGAAGCACGCATGGGGATAAAAAAGAAAGCAATCCTGCTGAAAAGGCTAAAATGAAATCCAACGTATGACTCCTCCAAAAAAGTGATCCGCTTGCGAGAGCAGCGCAAACGGGAAAAATGGGCAGCCATTCGGCCACCCATCTCCATTATTATCGTTATTGCTTCGAAAGCAGGTTATAAAGCACTTGCGCCACTTGCGCTCTTGTGGACACGTCCTTCGGACTTAGCTTCGCGTTGCTTCCCGTAATAATTCCACCCTCTACAAGCGCTTTGAAAGCATCGCTTGCATAGTCCGCGATTTGGCCTGCGTCGCTAAAGCTTGATACGGTTGCGCCCGGTTGCGCTTTTGGAAGCTCGCCCAGCACTTCAAGCGAACGGTACAGAAGCGTGAACAGATCCTGGCGCGTAATTTTGCTGTTTGGCTCGAATTTATTGCCGTCAACGCCTGTTGTAATGCCGAGGCGCTTCGCTGCAGCTAGATAATTCGTGTAATAGGTGTTGCCTGCATCAGCAAAATTGTCCGTTTCCGTCTCATTTGGCGTGATGCCGTAAGCTTTCAATAACAAGACTACAAATTGGCCTCTCGTTACGGTAGCGTTCGGGCTGTAATGATTCTCGTCCGTACCTGTCGTAATGCTTCTTGCCGCAAGGAAGCTAACGGCATCCTTATACCAAGCTGCCGCCGGAATATCGGCAAAGCTTACTTTATTGTAGCCAATGATATATTGAGAGAAGTGCGTAGTCACAAATTCGACTGATCCTGTTGCTGCATTGTATTTGCCGCGAATCGTATCCAGTTCCCCGGAATCCGTCACGTAGTAAACGATAACTGCGTTTTGGTCTTCGCCCGCTTTTAACGTATACGGCACGCTAACCTGTAGAGCGCTGCCGCCAAATGTTGAAATTGGCGTCGTGCCTGCAAATACGGAGAAGTCATAAACCGGCCTATCGCCTAAAGCCTGCTTGCCTTCCTCTGTCAGCTCTACCTTCGAGATGATAATGCTGATGTCGCCCGTTTCAGCTGTTTTGCTGATGCTGCTCACGGCTTGGGCATCAAAGCTTACCGAACCAATGCCATAGTTGACCTTGATTCCGGCTTTGGTGCTGGAAGCTACTTCATTAAACGAGTTTCTTGGAATGCTGAGCTCCACGGATTTCGTTTGGGCTGCAGGTTCAACCTTAAACTCCAGCACAGCTGCTTTGCCCGCTGTTTCAGCTTTTTTCGCTTGCTCAACAAGACTGGTTACCGCAGACGCTGAAGCTTTCGCAACGGTTGCGCCCGTCGTTACATCTGTTGTCGCTGCTACTGTGGTTGTTGGTGCTGTTCCGTCATTTTCTGTGCCGGCTGGAGGAGCCGTCGTCACAGGGCCTGGCGGATTTGGATTGGAACCTGGGCCCGGGCTCGGGCTTGGACTCGGACTTGGGCTCGGACCTGGTCCCGGATCAAACGCCGGAACGACAACGTCAATCGCCGGGCTTGCGCTGAAGCCTGCTTTAGCCGCATATCTGACATTGTAAGTGCCCGCTGCCAAACCTGTAACCGCCAGGTCCGTTGCAGGCGTATACTCTTTTGTACCCGACAAGCGATACTCAAGCGCCGTTGTTGTACCCGTAATTTGTCCGTTATCATTAGCTGCCGTAGTTGGCGCTACGCCCGCCAAACCAATCGGCGCAACTTGCACTTGTTCGCCAAAAGCTGGAATGACAACCTCAACTTTTGGACTCGGGCGATATCCGTCTTTTGCTGCATACCGTACATCGTAAGTTCCGTATACGAGATTTGTAACGGACGGCTCTGTTGCCGCGATATAATCGACAGCGTCTGCATGCTTATATTCGAGCGCAGTCGTCGTTCCGGTAATTTGTCCATCATTGTTATCGGCTGTTGTTGGAGCAACTCCCTTTAAGCCCGTTGGCGCTGCTTGCTCTTGAATAAACGGCGGAACAACAATTTCTACCGCTTGGCCTGCAAGATACGGTACTTCCGTGAACGGGTACACGCCATCTTTGACAGGAGAAACGGGTCCTTGATAACCTAATTTTGCTGCATATCTCACGCTGTACGTGCCTGGAACGAGATTCGTAATCGCTTCGCCTGCAACAGGGATATATGCGCTGTCAGAACCAGCAAGCTTGTATTCCAGTGCTTTGTTTTTTGTGCCTATGATTTGGCCGTCATCGTTGGAGGCTGATGTAGGGATTACACCTGATAGGCCCGTTGGCGTTGCTTCTACTCTTGTAAAAAGCTTATCCAACGCGTTCGTGTACGTTTCGTGAAATTTGGTTACGATTCCGTTCTTATCCTTATAACCAGGCTGAATCGTATCCCATGAGTACATCAATTCGATATGTCCAAGGATTGGAGCGTTATTTCCTGCAGCATCCTTGTTATCCTTATTGTATTGGAAAAGGAATGGAACCTGCGCTTTGCTTGCAATGACTTCTACGCCGTTTTCATTCGTATATTTGACATTGTTGCTTGCTTTCGCATATTGCGTGCTAATGTTAGTCAGATACTTATTAACCAAATCAACATACAAATTAGCGTAAGGATGATTCGTGTCCCGTACTTGAAGGAAAGTGCCGTTGTGCGGGTCTAGGTTTATATCTTTGGCAGAGATCCCGGCATCCAGCTTGGTGTCCCAGAAATATACCTTATCGATATTGTATTTTTTCGCATATTGATTGATAAACTTGATAGCCGCTCTCGTATTCGGGCACCATGAGCCGCCAAATAGAATGGTATAATTGCCTTCGGTTTCCAAAATCTTGGTCAGTTCGTGATATGTTACACGTTCAAATACGAGTTCGCCATCCGCTTCATCCAAAATCGTTTTGCCTGCGGCATTTTTGTTGAAGGCTGCTTTAATAGCCTCGGAGCTATTAATCGTATCGAATTTTTCGATTCCCTTAAACACATTGCCTACTTCAGCTTTATAAGCATCTACCTTTGCCGCATCCAAAGTGCCATCTGTTAAATAATCATTCCAGACGTTAGGCGACTCTAAGCTGGAAATGATCTTGCCCTTTTCTTCGCCTTGTTTTTTATTGTAAACAAACAAGAATGGAGCCTCGATTTTTTTGGCCGAACCCTGCGCAACTACTGTGCCAGTGGTGTCTTTTTTGGCATAAGTGACCGTATCCGCTAGCGGAAGAACTTCATCGAGGTTCGACAAATAGCGATTAACGAGTTCGACATACGCCTCGCCAAAATCAAAATAGGTTGTTTTGCCGCTAATTTGCTTTGTGATTTCCTTCGTTTGTGTCTGGGCGATTTCAAAATCTTTGCCGTCCAGTCTAGTGTCAAAGTTATAGATCGTTTTGACGCCATACTGCTTTGCTACCTGATTGATAAAGCCAATATTCGCCTGCGTGCGATCGCTCCATGCGCCGCCGAATAGGACAACGTAGGTGCCTTCGCTCTCGAACAAGTTAATGATATCCTCGTAAGTTGCCGTTTGAAGAACATGGCTCTCATCGTTCAAGTGCTCGTATACATCATTAAAATAGTTGTAGTGAGAAGCAGCGCTTGCGCCTGAACCCGCTGAGGCGTTAACCTGAGCCGCTTGGAAGACTGGCAGAACCAGGAAGGCTGCCAGAAGCAGCGCTAACACTCTTTTTGCCGCGTTCGTTTGTGTTTTCATCTTATTCCCTCGTTTTATTATATTTTGTCGTTATTCAGCTTGATGATTATGTATCGGGCTGATGTGCGTGGCACCTCTATCCTCCATGTACACCAACCCTCCAGCAATCGCTCTTAAAAACGGACTAGCACGCTTCTTCTACGACAGGGCAATCTTCTTCACTGGATGACGGAGCTGAAGGCTGAGACTCCGATGATGATGATGAAGACGACGATGACGATGAAGACGATGAAGAAGTTGGCGCTTTAGGCTGAACCGCTTCTTTTTTCACGAAAGTGATTGATTTTTTCTCTTCTTTTGGAGCTGGAGCCGGTTCGCTCTTTTTCTCTTCTGTTTTCGCCGCGGATACCGTTGCTTTTGCTTCTTCCTTGACGGTAGCTGCCGGAGCTTTAGGCTCGCTTGGCGCCTTTGTAGCTAATTGTGCTTTAGGCTCGCTCTCTACTTTGGCGGCAGATTCGCTTGCTTTTGGCTTGCTGTCTTCTTTGGTGCCAGCAGCTGCCGTTTTGGAGCTGGCTTCTTCTTTCACCGATGCGGCTTGTGCTTTTGGCTCATTCTCATTAGCTGCATTTTTTTCTACTGCTGCTTCTGCTGCCGGCTCGTTTTCTGCCGGTGCTGCGGCCGTTTTGACAGCAGGCTGATTTTCCTTTTCTTCTACTGCTGTTGTGACAACTTCAGGCGATTTTTCGTCTGCGTTCACCGTTGCAGCCGTGTTCGATTGCTTATTTTCTGTTACAGCAGCGTTTCCATTGGCTGCCGAAACCTCATGGTCCTGTTTAGTGGCAGATAAGGCTGCATAAGTGGAAATTAATATAACTGCGGCTGCAATGCTGAGTGACAAAGTAAGCTTTTTCATAGTAATGGTCATCCTTTCGGTACGTTCTGGTTTTGGTATGAAATCTCGTTTGCAATGCTTTTAATCGTTCGACTTAAAGATACTCTCGCCCGCCTTTGACCCTTCCTCCTTTGATTTTTAGTGCCCGGATAAAAAAAGAAGACCCAACTAGGGCGTAAATATACGCTCCTTGCTGAATCTCTGGTGGACCAGTCGATTTATCATTCTCCGTTATCCATCAAAATGATTTTCCAATTCATTTTGTACGTAGGTTCTATATTATGCTCCCAAAATTACCCTGTCAATAACTAAAAGCATAATTTCCTATCTTTTTTATCGGAATTATTTTTCCGAGACGTGAATGAGCGAAAATAAACACAGAAAATGGAATTATCAGCAAGAAAATTTCCTTTTTCCACCGAATGCTTTACCTCGGCCTAGTCAGAGAGCGATCACCTCTCCGAGGAAGCTTAATTGCTCGAGCATGCAGCCGCCATCTTGAAACTTATGAAGGAGAATCCCATGCTGCTTGTAATATTGATGGCAGCCTGCGCCTCGACACGATTAACGGGATTAATATTATTGCGCCACGAGGGTCGACTATTCTGATAAACGTTGGCTGAATCTACAGGCACGACGTAGCAGTAAGCAACCGCTCGGAAGACATTACTGCGGAGAATGGAACGAGAAAGGAGCCTGCGCTTGGTAGGCTCCTTTCTCGTTCGCTCTTATTTCTCTTTTTTCCAATCCAGCTCGATCAGCTTCGATTGCAAGTGAGAAATGTTTTGCTTCGCGTACCAGTCCGGATCGGATTGACGCGAGTGAAAGCCAATTTCCGACGTCAAGTAGCCTTTGTAGCCAACTTCCTTCAAAGCGCGCAGCACACCATCAAAATCACAGCGCCCGTGACCTGGCGGAAGTCGTTCGTTGTCAGAAAGATGAATGTGATGCAGCTTGCCAGCCATGCGATACACATAATCGCTTGCCACTTCGTTGCGGTACAAGGCGTGAAATGTATCAAACATCAGCTTTACATTATCTTGGCCGGATTGCTCGCTAAAAAGAAGTGCATCGTCTGCGGATTCAATGAGATTGCTGTCTGCCGGCGTTGGTTCGACAACCACGGTAATGCCAAGCTCCTTCGCGTATTGCGCTACTTCAGCAAGAGCTTCTAGGCTATAATCCCATGCTTGCTTCTTCGAGGTACCAAATACAGCCCAACCCGCCAAGTAAATGACCGTAGGACATTCCCAATCATGTGCTAGGCGCAGCACTTCTTTATAATGGTTGATAGTATACGCTCTTTCCTCGGCTATCGGCGAGCTTGGATTGTGGCCCGGGCCGCCACCCGGCGCCGGCAGCATGGATGATACCTGTAAGTTCTCCTTCTTTAGCAGTTGGAAAATATCTTTGCGGCGCTGCGCGGATACATGATCCGGCCAAGCATGCGGACTTGCGCACCCAATTTCAATTCCGTCATAACCAAACGAAGCAAGGCGATGAATGACTTCTTCTAATGGATAGGAAGGCACCCACACCGGAAAGCTGCTGTACACCCATGTATTAAACGATATCCCTTTCACCTTGAACACAACCTCTCGCATTTATTGATAACAGGAATAATTAATCCCAAATAAATACAGCCTTCTCCGTTAAACGTTCATCAAACATCCGAAATGCCGTGGCAGCTTCATCCAGCCTGAACGTATGCGAGACCAACTTCTCGACAGGCAGCTTACGTTCAATAATAAAGCGCGTAATTTCATCGTATTCAAAAATTGGAAAATACCATGAGCCCATCACCGTGATTTGCTTGCGGATAAGCTGAATGCTCGGATTGATCGTCAGCTCTTTGCCTTCACCGATAAAGGCTGCACGGCCATGTGCCCGTAAACTATTCAGTGCCGTGTTCTGAGCATGCGGACTACCTGAGCAATCGATCGCCGCATCCGCGCCGCGGCCGTTTGTGATTTCCATAATGCGTTCCAACACATTTTCTTTTCCGTTAATAATATGATCTGCGCCCAGATCTTTGGCTACTTCAAGACGCTCGTCGAGCATATCTACTGCAATGACGGTTGCTCCTAAACCTTTGGCTACCATTACACCCGCCCCGCCCATTGGCCCCATGCCAAAAATAACGAGCGTATCTCTGCCATTGATGCTCATGCGCTTCTGAGCATGGTACAGCGTGCCGACCGCATCGGTGGAAACCGCTGCGACGAGAAAACTCATCTCATCAGGAATGCGCATGCAGTTCTCTTCCGGAACAACAACGTAGTCCGCATCGCCGCCATGCGTATCGAAGCCGATACATTTCCATTCCGGACAGAACATCTTATAGCCGCTCTTGCAGTGCTCGCATTCCCCGCAGCCAATCGCGAGGTAAACCGCAACGCGATCGCCAGCCTTGAAGCGAGCAACCCCTTCCCCAACCAGCGTAATTTCGCCTGCCGGCTCATGTCCTGGATGGATGCAGCCGGATTTAGTCGACTCTCCGCCAACAACCGGATCACTGCCATAGTAAAGACTCATGTCGCTGCGGCAAATCGCCGACGCCTTCATTTTAATAAGAACCTCGCCACTGCCCGGAACCGGAATCGGCACTTCTTTCACTTCTACTTGCTTGTCGCCTGGAAATACTACTGCTTTCATTGTCATCTCTATTCCTCCATCATGACTCGACTTGAACCCAGCGCTCTTCTTTATGGCTCTTAAGAATGGCTTCCATAATACACATGGATAGATGTCCATCCTCGAAGGTGGCGAAATTCGCATGATCCTTCAGCAAGTCCTTTCCTTCTCGAATGAACGTATAATATTGCAGCATCATATTTTTCACTGAATCCGGCCATCCTTCCGTATGACCGCCCGGGTGGTGAATGGAGGGTCTCGCCTCTTCAAGGAACAAAGCGGGATCTGCCATCAGCACCTCATTCGAACGATCACGGTGGCCAATCCATAAACTTGCCGGTTCTTCTTGCTTCCAATAGGCAGACTTTCGGCTGCCGTTTAATTCAAAGCTGAGGGCGTTTTTCCGGCCGGCGCTAACCTGAGATACGGTAAAGGCACCCTTGCTGCCGTCATCAAAGCGAACGAGAACCGAAGCGTAATCCTCAGTATGGATAGGTATGTCTTTGTATTCTGGTGTCAGCTCGTCCTTGCTTGCACCAAACGTATTGGCATGGGATACGGTTTTTTTCCTAGTTGGATGCACCGTCCATAAATCAGCGAATACTTGTTTTATTTTTTTACCTGTCACGTATTGGACTGTGTCGCACCAGTGCGAGCCGATATCCGCGACCGCCCTCGACCTACCGCCTGTCTTATCTTCCAATCGCCAATTATAATCCGTTTCATACAGCAACCAGTCCTGCAAATAGCTGCCGTGCACCACATTTATTTTGCCGAATTCACCTTGCTTGACCATCTCGGAGAGCTGCTTCATCATCGGATATTGACGGTAGTTAAAATTAACGCCGTGCACAATGCCGTGCTTCCTTGCCAGGGCCAGCAACTCAGCAGATTCGGAGCTCGACATAGCAAGTGGCTTCTCGGACAGGACATGCTTACCGGCTGCGATGATCTCAAGGTTGATCTGATGATGCAGATGGTTTGGCGTACAATTATGAACAACGTCAATATCCGGATTGCGAAGCATATCCTTGTAATCGCCGTAGGCAAGCGGCACGCCAAGCTGCTCCGCCTTGCTTCGGGCGCTCTCCTCGCCATTTTGAGCCAAGGCGATCACTTCAACGAATTCCAGCCTGCGTATGGCCTCAATATGCGCCGGTCCGATAAAACCCGTACCGATAATACCTGCTTTGATTTTATTTATCATTTTTTTACCGCTTTCTTGCCGAATACGACAGCCAAAATAATAATTAAGCCTTTGATCATCATTTGTTGGCTGACATCAAGTCCCATGATAATAAGTCCGTTGTTGATGGTTCCGATCATAAGTGCGCCTACTACGGTGCCGACTATCGTGCCAACTCCCCCGAATAAGCTGGTACCGCCAAGAATGACAGCCGCAATGACCGAAAGCTCATCTCCTTCGCCAAAGGAGAATCGTCCCGCATTCATCCGCCCAGCATACAAAAGACCTGCTAGACCAGCCATGGCTCCGGTGCCAAGGAACACGAGAAGCTTAATGCGCGCAGTCTTCACGCCAGAAAATTTAGCTGCGTTCTCATTGCCGCCTGTAGCAAGGGTCTGCCGGCCAAACGAGGTTTTACGCAGGAGCACATGCGCGATGATCGTAAATACAACAACCCATAGCAGCAATACAGGTACCGGTCCGATATCGCCTGAGCCGAAGATGAAATTAAAAGTGTCGTTAATGATAGGAATCGGTGCCGTATCGGTGATCCACATCGCCATCCCTTTAACAGCTCCCATCGAGCCTAGCGTAACGAGGAAGGAAGGAATAGCGGCTTTTGTTACAAGCAAGCCGTTAACTAAACCAATCGCAAGCCCCGTGCCGACACCAGCGATTAATGCGCCAACAATTCCGAGGCCGGATTGCAGCGCCAGCGCACCCGTAAGCGAAGATAACGCCGCGATGGAGCCCACGGACAGATCAATTTCACCCGTGCTAATGACAAATGTCATCGCAAGTCCCATTAACGAGATGGTAGCCGTCTGCCGCACGATGTTAAGCAAGTTGCCCGAAGTCAGAAAACCATCGTCGAACAAAGTCGCCGAGAAATAAATAAATACGCCGATAAAGGCCAAATAAACGATGTAGTTCCGCCATTGAAAGCTTTTTACAGATCCGGTCAGGCTCGGCTTGGTGACAGGCTTGTTTACACTAATATCCCTGGATTGCATATTGCAGCTCCTCCTCTGATTGAATCTCCCTGCGTTTCATCTCCCGTTTGATCTTGCCTTCATGCATAACTAACACGCGATCGCTGAGTGCAAGCAGCTCCGGGAGCTCTGAAGAAACAACGAGTATCGCCTTGCCGTTTGCGGCTATTTCACGCACGATATCAATAATTTCGGTTTTGGCGCCGATATCGACGCCGATAGTCGGTTCGTCCAGCAGCAGAACATCCGGTTCGGTTGCGAGCCATTTCGCGAGTACGATCTTCTGCTGATTGCCGCCTGACAGCAAGCCGCTTTGCTTGTAGATATTGTCGGTCTTGATGTTTAGCCTTTTTACGAGTCGCTCGCTCATCTCATTGGTTTTCTTGTTGTCGACCAACAGTCCTTTTTTCACCTTGGAGAGGATAGTAAGGATCATATTATCCCGAATGCTGTGCTGCAAAATAAGCCCCTGCATCCGGCGGTCTTCCGGAATTAAAGCAATGCCAGCATCGATCGCTTGCCGTGCGCTTCGAATTTTCTGCTTCTTCCCTTTCACGTAAACCTCGCCGCTATCCATCGGATCAATACCAAAAATCGTACGCAGAAGTTCCGTTCGTCCGCTTCCCATAAGACCAGCTAGACCGATAATTTCACCGGGCTGAATTTGAAGGCTGACGTTGTCGACCTTCGTTCCGGCTGTGACGTTCCGAATCTCAAAAGCGGGAGGCCCATCTGTTCTGTATTTGCTCTCGACCCATTCGAACGCCTTATTGAGCTCTGCCCCAACAATATGCTGAATAACAGAATCGAGTGTCGTTTCCTTGATGACCTCGGTTGTAATTTTGCGGCCGTCCCGCAAGATGGTAATGCGGTCGCAGATTTGAAAAATCTCATCCATGCGGTGTGAAATATAAATGATCGCGTAACCTTTCGCCTTAAGCTGATTAATGAACGAGAACAATATTTCCGTCTCCGTCTTCGTTAGCGACGAGGTCGGTTCATCCATGATCAGAACCTTCGCTTCCTGCGATAAGGCTTTTGCGATTTCGGTCATCTGCCAATAGCCGACCCCAAGCTCCTGCACGATATCGGAAGGCTTTATATCAACACCTAGTTCTTTGAGCAGCTTTTCAGTCTTGAGCGCATTGTCTTTGTCATCGAGCAGCCCCAAAGAGGTTTTGGATTCTCGGGTTAGATAAATGTTTTGGGCAACGGTTAATGTTGGGATTAAGCTAAACTCTTGAAAGATCATCGAAATTTTATTCGCTCTTGCATCTTCGTAGCTTTTAATACTAATCGGCTTTCCTTCGATTAAAATGTCGCCTTTGTCAGCCGTATAGACGCCGGTGAGAATCTTCATAAGCGTCGACTTGCCGGCTCCATTACCGCCCATTAGGGCATGAACCTCGCCTTGTCTCACCGAGAAGCTGACATCATCCAGAACCGTAATGCCATTAAATCCCTTAGAGATATTTTTCATTTCGAGAATAGGTTGATCCACTGCATTCACCTTCTTTAGTTGGAGGCTGCCCATGAGCAGCCTCCATAAATGGGGATGTTTATTTCTTCATTGCATCCTGTACACTTGCCGGTGCGTCTGCGCCATAGATGAGCTTCCAGTTTTCCAGTACATTTTCTTTGGTAACCTTAATAGCTGGCGATGCGACATATGCTGGCGCTTCCTTGCCAAGCAGTGCATAACCAGACAAAATGGCTTGTGCTACGCCTTGGTCATATGGCAGCTGGGCGCCAAGACCACGAACGATGCCGTCAGAAGCGATAGATATCGCAACGTTAGTGCCAAGATCGACTGTAGTCACAACTAGATCGTTCCTCCCTGCCGTTCTTGCAGCAGCCATAACACCTTCTGCCGGAACATCCCATGGAGCGAATATCCCATTTATATCCGGGTTTCTCGTGAGCATCGCCGATGCGACCTCTTCACCTTTGTTAGGATCTGTAATTCCTCCCTGAGCGACAATCTCAATATCGGGATACTTTTCTTTCATGCGGGCTTCAAAAGCATCGGAGCGGTTCTTCGTCACGAAAAAGTTAACGTCATGAAACACGATTCCGACCTTGCCTTTTCCGCCAAGCTTCTCCGCCATAATATCTGCGGCAAGCGCACCGTTGCCGTAGTTGTCGCCTGATACGATACTGATATAATCTTTGCCGGGAATAAGTCCTGAAGCTGCTCCATCCATAAATACCAGCTTCACGCCTTGATTGACCGCCTTCTTGTATGCGCTCGCTGTGGATACAGCATCAACCGGTACAGAAATCATAATGTCGGGCTTTTTTGCCAAAACAGTCTCAATATCGTTTACTTGCTTCTCCGCTTTGAACTGCGCATCTGTTACCGCAACAACTTCAATACCCATTTTCTTGAACGTATTTTCCATTGCACCTACAGCAGCAGTCATATAATCGGTACCGGAATAATGCATAACGATTGCAGCTTTGAATTTACCGTCTTTAATCTTCTGAAGCTCGTCTTCAGATAGCTGCAGGCTCTTCGCCGATACTGCTTTCTCGCCATTTGGGCCAATGTCCTGAACCGGTAAATCTGGAATGTTGGGATTAATCGTCAACGGGCCGGAAGCCGTATAGCCTTCATGCTCTTTTGGCGGCTCCGACTTGTTATGCGCGGCGCTACCGCAGCCGGCGATTGTCATTCCGCAGACAAGCAGTACAGCGAGTGATGCTACTAAACTTCTCTTCATATTGTGATACCCCTCACTTTATATATGTTGTAGATCGATTTATTCAAAGTAGCCGAACAATCGATTAATTTGAGTATAGAGCGAACGGGTTTGCCGAAGTAGACGATGAATTTAACCTGCAGGGGGGAATTTTTTAGTGGGCTTTACATCTTCAAACATAATAAGAGGCCATGCGATCACAAATCGCACAGCCTCCGAATCACCTATATGACACTCATTTTCAAGCATTAATAGCCGCTTTCTTTCATCAATCGATCCACCTTAGAAGCTGCTTCGTCCAGTGCGGTCCTCGCGTCCTTCTTCCCGGTCAAATACTGCTGCACCGCCGTTTGAACAGCCTCCGACACCTGATCATAATTGTTGATCCGCGGCCTTCCGACGCCTATGCTCAAGGAACGACCAAGCACTTCGTAATACTCGCGCAGCGACTCGTCATTCATCTTTTTAGCGGCAACATAAGCCGATTTACGGGTCACATGCTGCCGAAACTGCAAGTAATCGCGCTGAACGTCAGCACTGGTCAAATAATCAGCCAAAACGTAAGCGGCTTCCTTCTGCTCCGAATATTTGTTAATCGCTAAACCCCATGAGCCAAAATGTGGACCGCGCACCAATTTATCGCCTTGCTTCACGCCCGGCAGCATGAAATAACCGACCTGCCCGCCTTTTACGTTCGGATGAAGCTTCATGTCATGGACGTTCATCCCCATAGCCGCTTGTCCGAAGCCAAAAGCAATCTCGACCTCATCCCAAGTGTAAGAGAGCACATCAGGTGAGGTTACTTTTCGCCTTAATATCCAACCTCCATAAGTCTCCAGCGCCTTCACGCCACTCTCGGAATTGAACACGGGATGGAGGTTTTCATCGAACAGCTTGCCTCCAAAATCACTTAGAAACGATTTGTAATCGACAAAATTGGATTCATGCTTACCTGCCATCAATGTCGTACCGTACATATCGATCGTCCCGTCGCCATTTATGTCACGCGTAAAAAACTTCGCAATATCCTCGTATTCCTCCAGCGTGTTAGGAATAGCTAATTCTCGCTTAAACCTTTTTTTAAAAGCAGCCCGATTAGCCTCATCCTGGAATAAATCCTTCCGGTAGCTGACCGTAAGCACATTCGACTGGATCGGCAGGCTCCATACATCGAAGCCCGCTGCCGTTATTTGGTCCAAATTGATCGTATCCAGCGCAATCGGCGCTCTTTGAGGCGTGTCCTTATCAAAGACAGACGTGTCCAAAAACAATTTTGCGATAAAATCATCCATACCCGTGGTTGATTCCGCCTTTCGAATATAACTTGTCATCGGCTCCAAATGCTGAATGATTTTGGGCATCCACGGCGTATCGATGGCAATGAGATCATATTCGCTGCTCATTCGCGACAGCTCTGTAAATACCTTTTCCTGCAAGCTGTTATATGGAAACGTGCTGACCTCGACATGAATCCCCGTCTGCTGCTCGTAATTTTCCGCCGCATGAATGACCGCTTCGGAGCCCGCTTCCACTGTTGCATACAACACCTTCAACGTCGTGGCAGAAGCATGAGCCGATTCGCTCGGCGTCTCGGTGCCAGGATTCAAGCTTTTTCCCGCACATCCTGTGCACCCTATCGCGAGTATGAATACAATAAGCATATAAGTCCGTAATCTGGCCACCCGCCACACTCCTCTCTTTATTGGCTCCTCACTCGGTCTCATCCGCAGCGGTCATGATCCCATTTTTCTTCCTAAATTCCGATGGTGAATAGCCAAATTCCTTCTTGAACAAGCTTCTAAAATAGGCATAATCGGCATATCCGATATCCTCCGAAATTTCATTCCCTTTTTTGCTTGTGTTCAGCAAGAGCTCGCTGGCATGCTGCATTCTTCTGCGCGTGAGAAACCGTACAAAGGTGATGCCCATTTGCTGCTTAAACATGCGGCTCAGCGTCACGGGATGAACATTAACTGCTTCCGATACGACCTCCAGGCTCAAGTTTTTGTCGCTCGAGCTTGCTATGACTTGCAATGCCTGCTTAAACCAACCGTTTGCTTGCGGCGCCTCACGTTCTTGTTGATCCAGGTTTTTTAACTCCTTAACACCGTTAAGAACCATGTGATGTACCCGGCCTATCAAATCGTTCCAAGTATGATGCCGCCCGACCCATTCGTCCCAATAATAAAGAGTGTCTTCATCCACCATAATAAGATCACTCTTGCCAAGGCCTTCATCCAGTACGGCCATCAGATGGGCACACTCCTTACGAAGATCTTCATAGGATATCTTCTTTAAGCATGTGGACCATTTAGCCATAGCAGCCTCCAGTTCCCCAACTTCGCCGGTCCTCGCAAGATGAATGATCGCCTGTCTGTGCCTTACAGCTTGTTTGGCATGATCCTTCCGATCAGAACGGCTCGCAGGGAGGTCTGGATCATTTTTCTGAAAAAATAGAAGCTCCTTCTTCATCCGTATTTGAGAATGTAGCACGGGCAAAAAGTCTTTTTTCTCTCTAAAGCCTCGATCCGTATGCTCCACAGGCGCTCTGAACACGATCGCTTCAAGGTCAACATCCAGTAAAACGGTAAGAAGGATATCGTGAAGAGGAATACTGCTGCTTTTTTGAGCGGCTGGGTCTAAAAGCTCGACCTGCTTCCATTCCCTCTCGTCAAACCATAGGCTAACATTAGCGGTTCTCACCTTATCCAAGGAAACATGCGAAATCGGCGCAATATTCAAAAGCTGGTCGAGCTCTTTCAAAAATCGCTGCTCCATCATGCTTTTTACTTTGAGGACAATATCCGATAATTCCCCGCGATCCGTAGGCTTAAGCAAGAAGTCAGTGGCACCGTGCGTAAGAGCTCGCCTTGCATATTCAAAATCGTCATACCCTGATATAATGACCACATGAATGGCGGGGTACCTTTCATGTAAGCGTTGAAGAATCTGAAGCCCATCAAGCTCCGGCATCCGAATATCGAGAAATACAAGATCCGGCTGAATCAGCTCAATTCGCTTCAAGGCTTCATATCCAAACTCTGTATTGAACACTTGCACATGGGGAAAAAGTGCTGTCAGCTTTTGAATAATGCTGACTCGCACCTCACTTTCATCGTCGACGACACAGATTTTCATAATAAATCCAGCTCCTTCATGTAATCCTAAAGTGAAGCATATCCAGGAGATGAAGCGATTAAGGGGGAACTCTTGTTTGACTCTTCTTACCTATTTGAAGCGTAGCATACAGCGCTTGTCCTTAAAGTACAAGCTATTCGTGCTGCTCGCTCTGATTTCGATTATCCCCATATCCTTGGTCAGTTATAGCTCCGAGTACTTTATGTTTCGCTCCGGCACCGAGTATTCCGCTTCCATTTCAACGCAGTATGTGGAGTTCGTCTCCAAGGAGCTATCCGATTATTTGCAAAACTTGAATGAATCTTTCGACAGCCTATTTATTAACGCAAGCTTTCATCATTTTATCAATATACCTGCCGACCAATTAAACGAGCAGGCAAATGAACTCATGCATTTTAGGCCGCTGGTTAGGAACTCGATGCAGTTCCATCCTGAGGTGCTTGGCGTGTTATATATTGATCTCGCTCAAAAAGTATATTTCGATTCGTATCAGAAACAGTTGAATCCCGATTACTCATTTGGGGCAGATCATCTCTATCAATCCGCATTCGCAAGCAAAAAGCCCGTGCTTACTGCACCGCATCTACTGCCTTATATTTTGTATAGCAAAGCAAAAGTATTTTCATTTATCAGACCGATTCTTGATACGGACACCGGCGAAACAGAAGCCTTGTTCATCATAGAAATCCATGAAGAGAAAATCAAGAGCATGCTCAGCAGCAATCAAAAGGATGAGCAAGGACAAGTCATTTTGTACCACGAGCAGGATGGCACAACCGTATCTGAATCGCCAGTTGCCGCCGATCTGATGCAAGATTTTCGAAAGGCTAGAGTCAAGGCCCCTTTGTCGAGTAAACAGCTGCTGTTCACTTCCGGCAAACATGAATATCAGGCGATCTACGCCGAGCTGCCGGGCAGTGAGTGGAAGGTTCTATGGACTGCCCCGCTTAGCAGCATTAATAAAGGGGTAAGGCAGACGTATCAGCTCACACTGCTGATCGCCGCCCTTAGCCTAGTTACCGCTTTGATCATCGCTTTTCCTGTTATGAACGGCATTCTTCGGCCCTTGTACAGGCTGAAAAAAGGTATGCAAAGCTTAGGACGCGGCGTCTATCTCCCTGTTGCCGTGAAGCACAACTACGATGAAATTGGTTTTTTGATCCACAGCTATAACCAAATGCTCGATAAGCTTCAATTCATGGAACGGGAAGTGTATCAAGCCAACATGAAAGAAAAGGAACGCGAGCTGCTACAGCTGCAGGCTCAGATCAATCCGCATTTTTTATTCAATACACTGGAGACGATCGAGTCCTATGCAGTCAGGAACAATGGCGAGGCTGTCGGTGAAATGGTGCAATCCGTATCCCGCATGATGCGATACACGATTCGCAGCGATGACGGCTGGGCGACACTGAAGGAGGAAATGGCGTACATTAGCAATTTCCTGACCATTCATTACTATCGCAACGGCAAGGATGTTCATGCTCGTTTCGAGATCGCCCCCGAGCTGCTGGGCTTCCCAGTCATGAAACTCAGCATTCAGCCCTATATCGAAAATGCAATCAAATACGGCTGGAGTCCAAATATGAGTACGGATGAGTTTCAGCTTACCGTCAAGGTTGTGGCCCAAGCTGACGGTTTGTTGATTGAGATTTCCGACACAGGGACCGGAATATCTGCGGACGTGCTGAGCAAGCTTCGGCAGCTCATTCAAGAAAACGGAATGACTACAGACGCATACTTCCGTAAGCATACCGGTATTTTTAACACGTACCGCAGATTCATTCTCGTATATGGCGATCAGGTTAAATTCCATGTCGAGAGTTCGCCAGAGAGCGGCACCACATTTAAGTTCCGTATTCCGTTTAAAGACCCGAATAGAGGCCCAGCTTAAACATTCCAAACCTGCGCCCGCTCCCTATCCATTCAAACGAAGATATTCATATCGTGCAACAAGAGGTAACCAATTTGGTTACCTCTTGTTTGTTTATGCGTCTTGAACAGTTGCTCCCATTACCGCTGCCGGCTGCGGCGAGGACGTACTTACCCATCTGCCGGTGATAGCGGATTCCAATATAGCATCGGATATCACATGGATGCGATACCCGTCCTCGAAGCTCGGCGAGATGTCCGTATCGTTCACGATAGCGGATATAAAATCATGCGCTTCGATGATCTTTGTCTCCCCGTAACCAATGCCAAGAGCCGGAATAGGCCATAATGCGGCACCGGTTGGATGGGCTGGCCCTGTATAAATCGTACGAAAACCTCGTCTGTCGTCAGGATCATCTGCGAAGCAAACCTGCAGCTCGTCGCGGCGCTCGTAATTAAAGGCAATGGAGCCTTTGTCGCCGTGAATTTCAAAGGTTAAGTAGTTGTTCCGTCCCCAGGCGTTGCGAGTCGCTTCAATGCTTCCGACGGCTCCATTTTCGAATCGAAGCAATGTACTTACTTCATCGTCTACGTCGACTGCCGCCATTTGTACGTCGCCCGATGACCGTACTGTACCTAGCTTATCCATGGAGCCTGTCGATACTGGACGCTCCTTAATCCATGTGTTCGTCGTCCCCATCACTTCGGTAATTTCTCCGACCAAATAACGGGCAAAATCGATCACATGCGTGCAAATATCGCCAATTGCACCCGAACCGGCTATGTCCTTGCGAAAGCGCCATGAAAGGGGGGAGTTTGGATCGGCCGACCAATCCTGCAAATAGGTGCCGCGGAAGTTCAATATGTTGCCAATTGCGCCCTCCAGAATATATTTCTTCGCCAGCGCTACAGCAGGCGTGCGGCGATAGTTAAATGCCACCATATGTTTTACGCCAGCCTCATTCACCGCATCAAGCATCTGCTTTGCTTCTTCTGTCGTACGGGCAAGCGGCTTCTCAGAGATGATATGCTTACCTGCTTTGGCAGCGGCAATAGCGATTTCGGCATGCGTATGATTAGGCGTCACGATATCGATGATATCGATGCTCGAATCTTCAATAACCCTTCTCCAATCAGAAGAATAGGATTCGAAGCCGTAACGGGCAGCGGCTTCCTTTGCCAGATCATCATTGATATCGACTACCGTCTTGCGGAATGGGATAGCGGGCGCAGGCCAAAAAAACATCGGCATTCCTGCATAAGCAAGCGCGTGTGCCTTTCCCATAAAACCTCCGCCAATCATCCCAATATTTAATGTACGCATCGTAATCTCTCCTCTACATGTGCAATCTATAGATCATTTGCAACTCAATCTTGGTTATAAAAAAGGGCTACCTTATTTCGCTATATTTTGAATCGAGGCAGGCGCATCCGCATGATAAACCGTTTTCCAGGATTCCAAAATGTTATCCTTATTTACCTGAAGTGATGGCACGGCAACATAAGCCGGCGCTTCTTTTCCTAGCAACGCATAAGCCGCAAGAATCGCTTCCGCAACACCTTGATCATATGGAAGCTGAGCGCCCAGCCCTTTGATCATGCCGCCCTTGGCAATATCCAGTGCCACGTTTGTTCCAAGATCTATCGTTGAAATAGCCAAATCCTCTCGCCCGGCAGATCGTGCAGCAGCAAGCGCGCCTTCTGCAGGTACATCCCATACGACAAACAAACCTTTCATCTTCGGATGTTTCGTCAGCAGGGCTGCTGCCACCTTCTCACCATCGTTTGGACCCGAAATGCCGCCGCGGTCTACGATATTGATGTTCGGGTACTGTTCTTGAATCGTTTTCTCGAATGCCTCTGTTCTTTGCTTCGTGACGAAAAAATCTGCCTCGTGGTAGATTACGCCAATCTCGCCTTCCTCACCGATGGCTTTCGCCAAAATATGGGCGGCTTCAACCCCATTGCCATAGTTGTCCGCCGAGACGACGCTGACATAATCTTTGCCGGCTTGCAGGCCGCTTGCTTTATTGTCCATAAAAACAAGCTTCACACCTTGCTCAGCTGCTTTTTTGAACACGCTCGCCGTCGAGACCGCATCTACTGGAATACTTACTAGGATGTTTGGTTTTTTGGCAAGAATCGTTTCGATGTTAGCCACTTGGGTTTCCGCTTTGAAGTTCGCATCGGTTGTCGCGACGATCTTAATATTCATGCTGGCGAATGTATTCCGTAGTCCCTGCAGCTGTGCAGCAGACCAATCGTTGCCGGCATAATGCATCGAAATCGCTGCCGTATATTGGCCTTCCTTAATTTGCGCCAGCTCTGCTTCAGTCAATATAAGCATTTTCGCGGAAACGGCATTCTCTCCGTCCGGTCCTTTGCTTAAAATTTCTTTATCCTCCAAAGCCTGATTAATCGTGATTGGTCCGCTGGTTTCCGAGGAGGAGGCCACGTTCCCTTCTGTCTTATCGCTCGGCGCGTTTTTCGCTTCGGAAGCAGTACCCGTAGCGTCATTGACAACTCCATTGCTCACTCCACAAGCCGCCAAAGCCAAGCTGCAAACAAGCACACACGCTACCATTGCAAATTTACGTTTTCTCATAGCCAATGCCCCCAGTTGGATTATGCTTGAAAAATCCATTTCCCCTTCGCGCTTCCCTACTCCGCCGCACCTCATTACTCTGGCGCAAAAAACGTGAGACTACCCTCCTCGCACCTTCAGCTATTTACAAAAATACTGTGCTTATCTTAGCAGCAGCACTTATTGTAAGCGCGTTCATAATGAGTATAGAAGGTTCGGAAAAGGAAAACCGCGGAATAATTTAACAAGCGGGGAAGAACTTTTTAGCCTGTGTAGAATCGGAAACAAAAAAGCCGGGCAGAAACAGGAGTGAATGTCCTGAAAATTGTCCGGCCAGGCTAAGGACATACTATGAAAGGGTAACGGTAAGAGAAGTTAGCGCGTGGACAGCTTCTTCTTTTTTGTTTATTCTTTATGTAAGTTTCATGAGCATATCAAAAAGGAGGTTTTATTATGAAATTTCAAGCGGTCATCCTGCTTAGCGGCAAGTCTGCAACCGGCATTCGAGTCCCAGAAGAAATCGTTACGGCGCTCGGAACGAGCAAGAAGCCGCCTGTCCAAATAACGATTAATGATTACACCTACCGAAGCACAGTCGCATCGATGGGCGGACATTTCATGATCCCTGTCAGCGCGGAGATTCGCAAAGGAGCAGGTGTTGCGGCAGGTGATGAAGTGGAAGTGGAGATTGTGCTTGATACCGAGCCCCGCGAGGTTGCCGTACCGGCAGATTTCCTAGATGCGCTTGAACATGAAGCAGAAGCCAAGCCATTTTTCGAAGGTTTGTCCTACAGCAACAAACTGCGAATTGTTCTCTCGATCGAGGATGCCAAAACAGCAGAAACCCGGAAGCGGCGAATAGACAAATCAGTTGCTATGCTCAAAGAAGGACGAGCCCAATAGCCCGTCAAACAGGAGCTGCGTGGAAGCCTGTCATTGTTATATTGCAGCAATGATTGCTCAGATTCCGGGCGCTCCCTTCTTTTTGCATGAAATCACCTCAGTATCGAAATTGATAATTTTGAAAATTATCCGTTTTATCGCCCGCATAGACTAGTTCTTCTATTATTTTTTTAGAATTAACAAGCTTCGCGCAGATTCTTTTTATATCTGTATTGAACCAACACGCATTTCATCCAGTACCAAGCTATTTGAAATAGGTGAAGCTTGTGAATTTTGCTCATGCTCACACTACTCTCTTCCTCATGACTTACTTTGGCTGCGCAGGCGTCTCTTGATGATAAAACATTTGCCTCTTCAGCTCCCCATACTCACCACTCGTTAATCCAAAAATATATTCGTCGAAGTATCGTCCATTCGTAAATATCATATTTCTGAGCTTTCCTTCTTCAAGAAAACCGAGGCGCTTATGAAGTGCGATCGAGCCCTCGTTAAAAGCATAAATATGCGCGGTCACCTTCTGATAACGCAATTCCTCAAAATAATACCTAAGCAGGATCATGATTGCTTCTGCAGCGTAGCCTTTACGCCAATGCTCTCTAAAAATCGCAGTCCCGTACTTAAACGTGCCATACCGCGGATCACAGCTATGTGTGCTTATGCTGCCTACCAGCTCCCCTTCAAGCGTTTCAATTGCTAGCATCACGTTATCGCCATCCGGCGCTTTGGCTGCCTGATGCTCGGCCCAAGCTTTTGTGCCGTCCTCCGACCTCGGAAAATGAACCATATCGCTCGCTCTCGCACATTCTGAGTCATAATCGTTTTGATGGAACCATTCCCAATCGGCAGGGACAATGGCACGCAACCTAACTTTGCGGCCTGACCATATATTTTTAATCATATCGTTTCTCCTTAAAGGTTTTGTTTCATCGCCGAAGCTATTTTTTGCTCATTCTCCCTCTCGCTTTGTTCCAGCCGCTGAATGACAAGCGCCTGCCGCTCCGGTCGATGATTCTGGCTCAGCTTTGCTTTGCCTTCTACTTTATTTATGCTTATTTTAAAGCCTTGGATTCCTTTGCTCATGCCTGCTATAAAATCCGGATCTACTTGATCAAGCTGATAAGGACTGTCTGGCGCTTCGTACTTCAATACCATTTGGCGCAAGGCGTCCAACAGTTCATGTTCATCGTCTATAAGCTCCACCTTGCCATATACGTGAACGGCTACATAATTCCATGTGGGTACTGCCATTTCGCTCTCATACCAAGAAGGCGAAATATAACAGTGCGGCCCTTGAAAAACCGCAAGCACCTCTTGGTTTTGAATGTCCTTCCACTGCGGGTTTGGGCGAGCAAAATGACCGTATAAGCATCGGTTAGCCTTATCTAAAATTAACGGCAAATGCGTTGCGAACGGAGCCCCCGCATGTTGCGAGATTACAGTAGCGAAGCTATTTTTTATCATCACATCAAAAATAATTTCTTCGTCTTCAATCTGAAATGGTGAAGGTATGTACATGCGTTTCCATCCTTTTTGGTTCGACTTAAGTATATAACGCCTCAAACTATTAGACTCCTCATTTTGGGAATTGTTGCAGGATAGGCTGCCCACCTGGCAGCCCGCTCTTCTTAACTCTCGCTAGCCGAATTGTACGATCGCAATGTTTGTTTGCCTTGAAAATCATAAGGTATGGCTTCAGATTCAATCAGCCTTTGCAATCCGCTTTTGTAATACGGCATTTTTTGATTTGCCTCATTAAGATCTGCCCACTTTACTTCCGCTATTTCATGAGGCCGTGTAATCAGTACATCTGTGCTAACAGCCTTTGCTTTAAAGGTTGCAAATACGACATGCTCGTTTTTTTCTTCAAAAAAACATTCATTTATTGCACAAATACCCAATAACTCAACGGCAAGGCCCGTTTCCTCTTTGGCTTCCCTAACCGCTGCCGAAGACCATGATTCATTAATCTCTACAGCGCCGCCCGGCAGCGACCAACTCGAAGTATGTATGTTTCTTACGATTAAAACCTTGTCCTTCTCTTCATTCGTGATCAAGGCATAGGCAACATCCACTCGGTACAAAATGCTCACCCTTTCGGAAATCTAAATGACCTCAAACTCTCTTAACGCGTAAAAAATACCGGCTTCGCTTGCCTTCTTCGTAGCGTCAGACTCAACGTTTCTTTTAATGCCTGCAAAATCCGTTCATCGTCCGCGCCGATTCCATTGTGGCGACTAAATCACCTCGGAACAAGCCTCCTTGTAATCACTTGTTTGCGCTAACGAAAGGACAAAAGGCCGCCGTGTGGCAGCCCTATTTTCAATAGTTCTATCTAAATGCTGATTCCAAAATAAGTCCGCAAGGCTTCTGCATATTCTTCTTGCGTCTTTGGCGTGAACGCTCGAACACCCTCTGGCGTAAAGATCCGAAACTCCTCGCCAGCTATCGAATTTCTGCCCGCACTTGTCCGAATCGCCACCATGGCATCTTTAGTGAAGATGGAATCAGGCGAGTGTTCACACCAATAGGACGTCATCAAAAAATCTTTAGGCAGCTGCGGCTCCTCCGTGAAAGAATAAAGACGGCTCCACTGCCCCTTCTTCCGCTCATTTAAAACCCACCCGAAATACGAATCCTTTTCCAGGCGATAGGCTTCGTCCTGTTGCTCTTGAACTGCATTTTCTATCATATGAATAGGGCTCCGAGGCGCAATGCCGCCTACTCCAACATCACACAAATAAAGCTCGCCTTCCGCTTCTACCTGCAAAATATGATGTCTGCGCTTAGGCGGCGTATCCGTCTCGTCGCGCCAGAACCTTGCAAAATAATTAGTCACCTTAAAGCCTAGCTCCATTAACAACCAGCCAAATAACGCATTAAGCTCAAAGCAGTAGCCACCGCGGCGGCGGACGACCACTTTATCGAATAAGCTTGGTATTTCTAAAGACAACGGTATCCGATTTAAAATATCAAAATTTTCATAGGGCACCGTATGAACATGGCACTCTTGAAGCTTTGCAAGCGTCGCAAGGCTAGTGACAACCGATCCGCTATATCCGATTCGTTCAAGGTAAGCGACTACCTCAGGTTTCAAACTGCTGCTGTTCACTATCATTCGCTCTACTCCTCGCTACTTGTAGACTTCAACTTCTATTATCATAGCTTCCTTTTTGAAAACCGTAAATGAGTTGACGGACAACCTGCCTGATGAGTTTGAAATTATAACAAAAGCAGACATTCCTTATAAGGAAAAACAATTTGTCTCGTGGTTTTTATAATGGTATTTTCATATTGTACAGTAAATTCATGGGTATTATGAGAATATTTCAAGGAGGGAAATCTGCATGCTGCTTTCAAAAATACTGCAAAACGCTGCTCGATTATATCCAGCACATATCGCGATGAAAGCTCAAAACGTGAGCTTGACTTATGAAGAGCTGTTTCATCAGGTTAGCCGTGCGGCTTGGGGATTTAACGAGCTTTCCATAAAGCCCGGTGAACGAATCGCTCTACTGGGGAACCCTTCGCCTTACCTAGCTATTGCCGAATATGCTGCCGTTGCAATAGGCGCGATTCCGGTGACGATTTTCCCCGGCTTAGCCGCGCCGGAAATGAAGCAGATACTCAGCGATGCCTCGCCTGCTGCGATCGTGTACGACCATGAACATTTGAATGTACGAGATGTCGTCTTATCGCTAGATACAGCACTTTCCGTTTCATGCAGGCACGGCGATGCTCCCTATTCCATAGAGAACTTTATTTCGAATTGTCCCGCTTTCATCCAATGGCATGAAGCAGATCCTGACGATACCGCGCTTCTTATTTATACCGGGGGTACAACCGGCCGCTCCAAGGGGGTTATGCATTCGCATCGCAGGATTAGAAACTGGGCTTCTATGAATCCAGAACGGGGTGGAGGGCATAATCCAACCAAAAAGTCCCTTGTCCCGAATCAAGCCCATTTGACAGGTCAATTCATATTATGGTCTGCCCTGTTTGAAGGCGGATGTCTGATCTACGCAGATTCCTATCCCCTTCAAGCCGAAGAGGTTGTTGCTATCATTGAACGTGAGCAGCTTAAATTTTTGGGTACGGTCGGCCTTCTATTCCGAGATATTATTCATATCCAAAGCATGAAAGCCAAACCCTTGTTATCCATAGAAGGGATCTCTTGCGGGGGTGCTCCTATCAGCGAACGCACATTTCATCAAGCATCTGCTATTTTTCCGAATGCTCAAATTACGGAAGTGTATTCTCAAACCGAAAGCGGTCAATTCATCAGCTTCTTATCCATTAATCCATGTTTCGTTAACGGGATGGTCAATCGCCTGCGTTCCGTTGGCCGCCCGGAAGACCTTGCCTTATGGGGACAAAAACCATTCAGCATACGTATTGTTGATGAATATGGCAAAGACGTAAATCAAGGGGGCGTAGGCGAAATCATCTGTCAAGGCGAGCAAATGATGCTCGGCTACTGGAACAATCCCGAAGAAACAAGCAAATCGATACGTGACGGCTGGCTCTATACCGGAGATATAGGCAGATTTGATGAGGATGGTTACCTATATCTCCTAGATCGAAAGAAAGACATGATCATTGTTAATGGTTCAAACGTTTATTGCTCAGAGGTTGAAGAAGCATTAAGCAAGCACCCTTCCATTTTAGAGATAGCCGTTGTAGGAACTCCGTTGCCAGAAGAGGGCGAAGAGGTCACTGCGGCAGTCATTCTGAAATCAGATAGGGAACTTACCTTAGATGGAGTGAAGCAATTTTGCCTTAACCAAATAGCAGAGTTTAAGATCCCCACGCGGTTAGAGATCGCAGATGCCTTCCCTAGAACTTCGGTTGGAAAAATAAACAAGGCCGAGCTCAGGAAGACTTATTGGGGTGGAAAAACACGTTTAATCAATTGATTATGCCCTGTAGGATACCCTCTCGACTTGCTCCAATCGATTCATATTAAACGTCAATTTATAGATGTCGGGCTTTGACGTTGAATCCCAAAATTCAAATCCATATTGATCATCAAAATCGTTCATTATAATGGTCATAATATTTCCATGTGTACCTATGACGATATTTTTACCCTGTTGTTCCTCTAACAGCTTCTCGATGACCGGAATAGCTCTTTGCTGTGCTTGCCGCGTCGATTCTCCGCCCTTCAAAGCAAAGTCCTGATCAACAAATGATGTTCGGATGGCTTCATATAGTTCATTCCATGGGGCTTCATAATCGAGGCCCTTAATCGGGCGTTCAATAAGTTCCTCGTATTCTACGATCTCCAAGCACTTTTGGTCAGCTATGTATTGAATGGTCTGTTTAGCTCTTGTATACGGGCTAGATGCCATGTAATGCACATCAATACCCGTGAATAATTCAGCCACTTGCTTTGCTGCTGCAAAACCTTCCGTCGAGAGTCCCCGCGTTCTTTCTTGTCCGAACGCAAAGGCTGATTCCGCGTGCCTGACCATATAGATTGTTGTTTTCATAATGCCTCCCTATCATGAATAGCCGTATACATAACATCGCTTATTTTTGTCATCCTTGCAACCGCAGCTTGTATATAGGTCGTCATTATACTAGAAAAAAACGGCCAGTAGAAATAAATCTACTAGCCGCCTTTTTGAGAAAATGATTAATTCTATTAAAAGAGGCTTGCCGTTGGACGCACAATCATTTCACTAACGTCAACATCCGCCGGTTGTTCAATGGCGTACACGATCGCACGCGCGATTGCCGCAGCGGGAATCGAGACCCGTCGAAAATCATTCATCACCTGACGCGCTTCTTCATCTGAAATCGATTCTGCAAGCTCGGATTCCGTTACTCCAGGTGAAACAAGCGTCACACGGATATCGCCGCCTACCTCCTGACGCAGCCCCTCCGTAATGGCTCTCACAGCAAACTTAGTTGCACAATATACAGCCGCGGTTGGTGAAACGGTATAAGCTCCGATTGAAGCCATATTTATAAATTGGCCAAAGCCCTGCTTTCTCATAATAGGCAGCCCCGCAGCAATGCCGTGAAGCACGCCGCGAATATTCACGTCAATCATCCGGTCCCATTCCTCTACCTTAAGCGCCTCTATGGGAGACAACGGCATTACGCCGGCATTATTTATTACAACATCGATTTGCCCATACGTTTTGTTCGCAAGCTGAATAAAAGCTTCCATTTGATTTCTATCCGTCACGTCTAAGCTCTGCAGCTCAACCAGACCGCCTTCTGAACGGATCTCAGCTGCAAGGCTTTCCAGCTTATCCGTGCGTCTTGCTCCTATTACGATACGTGCTCCTTTTTGTGCTAACAGACGTGCAGTTGCCTCTCCGATTCCACTGCTTGCACCCGTAATGGCAACAACTTTTCCTGCGATATTAGACATTTTTTTATCTCCTTTACTAATGGCTGATTTTTTTCGCTTACTCTGCAGCCTCATCAAAGGCCTAAAGCAAGTATAGGGTAGAGGGTTCGGAGGCCGGTATCAGGATGCTCCTGTTTTATTGCACGATCCTCCAGATCGTAAAACAAAAAAAAGAAGCTGCCTCCTTTCTTAAAAGGGCAGCTTCTTAAATAATTCTGAAAATTCTATATGGTTTGCTTGCTCGCCTGCAGCAAATTCAAAATAATTGTAATTGCCTCGGCCCTAGTTGCTTGAGCATGGGGCGCGAACTTATTGCCTGTTCTTCCTTTCAAGATCTCCGCTTCCTTCATGGCATATACAGCGCTCTTAGCCCAGGCTGGGATTTCGCTGTCGTCCGCAAAGCCGGTTGTATCCACCTCCGGAAGCCTTACTCCGCCGGCTCTGGCAATCATGACCGCCAGCTCCGCACGCGTAACACTCGCCGACGGACGGAAGCTTCCGTCCTTATAGCCGGTTACGATTCCTGCTTGCAGCGCTTTGGCAATTGCTTCCTGGGACCACGCGCCAATCTTGTCGCCATCGACAAAGCTTAGCTCGGCCTTGCTGTCAGCCAACTTCAGACCGTTCATGAGCATGACTACAAACTCTGCACGTGTCACCGTTGCATTAGGCTTAAACGTGCCATCCGTGTAACCTTTGACGATGCCTAGCTTCACGGCTTGCTCGATGCTCGCTTGCCCCCAATGGCCGTTAACATCCGTGAATTTAGGAGCTTCCGTGCCCTCATTTTCCCCGGTTCCACCATTTGAATGATTACCGTTATTGCCGTTATTGCCGTTATTGCCGTTATTGCCGTTATTGCCGTTATTGCCGTTGTTCCCGTTATTGCCGTTGTTCCCGCCGTTATTTCCGCCATTGCCGCCGCCGGTGTTTATAACTTTTACTTCAAGATTGGCGTTTTCGCCTTCGCTGAACGTAAAGGTAAGATTGGCGGTTCCTACCTCAAGAGCAGCCAAGTACGATTTCATTATCGTTGCCTTATCGTTTACCAGACTGTAGTCTACATTAGCTGTCAGCTGCACCTCACCGTTTTTCACTCCGATTAGCGTATTTCCGTTTAACGCCACATCAATCACTGCATCCAGCTGCTGTGAAGGATTTTTGTCAAAGACGACCGATACGGGGCTAATCGAGGAATTGGATGCCGCCGCTTCTTTAAATGTAAATACATTAAAATCGTATACGCTGGCCCCGTTTCCGCTTGAATCCGTCACATTCAACCGAATATATCTAGCCGAGACGGCAGCTTCCTTGCGATCCTCATTTATTTGTTGCGTCGTAGCCGCGCTGGTCTTGTCGGCATACGCTGTCCAGCTATTGCCGTCCGAGGAGTACTCTATTTTGTATTTGTATCCCGAGTTCAGCTCAAATCTCGTTTTAATGCCTGTGATGTTGTAGGCATCGCCAAGATCAACCTTCAGCCACTGAGGCACGGTCAAGCCTTCCTGCTGCGCCCATCTGGTGGATGAATCTCCGTCTACAGCATATAACGGATTTTGACTTTGTGACGATGCAATAACCGATTTACTTAAAGCGATATCGATTTCTCCACCACTAATTTCGGTTACGCTTACCTCTAAATGCTTGTTGTCGCCTGAACTGAATTCGAAGGTCAGGCTGCTCTTTCCTTCACCTAGCGTTGCCAGATAAGCGCGATGGATCTGAACCTCGTTCCCCATAACGCTATAGTCTGCATCAGGGCTCAGGTAGAGCGATCTATTTTTGATGCCGGTAAGTGTATTGCCTTGAAGATCCAGTCCAACGGTTATATCCGACTGGCTATTCGGATTTTTGTTAAAAGCAGCCGTTGTCTTATCAAGGGCAGAACTAGGATTTGTTTTGGTGCCATACACACTAAACTCGTATATGCTCGGGCCCAAACTATATAACGCCTTTATTTTCATATACCTTGCCGTAACCGCATTTTCGTTGTTGTCCTGGTAGGTTTGCTGCGTCGTTTCACTTGCTGTTCGGTCTGCATACGTGTGCCAGCTTTGCCCATCCATGGAATACTCGATTTTGTATTTATAGCCACTAGGCAATTCGAACATGGTCGTTACGGATTTTACGGCATATACGCCCTGCAAATCAACCATCAGCCAACCTTCGGTATTCCATATCCCTTCCTGCTGCGCCCATCTTGTGCTTGCATTCCCATCGACGGCATTAGCAGGCTCCAAGCTTTGCGACGAAGCCGTTACCGGCTTGTTAAGCGCGACATTGACGGACCCGTCGTCTTCAATGACATTCACCTTCAGGTCAGGGTCTTCTCCGGTTTCAAAATCAAACGTCAGGTTATTTTCCCCAGTTGGCAGTGATTGGAGATAGGATTTATAGATCAATACCTGATCCCAAAATAATTTGTAGTCTTGATCAGGTACCAGCTGAGCCGCCCCGTTTTTGATTCCATCCAGCTTCCCGCCGTTTAAAACCATTTTGACCTGCACGTCAACCTGCCTTGATGGATTTTTATCGAAGGTGACTTCCTTCCGCTGAATCAATGAATTGGCTTCGGGAGGCGTGCCGCCTTCTCCAGGATACACGCTGAATTCATAAATGCTTCCTCCCCAATCGTGAGACAGCGTAATTCGCATATACCGCGCCATTGCGTCATTTTCGTCCTGATTGGTTTGCTGGGTCGTGGCAACTGCTGTCTTGTCGGCAAACAGCTCCCAATTCTCTCCGTCCTCCGAGTATTCAATTTTGTATTTGTAGCCTGTGTTTAGCTCAAACATCGTGCTTGTCGAAGCAATGGAATATACGTCTCCAAGATCTACCGTCAACCACTGGGCATCGGTTCTTCCTTCTTCCTGCGCCCATCTCGTGCTCGTATCGCCATCCACCGCGAATGCCGGATCTTTGCTTTGCGAGAATGCTGTTACCGGTTTTTTCAATGCGAGATTTACAGGCTCTTGAGGTGCCGGAAGCGGCGCTTTCCACGGGCCTGCCGCTGCAATAATATCCTGCGCTTCCTGCGGCCAGTTTTGGCCTGCGACGCTGATGTTCCCATAAGCCGTGCTTGATGAATTCACTCCGCCAAAGTCAACATTGTAATAGTTGTACCTAATGATATTGTCGTGCGCGGAACCCGAGAAAGCATGCTCCGTATTATCGATCACGTTTCGCTCAACCATCCTGTAACTCGTTTGCCCATCCAAATAGACGCCCATGATATGGTTCCAGGCCGCATATTCACCTTGCCTCATGTTTTTTATATAGTTGTGATAGATATTGGAGTATCCATCCATGCGACCCAGTGTGTAAATGCCGCCTCCGTCCTGGACAAGCCTTACTGAATCATGAATGTAATTGTTGCGCACCTGATTATTCGTCATGCCATGATCTGCATCAGCCCAGTTCCACCCTATACTAATGCCGGAATACGGCAGGTTGCTGATCTCATTATTTGCGATTGTCATGTTTTGGGGAAGCATGGCTCCAATCCCAACCATATCGCCGTAATCGAGCCCAATATGATCGATTGTGTTGTTTGTAATGGTATCAAATTGGCTTTGGCCATCAGGCAGCGTGTAAGAAAGATCTTTTCCTTCGTTGTCATCCCACAGATCGCCAACAATGCCCATAGCTACGCCGCCCCCGGCATTGTCGCTAAATTTGTTCCCGTCTATCGAGGTGTGATCGGTGCCCTCATACCCCATAATGCCCCAGCTTCCCGCATATTGAAAAATATTGTTAGAGATCGTAATATGGCTTGTATATTTCAACTCAAGCATCGCTCGGGATGCGGTATAACGGGCTGTATTTCTAATTTCGGTGTTATTTCCGCCAGTGACGGACTGATATCTGAAGCCTGCCTGCACATCTACATAACCATAGCTCGACGGCGCCAGCCAATTGCTGTGCATGAATGTAATGCCAGAAAATTCGATGTCATGAACGCTGCTGCCTGAGCTGCCTTCCACATTCACAACAGTCTCCAGCTTAGGGGCAATGATCCGAGTGGCATTGATGCTCTCGCTGCTTCTTGGCTTGTAATATACCGTTTCTTCAGCAGTATCCAGATACCATTCCCCTTCTGCGTCAAGTAAAGATAAAGCGTTTTCAAAAAAGTATGGCGAATTGCCTTGACTATGATGATTGTACGAAAAGCCGCTTTCAGGGAATTTAAAGTCTACTTGCCCTGTCGTTTCATTAATGGTGTCAATTCGGCCGCGCACTTGACTCCAGCTTTGCAAAATAACCATTTCAGCAGATGTTCCGCTTAATTCGCTGGCCCACGAGCGTGCATCCTCATTAATAGCATAAGGATATTCGCCGTTTTTAGCCCTGTAATATGGACCTTTGACTACATCATTGGTCAAATTGGGCTGCCGTGCCCGGATTCCCCGATCCTCGCCAACATACAGCTGCCTGAAATTCCAATTTACGCCTGTCTTTTTATAGATGTTTTTATCGCTATCGTATAATTCCCAGCCTGCACTAATGTCGACGCCGCCGCTAATGACAGGAGTCGCTCCCGCATCAGCCGTGTAGATCACTTTGTATCCGTTATTACCGGAATCCAAGCTGCCGAATGTCAAAGTCTCATCTAACAGATATTCGCCATCCTGCAAATAGACATAAATATCATTTGTCATGGTGCTGTTTATTTCGCGTACAGCCTCCCTCGCTTTATCAATGGTCCTAAATGGCGAATCAGAGGTCCCGCTGTTGTTGTCATCTCCTAGCGGCGATACGTAAAAGCTCTGCTGCGAAGCGGCTTGAACCGGTTTAATCGCACCTGACAGGGACAAGCTTGTAAACACCATGTATATGGCTATTAGCAAAGCCAGCTTTCTTTTCATGGATAGACGCCTCCTACGTTTCTTTTCGTTTTTTTTCGCTTATGACCAGTGCGGCTTAACTGCGCCCGCACTGGCTATTACGTTCAGCCAAAGTCAGAACTCAGCCCCCTTTCCAAATCATATCGCATCAGAGAAGAAGCTCTTCGCTCTTGCGATCAAGGCTCCAATTGATACGCGCTACCCCTTTAGCGAGCCTTCCGTCAGCCCCGCAATAAACTGCCGTTGCATGAACAGGTAGAGTAGAAAAATCGGCGCCGAGGCCAATACGACTAGGGCAAACACATCCTCCCAGTTCGTGCTGTACTGCCCAACGGCTTGAAAGATTCCCGTCGTTACGGTATAGCTCTTCGTAGAGCCCAAAATAATGACCGGATTTATAAAATCATTCCAAATCCACAGGCATAAGAAAATAACGGCTGAAGCAGTCGCGGGACGCAGCAGCGGGAATAATATTTTCCAAAAAATCGTAAATTGACTCGCCCCGTCAATCTTTGCGGACTCATCCAGCTCCCTCGACAGCGTGCGGATAAAACCTACAAATATAAATACCGTAAACGGCACATAAAACCCGATATTGTAAAGAATCAACCCCTGCGGCGTGAACATCAGTCCAAGCTTCGCCAGTACCTTAACAAGCGGAATCAAAATCACTTGCGGCGGAATCATTAAACCTGACAGCAGCAGCAAATAGCATACGGACAAAAAGCGATTGCTCACGCGGGCAAAAACAAAGGACATCATCGAGCACAGCACAATAAGCAGAACGACCGATACCGATGTAATGAGAACAGACGTCCCGTATGCTTTGAAAATATTAAAGGATGGCGTCACTGCCGATCTTATAAAATTGTCTAGCGTCAGGTTGAGCATGGGCAGAGAAAAAGGGTTGTTCAAAATGTCCGTTCTTGTCTTGAATGCATTGACGACAGCGATATAGAACGGAATAAGCAATAACAGAGACAAAGGCATGAGGAATAGATGCCTGATCGAATGGGAGAAACTTCTCCTCATAGCAGCCTCTCCTCTCTTCTTCGCAAATAGATCGTCAAGGAAACCGATAAAAGGCTTACGATAATCAGCATATAGACGGCAAGACTAGCAGAGTAGCTCAGCCGGTTCGCGCTAAAGCCGACCTTAACCACCTGATAGGCGATTGTTTCAGTCGCTCCGGCCGGTCCGCCGGAAGTAAGGATAGCAACGCGGTCGTATTCCCGCATAGAGCCCGTAAACATAAAGATGATGCTCATCGTAAACGCAGGTGCCAGCATCGGAAACGTGATATGCCTGAACTGCTGCCATCGGTTGGCCCCGTCCATTTTGACCGCCTCATACAAGCTGCCCGGAATCGATTGAAGCCCTGCCAAATAGATGACAATAATAAAGCCGGTAGACTGCCAGATCGCAAGGAAAGTAATGGTCAATACCGCCAAATCCGGGTTCCCGAAAAACTCGATGCGCTCCGTCCCAAGCTTCTCCAGCAGGTTGTTAAGCAAGCCGTTGTAGCTCAGTATGCTCTTCCAAATAAAACCGATCGAGACTGTGCTCAGCAGCAGAGGGAAGAAGAAGACGGATCTATACATATTTGTCATCCGGCCTTTTTTGTTCAAGAGAACCGCAAAGGCGATTCCAAGTATATTCACAGCCAAGGTTGCCACCACCGTAATGAACAAGGTGACTTGCAGCGCACGTGCAAAAGCCTTGTCATGAAAGGCTTCCACATAGTTGCTTAATCCTGCAAATTGATAGGACGGGCTAAGGCCATCCCAATTGTAAAAAGAATAATAGACTAATAGGAAGATAGGGATCAGCAGGAAACAGAAGTAAATCATAATGCCTGGTGAAAACATTAACGCAAAAGACCATCGATCATTTTTAAGCAATTTGTATCACCGCCAAGTATCTTAATGATGCCATTGGGATAGGGGCGAGCCCTAATGTTCGCCCCTTCTGCCGCAGCTTTATTTATTGTTTTTATCCCAATATTCGTCTAGTGATTTCATACCCTTCTCCACATCCAAATCACCGAGCATAATGCTTTGCGCTACTTTGTTGTATTGGTCCTGAATGCCTGCAACAGGCACTCTGCCGACTTTATTGTTCATATGGCCAACCATTGGAGGGTTGTTGAGCAGCAGCTCGTAAATTTCCGTCTGCAAAGGAGACATTTCCCATTTGAGCGGCTCCTTCAAATTCGAGAATAATGCGTCTGCCTGCAAATAGCCTTTATGGGCTTCCGGGTCCAGCATCATAAATTTTGCGAATTTGAGCGCCTCTTCGGGGTGATTGCTGTTTTTGGCAACCGCATAACCGCCCGCATTTTCTCCGCCCAGCAAATATTGCGTGCCATCCTTGGTAGGTGTCGCAAATACGCCTACCTCAAAATCCTTGTCCGCAACAGCTTCAGCCGCGCTGAACCATGAGCCCATCGGATACATAGCTCCCTTACCCTTCAAAAACTCCTGCTCAACTGCCGTGTAGTCGATGCTTAAAGCACCTTTGTTGAAGTACCCCTTCTCAACAAGATTGGTATAATAACCGGCTGCTTCCTTCCAGTTCGCATCTGTAAATTTCACTTTATTGTCGAAGCGGTCTGCGTACCAATTTTTATTGTCCTTATAAACGCTAGGCGATGTCATTACCGAAAACGTAAATCCAGCCGTCCAATCGCCTGCCGTAAGCAGCGGAGTAATATTTTTGGCCTTCAGCTTCTCCGCAGCCGCTTCCAGCTCTGCCCATGACTTCGGAGTGGAGGTAATGCCCGCTTCGGCGAATAGCTTTTTATTATAGAAAATAAGAGATTGCGGCTGTCTGATGGCCGAAATATTGTATAGCTTGCCATCAATCATCTCAGCCTCATAGTTGTTAATCTTCTTAATGTCATCGTCAATTGGAATATCAAGCAATGCGTCGGCATCTACGAACATTTGGATCGTAGCGTTCTGGACGACATCAGGGAAGTCTCCCGATGCAAGCAATGTTTTTAGGTAGCTGTCAGGCGATCCTTCGTTCGCCGGAGGCTGAATTCGCTTCACTTTGATGCCAGGGTTAGCGCTTTCAAACTTTTTAATCAATTGATCGTAATATTCGACCGTCAGGTTCGGAGTAATCCAGGATTGAAATACAATTTCAACATCCTTGACTGCTTCTTTATCCGTTCCCTTCTCCCCGCCGCTGTTCGTCGACTGGTTTGGAGCGGACTCCTTCTCGCCAGCGCTATTTCCGCTATTACCGCTGCAAGCCGCCAATACCGCAGCCAGCATCATGATCGTACAAAGCGCAAACCACTTTCTCATTTCGACCACCTCTTCTTCTCTGTTAATAACCTCAAATCTATTATAGGAAGATGTTGTTAAACGCTGCCACAGTATAAATTCTACTTTAACTAGACCAATTAAACCTCTTTTCGCGGTTCAAAATATACGCCTTTCCGTGTTTAAACGCACGCCGCCCCCTCTGCAATTCATTATTTCCTTAATAAAACGATGCACCATTTCCGCTAGAGTAAAAACGATAGCTTTACTGGAAAAACTGTATCTTCACGGCTTATGCTCTGGCAAGATTAAACAGGAATTAGCGCCAGCCCCCCGCTTAGCCTTGCCTGAGATGCTTACGGCTAACAGTTGACAGCGCTTTAAATTTGTTCATAAAATGTCGTTAGATGAACAAGCGCTCACGACAAACCTAAATTCATCAACACCAAAGGAGTCGGCTCCATGTGATTAAGACCTTGTACCGCGAATGGATCGGCAGATTTATATTTCGCAAGCTGAATATCGGGATTGGCGCAGCGTTGCTTATCGTATTTTTGCTGCTTGGCCTCGTCATTTACAATAACTTCTATTCCATTCTGGAGAAAAAAGAGCATGAACTGCTAACCTTCCGCACAGAGAAAATAAAAATTCAATTGATTGATATTATGGAGCGGTTCAAATATGATTCCATGAGCATCTATCAGAACAGCAACATGCAGACCAGCGTGTATGAGTTGTTCCTCCCTGAAAATACTCCTAGTCATTTGGAGGACAGGAAAGCGGTAACCGAACAAAATTATCTCAAAAACGTGATGACGCATATGCTTTCCCGTAACCCCTATATTTCCGCAGTTATGATGTACCGGCTGCAGGATGAGCGATTATTTGTAGAATCACAGCAGCAAAAGTATCGCGTTAATCCCTCCTATCCGTATAAGCCGTTTTTCGAATCCTTTCCAAAGTCTTATCAGCATCCCTATTTCGGAAGCGCCGATCAGCTGCTGGCACCCGCTGACCGTATGCTTTACATCGTTAATCCCATCTATAATCCAACGAGCATTCATCCCGACCAGGTATACGGTTACCATCTCGTTACCTTAAATACACGTACCATTACGAATGAGTTCGATTCCCAGAGCTCGGACTACAGGCTTATTATTAAGCAGAAGGACAATGTGCTGCTGGATAGCAGGCCGGATGAACCATCCGCTTGGGACGAATCGGATGATTTGATCTCTAGGCTCTCGATCGATAAATACCAAATTGAGATTATAGGCATTAGCTACAAATCCAATTTGCAGAGCAAGCTATCGGACATCGCGGTTCGCGTATTAATCATACTTGGCTTAAGCTGGCTCGTCTGCATTGTGATCATCCATATTATTCAGCGGTTTATCGTCGGGCGATTTAACCAGATGAGCAAGCACTTCAAAAAGGTGCAGCGCAATCCTTTCACACAACTGATGCCCGTAAATGGCGAAGATGAAATCAGCGATCTGATGCTCCGCTTCAATCGGATGACGCAGGAGCTGCAAAACCATATCAGTCAGGTGTACATAGCCGAAATTCGAAAACGCAATGCAGAGTTTATAGCCTTAAAAACCCAGATCCATCCTCATTTTTTATACAATACGTTGGAATCCTTGCGCATGCAGGCCGTCATTAGCGAGCAGCCTTCTCTGGCAGAGAAACTTTATCATCTTGGGCGGCTGTATCGCTGGATGCTCCAGCCGACGGACGACCTCATCTCCGTGCAGGAGGAGCTTGCGCATACGAACTACTACTTGGAGCTGCTTATGCTTGGCAAGTCCAACCGCATCGAGCTTCGGGTAATCTCCGAGCTCAATTTGGAAAACTGCTTCATGCTCAAATTCACCTTGCAGCCTGTCATTGAAAACGCCATACAGCATGGCATGCTGGAGCAGTATGATGATCCTGTTATTACGGTTACGATCAAGAAAGAATCCGATCTGCTCATGATCGAAATGCATAACAACGGCAAAAACATTTCCGCAGAGGAGCACAGCCGCTTGCAGCAGCTGCTGGAAACGGCCAATACATTTCCCGAGCAGCATCTGGGACTCAAAAATATTCACGAGCGCATCAAGCATTATTACGGCAATGAGTACGGCTTGTCTCTGCCCGAACATCAATCCGAGGCTATGCCCTTTCGGCTGATTATGATATTCCCCTATAAACGCTAGCCAGCTTTCTTGAGGAGGTTTACGATGACAAGTCTATTAATTGTCGATGACGATCAATATATAAGAGAAGGCTTAAAGCGGTTAATTAATTGGAAGGCGCTTAATATTACGCAATTATCCGAGGCAGAGGGTGCTTATGAAGCATTGGAGCTAATGGAGGCGAACAAGCCCCATATTGTCCTTACTGACATTCGTATGCCAAAGGGGGACGGACTGCATCTGATCGAGCAGATCAGGCTGAGAAACTGGAACACCTCTATCGTCGTGCTCAGCGGGTACAACGAATATGCTTATGTGCGGCAGGCAATGAAACATCAAGTCGAAGATTATTTGCTCAAGCCTATTGACGCATCAGAGCTTACCGAAATTATAGCCTCCTGCACAGAACGCTTTCAGGGGCAATATATTGCCGAGCAAATGCAGCGAGAGTCGTTCCAATTGTTGAAAAATAATATTTTGCTTCGCTGGGTGCAAAACCGGATTCAGCATGATCAGCTGCGTGAAAAGCTGAAATTTTTGCAATTGCCCCTGCTGATGAATGAACGGTACCAAATTTGCATCATTGATTGGCGTAACCCGCAGGAAGGAGAGCTGCCCCGGAATGAGGAGCAATACCGCTCATTTGCTATCCTTAATAGCGTGGAGGAAGTGCTGCAGGAAAGCGGACGCGGAATTGCCTTTCTTAATGAGCACAGGCAAATTATTGTGTTGTTCACGGACGAAGGTCATGATGCCGACCGGTTCAGCGAGAGCAATCATAGCTGGATGACCGACATTTCCAAGCGGTATGGTGAAATACTGAAAACCCCCTGGATCAATTACTTTGGGAAGGTCACCTGCCTGCCTAGCCAGCTGCATGAATCGTATAATGAAGCGCTGGCACTCTGCAATAATAAAGTATTTCTTGAGACAGACCAGGAAATGAACCTGATCTCACAGAACCCGATAGCCAGGCAGGTAGAACGATATGTACAGAAAAACTATAGCGAGGAGTTATCCTTGCAGCTGCTGTCGCTGCATTTTAATGTGAATAATGTTTACCTTGGAAGACTATTCAAGAAGGAAACGGGAGAGTTCTTCAATGATTATCTTAACCGTGTCAGATTAAGCCATGCCAAAAAAATGCTTGCCGTTACGCCATTAAAGGCATCAGAAATCGCCACCGCAGTCGGATTTCTTGACCCTAATTATTTTTTTCGCAAATTCAAGCTGGTGCATGGCGTCTCTCCCTCCGACTATCGGCTATCCGTTAATAACCTCACGGAGCAGTAGCGGGCTGCGTCCCCCTTTGCTTGACCCTCCTTTTTGTTTGAGCTATTGTTAATATGCTTTTGAGAGCACATAACGAGAATAAAGGAATGGAATGCATGAACCTATCTGAACTATCATCAGCCATTGAACCCATAGACTTGAGAAGCTGCCTGATCACCCAAAGCAACCGGATGCTGTTTGAGCACTATCGGGATCCGTCCATTCCGGCAGTAACCTCCAAAATAAACTCCTGCACAAAGAGCGTTCTATCGGCTCTGGTTTGCATCGCCATGGATCAAGGAATATTACCGGAGGCTCACACTCCTATCTCCGATTTTTTCCCGCAGCTTCTTGCGGATCCAGATCCCCGAAAAAGTGAAATCACGCTGGAGCATCTCTTGACGATGACTCCGGGGTTCGATTGGACCGAGTTCGGCGGGCAAAAGTCATTTCCGCGCATGACACGGTCCAGCGATTGGGTTGATTTTGTATTGAAGCAGCCCCTGTCCGTCGCTCCGGGAACCCGGATGGAGTACAACTCCGGGGCATCCCAGCTACTGTCTGCCATTCTTGTACAGGCATCCGGCATGCCTACAGCCCGCTTTGCCGAGGAGGAGCTGTTTGCCTCGCTTGGCATCGAAGACTATAAATGGGAAGCCGATCCCCAAGGCATCCATACCGGAGGATACGGCTTGCAGCTGCGCCCTGCGGATATGCTTAGGTTCGGGCTGCTGTACCTGCAGCAGGGACGATGGGAGCAGCGGCAGCTGATTTCCAAGAAACGAGTGCTTCATTCCGTACAGCCCGCCATTCTCGCAAGTTCGCCAAACCGCGGCTTTTACGGCTGGCATTGGTGGACGGATACGTTCGGCGAGAATAGGGTTGATGACCAGGAATGGTCCTCCCCTTCGCCTTCTTTTGACTACTATTACGCCAGGGGATATGCCGGACAGTTCATTTATATGATTCCCGTCTTGGATATCGTAGTGGTACTCACCGACGATAAACGGAAAAAGGATCGGCATCCATCAAATGTGTTCCGTGATTTTATCGCTCCTTTGCTGCTTAGCGCTTTGAAGTAAGCTGCAAAGTAAATATTTTACGAGCATTGAACAATCCAATCGGCACGACCCCATTTCCTACCGTTCGCCTCCTCAGGCTCTTCGTCTTCCTTGTGGCTGTCTTCCGCGACCTTCAAGAGCCTGGGAAAGAACACAGCTTGCCCCGTTAAGGCTTCCGAATCTCCCTCGAAATCAGCATACGCATCTGTAACTATCTTATATATTTTATTGTTTTTTTGTTGACTTAAACCATGGTTTAAGTCGTATCCTATTCCTGTCGACAATGAAAGATAAAATTTGGAGGTCTCCAGATGAAGTATTGTTCCATTAGCGAAGCTTCAGCCAAATGCAATATTCCCGAATCAACGTTACGATATTATGAAAAAAAAGGACTGCTACCGCTAATTGAACGTGATGAAGCCGGCAGGCGGTTATTTTCAGAAGATCAAATTGCGCTCCTCGAAACCGTTATTTGTTTAAAAAACACGCATATGCCTATAAGCGGTATTAAGCAATATATGGATTGGGTAATAGAAGGAGATCGCACCATTGAACTTCGATTTGAAATGATGAAAAATCACAAGCAAACCGTGCTTGGCGAACTTGCGTTGATAACAGAATCCTTAAGAGGGATTGACGTAAAAATTACCCGTTATACAAATCGCATTCAAGAAAAATCAGAAGAAGGATAAGATGATACAAGTGTTCGTAACCGGCGCATATAAAGGAATTGACTTTGTTTTTATGAATTGAAGAACATCATAGAGAAGAGGAACGAGAATGAAGCTTTCAGGAAATACAATACTAATTACAGGCGGAAGCTCTGGAATAGGATTAGCTTTTGCAGAACGCTTTATTAAGGCTGGAAATAAAGTCATTGTTTGTGGACGACGTGAACATGTACTTCAAAATGCGAAAGAAAAATTCCCTAGCATGATTACTCGCGTAAGCGATTTGGATATTGAATCCGAGCGTGTCGCATTGTTTGATTGGGTAACAGAAAACTATCCGGACGTGAATGTGTTAGTCAACAATGCAGGGATTCAACAACGCTTTAATGTTTTAAAAGCGGATGCGAGGAACAATTGGCGTTATTTCAGTAAAGAAATCACAACCAACCTTGAAGCGCCTTTCCATCTCTCCATGCTGTTCGCTCCATATTTTGCAACGAAAGAAGAGGCGGCTATCCTTAACGTGACATCCGGGTTAGCTTTTACACCGTTTGCGATTGCTCCAATTTATTCGGCAACGAAAGCGGCGCTTCATTCATTTACGATGAGCCTACGGCACCAGCTTTCTGATACGTCTGTAGAGGTAATCGAAGTTGCTCCTCCGGCAGTGAATACAGATTTAGGCGGTGCAGGGCTGCATACGCAAGGAGAACCATTAGATGCCTTCGCAGACGAAATTTTCAAAGGATTAGAAGGGCATAAACAGGAAATCGGATATGGTACCTCTGTGAATCGCTTGCGCATGTCACGAGATGAAGTCGACGAATACGTAGAAAATATGTATAAGGCAACGAAAAGCACAATTGAATAACTACACTTATTCTTATTCAGCATAACAACGAGGCTGCCATTAGATCCTATGGCAACCTCGTTGTTTCGTTTATTTAGGCTCCCGTTCTCCTTTAGAACGACGATACGCTTTTTCATGGAATCGAGTAATGCTGCGAAACAGCAGCTTCCCATCATCCGGCAGCCGAATATCCTCTTCGAAATTCAAATACATCGCCTGATAGGGCTCTGGAACCCAAATGTACTGGTGAATATAAGCAGTGAGATGGAAACCGTTTGATTCCCAGAAATGGATTCGCCGGCTGTTTTCCTCGGTTGGTTCGGATTCCACTTCGACGATGATCCCTTTGCAGTTCGCAGCTGTACGCGCCCATTCCTTGATACGGTCAAGAAATAGTCGGCCGTATCCGCTGCCGCGAAAGTCCTTACGAACCGCTATATAATCAATTAGCAAAGCTCCAGCATGCTGATCGATTCCGGTCAATGCCATACCAACCATTTCTGAGTCCTGGGCCATTGTGTGCAGTTGGCACATCCGTTTTTCAAACATGCGACGAACGATATCACGGCTTTTCTTGCCGTCAAGGGGAAACGCTTGCTCGTAGATTCGCTCTGCTGCGATCCACCGAGCTTCATTCCATTCGTCGGTAATGCTGTATTCCAAAGCCTCCAATGATATTCACCGCTTTCGAAATCCTAATCGATATTCCTTTACGAGATCACGTTATTATGCCCGTAAGCCGAGCTTACTTTACATGTTTGTTCCAGAGTTGGTTGGTAATCGGGAAACAGCCTTGCAGATTTCTGCACGGCTGTTCTTATCCCGCTTCACTATTTCGCATTTACTCATAAGCCCGTATTTCAATAATTTCTGCATAAGGGCATCCATTTGTAGCTTCAATTACAACACGTATCTTATTTGTAAGGGTAGGCACCAGCTGATGAGTCCGCTTACGTTTCTTATTATCCGTCTCACGCAGCAGTACCTTCCACTGCTCATCGACAAAAGCCTCAATCCGATAATCCTTCACCAGCTCAGGAATAACCTCAAATGGCGTCCTATGATGATGCAAATTGATGAGATCCTCATTCACATCATCATTGAAGGTAATATGAATGTCTGACAGGCACACGGAGGAATCCCACTCAAGAGAAAGCCATTCCGGCTTATTCGTTTCCATTCGATTAGAAACCCATGTATGAGGACCCGCATAAGGTCTTGTGTAACCATCAATAGCAGATACCGCTTCATATGCTGTAGTCTCTGGGAATACTTTGAAGCAGAAAGGGGTGCGGTTAAGAGCTTTCATTTGCCAAGCCATGGTCTGCTGCGTATCCGAGAAACTGGAGAAATCAGCGGATGAATCGATCTTATTCTCGAAGCACAACACACCGTAAAGCGGTGTTTCAGACGTATACAATTGCAGCTCTTTGTTCGACTGAATCACAACGAATAAATTGATCATTTCTTCCGTCCGATAATCAAGCGCAAAATCAACCCACTGCTTCGTTCCCTGCGTTACGTTCACTGTATGCTTGGAGATAAGTCCCATTGGAATGTAGTTTTCTTTCTTTCCGGTAGAATGCAGCTCAATCGTCATTTCTGTATTCGCCAAAGCATCAACTAGCAGAGAAAGCTTATTTAGCTCCGCTGTGACCGGGAACGTTATCCCGACCGGATTAAGCAAAGAATAGACCTTGGACGCGTCATCTATATGCACGTTTCTCATCGTGCTTGAAGCAGTCGCTTTGGCGATTCTCCCTAGATCGCTGACCTCTTCATTTCGAATACCGATAACGGAAGCATCTTGTCTAATCAGCGTTTGCTGCAGCTCTGCAAGATGAGACTGACCTAGCTCTCTTGGTGTAATTCCCTTCATAGCGGAGAGGGCAGCTCCCGTTCCAGCCGCTTCTCCCATTACCGCGCAGGTTGCCATCACTCTGGTCGTGCCAAAAGCAACATGTGTCGCACTAACATTCCTGCCGGCGAACAATAAATTGTTAACGTTGCTGGAATAAAGCGAACGGAACGGAATGTGATACGTGCCGTCTGCGTGGAAGTGCTTGGAGCCGCTCTCTTCCGCGTACATGCCTTTCGGCGGATGCAAGTCGATGGACCAGCCTCCGAAGGCTACGCGATCCTCAAATTGCTCTTGAGCTACGATATCATTCTGATTTAGGATATAATCACCGACAAATCTCCTGTATTCCCGTTTGCCAGGAAGAGAACCTACCCATTCCAGAGTCATATTTTCCGCTTCAAATTTGCCTGAGTTCTTAATGTAATCCCAGATTCCATAAATAACGGACCACAGCTCATCCCGTATTCTCTCATTCTCATGAACGGTATCCAGCTCCCCGCCCCATTCGATCCACCAGTAATGACAGCCCGAATCTCCGCTTCGCATCACCCGACGTACCGGTATGGAGGTTTGGGAGATATCCTTGGCAAAGCTTGGCGGGATATATTTGACTGGCTGGCCAGCATCCTTGGTATAAAATAAAATCGTGCTTCCGAGCGTAATATCATCCGCAGCCTCAGGAGCCCAATCCTCCTTAAATTCATGCTGCGCTTCCCGTCCAATTCGAAACTTTGCTCCTGCTAGAAATCCTACCAGACCGTCCCCGGTACAATCTAAAAAAACTTTGCTCTCAAAGCGAATTCTGCGTTCAGATCCCATCATCCAGCCTGTCACGGAATGAATGTGGCGATCCGCCTCTGAACCTGTTGCCTCCACCTCATGTACATCCGTATTGAGAAATAGCTCTATATTTTTCTCCGCTTTAACGGCTTCTAATACGATTAGATCCCAAAGATAAGGGTTGCCATCCGGATTACGATACTGATTCTCGACGAACAATTCACCCATAATACCCGTTTCTCTGGCATAACGATTCACGCCATGCCCTGTAGCGCCGCATACCCAAACGCGCACCTCGCTGCTGGAGTTGCCGCCCAAAACAGGACGGTTTTGCACCAAGGATACCGTCTGTCCCAATCTTGCCGCAGCAATGGCAGCGCAAACGCCGGCGAGCCCGCCTCCAATGACGGTTACTTCTGTCTTCATGTTCTCAGATCTCATGTCATCACGCTCCTATTCTTTTTGAGTGATCAGCCCTTAACGGCAGAGCCGGATATGCCCTGAATAATATATTTTTGACCTATTATGAAGATTAGGATCATTGGTATGATCGCAGCGGTTGCCGCGGCCATCATGCCGTTGTAATCGACGTTATTTTCCAAAATGAAATTCTGCAAGCCAAGTGGAATCGTATACAAATTCGGGCTGGATAAAAATACGAGCGCATTCTCAAAGTCATTCCAGTGCCACGAGAAATCGATAATCGTAAAGGTAGCTAGCGCGGGCTTTGCTAAAGGCAGAACAAGCCTAAAGAAAATACGAAAATGACCGGCACCGTCTATAAAAGCAGATTCCGTAATTTCCTTCGGGATGCTCATGAAAAATTGCCTTAGCATAAATACGCCAAAAATCGAGAACAAGCCCGGCAGTATAAGCGCCCAATGGGTGTTGTATATATGCATCCAGTTAAACATGATGAACTTGGGAACAAAAATAACCTGTGGCGGTATCATCATCATGGATAAGTAGACGAGGAACATCGCATTTCTGCCCCTGAACTCGATTCTTGCAAAGCCGTATGCAGCGAATGCGGACAGAAACACTGCGCCGACTGTGCTGATAATGGAGATTTTAATAGAATTCATATAATAAATAATGAAGCTATAGTTACCTGTCCAAATCCGTTCATGGCTTCTCCAATCAAGCTTAGAGGGCAGCCATCTCGTAAATACTTCGCTTGGACTCTGCAGAGACGTGCTGACCATCCATAGAAACGGAAGTATCATGAACACGCCGCAAACGAGCATGAGTACAGTTAACGGCATCTTGGTTTTGAAAGAGCCGGCTAGATCGTTCATTGAAAACTCCCCTTTCTAATAGTGGACCCAGTGCTTCTGGCTAAACCATTGAATGACGGTTATCCCCATAATAATGGCGAATAAGAACCATGATATCGCTGAGGCATAGCCCATTTCATAATAGCTGAAGGCTGTTTTGTAAATGTAAAGCGATAAGATCGTCGTACTGCCGCTGGGGCCGCCTTGTGTGATTGCTTGAATTAAGGAGAAGGATTTCATCGTCATGATTAAGCCCGTAATGAGCAGCATAAATGTAGTCGGGCTAACAAGCGGCCATACAATGCGCCACGTGATGGTTCTGCTTTTTGCGCCGTCAATCTTTGCTGCTTCCAGCAGCTCAGGCGATACTTCTTGAAGGGCAGCAAGATAAATAATCATGTTGTAGCCTAACAAGAACCATATCTGTATGATATCGATCGCATACATCGCAGTCTCGGCATCTGCGAACCAGCCTGGCGGCGATACAATGCCAATCCAGCGGAGTATTTCATTGATCGGTCCTTGAGAGGGCTGAAACAAGAGCATCCAAACGAATGCAACAGCTACCCCGCTAGAAATATAGGGAAGAAAAAACATCCCCCGCAACAGCCCTTTCAAATAAACATTCTTATTCAGAACAAGTGCGACGACAAAGGCCAGCCCAAGCGACACCGGAACGGAAAGAAGGAATATCGCGGTATTCTTAATGGCGTTATAGAACTGTTCATCCTGAAACATTCGCTTAATATTGTCTAGGCCCGTGAACGAAACATTGGGATTCGAAAATTGATAATCGGTAAAAATCAGTCCAAAGGAGAATAATGCAGGCACGACGAAAAACAACAACACTCCCAGCATATTCGGAAGAATAAACACATATCCCAACCAGCTTTGCTTGCGCAGCCAGTTCGTTTTAATCATAACAACCCGCCTTTCTTCGTTCACCGATAAAAAAAAGCAAGAAGGACTTGGCCGCTCCTTCTTACTCTCTTTACGCAGCTTATTTCTTGATAAATTGGTTGTGCCGCTCTGCCATGTTTTTCAACGTCGTATCGATGTCTTGCTTATTAAGGAAATACTTCTCATATTCCTCTTTGCGCGCATCGATAACTTGCTGAGGCACGTTAAGCTGGAATGATTCAAATTGGCCGAATACCACTTTATTTAGAGAATCCCGATCATACATGTCCTCATATCCTTTTAGGAGCAAATCGATAGCTTCCGTGCTGTCTACGCTTTTGAATGACGGAATTCGTCCTCCCGGAGCCATTGGCAGCATACCGCCATCAGCGTACCATTTCACAAACTCCCAAGCCGCTTCTTGATTTTTGGACTTCGCATTTACGGATAGCACGTCGCCCAATCCGCCTGGATATTTGAAGTTTGTTTGATCCTTGGAGATACGCGGAATGGGTGCAAAAGCAATTTTGAAATCATGCGGGAAATCGACTAGATTGTTCGCATTGCGGAAAATAAATTCACCAGCCGTCAGCATCGCTGTCTCGCCTTTTAGGAACATCGTATCCACCGGCATCTTGCTGGTCAGCTGCTCGCCATATTCCGGAGTCGATTTATCCTTGAACATCATGTTGTGCAGAATTTCAAACCCTTGCTTCCAGTAAGCATTATCGAAGTTGGATGTTCCGTCTGCTTTCACATACCCGTCTCCACCGATCGTGCCGTCGAATTGCGTAGTAAATGCAGCATCATGCTGGAGGAGGCCCCATACATTAGGTTGTTTCAATTTCAATGCATATTCCTGTACATCAGACCAAGTCCAATCTAGCGGAGGAATAGGCAGACCCGCGGCATCAAGCATATCTTTGTTCAACCAAATAAATGCCATGTTCTTCTTGGTAGGCATGCCGTAATACTTGTCATTAATCATCCATTGCTTGGCATCAGGACCCATTTGCTCGTCAATGTTATAATCCGTCTTTGCGCTCATATCTACGGCTACACCCGCATCTATTCTCTTTTGAAGACGCGAGAGGGTGTAGTTCATGTAAAGATCTGCGTCTTGCCCAGCAATCAAAGCGGTATCCAGCTTTAAGTTGCCTGCATCATCATTAACGAACCGCACATATTCCACTTGTACGTTTGGATTTTTGGCATTCCATTCGTCAACAACCGCTTGCGGCCCCGCTTCAGGAGGCACGCCGCCCCATAACGTAAGCTTAATCTTCTTAGTTGATGTGCCGCTACCGTCTGTTGGCGTTCCCGAAGCATTGTTATTGTTGTTTCCACCGCATCCAGCGATTAGAACCATGACAAGAATAAGAGAAAGCGCGGTCATCAGCATTCTGTTTCTTTTCATTTCTTTGCCCCCTAGAAACTTGTTTAATTGCTTAGTTAAATCTTATCACCGGGCATTTCGCGGGGTAAGGAACGATATTTGGCGATTGATGATACATTCTTTGGATCATTTATTTTGCTCTTTGCGATATTCGCTTGGCGTCGTGCCGCACCATCGTTTAAATATTTTAATAAAATAGTTGTCATTCTCGAATCCTACTTGCCTCGCAATCTCGCCTACCGATTGGCTTGTTTCCGCGAGCAGCATCTTTGCTGCCTCAACACGGCGGTTCTGTACATAGTGAATTAAAGTTTGGCTCGTTTTTTTCTTAAACAAATCGCTCACATAGCTTGCATCCATCGAGATGAGCTCAGCTACACGCTTTAGTGTAATTTCCTCAGAGTAATGCTCCTCAATATGCCGAATAATCTTATTCATTTCAGGATGGTCCGTAGGTTCAGACACATTTTTCCTCGGAAACCACTTGGCTGCTTTTCTTAATTGTTCTCGCTGCTCTAGTTCAAGGGTTACCTTCTCCAGGGCCTGCTTCAATCCGCTCACATCCATCGATAGCTTAAGTAAATAGCTGGACGCCCCGAACTCCAGCGACTGCCTTGCATACTCGAATTCATTCATGCAGGTAAGCATGACAAACCGGCAATCTAGCCCTTCTTTCCGCACAGACTTCAGCAGCTCTACTCCGTCCATCAAGGGCATATCAATATCGGAAATAACCACGTCTGGCTGCAATGCTCGAATAGCCTGCAACGCTTCCTCGCCGTCATTTGCCGTGGCTACGATTTCAAATGGAAGATTAGCTTTGCTCATCAGCTTGCTGAGACTCGCTCTTGCATGCTGTTCATCATCAACGATCAATACGGTCCACATCGCCGTCAGCCTCCTTTAAATAGGGTTTCGATAACAATAGAGGGAGATGCATCAAGACCTTCGTTCCCTCGTCTGATGATGCTAGGGACAAGCCTGTACTCTGATTTTTGAAGAGCAGCTCCAGGCTTTCCCGGATATTTTGAATACCGATGCTTTTCCGCTTACGGAATACCTTCTTCGCTTTGGCGCGTTCTACGCCTACCCCATTGTCCGCCACCTCAAGATACAGAAGATCATGTCTTGCCTCCGCTTTGATTTCAATCCGGCCGTCACTCCGCGTCCCTCCAAGCCCATGTATAATTGCGTTTTCTACCAGCGGCTGAAGACAGAATTTTGGAATCAGTGCATATTTCAGCTCATTGCTTACCTCATAGCTGACTGAAATATGACTGCCGAAGCGCGCGTTTTGGATGCGCATATAGGAATCAATAAGCGCAATCTCATCCTTCAACAAGATAAGATCAACCTCTACATTCAATGTTGTCTCTAATATTTTTCCTAACGAGACACAAATTTCATAAATGTCATCCTCATCCTTCTCGAGCGCAATGCTTTTAATAACATTAAGCGTATTCAAGAGAAAATGCGGGTTCATCTGAGATAAGAGAACCTGAAAGCGGACGACCTGCCTCTGCCGTTCCTCCAATTGAAGCCGTTCCATTAAGCCATTTATATCGTCAATCATCGTATTGAAGCTTCGAGTGAGTGCAAGGATTTCGCCTCGCCCTTGCTCTGGCAGCTTTACCTTGAGATTTGTCTTGACCGAAATCTCCATCTTACGCTGCAGCGTTTTTAGAGGGACGGTAATCGTTGAAGAAATAAAATAGGTCATGATGACAAACACAAGCGTAATCAACCCAAAGATGACAAAAAAGCGTTTTTTCAACGTTTCCACTTCTTCAAACAGCAAGGACAAGGGTACCTTTTTTACGATAAACCCATTTAACTGGGCAATACGGCTGAACGTATATAATACCTTCTCGTCTTGACTAACAATCGAAGCTGACGCAGAGGGCTCTTTTACGTCTAGCATAGCGGATAAAATCACAGGATCAATCGTTTCATTGGCATCAGACTGCACCATGGATCTTCCTGTATGGTCTAATAAATAATAAATGCCTTCGCGCTGCCTATCTCTCATCACCCTGTTGAACCATTGCTCATAATCGATGCTGATACGGGCATACGCGTACTCTTTGAGATTCTCATCGCGGAGCATCTGATAGAGACTAAGCATATTTTGATTCGGTTTAATAACCGTACTCACATAATTGGTATCGCTTGCATTCCAAATGTAGCTTTCCCCTTCACTGGAGGTAAGCTTCTTTACCCATTCTTCATTGGTAATCGAGGAATAATTCAATGGTTCACGAGGAGCAAAGGAGGTGTAAGCGTAGCCACGTTTGTCTACCAGCGTATAATACACCGTTGCGTCAGTCAGGAAGAAGCTGTTCTCAATGCTTGCGAACTTGTTCTCCACCAGTTCCTTCCGTCTTAGCGGATCTTGCAGCTCCGGATTTTTCATAACCGAGCGAATGGTGGCATCCTGCTCTAATAACAGACCTGTCTTCATAACAAGTCCGAGTACGTCTAGGAAAGACTTCTCGATATCGAGAAGCTGGTCCTGGTTTTTGGCGGAGGCTTCCTCCTGCAGAACCCTTTCCGTTTCACTGAAATTATAGATGACTAATAATACGAATGGAGCTAGCACGAATAGCAAAAAAGCCATCAATATTCTGTTTTTGAACGTTTCTGGAGTTAAGCCTCTAATCCATTTGTTCACGCGATATGCCCCCCAAGTGCTCTCATCTGTTTGTAAATCGATTTGACATACCTCTCAACATAACGCGAATAGCCCTTAGGAGCAAGCATGAAAATAGAGCTGATAAATCTCCTTCGTCATGGCTATGTCCTCGCGAAGAATGTCCCCGTCCTAATAAGTTTACTACTCCCTGCTTCTATTGTTCTGTGAAAATTAAGGAATAGACAGACCCGAAAAACGAAACAGCAGCAGCCATGGACGAGAAAATAAGTCCTAGGCTGCTGCTGTTTTATTGAACAAACGTTTCCCGTTAGTAAATCTAGATTTAGCATTTCATTTTATTTAGACAAAGTTTATTTGCCACGAGACTCCGAAGCGGTCATTCAGCCAACCGAACCTTTTGCTAAACCCATAATTATTTAATGGCATTAGAGCTTGTCCACCTTCTTCAAGCTTCCCATAAAGATCATCAATTTCTTCCTCAGTACTACAAACAACATAGATTGAGAACGAAGGTGTAAAGGAAAATTTATGTTTGGCATTACTATCAATGCACATAAACTCCTGCCCTTTTAATGTGAAAGTAGCCTGCATTACGGTTCCTTCTTCTCCTGCTTCATTAGCACCATACCGAACAATGCTTGTAATTTCAGAATCCTCAATGAGCGATGTATAAAAGTTCATCGCTTCTTCTGCCTTGCCATCTTGAAACATTAAGAAAGGTATTACCTTGTCCATTATATGCTCCTCCTTTAAATCTTTACTTTATATTATATCCGATCTTCATTTAAACTTCCCGTAAGCGTAATGGGGCGTTACCAGTCTAATACTTTATTTTCTTTCGACAGCTGCACCACCGGACGAGTCTGGGAATCTGGTCTGCCATTCGTTCCGACCGCCTTCAAGTCATAAATACGGATCAAACAAGGAGCGAGGCGATCAAACCAATGGCGAGTTCGAGCGCATCAGCGGCCACAAAATGTCCAACGATCGCATCATTCTAGGATAACGTTTAGCGGATATAAAATGAAAACCGTCAAAGGGTAATGGACCCTTTGACGGTTTCTTCTTGTTATTCTGTAATTTGAAAGTCGGCAAATTGGATTTTTGCTTCCTGAATGCCGGTAAACAATTTGCGGTAAATGCCCCATTTCGGACGATTAATAGTGGCGCCGGATCTCCAGTTGTCCTTCGTTCCGCTGTATGACATCAAGGTCGTTCCGTCTAGCTTTTTGAGTGTCATATTGATCGAGCCGCTATCGCTATGCTTCATGGTAACTGTGGCTTCAACCCATTGACCGTCGATATTGGAGAACGCCGTTTGCGCCAATGTTTGGACCTGAGAAGCATCTGCTCCGATCGGGCTATGCTTGAATTTCAAGTTGCCGCCATCGACCGAGAACGTCAGAATCGGATAACCATCGTCCCCATCCACCGCTTTCACTTGGAAAATATGATGGAAGCTGCCTGAAGGAGATTGCGGATAAGGGCTCATCGGACGGAACTTCCACTTGTACGTAGTCGTTTGGTCCTTTGAAGCCGTTGCATTGCTAGGCGAGCCTTTGTACGCTTTAACCTCGACACGCTGTCTGTCCGTATTCGATCCGTCGAGAGCAGCCGTATCAGATGCGTCTCCCACCTTGAATTGAAAGACATTGTTACCCGCGATCTGCGATGAGGTCGTTTCGCTGATATGATAGGAATCCGTCGGACCGTCGACGGGATCGCTGCCCAAATATTGCTGAAAGATTTGCAGCGGCGTCAAGCCGGTGTTTGCGCCATCGGAATTGATGGTAATTGTCGCAGCGTATGCGGTGGTTGCTACTGCTACGATAGACGCGACTGTAATTCCTGCGACGAATGATTTCATCCTTTTGTTCATTAACATAACCTCCAATTGTTTTAGTGTTCTTGATCATGCATGCTGGTTGCCGTTGCCGTTACATGATGTGAAACTACAATTTAAAGCGCTTTCACCTCCTTGTGCCTATCATATTGGAAAATAAATCTAGTTTGGATGTGATATTTTACGCATAACCTGTATTTTTTTAAAACTTATTACATTTTCAATATTCCTGGGCAACCTCCTACTTGGTCACCCCGTGGAGAACCATGGCAACTCCAATATCGTGCTGGCCACTATGATCTATGAGTTTACGAAGATGTTCCTGAAAATCGACAGCGAGCGGCGCTACATGCTTCTGTTCGGCGAAAGCCAGACGGCACTGCGCGTATGGAGGAGTTCATATGGGACAACGGAAGAAATTTAACAAGACCTTTAAAGAGCAGGTAGTCCTGCGTATTTTAGCTGAAGAATCGTAAAAGGAGCTGCCGCGGCAGCTCCCTTCATCGTTTGTATAGAGTGCTTCTTTGAACTCACTCAGTACCATTCAATTTTCTCACAAATACTCGCTTATTCGCACGATTTCACCCTTTCCGAAAATGCGGAAAGATAGTAGAGAAAGATAGTTGAAGACCAGGACAACATGAAGGCGTGAGGAAATAGAGGGTGAGCTTACAAGCCCCATATCCTTCCATTTACTGCACGCATTCTCCACGCCGCCCCTGGAGGTTATCACTCCCATCTCGGGGCGGGTCTTTGCCCTCTCAAGCCTCTACAACTTGCAGCTGTTGGCAAGCCAGGTCGTATTCAGCGAGAAGTTGCGTTAAGTGGAGCTTGTACGCATCAGTTGCCTGCTTAGAGCCAACAGAATGACGAGCAAGCGCAATAAGGGTCTGAGCTTTCTTGTTCCCGGGTTGACGTTGCATAATGGATTTCCAGCCACTCACCACGTCCTGAGGCGCTAGCTTTCTCAGTTCTTCAGGTGTTGGGAAAAGACGTAGTGTGGCCAATGCCCCCCCGCACAACAGGTTCTTAAATACTTGCCGCAGCTCAGGAACACTACGTCAACCCAGCGATGGATTTGGTTTTTAGCGCTTACGAGTCTCGTCACGACAGAGTCGCGGTTTGAGAGATAAACACGCAGCTCTTCAAAGGCCTCAGGCGTGCTACGAATAAAAGAGTAATAACCGTTTTTGACCATGTCTGCGATGACGAGAGCATCCTTTTTGTCGCTCTTCGATGGTGTATTGTCACGTTTTTCCTTATTCTTTTTCACGAGATGAGGATTAACAAGAACAACTTGGAATTGTTTCTCGGATAACCATCTAGAGATGCTTAGCCAGTAATGCCCCGTCGGTTCCATGCCGATAATTGCGAAGTAAGGTTATGGGCTTCTTGCAACGATTGAATCCAGCGAAGAAGGGCTTGAAATCCTTCTTCATCATTAGAGAAAGATAGCGGATTGCCAATTGCGATCCCGCGGAAGTTTACTGCACGAGCGACATGCGTTAGTTGTGACAAAGCTGATAATTAACGCTCTAACCGTTCGCATCCCGATACCAGCATTGTTTACAAGGACATCAATTTTACCCCATTCAGTTTTTACCCATTTTACCGCATCTTCTACCGATCCCTCTGACCTTACATCCAGTGGAAGCTCAAGAACAGTAGTATATCAATTTTCTTTAAGTTTTTTTACGGCTTCAGTTAATTTTGACCCTGGACGGGATGCTAATGCAACTTTTGCAAGAAGGGCTTCTGTCATGGCATAACCTAAGCCGTCGGAGGCACCGGTAATGACAACTTCCTTCATTTTAATATTTTAATCACGCAACTTTTAACATTTCATGTATTGTCTCCACAAACCGTTCCTTTCCGTCATAACACTTTAGGATAATACAATAGAGAGCAAGAAAAGAAGCGGAATTTTACCCGCTCCATTCATGGATGTACGAATGCCTATGATGACGGGATCGAATGCATACCTAAAGCGTATGATTCATATCATGTATCGAATCAGTCGAGAGGGAGAGGACGCAGATGTTGAAAATCACCCTAGAAGTCGCCAAAGTGTTGATTCACGCAGCGGAACTCCGGGCAAGGGAGCTCGGGATCGCGGAAGTGATCGCCATCGTAGACGATGGCGGGAATTTCGTTGCTTCTCATCGGATGGACCATGCCTGACTGGCCAGTGTCGACATCGCCCATAATAAGGCATGGACGGCGGTCGCGCTAAAAGTGCCCACGGCGAGCCTTGCTCCGTTGGCGGTCCCGAGCGGGGAGCTGTACGGGATCAATACGACCAACCACGGACGCGTTGTCGTGTTCGGAGGGGGGATTCCGTTGTCGTTCGAAGGGAGAATCGTCGGGGCGGTCGGCGCAAGCGGCAGTACGGTCGCAAACGACATTGAGGTTGCGGAAGCGGCGGTGCGAGCTTTCGAAACCTATCCGAAGGCGCGGATCGGGTCTTCCGGGAGATTGCTGTAAACCTGGCGGCTTTAGCCCTATATACATTACAATAACCCAAAGACGAATTTTATAAAACTTCCAGTTAGCGAAGCGAGGTTACCGATTAATCTCTCGGCAGCCTCGTCATGTAGTTTATTGAGCTCTCGTTTCCCGTTAGCTCAACGTTTAATTGTATTCCCCTTTAAATGGCTTTTTAAAATCCCGTATTTGTTTGTTATTTTGATCGTATTCAGCCCAATAGAACACATCTCTAAAATCTATTTTTGCAATGTTGAGATATTTTTGAAGCTGTTCAATACTTCCTTCAGATAAAAACAAAATTGATCTAATTAATCTCAATATAAACTCTTCTTCGGTGTGGAAAAAACTTTGATTAGTTAATAGGTCTTCAACACAATCGTATTGATCCTTATATTCCTGCTGTATTTTTTCAATAATATCCAAAGGAAGAATTAAACTCATATTTCAACTCCGAGCTTAATGGATTTTTGAAATTAATGGCACTACCGCAGTTTCTCATAGCGTCTTATTTGCGATGACCGTAAATTTCCCATAACTTTTGTCGGACCGAGAGCCGAATGGCTCGAAACGTGAATATGATGTTATATGATAGGAATGCCTTCGTGAAATACTAAAAAAGCACTTCTATTTGTTTATAATCTTTCGAAGGTGATTCCTTTGTTAAAATCTCTTTGTCATCACTATGACCATTATAAATATTCAATATCTTTAACTGATAAATCCAATCTCCTGTATCTTCGTGTACTAATCTACCGTTATAGATAATCCTTCCATATTCACTACTTTGAAGTATAAACGTGATTTCAGATAAGTATTGATATCTTGAATCATAACGAACAGGCTTGCCACAAGAATCAGAATACTTAAAATATACTTGTAGTTCGTCAATCTTGTTTTGTATTTCAGTACTAGCTATCTTCCATTCATTTAGGTGTGAGTCAAGATACTCGACTTTATTACTTTTAATTTTAAATCCATTTTTATTTTGAATAATTAGTATTTCCTGAAAAGGAATCGTAGTGCTTCCAATATAATTTATCAGCTTATCTGGAATTGGGAACGACTTGCTAAATCTATTTCTCAAAGTAGAGTATGGAGCTCCTCTGACCTTTTTGTCCCATAATATTGTGATAGATTGAATGATCACAAATATTCGCTCCTTAGTTTAAGTATTACATTCCTTTCATGTAACGTCTCATGTACGAACTACGCATATTCTCCATACTTGAAGTATTCGTGAAGTAATTAATCTAACCTGCCCGTTAGCATAGTAATTCGAGCTCTCATAGCCGTTAATGATTTTCTTAATAATTCCCATCGTATCCACGGGAATTTCGATTGGTCTAAAGAACCCATATTCAATAACTTCTTGATTATCAATTTTAATTATGCCTTCAAAGTTACTGCTTATGTATGTTATAGCAATATAGTGAATCTCGTCCCCCGATGTTCTTCGTGAAGTTCCCTCTTAAGCGCTTCTTCAACCGATTCCCCCGGCTCTAATAATCCACCTGGAAGTCCCCATAAACCATCGCAATGCTTCACGAGTAATATTAGACCATTACAATTTCGCAATATTAAAGTTGGTCTTACCATTATCAATGGCAAGTCTGGCACACGATTAATAAGTTTCTGGATGTACATAATTGTTCTCCTATAAGTTATTTTCATCTGTCGTTTAACATACCCGCATGCATATTATTCTAGATAAAATAATTATTCCCTGTCTTTTGAAGCTATCCTGCCCATTGCGTAATTAAGCAGCCGATCATTGTGGTCGGCTGCTTCCGTGTTTTTATTGAACTATCGTTACCCGTTTGTTTAATAAAGTAAGCCTTCCTTATCTGTTATAAATTTAGGCAACTTTGTGCTTATTATTTTCCGGTAAGAGTATGGTTCTTCAACCTCACAAAACTTCCGGTAAACGGCTATGAAGCGCATCTACATGAAAAAAGTAGCCGCAATCGGCTGCTTTTGACATGAACATTGATGTTTATTTCAAAGTGATTTCCTTTTTCCACGTTAATTCCTTGCCTTGCTCATTCTTGAACACGAATACAACCTGCCCTTTCTCGCCCTTCATCGCATCCGGATAGAAGAATCCAGTAAATTGTCCGTCGCCGCTAATATAGAAGCCGTCTCCACCGCTTGCTCCATGTTCAATGGCTACTTGAACCGAATTGATGATTTGGTTTTCCTTGGACACCCACTGCATTTCTGCAAGAGCAAATCCTTCCGGAAGCTGCTCCACGACAAAATCGAAGCTGTTGCCCTCAATTGGCTTTTCCGTCTGGTCAATGATAATTAATATTTTCTTGTCAGAGTCCGTATCCGCTGCTTGATCGCCTGTTGCTTCGTTCTCTGGCTTCGTTATAGGTGTAGCCGTAGTGTCTAATTCGTTGTTGGACTGATTGCCGCATGCGCTGGCCAGCAGCAGTACGATCAAAGCTGATATCAAATACATATATTTTGTTCTAATCATAGGTTGTTCCTCCGTTTTCATCTAATGTAAAAGAAAATGCTACGCCTTGCTTCGTGTTCTCCACGCCATACTCGCTTCCATGAAGCTCCAAAATATGCTTGGTGATGGCGAGTCCTAGTCCCGTTCCACCGGATTTACGATCCCGTGAACGCTCCGCCCGGTAAAAGTGATCCCAGACCCGACTGATATCCTCTTCGGGAATCGGCGGTCCAATGTTTTCAATGACGGTTGTTATTTTTCCTGGTGCCGTTCGCTGGATGCCGATCGTAATGGCACTGTTCACAACGGCATGCCGAATGGCGTTGCTCATGAAATTCAGAATGACCTGCTCGAGGCGTCTGGGATCAGCCCGTACTAGCAGCTCTTCCTCTTCCTCTTTATCCGCGTTTATCCGCAATTGAAGCTGTTTCATCTCCAATTGCTGAGAGAATGCATCACTCACCCTTTGAATCAGGCTTGCCAGAGCTAAGCTTCTCGGCTGCAGCTGAATGGCCTTCGCTTCGAATTTGGACAGCTCCAGCATATCCATAATTAATGCATTCATCCGATCCGTTTCATTGACGATGAGGGCCAGATAACGTTCGCTTTTGTCGCTCGCCACGCCGTCCTGCAGCCCTTCCGCAAAGCCTTTCACAATCCCGAGCGGCGTCTTCAATTCATGAGAAATGTTCGCGATCAGCTCTTTGCGAAGCTGCTCGGACCGCCGTTTCTCCTCCACATCCTCCTGAAGCATCGCATTCGCATGGGTAAGCTCCTTCATGGAGGCGTCCAAATTCCGCGACAACGCAACCATGCTTCTCGACAGCTCCCCGAATTCATCCTTCGAATCGATTGCTGACTGCTCCGTAAAGTCCAGCTTGGCAAGACGCGCTGCAGAGCGGCTAAGCAGCACTAAGGGACGGGAGACAATTCTGGAATAAATCAAAGACAAAACAATCGCAAGCAGAACCATAAGCGGCGCCAAATAAACGACATATTGCTTAAGAATCCCGACAGCTTCCCCTACAGGCTGCATAGAGGTCATAACGAATAAATAGCTATTCTCTTCGTTGCCCTCTGAGAGCAGACGTATGAGAACCGTATAGGGGATACCACTCCATTTATCCTGCCAATCCAGCTGCAAGACCGAACCGCTCCGCAGCCTTGACTGCCATTGTTCCATTTGCGAATTCCAATCTAGAAGCACATCATCGACAAGAGCATCCTGATAAAGCGGATTATATGACCGCCGCTCCGGCAGCATGAGATCCGTTACTTTTCCTCGCACGCGTACTAAGCCCTCTTTGAGAACGGTATCGGTCTGCTGGATAACAACAGGATGCATAATCGTATCATCCTCATTCATGAAGATCCCATCAACCACCAGCGTCTCGCCTATTTGAATCTTTTGGGGGATTTGATCCACAGTCATGCCTTCTTTAGAAATCTGAATCGTTATCGTCTTGCTGCCAGCTTCCAGTTCCAAATAATAAGGATGTGTGCTTATTCGCTCAAATCGGCTATTCAGGATGTCGGTACTCGTATCATGCTCATTCATGAATGCACCTAGCAGTCGTGACACCTGTCGTTCACTCGATTGCGCCTCTTTGTATTGGCGAGCGAATTTATTCATGCTCTTCTCTAAAACATTAATTTTAGACATACGGTAAAACTGCTCGAAAAACAATCCTTGTGCAAGCAGCAATATGGTGAACACAAGCAGGATCAACACGGAAGTGACAACGAATAGTTTAAGGGCTACACCTCTTCTTTTCATCGACCCATCTCGAACTTATATCCAGAACGAATAACTGTCGCTATCGATCGTCCTTCGTCTCCGAGCTTAGCTCTTAGCTTTTTAATGTGGGTGTCCACCGTTCGCAAATCCCCCAAATAATCGTACCCCCAGACAGAGTCCAAAATATACTCTCGCGACAGCACCTTGCCGTAATGTTTGATGAGAAAGAGGAGCAAATCGTACTCCTTAGGTGACAAATTGATCTTAGTACCCGCTACAAAGACGGTATATGCCGACCTGTTCACCATTAAATCACCATAGACAAGCGTATCTCCCTCGCGTCCCATCGTCCCTTCCGTTCTCTTCATCAAAGTAGTAGCGCGGGCTACCAATACCCTTGGGCTCAGGGGCTTCGTTACGTACTCATCGGCGCCAAGCTCGAACCCCATCAACTGGTCGTCATCCTCTGCTCTGGCAGTCATAATCATAATCGGGACATCCGATTTTTCCCGGATACGTTTGCATACCGACCATCCATCCATTTCCGGCATCATAATGTCGAGGACGACCAAATCAACGGAATTCTGTTCAAAAATGTCAAGCGCGACCCTCCCATTTTCCGCTTCAAACACGTCCCATTGTTCCTTCTTGAAATAGTCCATTATCACCTCTCGCATAAGCGTATCGTCTTCAACCAGCAATATCGTTCGTTTCATTCCACCGCACTCCGCTTTCGCCTGCATTTCTAAGTTTTATTACTCCCACAACCTACTTTAAAGGACACCTGTGTACGTTGTGTGTATTTCAAATGAATGAATCAACTTTATGTACTTCTCCGACTCATTTATTGGCCAGCAGCTTCCCGTTAGCAGCAAATGCTCTATTCGATAAACTATCCTCGTTAAATTCATTGCGTCGATTATAGCATAGTGATCTACAAACACTTCCCGCATGGTAGCTATCCTTAAATTTAGTCCAGCACATCAAATTAATAACTGCGACGAGAATAAATTGGCATGTTTAACGCCATTTAGTTCCTTCTCTCCAATCTTATGGATTATTACCTGCCCCAACCACAACCGAGATAATACCACTATCATCGTGCTTCAAGATAACGATGAAGATACCAGGCTTTGATTCGGGATCGAGAGTTGCACCGAAATCATAATATCCTTTCAGCCGATCTGCAAGGAGTTTACTCTCATACTGAAAGACCTTACGGACTTCGTTATCTGTATATTCCTTGACCTTGACAGCATCACTTGGAATGACCGAGGAAGAGTCATGTAATGCTTCCTCTGCAGTTCGCCATCGCGAATCCGTAGCTTCAAACGACAGGGTTATGTTGTTCGCTGTGTTTTTCTTCGTCACATCATCTTCGGCATACATTACGAGAATTGTATGTTTACATTTTCTGTATCCGTATTGGTTTCTTTCGCTGCAGCAGTCTCAGCAACTTCACTCTTTGCGGCCTCTTCAGAATTTCCAATCCCTATATTCTCGTTGGCTGGCCCACCACAGCCAGCTAAGGCTATTGATAAAGTAATAAGCCCAGCTATGACAAACAATTTCTTCTTGTGAATACGCATATCCAACTCCCAGCTTTATTTATACAACTCTACAATTGTAACATGACACTGTTTAATATTTCCTATTTCCATATTAATTTACATCTCGTTCATATATAACTGTCAGCTAGCCGAATAGGCTGCCGATGATCTGGCAGCCTGTTGTCATGGTACTATCGTGTCCCTAGTTGAACGAAAAAAGCAAGCCTATTTCAGTAAATAATTTGGCTATTCTTGAATTGCAGTTACTTCACCATCATCAAAATAAACATAACGACCATTAGCATAAACCCACTGTTCACTGACACCGTATTTAGTAGTTGTTTTTTTTGTATCTTCAGGTGCACCCCAACTTGAAGATCTAACTTCATCAGAACTCATTCCTATCTGAGGGGAAACCTTTTTGGATTGATTTCGGATTCGATCTAGATTAGATAATGTAGCTGAATATTCTTCAAGATCTCTTTTATACTTTTTTTTATAAGTTAATATCTCATTTGACATTATTCCGCTATAATCATCCGGAATATTAATCAATCCTAGATAGCCGGAATAAACACCTTGTCGGCTTTTAACTATTGTCCTTATAGCATCTAAGGTGACATCAACATTTACTGTCTGATCATATTTTTCAGTGATATCAAATGTATCCTCATATTTTTTCTTTTTAATTAAATCAAGTAGTATTGACTCTACCTCCCCCTTTTTCTTTTTTATCTCTTCATGAAATATTCCTTCATAATCTATTGGAATTTGGTATAAAAAATCGTAGATTAAAATAGGAATAAAACCAGAACAGGCAAGGGATTACGAGGATATTGATTGGGAAAAAGATCGAGGAAGAGATTGAAATAGAAAGAAAAAGCCGAGTGATTTCAGGTGGAAATGCCTGAAATCAGTTCGGCTTGTAATTAGACTTTATAAGCTTTGTGCATGGTTTTAATGGTGGGCTTTAGAGTTTGTTGGATGTTAACACAACCGAACACTATACCCCTAACTCCCTACTCCACCGTAACGCTCTTTGCCAAATTCCGCGGCTTATCCACGTCATGCTCCAAAGCAAGCGAAGCATAGTAGGAGATCAGTTGCAGCGGGATAACCGACAACGCCGGCGACAAGATCGGCAGCGTCTTCGGAATTGCGAATAGCTCGTCGACGGATTTCATGACTTCGTCTTCTGTACCTACGTTCGCGATACCAAGGACATGTGCGCCGCGCGCTTTAACTTCCTTGATGTTGCTTAGCGTTTTCTCGTACAGCTCTTCCTGCGTTACTAATGCGATAACAGGAATGCCGTCCTCGATAAGCGCCAATGTTCCGTGCTTCAGCTCACCAGCAGCATAAGCTTCGGAGTGAATATACGAAATTTCTTTCAGCTTCAGCGAGCCTTCTTGCGCGACAGCGTAGTCTACGCCGCGGCCGATGAAGAACAAATGCTTGTGTACCGAAATCGATTCCGCTACCTGCTTAAGCACAGCCGCTTGCTCTAGAATACGCTCTACCTGTGCAGGCAGCTCATGCATTGCAGCAATGACCTCCGCGATATAAGAAGCGTCTTTCGTCTCAAGCGTGCTAGCCAGATGCAAGCCAAATAGATAAAATGCGATCAGCTGCGATGTGTATGCTTTTGTCGAAGCAACCGCAATTTCAAGACCAGCCCATGTTATAAGCACATGGTCCGCTTCACGGGCAACCGAGCTGCCGACTACGTTCGTGATCGCAAGCACGCGAGCGCCGTTGCGTTGTGCCTCGCGTAGAGCCGCAAGCGTATCTGCCGTTTCTCCAGATTGGCTTACAACGATTACTAGCGTATCCGGTGTTACGATTGGCGAGCGGTAACGGTATTCGGATGCAACATCCGTCTCTACCGGGATGCGCGCAAGCGACTCAATGACCGATTTGCCGACAAGACCTGCATGGTAAGCCGTGCCGCATGCTACGATCTGTACCTTGCGAATCGATTTAATATATTCAGCTGTCATGCCCAGCTCTTTTAATTCAACAGATTTGCCGTCTTCGGAAATACGGCTCATCATTGTGTCGCGATACGCTTTTGGCTGCTCATGGATTTCCTTCAACATGAAGTGATCAAATCCGGCTTTCTCCGCCGTTACAAGATCCCAATCGACATGAAATATTTCCTTGGAAATAGTTTCGCCTTCAGTCGTCATCACTTCGACAGCATCACGTGTCAAGATCGCCATTTCGCCGTCGTTCAAAATATATACGTTACGCGTATGCTCCAAAATAGCCGGAATATCCGAGCCAATGAAATTTTCACCTTCGCCTACACCGATTACTAGCGGGCTTGCAAAGCGTACAGCAACAAGACGATCAGGTTCAAACTCTGTCAATACGCCAAGCGCGAACGCGCCACGCATACGTTTAACCGCGCGTTGAACGGCTTCCACGATATTACCGTTATATTCGTCAGCGACAAGATGGGAAATAACTTCAGTATCCGTCTCCGACACGAAAATATGCCCTTTAAGCATCAATTCTTCTTTCAAGTTCAAGTAGTTCTCGATGATTCCGTTATGGACAACGGAAAATTTCGCCGTGTTGTCGGTATGCGGATGGGAGTTCACATCCGACGGTTTCCCGTGAGTTGCCCAGCGAGTATGGCCAATTCCGACAGAGCCTTCAAGCGGCTCCTCGCGCAGCAAGCCTTCAAGGTTAGCCAAACGACCTTTGGACTTCGTAATTTCGAGCCCGTTTTTCGTGAAGACAGCGATACCAGCGGAATCATAACCCCGATACTCCAGCTTCTTCAATCCTTCGAGCAAAATGTCCTGAGAGTCGCGTTTACCAATATATCCTACAATTCCACACATAATTTAATAGGCCTCCGATAAGGTTATTTTCCCGTCCTTGTCGGATGCCTGCCAATGCGTGGCACAGGCAATATGAAGTTGTCACAGATCAGTTCCGAGTTGTAGCGGAAAAATGTAACCCCTCTGCCCGTGCCCACCCCACCGGTGGCATCTTGGACATACGGGAGTAATCGATAATTGCATGAAAAAATAAGCAGCCTGCTGCACGATTGTATGACCGGTCGCCCGGCCGTTTTACGTAACAGCTTTCGGTTGGCTTGCAAATACCGGAAGGTCCCCGCCGAATGTTTCGAACACCTTCACCTCGTCAGCTTCCCGTATGAACACCCGCTTCAAGCTTTTCTTCCCAGCTCTACAACAGATCGTTCATCACGCAAGCTCTGGCGCTTAACTTGCTTAAATAACCTCTATCCTCGCTTTCCTTCTTGAATCATACTACCTATCATATTCATTTTATTGCTGCTGTGCAACCTTTCCTTGAAAATATCCACGCTTATTTTCCAAAAAAGGGCAGCAAAGGCCTGTCAGCAACAAGATCCGACAAGCCTTCGACACCATATTATAAAATTAACCTAGCTCACTTTTAACGACATCAGCAATCTGCGCAACATAAGCCTCGACTTGGTCCTTCTCAGGCCCCTCCGCCATTACGCGGATCAAAGACTCCGTCCCCGATGGGCGGACAAGCACGCGGCCGTTGTCGCCAAGCTCCAGCTCCACGCGTTTAACGGCTTCCTCAATGGCTGTATTGCCTTGATACAAGCTCTTATCGGCTACACGAACGTTAACAAGCTTTTGCGGGTATTTGCGCATAAGCCCTTTAAGCTCGCTTAACTTTTTGCCGGAAGCTGCTAGTGTATCGACAAGCTGAAGCGCAGTAAGAATGCCGTCGCCAGTCGTAATATGGTCAAGGAAAATGACGTGGCCGGATTGCTCTCCGCCAAGGTTGAAGCCGCCGCGGCGCATTTCTTCCATCACGTAACGGTCGCCTACAGCCGTTTGAGCCGTTTTTAGGCCAATGCGCTCCGCGCCTTTAAAGAAGCCGATGTTAGCCATAACTGTCGTTACGATCGTGTCTTCCTTAAGCTTGCCGGCCCGCTTCATCGCATCGCCAATAATGCACAAAATAAAGTCGCCGTCTACCTCTTCGCCTTTCTCGTCAATCGCAATCAGACGATCGGCATCCCCGTCGAAAGAAAGACCAAGATCCGCGCCATGCTGCAGCACCTGCTCGCGCAAGTATTCAGGATGCGTCGATCCCACGCCTGCATTGATATTAAGCCCATCCGGCTCTGCGCCTACCGTAATAATGTTCGCGCCAAGCTCGCGGAATACGGATGGAGCCAGCTCGTAAGCGGAGCCGTTCGCGCAATCAAGCACGATTTTCAAAGAGCTGAATTCGCCCTTGATCGTTGTTTTCAAATAGTCCAAATAACGCTGCTTAGCACCTTTATCGCTTGATACCGCTCCGATATCCCCGCCTTCAGGGCGTGGCAATTCATCTGTAAGAGCATCAATCAATTGTTCGATTTCGAGCTCGGTATCATCCGATAATTTAAAGCCGTCGCCAGCAAAAAATTTAATGCCGTTATCTTCTACTGGATTATGCGATGCCGATATCATAACGCCTGCGTCCGCATTAAGCTCACGCGTAATATAAGCGACTGCCGGTGTAGAAACAACGCCAAGGCGCACTACGCTCGCACCAATAGACAATAGGCCCGCGATTAGCGCAGATTCCAGCATCGGACCGGAAATCCGTGTATCCAAACCGATAACAACCTTAGGCTTCTTCGCCTTGTGTGTCAACACATAACCGCCACAGCGGCCGATCTTGTAAGCCAGCTCTGGTGTAAGCTCGCGATTGGCTACGCCCCGCACACCATCAGTACCAAAATATTTCCCCATAGTTAAAATGCTCCTTTGTTATATGTTGCGTTCGTTATCATCTGCTATATCTGCTAGTTAGTTTAAGGATTCGTATTCGTGCCGCTGCCACCGTTGCCGCCGCTGTTACCGTTCTCCTCGGCGGTATCTGGCGGCGGTGTAGCGGTAGGAGGCTCATCCGTCGGAGTTCCCCCGACTTCCTCTGAGTTGTCTCCCCCGGTTCCTGCAGTTGCATCATTGATAATTTCGATGGAAACGGTCAGCTTCTGCCCTTCTGTAAGAACTGTAGATACGTAAGCAGGCACATCAACCTGCAGCGTTACGACATGCAAGCCTGGCGCGAGCCCTTCCGTATTCGCAATAACCGTAATCGCCTCTGCCTTAAGCCCAGACAGCACCGATTCCGCTCCGCTGACGGTCACATTAAATTTGCCATCCGCAGGCGTACGTATGACGGCAGAGGTACCGGCTGCCAGCCCCTCGATCGTCACAGGCAATCCCGTAAAGGTCCGTGTAATATTAGGCGCTACGACCACGTCAAGCGTCACTTCACCCGGATCAACGGATTTAATGCCGTCAATTGGCTCGGCCTTCACCTGAATGCTGCCCGACTCCTTCACCTTCGAGAGATCGAGCACCACGCCATCATAAACCTTAAGCTCATCTAACGCCTTCTGTTCGCCGTATACGGTGACTTTATCGATAGCCGGCTTAACGGATACTAAGCTGAGCCCGTCAGGTAAAGTGCCGGTATAGCGGACCTGCAATGGCAGCGACTTAAATGGCGGCGTAATCTTAACCTCTACATGAACGGTTTCCGGAGAAATGATTGCATTCGTCATTTCAATGCCGTCTGTATCATATACGAGAACTTTAGCTTTTTTGTTCACAACTGTTTTATCAGCGCCGTCGATATTAACCTCCGTCGTGACCAGCCCGACGCGGCTCATATCATCTTTTGGCAGCGTAACCTGTACGGCTGGCGTTGGCGCTACGATCGTTGAGGCGCCTACTACATATCCAGGTGCAGGATTTCCTTCGGTAACAACCTGAAGTTCGAATGGCTTCGTCAAAATCTCCTCGATTTGCACCATTACGGTACGCGGCGACATGTCGATGAGCTGAATTCCTTTAGGTAAGCTTACGGTCAAGGGCAGCTCCTGCATGCCTGCTTTCGTCCCTTTCAAGTCCACCTTCACGACATAATCATCCAGTGAGGAATTTTTGAGCAGATCGGAGAGCCGGCCCTGTACGTTAAGCCTTACAACCGTTGGTTCCATGGCGGTAAGCACGTACTTGTCAGCATCTAGGCCCTCTGGCGTAATAACGGATGCCTCTATCGTCTTTGTATCAAAATTGGTTGTCGTTACGGTCTGAGGCGACGTGCCGGGATCAATATGTACAATCCCCCAGAGCAGCAGACCTATTAATACGGAAATGATTTTGAGCGCGGTGGGATGACTAAGCCATTTATCCATCACGGCCTCCTTTCCGCTTCCACAGGGATGACACGGTAACGCGTTCCTTCGTGCGTGCGTTCGTTTTTGGTGTCAGCTCATCGAATAGCTTGGAAATTAGCGACTCCTCGTTAATATCCCGAACGATCATGCCTCCGAGCGATAAGGATACTTGCCCCGTTTCTTCCGATACGGTTACCGAAATCGCATCCGTTACCTCGCTTACCCCGATAGCAGCGCGGTGACGGGTACCAAGCTCCTTGCTTATAAAAGGGTTCTCCGACAGCGGCAAGTAACAGCCAGCTGCCATAATTTGATTGGAGCGAATAATGACCGCACCATCATGAAGCGGCGTGTTCGGCGTGAAAATATTAATGAGCAGCTCCGACGTAATTTTCGATTCCATCCGGATGCCCGATTCAATCAATTCACTGAGTCCCGTACTGCGCTCGAAAACGATCAGCGCTCCGATCTTGCGCTCTGCCATAAAACGGACAGCCTTAATGACACCGTCAATTTGTTCATTAACGACATCCTTGTCAAGCGAATAGGCTCGCGCAAAAAACTTTCCGCGTCCAAGCTGCTCAAGCACACGTCTAAGCTCAGGCTGAAAAATAATGAGCACGCTCACGATACCGAATGTGAACATCTGGTTCATAAGCCATTTTAACGTGTACAAATTGAACCAGGTGCTCAGCCCCCATACCGCTACGAGTATAAATATCCCTTTCAACAGCTGAACCGCACGGGTTCCGCGTACAAGCAAAATCATTTTATAAATAATAAAGCTGACTATGCCAACATCGATGATGTCCTTTAACCAGTCATGCCAAGTCGAATCTGCGAAATAACTCATATGCCAACCCCCAACAGCCGATCCCCTTATTCTTGTCTTTATTGGTTTTCAACTTTATTATTTTCTAGATGTGGGATTGGAAATCCTTTTTTTCAAAAAAAAAATAAAAAAAGCCTCCCTGCGAGAGGGAGGCGGCATACATTAACGGATATTTCCGCCAAAAGTTTGCGTCACCTTATACCAGAACCAGTCGAGCGCTTGATCAATGGTCCTGCTCTGCCCCGCAATATGTCCGGTAGATGCCAAATTCAAAGTGCCGTCGATTACGGTTACGTTGCCGTCAATCTCGCCTTTTACATCAGCAATTCCATTTTCGACCGTCAGGTTGCCCGTTAAATGGACGCCTTCCGGAACGATTACCGTGTTTCCTTCTATGATGACTTGCTGAAGATCCTCGCCTGCTACGATAAGCTTAGTGTCCTCTTCCCACATGGTAAAGAAGCTTCCTAACATAACGAGTACAAATACAGCAGCAGCGGTTACTCCAGGATAGCGATAGATAAATCTTACGATCCCGTTCCGCTGCTTGCTTTGTTTCTTCGGCAACTGCTGCATAATCCGCTGCGTTAATAGCTCCGATGCCTTCTTGTCATAATCCGCGGCTGGCTTAATCGCTTCTACAGTATGGAACACCGCGGCGTCCGTCTTCTGGAGCTGTTCAAACCGACTGCGACAAGCCGGACAGGAAAGCAAATGAGATTTTAACGTAAGGATATCTTCTACGGGCAGCTCGCCGTCCAAATAGTCATGCATCCATACGATGGCGACGTTGCAATTCATAGCAGCCAGTCCTTTCTTTCAGATGCTCGCGCATTAAGTTCTATTCTCGCTATTAGGATACGTAGCTAAAGAGGGGATGTTTCACTTTTTTTCGAAATCAAAAAAGTTGTGCCCGTGCACAACCTATAATTTGTGCTCGAGCTTCTTCCGCAGAAACTCCCTGCCGCGGTGAACGCGCGTCTTAATCGTCGTTACGGGCATGTCCAGCACGTCGCCAATCTCCTGCAAAGATAGATCCTGCATATAGCGAAGCGTCATCACGCTCTTATATTTTGGCGGCAGCGATGCGATGGCTGCATGAATAATCTGCTGCGTATCCGACAGCAGCAGCTCCGATTCCGGCGTCCGATTGTCGCTCGGTATCATCGAATAACCGTCCAGTCCTTCGTGCTCCGAGGACTCAGCGTCAAGCGAATAGCTCGGCTTGCGCTTGCGCAGCCGGTCGATGCACAGGTTCGTTGCGATCCTGTAGATCCATGTCGAAAATTTTAGCGTATCATCGTATCTATCCAAGTTTTTGTACACCCGAAGAAAGGTGTCTTGCACGACATCCTCCGCCTCCTGGCGACTGTTTAACATTCGATATGCCATATGAAAGAGCTTATCTTGATAGAGGTCTACAAGCTCAGCAAATGCCTGCTGATCGCCTTTGAGCGCTAACTTCGCCAGGCGTGCTTCCAATACATTCACCTTAACTCCTCCAAACCTTCCGTTCGTTCGGCTGATCGCCCTGCCCATTGCCGGAATAACGCTGCCTAGCTGAGCAAGCGCTATCCCATATCCGATAAGCGTTCATTCGCCTTCGCCTGCCCTAGCCTCATTCCGTGCAGCAAAGCGATTACGATATAACCGAACGTTATCATCATCGCAGATTTGTTGACGGAATCATAATCCGCTCAGCAATCGGCCTGTGAGAAACAGAAACAAACTTTATGTAACCGCGGATGACAGGCCGCTTAAGCCCCCCTGCGCTATTCATCATTGCGAAATGATTCTGCTCCGGCAAACCCGGCAGCAAGCAGCGCATCTGCCTATTCGACAAGAATCGCGATAATTTGCCGGTATGCAGGCCAGCGTCAAAGCTATAAACACTCTAGAAAAATCGTAATCCACATGAACTGAAAAAGCAAGACCAATGAGACGTAATCTTCCAATTTCTTCAAAGGTTTATGTTGGAATGCAGTCATGCCTATGCCTTATCCGGCGAGCATGGTCCATTTTCTAAAGTTCATTGTTGCCAGTCTCCAGCGAGTACTGATCGTTCTGCCAATTATATACGTTTAACGCAGCGTCAGCAATCGACCTTAGGCTAGTTGACGATTCGACTTCCGGCTAGTTTTCACCATTTTTTATGTCAAAAAAGGTCTGGAAGACAGATGTCTCCCAGACCTTTTACAATTCTCTTTTGTGATTACAAAGTGTTTGTTTTCAATTTCTCGAGCACCTGATTAATGGTTGTAGTCGGAATGGCGAAGCCGATGCCCTGTGCCTCAGCGTTTACCGCCGTATTAATGCCGATCACCTCGCCCTTCTCATTGAGGAGCGGTCCGCCCGAGTTGCCCGGATTGATCGAAGCGTCGGTTTGCAGCAAATGCTTGTACTCATGATCACCCTGCTCATCCGCAATGGTTATCGGACGCTCCTTCGCGCTCAGCACGCCCATCGTAAGCGTCTGGTCGAAGCCATAGGGATTGCCGATTGCGATAACCCAGTCGCCAATTTTGGTTTCATCCGAGCTTCCTAGTTTGAGGGATGGGAATGCTTTGCCGTCCGGGCTCTCCACCTTCAGCACCGCTAAGTCCAGCTCGTAGCTTGAGCCAAGCACCTTCGCGGTAAGCGGCTCGTCGTACCCTTGAACGGTAACCTTCACTTCCTTCGCATCCGCAATGACATGCTCATTAGTCAAAATATAACCATCCTGCTCAAAGAAAAATCCGGTTCCCGAGCCAGTCAGCTGCAGCTCGCCGCTGCTTTCCTGCTGCTGCTGCTGTCCGTCGCCGCCCGATTGGCCGTCTCCAAAAAATTGGCGGAAACGGGGATCATCAAACATCGAATTCGAACGGGCAGGCTCCGCATAATTTTCAATTTTGACCACTGCCGGGCTTGCTGCTGCGTAGACCGAAGCGATGTCATCGCTTGTTTTGAGCGACGCGGTAGATAATCCGGCGTCCTGCTGAGCCGAGTTGCTGACTACGCTTGAGCCCGCGTTTTCCTGTGCTTGCTCATTTCCGCCGCTGAACATGTTGTTTTTATCCGCCATATACGAGAACCCGCCAATCACGATCGCACCGATTAAGAATGAAGCAACCAGCGTCTTAGCCGAGCCTCCAGCGGAACGTTTTTTGCGTTTGCCTCCCGCTTCAGGAGGTATGCTTTTGTCCGTTTGGAGTCCAAGCTCCTTCTCGTAAGATGCTCTGAGCTCATTTGTTGATCTGCTAGATTCATAGACGTAAGTAGTAACGGAATTCGTGTTTTCTTGGTTCGATGTATGGGAAGGATCGGCCGCCGTATAAGTATCGTTATTCGCATCCGTGCGCTTGTTTTCCTCGTTCATTTCTATCATCCTCTCAAATGTTAATGTTTGTTTCCTATGTACCTATCATGCAGGATGTACCTTAAACGAAACTTAAGCGGAATATAAATGAACATAAGAAAATAGAGCTTACGTTGATAAGCTCTTGTGAATGGTTCATATAACATAATTACTCCGAGGCTCGCCTTATACGGTCTCCTTTGTTGCATGCATCAGCCAGACATAACGATTAAGCTGCCGAAAAACAACCTCAAGGCCATGGGCTTTGCATATCCTCTCGAGCAAATCAATCGTAGAATAATACTCGCTTTGCAAATCCTTTAACAAATTCGTATAACCCGCCTGCTCTGCAGCAAGCTCGGTTTGCTTGCGTGCCTCTTCATTCTCAAAGCTTGTATCTGCGAAAATAATTTGCCCGCTCTCTCCGAGCAGCGTACTGTAAAATGCGATTGCCCGCTCCTTCTCCTCATCGGTCAGATGATGGAAGGCATACGTGCTTACGATAGTATCCAGCTTCACCGGAATAGTCGGGAACTGCTGGAAGTCGCCGTCTAGCAGCACGGCATTTAAACCTCTCTTTTCAAATTGGGCGCGCATGCCAGCCGACGGCTCAACCACGTAAACGGTGGAGGATTGCCGAAGAAGCTTCTCAGTCAGATTGCCCGTTCCGGCGCCAAACTCAAGAATAGTTCCGTAGGAGCGCTCCGCTACCGCTTCCAGTATGGCATCATAACCTTGAAACACTTCGGAATATTCCTCGTCCTGCCCCTGTACCGTAAGCTCATAATGATCCGCCCAATGGTCAAATAGATCGATAAACTCTCTTCCCATCGCCTCGCCCATCCTCTCACACGTTTAATCCTCATCGCTCACATGGGATTAAAGGTATTTATAATCAGCATATGATGGTTGTTCGTAAATGGCGACAGGACGTCTTCTCCAAATGCAAAAAAAGCCAGCCACGGCGTATGCCATGGCTGGCTTTGTGATAGTCATGCTTGCCAAGCGGCAAGCTTGTTTGTTAGCCCGTATTCCGAAGGCCGGCTGCAATTCCGTTGATCGTGAGAAGCACCTCGCGGAGCAGCTGCGGATCATCCTCTTCGTTATCACGAAGAGCGCGAAGCTCGCTAAGCAGCTGCACTTGCATGTAGCTGAGCGGATCGACGTACGGATTGCGCAATCGGATCGATTCTTGGATGACAGGAACGTTATCCAAAATTTCCGTTTGGCCTGTGATGCTTAGAATAAGCTCAGAAGTCAGCTTATACTCTTGTTCGATTTGTTCGAAAATACGATCGCGGATCGTTTTGTCCTTGATCATATCCGCATATTCCTTCGCGATAACGAGATCTGCTTTGGCCAGAGCCATTTGCAGGTTATCGATAAGCGAGCGGAAGAACGGGAACTTCTCGTACATTGTGCGAAGCGTTTCGAGATTGCCCTCGTTCTGGTCGAGGTACTGCTTAAACGCTGTACCCGCAGCATACCAAGCCGGCAGCAAGTAACGGCTTTGCGTCCATGCGAATACCCAAGGAATCGCGCGCAAGTCTTCGAAGCGATCGCTGTTTTTGCGTTTGGACGGACGTGAACCGATGTTCAGTTCGCCAACCTCAGGCAGCGGAGTCGACTCCTTGAAATACGTCAAGAAATCCGGGTCGCGGAAAATAAGATCCTGATACTTCTCGAGCGCAGTCTCGGAAATCGAACGTGCAATTTCATCCCACTCGGCTTCCGCTTGCGGTGCTTGCTCTGGATATTTTGCCAAGCGAGCTGCCGTAATAAGCGCCCAAGTTGCTTGCTCCAAGCTGCGGTAAGCGATACCTTGCATTGAATAACGCGAGGAAAGAACCTCGCCTTGCTCGGTAATTTTGATGCCTCCGCCAACCGTATGCGGCGGCTGTGCAAGAATGCTGCGGTTAAGCGGCATTCCGCCGCGGCCAAGCGCTCCGCCGCGACCATGGAAAAACTTCAATTTTACATCATATTCTTTGCCGGCAGCCGTAATCTCGTTAAGCGCTACGCGCAGCTCCCAGTTCGCCGTAACCACACCGCCGTCTTTGTTGCTGTCGGAGTAGCCAAGCATAATTTCGTGCAGGTTGCCGCGTGCTTCTACCGCTTGACGGTAGATCGGCATTTCAAACAGCTGCTTCATAATTGCAGGCGCTGCGTGAAGATCGTCAATTGTTTCAAACAGCGGTACCGATTGCAGTGTACAGCGGATAGAACCGTCAGCCTCCTTGCGGAACAGGCCAACTTCCTTCGCGAACACCATAACCTCAAGCATGTCGCTCGCCGCTTCCGTCATACTAATCAGGTAGCTGGAGATACAATTAACGCCAAACTCTTGCTGCGCACGGTAAATCGTATGGTATACGTTCAAGCATTCACGCGTTGACTCCGTGTAATCCAGATGGCCCGAAGTAAGCGGCCTTGGATCGTTCAGAAGGCGGTGAAGCAGGTCCGTTTTCTCTTCTTCCGAAAGGGATGCATAGTCTGCAACCACGTTCATTTTCGCCAAAATTTCGGACATCGCATTCTCATGCTCTTGGCTATGCTGACGAACGTCAAGCGCCATGAGGTGGAAGCCGAACAGCTCAACTTGACGAACAAGCTTAGCCAGTGCCGTATCTGCTACATAATCGGCATAGTGATGGCGCAAGCTGCGGTCGATAACGAGCAAATCCTCACGAAGCTCCTCAGGGTGGTTATAGCGCATTTGCGAGCCTTTAAGCGACTCATCGCGCGTATTTGCCAGCTTCTCCAACATAAAGCCAAGCTTAATGCGGTAAGGCTCCTTCGTATTTCTCCATAGATCAACGCATTTCAGTTCAACATGCTCACGGTCCGAACGAAGCGATTCAACAAGCTCGTCAGATACCTCAACCAGGTTCGTGCTGAAGCTGAGCAGATCCATAAGCTCGCCAAGCTTCTCTTCGTACTTGCGAATCGCCAGCTGGCGGTGCAGCGTCAGCGTCTCCCAAGTGACATTTGCCTTAACGGATGGATTACCGTCGCGATCTCCGCCAATCCATGAGCCGAAGCGCAAGTAATCAGGCACATGCCACTTCTCGTCCGGGTAATATTTGCTCAGGCAGCGCTCTAGCTCTTCATAGACGTTAGGCAGCACCTCGAACAACGTTTCGTCAAAATAGTACAGGCCGTTACGAACTTCGTCGATAACGGTTGGCTTACGGTCGCGCAGCTCATCGGTCTGCCACAAAATAAGAACCTCATTCATGAGCTTCTCACGCAGCTTCTCGCGCTCGCGGTACGTCAATGTTGGGTTATCAAGCTCCATCACATCAACGGCGATCCGTTTATGAATATCAAGCACAGCGCGACGAGTCGCCTCGGTCGGGTGTGCAGTCATGACGAGCTCAAGCGAAATATTGCTCAAAATATCTTGAACATCCTCGATCGCGATATTCCGTTCCTTCAAATCCTGAACAGCGCTCTCGATTGAGCCGCGTTGCACCGTTTCGCCGGCAGAAACCTCATAATCGCGTTTCCGTCTAATCCGGTGATTTTGCTCGGCAATATTAACGAGCTGAAAGTAAATAGCAAACGCCCTAATGACTTGATGACGTATTTCCGGGCTTAGGGAAGATACGTTTTCTTTGAATTGATCGAATAACTCCGGTACAAATTCAGCGCGAAGCGCTTTACTTTGCTCACGAATCCGTTCCACGATATCAAGAAGCTCGCGGCCGCCTTGATGCACGAGAACTTCACCAAGAATGTTGCCTAGAAAGCGGACATCGCGTCGCAGCAAATTGTTAGCTTGCTGCCGGTTTGTCGTCAAAGTAGATGCAGATTGATCCGACATACTGTTCCTCCTAAATTTTTGCGAAGCAAAGATCGCTCCGTAAGCATTTACTTGTTTTTGCGAAGCAAAAATCGCTTCGGAAGCTTGCATGTACAACATGAACGTTTTTTGACTTCTACCATCATACTACAAAAACCTACAGGGTTGAAGCCCTGCAGCCAATCTCACAAAATCGGATTGGCGCAAGCCTTGCGGGGAACCCACTTATTTTGAATCCTCATCATAAGTTAATTTATCCCTTTCAACATTTACTGAATCAGCTTTCCAAAAAAAGGCCGCAATCGCCTCTCTATAAGAGTCGTTGCGGCCCTGCTTCGATTGTATTACGCCATTAATTGTACAAGCTTGGCCAGCATTTTTGCTGCTTCCTCTCTTGTCGCGAAATCTTTTGGCGCAAAATAACTGCCTTCCTTGCTCGCATACGATTTGCCGTTAATAATGCCTGCTTGCTGCACGGCAGCTGCCGCTTCTTTCGCAAAGCCGCTAATGGATGAATCGTCTACGAATGTTATGCCATTTGTTTTCGCTGGCAGGCTGTATTTCATATACTCAGCGAATCTAGCGATCATCGCCACCATCTGCTCACGGCTGATGTTCGCTTTTGGGTCAAACTTCCCGCTTCCAATGCCTCCGGTAATTCCTTTCTCGGAAGCCCATTCTACGGAGGCCGCGTAGTAGTCGGATGCCTTCACATCGCTAAAGCTCGTAGACTTATAACTGTCCAACTGAACGCCCGCAATTCGGGCAAGGATAAGCGTGAAATCCGCTCGCGTCATGTTGGCCTTCGGCGCAAACTTGTTCTCGCCCATGCCGCCGATAATATTTCTGGCGGACAGATACACGATGGAATCCTTGGCAAAGCTTGCTGCCGTATCACGGAAATCCACATGGCTGTAACCAACTCCGTAAGTGGAGAAATGGCTTACCGTGAAATAAACTTGGCCTGTCTGCGCGTCGTACACGCTGTTAGGTACAACGATAAGCTCTCCATTGTCTGCAATATAGTAGATAACAATGGCGTGGCTGTCTTCACCCGCTTGCGGCACATAAGGAATGCTGATACGGGCATTGCCTCCGCTCAAATCGTGAATTGCTGTATTGCCTGCCAAAACGTCAATGTTATACACCGGATGGCTGCCGACAGCTGCTTGATTAGAAGCGGAAAGCTTTGTCTTATCGGCTTTATTGACCGAGACCGAAAGCTCCGTATTCCCGGCTGCCGCCGTCAACGTTCCAATGGACTTTTTATCAAAGGATATGACGCCAAGCCCGACATTCAAATCTAACGTTTGAAGGCTGCTTGATTTAAGCTGTGCAATCGTCTCCTTCTCGAAACGAATCGTTGCGGAATCAGCATTAGCTGCGGCTATCTTAAATTCGACGGCAGCCGGCTTTCCGTTTCCTGCTTTATCCAGCGCCGCAAGTGTCGCAGCCAATTGCTTTGACGTTACTGTAGCGGAGGTCTTGCCGCTGTTATCCATAGCTGGCGTAAGCACGGTTACCGCTTTTACGGTGTCGCCATTTTCAATCGATGTAGCAGGAGCCCCTGGAGTTGGCGTTGGTTTTGGTGTTGGCGATGGCGGTGGTGTTTCTCCTCCGCCAACATCGGCTCGCGCAACGGTTACTACCGTCTCGGCCGAACCGTAACCGTCCGCGCTAAGCGCTGTAATGACGGCTGTCCCTACCGCTACAGCTTTTACATTCCCGCCTGCGTCAACTGTTGCTACGTTCGCATTCGAGGACGACCATGTCGCCGTTGCAGCACTACCGCCTACTGGCTCAACCGTAGCTGTCAGCTTCGCGGCCGCGTCTCCTACTTTCAAGGAAAGGTCCGTTTTATCAACCGTTACTTTCGTTACTTCCAGTTGATATACGCCTACCTTGCCTCCCACTTCGTAAGCAACTAGCAGCAATGGTTTGCCTGTCGGGCTAATGTTAGCCGGGATAAACTCCAAGCCTTCTGGTCCCGTATCGGTGTTCAGGTTGTCATTGCCTTGACCATCCTTGAACACACGCGTATTCGTATAATTCGCAAATGTCGCTTTCGCAGGGTCGGTTACATCGTAGGTCATAAAGCCGCCAATGCGCTCTAGGCCAACGAAAGCAAAGATTTTATTGCCTACCTTACCGGCCTTAATATCTTCCGGCTCAGGGCCTTTTTTGCCGCTGCGATTGTCGATCGTCGAATTGCTGTTGCTTGCGTTGAAGTAGGCCGGCAAACGAGCAGCGGTAATCGTTTCGAAATCGTTGCCGCTGTCATACACCTGCTGCATCGAGCTTGCGTTCCAGATCGAGAAGGAGCGTCCGCCGTACATGTAGATGCCGTCGTTGCCCATATCGCTCGCTACTTCTACACCGTCATAGGCAGTTTTGCCATTCAGGAATTTCGCTGCCTCCGAATTCGGGTCGAGCTTCCCTTTTAATGCGCCAATGGTGCTTCCATTCGTACGGTTAGGCCATTCCGTCACATCGCCCTCATTAGCGGTAAACAGGTACGTTTGACCGTTAATCGTGTGCGTGGCAATACCGTCAGGCATGTACATGCCTTTGAACGGTACGTTTTCCAGCTTGATCGCGCCGTTTTTTTGAAGGTCAAGCGAGTTGCGGACATCGTTATAGTCTTTTAGGCCAAGCGCCTTAACGGCATTTACTTTGCCTGTTGCGATGTCGATTACAGCAATTGCGTTATTCTCCTGCAAGGACACATAAGCTATCTTGTTATCCTCGGATAAGCTGATATATTCCGGCTCCAAATCATATACGGCATCGGCTTTAGTGCCGCTGGATTTGATCTTTCCATCTGCCGGGTCAACGGGTCCGCGGATATGCACGCCATCTTCAATGACGGACGGGTCATCAAAATGCACCAGCTTAACCGTTTTATCCACTGTGTTGACGATGGTAATGCTGCCCTTCGGATCTGTTGCGCCCGAGCGCGGCTCCGCCTCATCCGCAGTCAGAATGTATTTGCCGTCAGGCGTCGACTTAATCATATCCGGCTGCACGCCGGCCGTATAAGTGGCAACCAGATTGCCGTCATAGTCGAGTACAAGTATTTTGCCTGGCTTCATGGAATCCGCCTCTTGTACCGATACGGAAACGCGCTTAGTTGCCGTATTGATGTCTACGCTGGTCAAGTCGCCGTACGCAAAACCTTCCGTCTCTGCCAGCGGCTTAACGAGTACGGTCTTCTCTTTGGTCAATGTTCCGGTTCCGTTACCCAAGCTTACAATGTCAAGGCTCGGCGGATTTCCAGATCCATTCACGAGGTAAAATTTGCCGTTGTCTTTGTTGAATTTAACGATCTCGGCAACTCCGCCGTCCTTGTTGGTCAGTCCAACCGAGTATTCTCCGATTTTTGAGATGTTCAGTTTATCAACAAATTCAGCTGAAGCAGGCTTAATGACCAAGTCAGATGCCGCGCTTGCTACTGTCAGACGAACTTCGCCGCCAAAAACAGCTAGTGCTCCGGTCGCCTGCACGATATCGCCAGCCGCTACCTGCGGGAATGCGCCATTAATGTATAGCAGCATATCATTGTCCAGCTTTATCGTACCAGCAGCCTTGTCAAAAACTTTGACTTTGCTTGTAGTCGAAACTCTTCTGCCATACATCTCAGCCGTTATCGAACTAAACTTGTCTACTGTATGCATAGAGCTATCGAACGTATCTTCTTTATTCAAGCTATATACGTTATTGTTCAGTCGCGTGACTTGCGAATTGCCCTTCACCCGCACTTCTCCTTCATGGAGACCAGCAGTTCCGGTAACCCGCACCTCTGCTCCGACTGGAATAGAAGGGTCCAATCCTTCAACCGCAATCGCTCCCGTGAACGATTGGATATATCTCACCGAATCCGTTTGGCTGTTGTCGGATTTAACGGCCGGTGTCGTGACCAAGCCTTCAATCGTTACAGCTGTATCTGCGGCAAGCTTTTGTAGTGATCCGATAAGCTTAACGAAGCCAGGAATAACTTCAACCGTTCCTTCCGCTTTGCCGGATTGAGTTGGCGACGGATCAACTACCGCGAAGTCGGCAGCATTGTTGTTAGAATCTTGAAAGTTAATGCGACGCACACCTTTAATGGCCGCAGGGAGCGATGTGCCGTTACCAGCCGAAGCGCCCTCGTGCAGCGAAGTCTGCACGGCTCCGAAACCAACCGCATCAACAACAGCAGAAGCCGCGTAAGCTCCATTAAAAAGCTCCACCGTTCCATCGGTGTCAGACATGCCGATCGATTGCTCTTTTGTGCTTGCGTAGGCATCGGCATAGTAGGCGTCGCCATAGTTTTTATCGCTCGTATTTCCCCAAGTCGCTTCAAGGCGAACTAAGTAGTAATCCTGAGGGGCGATAATCGCATTTTTCTCAAAATCGTAGCCTTGAACCGTCGTTGCGCCTTTATTGCTGTATCTTAAATGATAGCCGTCCAGCGCTATAGGCGAAGCAGTCGGGTTGTACAGCTCCACAAAATCATAAAGATAAGGAGAAGCAACGGGAGGAACAGCTTTGTTGATTTTCCCGCCTCCGCCATAAACCTCATTAATTATCACATGGTTTGCAGGCGCTATTTCAGTATTAATTGTGAGTGTAAAGGACTTGTCTACCTTAATAGGGGTTCCTGCTGTGCTGTCCGTTACGGTAACGGTTACGGATGCTCCAGCTGCAGCGGCAGTTGGTGTACCTGTAAGAGCACCATTAGACGCAAGGCTAAGCCCATCAGGCAAGCCGGAAGCAGTGAAGGAATAAGGCGCCACCCCACCCGTGGCATCCAATTTCGCGTTATATGGAGAGTTAGTGTAGCCATCTGGAAGAGTTGAGGTAGTAATCGTTAAAGGCTCGACTACGCCTGGCCCCCAAGCACCGTCAGACCCGCTGCGAGGCGATACTGCAAGCAAAGCTGCTCCAGCTGCCACTTCATAATCAATTTGTTTAAAATCTATTTTATTATTGTCGGTATCCGCGAAATCGCTTCGGCGAATTGCCTTTTTCTTCGATGTGCCCTCAGCCGAGCCTGTAGGAAAAGCGGTTTCAAATCCGTCAATATCGCTGCCGTTGTCATTGCTTCCTGATCCAATCATATCGACATAACCAGCAGGCTTTGTTTCAAAAGGATTCGCATCCGTCAGCTGGATTTGATTGCTCATCAAAGCTACTTTAAGCCCTTTGTTATTAATAAAACGCTCCCATGATTGGTCGCCTTTTGCCGAAAGATTCACCTTGGGACTAGTCGCACCTGTTGAGGCGCCTTTAACAAGAAAAGAGGAATGTGCTTTGATCGTTCCTGAGAGATCAAGCTTTTGCCATTGGAGAGTTGGACCTGTCTGAGCGCTGGAGCCACGATCCGTATATTGCAAGGACCATCCAGAAAGATCGATATCGCTATTCGTGGGATTGTAAAGCTCGATAAAACCGTGGGAGAGAAGAATCGCAGAATCCGTAGACAAGCCCCCGCCGTATACTTGATTAATAATGACATGAGGGACGGTAACATCATAGCTATTGCCCACTGTATAAGGTGTTCCTGACAACGGCAAGTCTGCTGCCATAGCAGATCCGGCAGGCAGCATCAGGCTCGCTGTAATCTCCGCTGCTAACAGTAAGGATATCAATCTTTTACTATAAATCCTCAAGACAATCTCACTCTCCTATAGGTTTGAAGTTAAACCTTATACTAGAGTACGATTATTTTGTGATGATTAATTTTCCATTAAGCTTTGGTAAACGCTCATATGCGGTCTATGCTCAACCAATTCAGCGTGACGAAAATCCTTTCCTATTAATATACCGTTTTCATTCCGTCGCACCATAATATAAATGAAAACGAGCCTATAGAAAACGCATCTACGGCTCGTTTGGCACATTGAAAGTTATGGAACCTGCATCGCTAAAGTCGGCTAGTTTGAAATAACAGGAAATCCTCCAGCTAATTCACTCGGCAGAGCAGCATATTGAGCACTTAACAGGAAAAACTCCTGTTAATCTGAGCAATATCGCACCTAATGGGCCTGGATACTAAATATTAACGGGAGAAAATCCATCTAAACGTAATTTTCGTCCGATAACACTTCATATAACGGGAGCTTTTCCTGCTAATTCTGCTTTAGATCCGCTACCCTAGCTTACAACCGGTCTCTTGGAGCAACTCAATCCAAACGTTCCACAGTTTGCCCCAAAGCCCGCCTCATACTAGGTTGAGCACTCTACGCTTGTTGGATAAATGAAAACAAAAAAAGCCTTGCTGCGCAAGGCTTTCGGGTTTAAATAGTTGGAGCGGGTGATGGGAATCGAACCCACGCTATTAGCTTGGAAGGCTAAAGTTCTACCATTGAACTACACCCGCAGATAAAAAGTTTAAAGATGGTCGGGACGACACGATTTGAACATGCGACCCCCTGGTCCCAAACCAGGTGCTCTACCAAGCTGAGCTACGTCCCGAAGTGTAAATAAAGTACATCTAATGAAGTGATAATGGCGTGCCCTAAGAGATTCGAACTCCTGACCTTTTGATTCGTAGTCAAACGCTCTATCCAGCTGAGCTAAGGGCACACATTATGGAGCGGAAGACGGGAATCGAACCCGCGACCCTCGCCTTGGCAAGGCGATGCTCTACCGCTGAGCCACTTCCGCATGTTATTTGTGTCAGCCGTTCGTGATGTTTATCATCGCGGCGACAAGTAATAATATATCACCCCTGAAAACAAAAAGCAACTGTTTTTATAAAAAAGTTTTAAATTATTTTTCCGAACACCAATTTACAGCTTCCAGATTACGAAAAAACGTTGATTTAACGCGGTTTTCCGCATTTTTTATCCTATGCAGCTGGCCATCTATTCATTCGATTTTTTCGTAATCAGGTCTGATCTAGAGGCCAATGACGCCAAAAATCTTTTTATAAAAAAAACCGCAACCCCGGGAGGGATTACGGTTACGTTTTGATAATTACGCTCCTGCAGCCGCTAAAGACACAATGCGGCTGTTCATCGCTACTTTATCCGCAGCCGGTTGACCAGCCAGCGCATAAGGCAAGCATAACGGAACGCCTGTGCGCGGATCAGGAACGATATCTGCTTCAATATTAAATACTTCACGCATAATATCAGGGGTCATAACTTCGGCAGGCGTACCTTCGCCAACCACGACACCTGTTTTAATAGCGATCATATGATGTGCGTAACGAGTTGCATGGTTCAAATCATGCACAACCATAACGACAGTACGGTTGTTGGTAGCGTTTAGCTTTTGAAGCAGGTGAAGAACTTCGAGCTGATGCGCCATATCGAGAAACGTCGTTGGCTCGTCAAGGAACAGAATGTCTGTCTCCTGCGCTAGCGCCATGGCAATCCATGCACGCTGGCGCTGTCCGCCGGATAGATGATCGACCGGACGATCGCCAAAATCGTTCATTCCTGTCGCTTCAATCGCCCACTGCACGATGCTGCGATCTTCCTTGCTCATCGAACCGAAGCCCTTCTGGTAAGGGAAGCGTCCGTATGATACAAGCTCAGCAACCGTTAGTCCATCTGGAGCAGTTGGATTTTGCGGCAAAATGGCCAGCTGCTTCGCTACTTCCTTCGTCGATTGCTTATGAATGGACTTGCCGTCCAGAAGCACACTGCCTTGGGATGGGTTCATAATACGGGCCATCGTTTTCAAAATCGTGGATTTGCCGGAGCCGTTTGCTCCCACTAGCGCCGTAATTTTCCCCTGAGGTATAGCAATGTTTAAATTTTGGACGATAAGACGGTCATCATAAGCAATATCAAGACCCGAAGTTGTTAGACGAATCATTGGACATGCACGCTCCTTCCGCTGCCGTGGCAGACACCTTTTAATCATGTATATGGTTATTCGCTCTAAACTAAAATTGATAACGATTATCATTGACGTTTTAATGATAATGTTTCTCATGCGAAAAGTCAATCATAATCTCTTCCCTTACTTGCAACAAGAAGAGAGCCAACCTGGAAGCAGGTTGGCTCTCTTCAAATTATGACAATAATGAAAGCAGCACACGCGATATATCCGGCAAAGCTGACTGAATTTCCACGGCGCCTAGCTCATAGGCTGCTTTGGGCATGCCATATACGATGGACGTTTTCTCATCCTGACCAATCGTTCGTGAGCCTTTGGTTCGCATGGACAGCAAACCCCGTGCGCCATCCTTTCCCATCCCTGTTAAAATAATGCCTATTGCGCGATCACCCGCAGCCTTGGAGGCTGACTCAAATAATACATCGACCGATGGGCAATGACCGTTTACCTTCTCCCCGCTTCGGCAGACCAGCTTATAGCGATCTCCTGCTTTTACAAGCGAGACATGCTTGTCACCCGGTGCAATTAGAACGGTACCCGCTTGCACAAAATCGCCATCTTCTGCTTCCTTCACCTGCATCGCGCAGGATGCGTTTAAGCGTTCTGCGAACATGCGCGAGAAGATGGGCGGAATATGCTGTACGACCACCATTCCTGGCGCATTTGCCGGCAGTCCCTTCAGCATAGTATGCATCGCCTCCGTGCCTCCGGTTGATGCGCCAACCACAATGATGTGGTTTCGATTATTGATGGGCTGCTGCGGCTTTGTTTCATTGATCTTCTCGGATCGTTCCTCCTGGATGATCTTCGCCTTAGAGGCTCCTTTGATAGTGCGAATCAGCTCGAATAGGAACTGCTCTACGCGCTGGGGAGTCGCTATATCTGGCTTCGCTACAAAATCAACTGCTCCTGCCCTTAATGCGTCTAACGCTGCTACGCTAATCGAGCTAACCGTAACGATTGGCAGCGGGTATTGCGGAAGCAATCTGCGTATGAATTCTATTCCGTTCATTCCCGGCATCTCGATGTCGCACGTCAGCACATCAGGCTTATATTGAATGATCTTATCACGCGCGTCAAAAGGATCCTTGGCCGTTGCTACCACCTCAATAAAGGGATCAGTAGCCAGACCTCTTGCCAATACCTCACGGAACATGATGGAGTCATCCACGACGAGTACCCTTATCCTTTTATCCACCGTACTGATAATCAACGATGCCTCCTTAAGCCTGAACTGAATTTAGAGCTCTTTCCGATATACAGACGGCATGATATAGGCATATTCCGTTTTGTCGCGCTCAAGCGACTCCGAGTGTCCGATAAACAGGTATCCGCCTGGCTCGGTCATCTCATAGAACTTCCTAATTAGCTCGCGTTTAGTCTCATGATCAAAATAAATCATTACGTTCCGACAAAAAATGACATGGAACTTTCGTTTAAAAGGAAAGGTTTTCTGCATTAAATTGAATTGGCGAAATATAACTTCCAATTTCACTTTATCAAGCACAACCGACTGCTCTTCATTCAGCTTGCGGAAGTAACTGGATCGCCAAAGCGCAGGAACGGTGTCCAGCGCGTCATTTGAATAAGTTCCTTTTGCTGCAATCTCCAGCACCTTCGCTGACAAGTCGGTAGCCAGCACCTGCGTATTCCAACCCTGCTTCCTTGGACCGAAAAATTCATCCAACAAAATCGCTAGCGTATAGGGCTCCTCTCCTGACGAGCAGCCCGCGCTCCAAATCCGCAAATCATAGTCACGAATTGTGCGGACTATAATGGGGAGCACCTTATCTCGTAAATAGTAAAAATGGTTCGCTTCTCTCATGAAAAAGGTATGGTTTGTCGTAATTCTGTTTGCTAGCATTAAGTCCGAGGCTCCGCTGGAGTCTGCTTTAATATGCTGGAGATATTGCGCAAAGCTATCAAATCCCTGCTCGAGCAAATGACGCTGCAGGCGGGCTACCAGCAGCGTCTTTTTCTCTTGTTTTAAATTAATGCCAAATTGCGCTTTGATATAATGGGCAAGATGCTTGAATTCCTCTTCCGAAATGACAATCATCGTTAATATTTACCGAACTCGCGATCGCTTAACAGGATAGTGGAGCTTTTTGCTGCTGCGACTTCAGGCTGATCGCTTTCAATAACCCAATTCCGTTTCTTCGCCTTTCCAGCCATATTCTCCAGCATACGCAGCATTTCCGGGTCCAGTTGCTCGTATTCTTTATAGGTAGCTGACGGCTGCGTCTTGCGAAGTATGAATCGGCTTATCTGCTGCTTCAGCATCTCTGCTTGGCCTGTTAGCTCCTCAGAAGCTGCCGCACTCTCCTCCGAGGTAGCTGAATTCGTTTGAACGACTTGCGAGACCTGCATGATGCCTTGATTAATTTGCTCTACGCCTGTTGCCTGTTCGGTTGATGCCTCAGAGATGCTGTTAACCAAATTCGCTACCTTAGCTACGCCATCAACGATTTGGTTAAGCGCTGACGCCGTCTCGTTTGCGATTTTTGTTCCATCCTCTACTTTGCGAATCGAGCCCTCAATCATATCCGTCGTTTCCTTTGCCGCATTAGCAGAACGTGCCGCCAGATTGCGCACCTCCTCTGCAACAACAGCGAAGCCCCTGCCATGCTGTCCAGCTCTAGCCGCCTCGACTGCCGCATTCAAAGCCAATATGTTCGTCTGAAACGCGATTTCATCAATAACCTTTATTATTTTCGAAATGCTGCCAGAGGACGTATTGATTTCCTCCATTGCATTCAGCATTTCTTTCATCCTATCGTTGCCCTGCTGTGCATTTATTCTCGCTTGGTCAGCAAGCATATTTGCCTGAACTGCGTTCTCCGCATTTAATCTTGTCTGTGCCGCTATCTGCTCAAGCGAGGCAGTTAGCTGTTCCACAGAGCTTGCCTGCTCGGATGCCCCTTGCGACAATACAATGCTTGATTCCGATACTTGTCTGGCTCCTGTAGAAACCTGCTCTGACGCGTTTTGGATATTAGACAGCACTTCATTCATGTTATCAGTCATCTTGCCAAATGCGGCAGCCAATACGCCTACTTCATCCTTAGTTGCGACGTCGACCGTCATATTCAAGTCGCCATTTGCAATACGCTCAGCAGATTCAACCAGCTTGCTAATTGGCTTGCTAATAATTCGTGAGATCAATAGGCCCAGAGCTACTGCTGTAAGCATCGCGATAATAACAATGGCTAGCATTGTTGCAATTATCGTTTTTGACGAAGCAGTGTACACGGTTGAACGGCGGGCTCCTTCTGTATTTTTATCATGATATAAATCATCAATGAGTCCATCTACTTTTTTGGAAATGGCGGCTCCTGCTTCCAGCTCCTTCATGCCTTGCTCCGTTTGTTGTGACGATGCAAAAGCAATAATCCGATTCTGATACTGTCGATACTCCCCGAGTCCATCTGCCAGCTCGTTAAATCTAGCTTTCTCGTCCTCATTTTGAAGGCTTTGTTTAAAAGTGGCGATCAATGAATCGGTCTCTTTCATTAAACTATTAATCTGTTCAATCGCCTCGCTCTGCTTAGCAGTATCTGTATGCAGCAAAACATCGCGTACTAGAGCGCGAATATTTTGAAAATTCATGCCAATATTGCCAAGCTCCCCAACCGACTGACCAAATTGTTCATATAACTCGTTATAGCGATTATCCATGCTTTTCAAATTCGTGATGCCTATAGCACCGACAATTCCAGCCAATAGTGCTACCATAATAAATGAAGAAGTCAGCTTCTTGCCGATTTTCATATCATAAAACCATTTCATCGTCTTATTCCTCCATTTATTGAGCTATGAATAATTTATCTATTTCATTGTCGTTAAGCATCTTATCGCAATCGAGCAGCAGCATCACAGCAGCTCCTAGTTTGCCTATTCCTTGAATGTAGCGGTTCATGCCGCCGCCTGCCTCTGGAGGAGGAACAATGTCCGAACCGGGAATTGACAGTACCTCAGAGACGCTGTCAACAATAAGACCAACAGATATCTCTTGTATATCGATAACGACAATACAGGTTCTATCGTTGTATTCACGGAATGTTTTTTTAAACCTTAATCGCACATCCATTGCCGGAATAATTTTTCCCCGTAAATTAATAATGCCGCGTACATATTCAGGGAGCTCTGGCACTACAGTAATTGTCTGAATCCCAATAATCTCTATCACATGTTTAATCTCGATACCGTACAGCTCATTGCCAAGCGAAAAGGTTAGATATTTATCCTTCTGCGCATCTTCTTCATAACTGCTGTCCAAGCTCGACTGTTCGGTCATGTCCATCGACTCCTCACCTATTATGGGCAAATGCCGGCATGCTTCGATTTCGATTCATACCCATTAGATCAGCTACATCAAGAATAAGGCTAATACTTCCGTCACCCAGCAGCGTGCACCCAGCAAGTCCTTCCCTATGTATGAATTGTTTAATGTATCGAGGTAGATTTTTAACGACTACCTGCTGCTGGCCTAGAAGCTCGTCTACGAACAAGCACATTCTTTTGCCATCCTGCTCGATCATAACGAATATTCCTTCCGTAAAATCAGTAAGGCTATTTCTAGTATGAAACCTCTCATGCAGACGCAGAATAGGATAGCAGTTGCCACGCACCATAATCATTTCGTTCCCGTCAGGATCCGTAATGACATCAGATCGTTTCGGTTTGAAGGATTCCTTAATCGAGGTTGTCGGTACCGTGTAGTTAGCATCTCCAACCCTAACATTCATGCCGTCAATTATTGCTAACGTTAATGGAATTTTCATCGTAATGCTCGTTCCCTCAAGCTCCTTGCTCACCACAGAGATAACGCCGCCTACCGCCTCGATATTGCGAGTGACAACGTCCATCCCAACTCCTCGGCCGCTAAATTCCGTAATTTTGTCTTTCGTAGAAAATCCGGGTAAGAAAATTAAAGCGTATATCTCTTTCTCGGTCAGTTCTCCATGCTGCTCATCGATGAGACCTCTCTCCACAGCTCTTCTTACGATATTATTTTTGTTTAAGCCCTTCCCATCGTCCCTGACAACAATCTCCACGTAACCGCCAGTATTTTTCGCTTCTAATGTAATGACGCCCGACCGTTTCTTTCCTGCTTTAACACGATCCTCGTTTGATTCAATGCCATGATCCAGCGCGTTTCTGACCAAATGCATCAGTGGATCAGAAATTTGATCGATAATATTTTTATCAAGCTCCGTATCTTCACCGATTATTTCAATGCCCACATCCTTGCTTAGCTTCTGGCACATGTCCCTAACCACTCGGCGCATTTTATGGAAGGTAGTGACAAGCGGCACCATTCGGATCGACATGACGATATCCTGGAGCTCACCTGTTATCTTTCGAAGCTGTCCGGATGGTTTGTTGAAAGCCGAATCCTCTCTTGTATCATTAGAAGTTTCACTGCGGGTAAACATAGCTTCAGCAATGACTAGCTCACCAATGAGATCCAACAGTTGATCAAGCTTATTCACGCTTACGCTAATAACCGCATTTCTTGACGAGCCTTCTGACTTCCCTTCCCGCTCTCGATCCTCAGACCAGTCTGCCAGCTCAAAAGAAAGTTCGGTTTGTTCGATTTCTGGAAACAACTCCTGATCTTCGGCATCCTCTATCTGGGTTAGACTCAATTGCTCCAGAAAAATTGTTTCCATGAAAAAACCATGAACCTCCTGATAGCTCTTTTCAGACTTAAAAGAGATATGAAACCCTTGATTCCTAATGGCTTCGATACTTCTTTCGTCATCAAGAAGATCAGTCGGCTCATGGTGTAGGATTTCAGATATCTCTTTTAAACGATGAATAATGTTAAATGATCTAATATTTTCCATTTCGCAATCACTTTGAAAACGAACAACCGCTTGATAGGAAAATAATCTTATATTTATTAGTTGCTTTAGCTGTTCCAAATATTGCTTAATATCGTTAATAATGATGATAGGATTTCCATCCGGCTCCTTGCCCTGTGAGATTTTGCTTACCTCCGCCTTAATGAAATCCGCTACTCTCAGGACGAGATCTGACAAAAAGGTATGATTGAGCGACTGTTCCTTGTTCTCCCTAATAAAGTGAAATAGATCCTCTATGGCATGCGCTACCTCGGCAATGCTCAAATATTGCATCATAGCTGCTGAGCCTTTCAATGTATGCATGTTGCGGAAAATCTCATTTATTGCGTGAACGGAAAAAGAAGCCGCCTGTTCGCAATCAAGGATCGTCGATTCAAGCTGCTCTAATAGTTGTGATGATTCGAATATGTACATCTCCATAATAGGGTCAGTTAAATCTCTTCCATTCATCCATATCCCTCTTTCTATTTTGCTACGAGGAACCAACTGAACACGTATACATATAACGATGAATTATATACAAACAAAGGAAAATGATAATGCAATGAAGAATTATTTAGGGTTATAAACCCCAAGTGATGACTCTGCGGTTGCAAAGGCAATTTTCCGTGAAAATTCAATAAGTAATAGGAAAGGGTAGAGATGGACCTTAGAATACCAAGGTTCTTTTTCGTATTTATTCTAAATTATTCAATTTACGCCATATGAAGTGACAATGCTTCATAATTCGTGCTATTAGACAAATTATATTCGTAAATACGATTAATTGCAACTTTTATTCGTATTTACGATTAAAAACTGCATTTTCGCGGATTCCATCACTCATACAAGCGACATTTTTCAAACTAGGAGGTATTCTTCATGCATGATATTAAACGAAGACTTAAACAATTAAGACAGGAGAAAAATCTTACCATGTCTGAATTTGCAAAGTTAATTTCAGTATCCCCCGGTAATGTTGGCGACTGGGAAAGTGAAAGCAGAACCTCCATTCCAGGCGCTAAAGCACTCATTTCCATTGCAACTATATTTGATGTATCTTTGGACTGGATATTGCTAGGCCATAAGTTAACTCCTCTTGACAAAAAACAACAAAATAGCTCTCTCGATCAGCAAACCATTCCTTCTCTAATAGAACTGATTCACACTCTGTCCTCAGAGGATAAACAATTAATCGCCACTCTTGCCAAGAGACTGTATCTCCTATCACACAGACAGTAAGCGATCTCACAACAGAAGCAGCCCAACAGCACTTCTTTCGAATACATATCCATGCAATCCCCATAGCCAGACGCAAAAGAAGCTGGATATAAAAAAGCTCACTAGATCAAATTCGATCTAGCGAGCTCACCCAAAAAAGGTTCAAATTAAATTTTTGCAAAAAAAAAGCCTTCAGGATTAAAGATCCTAAAAGCTTGTGTTGTAAGTATGGTGCGCGTAGAGGGACTTGAACCCCCACGGTCGCCCGCCAGATCCTAAGTCTGGTGCGTCTGCCAATTCCGCCATACGCGCATATAAGGTAAAGCTTATTTGTAGGACTTCCACCTACAGTTCTCTGTTGACATACAGAGCGTTTCCCGATGAAGGGTTTTAAAGATGGTGCGCGTAGAGGGACTTGAACCCCCACGGTCGCCCGCCAGATCCTAAGTCTGGTGCGTCTGCCAATTCCGCCATACGCGCATATAAGGTAAAGCTTATTTGTAGGACTTCCACCTACAGTTCTCTGTTGACATACAGAGCGTTTCCCGATGAAGGGTTTTAAAGATGGTGCGCGTAGAGGGACTTGAACCCCCACGGTCGCCCGCCAGATCCTAAGTCTGGTGCGTCTGCCAATTCCGCCATACGCGCATATAAGGTAAAGCTTATTTGTAGGACTTCCACCTACAGTTCTCTGTTGACATACAGAGCGTTTCCCGATGAAGGGTTTTAAAGATGGTGCGCGTAGAGGGACTTGAACCCCCACGGTCGCCCGCCAGATCCTAAGTCTGGTGCGTCTGCCAATTCCGCCATACGCGCATGTGAGATAAAAAATGGTGAGTCATGTAGGATTCGAACCTACGACACCCTGATTAAAAGTCAGGTGCTCTACCAACTGAGCTAATGACTCATACTATAAAATGGCTGGGGATTCAGGGATCGAACCTGAGAATGACGGAGTCAAAGTCCGTTGCCTTACCGCTTGGCTAATCCCCAGCAGCGATATGGTGGACGCTGACGGGATCGAACCGCCGACCCTCTGCTTGTAAGGCAGATGCTCTCCCAGCTGAGCTAAGCGTCCAAGTGTGAAGGCGCCTTTTTTGTCAAAAAGGAAATTGGTGACCCGTAGGGGACTCGAACCCCTGTTACCTCCGTGAAAGGGAGGTGTCTTAACCACTTGACCAACGGGCCATACATAAATTGAAGCTTGTCCTAACAGTTGAAAGTTTTCTGGAGCTCTCAACCGGGATCGAACCGGTGACCTCATCCTTACCATGGATGCACTCTACCTACTGAGCTATGAGAGCATAATGGCTCCCCGAACAGGACTCGAACCTGTGACAACTCGATTAACAGTCGAGTGCTCTACCAACTGAGCTATCAGGGAACATTGCATTTTTGAGTTGAAATGTCTCCAAGAACTTCAACTGCAAAAGAGGCACGGTTGAAAAACAAGGCAAATTGCGCCCTGAAAACTGGATACGAAAGATCAGGTTTGCTGAAAACCTCTTTAACTGTGTCTGCTGGATGTATGGGTCGCAGCAAACGATTTTAGGATAAGCCCTCGACCGATTAGTATTCGTCAGCTACACACATTGCTGTGCTTCCACCCCGAACCTATCAACCTCGTCGTCTTCAAGGGGTCTTACATACTGGGAAATCTCATCTTGAGGGGGGCTTCACGCTTAGATGCTTTCAGCGCTTATCCCGTCCGTACTTGGCTACCCAGCGGTGCTCCTGGCGGAACAACTGGTACACCAGCGGTACGTCCATCCCGGTCCTCTCGTACTAAGGACAGCTCCTCTCAAATTTCCTGCGCCCGCGACAGATAGGGACCGAACTGTCTCACGACGTTCTGAACCCAGCTCGCGTACCGCTTTAATGGGCGAACAGCCCAACCCTTGGGACCTACTTCAGCCCCAGGATGCGATGAGCCGACATCGAGGTGCCAAACCTCCCCGTCGATGTGGACTCTTGGGGGAGATAAGCCTGTTATCCCCAGGGTAGCTTTTATCCGTTGAGCGATGGCCCTTCCATTCGGTACCACCGGATCACTAAGCCCGACTTTCGTCCCTGCTCGACTTGTAGGTCTCGCAGTCAAGCTCCCTTATGCCTTTGCACTCTTCGAATGATTTCCAACCATTCTGAGGGAACCTTTGGGCGCCTCCGTTACATTTTAGGAGGCGACCGCCCCAGTCAAACTGTCCACCTGACACGGTCCCTCTACCGGTTTCACGGTAGTAGGTTAGAACTCCGATACGATCAGGGTGGTATCCCAACGATGCCTCCACACAAGCTGGCGCTCATGCTTCTAAGGCTCCCACCTATCCTGTACAGATCGTACCAAAGTCCAATATCAAGTTACAGTAAAGCTCCATGGGGTCTTTCCGTCTTGTCGCGGGTAACCTGCATCTTCACAGGTATTAAAATTTCACCGGATCTCTCGTTGAGACAGCGCCCAAGTCGTTACGCCATTCGTGCGGGTCAGAATTTACCTGACAAGGAATTTCGCTACCTTAGGACCGTTATAGTTACGGCCGCCGTTTACTGGGGCTTCGGTTCACAGCTTCGGATTGCTCCTAACCGCTCCCCTTAACCTTCCAGCACCGGGCAGGCGTCAGCCCGTATACTTCGCCTTACGGCTTCGCACAGACCTGTGTTTTTGCTAAACAGTCGCTTGGGCCTTTTCACTGCGGCCCCCTCGGGCTATTCACCCTACCGAGGCACCCCTTCTCCCGAAGTTACGGGGTCATTTTGCCGAGTTCCTTAACGAGAGTTCTTCCGCGCGCCTTAGCATGCTCTGCTCGCCTACCTGTGTCGGTTTGCGGTACGGGCACCTTCACCTGGCTAGAGGCTTTTCTTGACAGCCGGAGTACATGACCTTCGCTACTACAATTTTCGCTCCCCATCACAGCCCAGCCTAATAGTGTGCGGATTTGCCTACACACTAGCCTCACTGCTTGGACGGGCTATTCCATCAGCCCGCGTCACTGCCCTTCTGTGTCACCCCATTGCTCATAACGGTTTACGGTGGTACAGGAATTTCAACCTGTTGTCCATCCACTACGCCTTTCGGCCTCGCGTTAGGTCCCGACTTACCCTGAGTGGACGAGCCTTCCTCAGGAACCCTTAGGCTTTCGGCGGACAAGATTCTCACTTGTCTTTTCGTTACTCATACCGGCATTCTCACTTGAATACAGTCCACCAGTCCTCACGGTCCAACTTCAATCCGTATTCAACGCTCCCCTACCCAAGTACCATATAGGCACATGTCATAGCTTCGGTGGTGTGTTTAGCCCCGTTACATTTTCGGCGCAGAGTCACTCGACCAGTGAGCTATTACGCACTCTTTAAATGGTGGCTGCTTCTAAGCCAACATCCTGGTTGTCTTTGCAACTCCACATCCTTTCCCACTTAACACACACTTGGGGACCTTAGCTGATGATCTGGGCTGTTTCCCTCTTGACAATGGATCTTAGCACTCACTGTCTGACTCCCGAGTAGCACGTCTATGGCATTCGGAGTTTGACTGGACTTGGTAACCCTTGGCGGGCCCCGCACCCAATCAGTGCTCTACCTCCACGACGCTCATTCCTCGAGGCTAGCCCTAAAGCTATTTCGGGGAGAACCAGCTATCTCCGAGTTCGATTGGAATTTCTCCGCTACCCCCACCTCATCCCCGCACTTTTCAACGTGCGTGGGTTCGGGCCTCCAGTGCGTGTTACCGCACCTTCACCCTGGACAGGGGTAGATCACACGGTTTCGGGTCTACGACCACGTACTTATTCGCCCTATTCAGACTCGCTTTCGCTACGGCTCCGTCTTCCCGACTTAACCTTGCACGTGATCGTAACTCGCCGGTTCATTCTACAAAAGGCACGCCATCACCCATTTAACGGGCTCTGACTTTTTGTAAGCGCACGGTTTCAGGTTCTTTTTCACTCCGCTTCCGCGGTGCTTTTCACCTTTCCCTCACGGTACTGCTTCACTATCGGTCACCAGGGAGTATTTAGCCTTGGCAGATGGTCCTGCCGGATTCCGACGGGGTTTCACGTGTCCCGCCGTACTCAGGATCCGTCTCGGAGGGTGCTTGCTTTCGGTTACAGGGCTTTTACCTGCTCTGGCGGGCCTTTCCAGACCTCTTCGCCTACCAAACACCTTTGTAACTCCGTGTGAGACGTCCTACAACCCCAAGGAGCAAGCTCCTTGGTTTGGGCTAATCCGCGTTCGCTCGCCGCTACTGACGGAATCACTATTGTTTTCTCTTCCTCAGGGTACTTAGATGTTTCAGTTCCCCTGGTATGCCTCTTACTAAGCTATGTATTCACTTAGTAGTAACTGTCCATTACGACAGCTGGGTTTCCCCATTCGGAAATCCTCGGATCAATGCCTGCTTACGGCTCCCCGGGGCGGTATCGTTGTTCGCCACGTCCTTCTTCGGCTCCTGGTGCCTAGGCATCCTCCGTGCGCTCTTACTAGCTTAACCTAGCGTTCCGGTTGATTCGGCTTGTGCGCCGTTTTCATCTTGTTTCTCTGATCTCCTAAGACATCAAATGGTTGAAACAAAATGAAAAGATGTCGCAGCAATCTCGAACAACCTTCACTTTCAATAAAAAAGCTTAAAGGATGTTTCAGCAATTCTTTTCTTTCGTTATCCAGTTTTCAAGGTGCAAAGTAAATCACAGCTGAGCCTNCGCTGACCTCCTGCTTGCAAGGCAGGCGCTCTCCCAGCTGAGCTATGGCCCCAAAGTTATATGGGTACCGACTTCTCAGAGTCGATAATGGTGGGCCTTAGTGGACTCGAACCACCGACCTCACCCTTATCAGGGGTGCGCTCTAACCAGCTGAGCTAAAGGCCCTTGGGTATTCCCTTTGGACTTCCTGTTGAAAGATGATTAATCTTTCAAA